>LJSH01000002.1:0-30450 GCA_001314625.1 Oceanicaulis sp. HLUCCA04
CACGCACAACCGCGCTTGCGAAGACACGCGTTCGCGGATAGTTTGCGCGCCGTTGCGGGAGGGCCGTCCGGCTCACGCCCCGCACACGCCCGTTCCATGACGTGGCAAGGCCGCTTTAGCTCAGCTGGTAGAGCATCGCATTCGTAATGCGGGGGTCAGGTGTTCGAGTCACCTAAGCGGCACCATTTTCTCTTGATCTGACGGCTATTCGCTTCGCTCATCCGCGCGGCCAGCGGCGGTGCGGCAGCGCGCAGGAATCCACCCCCTTCCCCTTCTCTGCGCATCACCTATCATCGCTGATTGAGCGGCCCGTAAGTGGCCGGTGTGTCAGGGCAAAGCCCGGCGCGATGAACGAGGGAGGAGATGCGTATGATCGATGCGGGCAAGCTCGTATCCATGGCCGATGTGCTGCGCCAGCAGGCACAAGCGAACGGCAAGGTGCCAGCACAGGTTTTTGCCGGCCGCACCACCAGCTATGGCGAGCTTGACGCCCATGCCAGCCGGGTGGCCAATGGCCTCATGGCGCTGGGATGCAAGCCCGGCACACGCATCGGTCACTTGGGCAAGAACAGCGATTATTTCGCCGAGCTGCTCTTCGGCGCGGCCAAGGCGCGCTGCGTGCTGACCGGCGTCAACTGGCGCCTCGCCGCGCCGGAGATCGCCTATATCCTGAAAGATGCCGGCGTCACCACGCTGTTTCTGGACGCCGAATACTACCCCCTCGTTGAAAGCCTGATGGGCGATCTGCCCGCGTTGAAAACCATCATTGCGCTCGATGGCGGCCATGCCAACTGGCCGGGCTATACCGGCTGGCGCGACGGGCAGTCCGGTACCGACCCGATGCTGGAGACCGATCCGAAGGAAGACGTCCTCCAGCTCTACACATCCGGCACGACGGGCCATCCCAAGGGCGTGGTGCTCTCCCATGGCGCGTATCTTTCCCTCTTCGAGCAGGGACTGCTTGACGGGTTCGTCACCTGGGAGCCAGGCGATCCCAACCTCGTCGCCATGCCCTATTTCCATGTGGCGGGCACGAACTGGGCACTGCTGGGCTTTTACCAGGCGGCGACGAATATCATCGTCAAGGAAGTCGATCCGGTCGCGGTCCTTGACCTGATCGAGCAGTACAAGGTGCAGACCAGCTTCTTTGTGCCGGCGGTGATCCTGTTTCTGGTGCAGGCAAGCGCGGCCAAGCCGCGCGATTTTTCCTCGCTGCGCCTGGTCGCCTACGGCGCCTCGCCCATTGCCGAGGAATTACTGCTGAAGGCGGCGAAGATCTTCGAATGCGGCTTCTTGCAATTCTACGGTCTGACGGAGACCAATGGCGCGGCGGTACACCTGCCGCCGGCCGATCATGATCCGGCGCGCGGCAAGCTGCGCGCAGCCGGAAAGCCCAATGCCGGCATCGAGATACGCGTAGTGGGCGAAGACGGCGAGCCGGTGGCGCAAGGCGAGGTGGGCGAGGTGTGGATACGCGGCACCAGCCTGATGACGGGCTATTGGAACCGCCCCGATGCCACCGCCGAAGCCATCAATGCTGATGGCTGGTTCAGGTCCGGCGATGCGGGGTATCTGGACGCTGACGGCTATCTCTTCATCCATGACCGGGTGAAGGACATGATCATTTCCGGGGGCGAGAACATCTACCCGGCAGAGGTGGAAAACGCGCTCTTTTCCCATCCGGGCGTCGCCGATGTGGCCGTGATCGGCATACCCGACGAACGCTGGGGCGAAGCAGTGAAGGCCGTGGTCGTGAAGGCACCGGGCTCGGACGCAAGCGCCGAAGCGCTGATCGCCCATGCCCGCGCGCGTATCGCCGCCTACAAGGTGCCCAAGAGCGTCGATTTCATCGACGCCCTGCCGCGCAACCCGACCGGCAAGATTCTCAAGCGCGTTCTTCGCGAGCCATACTGGGAGGGCCGCGACCGGGCGGTGAGTTGATCTTTCGCTAGGGCAGCACCTCTTCGCCCTGCCAGTCAAAGCAGCGCCCCGAGGCCTTCGGTGTCAGCGTGTCGATGACCTTCAAAAGACACCCGGCGCTGTAATCGGGCGTAAACAGCTTCCCGTCAGGCACATTGCCCCGGAAGGGCTCTGACAGGCCCGTTTCCACCGTGCCGGGATGCAGGCCGACAATCAGCGCATCGCGCCGCTTTCGGGCAAGCTCAATCGAACAGGTGCGGATGATCTGGTTCAGAGCGGCTTTCGAGGCCCGGTAAGCGTGCCAGCCGCCCAGCCGGTTGTCGGAAACTGATCCGACGCGCGCCGAGAGGGCAGCAAACACCGACTTGCCCTCGTGCGGCAGGGCGTCCAGAAGGGCAGACGCCACCAGGGCCGGGCCGGTCGTGTTGACGGCAAACAGTTTTGCCATGCTGGCGGCGTCCAGATGCCGCCAGGTCTTTTCCGGGCCGAAATCCTCGCCATGCAAGATGCCGCTGGCAACAATCACCAGATGGACCGGGCCGTCAGCCGCGATTGGCGTCAGCGCGGCCGGGATGCTGGCCGGGTCTTCGAAATCCATGTGTGCGCTGCGGATCTTCGCGCCTTCCGGCGCATTGCCGGAGCGCGACAGGGCGTGGATTTCACCGCAGCGCGGGTCACCGGCCAGATGGCGCACAAACGCGCCGCCTATACCGCCAGAGGCGCCGACTATGACAGCGCGGTAGTTCTCAGGCAGGGAGGCAAGGGTGATGCTCATGAGCATGAGAGCTAGGGCGCCTGCATGCCGGGAAAAGGGCGGCGAGGGCGAAAGCCCGATGGTATGAGACTTTAACGGCTACAGGTGAAGCGCGTCGTTGGCGGCGTCCTGGACCTTGCGCATCAGGCGGAAGCTGGCCGTGCGGTCCTTGCCGTTGAAGAACTCGTTCTTGTCCAGAATGGTCAGATGCGGACCCAGCGCCTCGGAATCCACACGCGCCGATCCCGTCAGGACGAGCACCGGCGTGCCGCGGGCAATCTTTTCAGCCGTACGCACCGTATCGGTAGGGTCAAGCGAGTCAGGCAGGCGCAGATCGACAATGATCAGATCGTACTGACGCTTTGCCAGCTTGCGCTTGGCATCGTTCAGCGTGCGCACCACTTCCAGCTCGAACTCATATCCGCCTGCATCGCACAAGGCCTGCTGCAACAGCATGGCATCGGCGAAATCATCCTCTACGTGGAGGACGCGCAAGGTCTGGGTGGTTTGTGCAACAGCGCTCATAATCGCACGCTATGCGCCCGCGCTTAGCAAAGCGTAAATTTCTGTATTATCCCGCGAGGGGATCCAAGATTTTTTCGCCAGCCCGGGTTGCGGCGGCTTTCAGCGTGTTGGCCAGCAAGACGGCGATGGTCATCGGGCCGATCCCGCCGGGTACCGGCGTGATGTGACCGGCGATTTTTTCGCTCGCCTCAAAGGCGACATCGCCTACCAGCCCGGCGTCGGTGCGGTTGATGCCGACATCGAGAACACACGCGCCCGGCTTGATCCAGTCCGCCTCTACCATCCCGGCGCGCCCGGCAGCGGCAACCAGGATATCGGCAGTCCGGCACACATCTGCCAGATCGCGCGTGCGCGAATGGGCAATCGTCACCGTGCAGTTCTGCTCGAGAAACAGAAGGGCCGCCGGCTTGCCGACAAGGATGGAGCGCCCGATCACGACCACATGAAGCCCCGAGATATCTCCAAGCGCCTTCTTCGCCAGCCACACACAGCCCGAAGGCGTGCATGGACGAAGCCCGTGAGAACCCAGAACCAGCCGGCCCGCACTGACAGCGGTCAGCCCGTCAACATCCTTGGCCGGGTCTATTGTCTCGACAACACGGCGCGCATCCATGTGACCGGGCAGCGGCATCTGGACCAGAATGCCGTCTACATCCGGGTCAGCGTTGAGGGACTCCACCAGCGTTATCAGATCGGCTTCGGCCATGTCGGCCGGACGGCGAAACTCCTGCGAGATCAGGCCGGCCGCTTCAGTGCGCCGCACCTTGTTGCGCACATAGACATGGCTGGCCGGATCATCACCCACCAGCACAACGGCGAGGCAGGGCTTGCGGCCGATGCGCGAAGACAGCGCGGCAGCCTGCGCCGCGACGGCGGCGTCCAGCGCGCCGGCGGCGCGCTTGCCGTCGATCAGCGTGGCGAGCCCGTCACGCGGCTGGATGAAGTCTGGCAGCGGCATGACCTAGCCCAGAAGCGGGAATATCTGCCCCATGATGACCCATTCGCGCACAAAGAAGATAATGAGCAGCAGGACCAGAGGTGACAGATCGATACCGCCCAGCGGCGGCAGGATGCGCCGGATCGGTGACAGCACCGGCTCGGTCAGCGCGTTCGTGGCCCGCCAGATCGTGTTCACGAACTGATTGTGCGGATTGACCACGTTGAACGCGACAAGCCAGCTCAGGACCACATTCACGAAGATGAGCAGTACCAGAATGTTCAGTACCGGAATGATGAAATAGATGATGAGGGCCTGACCAAAGGTCATGGGTGTCTCCGTGTGGACGCACGCCGCAGCGATGCAGGGGGTGGCGCCTGTCTAGACGCGCAAAGCCCCGTCGCGCAAGACCGCGGTCAGTGGCGGCCCGGAAACTCCGCATTGTCCCGCCAGAAGCGGCATACCGCGTCGGCGACCTGCTGGTACCCGCCAAGACTATCAGGCTTGCGCAAATAGGCGTTCGCCCCTGCCTCATAGGCCCGGTCGACATCGCCAGGCTGGTTGGACGAGGAGAACACGATGACCGGAACCAGTTCCGGGTCCTGGCGGTCGCGCAAGGCATGAATGACCTCGTGCCCGGAAAGTCCGGGCATGTTCAGATCGAGAAGCAGTATGTCAAACCGGCTGGAGCGCAGCGCATCCAGCGCTGCCTGCCCGCCGGGAACATGCATCAGATTGGTGCCCTTCATTTCGGCGAAGGCACGCTTTGTGAGGAAGGCATCACTTTCGTCGTCCTCGACGAGAAGCAGCCGGATATTCTTGGCCATCATTTCCCCCGGGAGCCCTGACAGGCCCACTGGCTTACTGAGTGACACCTTTGGCCGGCAAAGAGCCGGGCACAGGAAGCGTCAGGCAGAAGCGTGCGCCGTCAAGATGTGTTTCGTCCAGCCAAATTTCGCCGCCATGGCTTTCGACAATCTCCCGGCAGAAGGCCAGACCCACCCCCATGCCGGGATAGCGGACGCCGTCATGCAGGCGTTTCATCATTTCAAAAATGGTTTCCGAATGGGCCGGATCAATCCCGATTCCATTGTCTGTGATGGAAATTTTCACCAGTCCGTCATCGCGATTGCTGGCCTGTATCGTGATGACCGGCGGCTGCGCCGAACGGTATTTTATCGCATTGGAAACCAGATTCTGAAAAAGCTGCGTCAGAAGGACCGGGTCGCCTTCCACCTCGGGCAGATCCCCAAGTTCCAGCCGCGCCCCGCTGGCTTCGATCTCATCTTCCAGCGCGCTGGCAACGCCCGACATCAGCTGCTTGAGTTCCAGCGTTTCGGTTTGCGGCAGGCGATTGACCAGCTGGGCATATTCCTGAAGCACGCGGATCAGCGTCTGGGCGCGCAGCGCGCCTTCGCGCACTTTGGACAGGTGCTTCTGCCCGTCAGAGCTCATCTGACCGGCCTCCTCCTGCTCAATGAGCTGGGAGAAGATCAGGATGTGGCGCAAGGGCGCCTGAAGGTCATGGGCGGCGGCCGCCGCGAACTGGCGCAGCGCCGCATTGGCCCGCTCCAGATCGCGCGTGCGCTGGCGAACACGGTGCTCCAGCTGGCCGGTGACCGCCATCAGCCGGGCCTCGGCCTCGTCGCGGCGGCCAATCTCCGAATGCAGGGCCTGGTTGGATCTTTGCAGCTGGACAGTCGAGGGCATGCCCAGCGCCCGCGGCAGGAGCGGCCAGAGCGCAACGGCGGTGGCCAGCGACACGGCGGCGGTGGCCGCCTTCAGCAGGCCTTCAATCTGATATTGCGGGTTCCATACCGTCCATATGGAAAAGAGATGGGTTGTTCCGCACAGCAGGATGAAGGCAACGAACAGCCACAGCACGGGCCGGTAGACCAGATCGGGCCGCCGGATCGAGAATATCGCCAGCGCCGCAGGAATGGAGAAATAGGCCAGCGCAATGACGCCATCGGAGAGCACATGGGTCCACAAAATGGACGGCTCCCACAGATAGCACATGCCGTGTGGCATGAAGCCGTGCGTCGACATTGTGTGTGACATGGCCTGCATGTGCGGCTGATGCTCCCCTTTTGGAGGCACTATCTATCGGCTGGGACGTGCGTCAAGCAACACGTGGACGAATGTCAAACCGCGCCAGGAGCGGCTTGACAAGACAGTGTGCCCGGCACTACGTCCCTGACCTCTTCGTGAAGTGGGGCCGTAGCTCAGTTGGGAGAGCGCGTCGTTCGCAATGACGAGGTCAGCGGTTCGATCCCGCTCGGCTCCACCATTTCCCTTTGATTACGCAGCATATCGTAAAGCTGACGCCATGCCGTGCACCGGTCCGGCCAATTAGCGCGCCTGCGCGCATGCAGGCCCCAAACCTCCGCACCGATATCCGTCATGAGTGCCTGCCAGCCCGCCCAAAAAGGCCGGATTGGGGCAACTTGTCCGTAGCCGGGTCAGGCGAGAGCCCGACCCGTGGCACGTGAAATCAATCACTTACTTGGAAGCTGAACGCCACATGAACGGCAGATGAACGCGATCTATCTGAAAATATTGCCTTTTTCTGCCCCATTCAGGATTAACTTTCAGCAAACTCCGCCCTTAGCTCTATGTCCTGCCGGGCACGTGCCAGGCATGAAGCTTGCGGGGCGGGGATGGACTGGTTTTCTCTCATTGAGGTGGCTGCGGGCCTGATCGGGGGGCTGGGCGAATGGTTTGCTGACCCGGCGACCCGGCAAGACCTTGGCGAAGCCGTGCGGGTTTACTGGACCGTGCTCTCATGGGCGACCGTCTACGCCGCACTGGTGATCTTCGTCTCCTCCATCGATGACACATTTCTCGACCTCTATTATTGGGTTCTGACGGCGCAAAACCTTGCCGTGCGGCCCTTCCGGCGCACTCCTTCGGTCGAAAAGCTGCGCGCCATGCCCGAAAAACGCTTCGCCGTGCTGATCCCGGCCTGGCAGGAGGCCGATGTGATCGCCCGGATGGTCGACCACACCATTCAGGAGCTCGATTACGCGGCCTATGACATCTTCATCGGTGTCTATCCCAATGACGCGGACACAATCCGCGAGGCCGACGCGCTGGTGGCCCGTCATGCCAATGTCTACCGCGCCAATGTGGGCCATCCGGGCCCCACCTCGAAAGCCGATTGCCTGAACTGGATCATCCAGAATGCGATTGCCCGCGAGTCCCATGCCGGCAAGCGCTATGAGGCCTTTGTCATGCATGACAGCGAGGACGTCATCCATCCCCTGTCCTTCAAGGTGATGAATGCCTGGCTGGACCGCGCTGACATGGTGCAATTGCCCGTGCTGTCCATGCCGCGCGCCTGGAACGCGCTGGTGGCCGGTCATTACATGGACGAGTTTGCCGAATGGCACACAAAGGATCTCGTCGTCCGCTCCCACATGACCGCGCAGGTACCCTCGGCCGGGGTGGCGACCGCGCTGTCACGGCGCATCATCGATCTTCTCAACGCTGAACGTGAAAACCTGCCGTTCAATACTGACAGCCTGACGGAGGATTATGATATCGGCCACAGGCTGTATGAGGCCGGATTCAAATCCGCCTTCGTGCGCTATTTTGCGCGCGTCAAGGTGACATCGCCCGCCGGCAGGCGCCGCACCCGGGTGGAGCTGGTGTGCACGCGCGAATTCTTCCCTGACAAGATGAGTGTGTCGGTAAAGCAGAAATCGCGCTGGATGCTGGGCATTTCCTTCATGGGCTGGCGCCAGCTTGGCTGGACCGGACCCTTTGTCCACCGCTATTTCCTGTACCGGGACCGCAAGGCGATCTGGACCGCGCCGACCGGCATGCTCGCCTATTTCATCGTTTTCCAGTGGGCGCTTTACTGGCTTGTCTCGGCAACAATTCCCGAAGCAGGCGATCTGCCGCCGCTGATCGACCCGCAAAGCTGGGTCTGGGCCATCGTGCTGATCAATTTCTGGTTTCTGCTGAACCGGGTCCTTCACCGTCTGATCTTCACCGGCACCACGCACGGCCTGAAATATATCGTGCTGGCTCCGGTGCGTATGGTGGTGGGCAATTATATCGGCTTTCTGGCGGCAGCACGCGCCATGCGCCGATGGATTGTTCACTGCGCAACCGGCAACGCCATCACCTGGGACAAGACCATGCACGCTTACCCCTCGCTGGAGGAAATCCGGCGCACCCAGTCCAGCTTCGCCTCGCATGCGCAGCCACCGGGCCGGCGCGCTTTGCCGGCGGGCCTCACAGCAAGCCTTGGAGCATCGGTTCCCATGGCCGGCCCCTTGCCCGCGAAAGCGCCATCACGCGTAAATGCCAATTTCGAGATAGACAGAAGCGCCGGCATGCTGGAGGAAAGACGTCCAGCACCACCGCCGATGCCTGTTCCTGCCCGTATAGCGGAGACAACAGCATGAACCCGCCTAGCCCGCGTCTGACGCGCCTGCGTTTCAATACGGCCCTGGGTATTCTGGTTGCCGGCCTGTTCTTTGAATCAGGCCCGGATCTGGACCGCGCCGTTTCGGCTTTCGCCAGCGACGCTGCGCAGCCTGGCTGCGATTACGAACGCGAGCGCAGCAACGCCATTGCCACCGGAACCGCTCAAGGCTGGATCACCGCCGGCGAGTGTGCCGTCGCGCTGGGAGATCCGGCAACGGCCACAGAGGCATTTGCCTTTGCCGAGTCCATTGGCGGTCTCAGCCAGGGCGAGCGCCTCTACGTCTTGCAATCCATGGGGTATCAGGCTGAAGCCGCCGATGACCGTGACCGCGCCCGCTGGGCGTGGGTGGAGGCGGCCGGCCTGTCCCGCTCGGCCAGTGATGGCCTGATGGCCGCCCGTGCCTTGCGCCTGGCCGGTGAAGATGGTGCCGCCAGGGCCCGGCTTGCCGCGCTGGACGAGAATGTCTTCGAGGGCAGCGAGCTCGCCCTTTATTATGAGGAACGCGCCCGCTCGATCGCGGCTGACCAGCCGCGCGAGGCCGCGATGTGGATGGGCCGCGCCATTGCCGTCGAACCGGCCGCTTTCCGCCAGTTTGACAAGGGTTTGTGGCTGCAGCGCGCGGGCGATGATGCAGGCGCGCTGGAGGCGCTCGAAGCGGCGTATCAGGCCGACCCGCTCAACCGGGACATTGCGCTGGCCAATGCCTATGCCTATCGCCGGGCAGGCCGTCATGAAGACGCAGCGGTCATTTTTGCCGATATCGCAGGCCGCGAACAGCTCAACCTCGTCGTCCGCGAAGAGGAAGGTTATGCCCGCTCGGCCGCCGGCCAGCGCGGCGCCGCAGCCGGCGCATTCCGTGATGCCATCGACCGTCACCACGAGGCGGACACCGCAGCCGAAGATCCGGTCCGAATCTACCGTTTGCGCCGCGAAGTCGAGACTCTGGAGCGCACAACATATTTCACCGGCTATCTGACCTATCGCGACGACGCCGTTTTTGGCGGCTTCACCCTGCCCGAACAGGGCAGTTTTGAAAGCCAGCTTGGCTTCGAGGCGGGATGGCGGCCGGAAAACCTCTATTCGGCCGGGCGCGGATTCACCCTCTATGGGCGGGCCTATCAGAGCCTTGACACCGGATCGCTGGCACTTGCCGATGATACGCTCCAGCTTGGCCTTGGCGCCCGCTGGAAGCCCTTTGCCGCCCACGATTTCAATCTGGCCGGCGAGCGCCTGATCGCGGGGGGCGATTTTGCGCGCGACGCCTGGCTCCTGCGCGCCTCCTATGGCTGGACGCAAGGCGGGGACTGGAACCCGGTGGCAGACCGCTGGGCCTATACCACGCTCTATGCCGACCTCGCCTGGATCCCGGACAATCCGGAATTTAGGTCTGCCTACGCCTCGGTCCGCCACGGTGTGCGCTTCCGCACCGGCGAAGGCTGGGCCGTCACGCCCTATCTGACCGCCGTCGGCCAGATTTCCGATGACAGCCTGATGACGCGCGAACGCCTGGAAGCCGGGGCCGGTGTCATGATCTCGCGCTGGTTCGGCAAAGACCGCTACCGGGCCTACCGTCACCGGGTTGATTTCGAACTGGAATACCGCGCCGGAACCGGGGACACGCCCGATCAGAGCGTAATTGGACGTGTCGTGGTCAGCTTCTAGGTCCTTCAGCCTGTCTATACCCTGTCACCGGATTTGTCTGGAGCCGGAGGAAATAAGCGGGTATAAGGCTCGCCAGATACGGTTAATGGCAAAGCGGATTCATGGCTCTTCTGGTTTCCCTGCAGGCAGGCAGCCTTATCAAGACCGTGCTGGGCGCGGCTTTGGTCGGAGCGGGCCTGACGGTGAGCGGTCAGGTCGCTGATGATTATGCCTTGCGCGAGCGTGCCTATGCGCTCGCCGGAAGCGGCCAGTGCAATGCGGCGCACAGTGCCTTTGTCGAGCTTGCCCGCAATAGCGGTACGGCACGTGACTGGCTGGCGGCCGCCACATGCGCCATTGAAACCGGTGATCATGACAGCGCCGTCACCGCCCTGCAGGCTGTTCTGGCCGAGCGCCACACCCTGACCATTGACGAGCAGATTTTCGCCCTTCGCAGCTATGCCTACCGGGCGGAGGCCGCAGGCGACTGGACCGGCACGCATCAGGCCTGGCGTGATGCAGCCGCCCTCTCAGGCGCGGCGCAGGACGAGCTGATGGCGGCGCGCGGCGCACGCCTGGCAGGCGATCATGAGGCCGCGCGCGCAGCCCTTGGCGCATTGCAGCCGGGCGCGCTCACACCGCAATATGCCGCGATCTGGCATGATGAGCAGGCAGTTCATGCAAGGCAGGCCGGGCGCAACCGCGACGCGCTGGCCCATATCGATCAGGCCATCACGGCTGAAGACACGCCATGGCGGCGCTACGAGCAAGGCGTGGTGATGACCGCGCTGGGCATGCACCGCTCAGCCGGTCACGCGCTCGACCAGGCCCATCGCGGGGCGCCGGACAATGCCGATATTCTGGTATCGCTGGCCTATGCCCGCCGGGCGTCCGGCGAAACCGCCGCCGCACGCGATCATTATCTTCAGGCGGTCAGCCTGAATCCGGAATTGTCGCGTCTGGGCGGTGATTTCTAGAACCGCACTCGCCAACCGCTTGTTTACTCCTGCGCGCCTAGATTGGCGCTCATGGAACATGTGCTCGCCCTGATACTTGCTGCTTCCACGCTGGGCGTGTCCACGCCCCCGCCTGCCGGCGACGAGGCGCCGGCAGGGCCATCGTCGCGCATGTTGTCGACAGGCCAGAGCTATGTGCGCATGGATCCGGTTTCCGCCTCGGTGCGCGCGGGCGGGTATATGGGCGGTGTTCTGGAGGTCCAGTTCTCGCTCGACATTCCCGATGAGGCACTGCGAGAGCAGGCCCTGTCACAGACCTTGCGGCTGCGCGATGGCTATGTCGCCGCGCTAACCAGCTATGGCGGGCTGGGTTACCGGACCGGTCAGGTGCCCGATTTTGTCAGCATCACCCGTCTATTACAGCAATCGACCGACAGGACGCTCGGCGCACCAGGTGCCGAGGTCCTGATCCGGTCCATTGCGCTTCACGAGCCATAGGACCCGGAAAATCGCCTGCTAGCGCGGCACGATGGTGAAGGTCACCGTCTCGCCGGCGGCGTTTTCACCCTGCCAGCTATCGCCAAGGCCAAGGCCGGACTGAACCGGCTGGCAATTTGTCTCACCCGTTGACCGGGTGGTGCAAAGCTCGTCGCCCTCAACCTCCCACGTGCCGGAAATGCCGACATCGCTGGAATAGGTGCCGTCCTCGTTGAGCATCACCGTATAGGTGACAGACGCTGATTCCACCCGCAGGGCGTGCTCCACAAGCGCGTCAACTGACCCGCCATGATCATCGGCGCCAGCAAGGGCAAGAGTGGCTGCAAGCATGGTGAACATGAATAAATCTCCCGATCATTACCCATGCCCGCAATTACGTGAGCCCTCTGGCCCCGCTTCGGCATGGTTAATGAAAGCTTAACCAAAGCCCGGCTCAGGCGGAAGCAGCACTGTCGATAAATTTTGCCATCTCGATATCCTGCGCGCTTACCCCGTCACAATCATGCGTCGTCAGGACAATCTCCACCGTGTTGTAAACATTGAACCATTCGGGATGGTGGTCCATCTTGTCGGCTTTCAGGGCCACCCGGGTCATGAAACCGAAAGCGGCGTTGAAGTCGTCGAATTTCAACGTGCGGGCTATCGCGTCGCGTCCGCCTGCCACCTTGTTCCAGCCATCCAGCTCTTTCAGGGCAGCATCCGCGCCGATTTTTTGGGGGGCCATGGCATTACTCCTTTGGCGTTTACCGAAAAAAGACTCATCGTTGGCATAGTCGGTTCCAGGAAAACAGGAAAGGAGGCGGCAGACATGACCCGCTTTCTCGTGTCAGAGACCAATCCGGACGGCCGCAAGCTGGAGGATATCCTCATCCAGCTGCGCGCCGAAGTGCTCTCGCGTTCAACCAAGATTGCCGAGGATACACGGCCCGAAGCCCTTCACGTGATGGCTAACAATATGAAGGTGCTGGAGCATTTATCCGCGGCCATCGAGCTGGCGCAGGACTCCACCCATCTTCTCGACCGCGCCTTTGGCCCGTCCGAAGCAGCCCATGGCGGGCCGCCGCGCATCGGCGTCGCCTGACCCTGGCGCGTCAGCGCTTCACGTGAGGCTTGAACTGCGCGGCCTGAGCGGCCAGCCTTGCTGATCGTCGATATCAGCATCAGGGCCGCGCCATGACACCGTTCCAGTTCCGTACCGTTCCCCACATCGTCTCGGCGCCCGGCGCAGCCGGTGAACTGGCCCGCCATGCTTCACCGGCCCTCAGAGGCGCGAAGCGTCTGCTGGTCGTGACCGATCAGGGCGTGCGCGGTCTGGGCCTTCTCGACAAGGCGCTGGAAGGCCTGGAGGCCGATGGCTACGCCGTTCATGTGTATGACAAGGTTGTCGCCGATCCGCCCGAAAGCGTGATCTTCCAGGCTGTCAGCGAAGGCCGCGAGTTCGGGGCGCAGGCCGTGATCGGCTTTGGCGGCGGCAGCCCGATGGACACCGCCAAGGTGGTCGCCCTGCTATTGGGTTCTGACCAGCCCCTAGACGACATGTACGGCATGGACCGGGTGAAGGGTCCGCGCCTGCCGCTCGTGCTCATCCCGACAACCGCCGGGACCGGCTCTGAAGTGACCAGCGTGGCGGTTATCACGACCGGGGCGACTTCCAAGCGCGGTATCGCCGCCGCCCCGCTCTATGCCGATATGGCCGTGCTGGACGCCGATCTGACGCTGGGTCTGCCAAAGCATATCACGGCGGCCACCGGCATTGATGCCATGGTCCACGCCATCGAGGCCTTCACCGGCAAACGCTTCAAGAACCCGGTCTCCGATGCGCTGGCGCTGGCAGCCCTGAAAATGCTGCACACCCATCTGGAACGCGCCTGCAAGGATGGCTCTGACCGCGAGGCGCGCGCAGGCATGCTGCTGGGCGCCATGCTGGCCGGGCAGGCTTTCTCCAACTCTCCGGTGGGCGGGGTTCACGCCATGGCCTATCCGCTGGGCGGCATGTTTCACGTGCCACACGGCCTGTCCAACTCGGTCGTCCTGCCGCCGGTCCTGCGCTTCAATGCCAGCGCCGCTGAAGCGCCCTATGGCGAGATCGCGGGCCATATCGGGCTGGAGGCGAGCTCCGCCGGGCTGATCGCTGAAATGGACCGGATTGCACAGGCCGTCGGCATCGAGCGGCGCCTGTCAGAGCTGGGCATCAGCCATAATGACATTCCCGCCATGGCCGAAGATGTCGCCGCCAATGACCGGCTGCTGCCCAATAATCCACGGCCCATGGCCTATGGCGATATCGTTGCCATGTATGAGGAAATCCTGTGAACGGGCGCAAACCTCCCGCCCGGCGGCCTGACTACGCCGCGTTCGAGCGCATCGAGACGCGTTGGGCCGACAATGATGTCTATGGCCATATCAATAATGTCACCTATTACGCCTATTTCGACACGGCGGTGAACCGCTGGCTGGTCAAGGCCGGGCTATTGGACATTGCCGCTGGCGATCCGATCGGCCTGGTGGTCGAAACGGGGTGCCGCTATCACGCCGCAGCCGCTTTTCCAGACCAGCTGGAAGCTGGCATTCGCGTGGGGCGCCTTGGCAACGCCTCGGTGCGCTACGAGATCGCGATCTTTCATGAGGGCGGTGAGGAAGCCATCGCCGAGGGGCATTTCACCCATGTCTACGTGGACCGCAAGACCCGCCGCCCGGTCTCGCTGCCAGCACGCTGGCGCGAGGCATTGGAGGGGCTGGCCGGTTAGAACGGCACCAGCAATACAGCCCTTGGCAGCCCGGCCCGGCCCGCGCTAGACCGGCTTCATGCGCACCATCCGCCGTCCCGCCCTGTTCATTGCCGGTCTCGTTATCGCCTTCGGCCTCGCCGCGGCAGGTCTGGCCGCGCTGGCCGTGAAAGCGCTGGCATGACGCCCTCGCAGGCGCTTGAAGCCGGCATAGAGACTGGCAGGCTGTGCGAGGACGCCGGCCAGCGCGAGATAGCACGCCATCTCGATGATCTCGCCGCCAGTATTGATGACTGGAAGGGTGGCAAGTCCGGGCTTTTTGCCCGAAAGAAGCCAGCGCCGAAGGGGTTGTATCTCTGGGGCGGTGTTGGCACGGGCAAATCCTTGCTGATGGATTTGTTTCACGATGCCGTTGCGCTCAAGGACAAGCGGCGCGTCCATTTTCACGCCTTCATGCAGGACGTGCATGCCCGCATCGCGCGCGAACGCGAAACCAAGAAGGGCGAGCCGCTGATAGCGGCCGCCGACGCCATCGCATCGCGGACCCGGCTCTTGTGCTTTGACGAGTTGCAAGTGACCAATGTCGCGGACGCAATGATCCTCGGCCGCTTGTTCGAACGCCTGTTTGAAAAAGATGTGGTTGTGGTCGCCACCTCCAATCGCCACCCCTCAGATCTCTACAAGGACGGGTTGAACCGGCCGCTGTTTGAGCCGTTCATCGCCATGATTGAAGAGCGGCTGGAAGTGATGCGCCTCGATAGCGGACGCGATTACCGGCTGGAGCGCCTGACCGCTGCGCCGGTTTACTATGCCCCGCTGGGAGACGAGGCCGACACCGCCATGGACGATGCCTTCGAGCGTCTGACAATGGGTGCCCGCGCGCAGAGCTGTACGCTCCATGTCCAGGGCCGCGCTCTGGACATCCGGCGCCAGGCAGCGGGCACTGCCCGCTTCACCTTTGCCGAACTGTGTGACAGGCCGCTGGGCGCCGCCGATTATCTCACCCTCGCAGACACGTTTCACACCATTCTGATCGACAATGTGCCGGTGCTGAGCCCCGCGCGGCGCAATGAGGCCGCGCGCTTCGTCACCCTCATTGATGCGCTCTACGATACCCGCGCCAAGCTGGTGATGAGCGCTGAAGCTCCGCCGCAGCAGCTTTATCCGGCAGGCGATGGCGCATTCGAGTTTGAACGCACGGCCTCACGGCTGATGGAAATGCAGAGCGCGGAGTATCTCGCGGCGGAGAGGCGCGCTGCCGCTAATCCCGACGAGTCCGGCGACGCCTGACAGCACGCGCGCTTGCCTGACATTGGCTGACAGAGCCTGACCTTGCGGTAGCCTTCCTGGGCGGGCGCGGCCAGTATCGCGCGCCGCCTGGGGGTGCTGGAATGAATGTGTTTGGTCTTGTCCGGTATGGGATCACGGTTCTGGCCGGCGCGATCATTCCGCTGATCGTCTTGCTGGCGCTGTTTCTCGCCGGCGAGCCGCCTGCCATCATCGCGGCGTGGGAGCGCGGCGAGGTCCGCGTCACGGCCCATGAAACCGTGATCCGCGATACAGGGTTTGGCATTGTCGAACACATCGAGGTCAGCGCAACTGGGCCGGGCGGAGAGACCCGGCTCCTGCGCATTGCCGATGACCCCTCAGGAACCGGCGCGGCGCGTCTGTTTCCCGTTGGCAGTGTCGTGCTGGCGCGCCTGTCACCGGGGGGAAACCTCGCCTGGCCGGACGGCGAAACCGGGCTGTTCACCTTCGCCGCCCTGACGGCGGCGCCGATCATCCTGTTCGCGGTGCTGGGGGTCGTGTTCGGACCGGTGATTTCCGGTCTCGCCATGCTCTTCCCGCGGCTGGGCGCACGCCGGTCTGTCTATCGCGCCGCGCTTTGGAAAGGCGTTTCCCTGATGAGCGTGCTCACCGTGCCGCTCTTCGTTCTCAGCGTATTCTGGAGCGTGGGCGAGGCGCCCGCCTTGCGGTGGTTCGCACCTGTCGAAACCGCACGCATTACCGCTACCTACATCGAAGACGATAATGAAGGTGTCAGCTCGCGGGCGCGCGTGGATGTCGCTGCGCAGGGTGTCGCGTTTCCGGCGTTGACAGGTTCAGAGCGTGTATTCGCCAGCCATGATCAGGCAAGAGACTATCTTGCAGGGCTCTATGATGCCGAGCCGCTCGATGTGCGCGTCTACCGTCACCGTGCCTACGTCCAGCAGATCTACCCGTTCGACTTTGCCGTAATCGCGGCAACGCTGGTGTGCCTGTTCATCATGCTGACGGGGATTATCGCTATCGCCCGCTCAATCCTCACCGGGCGCTGATGCGCCCTACTCATCTACTAACCCGGCAAGATCGGGTATATTGCTAGGATGCCAGCTGTCCGGACAAAGCGCGGCGCGGGGACATTGCGAAAAACCTCATGCGGCGCTAGACACGCGGCCATCGGATTTTGCGCCGCAGCACACCTGTCTGCCGGCGTCCCCTACAGACGAGGAGAGGCTCATGGCCCGCAAGAAAATCGCCCTTATCGGCGCCGGCATGATCGGCGGCACGCTTGCCCATATCGCCGCGCGCGAGGAGCTGGGCGATGTCGTTCTGATGGACCTGGCTGAAGGCACCGCCAAGGGCAAGGCGCTCGATATCGCGGAAGCGAGCCCCGTGTTTGGCAAGGACAGCCATCTTACCGGCGGCTCGGTGGAAGATTATTCCCCGATTGCGGGCGCCGATGTGTGCATCGTTACCGCCGGTGTGCCACGCAAGCCCGGCATGAGCCGTGATGACCTGCTGGGGATCAATCTCAAAGTGATGAAATCGGTCGGCGAAGGCATCAAGGCGCACGCGCCGGACGCCTTCGTGATCTGCATCACCAACCCGCTCGATGCCATGGTCTGGGCGCTGCGCGAGTTTTCCGGCCTGCCCCACAACAAGGTGGTCGGCATGGCAGGCGTGCTGGATTCGGCGCGCTTCCGCTGGTTCCTGGCCGAAGAGTTCGGCGTCTCTGTCGAAGACGTCACCGCCTTCGTGATGGGCGGGCATGGCGATACCATGGTGCCGCTGACGCGCTATTCCACGGTGGCGGGCATTCCGGTGCCCGACCTGATCGAGATGGGCTGGACCACCAAGGACAAGATGGATGCCATTGTCGACCGCACCCGCTCTGGCGGCGGCGAGATCGTCCAGCTTCTGGGCAATGGCTCGGCCTTCTATGCGCCCGCTGAAAGCGCGATTGCGATGGCCAAGTCCTACCTCAATGACAAGAAGCGCGTCCTGCCCTGCGCGGTGCATCTGAGCGGCGAGTTCGGCGTCAACGACATGTATGTCGGCGTGCCGGTGGTCATCGGGGCTGGCGGCGCCGAGAAAATCGTCGAGATCAGCCTCAATGCCGACGAACAGAAAATGTTCGATCACTCGGTTGATGCCGTGAAGGGCCTTGTGAAGGCCTGCAAGGATATCGACCCCAGCCTGGCGTAAGCCTTTCCTCCCCTGCTGGCGGGGGAGGTGCCAGCGAGGCTGGCCGAGGGGGAAGGTTTGAACTTGCCCCCCTCGGTCCTTCGGACCACTCCCCCCGTAAACGGGGGGAGACACCACCGTTTCAGGAACCACCCCCATGGCACTCAACATTGCAATCGTTGGCGCAACTGGCGCGGTTGGCAAGGAAATGCTCACCATCCTGGCCGAGCGTCTGTTCCCGGCGGAGGAAGTTCACGCGTTGGCCTCGCGCCGCTCTGTCGGCACCGAACTGAGCTATGGCGACAAGACGCTCAAATGCAAGGATCTGGAGACGTTCGACTTTTCGAAGGTCGATCTGGTCCTGATGAGTGCGGGCGGGGATGTCTCCAAGGAATGGGCGCCGAAAATCGCCAAGTCCGGGGCGCTGGTGATCGATAATTCCTCCGCCTGGCGGATGGACCCGGACGTGCCATTGGTGGTGCCTGAAGTGAACGCGGACACCCTCTCCGCGCGTCCGAAAAAAGGTATTATTGCCAATCCCAACTGCTCCACCATCCAGACGGTCGTGGCCCTGAAACCCTTGCACGACGTGGCCACGATCCGCCGTGTCTCGGTTGCCACCTACCAGTCCACCTCAGGGGCAGGCAGTGAAGGCATGGACGAGCTGTGGAAGCAGACCCGCGCCATCTATGTGAACGATCCGGTCGAGCCGCAGGCCTTTGACAAGCAGATCGCCTTCAACGTCATTCCGAAAATCGACGTCTTCATGGAAGACGGCTCGACCAAGGAAGAGTGGAAGATGGTGGTCGAGACCAAGAAGATTCTCGACCCCAAAATCAAGCTCTTTGCTACCTGCGCGCGCGTGCCGGTCTTTGTCGGCCATTGCGTGGCGGCCCATATCGAGTTTGAAACCGGCATCAGCGCGAAGAAGGCCCGCACGATATTGCGCGAATCGCCCGGCATCATGCTGATTGACCGCGCCGACGAGGAAGAGCCCGCCTATGTCACGCCGGTCGAGTGCGTGGGCGAGTTTGCCACCTTCGTCAGCCGCGTACGCGAGGACCCGACGGTCGAACACGGGCTCGCCCTGTGGATTGTTTCCGACAATCTGCGCAAGGGCGCGGCGCTGAACGCCGTCCAGATCGCCGAGCTTTTGCTCAACAAGGGCATTTTGAAGGTCTGATGCAAAACCCGTTCGACACAGCCGAACGCAAGGCCTTCCGGGAGAGCGTCGAGGCCTTCGTGGCGCGCGAGATCGCGCCCTTTGCCAATGAATGGGACGAAGCGGGCGATTTTCCATGGGCGCTGCACGAGAAGGCTGGCGCGCTCGGCCTGTTCGGCTTCGCTATCGACGAAGCCTATGGCGGGCTGGGTTTTGACGACGCGTTCATGCGCATGGATAGCGGCGTAGCGCTGTCATATTGCGGCGCAGGCGGGGTCAATGCCTCGCTGGGCTGCCGCAATATCATGACGGGACCGATAGCAAAGCTCGCCTCTGAAGAGATCAAACTGGCCGTCCTGCCCGGCATCATCTCAGGCCGGGAGGGCGGGGCGCTCGCCATGACCGAACCGTCAGGCGGTTCAGACCTGTCACGCCTGAAAACCCGCGCGGTAAAAGACGGTGATGGATGGCGCATTACCGGCGAGAAAACCTTCATCACCGGCGGCATGAAAGCGCGCTGGTATGTGGTGGGTGCGCGCACGGGCGGCGAGGGCTTTGGCGGCATCTCGCTCTTTCTGGTCGAGGCCGGATCGCCAGGGTTTTCCCGCACCGCCATCAAGAACAAGATGGGCTGGTGGGCATCAGACACCGCCACGCTGCATTTCGATGATTGCTACGTGCCCGCAGGCAATCAGCTGGGTGAGGAGGGGCTATGCCTTCTCGCCATCATGGAAAACTTCAATTACGAGCGCCTGGCGCTGGCCGCCGGGTGCCTGGGCATGGCAAGGCGCTGCCTTGATGACGCCGTTTCCTGGGCAAAAGAGCGCGAAACCTTTGGCAAGCCGCTCATCCGCCATCAGGTCATCCGCCACAAGATCGCCGATATGAGCATGCGCATCGATGCGCTGGAGGCCTATTTGCGCTCCATCGCGTGGAGCATGAATGAAGGCGATATGCCGGTGGCAGAGCTGTCCAAGGTCAAGGTACTCGCCTCCACGACCGCCGAGTTCTGCGCCAGTGAAGCCATGCAGATACTCGGCGGGGCGGGATACTTACGCGGGCAGGCGATTGAGCGCATCTACCGCGAGGTCAAAGTGATGGCCATTGGCGGCGGTTCTGAAGAGATCATGCGCGACCTGGCCGTCAAACAGATGGGGCTTTGATGATCTGAAATCCCGGAGGCGGCGGCGCCGCCATCCGGGACCTGTTGCAGATTTGCCTGCGAGAGCCCCCGGCGCTGCGCTGCCGCTGCGGCCGGGGTTTCACGCTACTGTCTGCCCCTCTACTCCCCCGGTGCCCGTGCCCGGATCACCAGCGCATGGACCGGCCCGGCCAGCTCCTCGGCGAGCGCGTTATTGACGAGGCGGTGCCGGGCGATCCGGCTTTTTCCGGCAAAGGCCTCCGAGACGATATCCACCGTAAAATGACTTTCTCCGCCCGCCCGCGCGCCGGCATGACCGGCATGGGCCGCGCTGTCATCAATGATGTCGAGCTCGAGCGGAGCCAGTGCGGTTTTCAGCCTGTCTTCGATCCGGCGTCTGACCTCTGTCATTTAACCTGTCTCCTTCATTGCCCGATAACTCCCGGCACACCATACTCTGTGCCATGGATTCTGGCTTCAAATACCGTCCGCGGTTCAAGGATATCCGCATCCGTCCGCCCGGTGGCAAGCCGGCCGAGGAAGTAACCTTGTGCGAATATCCGCGCTGCAACGAGCACGCGACCGCCAAGGCACCCAAATCGCGCGAGCGGCTCAACGAGCATTATCACTTCTGCCAGAAGCACGCCGCCGAATACAATAAGAGCTGGAATTTCTTTGAAGGCATGAGCGAAGGCACGGCCCAGGCCTATGCGCGCAGCGCCGCCTGGGGCCACCGCCCGACATGGAATTTCCGCGCAGGCGGCACCGCCAGGGCCAAGGCCGAGCGTGCCAGCACCGACTGGCAGTCGGCCTTTGTCGATCCCTTCTCCATGTTTGGCGAGCGCCCGCCGCCCCGCCATGCCGACGGCACCGCCTCGCCCAAAGGGCCGCAGCTTGGCCGCCTTCAGCAAAAGGCGCTCGACGCGCTGGGACTGGAGGCCGGGGCCAGCAAGGGTGATGTACGCAAGCGCTATGCCGAGCTGGTGCGTGCCTATCACCCCGATTCCAATGGCGGGGACCGCTCACGCGAGGAGGCGCTGCAGCGCGTGGTCGCGAGCTACCAGATCCTCAAAAGCGCCGGTATGGCGTAAGCGCTTGCATCGCCGTCTCAGGCTGGCCAATGCTGCATGCGCGCGCTAGTTACGCGGGCACAGACCATCCTCATCACGAACTGACCGGACCGAAATGACCGACACGCTGATCGCCGCCAAGCCTGATACCACAGCCGATTGCAAGGCCCTGTTCGGCTTTGATCCGGGTTTTGAGGTGCCTGCCTTCTCGATGCGAGACGAACACGTGCCCGCGGTCGATGACACCTACGTGTTCGATCCGGCGACCACCCGCGCCATATTGGCAGGCTTTGCCTTCAACCGGCGTGTGATGGTGCAGGGCTATCACGGCACCGGCAAATCCACCCATGTCGAGCAGGTGGCGGCGCGCCTAAACTGGCCGATGATCCGGGTCAATCTGGACAGCCATATCAGCCGGATCGACATGGTCGGCAAGGATGCCATCGTGGTGCGCGACGGCCAGCAGGTGACCGAGTTTCAGGAAGGCATACTGCCCTGGTCGGTCCAGCGCCCGGTCGCGCTCCTGTTTGACGAATATGATGCCGGCCGCCCCGACGTGATGTTTGTCATCCAGCGCGTGCTGGAAGCAGCAGGTTCGCTGACCTTGCTGGATCAGACCCGTGTCATCCGTCCACACCCGCATTTCCGGCTGTTTGCCACCACCAACACGGTGGGGCTGGGCGATACGACCGGGCTTTATCACGGCACCCAGCAGATCAATCAGGGCCAGATGGACCGCTGGTCACTGGTCGTCACGCTGAACTATCTGCCAGCCGAGACCGAGCGCGCCATTGTCGAGGCCAAGCTTGGCGAGTATGGCAAGACGGAGGAAGGCAAGGCGCAGATCGCCGACATGGTGAAAGTGGCCGACCTTACCCGTGAAGCTTTCATCAATGGGGATATGTCCACCGTGATGAGCCCGCGCACCGTGCTGACCTGGGCAGAGAATACCGCGATTTTCGGCGATGCCGGCACCGCCTTCCGCCTGACCTTCATCAACAAGTGTGATGAGCTGGAACGCCCTATCGTCGCCGAATTCTATCAGCGCGTGTTCGGGGAAACACTCAGCGAAAGCCCGGTGAAAAGCGCAAATTCCGGCAAGGCGGCTTGAGGTCTGCTACCAGATGCGCTCCACGCCATAGGCGTCAAACGCCCGGTCGGAGCTGACAATCGGCATTTCCCCGTTCTTCGCCTGTGCGATCAGGAGCCGGTCGAACGGGTCGCGATGGTGGAGGGGCATAAGGCCAGCAAGGACAACATCCTCCATGCCTATCCCGGCAAGCGCGAAGCCGTCTGCAAGGCCTTTTGAGCGGATACGTTCCAGAACGCTGGCCATAATAGGCGGGTTCTTCGAACCTACCTTGATCGCGATCTCCCAGACTGTCGCGAGGCTGACGACGGGATCACCAGCGTCGATAGCCGCGCGTGCTGCCGGAGAGAGGCTTGAGTCCTCCGTGACATACCAAACATAGCTGTGCGTATCGCAGAGCAGCCTCAAGCCTTGATGTCCTCATCATTGCCATACCAGTCGGCCAGTTCCTCTTCGGTCATGGGAGCGACGAGAAGCGCGTTTTCCTCCGCACTTAGCCGCAGGTCGGCCCATTGTCCCGGCTTGCGCTTCGGCTTGGCGGCGGGCTTTTCCGCGATCAGGCGCGCTACAGGCTCCTTGCCACGGCGGATGATGATTTCGCCTCCCGCCTCGATCTCGCGGATCAGGCGCGATAGCTGGGTTTTGGCCTCGTGTATGGTCACCGACTTCATTGCAGCACCTCACCTTGGCTAAGTGGACTTAGCTAAGTTAGCTAAGCGTGGTCCAAAAGTCCAGAAACCCAAGCGGCGGGGTTTACGCACATACCCCCTTCGCCTCACGCCTGCACACCTCTAGTTTAGCCGACATGACCTCTTCTGCCGACGCCCCTGCCGAAACCTTCAAGCGCGCTCTGACCGCCGCCACGCGTGCGATGGCACGTGACCGCGATCTTGAAGTGGCGTTTTCGGGCGATACCACCGCACTCAACGGTGACAAGGCGATCCTGCCCGCTATCTCTGCCGAACCCGGCCCGCTGGAGGCGGCGCGCCTGCGCGGCAAGGCCGATGCGATGGCTCTGAAACGCGCGCTGCACGATAGCGGCGCCCATCAGCAAGCCCTGCCGCCCGGCAGCAAGGCGCGCCAGATATTCGAAGCCGTCGAACAGGCCCGCTGTGAGGCGCTTGGCGCACGCGCGATGAAGGGCGTCGGCGAGAATATCACCGCCATGCTGGAAGAACGCTACCAGCGCTCCGGCTTCCAGCAATCCGAGGACCGCCAGAGCGCACCCCTGTCCGATGCGATTGCCATGCTGGTGCGCGAGCGCATTACCGGCACCGCGACTCCTGATAGCGCGCGCGGCGTGATGAATGTCTGGCGTGAGGATATCGAGTCTGCCGCAGGCAAGACGCTCGATGCGCTGGCTGACGCGGCGCCGGACCAGCAGGCTTTTGCAAAAGCGCTGCGCGAGGTGATCCGCGATCTCGATCTGGCCGATGAGCTGGGCGACGAAGCCGAGGAAGACCAACCGGACGAAACGGAAGATTCCGGCGTCGAAAACCCGCCAGAAGACGGCGATAGCGACGATGATGACGGCAATGAGGGCGAGGACAGCCAGGAGCGCTCGGACGCCTCCGGCACCGCCGCCGACGAGGAGGATATCTCCTTCGCCGAAGACAGCCAGACCCGCATCGATGCCGAGGATGAACCCGGTGACACCATGGAAGCGGCCCGGCCCAACTGGGTGCCGCCAAAGGGTGATGACCCCAATGCCTACAAGGTGTTCACCACCCGTCACGATGAAATGATCGGCGCGGACACGCTGTGTGGCGGTGAGGAGCTGGCGCGGCTGCGCCGCACGCTCGACCAGCATCTCAAAGGGCTGGAAGGCGCCGTCGGGCGGCTTGCCAACCGCTTGCAGCGAAAACTGATGGCCCAGCAGAGCCGGTCCTGGGCGTTTGACCAGGAGGAGGGGATACTCGATCCGGCCCGCCTTCCACGCGTCATCATGGACCCGATGCTGCCGCTCTCCTTCAAGCAGGAGAGCGATACCGAGTTCCGCGACACGATCGTCACCCTGCTGATCGACAATTCCGGTTCCATGCGCGGCCGGCCCATACTGGTCGCCGCAGCGTGCGCGGACATTCTGGCGCGCACGCTGGAGCGCTGCGGGGTGAAGACCGAAATTCTGGGCTTTACCACACGCGCCTGGAAAGGCGGGCGTTCGAAGGAAGACTGGCTGGCGGCCGGCAAGCCTCCCAACCCCGGCCGCCTCAATGATCTGCGCCATATCATCTACAAGGGCGCCGACGCGCCCTGGCGGCGCACGCGCAATAATCTGGGCCTGATGCTGCGCGATGGCCTGCTGAAAGAAAATATCGACGGCGAGGCCCTGCAATGGGCGTGGAAGCGCCTGCTCGCAAGGCCTGAACAGCGCCGCATACTGATGGTGATTTCAGACGGCGCGCCGGTGGACGATGGCACCCAGTCGGCCAACTCGCCTGCCTATCTGGAAAAGCATCTGCGCGAGATGATCCGCCATATCGAGACACGGTCCGAAGTGGAGCTGCTCGCCATCGGCATCGGCCACGATGTCACCCGCTATTACAAGCGCGCCGTGACGATTGTCGACGTGGAACAGCTTGCCGGCGCCATGACCGACCAGCTGGCCAGCCTGTTTGACGAAAAGCCGGCGCGTCACGCCAGGACCGGCCGGCGCGGCCGCGCTGAGGCTGCAAAGCCCGTTACAAAAGCAGACGATAGACTGTCTGCGCTCAAACGCGCGGTCGCCGCAGATACAGGCCGGGGCGTGCGGTAGCGTCCAGCTGCCTCACTCCGCCCGCCAGACGACCTCACCGCCCACCACCGTCATGACCGGTCTTGCATCGCGCAGGTCCAGATCGTCGGCGGTCATCAGATCCATGTTGAAGACGGAAAAATCGGCCAGCATGCCCGGCTCGATCGTTCCCAGCTCGTCGTCGCGAAAGGCCGCGTAGGCGGCATTCACAGTGAAAATCCGCAAGGCCTCTTCGCGGCTCAATGCCTGATCGAGATGCCAGGTGTCCGGATCAGCAAATCCATCGAGATCACGCCGCACGGTGGCCGCATAGAACTCGATGCGCGCCTCCCCGCGCTCGACTGGCGCGTCAGTGCCTCCGGCGATCACCGCCCCGCTATCCATGATATCGCGCCAGGCATAGGCCCCGGACAGGCGCTGCAGGCCCAGCCGGGCGGGAGCAAAGTGCAAATCTCCAATGGCGTGCGAAGGCTGCATGGAGGCAATCAGGCCAAGCTGTGCGATGCGGGGCAAATCGGAGGGGCTTACAATCTGGGTGTGCTCGATACGCCAGCGCGGCTCTGCCTCGGCGCGCTCGTCAACCGGCACCCGGGCATAGGCAGCCTCCACCCAGTCCAGCACCCGGCGGATGCCCAGATCACCAATGGCGTGGATGGCCAGCTGCACCCCGTCACGCAAGGCATCATCCATCATCGCGGCGGCATCATCCTCATTGAGCAGAATCAGGCCGCGCGAGTCCGGGGCATCGGCATAAGGGTCTATCAGGGACGCTCCGCGCGAGCCGAGCGCGCCGTCCGCGTAAAGCTTTACCGCCCTGGCCGTCACCTGACCGCTGGCGTGTTCGCGCGGCGCATTGGCCGCCACATCCCGGTAATCACCGGGATTGGCCGAAACATGGACGCGCAAGGGCAGGCGGCCTTCGTCCGCCAGCTGTTCAAGAATGTCCACATCGGCATACGGCACGCTCATATCGTGCACGCCGGTCCAGCCATAACTGGCCATCACGCGCGCCGCAGCAGCGTAGATTTCAACCCGCTCGGCACCCGAAGGCTGGGCGATCAGAGCGCGAAACGGGGCCATGGCGGTATCGATCATCATACCGGTCGCCTGGCCCGCCTCATCGCGCAGTATCTCACCGCCATCCGGGTCGGGTGTGTCATCATTGACGCCTGCCGCTTCTATTGCGGCTGTGTTTGCCACCAGCGCATGGCCATCGGCGCGGATCAGAATGACAGGCCGGTCCGACACTACATCATCAAGATCGCTGGCGGATGGAAAACGGCTCTCCGGCCAGTGGGTCTCGATCCAGCCGCGCCCATAGACTACGCCCTCGTCATGGCCCTCGGCATAGGCCGCCACACGCGCCTGCAAGTCTGCAATGGAGGCGGTGTCTTCGAGGTTCAGCGTGCGTTCGCGCTGGCCGATCCCGATCAGATGGGCGTGGGAATCGGTAAAGCCGGGAAACATCACCGCGCCGGCCAGATCCACCATATCAGTGACGGACCCGGCATGATCGGCAACCCCGGCTGCATCGCCCGCGTAGACGATGCGGCCCTCGCGCACGGCTACAGCCTCCACGGTGGAGCCCATCCCGGTATGGATGGTGCCACCGGTGAAGATGCGCTCCGCCGTTTCAACCCGGTCCGGCTCGCGTCCCGGCCCGCCATCACAGGCCGCCAGAAGCCCCGCCGTCAAAATCGCCGTGATGGATGTGATATACCGCATGACTGCCCTCCCGAAGCGCCGTGACGGGCAAGCTAGTCCGGTTGACGCAAAAAAGAAAACGCCCGCCTGATCAGGCGGGCGTCTTTATCATGCTGCAATCAAGGAAGGGCTTAAGCCGCCGCTTCGCCTTGCGCCTTTTTCAGCTCGCGCTTCACTTTGAGCGCGCCCGAAGACAGGTTCTCGTCGCGGGCCTTGAGCAGGAAGGGGTCGAGCCCGCCTACATGGTCCACGCTGCGCAGGGCTTTGGCTGCAATGCGGAACTTGAAGGCGCGGCCGAGCGCCTCGGACGCCAGCGTGACGTCGATCAGGTTCGGCAGGAAGCGCCGGCGGGTCTTGTTGTTGGCGTGGGACACATTGTTCCCGGACATCGGGCCGGTCCCGGTCAGTTCGCAGCGGCGCGCCATGGCTTCCACCTTCTCTTGCAAAGTCGCGTTCAAGAATACCGTCCGCGCTGAAGGACCCTCCAGCGCGGGAGCGCGGGTGTTAGCCGAGAGGGCCCGATACGTCAAGCAGCGCCTGTAGAAGCCCGGCCATATAGGACTGCCATTTCACTGCCGTGTTCATCGTGCAGACAGGCAGGATATACGATAGCATCTGTTCCTCGTGCACACCCAAGGCCGGAGTGACCCGTCATGCGACTGAAAACGCTTTGTGCCATCGCGGCCCTGATGGCGCTTCCTGTTCTTCCCGCCAGCGCCGAGACGGGCCGCCAGCTATCCGAGCCGCCCGAGAGCCTGTTTGTGCAGTATTCCGGCTCGCTATACCTGATCCCGATTGCCAATATCTCCATCAATGCCGTCTGGCCGGAAGAAACCTATTCAGCAACCGCCACTTTTCAGTCTGGCGGCCTTCTGCGCTGGTTCGACGACACCAATATCGAGGCCAGTATATCGGGCTATGTACGCGAGACCGAGCTGGAGCCGTGGCGTTATCAGCACCTCAATCACGCCAGCGGCAAGGGCCGGGTAGTCCAGATCAATTTCGTCGACGGCGTTGCCGTACCCGATGTCAATCCGCCTTTTGGCTCGACGGGCAATCCGCCTGCCAGCGAGGAAGATCTGACCGGAGCCCAGGATCCCATCTCGGGCATTTTGAACATGATGCTGGCCGCGCCGATGACGGCCAATGGCCAGCCCTGCTCCGGAAGTGTCCCGATTTTCGATGGACGCAAGCGCTATGATCTGCGGCTGGAAAATCAGGGCATGTCGGACGTGTCGACACGCGCCTATCGCGGCACCGCCCTTGTCTGCCACGCCTTTATCGAGCCGATCAGCGGCTATGACGACGGTGACCGCCCGACTGAGGAAGACATGCAGACTCCGATCATCATGTGGCTGGCCGACCAGGACGGTATCTGGGTGCCGGTGCGCTACCGGGCCAACACACAGATTGGCAATCTGACGATCAGCGCCACCCATTTGCGGGTCGGCGGCGAGGACTAGCGTCCTGCCGGCTGCCTGCATGGCGCCCATACTCAAGGGCGTGATGACACCCTATCTTGGCCGATGAAAGCGAGGCGGTCATGCGCACGCAAGCCGAGATCACGGCCGTTCTGGGCCCTACCAATACCGGCAAGACCCATCTCGCCCTGACGCGTATGCTCGGGCGCTCGTCAGGCGTTATGGGCCTGCCCTTGCGCCTGCTCGCCCGCGAGCTTTACGACCGCGTGGTCAAGGCCAAGGGTGCGGGCGCGGCGGCCCTCATCACCGGCGAGGAAAAGATCGTGCCGCCCAAGGCCCGCTATTTCCTGTGCACGGTCGAGGCGATGCCGCTGGATTTGCGGCCCGCCTTTCTGGCCATAGACGAAATCCAGCTCGCTGCCGACCCGGACCGGGGCCATGTCTTCACCGACCGGCTGCTCAATGCGCGCGGGAGCGAGGAGACCATGCTGCTGGGCGCATCAACGATGGGACCGATGCTCTCCCGGCTGGTGCCCGACGCCCACCGGGTAGAGCGCGAGCGCTTTTCCACCCTGACCTATGCAGGACCGAAGAAGACCGGAAAACTGCCGCGCCGTTCGGCCATCGTCGCCTTCTCGGCAGAAGATGTGTACGCCATCGCCGAGCTGATCCGCCGCCAGCGGGGCGGCGCAGCCGTTGTGATGGGGGCCCTCTCGCCGCGCACGCGCAATGCGCAGGTTGAACTCTACCAGTCCGGCGAGGTGGACTATCTGGTCGCCACTGACGCCATCGGCATGGGCCTGAACATGGATGTTGACCATGTGGCCTTTGCCTCCTTTTCCAAGTTTGACGGGCATCGCCGCCGCCGGTTGCGCCCTGACGAGATCGGCCAGATTGCCGGACGCGCCGGGCGCTTCCGCTCTGACGGCACGTTTGGCGAGACGGGCGATGCGCGCGGTCTGGATGCGGAAACCATCGAGGCGGTGGAGAACCACGACTTCGCGCCTGTCACCAGGCTGACCTGGCGCAATAGCGCGCTGGATTTCTCGTCGCTGGAAGCCTTGCGCAACACGCTTGCCCGCCCTGTTACACAGCCCGGCCTGGAGCGCGTGCGCGACGCCATTGACGAGCGGGTTCTGGAGACGTTGAGCAGCGATGCCGAGGTGCGTGGCTGGGCACGCGCCAGGGGCGGTCTCGTCACCTTGTGGGATGTCTGCCGTATTCCCGATTTCCGCAAGACCACGGTGGACGAACATGCCCGCCTTGCCCGCCAGATCTACGCCTATCTGATGAGCCGCGAGGGCGTGCTGCCTGATGCCTGGCTGGAAGGACAGCTGGCGCGCGTATCGGGCACTGCGGGCGATGTGCCGGCGCTCTCCCAGCGCCTCGCCCATGTCCGCACCTGGGCCTATGCCGCCAACCGTCCGGGCTGGACCCGCGATCCGGCCTATTGGCAGGCCCGAACCCGCGAGGTGGAGGACGCCCTGTCCGACGCGCTGCACGAAGCCTTGATGAGCCGCTTTATCGACCGGCGCACCTCCGCCCTGGTCAAAGGGCTTCGTGACAAGGCTGATCTGGCGGCCGGTGTGGATCATCAGGGCGAGGTCACGGTCGAGGGCCATTTTGTTGGCCGGTTGCAAGGCCTGCGCTTCGCACCGGATACCGCCGGCGGCCCGCTGGCCCAGCGCGCGGTAACGGGTGCGGCGCTCAAAGCTGTCCGGCCGGAAATCAACCGGCGCCTGGGCGAGCTGGCCCGCGCGGAGGCGGACGATATTGACCTGAACGCTGACGGGTTTTTCACCTGGAAGGGGGAGGTTGTCGGCCGGCTGACAGCATCGGCGGACCGGCTCAACCCCGACATCGTTCTGATAGGCGGCGAGCTGGGGGCCAGCGAGGCTGTCTCGCGCGCCGCGCAGCGCCTTCACCGGCATGCCATCAGCGATATTGAACGCCAGCTGGGCGCTCTCATCAGCCTGAAACACGATTCCAGGCTGACAGGACTGGCGCGCGGCATCGCCTTCCGGCTGGTGGAAGCCGGCGGTGCAATGGCCCGCCATGTACTGGCCGCCGATATCGCCCAGCTTTCGGTGCACGAACGCCGCCAGCTGCGCAGCGCAGGGGTCCGGATCGGTGAACACGCGATTTTTCTGCCTGCCTTGCTCAAGCCGCGCGCTGCCGGGCTCAATACGCTGCTTCATGCTGTCCATACCGGTAACAGCGAGACGCACTTCCAGCCTGCACCCGGACGGGTAAGCGTGCCGGTTCCTGCCGGCTGTCTGCCCGCCC
>LJSH01000002.1:30457-476970 GCA_001314625.1 Oceanicaulis sp. HLUCCA04
GCGGCAGGCTATCTGGTGTGCGCAGGCTGGGCCGTGCGCGCTGATATGCTCGAACGCCTCGCCGACGCCATACGCGAGGCCCGCAAAAACCATCCGCGCGGCTGGTTTTCTCTCAATGACACCATGATGGCGTTGCTGGGCACGCCCGCCCCGGCGCTGGAGGAGATCGTCCGGTCACTGGGCTATACGCGCACCCGAAAGGCCGCAGACGGCCAGCCGGATCTGTGGGCACCCCGGCGCCAGCCACGCGCCGCGCCCCGGCCACCCGGCCCGTCCATGTCGGCGCCAGACCCATCAGGCCCGTTCGCCCAGCTGGCCGGGCTGGGCCTCACGGGGACAGCCGCGCAAGGCCCGAATGCCCGGTCACGGCGCAAGCGAAAAACCCCTCGCCGTAAAAGCGCAGGCCCGGCCCGATGAGCGATGATGCCAAGGATAATGCCGGTGTCCGTATCGATATCTGGCTGTTCCGGGCAAGGTTTGCCAAGTCGCGCGCCGTGGCCGCCGAGCGCATAGCCTCCGGGCGGATCAGGCTGGAGCGACAGGGCCAGATCAACCCTGTCAGAAAACCCGCCCAGACCGTTCAGCCCGGCGATTTCCTGACCTTGCCGCTGAAGTCCGGGCCCTTGCGTATCGAGATATGCGCGCTCGGCACACGGCGCGGGCCGGCAGCCGAGGCCATGGCACTTTACCGCGTGGTGGATATCGCAGGGCCGTGATTGACAAAAGCAGGTTCCGGTTCCATGTCCGGCTCGGCCCTTGCCCGCACGACGCCCTCAGGATAACGCTGCAACGCCATGACCTATATCGTCACCGATGCCTGCATACGCTGCAAGTTCACCGATTGCGTGGAAGTCTGCCCGGTCGATTGCTTCTATGAGGGCGAGAACATGCTCGTCATCCATCCCGACGAGTGCATTGATTGCGGCGTATGCGAGCCCGAGTGTCCTGTAGAGGCGATCAAGCCTGACACTGAAGACGATCCCGATGGCAAATGGCTGGCGCTGAATTCCAAGTATGCGTCAGAATGGCCGAACATCACCCAACTCAAAAGCCCGCCAGCAGATGCTGCTGAATTTGAGACTGTTACCGGCAAGCTGGAGAAATACTTTTCAGCCAAACCGGGCTCAGGCGATTAACCTTATGTTTACTGGAGTAACCACTTTCTTAAGCGTTCGCAAACGCAGCAATTGAATTTCTGTCACGATTGTGTTAGGATTTTTGCGTTCGATAACCGCGCCCATAGCGGACCCGTCAGGGATACTGCGTTGATCTGATCTATTGTCTTTATCACCACTTCCCCGGCCTCCGGTCGGCGGGAGCGCTATTGACGATTGTCAGTTTCCTGAGAGTTCGTGCGCGCTGGCCAAGAGAGTGTCGATGACCAAGAAAACCGCCAATGACAACAAGACCTTCAAAAAAGGTGATTATATCGTCTATCCGGCCCACGGCGTAGGACGTGTGACCGGGGTGGAAAAGGAAACCGTGGCAGGCTTCGATATCGAAGTTTATGTGGTCTCCTTCGAGCAGGACAAGATGACACTGCGGGTGCCAACCGGGAAAGCTGTCGCATCGGGCATGCGTGCGCTTGCCAATGACAAGGTGCTGGCCGATGCGCTGAAAACCCTGCGGGGCAAGGCGCGCGTGAAACGCACCATGTGGAGCCGCCGCGCCCAGGAATACGAAGCCAAGATCAATTCCGGCGATCTGATCTCCATTGCCGAGGTCGTGCGCGACCTTCACCGCCATGAAGACCAGCCCGAGCCCTCCTATTCCGAGCGCCAGCTTTATGAGTCCGCGCTCGACCGTATGGCACGGGAAGTAGCCGCCGTGGAGAAAGTCGACCGCGACAAGGCGCTCGAAATTCTCTCGTCTTCGCTGCAGAAGAAAGCCGCGTAAACCACGCTTTTCCAGTGTGAATATCAAAACACCCCGCCCGTCACGGCGGGGTGTTTTCGTTTGAATCAGGACTGGCACTGCAGCCGGTTGCCCGATTGTGGCGTAATCATGATCCAGCGAACGGCGTTCACCGTATAGGCGGTTATTCGTTCCTTTGTCGTCTAGAAGGAGTAGCGCTTATGCCCAGCCAGCCATCACCGCGCCGGAGCGCCGATCCCGACCGGCAGTTCATGAAGGCCGCCATGGCCATTCCCTTGCTGGAACGTGAGGAAGAGCTGGCGCTGGCAACCGCTTGGCGTGACAATGGCGATGAAGAAGCCCTTCACAAGCTTACGACTGCCTATATGCGCCTTGTGATCGCGGTCGCGGCGCGCTTTCGTCAGTACGGCCTGCCCTTCCCCGACCTGGTCCAGGAAGGCAATATCGGGCTGATGCAAGCTGCGGCGCGCTTTGAACCGGAACGCGGTGTGCGCTTTTCCACCTATGCGACCTGGTGGATCCGCTCCTCGATCCAGGATTATGTCCTGCGCAACTGGTCCATCGTGCGCACCGGTACCACCGCCGCGCAAAAATCGCTCTTTTTCAACCTGCGCCGGCTGCGCGCCCTGATCAGCGATATAGGCGGCGGTGCCATGTCGTCGGAAAACCGCGCCTATGTGGCCGAAGCCTTGCGGGTCGGAGAGGACGATGTCGATGCAATGGCGGCCCGCCTGGCCGCTGTCGACCGCTCTCTCAACGCGCCGTTTTCCGAAGACGGCGAAGGCGAATGGCAGGACCTGCTGGCCGACGAGCGGCCGGACCCTGAACGCGCCGTGATGGAGACGCGCGATGCCGCCACCCGCGAGGGCTGGATCGGTCAGGCCATGAGCCGCTTGAGCGAGCGTGAACGCCTTATCATCACCAAGCGCCGTCTCGTGGAAGATTCGGTCACGCTCGAAAAACTGGGCGAGGAGCTGGGCATTTCCAAGGAGCGGGTCCGCCAGATCGAGCATCAGGCCCTTATGAAACTGAAATCCTCGCTCACGGAAATCGTCGGTGACCCGGAAGAATCCGGTCTGGTTCCAGCGGTCTAGGCTGAAACACGCGCTAGCGGCGTTCGTCTTCGCGTCCGGGGAGTCTGGCTGGCCGGGGCGCATCCAGCACTTCCATCGCTTGCGGATGATCCAGCCAGATCATCGGTCCGTTCTCCTCATAGAGCCAGCCACGCACACGAATGACCGCGCCCTCCAGACCGGCCAGATCAATACCCGCTTCTTCAAACCCGCTCTGGTCGCGTCGCATGACCTGAACAGTAAAGTCACTGCGCCACTCAGTCCCGAAATTGAGATAGATGCGGCCATCGCGCGCGGACCCGGTAGAGATCACCCGGCCCTCGACGATCTGCACGCTGTCGAGAAAGGGGGCGAGCGCATTGGGGTCCACCCCATGCACCCGCAAATCATGATGGGCCCACGCCCCGAGCCCTGCCTCGCGCGCACGCGCTTCAATGACAAGCCGCTGTGATGTCGGGCGGGTATGATCGCCATGGCTTTCCACCATGGCCCAGCCTTCAGCCACCAGCCGGTCCTGAAAACTGCCTGCCGGGCCTGTGAGCTCGGCAATCAGGACCCCATGCCGGTTTCTGCCGGGCCCGGCCTCTTCAAGCCGCAGATCGCCGCCTGCGGCATCGACAAGGTCTTGCAGAGCCTCGCGGGCCAGTGCCGCCGAAGGCTCGGTGTCAGGCGCGGCAATCCCCGCCAGCCGGACCTCGTCACGCACACCGTCGCGCCAGAGCACCAGCCGGTCACCGGACACCGCTTGCACGCTATCGATCTGTTCGGCTTGAGCGGGCAGGGCCGGCGCATCGGGCGAAGAGGCATCGCCACACGCCATGGCAAGCCCTGTTGCCAGGCACACAATCGCTTTGCGCCATAAATGCACTGTCACTGCCCCGCCCCGCTTCACCCCAGTCTGGCAAGAGCCCGCGCCGGAGTGAAGCGGTTTTTGGCAACATGCCCTAGAAGAACAGGGCCGCGGCGATGAAAGCGAAAAAGAAGCCGACACTCCACACAATAGCGGCCGCGATCAGCACGATTCCACCCCACCGGCGCATCCGGGTACAGGCAGCTGCCTGCTTCGAATCAGCCGGGCAGTGTGCATTGCGGGTAAACCAGCGCATGGCGAGGGCGGCCAGCAACAACCCGCCGGAAAGGGCAAAGAGCGGCCCTTTCCACGCCGTGAAGGCCACAAGACCGGGCACGTTGGCAACGAGCCCGGCCATCACCGCACCGGCTCCCATCGTCACCAGCAAGGCTGGCAGGGCGCAACAGACAAGCGTGGACAAGCTGGCAAAGAGCGCCAGCGCAGGCCCGCCCGTTTCACGTAAGGCCAGCCGCATTACAACGCCTCCGGCCGGGAAATACCGTCAGCCTGGTAGCCTGCGCGGCGGATCAGGTCAGTAATGGTGGCATCATCCATGGTCTGGCCTTCATGCAGCACGAATGTCAGCGTCTTGGCGTCCAGATCAACGGTAGCCGCGGCAACCTCGTCCCGGCGCTCGAACGTGCGGGTCATGGCCAGCGCACAGAAATCGCAGACCGCGCCGAGGACATCGACCACGACAAGCGATCCACCTCCGACCAGCGCTTCCTGCATAGCCGGGGTTAGCTGGCTTTCGTGCAGTGCCTCATCCTGAGCCAGCACGGGCGCAGATATTGCCAGTACCGGCAAGACGGACAGGGCAAGAGCGAGAGTGATATTGCGTACAGACATGTGAATTCTCCTTGGAATGATGAGCCGCCTAGAAGCGGTACTGAAGCTGGAAAAACGGCGTGTCTTCGGTCACCGACCAGCCGATTTCGGCCAGAACAGGACCTTGAAAGAAACGAATAAGCGGCGTTACCCCAACGGGTTCATCCGCTTCCGGGCTGTGTTCGACCTGGACCATCAGCCAGGTGTGAAGCGCCCCGTAATTGGCCACATAGGGTGCAAAACCAGCGCGAGCTGCCTGCATGGCCGACGCTCCGGTCGTGTCACCGGCAAAGCTCCGGGCCATGTATGAGACAAACCATCGCCGGGTCTCCCAGTCGGCCATGATGCCGACCGAGCCCGCCGGTCCGGCACCGGCCGGATTGCCATCGACGCCATAGGCAAGGCCCGCCGCACCGGATAGATAGATATTGGCCTGATAGTCCGCACCGAACCAACGCTTGGCGAGCCAGGTCAGCTGTGCACCGTGAAAGACATGGTCGTCGTCCCGGTGCCATTCGCCGCGGTAGCCAATGGAATAGCGATGGTGGGGCGTGTAGTGGCCCCATATTGCACTCATACTGCGGTCGTGTTCGGCAATTGCCGTCCACCCGCCCTCATAGGAAACCGGGCGCGCAAGGGCAGGCGCACTCAGGCCAAGCGCCAGCAAGGCGCTTGCAGATACAAAAGCTTTCAAGGGATGTCCTTCCCCGATGATCTCTTCTGATAGACGCGCGGACCCGCGAACGGGCAGGCGTCGGCATGGTCAGGAGGGATCAGGCACGGGGAGGGGGCGGGTCGTGCGCAACAAGGCCCGGACGGGCGGCTTTCATCGCGAAAAGGCGCACCCTACCCTGATGTGTAGGTGCATCCGGAGCCGCAAGCGCGGTAAAGAGCCCCGCTGACAGCGCACAGTCCATACACGCCGCTCCGCCGGTGCAATCATCATGACCATGAAGCGCAATATGATCGTGGGTTTCAGACCCGCTTGCCGGTTTGTGACAGGGTGGCTGGCTGTGTTCAGGACCTGGGCTGGAGGCGGTGCTGGTTTCGGCCACAGCCCGTGCATCTTGCGCCAAAACGCAATTGGCCGTGCCGGTAATGGCAAAGGCAAGGACCAGGAGACCGACAATAAGTCCGCGCATTAAGTGATGGTAGCGCAAAAACGCAGCTGACGTCCAGTCAGGCGCGGTGACAGGACCCACTGGGTAAGGTAGCGGTTCGAGACGACGCCCGGATCGAGCCACGCATTCCCGCCAGAGTGGCGGGGATGCGACAAAGGCGGCAGGTAGCGGCGCTTCAAGCCGCCACCTGCCGATCCGGTATCATGGGCAAGGCGGCTAGAAAGTCGCCCGGATACCCAACGCAGCAGAGAAGCCATACTCCTCGTACTGGACGTTTACATTGCGCCGTCCGGTATAGCTGTAGAGCGGGCGGTCATTCAGGTTGGAGGCCTGTCCGAAAATCTGGAATGTGTCATTGATCCGGTAGGACGCTGTCAGGTCGACCGACACGTGATCGTCGATAAACACGTCCTGCAGCGGATCTTCAGGATCACCGATCTCGTCCAGGAAGCGGTCACGATAGGCCACCGACAGGCGGGTCTGGAAGCCCGCCCGGTCATAACCCAGCGAGGCGTTCGCCACGTTTGCCGACTGGCCCGGCAGCGGCGCGCCGCGCGAACCGCCATCGGGGGTCGGCACATCGGCATCGGTCTCCACGCGGGTATAGTTGGCCGAGACGATAAAGCCTTCGAGCAGCGGCGAGAAAACATCCAGCTCCTGCTGGAAGCCGATCTCAAGGCCGTAGAGATAGGCATCGTCGCCATTGATGAAGGTGACGTACTCGTCAAAACCGGCAAAATCACCCTGCCCGGCCAGATCAGCCGTGTAGACCGGGTTCTGCAGCCGTTTGCCGAACACGCCCACCGAGATCAGGCCCAGCCCGCCGGTATAGTACTCGACGGCCAGGTCGACATTGTCCGCCGAAAAGCGCTCAAGATCAGGGTTGCCGGCCTCTGCCGCGGCTTCGCCATCCTCGCGCTCGACCACACCGGCCGGACGGTTCTGTTCAAAGATCGGCCGCACCACGGAGCGGAAATAGGCCGCGCGCACCAGCACGTCCTCGCTCAGCTCATAGCGCGCATTCAGGCTCGGCAGAAGGTCCGTATAGCTGTCCTCGGCTTCGCTGGGCGTCAGGCTGAGCTCGCCCGTATCCTCGTCGAGCAGGATCTGGTTGCCGCGCGTATCATACTCGGTGTGCTCGACCCGCAAGCCGCCGACAAGACGCAGCGCGCCGATATCCGCGCCTGCCATGGCGTAGGCGGCATAGATATCCTCGTTGGTCGTGTAGTCTTCGAAATTGGAGTCGATGAAGCTGCCCTCTTCATCAAAATCGTCTTCAAACAGGGCAAGATTATTGCGGACATAATCACCGATCAGGCGCGGATAGGCCTGCGGCGCGATGGTTCCGAGCGGATAGTCGATATCCGGGTTGAGGAAGTCTGCAACCGTCAGATTGCCATCTCCGCCGCCATAGACAAACGCGTCCAGCTGGCCGGTCTTCTCGCGCCACGAACCTTTGACGCCGAACTGAATATAGCCCTGGTGCATGCCGGCAAACAGCATTTCGCGGCGGGCATCCAGCCGGGCGCTCCACTCGGTATCCTCGGTCAGAGACGATTCAAACACGATCTCGTCAAGCTCATAGAGCGACGCATCCGAAAAGGCTGCCGCATCCGAGGTGATGATCTGCGGGCGCCGGGGATCGGTCAGATCGGTGCCGATCTGCGCGACGCCGGAAAAATCGGCGACAAAGATCGGCTCGATATAGTCAGGATTATCTTCCCCGGCGTCCGAATAACCAACCTGGTAGTTGAACGTCCAATCGTTAGCGCGCGTCTCGCCGCCAGCCACGACCGAGAAGATTGTCTGGGTTTCCTCGCGCTCGGAGACGTAGGATTCCACTTCCTGATTATCGAACAGCAGCCGGTTGCCGTCTGCCGAGGCGACATTGGCCCCGTCATCAGGATCAGCCTCATAAACCGTACCGCCCTGGATCTCGTCATCGGCGAACTCCGAATACAGGGTACGGATGAACAGGTCCTGATCGTTATTGACGCGCCAGTCGAGATTCACCGAACCGCCCAGACGCTCACGGACCAGAACATAGTCGCGCGGCTCGATGACAACCGGGAAGGTCACGCCGGCTACCTCGTCCAGCCCGTCCCCGTTTTCCACACCGTCCGAACCGAGCCGGCGGCGGAAATGGCTGAGCGAGGCGGAAATGCCGATCTGACCGCCACTGTCGAGATCATAGATGTCGGAGAACGACCCGTTGATGCGCGGGCTGATCTGTTCACGCAGATCGTTATAGCTGCCTTCCAGGCTGAGCGAGCCGGAAAAACCGTCACGGTCAAAGGCAGTGGCCGTCTCAACATTGATGGCGCCGCCAATACCGTCACCATCCATGTCCGGGGTCAGGGTCTTGGTGATCTGGAGCGTCTCGAGCAACTCTGACGGAATGACGTCCAGCGCGAGGGAGCGCTCATTGCCGTCCGCGGTGGTAACCCGTTGGCCGTTGATGGTGGTAGAGTTCAGATTGGCGTTGGCGCCCCGGATCGTGATCGAGCGGCCTTCGCCCTGGTCGCGGCTGATGGACACGCCGGAAATGCGCTGGGCGGCCTCGGTGACATTCTGGTCGGGGAACTGGCCGATATAGTCGGCGGTGATAGCGTTGAGAAGATTGTCCGCATTGCGCTGACGGTTCAGCGCGCGCGAAATGTTGGAGCGCTGTCCCACGACGAGGATATTCTCGATCGCGCGCACATCGTCACCGATGGCAATCGCTACTTGTGTGCGCCCGGTGGCAGCAACACTGACCGTCTGCGTCACCGGCTCGGCGCCCAGATAGGTGACCACCAGCGTATAATCGCCCGGCGGCACATCGGAGAACTGGAAGCGCCCCGCGCGGTCAGTCGTCCGCGTAAGGTTGAGCTCCTCGATCCGGACGGCAGCGCCGCTGAAATAGTTCTGGCCCTGTACATCGGTGACCCGGCCCTCGAGGCCGCTCGCCGCCTGGGCCTGAGCCGCAGCCGAACCGGCCGTTGTTAGCACCAGACCGGAGCCGCCCATCAGGGCGCAGGCCATTGCGGCTATGGATACGCCCAAAAGGCGCTGGCTACGAAATGGCATCACAAAAACTCCCTCTGGTATCCACCCGAAAATCAGAAGCAAAACCCGCCATGCGGCGCGCGTCGCCGCAACGTGAACCGACATGAGAAAGGTGACGCCGGCATCACTGATCGATGAAGCTGATATGAATTGTTGATGATGGTTTTCTGACAGCCTGTGATGACAGACCCGGACTTGGCGCCGTCACTTGTTTCACTATGCTGTCACACAACGCAGTCATGTTCCGCGCCGGGTATTGCTGTCTGCTGTTCACAAGGAGAGGTATTTCACCATGATCAGGCAATTTCGTGCCGGTGTTTTCGCCGCGCTTGTCGCCATCACATCATTCCATGGCGTGGCTGCTGCGCAGGCGCAGGCGGGGGATGACCAAGCACCCGACGGCATCGTGGCGCGCTTTGCCGTACTGGGAGATGCCGAGCCGAAACCGTGTGCCCTGTTTCCCGGCGTGGAAGCAGCCGTAGAAGACGTCAACGCACTGGCAGAAAGCGGGCGGATAGATTTCGTCGTCGGGGTCGGCGACATCGCCCACAAAGCGACCGAGATCCAGTACGAGAATGCCACGCCGGCGCTGCAATCGCTGACCCGGCCCTTCTATCCCATTATGGGCAATGAAGAGCACAACGGAACGGTAGAGTGGTATCTTGAGTTTGCCAGCCAGTGGAACCCGGAGGTCACGGCGCCAAGCTATCTGCGCGATCTGGACTCATTCGTGATGGTCCACGCTTCTCCCGACTTCAGCCGTGATTTCGAAGACGAGGGCATTGACTGGATGATCGAGCAGATCGAGGCGGCAGCGCCGAGGCCGGTCTTCCTGGTGGTTCATGCTGCCCAGGCCGGCGCGTATCCGGAAGACCCCGAGAAGGGTGTTCACAATCCGCGTTTTCAGGAGGTTGTCGATCAGCCGAACCTGGCGGCGGTGATTTCCGGTGACCTGCACATGGACATGGACCGCACCGTCCACTCACGCCAGATCGGCGACGTCCATTATCTTCACATGCCGGCGCTGGAGCGCACCAAAATCCCGGACGAAACCCGTCATACGCCGATGTACCGGGTGTTCACCGTGTACGAGAGCGGCGAGGTCCAGGTCGACACGTACGAAACGGGCAATCTGGAGCCGCTGGACCGGCACGAATACCGCTTCACTCTGCGGCAATGACCGGCTTTCCTGGCGTCTGCCTCCCGCGCCTGTGCGACACCCGTCATGACAGGCCGGGCGGCGTTGGCTAATGTACGTGCCAGTGTCCCCGTAGCTCAGCAGGATAGAGCATCAGATTCCTAATCTGGGGGCCACAGGTTCGAATCCTGTCGGGGACACCATTTTCACCGCGCTTCCTGGCGTCCGCGCCTTCGGGCTCGCCGGCAAGGACGAGAAAACTTTGCGCTTTTTGCGCTGCAGCACGCAATAAAGCATTGCCGCCGCGATCATTACGCCCCTAACCTCGCAAACAGGGATTGCAGGGCAAGGTCACGCATGGGCAACACCACGCATACACCAAGCATTCTTCTGGTTGAGGATGACGACACCGAAGCGGACCTGTTTTCGCGGATGTTGTTGAAGAAATCACCAGATTCCACACTGTCGCGCGTTGCCACCGGCAGAGAGGCGCTTGAGCGGCTGGCGGCCGACACGCTGCCCGATTGTATCGTGCTCGATCTGCGCCTGCCCGGGGAAGACGGGATCTGGATTCTCGAGCGCCTGCTGGAATCACCTGAATGGCGCGCCATACCCGTTATCGTGTTTTCCGGCGATGTCTCCCTGCTGGGTCCGGCCTCAAGCCAGTATCCCAATGTCGCCTCCAGCGTGCGCAAGCCGCACAGCGTTGAGGAATATGAGTCCACCTTGCTGATTGTCTGCGCCATAGTCGGCGCGACGGTATCAACCGGCACCTGAAGCGGTCACGCGCTGAGTTTGCGCATCTGCGGTTCGCTTGCGGACATGTCCTGGTGCTGAAGACGGCGCTGAATGTCTTTCAGCTCAAGGCTTTGACGATGCGCGGTAATGGCGTGCATGACAGCGTCTGCCAGATGGCCAAGCAGACGTAGCTGCGCGTCATCAAGACGGCGCGGGACGGTATCCAGGATACACAAGGTTCCCAGCGCATAGCCGTCACAATCAATCAGCGGCGCACCGGCATAAAAGCGCACATGCGGCGCTCCTGTGACGAGAGGATTGGCGGCAAAGCGGCGGTCGCGCGCGGTATCTGGCACGACCATCGGCTCGAAGCCTTCAATCGTATGCGTGCAGAACGAGATGTTGCGCGTCGTCTCGCGCAAATCCACACCGAGCGCGGATTTGAACCATTGCCGGTCTGTATCCACGAGGGAAACCAGTGCAATCGGCACGTCAAACGCCAGCGCCGCTGCCCGCGTCAGGCAGTCGAACGCGGGATGGGGCGCCGTATCGAGTATGGCACACGCCTTGAGCGCTGCGATGCGTTGGAGTTCCGAATTCACTATGTAGCATCCACTGAGCAGAGTCACTGAATGGCTATATGCTCTGAACACTGCGCAACCGTAAATGATCCTGCACAGCGCGGACACGAGTTTGTGACCGGCCCGATTGCCAATCAGGCGCAGCGGTCTCTAGTCTGGCCTTGAAGAACGGAAACGGAGAGCACGCGCATGGATCTGACCGGCAAGACAGCCATTGTGACCGGGGGCGCCAGCGGAATCGGGCTGGCGGTGGCGAAGGCGCTGCACGCGAGAGGCGCGAAAATCGCGATAGCAGACCTTAATGCCGGTGCGGCCGCAGAGGCTGGCAAGGCGCTCGGCGGGTTTGGCGAAGCGGTCGATGTCAGCGATGAAGCCGCGCTCGTTCGCTTTATCAACAAGGTCGAGCGTACGCTGGGCCCGGTCGATATCTATATGTCCAATGCCGGCCTGGGCGTGACCGATGGCCCGGGATGGGGCGCAGGCGATGCACCTAACGCCTCATGGGATCTGTGCTGGCAAGTCAATGTCATGGGCAGCGTGTTTGCGGCGCGCCATCTCGCCCGCGCCATTGCCGCCCGCAAGGGATATTTCGTCATTACCGCATCGGCGGCCGGGCTGCTGGCCCAAATCGGTGATGCGCCCTATTCGGCAACGAAGGCAGCGGCCGTCTCGTTTGCGGAGTGTCTGGCCATCACCCATGGCGATGACGGCCTGAACGTCCACTGCCTGTGTCCTGAAGGGGTCCGCACCCCTCTCGTCGAAGGCATAGAAGGCGGCGCGCAAGGGCTTGGCGGCTATCTGGAAGCCGATGAGGTGGCCGAAGCGCTGCTCACGGCAATGGAAGAGCGCCGCTTCCTGGTCATGACCCACGAAAACACGCCCGCCTATGTGGCCACCAAGGGTCAGGACCGCGATCGCTGGGTCGGTGGCATGCGCAAGCTGCGCCGTATGCTGGTGGAAAAGCTTGGACGGCCGATGTAGGGGCAGGCTCAGGCCTTCAGCCGGTATCCGCCCGTATCGGTGATCAGAAGGCGCGCCTTGCCGGGATCGGGCTCGATCTTCTGGCGCAAGCGATAGATATGGGTTTCCAGCGTGTGGGTATTGGCCTCGCGGTGATATCCCCAGACCCGGTCGAGCAATTCATCGCGTGCGACCGGCTTGCCGCCGGCGCGGTAGAGATATTTCAGAATGCTCGTCTCTTTTTCCGTCAGTCGGATGCGTTTGCCGTCATTATTGATCAGCTGCTTCATGCCGGGCGTGAACACGTAAGGCCCTATATTGAGCACAGCGTCTTCCGACGCCTCATAGCGCCGCAGCTGGGTACGCACACGCTCCAGAAGCACGCGAAACGCGATAGGCTTGGCCAGAAAGTCGCTCGCGCCCGATTGCAGCCCCTTCACATGGTCCTCATCACCGGACTGGGCGGTGAGAAGGATGATCGGCACCGTCTCGCCTTCATCGCGCAGGGCGGCGCAGGCATCCCGCCCGTCCATATCCGGCAGGCCGACATCGAAGATGACGATGTCGGGACTGTCCTGGCGGATTCGCATCATGCCCTCACCGGCCGTGGACGCGGTAATGACGGCAAACCCGTCCTCAAAACCGAACTGCTCGGCCAGCGCTTCGCGCAGATCGGTATCGTCATCAATGATCAGAACGGTCTTTTCACCGGCCATGGCAGACCAAGCCTCCCTGATGGGCGTCAACGCGTGAGCATAGTGTGCGTCGAACCGTCACGCCAACTGCCTGCCGCCGCTTGCCAAACGGCCAGGATAACCGCCAGTCTGGCGCTATGAAGCTCGTCGCCCACAGCGATAATATCCTGTTGGCCAATGGCCGCGCCTGGCCTTGCGCGCTAGGGCGGTCCGGTGTGGTTTCTGCCCGGACCAAGCGTGAAGGAGACGGGGCAAGCCCGGCGGGAATCTGGCCCGTCCGGCGGGTGCTCTGGCGTCCAGACCGGCTCGAACAGCCCCGCACCAGCCTGCTCTTTCAGCCGATTGCGCCGGATGATGGCTGGTGCGATGCGCCCGATGATCCGGCCTATAACCGGCCCGTTCGCATGCCTTGGCCCACCAGCCATGAAGTTATGACACGAACGGACGGTCTATACGACGTCGTAGTCATATTGGGGCATAATGACAGCCCGCCAATACCGGGTATGGGTTCAGCCATATTCCTGCATTGCGCCAGCCCGGATTATCAGCCGACCGAGGGCTGCATTGCCCTGGCAAGGACAGACTTGCTGACACTGCTCGCGGGTATGACCCAGGCGAGCACGGTTGAGATCTCAGCCAGTCCTGCGCCTACAGAATAAACTTCGACAGGTCCGCATTGGCCGCCAGCGACTTCACGCGGTCATGCACATAGTCCGCATCGATCACCAGCGACTCGCCCGAACGGTCGGACGCGGTGTAGCTGATCTCCTCGACAAGACGCTCCAGAATCGTGTGCAGGCGCCGCGCACCGATATTCTCCACGCTGGCATTGACCTCGGCCGCATAGTCGGCAATCGCCTCGATAGCGCTGTCGTCCAGGCTCAGATCGAAGCCCTCTGTTTTCATCAGCGCCACATATTGCGTCACCAGGCTGGCTTCCGGCTCGGTCAGGATGGCGCGGAAATCGTCACGCGTCAGGGCTTTCAGCTCTACGCGGATAGGCAAACGCCCCTGCAGCTCGGGCAGAAGATCACTGGGCTTGGTCACGTGAAACGCACCCGACGCGATGAACAGCACATGGTCGGTTCTGACGGGTCCGTGCTTGGTTGCCACCGTCGCACCCTCGATCAGCGGCAGGAGATCACGCTGGACCCCTTCGCGCGACACATCGGCGCCGCGCGCTTCGGCCCGCGCTGCGATTTTATCAATCTCGTCGAGGAACACGATGCCTTCGTTTTCAGCCAGACGCACGGCCTCGGCCTGGATCTGGCTGTCATCGAGCAGGCGGTCGGCCTCTTCCTGCAAGAGCGGCTCATAGGCTTCGCGCACTGTGGTGCGGATCGTCTTGCGGCGGCGGCCCATGCCTTTTCCGAGCATATCGCCCAGATTGATCATGCCGACACCGCCCATGCCGGGCAAATCCAGCCCCTGCAGCGGATTGGCATCATCGGCCAGCTCGATCTCGATTTCCTTGTCGTCTATCTCGCCAGCGTGAAGCTTGCGCCGGAAGCTGTCGCGTGTCGTCGTGCTGGCGCCGGGCCCCACCAGCGCGTCCAGCACGCGCTTTTCGGCAGCTTCCTGCGCGCGGGGGCGCACCTCTTCGCGGCGGCGCTCGCGCACCAGCGAGATGGCAATCTCGACCAGATCGCGCACGATGGAATCGACATCCCTGCCGACATAGCCAACTTCGGTGAACTTGGTGGCTTCGACCTTCAGGAAGGGCGCACCGGCAAGGCGGGCCAGACGGCGCGAGATTTCGGTCTTGCCCACGCCGGTCGGGCCGATCATCAGAATGTTTTTCGGCGTGATTTCCGCGCGCAGCGATTCGTCGACGCGCTTGCGCCGCCAGCGATTGCGCAGCGCAATGGCGACCGCCTTCTTGGCGTCGTGCTGGCCGATAATGTGGCGGTCCAGTTCAGAGACAATCTCGCGTGGCGACAATTCGGTCATCAGGAGCCCTTGACGTGTGTGGAGCGGAACGACGCCGGTCATGTAGGCAGCCCCGGCGCGCCGGGAAACCCTTCAAACCCAGGCACTAGCACATGGTGCCATTCCATTCGGCGCGCACATCATGGTCGCTCTCACCGCCAAGGCGGGCATCGCGCTCGGCGGCAAATCGCCCCTCGTCTAGACGCGACAGCGCCCAGACGGCCGCTCCGCGCACCAGAGCAGCCTCGTCATCGAGCCGGGCAAGCACCGCGTCCAGCGCATCCGCACCCGACCCATTGCCCAGCGCAATCAGCACGTTGCGCACAAATCGGTCGCGTCCGATACGCTTGACGGGCGACGCGGTGAAGAACGTGCGGAAGGCCGCATAATCAAGCCGGGAGAGCTCCGTGAGCAATGGCGCTTCCAGCTCCGCGCGCGGCTGAAACGCCATTTCGCCGGTTTGCGCGGCGAACTTGTTCCACGGGCACACCGCCAGACAGTCATCACAGCCATAGATGCGATTACCCATGGCGGCGCGAAATTCCGCCGGTATCGGGCCTTTGTGTTCGATCGTCAGATAGGAGATGCAACGGCGTGCATCGAGCTGGTAGGGCGCAGGGAATGCATGGGTCGGGCAGATATCAAGGCAGGCACGGCAGGTGCCGCAATGATCACTTTCCGGCGCGTCCGGCTCCAGCACAGCCTCGGTCAGCATGACACCCAGAAACAGCCAGCTGCCCCATTCACGGCTGACCAGATTGGTGTGCTTGCCCTGCCAGCCAAGGCCGGAACGCTGGGCAAGCGGCTTTTCCATCAGCGGCGCGGTGTCCACAAACACCTTCACCGCGTGGCCGGTCTCGCCATGGAAGGCCCGCGCCATCTGTTTGAGGCGCTTCTTGATGAGGTCGTGATAGTCGCGATTGCGCGCATAGACCGAAACGACCGCCCTGGCGGTGTCCTTAAGGTCTTCAAGCGGGTCATGATCGGGCCCGTAATTGAGCCCCACAACTACCGCCGAGCGCGCCTGCGGCCACATCGCGGCGGGGTGAACGCGGCGCTCCAGCGTGTCTTCCATCCAGCCCATGGTGCCGTGATGGCCTGCCTCAATGAAGCGGCGAAGATGCGCGCCCGCCTCCCAGGGTTCGTCAGCCCGGGCGATGTGAACGGCGTCAAATCCGGCCTCGCGGGCCAGCGCCCGTGCCTTTTGCGGCAGCATTGAAAGCGTCATGCACGCAGCATGACATAGAACGCGCCCGCCCCGCCATGGCGGGCATGGGCCGGTGCATACCCGCTGACCAGGACACCAAATTCCGGCTCTGCCAGCCAGAGCGGGACCGAGCGGCGCAAGACACCCGGAAGAGAGCGCTCATCAGGCTGCCAGGGCTCGAACCGGCGCGAATCCTCTGCCCGCGCGTTTGCGCCCTTGCCAGTGATGACCAGAATGGTGCGATGGCCTTTCATGGCCGCACGCGACAGAAAGGCCAGCAGCATCTGGCGGGCCCGCGCAGCCGTCTCGCCATGCAAATCTATGCGGGCATCAATCTCCACCCGCCCCCGGCGCACCTTGCGTTCAGCGCCGCGGTCAGCCGGCGTCCGGCCTGATACAGAACCGGTGTTGAGCGCCGGGACAGCGCCGCCGGTGGAGCGCTGGAACAGGGCTGAAAATGTTTCATCGCCAATCTGCCGCGGTACGCGCGCCTCTCCAGCCGGCAAAGGCCGTGCCGTGCGGGCGACCTTGCGCCACAAGGCCCGCTCGTCAGGTGTCAGCGTTCGGCCCGGACCCGCCATTGCTAATCAGGACACCGGGCCAAGCCGGCGCGCCAGACGGTTTGGCAAAAGCAGATGCCAGCGCGCGAAACTGTTCTGGCGTCCGGCAATCTGTCCGGCCTCATCACCCCAGCCAAAAAACAGATCCCCGCGCACCGGACCGGTGATGGCCCCGCCGGCATCCTGTGCAATGACCAGTCCGCCCCATGGTCCCTGGCCCGAAACCTCGCCTTGCACAAATACCGGAACGCCCCAGGCATGATAGGCCGGATCGACCGCCAGGCTGGCCATCGGTGTCAGGGGCACGCCCTGCGAGCCCACCGGGCCGGCCTCGGGATCGGGTATCTCCTGCATGTCGAAGAACACATAGCGCGGGTTTTCATTGAATAGCGGGGTCCAGGCGGCGGGTCCGTTCCGGTTGAGCCAGCTTTCGATATGGTCCTTGGAGGCTTGTCCGGGCGGCAATTCCCCCCGGTCCAGTAGCAGCCGTCCGATCGAGACATAAGGATGCCCGTTATGGGCGGCAAAGGCCGCCCTGCGCTGGCTGCCATCGTCAAACCTGAGGCGTCCGGAGCCTTGAATCTGCATGAAGAACACGTCAACCGGCCGCCCCCAGGCGAGCGGCACGCCGATATTCATCGCCTCGATCTCGGCGCGCGGGCGGGCCGCGTCGGCGCCGCCCTGATGGGCGGTATCCAGCCCGGCAATAAGCTGGGACAAATCCCCGCGCGGCGTGGCGCCCGGCCGTGCCCGGATCGCCATGGAAAACTCGGTGTCCGGGTAGCGGCGCACATCGACCATCGGCTCGTAATAGCCTGTCAGGCGGCCATCACCGCCAACAGCAACCGGCGTAAAGCGGGTTTCGAAAAACTGCCGCGCAGCGGGGGCATCCGGACTGGAAGCAATCAGTTGGAGCGCGTCCTCACAAACCGCGTGCCAGTCCCCCGCACGCCCGGCATAGGACGCCCGGTCGCTGAGCGCGCGGTCAGCCGGGCGGCGCAAAATCGCCTCGCAGCTGCGCCCGAAGGAGACCAGCGCTGCGCGCGCGTCATGCCTCTGCCAGCCATCGAGAGCGGCAAAGCCGGAGAGGGGACGCAGATCGAGAGAGGACGCTGCGGGCCGTTGATCCGGCACCGACGGGCCAGGCGAACCGGCGCAGGCCTGGATAAAACAGGCGCAGACAAGCGCAGCTAAAGCGTCAGGCCGGGCGAACCGCAGAAAGCTGCCAGTTGGGGTTATCGCTCGTGACATCGCGCTCAAAGCTCCAGATCTCGGCTACCGGGTGCAAGGCCGCGATATCGCCCGAAACCACACTGCCGTCGGCAGACCGGGTCTCATGGGCGATCTCGGCGACGAATCGCACCTTGATCTTGGCCTTGGGGCCGTTAAGGGAAGCTTCCTGCAGGCGCGCTTCCCTGATGCGGTCAATCTCTGTGGTCAGCACATCGCCGCGCTCTTCGCGCGCCGTGATGGCTTCGCGATAGGCGGTCATCACACGCGGCGCGAGCAACGGCTCAAGCGCGGCGGTATCACCCTTGGCAAAGGCGTTGGCGATCATGGAGTAGGCTGCGCGCGCACCCTTGATGAACTCGTAGGCGTCAAAGGATGGATCCATCTGGGCAATCGCTTCGAGCCCGTCATAGGCACCCTCATCGACATCAACGGTGCTGAAAGAGGCCTGTTCACGAACCGGCGGCTCAGCTTGAAGGCCCTGTTCGCGCACGGGAATTGCGGTTTCGCGCGCACCGGCCTTTTCGGCCTCTTCACGCGCATGCTCCTCATGGGAACGTCCGACCGGACGGCCCAGCGCCATATAAAGGCGCACACCGATGAATACGGCGAGGCCAGCAAAAAAGAGTATCTGCAATAATTCCACGCGCATGCACCTCATGGCCGTCCGCCGGCTGGCGGATAAACTGCCGTCCCTGTCTATCCATATAGGCCGTCAGGGCGTTCAGGTCAGCCCGCACAATGCAGGCTGACGCCAGACCAGCCGCGCCAGAGCTGCAACTTGCCCGCTGGGCCCCGGCATGCTAACCGCCGACACCTTGCACGGGAAGCGCGCCTGATAGCGGCCCGCCCACAGGAGTTTATACCCGATATGGCTGACACCCCGAACACGCCCGACCAGAATGCCAATCCGGCCAGCGCACCCAGCGTGCGCATTCTCGGCCAGTATGTGAAGGACCACTCCTTCGAAAATCCAGGCGCTCCGGAAACCCTGCGCGGCAACGCCGCGCAGCCCAATATTGATCTGGGAATCGATGTTCGCGTGCGGGCTCTGGACGGCGAAACCTTCGAGGTGGAGCTGCTGCTGTCAGCCAAGGCCCTGCGCGAAAACACGACCCTGTTTGTCTGCGAGCTGAGCTATGCGGGCCTGTTCCAGATCCGCGGCATGGACGAGCAGGCGCGCGAAGCCTTCCTGCTGGTCGAAGCGCCGCGCCTGACCTTCCCCTTCGCCCGCCAGATCGTCGCCAACTCCACCCAGGAAGGCGGTTTCCCGCCTCTGATGCTGGAGCCGGTCGATTTCGCCGCCCTTTATCGCCAGCAGCTGGCCCAGCGGGCACAAGGCGGCAGCGTCAACCCGCCGGCAGGCAACGCCTAGGCGCCATCAGCGTCAAAGCTTGAGCGTAGACCCGGTCTAGACTCCGAAGTTTTTCCAGACCCGGTCATCGCCCATTTCAGCGACGAAGGCCGCATGACGGGCCCGCTCGTCCCCGGTGCTGGCCGGCGCAAGCGGTCTGGGGCGCTGCGGACGTGGCGTGTAGCGCACGGTCCTGTCCGCGCCTTCCAGCCCGGAAAGGTCAAGCGCGCGCGTGCGCCCGCCATTGAGCTCAAGGTAAACCTCGGCCAGCAAATAGGCATCGATCAGCGCGCCGTGCTTGGTCCGGCTTTCCAGCGAGATGTCGAAACGCTTGCACAAGGCGTTGAGGTTGGCCGGTGAACCGGGAAAACGCTCGCGCGCCATCTCGGCCGTGTCCTTGAAACGGTTGTCCGGGTAGGGCTGCAGGCCTGCGCGGGTGAGCTCCATATTGATGAAGCTCCGGTCAAAGGGCGCGTTGTGCGCCACCATCACATCATCGCCGACAAAGGCGAGAAACGCGTCCGCCACCTCTTCAAATCGCGGCTTGTCACGCAGCATTTCGCGGGTATGGCCGGTAATGGCGGTCACTTCGGCCGGGATATCGCGGTCCGGATTGATCAGGGCATGAAATTCACACCCCGTCGCGATCATGTTGACGACCTCGACGCAGCCCAGCTCGGTGATCCGGTCCCCCTCCAGCGGGTAGAGCCCGGTCGTTTCGGTATCGAATATGATCTCTCTCATAGGGCCTGATTGTGCGATTGTTTGCGCAAATCTTCCAGAATGGCGCGCACCTGCCGCCGGGCATCGTCCACACTTTTCGAGGTGTCCACGACATAATCGCCGCGCTCGCGCTTGAGAGCATCGGGCGTCTGGCGCGACAGGATCATGTCGAGCTTGTCCTCGTGCATCCCGTCGCGGGCCAGCACACGCTCACGCTGGATGTCTGCCGGTGCCGAAACGACAACGATGACATCGACATGTCCCTCCATGCCCGTCTCGAACAATAAGGGGATGTCAAACAGCACACACCACGCACCGTCTTTATCCGCCCTCTCCAGAAAGGCCGCGCGCCGCGCCGCAACCAGCGGGTGAACGATGGATTCCAGCTTCGCAAAATCTTCCGGATGAGTGTTCAGGTGATTGCTCAGCGCGCCCCGGTCGACCTGCCCGTCCACAACCGCATCGGCAAAGACCTCCCGCAAAAGCGGCACGGCCTCACCGCCCGGCGCATACATCTGCGCCACCGCTGCATCAGCATCAAACACCGGAACGCCTTCCTGCGCGAACAGGCTGGCGGTCGTGCTCTTGCCCATGCCGATTGAACCGGTCAGCCCGATTGTGATCATCGCCGTGCCTCCAGGGCCGCCTCGAGCAGATCGCGCACCGCAACGCTATCGGGCGGCGGAGTGCCGAAAAAGGCTTCAAAGGCAGGCGGGGCCTGCCCGATCAGCATGGACAGCCCGTCCACCGCCCTGAGGCCCGCAGACCGCGCAGCCGCAAGCAGCGGCGTCTCCAACGGCGTGTAGACCATGTCAAACACCGCCGCATTGCTGGCAACGCCCGAGAGGGACAAGGTGAGCGGCGGCTGACCGGCCAGGCCGAGACTGGTGGCATTGATGACGAGGCTGGCATCTTCCAACGCGCGGTCAGCCTCTTCCAAGGTGAATATGTCTGCCTTGCAGCCCAGCGCCGCCGCGAGCGTCCGGGCGCGGTCAGGACTGCGATTGACGATCCGCACCGGAACGCCAGCCTGTCTGAGAACATACAGTGCAGCACGCGCGGCGCCGCCTGCGCCGATAAGAACGGCCGCACGCTCACCGCCCTGCCAGCCCGCCTCGTCCAGTGCAGCCTGCACGCCGGTAATATCACTATTGTCAGCGATCATTTTGCCGCCGCCAAACACCAGTATATTCGCCGCGCCAACGGTTTTTGCCGCCGCACTCGCCTCGTCAGCCAGTGTCAGCGCGGCTTCCTTGTGGGGCAAGGTTATGTTGACGCCCGAATAGCCATCCTCGCTCAGCCGGGCGATGCACGCTTTGAGCCCTTCGGGCGGTGCCGGGATGCGTTCATAGGATCCGCGCATCCCGGCAGCTTCAAGCCAGGCCTCCATCATCAACGGTGACAGCGAATGCGCGACGGGCCAGCCGATAACCCCTGCCCTGACGGATCTTCCGGTCACGCTGGTAACACGCCATGCGTTCTGAGCGCGGCCAGCAAAGGCAGCAGCGGCAAGCCGAGGACGGCAAAAAAATCGCCCTCAACCGCTTCGAAAAGCTGCGCACCCAGCCCTTCATAGGCATATCCGCCAACGCCTGCGGTCAGGATCGATCCTGCCTCCTCCATATACCGGTCCAGAAACGCATCGGAAAACGCCCTTACCCGCATGACGCAGCGGCTCTGGTGCTGCCAGACAATCTTACCGTGCAGTGCCAGCACAAGCCCGCCAACAAGAGCATGGGTCTGGCCACGCAGCATGAGCAGGCGCGCGCGTGCCTCGGTGTGGTCGCGGGACTTGTCATAGGCGCGGCCATCGAATTCCAGCACCTGATCGGCGCCCAGGACCAGCTTGGCGGGATGGCGCGGGGAAACAGCCAGCGCTTTCTGAGCTGCCAGTTCCAGAGCCAGCTCGGCCGGCGTGCCGCCAAACCCCGCCTTGACGGCGCCCTCGTCTATATCAGCCGGATCAATGTCGAACGGCACGGCAGCCTTGGCGAGAATCGACCGGCGCGATGCCGAGCCCGATGCCAGTACGAGCTTCGTCATGACGTCCCCCTCAAAGCTCGCCGCGATGTTCGGTCAGAAGATTGATGATCTTGGCGGCGGTCTCTTCGATGGAGCGCCGCGTGACATCAATCGTTGGCAGATTGTGGCGTGCATACAGGCGCTTGGCGAAGATCAGCTCATCCTTGACGGCGGTCTCGTCGATATAGTCGGTCGAACGGTCTTCATTGAGGTTCAACAGGCGGTTCCGGCGGATCTGGACGATGCGCTCGGGGGTGGCGTAAAGCCCGACAATGACAGGCTTTTTCAGATTGAACAGATTGGGCGGCAGCGGCGTTCCAGGCACCAGAGGAATGTTCGCCGCGCGGACGCCGCGATTGCCCAGATAGATGGAGGTCGGCGTTTTTGACGTCCGGCTGATACCCAGAAGAATGACATCCGCGCTCGCCAGATCGTCGCCCTGGCCGTCATCGTGCGCCATGCAGTAATTCATCGCCTCGATCCGGCGATAATAATCGGCATCGAGCGTACGCTGCGCGCCGGCGCGCCCGGTCATGGGTGCCCCCAGATAGGCCGACAGCGTGGTCTCGACCGGATCAAGAACTGCAATGGCGGGCATGCCGAGCTCTGCGCAACGGTTTTCCAGCGTTTCGCGCAAATCAGGATTGACGACCGTATACACCACGATACCGGGAAAGGACGCGACATGATCCAGCGCCCGGTCCATCTGGCGCGGGGAGCGCACCAGGGCAAATAAATGCTCGATGGGCTGGCCGCGCTCGAACTGGGCGGCAGACGCACGCATCACGCCCATCAGGGTTTCGCCTGTCGAATCCGATATCATGTGAACATGAAAATACGTCTTCATGTCCGGCAAACGCGCAGAACTCGCCATGTCTTCTTTCAGGATATCCCGGCCATAATTGGCCTGCCCAACGGATAGACCGTTCTGCCCGCCCTGTGAACAACATGTCGGCAAGCCGGCCAGACTATCCCCGCTAACAGCCCCACCGGGCGGTATGCGGCCAGATCATCAGACCTGCCCACATTGTAGCCCCGCTGATCCCCGGATGGCGCTCACGATGCGGCGCAAATCCGGCGCGATGTGCATTATGCCCGGCGATAGCTGGCCCATTTTAGCGGCAAGGCCGTCCAGCCAATATTTTAACCATTTGTTAAAAGGTATGAATTTTGAGTTAACCGCGCAGTTCACACTTCGGCATCAGCAGATCTGAAAAACCTGTTTCCACAGGCTGTGAACTGAACGGATAAAAGGGTAATCAGACCGGGTTATCCACCCTATCGGCAGCCCTACGACTCCACTCTTTCAAGATTCTCTTTTTTAAAGAGCTCACAGAAGAGGTGGGAAATCCGGCAAAGCCCGGCTCCTGCGCAACAGGACATCGCGTTCATGACACATCGCCCCCTCCTTCAGGTTCTTTCAGGCCAGACCTTGAGCCCTCCGCCTGTCTGGCTGATGCGCCAGGCCGGGCGATACCTGCCGGAATACCGTGCGGTCAGGGCAGAGCAACCCGACTTCATTGCGTTTTGTCTCAACCCGCAAGCGGCTGCCGAGGTGACATTGCAACCCATCCGGCGCTACGGGTTTGATGCCTCGATCGTCTTTGCCGACATTCTGCTGATACCCCATGCGATGGGCCAGAAGGTCTGGTTTGAAAAGGGCGAGGGCCCTCGCCTCAGTCCGATGAGCCTTGAACAGCTCGCCGCTCTGAAACCCGAAGGCGCGGCAAAACGCCTGTCTGCCGTTTGCGAGACATTGACGCGGGTGCGCGCAGGGCTGCCCGAGACATGCACATTGATCGGGTTCGCCGGGGCACCCTGGACAGTGGCAACCTACATGATTGAAGGCGGCGGCTCGAAGGATCGCTGGAAAGCCCGCACTGCGGCCTGGTCTGAACCCGGCATGATGGACCGGCTGCTGGCAAATCTGGCAGATTCCACGGCCGATTATCTGATCGAACAGGCAAAATCGGGCGCCGATGTCCTGAAACTCTTTGAAAGCTGGGCAGAAGGCTTGCCGGCGCCCCTGTTTGACAGGGTCGTGATCGCGCCGACACGGCGCATTGTCCAACGCGTCCGCGCTGCGGGAATAACCGCCCCGATTATCGGCTTTCCCAAAGGTGCAGGGCCCCACTATCCGCGCTATGCAGCCGAGACCGGCATTGATGCCATCGCGACCGATCACGGGCTGGATACGGGCTGGGCGGTAAACAACCTGCCCGCATCCATGCCGGTCCAGGGCCAGCTCGATCCGGCGGTTCTCAGGGCAGGCGGTGCGGCGCTTCAGTCCGAGGTCAGGCGTTTGCTCGACGCGTGGGCAGGGCGGCCCTATGTGTTCAATCTCGGTCACGGGATAAATCCTGATGTGCCGCCAGATCATGTGAGCGAGCTGCTGGCCCATATTCGCGGCTGAGCGCGCGTAGTTCCGGGAGCCGGAGGACACGATGGGCCGTAAAATCGCTGTGGTATTGTTTAATCTGGGCGGCCCGGACGGGCAGGCCACCGTAAAGCCCTTCCTGCGCAATCTGTTCAATGATCCGGCGATCATCTACGCGCCCTGGCCGGTGCGGCCGTTTCTGGCCTGGCTGATCTCGACCACGCGGGGACCCAAAGCGGCGAAAGAATACGCCAAGATGGGCGGCGGCTCTCCCATTGTGCCGGAAACGCAGCGTCAGGCCGCTGCGCTGACAAAGGCGCTGGAAGCCGCGCTGCCCGGTGATGAAGTCCGCTGCTTTCTGGCTATGCGCTACTGGCACCCTTTCACCAAGGAGGCCGTCGAGGCCGTCAGGGACTGGGGCGCTGACGAAACCGTGCTGTTGCCGCTATACCCCCAGTTTTCAACGACGACCACGGGCAGTTCGCTGAAAGCCTGGCGTGATGCCGGCGGCGGGGATGCCCGCACAATCTGCTGCTTTCCCACCGAGCCGGAATTCATTGCCGCACACGCGGCCCTGATCCGCAAGGCGTGGGAAGAGGCCGGAAAGCCGGACAATGTCCGGGTTCTGCATTCAGCCCATGGTTTGCCGGAAATAACGATCCAGCGCGGCGATCCCTATCAGTGGCAGGTGGAGGAGACGGTCAAAAGAGTGACGGCCCTGCTTCCAGAGCTCGGCGATCACATCACCTGTTTCCAGTCCAAGGTTGGCCCGTTGAAATGGATCGGCCCATCCACCGAGCAAACGGTTGAAACGGCCGCCCGCGAGGGCAAGCACATCATCCTGTCGCCTATTGCCTTCGTCTCCGAGCATATCGAGACACTGGTGGAGCTCGATGAGGAATATGCAGAGCTTGCGCACGCACACGGGGCGCAAGGCTATACCCGCGTGCCGGCGCTGGGTGTAGCGCAAGGCTTCATCTCGGCGCTGGGCGGGCTTGTGGTCTCGGCACTCGCCGGGCCATCTGGCCTGAAGCCGCCATCAGGAAACATGATCTGCCCGGCTGAATTCGGGCGCTGCCCGTGCCGCGAAGCAGGCTATAAACCTGCCAAGAGCGAAGATGAGGCTGCCTGATGGATTTCCTTCTGCCCGCCTATGATGTGTTCAAGGCGCTGCACGTGATTTCGGTCATCTTCTGGATGGCCGGCATGCTCTATCTGCCGCGCCTTTTCGTCTATCATCACAGCGCTGCGCCGGGCGGTGAGTTGGAGACCGCGCTCCTCAAGCAGGAAAAGAACCTCAACAGGATCATCATGGCGCCGGCCCTGATTGCGGTCTGGTTGTTTGCGATCCTGATGCTGGCGGCGAACCCTGCCTTGTTCAGCCAGAGCTGGTTTCATGGCAAGCTGTTACTGGTCATAGCCCTGTCGGGTGTCCACGGCTTTTACGCCGCGAGCACAAAACGCTTTGCCAGAGGCGAGCGCCCACGCACCGAGCGCTTCTGGCGCGTGATGAATGAAGTGCCCGCCATCGCGGTCATCCTCATCGTTCTGCTGGCGGTTCTGAAGCCTTTCGCTTGACGCGATAACGCGCTTGTGTCACGCCTATCGCTCACCGTCCGCAAGCGGGCGGCTTCCCCCCTTATCGTGCAGGCGCAGGACTAAATCCTCCGCAGCTCTGCATGTCCGCTAAACACATTCCCGCACACGGCCTGTCTGGCCGATATTGCCGGGACCGGAATCTGCAAAAGGCTGGCTGGACACGCGTGCGTGTTCATCCCGTCTTGCAATACAGTCGGCCGTCCGGCCTGGCTGGTTTCGCGTCGCGCTGTTGCTGGCTATCCAAGAAGATCTCCCCATGACCGATGAAAACGACACACCAGAAACTGAAACTGAAGACAATTTCGCGCCGGTCCCTGACGGGCGGCGTATGTCCTTGCAGGAATTGAAGGAAAAGTCTCCGGCCGACCTTCTCCAGCTTGCCGAGAGCCTCGATATCGAGAACGCAGCCTCGCTTCGCAAGCAGGGCATGATGTTTGCCATCCTCAAGGCGCTGGCCGAGCAGGGCGCGGAAATACACGGCGGCGGAACGCTGGAAGTTCTACAGGACGGTTTCGGATTCCTGCGTTCACCGGAAGCCAATTACCTGGCCGGCCCTGATGACATCTACGTGTCGCCCAACCAGATCCGCAAATTCGGTTTGCGCAACGGCGATACGGTCGAGGGCGAAATTCGGGCACCGCGCGACGGGGAGCGCTATTTCGCGCTTTTGAAAGTCAACGCGATCAATTTCCAGCCGACCGAACAAGCCAAGCACAAAGTTCATTTCGACAATCTGACGCCGCTCTATCCCGATAGCCGCTTCATCATGGAAAACCCGGATCCGACCCGTAAGGACCGTACCGGGCGCGTCATCGATATCGTCGCTCCGCTGGGCAAGGGCCAGCGGGCCCTGATCGTGGCTCCGCCGCGCACCGGCAAGACGATGGTCTTGCAGAATATCGCCCATGCCATCGAGACCAATCACCCTGAATGCTATCTCATGGTGCTGCTGATCGATGAGCGCCCGGAGGAAGTCACCGACATGCAGCGCACGGTGAAGGGCGAGGTGATTGCCTCAACCTTTGACGAACCGGCGACACGCCACGTCCAGGTCGCCGAAATGGTCATCGACAAGGCCAAGCGCCTGGTCGAGCATGGCCGCGATGTGGTGATCCTGCTCGATTCCATTACCCGGCTGGGCCGCGCCTACAACACGGTGGTCCCGAGCTCGGGCAAGGTGTTGACCGGCGGTGTCGACGCCAATGCCCTGCAACGCCCCAAGCGCTTCTTCGGGGCTGCCCGCAATATCGAGGAAGGTGGCTCGCTGACCATTATCGCCACCGCCCTGATCGATACCGGCAGCCGCATGGATGAGGTGATCTTCGAGGAATTCAAGGGCACGGGTAACTCTGAAATCGTGCTTGACCGCAAGGTCGCCGACAAGCGCGTCTTCCCGGCTATCGACATCCTCAAGTCAGGCACCCGCAAGGAAGAATTGCTGGTCGACAAGAAGAGCCTGGCCAAGACCTATGTGCTGCGCCGTATCCTCAACCCGATGGGGCCGCAGGACGCGATCGACTTCCTGCTCGGCAAGCTCAAAGAGACCAAGACCAACGACGAATTCTTCGATTCGATGAATACCTGATACCTGGTCTTCCGTCGCATCCGGCCGGTCCGTTCCGCGCAGGAGCGCGGACGGCCGGCCTTGCGGGCCTGCAGGCCGCCGCGCGGAAGTCTGTGCTTTCCCGTTGCGCAAATGGCGCTAATCTCGCCGCAAAATTTCGCGGGAGACATCCATGAGCCACGACGCAAATCTGATCTTGTTCCATGCCCCCATGACCCGCTCCATTCGCGCCCGCTGGGCGATGGAGGAGATGGGCTTGAATTACCGGCTGGAGCGTGTCGCCTTTGACCGCGGCAATGTGGGCGGTGATGAATACCGCAAGATCCACCCCTTGCAGAAAATCCCGGCCCTGAAGGATGGCGAAACGGTCATTCTGGAGTCGGTCGCAATCCTGGAATATCTGATCAACCGCTATGGCCCGACGCCGCTGCGTGTTGATCCCTCAGAGCCGGACTATCCGCGCTATCTGGAATGGCTCCACTATGCCGAAGGTTCGCTTGGCATGCCGGTCAATCTGTTGCTCGCCCACACTACCTTGCTGCCCGAAGCCCAGCGCAATGAGGGCATAGCCCGCTGGGCGAAGAAGGAGGTGGAAAAGCATCTTGAGCTGATCGCCACGCGTGGGCTTGAGGGCCGTGAGTGGCTGGCCGCACGCCGCTTTACCGCCGCCGATATTTCGGTTGGTTACCTCTTGTATCTTTTGAAGATTATCCGCCAGCTCAAAGACGCCCCGCCTGCCATTCAGGCCTATTGGGAGCGTCTGATCGCCATGGAAAGCTGGCAGAAAGCCAGCACAGAGTAGGTAACGCGTCTGCGTTCCGTTCTGACCCTGGAACGCCGTGTTCTTATCAAGTGGGTCCCGGTTCGGGGACCGGGACCCCGGTGGTTGATCCATACCTCTTAACCGGGTTCCCGGGCTTGACCCGGGATCCATACAAACGCTCTGTCGTTTCCCGGTCGCGCTGAAGGCTTGCCCGGAATGATGCGGGGCCCAGATCCCTCTAGCCCAGATGCTTGTCGAAGAACGCCATGGTGCGGTTATTGGCCGTCTCGGCGTCAGCCTTGTCGAAATGTGCGCCGCCCACGCGCGCAAAGGCGTGATCGCGGTCGGGATAGTGGTGCAGCTCCACTTTCGGGTTGGGTTTGAGCGCATCCATCACGGCTTTCTGCGCATCTGGCGGCACGAACTGGTCCTTGCCTGCGATGTGCAGGAGCAAGGGCGCGCTGATCTTGCCAGCCTCCCCCAGCCGGTCCTGAATGCCGACCCCGTAATAGCCGACACTGGCATCGCAATCTGTGCGGCAGGCGGTCAGATAGGCCAGTAATCCGCCCAGGCAGAAGCCGACAGCGCCGACTTTCCCGGCGCCTTCATTTCGGGCGTACGCAATCGTGGCGGCGATGTCCTCCACACCCTTGTCGGGATCAAATTTCCCAAACAGATCAAAAGCCTGCTTCCATTCGGCGTCGGTCTTGTCGGTCAGCTCGATACCCGGCTCGATCCGCCAGAACAGGTCCGGACAGATCGCGCGATAGCCACTGGCCGCGAGATCGTCGCAGATATCGCGCATCACCTGATTGATCCCGAAAATCTCCTGAATGACGATGATGGCGGGGCCTTTCCCGCGCGCATAGGCGCTGAAACTGCCGTCAGGTGTCGTGATCGTGAGGGTTTCGGCGGACATGTCGTCTCCTTTGGTGTTTGGCGCGGCGCCCCCTATGATGGCATGACACGGCGCGTGGTCGCGCAAGCCAAGACGAGGCAGGCATGAAGGTCAATATCAATATCGAATGCACTCCGGCCGAGGCGCGGAGCTTTTTCGGCTTGCCGGATGTCACCCCGCTCAATGAGCAGCTTGTTGAAGAGATGAGCAAGCGCATGGGTGCCAATATCGACGCGCTCGAGCCCGACGCGCTGATGCGAAACTGGATGACGATGGGCGGGGAATGGCAAAAGCAATTCCTCTCCCTGATGGGTGAAGCGGCCAGTGGTGGCGGCAACAAGCGCTAGCGGCCCGCGCGGGTGCAGCAGCGTCTGACGGGCAGCGATATTCTCCATGTCTGATACGATTTTCGCTCTGGCCAGCGGAGCTGGCCGCGCCGGCGTCGCGGTGGTGCGCGTGTCCGGCCCTCAAGCAGGCGCGGCGCTTCAGGCGCTCTGCGGCAGCTTGCCAGCGGCGCGGCGCGCTGTCCTCAGGACCCTGAAGGATCGCGGCGGTGCTGTGATCGACAAGGCGTTGCTGCTCTGGTTTCCGGGGCCGGCAAGTTTCACCGGCGAAGATGTTGCGGAGTTTCATATCCATGGCGGCGCGGCGGTGATCGAGGCGCTGTCGGCGGCCTTGCTGACCGAGGGGCTTCGGGCAGCGGAACCGGGCGAGTTTTCACGGCGCGCCTTTGCCCATGGACGGATGGATCTGACCGAGGCTGAAGGGCTGGCGGATCTGATCGACGCGGAAACGCAGGCCCAGCGCCTTCAAGCACTGGCGCAGATGGATGGTGCTCTGGCTTCCGTTTACGGCCACTGGCGTGACGCCCTGATTGACACGCTCGCGGCCATTGAGGGCGAGATTGACTTTCCTGATGAGGACGATGTGCCCGAAGGCTTGTCGGAGCGGGCCGGACCCCCGCTGACAGATTTGTGCCGGAGCATGCAGGCCCATCTGGCCGACAATCATCGCGGTGAACGGGTCCGGGACGGCTTTACGATTGCGGTCATTGGTGAGCCGAACGCTGGTAAGTCAAGCTTTATCAACCACTTGGCCAAGAGAGACGCTGCCATTGTCAGCGAGATTCCCGGCACTACCCGCGATATTGTCGAGGTACGGCTGATCCGGGCCGGGTTTGTCGTGTATGTGGCCGATACGGCCGGGCTGCGCGAGGCGTCCGATGTGATTGAGGCGGAGGGTGTCCGGCGGGCGCTGGCGCGGGCCGAGAGCGCGGATATGCGCTGTCTGGTGGCCGATGTTTCACGTGAAACACCCGGGCACGGCATCCTGGCCATGCTGCGTGGCGGCGACGCCGTACTGTTCAACAAGACGGATATCGCGAACCGCAGCGCTGCCGTCCCCGATGGCGTGACGGCGTTTCGTGTATCGGTGACACAAGGTCTGGGACTGGATGCGTTCGAGGCCTGGCTTGACGGTGAGCTGACCACGCGTCTGGGCGGATCGGAGGCTGCGCCCCTGTCGCGTGCGCGCCATCGCCAGCTCGTCGAGCGGGCCTTGGAATCGCTTCAGCAGGCGCTCGCGCTTCTGGACGTACGGCCGGAGCTTGCGGGCGCTGAGGTGAACCGGGCCATCCGGGCCTTGGGCGAGCTTACCGGCGCGGTGGATATCGAGGATGTCCTGGACCGGGTGTTCAGCCAGTTTTGCATCGGCAAATAGGCTGCGACCTCGACTTGCGCGCCCCATTCGGGTAGAGACGCGCTCCCGGCGGGCTGGCCGGAGCATGAGAGCCATGACCGACACGATACTGAGCGCCGCTGAGGCGTCACACAAAACCTGGGATGTCATTGTTATCGGTGGCGGCCATGCGGGCTGCGAGGCCGCGAGCGCGGCTGCGCGCCTGGGCGCGGCAACCCTGCTTCTGACCCACAAGGCGGCCAGCATTGGCGAGATGAGCTGCAATCCCGCGATTGGGGGGCTCGGCAAGGGCCATCTGGTGCGTGAAGTCGATGCGCTGGACGGGTTGATGGGCCGCGTCGCCGATGCGTCCGGGATCCAGTTCCGTATGCTGAACGCGTCCAAGGGCCCGGCCGTGCGCGGACCCCGGACGCAGTCGGATCGCAAGCTTTATCGCGAGGCGATGCAGGCAGCGCTCGCGCAGCAGGCCAATCTGCGTATCGTCGAGGCGGCGGCGGAAGACCTCATTGTCGAACAGGGCCGCTGCGCCGGTGTGATTGATGGCGATGGCCGTAGCTATCGCGCCGGAGCGGTCGTCTTGACGACCGGCACCTTCCTGAAAGGCGTCATCCATCGCGGCGACGAGCGTATTCCGGCAGGCCGGATGGGTGATTTGCCGTCTATAGGCCTGTCAGACCGGCTTTACGGGCTCGGCCTGTCCATGGGGCGGCTGAAAACCGGAACACCTGCGCGCCTTGATGGCGCGACCATTGACTGGTCCGGACTGGACATGCAGGCCGCCGATCCCGAGCCGGTGCCTTTCTCGTTTCTCACCGATAGCATTTCGGTCCAGCAGATTGCATGCGGCATCACGCGCACGACCGTTCAGACGCACAAGATTATTGAAGAGAATCTGGGCCATTCGGCGGTGTATGGCGGCAAGATTTCCGGGCGGGGCCCGCGTTATTGTCCTTCTATCGAGGACAAGATCGTCCGCTTTGCGGACCGGACCAGCCACCAGATTTTCCTTGAACCGGAAGGGCTGGACGACGACACCGTCTATCCGAACGGGATTTCCACCTCACTGCCGGATGCGATTCAGGACGCCTTCCTGCAAACCATTCCCGGTCTCGAGAAAGTGAAAGTCCGCCGCTACGGCTATGCCATCGAATACGATTATGTTGATCCGCGCGAGCTGGATGCCACGCTGGGCGTCAAGCGCCTGCCGGGCCTGTGGCTGGCTGGACAGATCAATGGCACAACCGGATATGAGGAAGCGGCTGCCCAGGGACTGATGGCCGGCCTCAACGCCGCCTTGGCGTGTACGAGCGCCGCGCCATTCATCCTTGACCGCTCCCAGGCCTATATCGGTGTGATGATAGACGATCTGATCACGCGCGGCGTGACAGAGCCTTATCGCATGTTTACGTCGCGCGCGGAGTACCGGCTGTCCTTGCGCGCCGACAATGCCGATCAGCGGCTGACCCCGCTGGCAATCGCTCTGGGGGCGGCGAGTGTTTCACGTGAAACATTCTATGCCGCGCGGGCGGTGGCTCTTTGCGAGGCGCGCGGCTTGCTGGACCGTTTGTCGCTCACACCGACCGAGGCCGCAAAAGCCGGACTGGCGATCAATCAGGACGGCAAGCGCCGTTCGGCGATGGAGCTGGCGGCGCATCCGCAAGCCGGTTGGGACGCAATTACCCGGATCTGGCCGGAGATCGCGGCTCTGGAGCGGCCAATTGCCCGGCAAATGCAGAACGAGGCCGTCTATTACGGCTATCTGGATCGGCAGGAGGCTGATGTACTCGCGTTCCGCCGCGATGAAGGCGTGCGCATCCCCGCTGATTTCGACTATCGCACCGTTGGCGGGATGTCTCACGAGGTGCGTGAGAAGCTGGAACGCGCCCGTCCGGCAACTTTGGGTCAGGCGGGGCGCGTGGAGGGTGTGACACCTGGCGCACTGACGGCCTTGCTGGCGCATGTCAAACGGCTCGATCGGCGGCAGGCGGGCTGATGAATCACGAACGTGCGTTCGATGCAGCCGCATTTCAGGCCCGGACGGGTGTTTCACGTGAAACACTGGATCGCTTCATCGTCTGGCACAGGCTGCTCGAAGAATGGTCCCGCCACACCAATCTTGTCGGGCGGGCCACGCTGGACGACTTCTGGTACCGGCACGCGCTCGATAGCTGGCAATTGCTGGATCTGGCGCCGGACGGAGCGAGTCATTGGGTCGATATCGGAGCTGGCGCGGGCTTCCCGGGCCTCGCCATCGCCTTTGGACTAGAAGACCGGCAGGTGACGGGTCGCAAGGTCACGCTGGTGGAATCGGTCGGCAAGAAGGCGGCGTTTCTGCGCGCTGTGCTCTTGCAGACTGGTGTGACCGCCGAGGTGATTTCCGATCGGGTCGAGGCGCTCAGCGCGCCACCCTCTTGCGATGTCGTGACCGCCCGGGCGGTGGCGTCTCTGGACAAATTGCTCGGATATATGGCGCCATTTGTGGATAACGGCGCAATAGCGCTGATTCCCAAGGGTGCGCGCCACGTGGAGGAATTGACCCAGGCGCGTAAAAGCTGGAACTTCGAGGAGCGCCTTCATCCCAGCGTGACCAGCGATGAAGCCGCCATTATCCGCATTGAAAGGCTGAGCCGTGTCCGTTGAACCGCGTTCCGAGACAGCGTCGCCCGAACGGGCGCCGAAAGTGATTGCCATCGCCAACCAGAAGGGCGGCGTCGGCAAGACGACCACGGCCATCAACCTGGCTACCGCGCTCGCGGCCATCGGCAAGCGGGTCATCGTTCTCGACCTCGATCCGCAAGGCAATGCCTCGACAGGCCTTGGCGTCCCGCGCACCGAGCGCAAGGCGACAAGCTATGATGTGCTGGTCAATGAACGTCCAATGGAAGAGGCGCTCATTGACACCGCCGTCCCGGGCCTGGGTATCATCCCGTCCGATGTGGACCTGTCGGGCGCCGAGCTTGAACTCTCCGCGGCGCCGCGCCGGTCTTACCGCCTGCGCCACGCCGTCGACAGATTCCGCCGCTTCCTGAGCGCCCGGGCAACCCATTGTGACTATATCCTGATTGATTGCCCGCCCTCGCTGAACCTGCTCACGGTCAACGCGATGACCGCGGCCGATTCGGTACTGGTTCCCCTGCAGTGCGAGTTCTTCGCGCTGGAAGGGCTTAGCCAGCTTATGCGCACGGTGGATCTGGTGCGTGGCAATCTCAATAAAAACCTTGTTATACAAGGGGTTGTGCTGACAATGTATGACCGGCGCAATAATCTCTCGGCGCAGGTGGCTGCCGATGTCCGCACCCATTTCGGTGATCGTGTCTATGAGACGGTGATACCGCGCAATGTGCGCGTCTCCGAAGCTCCCTCTTTTGGCAAGCCAGTCCTGCTTTACGATCTCGCCTGTCCGGGCTCGCAAGCCTATGTGCGGCTGGCACGTGAACTGGTCCGTCAGGAACGCAGCGCCGCCGGCGCCCAGGCGGTGCCCGCATGAGTGCGAATGACCGCTCGCGTGGCCTTGGCAGAGGCCTGTCTGCGCTGCTGGGTGAGGGCGAGGACGCTGACATTTTGCGCAGCGAGGAGGATGCCGCCAGTCAGGTGTCTGCGTCCGGCGCGCGAAGTCTGTCACTGGATCTGATCGAGCCCAATCCCGACCAGCCCCGCAAGCGCTTCTCGGAAGACGAGCTGACCACCCTGTCGGCCTCGATTGCCGAACGCGGCGTGTTGCAGCCCATTCTGGTGCGGCCGTCCAAGGGTAAGACCGGGCACTACCAGATCGTTGCGGGCGAACGGCGCTGGCGTGCGGCCCAGCGGGCGCGTCTGCATGAAATTCCGGCGGTTATCCGCGAGCTGACGGACCGTGAAACGCTCGAAATCGCTATTGTTGAGAATGTTCAGCGTCAGGATCTTAACGCAGTGGAGGAAGCTCGCGGCTATCGCCAGCTGATCGAGGCGTTTGGCCATACCCAGGACGATGTCGCGCGCGCCGTCGGGAAATCGCGCGCCCATATCGCCAACACGCTGCGGCTGCTTGCTTTGCCGCCCGCCGTTCTTGACCATCTCGAAGCCGGGCGCCTGTCCGCCGGTCATGCCCGCGCCATTGCGACAGCGGGCGACCCCGCTGCGCTGGCAGAAAAGATCATTGCAGACGGGATGTCGGTGCGCGGTGCCGAGGCGCTCGCCCGTAAGGAGCAGGCACCCGAGCGCAAGGCCCGTGCCGGTCGGATGGAAAAGGCCCAGAAAGACGCCGATACGCGGTCGCTGGAAGCTGATCTTGCCGAGCGGCTGGGGCTTGATGTGGAAATTTCCCATCGCGGCGAGGCGGGCGAAATCCGGATTCGCTACTCGACACTGGAACAGCTCGACGATCTGTGCCGCCGCCTCTCATCGCGCTAGCGTCTGCCAGATACACGGTTGCCGCTAGCGTGGCGGTGCTGCCGCGCGGGCAAGACGCAGCAAGGTCTCGCCGGCCAAAGCCTCGGCCGGTGCGCCCGACCGCTTGATCGCCCGTTCGGTCTCAAACGCAATACTGCGGGCACGGGCAATCCGGGCGCGGCTCCATAGCCGCGCCGCGGCCTGAAAGCGCTGGGCGGGCGGGCCAAAACGCGGCGCACCGGCCCGCGCCATCGCCGCCTGATCGGCGCCCATGAGGTGATAGCGCTCTATCTGGTCGATCTTTCGCTGCAGGGCCCGCACGATGGCAACCGCGCTGGTACCGGCCTCCAGTGCCCGCTGATACTGGATATCGGCCTGTATGATATCGCCGCCAAGAGCGGCATCGACGACCTTGTCGAGTGCAGTATCGGCACTTTCGGTAGATATCGCCGCCAGATCTTCAAGCGTGATCTCACCGCCATCTGGCCCTTTGTAAAGGATAAGCTTTTCGATCTCCGAGCGGGCCAGCTCCCGGTCGCCTTCCAGGATTGCGGCGAGCGCATGACGCGCATCGGGCGCCAGCGACAGGCCATCGGCCCGGAAGCTTTCCTCCGCCATGCCAACCAGGTCGCGCGCATTGTCTTCATAGCAGGCGATGGCCGCAGACTTCTTGCCGTCCTCTGCCGCCTTGCGCAGCTTTGACGCCTTGGTGAGATTGCCGGTTTCCACCACCAGGCGGCCTTCGGCAGGGGCGGCACCGGCTTCAAACTCGCTGATCCAGCGTCCAACCGCAGCATTGTCGCCGTTCAGCCGCACCCGCACCAGCCGTTCTCCGCCCATCATCGACATGGCCGCCATCGCGTCCGCCAGTGCTGCCGGATCGGTCTTCAGATCCTCCTCCGTCAGGCGCGTGACGTTGAACGGATCATCCGGGTCGGGTGATATGGCCGAGGACAGGACGCGCGCCCGTTCGCGCACGAGGCCGGCATCCGGGCCGTAAATCACAAAGACACGCAATTCGGGAGGGGGAGATTTTACAAGCCGGTCAATAGTTCCGCCGGACGGCTTGACCATGGTCAGGGGTTCCCGGCAGGCGCCGTATCCGGCTGAACCTGGATTTGCTGGCGAACCCGCAAACCCGCAAGGACATCGCGCACAATGGCGTCCGACAATATTTCGGCCGCCCGGCGTTCAGCATTGGTCCGCGCCGAGATCAGCGCATAGGGTTCGCGCGGCGTCTCAAAGACCACGCGCTCGGTAACCCGGCCGCTTAAAATCTCTTCGCCGGTCCGGGCGAGCCGGTAACTGGCGCGGATATTCAGTGCCACACGGCTGGCCTGGCCGTCGGCCGAAACACCCAAGGGTACTTGGGCGGTCCGCAACGACACAGACAGAGCCGAAGCCGGGTTTCGCGCGGTTCCGGTGCGCTCGATCAGGGCTGTCTCGGTCAGATAGGCCAGCCGGGCGTCTCCGCTGACGCTGATGCTCATATTGTCCAGCGTCTGCGCCGCCCCGCCGCCATAAAGCGGCTGAAAGCCGCACCCGGCCAGAAGCAGGCAGGACATTGCCAGCATCAGTGTCAGGCCAGGTACCGGCAATGCGCGCATCGTCATGTTTCCTTGCGCCTCGGGTCCGCCCGGTCAGGAGGACGGAAGCTGGGCAATCCGAAGCTGCCGGGCACGGGTCAGGATGGCGTTCTCAAGCTGAATGCGTGTTCCCGGATCGACCGTTGCATCGGTCCATTCACCGGTTTCGCTATTGCGGGTCTGGCGGAAGAGCTGAACGCTCAGCGCATCGGCGCGCAGCCGGCTGTCAAGAATGTAGGCCGTGGCCTTGAAGCGCTCTTCGGGCGCTTCGGGATTGGCATACCAGTCAGTGATGATGACGCCGCCAAACGGGTCGATCTGGTCAAGCGGCATGAAAGACAATGTGTCCAGCGTCGCGCGCCACAGGAATGTGTTTACGCCAATGCCCGCATCCGGCCCGTCTGCGCTTGGGCCGCTGCCCAGCAGACCGCCGAACAGGCCGCGATTATCGCTTTCGGTACTCGACCGAGATGCACAGCCTGCTGCCATACTGGCAATGGCGACAACACTCAGAACCGTTAAAATCGGCCGTGAGAGCATGGGGCAAACCTCCAGGGAAATCGGTAAAACTTTGATGTGTGTAAAGCCAACGCGGACAACAAAGACCAGAGCGGGCCCAAGCGCAACCCGTGACATGTTTCTATAGCACGCAGCCGGGCCGTGGCCAGACCTGTCATGGCAGCCGTGTGCACGGCCCGGGGCACAGGGTTAACCGTTGCACTCTTGTGACAGTCCGATGTGCAAGCCTGCTGACCCACGGGCGCTGCCTTGACCTCATGACCGGCCCGCGCTCATCTGATCGCTGCGTGTCCGGGGGAAAAGCGGGGGCGCCACGGCGAGGCCGCGAGAGAAGGTCCATGATGAAAGCGCGATGCGCTGATGTGCTGGCCCTTGTTGCTCTCGCGGCCGCGCCTGTTCCCGGACTGACAATGGCGGGCGCGGCGCTGGCGCAGGATGTTCCTGCTGCGTTCGATACCAGCATTGAATTTGACGCAGACATTCTTCTCTCTCCCGGTGCAACGGACGCGGCGAATGCCGGGCCCTATGGCGAAATCCGCCTGGGTCTCACGACTGACCGCATTCTTGAAAACACGCACCAGATCGGATTTGCCGGCACGCTTGTGGCGCGGCGCGATTCCGGGCGTGCGGGGCTTGGCCAGAGCGTTGGCGACTGCCCGCCAGGCATTGCTGACTGTTTCAGCGTTGGCGGCCTCGCCCCGGTTGGCACGTTCAGCGGTCTGACGGCCGTTTCAGGCATTGCCGGCGACGATCCCGCCATCGGCGTCGAGACGGCCTTCGTCTACTGGCGCGGCGGGTATGTTGAGGTGCGTGGCGGCTACGGGCCTGGCGCTGCCGCGCTGGAGAGCGAACCCTTGCCCGGTGCTTTCTGGCTGATGCGCGCCGATGCGGCGCGAATCGACCCGTCGGGCCGCAATCTTGCCTCCACCACCAACACGCTTTCCGGTCACGCTCCCAAAATCCTCGTCCAGAGCGTCCGGCTCGCGGGTTTTCGCGCCGCCGCCTCTTTCACACCCGACCGCGATGTTTGCGGCGCAACGTATTGCCGTGCGGATCCGGTGCCCGGTGTGCTGGCCGCGGCGCGGGTCCGGCACATTGCCGAGCTCGGCCTGTCTTTCGATCACCGGTTTGCGCAAGCCGGGGTGCGCTGGACGGCGGGTCTGGGTCTCTCGCATGGCCAGGCATCCGGCCCCGATAGCATATTCTACGAAGACCCCTGGGCATTGTCGGCCCGCATCATTCGCAGCGAGGGCCCGTGGACGGCCGGTGTCAGCGCCCTGATCAGCAATGAGGGTGTTTCAGGCGCCGCCTACCGCGCCCAGTCCGCGTCCGTTTCCTATGAAAGCGGAGACTGGTTGTTCAGCCTTGAAGCGTCCGGCGCCCAATCGAGCCTTGTTCACGCCCGCAGCCATACCCTGATGGCCGCGGCGTCGCGTTTTATCGAGCCGGGCATTATTGTGGGTGCGGGTATCGAGCACACCGATGCCGAACGCGCGGCCGTCCAGGGGGGGGTGCGAACCGGGGATTCCAGTGCCGGGACACGGGTCTTCCTCGAAGCAGGGTTGCGCTTTTGACACGCTTTGCCCGGATTCACACGCGGTGGCGCATCTAAACTGTTGGGTTCGGCCCGTTCCTGGCCTATCGTCCTAGTCAGTAGTGTTCGGAGAAGACCATGCGTCTGTCCCTTTCAGTCCTGACGGCTTTGCCGGCCGCGATGGCGCTTGCCACCGCGCCGTCGGCTTATGCCGCCGATGAAGGGGCCGCAGAGGGCTTCAATCTGCGGGGCACCGCCTTTTCCGACCTGACCTCGCTCGAGCGCTTGCAGGATCTGGCTGATCAGGCTCAGGCCGATCAGCAAGAAGCGCCCCGCGCGCCGGATGCGCGCCGTGACGCGCTGCTTTCCATGCCGGACACACCCACGGCCTCGGCAACTGCGTGGCAGCAGCGCTTCACGATAGCGCCCGCTGGCCGTATGGCTTCGGTCTGGGGCGAGCAGGCAGAGCAGTTCCGTTTCTCTGCGGGGGAACGCTGGGGCATCTCGCTGGGCATTTCCCAACGTATGCGCGGACAATCCTTCGAATTGCAGGATGTCAGCGCCGGGGCGTTTTATGCGCTGACTGACCGGGTGCGCATTGGCGGTGAATTCCGCTTCACCGCTCCCGAAGAAGACATTTTCGGTGAAGAGCCTGATAGCCGCGCGCCGCAGCTGCGCTTTGAATCGGCTTTCCGCTTCTAGTCACTCTCCCTTCGCGCAAGACTGCCGGCACAGCGTCTCCACGCTGGCGATAAGCCGTTCAATGTCAGCCGGGCCAGACAGCCGGTGATCGCCGCCCTTGGTCAGGTGGAGGCTGACATCGCTGGATTTGAGCGCCTCACACACCGCCATTGCGTGCTGCCAGGGCACATCGGCGTCGGCCATGCCCTGCAATATGCGAACGGGCCCGTCAAAGCCGATACCTGAATCAAGCAGCAGCCATTGGCGCGCCTCTTCAATAAGGCCGCGTGTGATGATGCGTGGCTCACCATAGTCTGACGGCTCGGCCCACTCGCCGGCCTCCATAATTTGCTGGCGCACGGCGTCGGAAAGCCGGTCCCACATGAGCTTTTCGGTAAAATCGGGCGCGGGCGCGACCAGCACCAGACCCGCGACACGCTCTGGCCGGGCCAGCGCCGCCAGCAAGGCGATCCACGCACCCATCGAAGATCCCACAAGGATTTGCGGACCGTCCGTGAGGGTGTCTATCACCGCCAGCGCATCCTTGCGCCAGTGCCCGACGCGCGCATCGCGCCAGTCTCCGTTGCTCTGACCGTGCGCGAAATAGTCGAAACGCACAAAGGCGCGGCCCTCCCGATGCGCCCAGCTGTCCAGCGCCAGCGCCTTGGTGCCTTCCATGTCCGAGCGCAGACCGCCGAGCCAGACAATGCCCGGTCCGGTGCCGGAATGGCGGGCGTAGGCGAGGTGGAGGCCGTCGCCCCGGTCAAGAAGCTGTGTCATGGGGAGCCTTTACCTGGCCGTTGGCGTTTGCCCGTTGGATGGCCCATCTTTATGACTAGCCCTCGCGGGTTCAACCGCTTCACCGCACATATATCCGGAACGCGCAACGCCGATGAAAATTCTCCAGCTAATTCCGGAGCTTGACGCAGGCGGGGCAGAGCGCACCACGATTGATGTGGCCGAGGCTATTGTGCAGGCAGGCGGCGAGGCCTGGGTGGCGAGCCGTGGCGGGCGGCTCGAAAGCGAGCTGGAACAGGCAGGCGGCAAGCTGGTCCGGCTCGACATGAAAACGAAAAATCCGTTCACGATCCGGGCGAATGCCCGCCGCCTCGCCGCACTGGCATCCGGTAACGGCATCGGCATCATTCATGCCAGATCCCGGGCGCCGGCATGGAGCGGCCTGTGGGCGGCGCGCCAGGCCGGCATCGCTTTCGTGACCACCTATCACGGCACCTATAATGCGCGCACTTCGGTGAAGCGCCTTTACAATTCGGTGATGGCGCGCGGCGATGCGGTAATCGCCAATTCGCGTTTCATTGCCGAGCATGTGCGCATCGAGCACGGCGCGGTGCTGGCAGCCAAGCGCGCCGATCTCTCGCATCTGCATGTAATTCCGCGCGGCGTGGACTTTTCGCGGCTGGATCCCGCGCGCGTCGACGCGCTGCATGTCGAGGGGTTGCGGGCCACCTGGCTCGATGGCCGTGAGGCGCCCATTATCCTTTTGCCCGCGCGTCTGACGGCATGGAAAGGCCAGCAGCTGGCCATTGAAGCCCTCGCCCGCTTGAAGGGCCGTCTGGACGGCCCCTTGCCGGTTCTGGTGTGTGCAGGCGATGCGCAAGGACGCGGCGACTATGTTCACAGCCTGCGCGATCAGGCTGCCGCGTCCGGAGTGGCCCTGGTCCTTCCCGGGCATGTGGAAGACATGGCCAGCGCCTATATGGCCGCCGATATCGTCATCAATCCCTCGACCGACCCCGAAGCCTTCGGCCGCACGCTGGCAGAGGCGATGGTGATGGAACGCCCCGTCATCGCCGCCGCCCATGGCGGACCGCTGGAGATACTTTCAGACAGCGAAACCGGCTGGCTGTTCAGGCCTGGTGATCCCGATGCTCTGGCAGCGCGTATCCATGCTGTATTGACGACTGATGCCGCAACGCGAAAATTGCGCGGGCAATCGGCCCGCCAACGTGTTATCGCCCACTATTCGCGCAAGGCGCTGCAGGGATCGACCTTGCAGGTATACAAAGAGCTTCTAGACTGTCGCCAATGATCGAGACCGAGCCGCCAAAGGAACAGGTACTGGTCGTCCATGAGGGCGATTTGCGCGCGACGGTGCGCATGATGGCGGCTGCGCGTCTGATCCGCGACCATCACCGCAAGGCCCGCATCACCTTCCTGACCACCGCCGAGTATGAAGGTCTCGTCAAATATTGCCCGTATTTCAATGCGGTAGAGACAAGTCTTCATCAGACTGCGAAGAAGGGCTTTATCGAGCGGGTCAAGATGGCACGCGCGTCGAAATTCGATGTCGTCTATGATCTGTGCGGGTCTGAAGCGGCCCGCAAGCTGAAAGGCGCGATGCGCCTGTCGCGCGGACAGTGGATTGACTGCGCGCCGGATCCCAAATCGCCGGCACACCCGTCCGAGCAGATTGCCGAGCGTCTGGGCCATGCCGGCATTGGCCGCACTGGCTACCAGCTTGGCGAGGCGCCCCCGCCTCTGCTGGACTGGGTCGATTTTGTCGCCAAGCGTTCGCGCACGCTGGAGCCGGCCTATTTCGGCCTTCAGGGCCAGTATGCCCTGTTTGCGCCTGCCGGAGACGAGGCGCAGCCAGCCTTGCGCTGGCCAAAAGAGCGCTGGGCTTCGCTTGCGCACGCCTTGAAGGAAAAAGGCGTCGAGCCGGTGATCGCCGGTGGTCCGTCGGCCCGCGAGATCGGACGCTATATCGCTCATGTCACGCCCGGCGCGCGCGACCTGACGGGCCGGGCCAATCTGGTCCAGCTTGCCGGGCTGGGCCGTAAGGCCAGTTTTGCCTTCGGTGAAGATGTCGACCTTTTGCACTTGCTGGTGGCGGCAGGCTCACCTGCTGTAATGTTCCATCCCGGTGCTGAAGCGCCACACATGGCATCCCCGCGCGGTCCGGAAAGCGTAATTCTCATGCACGCGCCGACACTTGCGCAGATTTCGGTCGAAGAGGCCGTTCAGTCCATGCGTGTGGCCGGCGGGTTTGCCCGTAACCCGGAAGCGGCCTGAATGTCTTGATTTTACCAGCCATCCCGCGATATGCGCTTGCATCGAAAGCGCGCATGTGCGCGTTGACCCGTGTTGAGAGTTTTGTTTGCCGGGAGAGGGAGCATGTACCGGCTCCCCGGTCCGGTGCTGTAACAGGAGAAGACGCATAGCCCGACGCCCCCACGCCGCGCCACCTGCCAAGAAGGACGGTCCGCGCACCAATGGAGATATCCGCGTTTCGCGGGTGCTTCTGATTGACGAAAATGGCGAGAAGCAAGGTGAGATGCCTATTGAGGCCGCGCTGGAAGCGGCTGCCGAGGCAGGCCTTGACCTGATCGAGGTGTCACCGAACGCCAACCCGCCGGTCTGCAAGCTGGCCGATTACGGCAAGCTCAAGTTTCAGGAGCAGAAGAAAAAGGCGGAAGCCCGCAAGAAGCAGAAGACGCAGGATATCAAAGAGATAAAGATGCGTCCCAATATCGATACGCACGATTACGAGGTGAAAACCAAATCGATGCGCCGCTTCTTCGAAGATGGCGACAAGGTGAAAATCACTTTGCGCTTCCGTGGCCGGGAAATGGCGCACCAGGATCGCGGCATGATCATTTTCGATCGCGTGAAGGCCGATTTTGGTGATATCGCCAAGGTGGAGTTTGAGCCCAAACTCGAAGGCCGCCAGATGATCATGGTGATGGCGCCGCGCTAGGGCGCGTGCCTGTCCAATCCTTATCAAAAAGGCCGGTGGCGTTCAGGCGCTGCCGGCCTTTTTGCGTTCAGAAGGCTTGGACATTGCGAATTTGAACTCTAGGCACCGGCAGGGATTTGCGCCTAGAGTCCGGCCCGTATTGCATGTCCGGTATCGGTCATCTCAGGGGGACTTCCATGAAAAATGTCGTATCGCTAAGCGTGCTGGCAGCGGCCATCGCTGCACCGGGTGTCTGGGCCCAGACGCCGGCCGGCGCTGTTGAGGCCCGCCATGGCGCCGTAACGCTGTCGGCAGGCTTTCCCGACGATCCGCGCACATTCGCCGTGCAGGCGGGCGGTGCGATGCCCGCTTACCGGCTCGGTGGCGACGGGTGCGCAGGGTTCGTGACGCAGGCGCCGACCTTTGCACTGACCTATGAGGATGCCGGGGATGTGTTTGACCTGTTCCTCTCGGCCGCATCCGAGGCGGACACCACCATGGCCGTGCGCACGCCCGCCGGGGCGTGGCTGTGTGATGATGATGGCGGCGCTGGCGGCTTCAACCCCGGCATTACCGTGGAAAGCCCGGATAACGGCCAATACCAGATCTGGGTAGGCACGTATGCGCCCGGTCAAGGCTATCCCGAGACAGCCCTGCACATTTCCGAGCTGGCCTATTCTGACGCCAACCCGTTCGTCCGCACCGTCAATGCCGAGGCAGAGGCCGGTACGGCGCTCTCGCTGCGCGCCGGCTTCCGCGATGACCCGGCCAGCATTGAGGTTTCCCAAGGCGGCAGCGTGCGCCTCGGCCCGCTTGGTACAAGCTGTGTGGGCTTTGCCGATGAAGCCCCGGCGGCCCGCCTCAGCTACCGTGCCGGGCGATACCGGCTTTACATCTCAACCGAAAGCGAGCGCGATGGCACCATTGCCGTGCGCGCGCCTGATGGCAGCTGGCATTGCGATGATGATGGTGCCCGTGATTTCAACCCGGGTGTGGTTTTCAGCGAGCCAGCCTCAGGCGACTATCTCATCTGGGCGGGCACCTATGACGAATCCGAAGCCGGAACCGCCATGTTGCACATCTCCGAAGTCGGGTATGCCGGGATCGACAATTCCGTTGATGTTTCGGCCGATCCGGTACATGGCCAGGTGCGCCTGTCTGACGGCTTCTCGCCCAATCCCTTTAGCGCGCAAGTGCAATCGGGCGGGCCTGTCGAGGCTGAGCTTGCCTTGTCCGGCCACACCATCGTTGACGGGCTCTGCTATGGCAATGTGACGCGCGCGCCCAGTTTTCGCCTGACCTGGAATGGCGCGGGCGAGCCGCTTTACATTTCCACGGCAAGCGAAAGCGACACGGTTCTGCTCGTCAACGCCCCCGATGGCGGCTGGTGGTGCAATGATGACGCTGCAGGCGATCTCAATGCCGGCATCGTAATCGAAGACGCGCCTGCGGGTGTCTACGACATCTATGTCGGCGCATTCCAGCCTGAAACCGCGCCTGCTGATCTCTTCATCTCGCAAACCGGATTCGGGGCCGAGGCCGTATCAATGCGCGCCGACCCGTCGCTGGAGCCGCGTCACGGCGCTTTCACGCTGGACCCAGCTGAGTACGCCCTGCCTTACGAACAGGAAGTCGAGGCGGGGGGGCCTTTGCGCGCCTATCAGGCCGGGTTCAACACGACCGATTACTGCGTCGGCTATGTCACCCGCGAGCCCAGTCTTGTGATCAACTGGGCCCCTGCGGAGCCAGCCCCGTTTACGATCTATACCGATGCCGAACGCGACACGACGCTGGCCATTCAGCTACCCGATGGCAGCTGGCGCTGCGATGATGACGGTTCAGTGGGCGTCAATGCCGGTCTCAGCTTTGCTGACGGCGCGCCGGGCCTCTACCGGGTCTATGCGGGCACTTACGGATCGCAAGCCGGTGCGGCCCGCGTGATCGTCGCCGAAGGCGAAGCACCGCGCTAGGCCCGCGTCCGCGTGCGATTTGGAGGCGCGAAGCCCTTGCGTTTCGCGCCTCTTTGCGTATAACCACGCGCTCTTTAGTCCGGTTGGTCAGGCCCACGACATGCCTGTCAGCCGTTTACCGGCTCGCTGCGCGCCCGGCGTGCGGCACCCATATCAGGAGACCGAAATGTCGAAACTGAAGACCAAAAGCGGCGCCAAGAAGCGCTTCAAGGTGACTGCGACCGGCAAAGTGCTGGCCGCCCAATCCGGCAAACGTCACGGCATGATCAAGCGGACGCCCAAGCAGATCCGCAACAAGCGCGGTACCGACACATTGTCGGCGCCCGACGCGAAGATCGTGAAACAGCACTACCTGCCCTACAGCCGCTAAGGCCTGGCCGGTACACACCGAACGTTTTAAAGGACTTATACCATGTCACGCGTCTCTGCAGGACCCGCTTCCCACGCCCGTCACCGCAAGGTGATCAAGGCTGCCAAAGGCTATTATGGCCGCCGCAAGAACACATTCCGCGCCGCCAATCAGGCCGTGGAAAAAGCCGGCCAGTACGCTTACCGCGACCGCCGCGTCAAGAAGCGCAATTTCCGCTCTTTGTGGATCCAGCGCATCAACGCCGCTGCCCGCCTCAATGACCTCACCTATGCCTCGTTTATGAACGGGCTCAAGAAGGCCGGTATCGAGCTTGACCGCAAGGTGCTCTCCGATATCGCCATTCGTGAGCCCGAAGCCTTCACCGCCCTGGCTGACCAGGCGCGCACGGCTCTCGAGGCGTAAGGGACGATCCGGGCTGACTGACAGCCCGTCAAGGATCAGGAAAGCCCGCCCGCGAGCCCCGCAGGCGGGCTTTTGTCTGTCGGCCTCCAGCCAGTGTTTGAACCGGTCCGCCAAAAGGGTCTAAGACCTCACGGACTCCCCTCACCTGAAATGAGATGCGTGATGACGACACCTGATGACCTTGCTGCGCTGGAAGCGCGCTACACGGCGGCGATAGGGGCTGCCGGTGATCTTGCCGCTCTGGACGAGGTGCGCGTTGCCGCGCTTGGCAAGAAGGGCGAGCTGAGCCTCAAAATGCGCGATCTTGGCGGTATGAGCCCGGAGGAGCGCAAGGTGTTCGGCCCCGCGCTCAACGGGCTGAAAGACCGGCTCACACAGGCAATCGACGCAAAGAAAACAGCCCTTGAGGCCGACGCTCTCAATGCCGCGCTCAGCACCGAGCGCGTCGACATCACCCTGCCCGCGCCGCGCGAGCCGAAAGGCTCGCTGCATCCGGTCAGCCAGGTCATGGAAGAGCTGGCGGTCATCTTCGCAGATATGGGCTTTGCGGTTGCCGAAGGTCCGGACGTGGAAGATGATTTTCACAATTTCACCGCGCTGAACTTCCCCGCGGACCATCCCGCGCGCGATACCCATGACACCTTCTTCATGGAGGCGGGCGAGGATGGAACGGCCAAGCTCTTGCGAACCCATACCTCGCCGGTGCAGATCCGCACGCTGATGAACTCAGAGCCGCCGGTGCGCATTATCGCACCGGGCCGGGTCTATCGCTGCGACTGGGACCAGACCCATACGCCCATGTTTCACCAGGTCGAGGGGCTGGTGATCGACAAGGACACCCATATGGGTCACTTGAAAGGCTGCCTGATCGACTTCATCGCGGCCTTTTTCGAGACCGACGAGGTGGAGGTGCGCTTCCGCCCCCACCATTTCCCCTTCACCGAGCCCAGCGCGGAAATGGATGTGCGCTATGAGCGTGTCGGCGATGCCGTAAAGGTCGGCTCCGGCGATAAATGGCTGGAGATTCTCGGCTGCGGCATGGTGCATCCCAATGTCATCAGGGCGTGCGGGCTGGATCCGGATGTCTATCAGGGATTTGCCTTCGGCATGGGCGTGGACCGGCTCGCAATGCTCAAATACGGGATGAGCGATCTGCGGCCCTTCTTTGAGCCGGACCCGCGCTGGCTTTCCCATTATGGATTCTCGCCGCTATTGCAGGCCAATCTCGCGACCGGACTGAGCTAGGAGACTGCACCGATGAAATTCACCCTCTCCTGGCTCAAGGACCATCTTGAGACCGACAAAAGCCTCACCGAAATCGCCGATGCGATGACGATGGCAGGGCTCGAGATCGAGCATATCGACAATCCGGCCGACAGGCTGGCCGCGTTCACCGTGGCTCATGTGAAAGCTGCCGAGCCGCACCCCGACGCGGACAAGCTGCGCGTCTGCACCGTTGAAACGGTGGATGGCGTCAAGCAGATCGTCTGCGGCGCGCCCAATGCGCGCGCCGGCATGACGGCGATCTATGCGCCGCTGGGCGCGTATATTCCAGGCCTCGATTTCGCTCTGGATGCGAAACCGCGCAAGATCCGCGGCGTGGAAAGCCATGGCATGCTGTGCTCCACCAAGGAGCTCGAAGCGGGCGAGGACCATGACGGCATTGCCGATTTGAAGGGCGACTGGCCCGTGGGTACGCCCGCCGCCGAGGCGCTGGGCTTCAATGATCCCGTCATCGATTTCGAGGTAACCCCGAACCGGCCTGACTGGCTGGGCGTGCACGGCATCGCGCGTGATCTTGCTGCCGCCGGTGTCGGCACGTTCAAGGACGCTGAAATCGAACCGGTAAAGGGCACATTCCCCTGCCCGGTGACCATCGAGACCGCCTGGCCGGAGGCCTGCCCCGTATTTGCGGGCCGGGTGGTGAAGGGCGTCAGGAACGGCCCCTCGCCTGACTGGCTGCAAAAGCGCCTGAAAGCCATCGGCCTTCGCCCCATCAACACGCTGGTCGACATCACCAATCTGATCTCGGTAGAGCGGGCCCGCCCGCTGCACGTCTATGATCTTTCCAAGATTGGCACGACCATTCGTGCGCGCATGGGTCATGGCGAGGCCGACCGCTTCGAAGCGCTGGACGGACGCGAGTATGACCCGCAGTCACACCATTGCGTGATCGCCGATGACACAAGGTGTCTCGGCCTCGGCGGCATTATGGGCGGGGAATATTCCGGCTGCACGGGTACTACCACGGACGTGTTCATCGAAAGCGCCTGGTTCGAGCCCTCCAATATCCGCACGACCGGTCGTGAAACAGGTATTGTATCGGATGCACGCTATCGCTTCGAGCGGGGTGTGGACACCGGCTCGGTTTTGCCGGGTCTCGAACTCGCCACCCGCCTGATCCTTGATCTGTGTGGGGGTGCGGCGTCTGAAGTGTATGTCGCGGGCGAAGTGCCTGCCGAGCCGGCTTCGATAGCCTTTGACCCGGTGCGGGTGGGCCGTCTGACCGGGCTTGATATGTCACATGACCGCATTGCCAGCATTCTTGGCGCGCTGGGCTTCGGGGTGGACCGTTCCAGCCCTGTCTGGAGCGTATCAGTGCCAAGCTGGCGGCGAGATTGTACGCAAGCGGCCGATCTGATCGAGGAAGTGGCGCGCATTGAGGGCTATGACCGCCTGCCGGCCACCAGCCTGAAACGTCCTGCCGGACGGTTCGAGGCGCCAGCCACGCCGATGCAGAACCGCGTGCGCGCCGCGCGCCGGGCGGCCGCAAACCGGGGCTACCAGGAAGCGGTGACGTGGTCCTTCTGTCATGAGGATGAGGCCGTGCTGTTCGGTGGACACGGGGCGGGCCTGAAACTGGCCAATCCGATCTCGTCAGAGCTCAATGTGATGCGCCCGTCTTCGCTGATCCATCTGCTCACGGCCTTGCAGAAGAGCCTAGACAAGGGCCTCGAAGACCCGCGCTATTTTGAAGCCGGGCCGATCTATCTCGATGACTCCCCGACTGGCCAACGAACGGTCGTATCAACAGTGCGGCAAGCCGATGCCGTGCGGGACTGGAAAGGCGGCACGCAGCCGGACGTGTTTGATGCCAAGGCCGATGCGCTGGCCCTGCTGGAGGCTGCCGGTGCGCCGGTGGCCAATCTGCAGGCCGCCCCCGAGGCGCGTGACTGGTGGCATCCCGGACGCTCTGGCGTCCTGCGCCTGGGTCCAAAAAACGTGCTGGCTGAATTTGGCGAGATTCATCCCGGCGTATTGAAGGCGCTGGGCGTCGAGGGGCGCGTCCTCGCGGCCGAGATTTTTCTCGATGCCATTCCCGCATCCAAGGCGAAGGCTCTCAAATCGCGCCCGGCGCTGGCTTTGAGCGATCTGATGCCGGTACGGCGCGATTTTGCCTTCCTGATGCCGGAGGAGGCCGCGGCAGGCGATCTCATCCGTGCGGTGGCCGGCGCCGACAAGCAGATGGTATCCGGCGTCACCCTGTTTGACCGCTATGTCGGCAAAGGCGTGCCCGAGGGCCATGTCTCGCTGGCGCTGGAAGTTACGTTGCAGCCGCACGGCAAGACTCTCACCGATGCCGAGATCGAGGCGGTATCCAGCCGAATCGTCTCAGCGGCAGAAAAGCAGGGTGCAAGGCTGAGAGGCTGATTGGCAGATCCGGGCACATTCGCCGACAAGGCTGCAAAGCCGGTCTATGACCTCCTCCATGACGAGGATGCGGGGCGGATGTGCGCGGACATTCCCGAGGCCGCCTGCGCGCACCAGCCGCGCAATTTCGTCATCTCGGCTCTGGCGCTGTCGCTGACCAAGACCGGCGACCGGCTGATGGACCCCAAGATTGTCCTCGCCTGGATGGTCACGGCGCTGGGTGCTCCGGCAGCGATCATCGGCCTTTTATCGCCTGTCCGCGAGGCGCTGGCCCTCCTGCCACAACTCTTCATCGCCCGTATCATCCGCCAGCGTCCGCGCCGCAAATTCTTCTGGTCGCTGGGCTCTGCCGGACAGGCCGCGGCGCTTGTGCTGATGGCCTTTTGCGCAGGTCTGCTTCAAGGGTGGCCGCTGGGTTTGGGCGTGCTGGCGTCGCTGGCCCTGTTCGCGCTCAGCCGGGGTGTCTCCTCGGTCTCCTACAAGGATGTGCTGGGTAAAACGGTGGCAAAGTCCCGGCGCGGCGCGGTCGCCGGATACGCGGCCAGCATTGGCGGAATTGCTGCCAGCGCGCTGGGCGTCTGGCTGATGGTGCGCCAGGCCAATGGCAACGACCCGGGCGCGGCGTTCTTTGCGGGAATATTGCTGGCGGCCGCTTGTCTCTGGTTGCTGGCGGCAGCGCTCTACCTGCTTCTGGCCGAAGCACCCGGCTCCACGACAGGCGGTGCCAACGCCTTTGACGCTGTGCGCGAGCAATTGGCGCTGGTGTGGAAGGCGCCGGATCTGCGTGACTTCCTGATCGTGCGGGCCCTGCTCATCTCCACGGCGCTGGCCACCCCCTTCTATGTCGCCATTGCGCAAGGCCAGACGGGCGCGGACCTGTCCGGTCTGGGTGGATTCCTGCTCGCGGGCGCACTGGCAAGTGTGGCGGGTGGATGGGTCTGGGGGCGGGCAGCGGACGCTTCCAGCCGGCTTGTGATGGCGGCTGCGGGTTTGCTGGCGGCTCTTGTGGCCGCCTTGGTGCTGGTGGTGCTGTTACTGGATCTGCCGCTATCGTCCAGCCCGGCCTTTTTCATCGGCGCGGTCTTCCTGCTGGCACTGGCCCATGAGGGCGTCCGGCTCGGACGGTCGACCTATCTGGTCGATCTGGCGACCGAAAAGACCCGCGCCAGCTATACAGCCGTGTCCAATTCTGTGATCGGCGTATTGTTGATGATGATGGGCGCAATCGCCGGGGCCGCGTTCAGTTTCGGCGCTCCGTACGCGCTGGCAGCGCTGGGCGTGTGCAGCCTTGCCGCCAGCATCATGGCGGTGCGCCTGAAGCCTGTCTCTGGGACGCAGGAGCGCTAGAAAGGCAAGATATTGCGTTGTCTGGAATAGGCCAGATAACCCACATTCGCACCCGCACGGAAACCGACACCCGACCGGATCGGCGCCAGGGTGACGTAATCGGCGCGCTGATAGTTCACGCCCATGCCGGCCACGAAATAGGCGGTGCCTTCCACGCCGGGAAAGCGCTGATAGATCCGGTCGGGGTCATCCAGATTGTAAATCAGCGTGAAGACGCGGCTGGCATTGCCACCGGCATCAAACCCCACTGACGGGCCTTGCCAGAAGACGCGCTGGCGCCCTGTTTCGCCGCGCAGCACCATGTCGCCCTGACCGTAGCGCAGGCCGACGCCCATCGCGCCTGAGGCTTCTTCCCCGATGATATAGCCGACCGGCTCGCCCAGATCGGCAAAGATGCGCTCGACGAGCACACCGGCTGCCTCGGCGGTGACGCCAAAGAAGTCCGATACCGCGATGGCGATCTCTTCGCTGTCATAGGTTTCGCGCTCCGCCGCCGGTGTACCGGCATCGGCCGATTGTCCACCCGCATCCTGACCGCGCTCTGGCGCCGCACGCCCTGACGGCATGGAGGCACATCCTGCCAGCAGCGCGGCGCAAGCAGCCGCAATCGCGGCCAGCTGAAGGCTATGGGCAAACGGCAATGGAAGGCGCGTCATGGCAATCTCCGAAAAGACGAGACCGGACCGGAAATGGTCGGCCACCTGTCAGCCCCGCCTTCATCCATGCTGCGCCCCGGTTAAGGCGTGATTAAGGACGCTGCCGGGCGGCAGGCAGGGCTGGTCTTGCCATCAAAGCATCGGCCAGCCCTTTCGTTCCCTACCGGGCTGGGCGGAGCTCCCCATCGTCTGGCGGCAGCCCGTCAAAAGCCGAAAGTGTGTTGAAGCGCACAAACAGCATATGCAGCTCGGGCGACAGGGCCTCGGGCAGGTACGCGCTCAAGGCCTGCGTGGTGACCGCAAGACTACGCTGATCGCCGCCCTTGCCTGTGCGGGCAAAGGCCATCGACCAGCCGGCGAACAAGCGCGTATCGGCCGCCTGCGATAGCACGGTGATCACCCCTGAATGCCGGCTGTCCTGCCCGATGGAGTCAAAGACCCGCTCGACACTTGCCGGTGGTCCCTCGAGCAACTGCATGAAGTTGAAACCGTTATAGCTCAGAAGGCCGGTAATTCCCTCGATTTCGTTGCGTGCGCGTGCTGTGGCAACAATAGCGTCAATATCTGTCAGCATGAGGTCCGGATTGGCCGTGCTGACATACACAAGGCGTGAAATACCCATGAATTTCCTTGTTTGGCGGACCCTTGTCCCCCGGTCACACCCGATCCCGCAGCAAGGATAAGCCCACAATCGTGACGATTTAAAGTCTGCGTTGCCGTGCCGCCTAATGCGCTTGGCGCAAGGGCTTGGCAGTGCTAGTTCCCCGCTCATGAGCACCAATCGCGCCAATATCCGCAATTTCTCGATCGTCGCCCATATCGATCACGGAAAGTCGACGCTCGCCGACCGCCTGATTCAGATGACAGGCGGCCTCACCGCGCGCCAGATGACCGAACAGGTCCTCGACAATATGGACATCGAGAAAGAGCGCGGTATCACCATCAAGGCGCAGACCGTGCGCCTGGACTATACCGCGCGCAATGGCGAGGCCTATGTCCTCAACCTGATCGATACACCCGGCCATGTGGACTTCGCCTACGAGGTCTCGCGCTCGCTGTCGGCGTGCGAGGGCGCGCTTCTGGTCGTTGATGCGGCGCAAGGCGTGGAGGCCCAGACGCTGGCCAATGTCTATGCCGCCATCGAGGTCGATCTGGAGATCGTGCCCGTCCTCAACAAGATCGATCTGCCGGCCGCCGAACCCGACCGGGTGCGCGCCCAGATTGAGGACGTGATCGGCATTGATGCCTCCGAAGCGGTAGAGATCTCTGCCAAGACGGGGTTTGGCATTGATGAGGTGCTAGAGGCCATTGTGCATCGCCTGCCCGCGCCTGCCCCCGGTGACCCTGATGCACCCCTGAAGGCGCTGCTGGTTGATAGCTGGTATGATGCCTATCTGGGCGTGATCTGCCTGGTGCGTATCCATGAAGGCACGCTGAAAAAAGGCATGCGGGTACGCCTGATGGGCACCCAGTCCAGCTATAATGTTGACGGCGTCGGCGTGTTCCGGCCCGCCAAGGTCAGCGTGGATTCGCTCGGCCCCGGCGAGATCGGCTTCCTGAACGCCTCGATCAAGCAGGTGCGTGATGCACGTGTCGGCGACACCATCACCGAGGAAAAGCGCCCGACCGCGAACATGCTCCCGGGCTTCAAACCCGCCATTCCCGTCGTGTTCTGCGGCCTCTTCCCGGTTGATGCCAATGATTTTGAGGATTTGCGCGACGCCGTGGAGCGTCTGGCGCTGAACGACGCCTCGTTCAGCTTCGAGATGGAAACCAGTGCCGCGCTGGGCTTTGGCTTCCGCTGCGGCTTTTTGGGCCTGCTGCACCTCGAAGTGATCCGCGAGCGGCTGGAGCGCGAGTACGATGTAGACCTCATCACCACTGCTCCGTCCGTGATCTACAAGATTGCCATGACGGACGGTTCGGTCATGGATCTGCACAATCCTGCTGACATGCCAGATCCGGTGCGTATCGACACGATTGCCGAGCCCTGGATCAAGGCGACCATTCTGGTGCCGGACGAATATCTGGGCGGCGTGCTCAAGCTGTGCGAGGACCGGCGCGGCATACAAAAAGAGCTCACCTATGCCGGCAGCCGGGCCATGCTGGTCTATGAGCTGCCGCTCAACGAGGTGGTGTTCGACTTCTATGACCGGCTCAAAAGCGTCACCAAGGGCTATGCCAGCTTTGACTACCAGTTTGTCGAGCACCGCGAGGGCGATCTGGTGAAAATGTCCATCCTCGTCAATGAGGAACCGGTCGATGCGCTCTCCATGATCGTCCACCGCGCCCGCGCCGAAATGCGCGGGCGGGGCATGTGCGAGAAGCTTAAAGAGCTTATCCCCCGGCACATGTTCAAAATCCCGATCCAGGCCGCGATTGGCGGGCGCGTGGTTGCGCGCGAAACGCTCTCGGCCCTGCGCAAGGATGTGACGGCCAAATGCTATGGCGGTGACGCCAGCCGCAAGCGAAAGCTTCTGGACAAGCAAAAGGCCGGCAAGAAGAAGATGCGCCAGTTTGGCCGGGTCGAAATCCCGCAGGAAGCGTTTATTGCGGCCCTGAAGATGGATGGGGATTAGGGGGAGAGAAATTGATGGAGGCGGGCTTTCAGTGTGTCCAAGTGCTTGGTCTCGCATTCCCAGACAGTGAGGACAGACCAGCCGACGGCTTCTAATGCCGCTAGGTTGCGTTGGTCGCGTGCCACATTGCGTGAGAGCTTTTTCTCCCAATAGTCCAGATTGGACCTTGGCTTCCGGGCAATCTTGCAGACGGGATCGTCATGTTGATGCCAGAAGCATCCATGGACGAAGATTAATTTCCGCCGTGGGCCAAACACCAGGTCTGGCTTACCCGGCAAGCCCTTGCGGTGAAGCCGGTAGCGGTAACCCATCCCGTGAACGAGCGAACGCACTATCCGCTCGGGCTTCATGCCCTTTGAGCGGATGGCGGCCATATTGCGGCTACGGTGTTCGGGGGTGAGTTTATCGGTCATCAGGCCTGAAACGGAAACGCTTAGCGTGGCGCGATTTGGATTGGATTGCCTTTAATGCGTCCTGCGTCCGTGGCCGGTAAGCCATAACGAAATCCTTGCCGAGGTTAAGCTTAAGCAGCTTCAACAGCGGGCCATCTTGTGAGCCGTTTAAGACAATAATCCCTTGCGGATGAAGGTGGTCGCGGGCGCCTTGGTTGGCTCTAATCCTCTTCATGTAGTCGTGTTGGCGGGCTACGGCGTGAATGGTGCTGCGGTGGATTGGAAGGCCCGTGAATCGTTCAAACAGTCTTACGATCCGCTCTGTTCCTCCCGACGGTTCGAAGATGTGCTGCGCCTCCTCCTCGGTGAGCGTTTCCCAGATATTCGGTGGAAATGGCTCATTTTCTGCAATCCAGACAATGTTTTGTTTTCCGGCGGCGCTGACCTGAAGTTTTCGGTCGCGGTTTGGCCGGGTGGTAAGACTGTTGGGTGAGGCCTCAAGTAGCCCGATCCAATAGCGTGCTGCGGTTTCACTAACCCGGCAAAGAAGACATACTTGTCCTACCGCCTCTGGCGGGATCATCCAGTTGCTCTGCGTGGTGAATTTTACATCGACGTCATGCGGTCCGATCCGGAAATCTAGGTGGCCTCTCGGGAAGTCGAGATAATAGCGTAGTGCCGCCTCGACCTTTATGCCCAGCACCGCCTTCTCATTCGGCTCAAGCTGATTGAGGCGCAGACGCCGGGTGCGCGGCGCGTCAATTAGTTCGTCAATCGCTTGCCGAAAAAGGAATGGGAGTTCTTTGCGAAAAGCCTTTTCACCACCGCCGGCAATGAAAATCCGTTCGCGGACGTCAACGAGAGCGTTGCTCATCATGCCCCTCAAGCTGTTGCTTGAGGTTGAAGCTGGGCCAGACCGGTTGACTGTGCGTTAAGCCACCGTCCTCACCTGATAGATTTGGCCTGGAGCCATCAGCGCGTCAGCCAACTTCGCGGATACTGCACGAGCTACGGGCGGCGGGAACGCATTTCCAACCTGCCGGTAGGCGGCCGTTTTCCGGCCCGAAAACTGCCAATCGTCTGGGAAGCCTTGAATACGGGCGACCATCCGGACGGTCAGGCGTGGCATGCCCACAAAATCAGGATCAGGCGCCTCTTCAGCGATGGACTTTCCATTTACGCCCAGCGTTGCCCAGGCATTACGTGCGCGTGTCGGCCCTAAGTCGGGTCCGCCATGCTTTTTTGACCCGCCAACGATGGTAGGCGCGATTTCATTGGCCCGCTCCCGCCACGCGTCCACGCCCCGCCAGCCATTGGCACCCATTAAATCGTCGAGGGTTTCGCCGACCGTTGGTGGATTGAACAGTTTGGGTGTTGGCCACTCGAACTGTTCCTTGAACGCATGCCGGACGGCAACAATGATGACGCGAGGCCGCAACTGCGGCACGCCGAAATCCGAGGCGTTCAAAAGCCGCCAGTCACACCAATATCCGAGCTTTTGAAGCTGCTTCTTCAGGTCCGCCCGGTAATCCTCGAATACAGCACCGAGGAAGCCGCGGACGTTCTCGATCATCACCGCGCCGGGGCGGGTTTCATCAATGATGTCAAGCGCAGCGGGAAAAAGATTGCGCTCATCAAGCGCTCCAAGCTGCTTGCCTGCAATGGAAAAGGGCGGGCAGGGCAGCCCTCCGGCAACAAGGTCCACGCCTTTATAGGCAGAAACATCAAACTGCCGGATATCGCCCTCAAAAACCTCCCAGTCTGGACGGTTTAGGCGGAGCGTGGCGCAAGCATCGGGGTCAATCTCAGCCACGCATTCATGCCCAAACCCGGATTGCTCCAGCCCCAGTGCTTGCCCGCCAGCTCCTGCGCACAGTTCCAGCGAAGACAACATGTTTCTGTGTGGATGAAGCACGGCAGTGTTCTCCCGGTTTGCGAAGCAAGCCTACGGTGATTTGCTTTTCAACCAACAGAACAATAGAAGAACATTTGGTGATTGTCATCCTTCTCAACATCAAAAAGCCGCCGGATCATCTCCGGCGGCATTTTTCGTGCTTCGAGGCCTGGATGGCACGAATCCCGAACCACACGGAGATGCGAGCGGGAGGTTTGAGGCCGAGCCTACTCGTCCCCGCCCTCTTCCGGCGCCGGCTCGTGGACATCACCGCCCTGATGGGCGTCTTCATGGTGCGCATCTTCATGGTCCATCTCGCCATGGTCCATCGTGTCCGCATCAGCGGGGCTGGCATCGGCTTCCGGCGCGGTTGCGCTTAGAGGCAGGCGCACGGTCGAGCTGGCACCGCTGGCAAATTCCAGCGTTACTTCCACCTTGCCATCAAGGCTTGCGGTATCCACGCCAAAAATCATCAGATGATCGCCGCCCGGCGCGAGCGATATCTCGGTTTCGGCGGGCAGGTCGATGGCTTCCACCTGACGCATGCGCATCACTTCGCCATCATGCTCCATGGTATGAAGCTCCACGCGCCCGGCAATCGGAGAGCTGGCCGCGACGAGCTGGTCGTCTTGGGCGCCGGCGCGCAGGGTGATGTAGCCTGCTGTCACGTCGCGTCCGCCGGGCGGGGTACGCACCCAGCCGGAAAGGATTTGGGGGGCAACAGCCTCCTGCGCGGCAATGCCGGCTTCGCTGGCAACCTGCGCGCTGGCGCTGCCGGTCCCGTCGTTTTCGGCGGGCGCAGGCGACTCACCGCACGCCGTGAGTATCAGGGCGCTGACACACACAGTGCAGCCCAGCAGGGCGAGCGGGTTTTTCTTCAGGGCAGGGTTTCTCATGGGCGCTCCAGCGTGCAGGGGCGAAGCAATCAGAGGCTGCGGGCTGCAACGGCGCTCCGCCGGACCGTCACACCTGGGCACCAGAACTGGCCTGTACCGGGCCTAGAGGCAAGCCCTGCAGGTGCCCCTGCCCGGTCATCGCGGCGATCAGCCGCGCCAATAGCCGACCAGATCGCGTGCCTCGGCGATCACCGGCGCGGCGACATTGGCCGCCTTTTCAGCCCCCGCGTTAAGGACGCGGTCAATCTCGGCCCGGTCGGAGAGCAGTCGCGCATAAGTGTCCGCGATGGGCGCCAGGAACTCCACGGCCACTTCGGCCAGACGCGGCTTGAACACGCCAAAGCCTTGCCCGGCATATTCATTGAGCACGCTCTGGCTGGTGGAGCCCGTCAGGGCCGCGTAGATGCCGACCAGATTTTTCGCTTCCGGGCGGCCTTCCAGCTCTGCCGTGCTGGCGGGCAGGGGCTCCGGGTCTGTCTTAGCCTTCTTGATCTTGCGCGCGATAGTGTCCGCATCGTCGGCCAGATTGATGCGCGAATTGTCGCTTGCGTCGGATTTCGACATCTTCGCCGTGCCGTCTTTAAGCGACATGATGCGCGCGCCATCGGGCATGATGACGGGTTCGGGCAGCGGGAACACCGCCTCGCCCTTGCCGAAATCCCGGTTGAAGCGTGCGGCAATGTCGCGTGACAGCTCCAGATGCTGCTTCTGGTCCTCGCCGACCGGCACATGGGTCGCCTTGTAGACGAGAATGTCTGCCGCCTGCAGGACCGGATAGGTGAACAGGCCGACGCTGGCGCGTTCGGCATCCTTGCCGGCCTTGTCCTTGAACTGGGTCATGCGCTCCAGCCAGCCGAGCCGGGCCACGCAGTTGAATATCCAGGCGAGTTCTGCGTGTTCGCGTACCGATGACTGGGCAAAGACCGCGCTGCGCGACGGATCGACGCCTGCGGCCAGATAGGCAGCCGCCACATTGCGTACCGCGTCGGGCAGGGCCGCCGGATCGTGCGGCATGGTCATGGCGTGCATGTCCACCACACAGTAGAAGCAGGGCACGCCGCGCTCCTGCAGTGCCACCCAGTTCTTCAGCGCGCCCAGATAATTGCCAAGATGCAGCGCGCCGGTCGGCTGCATGCCCGACAGGATGCGTTCAGGGCCATTGTACTGGCTGGGTGTCTCGCTCATGGATCAGGTCCCGGGTGCAGGGCAAGGAAGGTAGAAAGGGTGAATTCCGGCGCTGGTTTAGCGGGGCCGCGCACAAGGCTCAAGCAGGCAGCGCTTTTGACGGTTCAACTGTCACTGGCGGGAAGGGCCTTGGTGTCCCGGCGAGGCTTCAGCGCTTCTGCCAGCTCGCCGATCCTGACCGCGCCGAGGGCCAGGCTCGCCGCTGCGAAAACGCCCAGCCCCGCACACACAACGAGCCCCATACTGACCATGGCCAGCAGGTGAGACGGCACGAAGGGAAGCACGCCCGACATGAGGCCGGGCATCCAGCGGGCCAGCGCCCAGATCGCACCGGCCATGATCATCGACGCGAGCAGGAGCTTGGGCACGGTGCGCAGCAGCCGGGCATCGATACGCAATACCCCGCGTGCGCGCAGCGTGACCGCCAGCAGACCGGCATTGACCCAGCCGGCCAGGCTGGAGGCAATCGCCAGCCCGATAAAGCCCAGCCCGCCAAAGAAGAGCGTCAGCGCGAAGACAAAATTGACGGCCACTGCAATCAGGGCGAACCGCATCGGCGTCTTTGTGTCTTCGCGGGCGAAAAAGCCCGGTGCGAGAACCTTCACCAGCACGAAGGCTGGCAGGCCAAGCCCGGCAATCGCCAGCGCCACGGCGGTATTGCTGGTATCGGCCGCTGTGAATTGTCCGCGCTGATAGAGCCCGGCCGTGATCAGGTCGGGGATGACCAGAAAGGCGAAGGCGGCCGGCAAGGTCAGCGCCAGCGACACCTCCACCGCGCGGTTCATGGCAAAGCGCCCGCCCTCATCATCGCCGGAGCGCACGCGGCGTGTCAGGTTGGGCAGAAGCGCAATGCCCATCGCAATACCGATCATGCCCAGCGGCAGCTGGTAGAGGCGCTCGGCATAGTTGAGCCAGGAGCGCGCGCCCTCCTCCAGCGTGGCAATGGATGAGGTGACCACCACATTGACCTGCATCGCGCTGGCCGCCAGAGCGCCGGGAATACCCAGCGCCAGCAGGCGTTTCACACGCGGGGTCAGCTTTGGCGGCAACAGGCGCAGACGCAATTTTGCCCGCATCGCCGCTGTCCATAGCAGCGCCACCTGCAGCACACCGGACGCCGTCACCGAAACCGCCAGCCAGATCACCAGCTCGCCGGGCGGTCCGGGATTGAAGAACAACACCGCGATCATGGCGATGTTCAGGAGGACGGGCGCCCCGGCGGCCATGGCAAAGCGGCCATTACTGTTCAGCCCGCCTGAAATGAGCGCGGTCACAACCATCGCCAGCAGATAGGGCATCATGATCTGCAAGAGCAGCACGGCCAGCGCCAGCCCGTCAGGATCGCCCACGCGGCCGGGAAAGAAGATATAGGCCAGCCAGGGCGCAAACACCTGGAACACGATCACCAGCAGGGCGGTGAACGTTGCCATGAAGGAGAGCGCCTCGGAGGCGAACCGGTCGGCTTCGGCCCGGTCCTTGTCTTCCAGCTCGCGCGCATAGAGGGGTACGAAGGCGGCATTGAACGCGCCTTCTGCCAGCACGCGCCGGAAGGTGTTGGGTATGGTCATCGCCTGGAAGAATGTGTCGGCGATGGGTCCGGCGCCCAGTCGTGCGGCGGTGAGGATTTCACGGGCCAGCCCGGCAATCCGGCTGAGCAGTGTGAGAATGCTGATCACACCCAGATTGCGCAATAATCGCATAAGGTCAGCGTCCTATGCTGGATTCTGCGCGCTGGCGTTCCGGGGCGCCGCTGGAATCGACCTCGCCGGGTCCAAGCACGCGCATCAGGGCTGTGGCGATCTGCTTTTCCTTTTGCGGATCGCAGATCTTCTCGCCTTGTTCGGTGACATAGAAGACATCGACGGCACGTTCGCCATAGCCATCAATCCGGGCGGCCTGAATGGAAAAGCCCAGATCGGTGATCGCGCGCGCCAGATCGTGCAACAGGCCCGGCCGGTCGCGCCCTGACGCCTCGATCACGAGCGCGCCGTCTGCGGCCTGTCCTTCCAGATTCACATAGGGGCTGACGGTGAACGCTGCTTCGCGCCGCGCGACACGCCGGGCCGGGATCACCGATTCCTCTTTCAGACCATGGCGGGCCGCGCTGTCGACATGGGCGCGCAGCCGGTCCAGCGCGGACAGGTCAGACCAGCCATAGGGTTTGCCGCCCAGCTCCTGAACATAGAACACATCAAAAGCGATACCGCCGGTCGTGGTGGCAACCTGCGCGCCCACCACATTCGCCCCGGCCAGCGCCAGCGCACCGGCAATATCGGCAAACAGCCCGTCGCGGTCCGGCGCCAGTATCAGCACTTCGGCAGCAGAACGGCGCCGGTCAACCCTGACCCCGCATGCCACGCCGCGCCCGTTTGCCTCTGCTGCACGCACAAAGGCGGCGTGGCGCAGCCGGTCGCTTTCGGCAAAGGACAGCCAGTAGCTGTCATCAAGGCTGGCTATCCACCGGCCAGCGAACTCCGGATCAATCCGCTCCATCTCGGTGCGGAACAGATTGCGGGCGCGATCAGCGCGGGCATGAAGCCGTGCGCGGGCCTCGTCCTCGTCTGCGCGCTCGCCGCCTGCCAGCACGGCGGCTGTGGCTTCGTAGAGATCGCGCAGCAGCTGGGCCTTCCAGCCATTCCAGACACCCGGCCCGACGGCGCGGATATCGACCACGGTCAGCACAGTCAGAAGCCGCAGCCTTTCCATATTGGCCACGCGCCCGGCAAAATCGAGCACGGTGCGCGGGTCGGACAGGTCACGGCGCTGGGCGGCATCGCTCATTTCAAGATGGTTGGCGATCAGCCAGGCGACCAGAGCGGTCTCGGCCTCGTCAATACCCAGCCGGTCGCAAGCGATGCGTGCGCGCTGGGCACCTTCAATGCACTGATCACCACTGCCCTTGCCGGTATCATGCAACAGGACCGCCAGGTGCAGCGCCCGGCGGTGAGCGATGTGGGGGAAGATGCGCGTTGCCAGCGGATGATCGCCGGCCAGCTTGCCCTGCTCGATTTCGCGCAGCAGGCCCAGCGCGTTCAGCGTGTGCTCGTCCACGGTAAAGTGGTGATACATGTTAAACTGGGTGCGCGCGACAATATCGCCAAATTCGGGAATATAGGCGCCCAGAAGACCCGCCTCGGTCATTGCGCGCAGCGTGATGCGCGGATCATCGGATTCCAGCAAGGTAGCAAAGAAGCTGCGTGCAGCACGGGTGTCACAGCGGAAACTGTCATCGACCAGACGCAAGGACCGCGACACAAGCGCTACCGCATCGGGATGCAGGTCGAGATGGCGCGCAGCGGCCATTTCGAACAGGGTCAGCATCAGGACCGGGTCTTCCTCCACGCGCGCCGGGTCGGCAAAGGCGAGGCGGCCCGAGCGCACGGTAAACCCGGCCTCTTCCAGCGCGGCATCGCCCTTCTGATTGCCGTCGGCGGGCAGAAAACGGCCGATGCCGGAGGGCGGATCTTTCAGCTCGTCAGCTTCCAGCTTGGCGCAGACAAGCCGGGTCAGCGCGCCGACATCAATGGCGCGGCGGAAATAGTCGCGCATGAAATCCTCGACACCCAGCGTTTCCTCGCTGTCGGCATACCCCATCAGGCCGGAAATTTCCGGCTGGGTGTCAAAGGTCAGCCGGTCATCCTTGCGGCCATTGAGCGTGTGCAGGTGAAAGCGTGCCGTCCAGAAGAAATCCTCGGCGCGCAAGTACCGCTCCACGTCCTGAACGGTCAAAAGCCCACTTGCGACCCAGCGCTCCATGGCGTCATTGCCGTAGAGCACCTGCGCCAGCCAGCGCAAGGTCTGCAAGTCGCGCAAGGCGCCCTTGCCATCCTTGATATTCGGCTCGACGGCATATCGGCTGTCGCCCTGCCGGTCGACGCGGGTATCCCGTTCGCTCAGCTTGGCAGCGATGAAGCCGGCCATCGCGGTGCGGGTGCGGTGGGCGCGGTCAAATTTCAGGCGCAGCGTGCTGACCAGGCGCTCATCGCCGGAGACCAGCCTCAGATCCAGAAGCGCGGTGCGTTCCGACACGTCATCTGCCGCCAGCGCCAGCGCCTCATCGACCGTGCGGATCGCGCCTCCGCCAATATTCAGTCCGCAGTCCCACAGCACATAAAGCATGCGCTCTGCTATCGCTCCGGCCCCTTCTCGCGGCGGTGTGCCGGTGACGAGGAGAAGGTCGATATCCGATTGCGGGGCCAGCTCTCCGGCGCCCCAGCCGCCCAGCGCGCATACGGCAAGGCCCGGCGCCGTCGCGCCCGCATCGTCAAAATCGGTGGCCACCGAATCAAACAGCGCGCGCACGGCCGCATTCATCACCCCGGAAAGCGCGCGCGCCGCCTCCAGCCCGCCCGTATTGCCCGACAGCTTGCTGGCGGCATGCAGGCGTCCTGCGGCGATAAATTTCTTCAGGCGCCCGATCCCGGCCTGACGCGAGGCGGGATGCTCCCAGCCCTCACGGGTGGCAGCGGCAAGCTCTGCGCGCAGGCGCAGGCCATCAAGCGAAGCGGGAAGGGCAGAAAGGCGCATGGTGCAGCGTCTTACGCTATTGCCGGCGCGCCGTCAGCCATCCTTTCGTGCGATATGTTTCAAATGCAAGTTGGCGGACTTTGCCTTTCGTGCGTGGCTGGCGTGTGCAAGATTCCGGTCCCGGCCCGGAACAGGGATTGTGCGAATGAAATGGCAAAACATGCTGGCCGTGCTCGTGGTGTCGGCAACTGCGTGCGGAGCACCCTCGCGCGCGCCCGTGCCGCCATCCCTGCAAGAGGACATCGTTCTTCCGGCATTTCCAGGAGACCAGCCTGACGCGCCCGTCCTTGACCCTGTTGCCGTGATGATTTCTTCGAACCAGGCGGGGCGCGAGCGCGCACTTGATCAGGTTTTCCAGCCGCGCAGCGATCTGCCGGAATGGCGTTACGCCCTTCCCCTCGACTGGGAGGCGGACCCGTTTGGCGATATCAACTGGCGGTTCCAGCTTCATGCTTGGCGAATGCTCAACCCGCTGGCTGACCGGCATGCGCGCGATCACGATCAGGCTTATTTCGACCGGGCGGTCGACATAGCGCGCGACTGGAAGTCTTGGCACGAGACCGGGCATACGCCGCTGAGCTGGCAGGACATGGCAACGGGATTGCGGGCGTCAATGCTGGCCTATTTGGTGCGTGAGGCCCGCTCGGGCCGGGCGGAAATCAGCGGTGAGGCCTGGAGCGATCTCATCCAGCTAGCCCGTGCTCATGGTGAAATCCTGACACGCCCAGACTTCATACCCGATGATAATCACGGTATTTTCGCGGCCCACGGCCTGATGGCCCTGTGCCAGACGCTCGGCGAGCTTTCCGAGTGTAGGCAAGGCCGCACTCTGGCATCACACCGCATGGACGAACTGTTCAGCGCTCAGTTTCTCGCCGACGGCGTCCATGCCGAGCATTCCCCGGATTATCACTGGTTTGCGATGAGCGTGTTCGAACGCGCAGCGTCCACCGGATGGTATGCACAAAGCCGTTTCGATGCCGGTCTGGCCCGCGCTCGCGCCGCAGCGCCATTTCTGCTGCATGCCGATGGACGCCAGCCCGGTATTGGCGATAGCGAGCGAACATTGCGTGAGCGCGATCACTCGCAACTGCCTGATACCGCCGATATCTGCCTTGATGAGGGTGAGAGGAACTGCCTTCTGGTGCGCCATTTTGATGAGGCTGGCTATGCGATCGCCCGTTCACCGCGCGGCGCTGCCGAACCCCATTCCCTGTTCATGACCTGTGGATGGCATTCCACGATCCACAAACACCCCGATGAGCTTAGCTTTGAATGGTGGGCGTTTGGCCGGCTGATCCTCGCGGACAGCGGCAAGTATGGCTACACAGCTGATGAAAACCGTGCCTTTGTCCTGTCGCGCGCCGCGCACAACACGATCAGCTTTGATGGCAGAGAGCCACATGAGCCCGATGGCGGCGGACCGTTTCCGGGGGCCTGCACGCATGACCCCCGGCAGGATGAGGGAGCCATTGTCCTTGCGGGTGCCTATGACCCTCCTGGCGCACCGTCGCGCCATGCCCGCGAGCTACATTATCGCGCCAATGAAAGCCTTGTGGTCCGCGACCGTGTGGAGCACAGGGGTGGTTTCAGCCAGTGGTTCCACTTCGCACCGGGTGTGGACGTGTCGCAAAATCAGGCTGGCGGTCTGCGGGTACTATCCGGCCCGGACACGCCTGTGATCGACGTTACCGCTGATCCGGCCTGCCGGGCGCGCCTGCATCATGGCAATCGCGAGCCCCTCCAAGGCTGGATGAGTACGCGATACGGTGAAATGACGCCGCGCTTCACACTCGAAATTGCTTGCCCGGCCGGCACACGCGAGGTAGAGGCGCGTTTCGAGGTGGCGCGCTAGGACGCATCCACCTCAACCAGCAATGCATCACGAGCGGCGACATCGCCGCGCACCAGAGCCTGGTAGGCGTTGAGGGCTTCTGCTTCGCCGGTCAGGCTGCGCCAGGTCAGAAGATCGTCCGCCGCAGCGACAAAAGCCGACCACGCTTCGCCCTGCCGCCTGGAAAAGCCCTCCGGGCCCCACTCCGCGATCCGGTCGCGGGCATGGTCTGGTGCAAAGAAGAAGGCCGGCTTCGGGCCGGGCAGACCCTGTGCGGGCGCGCTATCATCCCAATGCGCTCCGCCGACACGGATATTGGCTTTCAGATTGGTGCCCAGGTGCTCATGCAGCGCACGGTTTACTTCCGCCGCCCCGGCAAAATCGACAATCAGCCGGGCGGGTCCGGCGTCCAAGCCTGCGATATTGTCATAGGCGATGACATCATCGTAGAGCGCGCTGGCCTTCACGAAGGCGGCGTTGCGCGCGGAGGTCAGCGCTTCGATGCACAGGCCCTCCGGCCGGGCGCGCTTGAGCAGGAAGGCTAGGGCCAGCGCGGTCTTGCTCGACGCGCTGGTGAGGATAATGCTCCGGGCGCCGGAAAATTCACTGTCGCGCAAATACGCGTCGATCAGGAACGAGGTCAGGAACAAGGGCTGTAACACCATCTGCGCAGGCTCCAGCCCCGGGTCATAGGCCGGGTCGGCTGCGCAGCGCACATACCGGTTATAGACCGCTGGCAGGCCGGCGCGGTGGGGGGCGGCATCGACAAAGCTTTCTGGCCGGACCTTGCCCGGCGTGACGATCAGCTCGCTTGCGGCAGGCAGATATCCGTAGACCCGTTCACCCACGCTCAGGCCCTCGGCCCGGCTGTGCGCCACCTGGGCAAACCCCCAGACCGGCAGGCGGCCGTGACCGTCCTCGCCGGGGAAGAAGCGCCAGTATCCCATTGCCTCGCCAAAGGCCGCATAGGTGATATTATTGGCGGTCAGGGCAAACCGGTGAATGGCCAGACGCGCCTCACCAGCCGCCAGTGCGCGTGGCGCGGCTTGCGCGATGGCGGCGCGGGTGATGTCGGTCTTGTCGATGCTCAGCGCCCAGTTCATGGCCTGCGCCTCCTGTTGGCAAATTCGTGTCAGCCGTGTCCGGTCAGCTCTCGCTTGCCAGACTTTTAAGCGCGTAGAGCGCTTCAAGCGCCTCGCGCGGTGTCAGCGCGTCCGGATCGATGGATCTGAGCCGCTCCAGTGCTTTGGATGGTTTGGGTGGTGCGGTTGGTGCTTGGGTAGAAAATAGCGGCAGCTCGGCCAGCGCCGCAGCCGGGCTGCCATCGGATTCCAGTTTTGAGAGTATGGATTGCGCCCGGCGCACCGCCGCCTCGGGCAAGCCCGCCCGCTTGGCCACCTCTACCCCGTACGAACGGTCGGCTGGACCGCTGCCCACTTCGTGCAGGAAGACCAGCTCGCCCTTCCACTCGCGCGCTTTCAGGGACACATTGCCGGTCCCGTCCAGCTCATCGGCGAGGCGGGTCAGCTCGTGGTAGTGCGTGGCAAACAGCGCGCGGCAGCGATTGACCGCATGCAGATGTTCCACGGTCGCCCAGGCAATGGACAGACCGTCCCAGGTCGAGGTGCCACGCCCGATCTCGTCGAGTATGACCAGGCTTTTCGGTGTCGCCTGATTGAGTATGGCGGCCGTCTCGATCATCTCCGCCATAAAGGTGGAGCGCCCGCGCGCCAGATCATCCGCCGCGCCCACGCGCGAGAAAAGCCGGTCAACCAGACCCAGTGTGACCGTTCGTGCGGGAACGAAAAGCCCGGCCTGGGCCATGATGACGATAATCGCTGTCTGGCGCAGGAAGGTTGATTTGCCAGCCATGTTCGGCCCGGTGACCAGCAGCAGCCGGTGCGCCGCTGCCCCCTTGCCATCAAGCTGGCAGTCATTGGGCGTGAAACGCGCCTCACCGGTCCGGGCCAGCGCCCGTTCGACCACCGGATGACGGCCCGCTTCAATGATCAGGTCCTTGCCATCGGTAAAGCGGGGCCGGCAGGCCCCTGCTTCGACCGCCCAGTGCGCGGCTCCCGCCCACACGTCCAGCGCCGCCAGTGCCTCGCCCGCCGCGCGGACCGCTTCGGCCAGACCCTCCACGCGGTCGCGAAAGCGGGCGAAAATCTCCAGCTCCAGCGCGATGGCGCGCGAGGCCGCGGAGGCGATCTTCGATTCCAGCTCGCCCAGCTCCGGCGTGGCAAAGCGCACCGCATTGGCCATGGTCTGGCGGTGAATGAAGGGCTCCACGCCCATCATCGCGTCGCCATGGCGCGCGCTCACCTCGATGAAATATCCCAGAACATGATTGTGCTTGATCTTCAGGCCCGCAATGCCGGTCTGGTCGGCATAGGTTTTCTGCAAGCCCGCCACCACGCGCCGCGACTGGTCTTTCAGCGTGCGCAGCTCGTCCAGCGCCGGATCCCACCCCCCGGCCACGAATCCGCCCTCACGTGCAAACAGGGGTGGCTCGTCGACAAGCGCGCGAGAGACGTCCTCTACCAGCTTTGCAAGGTCTGGCCGGGCGCTCAGCGACAGCGCTTCCAACGCGCCCGAAAGGGCTGCAGGCGGCGTGTCCGAGCCTGTGCGGGCAAAAGCCGCATTGATCCGCTCGCCTTCTTTCAATGCGCGCGCGAGCGCCAGCAGGTCGCGTGGCCCGCCGCGTTCCAGACACAGGCGCGACAGCGCGCGCGCGGGATCACCGGCACTTTTCAGGCAATCGCGCAAACGGTCACGCAAGGGCGCATTGTCATGGAGGTATTCCACCGCATCGAGGCGCGCTTCGATCTCGTTGCGATGCGCAGACGGACGCGACAGCTGTTCGGCCAGCAAGCGCGCGCCCGGCGCGGTAACCGTGCAGTCTATCGCGTCGAGTAGCGAGCCCTTGCGCTGGCCCTGCAAGGTGCGTTCGATTTCCAGACTTGCGCGCGCCGCCGGGTCGATGGCGAGCCATCCGCCCGCTTCAAAATGGCGCGGCGGGGCCAGCTTGGGCGCCGCGCCCGCTTGCGAGAGCTCCAGATAATCCAGAAGGCAGCCGAGCGCACCGAGCTCCGCCTTCGAAAAATCACCAAATCCGTCTAGGCTGGCCGCGCCGAAATGCGCCTTCAGGCGGCGCTCGGCGGACCCGGCTTCAAACTTGGCCTTCGGGCGGGCCGTGATTGTGGTTCCGGGCAAGACGGGCGCGAGTGTGCGGGCATCATCGTCCAGCACCAGCAATTCGGCCGGGTGCAGGGCCGCCAGCTCGGCCTCGATATCACCCGCCTCAAGCCGCACGGAGCCGAAACTGCCATCGGAAATATCGGCAAAAGCCAGCGCCAGATCGCCCGCCGCACCGCGCGCCAGCGCCGCCAGCCGGTTCGACTGGCGCGCGTCGAGAAGATCATCCTCGCTCAAGGTTCCCGGTGTGACGATGCGGGTAATGGCCCGCTCCACTACCGATTTGGACCCGCGTTTTTTCGCCTCGGCCGGGTCTTCCACCTGTTCGCCAATGGCCACTTTGAAACCGGCCCGGATCAGCCGGGAGAGATACACTTGCGCGTTATGAACCGGCACGCCGCACATCGCGATCGGCTCGCCCTGATGCTCGCCGCGCTTTGTCAGGGTGATGTCGAGCGCGGCTGCCGCGCGCACGGCATCGTCAAAGAAGAGCTCGTAGAAATCGCCCATCCGGTAAAAAAGCAGCGCTTCTGCAGGCACTTGCGCCCGGAGGCTGAGGAACTGCGCCATCATCGGCGTAGCCCCGTCCGCGCTGGGAAAGGTGCGGCTGGCGATATCGGATGGGGCGCTGGCGTCCGGGCTCATGGCGGCAAATTAACTTTCCGCCTGCCGCCCGCAAGGGGCGAGGCCAGAGGCGGGCGGTCTGCGTGCGGTTCTTGCGCTGGCTAAAGAGGCTTTCACTGTCAGGCGATGACCGTCTAGGCTTGTGAAGAGCCCAGCCCCGGACCCAGATGACGGACCTCTCATGACCGACCGCAAGCCGCGCGTGGACGATGAAGAAGCCCTGGCCTTTCACAGGCAGGCACCTGCGGGCAAGATTGCGTTGCGCGCCACCAAGCCGATGGCGACCCAGCGCGATCTCTCGCTGGCCTATTCGCCCGGCGTCGCCGCGCCCGTAAAGGCGATCCATGCCGACCCGGATGCGGTCTATGACTACACCTCCAAGGGCAATTTCGTCGCCGTTATCTCCAATGGCACGGCGATACTGGGGCTGGGTGATCTGGGTCCTGCCGCGTCAAAGCCGGTAATGGAAGGCAAGGCGGTGCTGTTCAAGCGTTTTGCCGATATTGATGCCATTGATATCGAGGTGGAGGAAAACGACCCGGAAGCCTTTGTTGAATGCGTGCGCCGCTTCGGCAACACGTTTGGCGGCATCAATCTGGAAGACATCAAGGGGCCGGAATGCTTCATCATCGAGGAGCGCCTGCGCGAGCTGCTCGATATCCCTGTCTTTCACGATGACCAGCACGGCACCGCGATCATTACTGCCGCGGGCATCATCAATGCCTGCGAGCTGTCGGGGCGGAACATCAAGGACCTCAAGGTCGTCGTGAACGGGGCGGGCGCGGCTGGCATTGCCGTGTTGGAGCTGATCAAGTCCATGGGTGTCGCCCATGACAACGCCCTTCTGTGTGACACGCGCGGCGTCATCTACAAGGGCCGCCAGAACGGCATGAACCAGTGGAAATCGGCCCACGCCGCGCAGACCGACAAGCGCACGCTCGAAGAGGCGCTGGACGGGGCGGACTGCTTTATCGGGCTGTCGGTGAAGGGCGCGGTGACCAAGGCAATGGTCAGATCCATGGCCGCCGATCCGATCATCTTCGCGATGGCCAATCCTGACCCGGAGATCACGCCCGAGGAAGTGCGCGAGGCGCGCTCTGACGCGATAATGGCGACAGGACGGTCCGATTATCCCAATCAGGTCAACAATGTGCTGGGCTTTCCCTACATATTCCGCGGCGCGCTGGATGTCCGCGCGCGCACCATCAACGAGGATATGAAGGTCGCTGCCGCCCGCGCGCTGGCCGAGCTGGCGCGCGAGGACGTGCCTGATGAAGTGGCCGCAGCCTACCACGGATCACGGCCAAGTTTTGGCAAGGATTATATCATTCCGGCCCCGTTTGACCCGCGCCTGATCAGCCATGTGCCGCCCTATGTGGCGCAGGCCGCTATGGATTCCGGTGTCGCCCGCCGTCCGATTGCCGATATGGAGGCCTACAAGGCCGCACTCGCCCGCCGCCTCGATCCAACCGCCGCCATTTTGCAAGGCCTGCATGAGGAGGTGCGTGCCGCCGACCGTAAGACCATCGTCTTCGCCGAAGGCGAGGAGCCGACGGTGATCCGCGCCGCGCACGCCTTCCAGACCCAAGGGCTGGGAAAGGCCGTACTGGTGGGCCGCGAGGAGACCACGAAAGCCAATATGCGCCTTGTCGGCGTGCCCGAAGACGGGATCGAGATCGTCAATGCCCGCCTGTCCGATCACAACGCGGTCTATGCCGACTGGCTGTTCCGGCGCTTGCAGAGGCAGGGCTATCTGAAACGCGACGTGCAGCGCATGGTCAATAATGACCGCAATGTCTTTGCCGCCTGCATGGTCGCGCTGGGCGATGCGCACGGGCTGGTTACCGGCACCACGCGCAATTACGCCCAAGCCCTGGCAGATGTGCAGATGGCGCTGGACCCGCGGCCCGGCGAGCGGGTGATGGGCATGTCGCTTGTGCTGTCACGCGGGCGCACACTTTTCATTGCTGACACCAATGTCACCGAGTTTCCGAGCGCTGAGGCCATGGCGGACATGGCGTGTGAAGCGGCGGCAGCGGCGCGCCGTTTCGGTGTGGAGCCGCGCGTGGCGCTGCTCTCCTATTCCACCTTCGGCAATCCGGCCGGCGAACGGTCAGAAAAGATACAGGAGGCGGTGCGGCTGCTCGACGCGCGCCATCCAGATTTCGAATACGAGGGCGAGATGAACGCCGATGTGGCGCTCGACCCCGACCATACCCGGCTCTACCCGTTCTCGCGCCTGACCGGCCCGGCCAATGTGCTGATCATGCCGGCCATCCACTCCGCCTCCATCTCCACCAAGCTGTTGCGCGCCGCTGGCGGGGCGACGGTTCTGGGGCCGATGCTGGTAGGTCTGGAAAAGCCGGTGCAGATCGCAAGGCTGGGCGCGGGCGTGTCCGACATTCTCACACTGGCCGCCTTGGCCGCGCATGATCTGTCGGGCTAACCCGGAATTTTGTCGGCCGGCGGGGTCGCATGAACACGCGCCGCCCATCGGGTGACGAACAAGGCCGGAATCCCTATCGCAGCTGTCAGCGCGAAGAATATGCCATAGGCGGGCAGAAGCCCGGCGATGCTCTCCAGCCACTCCACCGTCACTCCGCTGAAGCCTTTGAGCACTTTGCCCAGTATCGTGTAGAAGCTGGACAACAGGGCGTACTGGGTGGCGGCGTAGCCAAACGTCGTAAGGCTCGACATCCACGCGATGAGGGCGGTACCTGCAAAACCTTCGGAGAAATTCTCGAGCCCCAGCGCGAAAGCAAAAACGCCAAGGCTTGCCGTACCGTCCACTGCCATCAGGGTAAGCCCGAGATTGGAGGCAGGGGCGAGGAACGCACCGAATAACAGCGTGCGCACAAATCCAAGCCGCACAGCGCAGAACCCGCCCGCCGCCACGCCCGCCAGTGTTGTCCATAGCCCCACAGAGGCGCGCATTGCGCCGATCGCGTCGCGCGACAGGCCGAGATCAGTGTAGAATGGGTTGACCATCGGTCCCATCACGAAATCGGGTAGCCGATACAGGCTGATCGCAGCGAGCAGCAGGATCGCCTTGCCACCATGAGCCTTGAAGAACTCTATGAAGGGGCCGGCTATCGCCTCGTACAGCCCGCGCGGCGTCCAGATTGGCGTCAGCGGTGCAACCGGGACATCGCCCGCGACCGCTGAGCGCTGAGCATTCGGCTCGGCTGCGACCAGCGCGGCGATCACGCCAAGACCCATCAAGGCGGCCATTATGACATAGGAGATTTCCCAGCCAGTACGCGCGGCGATGTTGAAGATAAAGGCGTTAGTTATAAGCAGCGATACGCGGTAACCGAGCTGATAAGCCGCGCTCATCAGGCCGAGTTCCTCGTGGCTCTCGCTGACCTCGATCCGCCAGGCGTCTATTGCTACGTCCTGGGTGGCGGACGAGAACGCTACCAGCAGCGCGAACGCGCCAAACAGGACGAGCCCCCCGCCCGGTCCAACTGCGGTCATGGCCAGTAGGCCTGCGATCACCCCGCCCTGCGAGAGGAGTATCCAGCTCTTGCGTTTGCCCAGGTGGCCGATCAAAGGCAGCTTCACCCGGTCGAGGAGGGGCGCCCAGAGAAATTTAAACGAATATGCAAGCCCGACCCAGGAGATGAAACCGATGGCCGCGAGTGTTGTGCCCTCCGCCCGCAGCCAGGCGCCCAGCGTGTTGCCGGTAAGCAGGAAGGGAAGCCCGGCGGAAAAGCCCAGCGCCAGCATGGCCAGAACGCGCGGATTGGTTAGCGAGGCCAGGACATCGCGCCACGTCTGACGTTTGGGTCCGGGCGGATTCTCAACCTGAACTGCGGGGGAGGGCGTGTCAGTCATGGTCGCGGGCAGGCTCCGTCTGTTCAGGCGCTCAGCCTTGCGCGGTTTTGTCCGCCGCACAAGCCGGATAGGACGTGCGCGAGCTCTTCAGGATCAACCGGCTTGGCAAGGAAGGCGTCCATGCCGGCGGCCAGGCAGGCATCGCGGTCGGCCTCGGTCGCATTGGCCGTCAGGGCGACAAGCGGCACCGCGCCCGGTTCACCCGGCAAGGCACGAATGCGCGCCGCTGCATCACGGCCATCGAGCTCGGGCATGCGCAAGTCCAGCAATACGGCGTCCAGCCCGCCCTGTGAGGCTTCCAGCAGCGCTTCGCGGCCGGTATGGGCCATCACCACGGTTGCGCCCAGCCGTGAAAGCAGAGTCCGCGCGATAAGCGCATTCACCGGGTCATCTTCGGCCAGCAGGATCCGGTAACCCGCCAGCACCGGGCCGCTGGTGTCATCCTCGCGCACTTCATCGCCAGAACTCTTGCCCAGCGCAAAGCGTGCCAGAGAGCTGGCGCGCACAGGGGCAACCAGCCAGCCATCGATCCCGGCCGGGCGATCGGCGCCCGCATACCGGTTCTTGGTGCGCGGCCGGGCAAGGACCAGAATGCGGCCCGCACAGCCTGTCGCCGACAGCGCGGAGGCATCCTCGCTCCAGCGGTCATCGAGGATGACGATGTCGGGCCTCACCGCTTGTGCGCGCGCGACCAGCTGCCCCTGATTGCTGCAGCTTTCAGCCCAGGCGCCGAGCGTTTCGGCGTGCAGGATCAGAGCGTCGGATTCAATGTTACAAGGCGTGGCAATGAGGACACGGCGCCCCGACAGGGGCCGGTGGACGGGCGCGCGCTGCAGGACTTCGGGCGCAAAGCTGAACCAGAACAGTGCCCCTTCGCCGCGCTGTGAGCGGATACCCACATCGCCGTCCATGGCTTCGGCGAGGCGTTTGACCATGGCAAGGCCGAGACCGGCGCCCGGTGCCGAGTTTTCCCGCTCCGCTGCGCCGCGCTCGAACTGTTCGAACAGGCGTGACTGGTCACCGGCGCTTATGCCAGGGCCGGTGTCGCGCACCGACAGGCGCAGATTTTCGCCCTCGGCCTCCAGCGTGATCAGAACGCCGCCTTCGCGCGTGAATTTCACGGCATTTCCGGCTAGATTGAAGAGGATCTGTTTAAGCCGCGCCGGATCTGCCCGGATCTGGGCGGGCACACCTGGGCCTTGCGCGTGGGCGAGGGCGAGTCCCTTCTCGGCAGCCTTCTCCGACAGAAGCTCGCACACCTCCTCGACTAGGCGGGCCGGATCGACCGGCTCGGGACGCAGCTCCATCTTGCCCGCTTCCAGCCGGGACAGGTCGAGAATGTCGTCAATGAGATTGAGCGCATGGCTGGCGCTGGCTTTCAGCGCCGCGACATAGGCCGCCTGATCGGGTTTCAGGCCGGTATCTTCCAGAAGCCGCGCCGTACCCAGCGCACCGGACAAGGGTGTTCGCAATTCGTGGGTGACCGCGGCAAAGAACACCCCCTTGCCACGCGCTGCTTCGCTTTCGCGCTCGACAAGGCTGCGCTGTTCGGTGACATCGCGCCCGACCGCGACAATCGAACCGTCAGTGACAAGTGTTTCAGACCATTCGATCCAGACGGGCCCGGTGCGGGTGCGCATGGCGACATCATAGCGCCGGTGTGAGGCGTTCTCGCCAAAGGCGGGTGCCACGGCAAACCAGCGGCCGATCCAGTCCTCGCGCGCGCCGCCGAACGCGCGCAGGAACGCGCCATTCACGTCGCTCAGCCGTCCATCCTTGTCGCGCACAATGACCAGTTCGCCCATCGCATCGAAGATCGCCCGCAGCGGCAGGTTTGCGCCGCTGGCGATGGCACCGCCTTCTGTCCCGGGCGTATCGGCCGGAGGCAGGGCAGTGGAGGGAGAGGGTGCAGCCGCAGTCATGGCGGGACGCTAACGCGGTGCGGGTTAACGAAGCGTCGAGCGCGCAGGTGATTTTTCGCTGTTTGCGGTGGCCGGCGGCCAGACAGCAGCCTGTCCGGGTGGACGGGTGTTGCGCCGCGCGCTCAAGGCCTCTGCGATGTGAATGCGGCGGATGCCGTCCACGCCGTCGAGGTCGGCGATGGTACGTGCCGTGCGCAAAACCCGGTGATAGCTGCGCGCCGTCAGCCCCATTGCCTCCGCCGCACGCGATAACAGCTCGCGTCCGGCTGCGTCCGGCTCGGTAATGGTGTCCAGCGCTTCGCCGGACAGCCGGGCATTGAGCCCGCCGCGCGCCTCCTGAACCTCGCGCGCCCTGGCGATCCGGGCGGCGATCTGCGCCGTGCCTTCCGATGCCGGCGGCAAGGCCAGATCGGCGGGGGTAACCGGCGGCACTTCGATCTGCAGATCGATCCGGTCGAGCATGGGCCCCGAAATGCGCGCCTGATAGCTGTCTGCGCAATTCTTGCCCCGCGCGCAGGTGCGCCCGTCTGCGCCTGCCCAGCCGCACCGGCACGGATTCATGGCCGCGATCAGCTGGAAGCGGGCTGGAAAGGTGATGCGTGCATTGGCGCGTGCGACAGCGATCTCGCCAGTCTCAAGCGGCTGGCGTAGCGAATCGAGGACCTGGGGATGAAACTCGGGCAACTCATCGAGAAACAGAACGCCATTATGCGCCAGCGATGCTTCACCCGGCCGGACGCGTGTTCCGCCACCCACCATCGCAGCCATGGACGCTGAATGGTGCGGAGCACGGAAGGGCCTGACCCGGCTGAGCTGGCCGCGCTCAAGCAAGCCGGCCACCGACTGGATCATGGAGATTTCGAGCAATTCCTTGGCTGACAGCGGCGGGAGCAGGCCGGGCGCGCGCTCGGCCAGCATCGATTTGCCCGATCCTGGCGGGCCGATGAACAGTATATTGTGTCCGCCCGCCGCCGCGATCTCCAGCGCCCGCTTGGCCGTTTCCTGACCGCGCACATCACGCATGTCCTTGAAGCGCGGGCCTTCGACCAGATCGCCTGGCTGTGGCCGGGTCAGCGCCTGCCCGCCCTTGAAGTGGTTCACGAGCTGGATCAGCGAGCCGGGGGCCAGAATGGCGAGATCCCCGCCCGCCCAGGCCGCCTCCGGACCGCTATCCCTTGCACAGATGAACCCTGTCGCGCGCTCTACCGCCAGCATAGCGGCCGGCAGCGCGCCGGGAGCAGCCGATATGGACCCGTCAAGGCCGAGCTCTCCCATTGCGAGATATTCCGATCCCGCTTCGGGCGGCAGCACCCCCATGGCAATCAAAATGCCGATGGCGATCGGAAGGTCGAAATGCGCCCCCTCCTTGGGCCGGTCAGCGGGGGCGAGGTTGACGATAAGCCGCTGACCGGGCAGCGACAGGCCGATGGCCGCGAAGGCGGCACGCACGCGCTCCCGGCTCTCGGCCACCGCCTTGTCCGCCAGTCCCACGACACTGAAAGCCGGGGTGCCTCCCGCGATTTGCACCTGCACATCGACCAGCCGGGCATCCGCGCCTTCAAATGAGGCAGAATGGGTAAATGCGCTCATGCCTGCTCCCACTAAATATGCTCACTGAACATTATCAGCGTGCCGATTGCCTGCTTGTCACTTATCCACAGATGCCGTGAACAGGCGGGCATAAAACAGGAACAAGATAAGAACACATCGACTCTCCACGTCAAGGTGTCACGTTAACTTTTTGCCAAAGCCCTTCTATATCAGATGGTTTTCCGGCCCGGAGTCGGCGCTGAGCACGCCTTTGACGTGCTTTGGGAGCCGTCCGGGGGTGACGCAAATCAGGTCAAACCGGGTTGCCAGCGCGTTCAGGCCCGTGCGGCGCGACCGCCACAGGGCCGCGGCCCGCATCAGGCGCGCCTGCTGGCGCGGTTGAAAGGCTTCCAGCGCGGCCCGTTCTGACGCGCGCCATTTCACTTCCATGAAGGCCAGTGTTTTGTGCCGCTTCGCGATGATGTCGATTTCGCCCAGGGGGGTTTTCACGCGCCGTGCGATGATCTTCCAGCCCGTCAGCGCCAGATAGGCTATTGCCAGCCACTCGCCGCGCCGGCCTTGCCGTTCGGCCTGTCTGCGGGCGGCGCGTGTCATGGCGTGCGTCCGGAAGCCAGTTTCGTCATGCGCGCAGTTGCCCCTGACGGGCCGCGCCGGTAGCTTCGGTCGCAGCCCGGCCGGGACAGACTGCGGTTTGCGGCGGTGATGAGGACACGACCCATGATGAATGCAGTGTTGCCCACGCGGGCTCTGGTGCCAATAGCCGGACTTTCAAGGCTCGCCGCCCTGATTGCGGCGGCCACCCTCGCCCTGTCAGCCTGCACGGCCACCAGTAGCGGTCCGGGGCCGGATGTGTCGCAAGGCACTGGCGCGCCGGTCGTCGGCGCTCCGCCCGAACCGGCCGTGCTGGGTGTCGAGATGAGCCCCGAACGCCTGGCATTCACACCGGCGCATCTGGAAGGCATGGAGCTGGTGCGCGTCGGTGTTGTGCTGCCCTTCTCCGGGTCTGCCAGCGCCTTGCGGTCCGAGGCGGGCCATTTGTTACGCGCTGCCGAGCTGGCTCTCTTCGAACGCGGCGTAGACAATGTCGTCCTCTTGCCGAAAGATACCGAGGGCACCGCGCGTGGCGCCGAGGCGGCCGCCGAAGCCGCCATTGCTGACGGTGCGGACATGATTATCGGCCCGCTTCTGGCTGCAGAAGTGCGGGCGATATCGGGCACTGCCCGGCGGGCGAATGTGCCGGTTATCTCCTTTTCGACCGATACCAGTGTGGCCGGAGACGGCGTCTACCTGCTGAGCTTCCCGCCCGAGGAGGAAGTGCGCAGGGTTGTCTCCTACACGTCCTCTCTGGGTGCCAGCCGGTACGCGATCATCGCTCCGGCGACACCCTATGGCCAGCTGGTCAGCGACGCCTACCGCCGTGCAGCGGCGGAGAATGGCGGCTCGGTCACGGCCGAGGAAATCTATTCCGGCGGAGTGGACTCCATGGGCGAGGCCGCGCGCCGGCTGGCGCGCGCCGGAATTGACCGGCTCGACGTCGCACAGGCGCTTACCATGACGGGTGAGAACTGGCAGCCGTCCGAAGGGGGCGCGTTTCAGGTCGTGATGCTGCCGGCGAGCGGCGATGATCTGCGCATGCTCGCGCCATCGCTGCTTTTTGCCGATATTGACCCGCTTCTGGTGAAATTTGTCGGCACAGGCCTCTGGCGCAATCCCGAAAGCGTCCGGGAGCCATCCCTGTCCAATGGCTGGTTTGCCGGACCGGATGCGGAGCTGCGCGCCCGTTTCGAGACGTCCTATGAAGCCGCCTATGGTGACGGGCCGTCGCGTCTGGCCGGGCTGGGCTATGACGCCGCGTCGCTGGCTGTGCTCATGGCAGCCAATGCAGGGGGTATCGACCGGAGAATTCTCGAGGATCCGAACGGCTTTCTCGGCGTTGATGGCCTGTTCCGCCTGCGCAGTGATGGCACGGTAGAGCGCGGTCTGGCGCTGTATACGATCCGCAACGGCCAGTTCGAGGTGCTTGACCCCGCTCCAGCGCGTTTTGAGCCCGCCACCACGGATATGGAACCGGGCGAGTCCTGATCAGCTTTCCGGTGCCAGCTCATTGGCGATACGGTCGGCAAACAGCTTGCCGGCGCGGGTCAGGCGGACACGGGCCGGGTGCAATTCCACCAGCCCGTCAGCGGAAAAACCGTTCGCGGCGCTCATCTCGACATCACGGCCGGTAAGCGCAAAAAGCTGCGTCCTGTCGAGCCCTTCCGTGATACGCAGGCCCATCAGCACGCGCTCCTGGGCCTCTTCCAGCGCCGACAGGCGTTCAGGCGCTGCAATAATTGGCTGCTGGCTGCCGGCGATGTAGTCTGCCGGGCGCAAAGGCGCCGCGTGGGCGATCCGCCCGCCGCCCGAGTGCGATCCGATGCGGCCGTGCGCGCCGGGTCCGATCCCGATCCAGTCTGCGCCCGTCCAGTATAGCCGGTTATGACGGGAGTGATGGTCGCGTCCCCTGGCATGATTGGATATTTCGTAGGCCTCAAGGCCCGCAGCCTGCGTCAGTTCCTGGGTCAGGCAGAACATGTCGGCGGCGAGGTCTTCGGGCGGGGGTACCAGCGTGCCGCGCTTCACTTGCCGGGCGAAGGCCGTGCCATCCTCAATGGTCAGCTGATAGGCCGACACATGATCCAGCCCCAGCGCCAGGATAGTGGAAAGCTCCGCCTCCCATTCCTCAAGGCTCTGGCCTTCGCGGGCATAGATCAAGTCCGCCGAGACGCGCGCAACGAGTGACCGGGCAATATCCAGCGCCTCCAGTCCGGCGCGGGCATCATGATCGCGCCCAAGGCGTGCCAGCGCTGCATCATCCAGTGACTGCACGCCAACCGATAGCCGGTTGATCCCGGCAGACACAATATCGCCCAGACGGACACGCTCTGCCGGATTGGCTTCCAGCCCCAGCTCTGCCTGCGCCTCCAGCCCCCAAAGCCGGTCGGCCATCTCCAGCACGCGGGCAATGTCGCGCGGCGCCATCAGGGAGGGCGTGCCGCCGCCAAAATGTATGCTGGCAAGGGGCCGTGGCCCCGTCATCTGCCGCCAGCGGGCCATGTCCGCCAGCAGCGCGTCCACCAGGGCGGCGCTGTCTGCGCCCTTCGCCTTGTAGACGTTGAAATCGCAATAAGGGCAGATCCGGGCGCAATAGGGCCAGTGAATATAGAGACCGAGCGGCGCGCAGTGTGCCGGGTTCACGCGCTGAACACCGCGTCTGTCAGCTTGCGAAAGGCGTCAGCCCGGTGGCTCAGCGCCTTCTTTTCGCTCTGGTTCATCTGGGCAAAGGTGCGCGTTTCGCCTCGCGCCACAAACACCGGATCGTAGCCAAAGCCCTGATCTCCGCGCGGCGGCCAGACCAGATTACCTCTCACCTCGCCTTCAAATACCAGTTCAGCTCCCTCCGGGTGGACAAGCGCCAGCACGCACACAAAGCGCGCAGAGCGGTCGGCGCTGCCCGATGCGGCAAGCTTTTCTTCAACCGTTTGCATGGCAAGCCGGAAATCTTTTTCCGGCCCGGCCCAGCGTGCCGAATATACTCCAAGCTCCCCGCCGAGCGCCGCCACCTCCAGACCGGAATCATCGGCCAGCGCAACCGCTCCGCTGACCTGTGCGGCGGCCCGCGCCTTCAAGAGCGCATTACCCGAAAAAGTTTTTTCAGTCTCTTCGGGCTCATTGAGACCCATCTCGCCTGCCCCTTTCACGGTGATGGAGAAGGGCGCGACAAGATCAGCTATCTCCTTGATCTTGCCTGCATTATGGCTCGCCAGAACCCAAAGCGGAGCCTGCCTGAAAAGGCGATTTAGGGTGAGCGCATCCATTCGTGCATATCGCCTTTCGAAAAATTCATATCGTTTTTCGATATTTTTTTGTTGCAAAGCGATGAGGGCCTTGCTAGATGTGTTTTCGAGGCAAGGGGAACACCCCGCTGCCTCACGGCAAAAGCCCCGGCGAACAAAAGACCGGAGCAAAGGCCGAAGGTTGATCGATAGCACTGGATCTCAAAGGAGACAAAGATGGTCAGGCTCGAAAACAACACCCGCCGCTTTCCGTTTGCGGCTATCATCAATGTGGTTCTGGTCGCTACCGTCGTAGCGGGCATGGCTGCGGCGCTGTCACCGATTGTCGCATAAGGCGGCGCCGTGAGGCAGCATGACGCCACCGGGCGCGACTGACCTCTTCCCCCTTGGAGGCAGGACCGCGCCCGGTGTGACGTCGCAGAAGGGGCAGGGATGCGCGCGTTAAGTCCGGGATTTCTGACATCCCTTCTGAAAATTGTTCTGGATGTGGCGATTGTCGTGCTGTGGGGCCTTCTGGTCCTGGCCAGTCTTGTCACGCTTTCCATGATGGCGGTCGGCCTGTTCCGCGTGCTCGGCATGGGCCCCGAACTGCCCGAAGCATTCTTGCGTTTTCTTCAGCTGGATATCGTGATCGCCCTGCCGCTCGGCGTGGCGGCGATCATTGCCATGCTGTTTATTGCCGGCCGGCTGCGCGCCATCCTGGTCACCCTTATCCAGGGTGACCCGTTCGTGCCCGAAAATGCCGATCATTTGCGCGCTATCGCGCTGGCCATCGCCGTCTACCAGATCATCCGGTATGGGGCGCATGGCATGATCGCGCTGATGTTCACCCTGTTTGGCCGCCCGGTCGAAAGCGGTGTTTCCATCCAGCCGGAGTTCGGCCTGAATATTGGCGCCTGGATCGCCGTCATTGCGCTTCTCGTCCTGTCAGAGGTGTTCCGTGAAGGAACGCGCCTGCGCGACGAGCAGAAGCTGACGATCTAGGGGGCGCTGGCAATGGCAATTCGCGTCACCCTCGACCGGATGCTGCTGGAGCGGCGCATGTCGCTGACAGAGCTGTGCGACCGTGTCGGCATCACCATGGCCAATCTCTCGATCCTGAAGACCGGCAAGGCCAAGGCTGTACGCTTCTCCACGCTTGAAGCGCTCTGCCGGGAGCTGGACTGCCAGCCCGGTGACCTGCTCCAGTTTACCGACGAGCCGGGCGAGCATGATGACGCGGCGGAGTAGGGTTTCTTCAGGCTCTGAAATCCCGGCCAAGCGAAGCGCAGAGCCGGGACCTCATGCAGAATACAGCGGAAAGAGGCCCCGGATCGCTGTGTGTCCGGGGTTTCGGACACGGTAGGCCCTACCGCCGTCCCCTCCGCCGCGATGAGAACATGTCGTCATCCAGTACAAACCGGCGCGGATCCACGCGCTGACCGAGGCGCACATCGTCCAGCGTCACTTGCGTGAGGGAGCCCATCGCGTCGACCGCATACCAGCCATTGAGGGCCACCGCGTTTGCCGGGGCGGCCGGATCGGCGTCGGCGAAAACGAGCGTTACCCGGCCCTCTGCCTCGCCTTCGGGGTCTTCGAGCGTGACATAAAGCTGATTGTCATAGCGCCCGGCCTCCACAATCGCGCCGGAGGATTCCAGTTCTTCGGCAGGTGCCAGCAGCCAGCGCAGCGGCGTGGAGCGGATCGGCGCGCGGTCGACCGTTTCCAGCGCGCTGTCGGCAATCGCGACAGTCGAGCCGTCAGCCACAATGAGCAAGGGCGACGGCGCATCATAGGCAAACCGCACCCGTCCGGGACGAGACAGGGCGATATCGCCCTCATTGACCGATCCGTCCGGGTTCACCTGGCGGAAGCGTGCTTCCAGCGTTTCAACGGCGGCAAAGATTTCCAGCGCGCGGGCGCGCTCCACCGCTTCGCTCCGGCCTGATTGCTCAACCGTCTCCGGCGGCGGCAGGGTTTCGGCCTCTTGCGCCTCTTGCTCCTCCTGAACAATGGCAAGCCCCGTATCGGCGCGCGTATCGAGCGTGACGGAATCGGCGTCCGACGTGCTCCAGCCGGTCGATAGAGCCGCAAGGGCGGTGGCAAGCGTGGTCAGCATGATTGGCGTCCTTTTCAGGCGTGCGAACAAAGCACTACAGCCCTATGTCTAAAGACAAATTGCGGCCCGGATGCGGCGTTTGCGTTCATCTGCGGGTCAGCTTGCATAACGCGAAAGGCTTGCAAAGTACGATTCGCCGCACCCGCCTGCCTCGCCTGAGGCGTGCCGCTGCGCTATCTTCCGGTCAATGCAACGGCGCACCGTAATAGAAAACTGGCCGATAGAGGCCCATGGCCGCCCGCTCCGCCTGGATCATCTGGCGGCGGGCGATGATGTGCTGCTTGATGCCCATGTACGGCCCAACCGTTCGCTCGGCGGCCCGGCCTTTCTGGCGCTGATGGCCGCGATTGCGGTGATCAGCTTTACTGCTGGACTGGCCTTCCTCCTGATCGGTGCCTGGCCAGTCATGGGCTTTTTCGGGCTGGATGTGCTGATTGTCTGGCTGGCCTTCCGGTTGAACTATCGCGACGGGCGCCGGCTTGAGCGCATTCACATCACGCCGGAAACCATTCACGTAATGCGCCGCTGGCCGACCGGCTATGAGACGCTCTATCGTCTGCCGGCAGTTTGGACGCGCCTTGTAGTCGATCATGAAGACGAACCGGACGTGCAGCCGCGCCTGACCGCCATGGGCAAACATTTGCTGGTTGGCTCGGTGCTGTCTCCGCGCGAACGCCGTGATCTGGCCGCAGCGATCAGGCAAGCGCTCGACAAGGCCCGCACAAGCCCGGTGCGTCTTGCGCAAGAAACGGGTGGCGCCCTCTGACGCCGCGCGCCAGTCTGGTGATCATGACAGATCCCGCTGACACGCCCGCCTCCACACTTTCACTGCGCGCGCAGGACTATCCGCGCATCAATGCAGCGCTGGATTTCATTGCCGCCCACTGGGATGAGCAACCCTCGCTGGAGCGGATCGCGCAAGCTGCGGGCCTGTCGCCGCACCATTTCCAGCGCGTCTTTACCCGCTGGACCGGGGCCAGCCCGAAACGCATGATTGCCGCCCTCACCCATGCCAGTGCCCGCCGCCTTCTGGCGGACGGGGCGAGCGTGATGGACGCCGCACTGGAAACGGGCCTGTCCGGCCCGTCCCGTCTGCATGACGTGTTCATCGCCGAGGAAGCCGTCACGCCCGGCAATGCCCGTACAGCCGGAACGGGGCTGGAATTTGCCATCGGACATGCACCAACACCCTTTGGAACCGGCGTATTTCTTGTTGCGCCGCGCGGGCTTTCAGCGCTGGCCTTTGCCGATAACGGGGGCGAGGCCGAGGCCGAGGCGGACCTGAAAGCGCGCTTTCCGGCCGCAGATTTCTCCCGCGACGATGCCGCCGCCCATGATTTTGCCCAGCGCATTTTCGGTGAAGGCGGCACCCGTCCGGTCCCGCTTGTGCTCTATGGCACCCCCTGGCGGCGCCAGATCTGGCGGGCGCTGCTGGCCATTCCGCCAGGTCAAACCATTTCTTACGGCGATATTGCCCGCGAAGTCTGCACCGGGAAGGCCAGCCGCGCGGTGGGCGCCGCGGTGGGGGCCAATCCGGTCAGCTGGCTCATCCCCTGTCACCGGGTGCTGGCCAGCGACGGGCGGCTGAACGGTTACCACTGGGGTCTGGAGCGCAAGCGCGCCATGCTCGCCTACGAGGCCGCAACGCGCTAAATGAGGGGTCATGTATGATTTCTCTCTCCAGCTTCTCCTTGCCGTATTCGCGGTCTTCATCCTTGCCTGTCTGGGCTATGGCATCGTGCGCCTGCGGGCGCTGCGCGCCGATGCGCGCGAGGAATATGCCGACCGCGCCTCCACCAAGCCTGCATCCGTGCGTGATGTCAGCGAAGATGAATTCGTCCGGCTTTATGTGAAAAGTTTCGCCCCGCGCTGGGCGTTCTATCTCGCGGCAGGCTGCGCTATCGCGATAGGCCTGAGCCCCGTGGCGCTCGTGCTGATCCCGGCAGGCTATGAACAGATCTGGCGGGCAACGGGCGCGGCAGACTGGGCCGGGCGCGGCGGCTATGTCTTCATGTTCACCGTGTTTTTCGGCGTGATCGCTTTTGGCGCTCTTCCCGCCTTCTTGCTGGCGCGGCTGCACCATACGCGCGCGCCTGAACCCTTCACCCACGCGCTCGCCCGTGCGCGCGGTGAACCCATTCCCGAAGAAACCGGCTGGCGCAGACGGCCCAAATGGGCAAGACGCGCCCGGCCTGATGTGGACGTGGAAGGCGGTGATACCGGCCGCAAGGACCCGGCGCCGGACTCCGATGGCAGTGCAGACGGTGTCGGTGGTGGCGGCAGCGACTAGATCAGGCCTTTAGCTGATACGAAGAGGACGCCTCGATGAGATATCTTCACACCATGGTGCGCATCAGCGATGTCGATGCCTCCTTGCGCTTCTATTGCGAGGGGCTCGGCATGAAGGAAATCCGGCGCATGGATAGCGAGAAGGGCCGTTTCACCCTGATATTTCTGTGTTCGCCGGCCGATATCGATGCCGCAGGCGGCGTGCCCGAGACCGGTCCTCTGCCCGCGGGCCTGCCCTGCATCGAGCTGACCCATAACTGGGACCCGGAAACCTATTCGGGCGGGCGCAATTTCGGCCATCTGGCCTACCGCGTTGAAGATATCTACGCGCTCTGCGCGCATCTTCAGGGGATGGGCTACACGATAAACCGCCCCCCGCGCGATGGCCGCATGGCGTTTGTACGTTCGCCTGACAATATCTCTGTCGAATTGCTGCAGGAAGGCGAAAGCCAGCCTGTCAAGGAGCCGTGGGCCAGCATGGAGAACACCGGCAGCTGGTAGGAATTCGTCCACCTTCCCTTGACTTCGGTTAATGTTCCGCTTATGTTCTTTATGTGAACAGGAGCGGTGCCATGAATTATGCATCGAAATTGAAATCTGGCGGCAGCGGCTATGTCCGCAATGCGGGCAAGCGCTGGCGCTATGAGGATGAGCGTGAATTGCGCGCGCTGGTCAGGCGCGGCGTGCCTCTCCAGCGCATCTCGCTGAAACTCGGCCGTCCCGAAGGCGCGATCCGCACCAAGGCGAGCGCCTTGCATCTTGATCTGGTGGAAGCGCCGCAGGGTGTGCCGGTATCACGGCCGTCGCTCAAACCCCGTTCGCTTCAGGCCGGTACCGGGGACATCGTGCCCTTTGCCCGTGAGGCGCGCCAGCTGGAATTGTTCAACTGACCAGCTGATCTGTCCCCTCGCAGATCAGCGATTGCGGCCGAGCCGGTCGTGGCTCTCCACCCAGTCCCCTGCCACGACCGCGCTCGCCAGCGATATTTCGCCCGCCAGCACGGTTGCGGCGCATATCTCGATAAAGCGCCCGACCTTGCCCGTGCCCCGGCAGCCCAGAATATCCAGGCATTCACCTTGCGTGGGCAGCTGTGTGCCGCCGCCGAACGTGGCCACGATCAGGGCGGGCAGAGTGATCGACCAGTAATAGGTCTCCCCGTCATCCTCCAGACGCACAAAGGTCATGGCGGTGTGGGATTCGGCGATATTGGCCGCGTCCTGCCCGCAGGCGATGAAGAGGGCAGCCAGGCCGTTGGCGGCATGCATGCCATTATTGGCGCTGCCCGCCATCACCGATCCGGCAAAGGAATTAAGCCGCGCGCGGAACAGATCGGCTGCCGCCACGCCTGCCCGTTCACGCAATATCCTGTCTGGAATGCGCGCTTCGGCAATTACCCGCGCGCCCCGTGAGTGCAAAACATTCAGATGACTATGCTTCTTGTCGGTATCCATCGCGCCGGAGAGCGTAAAGCGCGCGCCGCCCGGGTAATTCGCGGCAATCCACTGGCACGCGGCCAGCGTTGCCTTGCCGCTCATATTCTGCCCCGCCGCGTCTCCGGTTTCGTAGTTGAAACGCAAGTGAAGCATCGGCCCGACCGAATAGCGTTCGATATGGGAGAGCTTGGCAACCGATGATGTGGCCTCGGCGGCGCTGCGGATGCCGTCGAGATGGGTATCAATCCATTGCGCGAACGCCCGCGCGCCGCGCGCATCATCGAAATGGAAGACCGGCGCGCGCTGCATAAAGCGCTCATGGATGGTGGTCTTCACCCCGCCGGACTCGCTCAATATGCGCATACCCCGGTTATAGCTGGCAACCAGCGTGCCCTCGGTGGTGGCCAGCGGCACATAGACGTCCTCGTCCACATGTTCGCCGTTGATACGCAAGGGGCCGGCCAGCCCAATGGGAACCTGTGCCACGCCGATGAAATTCTCGATATTGCCCGCCGTGACGCCGGGCTCGAAGGAATAGGATCCGACATGGTCCAGCGGCAGGCCGGTGCGTGCCGTCAGGAAGTCCCGGCGCATCTTCGCGGCGTCATGGGTGTGATCGTTGGCGTTGTCGCGCGGCACGGGCGCACGCACATCATTGCGGCCGGTCGTCTCGCTCATTCGGTCCTCCCCTTGCCTTTCGCCGGTCTAGCCTCGCGGTTTCAGCGCTGCGTTCTGCAGGACGGTCAGCTCGCCAATCCCCTTGCGGGCCAGTGCAAAGAGCGCATCAAACTCTTCCGGCTTCATGGGGTCAGTTTCCGCAGTCGCCTGGATCTCGACAACCCCGCCGGACGCGGTCAGCACGAAATTGGCGTCTGCGTCGGCATTGCTGTCTTCTTCATATTCCAGATCGAGGCGTGCCTCGCCCTTGATGATACCGGCCGATACTGCCGCCACCTGTCCGGTGACCGGGTCGGCCTTGAGCAAGCCCTCTTCGCGCAAATAGGCGCAGGCTGATTTCAGCGCGATCCACGCCCCGGTAATGGCCGCGGTGCGCGTGCCGCCATCGGCCTGCAACACGTCGCAGTCGAGGATGATCTGACGTTCACCCAGTGCCTTGAGATCGACCACCGCGCGCAAGGACCGGCCGATCAGGCGCTGAATTTCCTGCGTCCGGCCAGAGGGTTTGCCGCTGGTAACTTCGCGGCGTGTGCGCTGGTGGGTGGCGCGGGGCAGCATCGCATATTCGGCGGTGACCCAGCCTTGCCCGCGCCCGCGCAGCCAGGGCGGCGTCGTCTCTTCCACGCTGGCAGAGCACAAAACGCGCGTATTGCCGAACACGGCCAGGCAAGAGCCTTCGGCATAGGGCGCGGCGCCCAGTTCAAAAGACACGTTTCGCAAGGCATCGGCAGGCCGGTTGTCTGGGCGCATGGGGGAGTTCTCCGTTCAGGACCAGCGCTCGTCCTAGAGGACACAGCCGCCATGTCAAAGTCTCCCATGCGCCAGAAAATGAAAAGCCCTGCCACCGGACAAGGCGGCAGGGCCAGTACTGCACGTTAATATCGGGATGCGTCTAGCGAGACCGGCAAAGACCCGTCCGGGTGTCCTCCGTGTCGCCATCATCATAGGCGATGGACAGGCTTACCCCGTCGGGCGAGGCGTAGGTGATCTGGCCGGGATACCAGACATCTCCTTCTTGCCAGCGGCACTCGACGCGGGTGCCCGAGGTCCAGTCATAGGGGCGGACCAGCGCGTAGGGCAGGGTTTCCACAGTGCCGTCGTCATAGGCGATATTGATGGTCGTCTCTGTCATCGACTGGATGACGCCTGGAAACCAGTACTGGTCTCCCTGCCAGCGGCCCAGAACCCATTCACCGGGCACCTGCGCCAAGGCCGCAGACGGTGCAGCCAGAGCAAGCGCAAGCACACAAAGCCAGTTTTTCATCGCAATGTCCTTGTAGGGGAGGTCCTCGTCCGCTTCGGGACGCCATACCTCCGGCCCGAAGGCCAGCATGTTGGCCTCCGCCGGCTACTGAGGGGCCAAGGCGTGCGTTCTGTCCAACACCATTTTCGCTAACGCTGTGTTGGAACGCATGAAACCGGGTGTTTGCCCCGGACTTGGCTGCGCCAAAACGCAAGGCGAATTGCGCAAAGGCCATGATGCGCCTAATTGAAGATCATGGTTGATCCCTCACCCCGCCTGACCTCATCGCTTGCCGAGCTGGACGCGCGTTCGCGCGACATTTTCCGCGAGCTGGTGGAAGCCTATCTTGATACGGGCGAGCCGGTCGGTTCGCGCACTCTGTCAAAGCGCAGCAGCCTGAATCTCTCGCCAGCCTCCATCCGCAACACGCTGGCGGATCTTGCCGGGGCGGGGCTTCTGTCGGCGCCGCATACATCGGCAGGCCGCATGCCGACCCATGCGGGCCTGCGCCTGTTTGTCGACGGGCTGTTGCAGATCGGCGAGGTCGCCGAGGAAGAGCGCCGCGAGATTGATGCGCGCGTCGGCGCAGCCGGAAAACGCCCGGAGGATGTTTTGGCCGAGGCCTCGTCGCTCCTGTCCGGGCTGGCAGGCGGCGCTGGCCTGGTGGCCAGCCAGAAGCAGGATACGCCGCTGCGCCATGTCGAGTTCGTGCCCCTGTCGCCGGTCGAGATACTGGCCGTGCTGGTGTCAGAATCCGGCACGGTGGAAAACCGGCTGATGAGGGCGCCTGCGGGCCTGCCGCCTGCCGCGCTTGTCGAGGCCGGCAATTATCTGTCGGCGCGCCTGCGCGGGCGGACACTTACCGAGGCGCTCAGCGCCATCCACGCGGAAATTGCCGAAAAGCGCGCCCAGCTTGACGAAGCGGCCGCCAGTCTTGTCGAGGCAGGCCTTGCCGACTGGAGCGGGGCGGAGAACCGCTCGCTGATCGTGCGCGGCCAGGCCAAATTGCTCGATTCGGTCGAGGCCAGTGAGGATCTGGAGCGTATCCGGCTTCTGTTTGATGACATTGAGCGCAAGGAAGATCTGCTTACCTTGCTGGACGAGGCGCGCAATGCACAGGGCGTGCGCCTGTTTATCGGCTCGGAAAATCCGCTCTTTTCGCTGTCGGGATCCAGCGTCATCGTCGCGCCGTACCGCAATCGCGATCAACGCATTCTCGGCGCGCTGGGCGTTATCGGGCCGACACGGCTGAACTATGCCCGCGTCATCCCGCTGGTGGATTATACCGCGCAGCTCGTGGGCCGCCTTCTCGACGCGCGCAACTAGCATCCCTATGTGTCGGGCAACCCGACACCCGATACAGTGACAGGACTCCGCCATGAGTGACAACGAAAAGACTGCGCCAGCTGGCGATTTTAATGAAGAGTTTCAAGGTGAGGCGGCTGATGCCTCTGCGCCGGAGGAAGTGTCCGGTGACGAGCCGCAAGAGGACGGGCTGGACGTGTTGCAGGCGCAGCTCGATGATTTGCGTGACCGGCTGCTGCGTGCTGTGGCTGATGCAGAAAACACCCGCAAACGCGCGGCCCGCGAAGTCAAGGATACCCGTGAATACGCGGTGACGGGCTTTGCGCGCGACATGCTGGACGTGGCCGACAATCTGGAGCGCGCGCTGGGGCTCCTGAGTGACGATGTGCGCGCCAGCCTGCCTGAAAGCGTGCGTCCCCTCGTGGAAGGCGTGGAGATGACGCAGCGCCGGCTGGCCAGTACCCTGGAGCGTCACGGCGTCAAACGTGTGGCGCCCGAGCCCGGCGACCCGCTTGATCCCAATCTTCATCAGGCAGCGGCCCAGATACCGGCCGACCAGCCCAAGGGCCGTATCGCGCACGTCATGCAGCCCGGCTATGTGATCGGCGAGCGCACCTTGCGCGCCGCGATGGTGGTGGTGTCGGCGGGCCCCGCGGAAGGGGTGCAGCCCGCTACCGCCGAGCCTGCGGCGGACAAGCCGGATTCGTCCGGGCGCAAGCCTGGCAGCGGGCTCGACGTCGAAGCCTGAGACGGCCCGCCAGACGAAATCGCCGAAAACCTTGGCGCCGGTATTTGCGAGCTGTCCGGGTACACGCTGAGCAAATAGCCGCTCCACGCCAGACAATAAAAAACCCCGGCGGATTACTCCGCCGGGGTTTTTCTCTATGGCCGGTCTGGAAAAATCCAGACCGGCCGCGCAGGATCGCTAGCCGCGATACTCGCCATTCTGCCAGTAGGTCCGGCCGCTGCTTTGGTCGATATAGTAATACCGGCCCGCACGCTGATCGTAATAAAGCTCGGAATGATTCCGGTTATTCTCGTTCCAGCGGCAACCGCCATCTTGACGGCAACCGGCATAGGCACCGACCGCGCCGCCGACAACGGCACCAATGGCTGCGCCCTGACGGGCATCACCGCTGCCGGTATTGTTGCCGATAACAGCGCCTGCAAGGGCACCCGCTGCCGCGCCGCCGGCGCCGCCGCGGACGGTGTTGTTTGTGGCGCAGCCCGCCACGATAATCGCGGGCGCTGCCAAGGCAATGATCATGAGTTTGCGCATTGAATGCCTTCCTTTTCTTTCCTGCGGCATGAACCCTCAATGGCGCCGCTCGCTGATACTACATCAGACGGCACATATACGCGCGATGAACAGGTCCGGTTCCGCGCGTCATCGCGCCCCTGGCCGATCAGTTCACCCGTCTCATCGTCAGGTTAATCCGGCCGGGGCTGAAGTGACCGGGCAACAGCGTGCTGGTACCGGGATAGATGCGGTCAATACCGTGAAAGAAGCGCCGTGACGCGCCGCCCAGAACCACCACATCGCCCGAGGACAGGATGAAGGAGTGGGTTGGGCTGTTTCTGAGCGGCCCGCCAAGGCGGAAGCGCGCCCGGTCGCCCAGGCTCACCGAGACGACCGGCGCGTCGCGCGCATCCTCGTCAGCATCGACATGCACGCCCAGCCGCGAGGCCGGCCCGTATATATTGATGAGACAGGCCTGAGGCGGTTCCGGCCAGCCCGAGACAGCCGTCCACAAATCAAGCAGTTGTTGCGGCATGGCGGGCCAGGGCGTGCCGGTTTCGGGATGATGAGGCTGATAGCGATAGCCGGTGCGGTCCGCGATCCAGCCCAGAGGCCCGAAATTGCTCATCTGCACGCTCAACGGCTTGCCCGAGCGCGGCATGGCCGGAGTGAAGAGCGGAGCGGCCTCCAGTGCGCCCAGCACTGTCTTGACCAGGGCGTTTTGCTGGTCTCGCTTGAGATAGCCCGGAAGCAGGCGAAAGCCGTCACAGTCGGTTTGCAGCGCTGGCATGGCGTCACGTTAGGCCGGTTTGACCCGTGCCGCGACCGGCAATGCAGATACACATGAAGAATCAAACCGCACCTGGCCCTTGCGCCAGAATGTCTCCCTCCCTAAATCGCCCCGTATCACGAGGGGTCTTTGCGAGGCCGCCTCGAAGGGTAAAAAGCACGACCAGAGACGAGCAACCTGCACGGGGGGCGGATGACCGGCGAGCCGCCGCAAACGCTTTTGAAGGTTTACGGACCGCGCACCCCGCCCTGCCAGAAAGTGGAGAGAGTAAAGATATGAGCAAAGTAATCGGTATTGACCTTGGCACCACGAATTCGTGCGTCGCTGTCATGGAGGGCGGACAGGCCCGCGTCATCGAGAACACCGAAGGCGCGCGTACAACGCCGTCCGTGGTCGCGTTCTCCGAAGACGGCGAGCGCCTGATCGGTCAGCCCGCGCGCCGTCAGGCCGTGACCAATCCAGAACAGACATTTTTTGCCATCAAGCGCCTCATTGGCCGCAACATGAAAGACCCGACGGTCAAGAAGGACGCCGACATGGTGCCCTACAAGATCGTTCCGGGTGATAATGGCGATGCCTGGGTGCAAGGGCGCGACAAGAAATACGCGCCTGCCGAAATCTCCGCTTTCATCCTGCAGAAGATGAAGGAGACGGCGGAAAGCTATCTCGGCGAGAAAGTGGAGAAAGCCGTCATCACCGTGCCGGCCTACTTCAACGACGCCCAGCGCCAGGCCACCAAGGATGCCGGCAAGATCGCCGGTCTTGAAGTGCTGCGCATCATCAATGAGCCGACAGCGGCGGCGCTTGCCTATGGCCTCGACAAGTCCGACCAGTCCAAAACCATCGTTGTCTACGATCTGGGTGGCGGCACGTTCGACGTTTCCGTGCTTGAGATCGGTGACGGTGTGTTCGAGGTGAAGGCCACCAATGGCGACACCTTCCTGGGCGGTGAAGATTTCGACATGCGCATTGTCGACTACCTTGCCGACGAGTTCAAAAAGGAAAACGGCATCGACCTTCGCAAGGACAAGCTGGCTCTCCAGCGTCTGAAGGAAGAGGCTGAAAAGGCCAAGAAGGAACTCTCCAGCGCGACGTCCTATGAAGTGAACCTGCCCTTCATCACGGCAGACGCGTCGGGTCCGAAACACCTCAACCTGAAAATCTCCCGCGCCAAGCTGGAAGCGCTCGTTGAAGACCTCATCAAGCGCACGATCGACCCGTGTAAGGCGGCCCTGAAGGATGCGGGTATCTCCAATGGCCAGATCGACGAGATCGTGCTGGTCGGCGGCATGACCCGCATGCCCAAGGTTCAGGAGGCGGTTAAGTCCTTCTTCGGCAAGGAGCCCCATCGCGGCGTGAACCCCGATGAAGTGGTTGCCATGGGCGCGGCCATTCAGGCCGGCGTCCTGCAAGGCGATGTGAAGGACGTGCTGCTGCTCGACGTGACCCCGCTCTCGCTGGGCATCGAGACGCTGGGCGGCGTGTTCACCCGCCTGATCGACCGCAATACCACCATCCCGACCAAGAAGAGCCAGACCTTCTCCACCGCTGATGACAATCAGACGGCGGTGACGATCCGCTGCTTCCAGGGTGAGCGGGAAATGGCCGCCGACAACAAGCTGCTCGGCCAGTTTGATCTGGTTGGTATCCCGCCGGCACCGCGCGGCATGCCGCAGATCGAGGTCACGTTCGATATTGATGCCAATGGCATCGTCAATGTTTCGGCCAAGGATCAGGCGACCGGCAAGGAGCAGGCTATCCGCATCCAGGCCTCTGGCGGCCTGTCGGACGCCGATATCGAGAGCATGGTGAAAGACGCCGAAGCCAACGCGGACGCCGACAAGAAGCGCCGTGCGCTGGCCGAGGCCCGTAACAATGCCGAGGCTCTGGTCCACCAGACCGAAAAGCAGCTTGAAGAATTTGGCGAGAAAGTCTCCGCAGAGGACAAGTCCTCCATCGAGACGGCCCTCTCCGAGCTGAAAGAGGTCAAGGACGGCGAGGATGTGGAAGCCATCCAGCAGAAGACCCAGGCTGTCCTGCAGGCGGCCATGAAGCTGGGCGAGGCCATGTACGCCCAGCAGCAGGCCTCTGGCGGTGATGAAGGCGGCTCTGACAACACCTCTCCTGACGGGGATGATGTGGTCGATGCCGAGTTCACCGAGGTGGACGGCGACGACAAGAAGAAGAGCGCGTAGCCATTACGCACGCCTCATGACACTCCCCGGCCCGATCACGAACGGGCCGGGGCTTTTACCTGATACCCCCACGTATGCAGATACCGGCAGGTCATGGCTAAGCGAGACTATTACGAGACTTTGGGCGTCGAACGCACGGCAGATGCCGGTGCGATCAAGAGCGCCTACCGCAAGCTCGCCATGCAATATCACCCCGACCGCAATCCGGGCGATGCCGAGGCCGAAGCCAAGTTCAAGGAAGTCGGCGAGGCGTATGCCATCCTGTCTGACGGCGACAAGCGCGCCGCCTATGACCGGATGGGCCATGCCGCCTTCCAGAATGGCGGCGCGGGCGCAGGCGGTCCGTTCGGCCCCGGCGGATTTGGCGGCGCAGCCGATTTTGCCGACATTTTCGAGCAGGTCTTTGGCGATGCCTTTGCCGGACGCGGCGGCGGGCGCAGGCGTTCGGGCCCGGCGCGCGGGTCTGACCTGCGCTATGATATGGAAATCACGCTGGAAGAGGCTTTCAACGGCAAGGACGCGCAAATCCGCGTGCCGACGACCGCCTCATGCGGGCGCTGTGATGGCGCAGGCGCAGAACCGGGTTCGAAAATCATCACCTGCGAGACCTGCAATGGCGCCGGGCGTATCCGCCGTACGCAAGGTTTCTTCACCATGGAGCAGACCTGCCCGACCTGTGGCGGGCGCGGCCAGTATGTCGAGACGCCTTGCCAGGAATGCGATGGTGTGGGCCGGGTGCGCAAAAATCGCGAGCTTCAGGTTCAGGTTCCGCCAGGCGTCGAGGACGGCATGCGTATCCGGCTGGCCGGTGAAGGCGAGGCGGGCGGACGCGGCGGCCCGCCGGGCGATCTCTATATTTTCATATCCGTCAAACCCCACGATATTTTCGAGCGCGACGGGCCCAATCTCTATTGCCGGGCGACCGTGCCCATGGTGACGGCGGCGCTGGGCGGCGAGATACTCGCGCCCACCATCGAGGGCGGGCGCGCCGAGATGCACATTCCTGCCGGCTCACAGACTGGGCGGCGCATGCGCCTGAAGAACAAGGGCATGGCGCGCCTGAAGGGCGGCGGCGCGCGCGGCGACATGTTCGTCGAACTGTTCGTGGAGACTCCGCGCAACCTCACCGAACGCCAGAAGGAATTGCTCAGCGAGTTTTGCGAGCTGTCGGGTGATGGCTGCAATCCTGATAGCGACGGCTTCTTCAAGAAGGTCAAGCGCTTCTGGGATGATGTGCGCGGCGAAGATGAAGCCCGGCCGAACGCCTAAGCGTGCAGACTAGCCGTAACCTGTTCACCGCCTGCTAACCGAATGGGCCTGCAATGGCGCCGGTTCGGTTGCAGGAGTGAAGCGCTGATGGCGGCAGAAGCCAGAATTCTCAAGATTGCGGTGCTGGGCGCATCGGGCCGGCTGGGCCGTCTGATCATGGCGGAAATCATCCGCAGGCCCGATCTGGAGCTGGTAGCGGGCGTTGTGCGCCACGATTCCGTCATGCTGGGCGCGGATCTGGGAGAGCTGTCCGAAACCGCGCTCGTGGGTATCGAGACCAGCGTTTCCATGCGCGACGCCGCCGATGCCGCCGATTTCGTCATCGATGTTTCAGCGCCCGCCGCTTCTGCCGCCTTTGCCCGCCAGACTACCGAGCGCGGCGGCCCGCCCTTTGTCTGCGGCGTTACCGGCCTAGGCGACGATGACATGGCGGCGCTCAGGGCGGCTGCGCAGTGCGTGCCGGTGCTCTATGCGCGCAATTTTTCTCTGGGCGCCGCCGTCATGCGCTGGCTGACCGCAGAAGCCGCGCGCCGGCTGCCGGCAGAACAGTTTGATCTGGAAATTGTCGAAACCCACCATCGCCGCAAGGCTGATGCCCCGTCCGGCACGGCGCTGGCTATCGGTGAGGCGGCAGCCAGCGCGCGCGGGCTGGATTTTGACGCCCATGCGCTGTTTGGCCGTCCCCGGCAGGATGGCGCACGGCCGGTCGGCGCAATCGGGTTCTCTGCCGTGAGGGGTGGCGGCGCGGTTGGCGAGCATTCCGCGCTGTTTCTGGGGGCGTTCGAAGAGCTGGAAGTCCGCCACAGGGCCAATGACCGCTTCGTCTTTGCGCGCGGCGCGGTAGAGGCAGGCCAGTGGCTCACCCATCAGAAGCCGGGATTTTACGGCATCGAGGATGTGCTGGGGCTGGTCTCCCGATAAGCGCGTTGCGCTTTTGAACTTTTGCGCCATCGGTATGGCCGGGGTCCCCGGCTTGACCGGGGATCCATAATCCTGGCCTCGAACGGTTGCCATGGGTCCCGGCTCGGGGGCCGGGACCCCGGACGGTCTGCAATTCGCCTCTACTCGTTATTCCGGCTCGCGCTGCGCTTGGCCGGGAGTTCAGAAACTCAGTGCGCCTGCCCCCAGGTCAGCGCGGCCTTGGCTTCCACCACCAGCGGGACGGTGAGACTGACCGCAGGCAGGGCCGCCTCGCCCATCACCTCCTGAACCAGCGGTATAAGGCGATCCGCCTCGTCTTGCGGGCACTCGAAGACCAGCTCGTCATGCACCTGCAGCAGCATGCGCGCTTTCAGGCCCGCCTTTTCCAGCGCCGCGTCCATGCGCGCCATCGCCCGGCGGATAATGTCGGCGGCTGAGCCCTGAATGGGGGCGTTGATGGCCTGACGCTCTGCAAACTGGCGCATCGCCGGATTCTTGTCCTTGATGCCGGGGAAGTGGCAGCGCCGCCCGAACACGGTCTCGATATAGCCCTTCTCGCGCGCGGTCTCCTTCATCGCGTCCATATAGGTGGCAATGCCGGGGAATTTCTCGAAGTAGCTGTCGATATAGGCCTTCGCCTCGTCGCGCTTGATGCCCAGATTATTGGCCAGGCCGAACGCCGAAATGCCATAGATAATCCCGAAATTAATGGCCTTGGCCTTTCGGCGGGTCATCGGGTCCATCTGGTCCAGCGGCACACCGAACATTTCCGACGCCGTCATGGCGTGAATGTCGTGGCCCGCCTTGAAGGCAGCTTTAAGCGCGTCCACGCCGGCGATATGGGCCAGCAGGCGCAGCTCGATCTGGGAGTAATCCGCCGCGACGAGAACATGGCCTTTCTCGGCGACAAAGGCCTCGCGGATCAGCCGTCCTTCCTCGGTACGGATCGGGATGTTTTGCAGGTTCGGTTCCGAGCTGGAGAGCCGCCCGGTTGTCGTTGCCGCCAGCGAGAAGCTGGTATGCACCCGGCCCGTATCGGGATTGATCGCGGTTTTGAGAGCATCGGAATAGGTTGATTTGAGCTTGGCAAACTGGCGCCAGGTGAGAAGCGCGCGCGGCAGGGCATGGCCTGCATTGGCCAGTTCCTCCAGCACGCTCGCATCGGTCGACCAGGCGCCGGTCTTGGTCTTCTTGCCGCCGGGCAGGCCCATCTCGCCAAAGATGATATCGCCGATCTGCTTGGGACTGCCGAGATTGAAATGCGTGCCGGCTGCCTCGAAGGCCTCTTCCTCGGCCTGCGCCATGCGCTGAGCGAACTCCGAAGACAGGCGCGATAGCTGGGCCACATCGACCTTGATGCCGTTCAGCTCCATCTTCGCCAGTACGGCGGGCATGGGCCGCTCCAGCGTCTCGTAGACACTTGCCAGCCCTTTGGCCGCCAGGCCGGGCTTTAAAAGCTCGTAGAGGCGCAAGGTGATGTCGGCGTCCTCGGCGGCATATTCGGTGGCGCGTTTGAGATCGATCTCGCCAAAATGTTTCTGGTTCTTGCCCGTGCCCGCCACCTCCTTGAAGGCAACCGGCTTGTGGCCCAGATGCAGCTCGGAAAGCTCGTCCATGCCGTGCCCGTGCAGGCCCGCCTCCTGCACGTAGGAGATCAGCATCGTGTCCTCTATCGGGGCCACGGTAATGCCCTGACGCGCCAGAACCGCCAGATCATACTTGATGTTCTGACCCACTTTCAGGACCGACTTGTCCTCTAGCAGCGGCTTTAACAGGCCGATGGCCTCAGCCATCTCGATCTGTTGAGGCCTGCCTGCGCCATCGGCGAGGTCTCCGCCCAGATGTGCCAGCGGAATGTAGCAGGCTTCGCCCGGTTTTACCGCGATCGAAATACCCACCAGTCCCGCCGCGGTGGCCGACAGGGCGTCTGTCTCGGTATCCACTGCGATCACGCGGGCCGCTTTGGCCCGTGCGATCCAGTTTTTCAGGGTTTCGACCGTCTGCACGCATTGATAGCCGGAGCGGTCAATCGGCGCCGTCGCATCGCCGGTCTCGTCGGCAGGGCCGGCCCCCAGCGCCTCTTCCACGCGCCGGGTGATGGTGCGAAACTCCATTGAGCGCAGGAAGGTGAGGAGTTTTTCCGCGTCCGGGTCGGCTGCGCCGAAATCATCCAGCCGATCAGGCGTCTCGATATCATCTTTGAGCGTCACCAGCACTTTGGAGATGCGCGCATTTTCCGCGTTTTCGATCAGCTTGGTGCGCCGGGCGGGCTGCTTGATCTCCTCCGCGCCCGCCAGCAGGGTTTCGAGATCGCCATAGGTGTTGATGAGCTCGGCCGCCGTCTTGATGCCGATTCCCGGAACGCCGGGCACATTGTCCACGCTGTCACCGGCGAGCGCCTGCACATCGATGACGCGCTCCGGACCGACGCCGAACTTCTCGCGCACTTCTGCCTCGCCAATGCGGCGCACCTTCATCGGGTCCAGCAGCGTCACCTGGTCATTGACCAGCTGCATAAGGTCCTTGTCGGACGAGGCGATGGTGACGCGCGCGCCTTTCTGCGCCGCCTGACGGGCATAGCTGGCGATAATGTCGTCGGCCTCAAACCCCTCCATCTCGATGCAGGGCAGATCAAACGCGCGCGTGGCGTCGCGAATGATGGCGAACTGGGGCCGCAAATCCTCGGGCGGTTCGGGCCGGTGGGCCTTGTAGAGCGGGTAGAGATCATTGCGGAAGGTCTTGGCCGAATGGTCGAAAATCACCGCCAGATGGGTCGGCTGGTCCTCGCCCTTGAGGTCCTCCAAGAGCTTCCACAGCATGTTGCAAAAGCCCTGCACCGCACCGACCGGCGTGCCGTCAGAGCGCGTCAGCGGCGGCAGGGCGTGATAGGCGCGGAAGATATAGCCCGACCCGTCCACCAGATAGACGTGGGAATCCTTGGTAACGGGGCGGTTCGTGGCCATCGGTATTGCGTCCTCGGGAATGCAGGCGTGGAGTGAGTGCCGCAAACTAGGCGCGCTTGGGTTCAGGGGCAATCAGGCGGGGTGTGAGCTGGCATCCCCGCGCCCCTCTTTTGTCATGTCAAACATGGCGGAGGAGGCGCCTATGGGCTAGAAAAAACCCATGAGCGAGAACACGAATCAGGAATATGGCGCGGACAGCATCAAGGTCCTCAAAGGGCTTGATGCCGTGCGCAAGCGTCCGGGCATGTATATCGGTGATACCGATGACGGTTCGGGCCTGCATCACATGGTCTATGAGGTGGTCGACAACGCCATCGACGAGGCGCTGGCGGGCCATTGCACGGAGGTACGCGTAACGCTGTATGCGGACGGTTCGGCGAGCGTCTCCGATGACGGGCGCGGCGTGCCCACCGCCATCCATGAGGGTGAGGGCGTGTCGGCAGCCCAGGTCATCATGACCCAGCTGCATGCGGGCGGTAAGTTTGACCAGAACTCCTACAAGGTCTCCGGCGGCCTGCACGGGGTGGGCGTATCGGTGGTCAACGCGCTGTCGGAATGGCTGGACCTGACGATCTGGCGCGATGGCAAGACCCACCATATGCGCTTCATCCATGGCGAGCCCAAGGATGGCGAGGATTTGAAAGTCATCGGCGAGGCGCCGCTTCGCGCCAATGGCAAGCCGCTGACCGGAACCGAAGTGCGCTTTCTTCCGTCTGAACAGACCTTCTCCGAGATCGTGTTCGAACGGGCGCGCCTCCATCACCGCCTGAGGGAACTCGCCTTCCTGAACTCTGGCGTGCGTATTGTCCTGCGCGATGAGCGTGAGGCCGAACCCTTTGAGGAAGTGCTGCAGTATGAGGGCGGTGTTGCCGCCTTCGTGAAGCATCTGGACCGCGCCAAGACAGCGATTTTCCCCGAGCCGATCCTGATCACGGGCGCCAAGGACGGCGTCACCGTGGAAGCCGCGCTGCAGTGGAATGACAGCTATCACGAGAACATGCTGTGCTTCACCAACACCATTCCGCAGCGCGATGGCGGCACGCACCTGGCCGGTTTCCGCGGCGCGCTGACACGCATCATCAACAATTACGCAGCCAGCTCCGGCCTCGCTTCCAAAGCCAAGGTTGCCATTACCGGCGATGATGCGCGTGAGGGCCTGACCTGCGTGCTGTCGGTGAAAGTGCCGGATCCGAAATTCTCCTCCCAGACCAAGGACAAGCTGGTCTCCTCCGAAGTGCGCCCTGCCGTTGAAGGCGCGGTGTTTGAACAGCTCACTGAATGGTTCGAGGAACACCCCGTCGAGGCAAAGGCGATTGTCGCCAAGATCATCGAGGCCGCTGCCGCCCGCGAAGCCGCGCGCAAGGCGCGCGAGCTGACCCGGCGCAAGAGCGCGCTCGACATCACCTCGCTTCCCGGCAAGCTGGCTGATTGTCAGGAAAAAGACCCGTCCAAGTCTGAAATCTTCATCGTCGAGGGTGATTCCGCCGGCGGCTCTGCCAAGCAGGGCCGTAACCGGGAAAATCAGGCCGTCTTGCCCCTGCGCGGCAAGATCCTCAACGTGGAGCGCGCGCGCTTTGACAAGATGCTGTCCTCTGATCAGGTCGGCACGCTGATCACGGCGCTCGGCACCGGGATTGGCCGTGACCAGATCAATTACGACAAGCTGCGCTACCACAAGGTCGTTATCATGACCGATGCCGACGTGGACGGCGCGCATATCCGCACGCTTCTTTTGACCTTCTTCTACCGGCAGATGCCCGAACTGATCGAGCGCGGGCATCTGTATATCGCCCAGCCGCCGCTCTACAAGGTCACGCGCGGGCGCTCCGAACGCTACATGACCGACCAGACCGAGATGGACGCCTCGCTCATCGAGGAAGGCTCGGCCGAGGCCAGCCTGAAGCTCGGCACCGGAGAGATTGTCACCGGAACCGACCTGGCCGACCGGGTGAAAGCCGCAAGGGGCGTGGTGCTGGCCACTGATCGCCTTACCGCGCGTGCCCCGGCCTTTGCGCTGGAGGCCGCCGCCCTTGAAGGCGCGCTGAACCCGGACGTCACGCCGGAGCTTGCCGAGCGGGTGGCGGTGCGCCTCAACCGTGCGGCCGATGAGGGCGAGGATGGCTGGCGCGGACTTGTGCCGCCTGAAGGCGGTCTTGTGCTCAAGCGCGAAGTGCGCGGCGTAACCGAGGCTGTGGTGCTGGACGACCGACACGGTGCTGGCGAGCCCCGATGCCCGCCGCCTGTCAGAGCGCGCGGCGGCTATCGCCGAGGATTATACCGGACCGCTCCTGTTTGTCCGCAAAGGCGATGAAACCGTCATTCACGGTGCGTGGCAGCTGATGGACACTGTCATCAAGGCCGGTGCCAAGGGGATGAAAATCCAGCGCTATAAAGGTCTTGGAGAGATGAATCCCGGCCAGCTCTGGGAAACCACGCTCGATCCGAATGCGCGCTCGCTTCTCCGGGTCTCGGTGAAGGAAGCCGACACGGCTGATGATCTCTTCGCCAAGCTGATGGGCGATGTGGTGGAGCCGCGCCGCGAGTTCATCCAGGAGTTCGCCCTCGAAGCCGAGGTGGATGCGTAAGGGGGTTTCGCTGCCCTCCATTGCGTCATTCCGGCGCATGCCGGAATCCAGCCGGGGATGATGAGGCGGCGGACGGATCCGTTACCGTGCCTTCTTGCGATTCCCCGACGAAAGTCGAGGTCCAGCAAAAGACTGGGCATCGGCTTATCGCCGGTGGAACGCTAAACGGGATGAGTTACGGCCATACCACCCCGCCGAACCTGGCACTTCCTGATCGCCTTGCGGGAGACTCCGGCATGGAATGGAGGGAAAGGTTTGGGAGGGGGTGAGAGGGACACGGGCCCGGAATGGGTGGGTGCGTCCGGTTTCTTTTCGTGCGCATGGCATGCGCGGCCGACTGCATTGCTCAGCGGCAAAATGCTTGAATCGTGTGCGGAAACAAACTTAGAAGTGATTTCGCGCTGCAGGACGACGGCGTGATTGAAGATTACATGATCTGAATCAGGGGAAAGAATCATGATCATCATCGGACCGCTGGCGCTCATTCTGATACTGTTCATTCTCTTCGCGATCCTGAACAAGGGCGCGGCAGAGAAGAAGATGCGCCTGGAATTTGAATCCTTTCAATCTCGCTTTGAGCGTGAGAATGGCCAGCCGCTGCGTTACTCGTTCGCGGAATTCTGGCAGTTCGCTTCCGGCTATCTGGCGCGATTCCGCCTGGCGCGGGCGATGGCGGCGTTGATCTTCCTGATCCCGCTTATCTTCCTGTGGCTCGGCAGTGAGGCCGGCAAGGGCTGGGACCGCAATGAGACGCTCGCGATGGTGTACCACGTCATGGCGGGCCTGTTCATAATCCTCGGTTTCGTGGCCGCTTTGTGGGTTCAGAACAAGTTCGGCAAGGGCAAGTTCGCCGAGCTGATCGCAAAATTTGAAGCGACGATATCAAGCTGAGCCTCAACCGCGCCGCTGACGAGGGCGAGGATGGCTGGCGCGGACTTGTGCCGCCTGAAGGCGGTCTTGTGCTCAAGCGCGAAGTGCGCGGCGTAACCGAGGCTGTGGTGCTGGACGACCACGGTGCTGGCGAGCCCCGATGCCCGCCGCCTGTCGGCGCGCGAGGCGAGTTCATCCAGGAGTTCGCCATCGAAGCCGAGGTGGATGCGTAAGGGGGTTTCGCTGCCCTCCATTGCGTCGTTCCCGCGCAGGCGGGAACCCAGCGCCACATCCACTGGCATAGCCCCATGATCTCTGGACCCCCGCCTGCGCGGGGGTGACGAGCGAAGTGAAGTGTTAGCGAGCGCCCCCCAGCTCCACAAATGCCTCATACTGGCTCAAATAGACCTTGCCGGTGAGGTGCTTGAGGAAGCCGGAGCGTTTCAGCCGGTCCATGACCGGGCCCTTGACCTCTGAAAGGTGGAAGGAGAGCCCCGCCTCCTTCAGGCGCTGATTGATCACCTCAAGGCTTTCCAGCGCGCTGGCATCAATCGCGTTCACCGCCGGGCACATCAGCACGAAATGCTTGGCTTGCGGCTGTCCGGCCACCAGCTCCAGCACGCGGTCTTCCAGATAGCGGGCATTGGGAAAATAGAGGCTTTCATCCACGCGCAGCGTGATCAGCTCTGGCGACAGTGTGACGGCATGGCGGTCCACATTGCGGAAATGCTCCGTCCCGGGAACAAGGCCGACCACGGCCGAATGGGGCCGGCTGGTCTTGTACAAGTGCAGGCCGATGGAAAGCGTCACGCCGGTCAGGATGCCCGCCTCCACGCCTATCAGCAGCGTGGCGAGAATAGTCCCGATCATCGCGGCGCCATCGCTTTTGGAATAGGCCCATGTGCGCCGGATAATCGGGAAATCGGCCAGTGACAGCACGGCGACGATGATCGTCGCGGCCAGCACCGCCACCGGCAGGTCTGACAGCCAGGGTGTCAGAAACAGGCTGGCAAGCCCGATCCCGATAGCGGTAAACGCGCCTGCGGCGGGGGTTTCGGCGCCTGCATCGAAATTCACCACCGAGCGGGCAAACCCGCCGGTCACCGGAAAGCCGCCGGAAAGCCCGGCGCCGATATTGGCCGCGCCCAGCCCGATCAGTTCCTGATCAGGATCAATGCGCTGGCGGCGCTTGGCGGCAAGCGTCTGGGCGACCGAGACCGATTCCACAAATCCGACCGCTGAAAGCAGCAAGGCCGGGCCAATCAGCGCCGAGATCAGCGCCGGATCTACCGATGGCAGGGTGAAGGGCGGCAGGCCCGCCGGAATATCACCGACCGTTGCGACGCCGCGCGCGGTCAGATCAAACAGCTTGACCGCTGCAATCGACACCGCGACCGACAAGACTGGCGCGGCCCGGGCGATCAGTCCGGCTAGGAAAGCGTTCAGGCCGAGGCGCGCAAGCAAGGGCTGCGCGCCCTTTCTTGCCCAGGCCAGAAAGACGAGGGCAGGGATGGCCACGGCCAGCGTGTAGAGGTTGGCCTCACCGATTGTGGAGACAAGGCTTGCCACAACCTCCACCCCGGTATGACCGCTCGCGCTGGTGCCCAGAACATGCTTCATCTGGCCGGCAGCGATCAGCAGGCCCGAGGCCGTGATAAAGCCGGAAATGACCGGATGGGAGAGGAAATTGGCTATAAAGCCCAGCCGGAACAGGCCCATGGCCATCAGGATCACGCCGGACATTACCGCCAGGGTGAGCGCGGCGGTCACATAGCCCATCGACCCTTCATCGGCGACGCGCCCCACAGCGACCGCCGTCATCAGCGAGATGACAGCTACCGGCCCGACGGCCAGCGTGCGCCCGGTGCCGAAGATTGCATAGAGCACCAGCGGCGCCATGGAGGCGTAGAGCCCGGTTTCGGGCGGCATGCCCGCCAGCATGGCATAGGCCAGCGATTGCGGAATCAGCATGATCGTGACGATCAGCGCCGCCATCAGATCACTGACCAGCGTCTCGCGACGGTATTCACGGCCCCACTGAAGGATGGGCAGATAGCGGGAAAGCGTCACTGATGCGGGCCCTTACGCGTTGTTGCCATGACGCGCCGTTAGCGCTTGCGCCAGACCGGACAGATCGTACCCGGCGCGCGCGCCCGCTTCGATCAGCGCAGCGGGTTCGGTGTGTCTGGCCTGAGACAATGCCCACAGACAGGTCGAGCGCGTGCCGGACCGGCAATAGGCCATCACCTTGCCGTCGGCCTGTTCCAGCACCTCGCCGAACGCCGTGATCGCGCTTTCGGGAAATTCTCCGCCCGAGACCGGGATGTGATGAAAGGCAAGTCCCGCCTCGCGCGCGGCCGCTTCCAGCGCGGTCAGCGGCGGCTGACCGGGTTCCTCGCCATCGGGCCGGTTGCAGATCACGGTCGTAAAGCCCTGTTCTGCCAGATCGCGGATGGCATCAGCGCTGAGCTGCCCCGCGACGGCAAGCCTTCGGGTAAGCGTTTTGTGGGGCATTGGAACGGTCCTTTGGCGGTGGTATGCGCGAAACGTCAGTCATTGTCATGGCCCGGTCGAGCGGTGGCGAGGTCCGGGCCACCCATGCTTGAGAGTTTCCGCTTGATCACATCTTTCAGGCATGGATCCCCCGCATAAAGCGGGGGATGACAACCGTAGGGGGGAAAGCGGCCAAGGCTGCTCCTCTAAAGCGTGTCCACCGGGATTTTCAGATACGTCTTCCCGTCATCGTCGGCCGGCGGCATATGCCCGGCTCGCATATTCACCTGGACGCTGGGCAGGATCAGGGTCGGCATGGCCAGCGTCGCGTCGCGCTCGGTGCGCATCTTCACGAACTCGGCCTGGCTCACGCCCTCGCGGACATGGACATTGCCTTTCTTCTGGGCTCCGACCGTGGTCTCCCAGGCATACTGATCGCGCCCCGTGGCCTTGTAGTCATGGCACAGGAACATGCGGGTCTCGTCCGGCAAGGCGTAGAGCTTCTGGATGGACTGATAGAGCGTGGCTGCATCGCCGCCGGGAAAATCGCACCGCGCCGTGCCGTAATCGGGCATGAACAGCGTATCGCCGACAAAGGCTGCATCTCCAATGACGTAGGTCATACAGGCAGGCGTGTGCCCTGGCGTATGAATGGCGCGCGCCTCGATTTCACCGAGCGAGAAGGTCTCCCCGTCCTCGAACAGGCGGTCAAACTGCGAGCCATCCCGCTGGAATTCGGTGCCTGCATTGAACACTTTGCCGAAGACATCCTGAACGGTGCGGATGTTTGATCCGATGGCCAGCGTGCCGCCCACATTCTGTTTCAGATAGGGCGCGGCCGACAGATGGTCGGCATGGACATGGGTTTCCAGAAGCCATTCCACTTCTAGGCCCTGCTGCCTGACGAAAGCGATGATGGCATCGGCGCTCGCACGCGATGTACGCCCGGATTTCGGATCGTAATCGAGTACCGAGTCCACGATGGCGGCCTTTTTCGTGGCCGGGTCAGAGACGACATAGCTGACCGTATTGGTCGGCTCGTCAAAAAACGCCTTCACAGCGGGAATACCCGTCATTGTGCATACTCCTCTTGCGTGTCATTGGCCGCGTCAGGCGCCGGGGCGAACGCATAACACAGCGCCCGCATCACGGCGAGGATGCGCGGATCGGTGAGGGAATAGAAGATCTGTTTGGACTGGCGCCGTGTGGACACGATGCCCTCTGCGCGCAGCCGGGCCAGATCACGCGACAGATTGGGCTGGGCCACGCCGGTGCGCGCTTCGATGTCCGATACCGATAACTCGCCATCGGCCAGCTCGCACGTCACCAATAGCCGGTTGGGGTGGGACAACAGCTTCAAGAGCCCTGACACCTCCTCAGCGCGCGCACGTACAAGTGACAGATCAAGACCAGCCTGCATGTTTCAGCCCGTTCCTTCTTGCCCCGTAGTGAGAAAATTTGGCGCCGGGGCTTGCATCCATGCTCAATATATATCATTTGTGATAAATGACAAGTGTCGGTGGCCCGATTTTTCGCGCGGGCCTTTCCCGGAGGAAGCACAACATGGATACGGTAACGCAGTTTACGCCGGTTTCGGCTTTGATCGGCGGCGTGCTGATCGGTCTGTCGGCGGTCATGCTGATGGCCTTGAACGGACGCATAGCAGGCATTGCGGGCATCGTGGGCGGGCTTTTGGGGCCTGCGCCCTTCATGAGGCTGGACCGCTATTGGCGGCTTGCCTTCGTGGCCGGCCTCATTGCCGCGCCCGCGCTCTGGTTTGCCATCACCGGCAGCGCGCCACAGATCAGCGTAACCGATAGCTGGCCCATGCTGATCGTCGCCGGGCTGGTCGTGGGAATTGGTACCCAGATCGGTTCAGGCTGTACGTCCGGGCACGGCGTGTGCGGGCTGGCGCGCCTGTCCCCGCGTTCGCTTGTGGCCACCGGCCTGTTCATGGCGGCTGCACTTCTCACCGTTTTTGTCACCCGTCACCTGATCTAGGGATATTGATATGAAAGCGATTCTTTCCGCCCTCGCCGCAGGTCTGGTGTTCGGCCTCGGCCTCATCGTCTCGGGCATGGTGAACCCAGCCAAAGTACTGAACTTCCTCGACATTGCCGGCCAATGGGATCCCAGCCTCGCCTTCGTGATGGCGGGCGCCGCCAGCACTGTGTTCATCGGCTACCGGTTTGTGCTCAAGCGCCCGGCCCCGCTTTTTGCTGACCGGTTCAACCTGCCAGGCGCAACCCGGATCGATGCCCGCCTGATCGGCGGGGCCATCATGTTCGGTATCGGCTGGGGCCTTGTCGGCCTGTGCCCGGGACCGGCCCTGACGGCGCTGGGTACCGGCGCGGTACCTGTGGTGGTGTTTGCGGCGGCGATGCTGGCCGGAATGGCTGGCTGGCGCTGGCTGGTGCGCGATTAAAGGCGTTAGCCCTCTCGCGCTCGTGCGCGGCGCGCGCTAGGTTTTCCTATCGCAGCCATAGCCGCCACGAGGACGCTCATGCCGTTTTTCCTCATTCTCATCATCAATTTCGTGATCATTGCCGCCGTATTTGCGGGGCTGTGGTTGTGGAGCCGCCAGACAAAGGACCCCAGCTTCGTCGATGCCTTCTGGGGGTTCGGCATGGTGATTGTGGCATTGACCACGTTCATCCTGGCAGGTGATGGCTGGCTGGAACGCAAGCTGGTGCTGGCCGGTCTGACCATCGCCTGGGGGATGCGCCTCGGCCTGCATCTGTTTCATCGATGGGGCCGCGAAGGGCCGGACCGGCGCTACACCGCCCTGATCAGGCGTCTGCAGGAAAGGCGTGGCTGGGATTATGATATGGCGACAGGGCTGGCCGTGTTCGGTCTGCAGGCCGTGCTCCTGTTCCTTGTCTGCCTGCCGGTGCAGCTCGGACAGATCAACGCCGTCCCGGTCGGGTTCGGCATTGTGGCGCTGTTCGGCTTTGCGCTGGCCGTGTTCGGGATCGCTTACGAATCCATCGCTGACTGGCAGCTTTCAACCTTCAGGGAAAATCCGGCCAGCAAGGGCAAGGTGATGGATCAGGGCCTGTGGGCCTGGTCGCGCCATCCCAATTATTTCGGCGAAATCTGTACCTGGTGGGGTATCTGGCTGATCGCGGCAGAAACCGCTCTGGGCTTCTGGTCCTTTATCGGCCCGGCCTTCCTTACCTTCACGCTGCTGCGCTGGTCAGGTGTGCCGCTGCTGGAAAAGGGGATGAAGAGCTCGCGGCCCGGCTATGGCGAATACGCCGCCCGCACCAGCGCGATATTCCCATGGCCGCCCAGGCGCGCCAAAGCTGATCGCGTTGATCCGCTGGACGATGAGGACGACACGACCGAGTACGACAGTGCGGTCTAGCGGCCGTTCTCGTCGTGCTCGTCAAGATCGGGTGACTGTACCGACAGCGCCGCCGCGATGACCTCGACGCCGGCGCGCATCTCCTCTACCGTTTCGGCGTCTGGTGTCACCGAACGGGTGAGGTGATCGCGCGCACTCACCGGACAGACCATCCAGCCAGCGCAGAGCACAATCATCGCTACAAGACCGAATACGAACCGCATGGTTGCCTCCCCAGACCCCATTTACAGCGAGGCTAACATTACTTCATCGTAATGTTGAAGGAAAAAATGCGATCAGGCCGCTGCCCGGCCCATGGCCTCTTCCGGGTTGCGTACCGAAGCACTCTGGCGCTCCAGTCCTTCTACCGCTTTGACCAGCAGTTTCAGGCTTTCCTGAAGGCCGCTGGTGATCATGGCAGCGGATGCATCATTACGCGTCAGGGCCAGCTCCAGCCGGTCCGCATCGGGCAGTCGCGCGGTGGCAGTATCAATCCGCTCCGCCGCGCCTTCGACCCGTCCGGCAGCGTGGCTGATCCCCGCTTCCATCCGCCCGGCCAGCGCATCCAGATCAGACCGGAACGTGTCCAATGCGCCGGTTACATCTGCGCCGGCCAGGCTGGCTGCGATGTCGCGCATATCGGCACGGAAGGCTTTCAGCTCCGACTGAAGGCTGGAATCACAGAGGGCGAGACTTTCGTCGCCGGCCACGTCGCCTGCCGCGTCGTCTGCCAGGACATCGCCCTGCTCTGCGAGCGGTGTCCCGGAGACGGCCGGCACATACTCGCCGCCTTCTTCCTCAACTGGCATCTCAACCAGTACGATCTGACCTCTTGCCTCGCCGCTGCCTGCGCCGAAAAGCGCGGTTTCCAGCTCCGCGCGCGCAGCCTCCACCTCGCCCATTTTCTGAGATGACGATACCAGCATCCAGCGCAACGTGCTCACCCGAGACGCCCGCATCAATGCGGAGTCAAACCGGGTCAGGTACAGCCGCACAAAGCTGTCTATGTGCTCGGCCAGCTGCGCATCGTGCTGCTCATTGCGCACGGCGGGCAGGGTGATCCGCAAGGCATAGGCATGCTCCCCGGCGCGGGGCTCAAGTCGGTCGCGGCTGGTAATCAGCATGGCGGTCATCCTTCCGGTCCTTCCACCATCACGCGCTGATTGCCTTGATGATCCGTTAACCTTTCGGGTCGGCTGCAGATGCCTGGGCGCGGATGCCGAAGAACAGGGCGTACAGCACCGGTGCAGCGACCAGTGTCAGCACGGTGGCAAAGGCCAGTCCGCCTATGATCGTTACCGCCATGCCCTGGAAGAATGCGTCTGCAATGAGGGGCATCATGCCAAGGATTGTCGTTGCCGATGCCAGGAAAACTGGCCGCAAGCGGCTCACAGACCCTTCGCGGACCGCTTCAAACGGGTCATCGCCTGCCGCCATGCGCTGATCCAGCTCGTCGACAAGCACGATGGCGTTCTTGATCAGCATCCCCGACAGGGAGAGGAAGCCCAGCAGCGCGGTGAAGGAAAACGCGATATTGGTAATGAGCAGCCCGGCTGTAACCCCGCATATGCTCATCGGAACAATCGCCCAGATGATCAGTGGCTGGCGCACTTTCTGGAACAGGAGGAAGCTGACCACCAGCATCACGATGAGGCTGAAGGGCAGAACCTGTCCCAGCGACGCGTTGGCTTCCTCATTGGCCTCTATCTCGCCGCCCCATTCCACCTGGTAGCCGCGCGGCAGGTCCATCGCGTTGATTGCGCCGGAGAACCGGGTGAAGGCCGATGCGGCGGTCTCGCCATCGGGCGGGTTGGCCTGAACGGTCAGCGTGCGCACCCGGTCCCGGCGCCGGATCAGCGTGTCGCGTGCCACCAGTTCAAATTCTTCCACCGCTTGCGTGATCGGCACATAATTATTCTGTGAAGGACTCCAGATCAGCCGGTCTTCCAGCGCTGAGGGATTGTCGCGTTCGCTTTGCGGTGCCCGCGCAATAATCGGGATCAGCAGATCACCTTCGCGATAGAGCCCGACGCGCGTGCCCTCAGTTGCAAAATGCAGGGCCTCGCCGATATCCTCGCGCGTGATACCGGTTGCGCGGGCGCGGTCTGCCGATATCACAGGTTCCAGCATCAGCTCGCGATTGCGCCAGGTATGACGGATATCGTCGAGCGATCCGGCGGCGTTCAGACGGGCGATGGCCTCCTCGCCAAGCGCGCGCAGGACATCCGCGTCAGGACCGGAGAACCGGGCCTCCAGCCTCGCGCCTGCGGGCGGGCCGAAGACAATCCGTTCGCCGCGCACTTGGGCGTCGGGCAGGTTCTGGCGTATATGGGCCACGATACGCTCTGACAATTCGGGTATCACATCGATCGTGTCAGTACGCACTACCAGCTGCGCGTAGGCGGTATTGGGCTGTTCAGACGAATAGGTCAGCATGAAGCGGGTACCGCCGCGTCCGACAAAAGTCGTCACCGCCTCGGTCTCCGGCTGCACCAGTGCAAATCCGGCCGCTTCGCGCGCTGCTTGCTCGGTGGCCAGAATGTCCGTGCCCTGAGGCAGCTCCATATTGATGTAGAAAAGCGGGGTATCGGAGTCCGGGAAGAACGCTGCCCGCACAAAGCCGAAGCCCCAGAAGCTGCCAATCGTGATCGCGATCAGGACCAGCAAGGTCAGCCAGCGCCGCTTCAGCGCACTGGTGAGGATGTTGCGGTAGAGCGTGTATGTACGGCCGCCATACGGATTGGGCTTCGAGCCACGTTCTGACTTGAACAGCGCGAACGCGATCATCGGCGCGACGGAGATGGCCAGAAGCCATGACAGACCCAGTGAGATGCCGATCACCGCGAACATCGAGAACATGAATTCGCCGGTGGAGTCCTGTGACAGGCCCATGCCGGAAAACGCCATGATGCCGATGATTGTGGCGCCCAATAGTGGAAGCTGGGTGTTCTTGACTGCCCGCTCGGCAGCGATCTGCCGGCGGATTCCGCGCTGGACATCGATCTGCATGCTCTCGGTAACGACAATCGCATTGTCGACCAGCATGCCCATGGCAATGATCAGCGCGCCCAGCGAGATGCGCTGCATGGTGATGTCAAACAGCGACATGAAGAACAGCGTGCCCATCACGGTCAGAAGCAGGGTTGCCCCCACCGTTACGCCGGCGCGCCAGCCCATGAACACGCACAGCATCACGATCACGATGCCCAGCGACATGGCCAGATTGACGAGGAACCCGTCAATCGCCTGATCGACGACGACATGCTGTTCATAGATCGGGGCGAGCGCCACGCCGACGGGAAGGTCGGCCTCGAGCACGCGCAGCCTGTCCTCGACGCGCGCACCCACCTCGACGATATTGGCATCGGGCAGGGCCGCGATGCCCAGCGTGAATACCCTTTCGCCATTATGATAGGCATAGAAACTTTCGCGCTCGAGCGGCTCGCGCGTGACCGTCGCGATATCTGACAGGCGCAGGATGCCGCCCGATTCGCGCGGGGCTATCAGAATGTTTTCCAGCGCCGCCACACCGTCAACGCGCTGGGGTACCGTCAGCCGCAAGAGCCGGTCGCCCGCCGGTGTTTCACCGGCTTGCACAACGGCGTTCTCATTGCTGACCGCCTGCAGGACGGCATCGAAAGGCAGGCCCAGCCGGGCGAGCTGTTCCTGCGCGATCTCGATATAGATGCGCTCTTCGGGCAGGCCGGCCACTTCCACGCGCGAGACACCGTCAACCACCAGAAGTTCGCGGCGCAGATTGCGCGCCATGTCACGCACTTCGCGGTCTGAATAGCCCGGCGCGCTGACCGCATAGAGTATCCCGTACACATCGGCAAAATCGTCGATAACGGCCGGTGTGCCGGTGCCGGGCGGCAGTCCGGCCGCGGCATCGCTGACCCGGTTGCGAAGCTCGTCCCAGACCTGGGGCAGGTCACGCCCGAGGATCTGGTCGCGGATGGAGACCTGGATCTCCGACATGCCCGGCATGGATTTCGAGGTGACCCGGTCAAGCTGGCCCATTTGCTGGATGGCCGCTTCGAGAAGCTCGGTAACTTCTGCCTCCACCTCTTCGGCAGTCGCCCCTGGATAGGCGGTGAAGATGATGGCTTCCTTGATCGTGAAATCGGGGTCTTCCAGCTGTCCGACCGTATTGAATCCCCAGATGCCGCCCAGGAGACAGGCCAGGATGATCAGCCAGCTGATCACCGGTTTCTCGATGGAAATACGAGCCAGGTTGAACGCATCATCGGTGCGTGCAGGAGCGTCCGGCGCAGGTGTTGGTGTGTCGGTCATGGAAAGCTCCCGCTGCGGTCAGGGCCTGTGCCTCTGCTGCGTTCCAAAGCGCGTTGTGTGCTGATGTGGCGAAGCCTAACCCTGCCTTGGCTGGCTTGCGGCCGCTGATGTGCCGGACGCCGACATCGGGCGTACCCGCATGCCTTCGCGAAGGGCGCTGACCCCGGCTGTGACAATCTGCTCGCCGGCGCTGACGCCGTCCAGGACCACGACGCTGCGGCCCTCGACATGGCCGGTATCGACATTGCGCGCCGTCACCTCGCCGGTATCGGGATCAAATATCCAGACCTGGAACCCGCCATCGGGCAGGGCCGACAGCGCGGTCACCGGCACCCGGACGGCCTGGCCGCCCGGCAGGCTTTCCTGATCAAGCTGGACGCGCACATTGACCGTCATGCCCGGAAGTATGTTGCCCGGCAGGTCAGAGGGCAGCGCAAACATCACCGTATAGGTCTGGGATGACGCATTGGCCTCGGCAATCAGCTCGCGAAATTCCAGCGGAAACTCGCGTTCGGGCAGGAAGGGAAAGCGTGCGCTGATCGTATAGCCTGCGGGGTTTTCCAGGGCTCCGATAAGGCTTTCCGGTACCGCTATCGCCACGCGCAGTTCTGAAAGGTCCTGCAGGCGGGCAACCGGCTGTCCGGCGCTAAGCGTCGTGAAATTGTCCACGAGGCGGCGGCTGAGCAGCCCTGTGAAGGGGGCTTCGATGGTGGCGTAGGACAGGTTCTGGCGCATGGTTTCAAGCGAGACCGAACGCAGTTCATACGCGGTGCGCGCATCTTCCAGCGCTGCGTCCGAGGCAATGCCGCGCTCATGCAGCGTTTGCTGGCGTTCCAGATCGGTGCGGGCCTGCTGGAGTTGCACACGCGCTTCGCGCAAGGCGCGCTCATAATCCTGGCCTTCCAGGCGGGCGATCAGCGTGCCCTCCTCGACCATCTGGCCTTCGGGTATGGCAAATTCGGCCAGCCGGCCGGGAACCTGAAAGGCCAGATCCACGCTGTAGCGGGCTTCGACACGGCCGACGAATTCCCGGCTGGCAAGGCCAGCGGGCGCCGATACCGTCTCGATGCGCGCCGTGCGCAGCGGTTCTTCGGGGGTGGCGGCGACATCCGAGCAGGCCAGCAGGACGCTGGCGGCCAGCAACGCAACCGGGGGGAGGAGAAAGCGCGTCATCATGATCGTGGCTCCGAAATCAGATCGACCAGCCGGGCCTCTACGCGGGCCCGTTCATCAGGGGTGAGGAAGTCCATGCCGAGCAGATCGGCAAAATGCAGCCCGTCCACGGCCAGAAAGACGATACGCGCAAGGTCGGGGTCGGGCGCGTTGGCCAGAAGATCGTCGCGCATCTGGGTCATCAGACCGCGCACCGGGTCGAGAAGTTCAGGGTGCTCTGCCGCAGCGGCGAGCAGACCCATCATGAATTTCTGGCTATGCGGCTCTTTCTCGCAGGCCGTGCGGATCATCGCGGACAGCTCGGACTGGCCTTGCTCGCGCGCATCCTTGCGCGCCAGCTCTACATCGCAGTGTACCGCGTCGACGATCCGCGCAACCATGCCCTTGATGAGGTCCAGCTTGGACGGGAAATTGTACAACACCCCGCCCTTGGAAAACCCGCTTTCGCGTACAACCGCATCAATGGTCAGCCGGCCTGCGCCGTCGCGCTCAACCACGCGCTCCGCCGCGTCAAGAATGACGTCGCGGGCAGAGGCTCTGGGTTCTTTGGCTTCGGCTTTGGACATGAACTGAACTCACCGGGGGTAAATTGCGGCGCCGTCCAGACGATATGCTGCATTGCAACGAGGCCGGGGGAGTTATTGTGCAGCGCATCTATACCGTCTGGACGGTTTTAGCGATATAGCGTGTCCGCGAAACGTCCGCAACGGGTCGCCAGACAAATTATTTCAACGCCCGCATTTCGTGACACTTGTGTGAAGAATCAGCGCGCCCGGCGTCTACTCAAGCGCTTTTCTTTGCACTGACGAACGACTTGGTATATCCGGCCAGCTCATCAGCTTGGGTCCGAAGAGGGTCTGGTTCATGGATATGGTCATTCTCGGCGTTCCGCTTCTCGCGCTCGTCGGATTCCTGTTCGCGTCCTACTCGATCGTCGCCAACGACGTCATCCAGACATTGGGCACATTCCTGTCCTCGAATGCGAAGCGCCCCTGGGTATTACTGTGGGCCTATGCGTCAGCCATCATCATAGCCGTGATGGCCTATGGCTGGTTTGCCTATGACGGCGACATTGCCTTTGGCCGGCTGAACCGGATCCCGTTCCCGGAGACGGGCATCCAGTGGTGGCATGTCCTGCCCCCGCTGGTCCTGCTGCTGCTGACGCGGTTTGGCATTCCGGTATCGACGACCTTCCTTGTGCTGACGATTTTCACGCTCAGCGGCGGCGCGGCAACCGAAGGCGTGCTCGGCTCCATGCTGGTCAAGAGCTTCATCGGCTATCTGGTGGCGTTCGCCGCCGGGATTGCCGTTTTCCTGGTGATTGCCCGCTTTTTCGAGCGCTGGGTCGCCCGCACGAAAGGCCAGCCGATCTCGCCATTCTGGTTTGTGGCCCAGTGGTGCTCTACCGCTTTCCTCTGGGCCCAGTGGCTGATGCAGGATCTGGCCAATATCTTCATCTTCCTGCCGCGCGAGACCGTGGTGGCCGCCGATGGCTCGGTGCAGGTCACCTTCTCCCTGGGCCTTGTCGTATTCGCGACGCTTTTGATGGTGGCGCTTCACGGCATCATCTTCGCGACGCGCGGCGGCGAGATTCAAAAAATAATCCTTACAAAGACAAATACGGTCGATCCGCGTTCGGCGACCTTCGTTGATCTGATCTACGCGCTCATTCTGTTGTATTTCAAGGAACTCAACGACGTTCCGATGAGCACGACCTGGGTCTTTCTCGGCCTTCTGGCGGGACGCGAGATCGCGATCACCTATGTCGCGTCCTTGCGATCAAAAGGCGAGGCCATGGTCGATGTCGCCAGCGACATGATGCGTGCAGGTCTCGGCCTGGCGGTGTCGGTGGCCATGGCCATCGCGCTGCCGTTCATGGCCACCGGCTCGCTGCCGGATGTCCGCCAGCAGATATTCGGCTCTTCAGAACCGGCGGTGGAGCATGGCGCGTCCCCCACGCCGGCATCGGCGCGTGGATTACCTTAGGGTCTCAGTCGTATTCGCGCCGCCAGGTCAGCGCCACACCGGTATCGCCGTCCGGCGCGATGCGTGACAGCAAGGTGAGGTTTTGCGTCAGCGCCCATTCGATCCGCGTTGTCGCCGCGGCCGAACCGCCGCCTGACTCCACTTCCAGATAGACGTCTTCGGTCAGATAGCGTCCGCCTGCCACAACGGTCTCGCCGGTACGGCTCGAGCTGACCGATAGCTGGTCCAGCCCGAGCCCCGAGCGCAGCGCGCCAAACGGGTCGAACCCGCCGCCAGAGGATAGGCTCGCGACCGCTCCGGCCAGTTGCGCGGCTTGAAGACCGCTAAGCTGGCCGGCCCCCTGATCGAAGAGCAGCCGGGAGGCGATCTCGTCCTGGGGCAGGCTGGGTGTGGAGGCCAGCGAAATCTCCGGCTGGCTCACCACACCGCCAACGCGTATCTCGGCTGTGATTTCGCGCGCCTGACGCTCAGCGACCAGATTGATAGCCGCATCCATGGGATCGCCGGCAAACACGATAGAGCCCGAGCGCATCTCGAAGGGTCGGCCCAGCAGGTCGGCCCGTCCGCGCAGCAGGGTTGCCCGGCCGTCGAGGCGTATCGCGTTGGCAGGTCCGCGGGCGGTGACATCCATTGACCATTCAGAATCAAATTGCGGGCCGCGCACGAAAATCCGGCCCGGTGCCCGGATGCGGTAATCCAGAACCACATTGAGCCCGCGCCGCCTTGGCGCCGTATCCGCGCGGGCGCCCGCCGTGTTCACATGGCTGACATCAACCAGCGCGATGACGGGGCGGCTGGCTTCGGGCGGGCGCACCTCGGCGCGTGACAGGCGTGTTTCTCCGCTTATCGCGATCCGGTCATCCTCGATGTCGAATATTACATTGCCGCCGCCGGCGGCTGTCAGGTCTGGCCGCTCAATGATGAGGAAATCGCTGAACTCAAGTTCGGCCTGTCCGGTCACGCTGGCATCGGCAAGGCTCAGCCTGCCGCTTCCGGTCAGCTGTCCGCCATCGGCGCTGCTGGCCTGCAGGGAGCTGATCTCGAACCCGTCCTGCGCGAACACGCCCGACAGGTTCAGCTCGCGTACCGATATGCCCAGCGCCGCGTCATCGAAGCGCCCACCCTGCATGGACAGAGTGCCCTCAAGATCGGGGCTGCCGACACTGCCCGCCAGTTCAGCGCTCATGCGCGCCCGGCCGGCAAGGCTCTGACCCTCCGCCAGACGGAAGGCGGCCAGGGTCTCAACATCGCCGTCCAGCTCGGCGCTGCCTTGCAGCCCGGTGCCCGGCGCCGTCAGGATGTCTGCACGAGTGACCGGACCTGATTGCAGCTGCAAGTCCGCCCGGCCGCTCAGGCCCGAACCGTCTGCGCGCGCTTCCAGCCTGGCTCCGGCTTCATCCAGCATCATGGAAAGCGTGCCCGAGACGGCAATATCGGTATCGCTGGTGCTTTGCGATTCCGGCGGCGTGATGGCATCGGCCTGCAGGCTGGCTGTGCCGGTCCAGATGCCGCCATCACGCGAGAAATCCGCTTCGCCTGACAGCGTTCCGCCGACCGGCTCGCGGCCCGACGGATAGCTCAGCAGGCTGGCGGGAATGTTGACCGCATCAAGGTCCAGCTCCAGCCGGTCATCGCCTGACCGGATGGCCGCATCCAGCGTGCCGCGATTGAGCCCCAGACCCAGCCGGGCCGTCAGCCCGTCCTCGCCGAACCGGATCTGCGCACGCTCGCGCGTTGCGATCCGCACGCCGCCATAGCGCCCGATCAGGCCGAAATCGAGCGTTCCGCCGGTCTCGGCCGAGACGAACCGTCCATCCAGGGAGATCAGTGCCCGCGCGCCATAGGCTCCCTCTGCCTCCAGCGTGAAGCGGATATCGTCGGTGCGGCCCTCGGCATCGAACGCCAGCCGGTCCAGATAGGAGAGATCCTCACCGACCATATCCTCGGCCCGGATGCGCCCCTGAACCGTGCCGTCCGCGACCCGGAAAGCAATATCCGCCGTACCGAACCCGTTGACCGGCGTGGCGTTGAGCGCGCCGCCAATCCGGCTGCCTTCGGCCTGCAGTCCGCCGGTGAAATTGAAGCCGCCAAACCGGCCTTCTATGCCGGTCAGATCTGCTCGCTCGCCCTCGCGTGACGCCCGCCCGCCAATATCGACAGGCCCGGTGGCGGTTTGCCCGGTCAACCGCCAGGCCCCGTCGAACGCATCCGGCGGCCCCTCACCCTCCAGACGCAGGCGGGCATCTTCAACGACTACCGGGCCGGCTCCGGCGCGCGGCGCGCTCGCATCGGCGCGTATCTGCAACACATCATCGCGGTCGCTTGCCTCGAACGCGATACTGACCGTGCCGTCGAGAACGAGTGCCGCAAGCGGCGCCCCGCCGGACCATGCAGCCTGGCCTGACACGTCCCACCCTTGCGGGCCGCTACGCCCTTGTGCTTCGGCAACGAGGTTCGGCGCATCTATCTGAAGCGCGTCGAGCGCCAGCGTGCCGTCCGCGCGGCGCTCCCCGCTGGCGGAAAACTGTGCTTCACCGCCAATGCGCGTCCCCAGATCACGGCCAAGCTCTTGCGCCGTACCGTTCAAGGTAAAATTGCCGGTCCCGTCAAAATTGATGTCCAGCTCTGCGCTTCCTGACGACGTGCCTGTCACCGCCTCGGTCACTGCGCCTATCGCCAGTGCGTCATAGCGCAGAGACAGGGCGACGCGCTCTGCCGGAACATCAACCCGGCCATTGCCGGTGAGCGATAGCCCGGACGCGCCGCCCAGCCGGGCGGACACGATCTCCAGCCGCCGTGCCTCGCCGTCCCAGATCAGCTCACTGTCCAGCCCAGGCGTAGCGCCGGTCAGGGTCTGGACAATCTCCGGCTCCAGCGCCGCGCCGCGCGTCTGCAGCGCGGATGTCACGCTGAGGCGATCAAACGGCCCTTCCAGCCGCACCGGCCCTGCCGCGCGTTCTATCGTGCCGATGGGCAGGATCAGGCCTTCGCCCGCAACCCGGCCTTCAAAGGCAAGCGGCGATCCGTCACGGGCAGGGGTGAGAACCCCGTCTGCCGCGAGCGATCCGGCTTGTGTGTTGTCAGGGAGCAACGCGTTGACAAGGCCCGCCGCCTCGCGCACCTGCAAGGCAATACCGTCCTCATGCCGGGCCGCTGTGAGCGATAGCCGCGGTGCGCGTATCTCGCCCTCCACACCGTCAAGCTGCGGGTCCAGCAGCCCGCCTTCGCCCAGCGGAACGGCAATGGAAAACGCCATCCCGCCGCCCGCAAGCCGTTCCACTTGCGCAAAATCCTGCCACGCGCTGGGGCTGATCTGGCCACGCATTGTGAGTTGTCCGTCCGACCATTCCAGAGCGCTTGTCCCGGCGCGCGTTTCGCCGACGAACACCTCCAGATCTCCGTCGCCCGTGCTTTGAGTCCCATTGGCTTCAAGCCGTGCGGTCAGGCCCGCCTCGCGCGCGCGCAGGAGCGTGGCCAGAGGCCCGCCGGGCAAGGCGTCGATCTCGCCGCGAAGCGCGATGTCCGGGTCGGTGACGAGCGACAATGACAGCCGGTCACCCGGAGCGTCTGTCCGCTCCGCTTCCAGCTGCGCATTCCAGGCGGCACCACGGCCATCGGCGCTGCCGGTTAAGGACAGGACCGCCGCTTCGCCCGCCACCCCTTCGGCCAGCGACAAGGTACCAACCTCGAAACGGTCAAGCTGGACGCCAAGATCAGGCACGCCGCCCCCGCCCGATGAGGTTTCCTCCCGCCGGGGCCGGCGCAATACATGGGCGCGCTGTACAGACAGTTCGGCGATGTCGAGCGTGCCGGACAGAAGGGCCCCCGGGTTCCAGTCAAGAACGGTATCTTCCAGCTCCAGCCAGACGCCATCTGCGTCGCGCAAGGTGATGCGGCCGGCGGTTACCCGGTCGAAAATATTGCCCTCAAGCCCGGAAATGGACAGGCGGCCATAGCCTGCCACCTGCCTGTCCTCGGCCAGCCGGACGGTCAGATCGCGCCCGGTCTGGCCGGTAAGGGTGACGATGGCGATACCGCCGGTAACGACCGTCAGCAGGATCAGTATGCCAAACGTCCAGGCCAGTATCAGCGCGATCAGACGGATGCGGGCAGACGACAGAGCGCTCATCAGAATGCCTGCCCGATACTGATATAGATATGAAAGGGCGCGTCACCGGATCGCGGGTTCAGGGGCGTTGCCACGTCCACGCGCAGCGGGCCGAAGCCGGGATAATAGCGCACCCCGGCCCCCGCCCCGAAACGCATTTCGTCCCATTCCGGCTCCAGGCTGGCGCTCGCTACCCCGCCATCAATGAAGGCAACAAAGCCCAGCCTTTCCGAACGCCGCCACCGGGCCTCCACGCTGGCTTCCACCAGCGAGCGGCCGCCAAAGGGTTCAATCTCGCCGGTATTGACGCCGATGACACGCGGTGAGAGAGCCTGATAGCCATAACCGCGAACAGAGCCGCCGCCGCCCGCGTAAAACCGCAGATCGGCAGGCACGGCCTGCGCATCGACCCCGAAAAGCCCGCCGACGCGGCCCTGAACCGCGATCAGCAGATCATCGCTGACGGGAAAATAGGTCCGCGTGCCGAGCACCGCCCGGACATACTGGCTGCTATCATCCCCGAAGGTGAAACCCGGCTGGAGGCGCAGCTCGGCTCCGATGCCCGATTGCGGGTCGAGAACGTCGTCACGGTCATCATAGGCCAGGCTCAAAGGAAAGGTGAGTGTGTTCAGCGAGCGTTCGCCGGCCGCGTCGGTGATTTGCGCGATCTGCGCCTGTGCACCCACGGACGCCGAAAGCGTGTCGGTGATTATGCGCGTCAACCCGGCGCCCGCGCTTAGCGAGTCCTGATCGAACGCGTCTGTCGATTCCAGTGTCAGCGCGGTATTCAGTTCCAGTGTCTGGCCAAACTGGCGCCAGTGCGGAAGCAGCAGGCTGGCTTCCCCGCCCGAATTGAGCTGGGAGAGCCGCCCGGTCAGTGTGAAGGTCTCGTCGCGCCGGAACAGATTGCGCCGCGCCCATTCTGCCTCGGTGCCAGCCCCTTCGGTGGTGGCATAGTGAAGGGCAAGCTGCAGACGGTGGCGCGGTGCCGGTTCCATGCGCACATCGACGCGGCGTGTGGAATCATCATCGTCCTCAGCCGGGGCGAGGCGCGTTTCGGCAAGAGCAACGCTGTCGAGGGCCTGAAGGCGCTGGGTATAGGTGTTCAAAAGCCCGGCACTGGCCGGGTCACCCGGCGTGAACGGGGCCAGGCTGGCGACATAGTCTTCGCGCAGATCGGCCAGACCGCCGGCCAGCTGCGGCGCGCCAAAACGCAGGAACGGGCCCGTCTCGAAGCGCAGCTCCACATTCGTGACGGAACGCAGATGGTCGGCAACGATCACATGGTCACCGGCGCTGGCCTGCGGCCAGCCATTATTACGCAACGCTTCGACGATCGCCGCTTCAGCGTTCAATATGTCTTGCGAGCGCATCGGCTGACCGGAGCGTAGGTCCGCCGCCGAGCGGATATCGTCTCCGGGTTCCCGCGAGCCTTCCGGAACGTCGAAAACAAGGTCCAGCTCCGCTATCGTGAAGCGCTCGCCGGGCCTTACCCGCACCAGTGGGCGCTGATCATCATCAAGCCGCGGATCAATCAGGGCCGCGAAATAGCCTTGCGAATCCAGATAGCGCCTTATCTGTTCACCCGCATCGCGCGCCCGTTCCCGGTTGCGCCAGCGATTATCACTATGGGCAGGCGCTTCGCCTACAATGGCTGCCAGTGCCGCGCTCAGCCGGGGGTCTTCCACGCCTTCCACGCGCGCCAGCGGCACCGCAAGCGCTGATGCGCCTGCAATTGCGGCAAGGCTTGCCGCCAGCAACAGGCGGGCGGGCAGGGAGAAAGCCGATATCAATGTATCATTCCGATTTATCTGGTCCCAGCGCCGCCTACCATATGGGTTCAACCCGTAATCGTCATTACGGGTTGCAGATGGACTGCCAACAGATGCAGCCCTCACACGCTCGCGCGAAATTGTTGCGCGTGCGGCGGCTCGCCCGGTGTGCAATCGGACAAAAGAGACTAGTTTCCAACTACTGACCGGGTGAAAACCCATGCTTGCTGCAATCAGACTGGGCGGGTGACTATGGAAGATGAGGCGCGGCAGGAACGCGGTGAACGGGACTGGCTGGGCTGGATCCAGCTTTCCATCGTCGCGGGCATCATTATCGTGTCACTTGTGCTGACAGCATGGCTGGCAGCAAGCTCGGGCCCTTCGCCGTCCAATGGCCAAGGCAGCCAGGCGCTAGCCGCGCCGGTTGAAGTGGTGAGGCCGCAGATCACGCAGCACACCATACGCGTGGAAACAACCGGTACGGTGCGCGCACGCGCCATGGTGACGCTGACGCCGGAAGTGGGCGGCCGGGTAGTCGAGATATCCGACTCGCTGCGCGCGGGCGGCCATTTTGAAGCCGATGAACCGCTCGCCGTCATTGATCCGCGCAATTACCGGCTTTCGGTGGATCGTGCAGGCGCTGCCTACGCTGATGCGCAAAGCGCGTTGCAGCGCCTGGAGGCCGAGGCCGCGCTGGCCCGCGAGGAGTGGGAGGCGCTCTATCCGGGCGAACCGATCGCCCCCCTGACAGCACTGGAGCCGCAACTGGAAGCAGCCCGCGCCCGCGTAACGTCCTCCAGAGCCGATCTGGAGCAGGCCCGGCTCAATCTTGACCGCACCCGGCTTAGTCTGCCGTTTGCAGGCCGCGTGGCCGATACCCGCATAACCCTCGGGCAATTGCTCGGCGCAGGCCAGCCCTATGGCGAGGTCTATGCGCTCGACGATCTGGAGATTGCCGTGCCGCTAAGCCCGGAAGACATCGCCCGGATTGCACCGGCCACAGGGCGCACGGTGGAACTCAGCTTTGAAGCGGGCGCAGCGCCGTTCATGAGCGGTACTATCGTCCGCGAAGGCGCGCGTCTTGATGACCGCTCCCGCCTGATTACGGTCTTTGTCCGGCCGGAAAACCCCGAAAGGCTGCAGCCGGGCCTGTTTGCCAGCGTCAGTATCGAGGGTGCCACGCTGGACCAGGCGATGAGCCTGCCGGCCTCGGCGCTCGCCGGGCTCGGCCAGGTCCGCACGGTGCGCGGCGGCCGTATTGCGCTGGTGGAGATCGAGGTTCTGGACCGCACTGACGGGCGCATTGTCACGGCGCCGTTTGATGCCGCCGAAGGCGTCATCATCTCGCCTTTGCCTGAATCGGTTCTCGCCGGGCCTGTCACCATTATATCGGAGCGTGAGAATTGAGCGGCGCGCGCCCTTCCGGCTCACCGGGCGAGCCTGCTGACCAGGGATTTCCCGGTGCAGGCCTGATCCGCTGGTTTGCCGACAATCCGGTGGCGGCCAATCTGCTCATGATCCTGTTGCTCCTGAGCGGCGCGATCAGCGCGGCGACCATGCGTACAGAAGTGTTTCCCGCCTTCACGCCGCGCACCGTCATCGTGTCGGTCCTGTATCCCGGTGCCACGCCTGAAGACGTCGAACAGTCCATCACGCGGCGTATAGAAGAGGCCGTCATCGGTCTTGACGGTGTGCGCGAAGTGCGCGCCACGGCTGCGGAAAGCGTGGGCACGATCACCATTGAAATCAGCGAGTTCGCCAATCCGCGCATTGTCCGCGATGATGTGCAGACGGCAGTGGATTCGCTGGTCAGCTTCCCGCCTGCCGACGCCGAACAGCCGCAGATACGCATTCCCCAGCCGACGACGACCGTTCTGACGCTGGTCCTTACCGGTGCGGTCGACGAGGCCGCGCTGCGCCGCGCTGCCGAACAGGTTGAGCGCGACCTGATGGCGGTGAATGGCATTTCCACCGTCCAGCTGCGCGGTGTACGCCCGTACGAGATATCCATTTCGGTGTCCGAGGACGCGCTGCGCGCCTATGAACTGACTTTTGGCGATGTAGCCCAGGCGCTGCGTGCTGCCTCCATCGACCTTTCAGGCGGGCAGATACGCACCGAGGCCGGCGAATTTCTTCTGCGCACCAATGCGCGCGCGGAGACCGGCGCGGCGTTCGAGGATATTGTCTTGCGCGCCTCGCCCGATGGCGCCCGGGTGCGGGTGCGTGATGTGGCGACTGTCACGGACGGGTTTTCCGAGGATCCGCTCATCAGCCAGTTCAACGGGCAGCCCGCCGCCTTTGTCGATGTCCAGTTGCGTGGCAATGAGGACCTGCTCAGCGTGCGGGCGAGGGCGGTTGAGTATATCGGCGAGGCCGTCCTGCCACCGGGCATCTCCATCAGCGTTGCCAGTGACCAGAGCCAGGTCTTCCGCGACCGCGTGTCACTGCTCGCGCGCAACGCCATTCTGGGCTTCACACTGGTTTTCCTTCTTCTGGTCCTGATGCTCGATCTGCGTCTGGCGTTCTGGGTGGCGCTGGGCGTGCCGATTGCCTTTCTGGGCGGGTTCACCGTCTTCGGCGCGGCGGGTGTGACGCTCAATTTCATTACCACATTCGGCCTCATCATCGTGTTGGGTATCGTGGTCGATGCCGCGATCGTGGTGGGAGAGAACACCGACCGCGAGAGGATGAAGGGCCGCTCCAACAAGGACGCCGCCCTTGCCGGGATTACCGGGGTGGCCGCGCCGGTTCTGGTTGGCGTCCTGACCACGGTTGCCGCCTTCGGCCCGCTCGTATTCGTGACCGGCACGTTTGGCGAGATCACCCGCCCGATCCCCATTCTGGTGATCTCGATCCTTGTGATCTCGCTGATTGTTGCCTTCTTCATCCTGCCGACCCAGCTGGCCGGGGGTTCAACATGGTCGCGCGGCCCGATGCGCACCATACAGATGCGCGTTGACGGGCTGGTTGCCGGGTTTGCCGACACTGTGCTGCGAAGCTGGACGCGGTTTGCAGGGCAGATGCGCTATCTCGTTGCCCTCGCCGGGTTCTGCGTGCTGATTGCCTGTTTCACCCTGCTGGGCACCGGTACCGTCCGCTTTGTTTTCTTTCCCGATATCGAGGCCGATTCCATCACGGCGAGCCTTGCCTTGCCCACCGGCGCGCCGTTCGAGGCAACGCGGGCTGCCGCGACCCGCATGCTCGACGAGGCCGAGGCGATGCAGGCCGAATACGCCGAGCGCGGCGAGCCGGTCTTTGAATCGATATCGACCGTGATTGGCGGGCGCACCAGCCTGTTTGGCGGGCCGGGTTCCGTCAGCTCCACCTCGATCGCCTCCCATCTGGCGCAGATCGAAATCCGCCTCGTGCCGTCTTCGCAGCGCCGCCTGTCATCAACCGAGCTGGAGCGCGAGTGGCGTGGCCGGATCGGCCAGCTTGCCGGTGTCGAGCGCCTGACCTTTACCGCCTCTGCCGGGCCGCAAGACCCCGATATCGCCTATCAGCTATCTCACCCCGACAACGCGCAACTCGAACGGGCGGTGAACCGCCTCGTCTCAGGTTTACGCGACATTGATGCTGTGAGCGGCATTGATAGCGGGTATGAGCTGGGCAAGCGCCAGCTTGATTTTGCCCTGACCCCGGCTGGCGATTCCGCTGGACTACGCGCTGCCGATATCGCCCGTCAGGCCCGCCAAGCCTTTTTCGGAGAGGAAATCCAGCGCATCCAGCGCGGCAGCGAGGAGGTGCGGGTGTTCGTACGCTACCCGCAGGATGAACGCACCAGCCTCGACGGCCTGTCCAGCTTCCGTGTGCGCGCTGCAGACGGCGCAGCCATTCCCTTGAGTGTGGCTGCCGACATTACCGAAACACGTAGCGTCACCGCGATAAACTCGGTCGATGGCCGCCGTGTGATCGAGGTTACCGCCGATGTCGATCGCTCCATCCTGACACCCGATGACGCGCGGGCGCGCGTCGAGAGCGAGCTTTTGTCCAGCCTTCAGGCCGAGTTTCCGCGGCTGCGGTGGGAATTGTCAGGCGCAGGCGCCGATCAGGCCGAGGATTTTGCCTCCATCGGCCAAGGCTTTCTTTTTGCGATCATCATCATGTATGCCCTGCTGGCGACGCAGCTGGGCAGCTATGTCCAGCCGCTGGTTATCCTCATCGCCATTCCGTTCGGGGTGGGCGGCGCGATCTTCGGCCACTTCATCATGGGCTATGACGTCTCCTTCCCCTCGATCTTCGGCATGGTGGCGCTATCGGGCGTGGTGGTGAACGCCTCCATCGTGTTGATGGATCGCTATAATTTCAATGTGGGGCGTGGTTACACGCCCGCAGAAGCGATCTCGGAGGCCACAGCCCGGCGCTTCCGGCCCATACTGATCACCACGCTGACGACCGCTTTTGGCCTTTTGCCGATCATGCTGGAGACCAGCCCGCAGGCGCAGTTCCTCGTGCCGATGACCATTTCGCTGGGCATCGGCCTGCTCTTCGCCTCGGCGCTGATCCTGCTCTTGCTGCCGGCTTTCGTGCTGATCGTGGAGGATTTGCGCGGTATCAAGGTGCGCGAAGTACAGCCCGAAGCCGAACCCGCCGAATAGCCCCGGCGCACAGCCCGGCTTGACCACAGGCACATGGAGGCTCACTTATCGCGGCCATGAGCGCCCCCGGCACCGACAATACGACCCTTGAGCCCGCTGACCCGGCCGCGCCTGCGCGCGAGCACGGCGGCGACGGCGTGGAGATTGTCACATTCGGCTGCCGCCTCAACGCGTGGGAGAGCGAGGTCATGCGCGATCATGCGCGCGAGGCGGGACTTTCCGGCGCGATCATCATCAATACCTGCGCGGTCACGAATGAGGCGGTGCGTCAGGCCCGCCAGACCATCCGCCGCATGAAGCGCGACAACCCGTCAGCTACAGTGATCGTCACCGGCTGCGCGGCCCAGATCGACCCTGGACGTTTTGCGGCCATGCCGGAGGTGGACCGGGTCCTGGGCAATGCCGAAAAGCTCAAGGCCGAGACCTTCCGCGCGACGGCCATTTCCGGCGGTGAAACGGTTTCTGTCGGCGATATCATGGCGGTCAGGGAGATCGCCGGGCATCTGGTTGATGGTCTCGAAGGCCGCGCGCGCGCCTATGTGCAGGTGCAAACCGGCTGTGATCATCGCTGCACCTTCTGCATTATCCCTTATGGCCGCGGCAATGCGCGCTCTGCTCCGGTGGGCGATGTCGTCGATCAGGTGCGCCGGCTGGTCGACACCGGCCATACCGAGCTTGTGCTGACCGGCGTCGACATGACCAGCTGGGGCACGGACCTGCCCGGCACGCCAAAGCTCGGACGGCTGGTAAAGGCGATCCTCAAACTGGTGCCCGACCTGCAACGCCTGCGCCTGTCGTCCATTGATGCCATCGAGATCGATGATGAGCTGATGGATGTGATCGCGAACGAAGAGCGCTTCTGCCCCTATCTTCACCTGTCCTTGCAGGCAGGCGATGACATGATCCTAAAGCGCATGAAGCGCCGCCATTTGCGCGCCGATGCCATCGCGCTGACAGACCGGCTGAAATCCATCCGGCCGGATATCGCGTTCGGCGCCGACCTTATTGCGGGCTTTCCGACTGAAACCGATGAGATGTTTGAAAACTCGCTCAGGCTGGTAGACGAGTGCCAGCTGGCATACCTGCACGTCTTCCCGTACTCGCCGCGCCCCGGCACACCGGCTGCGCGCATGCCGCAAATTGACGGCACCATCATCAAGGAGCGCGCGCGCATCTTGCGTGAAAAGGGCGAGGCGGCCCTGGCCGCGCATCTCGCCTCCATGGTCGGGTCTGAAGAAGTGCTGCTGGTGGAGAAGGACAGGCAGGCGCGCGCTGGCAATTTCGCCCCCGCCCGCATGGAGAGCCCGGCCCGGCCCGGCGCGCTGGTAAGGGCGAGCATAACCGGCCATGACGGCACGCATCTCATCGCATATCCGCTGGAGGCGGCATGAACTGGTTCGGCTTTGGCAAAAAGAAGAACAAGCCGGAGGCAGAGACGCATTCTCCGGCCAGCGCATCCCCGCCTGCCGACGATGCGCCTGCCGGGGCGCTGGCCCCTGAAGAATCTGCGCCTGCTGCCCCTGCGCCTGCTGCCTCTTTACCCGCTGGCCCTGTAACGGCCGCGCCTGTACCGGCAGACGAGGCTTCTGAACTGGCCGGGGCCGGGACCCTTGCGCCAGAGACCGAAGCTGAACCTGAGCCGCAAAAGCCTGCTCCCGCCCCCGCAAAGCCGGAAGGCTTCTTCAAGCGTCTTGCCACGGGCCTGTCCAAATCCTCCGCACAACTTTCGGGTGTGTTTACAAAGCGCAAGCTTGACCGCGAAGCCCTTGACGAGCTGGAAGAATTACTGATCGCGGCAGACCTCGGCGCGCCGACGGCGGCTAAAGTCATTGACCGGCTCGCCCGGGACCGTTTCGACAAGGACGTGACCGATGCCGAGATCCGGCAGGCGCTGGCCGATGTGATTACCGAGACGATGGAGCCCTTTCAGGCCCCGCTCGATATTTCCGGTCCGGCCCCGCAAGTGCTGCTTTTCGTCGGCGTCAATGGCTCCGGCAAGACGACCACGCTGGGCAAGCTGGCGGTGAAGATGACGCGCGAGGGCGCGAACGTCATCACGGCCGCGGGGGACACGTTCCGGGCCGCTGCCGTGGAGCAGCTGCAGGTCTGGTCGAATCGCGCAGGCGCGCAGTTTCTCTCCCGGCCCCATGGCGCGGACGCGGCAGGGCTGGCCTATGACGCCGTGCAGGAGGGCCGCCGCACTGGCGCGGACGCCGTCCTCATCGACACGGCGGGGCGGTTGCAGAACAAGGCCGAGCTGATGGAGGAGCTGCGCAAGATATTGCGGGTCATCTCCAAGGTGGACGAGGCCGCGCCGCATCATGTCGTGCTGGTGCTGGACGGCACGGTTGGCTCCAACGCCATCTCGCAGGCCGAAGCCTTCATGGAGGCGGCCAAAGTCACCGGCATCGTGATGACCAAGCTCGATGGCACCGCCAAAGGCGGCGCTCTGGTCCAGGTCGCCGAGAAATTCGCCCTGCCCATCCATTTCATTGGTGTGGGTGAGGGCGAGGATGATCTTCAACCCTTCATTGCCAGAGACTTCGCGAGGGCGCTGGCGGGGCTGGGCGTCTGATGGAGCCAACGGCGCTGGCCGCGCTCGCCATGATCGGTTCGGCCATGGCGCATTCGGTGATGACGCTGTTCACCAAGCAGGCCAGGGACACGCTGGTCTTTCGGGCGGTGACTATCCTCTTGTGCGTGCCGGTCTGCCTGCCGCTGGCCATTGTCCTGCCCTTCCCGAGCTGGGAAGTCTGGCGTTTCCTGCTCTTGGGCGCGGCGATCATCTGGGCGTTCAACATGTTCCTCATCGCCGCCTTCCAGCGCGGCGAGATGAATCTGGTCTATCCGGTGATGCGCGGGGCGGCGCCCGCCATGGCCGGGCTGTTTGCCTTCCTTTTCCTTGATGAAGCCTTGAGCCTGATTGCCATTATCGGCCTCGCCACGGCGTCGGCTGCGATAGTCGCCTTCGCCTGGCCAGAAAGGAACGGCGTGCCCAAAGCGGCGGCTCTGGGCTTTGCCCTGTCGGCTGCCGTGATGACGGCGGGCTATACGGTGGTCGATGCGTCGGGCGTACGCGCAGCCGGAGACCCCATCCTCTATGCGGTCTGGTTCTTCCTGCTCTCGGCGGTGACGATGTCGGTCACAGCCCTCGTCCGGCGCGGGCGCCGCTTTGTGACGGCGGCGCTGCAGGAGCTGCCGGGCTCAGCCAAGAGCGCGGGCTTCAACCTCGCCACCTATACGCTCGCCCTCTATGCCTATTCTGTTGCGCCTGTCGCCCCGACGGCCGCACTTCGCGAAACCTCCATCGTGTTCGGGGCGATCCTCGCCGCGCTGGTGCTAAAAGAACCGTTCGGCCTGCGCAGAGGCGCGCTCGCCCTAATCCTCGCTGGCGGGCTGGCACTGCTACAGCTGGGCTAGCTACCAATCCGGCTGGCCAAGCCTGTCGTAATCAGGCAAGGCTCTGATTGTGACAGTCAGGCCCCGGAGGCATTCTCACGATGAGCGCGAACACCAGAACAATCGGACAAGGCTCCAAATTGCTGGTCGATGTCGGCCCGGCAGCGGTCTTCATGATCAGCTATAATATCGCCAGCCGGGTGCTTGATGAGGGCGCGATCTATTGGTCGACCGGCCTGTTCATGGCCGCGACCGCCATCGCGGTGCTCTATGCGGTGATCTCGCAGAAGCGCTTCCCGCCCATGCTGATCGTCACCTTCGTGATCGTCACCGGCTTTGGCGCGATGACCATCTATCTGCAGGACCCGATCTTCATCTTCATCAAGCCGACCATCATCAATCTCCTCTTTGCCTTCATGATCCTGTTCAGCTTCGCCTTCGGCTTCAATGTCTGGAAAGCGCTGTTCTCTTCTGTCTTCGAAATGCCCGAGCGCATCTGGACCATCCTTGCCATACGCTGGGCGCTGTTCTTCATGTTCCTGGCGGCTGTGAACGAAGTGCTCTGGCGCCACATCACCGACAGCGTGGTGGTCGATTCCGCGCGCATGTTCGACTGGCTGAACCTGACCGAAGCCTTCTGGGTCAATTTCCGCCTTCTGGGTACCTATCCGATCTTTGCCGTCTTCATCGCGCTGAACATCCCGATCACCCTGAAATGGGCCCGCGCGCCGGGTGAGGACGGTGATGAGGGCGAGGATGGCAGCGAAGGCGATACCGCTGCAGAGGACAATCTGGGCGAACCGGCGCGCTGACATGGTCACGGCGAGTTGATTGTGCAGGTGCGCACTACACGCATTACAGTAAGTTCATGATGCTGATCTCGACACTTCTCGCTTCGGCGCTGGCACTGGCGGATAGCCGTTATCCGGCCGGGATCGGCGAATCGCCCAATCCTGACCATTCCGAGGAACGCCCGGTCGTGGTGGAGCTGTTCACCAGCCAGGGCTGCCCGCCATGTGTCGAGGCCAACCGGCGCTTTGGCGAGCTGGCCGCGCGCGAAGGCGTGATTGCCCTGTCCTACGGGGTCGATTACTGGGACATGTTTGGCTGGGCAGACCAGTTCGCCCAGCCCGCCTTCGCTGACCGTCAGCAGGACTATATCCGTGAGGGCGAGGCAACGCGGGTCTTCACACCCCATTTTGTTATCAATGGCGGGCCGGAGCGTTTGCGTTTCACGCGCGATAATGTTCCTCACCGCGTGGCGACAAGCCTGCCTTTGACAGCCGATATCGCGCTGTCTCGTATCGATGGCGGCAGCGTTCTGCTCGAACTGGACGGGCCGTTGCGCGAAACGCCGGCGGAGGTCTGGGCGGTTACCTACAGGCCGGGCATGATAATCGTGCCCATTGATGGCGGCCGTAATGCCGGAACCGATATGGAGCACCACAATACCGTCGCGGCGCTGGATCGTCTGGATGACTGGCAGGGCGGCGAATACATCCAGGAGTTTGCCGCTCCGGCCGAAGATTTCGGGCTGGCCATTCTGGTGCAGGACGGGTCTGGCGGCCCCTTGCTGGCGGCAAGACGTCTGGCGCCAGAGTAGGCGCCCCCGCGCTTATTCGGTAACCGGATCGACAGACCGCGTTGCGGCCTGTTCCAGCGGCCGGGTCATGCGTTCATAGGCATCGTCGCTGACAGCAAACCAGAAGCCGTCCACATTGCGCCGCAGAAGCGCCGCCTCATCCATGACATCGTGATTGCCGGCATCCACGCTGATATGGGCCCGGATCGTGCCGTCCACGCGGTAGAAGCGGTATTCATAGGTCAGTCCGTCAAAGGTCATCGCCCTGTGCAGGGACAGGGGCTGACCGGCCTCTTCCTCGATCTCGCCCACATCCCGGAAGCGCACGCGCGCACCGGCGCTTGCCACGCCATTGGCTGCGCCTGCGGTGATAAGCTGCCAGCTGCGCGGGCTGGCAAGATCAAAATTGCGGGTAGCCGGGTTGTCGCGCTCTAGGATATAGGCCGGACCGGTCTCGGGCACGATATAGGACCGGCCCACGCGTGCCGGGTCGATATTGAAAAAATCAAGGCCCAGCCAGCGGCCCGGATCGCTTATATCCGGCAGGGCGCCGTCTGCCGCGTAGGCCCGGTTTGATGCGGCGGGGCGAAGATAGAGCCCGTCCTCACCGCGCGCATTGCCGATCACCAGCGAGGTCAGCGTATTGCCCTGCCCGTCCAGAATGGTCAGGCGGGTGCCATCGCCGCCGGTTTGCGGATCTCCGACGCCCAGACGGTCAAAACGGTCCGGATCGCGCGTCAGGGCGGCGGCATAGGTCAATGAGGCCAGACCCGCATCCAGATCTGCCAGATATTCGGCGCGCACCGGATACTGTCCGCGCGACGGCATGGTCCAGCCGCTTTCGCCGCGTTCCATGCGGAACATCGTGTCCGGAGAAATGATCTCGATGGATGCAGCGCTGGCGGCAATATCGCTCCAGCCTGGCAGTACCGGCCCCGACACGTCGGGGCGTGTGCCCCGGCCGGCATCCGCTACCAGAGCGATGCCGCCCGCCGTCAGAAGTACCGCGCCAATACCTGCGATGGCAAAGGCCCGCCGTGCGCGCCGTCCGAACAGCCTGCCCCCCGTCATGCCCGCCTCCTGCGCCGGATCAACGTGGCCAGCCCGGCCAGCAGGATCACCGTCAGGGCTGGCACCCATAGCGTCCAGAACTGCAGACGGTTTTCCAGCGCATCAATCTCGCGCCGGAAACCGCGTTCCACGTCGCGCAGGGCCGACCGCGCCGCGACAATGCGTGCGCGCAACGCCTCGGCCCGTGCTGCATTGGCAGAGCCTGCGCCACCCAGCGTTGACGCTTCGCCTGCCGCGCTGAGGCGCTCCAGCGAGCCTTCTGCATCGGCAAGCTCGGCGCGCAATTCGTCCTGCAGCTCGCGAAAGCGCGTTTCGGCCTCGGCCCGCAAGGCTTCGACGCGCAGCATGGGCCGGGCCGACCCGGCGCGAGAGCGCAGGCTGACCAGCGCGGGATCGCCCGCCAGCGCATCAGCCAGATTGAGCGCCAGCGCCAGATTATCGGCGACCATCTGGTCCTCGCCAGCGCTGCCGGCGCGGGTGTAGAAGGCCGGGTCCAGCCAGTCGGCATCGGCGATCACGATGATTTCCGCCTGGGAAGGCCCGTCCAGATGACTGGACGCTTCCAGCGTTATATCGCCCTCTGGCGGACCATCAGGAAAGGCGGTGGACACTGGCCCTGACAGGCGCGCCGCCAGCACCAGCGGCCCGTCCGGGTCGGGGGTGTAGTCGCGCTGAAGGTCGTCCGGCGAGGGCGAGGTAGCGGCGATATCGGAGTCCACGCGCGCGCCTTCGGTCCCGGTGCTGACGATCGGTGTGAAGCGTGCGGCCCCATTGGCGCCCGGTGCCAGAATGCCCGGAGAGCCAAGATTGATGCTTTGCGAGAGCGCGGCTGTGGCTGGCAGGGCGTCCGACAGGCCTGATGGCGGCACGCCAAACCAGAGCGGATAGGCACGGGTGCGTGTCCGCCCGCCCTCGCTGACCTGTACGGGCAAGGCGTGCTCGCGGTCCATCGCCGTATAGCTGGGGTCAAAATCGATGCCCCATGCTGTGAGAAGGCGCGGCAGCCGGGAGGTGCGCAGCGCATTGACCGGTGGCAAGCCATCCGGCCCCGTGCGCAGCGCCAGATGCGCCAGCGGATCGACGCTGGCAAAGACCCGGCCCCGGCGCAGCGTGTACTGGTCGACCAGATAAAGCTGCTGTTCGGTGAGGTTGGGCGGATGCAGCAGGAACAGCGCGTCGGCATCAGGGATCGCCGTAAAGCGTTCGTCCAGCCAGCGCACATCATAGGTACGCGCCAGCGCATCAATGACCGGGTTGGCCGAGCGGCCGTACTGATCAGGCGCAAAGGGCAAGGACGAAATGATCGCAATAACCGGCGTGCGGGCGCGCTCCAGCTCGGCAATCACCCGGACAATCTCGTATTCCAGCCGCGCCTCGTTTGCCGGATCGAAAAAGGCGATTACCCGCTCGCCATCAATCGTGTTGGTTCCGGCAAGGCCGAAGAAAAGCTGGCCGCCATCTTCGGTTGGTACCGCTTCCAGGCCTGCGGCGATGGCGGCGTCCTCGGCTTGCGTGAAAGGCTGGGGGTCAATCTCCGATAGCTGGATACGGCCCCCTGAGCGTGCAGCCAGTCCGCGCAGAAGCTCGCGCACACGCGCGCCATAGGCGCGCAGCGCCGGATATCGTGCGGCTGCGCCGCGCGAATAATAGAAAGTCAGCGTGACCGGCTCTTCCAGCCGGTTCACCACCTCCAGCGTGCCGGGGCTCAGGCGGTAGAGCCGGTTCTCGGTCAAATCCAGCCGGATCCCGTCAGCCACAACGCTGGCCAGAAGGTTGAGGCCGATAAAGCCGGCCACCAGACCGGCGGCGATCATGCCAAGAAGACGGGCCGGGTTCATCGTCCACCTCCGCGCCGCGTGTCGACCAGTGCCATGGCCAGAGCCAGCCCTGTGGCGATCAGGGAAAGGAAATAGACCAGATCGGCAAGGCTGATCACACCGCGGCGCAGCGAGTCAAAGCGCGACAATGCCGACAGGCCTGCCAGCGCTTCGGCATAGACGCCGGGCAGTTGCGCTGCCACGGCGTCCAGAACCAGCGGCAGGCCCGCGGCTGTCAGGATCAGGCAGGCACCGGTCGCCAGCACAAAGGCGATCACCTGGTTTGAGGTGGTCGCCGACAGGGCCTGCGAAATGGCCAGATACCCGCCCGCCAGCAGGGCCGCGCCGAAATAGGCGGTCGCGATGGCGGCATTGTCGGGATTGCCCAGATGATTGACCGCTATCCATAACGGGAAGGTCAGCCCAAGCGCCAGAATGGCGACCGTCCAGGCGGCGAGGAATTTCGCCAGCGCTGCCGCCCACAGCGCAATCGGTGCAGCCAGCAGCATTTCCAGAGTGCCTGTTTCGCGTTCCTCGGCCCAGGCGCGCATGGCCAGCGCTGGCATCAGCACCATCAAAAGCCAGGGCAGATAGTCAAACAAAGGTGCCAGATCGGCGCGCCCGGTTTCAAAAAGCCCGCCGACATGCCAGGCAAAGCTGGGCGCGGCGATTGAAAAGGCCGTCAGGAACACCCAGGCCAGCGGCGTTTCGAAATAGGCGGCAAGCTCGCGCCGGTAGACGGCCCACAAAGCGGTCATGACGGCCTCTTGCGCCTGCTTGCGGCCCGTGCGACGGCCTGCTCTGCGCTATGACCGGTCAACATGCGGAAGGCCCCCGCAAGGCTCTGATCGGGCGCGGTGGAGATCAGGCCGGCCGGCGTCGTATCGCTGACAATGCGCCCGCCGGTTATGACAATGGCGCGTGTGCAGATCGCTTCCACCTCATCAAGCAGATGGGTGGAGATCAATATGGTCTTGTCCGGGGCCATCATGCGGATCAGCGCGCGAACCCCGTCCTTCTGGTTGGGATCCAGCCCGTCCGTGGGCTCATCAAGGATCAGCACTGCCGGATCGTGGGCGATGGCGGCAGCCAGCGCGGCGCGGCGCTTGAACCCTTTGGACAGCATGCCGATGGGCCGGCCCGCCGCGTCGCCCATGCGCGCTCGCTCCAGCGCCAGTTCGGCAGCGTCGCGCAAGGCTTGGCCCTTGAAGCCACGGACACGCAAGTGAAAGCGGGTGAACGCGCGCGGCGTCATTGCCGGGTAGGCCGGCGCGCCTTCAGGCAGATAGCCCAGCGCGCTCTGGGCCGCGCGGCGCGCGCGCACGGCATCATACCCGCAGATTGAGGCAATGCCGGAATCGGGCTCCAGACAGCCGGTCAGCATGCGCATCGTGGTGGATTTTCCCGCTCCGTTGGGTCCCAGAAGGGCCACCACCTCGCCCTTGACGGCTGAAAAGCTCAACCCGTCGACCGCCCGTGTGGGGCCGAAATGTTTCACAAGGTCATGCGCGTCAATCATGGGCGGGCAAGAACCTGAGCGGCAGGAAAGGGACAGGTCAAATCCATAGCGCGGCTTGCCGCCTGCGGCTAGCGGGCGTGTGCGTCAGCGCGATGATATCGGGAAAGTGCACCGGCCAGCCCGGCAAACCCGGATCCGGGGGGCTGGGGGGGCTGAAATCCAGATCAGGCCTGTGGCCCGGACCGGCCGGCGAATTCAAAATGCGCACGCGGTGCGGCGCGCGGACGGCGGGAATAAGGCCGCACTGTGGCAGAGCATGAAATCTTTGTAAGTCGCCTCGAATTCGCGCAGGCTCAGGACAAGTGCAATATGGACCCCGTCATGAGATCAACGAACGCGCAGACCATTGAGCCCAAGGTGATGTTTGATCGCCGCGAGCTGGATACGATTCTGCGGGTCTATGGGATGATGGTGGCCGCTGGCGAATGGCGCGACTATGCCATTGATGGCCTAAAAGACCAGGCCGAGTTTTCTGTTTTCCGCCATGCGGCGGAGTTTCCGCTTTACCGTATCGTCAAGACACCCTCCGATGCGCGAAAGCAGGGCGCCTGGAAGGTGGTGTCAGCCACGGGCGTCATCGTGAAACGCGGCCACGAACTGCAACAGGTGCTTAAAGTCTTCGACAAGGCCCGGCTTCGGCTGGCGTGAGTGCAGCGTGTCCACGCGTTTTCATGGGTGGGGGTGACCGCGAATGAGTACATCCGGCGAAACAATACCGGTTATCGGGTACGGCCCTGTTGGACAGCAGACAGGTAAGCTGCTGGTAGACAAGGGCTACAGCGTACGCGCAATCCAGCGTTCACCTCCTGCACACCTGCCTCAGGGCGCAAGCTTCGTGCGGGCAGATGCGACGGACACAGACTCTCTGATCCCGGCGCTCGCCGGTGCGCGCACTGTCATTCTTGCCTTGGGGCTGCCCTATGACGGCAAGGTCTGGGCGCAAGGCTGGCCCAAAGCGATGTCAGCCGTACTTGGGGCCTGTGAGCAGACGGGTGCCCGGCTGGTATATGCTGACAGCCTCTATCTTTACGGACCGCAAAACAGACCGCTGACTGAAGACCTGCCGCCAGTGGATTACGGGCGCAAGCCCACCGCCCGCAGCAATGCCACCCGGCTCTGGCAGCGTGCATTCGTCGAAGGCCGTGTGATGACCGCTGCGGTCAGGGCGCCGGACTTTTACGGTCCGGGCGTGACCACATCGATTCTCGGCGCCGTTACGCTTGGCCGCCTGGCTCAGCGCAAGCCCGCACAGATTCTTGCCTCCGCCGATCATTTGCATGATGTAGTGCACGTTAAGGATTTCGCGCGTGCGCTCGTAACGCTGGCGGAAGCATCTGATGATGCTTTTGGACAAGCCTGGCATGTGCCCACGCCGCCAACCCTGACACTTCGCGGAATAATCGCCATCGCCGCTGCCGCGCTTGCGGTGCCGGCGCGCATTTCGGTTGTACCGGTCTGGCAGGCAAGGCTTGCCGGCCTGTTCCTGCCTGAGGTGCGCGAGGCTGCCGAGATGCACTTCCTCACCGACCGCGCGTACCTTGTCGATTCAAGCAAGTTCCGCGAGCGCTTCTGGTCAGACAATTTGCCCCTTGAGGACAGTGTGGCAGAGGCAGCGCTTTCTTTCCGCCACGCCTCGGGGAGATAAAAAAACGCCCCGGCCAGACGGCCAGGGCGTTTCATATTGTCTGCTTTGGGCTGGACGCTTATTCGCGATTGCCCAGCAGCATCAGGATGACCTGAAACATGTTGACGAAGGCGATGTAGAGGTTCAGCGCGCCGTAATTGGTCATCACGGCCATGGAGCGCTGGTCGCCCGCGATCTCGGCATAGGTCAGTTTCAGGTTCTGCGTCTGCCAGGCGGTGACGCCGGCCATCAGCACCAGTACGGCCAGCTGGATGATCATTTCCATGCCGCTCGACTGGATGAAGAAGCTGTTGATGATGCCGATGGCGACAACACCCAGCACGCCCATGAACAGGAAGACGCGCAAGGGCTGCAGGTTTGTCTTGGTGGTGTAGCCATAGAGCGACAGGCCCAGAAAGGCGGCTGCCGTGATGGCGAAGGCCTGCGCTATGGTGCCAAAGCTGATGCTGAGCGCATTGCCAGCCATGGTTTCACCGGCGACGCCAGACATGGCCATCGCGACCCAGACCGACAGGCCCGACCCGATCAGGGCGACAATCGCCCAGTACAACACGGCCGACCCCATCGGAGAGGGATTGCGCATGAAGAACATGGAGCCGAATAGAAGCGCGATCGGCCCGAACTGGATGACGAAGATCAGCGGCGGGCTGAGCACAGCCGCCGTCAGGGCCGGGATCATGGCACTGCCAATGATGAAAGCCAGGGCACCGGAGACAAGAAGGCCAAGGGCCATCTTGTTGTAGACGCCCAGCATGAAGCTGCGCAGCCCGGCATCGACGGACGTGTCGAGTGCGCCTGCGCCGTAGGCGGGTCTGGAAAACTGGTTCATGGATGTCTCACTAACCTCATTGGAAGAAGGGGCAGCGGACGGGTGCGGTGGCACCCACGCTTACGCCTATATATCAGGGCGGCGCGCCAGATTTTCAAGGAAAACCGGGATGACAAGCTGTGTCAGGTGACCCGGCGCGAATCCCGCATCGGCTGAGCACCCCGAAAAACCGTGTCATGCCGCCGCGCGCTCGAAATCCATGAAAACCGGGTCGATATCACCCAGATGCTTGGACTGGTAACGCGTGGTGATGTGGTCTGCTGGCGGGATGCGCCAGTCATCAGCGCCCTTCGCTGTCCAGCCGAGCTCCGGCACGTCCAGCAGGAGCGGCAGGGCCCAGTCGGCATAGACGCGCACATCGGTGGCCACGCGCAACCGTCCGCCGGGCTTTAAGATGCGCGCCAGCTCGTGCGCCGTATCGGTCTGAACAAAACGGCGGAAGGCATGGCGCTTTTTCGGCCAGGGATCGGGGAAGAGCAGGTAGACGCGGTCAAAGCACGCATCGGGCATCCGCTCGATCTCGCCGCGCGCATCGGCGCGTTTGACCCGCACATTGGCAAGCTTGTGCTCTTCAATGGCGGTCAGCGCCTTGGCCACGCCATTGAGAAACGGCTCGATGCCGATAAAGCCTGTATCTGGCGAACGCGCAGCCTGCCCGGTCAGGTGCTCGGCTGCGCCAAACCCGATCTCCAGCACGTGAGAGGCAAAGCCCGGCAGCAGCGCTCCGGGATCAACATCGCCGTCATCGGCCCACGACAGCCCGGGCAGCATTGCATCAACGAGTTGCTGCTGACGCGCTGACAGGGCATGGCCCTTTGCCCGCCCGTAAAGGCGGCGTGACGAAGGGCGGGGATCATCACTCATGGGCTTCAGGCAAGGCCTTTGAGCTCGCTCACAAGGTCGGTCTTCTCCCAGGAGAAGCCGCCATCGGCGTCCGGCGTCCGGCCGAAATGGCCATAGGCGGCAGAGCGCGCATAGATGGGCTTGTTGAGCTGGAGATGATGGCGGATGCCGCGCGGCGACAAATTCATCAGCTGCGGCAGCGTCTTTTCCAGCTTGTCCTCATCCACCTGGCCGGTGCCGTGCAGATCGACATAGACCGCCAGCGGCTTGGCCACACCGATGGCATAGGCCAGCTGGATGGTGCATTTGCGCGCCAGCCCCGCGGCCACGACATTCTTGGCCAGATAGCGCGACGCATAGGCTGCCGAGCGGTCAACCTTGGTCGGATCCTTGCCGGAGAACGCGCCGCCACCATGGGGGGCTGCGCCGCCATAGGTGTCGACGATGATCTTGCGGCCTGTCAGGCCCGCATCACCATCGGGTCCGCCAATGACGAACTTGCCTGTCGGGTTGACGTAGAACTCGTCCTCGGGCGGGAACCAGCCCTCGGGCAGGACCGATTTCACCACCGGGCGCACCAGTTCGCGCACTTCCTCCAGCGAGGCATCAGCGGTGTGCTGAGTGGAGACGACCACAGAGGTGGCACCTACCGGGCGGCCATTTTCATAGCGCAGCGAGACTTGCGATTTCGCATCAGGCTCGAACTGCCGCACAGCGCCGGATTTGCGCAAACGGGCCATCTCTTTGAGAATCTGGTGGGAATACAGGATCGGGGCGGGCATCAGTTCGGGCGTCTCGTCTGTGGCAAAGCCGAACATGATGCCCTGATCGCCCGCGCCCTCTTCGACATAGGAGCCTGTGCCTTCATCAACACCGGCGGCAATATCGGCGGACTGCCCGTGCAGATAGTTCGCGAAATTGGCCGTTTCCCAGTGAAAGCCGTCTTGCTCGTAGCCGATATCCTTCACCGCAGCACGCACAGCCGCCTCGATCTCGTCACCGGAAATCTCGTTGGCGCACCGCACCTCACCGGCCAGAACGATCCGGTTGGTTGTCGTCAGCGTCTCACAGGCTACACGGGCAACCGGATCGCTGGCGAGATACAGGTCGACAATCGTGTCGGAAATCCGGTCGCAAACCTTGTCCGGATGGCCTTCTGAAACACTCTCACTGGTGAAGATGAAAGACGAACGCGCCACTGGCAACCTCATATAAAGCTTCCTTTATATGCGGGCTTAAAGACTATCCCTGCGGCAAACGCAAGCGCTGAGTGCGCCTGAGCGCTATTTGCTGGTGTCGCTGGTCTCGGCAAGCGAGCGGACAAGCTCCAGAACGCGCCGGCGCACTTTGGGATCAGTGATCTTTGAAAAGGCCTGCGCCAGCGCCACGCCATCAGATGATTGCAGGAAATCATTGATGATGGGGGTCTGGTCACCCTCGGCAAAGCCGGTGGGTTGCTGGGCTGTGCTGTTCACGCCGTCATAGAAGAACGAGACCGGCACTTCGAGCACGCGCGCCAGATGCCAGAGGCGCCCGGCGCCTATCCGGTTTGCGCCGCGCTCGTATTTTTGTACCTGCTGGAAGGTCACGCCGAGTTCTTCGCCCAGCTTTTCCTGACTCATTTCCATCATCTGCCGGCGCAGGCGCACGCGTGACCCGACATGATGGTCTACCGGGTTAGGCTCTCGCGGGTTCGACGCCATGTTACAATATCCCCAAACAAACGCGCCTCTACTGCCCTCAAATACAATAGCACAGTGTGGTCCACACAATAGTGGAAACAATCACAGGCGCCATTGCCTCTGGTTTCGGGCAGAGGCAATCAAAACGAAAAGTTGCAGGCTTGCGAGTAAAACAAGTCCGCCTGCAATCCAGACACTGTCGCCATGGACTGCATACACGGTAGGTTGGAGCGCCGAAGGCAGGTTTATGTCAAGCGCCTCGTTCATTTGCGGATCGGAGAGCCGGACCGGCCGCCCCAGCGCATCGATGACGCCCGATGCCCCCATTGAGGCAGCGCGCACCATCGGCAGGCCTTCCTCGATGGCGCGCAAACCAGCCTGATTGAGATGCTGGCGCGGGCCGGCAGAGTTTCCATACCAGGCATCGTTGGAGATATTGAGCAGGAAGGATGGCCTGTTCTCGCCTCGCGGGGCAAAGCGCGGGAAAATCACCTCATAGCAGATCAGCGGCGCAAACCCCGGCATTCCCGGCACGTCGAGCGTCTGCGCGCCGGGTCCCGGCGTGTAGTAGGGCGCATTCGTGGAGAGGCTCTGAAAGCCGGCCAGGCCGGTCAGCGCCACGAACGGGTTGCCTTCTCCAAACGGCACGAGGCGGACCTTGTCGTAGCGCGCCTGCAACTGGATCGTGCCATCACCGATGCGCAGAGCGGCCAGCGCATTGTAGTATAGCTCGCCTTCGGGGAAGTGCTCGCGGCGCGTTACGCCGGTCCACAGCCGTGTGCCCTCCGGCAGGGCATCTTCGATTTCCAGCAATACGGTACTGTCTTCCAGCATCACGGTGGGAATCGCGCCTTCGGGCCAGATAACGGCGTCAGCATCCTCCAGGCCAGGGCGCGTGGTCAGGTCCAGATAGGTCTGGAGAATGTTGAAACGGTTGGCAAAGCGCTTCTCGCGCTGGCTGACAACCACCTGCACAATGCGCAGCCGGGTATCGGTGAACGTGTCTTCGGTGTTGGCCAGGCGCGCATGGCCCCAGCCCCAGAATCCGCCCAGCATCACGGCGCTCAAGACCAGCGGCGCGGCGCGCACCCGCCAGTGTCCCCGCCCCGTCAGCGCCGCCGGGCTGGCGAACGCGAACAGGACAAAGGCTGAAAGGCCGAGCGCGCCGATCACGCTGGCCATCTGGCTTATCGGCGTGCCGGCCTCGAAGATATGCCCGGGCAGATTCCAGGGAAAGCCGGAGAAGGCGACCGAGCGGAGGAATTCAACCGCGGTGAACAGCACGGCAAAAACGCCGATCCGTATCGGTCCATCTGGCGCAAACCGCGTGTAGAGGCTGCCAGCCACTCCCCAGAACAGGGCAAGCCCGCCCGGCAGCAATGTCAGGGGCGCCCAGATCAGCCAGGCGTGCTCCTCTGCGCTGACAAGGAAGGCATTGGCCACCCAGGATGTGCTGCCAAGGAAATAACCGGCAGCAAAGCACCAGCTGCGCCAGAACCCTGCGCGCAGTCGCCGCTCACGAGTGCGGGCAGCGTCGAGCGCCAGGACAAGCACGATCACGCCGAAGATCAGGGCGGGTATGGAATGAACGGGCGCGTGGGCGAGCGTTGAAACCAGCCCGGCAACAAACAGCACCAGGCCGATACGCCATCCCCTTGCGGATCGCCACCAGCCGGCAAGCACCACGCTGGCGCGGACAAAGCGCTCCATTACTGACGGGTTCCGCTTTCTCCGGCCGCACCCTTGGGTGAGCGGATCCGCACGCGGCGGATACGGCGCGGGTCGGAATCGAGTATTTCAAACTCCAGCCCGGTGGAATGGGCAATCACCTCGCCGCGTTCGGGCACCCGGCCTGTCAGCATGAAGACGAGACCGCCCAGCGTATCGGCGTCCTCCATCTCCTCTTCGGTCGCCACCGGGCGGCCAAATGTCTCGGCCAGCTCGTCCAGCGAGGTGCGGGCGTCGGCTTCCCAGACATGGGGGCCGCGTCCGCGTACCATCGGGCCTTCGGCCTCGTCGTGCTCGTCATCAATCTCGCCGACAATGGGCTCCAGCAAGTCTTCAAGCGTGACCAGGCCATCCGTGCCGCCAAACTCGTCGACCACGAGCGCCATGTGCATGCGCAGCGATTTCATGCGCACCAGAAGATCGCCTGCACCCATTGAAGGCGGCACATAGAGAAGCGGACGGCGTACCTGGGGAAGGACTTTTGCCGCAGCCCAGTCCTGCGGCCTCTGCCCGTCAGGATTGCCAGCCAGATGGGCGATCAGGTCCTTGATGTGAACCACGCCTACCGGGTCATCCAGCGTCTCGCGATAGACCGGCAGCCGCGAATGGGATGCCTCGGCAAACAGGCGGGCGGCATCTCCGAGCGGGGTGTCGATCTCCATGGCGACGATATCGGCGCGTGGCACCATGACATCGGCCACGCGCAAGGCATCAAGCGCGTTGACGTTGAAGGAGAGGTCGCGGTCTTTGGAAGGGCCCGTCCGGGTTCCGTTCAGTTCAAGGCCATCTTCGGATGTGCTGGCGGCATGATCTGAACCGGGGCGGCGCGCTATCGCGCCTTTCAGCCGGGCCATCAGACTTCGTCTGGGCGGGTCGTCAGTCAATACGCTCATATACGTTCGTTATAGGGATTCGCGATGCCCAGCCGGGCAAGAGCCGCGATTTCCACTGCCTCCATCTGTTCGGCCTCATCATCATTCTTATGGTCAAACCCGTTAAGATGAAGCACGCCATGCACTGCAAGATGGGCCGCATGGTCTGCAAGCGCAATGCCACGGGCCTCAGCCTCTGCCCGGCACGTCTCGAAGGCAAGCGCCACATCGCCGGGATAGTGCTCTGATTGCGGTGCCGGAAAGGACAATACATTGGTCGCGCTGTCCTTGCCACGAAAGCGCTGATTGAGTGATTGCAGCGCCTGATCACCGGTAAACAGGATCACCGCCGCGCCAGGGCGGGCATCGTCAATCAGCGCCAATGCAGCCTGAAGCGCCTCCATACAGCGTGTTTCCAGCCCGGCAACGCTCTGCCAGCCCTCATGTTCAATGACGATTTCGGCCAAAATTTCCTCAGCCATGTCCGGCATCCGCGCGCTCATAGGCGTCGACAATCATGCCGACCAGGTCGTGGCGGACCACATCGGCGCGCGTAAAGCGCGTCACCGAGATGCGCGGCACGCCGGACAGGATACCCAGCGCATCGGCCAGCCCTGACGGCTCGCGCGGGCCCAGATCGACCTGGGAGGGATCGCCGGTGACGGCCATGCGTGATCCCTGTCCGAGGCGCGTCAGCATCATGCGCATCTGGGCGCGTGTGGTGTTCTGGGCCTCGTCGCAGACAATGAAGGCGTTGTTGAGCGTGCGCCCGCGCATGAAGGCCAGCGGCGCCACCTCGATACGGCGTTCCTCGCGCATCTTGTCGACAACTTTCTGGCTCAGCGCGTCGCGCAAGCTGTCCCAGATCGGCAACAGGTACGGGTCGATCTTCTCGTTCAGATCGCCGGGCAGGAACCCCAGCCGTTCGCCTGCCTCCACGGCGGGCCGGGTGATGACCAGCCGGTCAATCTCGCCGCGCGCCAGTTTTGCAGCGCCCCACGCAACGGCCAGCAATGTCTTGCCTGTCCCGGCCGGGCCGACGCCGAAAATCATGTCGCAGCCGTCTTCATCCTTCAAGGCGCGCACATAGTCCGCCTGGCCCTTGGTGCGCGGGGCAAAGCTGGCGCCGCGCGCAACACGGATAATGGAATCCTCGCCAGCACTGACCGGCGCATCATCCATGCGGCAGGCCGCCCGGACCGTTTCAGGATCAATGACCAGGCCGGCTTCGGCGCGGGAATAGAGCGCGTGGATGACGCGAGAGGCATCGGTGCGCGCCCGCTTGTCGCCGCCTGACAGCAAGAGCTGGCCGCCGCCGGGGGCTTCCACATGGACACCCAGCTCGGTTTCAAGCGCGATCAGATTGGCGTGGCCGGGCCCGGCCAGCGCGCGCGCCAGTGCGGCATCATCGAAATGCAGGGTTTCTGAAGGCGCGCGTTCTGTGCGCTTCTGGCGAGGGGTCCGGCTCACGCTGCGCAGCTCTCCCCCCGGAGCAGACGGGCACCAAGCGCATTCTTTGATGCGGACAGGACTTCCACCATGGCGATCTGGCCGATCAGTTCTTTCGGGCCGTCACAATGAACGGCCTGCAGATAAGGGCTGCGCCCGCCGAGCTGGCCGGCATTGCGGCCCTCGCGCTCGAAAAGAACGGGCAGGCGCTTGCCCACCATTGATGCATTGAACCCCTGCTGCTGGCTGTCCAGCAGGGCCTGAAGCCGTGCCAGCCGCTCGGCCATCACCGCTTCGTCCACCTGCGCGCCCATGGCCGCGCCCGGTGTGCCGGGGCGGCGCGAATACTTGAACGAGAACGCCGAGGCATAGCCGGTCTCTTCGACCAGTTTGAGCGTGGCGGCGAAATCGCTTTCCTGCTCGCCGGGGAAGCCGACGATGAAATCGCCGGACAGGGCGATATCGGGCCTCACCGTGCGCAGGCGCTCGATCAGCGCGGTGTACTCAGCCGCCGTGTGCTTGCGGTTCATGGCTTTCAGGATGCGGTCGGAGCCTGCCTGCACCGGCAAGTGCAGGTAAGGCATCAGCTTTTCTTCCTCGCCAAAGGCAGTGATGAGGTCGTCATCCATGTCATTCGGGTGGGAGGTGGTAAACCGGATGCGGTCAATACCGCCAATCATGGCCAGATGCCGGATCAGGCGCGCCAGCCCCCAGCGCCCGCTGGCTTCATCGCCTGCGGGGGCTTCGCCTGAATACGCATTGACGTTCTGGCCCAGCAGCGTGATCTCGCGCACCCCTTGCGCGGCGAGCGCGCGCACTTCGGCGGTGATCTGGGCGGCGGGGCGCGAATATTCCGCGCCGCGCGTATAGGGCACCACGCAGAACGAGCAGAACTTGTCGCAGCCTTCCTGCACCGTCACAAAGGCGCTGTATCCCTCGACATGGCGCTTCGGCACGGCCAGCGCGTCGAACTTCTCCTCTACCTCGAACTCGGTCTCCAGCGCTTCGCCCCGGTCCCGGTGCACGCGCGCGATCAGTTCAGGCAGGCGGTGATAGGTCTGCGGACCGACAACCAGATCGACGACCGGCGCGCGGCGCTGAATTTCCGCACCTTCAGCCTGCGCGACGCAGCCTGCCACGGTAACGGTCATCCGGCCGCCAGCGGCCTCCTTCTCCGCCTTGAGAGGCTTTAGCCGCCCCAGCTCGGAATAGACCTTCTCGGCCGCTTTCTCGCGGATATGGCAGGTGTTGAGGATGACAAGGTCTGCGCCGTCGGGCGCATCGGCCGGCTCATAGCCAAGCGGGACCAGCAGATCGCGCATGCGTTCTGAATCATACACGTTCATCTGGCACCCATAGGTGCGGATGAAGAGCCGCTTTCTGGTGGTTGTCTCAGTCTGTTTGGCGGTCATGGGCAGAGGCGGTTATTCCTTCTCGCCGTCTTTGAGTTTCACCGCGTAAAGCTCCAGCCGGTGATCGACGAGCTTGTAGCCGAGGCGGCGCGCGATGGCTTCCTTCATCTTCTCGATCTCTTCGTCATAAAACTCGACGATATCGCCCGATTTCAGATCGATCAGATGATCGTGATGTTCCTCGCTGGCTTCCTCGTAGCGCGAGCGCCCGTCGCGGAAATCATGGCGTTCGATAATGCCGGCATCCTCAAACAGACGCACAGTGCGGTAAACCGTTGCCAGTGAAATGCGGTTATCGACGCTGACGGCGCGGCGATGCACTTCCTCGGCGTCGGGATGGTCTTCGGCTTCCGACAGCACGCGCGCGATGACGCGGCGCTGGTCGGTCATGCGCAGACCTTTTTCGATGCATATCTGTTCAATGCGATCTGACATGGGTCAGCCTCCTTGATGCGCAGGCCTGCACAGGGCTTTGCCGCTGTCCTTAGCCGGGCAAGCCATATCTGTCCATTCCTGCTAGACGTCGCGCGACAGAATGAGCGCGTCAGACCCGTCTGTGTAATAGCGCAACCGGCGCCCGGCTTCACCCCATCCGGCCGCGCGGTAGAGGGCAATGGCCGCACCATTATTCACCGAAACTTCCAGAAAGGCCGTTCGGGCGCCACGCGCTTGCGCGCCCTGAAGTCCGGCCTCAACCAGCGCCCGGCCAATGCCGGAACGCCGCGCGGACGGCAGGACCGCCAGCGTCAGTATCTCCATCTGATCGGCGATTGTACGTATCAGTATAAATCCGAGCGGCACGGCGTCCTTTGCCGCCACCCTTGCCTCGACACCCATTCCGCCGAGCAGGCTTTCAAAGGCGGCGCGGTCCCAGACCTCTCCGCCATCAAAGCTTCGGGCATGGAGGCTGGCGAGCAGTTCGGCGGCGTCCGGTCCGGCATGGACGATATTGATCCCGCTCAAGGGATGACACCGCCGGGCAGAGCCGCGTCAGGCGGGCGCGCATAGACTGGCGATGGCAGGGGAGCGTGCGCATCTGCGCTCTCGCACAGGGCCAGCAAGGCCTCCAGCGGTGCGTGATCGTGCCACGCCGACGAGGGATCCAGCAGGACCGCCCCCGAACCGGTCAGGCGATCAGCGCCGCTGGCCGCAAGGGCTCTCTTCGCGGCGTCTGTGTCCGAGCGTGTCACCGCGCCATCGGCGACGCCGCGCCGGAATACCTGCCAGACCAGCTCGCTGCGCCGCGCATCATGGGCGGTAAAAACACTGCCAGTGCTGTCAGGATCGGCTTCAAGGGCCATCGCTGAAAGACTGGAAATACCAATCGCCTGTGCGCCACTGGCCAGTGCAAGACCACGCGCGAACGCTGTGCCAGCGCGCGTTCCGGCAAAACTGCCTGGCCCGGTGGCCACCCCGATGCGCCAGAGTTGCGAGGGGTGAAGGCCGGCTTCGCCAAGCAAGGCTTCCACCATCGGAGCAAGCCGTTCGGCCTGTCCGCGATCCATCCGCTCGTCGTGCGTGATAACGCGCCCGTCCGCGCACCGCAGCGCGCCCGCACACCACCGCCCGGCCGTGTCGATGACCAGTACCGGGCGATGGGAAAGGGCAGACGCCATGACAGGCCTATTTCAGGATGCGCGCGGCCTCGTTGAACGCCAGGCGCGGCAAGCGCGGGAACAGCTTCTCGGTCGTTCCATAGCCGATATTGACCAGGAAGTTCGAGCGCCAATGCTTCATTTTCGGATCGCTGGCGAAGAATTCCTCATCAAGCTTGGCATTGTCGAACCCGCTCATCGGCCCGCAATCAAGGCCCAGCGCACGGGCGGCAAGGATCAGATAGGCGCCCTGCAGCGTGCCATTGCGCACGCCATTGGCCTGCCTTGCCTCGTCGGAGGCAAACCATTCCTTGGCACCGGGATCATGCGGGAAGAGTTCGGGCACTTTCTCGTGGAACTCCCAGTCCCACGCCACGATCGCTGTCACCGGCGCGGTCATGGTCTTGTCGACATTGGACGGGATCAGGAAGGGCTCGAGCCGCTTTTTGGCGTCGCCTTTGAGGAAGACAAAGCGCGCAGGCGAGTTGTTGGCGCTGGTCGGACCGTATTTGAGGAGGTCATAAAGCGCTTCAAGCGTCGTGTCCGACACGTCCTTGTCTTCCCACGTGTAGAAGGTCCGCGCGCCGCGGAAAAGCTGGTTCAGCGCGTGGTCGGGCAGGGTTTTGTGGCGGTCTTCAAGTACCAGTTCGCTCATCGTCCGGTCCCTTTCTGAAAATTGGTGTCTGGCCGGTTGGGTTCGTGTAATTGGAACGTCACGCAGCGACATAGGTTGCTGCGGCGTGCAGCGCCATCGCCCGTATGGAAAAACGGTTGTGCCGTGAGGCGGCGCTAGACCACCGCCTCGACGCCCGCGACCTCCGGCACATAGTGTTTGAGCAGGTTCTCGATCCCGCTCTTCAACGTCATGGTCGAGGACGGGCAGCCCGCGCACGCGCCGCGCATATGCAGGCTGACAATGCCGGTTTTCTCGTCATAGGCGTGAAACACGATATCGCCGCCATCCTGCGCCACGGCCGGGCGCACGCGGGTATCGATGACCTCGCGGATTTCCTTCACGATGGCCGCTGCCTCGCCTTCATAGACGGTTTCGGCCTCCTCGCCGGAGCCGGAGAAAAGCGGCTTGCCTGACTGCAGCACATCCATGATCGCGCCCAGTATGGACGGTTTGATATGCGCCCATTCAACGCCTTCGGCCTTGGTGACGGAGACAAAATCAGCGCCGGCAAACACGCGCACCACGCCCTCGGCTGCAAACAGCTCGCGCGCCAGCAAAGACGATTGTGCCTCTTCGGGCGTGGCAAAATCGCGCGGGGTTTCCGGCGCGATCTCCTGACCTGGCAGGAATTTCAGCGTGTCGGGGTTGGGCGTCGCTTCGGTCTGGATGAACATGAAAGGGCCTTTTGGGCTGATCTGTGCGGATGATCGGCATTCAGGCGTTCACTTGGCCCTGAACGGGCCAGGGTTCAAGCCTTGTCAGCGCCGAGCCCTGCCGGTCAGGTCAAGGCCTCGATGGTTTCATCGGAGAGATCGCCCGGCACCACGGTGACGGGAATCGCGCGTTCGCCGAACAGGCTGCGCCCGCGCGACAGCGATGTGACCAGCGGGCCGGGACCATCGCCCTGGGAGGCGGCGCCGAGCACAAGGATGGAAATGCTCTCATCCTCCTCGATCAGCTTGCGGATGCACTGGATGGCCTCGCCCTCGCGCACCAGCAGTTCAGGGCGCTCTCCGGTCACGCCTTCAATGTCCTCAGCAAGGCTTTCTAGCGCGGCTTCGGCCTCTTCCATCGCCTCGCGCCGCATGGTCTCACCCACACCCAGCCAGGGCTCGACGCTTGACGGCTCGATAACGGCCAGCACGGCGACCTTGCCGCCGGTATTCCTGGCCCGGTGCGCGGCATAGCGCGCCGCGGCTGCGGACTCCTCGCTGCCATCGCCGATCAGAAGGAATTTTCTCGTATTCGCCATGGTCTGACCGTGACGCTTTCTTGACGCGGCGGCAAGAGGGCGTCATCTGCGCAGTCATGGCCCGATCACGCAAAACACCAGCCGCCTCGAAGACGCAGCTCGACAGTCTTGATGACTGCCGCTCTGCCGCTTCACCGGCGCGTCAGATAATCCTCTGGCCGGACAGGCTGGAGGAAACCGCCGAGGGCACGCTGGTAAGGCGTATCGCCCTTGAGACAATCGAGGAGGTGCGCCTGAGCGTCGAGCCGTCCGGCATTGGCGCGAAAGATGCCGCCCAGATCATCTGCCGCGTCAGCGGCGGCGGCAAAACCATCGCATTTTCGTCATTGCGCTCGACCGGCATCCTCAAATGGGAGAATCAGGCCGACCGCTTTGCCGTGTTCCTGCGGTCGCTGCACGGCACACTGACAGACCGCGAGGGCGTCGCCTATATCGAGGGTGCTCCGCTCACCGCCCGGCTGAAAGCCTTCCTGCCCGCGCTTCTGATCGCAATGACGGGCGTCGCCATTGCGCTTTGGGGGCTGACCGCCGGCCAGATCATTACCGGCCTCATCGGACTGGTGCTGGCCGTAGCCGGAGGCTATTCGGCCTGGGTCTTCCGCCCAATGGCCGAGAAGCCCTACGATCCGGCAAAATTCAGCTAGCCGAGCAGGCGTTCAAGCCCCTTGGCAAAAAGCGCCCCGCACCGCGTCGCTCCGCGCGGATAATAATAGGGCTCGATCAGCTCTATCTCCATCAGCTTCAGATCGCCCTGCGGCCCGCGCACCATGTCGACACGCGCATAGAGCAGGGTTTCGACCGAACACTGCGTGCAAGCGGCCTCCAGACACTGGCGGGCCAGCGCGATATCGGTAGGCGAAGGCTGATAGGGCGTGTCCACGCCGCCATACATGCCTTGGATACGATAGTCGCCTGTGGCCGCGCGCTTGACGACCGCATGAGAAAATTCGCCGCCGAAAAAGAGAAGCGAGTACTCACCCTCCTCCTGAATGGCCGGCAGGAAGGCCTGTATCATCGCCCGATCCGGCGGCAGATCCTTGGCGGACGGCAGAGGCGCGCCGCGCTTCACCCGTGCCTGACGCCATGCGCCTGCGCCGACCACGGGCTTGACCACCAGATCGTCGCTGGAAAGCGTGTCGAAGGCCGCCTGGATGACCTCCGGCGTGGCGGTCTCTGCCCAGACTGTCTCGATCACCGGCGCGCCCAGCCGCGCCATATCACGCAGATATGTCTTGTCCATGTTCCAGCGGATGACATTGAGGGGGTTGAGGAGCGGACATGCCGCTGCCGCTTCAGACAGGACATGGATGAACTGGCTGGCCTTGTCCCAGTAATCCCAGGTCGGCCCGGTGATAACCGCGTCATAGGCGTTTGGGTCAAAGCCCTCATCCCAGACAAGCGGCTCCAGAGCGAATCCTGCCGCGCGGCACGGCGCGTCAATGGCGGCAAATTGCTCGGTGAACTCGTGCGCGTCGCTTCGCGCCTCAACCCGGTGCGCCAGTACATTGGCCGAAACAAGATAGGCAAGGGCGCGCATGTGAGTTCCCGCTGGTGTTTGACCGGTGTTTGGGGGCTGTAGCGTGCTGGCAGGCAGCGTCAAGCGCCGTGGCGCATCCAGCTTGCTTTGCCGGTGCGGGGCTTGAGTGTCCAACGTGCAGGCGCTAAGCCCACGCCCGTCCCGCAATGGCAAGGAAAAAGCCCATGGCCGCTACCCGCTTTGACGTTCTAGGCGTCGGCAACGCAATCGTTGACGTTATCGCAACTGCAGACGATGCCTTCCTCGGCCAGCATGGCATCGAGAAAGCAGCGATGACCCTGATCGACGAGACACGCGCCGAAGCGCTCTATGCGGCGATGGGTCCAGGTCAGGAAGTCTCGGGCGGTTCGGCGGCCAATACCCTGGCCGGCGTGGCAAGCCTTGGCGGGCGCGGCGGCTATATCGGCAAGGTCGCTGATGACCAGCTGGGTGAAATTTTCGCCCACGATCTGCGCGCGGCCGGCGTGGACTATTCCACCGCGCCGCTCCGCGGCGGTCCGGCGACGGCACGCTGCCTGATTCTCGTCACGCCCGACGCCCAGCGTTCGATGAACACGTTTCTGGGCGCCTCGACGATGTTTTCAGAAGCCGATGTCGATGCTGAACGCATTGGCGCAGCCGAGATCACCTATCTGGAAGGCTATCTCTTTGACCGCGACGAGGCCAAGGCCGCCTTCGTGGCGGCGGCCGATATCGCCCGCAAGGCCGGACGCAAAGTGGCGCTGACCCTGTCTGATGGCTTCTGCGTTGACCGGCACCGTGACAGCTTCCGCGCGCTGATTGCCGGACATGTCGACGTGGTTTTTGCCAACGAGGTCGAACTGAAATCGCTCTACCAGACCGATGATTTTGATGCGGCGCTGGCGCGCATCCGCACCGAGACGCACATCGCAGCGGTCACCCGCTCGGAGAAGGGCGCGATCATTGTTTCAGGCGATGAGAGTGTATCGGTGCCGGCTGATCCGGTCGAAAAACTGGTCGACACCACCGGTGCCGGTGATCTGTTCGCGGCCGGTTTTCTGCTGGGACTGGCGCGCGGCGCGGATTTGCAGACCTGCGGGCGGCTTGGCGTTCTGGCGGCAGCGGAAGTGATTTCCCATGTCGGCGCCCGCCCGCTTGTCAGTCTCGCGGAGCTGGCTTCAGCGCGCGGTATAGAAATACCGCCAGCAGTATAGGCTGCGTGTCTGCCCGATCCGTGACCTGAAACGGATTCAACAGGTTAACAGTGTCTGTGCGGGTGCTTAACGCGATTTTCAGCAAGCTCTGAAAATCTTCCTCTTCTTGCCGTGCCGTCCGGCCCGACGATCGGGTGCGTGCGGCCTAGCTCCGAGAGGAATAATGGCCCCGCTCCGACACGCCCTGTCACGCATGATGCGCTCGCTGGTGATGAAATTCACCGTGTTGTGTGCGATTGTGCTGGTGGCCGCCACGCTGGTGATGACCGGCATAGGCTATGTGTCGAAATCCCGCGACAACCGGGACACGGCGCTGGCTCATGCCGGGCTGATGTCGCAATTGCTTGCGGTCAATATCGCCGAGCAAACTTCCTTGCGCGATGCCCGCCGTCTGACGGTGAGCCTGTCAGCGTTTTCCGAACGCGATGATGTCAGCGGAACCTATGTTGCCGACGTGACGCGAAATGTGCTCGTGGCCACAGATGGCGCACAGTTTGCGCCCGGTGAGCGAACCACCGATGCGCTGGTTCATGGTGCGCTGGGCTCGGTCGATATGCGCGTCGAGACGGTTGGCGAGATTATCCGGGTGGCGCACCCGGTCATGCATCTGGGGCGTCTGGCAGGCGTGGTTGTTGTCGACGTGCCGATTGCCGCCGTGTCCCGCCCGGCGTCGGAAATTTTCCAGCGCCAGATTTTTGTCGGCCTGATCGCCCTCGTGATTTTCCTGCCGCTGGTCGCTTTCGTGGTGCGTGCCGCACTCGGCCCGATTCACAAGCTGACCGAGGCCGCCCGCCTTGCCTCGTCGCGCAAGCTGGACATGCGCATCGATGTGCGTACCGGCGACGAGCTTGAGGTGCTGGCCAACGCCTTCAACCGCATGTTTGCCCGCCTCGACGCCTCAATGAAGCGTATTCACCGGCTGGCCTATGTCGACATGGTAACCGAGCTGCCCAACCGCGAGCGCTTCCGCAAGGAAGTCGAACAGGTTACGCGCCGTGCTGAGGAATCCGGCACGGCAGGCGCGGTTCTGTTTCTCGATCTCGACCGGTTCAAGCGCGTCAACGATTCCCTGGGGCTGGGCGAAGGCGACCGCCTGCTTGAGGCTGTGGCCCGGCGCCTGCGCGAAACCGCGCGTGGCTGGGATCTGTCGCGGGGCGAGGAAGGGGCTGAACCGTCTCTGGTGGCGCGTCTGGGCGGCGACGAGTTTACGGTGCTTCTGCCCACCTTGCGCGATCCGGCGGATGCAGCGCGTGTCGCCCGCCACATTATCGATGCCGTTCGGCGTCCGTTCGAGATTTCCGGTCACCGCGTCTTCCTGGGCGTGTCCGTCGGCGTGGCGGTGTTCCCGCGCGATGGCGCTGACCCGGAAACCCTGCTGCGCCACGCCGATCTGGCGATGGCAGCGGCCAAGCGCACTGGCGGCAACGCGTTTGAATTCTTCGAATCCAGCATGAACAAGACCGCGTTTGAGCGCCTTGTGCTGGAAGGCGAGTTGCGTGAAGCGGTGCGCGATGACCAGCTGGTCGTCTTCTATCAGCCAAAAATTTCCATCAAGGATGGCTCCATTGCCGGCGTTGAAGCGCTTGTCCGCTGGAACCATCCGACTGCCGGCTTGCTGTCGCCGGGCACGTTTATTCAGGCGGCAGAAGAATGCGGGCTGATCGGCGAAATTGGCGACTGGGTGATGCGCCGCGCCTGCACCGAGATGGCCGAGCTCAACAAGCGCGGCATGACGCTGCCGGTAGCCGTCAACGTATCGGCGGTGCAGTTTGAGGACGAGGGCTTTGCCGACGCTGTCATCGAGACGCTGCGCGAGACCGGCCTGCCCGCCTCCATGCTGGAGCTTGAGCTGACCGAATCGGTCGCCATGCGCCAGCCCGAGCGCGTGCTTGAACAGATCGAACCCTTGCGCGCACGCGGCGTCGGTTTTGCCATTGATGACTTTGGCACCGGTCATTCCAGCCTGTCCTACCTGACGCGCATGCCATTTGATGTATTCAAGATCGACCAGAGCTTTGTGCGTGACATGTCACGTGATCCCCATGCGCGCATCGTGGTGGAAACCATTCTGGCCATGGCCAAGGCGCTCAAGCTGGAAACGGTGGCCGAGGGCGTGGAGACCAGCGAACAGCTGGCCTTCCTGCGCGAGCAGGGCGCAACGCTGGCCCAGGGCTATCTTTTCGCGCGGCCCATGCCGCTGAATGATCTTGTCCGCTATGCCGATAGCGGCAATGCCGAGGCCCGCGCAGCCATCGCTTGATGACAGGGCGCGCAGGGCTTCCGGGCGGGACGAACTGTGTCGCAATAGCAACGCGCAACACCTTTCTACAATTTAATTGAACAACGCCCCTCACTTGTGGCATAAATACACGTGCGGGCCGCAAGCACTCTGACCCGCTCGCTCTGGCACGGCGTCGTCCCCCGCAAACCGTCCAGGGTCAGGCCAGCATCGGTTGATCCCCTCCCGGTGCAGCATGTGGCAGTCAAGCGGTCCCGATCGGCGCCCGATGGTCCCCTCACCATCGGGCGCCATAGTTTTTACCGGACGGCAAGGGTGGTAATCCCGGACATTTCTGCGTCTATGGCCTGTTCCGCCGCCAGAACACGTTCTAGACAGCGTGCATGGCTCCTTCCGAACACTCTGATTCCAGCGATGATGTGATTGCCCGCCTGCTGGAGGAGATACCGCTTCTCTACAAGGCGCGCGCTTTCGCCGAGAGTATCGCAGACCCGGCCTTTTTCTCGCGTCTGGGCGAAAAGCTCGACGCGAGAGAGAAATCGCTTGCCCGCGCTTATCTCGACGGGCTGGGGTTTCCTGATGCCGAGCCCGCTCCTCTGGGCAGCTGGGACGATGCCGCGATCGCATCTGAAAGTCTGGGCACCGACCCGCTCGCCTGGGAAGCCGAGGAGATGCTGCGCGCAGGTCTTGTCGAGCAGGCGCTGGAGCGCCTTGACCCGGAAGGTCTCGAAGCCGCGCTGATGCTGGTTTCCTCGTCCATCGGAGAGCTGGCGCGCGAGGCGGCCGAAGCGGCCGCCGCCATGGACGACATGTATGATGAAAGCGTGGTCAATATCGCCGCTGGCGGGCTCATACAGGCCGCCAATGGCGCGGTGCTCGTCCTGCTCGCCGAGGCGGAGGACGACGAGCCGACCCATCCGTTCCTGGCGCGCTGGCGGCTCTATGTGCGCGGCCGCTGGCCGGTTGGTGTCGCCGGGTCCACCTATAATATTCTCTGACCCTGCCTGATTGTACGAAGGAACCAAGATGGCTGCGCTGACCCTCGCCACCTGGAACATCAACTCGGTTCGCCTGCGCATTGCCCAGGTTGCACGCTTTGCCGCCATGGCGAATCCGGACGTGATCTGCCTGCAAGAGATCAAGTGCATGGAAGATCAGTTTCCAGCCAAGGCGTTCAAGGATATGGGCTATCCCCATTTCCACGTGACGGGCCAGAAGGGCATGCACGGCGTCGCTACCGTCTCGCGCCGTCCGATCGAAGTGCTGGAAGATTGTGCGGTCTGCCCCAAGGGCGAGGCGCGTCACCATGTCGTGCGTATCGAGGGCGTGGAGTTTCAGAACTACTACATCCCCGCAGGCGGCGATGAGCCCGATGTGGACATCAATCCGCGCTTTGCACACAAGCTCGATTTTCTTGATCGTTTTGGCGCCTATCTGGAAAAGCGCGGCCGGAAGGGCGGCGATGTGGTGCTGGTCGGCGATCTCAATATCGCCCCGCGCGAACATGATGTCTGGTCGCACAAGCAGCTGTTGAAAGTGATCTCGCACACGCCGGTGGAGACCGAAGGGCTGGAGCTGGCCCGTAACCGTGCAGGCTATCTGGATCTTGCGCGCGAGCTGATCGCCGAGCCGGAGAAAATCTACACCTGGTGGAGCTATCGCAATCGTGACTGGCGCAAATCCAACCGGGGCCGCCGGCTCGATCATATCTGGGTTTCGCCCTCGCTGCAGGCCGCCGCCACGGCCCACGGCCGGGAGGGCTTCACCATCTGGGACGAAACCCGCGACTGGGAGAAACCCTCCGACCACGCGCCGGTCACGCTGAAGCTGGGCTAGTCACCCTTTCAGCGCGATGATCCCGCACTGGCCGCCGAACTGTCCGGCATGGCCGTCGCGTGCGGCGCGCCGCGACGAGAAGAAGCGGTCCGCATCGGCAAATGTGCAAGTCCGGATACGGCTGATCTGCGTTTGCGGCACGCCCGCTGCCACGAGTTGGCGGTGGACGGCTTCGGCGACATCAAGACCCGCCCCGCCTTGCGCATCCTTCGGTCCCGCAAGAGCGTTATCCAGCGGTCCGAACAGTGCCTCGAACTGTTCCAGCACTTCAGGTCCGACCCGGTAGTTCTTCATGGAAATAGCCGGGCCGATGGCCGCGCGCAGGTTTTCCGGTTTCGTACCGTAGTGCGCGGCCAGCGCGTCGATGGCTCGGGCCACAATATTCTTCACCGTGCTGCGCCAGCCGGAATGGATGGCAGCGATGGCGTGTCCTTGAGGGTCGTGCAGCAGGACCGGCACGCAGTCTGCGACTTGCGCGCACAGGGCGATGCCTGGCTGATTGGTAATGAGGGCGTCGCCTTCGCCGGCAGACCAGCCTTCTGGCAGCGCGTCGGCCTTCAGTACCGTGTCACCATGCACCTGGTTGGCGAAGACCAGGCGCACCACGCCAAGCGTGCGCGCGACCAGCGCGCGGTTCTGCGCCACATGATCCTTGTTGTCGCCGCGTGACCAGGTGAGGTTCAGGCTTTCATACGGTCCCGTGCTTACGCCGCCGGTACGGGTGGTGAAGGCATGGACAATGCCTTCGCCCAGACTGTCGGCAAACAGAAATTCGGGCCTGCTCATGGGTGTGCCCCGTCAAGAAATCCGCTGCGCCCGCGGCCCAGATCATAGCCCTCGCGGGCCAGCTTGACCCGGTCCAGAAGCGCATCAAGCGCTGACCAGTCATCATTGGCGGCGATGGGCGCCCAGGCCGCTTCCATCGTTTCGAAGACCATATCTGCCGGCTCGGATTGCGCAAAATAGCGGTGAGAGAGGCGCTCGGGCCTGACCGGCTCGCGCGCCTCGAATCCGTCAAGAATGCCTTCAAAACTTTCGCCGCGATAATGGTTCCCGCGTGGTCCCTCAAAAGCGCGCTGTTGCGAAGCGCTGCCGCCAAACCAGTCAAACATCACCGCTTCGAAGGGCAGCTGGCTGTCTCTCATGAAGTGCAGCAGCCCGGTCAGGAATGCGCCATCGGCCTCTTCGCCCAGCGGTACAATGCCAAGCCTGCGATGCCAGGCTGTATAAAGCGCGGCGCGGTAACGGCCCGGGAATGTGTTCAGCGCTTTCACCAGGCTGGCTTCCTCTCCTAGCGGAAGCAGCGCGCCTGCCAGCTGTTCGAGTGCCCACAGCACCGATTCCGGCTGACGTCCATAGGCGTAAAGCCCGCCGTCATCGAAATAGGCGGCGGTAAAGCCGGGCTCGAAAACCGGGAGGAAGCGCCACGGGCCGTAGTCAAAGCTCTCGCCGGTCACGACCAGATTATCGGTATTGAGCACGCCGTGGACAAAGCCCGCCGCCATCCATTCGGCTGACAGCCGGGCAAGCGAGGCGACGCTGGCTTCGAGGAAGGCGGTGGCCCGTGCAGGCGTGTCACCGCCGCCCGCCTGCGGATGGAAGTGCTCGATGGCGTAGTCCATCAGCGCTTCTACCAGATCGGGCCGGTTGAAATATGCATGGCGCTGGAACATGCCGATGCGCACATGCGAATGGGACAGCCGCGTCAGGACTGCCGAGCGCGTGGGACTGGGTTCATCACCCCGGTGAAGCGGCTCGCCCGTTTCGTAGATCGCGAAGGTTTTCGAGGTGTAGACGCCCAGCGCCTCCAGCATTTCAGACGCCAGCAGCTCGCGCACTGCGCCTTTCAGCGTCAGGCGGCCATCGCCTGAACGCGAGTAGGGCGTCTGGCCTGACCCCTTTGTGCCAAAATCCAGAAGCCGGTTGTCGTCATCGCGAACCTGCCCGAACAAAAAACCCCGGCCGTCGCCGATCTGCGGGTTGTAGGTGCGGAACTGATGGCCGTGATAGCGCAGTGCCAGTGGCTGGGCCTGATTATCCGGCAGCGGTTCAAACCGGTGGAAATGCGCGGCCCGTTCATCGGGAGTCAGCCCGGACAGCCCCACCGCTTCGGCCCAGCGCGCGTTCCACCAGCGCTCGATACCATCCGGGAATGCAGCAGGCTCAACCGGATCAGCAAATTCAGACCCCAGCGCGGCAAAGCGCGGGTCAGGGCGGTAGGCAGACGCCATCAGACCAGCCCTTTGTCCAGCGCCTTCGCCGCCTGGACAATCGCGTCTACCGCCTGGGGCAGGATGCGCGTCATGTTGAGAAAACCGTGCGGCACCGTGTTGAACACAACCCTTTCCACCGGCACGCCAAACGCGGCCAGCCGGTCGGCATAGGCTGCACCCTCATTGAGGAGCGGATCAAGCTCGGCGGCCAGAATGAAGGCAGGCGCGACGCCTTTCAGATCGTCAGCGAGCAAGGGCGAGACCCGCACATCGCGCACATCATCGGGGCTGCGCAGATAGGTGTGGCGGATACGCGAGAGCACTTCACGCGACAAGAGCGGTCCTTCCTGCCATGGCTGGTCGGCGCGTTCGATCTCCACAAGTTGCAAAAGCGGGTAGAGCAATAGCTGGAAAGCGAGTTTCCCCTTCCGGTGCTGGGCTATCACAGCCGCCAGATTGCCGCCGGCAGAATCGCCTCCGACCGCCAGCCGGTCAGCGTCAAACCCGTGCCGCGCCAGCGCGCCGTCCTGAATGGCGTCAAACGCGGCCAGCGCATCGTTCACCGCAGCGGGAAAGGCGTGCTCTGGCGCCTTGCGATAGCCGACCGACGCCACCCGCACGCCTGATGCCGCCGCCAGCCGCTGGCACAGGGGCGCGTGGGTGTCGATATCGCCGATCACGAAGCCGCCGCCATGGAAATAGACCAGTCCGGCGCCATTGTCTGCCGCATCGAAGGGACGCCAGACCCGCACCGGAATGGGCTCGGACGGACCCGGCAGGGTCAGATCCTCAATGGCTTCGACGCCCGGCGGCTCCAGCTCCGCTATCGGGATCATCCGGCGCAGCGCCTCGCGCATGCCCGGCGCCGTGCGCTCCGGTGCGAAATAGGCGGCCAGGTCAGCCAGGGCTTTCTCAGGGGTCAGCATGCCAGGTGCAGTGTTCGGCGCGCGCGCCGTGAATGGCAAGCGGCAATCGCGCGGCTGATAAAAGTCTAGTGCAGCTGTACCGTGCTGGCCGCACAGATGCGCCCCGTCAAGGCATCCTCGATCTCGCTTTTCAAGGCCCGCCAGGCGGCGGCGCTTTCGGCCTCACCCTTGTCTTCCATCTCCGCAATGGCTTCGCAGGCATAGCCCAGCGCCCGCGCGCCGTGCCGGTCAACCAGCGTGAACGCGATCTGGCGGATATCGGCAGGTGTAATGCGTGAGGCGCGTGAGGCGGTAGCGGTCTGCAACGGGCAAGTCTCCGGCAAAAGAACAGGGTCAGCCTCTCCCATGGCAAGGGATGGGCCAGTCTGCATTCAAGGCAACTCACTGAAAAACATCACTATTACTGCAATGTGCGCGGCCAGGGGGACGGCCTGCTGCGCCGACCGGCCAAACTTGCCGGGCACTCTTGTCCGCCATGGCTGCGACGCCCGCGCGTAGCGAGTGCGTGCACGAATTGCCGTCTTGTTCCTTGTCTGGCAGTCAGATTGCAGGCATTACGCCGCTCAAAACATACTTGATCCACAGGAGTACCCTGCCCATGCGCGTTGCAATGATCGGTACAGGCTATGTCGGCCTGGTGTCCGGGGCCTGCTTTGCCGATTTCGGCCATCAGGTCACGTGCATCGACAAGAATGAGGAAAAGATTGCGCTCCTGCGGTCGGGAGGCGTTCCGATCTATGAGCCGGGCCTGGACATGCTGGTCCAGCGCAATGTCCGCGAAGGCCGGCTGGATTTTGCCACTGACCTGACCGAGGCCGTTCGCGCCGCCGATGTGGTCTTCATTGCGGTTGGCACGCCGTCGCGGCGCGGTGATGGCCATGCCGATCTCACCTATGTTCACGCCGCCGCCGAGGAAATCGGCGCGGTGATGGACGGTTTCACCGTGATCGTGAACAAGTCGACCGTGCCTGTGGGAACAGGCGACGAAGTTGAAGCGCTCATCAGCAAGGTCCGCCCGGACGGAGATTTTGCGGTCGTATCGAACCCGGAATTCCTGCGCGAAGGCGCGGCGATTGATGACTTCAAGCGCCCGGACCGGGTTGTTGTCGGCACCGAAGACCAGCGCGCGCGCGATGTGATGCGCGAACTTTACCGGCCGCTTTTCCTCAATGAAACGCCGATCGTGTTCACGTCCCGGCGCACATCGGAACTGATCAAGTATGCGGCGAATGCCTTCCTCGCCATGAAGATTACCTTCATCAACGAGATGGCGGATCTGTGTGAATCGGTCGGCGCGAATGTACAGGAAGTGTCGAAAGGTATCGGCCTTGACGGCCGGATCGGCTCGAAATTCCTTCATGCCGGCCCCGGCTATGGCGGGTCGTGTTTTCCAAAGGACACGCTGGCTCTGGTGCGCACCGCGCAGGAAGCCAGCACGCCGCTCCAGCTTGTGGAAGCCACCGTGCGCGTCAACGACCTGCGCAAGCGCGCCATGGCCGACAAGATTATCGCAGCGTGTGGAGGCGATGTCGCTGGCAAGACGATTGCCGTGCTGGGCCTGACGTTCAAGCCGAACACAGACGATATGCGCGAGGCGCCCAGCCTCGACATCATCCCCGCCTTGCAGGCGAAGGGTGCGCGCGTGCGCGCCTATGATCCGGCCGGCGTCGAGGAAGCCGAGAAGCTTCTCAAGGACGTCGAATATGCAACTGGCCCCTACCTGGCGCTGGATGGTGCCGATGCGCTCGTCATCATCACCGAGTGGAACGAGTTCCGGGCGCTGGACTTTGAACGCGTCAAGGCGGCCCTGAAATCACCCATCGTGGTGGATCTTCGCAATATCTACGACCCTGCCGAGATGAAGGAAGCGGGCCTGGCCTATACCAGCGTCGGACGGCCCTAGCGCGTCAGGACGAAGCCAGCGGGCCGAAGGCAGTCATCACATGGTAGAGCATGCTGGCGGGAATATCGGCCGCCAGCGGCTTGCCTTCGCGGTCATAGGCATCCATCCATCCGCCCGCACAGGCATCGGCAAAATAGCTGGTGCGCAAGCGCTCAAGCAGATCACCGGCTGAACCGGGCGTCGCTGTTTCCGGGTGACGCAGCCGTGCGCGCAACATTTCCAGCTGAGGCCACAGGCGCCGGTTGCCATCCAGCACCGCGCCGTCAGTGTCCACGCCGTTGAACGCAAAGCCGCTATCGCGGTCTTGCCCTGACGTGTCGGCAAACCCGATCAGCCTGCGCCGCCAGCTGATCAGGTCGTGGCCCGTCCGGGCCTCGTATTCAGCCAGCAGCCAGGCCCATTCATGGCAATGGCCGGGTTCTGCGCGCCAGGGTCCGGCGGGCCGGGTCCAGCCGCCAGGCAGTTCTTCGATCACCGCGCCGCTGACGGCATCAAAGAAGCTGTCTTCGAGACGGCGGACGCAAATCTGCGCGATGGCCAGCGCCTGACCCGAGCCGGTTGCCGCGTCCAGCGCCAGACAAGCCTCCAGCAAGTGCATGTGCGGGTTCGCGGCGCGCAGCTCCGGAGCCAGCTCCGGGTCGAAGAACCCCATGCCGGATTTGTCAGCCATGTGGTCGGCCACAAATGTCAGCGCTTCCAGCGCGAGATCCAGCGCGCGCGGCTCACCGAATGCCTGATAGGCAGTGGCCCCGGCCAGTATCACAAAAGCATGGTCGTACAGGCCGCGCCGTGGATCGATATGGTGGCCCGAACGGTCCAGCCGGTGAACCCATCCGCCATTGGGCGCACGCGCCGGGCCGTCAAGATATTCAAGACCCAGCATGGCGATGCGCCTTGCCTCTTCCGGCTCCCAGCCCAGAATGGCGGCTTCGGAGAACGCAAAGATCTGGCGCGGTATAACCCGCATGCGCCGCTCGCGATCAGGCAATGGAATTCCATCGAGCGTCAGGCTCTCCACGAAACCGCCCTTATCCTCGTCCCAGGCCGTGCGGGCCCATAGCGGCAGGCAGTCCTGCGTCAGCCAGCCGTGTGCCCAGCCGCGCGCTTCGGCTGGGACGCCCGATGCCAATTGGGCTGCGCCAACGACAGACTTGATGCCCGCCGCCTCGCTCAATGGTGTCACGATAACGGCGTCGCGGGTCGCAGCAATGGCAAGGCCCTTCACGCCCTTCACGGCAATCAACGGCCCATCAGAGCGGATATAGCTGCCTGAAACACCGTCCAGCGCAGCGGGTCCGAAAACGGCATTTGCATCCGCGTCGTGCTGCGAAAGGCCATGCAGGGCCGCGTAATCGCCGACATCGCTCCATCCCATCGAGACCGGAACCACCGATGCGAGTTCGGTCTTCTCCATGACGGCATAATCAATGCTGATGGCGGGCGCCTTTGCGAAGGCCGGCCGGTCTACAATCTTCGCGCCTGTTGCCGGGTCGGCTCTGGCATGATCGAGCGCATGGCGCGCTGCGGCCAATACACCGGGCGCGTGGCGTTGCAGTTCGCCGAGCATCACCGGCGCCTTGAACAGGAAAATGCCGCCATTCCAGAAATACTCGCCGGATGCCAGATAGGCTTTTGCCGTCTCCAGATCAGGCTTCTCGACAAACGCCTGCACCTTGCGGACCGGGCCCTTCCCGCTGGCTCTGATATAGCCATAACCGGTGGCCGGGTGGTCAGCGGTGATGCCGAAAGTGACAATCTGACCGCCTGCTGCGGCGTCCGCTCCGGCACTGATGGCTTCAAGAAATGCATCAGGCTGCGCAATATAATGGTCGGCGGGCAGGATCAGGACCAGATCGCCGGGTTCCGCCGACAGCGCGGCCAGCGCGACAGCGGGCGCGGAATCGCGCGCTACCGGTTCCAGGATGAGATCTGCGCCGGGCAGGTGGGCCCGCAAAAGCGCGCCGTGGCGCGCCGACCCGATGGCGGCAACGGGCGCCATGCGCACCGTCTCCACGGCTGTGGTATCAAGCCGGGACGCGGTCTGTGCCAGCATGGACGGACCGCCCTGAAGGCTGAAAAACGGTTTTGGCCTCACCGCGCTGGACAGGGGCCAGAGGCGGGTGCCGGAGCCGCCACACAGGATGAAGGGCCTTATCGTATGCCGGTTCATCGTCACATCCGCCCTTCCGGTCCCCGTTAGCAGCGGCTGGAGTGCTGCGCTGCATCCGGTCTTTGTCCAACAGTCCGGTTTGCCAGAATGTTACCAGCGCCCGGCTTTCACAGTGATGCGATGGCAGGCTGATTGGGGAATAGGTTACCAAATCGGTGTCATACTGACGTCAGATCGCAGCAAATCTGCATGGCCGCCAATGGCCCCGGGCAGAGACAATGAAGCAAACATGACCCTGCCACCCCTTGATGGTGAAATACTTTTCGAGACCAGCCCGCATCCGATGATGGTGTTTGAGCGGGATTCGCTGGCAATTTTGCGGGTCAATCAGTCGGCTATCACGACCTATGGTTACAGCCGGGAAGAGTTCTTGCGGCTGACGGTGCAGGACCTCAAGCCTGAAGAGGACATCCCGGCCCTCTACGATGTGGTACGCAATTCGGGCAGCGGCCCGGAGCGGCCGGGGATCTGGCGGCATCTGACCAAGGCCGGTGACACGCGCTGGATGGATATTGCCGGGCACAATCTGGATTATGACGGCAAGGCGGCACGGCTCGCGATCATTCTTGACGTCACGCATATCGTGGAGCTCGAGCGCGAGCATGCCGGCCTCCATGCCAGTGAGATGGCCGCGCGCCAGCAGGCGGAGGCCGAGGCGCAAAGCTTCCGCTCGGTGCTGGAATCCGCCTCAGGCAAGTTTGCCGTGGTGCGAGCCGGTAATTTCGAGATTTTCGCTGTCAGCGACGAGTATCTGGCGGTGACGGGGCGTACACGCTCTGAACTGATTGGCCGCGAGATATTCAGCGCTTTCCCTGACAACCCCGTGGAACCTGATGCAGATGGCGTCAGCCGCCTGGAAGCAAGCTTCCGCCGTGTGTGCGATTCCGGCAGCACCGATGTGATGGCATTGCAGCGCTATCCCATCGAAATCCCCGGTCCAGACGGTTTGGACTTTCAGGAACGCTGGTGGCACGTCGTCAACACGCCGGTGCTGGGGCCTGGTGGCCAGGTCAGCTACATCATCAACCGGGTGGAAGACGTAACGGGCTATGTCCGGGAAGGCAGTTTGCAATCTGACAGCCTGCCCGCGACGCCCGAAACGCTCATGGTCACGCATGAACTGGCGCAGGCGGCCAGGCGCATGCGTGAGCAGGAAACCAATCTGAGAACGGCGCAGGAGCTGCTCGGGATCGGGGTATGGAAATACGATTTGGCCACCCGGACACACATCTGGTCAGACGAGGTCAAGAGAATCTACGGGGACACCTCGAAATGTCCCACCATATCGTTCAGGAACCACGCGCGGCTGGTTCATCCCGATGACCGCGAAGCCTTGTACGCACAGTACAAGGCATTCGAGAGTTCAGGCAGCAACGCGTTTGAGTTCCAATACCGTATTGTTCGCCTTGATAACGGGCGGATCGTGCATGTACGCGGCATTGCCGAGCGCACAGGCGAGGGCAAAGACGCGGTTCTGACCGGCGTCGTTCAGGACGTGACACAGCGCAAACGGGAGGAAGCCGAGCTGCTGGCCGCGCGCGACGAGGCAGAACGGGCCAACCGGCTGAAATCGGAATTTCTGGCCAATATGAGCCATGAGATCCGAACGCCGCTGAACGGGGTGCTGGGGATGTCGCAAATCCTCGCGCGCACCCCTCTGGATGAGCGTCAGAAGCGTATGGTGGATACGGTCCTGAGCTCGGGCAAGGCGCTTCTGTCCATCCTTGATGATGTTCTGAATATCTCGAAGATCGAAGCGGGCCTGTTCACGCTGGAACCCGAGCCGGTATCGCTGACGGCGATGTGCGCGCGAGCCATAGACGCTGTTACAGCCGGTGCTCTGGAAAAGGGACTGTGTGTCAGCAGCCATATCGATCCGGCGCTGCCCGCGCGCGTGATTACCGATCACCGGCGCATGGGTCAGGTGCTCATCAACCTCCTGGGCAATGCCGTCAAGTTCACCGCGTCCGGCTCGGTAACCCTCTTGGTCGAGCGCGCAGACCCCGGCCGGATACGCTTTATTGTCGACGATACAGGCCCCGGCATCCCGCCGGAGCGTATCAACATCATTTTCGACCGGTTCCGGCAGGCCGACACCGGCCCGGCACGCAGCCATGATGGTGCGGGACTGGGCCTTGCCATCTGCAAGGATTTTACGGGCCTGATGGGCGGCACCATCCATGCCCAAAGCGAGCCGGGGCAAGGATCGCGCTTCATCGTTACCGTGCCTCTGATCGAGGCTGCGGGGCCGGAATACCAGCCGCAGACGAGCGGGAGTCCGCGTGTAAGCGCACCTGTGCCCGCCCGGCTGCTGATCGCCGAGGACAATGCCGTCAGCCTGCAGACATTGCAGATGATGCTGGAGCAGATGGGCGTCTGCCAAGCCGTTCATGCCGGCAATGGCAAGGACGCCGTGATGGCTGCGCTGGCCAGCGATTTTGATGCCATCATCATGGATATCTCCATGCCGGTGATGAACGGGCTGGAGGCGATCCATCATATCCGCTCGAGCACAGGTCCACGCGGACACACGCCGATCCTGGCGCTAACCGCGCTGGCTGAGACCCATGACAGGGATGCATGCCTGAAGGCCGGGGCCGATGCGTATCTGGCCAAGCCGGTCAATATGGAGGATCTGCGCGTGACCCTGGCGCGTCTGAATGCCATGCGAGGCGGTGGCGGGTAGGGCGCTGACCGCCATCCCGCCGCAGGGGCGAACGCGGCGAACCGGCATGAGATCAAGACAATGGCGCACCCGACAAGATTCGAACTTGTGACCTCTGCCTTCGGAGGGCAGCGCTCTATCCAGCTGAGCTACGGGTGCGTGCAACGTTCTCTTACAGGGCTGTGCGCCGGTGTTCAATGGAGAGAAACCACGTAGCCGCTGAACGCCATCGTGCGCCGATACCGGGCTGCGCCGCCCGGCAATGTGTCAGGCCTGCGCCCGGACAGTCATGCCCGCCGCGTTATGCTTCCCAGCGGGGCCGTGAGGCCATATATCGGACGCATCATGGATACAGCCGAGCTCATCTTGCTGGCGGCGGCAGGTCTTGTCCTGCTCGCCATTGCAGGGGTTGCCGCAACGCGGCAGGCCGGCGCTCCGCTATTGCTGATCTTCCTCGTCATCGGGATGCTGGCGGGCGAGGAAGGGCCCGGCGGGATCGCCTTCCATGCCCATGACACGGCGTATCTTTTCGGCTCGCTGGCGCTGGCGCTGATCCTGTTTGATGGCGGGCTTGGCACGCGGCTGCGCCGCCTGCGCAGCGTTCTGCGTCCTTCCCTGAGCCTGGCCACGCTGGGCGTGATCATCACCGCAGGCATCACGGCGGTGGCCGCAAAATACCTGTTCGGGCTTGGCTGGATCGAGGCCGCCTTGATGGGCGCGATCGTATCATCCACCGACGCGGCGGCCGTCCTGATGCTGATTGCGGGCCGTGACCTGAACGCGCGCCCGCGTGTGGCGACCACGCTGGAAGCTGAATCCGGCTTCAATGATCCGATGGCCGTGATCCTGGTGGTCACGTTTGTGGCCTGGCTGACCGGCCAGGGCGCGCCCGATCCGTTTCTTGCAACGATTTCCATAAGCTGGGCCATTGTGGCCGGCGGGCTGATTGGCTGGTTTGGCGGGCGCACGATTGCCTATATCGAGCGAAAGATCGGTCTGCCCATCGGCCTGTATCCGATTTTTGCGTCGGCGGGCGCGGTTTTCCTCTTTGCGTTTGCCGAAGTGATAGGCGGTTCAGGTTTTCTGGCGGCTTATCTGGCCGGCGTATCAATGGCGTCCGCGCCCAGGCGCCGGGCTGCGGAGGCAACCGCGCGCTTTTCTGACGGGCTGGCCTGGATTGCCCAGATCGGTCTCTTCCTGATGCTGGGGCTCCTAGTCACGCCCAGTCACGCCGCCGAAGTCGCCTTGCCCGCGCTGGGACTGGCATTCGTGCTGATACTGGTGGCGCGCCCCGTTGCGGTGCTGGTCTGTCTGGCGCCAGAGCGTTTCCGGCTCAATGAGCGCGCGTTTATAGGCTGGATGGGCTTGCGCGGAGCGGTGCCGATCTTTCTGGGCGCGTTTCCGGTCCTCGCCGGTGTGGAGAACGCCAATCTCTATTTTTCCGCTGCCTTTGCCGTTGTGATTGCATCGCTGGTCATTCAGGGCTGGACGGCCGGTCCGGTAGCGCGCCTGTTCAATGTGGCGCCGCCGCTGGCGCGCGGTGGCAATCTGGCCAATGCCGGCATGATCGCAGTTGTTGCCGTGGGCTTTACGCTGGCGAGCGCCGTTGTGTCGTTCGGGGCCAATGAGCGCGGTGGCCGGACCGAGCCGATTGCACCGCTCAATGTACGCGAATTGCTGGCCGCCCTCGGACCTGAAGGGTCGTCAGGCGCTATCCGTCTGGAGAGCTTCCCCTCCGACTGGGAAAGCATGGACCCGGCCGCGCGCCGCGACACCTTTGCGCGGGTGGCGGCAGGTCTGGTGGCCGCGCAGAATGAGCGCATTGTCGAAGAGCGCGAGCAATTGCTGGTCATGCGCGCCCAGCAAGAGGCAGGCATCGCGCTGAGCCTGCCCCAGCAGGCAAGACGCGATTCGCTGGCCCGGCGTTATGGTGGCCGCTACGACGATCTTGATGACTTGCTGGCGCGCGTCGATGTGGTGCCGCCATCACTGGGGGCCGCGCAGGCCGCACTGGCCACAGGCTGGGGCAGCAGCGAAACCGCCATTGCCCGCAATTCGCTCTATGGGCGGATCCCGCGCGAAGGGCGTTTTTCCAGCCTGACCGCGGCGGCAGCCGAGTATGTGGATGTGTTCAACACCCACCGGGACTTCGCGGCATTCCGCGCCGAGCGGGCCAGGCTCAGGTCAGAGGGCGAACCGATAACCAGCCCGGCGCTGGTCGGCCTGGTCGGACCCTATGCCGATAGCGGCGACAGCTATGCTGCACAGGTCAGCGCCGTGCTGAACAGTGCTGGACTCGCCCGCTTTGACCCCGAACAGGATGCGCGCTTTTCCGGGGAAGGCCGGGTTGGGGACGGCTAGGTGATTGTGCGCGCCAGAATGAATCCGCCAATGCCGCCGGCAATGATCAGCCCCCAGAGCCACCAGCGCACACCGGGCTTGCGGACCGGCTCGGCCTCCAGCTCGTCTTCGCCAAACTCGTGGGCGATATCGGGCATGGTCCAGGCCAGATAGGCCGTGGGCAGTGTGAAGCAGTAGAGCAGAACGCCCCAGAATATCGTGTTCCAGTGGGTATAGCTGTCGGGCGCCCACAAGGTCAGGCGCGTATCGTCGTTAGCAACCGCCAGATAGAAGATCGCGGACGCGACCAGCCCCGTCAAAAGGTGATAGGCAAAGGCATAGGCCTTCTGACGCAGATCGCGTTCCAGATCGTCGAGTTCGCAAAGCTGCTCTCCGACAATGCGCTGCATGTAAGATGGCGCAATGTAGAAGAACGCGAAAATGGCAATCGCGATGATGGCCAGCCCGGTCAGGTTGAGGGCGAACGCACCGCTGCCGTCTCCGGCGAGGCTGGAATTGAGCGTGAGCAGGGCGCCGAGCGGATACCCTGCCAGAATAATGCCGGTAGCAAGACGCATGGAGGCGCGGCTGCGCTGTGCAACCCTGCCATTGGCGGTTCGCATGTAAAACGACATGTCATTGATCCCGTTGGTTCGCGATCCGCGAGAGCGGCTCGAAGGGTTTGAGCGAGAAGATCATTTCGACAGGCAACTCGAAATACTCCGACAGCTTCAGGGCCAGTTCGAGCGAAGGGCTGTAATCCCCGCGCTCCAGATAACCGATCGTCTGGAAATTCACGCCCACTGAATCGGCCAGCGCCTTGCGGGACAGACCGCGTTCGGCGCGCAGCACGGGCAGACGGTTATAGATGGGTGAACTCATCGCAGCGCGGGGCCTTCATGGGCTGGGAACTCGAAATCTGCTCAGCCTATTGTTTAGCGCCGTCTTATGCAGAACACAAGCGTTTTGTTGTATATGTATAACATTTAATGGAATGAGAGGTGCGCGTCCGGCATGCAGCGCCTAGAAGAGGCCTTCCTCACCGCCCGCGCCGTCATCGCCTGCGCCATCATCCCCGCCGCCGCCGCGCCGGATGGATGCATCGGGATCATTATCCTCGTCGCGCCGCCGCCGCGAGGCCTGTCCAAAGCCGACACCGGTGGCATAGCCCTCGCCATGCGTGCCGTCCGTATCAGCGGGGTAGAATTCGGCACCCATCATCCAGCGATAGGCGATGAGGGCCGTGGCAAAGGCGGCCAGAACCAGCAGGCCCAGCACAATCCAGCCGGCCAGAGAAACGGGATTGATCTGGAAGATGACCAGAAATGCCAATGCCAGGCCCATGGCGGACAGGCTGGCGGCCCCTACGGATTTGAAAAAGCGCTTCATGACGGGTCCTCCGTACTGGCGGCGCTGTCCGGCCTTCCGCTAGCGGGCCGTCCTGGCCTCCTGCTTGCTGCCTGAACCGGCAGTGTGCCCGGCATTATAGGTCAGGGCGAGGAAAACATCTTCCAGATCCGGTTCCTCGGTTCGCAGATCGCGGATGCGCTCGCCACTGTCATTGAACCGGGCAATCAGGTCCCCGACCGATGTCTGGCCGGCCCGGTAGGTGATGGCCAGGGCGCCGTCGCGAATTTCCGCCTCCAGTGCGTCAAACCCCGCCGGAACCGCTGACAGTGGCGCTTCGGCTTCGATAATCAGGGTCTTTCGGTCCAGCCGCCGCAACAGGCTGTGCTTGGGCTCGCAGGCAACAACCTCGCCCTGATCGATAATGGCGATCTCGTCGCACAGCTCCTGCGCCTCTTCGAGATAGTGCGTGGTCAGGACGATGGTTACACCCAGCCCGTTAAGCTTGACCACATATTCCCAGAGTTGGCGGCGCAGCTCGATATCAACCCCGGCTGTCGGCTCGTCGAGCACCAGGACAGGCGGATTATGCACCAGCGCCTTGGCGATCAGCAGGCGGCGCTTCATGCCGCCGGAGAGCTGACGCACATAGGCGTTACGCTTGTCGGAAAGGCCCATCACCTCCAGCAATTCGTCCGAACGCCGCTCGGAGGAGGGAACGCCGTAAAATCCGGCCATCAGTTCGAGCGTTTCGAAGGGCGTGAAGAACACGTCCATGTTGATTTCCTGCGGCACCACGCCGATCGAGGCACGCGCATTGCGCGCTGCACTGGTGATGTCATTGCCCCAGATGCTCGCCGAGCCGCCCGTCTTGTTCGTCAGACCCGCAAGGATATTGATGAAGGTGGACTTGCCTGCGCCATTTGGTCCCAGAAGGCCGAAAATCGATCCGCGCCTCACTTTCAGATCAATGCCCTTCAATGCCTGCTTGGGCTCGCGCTTCTTCGAACCCGCATAGGTCTTTTCCAGACGTTCGGCGATAATGGCGTATTCAGGCAGGTCGGGATGGGTCATGGGAGTGAAGCCTTGCAGCAGGTGGGAGGTGCGTCGCTGCAGATTGACGCGGGCAGCGGCTAAAACTAAAGCAGACCGGAACTTAAGAGGCTTGCACCCCGGCGTCCACGCCGGTGCACGCCTCCACGGCCGCCAGGGATCGATCCATGTCCAGCCCAAACGAGAAAACACTGGTAGATACGGCGCCAAATGCGCTGCCTGCCCCGGAAGTGATCGAGGTGACCTCCACGCGCGTCATGTGCGATGGCGGCGGCGGAGCGCTCGGCCACCCGCGCGTATGGTACGATATGGGCGATGACGGCTTTGTCGAATGTGGCTATTGCGACCGCCGCTTTGTCCTGAAAGACGGCGCGGACGGGCACTGACCCAACCGGGTGTTGCCCTGAACGCACCAAACCGGCTTAACTCCTGTCCGCAACGCGCCCGCAAGAGGCGCCTCAATGACCGGGGGAGTTCATCACGTGACATTTGCGTGGACGCCGCGCCGTATCGGCCTTGTGACCGGGCTGGTTCTGGCCATTGGCCTGCAACTCATCCCCCTGCCTGAGGGCCTTTCACGTGAAGCCTGGCTGTGCCTGTCACTGGCCCTTCTGATGGCCAGCTGGTGGGCGAGCGAGGCCATCCCGATTGCGGCAACGGCGCTCATTCCACTGGCCCTTTTCCCTGTGCTGGGCATCGCCACGGCCCGCGAGGCGGCTTTCCCCTATGCCGACCCCATCGTCATGCTGCTGCTGGGTGGCTTCATCGTTGCGCTCGGCATAGAGCGCTGGAATCTGCATGCGCGCATTGCGCTCAATGTCGTGGCCGCCTTTGGCTCACGCCCCTCCCTGATGCTGCTCGGCTTCATGATCGCGTCGGGTGTGCTGTCGATGTGGATTTCCAACACCGCGACCACTTTGATGATGATCCCCATCGCGCTGAAAGTCGCCGAAGCCGTCGAGAAGGAGGGCGTTGACACGAAGATGTTCGCCCCGGCGCTGGCGCTGGCCATTGCCTATTCGGCCTCTATCGGCGGGCTGGCCACTCCGGTTGGTACACCGTCCAATCTTATCGCTATCGGCTATCTGGAGCGCACCGCAGAACGCTCGATAAGCTTTCCCGAATGGATGATGCTGGGCGTGCCCGCGGCTGCGCTGCTGATCCCGGCTGCATGGGTCATCCTGACGCGCTTTGCGTTCAAGATCCCGACACGGGCAGGCAGTGGCGAGGGCCATGCACTCGTGATCGCGGAGAAGACGGCGCTCGGACGGATGACCATTCCGGAAAAGCGCGTGGCGATGGCCTTTGGTACCGTGGCGCTTTTATGGATGGGCCGCGAACTGCCCGGCGTGCTGATCGGCATCCCCGATATCAGCTTCGGCTGGAATCCCTTGCTGTCCTGGCTTTCGGTTGCCTTGAACCTGCCGGTGACCTTGAGCCTCAATGACATGCAGATCGCCATGGCGGGCGCGCTCGCCATGTTCCTGATCCCGGCGGGCGGGCCGCAAGGCAAGGGCCGTGCGCTGATGGACTGGGAGACGACCCAGCGCCTGCCCTGGGGCGTGCTGATCCTGTTTGGCGGCGGATTGTCGCTGGCAGCGGCCATGGATGCAACCGGCCTGTCGGGCTGGATCGGCTCTCATCTGGCCATCGTGGCCGCGCTGCCTCTGCCGATCGTGGTGCTGATCCTCGCCTTCATGGTGGTGTTCCTGACAGAACTCACCTCCAACGTGGCGACCACGACGGCCTTCCTGCCGGTTCTGGGCGGGGTGGCTTCGGCGGCAGGCGTGCCGGCTGAACATCTGATACTGCCCGTGGCGCTGGCGGCGAGCTGTTCCTTCATGCTGCCGGTGGCCACAGCGCCCAATGCCATCGTCTACGCGTCCGGCGCAGTGACGATGGGGCAGATGATCAAGGCGGGCTTGCGGATCAATCTGGTGGCCGCTCCGCTGATCGCCCTGCTGGCGAGTTTCATCGCGCCGTTTGTGTTTCCGGCCTGATCATTCGCCGACGAGCTTTTTGAGATCGTCCAGATAACCGATCCAGGCCTTGCGCCCGGCTTGCGTCAGCGCCGCATCGGTGCGCGGTTTGCGGTCGACAAAACGCTTGGTGATGGCGACATAGCCGGCTTCTTCCAGCTTTCTGAGATGAGTGGAGAGATTGCCGTCGGTCGCTCCGGTGCGCTCCTTGAGTTCGCCAAAACTCGCGCTGTCCACACTTGCCAGATACGCCATCAGGCCCAGGCGCATGCGCCCGTGAATGACATCATCCAGATCGGAGGAGTTGAAGTCGGCCATGGCCCTAGATGACCTCCCGTGGCTCTCTTGCCATCAGGAAGAAGCCGGGAATGAAGGTGCCGAGCAACATGCCCGCCGAGGCAATCATGTATACCCAGGCGGTCGCCACGAAGACCGCGCCGGCAAAGGCGGCTGCCAGCGTGATCACGGCAGGAACCAGCAGCAGCCTCTCGCGTGACAGCAAGGCGTCCACCATCCAGCCCGCGCCATAGGCCAGGAAGGCGACCGGCATCATCGTGTTGATCAGAATGACCGGAACCATGCCCGCCGCGATGCCCGTTGACAGCCCGGCAAAGTAAAGGCCGATAGAACCGCCCAGCACGGGCCACATCACCTGCTGCACCCGGTTACCCATCGAGCCGGCTCCCGGCTTGTTGCGAAGCGACCAGCCCAGCACCGCACTGCCAATCGATCCCAGGATCATGTACCCGAGCCAGAGCGGCCACAACGCTTCAGCGCCGAAATCGAGCGCGCCTGTAAGGATCAGCCAATGGACCAGCGTGACGCTGCCCGTCAGCCCGCCCCACCACACCATGAAGCGGCCACCCAGCAACGGGGCTTTGGCACCTGCTTCGGCCATCTCGCGCAGATAGGCCAGATCGGCATTGGCGGCGGTTTTCCGGTCGGTATTCATGGGCGCGGCTCCTTGATCGGTCGATGCGCTGATTCGGTGCGCTGACCATTTATCTCATGTTCAAACTACTTTGTAAATCAAAGTTTATACTGAAAGAAGATATGGCGTCTCGTAGGCGTTTCACCGGCGGCAAGCCGGCGCCCTGTTCTTTTGAAAGCTCTGGGTTCCAGACAAGCGCTGGCGCGCTTTCCGGAATGACACGGGCTCCAGAAATCAATTCCGTCAGCTGCCGGCTTTAGGGCGATGGCCGCCTAGCCTTTGGCCGCCAGCCGTGCCCGTGGATGAGTCGCGGCATGAACCGACATCAGCCGGGCCGTATCCACTTCGGCATAGATTTGCGTCGTAGACAGCGAGGCGTGGCCGAGCAATTCCTGAATCGCGCGCAAATCCCCGCCACCGGCCAGAAGATGCGTGGCAAAGGCGTGCCGCAGGGCATGGGGGGTCGCGGTGGAGGGCAGGCCCAGCGCGCCGCGCATGCGCTCGACGCAGCGCTGCACCGCACGCGCGTTCAGCGGGCCGCCACGCGCGCCGCGAAACAGGGGCTCGGAGCCTTTCAGGGAAAACGGGCACAAAGCCGTGTAAGCCGCGATAGCCTCTTTCACCGCTGTCAGCACTGGAACCAGCCGCGTGCGTCCGCCCTTGCCGGTAATGCGCAAGGCATCTGGCAAGGGATGATCGCGTCCGGTCAGCGACAGGGCTTCCGACACGCGCAAGCCCGCCCCGTAGAGCAACGCCAAAACCGCCGTGTCGCGGGCATTCTGCCAGTCCTTTATGCGCGAATTGTCCAGCATCGCCCTGGCGGCGCTTTCACTGACCGGCCGTGGCAGGCGGCGCGGCGCGCGCGGTGCCTCCACCAGCGCCAGCGCGGCATTGTCGATGCCGTGCCGGGTGCGGCCATAGCCGTAAAAGCTGCGTACGGCTGACAGCGCGCGTTGCAGGGTGCGCGGTCCGGCACCGTCGAGGCGCCGGCTGGCGAGCCACGCACGCCAGTCATGGCCGCCAAGGGCTGACAGGTCTGTCACCGTCACGGCCCGTCCCAGATGCTGGCTGAGAAATGCCAGCCATTGGCCCAGATCGCGTTCATAGGCCTTGACCGTGTGCGCGCTATAGCGCCGCCCGCCCTCGAGATGGGCCAGAAAATCTGCCACGAGTGATGCGGGGCGGGCGTCAGGCATTATCGCTCCATCAGGGCTTCCAGCCGGCGTTCCAGAACGCGGGCAAGGAAATGGGCCAGATCAGCGGCATCATCGAGGCGGAACGCGTCGCGGCGCGCTGAACCCAGACACAAAACGCCGCTAAAGCCCCGGCCTTCGAGCGCGATAACCGCCTCGCTGGCCACCCGGCTGGCCTGAACACCGTAAATGGGTGCGGACAGGCGTGGATCAGGCGCGCCCAGGCACTCGGACGCCTCGCCCATCATGGCCATTTTCAGGCCCGGAGCGGCAGGCAGAATGGCGATGGCGCGCGGCAAGGCGGTGATCCCCTCAAGACAGACGCGCACAGCCTCCAGGCCGAGCGTGGTGGCCGTATGCCCTGCCAGCCGCCGGTCGAGGGCGGAAAGGCTCGGCTCGTCCATCAGGCCCATTACCGCGGCATGGGCGCTGGCCTGCGCCGCCAGATTGCCGCGCAGCCGGTCCAGCAAATCTTTGTTGGCGGCCTTCAGAAGCGTGATCTCGCTTTGCAGCCGCGCGCGCGCTGCCGCGTTGAGATCGGTGACATTGGTATCTGCCTGCACGCCCAGAAGCGTGTTCATCAGCTCGGCGTCGGCCAGTACCCGCGACGGATCCGCCAGTATGGCGCTGCGCCAGTCGGGTGTGTCTGCGGTCTCGCGGGCTGCGGGCACGGGGTTGGGGCGCATGCGCTTGATGCCGATCATTGTCCATCCATCCATCTGTCTGCCCCTCTTGGCGGGGGCGTTTATCCACCCTGTCATCATGACACGGGGCCGGTTCCAGATGCGTTAACTCCCCTGCACGAATCCCGCCCGCCGGTTAGGATGGGCGCATGAGCGCGAATCGTGACCCCTCGGCCCCCCAGATTGCGAGCGTCCTTCTGCCGCTGCCCTTGCCGGACGCGTTCGACTATGCGGTGCCTGACGGGCTTCATGTCGCCGAAGGTGATCATGTGATCGTGCCGCTGGGCAAAAGGCTGAGCCATGGCGTGGTCTGGAGTGTACGCGATGGCGCGGGCGGCAACCGCCCGCTCAAGCCGGTGGCGGAGCGGCTGGATGCGCCGCCCCTTACCGCCTCGATGCGCGCCTTTATCGACTGGACGGCGCGCTATCTGGCCGAAAGCCCGGGTCTTGTCCTGCAGGCCAGCCTGCGCAGCCGCGGCGGACTGGGACCGTCACCGACCGAGACGCTGTATCACCCGACGGGCTCGGTTCCGCAGCGCATGACGCCTGCCCGTCAGGCGGTGCTGGATGCCGCCGCCGCTGAGCCCGCCAGCGGTGCAGAGCTGGCCCGCCGCGCTGGCGTGTCGCCGGGCGTGGTGAAGGGGTTGGTGGATGCTGGCGCGCTGCGCGCTGAGCGGCGCGATGTAGACCAGCCCTTCGATATGCCCGATCCCTATCGAGAGGGCCTTGCGCTTAATGACGGACAGGAAGCGGCGGCCACCCAGCTGCGCCGCCTTGTCGCGGCAGGCGGATTTCAGGCGGCTTTGCTGGACGGGGTGACGGGGTCTGGCAAGACGGAAGTCTATCTGGAGGCGGTAGCCGAGCTTTTGCGCCGCGAGCCGGACGCGCAAGTACTGGTTCTCTTGCCCGAAATTGCGCTTACCCAGGCTGTTACCGCGCGCTTTGAGGCCCGCTTCGGCGCATTGCCGGCCTTGTGGCATTCGGCCGTCAGCCCGACAGAGCGCCGCCGCGCCTGGCGCGAGATCAGTTCGGGACGCGCGCGCATTATTGCCGGTGCACGCTCGGCCATCTTCCTGCCGTTCCGCAATCTGCGCCTCATCGTGGTCGATGAGGAGCATGACCCAACCTACAAGCAGGATGAGGGCCTGACCTATCACGCGCGCGATCTCGCCGTTCTGCGTGCCAAGACCGAGGGCGCGCTGGCGATACTTGCCAGCGCCACGCCCAGCCTTGAATCCCTCGTCAATGCCCGGGCCGGGCGTTATGGCCATATCCGTCTTGCTGCCCGCGCTGGAACGGCCTTGTTGCCGCAGATCGACACGATTGATCTGCGCGAGCACCCGCCAGAGCCGGGCCATTGGCTGTCCGCGCCTCTGACACACGCCATGGCGGAAACCATCGCTGCCGGCGAGCAGGTCTTGCTCTATCTGAACCGGCGTGGCTATGCGCCTCTGGTCCTGTGCCGGGCCTGCGGACACAAGATGAAAAGTCCCGATACCGACCGCTGGCTGGTCGAGCATCGCTATACGGGCCGCCTTATCTGCCACACGACCGGGTTTTCCATGCCCAAGCCACGCGCCTGCCCGGAATGCGGCGCGATTGATTCGCTCACCAGCGTGGGCCCCGGTGTGGAGCGCGTTGCTGAAGAAGCCGCCTTGCGCTTCCCCGATGCGCGCGTGGAAGTCTTCTCCTCTGACAGCATTTCCGGTCCCAATGGCGTGCGCGAGCTCATCGCGCGCATGGAGGCAGGCGAGATCGATATTCTGGTCGGCACCCAGATTGCGGCAAAGGGTCACAACTTTCCGCGCCTGACGCTGGTCGGTGTTGTGGACGCCGACCTGGGCCTGAAAGGCGGCGATCTGCGTGCCGGCGAGCGCACCTATCAGACACTGGTGCAGGCCGCAGGCCGGGCAGGCCGGGCCGACCGGCCGGGCCGCGCGCTGCTCCAGACCCATGATCCCGATCATGAGGCGATCCGCGCGCTGGTGGCCGGAGATCGCGATACCTTTCTCGACCTTGAAGCGATGATGCGCGAGCAGCTGGGCCTGCCGCCTTTCGGGCGTTTGGCGGCTCTGGTCATGTCCGGCACGGACGAACGCCTGCTGGTGGAAACGGCAAAAGCTGCGGCGGCAGCTGCGCCGCTAAGCGACGATGTGAAACTCTTCGGCCCGGCAGAGCCACCCCTTGCCGTGGTACGCGGGCGCTATCGCCGCCGCTTTCTGGTGCAGGCCGGACGCCATGTGGATGTCTCGGCCTTCATGGCCACCTGGATGGCCCGTTTCAAACTGCCTTCCTCCATCCGCGCGCGCGTGGATATCGAGCCCTATTCGTTTCTTTGAGGGGTGCTTTCTGGCGGACTGCGGCCTCAGCCGGAGTGTTTCCCTGTGCCTTTTGCGCGCGGGCAGGTTGCCGCCCTCAAACCCTTGTGCTAGGTGGGCGCCGGACTGAACGGGACCGTCCGTGCGCTGCATGGGCGGAACCGAAAAAAACCTCAATATCTCAAGTGCCTGGGTCTGATCTTGTAAACAGACCCTGACCGGCACTCACCACAGAGAAGAGAGCGGGCGAAAAACGGTGACCAACGCCGGTAACGCAATTTCCAATCAAGCCGCGCAGCGCTATGCGCGCGCGCTTTTTGATCTGGCCCTTGAGTCCAAGGCTCTGGCCAAGGCTGAAGCCGATATGGCTTCGCTGGGCGAAGCCTTTGCCGAATCAGGCGAGCTGACCCGTGCGGTCGCAAGCCCGATGCACAAGACGGCCGACAAGGTGAAAGCGCTGACCGCCCTTGCCAAGGCAATCAAGCTGTCGCCTCTGGGCACCAAATTCATCGGCGTCGTGGCCCGCAATGGCCGCGCGGGCGATCTGCCGGCCATGACAACCGCGTTTGCCGCGCTGGCCGCGAACCATCGCGGCGTTGTCACTGCTGATATTGCCAGCGCCGATACGCTGACGGCCGCGCAGCTCAAAGAGCTGACGACAGCACTGAAAACCGCCCTCGGGCGGGAGGTTGAGGTCCGTGCCGAAGTCCGGCCGGAACTCATTGGCGGGCTCACTGTGAAGGTGGGTTCGCGCATGTTTGATTCTTCACTCCGGACCAGGCTGGACGGGGTGAAACAAGCGATGAAAGAGGCTTGAGAACCGCCATGGACATCCGGGCAGCAGAAATTTCTGCGATCCTCAAGGATCAGATCAAGAACTACGGCGCGGAAGCAGATGTTTCCGACGTCGGCCAGGTGCTCTCCGTCGGTGACGGTATTGCGCGGGTCTACGGCCTTGACGAAGTGCGCGCGGGCGAGCTCGTCGAGTTTCCCGGCGGCATCAAGGGCATGGCCCTGAACCTGGAAAGCGACAATGTCGGCTGCGTGATCTTCGGCGATGACCGGGGGATCAAGGAAGGCGACACCGTCAAGCGTCTGGGCTCCATCGTGGATACGCCCGTCGGCAAGGGCCTTCTGGGCCGCGTCGTCAACGCGCTGGGCGAGCCGATCGACGGCAAGGGTCCGCTCAAGGACGTTGCCGAGCGCAAGCGCGTGGACGTGAAGGCGCCGGGCATCCTGCCGCGCAAATCCGTGCATGAGCCGATGGCAACCGGCATCAAGGCGATTGACGCCATGATCCCGGTCGGCCGTGGCCAGCGCGAGCTGATCATTGGCGACCGCCAGACCGGCAAGACCGCCATCGCGCTCGACACGATCCTCAACCAGAAGCAGATCAACGAGGGCGATGACGAGAGCAAGAAGCTCTATTGCGTCTACGTCGCCATCGGCCAGAAGCGTTCTACCGTTGCCCAGATCGTGAAGACGCTGGAAGAAAACGGCGCGATGGAATACTCCATCGTTGTCGCTGCGACCGCGTCCGATCCGGCTCCGATGCAGTTCCTGGCACCGTTCACCGGCTGCGCCATGGGCGAGTATTTCCGCGATAACGGCATGCATGCCCTGATCGTGTATGATGACCTGTCCAAACAGGCCGTCGCCTACCGCCAGATGTCGCTGCTGCTGCGCCGCCCGCCGGGCCGCGAAGCCTATCCGGGCGACGTGTTCTACCTGCACTCCCGCCTGCTGGAGCGCGCGGCCAAGCTCAACGAAAGCCATGGTTCGGGCTCGCTGACCGCGCTGCCGATCATCGAGACGCAGGCCAACGACGTGTCGGCCTATATCCCGACCAATGTGATCTCCATCACCGATGGTCAGATATTCCTCGAGACGACGCTGTTCCTGCAGGGTATCCGCCCGGCCGTGAACGTGGGTCTGTCGGTCAGCCGCGTGGGCTCTGCCGCCCAGACCAAGGCGATGAAGCAGGTTGCCGGCAAGATGAAGGGCGAGCTCGCCCAGTATCGCGAAATGGCGGCCTTCGCCCAGTTCGGTTCCGACCTTGATGCGGCCACCCAGCGTCTTCTGGCGCGCGGTGAGCGCCTGACCGAGCTGCTCAAGCAGCCGCAATTCTCGCCGCTGTCGATGGAAGAGCAGGTCTGCGTGATCTTTGCCGGTACCCGCGGCTATCTCGACAAGATCGCCACCCGCGATATCGGGCGTTTCGAGGCCGAACTGCTGCAGCATCTGCACGCCGACAAGGCAAAGCTGCTGGAGGCAATCCGGTCCGAGCAGAAGCTGTCTGATGCGTCGGAAGCAGAGCTGGTCAAGACGCTTGAAGCGTTTGTGACCCGGTTTGCAGCCTAGCCGTCCAATCGTCCAACCTTCAGCTGAGGGAGCACCGAAACCACTCATCATGTTACAGGCATTCATGGACTGGGTAGGGAAATTGAAGCCGCACGAGCGCACCGCGCTGACAGTGCTGGCGATATTTCTTCTGGCGGTGCTGATCTTCGCGTTCGGAACGCAGATTGGCCGAGCCGTCTTCCTGGCCCTGAACTGACATGATGGCGCGGGAGTAGCGACACGCGATGGCAAGCCTCAAGGACCTGAAAAACCGGATTTCGTCTGTGAAATCCACGCAGAAGATCACCAAGGCCATGCAGATGGTGGCCGCGGCGAAGCTGCGCCGTGCGCAGGACAGCGCAGAGGCCGCGCGCCCCTATGCGCAGAAAATGGCGCAGGTCATGGCCAATCTGGCCAATGGCGTGGTGGCCGGGCCTGAAACGCCGAAACTCCTGACCGGAACAGGCCAGTCAGACACCGTGCTCCTGCTGGTGCTGAGTGCCGATCGCGGTCTGTGCGGCGGCTTCAACGGCAATATCGCCCGTCTGGCACGCGAACGCGTGGCAGCGTTGGTCAGCGACGGCAAGGACGTGAAGATCATTACGGTCGGCAAGAAGGGCTATGACGCTCTCAAGCGCCTTCACCGCGACCGGATCGTCAGCGCCCTGGAACTGAAAGAGGCCGCAAGCCCGGCTGCGCTGGCTGCCCATGTTGGCGACATCGTACGCAAGCTGTTTGACGAGGGCGGGTTCGATGTTTGCGAGCTCGTCTCGTCCGAATTTGTGTCGGTGATCAGCCAGAAGCCGAAGGCGCGCACGCTGATCCCGGCGAGCGAAGCCATTGATCCTGATGCGCCCGCGCCTGATCTGGGCGGCGCAATCTACGAGTACGAACCCGATGAGGACGCCATTCTGGCGGCCCTGCTGCCGCGTTATGTTGATACCGTCATTCTCTCGGCACTGCTGGAGAATGCGGCTGGCGAAATGGGCGCGCGTATGGCGGCCATGGACAGCGCCACGCGCAATGCCGGCGACCTCATCGACAAGCTGAACCTGCAATATAACCGCACCCGTCAGGCCAAGATCACCACCGAGCTCACGGAGATCATCTCCGGGGCCGAGGCGGTCTAGGCGGACAGGTCACTGATCCAAGGACGCCTCCTGCAAATGGCAGGAGACGGGTAAGAGAGGCTGAGACGATCATGAGCAATCTCAAGGGCCAAATCGCGCAGGTGACGGGTGCCGTCGTCGACGTGAAGTTTGAGGGCGGGCTGCCGCCGATCCTGAACGCGCTGGAAACCATGAATGGTGACCAGAAGCTGGTTCTCGAAGTGGCCCAGCATCTGGGCGAGAGCGTGGTGCGCACCATCGCCATGGACGGCACCGAGGGCCTGCAGCGCGGCGGCGCGGTGACCGATACCGGCTCCCCGATCACGGTTCCGGTTGGCCCTGGCACACTTGGCCGCATCCTCAATGTGACCGGCGAGCCGATCGATGAAGCCGGCGATGTCAGCTACGAAAAGCGCGCGCCGATTCACCGCTCGGCTCCCGAGTTTGACGAACAATCGACCGAAGCTGAAATGCTTCCGACCGGCATCAAGGTCATTGACCTGCTTTGCCCCTACGCCAAGGGCGGCAAGATCGGCCTGTTCGGCGGCGCCGGCGTCGGCAAGACCGTGCTCATCCAGGAACTGATCAACAATATCGCCAAGCTGTTCGGCGGATATTCCGTGTTTGCCGGCGTCGGCGAGCGCACCCGCGAAGGTAACGACCTTTACTGGGAAATGATCGAGTCCGGCGTGAACAAGGACCCGAAGGAAAACAACGGCTCGGCTGAAGGCTCGCGCTGTGCACTGGTGTTCGGCCAGATGAACGAGCCGCCGGGCGCGCGCGCCCGCGTTGCCCTGTCCGGTCTGGCACAGGCGGAGTATTTCCGCGATGAAGAGGGCAAGGATGTGCTCTTCTTCGTCGACAACATTTTCCGCTTCACGCAGGCGGGGGCAGAAGTGTCCGCGCTTCTGGGCCGTATCCCGTCGGCGGTGGGCTATCAGCCGACGCTGGCGACGGATATGGGCGCCCTGCAGGAGCGCATCACATCGACCAACAAGGGTTCGATCACCTCGGTGCAGGCCGTCTACGTGCCCGCCGATGACCTGACCGACCCGGCCCCGGCCACCACCTTCTCCCACCTGGATGCGACGACGGTGCTCAACCGCGCCATCTCGGAGAAGGGTATCTATCCGGCTGTGGATCCGCTCGATTCCACCTCGCGCATCCTCGAGCCGCGCGTGGTTGGCGAGGAGCACTACCGCACCGCCCGCCGCGTTCAGGAGATTCTCCAGCGCTACAAGGCCCTGCAGGACATTATCGCGATCCTGGGCATGGACGAGCTGTCAGAGGAAGACAAGCAGGCCGTGGCCCGCGCCCGCAAGATCGAGCGCTTCCTGAGCCAGCCCTTCGACGTGGCCGAAGTGTTTACCGGCTCGCCGGGCATCCAGGTGCCGATCGAGGAGACCGTCAAGGGCTTCAAGGCGATCTGTGACGGCGAGTATGACCATCTGCCCGAGGCGGCCTTCTACATGGTTGGCACCATCGAGGATGCCGTGAAGAAAGCGCAGAAACTGGCCGCCGAGGCTGCCTAGCTGCTTCTGGTATCTGCTTGAAGACCAGGGCCGGTTCCGATGGGACCGGCCCTTTTCATTTTTCCTGCTTGATCTTGCGGGCCGCGCGCTGCCCAATGCGGCGATTGTCTGGAGATACCCATGATCCGCTGGATTGCCTGCGTCGCGGCGAGCGCCGCCCTGTTATTCGCTGCGCCTTTGGATGCCAGCGTCCCGCCGCCGCCACCGCCGCCGCCCGCCGGCCTCCCGGCCGAATATGCCGGCTATTCGACCGACAGCCTCTGGTTTGCCTATACGTACTGGGTCAGGGGCCAGACGGCAGAGCGGCGTCAGATGGCGTTCGAGGCGCTTCGCCTGCCCGGCTATAGTGACGACCCGGCAGCATGGCGAACCGAGCTGGAGGGACCGTCTTATTCCGCGATCAGCTGGTGGATTCCCCACGGAACACTCGTCGCCTTTGAAGCGGTCTGCCCGGTCAGCGCCGGGTATACCGATCCCGAGGGATGTCTGTGGCGCTATCGCTCAGCCTTTTTTCAGGCACAGGAAGCTGACATCAATGCCATTGTCCTTGATACATTCGACGGTGCGGCTTTCGCGGCCTATCTGGCCAGCCGCAATGTAGCGCCGGGCACGGTTACGCGCGATTACCGCAGCGATTTCGGGCAGGCGGAAACGGTCCATGAGCGGCTCGACGCCATGATTGTCAGCCGCGATATTCGCGCCGATACCTGCCCGGGCGTCCGCGACGGAATTGACGCCCTGGCTCGGATTTCGCTGCCGCTTTCGCCCTACGGACCGCCGGCCGGGACGCCTCCCCCGCCGCCACCCGCTCCGCCTTCGGGCGACACCGAGACCCTGACGATTCCGGCGGGCTATTTTCCCGATATGGACGTGACCATTACCGTCGAAAGCAACGGAGCCGGCTCGATGCGCAATCTCATGAATGCTCTGGTCGGGCCGGTCCGCGCTTGCATCGATTCGCAGGCGGAATGACTTGCACAACGGGGTTTCACATTCGCGGGTTTACCTGCTAGAGAGCGCGCGAACGAAAGGCATGACAAATGGCTGACAAACTTCAATTCGATCTGGTTTCGCCCGAAGCGCGCGTGTTCTCCGGCACGGTGGACATGGTTGTGGTACCCGGCACCGAGGGCGATTTTGGCGTCCTGCCCGGCCACGCGCCTTTCATGGCGACCATCCGCACGGGCGCAATCGAGGTACATGCCGATGGCACCGTCACCCGCACCTTCATCGATGGCGGCTTTGCTGAAGTGACCCCGGCGGGCCTGACTATCCTGGCCGAACACACCGCTGATATTGCCAAGCTTGATGCAGCGGACATTCGCGCAAAGCTGGAAGACGCGCGCTTGCGGGCAAAAGACGCCAGCGGCGATGATGCCCGTGAGGCCGCTGAAGCCGAGATCGCCAGGCTGGAAGCCATGCAGGCCGCGATGGCGATTGCGCACTAGGCTTGATGGCGCGATGGATTGAAGAAGGGCCTGCCGTGATAGATCGCGCGAGGCCTTTTTCATGGCGCGTCAGGGGTTTGCTAAAGGCGCGAAGGCCCGTACCACCTCTTCATAGACGGGCCGCTTCCACGGGATAATCAGGCCGGGCACCCGCTCCAGCTTTTCCCAGCGGAATGTCTCGAATTCCTGCGGCGGCACGGCGGTCAGGTCAAAGTCGGTATCATCGCCCAGAAAGCGCAAGGCAAACCAGCGCTGGCGCTGGCCCTTCCAGTTCTTCTTGCGCTGCGCCAGCACCTCTGGCGGGAAGTCATAGGAAAGCCAGCGCTCGATTGTGCCCAGCATCATCACCTGATCGGCGCGAATGCCGGTTTCCTCGTAAAGCTCGCGATAGGCGGCTTCGGCAGGATCTTCACCGGCATCCATGCCGCCTTGCGGCCACTGCCAGACCCAGGGCCCGGTTTCCTGAAAGCGCTTGCCCAGCCAGGTCAGCCCGTCGCGATTGAACAGCACGATGCCTGCATTGGGGCGGTAGGCGGCCAGAGCGGACGGATCGACAGGCTTGCTCACGTATCCTGCCCGCTACCGCCACTGCGCAAGCGCGCAACATGGGAGGCCGGTGCGAGCTGATAGCCGCGCTGTTCCAGCCCCTCAGTCCAGCTCACCAGAGCGTCGACGGTCACCGGATAGGCAAAGCCCGAACCCAGTGCATTGCCATTCTGGATGGCCAGTGCTTCTAGCTCAAGAAGCCGGGCATCGATGGAGCGGGTGCTGGGATCGGCGTCCAGTACCCGGTCCGCCACAGAAAGCTGCGCCCGTGCGCGTGAAGCGGCTGCCGCAGGCGAGCCGGGACGGCCTGCCCCGTCATGGAAAATGGCAAGGCCGCGCCGGTCCAGCTCTTCATAGATATGCCCAAGAGCCGGCTCAGCGCCGGCAAGCCGGGCTCCGAGATAATTTGTCACGCCGAAATAGCCGACCGAGCGGGAAAGCAGCCAGTGCAGCCGCCGCCGGTTTTCAGCCTCGCTGGCGTCTGACAGCAAGGTATGTGGCCCCGGATCATTATTGGGGTAGTCGAACGGCTCCATCGGCAGCTCGATCATCACCTCGTGGCCGGCCGCCCGGGCCCTGTCCATCCAGCTTTGCAGATCGCGCGCATACGGCACAAAGGACAGGGTAATCTCCGGCGGCAACGCGTCGATCGCCGCCTCCGTGAGAGAGGCGCTCACCCCAAGCCCGCCGACAATGATTGCAATGGCCGGTGTGCTGTCATCACCGTCAAACGGCCTGGCATAGGCCTCTGACGGACGTCTGCCATCAGCCGCCACGACCGGCAGAGGGCCGCCCGGCCCGTCTTCGTAAAGGCCTTCATGGGGAACATTGGCTGCGCGTTGAGCCGCGAGCGCTCTGGCCGCATTGCTGCCTGGCGGCGGCTCCACCTCACCGCCCAGTACGTCCTCGGTTTCACGAACGCCGGGAAGGCTGAGTGTTTCGTCGCTCTCGCCCTCGGCGAACATAACCGGACTGGCTGCCGGTATCTCGGCCACGTCGATGACCACATCTTCACCCGGCGCAGGGGTCAGCGCCGTACGAGCACCAATGACCGGCTCGCGTGCCGGGGACAGGAAGATGATCGCTGCGGCGGCCGCTCCCATGACGGCAAGCAGGCACACCGCCGCGATAAGCGGATTGCGCAAGGGCGGTGTGTCTTGTGTCTGGCGGGCGGGCATGAGGTCCGGTCTGGCCTGAACGGGTGAAGGCGAGCGGACAAGGCTGGCTCATCCGCTCGCTGACAGGCAAGACTTTCGGGTGCGCCGGGGTAAGGAAAGGTTAACGTCCCGGCATGGCGTTCAGCGTCTGCGGTTACGGGTTTGCGTTGCCCGTGTCCGCGCGCGCTTCGCGCCGTTCCATCATGCTGGAGAGCTGCTCAAGGGCGCGGTGAAGCTGGTAGTCCTCGTCCTCGGGCCAGTCTTCGGGGGGATATTCAATATCTTCCGGCTCCTCGCGCTCTACCCCGTTCTCATTGGTCAGGGCATTGCGCAGGCTGGCCTCGCTATACCGGCCCGTCTCGCCTTCGCGCGGACGGCGGAAGCCTACCGCGATGTCCGGGCGCAGCCCGGTTGCCTGAATGGAGGTGCCTGACGGGGTGTAATAGCGCGCCGTTGTCAGGCGCAGCGCTCCATCGCGGCCGCCCCGCAGCGGAATGACGGTCTGCATGGAACCCTTGCCAAAGCTGTTGGTGCCCAGAAGCACCGCGCGTTCACGGTCGCGCAAGGCTCCGGCAACGATTTCAGAGGCGCTGGCCGAGCCCGCATTGATCAGGACGACGATGGGCGCCCCGTCCAGCACATCACCGGGCCGGGCGTTGAACCGATAGGTATTGCGCGGATCGCGGCCTCGCGTGGAGACCACTTCGCCCCCGCTCAGGAACAGATCGGAGACGGATACCGACTGGTCCAGCAGTCCGCCGGGATTCGACCGCAGGTCGAGAATGAGACCCGGCAACGGTCCGCCATTGGCTTCACGCAGATCGTCCAGCGCGCGTACTGCCGCTTCGGTCGTCTGCTCGTTGAACGTTGTAATACGCAGATAAGGCGTGTTGTTTGCCTCCATCCGGTAGATGACGGTGCGCACCTCGATATTGTCGCGCACGATGGTGACGTCGAAGGGCTCAACACCGTCGCGCGCAATGGTGATGGTGACCGGCTCTCCGGCCGGCCCGCGCATGCGTTCAACCGCAACGTCTATCCCGGCGCCGATCATGGATTCGCCGTCAACGGCGACGATACGGTCTTCCGGCTCGATCCCGGCGCGGTCTGCGGGTGTTTCGGCAATGGGCGAAACCACCGTGACGAAATCGTCGCGTATCGTCACCTCGATACCCAGCCCGCCATACTCGCCGCGGGTAGACACCTGCATGTCCTGGAAAGACTCGGCATTGAGATAGGTGGAGTGCGGGTCGAGTGAGCCCAGCATGCCGTTAATGGCCGCTTCGATGAGCTCTGCCTCTTCAGGATCACTGACATAATCAGACTCGATCCGGCTCAATATGTCGCCGAACAGCTCCAATTGCCGGAATGTCGCCTCGCGGTCCCGCTCATCGCCCTGTGAGGAAACGGCGAGCGCTGCTGCGCCGATGCCGAAGGCTATTGCCGAAGCGATAATGTGCAAGCGCATGTCTATGTCCTGTCATTATACGGCACGCTGGCCGCATCTGGTCCTGTCAGCGTCCCCGGAACTCTGCGCGAAGCCAGTTCTCGGGGTTTTCGGCCACTCCCGTGCCCCGTCTTACTTCATAATATAGTCTTGGAGGCGGAATTTCACGCTCCGGCATGCGTCCAACGGGTTCTCCTGCCAGCACGCTGCGTCCTTCCTCAGCATAAAGCAGGCCAATCCCGCCCAGAATAAGGGTGAAGCCGTCCGTCGTCGTGATCATGAGGACGGCTTCGAAGCTCTGGAAGGGTCCCGCAAAAACCACCACCCCGTCAAATGGTGCTGTCACCTGACCGCCGCTTCGCGCGTCCAGCCACAGGCCCTCTCGCGCAATCCCGTCGGGGCCGGGCTGGCCGGCGCGGCTGAAAACTGCCCCGTCCACCGGCGGGCGAAGCCGTCCGCGCATATCACCAAAGCCGGGCCCTGCTGATGCCTCCTCAACCGGCAGCGCGGAGAGCAGCGTGTCCCCGTCGAGTGTCGCAATATCGGCCATCATCGCGGCGCGTTGCGCCCGGCGCGGCGACAGGCTGGGCGCAATATCAGCCAGCTGTGTGATCTCCTCCCATAGCTGGCGCAGTGACCGGGCTTCTGCGGCAATCCGGTCGGCCTGCTGCGCCAGATCGCCGGCTTCCTGGCGCAGGGCCTGCTCGCGCGCCTGCCTCTCGGTAATGAGTTCTTCCACCTCAGCCCGCACAACGGCCAGCGCCGAGCGGGCCGTGCGCACGGTCTCGCGCTGACCGGCAAGTTCCTCGCGAACGCGCGACAAGGCCTCGATATCGGTTCGCAGCACGTTTGCGCGCCTCTCCAGTTCGGGCGCAATGGTAGATAGCAATCCGGCGGCTCTGGCCGCTTCACTGGCATCCTCCGGCGACACTGCGAGGGCAGGCGGAGCATTCATTTCCAGCCTCTGCAAGGCTGCCAGAACCTCTGCCAGGCTTTCGCGCTCGCGTGACAGCCGTACGCGAAGTGCTTCTTCTTCAGCTTGCAAGGCGGCAAGCTCGGCCTCTGCCTGGCTCGCATCCGCCTCGCGGGCCTGGACACGCGACCCGGCTTCCACCAGCCGTGACTGAAGATCTGCAATCTCGCGCCTCAGCGCGTCGGCCTCGGCTTGACGTGCCTCACTGATCTCGCGGGTTTCGCGCGCGGTTTCCTCCATCGCCTCGATCTCCTGCGGGTCGGGCGGGGTCTGCAACAGGGCGATGGCGAGGAGCAGGGCGGACATGGCGGGAGGTCTCAGTCCCTGTGATAGGGCGCGCCCGCAAGCAGTGCGGCGGCCCTGTAAAGCTGTTCGGCCAGCATGACGCGGACCAGCTTGTGCGGCCAGACCATCTGCCCGAGGGAAAGCAGCCGGACACCGGCTGGCAAGGCTTCGTGATCAACGCCGTCGGCGCCGCCGATGAGACAGACCATATCGCGTGTGCCCTGATCGCGCTCGTGGCCGAGCAGCGAAGAAAAGCCGCGCGAGTCCATCTGCTTTCCACGCTCGTCGAGCGCGATCACCACGCCGGACGGCAGGTTTTCTGTCAGGGCGCGCGTTTCTGCGGTGGCTCCGGTCAGGCTGCGCGTATCGAATTCCCGCTCGCTGAAAGGGCCCAGCCCGGTGGCGCGGCCATGGTGGCCGGCGCGGTCAAGATAGGTGTCGATGAGTGTGCGTTCCGGTCCCGGCCGGATGCGGGCAATGGCGCGAATTTCGATCCGCACGTCCGGCTCAGGCCGCCGTTTCCGGCGCTCCGCCCCACATCTTTTCCAGATCGTAGAAGCTGCGCACCTCCGGACGGAACAGGTGAACGATCACGTCGCCCGCATCGATCAGCACCCAGTCGGCCGATTGCAGGCCTTCCACCTTGATGTTGGCGTGCCCGCTATCTTTCAGGGCGCGCAGCAAATGGTCGGCCAGTGCGCCGACATGACGGTTCGACCGCCCGCTCGCAATGACCACGAAGTCGGTTACAGGCGATTTGCCGTTAAGGTCTATGGATACGATGTCCTCGGCCTTGTCGTCGTCAAGCGTTTTGACAACGAGGGCCTCCAGGGCTTCACTTTGCTCCGGGCTGCCTTTGAGGCTGACCGGGGCGGGCGCAGTATCATTGCGTTGGCGTTCGACGGGCAGTGCCGGAGCTCCTGTTGGATAGGCTGGATATAAGAGGCTACCCTAGCACGCTTCGCCCGAAGGTTCGAGCCAGTGCATGGAAAAGGCTTCACCCTGTGACACCCAGGCTTTGCGGGCCTGCAAACCGGCCTTGGCGGCGAGGTCCTGGAACGTATCAATCGTGAATTTGTGCGAGTTTTCCATGTGAATGGTCTCGTCCTTTCGCAGGACGAAAGGCTGGCCGCCAACCGTGAATCTCATGTCCTTCACGGCAACGAGATACATTTCTACACGGGAACGATAAGGGTTCCAGAAGGCGCGGTATTGCAGCGATCCGGAATCGATATTGCCGCCTAGCTCCTGATTGATCCGTGCAATGAGATTGAGATTGAACGCGGCGGTGATCCCCGCCTCATCATCATAGGCCGCTTCCAGCGTGCTGCCGGCCTTGCGCATATCTGCGCCGATCAGCAGCGCATCGCCTTCGCGCAGCCAGCCGCGCAAGGTTTTCAGAAGCGCCAGCGCGTCGATGAGCTCAAAATTACCGATCGTCGAACCGGGGAAAAACACGATCCTCTTGCCGCTCCGGGCGCCTGGCGACAGGGGCAGCGCGTCGACATCAAGGCTTTGCGTGAAGTCATGGCAAAGCGCGCCGATTTCCAGCGCCGGAAAGTCGGCGGCCAGCGCCTCGCAGGCGCTGCGTACATGCTCACCGGAAATGTCCATGCCGACATAGGCTGCCGGGCCGTCCAGCGCATCCAGCAGTGTACGGATTTTCACGCTGGACCCGGCCCCCGGTTCCAGCACCACTGCACCCCGGCCGGCCAAGGCGCGGATCTGCGGGCCTATCGCCCGTAAAAGCTCCAGCTCTGTGCCCGTTACATAATATTCCGGCTGCTCGGTGATCGCATCGAACAGGCGTGAGCCTTCCTCGTCATAATAGTATTTGGGCGGCAGTGCCTTTTGCGGCTTTGACAATCCGGCCAGTATGTCGGCCCGGAAATCGGCCGCTGGCGGGTGCATGTCCTCAAAAAAGGACAGGCTGGGGCGCTGGCCCGCTTTCACGCTTGTATCGGTCATCACACGCTTTGGGGGTCGGCTTCGGGTGAGGCAATTACCGCCCCCGGCGCAGGTTCGAGGACGCTTCAGCATGTAGCGGAGCGGTTATATATGTCCAGCCCGGGGCGCCATGTTTGGCCAGCGCGCGCGCGTGGCCGGCCGGGATGCGGGCGTGTGCGAGCTGGCGGGCGGCCTTGCCCAGCCGCCATTTCAGCGGCGAGCCGCCGCGCGCAATCACACAGATCGGGACGCGCCTTGCTATTTCGCGCCAATGGCCCCAGCGGTGGAAACCGCCAAGACTGTCGGCGCCCATGATCCAGACGAATTGAACCTGCGGATGACGCATCGTCAGATGACGGATAATGTCAATTGTGTAGCGCGTGCCCAGGCGGTCCTCGATCGAGCTGATCACATGACCCGGTTCAGGTATGAGCGCGCGCACCGCCGCGACGCGCGCAGGCAGGCGCTCCGGCGCGTCCGATTTCAACGGATTGTGCGGCGCGACCAGCCACCAGACCGCGTCCAGCCCGAGGCGCTTGCGCGCCGTCAGCGCGACGTGCCGGTGACCATCATGGGGCGGATCAAAACTGCCCCCGTAGAGGCCGATCACCATGCCCGGCGCCAGCTGCTCGTGCTTGTGGGCGGCGAAGCGGACCGTCATGGCGTCCAGCTATCATCCTCATCACCGCGCGCCAGGCGCTCCGCCTCGGCCTTGTCGGCAGCGCGCTTGCCCTCGATGGCCGCTTCAATCCGGTAGAGAAGCGGGCGCATATTCTCGCCGGTCACGGCAGACACCAGCGCAATATCACCATTTGTCCGCTCCTCGAACGCGTCTTTGAGTTCCTCAAGGCGCTCGGGCGTGACGGTCTCCATTTTGGAAAGAACCAGTATTTCGGACTTTTCCGCGAGGCCGGAGCCATAGGCCTCCAGCTCGCCGCGCACGACATCATAGGCGGCCAGCGGGTCCTCTCCGCCGGCATCGACCAGATGCACCAGCGTTGCACACCGCTCCACATGGCCCAGAAAGCGGTCGCCAATGCCCGCGCCTTCATGGGCGCCTTCAATGAGGCCGGGAATATCGGCCAGCACGAAGCGCTTGCCCTCGCCGGTATCCACCACACCCAGATTGGGGTGCAAGGTGGTAAAGGGATAGGCGGCAATCTTCGGATTGGCCCGGCTGCAGGCCGACAGGAAGGTGGATTTGCCCGCGTTCGGCAGACCGACAAGGCCCGCATCGGCGATCAGTTTCAGCCGCAGCCACAGCCAGCGTTCCTCGCCGTCCTCGCCCGGCTGGGCATGGCGCGGGGCCTGCTGGCGCGAAGTCTTGAAATGGGCATTGCCCTTGCCGCCGCGCCCGCCGCGCGCCAGCAGCACTTTCATGCCCTCATGTGTCAAGTCGGCCAGGACTTCCTCATTGTTTTCGTCGAGGATCTGCGTGCCCACAGGCACTTTGAGGATCTTGTCCTCGCCATCTGCGCCGGTGCGGTTGGCGCCTGCGCCATTAATGCCGCGCTGCGCCTTGAAGTGCTGCTGGTAGCGGTAGTCGATGAGCGTGTTGAGACCGTCCACGGCCTCGGCCCACACATCGCCGCCCTTGCCGCCATCACCGCCATCCGGGCCGCCGAACTCGATATACTTCTCGCGGCGGAACGACACACAGCCCGGCCCGCCATGTCCTGACGCAATAAAGACTTTGACCTGATCAAGAAATTTCATGGGGTAGGTGCCTTCGGTCCGGCGCAGCGTGCCGGTTCATGGATGTTTGCGCGACGTTCTATAAACGCTCCGGCGCTTGATTACAGCCCGCTTCACCCATGTCCGGTTTAGGCTTGCCGCCTTCGCACCATGCGCGGGCAGGGGGCCGACGCCATGCGGCCGGATGAAAAGGCAATGGGCACCTCGCCGGTATAGACAAACCCGCATTTCTCCAGCACGCGGCCCGACGCCGGGTTGTCGGCGTAATGGCCTGCAACAATAGGCGCTATGCCGCCAGCATCCGCCGCGTCCAGCAGGAGATGTGCGGCCTCGCTGGCATAGCCCTGCCCCCAATAGGGTTCCGCCAGCCAGTAGCCGAACTCCCACGCGCCATCTTTTCGGGGATGCAGGCCGATCATGCCTATACCCGCCCCGTCCGCCTTGCGGATGATCGCGCGGACCCGGTCGCCTCTATTGGCTTCGGCAGCCCGGCAGATGAGCGCGTACAGCTCGGCCCCCAGAGGCGGGTTGGGATAGGGGATGCGCCCGGTCATCGCGGTGACCTTGCGGTTTGTCGTGCCGTGCGAGATCCATGCGGCATCATCCAGCGACAGAACGCGCAAGATCAGCCGCCCGCCCTCAAGCGGGCGTGTCCAGTCCAGTGCCATGGGATCGCCGTGCATGACGGTCTCCGCTCGCTGGCCGTGAAAGGGTCCGGCACAACGAAAAAGGGGAGCGGGATGATCCCGCTCCCCTTATCAAGAGCATGCGCAGCTATCGCTGCCCGGGATCACCTTTGGTCAAAGGGCCCCGGTATGGAAGGTCGGGAACCCTTATTCGGCGGCTTCGCTGAGCGGAGCGACCGACACATACATGCGGTCGTTCTTCTTGCGCGAAAACTCCACCTTGCCTTCGGTAAGGGCGAAAAGGGTGTGATCCTTGCCCATGCCGACATTGGCACCGGGGTAATATTTCGTGCCGCGCTGACGGATGATGATATTGCCGGGAATCACGGCCTGTCCGCCGGCTTTCTTGACGCCAAGGCGCCGGCCTTCACTGTCGCGTCCGTTGCGGGATGAACCGCCTGCCTTCTTGTGAGCCATTGTCTGCTCTCCTTGAAATTCTGTGCGTGGGGACTGGCGTCAGGGGGTTAGCCCTTCGCCAGATCCTTGGCTTGCTTCACCCATTCGCCGGTTTCGGCTTTCGCCTTGATGCCGGGAATGTCCGCGTCCAGCGCGTCCAGATCGGCAGCTTTCCAGGCGGCAACCTGCGCAAAGCTGGTGATGCCCGCCTCGTTCAGCTTCTTGGCATAGGCCGGGCCGACACCATTGAGCTGGGTGAGATCGTCATTGGCGGCAGCTTTGGCCTTCGGTGCGGCTTTCGAAGCCGGCTTGTCAGCCTTGGCAGCGGCCTTCGGTGCAGCCTTGGCAGGCGCTTCCTCTGACTTCGCAGCCGGCTTGGCTTTCGCCTTGGCAGCCGTTTTGGGTTTCGCGCCGGGCAGGACGATCTCGGAGATCGAGACGAACGCTTCCCACTGGCGGTGGCCTTTCTTGCGGCGGTAATTCTGGCGGCGGCGCTTCTTGAAGACGAGGACCTTGTCGCCCTTGCGCAACTCGACCAGCTCGCCGATCACTTGCGCGCCGTCAATGTGCGGGCTGCCGACGGTCACGCCGTCCGTGCCGCCCAGCATCAGGACTTCGCCGAACACGATCTGGTCGCCTGCTTCGCCGTCGATTTTTTCCACGACGAGACGGTCGCCTTCGGCAACCTTGTACTGCTTCCCGCCGGTCTTGATTACCGCGTACATGATCCGTTTCACCTTTCAAATCGGCCAGATCTCCCAAACCCTTTGGAAGCCTTGCCCTTTTTCTTCGCCATCTTTTTTGCAAGATGACGTTGTCACAGCATTGCGCCCGCGCTCAACGCGTGAGGCGGTCATCAGAGGCGCGGACTTATACGTAACGGGCCTGCGGAGTCAATCTATCAATATGCCTGAAACCGCATACAGGCACGCGGTGAGGCGTGTTCGGGAGGTCCGTCCGGCAGATGCACATTCCCCGCTTGCGGGGCGTAAGGCTTGCCGCTAGGTTCCGCGCCTTCGCGGAGAGGTGCCGGAGTGGTCGATCGGGGCGGTCTCGAAAACCGTTGTGCCTTTACGGGTACCGAGGGTTCGAATCCCTCCCTCTCCGCCATTTAACAAGCAATTTCAATTAGTTAGGCGACTGTTTGGCTTTCCGGCCAACATAGCGGCCATCATTGAGCCGGGTTCTGCGTGTCGGTGCCTCTCTGAAAGGGGATGCAGGCCGGTTGAGGGTGGTGTAACTGTGCCAAGACCTAGTTTGAAGGGGTGGCGGGTTCAGTGGAAAACTTCAATCTCGACACGGCCATTGTCATTGCGATCATCGCAGCGATTGCAACGATCATCGCGCCAGCGATCAGTTACTTCCTTACCAAACACTTTGAACGTGAAGCCGAATGGCGCGCCCACAAGCTTGAACACTATAAGGCTTTCATGTTGGCGTTGAACGCGATTGTAGGGCCGAACCCGCCAACAGACGACAGGGTGAGGTTTGCCAACGCGGCGAATAACATCTTCTTAGTTGGTTCAACCGAAGTGCTGGTTGCGCTTCGGGACTTTCTCGACGTTACCGCCGATGGCAAAAGCGATCTCGACCGGCACGATGAACTGTTAACCAAGCTCATTGTTGCAATTCGACACGATACAGGGATCAAAGGCGCGGCGGTGCCTGAAGGGTATGAGTTTCGATTGTGGTCTGGAAAGCCGAAGTGATAGAAAAAAAGAACGGGAGAGATCAATGGATATATCAGCGCTTATGGCGATCAAGAATCAGTTAGATAAAGAACTGAAAAATCATTCTTCAAATGCGGGGATAACTTTTGGCAACGAACTATTCAAGGCATTTAAAGATCAAGGTTGGATTTCGGTCGGTCAATTTTCAATTGGCGGCACATCATTGGGCAAGCAGCCTGTTTGGACATACGGCAATCACTACGTTCAGATAAACGATGAAGTTGGAGAATGGAATTACCGGATCGGTTAGTGAAAAAGAAACCCCGGCCACACCCGTAATGGCCGGGGCTTCTCGCGCCCTTGGAAGGTTTGAAACAAGGGCGGCTGTCAGGTTGCCCATGGATAGGATGGAAACACGGGCAACCTGATTACGCTTCAACCCGTTGAGCGGCCTTGTCGGCCATCGCTGGATTGTAAAAGGATGATTGAACGCCGTTGATGACCTTGGGATACCGCGCGGCGGCTTTCTCGACTTCAGCCGATTGAATGATGCAAGCGGCAGCATTCGGCAGGTGCCGCTTGATGCTGTCACCATCAATGGACTCATGTGTGCCTTCGGCCAGCCCTAGCAGGTAATGCGGCGTATCGTGGAAGACCGTCGCAACCTCAAAATCACGTTCAACGAGCTTGCGGATTTCAACGATGCCGTTTTCTTTCTTGGCCAGATCACGAATGAAGCCGCGAATGTCCGCATGAATGGGGTGGCGCTTCTCGTTGAGCGCGAAACCTTCATCAATCAACTTCACGCCTTCCGCGTGTAGCTCACTGGCAAGCTTATCAAGTCCGGCCTTGGACTCGTTCAGCGCCTTCACAACGTCTTCAGCAACCCTCTTGGCAAAGCCATGACGTGACACTTCAGTTCGCGTCTCATCGTTGTGCAGGGCTGATACCTTCTTGATCCCGTATTCAATCGCCTCATCGGCGCGATTGATGAAGATGGACGCCCGATTGGGCAGTTTCGAGGGATCGCCAAAAGCCACTTTGCGCCCTGTCTTGATGGACATGGACTGAAAGAAGTTCACGGCGTCCGGCGTATTCACAAGCGGTTTGATGGGGGTTGCGTTAAGCATAGCGGGCTCTTTCCAAAATTGGCCTTGCGGGCCGGTTCAATGTGTCAGTTCATCGGGCGGTGTGCGGACTGAGGCGAGAAGCGCGGCTTGGCGTTCAGCAATGCGTTCATCGACTGCGGCGATTTCATCCGGGTCCACCGGCTGTTCAGGCACCACAATGAATGCGTGATGGGCAGGTATCGCGCCGAACTCATCAAGAAGACGGGCAAACGCATCGTCTACCGTCTCGCCAAGCCTCACTTCAATGACATGGGGAACCCGGCGGACAACCGGGATCGGCTCTAGGCGGGCCACCCGCGCGGCGAGGCTGCGAAGGCTCATTGGAGCACCCTGCCCTTCTCCAACGCCTCTATGCGGGCCTCTAGCGTCGATCCCTCGATCATGCGGGAGAGGATGGACAGGATGTTCGCGAGGCGGCTGGCGTCTTCGACCTTGATAGTCCCCGAACGCGCATCCCTGAACAGCCGGGCCGTCTGATGAGCGCAATCGCTCACACTGGACAGGCGCGCACGATAAGCCTTCCGCCTGCCACCCACAGAAGGGGAGGGTGGCACGGGAACCCCGTTTTCAACCTGAAACTCGTTTTGCTGGACTTGCACAGTTCGGCACCTAAGGCAGCTCTAATGTGCCCACACGATGCCGTATCTGTATTTGGCGCGTCAATGCCTTTATATTGATATTAGTGAAACTAATGTAGTTCAATTGAAACTCGAACAAGAATCAATCAGCTTTATCTCTCACATTAAGAGCTTCGATTGCGGCTTTGTTGTTATCATATATTTCAAACACTACTTTAGCCGCTTCAAACGCCACTTCAAATCCGGTTTCATGGGACACGCCATGCACACCATTCATAAGGTTGTTCAATGCCGCCTTGATGTGTCGGTTGCGGTCCTCATTGCTCAAAGCTGTTTCAGGGTTTCCAAACTCGAATTCAGGACGGCTTAGAATAAGCGTGCAGGCAGCAAGGGCTGATTTCCTATCCGCCTTATCCGAAAGCTCTGAAAGGTGTAGCAACGTCTTCACGTAGCAACTCTTTATCAGTTGCGCGATTTCTTCATCGGTTGGAGCGGGGCCGTCATAAGGGCCTGTCCCCGGCTCAATAATGCGGCCATTCGGTTGAAAGCTCATTTTGAAGTCCTTTCGTGATTTATGTTGGCCGTGATGTTGGCCAATTCCGAATTGTTCAATGAGAACGCCAGTGGTTGCGGCCAAAACTGGCGGAGTAAAAATCCGCCATGGGCCGAAAAGCCGGTTCTTAAGAAGGGGCGGTAACAACGGTCACAAGGTAACATCACGAAAAAAGGCTCCCCTCATTCGTTACTTTGTTACCGTTGTTACCGGGGGTATAAGGGTGAGCGTATTTTCCGCGCCCTTCTTTGCGCAATTCGCCCGCCATAACCATTTTGCCAAGTAACCGGCGAATGTTACCGCTGGACTGGCCGGTAACAAACGCGATCTCCTGAGGGCTTAGGGGGCCGCTCGCACCGGCCACGGCTTCCAAGATGGCCGCGCGTTCATCGGAGCGGCACACATCGGCGGGCCTGCCCAAACTCTCCCAACGGCAGGTGTCCCGGTTGAAGTCCAGCGCCAGTTCAAGTTCTTCAACGTCCCGTCCCCTGCCTGCCAGAACAGCGCCATTCGTATTGCGGCTCAAAACTAGCGTGGTATCGGCAGTGCCCGTCAGTCCGTTGGTTCCGCTGGTTCGTTCCAACACGTCATCCGCTTCAGCTTTGCGGGTGTGGTGAACAACAACAACGGCAAGTCCGAATTCATCCGCCAAAGCCTTCAGAGGCTTCGCGGTTCGACAGTCATAAACGTATGCGTCTTCACCCTTGCCCTTGGCGGGCCGGATCAGGCTTAGGACGTCAATGACGATGAGCCGGGGGTTCGGTGCGGACGTTATCCAGTTCCGCAATGCTTCAATACCGCCGTGATCCAGCGTCGGCATTTCAGTCCAGATGCACAAAGACGCGCCGGGCTTAGTGGTGCAAATTCGTTGAAGGCGATCATTTAGACGGCGTGGCGTATCCTCTAACGCCGCATACAGAACATCACCTTGCGGACAATGCAGGTTCAGCGCGAAGCCGCCATGCGCAACCGAATTCGCCAAATCCAGCGCGAGCCATGATTTTCCAAGCTTGGGTGCGCCAACCAGCAACGTCAGTCCGGGCGCTAGCAGCGTGGGCACAATCCATTCAATCGGGGGAAAGTTCGCATCCCACAGTTCGTCAGCCGTCCATTGAGTGCGTTGCTTCGGCTTTATCAAAGCCTGAAGTTCAGCGGTTATCTTGCTGCTATCAACCAGCGGAAAGTCCGGCGTAAATCCGGGGTTGGTCCATCCCCTCGCTTGGGCCTTGGTGAACACCGCCTTGTAACTAGTCCGGTCAGGCTTGAACGAAGCCCATGTCTGTTCAGCTTCCAATGGGTTGAACTTCGCTGAACCTTTAGACCATTCCAGCCAAAGCTCGCGCCCGGCTTCACCTATGGTCTTGAGTGCATGGCCAACATCAACCCATTCGCCGTGCGGATCGGCGTCCAGATACGCTAGGGCGCTTCTAAGGTGCTCGACAGTCTTTACATCGGGGCAGGCCCCTGCATCGCCCACAGAAGGCCCCTGAGAGGGCTGTGGGAGCGTTTCCAAGGCCGTGCCGCCTAGTTGTGCTACCAGAACGTCTAGAAGGCCCTGACAGTCGATTATCGGGGCGTCTCGATAAACGTCGCCGGTCATGGTGAAGTAGCGGCCAGACGAATAGACTTCGACCTTGCCGCGCCGCTTCGACCTTGTCGCCTTGCCCTTCACGATGATATGAAGTCCGTATCCTGACGGTGAACGTTCAGCGTAGCTGTTGAACGCGGCATCAATACGCATTTGAGTTGCGAGGGCTTCAGCGTCACCGTGAACATCATCAAGGTCTATGCCCGTGAACGGATCATTGTCCGTGAACACAAAGCCAATGCCATCAAATCCGCCTGCCTTGAACGCGGCAACGGCTTCATCAAACGTAGCCCAATGTTCAGGCTTGTTCACATGAGCTTTGCCGGTTCCATCGGGCTTATATGGAACTTTAGTTGGCTTTTTATTTTGACGTTCAACCTTTCGCCAACAAACCCATTGCCTGTAATTGCGCATTTCAACAGGTATGCACTCAAACTGTTTTACAGCATCGCGCATATGTTCTTGCGTCGCGCTCGAATTCGGGCTAACGTGGTCTTTGCCATCGTGACCATTGTTAGCCGTCGCCTCACTGCCGGGGCGGCGGCTTTCGCTTTCCATGGGGCTTACACCGGCAGTCCGGCACGGCGCGCCTCTAGGGCCGCAACAAGAACCCTGATCTCATCTTCAGACTTGCCAGCAATGCGGGCAGCGTTGATCGCCGCGATTTCATCGGACGGCCATGCTGAAGCCGTCCCGATCTTGACCGGCCTTGGGAACGTGCCGCGTCGAATGTCCCGGTAGATGGTGGGCCGGGCAAGGCCGCTAACGCGCCTCACGTCCGGCATTCGCAACAGTTCGCTCACCTGAAGTCTCCTGTGTCTTGGTGTAGACACAGAAGCGCCAAAGCTCGCTGTGGTATGCCGTCAAACGGGCCGATTTACCGGCAATGCGCCGCGTCCTCTCTTTTCCGGTAGTTGTCGCGCCAGTCCTGAACGGCGCTTCGGCTCGGTTCTTCACCGTGAAGCTTGGCGTATTCAACGACTACGGCTTGGATTGCCGCTTCAGCGGCTTCACCTTGATCTTCAAGTTCGCAGACCTTCTTTCCCCACACGAACCGTGCATTGGCATCATGCGGTTGTCTGCCTCGCTTCTTCTTCAGCCCAAGGCCGCGCAAAAGCTCATTCGGGTCGCGGTTGCTGTGGACTATGGCCAAACCTAGCCATTGCGCGAGATACGCCGGTATCGGCTCACCGGCTTCAAGATACTCGTTGATGGTATCGAGCTTGGTCCAAGGGTCATCATCCTGAGAGTCCAGCGAACGCACATCGAAGCCGTAGGGAAGTTGAGCCATCACACTGCCTCATTGATGGCAACGACATTGCCTTGTGGCTTCTGAACCGTGTCGCAGAACTTAGCCCAATCGGCCATCAATCGCTTGCGCTTCGCCAGCAAATCCCCGCGCTGATACGCGGCTTCCGCCTTGTCCTTCAGTTGGTGCGCCAGCGCGTGTTCAATGACTTCGCGTGGGTATGCAGTCGTTTCGCCAGCCCAATCGCGGAACGTCGAACGGAAGCCGTGTTGGGTAAGGTCATCACGGCCCATGCGCTTAAGCACCGCTGTCAAGGCGCTGTCGGTGAGCGCCCCGCCCCTTGGTGCCGGAAAGACGTAGGGCGAACCCTTCACGCGGGGCAGGCCCTCTAGGAGCCTCACAGCGGCGTCAGAGAGGGGAATGCGGTGTTCCTTACCGGCCTTCATCCGATGCGCCGGGATCACCCACAGACGGGCCTTCAGGTCGATTTCATCCCATGTCGCGCCCCGGACCTCGCCTGACCGGCTGGCGCACAGAATGGCGAACTCCAAAGCCTTTGCGGCCATGCCTTCACGCTTGCGAAGTTCAACCATGAATTTACCGGCTTCAGCGTATGGCAAAGCCGCATGATGCTTCACCTTCTTCACCTTGCTAGGCGCAGGCAACAGCTTGTCCAGATGGCCGCGCCAACGGGCAGGGTTTTCACCTTCGCGGTATCCGCTGACGGTTGCCCAATCCAAGATGCTTTCAATGCGTCCGCGAAGCCGCGAAGCGGTTTCGGTCTTGGTTGACCAAATGGGGCGCAGAACGTCCAGCACCATTGCCCGGTCAATCGACGCCACCGGCAATTTGCCAAGCTTGGGAAATGCGTAGGCTTCAAGCGTGGCCAGCCATTGTTTCCCGTGCTTCTCGTTCTTCCATTCCGCCCGCTTCGTCTCAATGAAGGCTTCAGCGCATTCACGAAACGTCTTGGCCTTGGCGACTTCGATTAGCGCAGCGTGAACTTGGGCTTTGGCCGCTTCGGTCTTTGCCACTGTGGGCGAAATGACAGTTCCGGTTTCCTGTGCCATTGCGCGTAACTCGCGAGCCTTCGCGCGAGCTTCAGCCAATGACAGGCCGGGCAGCTTTGCGGCTTCAGCGTCGGTTACGCCTGCCTTCGCGTTGTATGCGCCAAGTCCAATGTCGCGCCGCCTGTCGCCAACCTTGATCCGCAAAGCCCACGACTTCGTTCCGCCCTCAATCCGAAGGTGAAGCCCTGCACAGTCGCTAGGGCCAACCATGATACGGCGGTTCTTGGAGCCTTCGGCCTTCAGCCGGTCAACGGCGGTGGCCGTCAGTTCTTTTGCGCGCTTGGGCATATCCGATCCTTGGCCAACAATCCGGCCAACATAAAATCGTAGATCGGGGGAGCCGTCAAGAGTCCCCCGTAGACGGTGGGCCTACCTAAAACATTGGTCTAGATGGAGTTTCTTAGCCGTCCGTAGCTCGCTGTAGACACGTCAGAGGCGGACTCCCTCTCCGCCAGTTTCCAACCACATTAATCAGTACTGAGCCTGTATGGCATTTCGGTCACCGGATGCGCAGGCGTCTGAACGCGCCAGATCGGCTATGGCCTTGTCCGCATCCGGTTGCCCGGTCGAGATACACAAAGAGGTGGCTAGACCTTGTCTCGTATGCCCGCCTGTGGTCCTCACGCATTGCGGGTTGCGCCCGGGCTTAACCCGCAATATCGCGATTGCAGGTATGACGCGCTGTGCGTCCCAACCGATCAGTCCGGCAGGCGATGAGCCATGATATCACCTGAAGCCCTCCTGAGCAGCGCGGTATTGCTCACCGGCCTGTCAGTTCTGACGTTCATCGATATCCGCACATTCCGGCTGCCCGACTGGATGACCCTGCCGCTGATACCGGCAGGCTGGCTTGCGGCCGGGTGGCTGGGCGATCCTGTGGTCTGGCATGTGGCGGGCGCTGCTATTGGCTATGGGGCGTTTGTGGCTCTGGAACTTGTCTACAAGGCGGTTCGCGGCCGCGACGGGCTGGGGCGCGGCGATGCCAAGCTGCTGGCCGTGGGCGGCGCATGGTGCGGTGCGCTTTTGCTGCCCGTCATCGTATTGGCAGCGAGCATGACCGGCCTGATCTGGGTTCTGGCGCAACAGGCCATAACGGGGCGCACAATGACGCCGCAGTCAGCCATAGCGTTCGGGCCATTTCTTGCGGCGAGCATTGTGCTGGGCTGGTTGCTGCTGCGCTTTGGCCTGTGGGCGTGACACGGCCCGTTTCGATACGAGACACGCCGCCGCGAAACTGGCTATCATCATGTGATGACACCGGAAGAACTCGATATCGAGGGATGGAAGACACAGCTGCGCAAGGGCGCGGCGGAGTTTGCCGTACTCAGCCTTCTTGGCCGAACCGAGATGTATGGAATCGAGCTGCTTGATTCCCTGTCCGGGGCAGACGGGCTGGGCATTTCGGACGGAACGATCTACCCGCTGCTGAAAAGATTGCAGTCAGAGGGCCGGATTCAGGCGCGCTGGGAGCCGAGCGTCACAGGACCGCCACGTAAATATTATAGTCTGACGCCGGAGGGCAGACTCGCCATGGCCGCAATGAACCGGGCGTGGAGCGAGTTTCGCTTGCAGCTGGACAGACTTGTGGGGCCGCCACGTGACTTCAACACCCCTGATCGAACAATATCTTCGTGATCTATCGCGCGGGCTGGGATCGCTTAGCGCCCGCGAGCGCGATGACATTATCATGGAGACCCGCAGCCATCTGTCAGATCGGTGTGCTTCGGTCGGAGAAGCCGAGGCGATCCGGCGGATCGGTCCAGCCAGCGTTCTTGCGGGCGATTATCTGGCAGCAGAGACGCGCCAGCCCGCGCACACTGCCACAGCGGACAATGCGGGACTGACGCCGCTGTCTTTCATGTCGCTGGTCACCGGCTCGTGCGTTTTGTGGGCCTGCGCAGTCGTGCTGGCGAGCTTGTGTCTTGCCGAGCTGGCCCAGCCAGCCCTCGTCAGCATCTGGCTGAATTCCGGGACAGGAAACGTCTTTGTCGGTGCGGCCAACCCTGATGTGATGGCCCGCCTTACCGATCTGGCCGGCGCCTGGTTTCTGCCCGTCGCTGCCTGCCTGGCGGCCCTGGCGGGCATGAGTGCGCTGATGATGATGCGTTTTGTGTGGCGGCACGCCAGCAGCGCACGCCGTGAGGCGCTTCATTACTCAGCTTTGTCGCCGCGCTAGCCGTTTTCGGCAGCTTGCGCTACCGGAAGGCGCAATAGTGGCGTGGCGCGCCTGCTGGCCCGGCATTGTGCGCGTCCCGCGTCCGGGCGCACCGACAAAAGTTTAGAAACTTGTAATGCATGTCACCTGCCTGACATGAATCTTGTATAACAGGTTACCCGGTCGAGATGGGCGTTCCGCCTGTCTCGCTGCGAGCTGGAACATTTGCAGATGACGCGCGCCTCGCGCGTCCGCAGAGGGGACGATCATGTCGTTGAAGAAATACGCAGCCATATTTGCGCTCGGTCTTGCTGCCGCATCCTGCGGGCAAGGCTCCAACATCTCGTCGCCCGGCGCGACCAATCCGGGCACCCCGCCAGGCGGTGGCGGTGGCGGCGGTGGTGGCGGCGGTGGCGGTGGCGGTGGTGGCGGCGGTGCCGCGACCTGCCCCAGCGGCTTCACCACTGGCAGTGAGGTTGGCGGCCTGACCAGCTGCGTGCTGTCGGGCGACATTCTCAACAATCTGACGCTCCCGTTCGTCGATGGTATCGCCTACCGCATTGATGGCCGCGTGAATGTCGGCGTTGATGTCGGCGCTGACGGCAATGCCTCCGGCGGTGTGTCGGCGCGTCTGACCATCGAGCCGGGTGTGACCATTTTCGGTCAGGGCGGCGCGGACTATATCGTCGTCAACCGTGGCTCGCAGATCGAAGCCGAAGGCACGGCGGCCTCGCCGATCACCATGACGTCGGATGAAGACCTGATCCGCCGCGCGGCCAATCCGCAGGATTTTGGCGGCGACAATATCGGCGAATGGGGCGGCATCGTCGTTCTGGGCCGTGCGCCGATCAATCGCTGCCGCGATGCGGCTGCACCGGGCACGGTGGATTGCGAAAACCTCGTTGAAGGTGTCTCCAACCCTGACGCGCTCTATGGCGGCAACAACCCGCAGGATGATTCCGGTGCGATGCGGTATGTCCGCGTGCTGTTCGCGGGCTTCGAAATCGCGCCCGGTAACGAGCTGAATGGCATCACGCTGGCTGGCGTGGGCTCAGGCACCGAATTCGAGTACATCCAGGTCCACAATGGCTCTGACGACGGCATTGAATGGTTTGGCGGCACCGTGAATGGCCGCCATCTGGTCGTTACCGGCGCTGACGATGACTCGCTCGACACCGACAACGGCTATAACGGTTTTAACCAGTTCGTGATCGCAATCCAGCGCGAGAACGGCGGCGACAATGTCGTCGAAGCTTCCAGCTCGGCGCCGGGTGTAACCCCGCTTTCCAACGCCACCTTTGCCAACTTCACCTTCGTGGGTAACCGCACCAATGCCTGGCGCCTGAATACAGGTACGGTCGGCCGGTATGTGAACGGCGTGGTCGATTACGGTCAGGAATGCTTCCGCTGGGAAGGGTCTGCTGGTAACGGCGTAGCTGGCTATCAGGGCGTTGACGTCGATCCGAGCTTCAACTCGGTCCTGTTTGACTGTGAAGGCGGTCTCACGCTTGCCGGTTCAGACGATGCGGCGGCCGCGGCGGCTGTGGCGGCTGATGCCAACAACACCCAGCAGGAAAGCTCGCTGGCTTCGCGCCTGTTCCCGGGCCCGGCAGAGCAGGGCGTTGACGCGTTCGATGCCACGACCCTCAACAGCTTCTTCGAGGATGCTGACTATATCGGCGCGTTCAGCTCGACCGAGACCGAGACCAATAACTGGGCCGCTGGCTGGACCTTCGGCCTGTTCCCGGAGCCTGACTGCCCCACCGGCACCACCGATACCGGTGCGCAGCGTGATGGCCAGAATATCTGCCGTCTGACGGGCGTTGTCGAAGCCGACATTCGTCTGACCCGCGGCAATATCTACGAGCTGGAAGGCGATGTCCGTATCGGCCGCGATGTCGGTGCAGACGGCAACGCCGCTGGCGGCGTTGCGGCCTCGATCACCATCGAGTCGGGCGTGACGCTCTATGGCCGCTCGGGTGCTGACTACCTCCTGATCAACCGTGGCTCGCAGATCTTTGCCAACGGCACGCGTCAGAACCCGATCATCATGACCTCGGAAAACGACATCACCAACACGGGCGACCGCGCCAATGCGATCGGCGAGTGGGGTGGTCTTGTGCTCTTGGGCCGTGCGCCGACCAATCGCTGCCGCGACGCGGCTACTCCGGGCACCGTCGATTGTGAAAACCTGATCGAGGGTGTGACCGACCCGGATGGCCTGTATGGTGGCATCGAGGAAGACGACAGCACGGGCTCTCTGACCTTCGTGCAGGTGAAGTTCGCCGGCTTTGAGATCGCGCCGGGTAACGAGCTGAACGGCATCACGCTGGGCGGCGTTGGCCGTGGCACGACCTTCGAATACATCCAGGTCCATAACGGCTCTGACGATGGAATCGAATGGTTCGGCGGCACGGTGAACGGCAAATACCTTGTCGTGACGGGTGCGGACGACGACTCCTTCGACACCGACAATGGCTGGAACGGCAATGTGCAGTTCCTGCTGGGCATTCAGCGTGCCGGCGGCGGCGACAATGTCGTCGAAGCCTCCAGCTCGGCCCCGGGTGTCACCCCGCTGTCCAATGCGACCTTCTCCAACTTCACCTTCATTGGTAACCGCACCAACGCCTTCCGCCTGAACACGGGCACGGTTGGCCGGTATGTGAACGGTGTGGTCAGCTATGGTCAGGCCTGCTTCCGCTGGGAAACCTCCGCCGGTAACGGCGTGGCGGGCTACCAGGGTGTCGACGTTGATCCCAGCTTCGACTCGGTGCTGTTCGACTGCGCGGAAGGCCTGACGGTTGCCGGTTCGGACGATGCTGCGGCTTCGGATGCCGTCGCTGACGGCGATGACAACTCCACCAATGTGGACAGCACGCTGACCAACACCTTCGTCAACGGCGCAAACGAAAATGATCGTGACGCGTTCGACGTAACCACGCTCGACCCGTACTTCACCGATGTCGACTATATCGGCGCGGTGCGTAACTCGAGTGATCGTTGGTGGGCTGACTGGACCTGTGGTCTGGAAGCCGGAAGCACCTGCTAGGCCAGTGCATCAGACGCGCCGGGCATCGCCCGGCGCGTCCTTGCCTGTCTTCCATCCCATACAATGAAGGTTGCGATCCCATGAAACCGCTTTACCTGTTCAGCGCGGCATTGCTGACGAGCTCGGCCCTTCTGGCCCCGTCCGCTCTTGCCCGCCAGGCCGAGGAGGCCGCTACGGCCTCCGAACCCGTCGAGACCATCTCGGTGCGCGGCCAATTCATCCCTGAGCCCCAGCGCCGCACGGCGCAAGTGGCCAGTTTTGTGACTGCCGAAGACCTTGAGCGTTCCGGCGACGCCAATGCTGCCGTGGCGCTCACCCGCCTCAGCGGTCTGAGCGTTGTCGGTGGCCGCTTTGCCTATGTGCGCGGTCTGGGTGACCGTTATGCAGCGGCCCTGCTCAATGGGTCCCCGCTACCGAGCCCTGAACCGCTTCGCCGCATCGTTCCGCTCGATCTCTTCCCGTCGGAAGTGCTCGACGGAGTTGATGTACAAAAAACCTACTCCGCCAACTATAGCGGCGAGTTCGGGGGTGGACTGATCACCCTGCGCACGCTCCGCCGTCCGGTTGAGTCGTTCTTTAACGTTTCCGCCAGCGTTGGTTACAACACCGTCGCCACGCAGGAAGTCAGCGTCATCCATCGCGGTTCCGATTCTGACTGGAGCGGCTTTGATGATGGCACGCGGGACATTCCCGCTCCGCTCGCCAGCGTCCTGGCCAATGGCCAGACGCTCAACGGCCTGACCTCTGACGAACTTGAGGCTGTCAGCGAAAGTGTCGTGGATCCGAACCTTCTGGTTCTCCAGTCCATGGACCTGCATCCCGATTATTCTGTGTCAGCCAATGGTGGCTATTCGTTCACCCTAGGCGGTTTTGACATGGGCCTGGTCGGCGCGGCGGGCTTCGATGCCGGCTGGACCGTCGAGAACGCGCAACGTCAGCGCGTTCGCGGCGACATTCTCGGCACGGACCTCACCTCTGAGCTGTCCTCCTACGAGGCGGATGCCAATTCGCTCGTCTCCCTGACGGCCGAGCGTGGCGATCATGCGCTTGGTGCGACCGTTTTCTACGTGCATTCCACACGCAAGGACACGCAGCTGACCCGCGGTGAAGACTTCAACGCGCAAGGTGGCCGTCCGATCTACCGGGAAGGCACGGGATGGTTTGAACGCGAACTGGCCATGTTCCAGCTGACGGGCGATCACAGCTTTGGCAATCTGGAAGCGCGCTGGCGTGGCTCCATCGCGCAGGCGACGCGTGAGACGCCCTTCCTGCAGGAGCTGACCCGTCTGGAGCAGGCCAATGGCGACATCGCTTTCACGTCTGCGGCCCGCTACGAAATCCAGTTCACCGATCTGACCGATGATCTGACCAATATCGGCGGCGAATTGCTTTACACCTTCAACCTGCCCGGCTCGCGTGAGCTGGTGTTCATGGTTGGCGGCGACTCCACCCGGACAGAGCGCGAGTACACCACGCTCTTCTTCCGGATGGGGGGTGGCAACTCACTGCCGGCTGACACGCAGATCGCACGTCCGGACTTCCTGTTCGCGCCGGACAATATCGGCCCGACGCGTTTCCAGCTGACCGAAGTTCAGAACACCCAGTCCAACTATCTGGGTGAGCTGGATGTGGACTCGGTCTTCGCCCAGGCGGATTTCGACATCACCAGCTTCATCCGGGCGACGGTTGGTGTGCGCTATGAAGATGCTCTGCAAACGGTCCAGACCTTCAGCCGGTTTGGCCAGCTGGGGCGTGGAGCAGTGCTGGACAATGACTATGTCCTGCCCGCCGCTACGGTGACGTGGAACTTTGCCAACGACCTGCAACTGCGCCTTGGCTACTCGGAGACAATTGCCCGTCCGCAATTCCGTGAGTTTGCCAATTCGGGCTTCTTCGATCCGGAGAGCCAGCGCAGCTTCCGCGGCTTTGACGGCCTCGTTGATTCCGAGCTGACCAATTACGACGCGCGTCTGGAATACTATCTGGGCCGCGACCAGTTCGTTACGGCAGCCGTGTTCTACAAGGAAATCCTCAACCCGATCGAGGAGGTCCAGTTCGAAACCGCCTCGTTCGTGTCGGAGACGACCTTCCTGAACTCGCCCAAGGCCGAGTTGCAGGGCGTCGAGCTGGAATACCGCCAGTACTTCCAGTTCCCGCTCGATATCGGCTGGTTCCGGGAGCGCGACTGGCGCTTTGCGGTCAACTACACCTACACCCAGTCGGAGATCATCGCTCCGGCCGGCACCCAGGTGCTTGACCCGATTAGCGGCACTTTGCGTGATGTGTCCTTCTTCAACCTTGATGGCTCGAACCTTCAAGGTACGCCTGAGAATATCATCAACGCGCAGTTCGGCTGGGAAGGGGATAACGACCAGTTCACCCTCCTCGTCAACTGGGTTGATGAGCGCATCCTGCAGCGTGGCTTCAACTCGCCGTCGGGCGTCCTGCCGGACGTCATCGACGAGGCGGGTGTGCAGCTTGACTTCCAGTACCGCCGCCGCTTCGAGACGATGGGCCGGGAGTTCTCTCTGGGCTTCGCGGGCCGCAACCTGCTCGACGAGCAGCACCGCGAGTACCAGCGCAACGAGACGATTGGTGAGACCGAGTTCAACACTTATGACCGCGGCCGCACCTTCTCGCTGAGCCTTTCTACCAGCTTCTGATCTGGCTGGAATGCCTGACAGGAAACGCCCGGAGCCCTGTGCTCCGGGCGTTTTCGTTCGCCCCCTAGCTGTGATGACCGGTATGGGGCTTTGCAAGACTGTCACGAAGTTGCGCTACACGGCTTGATCAAAAGCTGGTGGACGCGTGAGCAGATGAGCACGACCGGGCGCAACTCCGAGGGGAACCGCGCCAATACCTTTATACCGGGTCTTGCGGCCTGGCCTCTTGCGGGGCTGGCCATATCTGCCATTGAGCTTGTGCTCGCGGTTCTTGCCGGTGTTCTCGCAGCATCCCTGATGTGGGTTTTGCTGTTTGGAAGTTACCAGTTGCCATTACCCGCGGCGCGCGCGTTCGATGATGGACCGGCTGCCAGCACGGCCAACCGGCCGATTTCGGGATCGCCAGACGGGCTGTTCGGGCCGCGGGCGGCCTCGCCCGGCCTGCGGGTCGAGACCCTGCCGGAGAGCCGCTTGGGGTTTGCGCTTTTCGGAGTGCGTACGGCATCCCATCCAGAAGCCGGCAGCGCGATAATCGAAGTTGGGGCGGGCGGCCAGCGCAGCTTTGCGGCGGGAACCGAAATTCAGCCAGATGTCTCTCTGGCCGAGGTCTATAGTGACAGGGTCGTGCTTGACCGGCTCGGTACGCGTGAAGTCATCTACCTTACCGAGCGCGCCAGGGCCCGCCGGAGCGCGGACACAGGCCCGCTGGCACCGGTAACCATTGCCGGCATATCGCTGACACCGCATCCTCTCGCCTCAGGTGAAGAAGGTTTGCAGGTTGAGACTGCGTCCGGTCCGCTCTCCGCGCTGGGCATCCGCACCGGTGACATCATCGCCTCGATTGACGGACAGCCCCTGTCCGCCGCGCTCATTTCATCTCTTGCCAGCGCGATGGAGCAGGGTGATCTGCCCGCAAGCCTGACGCTCGAGCGTGATGGCGAGCGCCTGACCCTCCAGACAAGGCAAACGCCATGACTTTCCCGCGTGTCCGACTGTATTTTGTCTTGTTGCTGGTGATTGCGGCCGTGTCCGGCGCGGTGCATGCGCAATCGCCCGAGCGCACGACCCTGAATTTCCGCAACGCGGACATGACAGCCTTTATCGAGGATATGGCGGCCCTTACCGGCTATACCTTCGTGGTAGACCCCGAGATACGCGGTGTTGTCACCATTACCTCGCAAGGCCCGGTCACCCGGGAGGAGGCTTTCCAGGTCTTTCTGGCCACTTTGCGGGTCCACGGATTTAGCGCTGTGCAGACGGCGCCGGGCGTCTACCAGATACGGGCAGAGCGCGAAGGTGCACGCTCCGGCGCTCCGCTGGGCGGGGAAGACGGAATGTTCAGTTCCTCGGTTGTGCGCCTGCAATCGGCAAGCGCACGTGAAGCGGTCCGCACGCTCAGCTCCATGGTCAGCAATGTGGGAACGATCACGGCGCTCGAAAGCGGAAATGCAGTGGTTGTTGTCGATTACGCGTCGAACATTTCCGCCATTGAACAGGCTTTGCGCGCGCTCGACCGGGACAATACCGTCGTCGAAATGGTGTCGCTGGAAAATGTGTCGGCCGATGAAATGGCCCGCATTATAGAGCGCTTGCGCCAGCCCGCCTTCCAGGGTGAGGACAATCGCCGCTACGCGTTCAATATCGCGCCCGTGCCGGCCTCCAACACGCTGCTGATCAGGGGCGAGACAAACGCCGTCGCTGACATTATCGCGCTGGTTCGCCGCGTGGATGCGGTCAGCCGCTCCAACCAGAGCTTCCGCGTCATTGCGTTGAACCACGCCAACGGCGAATCGCTGTTGCCGATCCTGGAACAGGTTTCGGCCGGTCTTTCTCCGGCAGACAGTGAAGGCGTAACCTCGCGCCAGGCATCGATAGCGCACCATGCGCCGACAAACTCGGTGGTCGTAAACGCCGATCCCGACCAGCTGCGCGAGCTGGAGCTGGTGATACGCCAGCTTGATGTGCGCCGCCCGCAAGTACTGGTGGAAGCCATCATCGTTGAAATTTCCGATCAGACTGCGCGCGATCTGGGCCTGCAGCTTCTGCTGTCGGGCAATGATGGCAGTGTGACGCCGTTCATATCGACACGCTTCGGCGCTTCGCCGGACTTGCTTGCCATCGCGGGCGCGGCGACGGTTCGCGGTGACAGTGATGCGGCTGAGACGGTCCGCGAAACCGCGCTTCAGTCGATCCTGCGCTCCAGCGGCGCGCTGGTGGGTGTCGGTGGCCAGAACTCCAACGGGGCGATTTTTGGCGCGATCCTCAACGCGCTCGAAGCCGATACCAGCTCCAACATTCTGTCCAAGCCGTCGATCCTGACGCTCGACAATGAGGAAGCCTCGATCATTGTCGGGCAGCAGATCCCGATCACCACCGGTGAAGTTCTGGGTGACAGCAATACCAATCCGTTCCGCACCATCGAGCGCCAGGATGTCGGCGTGCAGCTGCAGGTCCAGCCCCAGATCAGCGATGGCGATACGATCCGCCTGCATTTGCGCCAGGAAGTGTCGTCGGTTGCCGGTCCGGTGGGGCAGGATTTCTCCGAGCTGATCACCAATAATCGCGCGATCGAAACCACCGTCCTGGCCGATAATGGGGAGATTATCGTGCTGGGCGGCCTGATTGAGCGCGATGACCAGTCGGCAGACAGCGGAGTGCCGGGCCTGCGGAGCATTCCGGTTCTGGGCCGTGCTTTCCGCAATGAAGGCCGGTCCGAGCGCCGTACCAATCTGGTGGTGTTCATTCGCCCTACCATCGTGCGTAGCGCCGCCGATATGCGCGATATCGCCCTCCAGGCCTATACCGATGCGTCGGCGGAACAACGCCGCGCCACGGGCGGCACCGGGTCCAGCCTTGAAGAAATCGTCAACATGATGATGGACGCGCCGGCCGTGCCGCCGGCGCAGCAATAAGGCACCAGGACTTGGCCGGACTTCTCACATACGCATTCGCCCGTGAACAGGGCATCGCTTTTCAGTCTGGCACCGAGCCGCACTTCCTGATGCGCGAGGGTGCTGATCCGCTGGCGATGGCAGAAGCGGTGCGGGTGGCAGACGCGGTGGCGCCGCTCCGGACGCTGACCACAGCAGCCTATGACCGGGCATTGTCGGAAATCTATGCGGCAAGCGCCGTAGCGTCCGCGAACGAGGAGACAGGCGCCGCCGACAGCCTGTCACGTCTGATCGAGGATATGCCGCAGGCCGAAGACCTGCTGGCGTCAGACTCCGACGCACCGGTGATCCGGCTGATCAATGGTCTGGTGGCCGATGCGATCAGGGCCGGGGTATCCGACATCCATGTGGAACCGTTCGAGGACCGCGTCTCGGTGCGCTTTCGCCTTGATGGCGTGCTTGATGAACGCGTCAGCCTGCCAGCCAATCTGGCGCCGTCTCTGGTGTCACGCCTGAAGGTCATGGCCCGCCTCGATATTGCCGAGCGGCGTGTGCCGCAGGATGGGCGCGTTACACTGGCCTTGGCCGGGCGCGGCGTTGATGTGCGTGTCTCTACCCTGCCTTCGCGTCATGGCGAGCGGGTCGTCATGCGCCTGCTGGAGAAAAACAGCGCTCTGATGGCCATTGATGCGCTGGGAATGCCGGCGCGCGTCGAGCAGGGCTTGCGCCGCGCATTGGCACAGCCCAACGGCATTCTCCTCGTCACGGGTCCGACCGGATCAGGCAAGACCACCACGCTCTATGCCGGGCTGACCGCGCTCAATGATCAGACCCGCAATATTCTCACCGTCGAGGACCCGGTTGAATATGCGGTGGACGGTATCGGCCAGACGCAGGTCAACACCAAGGTCGGCATGACATTTGCGGCCGGGCTGCGCGCCATCTTGCGCCAGGATCCCGACATCGTGATGGTCGGCGAGATTCGCGATGGTGAAACCGCCCGGATTGCGGTTCAGGCCAGCCTGACGGGCCATCTGGTGCTCTCGACTGTGCATACCAACTCGGCCGCTGCTGCCATTGCCCGGCTGAAGGATATGGGTATTGAGAACTATTTGCTGGCCAGCACGCTGAGCGCGGTTCTGGCCCAGCGCCTCGTCCGGCGCCTATGTGCGCATTGCCGCGAACCCTATGAGGCCAGCGAGCGCGAGAAAGCGCTGGCGGGTGTCACCGGGCCGTTGACGCTCTACGCGCCGCGCGGGTGCGACGCCTGTCACCAGACCGGGTATGCCGGGCGGCAGGGTGTCTATGAGATCATAGAAATCGACGAAGCCTTGCGGTCCATGATCCACGATCAGGCTCGCGAAGCAGACATGGCCCGCCATGCCTTCCGCAATGGCGGCAGCCTGTTTGATGCCGGTATCGCCCTGGCGCGTGACGGCGCGACAACGCTGGCCGAAGTGCTGCGTGTTTGCCGTGAGGAGGGCGAGCGCGATGCCCGCGTTTGAGTATCGCGCGCTGGATGCGACCGGCCGCCAGACGCGCGGTGTCATCTCGGCTGCCTCGGGTACAGCCGCCCGCGCAGAGCTGCGCCGGCGCAAGCTGTCGCCCTTGCAGGTCGATCAGTCTGATGCCCGTGAGGGTGGACGCGGGCTGGGAGCAGCCTTGCGCTCCCATGGGATCAGGCGCTCCATGCCTGCTTCCGCACGCCTGCTGATGACACGTCAGCTGGCCACTCTGACCGGAGCGGGCGTTCCGCTGGCCGAGGCGCTGAACATTGTCGCCTCACAGACCGGGCAAGCATTTTCACGGCGCATTCTGGTGGCCTTGCGCGAAAAAGTGCTTGAAGGCGAACGCCTGTCGACGGCGATGCTGGCGTGGACGGAGAGCTTTCCGCCTGTCTATCGGGCCATGGTATCGGCAGGAGAAAGCTCAGGTGCGCTGGGCGCGGTGCTCGAACGGCTGGCGACACATCTGGAAAAGTCTGCTGCCCTGTCACGCAAGGTCATGACGGCGCTTATCTATCCGTGTGCGCTGGGTATCACGGCGCTGGTCGTGATTGCCGTGCTGATGGTGGCGATCGTGCCGCGACTGGCAGCCCAGTTCGATACGATGAGCGTCACGCTGCCAGCGCTGACGCGGGTTATGATTGCACTGTCTGAATTCCTGCAGGATGGCTGGATGATCCTGCTGGCGGCACTGGCGGCTGGCATTATCGGTTTGCGGATATTGGCGCGCCGGCCGGCGGTGAAGGCGCGGCTGGACCGGATTTCCCTTCAGATTCCAGGCCTCGGAGGCTTTCTTTGCCGCGTTGAGGCTGCCCGCTTTGCCCGTACGCTAAGCGTGCTTCTGGCCGCCGGAACCGTTCTGCCGGACGCGCTGCGCGCAGCCCGCAAGGCCACCACCAACAGCCATATCGTTGGCGCGCTGGATAATGTGATTACAGAGGTGGAAAGCGGACGTACGCTGGCATCTTCGCTGGAAAAAGCCGGATTTCTGCCCGCGCTGACCTTGCACATGATAGCTGCCGGCGAACGCTCGGCCGCGCTGGAAACCATGCTGCCGCGCGCAGCAGACCAGCTTGAGGCTGATCTGGAAGCAGCGAGCGCCACCGCCCTCAGCTTGCTGGAACCAGCCATCATCATCGTGATGGGCGCCATCGTGGCCCTGATCGTGCTCTCCATCCTGTTGCCCATTCTCCAGCTCAACACGCTGGCGCTGAACTGACGTGCCAAGGAGTCCTGCCATGAAGACACCCGCCAAGCCCCGCATTCGCCGCGATTCCGGCTTCACCCTTGTCGAGATAATGGTCGTGGTCGTGATCATCGGCCTTCTGGCGACGGTCGTTGTGCTGAACGTCCTGCCAAGCCAGGACCGGGCCCGCCTTGAAAAGGCCCGGGCCGATATCGGCCGCATCGAGCAGGCCGTGGAAATGTTCCGCCTGGATATGGGCCGCTATCCCACCACCGACGAAGGTCTGGAGGTGCTGGTAGATGCCCCCTCCGATGCGCGCCTGGCCGCGCGCTTCCCCGAGGGCGGCTACATCAACCGCTTGCCCGAAGATCCGTGGGGCGGAGCCTATCAATACATGTCTCCCGGGGAGCATGGCCGCTTTGATGTCTGGTCGCTGGGCGCCGACGCCCGGCCGGGCGGCGAGGAAAATGAGGCCGATATCGGTAACTGGACGCCGCAATGAAGCTGACAGGCTTTCAGAGCCGGGACAGCGGATTTTCGCTCGTTGAGGTGATGGCCGTCATCGCCTTGATTGCGCTTGTTTCGGTAACCGCCATCACGCAGATAAGCCCGCCGCGCAGCCCTGTCGAGACAGAGGCGGAGCGGCTGGCCCTGCGTCTGGAAATGGTGCGCCGCAATGCCCTCGCCACGGGCACTCTGGCCGGGTTCTCGATTGATGGGGACGGGCTTGGCTATACCTTCATGGACCTTCAGCAATCAGGCTGGCGGGTGCACCATGGCGACCGGACGCTGGGCCCGGTGCGATTGCCGGACGGGGTCCGCCTTTACACCGATGCCCGCCAGCAGGGCGCCGTTGGCGGTGATCAGGACGTTCCCGTGCCTGATCTCTGGTTCGACCCCATTGGTACCGAACCGCCCGTCACGCTCCATCTGCGCAGCGAAGATACAGCCTATGCAATCGTCGTGAGCGCGCTTGCCCCGGTGGAGGTGAGCCGTGCGCGCCGATAGCGGGTTTACGCTGGTCGAAATGCTCGCCGCCCTGGTCGTGCTGGCCATAGCCGGGCTTGCGCTGGTTCAGGCGCTGACACAGTCGGCGCGCGCCGCAACGCTGGCAGAGGACCGCGCGCTTGCTGCCATGGCAGCCGAGAATGTGCTTGCAGACTGGCGCCTTGACCGCACAGGTCCGCCGCGCAGCGCGACGGGTCAGTATGATTTTGCCGGCCGGGAATATGAGTGGCGTATCGACATCAGCCCAACTGCGGAATCAGGTTTCGTCGCCGTCAATGTAGAACTTGCGCCTGCCGGCGCGGCCGGACGCCGTCCGGGTTTCGTGCTGACCTCTTTTGAACGGGACGCATCATGACGCGCGAGGCCGGTTTCACCCTGGTCGAGGTTCTTGTCGCGCTGTCGATCTTTGCGCTGGTCGGCACGCTGTCGACCGGTCTGCTTGTCACCGCCATTGATGCCCGCGAGCGGCAGGAAGCGGCTATGGATCGCGTCGTCGAGTTGCAGCAGATACGTGCTCTGTGGCGCGATGATGCCGCGCAGATGGTGATGCGGGCGCACCGGACCGCCGATGGCGGATATGACGGCCCGGCGCTTGCTGGTCAAGCCGAGGCGGGCCTGTCATATGCGGGGGACTCCCGGCAGCTTGCCGGATTTACCCGCCGGGGCCGCGCCAATCCTGGCGAAGCTGTTGACCGCTCCTCTCTGGTACGCGTCGGCTGGCGAGTGGAGGGCGGCAGGCTGCTGCGCGATATCTGGTCTGTTGCCGACCCGGCCCCGTCCAGCGTGCCGCAGATCATGGTGCTTGCGTCAGGTCTGGAAGATGTGTCGGTCAGCTTCCGCTATGGCCGCAACTGGCTGTCGGAGCCCCTTCGAGCCGACAATTCCGGCGATGCGCCCGTTCCCGATGCGATACGCCTTTCCTATCTCGATCCGATCGGCCGCGAGATTGAACATGTCGCGCTGACAGTGACGGCCGGAACTGAATCATGAGCATGCGTCAAACGGAAACCGAGCGCGGCGCCGCGCTGATTACCGCCTTGATGGTTGTGGCGTTCATGGCGGCGGTTAGCGTGTCGCTGGTGGAGATGATGCGCCATCATCTGCAGCGCACCGGGGCCATTGAAGACCGCTTGCAGGCAACGGCCTATCTCGATGGCGCGGTCAGCTACGGCGAAGTGCTGCTGGCCCGCTTTGCCGGCGATGCTGGCGACAGCTTCACGCCCGCTGGTCCGTGGGATGGTGAGGTGCGTGTTTTCCCGCTTGAAGATGGCGAGATGGCGGCGCGCGTGCACGACCGCAACAACTGCATCAATATCAATGCCCTGCATACGCCCGGCGGTGATGGCGAGGCTGACAGGCTTGCAGCGGCGCGCACGCGTGCGCTTCTGACGGCGCTGGACGTGCCGGCAGGTGAAGCCGAAACCCTGATCGCGCAGGCTGCCGACTGGATTGATGTGGACCGCACGCCACGTCCCGGCGGGGCTGAGGACGGGACCTATCTGGCGCGCAGTGAACCACATCGGGCCGCCAACCAGCCCTTTACCGAACTGGCGGAGTTGCGGCTGCTGCCGGTGATGACCCGTGCCATGTATGTCCGCCTCGCACCGCATCTGTGCGCGCTGCCAACCAGCGTCCAGCCGCCGCTCAATGTGAACACGTTACGCACGCATGAGGCAGTGCTGATCACCGCGATTACCGAAGGCGCGGTCAGTGTGCAGGCGGTGCAGCAGGCGCTTTTCCGCCGTCCGACGACCGGATTCGACAGCCTGGAGGTATTCTGGGCCGACCCGGCTTTCGCCCAGATAGACGCCGAAGCGCGGCCGTCCAGTGCCGTCGCATTGCGGTCTGAATGGTTCGAGTTGCAGGTCAGCGTCAGGCTGGGTGAAGCACGCCTGTCGCGTATCCAGATGGTGCGCATGGGCTCTTCGGGGCAGTTTACGCGCCTGCCACCCGTTCAGGGGGCTGTGTGGTGAGCGCGCGTCTTGTCATCCTGTTGCCCGGCACCCCGGATGCTTCGCTTCGCTGGACGGTGTGCAGCCCTTACGGTGATGTCCTTGGTGCTGGCGAGGGCACGCCGGTCCTGCCCGCCGGCGTGACGGTTGCTGCGACGATTGCGGTCATGCCGCAAGAGCTCGTACATCTGCGCCAGATAAGCCTGCCCGCGCGTACCGAACGCGCCGCGCAACAGGCAGCGCCTTTCGCGATGGAAGAGCATCTCGCCGCGCCGCTGGAGACACAACGGATTGTTTGCGGGCCTGCGGGCGCTGACGGCCAGCGTCTGGTGGCAGCGATTGGCAAGGAACTGGCTCAAGTCTGGCAGGCGAGCCTTGAGAAAGCCGCCGCCCGGCCGGTCTTCGCTGTCAGCCAGGCCATGCTGCTGGATCCTGCCGACGGCGAACTGGCGATGGCGCCGGGAGATAGCGGCCTGGTTTGGCGCTATCGCTCCGGCTCGCTGGACATGACGGGCGCCATCCCTGAGGAGTTCCATCAATTACTCTTCCCGGCCCTGATGGACGCGCTTCAGCCTGACAAGGTCACACTGGCCGCCGGGCAGGACGGCGAGTATCGCTCCCTGCACGGCATTGAACCCTACCGGACCGGGCCGTTCGACCCTGTGCAGGCTGCTGCCGGGATGGACCTGGCGCTGCTGGCCGGATTGCCGCCTGTGTTCGGTGCGCGTCTCGCTGCGTCGGTGGACTGGATCAGTCTCTTCAAGCCCTGGCGGCGGGTGGCGGCGCTGGCCGGCCTGACGCTCTGCCTCGCCCTTGCAGGCATCGCTGTCGAGGCGGCGTGGCTATCCGGTGAGTCCCGGCGGCTGGAAGACTCCGCACAGACTGCATTTGCCGAAGCGTTTCCTGATGTACGCCGTATCGTCAATCCCCGGGTGCAACTGGCCCAGCGCCTGCGCGAGGTCGAAGCCGTGGAGGGGGGAAGTGATACTTTCCTCACGCTGGCCGGAGCGCTCGCCGGTGTCATGGAGGATGCCCCGCAAATCGACGTGATCGCCGTGCGCTTTCAGGCCGATGACCCGGCACTGTCGGTCACCGCGCGATACAATGACTATTCCGATTTCGAGATATTGCGGGCAGCGGCAGAGACAGCCGGCATTGTGCTCGACGATGCCGGTGCACGTCAGGGCGCAGACGGTATCGAAGCCGAGTTCACGGCGAGGTGGCGCGAATGAGGGCTATGGTCGAGCCATACTGGCAGCGCCTGAGCGTGCGCGAGCAAGGCCTTGTTCTGGCGGCCAGCGTATTGCTGGCATGCGTGGCGCTCTGGCTGGGCGTCGCGCAGCCTTTGCTCGCCTGGCGTGACGCCGCGCGGGCAGCCTATGCAGGCAATGCGGCCGCGCATTATGAGATCACCGCCGGAATTGCGCGCTATCAGGCTTTGCAGGCCGACGATTCAGGCAGTGCGGCAGAGCGTGAACCCGTGCGCAGCGTCGTGGCGGGCTCTGCCAACCGGGCGGGTATTGTCCTGGCGCGTGTCTTGCCGGACGAAGCCGGACGCCTGAATATCTGGATTGAAGGCGTTGATCCGGCGAGGCTGATGCAATGGCTTGAAACCTTGTCGCGCGATCATGGCGTGATCGTGGTCCGCGCAGGGGTCGAACGCTCCGGGGAAGGCGCGCTGCGCGCACAATTGCTACTGGCGCGGGGCGGTGCATGACACGCTTCCTTCTTCTTGTCCTTGCGGGGTGTCTTGCTTTCGCCGCAGCGGCGATTGCATTGATGCCAGCGCATGTTTTTCATGCACTGGTGCTGCAACCACGCGGCGTTGCGGCCGCGCACATCACAGGCACAATATGGGATGGCGAGTGGCATGATGTGCGCCTTGGCGCGGCCCGCCTAAACCATGTGCGCGGCGCGCTTTCCGCCAGACATCTCCTCACCGGACAGCTGAAGGTGGATGTGTCCGTTTCCGATCCGCGCGGGCGGGCGGAGGGCGTCATCCTTCTTGCCGGGCAGGGCGTCGAGCTGCGGGATGTGTCCGGGTGGGTCCTGCCTTCGGGGTTTATCAGGGGCGGCGGGCTGGGCCGGGCGGGGCTGGGTGAGCCGGTCGAGTTTACCGGCGTTCAAGGCGTGTTTGGTGCGCGCGGCTGTGAGTCTCTGACCGGTGCCGTGCGCCATGACGGGTTTCGTGTTCTCGATACACAAGGTGCGGCGGCCCTGCCCGTTCTGGAAGGAAGCCTGGAATGCGCAGGCCGCTATCCGGCCCTCCGGTTTGCTGGCGAGTCAGACGATGTCGGGATCGACGGCCATATCCGTCTGACCAATGGACGGGCGGATTGGTCGCTCAATGCGCAGCCGCGCACGGACGTCATGGCGATCGCGTTGCGTGCTGCCGGGTTCGCCGGACGTGGTGACGCATTGCGTGCCGAAGGCCGGACCGGCTGGGATTAGCACGGCCATTTTCCGTGCGCGCCGGTTTGAGCGTTTGCCGTAACGTCATTTTCAAGCTGCGCGTCCGTATCAGCGCCGCTTTCCGGCTGGTCAGAGGCGGGTTTGCGGCCTCTCTATTCCGGCAAAATGACGCGCACTCCGTCAACGAAGACGGCGCCTTGTTCGCGCACCGTTTCATCATCCCATTGTTCTGAGGCGAGGTGCACCTCCTCCAGCGCAACCGCCAACTCGTCCAGCTCGGCGGACAGCCGCGCGACAGCATTCTCCAGCGTGTAGCTCATCTCGTGGATGTCCATCATCGCCTCCTGATCGACCTCGCCTGCGAGGCGCGCTTCCAGCAGCGCGGTGTGCGTACGCAGGTTGGCAATGGCCTCTTCGAGGCTTTCTGACGGTGCGCCCTCGAAATGATCGTCATCATCCTGACCAAGGGCGGCAGGCGTGAGCAGCAGGGCGGCACAGAAAAATCCGGTAGCCAGCGATTTCATGGGAGCCTCGCATTTGCGAATAATTCGCAAATGTATTTCATGTCTGCCATGCCGGCGCAAGGCGCCGGGGCAGACCGGACGCCGCCACCGGACAAAAGCCGGAATGGCTTCTAGCCGACGGCCTCGCGCTTCTCGCCGATATGCACGAGGCTTTCCACATCGATGCGTTCATCACCGCCGCACACACCGACGATCAGGGCCTCGTCGCATCCCTCGCCGACCAGGTAGGCGTGCCCCATCGAGCTGTCGAGATAGTAGGATTCCCACTTTTCCAGCACGACCGGGTCATAGAATTCGGTATGTACTTCCACACGGCCCTCCAGCACGAAGATAAACTCTTCGCCGCCATGCCGGACCAGGTCTCCGAATTCCTTCACGGTGCGGGCGCGTACCTTGGTGAAGATCGGGATCATGCTCTTCTTGCGCAGCTCGGTGCACAGATAGAAATAGTCGTAATTGTCGGTTTCCACCCGCACCCCGGTATCCAGCGTGCCCTTGGCTCGCCGGCCGGTAATTGTGCCCGCAGGCGTATTATTATTGTCTTGGCCGGGAACGCTGAACAGGTCCGATAGCGGGATATCCAGCCTCTGGCTGAGCTGGAGCAGCTTGTCGTAAGTCAGCGTCAGCCGGTCATGCTCGATCTTGGACAGGGTAGAGAGCGGAATTCCCGATCGGACGCTCATTTCCTTGAGCGTCCAGCCATTACGCTGCCGGATGGACCGGACAACCTGACCGAGTGTCGTATTGGCGGTGCTGTTGCTCATCTCAGGTCCCTGATCGCTACGAAGCTGAAAATAAACAGAACAGTCCCGTTCGGAAAACATATTTCCAGCCGGGACATGCGCCACGCTAACGCTGTCACCCCGCCGAGGCAAAGCCCGGAAGGCGAATTGCCGTGACCCGAGTACCAAAAGGCCGGAATGATCCTGATCAGAGAAATTGATTGACAATTCTCTTATCGGGATCAAGGCTGCTCCGATAGACCTGATCGGGTGCCATGGGTCAATGGCATGTCTGCTGCCCGTATCCGTCAGGCCGGGAAACCATGAACGCAAAGTTCAGGAGGGGAGAATCAACATGATCAGGCATTCATTTCGCGCGGGACTCTTGAGCACTGCCGCGCTCGCACTGTGCGCACCGGCACTCGCCTTACAGGAGGCATCGCCGGAAGGTGAGGAGCCCGTCATCACCTCGCAGGTACGTGACATCATCACTGTGACGGCGCGCTTTCGCGAAGAGTCGATTCAAGATGTTGGCGCAAGTATCGCCGGCCTTTCCGAATCGCAGATCGTGGAGCAAGGCATCTATGATATTGAGGACCTTGGCCGGATGATCGCCGGCCTGGACAATGTCAAAACCCGTCCGAATGCGAACAATATAGCCATTCGCGGCGTACGCACTGCGGGCAGCGGCTACGAGACCAGCTCTGTATTCAGCGTGTTTCTCGATGATGTCTCGGTGACGGGATCGGGCAGCATCCGCGATTTTAGCTCGGTCGATCTGAACCGCATCGAGGTAATTCGCGGGCCTCAGCCGACACTGTTTGGCGAAGGCGCGGTCGGCGGCGTGATCCGGTATTTCACCAATGATCCCGATCTGGACGGGCCAACCTTCGAGGGTGTGGCGTCGGGGCGGTATGAGACCATCACCGATGGCGGCTATGCTCACAGTGTCGACAATGCAGTTTCGGCGATCCTCGTGCCGGGCCGCCTGGGAATACGGGTTTCAGGCTTTCACCGGCAGGATGACGGGTTCATCGACAATCCCAGCGAGGGTGAAGACGTCAACGACTTCGAGACCTATGGCGGCCGGGCGGTTCTGCTCGCGCGCTTCACGGACAATCTGGAACTTCGCCTCTCCGCGTTCCTGACGCGTGATGAAATGGGCGAGGCCACGCAGGTTGATCCAGGCTCCGACCCGGAAGATTTGACCTACTCAGCCTCACCGCGCTCAGGCACTTACCGGGATGATTTCGACCTCTATTCGGCGCGTCTTTCATATGAGGGCCTCGACTGGCTCGATATCACCTCCATCACCGGCTATTACAACCGTCGCACCAGCTCGGCGCTGTTCAGCGCCGGCAACTCGTTCGGCCTTGCGCCATTCTTTCCAACGGTGAACACGACCACCTTCTCGACCGGTTCAGGCGATTTCGAACAATTGTCGCAGGAATTCCGCTTTGTCTCCAATCTGGACGGGCCATTCAACTTCACCTCCGGTATCTATTACCGGAACCGGGATAGCAGCAGCGGTCAGTTTCTGACCTGTGCGGGGTGCGCTGCCATTACCACTCCCCCAAGCGAGAATCTCGCCAGCCGCCTTTCGACCACCAATGCGGAGCAGTATTCGGTGTTTACCGAGCTCACATATGAGCTCACTGACCGCCTGCGTCTGATCGGTGGCGTGCGCTATGTGAACGACACCATCACGACCGATTTGCAGCTGGATAACACGGTCAATCTGGTCCCGCAGTTTGACGGAAGCGGAAATCTGATCCCGTGGACCGAGGCCAATCCAATCGGCTTTGTCAGCACGCTGGATGTTCTCAGGAATGCCGGAGTAGGCACTTCGTTCGTCTTTGAACTGGAGGAATTCCTGCCGCGTCTCGGAGTAGAGTACGACCTTACCGACTCCATTCTCCTATACGCCAATTATGCGCGTGGCGTGCGTAATGGTGGCGTCGGCAACGCGCTGGCCGCCCTTGGGGCTTCGGGCGGAAATCAGGCCGTGTTTCTCGCCAACCTATCCTTCGACGAAGATGAGGTGATTTCCATCGATGGCGGCGTTAAGGCTTCCTGGCTCGGAGGAAATCTCGTTACCAATCTGGGTGTTTTCCATACGACTTACAATGACACGCAGATCCAGGTGAATACGCCGGCAAACAACACGGTGAACGGGCCGGAGCAGACCATTCTCGGCCTTGAGTTTGAAACAACGCTTCAGGTCAATGACGACCTCTCCACCTTTTTCAACGCATCGGTGATTGATGCGGAGTTCCAGAGTGGGGCGCTGATAACTGCCGCTCCCGGCGGTGCGTTCGGACCATTTGATCTGCGCGAGGGTAATAATCCTTCGAACATTCCCGGCCTGACACTGACGGCAGGCTATTCATACTCGCGTCCGCTGGGGACCGGGGATTGGTCGTTCAATTCGAACGGCTCGTTCCAGTTCATTGATGAGCGCTATTCCGATGTGCAGAACTTCCAGTCGGCCCGGCTTGACTCGCTAGAGTATCTCAACCTGCGGGTTGGTGTCTCGAACGATGTCTGGTCGGTCGACCTGTACGGCGCTAATCTGCTGAACGACATAGAGGCGGTAAATCTGGGGGCAAATCCGTTCCAGCAATTCATCACGCCGGATGGTCAGCTTGACGCGCCCATTATTGCAGCGAGCGTTAACCGGCCCCGCAGCGTCGGTATAAGTGTCCGCCTTCGCTATTAGGAAAGGCGTCTGAAATTATCGCGCGGTGGAGCGCCGTGCGCTCCACCGCGCATCGCCTTCGGCTTGCGGGCGCACCGCACAGACGGCCTCCTTAAAAGCCGGGCTGAATATGGGACAGGGAAGGAAATGTGATGATGAAGTACGTGATGCGCGGTGCGCTGACAGCGCTGCTGGCCAGCTTCAGTCTGGCAGCGGCCACTGCCCAGGTGCCCGACCTTGATCCTCGCGACGAGGATGAGATCCAGTTGCCTGAACTGCCCGAACAGGAAGCGGTGCCGGCAGATGAACCCGGTCTGATCGATCCGGATGATCTGGAAAGCTGGCTGGACGGTTTCATGCCCTATGCGCTGGCCCAAGGCGATATTGCCGGGGCCGTTGTCACCGTCGTGGCAGATGGGGAAATCCTGTTTAGCCAAGGCTATGGCTATGCGGATGTGGAAAGCCGCACACCGGTCGATCCGGCCTCCACCCTGTTTCGTCCAGGCTCCATTTCCAAACTCGTCACTTGGACTGCTGTCATGCAGCTGGTCGAACAGGGACTGATTGATCTGGACGCCGACATCAACACCTATCTCGATTTTGAGGTAACCGGGGTCGAGCGCCCCATCACCATGCGTCACCTGATGACCCACACGCCCGGCTGGGGTGAGCAGGTGCGCGCGCTGATCATGCAGGACCCGGAGCGATTCCAGCCGCTTGACGAATATGTCCGCGACAATACCCCGGCGGCGGTTTACCCGGCTGGCGAAATGCCCGCCTACTCCAATTATGCCACCGCGCTGGCCGGTCATGTCGTGGCGCGGGTATCGGGTCAATCATTCGACGACTATGTGGACGAGTACATCTTTGCGCCGTTGAGCATGGAGCGCTCAAGCATGCGCCAGCCCTTGCCCGAAAATCTGCAAGACCTGATGTCGTCGGGCTATATGCGTGCGTCCGACGGCGAAGGCCGCGACTTTGAATTTGTAACGCCTGCGCCTGCCGGTTCGATGTCGGCCAGTGGGGATGATATGGGCCGGTTCATGATCGCCCATCTCAATCAGGGCGAAGGTATCCTGTCACCGGAAACCGCCGAACAGATGCACACAACGGCGGATCGCAAACTGCCCGGTGTCAATGCGATGCTGCTGGGCTTCTACGAGCAGAACCGAAATGGTCATCGCATTATCGGCCATGGCGGCGATACGACGCTTTTCCACTCCAACCTGCACCTCTATCTGGATCACGGTGTCGGGCTCTACATCTCCGTGAACAGCTCTGGCCGGGGCGGCGCTCCGGGACGTATCCGTCAGTCCCTGTTCGAAGGCTTCACCGACCGGTATTTCCCGGCTGAAGCGGTAGATCTGCCTACACTGGACACGGCCGAGGAGCATGGCCGCATGCTGGTTGGCAATTACGTGATCTCACGGCGCGCCCATCAGAACTTCGTGGCAGCCACAGCCGTGCTGGGCCAGCCCACCGTGACGATGAATGCAGACCACGAAATCAGCCTGTCCATCCTCACCGATGCCGCAGGAACGCCCAGGCGTTTCCACGAGGTTGAACCCTTCATCTGGCAGGAAGTGGGCGGCGTGGAGCGTCTGTCGGCCCGCATCAATGACGAGGGTGAAGTGGAGATGTTCTCCGCGTCGTTCTTCTCGCCCTTTATGATGTTCACGCCGGTGGAGTGGTGGCGCAATGGCGCGGTATTGCTGCCCCTGACCGGGCTTGCCGCTGGCGCGCTTGTACTCACAATACTGTTCTGGCCTGTGCGGGCCATCGTGCGCTGGCGCTTCCAGAAGCCGTTCGCGCTGTCCGGGCGTCAGGCCATGGCCCACCGGGCTGCTCCGCTCGGCGCGCTTGCAATACTGGCGCATGTTGGCGGCTGGCTGTTTCTGGTGACCTTCATGATGGCCGAGCTTGACCGGCTCGATGGCCGCATGGACACCATGATCGTGCTCATGCAGTTCCTGAGCGTGTTGCCCGTTGCCGGTTTGCTGATCGCCCTCTGGAACGCATTCGTCGTCTGGACCGGGCCGGCGAGCTGGTTCGCCAAGATCTGGGGCCTTGTGCTTGTCGCCTCGGCGCTGGTGATGATCTGGTTCCTCGCCGCAGCAGGCTTCTTCAACTTTGGCCTGACCTACTAGGCGGAGGACGCAAGCATGCCCGTGGCCACGCCGCTAGCCCTGTCGGTTCGTATCGAACCGATGCGCCTGAAAACGCCGTTTCGTATCACCGGACACGTGATGGAAAAGGTTGATCTGGCCGTCTGCACGCTTTCGCGCGGCGGCCGGATCGGGCGCGGCGAGGCAACGGGCGTATATTATCATGCCGAAACCGGTGCCAGCATGCTGGCCGCGATCGAGGCCGTCCGGCGCGAGATTGAAGTTGGAATTTCGCGTGAAACCCTGCAGGACCTGTTGCCCGCAGGGGGCGCGCGTAACGCCGTCGACTGCGCCTTGTGGGACCTTGAAGCCCGCGAGCGCGGCCAGCCGGTCTGGCAACTGGCTGGACTGTCCGAACCCTCCGCCTTGCTTACCACCTTCACACTCGGGGCTGATACGCCCCAGGCGATGGGCGCAAAGGCGGCCGGTCTTGGCGAGGTAAGGGCGCTGAAGCTGAAACTCATTGGTGATGGTCTGGACGCGGATCGTGTGCGCGCGGTACGCGCTGCTGCGCCGGATGTATGGATCGGGGTCGATGCCAATCAGGCCTTTGACCGCAAGGGCGTCGAGGCGCTCCTGCCTTGCCTGATCGAGGAAGGGGTGAGCCTTCTCGAACAGCCCTGCGCCATCGGTGCTGATGAGAGCCTTGAAGGCCTCAACTCGCCGATCCCGCTGGCAGCGGATGAGAGCGCCCAGACCAGCGCAGACATTGCCCGGCTCGCGCCGGTCTATGACGTGATCAATATCAAGCTCGACAAGTCTGGCGGGCTTACGGAAGGATTGAAGATGGCGCATCTCGCGCGCGAACACGGCCTGGGCGTGATGGTTGGAAACATGGTCGGAACATCGTTGTCATGCGGCCCTGCGGCCATTGTGGGCCAGCTTTGCGACGTCGTGGACCTGGACGGTCCCTGGCACCTTGCCGCTGACCGTGATCCGCCGGCGCGCTACGAAGATGGTTATCTGGTGTGCCCGCCCCGCGGGTGGGGCTTGCCGGAAAGAGAGGCGGCCTGATGAGCGTTCTGACCCTGCCCCGGCCCTATCTCCTGTTTCTGGGGGATGTTACCGACCTGTCCTACGCCAAGACGGCGGCAGGCCTGCGCGACTGGGTGCCAGACCAGTGCGTGGCCGAGTGGTCCCTGCCGGGCAACCCCTTGCGGCTGGGGCTGCCGGTCATGGCACCGGCAGAGGCGGTGCGCGCGGGCGCCCGCTCACTCGTGATTGGTGCAGCGACCATGGGCGGCGCGCTGCGCCCGGCCTGGATACCTGCCCTTCTCGAAGCGATGGAAGCGGGGCTCGATATTATCTCGGGTATGCATATGCCGCTGGCCAGCGTTTCGGAACTCAAGGCGACTGCGGACCGGCTGGGACGGCAGCTCATCGATGTCAGACGCCCACCGGAGGGGTTGCCCCTTGGTACGGGACGCAAGCGTACTGGCAAACGCCTGCTGACTGTGGGTACCGATTGCGCTCTGGGCAAGAAATACACCGCGCTGGCGCTGACGCGTGCCTTTGGCAATGCCGGGGTCAAGGCCAGTTTCCGCGCGACCGGCCAGACCGGTATTCTCATTGCGGGCGGCGGGATACCGATGGATGCCGTGGTCAGTGATTTTCTCGCCGGCGCCGCTGAGGCGTTATCGCCGGACGCCCCTGCAGATCACTGGGATATTGTCGAAGGACAGGGCTCGCTCTTTCACCCCTCTTATGCCGGGGTCTCTCTTGGCCTCTTGCATGGCAGCCAGCCGGACGTGCTGGTGATCTGTCACGAGTTTGGACGTAAACGGATTATCGGTCTTGAGGCAAACTACCCCGTGCCCTCTATCGATGAGGTGATCGAGCTCAATCTCATGCATGCGCGCCGGGTGAACCCGGATGTGCGCGTCGGCGGGATCAGTCTGAACACGTCCAGACTTTCCGAGGAAGAGGCGCGCCGGGCCATCGACGCGGAGACACGCCGGACCGGCTTGCCCTGTGCGGATCCGATCCGCGGCGGGGCGGCCTTTGATGCTCTGGTAGAGGCCTGTCTGGAGCCGGAAGCCGCGCTCGTCCAATGAGTGCGTCCCCCAGCCTCTTTCAGCGTCTGATCCTGCCGGGTCTTGCCTTCAAGGCCGTGGTTATCGGCGGCGGTTACGCTACCGGGCGTGAGCTGGCCGAGTTTTTCATGCCGTCCGGCCCGCTGGGCGGGCTGATGGGGCTCATCCTGGCCACACTGGTGTGGAGCCTTGTCTGCGCGGTGACCTTTGCCTTCGCGCGCGCGACGCACAGCGGCAATTACCTGACTTTCTTCAAGGCCCTGCTTGGCCCGTTCTGGCCGCTTTTCGAGTTTGCCTATCTGTGCTTCCTGTTCCTGATCCTGGCTGTGTTTGGCGCAGCCGCCGGGGAAATCGGCGCAGCTTTGTTCGGGCTGCCCGGATGGACCGGGGCTTTGGTGCTAGCGCTCTCGGTGCTGGTCTTTACCGGCTTCGGACAGGAAAGCGTTGAGGGACTGTTCAAATACGCCTCACTCTTCCTCTATCTTGTCTATGCCGTCTTCGTGGTGATGTGCTTCACCCAGACGGGCGGCGATATTCTCGCCAGTTTCGACGCACAGATCCCGGCCACAGGCTGGGCCACCGCCGGTCTGACCTATGCCGGATACAATGTGGTGGGCGCGGTCGTGATCCTGCCCATGCTGCGCCATCTGACCAGCCAGCGTGACGCGGTTATCGCAGGCGCTCTGGCCGGTCCGCTCGCCGCCTTGCCCGCCATCGCCTTCTTCCTGTGCATGCTCGCCTTCTATCCGGCGATCGGCGAGGCGGCCTTGCCGTCCAACTACATTCTCGAACGTCTCGGCTCGCCGCTCTTCCAGATGGTCTTCCAGTTCATGGTGTTCGTGGCCCTGCTGGAAACCAGCGTGAGTGCCGTCCACGCTGTCAATGAACGCATTTCCGCCGTGCGCCCCCGCCCCATCGGCATGCGCACGCGCCTTGCCATTGCGGGCACGATACTGCTGGCAGCGATGGTGATCGCCGACCGCTTCGGGCTGATCGCCCTGATCGCCAACGGTTACCGCGCGCTGTCGCTGATGATCATTGCCGTCTTCGTGATCCCGGTCCTGACGCTTGGCGTCTGGAAACTGATGAGGATACGCACAACCAGCGCGGAGTAGGGATTACTCCCCGCTGGTGGTGGCGACAGTGCCCCGGATTGCGCGGCCGGGCAGGACCGAGGTGTCGATTTCACCTTCATTGACCAGCACCGTGCCGTTCACGATCACATAGTCAAAGCCCACTGTTGCCTGCGCGGGCTGCTCGAACGTTGCCCGGTCGGAGACGGTGTCAGGGTCGAAGACCACCACATCAGCGTCCATGCCTTCCTGCAGGCGTCCCTTGTGGCGCATTTGCGGCACGGAATCTGACAGGATGCGGGCCGGATAGAAGCTCACCTTGGCGATGGCTTCAGGCCAGTCGATCACGCCGCGCTCGCGGGCATAAATGCGCAGGAAGCGGCCAAACGTGCCTGCACTGCGCGGGTGGGAATGGGCGTTTTCCGGGATCGGCCACACATCGCCAGACAAGCGCTCATCACCGACGGCCCACGGGCCGCCATCAGAGGCAATAGCCCCACCGGGAAACAGGATGGAACGGTCCAGATAGGCCTGATGCTCCGGGCGCTCATCGGGATTGAGGAAATGAACCACGATGCCGGTACCCGGCGCGTTCTCCTGAAGATCAAGGAAGCGTTCCTCGTCCAGCGGCTGGCCTTGCACGGTGAAGTCGGAATACTCGATCCCGCCCATGCGCTCACGCCAGTTCTCGCCGCGGAACATGGCCGCACCGATACCGGTTGCGCCAGCGCCATAGGGATAGGCCTCCACGGTAATGTTCACGCCATTGTTCTGGGCGGTCGCGATCATGTCGGCGATACGGTCGATATCTGACAGGCTGATCGAGTTGAGATGGCTGATATGCATGTGCGCTCCCGTACCGGCGGCGACGGCAACCATCTCCTGAAAGCCTTCAAACGAGCTTTGCGGCTCGATGGCGCTCAAAAAGCGCGCATGGGTGAAGGTCGGCACATCACGGGCAGCGGCCAGCGCGTTGACGGCATGGTATTCGGCCCGGCCAATGCCCGGCGCATAGCCCAGGAGAATGCCGATCCCCAGCCCGCCTTCCTCGATCCCGGTATTGATGTGACGCAGGATCTCCGACAGGCGTTCATTGTCTGCTAGCTCGGTCTGCCAGCGCGGATCACCGATATAGCGGAAGAACCAGTAGGTATCGGCGTCAGGCTCCACCTCCATGACGGCGGCGATACGCGCATGGGCCCAGCTCGCTGCCGCGCCGTAATTGATCGGCCGGCCTTCTTCGGCGGCCGTGTCATAGAAGTCGGCGACGGGCAGGACGCCTGATTCCAGCTCCAGCGTCGTCGTCACGCCGTCGAGGGCCTGCATGCGCCCGGAGGGTGTGTTCTGACCGTGCCCGTGCAGGTCAATAAAGCCCGGAGCCACGATACGGCCAGTGACATCCAGCGTGCGGATGCCTTCCAGCGGGGTCTCGGAGATGGCCGCGATTTCGCCGCCGCGAATGCCGACATGGCGGATCGCATCCAGCCCTGTTTCCGGATCAATGACCCGGCCATTGTTGAGAACAATGTCATAGTCCTGCGCGAACGCAGCCGGACTAAAGGCCAGAGCGCCCGCAAGCGCCAGTTTTGCAATGATGCCCTTCATGGCAGGTCTCCCCGTTTTCATTTTCTGTTGCATTTCTCTTATCAGAGAAAAATGACCTTGTCAGGTTAGTTTGCTGGACATGCATCAAGGGAACCGGTGCCCGCACAGCGCGTTTGCCTGTCCATGACAAAACCTGTTGTGATTATCACCTATGCCCGCAGTCTCATGTCGCTGACGGTCGCAGAATCCTGCCGCGAACTGGCCGGGCGGATTGTTGCCGCTGACAGTGTCGACATGACGCCGCTGGGGTTCTCCAAGAATTGTGACGAGGCCATCATTACCGCTGACAGCCGCACTGACCCGGAAGCCTTCATCACCGATATGGTCGAGGCGTGCGCGAAATACGCCGAAAATGGCGTGGTCATCATGCCGGTATTTGAAGAAATGGAATTGCTGGCGCGCGCGCGTGACCGCTTCCCCGCTCATGTCACCATCGCCGCACCCGACGCGGATGCGATCAGCAAGGTCACGCCCAAGCATCACCTTGCCGAAACAGTATCGGGAACGGGCATTCCGGCCCCCGCGACAGAGCGAATTGGCGACGGCAAGACCGGCCTGCACGAGCCGGAAGGCTTCTCCTATCCTTTCCTTGTAAAGCCGTCAGAGGGTGCAGGCGGGCGAGGCATCAGCAAGATTGCCGATGCCGACGCGCTTAAATCCTATGCCGGCGGATTGCGGGAAAAGGACATCATCCTGGCGCAGGAGTTGGCACCGGGCAGCGATTACTGTGTGTCAGCGCTTTGCAATAAGGGCGAGCTCGTCATCTGCTCGGCCTATACCAATCTCGAACAGTTTCCCAAGGAACACGGCGCGGGCGTCGTGCGCGAAACAGTTGATGCCGCGCCGTTTGTGAAGGCCGTGGAACGCATCGCGCACGAAACCGGCTGGGACGGCGTATTTGAAGCCGATTTCATGTGGACGGGTGAAGAGGCCGATACGCCGCTCCTCATCGAGATCAATGCCCGCTTCTGGGCAGGCGTTCGCCATTCCAAGCTCTCCGGCGTGGACTATCCGCGCCTGTTGCTGGAACAGACGCTGTTCGGTGCCATCCGCTCCGATCCTGGAACGCCCCAAATCGGCCATCGCTCGAAAGTGCCCATGATATGGATGGCTTCGGCGGTGTCGGAAGCCTTCTCGGAAACGGAATACGCCGAACATCTCAGCGAGGCATGGGAGCGCCTGACAGCCTCCGAAGGCAATCTGATGGACCGGGTGGGGCGATTCCTGAGCACGCTGGGCAGCGCCAAATCGGCGGGCGAGGCTATCGACGACATCATGTTCCGCCTGACCGACAGGTCCGATCTCGATATTGATCTCATGGCCGAGGATGATCCACGTTCAGCGCTGGGCGTGCTGTTTATCGCGTCGCATCTGGCACGCCACGGCAAACTGCCCCCCGAGATATCCTACAAGCCTATGGAATAGACATTTTGAGACCTGTTATCGGATATATCGGCGCGCCAGACGGCGACCGGCTGGTAGGCGCGTTGACGGCGTTCATCATATGGCTTTGTGGCGGCAGCCCGGTGCGCCTGCGCACCGGGCCGGGCCGCGAGGCGGGTCATCTTGACGGCCTGATCCTGCTGGGCGGCCTCGATATTCATCCGGCCCGGTACAATGCCGACGTTGAAATTGATGCACGCTTTGATCCGTCGCGAGATGCGCTTGAGCTGGCCTGGCTCGAGATCGCGTTTGCCCGGTCCATACCGGTCATGGGGATTTGCCGGGGCCTTCAGATGCTCAATGTAAAAGCGGGCGGCGACTTGCACCAGCGCCTCGATCCCGAGCTGACCAAAGGCTGGCCCAATGGGCCGGTCGGCTACACCCTGTTTCGCAAGCGGGTTGATATACTTGAAAACACGTTTCTGGCCAGCGTGTTCGGGCCGGGGCCATTAAGCGTAAACAGCCTGCACAAGCGGGCCGTGCGCAATATTGCGCCCGGATTTACCGCAACCGCCTGCGGGCACGATGGCGGCGTTCAGGCGATCGAGTCTGACGGCGATGTTTTACGTTTCGGCGTCCAGTTTCACCCCGAACTCCTCATTTACCGCTCCGACATGCGCCGCCTGTTCCGCCGGTTTGTGCGGGCGTGCCGCACTCATCGGCAACCGGACTCGTGACAATTCCAACATGGCCGGAATTAGTTCGCCCAGCGGTCGTTGAGAGGGAAATTCACACTGGCCTCGTGGCCACCGAGGAAGCCCGTGCCGCTTGTAAAGGCGCCACCGAGCTGCTGGGCGAACGCATTCATCAGCGAGGACCCGGTTCCCGAGCGCGCTGAAGGGATGGTGCCAGCACCGTTATCGTTGACAGAAATTATGCAGTCCCGGTCATCTTCGCAAATGAGCTTGACCACGATCCGACCTGAATCCTGGTTCGTGAAGGCATGTTTGAATGCATTGGTGACGGCTTCCGTCACAAACAGGGCCATGGGCGCGGCCTGATCAGGGTTTAATGCAAACTCGGCGCACTCCACCTCGAGAATGATCCGGCTTTCGTGGCCGCCCAGAACCTCTCCAAGGTTGTGAAGGAGGTCTTCTAGGAAGGGCTTGACCTCGATATACCGAAGATCATCGGTCTCGTAGAGGCTGCGGTGCACCAGCGCCAGCGCATTGATGCGCTGGCGGGCCTCCAGCAGCGCCTGCGCCGCAGCCGGGTCGCTGATGCGCCCCGACTGCAGATTGAGCAGGCTGACGATCACCTGAAGGTTGTTTTTGACACGGTGGTGGATTTCCCGCAGCAGGCCCGAGCGCTGGTCTACGGCATCGGCTAGCTCCTTGCGCTGCTCGTCCAGCGAGGCTGCCATCTGCTCCATGACGGCGGCCAGGCGCGCCACTTCGCGCGGGGCCTTGCGGGCCCGCTGCGGAACAAGGTCAAGTCGGCCTGCAGCATAAAGTTGGGCAATGCGTTGCAGATAGGTGAGCCAGCGCAGGATGAAATAGTCGACCGCCACCCACACGCAGATCAGCACGAGCAAGGTCATCAGGGCCGGAATGGCAAATGTGCTGATGACGCTGATCCCGCTGAAACTCTCAAACACCCGCGCGGGGGCCGCAATCGCAACGCCCAGCCGTTCAGGAATGAGAGAGGCCACAATCACCTCATAGCTGGACCGGACCCCTGTTGCTTCAGCGCGGAGGGCTTCGCCGGGGCGGGCCTGTTCGAGCAGACTCCCGACCTCTGCGCCCTCAAATACATCGTCCGGATTCGTGTTCACATCCAGCTTCAAAGCGCCCTGCCGGCTGATGAGGGCCAGCTGAGCGTCTTCCGGCAGCCGTTCACGGCGCACGAGGCGTGCTGCAGCATCCATGTCGGTTGCGACAGCGACGACACCGGCAAATTCGTCTTCAACGGTCTCGTCGGCGCCCAGGCCGCTTTGCAGCCGGCGCACCGTCAGTACGACCTGGCGCTGCGACATGGCACCGAAAACAACATCGCTATGGGTGCGTTCTTCGCCTTCGCGAAGCGTAACAAACCAGTCGCGGGAACTGAAATTGGATGCCGAGGGATCTGCAGGAACTGCCGAGCACGCCAGCTCACCGCGCGCATCAACGATCGCAATGTTGGAAATGGTGTCGTCAGCCTGAGCCATACGCTGCAACGTGACCGCACACAGCGCCGGATCATCCATCAGCGCAAAAGCCTGAAAGGCGATCGCGCCGCTCATGCCATCGGCGCGTGAGAACGCTGCCATTATGGCATCCGAGGCAGTCAGGGCAGCGGAGTGCAGGCGGTCCATCTCCCGCGCGCGCTGGTCTTCGTACTCCATGACGCCTTGTACGCTGGACAATACCAGCAGCGGCAGGAGTGCCAGTACCAGCACCGCCAGCAACTGCACCCTCAGGCCCCGGCGCGATCCGCTCTTCAGCGCCTCCTGCATCCCTCCGGGCACCGGCGTCAGCCCCCCGGCGTGAGGGATTTGACCTCGGCCATGATCAGATTGGCCGATTCAGACGGACGCACCTTGTCTGTGGCAGAGCGCTGGCGCGGGCCCGATTCAAGTATCGCCGCCAGCGCCGAGCGGGCGCGGCTGACCCGGCTTTTCACGGTGCCGACCGCGCAGCCACAGATATTGGCCGCTTCTTCATAGGAAAAGCCGCCCGCGCCTACCAGAATGATCGCCTCGCGCTGGTCATCGGGAAGCTCCAGCAGAGCCCGGCGGGTTTCGTCCAATTCCAGAACTCCGTTCATGGAACTGGGTCCGGTCAGCGTGCGGTCCGCCTGTTCCTGATCCCAGGCAACCTGACGCCAGCTCCGGCGGCAATTGGAATAAAACTGGTTGCGGACAATCGTGAATATCCAGGCGCGGAAATTCGAGCCTGCGCGGAAGCGCTGACGCGCACTCCACGCCTTGATCAGAGCATCCTGCGTGAGATCGTCTGCAGCGCTGTCATTGCCTGCCAGTGACCGGGCAAACGCGCGCATATACGGGATGGCCTCGGCCATCTCTCGCTTGAACTCGCTCGCGGGAAGGGGTTCGGCGGGCGCATCTCCAGATTCAACAGTCTCTTCACGGGCCATGGTTCAGCCCTTGCGTCCAGATGAAGAATCCGGTTCGTCAGGCTGACTGCCGTCAAGATCGTCCAGCGCGGACAATATCTTCTCGAAATCATCAGGCACGCCCTGACGGACGACGTCATCATACATCGCCTGCAGGCGTGCACCGATGACGCGCTGGCGGCTCTTTACTGCCTTGGCGCCCGGCTTCTCGTCAGGATTGCTCATTTGGCTCTTGCTATTCATCCGCTTCACACGTTGGAATGCGCATCCCCGCAATGATGCTTTTTAGAACGAAGTCGGCATACTGATGCGCTTTGACAGGCCAGACAACGCCGGGGCCGATTTACGGTTCCGCAGCCTGCGCAGTTAACCGGGAACCGGATTCGGCCGCCAGCGTTATTGTTCCGATTCCTCCGGAGGAGACTGATGAGTTTTTCGAACGCTATCCGCCCGCATTTGCCCTATTTGCGGCGTTATGCGCGTATCCTGACAGGTTCTCAAACAAGCGGTGATGCTTACGTGCGCGCTTGCCTGGAGGCCATTCTTTCAGACCCGGACGGGTTTGACCGGGAAGAGAGTCCCAAGATTGCGCTTTACCAGATCTTCCATACCGCATGGGACAGTTCAGGCGGGCCTGAGTTTTCCTCCGCGCTGGAGGAGCGCATCTCGCGTATCACGCCGGTGCACCGCCAGGTGCTGCTGCTGACCTCTGTTGAAGGGTTCAGCACGGCGGATGCGGCGAAGATCATGCGGATCAGTCCGCAGGAGGCCGAAGCGGCGTTGCTCGAAGCTCAAAAAGAGCTGGAAAGCGATCTTGCGACATCGGTCCTCATCATCGAGGACGAGCCTATCATCGCGCTCGACCTGGCCAGCGTTGTCGAAGGTCTGGGGCACCGGGTGTGCGATACGGCGCGCACGCGCACCGAGGCGGTAGAGAAGGCAAACCAGCACAGTCCGGGTCTCGTGCTGGCCGATATCCAGCTTGCCGACAACTCGTCCGGGATTGATGCCGTGCGCGACATTCTCGCCCGGCACGACATGCCCGTGATCTTTATCACGGCCTATCCTGAACGCCTGCTGACCGGGGAGCGTCCGGAGCCGACCTATCTCATCACCAAGCCGTTCATGCCGGAAACGGTTGCAGCGACGATCAGCCAGGCGCTGTTCTTCGCCACCGAGCCGGCGAAGGCATCCTGACGGAAAAGGAGTGCGGCCATGTTCGGCTGGGCGTTGCTATTTCTGATTATCGCCATCGTCTGCGCTGTGCTGGGCTTCATGACGCTCGCCGGAGCCGCTGCTACGATTGCGCAGATACTCTTTGTCATCGCACTCGCTCTGGCGGTGCTGTCGGCCGTATTCCAGGCGTTCAGGGGCAGACCGCCCGTTTGATGCTTGTCGTTCCTTGATGTTATATTGTGACCAATACAAAGCGGGCCGTAACATATGTTTCGGCCCGCTTTGTATTGGAAACTATTTACACAAAAGAGGAACGAAGTGATCTCCACAACGTTGTGTGAAGCAGGGATATTAAGAGCTGCTACACAAGGAGAGTGACATGAAATCGCTTCTTAAAACTTGTACCATTATTGCTGCTGGTGGGCTCATGGCCCCGTATGCCATCGCCGATGAGCCGGAAGGCCAGGCATCTGACAGAACCGAGGAAGCCCGTGACTGGGCCAGCGAGCGCACCGACGAGGCTGGCGACTGGGCCGGCGAGACCGGTGACGCGATCGAGGACGCTGTCAATCCTGACAGGACCCGCCTGACCGGCCGCACGCTGACTTCCACCGATCTTGAATACGAGGACGGTTCGGCACCGATCAGTGATCTGCGCATGAGCGCTGACGGCCAGGTCGAGGCCCTTGTCGTCTCACATGGTGGTTTCCTGGGTGTGTTCGGTGACGAGATCGAAGTGGATGCCGTTTCAGCAACCGTCGAACGCGGCCTGGATAACGGTGAGATCCGCGTCGAGGCTGATCTGCGTGAAGCCGACATGGAAGCGGCGGCTGCGGGCGAGCGTTCGGCCATGGCTCTTGAGCTCGCCGAAGAGCGTTCAGAGACCGCGCTGTACTATTCCGACCTGTCGGGCGCCGAGATTCACGGCGCCGATGGCGAGGCGGTCGCGGTCATCCGCGACATCGAGTTCAGTGAGGATGGCGCTGCCGAGCATGTGGTCGTGCGCGACAACGGCTTCTTCAACATGCTGGGCGAGACGGGCCGTCTGCCCTTCTCCAGCCTGTCTGTCGAGCACGATGGCGAGGAATGGGGTGTTCATGCCCGTTCGGTAACGGAGACGGATATCGAGCGTATCGCGTCATCGGATGACGACGCCAGATAAGCGTCAGCATGCCGCATCAAGCCCCCGCACAGATGAATGTGCGGGGGCTTTTTTGTCACGCCATCTCGGAGCCGAACGCCAGAAGTCCATACAGCATGAAATGCTCCGCCCTCGCCAGCGGCGTGCCGGCTATGAAAGCCGCCTCTGCCAGCGAAACGCCTTCAACGCATACCAGCACCACGACGGCGCGTGAGGTGAACGGCAATCCCCACAGCGCGGCGGCATACGAGGCAGGACTGATCGGCGCGGCTGCGGGCATGAAACGCAAATTGGTCCGGGCAGACGGCGCCTCTGACTTCAGATCTCCCGTAAACTGGCGGAACATCTCACGCTCGCGGCTGGAGGCTGACTCAAATGTGTGGCTGGTCTTGTCGCAGGCAGCCAGCCGGTCAAGAACACGGCCGGCAGCAGCAGCGTCAGCTGTTACCAGAAAGCCGTATCTGTGCAGACGGCGTGCAAGTGAGTGTCCGGGTATAGGCATAAGATGGCGGCGATGCCGCCCTCTCCTGTATCTGGTGCCCGTTTCCCCTAGCAGCGTGTTGAAGCGGCTGCGCTAACATAGATCAAACCACGCGTTTATGCTGCGCCACGGCCGCGCTGGTCGAGGATATGCGCAGGACGCTGCAGGTGTAGATAGCGGGTGTCATAGTCCGCGTGCCGCGCAAGTTCCCCGATATCGATGACCCGCAGCCGTCCACGTTCTTCTATCCTGACCAGACCGGCGCGCCGCAACTCGCTCAGGGTGCGTGATATGTGAACAGGCGTAAGCCCCAGGCAGTCAGCAAGGACATCCCGGGTCAGATTGGTTTCGAGCCGTCCGTCGCTCGGGCCGCCGCCAAGCGCCTGACGCCGCACCAGCTCAAGCAGCAGATGGGCCAGGCGGATACGCGCGCTGCGCCGGCCGATCCGCACGATATGCTCTCGCAATATACCCTCCTCCTGCACCACGCTCCAAAGCAATGCAGAGGAAATCTCCGCGTTGCCCTCAATCAGTTCGAGGAAGCGCGGGGCATCCACTTCTGACACCATGAGCTGTGTCATCGCTGTGACGGAGTGGTCTGCCCGCGTGTCCACCAGCCCTTGCAGATCTCCGGTATCACCGGGCAGCAGCAGGTTGAGTATCTGGCGGCGGCCACACGCGAGTGAACGATGACGCATCGCCCAGCCACTCTCTATCCAGAACAGGGATTTAACCGGTTGGCCTTGCTGCATCAGGCTCTGGCCGGGCTCCACAAGCCGGTTTCGAGCCCGGCATCCCAGCAATGCGTCAGCCGCTTCGTCGCTCAGCTTTCCATGGTGACGCAGGCGCATTATCAGAGGACTTGTCATGCCGGCTCTTCCCTAAAAGCGCGTTTGCCGGGATCTGCCGGCGCTCATAATCCTTACGCGGCAATCTGCTATCCGGTTCCCGCCTACCGGCTGACAAGCAGGTGCCGCCCTTACCCGATGATAAAAAAAGCGCCTGCCGCGGGGGCAGACGCTCCTGACGCCGAGGCAGTGAAAAGGCGCCTTACCAGTTTTCAAGTTCTTTTTCGGCTTCTTCACGGGACTTGCCATAGCGCTCCTGAAGTTTGCCTACCAGCTTGTCCTTCTCTCCGTCGACCTCTTTGAGATCGTCGTCAGTCAACTTGCCCCAGCGGCTTTTGATGTCGCCAGTAAGCTGTTTCCATTTACCTTTGATTTCGTCGCTATTCATGTTTGACTCCTCTGAAGTGACCCCATCATAACGCTCCGCTAGGGTGCCTTGTTCCGCAGGAAATTCACCTGGCGGCGCATCGGGTGTAGAAGTGCCACCCAAAGGGGTGTGGCGAGCAAATTTATATCGTATACGGAACGATGCGCGTCGCGAGCGGTTGAACTTCGGGCGCGATGGCATATGTGGGCTGGATCGTCTGGCCGGGCCCGGCGCCGTTCCGACTTTATGAAGACTGGTTTGAGGAGAGACATTGCATGTGTGGTATTGCTGGTGAATTGCGCTTTGATGGCAAGCCGGCCGACCTGTCGGCACTTCAGGGCGTTACCGCACAGATGACACCGCGCGGTCCCGATGCTGCGGGCCTCAATGTCCAGGGTCACGCGGCGCTGGGGCATAGGCGGCTGAAAATCATTGACCTTACCGAGGCTGCCCAGCAGCCCATGGTGGATTCCGAGCTCGGCCTGTCGGTCGTGTTCAACGGATGCATCTATAATCACAAGGAATTGCGCGCCGAGCTGGAGGGGAAGGGGTATCGCTTCTTCTCGCATGGCGACACCGAGGTCCTGCTCAAGGGCTATCATGCCTGGGGCGAGGATTTCGTTCATCGCCTGAACGGCATGTTCGCGTTTGCGATAGTGGAGCGCGATACTGGACGGGTGCTGATCGGGCGCGACCGGCTGGGGATCAAGCCGCTTTATTATAGCGAGGCAGCGGGCAGTTTCCGCTTTGCATCCTCGTTGCCCGCCCTGCTGGCCTTTGGCGATATTGACACCTCGCTCGATCCACAGGCGCTCAACTTCTATTTTTCCTTTCACGCCGTTGTTCCTGCGCCGTGGACGATCCTCAAGGGCGTTCGCAAGCTGCCACCAGCGATGTTGCTGCGGATTGAGGCCGACGGCACGCGCTCGGAGCGGCGCTTCTGGACCCTGCCTTTCGGTCCAAGCGATGACGAGGCTGGACTGTCGCGCGGTGAGTGGAAGGAGCGCGTAGCCGACGGGCTTCGCCTTGCCGTCAAACGTCGCCTGGTGGCCGACGTGCCAGTCGGCGTCCTCTTGTCCGGCGGGCTCGACAGCTCCCTGATTGTCGGCTTGCTGGCCGAAGCCGGGCAGACCGGACTGAAGACATTCTCCATTGGCTTTGAAAGCGTCGGCGAGGAAGCCGGCGATGAATTTCAGTACTCGGATATCATTGCCGAGCATTTCCAGACTGATCACCATCAGATCCGGATCGATACCGGGCGCGCCCTGCCTGCGCTTGAACGCGCGATCGGTGCGATGAGCGAACCGATGACCAGCCATGATTGTGTCGGCTTCTTCCTGCTTTCGGAGGAAGTGTCGAAGCACGTAAAAGTGGTTCAGTCCGGTCAGGGGGCGGATGAAATCTTCGCCGGATACCACTGGTACCCGCCGATGCTGGACGCCAATGATGCGGTGGAAACCTACGCCAGGGCCTTCTTTGACCGCGACAGGGCCGAAATGGGTGAGCTTTTGCACGAAGGCTGGACCGATGGGGATTTTGCCCGTCAGTTTGTCAGCCAGCACTTTGCGCAAGGCGGTGCCGAGCGCCCCATCGACAAGGCGCTTCGCATCGACACCGAGATCATGCTGGTCGATGACCCTGTCAAACGCGTTGACAATATGACGATGGCTTTCGGCCTTGAAGCGCGTGTGCCGTTTCTCGACTACGAGGTGGTCGAGCTGGCGGCGCGCGTTCCCGCCGAGCTAAAAATCGCCGAGGGCGGTAAAGGCATTCTCAAGGATGTCGGTCGTGACATCATTCCGTCAGAAGTCATTGACCGGCCGAAGGGGTATTTTCCCGTTCCGGCGCTGAAATACCTGCGCGGCCCGTATCTGGAACGGATCCGTGACGCGGTCACCTCGGACAGTTTCCGCAGCCGCGGCATCGTGCGCGACGACTACGTCAACAGGCTGCTTGATGAGCCGGAAGCTCATATCACCCCGCTGCGCGCGTCGAAACTTTACCAGATTGGCTTGCTCGCGATGTGGCTCGAAGCGCATAATGTATAGCGGGCAGGCCACCAGGAACCGGGTATGACCGAGGGACGCAAAGCCGGCCGCCGCAATGCAATGGGCCATCGTCTGAAGCGGATGCGCGATCAGTCCATGCGTGCGACCATTCCGGGAGCAGATGAATCCGGGCAGCATTCCGTGCCGGGGAATGTTGTCGTCGATTGCGGGTGGGGGCGTCTGGCCTTTGCACAGACGTTCGACACGGCCACAGAACTGGTCGAGGTGTTACGCGGCGAAGAGAGCGCCAAGCGCGACATCGCCTTCTACATCAGGGACCCGCATGTGGTTCTGGCTGCCGCGCCGCAAGAGATATTTCTCGACCCGTCGCACACCTACCGGCTTGATCTGGCGACTTATCGGGCGAGCAAAACCCCGCAGCGGGGTTATTTCGTACGCAGGCTCTGTTCGGAAGCCGATGCCAAGGCGGTTAACCGCATCTACCGCGCCCGTGGCATGGTTCCGGTAGATCCGGACTTCTTCTGGCGTCAGCGCGATAGCCGCACCCTGACATTCCTCGTGGTGGAACACGACGATACCGGCGAGATCCTCGGTGCCATAACAGGCGTCGATCACACACGCGCCTTTGGTGATCCGGCCCATGGCTCATCGCTCTGGTGCCTCGCGGTTGATCCGCGAACCAGCCAGCCCGGCATTGGTGAGGCGCTGGTGCGCCGTCTGGCCGAACTGTTCCAGGCGCGCGGGGCCGCATTCCTGGATTTGTCAGTGCTCCACGACAATGAGTCGGCGATCGCGCTGTATGAAAAGCTGGGCTTCAAGCGCATTCCGGTTTTCACCCTGAAGCGCAAGAACACGATAAACGAGAAACTGTTCATTGGTCCGCCGCCGGAAGAACAGTTGAACCCCTATGCGCGCGTGATAGTTGATGAAGCCCGCCGCCGCGGCATCGGCGTGGAGGTGCTCGACGCTGAAGGCGGCTTCTTCAAGCTGAGCTGGGGTGGCCGAGCGGTCACGTGCCGGGAATCCCTGTCAGAGTTGACGACGGCGGTGGCCATGAGCCGCTGCGACGACAAGGCCGTTACCAGGCGGCTGATGGAAGCTGCTGGCGTGCCCGTGCCCCGCCAGATCAGCGCCAGCGCAACAGCCAGCGAGCGGGCCGCCTTTCTTGAAGCATGTGGCGCAGTGGTGGTGAAGCCCGCTCGGGGCGAACAGGGGCGCGGCGTTGTGGTGGGCATTGAAACGATTGCCGACATGGATGCGGCCATCGAGACGTCGGCGCGCGTCCACCCTGAGATTCTGATCGAGGAATATGTTCAAGGCGATGATCTGCGCGTCGTCGTGATCAACGGCGAGATCATTGCCGCAGCATTGCGAAAGCCGCCGGAGATCCTTGGCGACGGCAAGAAATCCATCGGTGAACTGATTGAAAGTCTTTCGCGTAGACGATCAAAGGCAACGCAAGGCGAATCCAGTATCCCCCTTGATGATGAAACGCGCCGCTGCGTACAGGCCGGCGGCTATGATCTTGAAGCGATTTTGCCACGCGGAATGGCGCTGCAGGTGAGAAAGACGGCCAATCTGCACACGGGCGGCACGCTGCACGATGTCACTGCGGAGCTGGCACCAGAAATTGCGGCAAGCGCGCTGAAGGCAGCCCGAGCCATTGATATTCCGGTCGCCGGCATGGACTTTATTGTCGAGGATCCCGAATGCGGTCGCCATTTCTTCATTGAAGCCAATGAGCGCCCCGGCCTTGCCAACCATGAGCCCCAGCCGACAGCCGAGCGCTTCATCGACCTTCTCTTTCCGCTATCGGCGGCCCGCCCCGAATGAGTGTGATTTCATCCCATGCCCCTGATTGACGACACCTATATCGCCAGCTTTCTCAAGACTTTGCTCGAGACGCCAAGTCCGACAGGCTATACCGATGCCGTCACCCGTGTGTGCTGCGCCGAGCTGGACCGGCTGGGCGTGGATTACGAGATTACCCGGCGCGGTGCGATCCGCGCGAAGCTTCAGGGCGGGCGCCGCCAGCCAGCACGCGCCCTGATTGCCCATGTCGACACGCTGGGCGCGCAGGTGAAGTCGCTCAAGGACAATGGGCGGATGGAGCTGGTGCCGATCGGCCACTGGTCATCGCGGTTTGCCGAAGGCGCGCGCTGCACGATTTTTACAGCGCAGCACGGTGCCTTTCGCGGTTCGATCCTGCCGCTCAAAGCCTCCGGTCACACGTTTAACGAGGAGGTGGACACCCAGCCCGTCGCATGGACCCAAGTGGAGCTGAGGCCCGATGTCGTTGCCGAAAGTGCAGGTGATCTCGCCGCTACCGGCTTCGATATCGGCGACTTCGTCGCGATTGATCCGCAGACAGAATTTCTCGACAATGGCTTCATCGTGTCACGCCATCTCGACGACAAGGCCGGCGTTGCGGCCATGTTCGCGGCGATTAAAGCTCTGGTCGAGGGCGAGGTGAAGCTGGCGGTCGACACCTATTTTCTCATCTCGGTGACTGAGGAAATCGGGCATGGTGCGAGCTCGGTGCTCACCCATGATATCGCCTCCATGGTCACCATAGACAACGGCACCACGGCGCCGGGCCAGAACAGCCGAGAGTTCGGCGTCACGATTGCGATGGCCGACCAGACCGGGCCGTTCGACTACCATCTGACGCAAAAACTGTTGCGTCTGTGCCGGGATGAAGACATCGACCATCAGCGTGACATTTTCCGGTATTACCGCTCAGATTCGGCGGCCGCGATCGAGTCCGGCGCCGATGTGCGAACCGCACTTGTGACGTTTGGCATCGATGCCAGCCACGGCTATGAGCGCATTCACATGCATGCGCTTCACTCGGTGGCCCGGCTGATCCACGCCTATGCTGCGTCCAAGGTGGAAATCCGGCGTGACGCCGATGCCTTGTCCGACTCCCTGAAAGGGTTCACCGGACTGCCTATGGACCCGGCGGACGAGGAGAGCTGGGATGGGCGCGACGATCCGCCCGAACGCCCTTCGAAAGTGAGCAAAGACTAGCTGGCTGCCGCCAGAGCACCGGCTAAGCGCTCGGGCCAGACGATGTCTGGCAGACCGCCGACAAGGGGGCGGGCGAACAGGAAGCCTTGCATCAGATTGATGCCAAACGCCTGAAGCGCCTCCATCTCTTCAATGGTCTCAATGCCTTCGGCAACGACTTTCAGATCGAGGAGGTTGGCTGTTGCCACGATGCCTTTCACGATTGCTGAGCGTCCGTTGTCGGCATGGATATTGCGGATCAGCCCCATATCGAGCTTGATGACATCCGGGCGGAATTCCGCCAGCAGGCCAAGCCCGGAAAACCCGGCGCCAAAATCATCGATCGCCGTGATCAGGTTGCGGGCCTGGTATTCACGGATGATGGATTTGACGTGGTCCACGTCATCCATTTTCTCGCCTTCGGTAAACTCCAGCATGATGCGGTCGACCGGGAAGCCTGTCCGGTCGGCAGTCTGCAGCGTGGCGCGGATGCACGCCGCCGGCACATAGACCGCGTTGGGCAGGAAGTTGATGGACAGGATGGGGCCGTCTGCCTCGTTGAACAGCTCTGCTGCCATCTCGATGGCCTTCACCCGGCATGACTGGTCAAAGGCATAGCGGTTTTCGGCCGTAACCTGATCGAGGACCCAGTCTGCGCCTTCGCCCGCCGGCCCGCGGACCAGCGCTTCATACGCCCATACCCGGCGTGCATCGATATCGATAATCGGGTGAAAGGCCATGGTGAAGTCGAATGGGGCCTTGATGCCGTCGCGGCAGGCGGAGCAGGGCATGGTGGGGTGTCCGTTAAGCTGAAAAGGCTCGCAGAAATAATTTCAAAACCATAATAAATCACTACGGTTAATGCTCGTAATGGCAGCACCTGCATCATCGGGCAGGCGGGGGCTTGCCTTGCGGGTAAAACTGCCAAGACTGTTTTCGCAACGCAGCATGAACCGGATATCGCCCCATGAAATACGATCCCGCCCGCGACTCGCAGCCCCGGCCGGTCGACAGCCAGGATGTACAGGGACTGGCAGAAGGGCTGGCCCGCCTGCTGACGGTCGAAGAGCTCGATACGGACCTCTATCGCGGCCCACGCAATCCGGGCGGAAAGGGGCGTGTATTCGGCGGGCAGGTGGTCGGGCAGGCCCTGCGCAGCGCAGCCGCCTCGGTGGACCCTGACCGCGTGGCTCATTCGCTACATGCCTATTTCATGCGCGCGGGCAATGAAGACTACCCGATCATTTTCCGCGTAGAGCGCGATTTTGATGGCGGCAGCTTCTCCACCCGCCGGGTTATTGCCATGCAGAAGGGCCAGCCCATTCTCAATATGGCGGCCTCATTCCAGCGGCGCGAGGAGGGCCTGTCCCACGCTGACACCATGCCCGATGTTCCAAGGCCCGAGGCGCTGAAAAGCGAGGCCGAACTCGCCATCGAGCAGAAAGACACCTTGCCGGAAGCTTTCTTTACCATGGTCACCCGGCCGCGCCCCATAGAGCTCAAGCCTGTCGGGCCGTGGGCGCCGGGTAACCCGCCAAAGCTGGAGCCGGTGCGCCATATCTGGTTCCGGGTGCGCGGCGATATGGGCGATGATCCCCTGCTGCATCAGGCTGCGCTGGCCTACGCGTCGGATATGGCGCTTCTGGGCACGTCCATGCAGCCGCACGGCGTCAGCTGGGTTTCGCCGGGTCTGCAATCTGCCAGCCTTGATCATGCTGTCTGGTTCCATGGTGATGTGCGCATGGATGAATGGCTGCTATACGCCACGGACAGCCCGTGGGCCGGTGGCGGACGCGGGTTTAATCGCGGGCGGCTGTTTACGCGTGATGGCCGGCTGGTCGCCAGTACGGCGCAGGAAGGTCTGATCCGTATACGCGATAAACGCTAGCGGCGCAGTTGCGCCGCGAACCAGGTTCGCAGGCGTGCTATCGCCTCGCGCACTTCGTGCGTTGATACCGCGAAGCTGAGCCGTATGAAGCGATGGCCGTTGACCGGGTCAAAATCCACGCCCGGCGCGGTAGCGACACATGTTTCGCGCAGCAGGCGCTCGCAAAAGGCCATGCTGTCATCGGTCAGATGGCCGATATCGGCCCAGACATAAAAAGCCCCGTCGGGCGGCGCGATAGAATTGAGACCCATGGCGGGCAAGGCCTCCAGTAAAGCCTCGCGATTGACCCGATAGGTCTCGACATGGGCTTGAAGTTCCCCCTCACAATCCATTGCCGACAAGGCCGCATGCTGGCTTAAGGAAGGCGCCGTCAGGAAAAGATTGCCGCGATAGGCTCGTGCCAGTTCGACCCTGTCGGCCGGTGCGACAACCCAGCCCAGCCGCCAGCCCACCATGGAATAGTATTTGGAGAAGCTGTTGACGACGAAGGCGCTCTCATTGAACTGCAAGGCGCAGGCCGCCGGCATACCGTAAGACAGGCCGTGATAAATCTCATCGGAGATGATCCGTATGGAGCGCTCGCGGCAGACTTTCGCAATTGCTTCAAGCTCGTCTGGCGGCAATATCGTGCCGGTCGGATTGGCGGGGCTGGCGATAATGATCCCGGCGGGCGCGGGGTTCATCGCCTCGATCATCGACGCGCTGAGCTGAAACCGGGTGTCCGGCCCGCAATCAATCTCGACCGGCTCCAGATGCACCGCTCTCACCGTATTTCGGTAAGCCACATAGCCTGGCCGGGCCATGGCAATGCGCGCACCGGGCTCAAATCCCGAGAGCATGGAAAGCAGCAGGGCAGGCGAGGCTCCGGCAGTAAGGATGACGCGTTCCGGCGTGATCTCGACCCGATAGCGTTCCTGGTAATGACGCACGATCCGCTCGCGCAGGGCGGGGCTCTCCCAATAGCCCATGGCGTCGCTGTCCAGCACCGCGTGGGCGGTCTGGATCGCGGCTTGCGGCGCACCCGTGGAGGGCTGGCCAAACTCCATGTGAATGACAGATTTGCCTTCGGCCTTCAGCCGGTGGGCAAGCTCGGAAATGGCGATGGCCCTGAAAGGTTCGATGCGGGTGCTCATCGCGCCTGTGTATCTGCCAAACAGGCCTCGTAAAAGCCCTGTTGCGCGGCGGGCCGGGCCGGATCGCGCGTTCTTGCCAGGCCTAAATAACCAGAAGGGCGCGTCCGTGGAGCGCGACCCCAGGCAAGCGAATGACAAGCAAACTGTGCCGTTCCAGACCTGGACCTGAGCGGAGCACCGGGCAGACCTTCAAACGCTTTGGAATGAGATTGCAAACCCTGTGACGAAGCCGCGTCTGCAATGGTTCAGAAATCGTCAAACTTGACCAGATGCATCAAGCGCTTAAAATAATGAGCTGAGTTCTGGATTCCTCGCTCCTCCCGGAGCTCTGACGCTCCGTGGACTGTAGCATGTCACGATCATGAGGAGTGAAACTCCTGTCTCTGCAGACGGCGTCATCGCCGGTTTCTGCTGTAATTTTCTTCACATTGTCGAACCACAGATCGGGATTCTTTCTGATGAACTTCACTCGTCACATCGCTGCTGCCCTGGCAATTCTGAGCCTTTCAGCCCTGTCGGCCTGCTCGTCGCCTCAGGAGGGCGCTTCAGACGAGCAGATATCCAATGCGCTGGCCGTTGAGCTCGCGTCCGGGCTGGAAGTTCGCGAGCTGGAAGTTGTGGCCATCGAATCGCTTGGCACAGATGACAGCCCGCTCTTCAGAACACGCTCTACGGCCACCGTTGCGTACACTGAGGACTTCTATCGGGAAATCGGCACGATAGACGGCAGGCCCCTTGTGGAGCGCGTCGCGAGTGCCGGTGACACGATTTCCGGAACAGTCATTACCACATCCACACCGCAAGGTGATGAGAACTGGCGCGTCCGGTTCGAGCGGCTGGAATTTCCGCCGATAGCGGGGCAAGCCGCAAGCCAGCTGGGTAGCAGTCAGTACGTCGTCGAAGGGTCAGACGAATATGAGGCCATCAGCACACGCATTGCCGAGGAGGAAGCGGCGGCTGAGGCGGCCCGCCTTCAGAGAGTTTCAGACCTGACGGCTGCGCTGGCAGGACGCTGGGTAAGCAGTGCCCCAGTGACGCGCGAAGGTGCCGTCTACGAGCATCGCGGGTATCAGGCCGGATATGAATTGAACCTGGAGCCCGCGAACGGGAATACCGGAACCGGTACCGGCTCGATGTATGTCTATTCCCAGCCCGATGACAGCGTGTCCACGGGCGTTGGTTATACGATTGATGAAAGCGGCGAGTTCGCGACACTTACCTTCAGCGGCAGGGCCTATCACCGGCAGCTTCGGACCAATGCGGGCCGCGGCATGCAGTGGCGTCTGACCGCCGACGGCCGGATGACAGCGCAATCGGGACGCGAAACCTGGGTTGCCCAGCTAAGCAAGGAATAGAACCCTCAACGTTGACGGCCACTGGTCTCGCTTTTCCTGAATGATGATGAAGGGAGTTAGTTCGGTGAAATCTGAACATTTGCGTGTTGTAGTTCTGGTAGCTGCCGCCGTTGCAGGACTTTCAGGGTGCAGCAATGCCGGACCGAATATGGATGGAGCTTGGGTATCGGAATCGATGCGCGATCCGTTTGAGTGCCAGTCGGGGCGCGTCATGGTTATCAATGGCGGCACCATCCAGTTTGGTATCGCCGGCCGGGTTGTTCGATCATTTGAAGGCTTGGAGACCGAGGTCGGCGATGACGGCATGATCGTCATGCGGTCGGCTGAGGCGACGTTCCAGTTCGCGCCGGGTGAATCTCCTGACGAGGTAACCCTGCTGTCCGGACCGATTGTAGTGGAGCATCACACATCGCGTACGCCTGCCGCCCTAGCTCGCTGCTAGGATCGCCGGCGGCCGGGCAGTCGCCAAGGGGTGATTGCCCGTCCGTGGCGGCGTTGAGACGCTCAGCGTTCCTGTTTGCTGACCAGGCGCGCCGCTGCCGACCTCTTACTCGGCTGCCATTGCCTGAGCGGCCACGCTCGCCTCATTGTCGCGGTGCCTCAAGGCACGTCCCAGCTTTACCGTGCCGTGCGCCGGCGTGAACTCACCGTCCTGCCAGACAATGCCGCCGCCCACGATGACATGACTTACCACACCGTCAGAACGGTTCACCAGCTGCTCGTGGTCAAAGGCGTCGCGATGCACAAAACGAAGACCGGCGTCAGAATCGTAGGCGCTTAAAGCCTGCGGATCGAGAATGGCAATGTCGGCGGTGTCCCCAATCTCGATCCGGCCGGCACTGATGCCGATGAAATCGGCCGGATCGCGGGTCAGGCGCTTCACCTGGGCAGCGACCCGCTCCATGCCTTCGGCTTGCGCCAGCTGAAGGCAGCGCAGATTGCCGTCATAGAACGCCATATTGGTCAGGTGCGCGCCGGAATCGTTGAAGCCGGGGAAAATCTGCGGATCGATGAGCAGCTTCCCGACCACATCCATGTCCCGGTTGGCGGAAATGGTCCACCAGCGCAGGTCTGTATCGTAAAGCTGAAGCAGGCCAAGCACGAAATACGGCTCTCCGGCATCCGGCGTGGAGGCCATCAGGGGAAGGGCGTCGAACGCCGCGCGTTCCTCTTCCGACCGGATAATATCGGGTGTGTCAAAGCTGGCCTGATAGCGCTTGAAAACGTCTTCAAACGTTTCCCCCACCCAGTCGGCCGGACAGCCGGAATGGAATACCATTTTTGTCATGTCGCGGTCGAAGGCCATCTGCTCGGCGCGCATTTTGCGCTTTAGTCCGGCAATGCCGCCCTGCTTGCCGTGCATCCACATTCTGGCGAAGCGTTTCTGATAGGACGGATCGGCCAGAATGCGCTGGCGGGCATCGCGATCTTCAAGATCAGGTTCGTTCAGTTCACGCAGCTCGGGAATCTCCTCCGCAAGCGGATTGACCGGCCCGTCCCAGTATAGCCGGAAGGGAGCCGCCAGCGCCTGAAAGCGGAAATGCCCCTTGAAAAGCGAGGAATTGAGCAGGCGCGTGAGTATCTTGGCGAGCTTGACGAGATTGCGGTTGGCCGCCACATCCATGGCGGCGACAGCCGTCACTTTGAGCGGCTTGCCGTGCAGGCTGCCGCTCGTCAGCAGGAAATTGCGAAACACCTCGGCCGGGTTGTCCTTGGGCGGAGTTGCCTGCCACATCCGCCCCCAGCGCCGCAGCACACCGGTGAGACGCTTGAGCTCGGCGTAACTGCCAAATTGTGACGGGATCTTCGTCTTGCGGTTCGGGTCTTCCGCCAGAAAATGGAACGGCAGGGCATCAGTGGAAAAGCCCACATAGCCTTCGGACATAGCCGTGTCGACAAGAGCTTCCATGCGCTGCAACTCGTTCTCGGTCGGCTCGCGCGACACACTCTCCTTCAGCCCCATCACCTCGGCACGCAGCATGGAATGCGGGATCATCGGCACAATGTTGACGCCCAGGTCAAGCGTGTCGAGATGGTCCAGATACTCCGCTGTCGTCGACCAGCTGGCCAGATCGGCCGCCTTGCGCAGCACATGCTTGGGCATGTTCTCCACCCTGGCAAAGCAATCGACGATCGGATCCTCGCCATTGCGGCGCTGATTGCCAAAGCAGATGCCCAGCGAACAGTTCGACATCAGCACCGTTGTCGTGCCATGGCGCACCGCCTCGGGGAGGCCAGAGTCCAGCTCGACCTCCAGGTCGAAATGGGTGTGGATGTCCAGAAGCCCCGGCATCACCCATTTGCCGTGCGCGTCGACAGTCTTCGCGGCGCGGGCCGGGTCTAGATCACTGCCCCGTTCGGCAATGTGTCCGCCGGCAATGGCGATATCGCCAGTATGGGGGGCACCGCCACTGCCATCGATGACAAGTCCGCCCCGGATCAGCAGATCCCAGTCTTTTCTGGCGGCCATGATTGTCTCCTCTGTCGCTTTGCGAGCTAACTTAAAGTGTATGCGCCTTGCGGTGGAAATCCATGAAGGCGTCGAGAACCGCCTTTGGGGCCTCTACCTGCGGGTAGTGGCCAATGCCCTCAAGTATGACGGTGTCAGGGTCAGGCACCAGCTCGCGGTAGCGCGCCACCATGTGTGCGCCCGAAACCGGGTCAGCCCCGCCATCAATGACGCGCAAGGGGATGGCCGCCTGCTGTAGCGCTTCTACCCAGCGCTCCCTGTTGGCACGCCGCTCGGCGATATAGCGGATGAGCTTGTGTCCTATCGGCTTCATGCCGCCATTGAACTCGACCATTGCCCAGAAATCCTTCAACTCGGCAGGCTCCGGCTTGGTCTGTGGCCCGAATACCTCGCTGAAACCGGCATTGAACCGGCTTTCGCTCATCAGGCGCGAGACAAGAAACCCGATCGGCGAATGGAGGAGCCGCTGATTGAATGTCGCCAGATGGGTTTCGGGAAAAAGCCCGCCATTGAGCAACACAATCGATTGCAGATGCGGTGTTCGCGCGTCACCGCCATTGTGTCGGGCCAGCAATTCCTGTGCAACGGTATCGCCATAGTCATGGGCCAGAATGTGCATGTGGGTGATGTTCAGTTCTGCTGCCAGTCCGGCCAGAAGATCAGCCTGATCCTTGATCGAGTAGGCGTAGGCCCGTGGCTTGGCCGAAAACCCGAAGCCGATCATATCGACGGCTAGCAGCCGGAAATGATCTGCCAGTGCGTCCCACATGGCCACCCAGTCCCAGGACGCCGTCGGAAATCCGTGGATCAGAAGCAGGACAGGACGGCTGTCATCGCTCCAGTCCCCGCCCTTCCAGTAGGCAATGGCCTGCTCCTTCCAACACCAGGAGAGGCTTTTCTGACGCCAGTCTTCCAGCGCAGGGGACAAGGGCATAAGGCAGACTTTCATGCAGCACACGGAGCACGACGGTAGACTTCGCTGACTGACCACTCAACAGGTTTTGACCGATTGCGATCTGCCGCAAGATTGGGAATGCTGCGCGGGTCTCAATTTGCCGGAGGGTGTCAGGCGTGCGCCCCGATGTGGACGTAATCATAATTGGCGCCGGGCTGGCCGGGCTTGCCCTGGCCGGACGCCTCGCACAATCGGGCCAGCGGCGCATGCGCGTGGAGCTACTGGAACAGGCCAAAGCCCCGGCGCCGGGACAGCGAAGCTGGAGCTGGTTCGAGGATGGCCCGGCCCGTATCGCGTTCGACGCAAGCTGGCCCCGCTGGGAAGTCGGCTCCGGATTTCTTATGGCGGGTCAGGCGTTCTCTCACGGACGTTACGGGCTGGTGCGCGGCAGCACTTTCACCGAACCTGCCTTGTCGGCGATTTCAGCCAGCCCCTCGGTCGTGCTGCGCCATGGGGTGATCGTCAGCGCGATTCATGCTGTCCAGGGCGGCGCTCATGTGGAAACGGCTCATGGTGCGCTATCGGCACGGCTGGTGATCGACACGCGTCCGGGCGGGGCAGAGCTTTTGGGGCGGGCCCGCCGGGTGCGAACGGGCATACGCGCCGAAGTGCGTACAGGAGCGGCGTGTTTTGCCCCTGACACAGCGGTCCTGATTCACCGCTTGCGCCGCGACGGTGCTGCGCTCGCCTTCGAAACCATCTTGCCGCTGGCGCCTGACCATGCCGCGATCGAGGCTGTGCGTATTGCCCCGTCAGGAGATGAAGGACGCCCCGATTTCGACGGTGCAGTCGAGCGCATCGTGCAGGGCCTTGCCACCGATATCAGCGCGCGCACGCGCAGTGCCAGCCCGTTCGGCCTCTCCGACCGATGGCCCCGGTGCCCGGCATCCCTCCGGATGGCGTCCAGCCGTGGCGCAAGCCTAGCGCTGGCGGGGGCATCGGGGCGTGACGCGCAGCGCTCGCTCCTATGGGCAAGACTGGCATCTGAGGCACTTGAAAACGGTGAATCTCCGCCCGGTCTGCCCGCTCAGTCATTGCCCGCACGTCTCGGCGGCAAATTACTGTTCAGCCGGCTGCTGGAGCGTCCGTCCCGCCTTGTCGCCATGGCCGAGCGCGCAGGCGGTGACAGCGTGGTTCGCATGGCAGCCGGCAGCGCCACGCTGGCTGACGCCCTCAAATTGATATGGGCGGGGCGCTAGCGCCGGTCGAACGGAAACGAGGTCACTGCGCCGTCTGATGCAGATGATACCAGCGCGGCGTATTTGGCGTACGCACCGGACCGGTAACGCGGCACGGGCGGCGTAAACCCGGCCTTGGCCCGCGCGGCCAGGTCTGCGCCGGTGTCGATACGCCGGGCCTCCACATCAATGGTGATGATGTCGCCATCCTCAATAAAGGCAATGGGTCCGCCATGGGCCGCCTCGGGCGCAACATGCCCGACCATGAAGCCGAAAGTCGCACCGGAGAAACGCCCGTCCGTGATCAGCGCCACATCGTCACCCAGTCCCGCGCCTTGCAGGGCGGCAGTAACGGCCAGCATCTCGCGCATGCCAGGTCCGCCCGCAGGGCCCTCATAACGGATGATGACAACATCGCCTTTGGTGATCACGCCTGACTGCACAGCCTCAAAGCACGCTTCCTCGCTGTCGAAGACGCGCGCCGGGCCTTCGAAACGCAGCCGGTCATGGCCCGCCAGCTTGGCGACGCAACCCTGTGGCGCGAGATCGCCGTAAAGAATGCCAAATCCGCCGCGCGATTTAAGCGGCTTGCCGGCTGACAAAATGACGTCCTGTCCTCTCACCTCGGCTGCATCGGCGACCAGTGCGAACAGCGTGTCTCCGGTTACGGTCGGGGTGTCGGTAATCAGGCCTGCCTCTTTTAGCCTTCGCCCCAGCAATGGCGTTCCGCCGGCCCGGGCCATGTCGGGGGCCATATAGCGTCCGCCCGGCTTCAGATCGGCGATGACCGGTGTGGTCCGCGAAACGGCGTCAAAATCGTCAATATTGAAATCCTCGCGCGACAGCCCGGCTTCGCGGGCAATCGCGATCAGATGCAGTACCGCATTGGTTGAGCCGGCCGTGGCGCTGACCGCGGCGGCGGCGTTCTTCAGTGATGCAGGCGTGATGAACTGACGGGCGTTGCGCCGCTCACGGAAGGCTTCAACGACAAGCTCTCCGGCACGGCGGGCGGCCTCCGGCTTGCGGGTGTCGGTGGCCGGAACATCGTTGAGCCCCATCGGTGACAGACCCAGAAAGGTCAATGCCAGCGCCATTGTGTTGGCTGTAAACTGCCCGCCGCATGCGCCGGCGCCGGGGCAGGCCCGGCGCTCGACCTCACTCAGCTCCTCTTCACTGATCCGCCCGGCTGCACAGGCGCCGACAGCCTCGAATACATCCTGAATGGTGACGGCTTTATCGCCCAGCCGCCCCGGCATGATCGAGCCGCCATAAAGGATCACGCTGGGCAAATCGAGGCGGGCTACAGCCATGGCAGCTGCAGGGATTGTCTTGTCACACCCGGCGAGAAACAGAACGGCGTCGAGGCAATGTCCGCGTACGGCCAGTTCGGCAGAATCGGTTATACACTCGCGGCTCATCAGGCTGGCGCGCATGCCTTCGGTGCCCATGGCGATGCCATCGGTGACGACGATGGTATTGAAATCAACCGGCGTACCGCCCGCCGCGATAATGCCCTCCCGGGCATGATCGGCCAGCGTGTTCAGATGCATGTTGCAAGGGGTGACGCTGGTCCAGGTATTGACGATGGCAATCATGGGCCTGGCCATAGCTGCATCATCATATCCTGCAGCCCGCAGCATCGCCCTGGCTGGCGCGCGGTGCGGGCCTTCGACAAGGCGGCGGGACGGGGATGCAGGTATCGCCATCAGGCCCGCCGTGCTGTGCCAGCTGGCTGTTCAGGATCACCGGACAGGGCCAGCGCGAGCGCGTTGAGGTCGGGGTCGAGCTCCTGCCGGTGCGTTGTCCGGCCAAGAACAGCTTTCAGCGCAGGACCGGGATGGATTGTCTGGCCGATAAGCGGCTCGACGATATCGGCGAACTTGAATGGGTGCGCGGTCGCGGCGGTAATCCAGACACACTGCTCGCGTGCCGCTTCGGGAAGCCGGTGCCAGGCTTCTGCGCCGATGGCCGAGTGGGGGCACCATATATAGCCCGACCGCGCGAAGTCGTCGCGTATCCGTGTCCGGATAGACGCGTCGTCCACCCGTTCCACGCCCATGGCGCGCTGGTCAGCGCCCAGCCGGTCGAGGCGCTCGAAATTGCTCGGGGCACCGATATCCATGGCATTGGCCAGCGTCGCGACAGACGGGCGCGGCCTGTACCGCCCGGTCTGGCTCCATTCGTGCAGCGTCTCGTTGGCGTTTGTGGCGATAACGACAGGGCCGATGGGAAAGCCCATGGCGCGCGCATAGAGCGCTGCCAGGCCATGGCCCAGATTGCCGCTGGGAATGATCAGGCCGGGCAATATCCCGCTGGAGCGCCACACCTTCAGCGCCGCATCGGCCAGATACACTATTTGCGGCAGCAGCCGTACGATATTGATCGAATTGGCCGAGGTCAGCCGGTGGCGGCGCGAGAGGCCGGCGTCTTCGAAAGCGGATTTCACTAGCGTCTGGCAGGCATCGAAATCGCCATTTACCCGAAAAGCCCGTACCGGGTCATTCCAGCAGGTGAGCTGGTGTTCCTGGAATGCCGAAACCCTGCCTTTGGGATACAGCACCGCCAGATGGATCCCGCGCCGCCCTTCGGCGGCTTGAGCGGCGGCTCCGCCCGTATCACCGGATGTCGCTACCAGCACCGTAAACGGATCATCGTCGCCGGCAAGATGGTCCAGCGCCGCTATCAGGAAGCGCGTGCCAAAATCCTTGAAGGCGCCGGTCGGCCCGTGGAACAGCTCAAGCGCGCGAAGGCTGGGCCGCGCCGGATCAGGAATCGTCAGGGGCACAGGAAAGTCAAAGGCCCCATCGCAAAGTTGCGGCAGGTGGGGCTCCAGGGCATCGCCTGCGAAAAACGGCTCCAGCAACTGCCGGGCCAGGCCGGATAGCGAAAGGTCAGGGCTGAAATCGCCCGCACTGACGCGTGGCAGGCTTTCCGGCACAAACAGCCCTCCGCCCGGCGCGCCGCCCTGCCGCATCGCATCAGTCAGCGCAACTGACTGCCCCCCGCGTGTGGAGACGTATTTCACTTTACCGGCTCCGCGACCGGTTCCAGCCGTGCGCCGCGTGAATTGATGGGCGCATGATAGGTGCGCGCGTCCTGCCCTTCAGAGGCGAACGCGGCGCGCATCGCCTCTTCCACGCGCTCACGGTCTGCCTCCAGACTCCAGGCGAACATGGAAGGACCTGACCCCGAGAAGGAGCACCCCAGCGCGCCGGCCTGCAGTGCGGCCGCCTTGACCGCCGGCAGGGCAGGCAGGAGATAGCGGCGTTGCGGTTCTACCAGCACATCGTCCAGACCCGCCCGGATGAGAGCGTGATCATTGGCAGCGCAGCCGGCCACGAAGGCTGCCAGACGCCGCGAATGGTCCACGACCGTTTCCATGGGAATGGTTGGGCGCAATATCCCGCGCGCCGCGCGCGTTTCGATCTCGGCATCCGGGTGAGCGATGATCGAGACGATGCCCGTGGGCGAGGGGATGGCCCTGACCTGACTGGCGTCCAGGCGCGCTGCGATCACCAGCCCGCCCAGAAGGCTTGCCATCACATTGTCCCAGGGCGGCGGATCAGACGAGACCCGCTCGCCTTCAAGGGCGAACATGAGCAGATCCTCGTGCGCAAAGGGGTTGTCCAGCATGGCGTTGACGGCCACCACGGCGGCGACCGCAGACGCGGCCGAGCCGCCCATTCCTGCGCTGAGCGGCACGCCCTTGTCGATATCCAGCCGGACACCAAACCTGGCATCGGCAGCCTTGAGAAGTGCTTGCGCGGCTGCCAGCGCCGTGTTGCGTTCGGGTGCTTCGGGAAGGTTTTTTAACATCCCGGTAACCTTGCCCAGCCTGACACCGGGCGCCTCCTCGCGAGAAGCCGTGACCGTGTCCTGAAGGGCATCAAATGCTTGCCCCAATATGTCAAAACCCGGACCCACATTACCGATACTGGCCGGGGCACTTGCTCTGGCGATGTCTTTCACCGCACGCATCCTTTTCTGTCCGCCCATCGATCAAGCCCTCAGCCGTGCAGGTGCTGTGGAGCGTTCCGATGTGGCGTGTTTCACATTCACAGGCTCTGACAGTCCGCGTTGAATGTCCATGATGTCTGCAAATACCGCAGCAGCCGTCGGCCAGCGCCCCGCACCCTTTCCATACAGGGTCTGAACGCCTTGGCCGGTGCCGGTCAGGATGAATCGGTTCTCTTCATTGCGCGCACCGGCCAGCGGGTGGTGGACTGGGACCGGCCTTACGCGCACTTCGGCACGTACGCCGCCACCGTCCAGCAGCTCACATACCCCTATCTGCTTGAAGACAAGGCCATCGGAGCGGGCGCCCTGCACTGCGGCAGGAGACACATCGGCAAGGGAGTCTTTGGCGATGTGGGCCGGGGACAGCGCTTGTCCGAACGCCTGCCGGATCAGCAAGGACAGCTTGTCGGCGGCGTCATGCCCGTCCACGTCGGCAGCCGGGTCGGCTTCGGCAAAGCCAAGGCGCTGCGCCTCGCCTACCGCCTCGGCAAAGCCTTCACCATTGGCCAGTCTGTCCAGCAGGAAGTTCGCCGTGCCGTTCATGACGCCCTCGATTTTTACAACGCCGCCGGCAAGGCAAAGCCGTTCGACCGCTTCGAGAACCGGGGTGCCTCCGCCGACAGCCGCTGACCACGCTAGGCGGGCATCGCCATCGCGTGCGGCGGCGTACAGGTCATCATAATGGCGCGCCAGCGCCGCCTTGTTGGCCGTGACGACATGCGCGCCTGCGGCAAGTGCTCCCGCCATGATTTCAGCGGGGGCGTCAGCGCCGCCGAGAAGTTCCACAACCAGATCAGGCTGGTGGGCGAGCGCGTGCTCCAGCTGGCTGGTAAATGTCACGCCATGGACATGGGCGCGCGCCTGCGGGTGACGCACCAGCACCGGGTTCATCTCGAATAGGTCGGGGCGAGAGCGAAGATGTGCCAGCACGCCCGCTCCAACCGCGCCGCAGCCCAGCAAGGCAACCCGCAAGGGACGCGATTGCCGCGCCGGGGCCTTGCGTGCCGGCGACGAACAGATGCGCGTTGCATCGGCAGCGCCCATCGCGGCGACTTCGACAATGATCCCTGCAGCCTTGGCAGCCGCGATGGCCTTGGGCTGGATCAGGCCGGCACTCGCACTGGCGGCGGCGTCATAGTCGAGCTCGGCATAGCGCTCGGCGTCGGGATTCTCCGCCGGGTCCTGCGCGTAGACCCCGTCCACATCCTTGATCAGGCGCACAACAGGCGCGCCGCAGCGGGCGGCAAAGAAAACTGCCGTCAGATCCGTGCCCCCCCGCCCGAGCGTGACCACGCCATGGCGCGCATGGGTTGCGGTAAAGCCCGGAACGGCCAGAACCTCGTGACCTGCCAGTGCCTCAGCAACCGCGCCGCTGTCCAGCCCGCACAGATTGGAATCCAGCGGGTCGCCTTCCGCTTCCAGGGATATCTCGTGCGGGTCCAGGACAGCCGTGCGCATTCCGACCCTTGCCAGCGCGAGGCCCATCAGGGCCGCCGAGCGCAGCTCGCCCGTGCGGGCGAGGCGGGCGAGCATGGCCGCGTTGGGTGTGCTGCCCGACCCGCCAACCATCTTGCCCTGGGCCAGTAGCGCATCCGTCTCGCCTGCCAGGGCGGACACGACCGCAATGACTTTTTCCCCACGCCGGACATGGCGGAAAACCTCTTGTGCTGCGGCGTCGTAATCGGCCTCGCACTTGAGGACGGAGCTGCCGAATTTGAGGACACACAAAGGCGCGCTGGCAGAGTTGAGGCTATCAGATTTCATGGCGGGCTTCCTGTCAGATTGGGTGGCTGGTGCTGGATTTCGGGCAAGAAAAAACCCGCTCCGGGTGAGGAGCGGGTCGGTTTGGTGTGGTGAGGTGTGCTGCCTCGTCAGACCATGGCCGTTCCGCCCCCGGGGTCTCCGGTGGTGGTGGTGATGATCGTGGTAATGGTGACCAGCGGCGCAGGCCGCACGCCGTCGGCACGGGTGCTGAACCCGTTACCTGAGATCGTGCTGAAGGCGGCAATCGCGCGCATTTTCTGGTCCTCTTGTGCGCCGTGCAGCGGCATTGCTGCGGGCGCTCATTGAAGCCAAGTCTGTTTGCAAACGGCGCACAGCGTCAAACAAAAATTTTGCCTTCGACGCAAAAATCAGAGTGCCAGACGCCCTCCAGACCACATAAATAATTGAATAATATGGTATAAAAATAATCACATCATCCGGACAAATTTGGGCTTGCGCTTTCGCTGCGCTTGCCTCAACGTTTTTGCAGATGCGAGACGCACCCGTTTCGCACCGTCTGGCAGCCCGCTTGGGGCTGTATGGGAAGAACAGTATGAGCCGCCGCGCCATTGCCATGGCTGACCGCGCAGAGCGCGAGACCCGGACACGGATGATTGCCGTGACCGGGCTCGTGACGCTTGTACTGGTGATTGTACTTACCATTCCCATACCGGGAGCGGTTGTCCCTGCCTGACGGTCCATACCAGACCTGAAATGCAAGACCCCCGCTCCCACCCGGAAGCGGGGGTTTTCTTTTGCGCCATGCGCACACCAAGGAGACCTGAAGACGATGCAAGCCCGGATTTACACTGACAACGATGCTGACCCGTCCGCGATAAAGCCGGGGCCGGTTGCGATCATCGGCTATGGCAGTCAGGGGCGCGCCCATGCGCGAAATCTGCGCGATAGCGGGCATGAGGTGATTGTCGGTGCCCGTCCGGGCGGACGGGCCGAGGCGGCGGCCAAGGGAGACGGCTTCACGGTGATGAGCCCGGCAGAGGCGGCAAAGGCCGCGTCGCTGATTGCCCTGCTGACGCCTGACATGAGCCATGCGCAGGTCTATTCCGACGATATTGCCCCGAATATGAGCGCAGGCGATGCTCTGCTCGTCGCGCATGGCTTCTCGATCCATTACGGCCAGATCCAGCCCGCAGGCGATGTGGATGTCATTCTGGTGGCTCCCAAAGGCCCGGGCGATCTGGTGCGCCGCGAGTTTGAGCGCGGGGCGGGTGTGCCCAGCCTGTTTGCGGTCTGGCAGGATGCGTCCGGCAAGGCGCGCGAGAAAGCGCTGGCCTATTGCGCAGGCAATGGCGGCACCGCAGGCGGGGCTATCGAGACCACCTTTGCCGAGGAAACCGAAACCGACCTGTTCGGCGAACAGGCCGTTCTGTGTGGCGGCGCCAGCGAGCTGGTCATTGCCGGATACGAGACGCTGGTCGAGGCGGGTTACCAGCCCGAAGTCGCCTATTTCGAGTGCCTGCACGAGCTCAAGCTGATCGTCGACCTGATGTATGAGGGCGGGCTGGCCAAGATGCATTCCTTTGTGTCCGAGACCGCCAAATATGGCGATCTGGTCTCTGGTCCGCGCGTGATCAATGCCGAGACGCGCAAGCGTATGCGCGAAGTGCTTCGGGACATCCAGACCGGCAGTTTTGCCCGCGACTGGGTGCTGGAGAACCAGGCCGGCAAGCCGCGCTATGCCGCCCTGCTGCGCGAGGATCTCGACCAGCCTATCGAGCATACCGGCCAGCGCTTGCGCGCGCGTATGAGCTGGTTGCAGCCCGGCGCAAATGCCGGCCAGCCCTAGACAGGCAAGGCGCACACGTCATGACCCCGGCAACGCCCGACATCATCGATCGTTACGCGGACCTGCGCTCCGGCGCACAGCTCGTCATAGACGCGCTGGAGCGCGAGGGCGTGAGCCATGTCTTCGGCTATCCTGGCGGTGCGATCATGCCGGTGTACGACGCCCTGACGGCCTCCCGGCTGAACCATATTCTCGTGCGCCATGAACAGGCCGCCTCCTTGGCAGCTGACGCCTGGGCCCGTGTGACCGGACGGCCGGGTGTGTGCATCGCGACATCGGGCCCGGGCGCGACCAATCTGGTTACCGGGCTGGCCAACGCCTTCATGGACTGCGTGCCGCTAGTAGCCATTACCGGGCAGGTCGCCGTGTCGCTGATGGGTACCGATGCCTTTCAGGAGATCGACACCTTCGGGATAACGCTGCCTGTTGTGAAGCACTCCTGGCTGGTGCGCGACGCGGCCGATATCCCTCAGATTTTTGCCGAGGCTTTCCGCTTTGCCCGCTCGGGCAGGCCTGGTCCGGTTCTGATTGATCTTCCCAAGGATGTAACGCAGGCGAGCGGCATTTCCCCCCGTTCGGTCGCCTGCCGGACGGCGGCGCGGGCCGTGCTTCCCCTCGATGCGAAGGCGTTGGCCGCTGCCGATAGCCTCATCGCGTCGGCCCGCCGCCCCGTCCTCTATTTTGGTGGCGGCATTGCGCTGGGCCGGGCAGAATCCGCGCTGCGTGCCCTCTTCCAGCGTTCACGGATACCCGCGGTGGCGACCCTGAAAGGTCTGGGTGCCCTGCCGACTGACTGGCCGGGCTTTCTGGGCATGCTTGGCATGCACGGGACGCGCGCCGCGAACATGGCCGTCAATGATTGCGATCTGCTGATCTGTGTGGGTGCGCGCTTTGACGACCGGGCTACCGGCAGGCTGGACAGCTTTGCCGCCAATGCCCGCGTCATCCATATCGATGGCGACGCCGCGGAAATCTCCAAGTTGCGTCGCGCCGATGTGGCGCTTGCCGGTGATGTCAGTGCTATCCTGTCTGCTCTGTCCGGTCAGACCGGGCCGATTGATGGCTGGCGGCGCACCTGCGCGGAAAACGCGGAGCGCTTTGCGTTCCGCTATGACGCGCCGGGCTCAGGTGTCTATGCGCCCGCCCTTCTCAAGCAGATTTCCGAGGCCGCCGGTGACAAATTCATTGCCACCTGTGATGTCGGCCAGCACCAGATGTGGGTGGCCCAGCATTGCCGGTTCTCCCGGCCACAGGCCCACCTGACCAGCGCAGGGCTGGGCACAATGGGATACGGCCTGCCGGCGGGTATCGGTGCAGCGCTCGCCGAGCCCGAGGCCACCGTCGTTACGATCAGCGGCGATGGCTCGATCATGATGAACATTCAGGAGCTGGCGACGCTGCGCCGCTACCGGATCCCGCTCAAAATCGTCCTCATCGACAACGCCCAGCTGGGCATGGTCCGTCAGTGGCAGGAGCTTTTCTACGAAGAGAATTTCTCCGAAGTCGATCTATGGGACAATCCCGACTTTGCCGAGTTGGCGCGTGCCTTCGGTATCGAGGCGTTCACGCTGGACCGGCGCGTGGATGTGCCGGGCGCCGTGGACCGCCTGTTGTCTACGCGCGGGCCCGTCCTGTGCCATGTGCGCATCGATCCGCGCGAGAATGTCTGGCCGCTCGTGCCGCCGGGCAAATCCAATTGCGACATGATGGAGGCCTGAAACATGACCACACAAATCGATATCGATTTCCTGCCCGCCGAAGGGGCTGTGGTGCGTCTTATCGGCCTCATGGAGCGGCGCGGATATGAGCTGGAAGCGATGAAATATGCGCCTGCCACCGGAACACACCGTTTGAGCGTCAGGTTGCGCCCGCGTCCCGGCATGCGCCGGATCGAGACCCTCAAAGCCCAGATCGCGCGCGTTTACGGTGTCATTTCGGTTAGCGGCATGGCCATGCCGCCCGGTCTGGAGGCCGCATCATGACCGCACAGATCACCATATTCGACACCAGCTTGCGTGATGGCGAACAGGCGCCCGGCTTCTCCATGAACGAGGCCGGCAAGCTGAAAATGGCGGCGGCGCTTGCCGCGCTGAACGTCGATGTCATTGAAGCCGGCTTTGCAGCCGCCTCGCCGGGCGATGCCAGAGCCATTGCGCGTATTGCCGCCGAGATAGAAGGCCCGCGCATCTGCTCGCTGGCGCGGGCGTCCAGCACGGATATCGATGCGGCAGCGGAGGCGCTGAAAGCCGCCCCGAAAAAGCGCATTCATGTGTTTCTGGGCACCAGTCCGGTTCACCGCGAATTCAAGCTGAAAATGACCCCGGCGCAAATCCTGACTGCCATCGCCGACATGGTCGCTCATGCGCGCTCGCATTGCGAGGATGTGGAGTTCTCTGCCGAGGACGCCATCCGGACCGAGCCGGGATTTCTGGTCGAAGCCTTGTCGACCGCCGCTGCTGCCGGAGCCACGACACTCAACGTGCCCGATACGGTGGGATACGCAACACCCGAAGAGATGTTTGAGCTCTTCCGGATGCTGACAAAGAAGGTGAGCCGGAGCAACGATGTGATCTTTTCGGCGCATTGCCATGACGATCTGGGGCTCGCGGTTGCCAATTCGCTGGCCGCGATCAGGGGCGGCGCGCGGCAAGTGGAATGTACAGTCAACGGGATTGGCGAGCGTGCGGGCAACGCCGCGCTGGAAGATATTGTCATGGCCATCCGCACACGGCGTGATGCAACCGGCGTGACCACCGCGATCGATACGACCCAGATCATGAATGCCAGCCGGACTCTGTCGCGCATCACATCCATGCATCCGCCGCGCAACAAGGCCATTGTCGGGGCCAATGCATTCGCCCACGAGGCCGGCATTCACCAGCACGGCATGCTGATGAACCGCGAAACCTACGAGATCATGAAGCCCGAGGATGTGGGCTGGCCGGCCAGCTCGCTGGTGCTGGGCAAGCATTCGGGCAGGCACGCCCTGGCGGCCCGCGCTGCCGAGCTCGGTTTTGCGCTCGATGATGACGCCTTCGCGGCCGCCTTTGCCGAGTTCAAGCGCGTGGCCGATGAGATCGGCACGGTCGATACCGCGCGGATGGCGGCCATATTCTCGCGCGCACAGGGCGCAGCCGATGATGAAATGTGGACCCTGTCGCGCGTCGAAATACGGGCCCCGCTGGCGTCGGACGCTCATCCGGTTGCGCGTGTGGAACTGCATCATCCCCGCCGTGGACGGGTGACCGATATTGCTGCTGCGCCCGGTGCCATGGACGCCGCCTTTCTGGCTGTCAGCCATATTCTGGATGTTGATGCCAGCGTTGAGTCTATCGACATGCGCTATGTCGCAGCCGAAGCTGGGGAGACAGGCGGCAAGGTTCAGATCGCTGACGTGCTGATCGAAATGAGTGTGTCGAGCAGTGGTGAAAGCTTTACCGGTCGCGCGCGTAATCGCGATATCCTGCCGGCCTGTGTCAGCGCGTATATCGACGCGCTGTGCAATGCCAGTGCCGTGACGCGCCATCGTGCGCGGCGCGGCCCTATCAATCTAGCGGCCAGCGGTGTCGCGGCAGAATAGGGACCATTCCATGAGCATTCAGGAAGTCGAACACATCTGGCACAACGGCCAGCTTATCCCCTGGCATGATGCCAAAGTGCATGTGCTGACGCACGCCTTGCACTATGGCACCTCGCTGTTTGAAGGTATTCGGGTTTACGAGACGCCTGACGGTCCGCGCGGTTTCCGCGTGCACGACCACATGCAGCGCCTGGTCGATTCGGCGAAAATCTACGGTATCGCGCTGGACTATGACGCCGAGGCGCTGACCAAGGCCTGCCTTGAAACAGTGGCCGCCAATAATTTGCGCTCTGCCTATATCCGTCCCGTCGCCTTTCTGGGCTATGGCTCCATCGGCGTTGCGCCTCTGACCCTGCCCCCGGTCGAGGTCTATATGGCGGCCTTCCCCTGGGGCGCGTATCTGGGTGATGAGGCCCGCAATAACGGCGTTGATGTCTGTGTCTCGTCCTGGAACCGGCTTGCGCCCAACACGGCGCCGACAGGGGCCAAGGCGGGCGGCAATTATCTCTCCAGCTTCCTGATCTCGCGCGAAGCCAAGCTGAGCGGCTTTGCCGAAGGCATCGGCCTGGATACCGAGGGCCGTCTGTCCGAAGGCGCAGGCGAGAACATTTTCGCGGTCAAGGATGGCCGGATTCTCACGCCGCCGGCGGCTTCCTCCATCCTGCAGGGGATTACCCGTGACAGCGTGATCAAGCTTGCCCGCGCGGAAGGTTTTGAGGTGGTCGAGCAGGCTCTGCCACGTGAAATCCTCTATCTCGCTGACGAGATTTTCTTTACCGGCACAGCCGTTGAGCTGACCCCGGTGCGCTCCGTTGATCGCAAGCCGACGCGCGCGAACGGGCCGGGCGAGATCACCAAATGCCTTCAGGACCGTTTCTTTGGCCTGTTTGAAGCCCGCACGCCCGACCGCTGGAACTGGCTGGAGCCATTACCCGAGTACAAACCCAACAAGGAAACAGGAAATGGAAAGCGCATCGCCGTCTGAACCGCGTACGCTGTTCGACAAGCTATGGGACGCACATATTGTAACGCCGGAGAGCCATGAGGCACCGGCCATGCTCTATGTGGATCTTCACCTTCTGCACGAGGTGACGAGCCCGCAGGCTTTCGCGATGCTGGACGAGCGGGGGCTGAAAGTGCGTGCGCCGCAGCGCACTTTCGCCACGCTCGACCATTCCACACCCACCACACCGCGCCGGAAGGGCCAGCGCCCGATCTATATCAGCCCGGCGGCCAAGGCGCAGGTGGAGCGGCTGGAGGAAAACTGTGCCCGCCACCGCATTCCACTGGCCGGCTGGGGCAGTTCTGACCGGGGCATTGTCCATGTCATGGGGCCGGAGCTGGGCCTGACCCAGCCCGGCATGACCATTGTGTGCGGCGACAGCCATACCTCTACCCATGGCGCCTTCGGGGCGCTTGCCTTCGGCATCGGCACGACTGAAGTTGCCCATGTGCTCGCCACGCAGACGGTTCTCCAGCGCAAGCCGAAAACCCTGAAAGTCCATGTCGAGGGGCGTCTGCCTTATGGGGTCGGTGCCAAGGACCTGATCCTGGCGATCATTGCGAAACTGGGCGCGGGCGGCGCATCCGGGCATGTCATCGAATATTGCGGTCCGGCCATCGAAGCGCTCTCGATGGAAGGGCGCATGACGGTCTGCAATATGTCGATAGAAGCCGGTGCGCGCGCCGGGCTGATTGCGCCCGATGAGGTAACGTTTGCATGGCTGTCAGGCCGCGATCATGCGCCCACGGGCGCTGCCTTCGAGGCCGCCCGCCAGAGGTGGAGGCAGCTGCGCAGTGACAAGGGCGCACGCTTTGACCGGGAGGTAAGGCTGGATGCCGGCCGCCTCGCGCCCATGGCCACCTGGGGCGCGTCGCCGCACATGGCCGCGCCGGTCGATGCGCTGGTCCCCAAGCCGAAAACAGCCGACGATGCAAAGGCACTGGCCTGGATGGGATTTACGCCCGGCGAGACGCTGATGGGCGAACTGGTCCACACCGTCTTTATCGGCTCATGTACGAATGCGCGCCTGTCAGACTTGCGCGAGGCGGCCTTTATCATGGCCGGACGCCATGTAAAGCCGGGCGTGCGGATGCTCGTTGTCCCAGGTTCAGAGCGTGTGCGAAAGGCGGCAGAAGCTGAAGGGCTGGATGCCATTTTCCTCACGGCAGGCGCTGAATGGCGCGAGCCGGGCTGTTCGATGTGCATCGCCATGAATGGCGATAGCGCAAAGCCTGGAGAACTGGTCGTCTCGACGTCCAACCGAAACTTCGCGGGCCGTCAGGGGCCGGGCGTGCGCACGGTTCTGGCTAGCCCCGCTACGGCCGCTGCGGCCGCCGTTGCCGGTGCCATTACCGATCCGCGGCGCATGATGGAGATGTGTGGTGCAGCGTGAACCCGTAACCGAAATCCGTTCGCGCAGCTTTGTGCTGGCCGAGCGCAATATCGATACCGACCAGATCATTCCCGCACGGTTTCTCACCACTACCGAGCGCGGCGCGCTGGCCGATGCCTGCTTTCATGACTGGCGCTTTGACGATGCGGGCAATCGCACCGGACATCGGCTCAACGTGGTCGACACCGCCACACACGCCATTCTTCTCACAGGCGATAATTTTGGCTGCGGGTCGTCGCGCGAACATGCGCCCTGGGCGTTGCGTGACTTTGGCGTCCGCGCCGTCATTACCACGCGTGCGGGCGATATTTTCAGGGCCAATGCGGCCATCAACGGTCTGGTCGTGGCCGAGATTGATGCTGAATCGCATGCCGCCCTGCTGGAGCGTGAAGGCGAGGACGTAGTCGTCAGCCTGGCCGATATGAGTGTTACCAGCGGCAATGTACGCGCCGGTTTCACGCTGGAGCCGTTCGCCCGCATCTGCCTGATTGAAGGCCATGACGCGCTGGGCTTCATCCTCGCCCGCGAGGACGCCATCACCCGGTTCGAGGCGGCACGTGCGGCCTGAGACGGGCGCTGCCGCGCGGGGCTTTGCCTTACGCGTCCCGGCCTAGTAGAAGCGGCGGTTCATCCGCCGCTTTGCCTGATTTGCTGGAAGGTTGTTCCCCCGTGTCCGAGACCTATGATTTCACCGCGATTGAAACCAAATGGCGCCAGCGCTGGGCCGAACGGGACACCTATCGCACTGCCGATCCCAAGCCCGGCGACAAGACCTTCTATGTCCTCGACATGTTCCCCTATCCGTCGGGATCGGGTCTGCATGTCGGCCACCCGGTCGGCTATCTCGCAACAGACATTGTCGCGCGCTACAAGCGCATGGCGGGTTACAACGTGCTGCACCCGATGGGATGGGACAGCTTCGGTCTTCCCGCCGAGCAGCACGCCATAAAGACAGGCGAGCATCCGGAAGTGTCGACTGCGAAGAATATCAAGACCTTCCGCCGCCAGATGGATCTGCTGGGCCTGGGCTATGACTGGAGCCGGGAGATCGCGACGTCAAAGCCTGATTATTACAAATGGACCCAGTTCATCTTTGTAAAGATGTACGAAGCCTGGTTTGACAAGAACGCCAACAAGGCCCGGCCTATTCAAGAGCTGCCGATCCCCGACGGGCTTAAGGCCGCAGGCAAGCTGGCCGTCCAGGACTATCAGGACCAGCACCGCCTTGTGTATTTCGATGATGCGCTGGTGAACTGGTGCGCGGAGCTCGGCACGATCCTGTCAAATGAAGAGGTCTTTGACGGCAAGTCAGAGCAGGGCTTTGACGTTGTGCGCGTGCCGATACGCCAGGTAAAAATGCGCATTACCGCGTATACAGAGCGTTTGCTGGCTGGGCTAGAAGAGCTCGACTGGCCCGAGGGCATCAAGGACAGCCAGCGCAACTGGATCGGCCGGTCTGAAGGCGTGGAAATCCGTTTCGCGATTGACGGATCTGATGAGACCGTCACCACTTTCACCACCCGTGCCGATACGCTCTCTGGCGTGACCTTCCTGGCGCTCGCGCCGGAACATCCCTTGGTCACAAGCCTCATCCCGGCCAGTCACCGTGCGGAGGTCGACGCCTATTGCGAGGCTGCGGCGCGCAAATCCGATCTCGACCGCACGGTTGATGCCGAAAAGACAGGCGTGTCTTCAGGCCTTTTTGCCATCAATCCCGTCACGGGCACGAAGGTGCAGATATTCGTGGCTGACTATGTGCTCCCGGACTACGGCACCGGTGCCGTCATGGGTGTGCCGGCCCACGACGAGCGCGATTTTGCCTTCGCCAGAAAGTACCAGCTGCCCATCGTGCCAGTTATTGATCCGGGCACGGAAGTGGCGACACGCGATGCCGTGCTTAAGGGAGAGGCATGCTGGACCGAAGACGGCATCATGCTCGACCCGCCTGCGGGCACGCAGGCCGGTCTCTATGAAGCGGGCCAGCGCTGGCGCGAGGCCCGCGAGGCGGTCGCCAATTACCTGGAGCGCAACGGGCTCGGCAAGCGCGTGGTCAGCTATAATTTGCGCGACTGGATATTCTCCCGTCAGCGCTATTGGGGCGAGCCGATCCCGATCATCCACTGGGAAGATGGCACGCGCTCCAGCCTTGATGTGTCGCAGCTGCCGCTGACCCTGCCGCATGTCGATGACTACAAGCCCACAAGCTATGACGCGCCTGCGCTGGCGCGCGCGCCCGGCTGGGTGGAAGTGACCGATCCTGATACGGGCATGAAAGGGCGGCGCGAGCTCAATACCATGCCGCAATGGGCCGGCTCATGCTGGTATCCGCTGCGCTTCATGGACCCGAAGAACGAAAGCGCGCTGGTTGATCCGTCCAAGGAGAAGGCCTGGGGCGCGGTAGATCTCTATGTTGGTGGGGCCGAGCACGCGACCTTGCATCTTCTCTATGCGCGCTTCTGGTATCTTGCCCTGCATGATCTGGGCGTCATCTCGACGGCGGAACCGTTCAGAAAGCTCGTCAATCAGGGCATGCTCACCTCGTTTGCCTACCAGAATGCGCGTGGCGTGATCCTGCCCGTCGATGAGGTGGAGGAGCGAGGCGAAGGCGAGTTTGTACACCTTCCCACTGGCGACCGCGTGGAGCGGATCGGCGCGAAAATGTCGAAATCGCTGCGCAATGTGGTGACACCCGATGATGTCGTGGCGCAGTACGGCTCCGATGCCTTCCGGGTCTGTCTGATGTTCATGGGGCCGGTCGAGGGGGGGCGCGTCTGGGAGACCGACAAGGCCGCCGCATCGCTGAAATTCCTGCGCCGGGTGTGGAACTACGCGAGCTCAGCCATCGCCGGTCCGGCGGCAGAGGAGCCTTCTGCCGTCACGCTGGCAACCGGCAAGCTGGTCGAAGCCGTGACTGAAGACCTAGAAAACCTGCGTCTCAACACCGCCATCGCCGAGCTGATGAAGTTCCTCAATGCAGCCGAGGGTCAGCCGGTCACCAAGGACAGTCTTCTCACCTTCCTGCGCGTGCTGGCACCGTTCGCGCCGCACATGGCCGAAGAGCTGTGGGAGCGGGCCGGGCAGGCAGGCAGCGTCTTCCACGCCGACTGGCCCAAGGCCGATGCCGACATGCTGCGCGCGGCTGTCGAGACAATCGAGATCGTGGTGCAGGAGGGCGGCAAGAAGCGCGGCTCAGTGCATCTGGCTCCACAGGCGAGCGACGCTGATGTCCGCGCCGCCTCCATGGTCATGCTCGAAGACACGGGCCGGGATGTGTCGGGTCTGGACGTGAACCGCATCATCGTTGTGCGTGACAAGAAGACCGGCTGGGTGCGGCTGGTGAACGTGCCCAAGGCCGGTTAGCGCCACAACATGCTTGCAGGAAGCCGCATGCAGGCTACCCTCTCGATACACACCTATCCGGGGAGGGACATCATGCGGCATATCTGGCTCGGCCTGCTGGGGGCTTTCGTACTGTCGGCCTGTTCAAATGGCGCGCAAGAGCGTGCGCCGGAACCGCTCGATGCGACCCTGCGCACACTTGAACAGGGCGAGCTGATCGGCTTCCAACATTCTCCGGGTGCCTGGGCGTGGCGCGGCGTGCCGTTCGCGGCGGCGCCGGAAGGCGATCTGCGCTGGCGCGCACCGCGCCCCGCTCCCGATTTCAATGGCCGTTTCGAGGCGCTGGACCATCCCGAGCCCTGTCCGCAGTTTACCAGCGCGCTTCAGGCCTCGTCCGGTGTGGAGCCCGGTCAGCTCGTCGGGTCTGAAGATTGTCTGCGTCTCGATATTTATGCCCCGGAAGGCGCCAGCGCTGAAAACGCTACCCGTCCGGTCATGGTCTGGATCCATGGCGGCGCGAATGTGTGGGGTTTTGCCGGTCAGTATGATGGCGCCCAGCTCGCCAGAGATCAGGATGTCGTCGTCATCGCGATCCAGTACCGCCTTGGAGGGCTGGGCTTTTTTGCCCATGACGCTATCCGCGCCGACGCGGCGGATCCGCGCGATGCGGCGGCCAATTTCGCGCTTCTTGACCAGATCGCGGCGCTCGAATGGGTGCGCGATAACGCTGCCGAGTTCGGCGGTGATGCCGGCAATGTAACGATTTTCGGTGAAAGCGCCGGCGGCCACAATGTGGCGGGCCTGCTCGCCTCGCCTCTGGCGTCGGGCCTGTTCCACCGCGCCATCATCCAGTCTGGCAGTTTTGACAGCGTCAGCTGGGAAGCGGCCAGCGGGGCCGAACCCGGCCAGTCCAATACATCCGATGAGGTCGCACTGCGGATCGCAGGCGACGGCTACTCGGTCAACGATTTGCGCTCGGCGGATCTTCAGGCCGTTTTCAATGCCTATCGCGGTGAAGATGGCGCGCCCTTCCTCGATCTGCCGCGCATGATCGAGGACGGGGTCACCATACCGCGCGACGGCCTGGCAAACGCCTTTTCCTCGCCAGATACCTTCAACGCCGTACCGGTCATCACCGGCACAAACCGTGATGAGATGAAGCTTTTCAATGCGTTCCGCGATGATCTGGTGAACCGCTATCTGGGCTTCGTCTTTGTCAGCCGCGATGCGCAATTCTACGACACTATCGCTGAATATCAGAGCCGCACCTGGCGCATTCTGGCGGTCGATCAGGTCGCCGCCCGCATGATGTCAGGCGACCATGGCGATGTCTGGGCCTATCGGTTCGACTGGGACGAGCAGGGGCGCGCCCTGTTTGTCATGGACCTTTCCCATCTGCTTGGCGCCGCCCATGCCATGGAAATACCGTTCATCTTCAATCATTTCGACTTCTTCGGCCGGCTCGATGGCGCAATGTTCAATGGCAATAATGCCAGCGGGCGTGAGGCGCTTGCGGCGGCCATGGGCGCGTACTGGGCCGAGTTTGCGCGAACCGGCGAACCCGGCACAGGCGGACCCACCAATCTGGCGCACTGGGAACGCTGGAATGAGGAGGGTGTCCTGATGCGTTTTGACAGCCCGGACGATAATGGTCAGGAGATCATCACCGGGACGGACAGTTTCGAGAGGGTCGAAGCCGATCTGGCCGTTGATACTCGCCTTAACGACGCGCAGCGCTGCACCGTCGTCGATGCGATTGCAGCCTGGCGTCCAAGGGGCAGTCTTGATGCCATGCGCCAGCGCCTGGGCTGCGAATAGCGCGTCCGGTCACGCTTGCCAGAGTGAAGTGAACAGTGTTCACTTTTGTCTGGCAGACGGCGCGAGGATGACAGGCCATGACGGAGACTGCGGCAGACACGCTTGATGTTCTGATCGTCGGTGCAGGCATTTCCGGTATCGGCACTGCCTGGCATTTGCAGCATCGCGCGCCGCAGATGCGATACGCGATAATCGAGGCGCGCTCGCAGATTGGCGGCACGTGGGATCTGTTCCGCTATCCCGGCATCCGCTCGGACTCCGACATGTACACGTTCGGCTATAATTTCCGCCCCTGGGTGGATGGCCAGGTGTTTGCCGACGGGCCCAGCATACGCCGGTATGTCACGGCCACCGCGGCAGATGCGGGCATTGACCGGCATATCCGTTTCGATACGCGCGTGAAGTCTGCCAGCTGGGACAGCGCGGCTGCCCGCTGGACGGTGAGTGTTGATGGTCCAGACGGGTCATACCCGCTGATCGCGCGCTTCTTGATGATCTGCTCGGGCTATTATCGCTATGAGCAAGGCTATATGCCGGATTTTGACGGGCTTTCAGACTTCGAGGGGGAGGTGGTTCACCCGCAGGCATGGCCCGAAGATCATGACTATTCAGGCAAGCGCGTGGTGATTATCGGTTCGGGAGCCACTGCGGTCACACTTGTGCCTGCGATGGCGGAGAAGGCTGCCCATGTGACCATGCTGCAGCGTTCGCCCAGCTATATCGCGGCGCGTCCCTCGCGCGATGCGATTGCCGACGCCTTGCGCAAGGTGTTGCCGGGCCGGCTCGCCTACACGCTGTCGCGGGCAAAGAATATCGGCCTTGCCATGTTCTTCTTTCAGCTCTCGCGCCGCTGGCCGGATTTTGTCAAACGCGGCGTCATCAAGGCGATCCGCGCCGAGCTGGGCGAGGATTTCGATGTCGAGCGCCATTTTTCGCCGAGCTATAATCCGTGGGACCAGCGCTTTTGCCTTGCTCCGGACGGCGACTTCTTTGCGGCCTTGAAGAGCGGCAAGGCCAGCATTGTCACAGACCATATCGAACGCTTCGAAAAAGAGGGCATCCGCCTGAAGTCCGGTGAACTGATCGGGGCCGATCTGGTCATTCCCGCGACCGGGCTTGAGATGCAGGTCGGTGGCGGCATGGACATCCGCGTCGATAACGAACCTTTGGTGCCATCGGAGAAGATCACCTATCGCGGCATGATGCTGTCGGGCGTCCCGAATGCGGCGCTGGCCTTTGGCTATACCAATGCCTCGTGGACGCTGAAAATTGACCTGACGGCAGAGCGGGTATGCCGCCTGCTCAATCACATGGAGCGCGAGGGACACGATTACTGCGTGCCTGTGCCGCCGGACGATATCGAGCTGGCGCCGCTGCTCGATTTCTCGTCCGGCTATGTCCAGCGCGCACTCCCCCACTTGCCCAAACAGGGTACCAAAGCGCCCTGGCGGACCTATCAGAACTATGTCCAGGACATGGTGACGATCCGCTATGGCCGGCTTGAGGACGGGCATTTGCAGTTTCGCAAAGCTGACGCGTCAGCCGCAGCCAGCCCTGAGATTGCCCGCGCGGCGGAGTGATCAGTCCACCCGTTCGACAGGCGGCATGGTCCATTCGCCGTTCAGCGCGGTCTCCTGCGGCCAGTAGAGACGCGCCAGCAAGGTGAATGCGCCGTCCTGCGGAGCGGGCAGCCAGTTGGCCTCCCGCCCCGGCTCCGGCGGTCCTGCGTGAATATCCAGCGTGATAGCGCCATCTTCATCCGCGATCAGTGCATCGCGGCTGGAGCGCGCATAGCGTCCGGGCGCATTGGCAATGAAATACCCGTCTGCGTCATAGAGCGTGACCGACCAGAACCCGTTGACCGGGGGCATTGCTTCCGGGGCAAAACGTATCCGGTATCGCTGCCCGCCTTGCAGGGGCTCACCGTTCGCATCGGTACGGGCAGACGGGTAAATAGCGTCTTCGGGCAGATTGGCGCCGAGCCCGTATAGCGACACGCCCGCCCGGTAGGCATAGTTCTCGCCATAGCGGCCGATATAATTCTCCGGGACGACCCAGCCGGCTGGCTGTTCAGGCCCTTGGGCAAGGCGCTCGCGCGCAATGGCGACCCCGCGCAGAATGATCTGAACGGATAATATTCCGTAGCCGGACCAGTCGATTGCCTCGCCCGGACCGGCATTGAGCGCGCGCAGGCGTGCCAGCGCTTCGCGGTCGCCGTCTGCTGGCGGATTCGCCTCCATCAGCATGGCGAGCCGGTTGAAGAAGTCGGGCGCATCCATGGCTGCAACCCGGTCTGGCGGCGCCGGCATGGACGGCGCGGCGGCGGGGCGGTCAAGACTGACGCCCTGTCCGCCTGGCATTGACCGGTAAGGATAGAGGCGGACACCATCCTGGAGGCGGTGCACGGTTGAAAGTTCGGCTTCGCTTTCGATCTCGATGCGTCCGAGCAGCCAGGCCATGCGCGTAGGCGAGCGGTAGAGCACCATGCCTTCGGGGACTTCGCCCTGGAAATCCGGCCCCGCGATCAGCACGCTTGTCTGTCCATTGCCCAGCGTGCGCACGCCCGGGTCGGCAAACACGTTTGTCCACGCATCCAACCCCTGAAAGAGCCAGTAGCGCTCCTCCATTGCCGGAATCTCAAGGACAAGAGGCGTGTCGGACAGCTCCAGCCAGGCGAGCGAGTATAGCGTGTCGGCATTGGGCCGCACGACTGCGGTAAACCCGGCTTCCGGCAGTGTGCGCACATGGGCCAGCCGGTTCGGTGACAGCCCGCTGCGCTCAACCACATCCCGGCGTGTTTCGTCCATCAGGACCAGCGGATATCCGTATATGTATGACTGGCCGGCAGCTTCCGCGAGTTCCTGCAAGGTCAGTTCGGCCGGGTTGCGCGTCGACCATACCCAGCCTGCAGCCAGCACGCCGATCAGGGCGCTGGCGATGACAGTCATCAAGAGGATGGATTGGCGTCTGCGATACATTGGCGGGCGTTCCTGTCAGCACAGCACGATCTTGCACCATCGCCCGCCCCGGCAGGGCAGCGCAAGGGCGCTGACAGCCTCGCCGCTTTGCGTTATCGCACGCACCATCATGGCACCACCGCTTCTCACCTTGCAGGACATACATCTCAGCTTCGGCGTCACCGCCTTGCTGACCGGGGCCGAACTGATGGTAGCGCCCGGCGACCGGCTATGCCTTGTCGGGCGTAATGGTTCGGGCAAATCGTCCCTGATGAAAATTGCGGCCGGCTTGCTGGAAGCTGATGGCGGCGAGCGCTTCATTCATCCCGGCGCAACGGTGCGCTATCTGCCGCAGGAACCTGACCTGAACGGGTTCGAAACGGTCCTCGCCTATGTCGAGGATGGTCTTGCCCCCGGCGATGATCCCTGGCGCGCGCGCATGGTGCTTGGAGCGCTGGGCATGAGCGGGGAGGAGAACCCGGCCAGCCTGTCTGGCGGCGAAGCGCGGCGCGCTGCGCTGGCCCGCACGCTGGCCCCCGAGCCTGACATCCTCTTTCTGGACGAGCCGACCAACCATCTTGACCTGCCGGCGATCGAATGGCTGGAAGATGAGCTTTCGCGGACCAGGAGCGCGCTGGTGCTGATCAGTCACGACCGGCGCTTTCTGGAAAGCCTTTCTCGCGCCACCGTCTGGCTGGACCGGGGCATTGCCCGGAGGCTGGACAAGAGCTTTGCCCATTTCGAGGACTGGCGCGATGAGGTGCTGGCCGCCGAAGAGCTGGAACAGCACAAGCTTGCCCGCCAGATTGCCCGCGAAGAGGACTGGATGCGCTATGGCGTGACAGCCCGGCGCAAGCGCAATGTCCGGCGAGTGGGCGAGCTCAAGGCGCTCAAAGACCGCTATCGCAGCCATTCAGGTCCACAAGGGCTGGCCAGTCTGGAAGCGTCAGACGCCGAACAGTCCGGCAAGCTCATTGTCGAGGCGAAAAATATTTCCAAGCGCTATGGCGAGCGGCTCGTGGTGCGCGACTTCTCTGCCAGGATCCTGCGCGGCGAACGGATCGGCCTTGTCGGGCCGAACGGTGCCGGCAAGACGACACTGCTCAACATGCTGGTCGGCAATCTCGAACCCGATACCGGCTCGGTTCGGCTTGGAGCCGGGCTGGAGATCGCCCAGCTGGATCAGAAACGCGCCCAGCTCGAACCGCGCTGGACCCTCGCCGAGGCGCTGACGGGCGGAGGCGGTGATCATGTCGAGATCAATGGCCAGACTCGCCATATCGCTGCCTGGATGAAGGACTTCCTGTTCCGTCCCGAACAGGCGCGAACGCCTGTCCACGTGCTCTCCGGCGGAGAGCGGGCCCGCGTCATGCTGGCGCGCGCTCTGGCGCTGCCGGGCAATGTCATGGTGCTGGATGAGCCGACCAATGATCTTGATCTGGAAACTCTTGATCTCCTGCAGGACCTGATTTTCGACTATGCCGGAACGGTGCTGCTGGTCAGCCATGACCGCGATTTCCTCGACCGCACGGTCAACCGGACCATCGCCTATGAAGGCGATGGCAACTGGCAGTCCTATGCGGGCGGCTATTCCGACATGATCGCGCAGCGCGGACAGGGTGTGCGGGCGCGCAGCGAGCAGGAGACCCCGGCAAGGACCGCCGCGACACCGGCAAAAGCCGCAAACTCTGCTGCCTCCCCGCCATCCAGCCGGGCCAAGCTGTCCTTCAAGGACAAGCACGCGCTGGAAACCCTGCCCGGCGAGATCGACGCATTGACACAAACCATAGCCCGGCTCGAGGCAGAACTGGCCGATCCGGCCCTGTTCTCGCGTAACCCGGGACGCTTTCAGGCCGCCAGCAAGGAGCTGGAAGCGGCCAGCCAGGCGCGCGAGACCAAAGAGGAGCGCTGGCTGGAACTGGAAATGCTGCGTGAGGAAATCGAAGCGGGCAGTTGACCCGCCCAGCCGCGCCCGTTGCGCCATGCTGCGCCTGCGATAAGGTGCGGTCTTATCCTGTGTGAAGGGCCTGCCCGTGAACCACACCATATCGGAGCTGATTGGCGGCGCACGCCGGGCAGTCGTTAAAATAGGCTCGTCCCTGTTGATCGATACGCAATCAGGCGGGCCGGACACGGCCCGTTTCGAAGCAATTGCTGCAGCGCTGGCAAGCTGGCGCAAGCGCGGCCTGGACACTGTGCTGGTGTCGTCTGGCGCGGTTGCTCTGGGGCGTGGCCGCCTGAACCTGCCGACAGGCAAGCTGCCGCTTGACCAGAAACAGGCCGCTGCAGCCGCCGGGCAGACAGCCTTGATGGTCGCATGGGACCGGGCGCTGCAGCCGCACGGCCTTCCGGCTGCGCAGGCGCTTTTGACGTTTGATGACATGGAAAGCCGCCGCCGCTGGCTGAATGCCCGCGCCACGCTTGATGCGCTGCTGGCGGCCGGTGCCCAGCCCGTCATAAATGAGAATGACACGGTCGCCACAGCCGAGTTGCGCTATGGCGATAATGACCGTCTCGCCGCCCGTGTCGCCCAGATGTGCGATGCCGATATTCTGGTTCTGCTGTCCGATGTTGATGGCCTGTACGATGCAGACCCTGGCCGTTCACCCGGCGCGCGCCTGATTGCCCATGTCAGCGCAATCACGCCGGAGATCGAGGCTCTGGGCGGTGAGCCCGGCAAGGCCGGGACCGGCACGGGCGGCATGGTCTCCAAGATCGCGGCTGCGCGCATCGCGGCGCGCGCCGGGATCGCCACGATCATCGCGGCAGGCGCGCAGGACGACCCGCTTGGCCGGCTGGAGCGCGGAGCGCCCCACACGGTGTTTGCGCCTGAAACCACGCGCGCGACCGCGCGGCAGAACTGGATTGCGGGCGCGGTTGCGCCGCGTGGCACGCTGTATCTTGATGACGGCGCTGTGGCAGCGCTGCGCACCGGCAAAAGCCTGCTGCCGGCAGGCATTGTCCGCGTTGATGGCGAATTTGCACGCGGCGAGACGGTGGCTCTTGCCGGTCCGGACGGTATGCCGCTGGCCAAGGGCATCAGCGCCTATGGGGCCGACGAGCTGCGCCGGATCGCCGGGCTGCGCTCGGCGGCAGTGGAGAGGGTGCTTGGATACCGGCGCGGCGCCGCCGCGATTCACGCGAATGATCTGGTTCTGGAGGAACGCGCATGAGCGGCCACGACGCACGCTGGGCCAAAGACGCCGGTCCGGCCCTCAGATCAGCTACCGGGACCCTTGCCATGTGCGGTGCGGCGGCGCGTACCGCCGCGCTACACGCCATGGCTGATGCGCTGCAGGCAGCGTCGGATGGCGTTCTGGCGGCAAACGCCGCGGACATTCTGCAAGCAGAGAGGAATGGCACGGGCGGTGCCTTGCTCGACCGGCTCCGGCTAGACCCAGAACGGCTGGCCGGTATCGCTGCGGGTATCCGCGCTGTTGCCGCGCACCCTGATCCGCTGGGCCGGGAGATGACGCGCTGGACCCGGCCAAACGGGCTCGTAATCGCGCAGGTGCGCGTGCCCATCGGCGCTATCGGCGTGATCTTTGAAAGCCGCCCTAATGTCGCTGCGGATGCCGCTGCACTGTGCGTGCGCTCCGGCAATGCGGTGGTATTGCGTGGCGGATCGGACGCCGCCGCCAGCGTTGCCGCTATCGTGGCCGCGCTCAAAGCCGGTCTGGCGGCTGCAGGCTTGTCCGATGCCGCCATCACAATGCCCCCGGATGCGAATCGCGCCTATGTCGGCGACATGCTGGCGGGTTTGAACGGCGCGCTGGATCTGGTGATCCCGCGGGGCGGAAAGGCGCTGGTCAAACGCGTGCAGGAAGAGGCACGCGTGCCCGTGCTCGGTCATCTTGACGGGCTGTGCCATGTCTATGTCGATGCGGCAGCCGATCCGGACATGGCGGAAAACATCGTGGTGAACGCCAAGATGCGCCGTACCGGCGTTTGCAATGCCGCCGAGTGCATTCTGATTGACCGGCAGGCGGGCGAGGCCATGGTGAAACGCATCGTATCGGCCCTGCAGGCAGCCGGGTGTGAAGTGCGCGCCGATGCCGCGATTCACACGCTGATGCCGTCCGTCACCAGAGCCCGCCCGGAAGACTTCGACACTGAACATCTCGATGCCATTGCCTCGATGGCTCTGGTTGATGGCGTTGACGGCGGGCTGGCCCATATCGCCCGGCATGGCTCGGGTCACACAGAGGCGATTGTCACCAGCCATGGGCCAACTGCACAGGCTTTCCTCGACCGCGCCGATGCCGCCGTAGTGCTGCATAACGCCTCTACCGGCTTCTCGGATGGGGGCGAGTTCGGATTCGGCGCCGAGATCGGCATTGCCACGGGCCGTATCCATGCGCGCGGACCCGTCGGTGCCGATCAGCTTACAAGCTGGAAATACCAGGTGCTCGGCACAGGCCAGGTGCGTTCCTAGCGTGCTTCCAGCCCCAGCGTTTCAAACAGCTGCGCATCCCGAGTGAGCGACGGATTCGGCGTCGTCAGCAATTCCTCGCCGACGAAGATGGAGCCTGCACCGGCAAGAATACATAGCGCCTGCAGCTCCCGGCTCATCCCTTCACGGCCCGCTGACAGGCGCACGACCGAGAGCGGCATGATGATGCGGGCGGTGGCGATGGCACGCACGAAATCGAGACCATCAAGGGGTGCGGAGCCCGATAGCGGCGTGCCTGATACGGGAACGAGGTGATTGATCGGCACGCTTTCCGGATGCGGGTCGAGAGAGGCGAGCTCGGTCAGCAGCCCGATACGGTCCTCCCTGCCTTCGCCCATGCCGATAATGCCGCCGCAACACACCTTGATGCCGGCATTGCGGACCCGGGCGAGGGTCTCGATCCTGTCGTCCCATGTCCGTGTGGTGATGATTTTCTCGTAATATTCCGGCGAGGTATCGAGATTGTGATTGTAATAGTCGAGCCCCGCCTCTTTCAGCCGCTCTGCCTGACCCTCCTCCAGCATGCCAAGCGTCATGCAGGTTTCCAGCCCCAGTGCCTTTACCCCGTCAATCATCTCGCAGATTTTCGGTTCGTCGCGGGTTTTCAGTGACCGCCAGGCAGCCCCCATGCAGAACCGGGTCGCGCCGCCAGCTTTTGCAGCCCGAGCCTTCTCCAGCACAGTTTCGGTGTCCATCAGCCTGGAGGCTTTCAGCCCCGTATCGAACTTGGCCGACTGGTTGCAATAGCCGCAATCTTCCGGGCATCCGCCTGTCTTGATGGAGAGAAGCTGGCTCTTTTGCACTTCGCCCGCGCGGTGGTGTAGCCGGTGGACATGGCCTGCCGCGTGCATCAGTTCGGCAAAGGGCGCATCATGGATCGCCTTGACCTCCTCGCGGGACCAGTCAGAACGGGGCGTACCCGGATCGCGAATCGTGTCGAGTAGGGAAAGCGTCATGATGCTGAACAAGTCCTCTGGTCATCGGGCCGACACACTAGGCGAGGCGAGGCGTATGCCTCAAGCCCGTTGGGCGGCCCGCCTTGCAGACGGATTGAGCCCGTACTGGCGCTGGCTCTTTGTTATCGCCTTTGTCGGCGTCACCGTGCTGGCACTGTGGCCGGGCAATTCGCGCCTGCCCGTGCTGCTTGGCTGGCACGTGGTCAACCATCTGGCGGCCTTCATCGTGCTGACCATGCTCGCGCGGGCGGCGTGGCCCTTGCTGGGCCGGATATGGCTGTTCGCGGCGCTCATGGTGCATGGCGCAGCCATAGAGCTCTTGCAGTCCCTGCCCGTCATCAATCGGTCCATGTCGCTTTACGACTGGGGCGTTGACGCGGTGGGTATCGGGCTGGGCCTTGTTATGGTCTGGATTGCCGGGCGTCTCGCCGGTGAGCCATGGTAGAGGGCGTGCGCCTGCCCCATACTCCCTGGCGCGCTGGTCCGCCGCGTTTCGCCGTCGGCCTCAGACCTATCGCCCCTGAACGCTGGTTATTGCCCGATACGGAAAGGGCGACACTGCCGGAGCGCCGCGATCTTTTGGCAGACCGGGGCCTGACCAGCTTTGAAGCGCCCGGCGCCAGAGATGCCGCGCACGAGGCGGCCAGGATGGCGGCAGAGCATTTGCGTGCCGGAGGCCTGTCTGTACCCGACCTGACGGGCGATGCGCCGATACTCTGGCAGCTCGCCCACCATGTCAGCGATGATCTCGTACTGATGATGCCGGGCGGGGATGGCTGGCGGGTCGGTGCGGCCGTTCTGACCTCGCCGACATTCTTCTCCCTGCCCCATGCGGCAGGAAAGACACTGGTCGAGCTGCACATGCCTGTGCCGGGTGGAGAGCACCTTGCGAGCCGTATTGCCCGCGTTTTTGACCATGTCCGTCCCGGGCAGGTGCTCGAGCGCTTCAACTGGACTCTGCAGGTGGGTGATGACCGCTTCACGCCTGACGGCGCCCCCTTGCGGGCACGCGCTATTGCCGCCCTCCCTGAGGACGCGGCAGATATCCTGCACGTGCGCGTCGAGCGCCAAACCATTACCCGTTGGTCAGACAGCGGCGCGGTGCTGTTCACCATCCGGGTCAGTATCGATCCGGTCGCCGCGCTTGACCCGAAAGAAAAAGCCGCCCTGGGGGCGGCCTGGTACGGGGCTGAAACCAGCACCCGTGAGTACAAGAGATGGGCAGCGCTGGACCATCTGGTGGCCGCAGCGCTGCCCGTTTCCTGATCTAGGCTTTCGGCTTCTCGCCCTTCACGCTTTCAGACTTTGCCGATGTTACCGGCTTGCCGTCTGCATCGCGCGGCGTATCGCCATGCCATGCAGGCGGAACGATGCCCTTGCGGTCATATTCGCGCGTATAGCGGACCACCACGCCGGTCAGCAGAAGGATCGCGATGACGTTCGGGAACAGCATCATGGAGTTGGCGACATCGCCAACCCGCCAGAGCCCGTCCACATTGACGATCAGCGTGCCGAGGAAGGCCACCGCCACCCAGACAAAGCGGAACGGACGTGCCGCCCAGTCGCCAACGACGTAAGTGGCTGCGGTCTCGGCATAATAGGACCAGCCAATGATCGTGGTGAAGGCAAAGAGCGCCTGTGCCGCAAGAATGATCCATGCGCCCGCATAGATACCTTCGGAAAACGCCGCCGTGGTGATGGCCGATGCCGCCAATGCGTCTGACTGCCAGGCAAACTCCACGATAGACCCATCCAGATTGGCGTAGCTGCCGCTGACCGTGAGGATCACCAGCGCCGTCATCGTGCAGATGATGATGGTGTCAATGAACACGCCCAGCATGGCGATCTCGCCCTGCTTGATCGGATTGCTGGTCTGCGCGGCGGCGTGGGCGATAGGGGCAGAACCCTGACCGGCCTCGTTGGAGAACAGACCGCGGGCCACGCCGGCCCGGATAGCGGCCATGATCACATAGCCGGCAAATCCGCCCGCCGCTTCACGAAAGCCGAAGGCCTCGGTGAAGATCAGCACGAACGCGTCCGGAATTTCGGTGGCGTGGGTAATCAGGATGACAAGAGAGACCAGTACGTAGCCGGCGGCCATGAACGGGACCACCCGCCCGGCCACAGTGCCGATGGACTTGATGCCGCCGATAATGACCACAAACACGAGGAAGGCGAGTACGGCGCCCACGGCCCAGCGCGGAAGGTCAATGCCCAGCGAGGTGCTGGCCTCTACAGCCGATTGTGTGACGGAGTTTGCCTGAATGGCGCCGCCGGTTGCCAGCGCTGACAGAATGGTGCCGATGCAGAACAGGACGGCCAGCCATTTCCAGTTTTTGCCCAGCCCGTTCTGGATGTAATACATCGGGCCGCCATGATAATGGCCGTCCGGGTGCTTTTCACGGAAGCGCACGGCCAGCGAGGATTCCGCATAGGCCAGTGCCATGCCGAAAATCGCTGTCACCCACATCCAGAAGATCGCGCCCGGCCCGCCCAGCGTGATGGCTGTGGCAACACCGGCCAGATTGCCCGTGCCGACCTGACCGGAAAGGGCTGTCGAGAGTGCCTGCCAGGGCGTGATCTCGCCTTCGCCGCCGCTTTTGCGTCCGGCCCAGAGCTCGGCAAAGGCAGGAAAAAGCCGCCTCAGTGGACGCCCGCCGAGGATGATCATCGTGAAGATACCTGTGCCCAGGAGGGCAATGGTGATGATCCCTACGGGCAGGATGCGCTGGTCGCCCCACGTGCCGCCCCAGAGGAAGTCACTGAAAATAGTGACACTGTCAAAAAAGCTGTCCATTCCCGCTCCCCGAAAATTTGTTGACCTGGTTGGACCCTAGGCAGGCGGAGGCCATTACGGAAGTCCCCGCATGCAAAAGGCTTCCGATATTCTAACGCGCGTCTGCAGGCTCATATGGCGTGATCGCAAAAACCCCCCAGGGCCACAAATCATCATTCGTTTCAGCTAAATCGCTCTGGGTCAGGCGTGGCCAGACCAGCATGACAGGGCCCAGCCCGCCAATGGCCAAGGGCTCCCCGTCCGCGCGCAGGGCCAGAATGGGCTCGTGGCGTGCGATCAGGTCGGCGGGCACTTCGGCCTCATACCCGTCAAACGATGTCAGGCGCACGCTCGCCCCGTCCAGGCCCGCCGCGCGCAGAACATCGGACAGGCGTGGGCCGTCAAAGACAATTTGCTCGCCGCCTGCGGGAAAGTCTGCGCGAATCTGGCGCCAGCTCATCGCCATCAGTTCGGGGCGGGTGAAACCGCGCGCGTCCTGGACCTCGATGCCGTAAATGGCAAAAAGGCCATTATAGTCTACCGACCGGCTTCCGCGATTTTCCGGCCCGACACCTGTGATGACGAGCACGACCGGGCCGGTTCGCGAAATGGCTCCGGGGTCCACCGGGCCGCGGCCGCAACTGCTGATGGTCAAGCCCGCCATCAACACGATGAATCCGGCAAGGCCAGCGATGCCAGCGCGCCGCATGGGCGCAGAGAAGGGCTTCATTGTCCGGTCTCCCCTGATGGTGTTTGTCCCGGCGCAGGCGTGTCATCAAGAATGCGCGAGTGGCGCTGCTAACGCTAGTCTTCTGTTGCAATCAGGCTGGCCTCGAGCCGGCCGGCAAACCAGTCATGGGCGCGCCGTGTGCCGTCTGCATCATGGCGCACGCGCGGATCGAAGGGTTCGTCGGGCGCATCAAAGGCGTGGGTCAGTCCCTCCAGAACTGCCCAGTCTACCGGCGCGCCCGCTGCACGCTGACGCTCGAACAGGTCTTCGCAAGCTCGCGGATCGGCGATCACATCATCACCAGCCAGCATGGCGTGAACGGGCGGTGAGCCGGGCAGGGCGTGACCGCGCGCCCGGTTCAGGACGCCGCACCATGGATAGACCAGCATGACCGAGCGGACACCGTCCAGCGCATTGCCGGGAAGGGACTGGAGCCCGTCGGGCGGCGTACCGTCCTCGGCGCGCGTCAGCGTGTCCAGCAAGGTCCAGCCACCATGACTCCACCCGATCAGGGCGAGCCGGGAGGCGTCGATACCGGGCAATGTCCGGGCATGGGCCAGCGCGGCGACGACATCGCCAGCCCTGTGTCCGCCGCGCAGCCGGGCACCGCTGCACACCAGCAGGCGTGCACCCAGGGGGCCAATGCCGCGGGCGCTGTGAGAATCGACGATCAGCGCAGCGATACCGGCTTCATTGGCGATAGCGGCATAGTCGCGCTGAACGGAAATCACACCGCCGCAGCCTGAAAACATCAGCACGGCGGGGACGCGGCCTTCGCGATCCTCCGGCATCAGCACGGTGATATGCGGTTCCAGTGCCTGTGCGTGGTGCTCCACGGTGGCCGGGCCGTTTCCACACGCGGCCAGCAGCGTGCAGGCTGCCAGTGCGAGGAGAGGGCGTGCCCGGCGCATCAGTGCCGGAAATGGCGCATGCCGGTGAAGACCATGGCAAGCCCGGCCTCATTGGCCGCCTTGATCACCTCGTCATCGCGGATGGAACCGCCCGGCTGGATGATGGCTGTCGCACCGGCCTCGATAGCGGCGTTAAGCCCGTCAGCGAACGGGAAGAAGGCGTCGGACGCGCACACCGAGCCGCGTGTGCGCGGTTCGTCCCAGCCGTTTTCCTGCGCGGCGAGCTCGGCCTTGCGGGCGGCCAGTATAGCCGCATCGAGGCGGCTGGTCTGGCCCATGCCGATGCCCGCTGTGGTGCCGCCCTTGGCGTAGACGATAGCGTTTGATTTCACGTGCTTGACCACACGCCAGGCGAACAGCAGATCGGCGAGTTCGGTCTCGCTGGGCGCGCGCTCGGTGACGGTTTTCAGGTCCTTGGCCAGCACATGGCCGGTATCACGCGCCTGAACCAGCAGGCCACCAGCAACCGATTTGACGGTCCAGCCGGCCTGCGCGGGGTCGGCCATCGAGCCCGTGACCAGTACGCGCACATTCTTTTTCGCTGCGAGGATTTCCATCGCCGCATCGTCTGCGTCCGGCGCGACGACGACTTCAGTGAAATGGGATGCGATCAGGTCTGCGGTATCGGCATCAAGCTTGCGGTTGAGCGCGACAATGCCGCCAAAGGCACTGAGCGGGTCAGCGGCAAAGGCGCGATCATAGGCAATGGCGAGCTTGTCGGCCGTGCAGACACCGCAAGGATTGGCATGCTTGACGATGACGCAGGCTGCCTGCTCTTCAGCGTCAAACTCGCTGACCAGTTCAAACGCGGCGTCCGCGTCGGCCAGATTGTTGTAGGAGAGCTCCTTGCCCTGCAGCTGGCGGGCCGAAACGATGCCCGGGCGCGGTGCCGGGCTGGCATAGAGCGCGGCGCCCTGATGCGGGTTTTCCCCGTAGCGCAAATCCTGGGACAGGGTTCCGCCAACCGCAAAGAAACGATTGTCCGCATCGGCTGTTTCGCTTGCCAGCCGTTCGGCAATGGCGCTGTCATAGGCGGCGGTGCGGGCAAAGGCCTTGGCTGCGAGGTGGCGGCGCAGGGCAAGCGTGGTCTGCCCTTCATGCTTTTCCATCTCCGCCACCACCGCTTCAAGATCACGGCCTTCAACACAGACGGTGACATGGGCGTGGTTCTTGGCCGCTGCGCGGATCATGGCAGGTCCGCCGACATCAATCTTGGCGATACACCCGTCAATATCGGTGCCTGACGCCACCGCCTCCTCGAACGGGTAGAGATTGACCATCAAGAGGTCGATGGCGGGAATCGCGTGCTCTTCCATCGAGGCGAGATCATCCTCGCGGTCGCGGCGGGCCAGCAGGCCGCCATGAATACGCGGATGCAGCGTCTTTACCCGGCCGTCCATCATTTCAGGAAAGCCGGTGACCTCCGCTGCATCAACCGCGTCCAGTCCCGATTCGCGCAAGGTCGCCAGAGTGCCGCCGGTCGAGATCAGCTCGACGCCCATATCTGCCAGCTTGCGGGCATGGGCCACCAGGCCTGTCTTGTCCGATACCGAGATCAGTGCCCGGCGCACCGGCGCAAGGAATTCATCCGACATGAGGGGAATGCTCCATAAAGTTCAGGCGTCTGGCTATCACGCCCCGCCGACGCGACCAAGGCGCTGGAATGCCCATCTTACACGGTTTGGGGGCCGGTCGCCCCCCCCATAGGATTCCGCTTCTCCGGCGATGACCAGCTGGGTCGAACGCACAGGCGGCGCGCCGCCTGCCAGATAGACCGAGCGCTCCAGCCGGACAGGGCCGCCATCGGTCCGGAAACGCCAGCCATCGCCATTGGGCAGAACCAGAAGCGCGCTCAGGGAATCGCGCGACAGCGAGGCTTTGACGCCGGGGTGAAGGTGAAAGCGGATGGCAAAGCGAAGCAGTTTTTCAGGATCGTCTGGCGGACCATCCTCGACGGGCCGGTAAATGCCGTCCTCGCCGCGCAGATCGCCGCCATCGACCGCCAGAAACAGGCGGCGGCGTATGCCGACGCCGAACTGGCTGCGGTATCCGTCATGGCTTGCCTCCAGCCAGACCCCGACATCTTCCTCGTTGCGGCGCGCCCGAACCGGATCGGGGCCTTGCTGGAAACGGTCGCCCAGAAGGCGGCGCTGCCAATGCGGCTTCAACAGCCGCGCCGAGGAGGTTTCCTCCAGTGTCAGGGCGGTGTGCGCGGCGGTCGCGCGCACTGCTTCGCGCCAGCCGGGAGGCTGATCGTCATTCCAGCCGCAGTTTACGATCAGGCGTCCGCCCGGCGGTGCAAATTCAAACGAGAGTGCGCTGGCATGGGCATTGATCCCGTGCGCGCCCTTTGCCGGGCCTGCGGCATCAAGGATGACAACCGAGCCGCCTGCTTCGGCCCGGTGATACCCTGAATGCGGGGCGATGTTGAAAGGTTTGACCTTCTCGCGGCCCCGCATCGCGGTTTCGATCAGCCGGGTGCTGCCTTCGCCGCCGCCGTGAAAGCTTGCCAGACCCTTTGGCCCCATGCGGAAAAAGCGCACGGCGCCTGCCAGCCGGTCCATGGCGCGGCTGATCTCGGTGTTGAGCTGGACGCTCTGCGATCCGGCCAGCGCATCGAGCTGAACCAGGGCGGCCAGAATTTGCGCCGACACCAGCGGTGTCCGGCTGATATGGCCGCCATCGGGCAATACTTGCGCTTTCAGGTCGGCGGCAAGCAGGCGCTCGGCCGATTTCAGCATTTTTGTGCCGAGCTCCAGGCTGATCGCTGCTGCCATCAGCGTGATAGCCGCGTCCACCCGGCTCGCACTGGCTGGCAGTAATGACATTGCCCGGCGCAGGCGGATGGTTTGCCGGACGAGGCTTTTCAGCCTCGCATCGCGGGCGTTTCGGTCATCGCCAATCTCCAGCAAGGGCAGGACCTGCAACCAGATGCGCAGGCGCTTGGCCAGAATGGCGGGACTCCACGCAAAGCTGTTCCAGGTTCCAAACCAGGAAAGCCAGTCATCTATGCAGACAAGGGCAGCCTCCTGCGCATTGGCGTCGCGCACGGCCAGCATGTCCGGCAGCCATTCAAAGCTGTGCAAGCGCTCGGCGAAGGCGCGCGACGGTGCAGGCTGGGTCCAGATGCTTTCTCCCCTGGCCACGCTGAGCGTCTCGCCTGCCAGGGTGAAGCGCCCGGCCAGCATGGCTGCACCCCGCGCAGCGTCACCGGCAGGGCCCGGTTCCAGGGGATGGACCTTGCGCACCTTGCCGCCACCGGACAGGGACACCATCCGGTAGGGCGGCAGAAAGTTCGCGAAATCGGACAATTCCCGCCGCATCGCGCCCAGAGCGGCATGCCCGATATCGCGGCTGGTGACGAGAGTGCCCATGGGCGCTGTCTCAGCCTCCGCGCAAGGCTTCGATATTGGCGCGGTAACGCTCCGGCCCGCCGGAAAATACAGCCGATCCCGCGACCAGCGCATCGGCGCCCGCGTCCACGCACTGGCGCGCGGTCTGCGGGTTCACGCCGCCATCCACCTCGATCAGCGCAGGCGATCCGGCCGCATCAATCATCGCGCGCAAGGCCTCGATCTTTTTCAGCTGGCTCGTGATGAAACTCTGCCCGCCAAACCCGGGATTGACGCTCATGACCAGTACCAGATCAAGGTCCCCGATCACGGCGCTGAGCACGTCGGCAGGCGTGGCCGGGTTCAGGGCGGCACCGGCTTTCACCCCGTGGGATTTGATAGTCTGGATGGTGCGGTGGAAATGCGGCCCGGCTTCCGGATGCGCCGTGATCATGTCGGCCCCGGCATCGGCAAACTGCCCGATATAGGCGTCTACCGGCGAGATCATCAGATGCACATCGAACGGCTTTTTCGACCAGGAACGCAAGGACTTCACCACCATCGGGCCAATCGTGAGATTGGGGACGAAATGCCCGTCCATCACATCGACATGGATCCAGTCGGCTCCCGCCTCGTCCACGGCCTTCACCTCTTCGCCCAGCCGGGCAAAGTCCGCAGAGAGAATCGAGGGTGAAATCTTGAGAGTGCGCGCCATGATGACGGGCATATCAGCGCCCCCCGCCAAGGGCAAGCTGGCCTTGGCGCAACCGTCTGTGCATTGTCACGAATGCGTTATCGGCAAAGCGATCACAGTTTTACGGATTGCCGGATCAACTTGTTTGTCTACCGTCCGTGACAGAAAAATTAAACGGGGAGCTGAACAATGCGCATTTTGATACTTGCCTGCATATTCGTGATTGGCGGACTGGCTTCGGCCAGCGCAGATGACCGGCCTGACACGCTGCAGCTGGAACACTACCTGTCCTGGGAAACGGCGGGCCAGCCACAAATATCGCCGGACGGCCGGTCAATCATCTACACGCGCAGCCGCGTCGATCCGATGACCGACCGGATCGTAAGTGAGCTGTGGATGATCAATAGTGACGGATCCCGGCACCGCTTTCTGACGGCAGGCCGGGGCGCCGTCTGGTCGCCCGATGGTACGCGGATCGCGTATCAGGATACGGTGGATGGCCAGGGGCAGCTTTTTGTCCGCTGGATGGATGCCGAAGGCGCCACCAGCCAGATCACACACACCCAGACACGGATCAAGGAATTCCAGTGGGCGCCGGATGGGCGCTCGATCGCCTTCATGGGCGAGATCGAACTTGAACCTGCCATGTCGATTTCCCTGCCCGGCCGCCCCGAAGGCGCGCGCTGGACAGAAAATCCCATGGTTACCAACCGGCTGAATTACCGTGTGGACCGCCAGGGCCTGAAAACGGGATTTGATCACTTGTTCGTGGTGCGCGCCGATGGCGGCACACCGCGCCAGCTCACGTCTGGCGAGTGGGATGCCCGCGCCACATTCTCCGGCGTGCCCCGGGGCGGCTGGGACTGGACCCCGGATAGCAGCGCCATTTTGTTTGATGGCGATATGGAACCGGAAGTGACAGCGCCTTCGGGCGTTTCCGGCATTCACCGCGTCAATGTGCAGACCGGTGAGATTACAACCTTGTACGATGATGGCGGCAACTGGTCGGATCCACGCATCAGCCCGGACGGCCGGCATATCGTCTTTAGCGGCCACCCTGCCTCCGAGGTGAATTATCCCGGACTGTCCCTGATGATCATGGACGCTGACGGTTCGGATGTGCGCACCTTGCGTGCAGCTCTGCCGGACGGTGCCTCAGGCCTGCGCTGGGCTTCCAACAGCCGGTCGGTCCTCTATGCGATGAATTTCGAGGGCTCGACGAATGTCCGCTCTGTCTCTCTGTCGGGCAATGAATCCATGCTGACCGAGGGCACGCACCGCTTCTCGCTTACATCAATGAGCGATAACGGCACCATGGCCGGCGTGTTCAGCGCGCCGCAGAATACGGGCAATGTGGGCATTGTCGGATCGCGCGGTGGCGATATCCGTCTGCTTACAGACCTCAATGGCGACATACTCGACGGCGTCCGTCTCGGTGAAGTCGAGGAGATCTGGTATAATTCCAACGATGGCACGCGGGTTCAGGGCTGGATCGTGTATCCGCCGGACTTTGATCCCAGCCAGCAGTATCCGCTGATCCTGAGCATTCATGGCGGCCCGCATGCCATGTATGGCGTCAATTTCAGCTTTTCATTCCAGGAGTATGCTTCGCGCGGTTATATCGTGCTCTACACCAACCCGCGCGGATCGACCGGCTACACGGTCGAGTTCGCCAACGCGATCGACAATGCCTATCCCGGCCGGGCCGACTATGAGGATCTGATGTCGGGTGTCGATGCTCTGATCGCGCGTGGCTATGTCGACGAAGACAACATGTTCGCCACGGGCTGTTCGGGCGGCGGCGTGCTCACCACATGGATCGTTACCCAGACGGACAGGTTTGCCGCTGCTGCGGCGCTGTGCCCGGTGACCAACTGGATCAGCTTTGCCGGCCAGGCGGATATCTCCACGTGGAGCTTTGAGCGCTTCCGTCCGCACTATTGGGAAGACCCCGATCTGTGGCTGCGTCACTCGCCGATCATGTACGCGCATCAGGTGACGACGCCGACCATGCTGATGACCGGCGCGCGTGACCTGCGCACGCCTTTGGCCCAGGCGGAGGAGTTTTACGCCAATCTGCGCCGCCGGGGCGTGCCCAGTGTTCTCATCTCGATGGTCGGTGAGTATCACGGCACGAGCAGTATCCCGTCCAACATGCTGCGGACCCAGCTCTATCTGGATAGCTGGTTTGCCGAGCATGGCACATTCCGCGAGGATGAGGACGAGGCCAGCGAATAGCGTCTGAGATTGCGGTGCTGGGCCGGATAGGTTCCGGCTCAGCGCCGAATCAGACGCGCGATGAAGAACCCGTCCAGCCCGCCTTCATTGGCCCACATGTCGGGCCGTGTGCGCACATCGCCATCGGGTGTGGCTGCATCGCCAAGACCGGATAGCTCGTCAGGGCCGACCGGCATACGGTGCGCGGCCGGGGTGCGCTTGAGGAAGGCGTCGATCTGTGCCTCACCCTCTTCTGGCTCCAGCGAGCACGTGCAATAGACCAGCCGTCCGCCCGATTTCAGCATGGCAAAGGCATTGTCCAGCAGTGCCGCCTGCAGGGCAGCGAGGCTCGCGATATCACCCTCGCTCTTGCTCCAGGCCACGTCCGGGCGGCGGCGCAGCGTTCCCGTTGCGCTGCACGGCGCGTCCAGCAGGACCGCGTCCAGCGGCTCGGCAGGCTGCCATTTCGTGGCATCAGCGGTGATGATGTCGGCGGAAAGGCCGGTGCGGGCGAGATTCTGGCTCACGCGTTTCAGGCGCGCCTCAGACCGGTCCACGGCGATCACGTCGGCTCCCGCCGCGGCGAGCTGCAGCGTCTTGCCGCCCGGCGCGGCGCAGATATCGGCGATGCGCTCGCCGGCCTGTGGTGCCAGCAACCGAACGGGCAGGGCGGCTGCCGCGTCCTGCGCCCACCAGTTTCCGGCCTCGAAGCCGGGCAGGGCCGTGATATCGCCAATGCCCTCCTTTCGGATGGTGCCAGTTGGCAGGACCACGCCGCCAATCTGTTGGGCAAAGCCTGCGGCATCGAAGTCCGGCTTGGCTGACAGGTCCAGTGGCGGCGCGCTGGCACGTGCCAGCGCCATGCTGCGGGCTGTGTCCTCGCCGTAATGCTCCACCCAGCGGTCACGCAGCCATTCGGGAAGGTCGATGAGCGGATCGGCGGCAATGAAGGCCTCTGCGCCGCGTTCAGACACCCGGCGCAATACCGCATTGGTCAGGCCTTTTAGGCGGCGGCCATCCTCGGACGCTCCCATAATGCGTACCCAGCCATCGACCACCGCATGGGGCGGCGTCTGCAGGACAAGAAGTTCCGCGCTCGCCAGCGTCAGTACGGCGCGCCCGGTCAGCTCGCGCGGGCGCAAGGGCCGGTCCATGAAATGTTCAAAGGCGGCTTCCAGCGTGCCCCGGCGGCGGATGGCAGCGGCGAGAATCGCGCGGGCAAAGGCCCTGTCGCGGGCGTCCATTGCCTTGTAGCCGGGTTGCGCCGACAGGGCACTGTCCAGCGCAGTGCCCTCCGCATCGACGGCCAGGAATGCGTTCAGTGCCGCCTCGCGGGCGTTCAGGGGGCGGGGTCGGGGGCGAGTGGCGGGTTTGCGATCAGAAATAGCGGTCATGGACGCGGTGTATAATCGTGCGCCGCAAGAATGTCGCGGGCAGGACGCTGCGTTAATGGAAAGTGCTAGAACTTGCCTAGCGCAGTGCTCTCGATTTCCTCGCCGTGTTCGTCAAGCGTTGCGATCCGGCGGGCATCGAATTCCGTAACGCGCTGCCTCCGCCAAATAACGTCGGCGTCGCCGCTGTAGGCAATCGACGCAGCGGAATGAGGGTCGTCGGCTTCAATCTCCGCGACATAATCTACGAAAGCATCCACACGGGAAATAACCTGAAACTTGGCCATCGACGCACCCTTCCCAGTAAGAGTGGCAGACTAGTATGGTTTCGGGTGCTAGGACAAACCTAGCGCTTGATGAGCCGGTATCGACCGCGCCCCACAAACTCCAACCAGCCGTGATCTCGCAGGAACTGTAGTTGCTGACGAATCTTCTCCCTGACGTGGCTGTTTTCTGGATAAAGCGCACTTAGCGCGGGAGCGAATCCATAAGCGTCATCAATGGTAAACTCCTTTCGTCCGAGCATCTCAATTTGCGCCATAGTTTCAATAAGCCATCCTCGCGTATCAGGCCTCTTTTCACGCAAGAATGAGGTGCGTCGCCAACGGTTGACGACCTCTGCGCGATCAACGATTTGCCCCTCTCGGACAATGTCAATTCGACCCAATGGTGGAACGCGACCAACCAGAATATTGCACCCCACCCATCCTGCCCGCCATGCTGTCGGAGCAAGCGGCTTGCGCTTCTCGATCAGGTCGGGGGTGAAGAAATGCTTGGGAACAACGATCAGATCGCGGACGGCACGAACCTCAGCATGATAGCGCATCACAAACAGGCTTGGGTTTGAAGCTGAGGTGAGCCGCTGAAGCATCGTCGCCCAAGCACCATCCAGAACCTTCGCGCCAATTCGCGTCTTTTGCGATTTTAGTTCGTAGTCTTCGTTGCAGGATTTGCAGAATAGGTCGGCGACGGGTTTGTTGTTCGGATATGCCGCTAGCGCGTCGTCACCGCAGGCCGGGCAATACAGTTCACGAGCAGCCCAGCCCTCAGTCGTGACCCGAGCGGTTTGAGAGGCGCTCTCAAACGCCGCTTGGTCCTCCTGAAAGCCCAAATTCATGTGGCTTGGTTCTCTAGTCATGATCAGACCGTCGCCCCGTGAGTCCGGTACCTAATGTCTCCGGTTGGAGCTTAAGATTTGCTGACGTTGACTGCTAAGCCGTTCAGCCGAACTGACGAAACTTACAAGCCCACCTGGGCGACTTACGCCTATAGCTCTGCTGTGGCAGCCGAGTAGGACAAGCAGGTCATAGTGGCGCGGCGGGAACTAGCCTGCAGCCCCCGCCTCTCTTTCCAGCTTGCGCCGCTCGCTGGCGCGCTGTTTCACGCTTTCAGAGCGCAGCTGCCCGCAAGCGGCGAAAATATCGCGGCCTCTGGGCGTGCGGATCGGGCTGGCATAGCCGGCCTTGTTCACGATGTCGGCAAAGCGCTCGATCGTGTCCCAGTCCGAACACTCATACGGGCTGCCGGGCCAGGGATTGAACGGAATCAGATTGATCTTGGAGGGTATGCCCTTGAGCAGGCGCACCAGCGCCTTGGCCTCGCCCGGTGAGTCATTCACGCCCTTGAGCATCACGTATTCAAACGTCACCCGTTTGGAGTTTGACAACTCGGGATAGCTGCGGATCGCATCGAGCAGCTCGGCAATCGGGTATTTCTTGTTCAGCGGCACCAGCTCGTTGCGCAGAGCATCATTGGTGGCGTGCAGGCTGATCGCCAGCATGGTGTTGGTGCGTGCGCCCAGCTCTTCGATTTTTGGCACCACGCCCGAGGTGGAAACCGTGATGCGCCGGCGGCCAATGCCGATGCCTTCGCCGTCCGCGATTGTGTCCACCGCGTCGGCGACATGGTCGAGATTATAGAGCGGCTCACCCATGCCCATGAAGACCACATTGGTGATCTTGCGGTCTTCGACCCGGCTCGGCCATTCGGCCAGATCATCCTTGGCAATCAGAACCTGCTGGACGATCTCGGCCGCGGTCAGATTGCGCACCAGGGCCTGCGTGCCGGTATGGCAGAAAGTGCAGTTGAGCGTACAGCCGACCTGGCTGGACACGCACAGCGCGCCTGACCGGCCAACGCCGGGAATGAAGACGGTCTCGCATTCGACGCCCGGTGACAGCTCGATCAGGTATTTGCGCGTGCCATCGACGCTGACCTTGCGCTCGGTAATGCGCGGGCGCGCCAGCGTGAAGTGCTGCGGCAGCCGTTCGCGCAGCTCGCGCGACAGGTCCGTCATCATCGCGAAATCGGTGACGCCGTAATGGTATATCCAGCGCCAGATCTGGCTGGAGCGCATTTTCGCTTTCTTGTCGTCCACAAGCCCGGCAGAGGCCAGAGCGTCGCGAATCTGGTTGCGCGTCATCCCGGCCAGGGATGGCGTTGCGGCGGGCCGTCTGGCGGCGGCAAGATCAAGGGTTGTGCTCATGGCCGCGCGATATACGCCAATCGCGGCGAAAATGCGAGGCCTTCAACCGTCCAGCATGGCGTTCCAGCGGCGCTGCATCTCGGCCGGGCTGACCTCCTCGATGCGCTGGTTCAGCGTCCAGCGATAGCCGAACGGGTCTGACACCTGCGCCGTACGCTCGCCATAGAACTCGTCCTTGACAGAGCGGGTGAGTGTTGCCCCGGCCTTCACCGCGCGCTCTGCGGCCTTGCCGGCGTCAGCAACGCTGATGCACAAGGTTACGGGATTGCCGCCGATTGTGGCCGGGCTAAGCGCGCCATGATCGGGATATTCCTCGGCCAGCATCAAGATGCCGCCATCAAAATCGAGCTCGGCATGACCGATCTTGCCGGATGGTTCGGTCAGGCGGAACAGCTCCTTCGCGCCGAAGGCCTGCTTGTAGAATTCAAGTGCGGCCGCGCCATTTCTGACGACGATATAGGGAGAGAGCGGGCTGGAGGGCATTGCAGTCATGGGATGAACTCCGCTAGAATAATAACGTTACGTATCGTAACGAAAATAAGTGCGAAGGCAAGCAGCTTTATGGCGGATGAGGAAAAGCGGGGGCGGCCACGCGATATGGCGGCGCGCAGGCGGGTGCTCACCGCTGCCTATGCCCTGCTGGAGGAAGGCGGGGTGACGGCCCTGACCATGGAGGCGGTGGCGGCGCGCGCGAAGGTGGGCAAGCCCATGCTCTACCGCTCCTGGCCCAACGCGCAGGCCCTCGCCATGGCCGCGCTGATTGAGGCCGCGCCCGATGCGCCCGAGGATGATGGCAGCGGCCCGGCGCTTGCCGCCCTGCGCCGTCAGGTGCGCTTCGTGGTGGAGGTGTTCGCCAGCCGTATCGGCAGGTCTGCCGCCGCTCTGGTGGCTTCTGCAACGCGCGATACCGAGATTTTCAAATCTTTTCGCAGCCAGGTGATCCTCTCCAGCCGCACGGTCGGGCGCGCCCTGATCAGCCGGGCCGTGGAGGAGGGCGATATCCGGCCCGGTATCGATGTGGAGGCGGCGCTGGACGCGATATACGGCCCGGTTTTCTTTCGTGTGCTGGTAGGCCATGAAGGTCTGGATGCCGGGTTTGCGGACCGCCTGATGGACACGGTTCTCGAAGGGCTGAGGCCGCGCTAGGCTGCCCTGTCCACAGCTTAGAGTTCGAGCCTCATGAAACTTCTCTGCCATCCGCTCGCCGCACAAGAGCCCACCATCCGCGCCGCGTCCGCCCGCCGCCAATGGATGGACGATACGCCCGAAAGCTTTGCCTATCGCTGCCTGCCGCTCGCCATCGCCAACCAGCATGGCTGGGAGGTGTTCACGCCCACAGGCCTTACCGCGCGCTGGAATGGCGGGGTGCGGGTGGAGGATGTGGAAGTGGTGCTTGATAATCCGCTGACCATGCACCAGCCGGGCAGCGCGATGACCAATTTCGGCTCGGGAATCCTCACTTTCGAGATGAGTTTTCTGCTTCGCACGCCGCCGGGCTGGAATATCTGGGTCACTGGCCCCATTAACGGCATCAAGGACGGCATTGCGCCGTTATCGGGCGTGATCGAGACCGATTGGAGCCCCTATTCCTTTACCATGAACTGGCGCTTTACGCGGCCCGGCGAAGTGCGTTTTGAGGCCGGCGAGGCAGTGGCTCATTTCTTCCCCGTGCGCCGCGATCTTTTCGAGCGGATCACGCCGGAGCTGCGCACTATCCATTCCGATCCGAAGACAGCGGAGCAGATGAATATCTGGCGCGAAAGCCGGGGCGATTTCAGCCACCGGCTGAAAGCCGGCGACAAGGCGGCGGCAGAAGAGAAATGGCAAAAGGGCTATTATCGCGGCCTGATGCCGGACGGCAAAAAAGGCCCAGCTGACCACAAGACCAAGGTGCGCGTGGCCGAGTTCAAACCGTCTGAGCCGAAACCGGGGAAGGTGCGGTAGGGGCTATCTTCGCACCACCGGCCAGGCGAGCTCGCGCGCCGTCGTCACCGGCTCCAGCCCTTCAATACCGTAGGTTTCCGGATAGCGCCGGGTGATCTTCGCGGTGCCGAACAGCACGTCCCAGAAGAACAAGAGGTTGCCGTAATTGCCCTTATAGTTCGTGACGCCATCCTCTTTGTGCAGGCCATGATGGGCGGCATGGGTGGCGGGCGTGGAGATGGTGCGCTCGACCACCCACATGAGCGGCGAGAGCGCCTTGATCCGGTAGAGCGGCTCGTCCCAGCGCCAGGAGGAATGGGCGCCGAAAATCACTGTCATTTTCACGATCAGATAGACGATATAGACCGGGCCGAACCCCAGATGGACCAGCACCGCCGACACCCAGATACCCGGCATGAAGAGATAGTAGAAAAGATTGTTCCGGTAGGCGATGCGCACGCTCATATACCCGCCTGAATGGTGCGCGCGGTGCAGATTATAAAGCCAGGGGAAGGTGTGGCTCGCCCGGTGCCACCAGTATTGGGTCATGTCATCGCCGACGAGCAGAATGGCCAGCATCGCCCACCAGGGCAGGAAGGCCAGCGCGGCCTCAGAGCCGGGCCGCACCCACTCCACCAGTATCGGCGCCACGGCGAATATCGCCGGCACGGTCAGAAGGATGATGGTCAGCGTCGAGACCCCCTCGATCACCGCATCGCGCGTCGAGACCCGGCCCTTCGGGCTGAAGCGCCCGACAAGGATTTCCAGCAGGGCAAAGCCGATGAAAATGGCCGGGATGATCAGTTTCTCGTCGAACATGGGGCACTCCTTTGACCGCACTCTTGGCGATCTAACTCATAACTTCCAATACAATTTATTGATCGTGCCATAACCAGCAGGCATGATGAGCACATGCTCACCCTGCGCACTGCCCGCCTCTTCATCGCCTGCGCCGATTCCGGCACGCTCACCGCAGCGGCCGGCGCACTCAATGTTTCGCAACCGGCCGCGACAAAGTCCCTGGCCCAGCTCGAAGCAGCGCTGGGCGGCACACTGTTCGAGCGGTCTGGCCGCCGCCTCGTATTGACGCCGCTGGGACAAGCCCTGCTGCCGCGTGCCCGCGCCCTGGTGCAGCAGGCGCGCGACATGGAGGACGAGGCGAGGCGCTGGCGCCACGGCGAGGACGGGCTTATCCGGCTGGGCGCGGGTCCGGCCGTCGCCTTCAGCCTGCTGCCGGATGCGGTGAAGCGGTTTTACGCGTCCGGCAGCGCTGCGCGCCTCACCGTGCGGTCCGGCGCCGCCGGAGAGCTGATCGAGCGCCTGCGCCGGGGCGAGCTGGATCTGGTGGTGGCCGACCGGGGTGATGACGAGGCCGATCCGGGCCTTGCCACGCGCGCTTTGCCCGATCAGAGCCTGGCCGCCGCCGTGCGGCCCGGCCATCGGGCGCTTGCCGGCGCGCCGCTGGAAGATTTTCGTATTGCCACTGTCACCCCGCCTGAACGCCTGCGCCAGTTTCCGCTCGGCTGGCAGGCGGGTGCGCCGGGGATTGTCTGTGATGATTATGGCGTGCTGGCCCGCGCCTGCGCGGTCTCGGACCATATCCTCATCGCGCCGGAACCGGTCATGGCGCGCATTCTTGTAGAGCACGCTCTGGTACCGCTTGCCAGGGATGTCTCGGCCTTGCGCGTGCGCCCGGCCCTGATCTGGCGCGCCGACGCCCCGGCCAGCGCCGCGCGCGAGGCATTATGTGCGTGTTTTGAGAACGAGGGAGGCGAATGATCAATTCACTCAATGCGTTAGTTAAAGACATAGGATTATTTTATTGGTTGAATATAGAGGCGTGGTTTTAAAAAAAAAGCGTGAGATAATTCTAGATGGGTGACTTCTTGTTAACCTGAACGGCGCTTGACTTCGCACAGCAGTGGAGGTCGATCATGTTTGGTTCAGTCGGGAATGCCAGCGCTACGCAGTCTGCTCTGGAACGGGCCTACGCCATTATCGAGTTCAAGCCTGACGGTACGATTTTGCGGGCCAATGAGAATTTCTGCGCCGCCCTTGGCTATACGCTCGACGAGATCACCGGCCGGCATCACCGCATGTTTGTTACCGCCGATGAAGCCGCATCATCAGAGTATCAGCGCTTCTGGGCTGACCTTCAGGCCGGGCGTTTCAACTCCGCCGAATTTGAGCGTATCCGCAAGGATGGAACGCGCATCTGGATCGAAGCGACCTATAATCCTGTCTTCGACCGGCGGGGCCGTGTAGAGCGCGTCATCAAGCTGGCGACCGACATCACCGCCAAGCGTCTGGCCCGTTTCGACTTTGAAAGTCAGATTTCCGCGTTCAATGAGTCCCAGGCGCTGATCGAATTTGATCTGACCGGACATGTGGTGTCGGCCAATGCGAATTTCTGCACCGTCATGGGGTATGAAGCCTCTGAAGTCATCGGAAAGCATCACCGTATGTTCTGTGACCCTGAACACGCGGCGTCGCAGGAATACGCCGCGTTCTGGGAGCGGCTCGGGCGGGGCGAGTTTCATGCAGGCGAGTATCCGCGCCGGGCCAAGGGCGGACGCGAAGTCTGGTTGCAGGCGAGCTATAATCCGGTGCGTGACCTGCAGGGCAATCCGATCAAGATCGTGAAGCTGGCCGCCGACATTACGGCAGCCGCTGTTGCGCGGACCGAGCGCCGCGCGGCCCAGACAGAGATTGCCAACGAGCTGCGCTCTGTCGCGGACGGAACGGCGAGATCCACAGCGCAGGCGCGTGAGGCTGAACAGGCCTCCATCCAGGCTTCCGAGAACGTTCAGGCCATTGCCTCGGGCGTGGAGGAATTGTCGGCCTCGTTTGGCGAGATCGGGCGGCGCGTCAGCGAGGCGCTCACGGTCTCGCGGGCGGCAGTGGAGAATGCGCGAAAGACGCGCGAAACGATGACGGGTCTGTCTGATTCCGCGCAAGCCATCGGCAAGGTTGTCGAGCTGATCAATGCGATTGCCGAACAGACCAATCTGCTGGCGCTGAACGCGACAATCGAGGCAGCGCGCGCAGGCGAGGCAGGCAAGGGCTTTGCGGTAGTGGCCAGCGAGGTGAAGTCTCTGGCCAGCCAGACCTCGAAGGCCATTGACGATATCACCGTTCAGATCAGCGCTGTCCAGACATCCACACAAGGCGCCGTAACCGCGATTGACGAAATCAGCCGCGTCATCGAGCAGGTCGACGAGATATCGGCCAGCATTGCCGCTGCGGTTGAAGAGCAGAGCGCCGTGACCGAGGATATCAGCCGGAATATGCAGACGGCGGCTGCGGGCGTGTCGCAAGTGTCAGGCGCGATCAAGGATATTGCCCTGTCCTCGGCCAGTATCGACCAGTCGGCCAGCCGCCTGAATACGGTTGCTGCCGCTATCCGCTAACGCAGCCGCGTTGGCTTCTTTTTCCTGGCGGCGCCTTGCGCCGTCATCACCAGCACGCCTGCAAAGCCGAGCGCGAAGAGCAGGCCGACCACAGCGCCCGCCACCCAGCTTTCAAGCAGCAATGTGAACAGGAGCGCCAGCAGCGCCCCTGTTCCGATCGGCAATACCATCACCCGTAAAGGTGGCAGTTTGCGGTTATTGCGTGAGGCCGGTGATGTCACGATAGAAGGTCCAGATCATCCGCTCTGTGGTGATGAAACCCCAGTTCCAGTCATCATGGAAGTCGCTTAGCGGATTTTGTTCCTGAATGGCCGCCAGGTCATGGCCATCTTCGACCAGTGCAGCGACGCGCGCCCGGCCCTCGATCAGCATGTCGCGGCTGGCGATCAGGTCATCGCGGGTCGATAGCGGGCCGTGGCCTGCAATGAAGCGGGTTTCGTCGTCCGTGAAGGCGATGATCTCGTCCAGCGCGGCGATATAGCCTTCCACCGTGCCGCCCGCATCCAGATCAATGAAGGGAAAGAGGCCGGAAAACAGGAGATCGCCCATATGGATGATTTTCTGCCCTGGCAGCGCGACGATAATGTCGCCATCGGTGTGCGCATTGGCAAAGTGCAGCACTTCACCGGTCACGCCGAAACGGCTGAGCATCATGGCTTCGCCGACCAGAATATCGGGCAGGAAGGCTTCATCGAGAGGTTCGGGCGTGTTGCCGGTCAGCTGGCTCTGCACCGGATTGGCCAGGCGCTCGGCCACATTGCGGTGGGCCAGAATGCCCGCCCCCAGCGCGCGGAAATGGGCATTGCCCAGCACATGATCGCCGTGGAAATGGGTGTTGATGACCAGCGTCGGTGCCTCACCGCCGGTCACCTCCATCACGGCCGCCTCCAGATCATCCAGAAAGGGCGGCATCTGGGTATCGATCAGGATGATATTCTCTCCGGCCTGGATGACGGCCACATTGCCGGCGCGAGCATTGGCCAGCATGGTGACGTCATCGCCCAGATCGGTGACTTCAAACCCTGCCTGGGCGAACGCTCCGGCGGCAAGGACAAGGCTTGTCGTGATGGCGGTAGTGAAAATGCGCAGCATGATGAGTCTCCCGAGATTGGTTGCGTTCTAACATGGCTCGCCAGATTTCCCTTGCCAGTTCTTTTGCATTTTCAGCCGGACGCTTAACGCAGGATTCACCACATCCCGCCAGTTTCGTGTCCCTGATGACCCGCTATGTCCGCGCCCTTTTTCTGACGGCCGTGACCGCCGCCCTCGCGACGGGTGCGCCCGTATGGGCGCAATTTTGTGATACGCCGTCGGGACAGCCCGTGCCGCGCTTTGTCACGCTGAAATTTGATGAGGTGCGTGGCCGGATCGGACCTTCGACCAGCCATCCGGTACGCTGGGACTATCGCCGTCAGGGCTTGCCGGTCGAGATCGTTGCCGAGACCGATCGCTGGCGGCGGGTTCGTGACCCGCTGGGCGAGGAAACCTGGATGCACCAGCGTACATTGACCGGCCGGCGCGCCGTCCATGTGACCCAGCAAACCGGTCTTCACACACGCCCCGATGCCACATCGCCGGAAACCGCCAGTGCGCAGCCGGGAGCGCTTTTATGGCTGGAACGGTGCCGTTCAGGCTGGTGCCGTCTGGAATCCCAAGGCGTGCGCGGCTGGGCGCTGGCAGCCCATTTGTGGGGCACCTATGCCTACGAACAGGCGGCCAGCCCTGATCCCGATAGCCCGGCCCGCCCCCCCTGCAATGGTGCGCGCAGCGCCATACCCGGTCTGGCAGCACAGGACAGCGCTGCTGGTCTGTAGCGTGTGGGCCCCGGTCTGCATCGGGGGGAGACAGGGACCGCCGCGCCGGTCTAGATTGCGCCCATCTCACAAAAGGCAGGTATTGTCAGGCCCGCCCTCACCTCCCATCCGGCCCGGCGCGCAAGCGCAGCGCGGCAGCGGCAAATCAGGCAGATACACATATGTCCCAATACCCCGGCAGCTTTAATTATGATGGCCTTATAGAGTGCGGAAAGGGCCAGCTTTTCGGGCCGGGCAATGCCCAGCTACCCTTGCCGCCCATGCTGATGGTAGACCGGATCACGCACATTTCGGGCGAGGGCGGCAAGTATGGCAAGGGCCAGGTCGTGGCCGAGCTGGATATCAATCCCGATCTCTGGTTTTTTGCCTGCCATTTTGAAGGTGATCCGGTCATGCCAGGCTGTCTGGGCCTGGACGCCATGTGGCAGCTGGTCGGCTTTTTCCTCGGCTGGTCCGGCGCGCCCGGCAAGGGCCGCGCGCTGGGTGTCGGCGAGGTGAAGTTCACCGGCCAGGTTACCCCGGATGTGAAGAATGTGCGCTACGTGATTGATCTCAAGCGCGTCATCATGCGCAAGCTTGTACTCGGGCTTGCCGATGGCCATGTCGAAGCAGACGGGAAGTTGATCTACACAGCTACCGATCTGCGCGTGGGCCTATTCAAGCCCGAGGATATGAACCAGCCAGGAGCGTCTGCATGAGACGTGTTGTCGTCACCGGAATCGGCATCGTTTCTTCCATCGGGGAGAACAAGGAAGCGGTCGCAAAAGCCTTGCAGGCAGGCAAGTCCGGCGTCATTGCCGCGCCTGAATACACCGAGCTGAACTTCAAGTGCCAGGTGCATGCCCGCCCGCCGGTGAAAGCGGCTGACCATGTCGACAAGCGCGCCATGCGCTTCATGGGTGAAGGGGCCGGCTGGGCCTATATGTCCATGGAGCAGGCGATTGCCGATGCAGGCCTGGAGCCGGGAGACGTCTCCAATCCGCGCACCGGCCTGATCGTCGGCACCGGCGGCCCGTCCACCGAAGCGATTGTTGCGGCCGCAGACATTACGCGCGAGAAGGGCCCGCGCCGCATTGGCCCGTTCGCGGTGCCCAAAGCGATGGCGTCTACCGGCTCGGCAACGCTGGCCACGCCCTTCCAGATCAAGGGCATCAATTATTCGATCAGTTCAGCCTGCACGACCTCGCTGCATTGCATCGGCGCGGCGGCCGAACAGATCCAGTGGGGCAAGCAGGACGTGATGTTCGCCGGGGGCGGCGAGGAGCTGCACTGGACGCTTTCCAACCTGTTTGACGCCATGGGCGCGATGAGTTCGGGCTATAATGACACGCCTGAGCGTGCCAGCCGCGCCTTTGACAAGGACCGGGATGGCTTCGTCATCGCCGGCGGGGCCGGGATTGTCGTGCTGGAAGAATATGAGCGGGCCAAGGCGCGCGGCGCGACCATCTATGCCGAGATTGTCGGCTATGGCGCAACGTCTGACGGCCACGACATGGTCCAGCCTTCTGGCGAGGGCGCGGTGCGCTGCATGCAGAACGCCATCGCCGAGGCGGGCGGGCGCACAATCGACTATATCAACCCGCACGCCACCTCCACGCCCGTCGGCGACATCAAGGAGATGGGCGCGCTGCGCGAGCTCTTCGGTGACAATGTGCCAGCCCTGTCAGCGACCAAGTCGATGACCGGCCACTCGCTGGGTGCGGCCGGCGTGCAGGAATCCATCTACTGCCTGCTCATGATGCGCGATGGCTTTATCGCCCCCTCCATCAATATCGACAATCTCGATCCCGAGTTTGATGGCCTGCCCATCGTCACCGAAACGACGAAGGCCGAGATCACCACCGCCCTGTCCAACTCATTTGGCTTTGGCGGCACCAATGGCACGGTGATCTTCTCGAAGATCTGAGTATGACAGGGTTCCCGGCCTCCGGGCCGGGACCCCGGTTGCGAGGTTCGGCGCACGAAATGTGCTGAACATCAACAAAACCCACTTTTCCACCGATACGCTCATCACATTTTCCTGGCTATCGCACACTAGGGGTGGACGTTAGGGGTCGCTTAACCACAATATGTAGATGTTGAGGGTGGGGCCGGACTGATTCATGTCAATGGCGCGGGAAACTCGCGCCTTGCCGGAATCGGTTGCACGCCCAACCATAGTCTCGACCCGCGCCAGCCAAGAGGATTTGCATTCGCCATGAGCACCGGCATCATTCTTTCCAGTGACCGCCCCGGCCTGTTGACGCCCAGCTTTGCCTACAAGCCGTTCCGCTATCCGTGGGCCTATGAGTACTGGAAGCGCCAGCAGCAGGTTCACTGGCTGCCCGAGGAAGTGCCGCTGGGCGAGGACTGCAAGGACTGGGCGACCAAGCTGACCGATGGCGAGCGCAGCCTGCTCACCCAGATTTTCCGCTTCTTCACGCAGTCTGACGTGGAGGTGGGCGCGAACTACATGGAAAACTACATGCCGCTCTTCAAGCCGGTTGAAGTGCGCATGATGCTGGCCAGCTTCTCCAACATGGAGACGGTCCACATCGCGGCCTATGCGCTGCTGCTGGAAACCATCGGCATGCCCGACACCGAATTCTCCGCCTTCATGGAGTATCAGGAGATGTCGGCCAAGCACGACTATCTGGGCAAGTTCGGGGTGGAGACCGACCGCGACATTCTTACCTCGATGGCGGTGTTTGGCGGCTTTACCGAAGGGCTGCAGCTGTTTGCCAGCTTTGCCATGCTGATGAATTTCCCGCGCTTCAACAAGATGAAGGGGATGGGCCAGATCGTGTCCTGGTCAGTGCGCGACGAGTCGCTGCACTGCGAGGGCATGATGAAAATGTTCCACACTTTCGCTGAGGAAACCGGCGCCTACACGCAGAGCGTCAAGGACGACATCATCGATTGCTGCAAGACGGTGGTGAGCCTGGAAGACAAGTTCATCGAGCTGGCCTTCGAGGCCGGCGAGGTGGAGGGCATGACGCCGGACGATATCAAGCGATATATCCGCTATATCGCCGACTGGCGTCTCGACCAGCTCAAACTCCCGCCGATCTATGGCGCGAAGGAGCATCCGCTGCCCTGGCTGACCGAAATCCTCAATGGGGTCGAGCACGCCAATTTCTTCGAGGCGCGCGCCACCGAATACTCCAAGGGCGCCACCAAGGGTGACTGGCACGGCGATGAGGGCGTGTGGTCTAGCTTCGACAACTGGGTATCGGCCAAGCGCACCCTGCCGACGCAAGCCGAGCTGGCGGAGTAGGGAGCTGGCGCTTATGCGGGGATGAAAAGGGGCAGGGCAACCTGCCCCTTTTTTATTGGCAGGAGCGCGCAAGGCCTTCCTGTTCGTCGTTCCTGGGAAGGCGGGAACCCCCAGCCCGGCTGGCCCGCCCCATAAGGTCGGCTAAACGGCCGGTCTATGGCCAAGGCCTGAGAGGGTGCCTAGCTTCGCGCTATCCGGTCCGGGACGAAAGGAACCGATATGCGCATCGCGGCTGCTTGTATTTCGCTGATGATTGCGGCAGGGCTTGCTGCCTGTTCGCCCGATCCGGAGGAGGCAAACTTGTCACAGCTTGAGGCCGTCGCCGCCGAAGCTCCCTATGACGCCAGTGCAGACGCGCACGCACAGCTGGACTCGGCCTTTGCGCGCGCAAGCGACAGAGGCACCCGCGTACTGGTGAAGTTTGGCGGCAATTGGTGCCCCGATTGCCGGATTTTTGCCGGCATGCTGGCTCTGGAGCCGATCGCTGCCTATACGGGCGAACACTACGAGATCGTCGCTGTCGATGTCGGCCGGTATGAGCGCAATATGGATGTGGTCGCCCGCTTCGGCATAGACGAACTTGAGGGCGCGCCCACGGTCATCATCACCACGGCGGACGGGCGGATCGTCAATAGCGGCACCTCTGCCGAATGGCGCACGGCGCGTGAGCGCAATCCGCAGGACGTGATGGACTATCTGGTCCGCTATGCAGACGCGCCGGTGCCGGAAAATGCCGCCCGGGCGCAGACGGCGCGACCATGACCACCCTGCCTTTCGCCGAACTGCACGCGTTTTGCGATGGCGACGCGCCCCATACCGGCAATCCGGCGGCGGTCGTGCTGCTGGACGAACCGCTGGATGATGAAACCCTGGCGGGCATAGCACGCTCCAATAATCTGTCTGAAACCGCCTATCTGCTGGCCGAGGCTGAGGATCACTGGTCCTTGCGCTGGTTTACGCCGGGCGCGGAAGTCGATTTTTGCGGCCACGCCACGCTGGCATCGGGCGCCTGGCTGCTGGATCATGGCCGGGTGAAGGGTGATGCCGCCCGCTTCTCGACCCGGTCCGGGCCGATGAGCGTGGCGCGCACGGGCACGCCGGGCCGCTATGCGATGGATTTTCCGGCCATAGACGTGAAGCGGCTGGATGCCTTTCCCGGCGGCATTGCCGGACTGGGCGGCGCATCTCCTGCGGAGGTCTATGAGCTGGTACGCGCCGAGCCTTGGCCCTGGTATATGGTGGTCTATGAGGCGGCGCAGAGCGTCACCGCGCTTCAACCCGATATGCGGATTCTAAAAGAGAGCGGCGCGTTATGGAGCGTCACCGCGCCCGGCGGCGAGGGCAGCGATTTTGTCTCGCGCCTGTTTGCGCCTGCTATCGGCATTGATGAGGACCCGGTCACCGGATCGGCCCATTGCGCGCTCGGCCCGTTCTGGGCCGGACGCCTTGGCCGCGATGTGCTCGCCGCCCGCCAGACCGGGCCGCGTCCGGGCGAAATCCATGTCAGAGCAGGCCGCGCGGCTCCGGCAAAAGGGCGCGTCGGCCTGGAAGGCCGTGCGCGCCCCTTCGTGGAAGGCCGGATAACGCTCTAGTGCCTGCGGGCAAAGACCACCGGTGCGTAGGTCACGTGGACGGCAACCGGGCCCCAGCGCGTGTCGGCGAAGAATTGCTGACGGCGCGGATTCCAGCGCGCCTGATTGACAAAAATGCGCTGGCCGGTAATGCCGCGCCGTAATTCAAAGCGGGTCGGGATATAGTTGAAAGCGCCCGGCTGGCAGCGCAGGACGAAATTGCGATGCCGGTTCCACTGGGCGTGAAAGCGCGGGCGCTGGTGGTTGTACTGGCGCAAAGGCGCACACGCATTGGCATTGACCACAAAATGGCCTTGCGGTCCGGCCCATCCGCGCGGCTGCTGCCAGTGTTGCGCTTCGGCGGGCGCGATACTGGCGGTAAGTCCGGCAAGACCCAGGCTGGCGGCGATGATAAAGGCGGCGGGTTTGATCATGTCAGTCATCCTTTGCAACACCGCAGCGCCGCCATTGGGCAGCGCTGTGTCCATCAAATAACGCCGAGAATGGCGCAGCGCGCCTGAACGCTGGCTGGCCCGCAAACTCATCTCCTGTTCAGCAAGCTGAACGTGTTGCGCTTGCGCCAGTCCTGTCCGGCATCGTCAGATGACGGGCGAATTTTACGGTGCGAACACATACACTTTCGGGCTATGCATCACTGACCGGGGTGTCAGAGGGGAATCACAATGCGCACTTTTCTGGGGGCGGTAGCGCTGGCAGCAAGCGTTGGGGTGGCCGCCGGATGGACTTACCTGCAGGTCAGCGATGCGCCCGCTCCGTCAGCAAGCGCGGCCGCGATTGACGCGGGTGATCCCACTATCCTGACATCGCGCGATTACACGCGCATCTTGCAAGAGTTCCAGAAGCCGGCACCGCAGCGCCCGGACGGCGCGCGCCCGGCTGGCTATACGGGCGATGACAGCTGCCGCCACGCCAATGATGGCGAGTGCGACGATCCGGGCATCGGGACCGGCGCCTGCGCCCTCAACACCGACTATTCCGATTGCTGGCGCATCGTCTCCGGTGAAGAAGATGATAGCTGCCAGTGGGCCAATGACGGCGAGTGTGACGAGCCGGGCTTTGGCACCGGCGCCTGCACGCAGGGCACAGACGTTTCCGATTGCGGTGATGTCACCCATCTGCGCTTCCGCAATGATAGCTGCGAGCTGGCCTTCAACAATATCTGCGACGAGCCGGAAATCGGTACCGGCCAGTGTGAGGCGCGCACCGACCGTTCCGATTGTGGAGGACGTCACCGCCCTCTTACCATCAACGACCATTTCTTCGGTGAAGACGACCGGGTGGTGATGGATACCGCGCAGTTTCCGTGGAGCGTGGTCGGCACGATCAGCTCGGATCGCGGGGGCGGCTGCACGGCCACGCTGGTGGCTCCGGACGTTATCGTCACGGCGGCCCATTGCATCCATAGCGAAGACCAGCTTTACGCGGGTGGCGTGTTCTCGACCGGCTTCGCCTTGCCGGGTGGACCGCGCACCGCGCGCGTCATCGACCATCTGATCGATGAAGAATGGGACAGCGAGCGTTTCAGCCAAACCGACGAGATCGATGGCACGGACTGGGCATTGCTGCGGATCGACGAGCCGCTCGGCGACGAGCTGGGCTATGTCGGGGTGCTGGATATCGTGGCAGACCGCGGCGAGCGCGAGACGCAAAACGCGCGCATCTGGCAGGCGGGCTATTCCTGGGATACGGGCAGCAATCTGTCCGGCAATGAGGATTGCCGTATTCTGGAAACCTATGCCGATGACACCATCTCGCATGACTGCGACACGACGCGCGGCGATTCCGGCTCGCCCTTCATGGTCCATGAGGACGGCGAATGGCAGATCATTGCGACCGATTCAAATTTCCGCAGCAATCCCGACGGGCCGTTCATCTATATCTCGTCGCGCTCAAGCCGCTGGATCCATCTGCTTGAGGACTTCGCGGCCGGGCGTATCGGTGCCGGGGGCTTGCGTCCGCAAGGACCGGGCAAGCCGGGTGCGCCACAGCCTGTAAAGGCTGACGGGCAGGCGGGGCAGTAAGGAGCCGCTTTGCCGGCTAGAATTCCCGGGCGATGGAAATGTCGGTGCGGCTATCGCCGCTGACGAAGCCCGGATTGGGTTCGAATTCGTGGCGGTAGCTGTACTGCACCCGCAATGACCACAGATCGTTGAGCGCTGAATTCAGCCCGAAAATCTGGTCGAACCGGCTGGTGTCGGAGACCAGAAGGCTGGTTTCCGATGTGAAGCTGATTGATTCCGTCAGCTGCAGGGCAATGTCAGACCCCAGATCCAGCGCGGCTACAGTCTGTGTTCCGTGTCCCGGTTCTGCCAGCATGCGGATACCCGGACCGGCGCGCACTATCCAGGTCCGGGCCGGATCGATGAGTACCCGATAGCCGGCACCAATCCCTGTAAATGCCGTCCAGTCGAAGCTGGCAACCCGGTCGCGCTCATAATCGGCGGCCGCAAAATAGGTGAAGCGCTCACCTGCCTCGCGCTCGCCGCGAAGGCGGGTGCGGAAATTGTCACGGCCTATCGTGCCGTTCACTTCCGAATACGCATAGTCGATATTGCCCTGAAAGCCCCAGCCGGAGAGCTCGCGTTCCACCTGTAATCCGAACGTATAGTCCTCGCGCGCCGTGTTGCCGGAATCAAACCGGATGCCCAGGCTTGCCCGGCCGTCCCACAGCTCGAACCGCCCCGCCGCGATCGTGCGCGCCACCGACATGGGCATGGCCGTCATCGTGCCGGTCAGGCCGGCACCATCAGCCATATCATTATCAAGGCCATCATCCTTGCCCTCGGTGGTATCGTCTTCAGCCAGTTCAACAGACGCCGCCCGCGCTGCCTCTTCCGGCAGAATGACCGGTTCCAGGCCCAGCGCCCGCCGGGCGGCATTTCCCTGTCCGAGCACTTCTGCGCCGAGCACCACTTCATCGGCCGGCCGGGTAAGCGCGATCAGCTGCACCGCGCGCGTGAAGTCTGCGCTGCCTTGCGCATTCGCCGCTTCGAGCAATTCCATCAGCGGTTCCGGCAATGCGTCCCCGTCAGCCAGAGCACTACCGGCGAGCGCAGCCGCGGCGGTAAAGGCGCCAAGCGCGGACCGCGCGAATCGGCGAGATGACATGGGGTGTCTCCCTTGCTGGCCAGTTCGAGCCATGATGATGTTTATCCCGCCGAAGAGGGGTTCAGGCGGAGGCCAACGTGTTCTAGCCTGATCACATGGCTGAGGCCAAACAGGCGATGGAGTTGATTTACATGTCCCAACCCTCTGACGAGTTTTCCTCGGCCAACCGTTACCGGGAAAGCGGCCCGCTGATCCCCGAATGGGCCGGACCGGCCTATCTGGGCGTGGCGGTGTTTGCCGCTCTGGTGTTTCTCCTTCTGGACCAGGTAACCGGCGGCGGGGCCCAGATGGGGCTGGTCAAGGTCAGCGGTATTGTGCTGCTCGCCTTCTACGCAGGCTTCCGCAAGGCTTTCGTTCTGGTGCTCGCCCTGTTGCTATCGGCGTGCGGAGATTTCGCCCTCGCGCTCAGCCCGCCTGCCATGGAGGCAGGGATCGGCTTTTTCGGTGCGGCGCACCTTGCCTACTTGGCCATTTTCGCCGGGTTCATAGTGAAAGAGGGCTGGCGCAAGGACGGCCTGTTTCTTGCCGCTGCCCTGGTCGCTTACGGCATGGCAATGTTCGTCTGGCTGCGTCCCGGCATGAGCGAGCTTGTGCTGCCTGCCAGCGCCTATCTGGGTATCATCCTGCTCATGGTCATCGCGGCGGGCCTGGTGCGCGGACCGCGTCTTATCGTTGCCGGCGCGCTGCTTTTCCTGATCTCTGACAGCCTGATTGCCGCGCGCCTGTTTCGCGAAACGCTGGTTTTTGACGGGCTGGACTGGGGCGGAATCGCTGTCTGGATCACCTATTTCGCGGCGCAGTTCTGCCTTGCCGTCGGGATCGTCAGGCGCAAGCAGGCGGGCGTGGCGGCCTAAGCCGTCACCAGACCGCGCTCTTCGGCCAGACGTTTCATTTCTGTTTGCAGCTTTTCAAACGCGCGCACCTCGATCTGGCGGATGCGCTCGCGGCTGACACCGTACACGTCGGCAAGCTCTTCAAGCGTACGCGGCTCCTCGGCGAGGCGGCGTTCCTGGATGATGTGGCGCTCGCGCTCATTGAGCCCGCCCATTGCCTCCTGCAGCAGGGTCATGCGGGTGGAGAATTCGTCGCTTTCGACCAGGCTCTCTTCGGCGTCTTCGGCGTTGTCGTCAGACAGCCAGTCCTGCCATTCGGCATCACCGTCAACGCGCATCGGCGCATTCAGCGAGGCGTCGGGCCCGGAAAGGCGGCGGTTCATCGAGATGACATCATCATTGGTGACGCCCAGCTTGGTCGCGATGGTGTCGACCTGATCGGGGTGCAGATCGCCTTCCTCGAGAGCCTGCATCTGGCTTTTCATCCGGCGCAGGTTGAAAAACAGCTTTTTCTGCGCGGCGGTGGTGCCCATTTTCACCAGGCTCCAGGATCGCAGAATGTATTCCTGGATGCTCGCGCGGATCCACCACATGGCATAAGTGGCGAGACGGAAGCCCTTGTCCGGATCGAACTTCTTCACCGCCTGCATCAGGCCGACATTGCCCTCAGAGATCACTTCAGCAATCGGCAGGCCATAGCCGCGATAGCCCATGGCGATCTTGGCCACGAGGCGCAGATGTGACGTGACCATCTTGTGGGCGGCTTCGGAATCGCCGTGCTCGGCCCAGCGCTTGGCCAGCATGAACTCCTCATCCTTTTCCAGCATCGGAAACTTGCGGATTTCGGTGAGATAGCGTGACAGCCCGCCTTCGGGCGACAGTGATGCCAGACGCATGGCGTTCATGTTCAATTCCTCCCTTGGCGGGCAGACCGCACGGATCATCAACCCAACGCATATCCTGCCGCCCCCGTTTTGCCAGCACCGCTTTTTGGCAGCGCAGCATGATCCATTTAGGAACCCGCAAAGGCAGATGCGAGGGGCAGGGGGTGAAGAAATCCTCACCTGTGAAGTCAAGTTTATAAAAGCTCGCCCCACTTGTCCCGTGACGTTTCAGAAAGGCTGGCTTGCAACGCGCGCGATTCTGGCGGTATCGCTGCACTCATGGACGCGCAAACTGTCACTATCCGGCGGGCTGTCCCCGGCGATGAAGCGGCGCTGGCACTTGTCGGTGCCGCAAGCTTCCTGGAATCCTATGCCGGTGTCGTCGACGGGCGGGGCATCATCCGCCATTGCCAGGAGCGTCACACGCCAGCGGTCTATGCCCGCGCGCTGGCCGATCCGTCGCACGGTTTGTGGCTTGCCGAGATAGCTCCGGGCGCGGCTCCCGTCGGTTATCTCCATTTGGCGCCCCCTGACCTGCCGGTTCCCACCGGACCGAAGGATGTGGAGATCAAGCGCATTTATGTGCTGTCGAGGCTGCACGGCTCCGGGCTGGGCCGGCGCCTGGTCATGACCGCGCTGGACCATGCCCGTGCCGAGGGGCACAGCAATCTGGTTCTGGGTGTCTACAAGGGCAATACGCGTGCGCTTGCCTTCTATGGCCGCGCCGGGTTTGAGGCCCTTGGCGAGCGCAGCTTTGATGTCGGCGGCAATGTCTATTGCGACTGGGTGATGGGCCGGGCGGTCTGACACCGCCGCGAGGCAATGGAACCCTGACACGTGCTGCGCGTATTCCCTTACGTGCCTTCCGGGCGGACCATCAGGCCCGCCCGGCAAGGGTACGCCTAAGCAAGGGAGACCCGCCATGATCGAGAAGGAAAAAACCGACGCACGGCAAGGCGAACCGGCTCCCGGACACATGACGCGTCACGCCCTTGTCGGCGGAGTGGTTCTGGCCGTCATCGGCATCGTGATCGCCTATATCGTGATCTTCTAGTGCCGCTCCGGTCGAAGTGGCCCTAAGCCGCCTTGATGCCCGATACGAAGCGCGTCATCTGTGACTTGAGGTCATCGGAACGCGTGTTGAGCGTCTCACACGCACTGAGCAACTCGCCCGATGCCCGGGCATTCCCATCCGAAATCTGGTTGAGCGCCTCGATCGTCGAGGCAATCTGGCTCGCTCCGGCCGCCGCTTCCTGAATGGCGCGGGCGATGTCGCCCGTGGCGGTGCCCTGCTGCTCGGCCGATGCGGCGACACCGCCTGCCAGCGTGTTCAGATCGCCGATGCGCTTCACGATATCGGCAATGCGTTCAACCGCATGGCCGGTGGCCGCTTCGATGGCGGTCATTTGCGCCTCGATATCACCGGTGGCCTTCGCCGTCTGGGTGGCGAGGGCCTTGACCTCGTTGGCCACCACGGCAAAGCCCTTGCCGGCCTCGCCCGCGCGGGCGGCCTCGATAGTCGCGTTCAGGGCGAGCAGATTGGTCTGCTCGGCAATGCCCTGAATAAGGGTGACCACCTCGCCCACCTTGCTGGCATTCTCGGCCAGTGTACGTACATCGGCGTCGGTTGCCTGTGCCTGGCCCACGGCCTCGCCAATCAGCGCGGAGGCCTCTGAAATCTGGCGGGAAATTTCCTGAATGGAGGCGGACAGCTCTTCGGATGCGCTGGCAACCGACTGCACATTGGCCGACGTTTCTTCCGAGGCAACAGCGGCAGAACTGGACTCTTCGGTAGTGCGGCTTGCGTTGGTGTCGACAATTCCGGCGGCCGAATAGACCTTTGATGCCGCCTCGATAACGTCGCTCAGAAGGCTTCCTACTTCGGCCTCGAATCGGTCGGCGGTCTCGATCATGGCGGTGCGCTGTTGCTCGCGCTGGCGGGCTTCGGACTGCTCCTGCTCGGCCTTCAGCGCTTGCGCGTCTGCGAGCGCAGTGCGCAGCACGCCCACGGTCGACCAGAGCTGGCCGATCTCGTCGCGGGTGCGCACGGCGGGCACCTCCACTGTCAGGTCACCCTCGGCAACCTGTCCCAGCACATCGGTAACTTTCGTCAGCGGACGGCTGACCTGGAAGATCGCGACGTACAGCGCAAAGCCCAGCCCGCCCAGTACGCCGAGAACTGCGATACTGGTCAGAAGGATGAAGCGGGTCTGGTAGAAGCTGGCGAGTTCAGCCTCAATGGCATCAAGCCGGGCGCGGTCCTGATCGACCACGGCGTCAATTTCTTCCTGATAAGCCCGGCGGTTTGACCGGTTCGCGTCATTATTGCCCTGAATGTTGGCGTCGGCAGGATCGACCTCGGTGCCAAGGCGCGCGGTTTCGGCCCGGAAAGCGCGAAATTCCGCGGTGCGGGTGCGTACCGCCTCGAACAGGGCGCGCTCTTCGCCGGAGGCCGGAATTCGCGCGCTCCACTGGTCGAGCAGCGTGTCGATATCATCAAGGCGCCGCATCAGACCTTGCGCGAAGGGGGCTGCCTGTGTGGTTGTCTGCGAAGCGTAAATGCCGCGCGCCTCCATCACCACGCCGGTCACGAGACGGTTGAGATGTCCGCCGTAATAGGCGCGCGTGGCCGCGTTCTCATAGGCTGCCACACGGGTGTTGTAGGCCTGCATGCTCTGGATGCCGAGCCCGGCCAGAAGAACGGACACAAGTCCCAACACGCCGACAGCGGCCATGATCTTGACGCGGATATTCATCGGTAATTCTCCTCAAGCGTTAGCCTGCTAATGGCCGGTATTGAGTGAATGCCGCGTAAACCATAAAGACCCCTCACGAAGTGGGGTGTTGGCCGTGTTGAAAATGCAGGTGACGGCACCGGCCAGTCGCGGCTAGCGTTGGCCCATGGACAGTTTCATCGGACAGATTCTCCTCCCCCTTGCCCTTGCCTTCATCATGCTGGCATTGGGTGTGGGGCTTACACCGGCCGATTTCCGGCGCATTTTCACGCGGCCAAAGGCCCTGCTTGTGGGCGCAGCGCTGCAGTATCTGTCGTTGCCCTTGCTGGCGATGGCGATTGTGGCCTTCCTGCCGGCCCCGCCCGTGCTCAAGGTGGGCATCGTCCTGCTGGCGGCGTGTCCCGGTGGCACGACTTCCAATCTTCTTACCCATATGGCGCGCGGCGATGTGGCGCTGTCCATCTCGCTGACCGCGCTGACCAGCCTGACCTCCATGGTCACGGTGCCGGTTGTGCTGATGATTGCGCTGGCGCTGTTCATGGGCCCCGAAGCGCCGCAGGTCGGCCTTGTTACCACGGGCTTCGTGATCTTCCTGCTGACGGTTGTGCCGGTTGGTATTGGCATGGCGATCCGCCAGTTCGCGCCCAGGGCTGCCAATCTTCTGGACCGGCATTCGCGCTTGCTCTCGGGCGTCGTCTTCACCGCCGTAGTGCTGGCGACCCTGATCGCTGACCGTGACGAGATGGTGGCGCGGCTTGCCGAGGCCGGTCTTGTTGCTCTGAGCCTTAATGTGGCGGCCATGCTGGTGGCGTTCGGTGTGGCCAGCCTTGTCATGCTGAAGATGAAGCAGCGTATCGCGCTCACCCTCGAATGCGGCCTGCAGAATGCCACACTCGCCATCGTGGTGTCTGTCGGCATGCTGGGCGATGTCGCCTACGCCGTACCCGCTGCCATCTATGGCCTGCTGATGTTCGTGACCGCAGGCGCGTTCATCCTCTGGGCGCGGCGCTGGTCGGGCGTGGCAGCGCGGGCGAGGCGGTTTTCCATCTCCTAGAGTGTTTTCAGTGCCGCGTGCAGGCTTTGCAGATCATCGGGCAAGGGCGTTTCAAACACCATTTCCTCGCGCGTTGACGGGTGAACAAAGCCCAGCACGCTGGCGTGCAGGGCCTGACGGCCCAGCGCCTTGATCTGCGGCAGATCGGGTATGCCTTTGAGCTGGCTGGTCCTTTGCGGTCCGTATACCCGGTCGCCGATCAGCGCGTGGCCCAGATGCTCCATATGCACCCTGATCTGGTGCGTCCGCCCGGTTTCCAGCCTGCATTCGACCAGTGCAGCGAGAGGCGTGCCGATGGGCGCCTTGGCTTCCTGGCCGTAGATTTCCTGCACGTGGTAATGCGTGATCGCTTCCTTGCCGTTAGCGCTATCCCAGTCGAGGACGGCCATTTTCAACCGGTCGCGGGTCGAGCGGGCAATCCGGGTCGCCACGCTGCCTTCGCGCGGGCGCGGCGCGCCGCGTGTGAACGCCAGATAGGCGCGTTCCACCGTGTGCTTTGCGAATTGCTTTGAGAGATGGCGGTGCGCGAGATCGTTCTTGGCGACTACCAGCACGCCGGACGTGTGCTTGTCGATCCGATGTACAATGCCCGGCCGCTCCACCCCGCCAATGCCTGAAAGGCTGTCCTTGCAGTGATAGAGCAGTGCATGAACCAGCGTACCGGTCCAGGCGCCGGCTCCGGGGTGAACGGTCAGCCCGGCAGGCTTGTTGATGACAATCAGGTCGTCGTCTTCATGGAGTATGTCGAGCGGAATGTTTTCCGGCTGAGGCACTGCCGGCTCCAGCGGCGGCGTCACAAGCGTGTAGACCCCGCCTTCGCGCACTTTCGCAGACGCATCGGTGACAGCCGCATCGCCCAGCTGCAGCGCGCCTGCCTCTATCAGAGCCTTGCAGCGTGAACGCGACAGGTCAGGCCATTGGGCCGCGATCCAGCGGTCCAGCCGCTCACCGGCATCGTCTGGCCCGGCTTCGATCTGGCGGGTATCTGCTGTGGTCAATTCGCTGCCCTGCCTTGGAGGAATGTTGCGCAATACGTGCTTTTTGTGCAACGCGTCAGTTTGATGCTGCAGTGCGTCAAAGTTCTGTAACGCGAATGAAGCGCGCCCGTCACATTCGCGGCGTAGCAGCGGTTCCCGGACGCGGCAAGTGTGCCGCACGCTTTGGGCGAGGGAGCCATTACCATGATCCGCAAGTCAATCCTCATGTCAGCCGTAGCGCTGGGCGCGGTTTCTGCACCGGCCTTTGGTGGAAACAGTGAGACCAGTGCACAGCAGGTTGAAGTCATCCGCGTGACCACGCAGTTTCGCGAGCAGTCGCTGGCCGAAGTGCCGGTGAATGTAACGGCGTTCAACGCCGAGCTGATTGACCGGCTCGACATCCGCAATCTGGAGGACATGGCAGCGTTTACGCCCGGCCTGGTGATCCAGGAGCAAAGCCCGAACAATACCGGCTACTCCCTGCGCGGCATTACCACTGATAGCGGCGACACCTACGCGGAATCGCGCGTGGCGATCTTCCAGGATGGTATCTCCATCACCCGCTCGCGCGGATCCTATGTCGAGCTGTTTGACATGGAGCGCATCGAAGTGGCCAAGGGGCCGCAGCCGACTTTGTTCGGGCGCGGTGCGCTCATTGGCGGCATCAACCTCATACAGAACAAGGCGGATGACGAGTTTTCCGCGTCCGCATTTGGCGGAATCGGCAATTACGAGCAGCGTGAGATTGGCGGGCATGTCAATTACGGTCTGGGCAGTGGCCTCGGCCTGCGCATTTCCGGTGTACACCGCAGCCGTGACGGCCACATTGACAACCTGCTCGGCGGCACGCTGCAGGGCCGCGATGTCAGCGCCATCCGGGGCGTGTTCTCGGCGCGTCTCGACAACGGGTTCAGCTTTGACCTGATCGGCAATTACCAGGAAGACAACGGTCCGGGCACGTCGTTCAAGTCCGGCGTACTGCCGACCCCCGGCGGCGACACCAGCCCGTATACGTCAGCGGCCCTCTACACCTTCCCGGGGTTTGAGAACGATCAGGGTCTTGGCCTTGAGCGCACGGTATGGGGCGTGACGGCGCTGGCCGAGTATCCGCTCGGCGACGCCTGGACGCTCAGCTCGATCACCGGCTACCGGGAGTTCGATTCGGTCGAGATTTTTGACCCGATTGGCGCCGGTCTGGACCTGATCAATCTGGGAGAGGATGCCCGCGGCCGTCAGTCCAGCCAGGAATTCCGCCTGTCCTATGATGCAGGTGACCGTGTGTCGGCCGTGATCGGGGGTACCTGGTTCTATGAAGCCGGTACCCAGCGCATCCCGCTGATCGTGAACGAGGCGCGTGCGCAGGCCCTGCTGCTGCAGGATCCTTCGGTGCAGGCCCAGTTTGCCCAGCAGCTTGGTGTGCCCGTTGCGGCGCTGCTGCCAACGCTGAGCTTCTTGTTCGGCGTACCCGCCAGCGACTTCACCAATATTTTCGACCCCTTCCCGCTGTCGATTGGCGGCACGCTGGGTGCCGGTGTTCCGGTGCCGCTGGGTCTTTATCAGGAAGAGGCCGCCAATTCAGGCCGCACTGAGGCGTATGACCTGTTCAGCGAAATCACGCTGCGCGCGACCGACCGGCTGAGCTTTACCGCTGGTCTGCGCTACACCGATGAAAGCAAGAGCACGTCCGGCTATGGCGGCTTCGTGAACACACCCAACCTGATCGTGGGCGGCCGCGCCCTGCTCCTGCCCGGTACGCCCGATGGCGCAACGGTCAGTCAGGACGCCAGCTTTGACGACGTGACCTGGCGTTTTGTGGCCGCCTATGAGGTCAGTGACCGGCTGAACACCTGGGTATCGTATGCACGTGGCCGCCGTCCCGACGTGCTGGCGCTTGATACGGGCGCGGCAGGCTTCTTCTCGGTCGCTCCGGCCGAGATTGTGGACTCGCTGGAAGCCGGTGCCTTCCTGACGCTCGACCGGGGCACGGTGTCCGGCTCGATCTTCCGCTCGGAATACGAAAACTTCCAGTCCAGCCAGTTTGACCCGTTTGACGGTTCTCTGGTGCCCACGAATGCGGGCGAAGCCACGCAGTATGGCCTCGAGCTTCAGGCCAACTACGCGGTCACAGACGCGATCGAGGTCTACACCACCTACGCCTACAACCTGGCCAAGATCAACGACACGCTGGGCGGCGAGCCGCAGGAGTTCGGCGGTAACCGCTTCCGCTATGCGCCCGAGCATGCTGCGTCCATCGGCGTGCGCGCCGAGCTGTTTGCCAATGACATCGGTACGCTCAGCCTGCTTCCGGCCTATAGCTGGCAGTCCCATATCTTCTTCGATGAGGACAATCAGCGCTTTGCCGGGGTACGTCAGGACTCCTTTGGCCTGCTGCGCGCGCGCCTGCGCTTCGATGCGGCCAACGAGCGCTGGTATGCCGAGGCATTTGGCAACAACCTCACTGATGAGCAATATCTCATCGATGCGGGCAATACCGGGGCGACGTTTGGCCTGCCGACCTTCATTGCCGGCTCGCCGCGCACCTATGGCGTCCGGCTGGGCGTGAATTTCTAGAACCGCATACGCCGGGGGGCGGTGCTGACGAGGGCCGGGCCACTGCTTGAGGAAGCAGCAGGTCCGGCCCTTTTTGTTGTGCCTGTCATAATCGGCAGGCAAAACTTCGCTGACAGATAAATCAGGGGAGGCCGGATCATGGTCAAACGTTTGGAACTGACGCGCCGGGGCGCGCTGCTGGCGGCCGCCGGTGTGGGCGCAGGGCTGGGTGCGTGTTCCCAGGAGGCGGCACGCTTTGATCCGTTTCCCGTTCCCGATGGTCCGTTCAAGCATGGTGTAGCTTCGGGCGACCCGGACCAGACCAGTTTTGTCGTCTGGACAGCCGTCACAAGTGTTGGCGCGGGATATGCGGTAGAGCTGGAGCTGGCAACCGACGAAACATTCAACACGATCGTTGAAAGCCGCACCCTGACGCCGCGCGACGGCGTGATCCCGGTCGATGGCGCGATGCCGGTGAAGGCCCTGATCGAAGGACTGGAGCCGGGCCGCGCCTATTTCTACCGCTTCCGGTCTGGCGATGCTTTCTCGCCAGTCGGGCGGACCTGCACCCTGCCCGACGGGCCCGTTGAGCGTTTCCGTATCGCGGCGTTTTCCTGTTCCAACTATCCGTTCGGCTTCTTCAATGCTTACCGGGATGCCGCTGACCAGGGCGACTTCGATCTGGTGGTGCATCTGGGCGATTATCTCTACGAATATGGCTATGGCGGCTACGGAACGGCTGATGCTGACCGTCTTTCGCGCATGCCCGACCCCATGCACGAGATACTCACCGAAGAAGACTATGCCCGCCGCCACGCGCTCTACTGTTCCGATCCCGATCTGCAGGCGCTGAAAGCCTCTGCGCCCTGGATCCTGATCTGGGACGATCACGAGACGGCCAATGATGCGTGGAGCCAGGGCGCCGAAAATCATGATCCCGAAACCGAAGGTGACTGGATTACGCGCCGCGACAATGCCTTGCGCGCCTATCATGACTGGCTGCCGGTGCGCGAAGCTGAGCCCTTGCAGGCCCGCCACGGCGCGGTGGAGATTGGTGATCTGGCAACATTGATCTTTGTGGAAACACGCCTGACGGCCCGCACCGCCGAGCTGACGCTGGAATCGTTTCCCATCCCTGTGGAAGCCGATCCTGAAGACCCGGAAAACAGGGAAGCGGTGCAGCGCTGGCGCGACGAGGTGATCGGCGACCCGGACCGGCGCCTGATCGACGAGAATCAGCATGCCATGATCGCGCAGGCCATATCGGCCTCGGTGGAAGCAGGAAAGCCGTGGCGCATTATCGCCAATCAGGTGCTGATGGGACGGGTGGAAGCGCCCAATTATCTCACCCAGACGCCGCTCTGGCTGCGCACCTATATGCGCCTGCAAGGCGGCTTCAACTGGCATTTCGCCCAGCGCACCGCCCATGGGGTGCCGATGAATCTCGATAGCTGGGACGGCTTCCCGGTGGACCGCGAGCGGCTGTATGCGACGGTGCGAAACGCGGGCGGTGATATCGTGGTGCTCACCGGCGACACGCACAATACCTGGGTTTGCGACCTGCATGACGGGGACGGAAACCGCATCGGCACCGAGTTTGGCGTGACATCTGTTACCAGCCCGTCGCCCTTTGAAACTGTCAACGCGCCAGGCGTGGATTTTGGCCAGATGGCCGAGGACCGGAATGCCGAAGTCCTGCGCAACAACGCCTGGGACAAGGGCTATACCCGCCTGACTCTGACCCATGACGAACTCATCGCCGAGCAGATGGTGCTTTCGACGGTCAAGGACCGCGAATTTACTACCCAGCCGGACGGGATTTGGCGTGTGCGCCCCGCCAATGGCGGGCCGGCCGCGCAGGTAGAACGTATCGGCTAGCCTTAAACGTAAACGGGCGGCCCGCAGGGCCGCCCGTCAAACGTCACGTGCCAGCGTGTCTACTGGGGCTGGCCGTTAGCCGCTTCGGCCTGCGCATTCACGCGCTCAGCCAGCTCGGGGTCCGACTGCAGTCCTGCGGCAATTGCGTTGTACTCCTCAACGCTCAGCCCGGACTGCTCGACGGCAGACAGCATCTGGGATTCGGCTTCCTGCTGGATGGCCATTGCGGCCTCTTCATCCTCGGCAGCCTCAAGTTGGGGCTGATAGGTCTGGGCGATCATGTTCACGCCCTGCGCCGCGGTGATGAAGGAGCTGATCTGCTCGTCGGTAACAGAAGCAGACTCCGCCGGAGCAGGCTGCTGCATCGCAGCGCCGCCCTCTTGTGCAAGAGCGGCGGGCGCGGCGGCACCAGCGGCGAGCATGGTGGACGCCAGTATGGCGGTGAGGAACGATTTTTTCATGGACAGATCCTTTCCCAGTTGCGGAGAAATAAAACGCTTCATTGCGCTGTGTATAACGGGAACGATTGGGGTGATAACATCGTTCCGGAAAAATATCACCCCCAATACTGCAACAGAGTCGGATACGCGAAAGGCCGGATACCTATTACAAAACTGTTATATATTTTATTTGAAATGATGTTCAATTATATTATAATGCATCAATTAATATAAAAGTGTTATTAGTAAAATGCTATTATACAAGCCAATGTCTCGGCCGGTTACGAGCGATTCCTCTCGGTTGCCGGTGAAGCGCGCGGCATGAGCCGGAATCCGCGCACGGCCTGCCGGGCAATGGGTTGCTGGCGCAGATTGTGGGCCGGACAGCCGAAGAGGCGCGCGCGGTTGATCTGATGGGCCGGTATGCCATCTGCCCGGAGTGCCCGGTTCTGGCTGTGCGCTGACGTGAAAGGCCCCGGATGACCTAAATCATCCGGGGCTTTTCTTTTATGCCGGGCTCGCGCCCGCGCCTGCAAATTCTAGCGTTTGGACTGCTCACACAGGCGCATGAAGCGCTCGCGCAGTTCGCCATTGGCCTTGAACTCACCGGTGAACGTTGTGGTGATGGTAGAGACGTGCGGATGGTGCACGCCGCGTGTCGTCATGCACTGGTGTTTGGCATCGACAAACACCGCAACCCCGCGCGGTGCCATCGCATCATTGATGGCATCGGCGATCTGGGCGGTCATCGTCTCTTGCGTCTGCAGGCGCTTGGAGAAAGCCTCGACCACCTTGGCGATCTTCGAAATTCCGACCACCGCACGGTCCGGCAGATAGGCCACGCAGGCCGTGCCCAGGATCGGAGCCATGTGGTGCTCGCAATGGCTCTCCACATCAATATGGGTGAGCATGACCATGTCGTCATAGCCCTGCACATCCTCAAAGCGTTTGCCGAGGATTTTACCGGGATCTTCGTGATAGCCGCGGAACCATTCCTTGTAGGCTTTCACAACGCGCGAAGGCGTTTCGATCAGGCCTTCGCGGCGTGGATCGTCGCCCGCCCAGCGCAGAAGCGTGCGAACAGCCTCCTCGGCTTCCTCGCGGGTCGGCGGCTGAACAGGTTCAAGTGTTTCGGCGGCAGAGCCGAGGGTCGTATTTTTCACAATCGCGTCCATGAAGGGCGGATCCTTTCGTTGTCGGGTCCCGGTCTTGCCTTGCGGCAGGGCCGGTATAGTGCCGGTTTCCGGATCCAGCGGCGGGGCGGGCCGTTGGAAGGCCCTTTTTACATGCTCCAGCGCCGGGTTCTTTGCAGTCCGGTGGAAAAGGCAATCCTTTCCCGGCGGCTGCGGTCGATATATGGCGGCTGTTCGCGGTGTCCACTGCGTCAAGTCGCCTTTTTGTATGTAGCGTGGCCATCACGCTGTCACAAGTATGTGTCCCCTGCAGTGCTTTGGGGCTGCGTGATGCCCGTGCTTGGGCTACATAGCCGCTCATGAGCGACATATTCCTTTACGACACTGCCAGCCGGAGCCGCCGCCGCTTCGTTCCCGCCGATCCGCAGCGGGTGACGATGTATGTGTGTGGCCCCACGGTTTATGGCCCTGCCCATATCGGCAATTTCCGCCCGGCCGTGGTATTTGACGTGCTGTTCCGGCTGCTGCGCGAGGTCTACGGCGCCGACCATGTCGCCTATGCGCGCAATTTCACCGATGTGGATGACAAGATAAACGCGGCCGCCGCGCAAGAGGGGGTCGACATCTCGGTGATCACCGAGCGCTTCACCAAGGTTTATCACGATGACAGCGCGGCGCTGGGCATATTGCGCCCGACCTTTGAGCCGGCTGCGACAGCCCATATGGCAGAGATGGCCGCGATGATCTCCGGTCTGATCGAGGCAGGTCACGCCTATCAGGCCGAAGGCCATGTCCTCTTCTCGGTGAAGAGCCATGCGGCCTATGGCAAGCTGTCTGGCCGGTCGCTTGACGAGATGATTGCCGGCGCGCGCGTCGAGGTGGCCCCTTACAAGAAAGATGCGGCGGACTTCGTGCTGTGGAAGCCGTCCAAACCGGGCGAGCCGGAATGGCCGGCACCGTTCGGCGCGGGCCGTCCGGGCTGGCACATCGAGTGCTCGGCCATGATCGCCAGCACGCTGGGCGAGACCATCGACATTCATGGCGGCGGGATTGATCTGGTCTTTCCGCACCACGAGAACGAGGTCGCGCAGTCGATGTGCGCCCACGGCAAGCCGCTGGCCAATTACTGGCTGCATAACGGCTTTCTCGCGATGGGCGCTGAGAAAATGTCCAAATCGCTGGGCAATGTGATCCGGCCCAGCGAGCTGATCGCGCGCGGTATCAAGGGCGAGGTGATCCGCTACGGCCTGCTGACAGGGCATTACCGCGCCCCGCTGGACTGGAATGACAAGCTGATCGAGCAGAGCCGCAAGGCGCTGGACCGGCTCTACGGCGTGCTGCGCCGCCTGGGTGATGTCGAGCCGGCGGACAGGCCGGTGCCCGGTCCGGTACTGGAGGCGCTGGGTGATGATCTCAACACGCCGAAGGCTTATGCCGCCCTGTTCGAAATACTTGCCCGCGCCAACAAGGCCGGGACGCACGAAGAGCAGGCAAACGCCAAGGGCGAATTGCTGGCCGCAGGCCGGGTGCTGGGCTTCCTGCAGGAAAACCCCGATAGCTGGTTTGGCGTTGACGGGCTGGACGGCGGGATGCGCGCGCGCATTGATGCGCTGCTGACTGACCGGCAGGCGGCACGCGTGAACAAGGATTACGCCTCGGCTGATGCGCTCCGTACACAGATCGATGCGCTGGGTGTGCTGGTCGATGATACGCCCGAAGGCCCTGTCTGGCGGATGAAGGCGATAGAGGAGGCGTAAGCCCCGGCATGACGCCCGACCCGTACTCACGCGATGTTATCGCGCTGGCCGCCTCCATCCCGCATCTTCGCAGGCTGGACGCACCGCAGGCCAGCGTGCGCAAGGTGTCACGCCTGTGCGGCTCTGAAATCACGCTGGACATGAACCTTGCCGATGGCCGTGTCAGCGAGATCGGCTGGGATGTCTCGGCCTGCGCGCTGGGCCAGTCCTCGGCCAGCATTCTGGGCAATATCGTGATTGGGGCTGACCGGGCCATGCTCGTCGAGGGGCTGGACACGCTCAACGATCTGCTCAAAGGCATTCCGGTAGCGGACGATAGTCCGTTTGCAGCCCTTCGGGTGCTTGAACCTGCGTCGGCCTATCCGGCGCGCCATGGGTCCATCCGCCTTGCCTTCGAGGCGGCGCTCGAAGCGTTCGACAGCGCTGCTGCCAGCGCAGACTGATCCATAGCTGTCATGTGTTGTCAGAAAAAAAATCCCCTGACTCCAACGAAGTGGATTGGAATCGCGGCCATCTACGCCTACAGGTGGACGTTGTCGCCAATCTTTTATGCACTGGGCGTAAGGTGCCGCCATGAGCCAAGCTGTTCGCTCTACGCAATAGACGCGGTTCAGGCGCAGGGGCTTTGGCGCGGGGGGTGGTTGTCACTGGGCCGTATCGGCCGGTGCCGGCCGGGAGGCACGCACGGGTATGATCCGGCGCCGCAACAGCGGACGGGCGCACCTTGGTGGAAAATCTGGGCTTTCCGGGGAACACCCGGTCCGGCACCGGAGTAGATGAGTTGATAGAGCAGTCGACGAGGGATCGTGATGAGTTCGGGGGGGCGCATAAGCGCGGTAATGGTCAGTTACAGGACCGGGCCGGTCCTTTTTGACTCGATCCGCTCGGTCTTGAGCGACCCTGACATCCACGAGCTCGTGCTCGTCAATCACGATAATCCGACCAATGTCACTGTTCGTCTGGACACGATGGCGGCCGCCGAGCCGCGGCTGAATGTCATCCACACCGGCGCTAATCTGGGCTTTGGACGCGGGTGCAATATCGGCACGCGTGCGGCGACGGGCGATTACGTATTGCTGCTCAACCCGGATACGCTGATCGCGCGCGGCGCCGCCCGGATCATGGTCTCCACCGCGCAGACCCTGCCGCCGGTCTCGATAGTCGGTGCCCGTATTCTGAATACGGACGGCACCGAGCAGCGTGGCGGCCGCCGTGGCGGCCTCACCTTGATGTCGGCCTTGCTCAGCTTTTCCGGCCTTGCGCGTATCCTGCCCGGTGTTCGTGACTTTCACCGCGAGCAAGAGCCTGTGCCATCAGGCCCGGTGGAGGCTCCCTCGGTGTCCGGCGCGGCCATGCTGATGAGCCGCGAGACCTTCCGAAAATTGAACGGCTTTGACGAACGCTATTTTCTCCATGTGGAGGATATCGATATCTGCGAGCGCGCGCGCCGGATGGGCGGCCAGGTCGTTTTTGATCCGCGCGCAGCCTTTGTTCACGTGGGCTCGACCAGCTCGGCAAATATCCTCCTGGTCGAGTGGCACAAGGCCAGAGGACTGAACCTGTTCTTCCGCACCTATTCGGGCCCTGCCGGCCAATTGGCCCTGGTGGTGGCTGGCCCGCTGATGACCATGGCCCTGCTGGGCCGCGCGCTGCTGATCCGTGCCAGCGTGCGCATGTCACAGGCCCGCAGCCGCATGCGCGCCCGGATGCGGCTGGCACAGAAGCGGCGCAACGCTGGCGATTAGCTGTCAGCTGAAGGAAAGCCGCCCGCTTTCGACAGCGCCGACTGAACCGGGTGTTTGAGAGCGGTTTTCTCCAGCCAGTGCGCCACCGCGATCATGCGATCAAGATCGATGCCGGTACTGAACCCGCCCCGTTCCAGCATGTAGACGACGTCTTCCGTGGCCACATTTCCGGTTGCTCTGGGCGCAAACGGGCAGCCGCCAATACCACCTGCCGAGGCATCGATAATGGTCACGCCCGACTGTACGGCGGCATGGATATTGGCCAGCGCCGTGTTGCGCGTGTTGTGAAAATGCAGGCGCAGCCGCACATCTGGCGCGGCGTCGCGCACAATGCGGATTGCGCGCTCGACATCCCAGGGCGTGGCCACCCCGATGGTATCGCCCAGCGCAAACTCCGTCACCCCCGCTGCTGCCGCGCGTGCTGCCAGCATACCGAGAATGGCGGGATCAACCTCGCCATCGAACGGATCGCCGAATGCTACGGATACCGTGGCCGATAGCGGTATCTGCGCATCGTGGGCCAGTATCGCGATGCGGTCGAGCAGATCGGCCGTTTCCTCGGGCGTCGCGTTCTGGTTGGCCTTGCCGAACCCGGCAGATGCAACCAGCACATAGTTGATCTCGTCGCAGCGCGACTCGATGGCCCGGCGCATGCCGCGCTCGTTCAGTGCCAGACCGATATAGGAGACACCCCGATCGCGCGGGACGACCGCCATGATCCCGGCAGAGTCGGCCATGGCGGGCACCAGCTTGGGATGCACAAAGCTGGCCGCTTCCATACGCTTCACACCGGCGGCTATCAGCCTGTCGATAAAGTCCAGCTTGACCGGCGTATCCAGCAAGGTGGCGTCATTTTGCAGGCCGTCACGCGGACCGACTTCGACGATCTCGATAGTCCGGCTCATCGGCAGGCTCCTTGAATGGATGAGCGCGATCTGTGCGCCCCATGTGCAAAGATGTGGCGCGTCCGCGTGAAAAGTTAAAGCCTTCAATCGCACGCCGCGCGCCAGGCGGAGGCAATATTTGCGTGACGGCTCGGCGCGCAGGCCATGATCGTGTGAGCCATCAGCAACGCCCGGCCGCAAAATCGGCGAATTGGAATATTGGGCGTCTTTTTGCCTTTATCGGTGATATGGTAGATAGGATGCGGTCTGGTTACCGCTCGAAACAGACCGGCAGCAACGGATTATTCCCGTCGGCGGCCGGCAGTTTGCAGGTGAGGAGAAGCGCCATGCCAACAGGTGCAGGTAGCGGTGTATTCATGGGTGTCCAGGCGGCAAACCGCCGCCGTGGAGGCAATTCGGCAAAGAGGGGAGTTTCCGTGTTTAGCATTTTTCCCAAACTGATCATTCCAATGGTGATCTATGCGGTCATCGCGTTTATCGGCGGTGCAGACACTGTCGCCGCACGTCTGGCAGATCCCTTGTTCGAAATCGGCATGATGTCAGGTGCCACATGGGGGCTCACCCCCGGCGACCTGATCCTGATGGTCGCCCTGTTTTTCCTGTTTATCGAAATCGTGAAATCGTCGGACACAGGAACGGCCTCGATCATCAATCACGGCATGTCGATGCTGGTGTTTGTGATCGGTCTCGTCCTGTTCCTGCTGGTCGGCCAGTTTGCGACCTCGGTTTTCTTCCTTCTGACCGTCATGGCGCTGCTCGATACCGTGGCAGGCTTTGTCGTCACCATCGTCTCGGCCCGCCGCGACCTGGCGGTTGGCGGAGAAGCCTGACGCGTTGACGGCACTGAATGTGTGAAAGGCCGCTCCGGTAACCGGGGCGGCCTTTTGCTGACGCGGACAGACAAACCCCGATCAGAGCAGCAGGAAGAAAACGCCCAGCGCCAGCGCGCCGTCGGTCAGGCGCAGCATGAAGGGTTCGGCCCGGCTCATGCGCTGCGCTCCACGCGGACAACGGGCTGGCTGGCAGGTGTTTGTGCGCTGGCATAGCTGGCACGATAGCGCCGCCGCTCGGTCTCGTCGGCGCGCAGGCCCCGGCGCTGTGTGGTGTGAAGGACCGGCACCCACCCTGACCCTGCCAGCGCCACATTCTGGCCGCCGGTCATGCGCGCTGCTGAAGCAGGCACAGGCGCTGCAGGCGCTACGGTCTCCGCCTGACGTGCCGCCGCCGGATGATCATTGCGCACAATGATCGCCGGGGGCGGGTAGGCGCCTGACATGGGTGCAACGGGATCGCTCATGCGCAAGGTCTGCGCAAGAACGAGGCCAGACTTTACGCTTCGTAAATCTTTGTAAACAGGCGCTTAACCGTGGCGGCCGCGCCGATCTGGATCAGGCTGGCGCATTTTGATGCTGCCCCCCCTGTGTTCCCTAATGAAACACTAATGGCGCGTCTGGTGCGGCGTCCAGGCTAAGCGGTCTAGCTGCCCGCGAGCTTGTCCAGCTTGGCCTTCATGGCTTCCAGCTCGTCGCGAAGAGCTCTGACGTCGTCGCTCTTGCCCGGCGCGGGCTGGGCTTGAGGCGTCTCCCCGCTCTGGCCAGCGGCATTGAACGGGCTGAACACTTTCATGGCCTGTTCGAACATCGCCATGTTGCGCCGGGTCTGCTCCTCAAGAAGGGCCATGGAGCCGGCTGGCGACGCCATCGCGCCGGTCATCTTCTCGCGCAGCTCGTCCTGCTGGCGCATGAAGCCTTCCATCGACATTTTCAGATAGCCCGGCACGAAGGCCTGCATGGAGTCGCCGTAAAACCCGATCAGCTGGCGAAGGAATTCCACCGGCAGCAGGTTTGCGCCCTTGGCCTCTTCCTCGAAAATGATCTGGGCGAGAACACCGCGTGTGAGGTCTTCGCCGGTCTTGGCGTCAACAACCTCGAAATCGGCGTTTTCCTTTACGAGATCGCGCAGATGATCGAGCGTCACATACCGGCTCGCGGATGTGTCATAGAGACGCCGGTTAGCGTATTTCTTGATCGTGATCTTGCCCGGTTTCCTGTTTGCACTCACGACGGCACTCCCCCTGGTTTGTTGCACCGCATCGTTTGCCGTGCGGCGTGAAAATCTCGCTTATCCACACTCGACAACAGGCGGATTCGCGTTAAGAAAGACCATTGCGCGGTCTGCTTCATGCTGCAAGCGTGCTGCGCTTTTGCTGCGCACAATAAACGGCTCCGATCAAGAGGGCTACAGGGAGGAAGTTCATGGCACGCACCGCATTGGTGACAGGGGGAACCCGCGGTATTGGCAAGGCGGTCAGCCTTGCGCTGAAGGAGGCGGGTTACACGGTTGCCGCCAATTATGCTGGCAATGATGCTGCCGCGGAGGCCTTCAGCAAGGAGACCGGGATTCCCGCCTATAAATGGTCGGTCGCCGACTATGAGGCCTGTGTAGCCGGGATTGGCCGGGTGGAACTGGCACACGGGCCGGTTGACATACTGGTGAATAATGCAGGCATCACGCGTGACGCGCCCTTCCACAAGATGAGCCCGCAGCAATGGCGCGAGGTGATCGACACCAATCTGACCGGCGTGTTCAACATGACCCACCCGATCTGGAACGGTATGCGCGATCGCGGCTTCGGACGGGTGATCACCATCTCGTCCATCAATGGTCAAAAGGGCCAGTTCGCGCAGGCAAACTACTCCGCTGCCAAGGCTGGTGATATCGGCTTTACCAAGGCGCTGGCCCAGGAAGGCGCACGCAAGGGCATCACGGTCAATGCGATCTGCCCCGGCTATATCGCCACCGACATGGTGATGGCTGTGCCCGAAGCGGTAAGAAACCAGATCATCGAGACCATTCCTGTCGGCCGTCTGGGTGAGCCTGAAGAGATCGCACGCTGCGTGGCATTTCTGGCGTCCGATGAGGCCGGCTTCATCACCGGCGCGACACTGACAGCCAATGGCGGGCAGTATCTGGTCTGACCGGCCAGACCGGAAAAAAACCCCGAACGCATGAGGAAGGGGCAGTTTCGCCGCGAAACTGCCCCTTTTTGCGGGAAGATTACCAGTCATGAGCAGGGGAATGATCGTCTTTTTGCTTGCTGCCGCCGGGGCTTGGGCGGTTTTGGCAAGCGACGGGCTTGGCCAGCAAAACCCGTTCTCGCGCCTGACGGGCCGGGAACAAACGGTTGAAGCATCCGCCGTATGGTACGAGCGGGCAGACCGGCGTGGACGTTTCGTCCTCGACCGATCCTCGTCGCCTGCGCTTCTCTGGCAGGATGGCGCCAATGAGGTTTACGCCGTCTATGTGAACCGGGCCTCGGGCGGCGGGGAGGTCCTGCTGACGGACACTGACCGGGCCATGTTGCGCCTGTCCAATCTGGGTGGCGCCACCTTTTTTCCACCTGACGCGCCCGACGGGGTCATTGTCGAGCCTATCGGTCCTGCGCACACGCTTGTCGCGCCGCCTGTGAACAGTCAGGAATTGCAGCGCATCGCGCGCGAGCTGGCCGATTCGGTAACCCGCATAAACCGCAATCAGGTAACGGTTGAAGTGCCGTCCCTCGGACCGTCCGACAATGCCTATCTGGCTGACACGCTGCGTCTTGCGCAGATCGGCATTGACGAGGCCAACCGGCGCTCGGTCAGAGGGCTTGAGACCATACGTGTTGTAAGCGGCGCGCGCGCCGATGCGCGCTATTCGGGTGGCACGCTGGAGCTGACCATTGCTGCGGGCCGCGGGTATGCCGGGCGGCCCTCCTCGGACTTTATCCGGCGCGCGATCGACCGGGGCCGCTAAATCGGGCTAGCGATTGTGCGGGCCGGGCCGCCAGTCGGGCGATGCCAGCTCAAAACCGGAAAATTCAAAGCCGGGGGCCACGACGCAGCTCACCAGCGTCCATGCTCCAAGGCTTTCGGCCGCTTGCCAATGGCCCGCAGGCACCACGCCTTGAGGCCGCTCGCCTGATCGCAGATCCGGTCCGAGGCGTAGCGTGCTCGCATCGATTCCGTCCGGTGACACCGTCAGCACGAGTGGCGCGCCGGCGTGCCAGAGCCAGATTTCGCTGGCGTCGACCCGGTGCCAGGCCGACACCTCGTCAGCGGCGAGCAGGAAGTAGATGGCGGTTGCGTGTGCGCGGCCCTCATACTGCGCCGGGTCACGGAAAGTCTCGGCATACCAGCCGCCTTCCGGGTGCTTTTGCATCGAAAGCAGGCGGATAATTTCGTTCGCGCCCAGATCGCCGCTGATTGCTTGCATCAGAAATTATCCTTCGCTTTGCGTACCGCCGCATACACGTGCGCGTCGCTGGCCCCTTCCAGGCCCAGTCGCTGCCTCAATGCCGCATCATCCCAGCGCAAGAAAGGGTTGGTGTGCTTTTCCCTGCCCAGAGCAAACGGCACGGTTGCCTGCCCTGCCTTGCGGGCTGTCTCCACCTCGGCCGCATAAGTTTTCAGGGCCGCATTGTCCGGATCGATGTCGAGCGCGAACCGGGCATTGGCGGCTGTGTATTCGTGGGCGCAATAGACGAGGGTCTCGTCCGGCAGGCTGCGAAGACGGGCAAGGCCCGCTTGCGCCTGCCCGGGCGTGCCCTCAAAAAGCCGCCCGCAACCCAGTGCGAACAGCGCGTCGCCGCTGAACAATACCGCCTCGCTTTCAAACCAGTAGGCGATATGGCCCAGCGTATGTCCGCCGGTATCGATCACCTCTGCGGTCAATGCGCCCAGTGTCACCCTGTCTGCGGGCTTCACCTTGTGCTGTACCGCGCCAATCTTGTCGGCTTCTGCCGCCGGCGCGGTGATTTCTGCCCCATAATGCTGCGCAATATCGCTGTTGCCGCCAGTATGATCCCAGTGGTGATGCGTGTTCCATATATGGCCGATTGACCAGCCGGCGCGGCCCGCCTCCGCGATAAGGGCATTGGCGTCGGGCGTGTCGATGCTGGCCACCTCACCGGTCTCGCTGCACCGGATCAGGAAGCCGTAATTGTCTTGCAGACAGGCGATCTGGCGGATTTCGAGCATGTACTGGCTCCTGTTGTGTACATACAAGGCGGTGGCGAACGCCTACATATTGGCTGGCGACACCCTATCATTCTGAAGCAGACAGGCGAGCCCGCCGGAGCATTCTTGCACCATGCGCACTGAAGTGACCGAAATCGACAGATTCTACCGCTCGGTGCGCGGCGAGGCGGCGCGTGCGATGGTGATGCGGCGCCTCGAGGCGCTCTGGCCCGATGTAACCGGGCTGGACATGCTCGGCTACGGGTTTGCAGCCCCCTATCTTGAACCGTTCCGCGAGACCGCCCGCCGCGCGGTAGCGTTCATGCCGTCAACGCAAGGCGCGATCGCCTGGCCCGACCGCCACGGAGAACGATGCGCGTCTGCGCTCGGCGAAGAGACGCGCCTGCCGTTTGCCGAAGCCCTGTTTGACCGCATCATTGCCGTCCATGCGCTGGAGGAGGCCGATGACCTTCAGCGGCTTTTGCGCGAGCTTTGGCGCGTGCTGGCGCCGGAGGGGCGTCTGGTTATCGTGGCGGCGCATCGCTCGGGCGCCTGGGCGCGGGTTGATGCCACCCCGTTCGGGCATGGCCGCCCGTTCTCGCGCGGGCAGCTTTCGCGCCTGCTGGGCGGGGCGTTGTTCGAGCCGGTAGCCTGGGCGCGGGCGCTTTACGCTCCGCCCTGGCCGGCATTCTGCGGGCCGCGGGTCTCGGACATGTTTGAATCAGCGGGCGAGCGGTTATGGCCCGGCTTTGGCGGCCTGATTCTGGTTGAAGCGATCAAGCATGTCGGGGCGGTCCGGCCGATGACGGCGTCTGTGCCGATTCGGCGCAAAGCGCTTGATGCTGCGCCCGGTGCCGCGCTATCCCGCAACGAACCCAGCCGTAAACTTGCCACGAAGGACAAGAGCTAGATGATCCCTGATCCCCGCCCGGGCATTCTCGACATCAAACCCTACAAGCCCGGCCTGGCCGCGCCTGCCGGTGCGGTGAAGCTTTCGTCGAATGAAAATCCGCTCGGCTGCAGCGAAAAGGCAGCGCGTGCCTTTGCCGGTTCTGCGCCGCGGCTGCACGTTTACCCGGACGGCAGCGTCCTGCGTCTGCGCGAAGCCATTGGCAAGGCAGAAGGCATTGATCCGGGCCGCATCGTGTGCGGCGCGGGGTCGGATGAAATCCTGCAACTGATCGGACGCGCATGGCTGGGGCCGGACGATACCGTGCTGCAAAGCCAGTACGGGTTTCTGGTCTATCGTCTGGTGGCGATGCAGAGCGGCGCGGCGCTGGTCAGCGCGCCAGAGCGTGATCACCGAACCGATATCGATGCCATGCTGGAGACAGCTGCCGAACACAAGCCGCGCGTGGTGTTCCTGGCCAATCCCAACAACCCGACGGGGACCTGGGTGCCGCGCGATGACATTATCCGTCTGCGCGAAGGTCTCGCCGATGACTGCCTGCTGGTTCTGGACGCCGCCTATGGCGAGTTTGTCGACGATCCGGCCTTTGAATCCGGTATGGGTCTGGTCGACCAGTACGACAATATCATTGTCACGAGGACCTTTTCCAAGATCCATGGTCTGGCCGGTTTGCGCCTCGGGTGGGCCTACGCGCGCGAAGGCATAATCGACATCCTCAACCGCGTGCGCGGCCCGTTCAATGTCAGCGTGCCGGCTGTTGAAGCGGGGATTGAGGCTATCGGCGATAGAGACTTCATCACCCGCTCCAAGGAGCACAATGCACGCTGGGTGGATTTCCTGACGCAGCAGCTGGGCGGTGCCGGGCTGGAGGTAACCCCGTCAGTGTGCAATTTCGTGCTGGTGCATTTCCCGCAAACGCCCGGCAAGACCGCCGATGAGGCTGAACGTTTCCTGACGGCCAAGGGTCTGGTGGTGCGCGATGTGAAGCCTTACGGCCTGCCGCATTCGTTGCGCATTTCCATCGGGCTGGACGCAGATAACCGCCGCGTGGCCGACGCGCTGACAGAATTCATGCAGGCAGGCTAGCGGCTTACTCGTTGTCAGCGTCAGGCAAGTCCGGCATTTGCGGCGCTGATGGCAAATTGCCGGTCAGAGGCTGCGCATCGCCGATACGAACGGGTCCGAGGAAGACGCCGCCCTGCTGGAAGCGGAAGGGAAGTGACACGCCTTCATCCCTGCGCGGAGCCATCATCAGCGCCAGACGCAGCGCTTCGCCGTCGCTGGTACCGACAACTCCGCCTGATACCAGGGCGCTGACAAGGCTGTCGGGTTCCTCGACGATCACCGACAGGCGGCCCTCGGGGCGCAACACGCTATCAACGCCAACAGAGCCTTCGCCGCCCAGCGCAGCGCTGCCCCAGCGCAATTCGGCCATGGCGATTTCCGCGCGTCCGCCAACCGCGCTCCAGCTTGCCAGATTGGCGTCACTGGCCAGCGCGCTCCATTCGGTCAGGGTCGTGTCGGTGCGCAAAAGCTCGATACGGCGGCCAAAGGCATTTGTCGTGCGCGCGTCAAGCTGATCGGGGCCAAGCTCCAGACCGCGCATCTCCAGCCGGATGCGAAGCTGGTCTTGCGCTTCCACCTCGGTGGCAAGGACCAATTCTTCGAGAGCCTCCACCAGCACCTCGCCGCTTTCACGCCGGATCAGGCGGAAGCCCTCAAGCTCGGCGCCCGCGCGAGTGGTCCCGGCCCTGCCGGAGGCCAGGCTGACGCGTGCATTGTCAGCTGTTGCCAGCAGCGCGCCATCGGCTTCGCTGGTCTGCAGGTCGATTTCAGCGGGGCTCGCGAAGGCCACGATCCAGTGCGAAAGATTATAGGGCAGCGCCGTCGCCGACAGCCGGGGCATGGCTACCCGCCATCCGCCATCGTCTGCCGGAGCGATGATCTCGGGGCTGCGGGCGGTTACCGTAAACCGGAATGGGAAACCTCCGACCGAGACCTTGTCGAGAGAAACGATATAGCCCTCTGATTCGCGCGCGGCGATCCAGTTCTCGGTGGTTTTGTGGATCTCGCCTGACATCCACAGCCAGTATCCCCCATACACAACCACCAATACCCCAAAGGCGATGAAGGGCACAAACAGGCCGAGGCGCGAGCGGCGCGGTGCCGGGGGCGGGCTGAAGTCACGGATCATGATTGTGCTTGTCCTTGCGGGTCCGGTAGCAAAGCCAGTGAGGCGGTTTCGATCCGGCTTTCCAGCTGCTCCATGAAACGCGCGCGCGGAAGGCCGGCCGGGATGGGTTCAAGAAACTCGATTATGATGGTGCCAGGCTTGCGTATAAAGCCGGAGGGCGGCCAGTAGAGACCCGAATTGAGCGCGACCGGTACGCAAGGCACATCCATTGCACCATAAAGCCCTGCCACACCGGGCTTGTAGCTTTCCGGCGCGCCGGGCTCCACGCGTGTGCCTTGCGGAAAGATCACTACCTGGCGTCCTTCATGCGCGCGCTCGCGCGCCGCGCGCAGCATGGCCTTCAGGGCGCTCGCACCGGCAGAGCGGTCGATGGCGACGTTTTTCAGCTTCATCGCATACCAGCCGAAAAACGGCAGATATTTGAGCTCTTTCTTCAGGATGATCGCCGGGTCGGGCAGGATGTGCCAGAAGGCCAGCGTTTCGAACATGGACTGGTGCTTGGACGCTACCAGTGCCGGGCCAGCCGGGATGTTCTCGCGGCCGCGTACCTCGAAGCGGATACCGCACAGGACGCGAAGGCCTGCAAACACCAGATGCCGGTAAAGGGCAAAGCAGCCACGGACCCAGCTGCGCGGCCCAAGCAGGAGCGGCGAGCACAACAGGCCGAGTATCGCCATAAGCCCGTACATCCAGATTACAAAAAGCGCCGATCCGATGACGTACACCCCAGTCCCGCCTCTTCAAAGTGGAGTTGCTGCCCCGGTTACTACCGGCAGTCAGGCCTGCCCGCCAAGGGGTGCGCGCAGGGTCTCGCGCGCGTAGACGGCGGCGAACTTCAGATATTCCTGCAACCAGCGCCGCGCTGCGCGTGTGCTCGTCCAGGGGGGCGGCGTGGCGACCCCATAGGGCACAAGTTCGCTATCGGGCATGGCCGCGCTGAGTTCCAGAAGGGCGCGCGGCATGTGGAAGTCAGAGGTTACAATCACGAGGCGTTGATAGCCATGACCGGCGGCCCAGCGCGCGGTTTCGTCCGCATTGCCGACCGTGTTGGCCGCCTCCAGACCGATATCGACGCAGCAATCGAAAAGCGCTGGCGGCGCACCGGCTGCGGCCCGGATGGCGTCCATTGTCACTTCGGGATTGCCGCCGGAGATGAGAAGCCGCTCGCCATGACCGTCCGCCAGCAAGGCTACCCCTGTGGCAACACGTCCCTCGCCTCCGGTCAGCGCAACGATGGCATCACCATCCACGCGATCGGGTTGCGCATGGCCGGTGCCTGCCCGCACAAACAGGGCAAATCCCAGCACGGCGGCGATGACCAGTGCGAAGGCGCCAAAGCGGATGATGGAAATGGCCGCTCTCATGGAAATGTGCCTCCCGGCAGTGTCACCAGCCATACTGGCAGCATCAGGGCTGCGACTATGGCTGGCTGCGCGCTGCCTGCCAATGTCCGATAGTTAGCTCCAGCGTGCCTGAAGTCCGGCGCTGACCGCAAGACGTGCCGCGAGGCCGGAAATCGCGCCCGAGATGAAGGCTGCAATCGGCACGATCACCACGATGCCCCATCCGGGTGCCAGGCTTGGAAGAAAGAATAGCGCCCCCGCGCTGCCGCCAGCATAGCCAAGTCCGAGCGTTGCCAGCAAAGCCATCAGCGAGCCTGCAACGCCGGATTTCAGCCCGAGCATGAAGAAGCGTTCCTGAAACAGGGCGATGATGAAGCGGTCCGGCGCGCCGACCAGATGCAGGGCGTAGGCAATGTCTCGCCGCATGGACAGGGCGGCGCGGGCGGCAAACACGATCACGGCTGCCGCTGCTGCACACATCAGGACGACGAGGCCAATGGCAAAATAACGGACCGTGGCGGACGCCCGCGCGATGGCTCCTGCCCAGAGCCGGTTATCATCGACAATGACGCGGTAGGGCGCATCGGCAAAAAGCGCATCAAGCGCGCCGGATGCCGGGGGGTTTTCCGGGTCGATTTCCAGCGTGACCAGACGGGGCACGGGAAAGTCCTCAGGCAGGCGTGCATTGCCGAGCCAGGGGCGCAAAAGCGCCTCGGACGCCGAGCGGGCGCGCACCTCCACGCTGACGACGCCGGGAAGGCCTGATGCCAGCGCCCCGGCCTCCCGGGCGGCCTCGTCGCCATTGGTTTCCTCGCCGGGCAGCACCTGAAGCGTGACCTCGCTCACCAGCTGGCCGGACCAGCCGCTGGCGGCCTGCCACGCCCCGGCGGCGCCGATCACAGACAGGCAGGCCAGAAAGATCAGGATCGCGCACACAGCCAGCAACGGCAGGTCACGGCCAGCCTCTTCGGGCAGTAGCGGGGCGGGGCGGCGCGGCTTGTTCATACGCTTCGTGCCCGCCGGTTGAGACGTCCTTCGGCCAGTTCGAGAACCGGCGCATTGACCGAACGGATAAGGCTGATGTCATGGCTGGCGATCAGCACCGTGGTGCCCAGCCGGTTCAGCTCGACAAACAGGCGCAGGAGACGGCGGCCCATCTCAGGGTCCACATTGCCGGTCGGTTCGTCCGCGATCAGGATTTCCGGGCGGCTGACCACGGCCCTCGCTATCGCGGCGCGTTGCTGTTCACCGCCCGAAAGGGTCGGAGGCAACGCATCAATGCGGTGGCCAAGACCCACCCAGTTGAGCAATTCGACAATATCCTCGCCATACTGGCGCACACCTTGCCCCGCGACGCGCAAAGGCAGGGCGACATTGTCGAACACGCTTAAATGGCTGAGCAGGCGGAAATCCTGAAATACCACGCCGATCCGGCGCCGGAATGCAGGCAGCGCGTCGCGCTCCATCACGCTGGTATCTTCGCCGAACAGGGATACAAGTCCGCGCGAGGGCCGTTCTGCCAGATATATCAGCCGCAATAATGATGTTTTGCCGGCTCCGGACGGTCCGGTGAGGAACTGGAAACTTCCACGCGGTAATTCAAAGGAAATGTCGCTCAGCACTTCGGGCCCGCGTCCATAGCGCATACCGACATTGTCGAAGCGCACGGCCGGCGTGGCTCCGGCTTCGGCCGATAGGGCGCTGTCGGAAGAAGGCTGGTCCATCAGGCGGGCGGGTCCTTGGCGGGCGCGCGTGGAAAAGGGCGGCGGCAGTTATTCATCGAACCCGGCTGCAGGGCGGGTGCGAATCTGACTATGCAGGAGATGAGAGGTAGACGTCCATGATCGTTACCTGCCCAAGCTGTGACACCCGGTACCGGGTCGATACCGATGCCATTGCCGTGCGCAAGGGCCGCGTGCGCTGTGCGGCGTGCGGCCATGGCTGGAAAGTCGATGAGGAAGCACTCACCCTCGATGAGCCGGCACGCCCGACCTTGCGAAAGGAACCGGCCCCGGCCGACACGGCTCCGCGCCCTGTCGGCGGTATCGAGGCGGTCAAGCCGCATGAGGTGGTACGCAAGCGCGCCGAGACCCGCCGCCATCGCAGCCGCCAGGCAGTCGAAGGTGCCGGATGGGCGGTGGTTGCGGCCTCGTGTGTGCTCATGCTGGGCGCGGCCTGGCTCTTCCGCGTCGATATTGTCGATGCCTTCCCGCGTACCGCCAGCGCCTATGCCGCTGTCGGCGTGCCGGTCAATCCCCATGGGCTGGAAGTGCGTGACCTGCGCGCCACGCCGTCTGAAGACGAAGAGGGCGGGCTGGTCATTGAAGGGCTGGTCGTCAACACCACCGGGCGTGACAGGATCACTCACCCGCTGCGCGCTATCATCACCGGCCAGGACGGCGATGTACTGGTCGAGTGGGTGGTAATGCTCGATTCATTGAGCCTGCCTGCCGGCGGCGAAGAAGCGTTCCGTTCCGTCCTTGCCGACCCGCCTGAGGGCGCAGCAGAGCTGGAAGTCGTGCTTGCGCCGGAAGGCTAGAGCTGGCGCGCCAGCAGGATAGTACGCGCTAGAAGCGGTCCAGCAGCCGCTCGATATAGGCGCGTTCTTCGGGTGTCAGCGTGCCATCGCCTGCCCGGCGGCGCAGTTCTTCAAGAATGTCACGGGCGCGCTGGCGCTCCATTTCGGACGGCACCTCGGTGTCCCCGCCCGTGCCGCCACCGTCGGCATCACGCCCCAGCGGGTCACGTTCGCCTTCGCCGCGCCCGTTCTCCTCGTTTTCCGCCTGTAGCCGCTCGGCCGTGTCCTCGGCGCCCTCGCGCAAGGCGCGCAGCGCCTCGTCCTGAGCGGCCAGAGCCCCTTCGCCATCGCCGCGCTCCAGCGCCCGGCCAGCTTCGTCCATCTGCCGGGCGGCCTCGTCAAAGGCGCGTTCACCTTCCTCGCTCATGCCGCCGGGCATTTGTTCGAGCAGCTCATCCAGTGCCCCGCGCAGGTTTTCCTGACGTTCGGCCAGCGCGCGGCCCTCTTCTCCGGGCTGGCCTTCGGCCAGCTCGCCGGAGCGCGATTGCTCAAAGGTTTCGTCGGTCAGGCCGCGCTGCTCACCGATGACCTCGCCCAGCTCTTCAAGCGCTTCGCGCAAGGCGCGTCCAAGCTCGCTTTCACTCTGACCCTGCCCGGATCCGCCTGCCATGATCTGCATATTGCGCAAAAGCTCGGCCAGCTGCGCGAGCGCGCGGCGCGCGCCTTCGGTATCGCCCAGCTCGGTCGCCTCGCGCAGCGCGTCGAGCAACTCCTGGAGCATGTCAGCGCTCAGATTCATGCCTTGCCCGCCGCCGCTCTCGGACGGCATGTCGGATTGCAGGGCTTCGCGCATCAGAGCGGTAATGTAATTGCGGGTCGCTTCCTCGAACTGCTCGAACAGCGCGGCGAGCTCCATGCCGTCTGCGCCGCGCGCCAGCGCATCGGCGAGAGCGCGTTCGGCCGCCCGCAGCGCCGCTTCGGCATCTGCCAGCGTGCCCAGTTCGGCACGCAGGGCAATCTGCCACAAATCCTCTTCAACATGGCTGAGATCATCTATCTCGCGGGCCCGGCGGACCTGATGCATGGCGGTACGCAGGCCCAGGAACACAATCCGGTCAGGAAAATGGCTGGCCGGGGCATCACCGAGCGCATCGAGCGCCCGTGACAGGCGCTGAACACTCTCGGGCGCGCGTTCCAGCCGCTGTTCGGGCTCATCGTCCAGCCATGGCCAGAACATGTCCTCCTCATGGCGCTCGCGCGGTCCGGGATGCGGGCCATATTCGCCCGCTCCGTCGAGAAACAGACGGCGCTCGTGGGTCACCGCACGGGCCATCGCATCGAGAAACAGGCGCTCTGGCAGGCGCAAGGCCATGGGCCCTGTCACGCCCGCCTGTCCTGCGCCGTCAATGCCTTCCACACGTACAAGCACGCGCTCTCCAGCCAGCTTATGCCGGGCGGTCTCGACGGTGGCGCGAAAGCGGTTTTCGCCGCTTGCAGGCACCACAGCGCCCGGCGCAATGTCGATGGCGTCCCACTGTTCCTCAGCCGGATTGCTGCCATCACCGGGATCGGCGGCAATCTGCAGCCGGTAAGTCTCGACGCCGTAATCATCCTGGGCGGTGAATTCCAGCGTGAGCCGGCCCTGAACATCGCTTTCGGGCTCGGCAATGAGTGCCAGACGCGGCGGCGTGTCCTCGATCACCTCAAGGTCCAGACGCTCTGTGAATGCCCCGCTGCGCACCAGAATGTTGGCGCTTTCGCCGATCGCGATGCGCAGCTGACGCACACCGGGGCCGATTTCCTCGATCTCTGCCTCGGCGCCTGAAACGCGCGGGTCGCGCGCAAGCCCGGTAATGCGCGCTGCCAGAACCGAGCCTTGCGGTATGCGCGCTTCGCGCCGGTCGCGCAGGAACAGCACCGGCCGGCCGGTATAGTCGGGTGGCTCGATCCAGAATTCGGCTACCGCCCGCTCCCCGCCTCCGGCAAGCGGAACTGGCGAAAAGGCATCGCCAAGGCGCACCATGGCGGCGTCCCCGGCATAGAAAAAGGCGGTGACAAGGACGATGGCTGCGCTGATACGCCCGCCATGAACATCGAGCGAGGCCCACGCTGCGCGCGGGCGCCGTGCGCGCGCTTGGGCCAGCGCCTCGCGCATCCGTCCCCGGTGGGCAAGCCAGAGAATGCTCTCGCCGGTCGCCGGCTCGTCGTCCATGGCCTCGAACGGACGCCCGGAGAGGCCGCTATCGGCTTCCACGCGCCGCTGGGCATCGGCGCGTGACGGCCATTTGAAAGACCGGATGGCCGGTACTGCAAAAGCGGCCGCGATGATCAGCAGGCCAAGGGCCAGAATGGCGCGCCATGGATCGCCCATACGCTCGGGAAGCCCGCCAAGCGACAGCACTGCATAGAGCACGAGCATGGCCAGCGGCCCGGCAAGAACCGGGGCCGCGCGCTCCCACAGAAGCGCCAGCCAGGCAAGGTTAACGGGCCAGTGTTTCATCGCGGCGCCGAGCCTAACGCGCCCATTCGCGACACGCATCCGCGACATGCACCCGTGACATGCATCCGTTCAGGGCATGCGTGGCTGGAGCCCGTCCTATTCGTCCTCGAACGGATCATCGCCGGGCAAACGCGGCAGGCGCTGGGTGCGGTCGTCGTCATCGCCCCAGTATTCGTCGGCCTCGGCGGCACTTTCACCGTCTTCTGCCGGTGCTTCCTGCGGCCCGCCCCAGATGGGCGGGGGGCGGTCCAGCGCTCCGCGATTGCCGCAGGCAGACAGGCCCAGAGCGCCCGCGCAAATCAAGAGGGTGAATAATCTGATCTTCACGGGTTCGCTCCTGCCAGACGTTCGCGCCACAGCGCACATTGTTCGCGCACCCGTACCGGGGCCGTCCCGCCATAGCTGGTCCGGCTCTCCATGGATGCCCGCGCAGTGAGCACGGTGAAAACCGCCGCGTCAATGCGCGGCTCGATGCTCTGAAACACCTCGAGGGGCAGCTGTGAAAGAGAGACGCCGCGCGCCTCGGCCTCTTTAACCACACTGCCGGCAATGTGATGGGCATCGCGAAACGGCAGGCCCAGCTCACGCACCACAAAGTCAGCCAGATCTGTGGCGTCGGAATAGGCTTCTCCGGCAGCCTCTTCCATGGCCTCGCGGTTGAAACTGATATCGGCGGCCATCCCGGCCATGGCGGCAATAGCCAGTTCCAGATCGTCAAACGCGGTGAAGACCAGCGCCTTGTCTTCCTGCAAGTCCTTGGAATAGGCCAGCGGCAGGCCCTTGCACACAATGACCAGGCCCTGCAGCGCGCCGGCAATCCGGCCCGGCTTGGCCCGGACCAGCTCGGCGGCATCGGGATTGCGCTTTTGCGGCATGATCGAGGAGCCGGTGGAAAAGGCATCTGTCAGTTTTGCAAAGCCGAAGCGGCGCGAGGTCCACAGCACGATTTCCTCGGCAAAGCGCGACAAATTGATCGCGGCGATTGTCGCAGCGCTCAGTGCCTCCAGCGCAAAATCACGCGAGGACACGGCATCCAGCGAATTGGCCATGGGCCGGTCAAAGCCAAGCGCCTTCGCGGTCATCTCCCGGTCAATCGGGAAGGCGGTGCCGGCCAGCGCTGCCGCGCCCAGCGGGCTTTCATTGAGGCGCTTTCTACAGTCCTCGAAGCGGCTGATATCGCGTTCTGCTGCCTCCACCCAGCACAATAGATGATGGCCCAGGCTGACCGGCTGGGCGGTCTGCAAATGGGTAAAGCCGGGCATAACCCAGTCGGCATGCGCTTCGGCCTGCGCAACCAGAGCGCGCTGATAGGCGCGCAAGCCTTCCTCCATGCAAGCGCAGGTATCGCGCAGCCAGAGACGGAAGTCTGTGGCCACCTGATCATTGCGCGAGCGGGCCGTGTGCAGCCGGCCGGCGGGCGCGTCGATACGCGCTTTCAGCGCGGCCTCGATATTCATGTGGACGTCTTCAAGGGCAGCCGACCAGGTGAAGTTGCCGGCACGGATGTCGGTGCGGATCGCTTCCAGCCCGGCGGAGATGTCGCGGGCATCCTCACTTGAAATTATGCCGCAAGCGGCCAACATCGCGGCGTGGGCAAGGCTTCCGTCAATGTCCTGTTCTGCCAGCCGCTTGTCGACATCCACCGAGGCGTTGATCGCTTCAAGAATGGCAGACGGGCCTGCGGAGAATCGTCCACCCCACATATCGATGCCAGATCCGGGCCGGTTTTTTGGGGTATCAGACGTGCTCATCGCTTAAACAGACCTTTCTGGAAGGAATACCATGTTCGAACGCGTGCGGGCCTATCTCAAAGCCCACGGCCTCACTACCGCGATTATCGCAGCGGCGATACTTGGCCTTGCGGGCGTTCTATACGTGATTTCCGCCTCGCTTGTCAGTTCTGCGCCAGGTCCGCTTGACAGTTACGCGCGCGGCACGATGAGCGGCTTTGCAACGGTCAGCGAGCCGCCTGCCCAGCCACTTGTGGGGCTGGTGACGGGTGATGGAGAGGAGATCACGCTGGCTGACCGGCGCGGCAAGCTGGTGCTGGTCAATTTCTGGGCGACATGGTGCGCCCCGTGCGTGGTGGAAATGCCAGCGCTGGACGCTTTGCAAGCCGAGCTGGGATCAGATGATTTTGAGGTGATTGCCATTTCCATGGACCGCACAATGGAGGAGGCGCGGCGCTTCTATGACGAAAACGGCATCAACGCGCTGGGCCTCTATCATGACCCGGCCTTGCGCGCGGCCATCGCGGCTGGATCGCGCGGCCTGCCGACAACGATCCTCTATGACCGCCATGGCGGCGAGATCGGGCGTCTGTCAGGCGAGGCGGAATGGGACAGCGAGGACGCCATTGCCCTCATTGAAGCCGCGCTGGAGCGGTATTAGCGGCGCGTGCTTTCTCTCCAATCGGTAAGTTGCCATCACCGAAAAACGGCACGCTGATACGCTGACACGAAATTTTCCGGGGAGAAGTGACATGAAGTTTCTCGTAATTATGCCGGCTGCGATACTGACGCTCGCCGGCGCTGCGCAGGCCCAGGAGACGCCAGGCGAGGCGCTGGAGGCGTTGTATGACGTCATCTCCGGGCCCGTGGGAGAGGCGCGCGACTGGGAGCGGTTTCGCGAATTGTTTCTGCCCGGTGCGCAAATGAACGTGGTAGTTACCGCGCCTGATGGTGCCGAGCGCGTCGTCGTCCTGACGATTGACGACTATGTTGAGCGTAATCGCGAGGCGCTGGCCGAAATCGGCTTCACCGAGACCGAAACCCGCCGGGAAACTTTCCTCTATGGCGGCATGGCCACCATATTATCAGCCTATGAGGCTGTCCGCGCCGATACCGGCGAGACGGTCGCGCGAGGCGTCAACAGCCTGACCATCCTGAACGATCAGGGGCAGTGGAAGATCGCCTCAATCGCCTGGCGCGCGGCCGATGAGGACTGGCCGGTCGAACGGGCATTCGAGGTGGCGGAGTAGGCGGGCTGCGCTGCCAGCTGATGACCGTCGGGTAGCTGATAAAACTGGCTCATGGCTCCAAAAGCTGGCCGGGCAAAGCGGAGATTTCCGCCGCATAGGCCTGCGCTATCCATGCGGGCGGATTGGCTCTGACCTTAAGAAGGAGTCCCCGGTCAAAGGTCAGGATGAGCTTGGGACTCTGGCCGGCGACCGAGTTGTCATACACAAGCCCTGTGTCGGCGAGGAGCACGGCCTGCCGGACGAGCGGGGTTGAGCGATGATATCGCTCGCGGATCTTGGCCTCGGGGACAGGGTGGCCACCGGCTTCGACCCGGTAGGCGACGCGTGCCACCGACAGGCTGGGATCCGATACCCCGACATGCATAATCCAGACAGCATACCCGCGCAGCTGCGCCTCTTTCACGAGGGCCAGCTTGGACGGATGGGAAAATACCGTCTCGGTAACGAAGTCGGCTCCCTTTGACAGCATCTCGCTGCGCCGCTCTGCCGCTATGCGCGCCGCCTCATAGGAAGCCTGCGGACTGTTGTCGGCCAGTTCCTCGCGCTGGATGATGTCAGCATTTATGAAAGGACCAGCAAACGCTGGGCCTACACGTGTACGGTAGAGGGTCGATTTTCCAGCGCCGTTAGGGCCGGCCAATACGATGATGGTGGGGTTCATTCGCCAGCTTGGCCGTCCGTGTGGACAATCCTTCCGGACGGATCAAGCCCAACGGCCCCGCCAGACTTTCGCATATTCGCAAAGAATGCGTCCTCATCCGGTCCGGCCTCCGACATTTTCGCAAGGAAGCGCTCTGACCAGACCGCCTTCTCCTCGGCAGTAAGGACGGTAGTGTTGAGCTCCCCTGCGAGCACTCGCGAAAGCTTGGCATAGTCGAAACTGCCGGATCGTTCGATGGCGCGGCCCAAGCGGGCCCAATGTGTGATCTGACCGGCGAGCGACCGGCTCTGGATTTCCGACTCGTGGCGCGCGTCATCAATGAGCGTCTCGTCGGCGAACTTTACAGATTTGGCCATGGCAACCTCCCGACACCAAAGGTGGCGTTTTGCCACCACAATGTCAAGCCGCCTCCAAGCGTGAAAAACCCCGGAGCTGACGCTCCGGGGTTTTTCTGATTTAAAGACGGCGCCTGGTTCTCAAGAGCTTCTCAGATTGTGGTAGCCTCTTGGCAAGTTAAGCTTTCAAGAAAACGGGCCTAGTCACAAATTCTCTGACGGCTGCCAGGCACTCCTGGCATGGCTTCGTAACGGCAATTCTGTCCGGTTGATCCCGATCCACTACCCGACGAGCCACTCGCTGCGCCGGCGGCAGCCCCCGCTACCAAGCCCTGCAGAACGCCGTGAGATGGCGGGCTTCTAAACGGGCGGCACCGCCCCTCGTTCCAGAACTGGATGCACTGAACCTGATCATTGGTAAACTGGACACGAACCCAGCCGCCACGCCCGCCATTGAAGGTGTACTCGCCATAAAGGGTGCGCACACCGGTTCCGGACGTGTTTTCCATTCTGGCATTGCGGGCGCTGCCGCGATCATAGCGCCAGAGCAGCCAGCTCGTTGAGTCCTGTGTGATCACCTCGTCCAGCAAGGCGTTCAGATTGCCCGCGGAGGCACCTTGGGTCTGACCGGCAGGGGCAGAGCCCGGCTTTTGGGCGGATGCGGCTGGTGTAAACCCCACGTAGAAGATGGCGGCGAGGGTTAGCACAACCGGAACAAACGGGAAGACGCGCATGACTATTGCCTCGCTGATAATTCCTTCTGACGAAACCGTCAGCGATCAAGCTGAGACCGGCAATATGATTTTTGTGAATTTTTTATTCCATGCGGAGATGGCGCGCGTTGCCGCATGAAAGCCCCGGAGCTGACGCTCCGGGGCTTTTCAGGTGAACGATATGGAGAGCCTAGTAGCCGATCTTGGAGAGCTCTTCTTCAAACTCTGGCACGGCCTTGAACAGGTCGGCCACAAGGCCGTAATCGGCCACCGAGAAGATCGGGGCTTCCTCATCCTTGTTGATCGCGACGATCACCTTGGAATCCTTCATGCCCGCCAGGTGCTGGATCGCGCCGGAAATGCCCACCGCGATGTAAAGCTGCGGGGCGACGACCTTGCCGGTCTGGCCAACCTGATAATCGTTGGGCACAAAGCCGGCATCAACCGCCGCGCGCGAGGCGCCAACGGCTGCGCCCAGCTTGTCGGCGACTTTTTCAAGGATGGCAAAGTTCTCGCCATTGCCCATGCCGCGGCCGCCGGAGATGACGATCTTGGCGGCGCCCAGCTCCGGGCGATCGGATTTTGACAGCTCTTCGGAGATGAAGCTCGACTTGGCGGAAGCGTCCGGCGCATCGACCGTGTCCACGCTGGCCGAGCCGCCATCGCCCGCCTTTTCAAATGTGGTCGGGCGCACAGTGATCAGCTTCACCTTGTCGTTCGACTTTACCGTCACCAGCGCGTTACCCGCATAGATCGGGCGGATGAAGGTATCGGCGCTCTCAACGGCTGTGATGTCTGAAATCAGCATGACATCAAGCTTGGCTGCCACGCGGGGCATGAAGTTCTTGCCCACGGTAGAGGCCGGCGCGAGGATCGCGTCATAGCCATCGGCCACAGACAGGACGAGGCTCTCGAGCGCCTCGGCCATCTTGTGGCCGAGCGCTTCGGATTCAGCCAGCATCACCTTGGCAACGCCGTCCACCTTGGCGGCCTCGTCAGCAACGCTTTTCGCGTCCTGACCGGCGACGAGAATGTGGATGTCCCCGCCTATCTTTTTCGCAGCCGTCACGGCGGCGCGCGTGGCTTCGTTCAGCGATTTGTTGTCGTGTTCTGCAATAACGAGCGTGGCCATGATTACAGCACTCCTGCTTCGTTCTTCAGCTTGGAAACCAGCTCCGCGACCGATTCCACCTTCACGCCGCCCTTACGCTTGGGCGGCTCGGCGACCTTGATCACTTCAAGGCGCGCGGTCAGGTCCACACCGTAATCGTCCGGCGTTTTCGCATCGATCGGCTTGCGCTTGGCCTTCATGATATTGGGCAGCGAGGCATAGCGCGGCTCGTTCAGGCGCAGGTCGGTGGTCACGATCGCCGGCAGGGCGATGGAGACGGTCTGCAGACCGCCATCGATCTCGCGCGTGACTTTGAGCGCATCGCCGTCCTTTTCCACCTTGGAAGCGAATGTGCCTTGCGGCCATCCCAGCAGTGCGGCCAGCATCTGGCCGGTGGCATTGGCGTCGTCATCAATGGCCTGCTTGCCCAGAATGATGATTTCGGGTTTTTCCTCACCTGCAATCTTGGCAAGGATTTTCGCTACCGCCAGCGGCTCCACAGTCGCGTCCGTGGTCACGTGAATGCCCCGGTCTGCGCCCATGGCCAGCGCGGTACGGATTGTTTCCTGCGCGCCCGCCGGACCGATGGAGACCACGACGATCTCTTCAGCCAGACCCTTTTCTTTCATGCGGATTGCCTCTTCGACGGCAATCTCGCAGAACGGGTTCATGGACATTTTGACGTTGGCAAGGTCGACACCGCTCTGATCGGGTTTGACCCGGACCTTCACGTTGTAATCGACTACCCGCTTGACGGGGACGAGGATTTTCATCGGCCGCTCCGGTTGTCTCTGGTTACGAATGGATGGAGGGGAAAGGCAGCGCCGCGCCAGCTTTCCCCGTCCGTGTTGCAGGGCAAAATAGGCGCGGAAACTGCCTTCGCCCAAGCGTCGTGTCAACGCAGGTGCAAAAACAGGTCCGGCTTTTTACGGAGGATGCGCGCCAGGCGGCGCCGAAACTGAAAACCCCGGAGCGTGCCGTGCGCACGTCCGGGGTCTGTCACTGGCCAGTCTGATGCCGGCATCCCGGGCCGTGCGGCCGGGATGCCGGGAGCAAATTCAGTTACTCGCTGGCTACAGCCAGTTCGGTCTCGATGGAGATTTCGATTTCGTCCGACACGGCCGGTACGGCATAGCCCAGGCCCCATTCAGATCGGGTAATGGTGCCCGTGGCCGAGAAACCGGCAACCGGATCGCCGCTCATCGGATGCTCGCCGGCGAAATTGAGCGTGACGTTGAGCGATACCGGATGCGTCTGGCCCAGCAAGGTGAGATCGCCAGTCATAGTGCCGGTCTCGCCATCCTCGGTTTCGAAGCTGGTCGCAACAAAGCGGGCCGTCGGGTAGGCCTCGGTGTTGAACAGATCGCCTGATTCCAGATGGCCCTCGAACCGTTCCTGATCGGCGCCGACCCAGAATCCACCGGCGAGATTGAATGTCACATCGACGGTGGAGTTTTCCGGCTCTTCCAGGTCGAGCAGCAGCACACCCTCATAATCGGTGAAATAGATGGACTGGCGTGACATGCCCAAATGCTGCCAGCTTGCGCTGATCGCGGTGTGGGAGCGGTCAAACTCATAGGCTACCGGCTCGGCGAGCGCAGCGCCGGACATCAACGGGGCGGTAAGGAAAGCCGCAAGCGAGGCGGCGGCAAAAACGGTCTTCATAGGGCCTGTCCCTCCATATGGACGTTTGTGGCTGCGGCCACACGCCGCATGCCAGACAGATAGGGGGCCCGCAGGGGCGATTTCCAGTGCCGGACGCGAATTACCGCGTTGCCGTTGCGGAAACAGCGCGCCTGAAGCTCTCGGCTTGACAATAATTTGATGTTTAGCTAATTATCGATTCATGAGCACGGTATTCAAAGCCCTCGCCGACCCCACACGCCGTAAAGTGCTGGAGTTGTTGCGCCGCCACCCGATGACGGCGGGGGAGCTTTGTGACCATTTCACGGTGTCGAAGCCTACCATGTCGGCGCATTTCAACGTCCTCAAGGAAGCTGATCTCATTGCGGCGGACAAGCAGGGCACAACCATCACCTACCGGCTGAAATTGTCGGTGCTGGAGGATGCGTTGCTGGGGTTTGCCCAGACATTCGGCATCGGCCCTGTTGCCGCGCCAGACAGCGCCAACCCTCCCGAGGAAGGACCCGCATCATGACCCGACTGATCCCTGCCATCGCCCTCGCCGTCACTTTTCTCGCGACGGCTGCAGGCCTGAGATACGCCGAAACGGCGGGCCTCATCGCCCCTGACATGGCCCAGCGTGCCGTTCAGGTGATGATCGGCCTGATGCTGGCAGGCTATGCCAATCTGATGCCCAAGCAGCTGGGATCGCGCCGCCTCTCGGTGGCGGCAGAAGGCCGGATGCAGGTAGCCAGAAGGATTGGCGGGTGGGCGCTGACGCTGGCCGGTCTGGCCCATGCCGTGATCTGGGTTTTCGTCCCTGTAAACATTGCCTCACTTGCCTCGATGGCTGTGGTCGGTACCGGGCTGGCCCTTACGGTTGGCGTGGCTGTGTGGGCCTGCCGGAGAGCCGGAACATCCGGTACGGCTACCGGCTCCTGAGTCGGACTGCGCTCATTCGCCGGCAGGCGGCGGGCTGCGCCCTAGCGCGTTTTACCCGGCACCCAGAGTACATCGGCGCGGCCTTCATAGTTGGCGATGCGCGCTGCCACGAACAGGAAGTCGGAGAGGCGGTTGAGATAGATGATCACCGCCTCGCTGACCGGCTCGCCCAGATCTTTCAGCTCCACCGCCCTGCGTTCTGCCCGGCGGGCAATGGTGCGGGCCAGATGCAGGCGGGCCGCGCTTTCAGAGCCGCCCGGCAGTATGAAGCTTTCCAGCGGCGACAGGCGGGCGTTGAACGTGTCGATATCGGTTTCCAGCCGTGCCGCCTGTTGCGGCGTGACGCGCAAGGGCTCCCATTCGAGCTTTTCACCCCGGTCAGGCACACACAAATCCGCGCCCAGATCGAAAAGCTCGTTCTGGATGCGCAGGAGCACGTCTTTCAGAGCCCCGTCCTCCAGCGCGGCCACCGCCAGCCCTATCGAGGCATTGGCCTCATCGACCGTGCCATAAGCCTCGACACGCGGATCATGCTTGGCGGCCTCGCTCATGTCGCCCAGCCGGGTCATGCCCTTGTCGCCGGTGCGGGTGTAGATTTTGGTGAGGCGGACCATCGATGCTCCGATTGTGACAGCTAGCTGCCGAACGCGCCCTTCGCCCAGAAGCCCGCGACGATCACCAGAACGGCCAGAAACTGGAACAGCACACGCGCGCGCATCAGCCTGTTCGACCATGATCGGCCGAAATCTCCTCCGCGCACGAGAGAATAGACTCCCACGCACAGGATGACGAACACCACGGCCATGAGGATGTAAAGAAGGACGTCGAGAAAACCGGTCATGCAACTGACATAGAGCGGCGCGCCGGTTTTCTCAATCGCGTCTGGCTGATGGTGTGTGAGGCATTTTCGCGCGGGCGCGTCCATGAAACGCCGGTCCGATTTACTTGCAGTTGCAGCACAAAGCTGCTCATCTAAAGAAACTTACCGCGCGCTCAGTGAACCGGATCGGTGACCGGGCGTGCGTTCTTTATTTGCAACTTGTCAGTTTCAGGCCAGCGCGATGCGTGACGAATCCGGACGGCGGCTTACCCGCCGCGATGCCCGCAAGCAGGAAACCCATAGCCATGTCATCGAAGCGGCGCGCCGCGTATTCCTCGATGACGGGTATGAGCGCGCCACCATCAAGGCCATTGCCGATGCCGCGAAGGTGTCTGCCGGAACGGTACTCAATGTTGCGCCGACCAAAAGCGCGCTGCTTATTCTGATCCTGCGTGAAGAGTATGAGGCCATCCGCGATTCGGTTGACCGGCTGGAGGCTGCGCTTTCCGGCAGTTTGCTGGACCGTTTGAGTGCGCTCGTGCAGGTCATCATGGAAGCGCATATGCGCCATGAGGAATTGTTCGCTGCAGCCATCGCGCACTCCTGGACGTGGACCGGCGAGAGCTATCACGAGGCAACCTCGCAGATGTCCGAGGCGTGGGGGGCGGTAGAGCGCCTGCTGGCCAAAGGCATCGAAAAAGGCGAGCTGCGCCGCGATCTCGAGCCGGCCGAAGCGGCCCGGCTGATTGAGGATTGCTATAGCGGTATTGTCCGGCGCGCGCGCGGAGAGGAGCTGGATCGTTCGGCCGCTTCGGTTCTGATGCGCGCCCGGCTGGAAATGGTTCTTAGAGGACTGGTGGCACGCTAGCGTTCGCCTGCATCAACAATGTCCCCTCGGGCGATATGCGCCGCGATGAGCGCCCTTACATCTTCTGGCTGGCAGCCGGTCCCGCGCAGATGGGACAAGGTCATCGACTGGTCGCGCTTGGCGTAGCGCTTGCCATCGCTGCCAGTCAGCAGCGCGTGGTGGCGGTATACCGGCGCGTCATAGCCTAGCAGTACCTGCAATAGCCGGTGCAGCCCGGCGGCGGCGCGCAAATCCACCCCGCGTATGACATGGGTAATGCCTTGCAGGGCGTCGTCATGGACAGCTGCCAGATGATAGCTGGTGCCGGCATCTTTTCGCGCAATCACGACATCACCGAACAGCTCTGGCCGCGCAGAAATGTCTTTGCATGTGTGCGGGGACTGCAGGGTCTCTTCGCGCCAGCTGAGCGCGTCACGGCGCTCTGCCAGCGCTTTTCGGCATGCTGCCATGGAAAGCCGCCAGGCGAAGGGCTGTCCGTCCTCGACCAGCCGCTTCTCCTTTGATGGCGGCAGGGGTGCACCGGTAAAAATTGGTCCTTCCGGGCCGTTGACCGCCAGATGTGGCGCGCTGGCAATTTCTGCCATCACTTCCTTGCGGGTTTTGAAGCACCGATAGACCAGACCCGCCGCGATCAGACGCTCCAGGGCGGCGTGGAAATCCTGGAAATGTTCGCTCTGGCGCCGGACGGGGTGCTCCCATTCAAGGCCCAGCCATTCAAGGTCGTCGTAAATCGCGGTCTCGTACTCCCGCTTGCATCGCCCGGTATCAATATCCTCGATCCGCAGAAGGAAGCGTCCCCCCGCTGCCTGCGAGGCGTCGAACGCACACAAGGCCGCATAGGCGTGGCCCAGATGGAGCCCGCCGGTGGGCGAGGGCGCAAAGCGGGTGACGAAGTCTTCCATGGACAGCAGGCTAGCCGAATGCGCGCGCGCTTCGCGAGGGGGTTGTCAGCGCGGCGCGCCTGAGCATGATCGCGCACCAGCTGATGATGACAGATACCTTTCGGAGACCGGCCCCCATGATCCTGCTCGACGGCCCGCGCATTCCGGCGCGTTCAGGACAGGCGAAAAAGCTTGTCATCCTGTTCCATGGCTATGGTTCGAACGGGGCAGACCTCGCCGGTCTGGCCCAGCACTGGGCTGCCGATTTTCCCGATACGGCTTGGGTTGCGCCCGATGCGCCCGAGCCGGTGCCCGGCGCGCCGGGCGGGTATCAATGGTTCCCGATCTCGCGGCTGGACCCGGCAGCCATGGAGGCTGGTGCACGCATGGCCGCGCCGGTTGCCGGGCAGTTTATCGCGTCCGAATTGCGCCGCCATAACCTCACCCCGGCCGATCTGGCGCTGGTCGGTTTCAGTCAGGGCACCATGCTGGCCCTGCATCTGGGCTTGCGCCAGCCGTCAGCCATTGGCGGCATTCTGGGCTATTCGGGCGCGCTGGCGGGGGGCGACAATCTCAAAGAGGAGATGACCTCGAAGCCACCGGTCATGCTTATCCATGGCGACCGGGACGATGTACTGCCGGTAGGGTTTACCTTGCTGGCCGCACAGCAGCTTGCCGCTGCCGGACACGGTGCTGAATTTCATATCAGTCAGGGGCTTCCCCACTCCATCGGCCCTGATGGTCTGGAGTTGGGCGCGCGCTTCCTGAAGGCCGCGCTGGCAGGCCGTTACCGTTCCGCGCTTGCCGCCTGACGTTACGGAACCCATTTTAAGGTTAATCCTGCGTGTGGCACAAACCTGTGACCTGCATGTCATAGGTCTGTAGCATCAGTTCGGCTAAGTTCGGTTCAACGTGCCTGGTTGCTGATTCGCTTATGAATCAGGGAGCAAGCAAGGGAGGTGCGTCTTCAGGACGCTCATATGTCATAGGCTCGCGGGCCACGCACGCCAGACCGGCCGGACGGTTTCGGGCCGGGATGGGAGTATGTTGCGCGCCGCACGGCCCTCTCACGGGGAGCCACAGCCATGATGCGTGTCTCCAGCACGGCGCCGGAAGACCTTCGCTGTCTCGTGCTCAATGCGGACTACCAGCCGCTTTCCTATTATCCGCTATCCACCTGGCCGTGGCAGGAAGCGATCAAGGCAGTCTTCCTGGAACGCGTCGATGTGGTCTCCGAATACGAGACGGCGATCCGCTCGCCCTCGTTTGCGATGCGCGCGCCGTCGGTGGTGGCCTTGCGCGATTTTGTCACCCAGGACCGCCCGCCGGCCTTTACCCGGTTCAACGTGTTCCTGCGCGACGGATTTTCCTGCCAGTATTGCGGATCCAAACAGCTGGACATGCTGACCTTTGACCATGTCGTGCCGCGCTCGCGCGGCGGGCTGACGACCTGGGACAACATTGTGGCGGCCTGTGCGCCGTGCAATCTGAAGAAGGGCGGCCGGTCGCCCGATCAGGCGCACATGCCGATACGCAAGCGGCCCTCACGGCCCAGCATGCACCAGCTTCAGGGGCAGGGGCGGCGCTTCCCCCCCAAATACCTGCATGAAAGCTGGCTGGACTATCTGTACTGGGATGTCGAGCTGGAGCCGTAGGCAGCGCCCGCATTGCCCATTCGCGCGCCGGGTACAAGCCATCTCCGCTGGTGTATGGACGCGGGCTGACGAAGCGTCTAAACCCCGTGCCCGAACGGGTGCGGCACTGGTTTTGTGCAGCTTGCGGCGCCCTTGAAGCGGTTTTTTCAACGGATTTACTTGGGAGCGCTGGCAATGGCACTTCGCGTGGCGATTAACGGGTTTGGCCGGATCGGCCGTCTGGCTTTACGGGCGGTTCTGGAACAAAAGCGCTGGCACGAAGTGGAAGTCGTTGCGATCAATGACAGCGCCACGCCGGAAGTGAATGCGCATCTGCTCACCTATGACAGCGTGCATGGCCGCTATCCGGGCGAAATCAAGCTGTTCGATGACGGATTTGATGCCGGGTTCGGCAAGATCACCAAGGTCTCCAACCGCGACCCGTCCCAGTTGCCGTGGAAGGAGCTGGGCATTGATCTGGTGCTGGAATGCACCGGCAAGTTCAATGACAAGGCGAGCGCTTCGGCGCACCTGTCATCGGGCGCCCGGCGCGTCCTGTGCTCGGCGCCGGCCAAGAATGCCGACAGAACGGTCGTCTACGGCGTCAACCATGCCAGCCTGACGGCCGATGACATCATTGTGTCAAACGCCTCCTGCACCACGAATGGCCTCGCGCCGGTCGCCAAGGTGCTCAACGACGCTGTCGGAATCGAGCAGGGTCATATGACCACGATTCACGCCTATACCGGCGACCAGCCCACGCTGGACCGCAATCACAAGGATCTGCACCGCGCACGCGCGGCCGCCATGTCGATGGTGCCGACCACGACGGGCGCGGCCAAGGCCGTTGCCGAAGTGCTGCCAGAGCTGAAAGGCCGGCTCGACGGTTCGGCCATCCGCGTGCCGACGCCGAATGTCTCGGTCATTGATCTGGTCTTTACGCCGGGCCGCGAAACCAGCATTGAGGAAATCAATGCCGCGATCCGCGAGGCTGCTGACGGGCCGATGAAGGGCGTTCTGGGCTATGACACCCTGCCGTTGGTTTCCATTGACTATAATCACGATCCGCGCTCATCCATCGTCGCTATCGACAAGACCAATGTCATCAATGGCAGATTAGCGCGCGTGATGACCTGGTATGACAATGAGTGGGGCTTTGCCTGCCGTATGATTGATACGGCTGTGGCGATGGGCCGGCTGCTTTAGGGCTGATCACGATCATGAACGAAGGCAAGATTGCCCGTCTGGAAGAAGCGCAAGTTTCCGGCAAGCGCGTGCTGGTGCGCGTCGATTTCAATGTGCCGATGGCCGAAGGCCGCGTCAGTGATGACACGCGTCTCAAATCGGCCCTGCCGACCATTCAATGGCTGACGTCCCACGGCGCGCGGGTCATCCTGCTGGCGCATTTCGGCCGCCCCAAGGGCAAGGTCGATACCAGCCAGAGCCTCAAACCCGTGATTGCGCCCTTGTCAGAACTGCTGGGCACGCCGGTGCGCTTTTCCAGCGAGTGCGTGGGCAAGGTGTCGGACAAGGCAGTGAGCGAGCTCAACGACGGCGATGTGCTCCTTCTGGAGAACACGCGCTTTCACACAGGCGAAGAAGCCAATGATCCCGAGTTTGCGGGCCAGCTGGCCGCGCTGGGCGATCTCTATGTCAATGATGCGTTTTCAGCCGCGCATCGGGCCCACGCCTCTACCGAGGGTGTCGCGCGCCTGCTTCCGGCTTTTGCAGGGCTCGCCCTCCAGCGTGAGATGGATCACGTGAAGGCGGCACTGGAAAACCCGGAGCGCCCGCTGCTGGCGGTTGTCGGCGGGGCAAAGGTGTCGACCAAGATCGACCTTCTGTTGAACCTCGTCACGAAGGTGAACCGGCTCTTTGTCGGCGGGGCGATGGCCAATACCTTCCTGGCGGCCAATGGCGTGGATGTTGGCAAGAGCCTGCATGAACCCGATCTTCTGGGCACTGCTCGCGACATCATGGCGGCGGCAGAAAAGTCGGGTTGCCAGCTTCTCCTGCCCGAGGATGTCGTGGTCGCGCGCGAACTGAAAGCCAAGGCTGCGCGCCGCGTCGCCGGACTGGACGAGATTGCGCGCGACGAGATGATCCTTGATTGCGGTCCTGCCACGATTGATGCGCTGGCCGATTCCATCGAAAGCGCGAAAACACTGGTGTGGAACGGCCCGTTGGGCGCGTTCGAGATGGTGCCGTTTGATACGGGCACGATCGAGGCAGCCCGGTTTGTGGCCCAGCGCGTGCGCGACCGCAAGCTGGTGGCCGTGGCGGGCGGCGGCGATACGGTGTCCGCACTCAATCATGCCGGCGTTGCCGGAGATTTCACCTTTGTCTCGACCGCTGGCGGCGCGTTTCTGGAATGGCTGGAGGGCAAGTCCCTTCCCGGCATAGAGGTTTTGCGGCAAACGGCGCAATCGGGTTCAGGGCAATAGCAGGCAATACGGGGGAGTTTGATTATGGATATTGACGCGCTTTACGAGACCGCGATGCGCATGGTCGCGCCGGGCAAGGGCATTCTGGCGGCGGATGAGTCTACAGGCACGATCAAGAAGCGCTTTGACACGATCAAGCTGGCCTCCACCGAGGACAGCCGCCGTGACTGGCGCGAAATGCTGTTCCGCACCGAACCGGCCATGAGCGAGCATATTTCCGGTGTGATCCTGTATGACGAGACGCTTCGGCAGAAGGCCAAGGATGGCACACCGCTGGCCGAGCTGATCGCGAAAGCCGGTGCGGTTCCCGGCATCAAGGTGGATACCGGCGCCAAGCCACTGGCCGGCGCGCCGGGCGAGATGGTTACCGAAGGACTGGACGGGCTGCGCGAGCGGCTGGCCGAATATCACGCGCTCGGCGCGCGCTTTGCCAAATGGCGCGCTGTCATCAATATCGGTACCGGCGGCGACGAAAGCGTGCCGTCGCAATACTGCATCAACGCCAACATGCATGCGCTCGCACGCTATGCGATGCTGTGCCAGGAAGCGGGTATCGTTCCCATCGTCGAGCCGGAAGTCATCATGGATGGCGACCATGATATCGACCGCTGCTATGAGGTGACCGAGTTCGGCCTGAAGCGGCTTTATGCCGAATTGTTCGATCAGGGTGTGGTGCTGGAAGGCACGATCCTGAAGCCCAACATGGTCATCTCCGGCACGAATTGCGCCACGCAGGCGAGCCGCGAGGAAGTTGCCGAGATGACGGTGCAGTGCCTGACCAATTGCGTGCCCGCCTCCGTGCCGGGCATCGCTTTCCTGTCGGGGGGGCAATCGGATGTGGACGCGACCGCGCATCTTAACATCATGAATGCAGGTTTTGACCTGCCCTGGCCGCTGACCTTCTCCTATGGCCGCGCGCTGCAGGCAGCGCCTTTGGCGGCATGGGCCGGCAACGATGAAGCCGCCGGCCAGCAAGCCTTCAATCACCGTGCGAAGATGAACGGCCTTGCCGCGCTCGGTGAATGGGATGAAGGCTTGGAAGGGTAGGCCCCGTCTACTGCTATTGAACAAAAAAGGCCCGGCATTGCCGGGCCTTTCTCGTTTCAGGTACCGGAATCGGTAAACCTAGTACTCGGTGAAGTAGACCACCGCGTTTGCCGTACCGCCCGAATAGGTGCCGACCCAGATGTCATACTGGCCGGAGCCGGACAGGGTGACGCGCGGGTTCAGACCGTCGAAATCGTCATTGCAGTACCAGCGGCCATCGGGGCCATTGACCACGATGGTGGTGTCGGCACCGGATTCGGCACCGATGGAGATACGCCCGCCATCAAAGTTCAGGCGCACGTCCGGTGCGTCCGAGATGGATCCGGCGCACGAGCCGCCCAGACGGTTGGCGTTGATCGTGCCGCCCGCGACGACGTTCACGGTCTGCGGATCGGGCAGGAAGCCGGCGCTGAGCGAGTAGGTGCCGAAATTCGGGTTGAGGCCGTAATTTTGCGCAGACGCAGCTGCACCCAGGCTAAGCGCGGCCAGGGCGGCGCAAGCGACAGTTCTGATCATGAAAGTCTCCAAAAAAATGGGGATAGCCCCCGCCATCCAGTCGACCATAACTGGCAGACGGGACGATCCGTGTGGTAGCAGGCATTTTTGTGGCAGGGAAAAAGAAAATTATGAACGAAGCTGCGGCCTAAATGATTGCCTGCCTTCCACTTTTCACCCCAAGCGTGTATCGGTCCTGAATATGTCGCGCTGTCAGCTCTATCTTCTCACCCCGCCGCGCATTGATGCGGATTTTGCCGCCACCCTGGACGCCGTACTGGCCGAGGGTGTGGCAAGCGTACTGCAGATACGCCTGAAGGATCAGCCGGAAAACCAGCTGCCTGGCCTGCTCCCGCCACTGGTGAAGACAGCCAGGCGCCATGGCGTCAGCGTCGTGATGAATGACCGGCCCGATCTCGCGGTGCATTATGGTATGGATGGGGCCCATATCGGTCAGGAAGACGCGCCTTATGCCCAGGCGCGCGCGGCGGTTGGCAAGACCGGCATTGTCGGCGTGACCTGTCATGACAGCCGCCATCTGGCGATGACAGCAGCCGAAAGCGGCGCAGACTATGTGGCGTTCGGGTCCATGTTTCCCACTGCCACGAAATCGCCCAAGGCGTCGGCTTCTGTGGAACTTATCGAGTGGTGGAGCGAAGTCTTTGAGGTGCCATGCGTAGCGATTGGCGGCATTACGCCGGAGAATGCAAAACCCGTGATAGAGGCCGGTGCGGATTTTATCGCGGTGTCGGCGGGCGTGTGGAGCCATCCGGCCGGTCCGTTGGAAGGCGTGCGCGCGTTTGGCGCGCTGCTCTCGGAGCGCTAGCCGCACTGAGCGTCTGCGCCGCCCCTGTGCTGGCGCAGGAGCCCGAACTGCCGCCGGGGCTCGCTGAACACGCGGAACGCAATCGCTCAGGCGAATCCGTGGAAGAACGCAGCCCGTCTGATCAGGCGATGGCCAGAGCGTCGGCAGCCTATGTCACCGGCGATTACTTAAGCGCGCGAATCCATGCCGAGCGCGCGGCCGCCGTCGGCGAGCCGCGTGGCGCAACGCTTGCGGGCCACATATTGCTGCACGGCCTTGCCGGTGAGCCCGATGAGACAAGCGCCGTGCGCTGGCTGAACCGGGCCGGTGAGCAGGGCGAGATCGATGCACTGATCATCCTGGCCTCTTTGGCGGCGGAGAGCCGGGGCGGGCTTGAGCCGCATCATGCGCGCGAATATCTCAACAGGGCCGCCGGAACCGGCGATGCCAGAGCCGCCTATGAGCTGGGCACGTATCTGCGCGAGTCGGGTGATCCGGGTGTGGCGGCGACGGCGCTGGACTGGATGCGCCTGTCTGCTGAAGCGGGCCTTCCGCGCGCCATGGCCGCCTATGCGGCAGCGCTCGATGACTGGGTACACGGACCCAACGATCCTGAGCTTGCCCGGCCCTGGTACATCCGTGCCGGAGAGGCGGGTGATGCGCCCTCTGCAGCGATAGCCGGCGTGATGCTGATAACCGGCGAGGGCGGCGCAGCCGACGAAGAGGCGGGCCGCGCACTGCTTCGCATGGCTGCCGAGATGAGCCTGCCTGCCGCGATGGGCGACTATGCCCTGCTGCTGATGCAGGACGCCGAAAGCGGGGACGGGGATTACCAGCAGGCAGCCAGCTGGGCGCGTCGCGGCGCCGAAGCGGGCGATGCACAGGCGCAATTTCTGTATGCGGGCGCGCTGGCCACAGGCCGCGGTGTGTTGCGCGATATGGAACAGGCCTATGTGTGGGTCAGACGGGCGGGATATCCAAGGGATAACTCGCTGGATGATGACCCCCAGCGTGAACGGCTGGAAGCCCAGCTTGAAGAGCTTTTTACCCACGACACGGTCAATCGGCTGGAAGCAGAGGCGTTGTCGGGAATGGCGCAGAGATACCGGCTCAATCCTGCTGGGGACTAGGTTCAGGCACACTGGCGGATCTGATCACCCCAGCCCGCCGGAGCCGCCCATGTCTGATGCTTTTGCAAATGCCCTTGCCCATGTCCTCCTGCATGAAGGCGGTTATGTGGACCACCCAGATGATCCGGGCGGGGCGACGAAGTTCGGCATTACGCTCGGCACGCTGCAGGGCTGGCGCGGCCGCGCCGTGACGACGGCCGATGTGAAGGCGCTGAAGCAGGCCGAGGCGGGCGCGATCTACAAGGCGCGTTACTGGGATCAATGCCGGTGCGATGAACTGCCTGAGCCAGTGGCGTTCATCGTATTTGACGCGGCCGTCAATCACGGGCCCGGCCGGGCTGTCAGACTGTTGCAGGAAGCCTTGGGCGTTGCCGCCGATGGCCGTATCGGTCCGGTGACGCTGGCCGCTGCCAGTTCAGCAGAGCCTGTGGCCCTCCTCACCGGGATCGCCGCGCGGCGCATGGTGCTCTACGCCAGTCTCGCTCATTTCCGGACGTTCGGCCTTGGCTGGTCGCGCCGTCTGATGGAGACGTTTGTGGCTGCACTCCCCACCAGCCTTGCCGCCTGACGCTGCCACTGATACACCCGCGCGCGATTTGACGTGGCATCCCCGCCTGTGACGCTGGCAGGGGTCAGTGGGACATTTTCCGATGAAGATCAACGGTAACGAAATCAAGCCGGGCATGGTGATCAAGCACCAGGAGACGTTGTGGACAGCCATCAAGGCTGACCATGTGAAGCCGGGCAAGGGCGGCGCGTTCGCCCAGGTCGAGCTGAAGAACATTCTCGATGGCCGCAAGCTCAATGAGCGTTTCCGCTCAGCCGACAAGGTGGAGCGCGTGCGTCTCGACCAGCGCGACTATCAGTATCTCTACCCCGAAGGCGAGATGCTGGTGTTCATGAACACGGAAAATTACGAGCAGATATCGCTGCACATAGATTTCGTAGGCGAGGAGCGCGCCGCCTATCTGACCGACGGCATGATGGTGATGGTCGAGCTCTACGAAGACCGGCCCATCGGCATCGATCTGCCCCAGCATGTCGAGCTGGAGGTCATCGACACCGAGCCGGTGGTCAAGGGCCAGACGGCGGCCAATTCCTACAAGCCGGCCATCCTGACCGGGAATATCCGCTCGGCCGTGCCGCCTTTCGTGGGCGTGGGCGAGCGCGTGGTGGTGGCCACCGAGGACGGCAGTTACGTGCGCCGCGCGGAAATGGGAAGTTTCTGACTTGTCCCAGGTTTCAGCGCTTATGCAGGTGATGACCGGCGCCGTGCGCAAGGCGGGCCGCAAGCTCGCGCGCGATTTTGGCGAGGTGGAGCACTTGCAGGTCTCCAAAAAGGGCCCGGCAGACTTCGTGTCGACAGCCGATGCGAAGGCCGAGGAAACCCTGTTTGAGGAGCTCTCGCGCGCCCGGCCCGGCTACAGCTTCCTGATGGAAGAGCGCGGGCTTGTGGAGGGAACGGACAAGTCCCACCGCTGGATCGTTGATCCGCTGGACGGCACGACGAATTTCCTGCACGGCCAGCCGCATTTTGCGGTGTCGGTCGCGCTGGAGCGCGAAGGCGAGCTGATTGCCGGTGTTGTCTACAACCCGGCGACCGACGATTTCTTTCACGCCGAAAAGGGCCGCGGCGCGTATATGAATGACCGGCGCCTTCGCGTGTCGGGCCGTATCCAGCTTGATGAATGCGTGATCGCCACCGGCATGCCGTTTGCGGGCAAGTCCGGCCATGCCAAATTCCTTACCGAACTACATGCCATCATGCCCCACACCGCGGGCGTAAGGCGCTATGGCGCGGCCTCGCTCGATCTGGCATGGACGGCGGCAGGCCGGTTTGACGGGTTTTTTGAACGTAATCTGAAAGCGTGGGACATCGCGGCCGGTATCGTCCTGGTGCGCGAAGCGGGCGGCTATGCCGGTTCGCTGGATGGTACCGGCGATGTACTGGAAACCGGCGACATTGTTGCCGGCAACGAATTTGCCTTTAGCGAGCTGAAAAAGCGTCTCGCGAAGGTGGGCGGGTAGCTGGGAGTCGGCGTTGAGCGTATTATTACCTTTACCTATTTAACCCAGCATTCTAATCGTCTTCGTTTTCAACAGCTTCCCATTCTGCAAGGCGTTCCTCAGTTATCCAGCAGGTTTCGCCACGACGAAATCCATCAGCTCCAACATATCGATAGTAACGCTCCCTGAAAGCGTCTAATGCGGCGTCGAACTGGACCATCATCAATAGTGCGTCGCTTACCTGGGGCAGCGATTCATTTTCCAAAATGTGTAAGTATTTTCCTTCGGGTTCCTGCTTTAGGAATGTCATTAGGTCATTGAGCACGTTGTTGATGAGCTTCACCTTGCTATCGCTAAGGGTTGCATCCGGCTTCTTTTTTGACAATTCTCGCACTTCATGTAAGAGAGCCGCAAACATACCTTTTGCAGATTCATATATTTTAACGTTGGCCTCGGTCGTAGTAGCACCAAAATCTATCATTTCTTTCCAACTTTGCTTGGGGGTCCGGAACGAATATCGCTTGGTTCTCCGCCAACGACATACACCCACTTACCTTGCCAAAATTTGACGTTGTCAGAGCGATAGCGTTCAGCCTCTTCCATGTACTGCGCAATGACTAAAGCGACGTCACTATTTGATGGCACGTCATCGAGCTCGAAGCCGTCGAAGTCTTCAAACGGGAGATAATTCGGCTTCAAAGTATCATTAGCAGATGAAACCACCTTATTAACTAGCCGCAATTTAAAGGAGTTCACCCCATCATTGGGGGATTTTTTGGTTAAAAGGCTAATTTCTGAATGAAGGCCTTGAAGTTGGCCAATAAGTTTTTCAAGTTGTTCAACGTCATCTTTGTGTTTCATTTTGCACTCTCTAAGGGCACGCGCGCCTAAACTCCACGTACTTTTTTGCCACGACTTCAATAGGGTCGCGCTGTTTGCTGTCAAACACCTCTACCATCTGCTCTAGATCGGTATCAGTAAGGGTGACGATTGCCTTTCTCTGTCCTGACCAGAGGTCTATGGCTCGCTGCATAATCGCGCGCGTCAAGGGCGTTCGGCAAACAAATACTCCGAAGCGCCCAAGCTCGTCTGCCATGTATCGATTCAGCTGGTCGACGTGGGTGCGTTCCACAGCGGCGACATTCTTCATCTCGAACGTGATCTGCTTTGACCCATAGTCGGCGTGCAATTCCTGCAAGAACGGGGTGCGCCGGGTATTATAAAATATCAGATCACGGATGCTGACGCCGCTATCTGTTCGAGCTTGCAGCTTTGCAAAGTCGAGATTTGGGTACAAAAGCGACGGCAGGAGCTGACCCACCGCCGCTTCGTACTTCGCGTCAGCTCCATCTGTCTTGCCTGTGGGAAGCTTTTTGATCTGCGCCAGCTTCCCACGAGCGGATCGGACAGGGATTTGCGAGAAGAGCGGATCATTCACCGCGTCTTGGAACGCACGCTCCTTTGCCGCTACGTAAGCGGCGATTACCCCGTAATTATCCCGGTTGTATTGTAAGACCTCCACACGCGTGAGGTTTTCGGGTTCATGCGATATTTCGTCTTGAGGGCAGTGTTTCTCGAAATACTCTTCGTAGCTGATCCATGGGACGAAACGCAGCCAGCGTTTTGGCACCAGCAGGAGAGGACTGTTGTCCGTGGGATCAATCGGTAAGGTTGTTGTCACCTCAACGAATGTCCGGGACCGTGGGTCCCACACATTGCTTACTGTCTTGGGTTCGGTTGGTATGCCGAGCCGCCTGCACTGGTCTATTGTGAAGTCGATCAAAAATGACTTTAGGAAGCTGCAGGCGAAGTCGCTTATTCGATCCTTTGAGATGCCTTCCACGAAGAGCTGGAGTTCCTCAATGTGGGAGAGGCCATGGGTCGCGTAGTGCGGAATACGGCGGAATATTGCTAACAGCTCCTCGGCTTTCGCCTTGCCTATTCGCTTTCCACGGCGGGTTGGTGACGAGCCTAAGCCAACCTCGTCGCATTCCGAAGCAGCAATAAGGGCATTGACGGCCTCGTCCTGTCTTCCAGTCAGGGCGAGTTGTCCAAGGTAGTTAAATGCCGCAAGCAGCGCGCCGTGCAACGCCATGTCCTGCTGCGACGGAGAGCGCCACATCAGAAACGGATCGACGTAGAGCGGTATGTCCTCGCCAAAAAAAGGAATGGCGAAGTCGGCATCCTCCTGAGCCAACATAATACCGTGATAGTCTGTGAGGCGCGGACGAATGAGCAACCTGCAGGCCCAATCCTATTTGCTATTACGAAACTAAGTCGCGATTCGAATTAAGCAGTTAGTCTGCTTTCGCCCAAAAACAGCCAAGAAGCTTGTCTCTGATGGTCAAACGGGTCATGCCTTGACCTGTTGGCGCGTAGCCGTCTGACGGTACGCGCGCTGCTTTTGGCCAGTATCAAGGGACCTGTCCGGCTCATGCCCTCACGCGATCTGCCTTTGCCGCCCGAAACCCCGCAGCCGCGCAAGATGCGCTTTACCGGCCCCGGCCAGTACATCATCTGGATGGCAGTGTTTCTGGCTGTTGTGGCTGCCCTTGCAGCGGTCCTGCATGAGCCTCTGATCACAGCGTTTCAGGCCAATGCCGCGATCAATGGCGTCATCCTGGGCGTGCTGCTGATCGGCATTCTCTACACCTTCCAGCAGGCGCTGGCGATCGGCCCAAGCGCGCGCTGGCTGATCAAGCTGCGCGATAGCGCCCATCCCGACCAGCTTGGCAATCCGCCCGCGCTGATCGCGCCGATGGCCGCGCTTATCACCGATGCGGCGGACGGGCGGGCGCGCCTGTCGGCGGCCTCTGCCCGCGTCGTGCTGGACTCAGTGGCCGCGCGGATGGCGGAAAGTGGCGCGTTTACACGCTATTTCGGCCGCCTCCTGATCTTTCTGGGCCTGCTCGGCACGTTCTATGGCCTGCTGCTTGTGGTATCGGATGTAGGCGAGGCGGTACGCGCTGTATCGGCAACCTCGTCCGGTGCGGGCGAGGTGGAAGCGGCGCGCCTGATGGCGGCGATTGAAGACCCGATACAGGGCATGGGCACAGCCTTTGCCTCCTCACTGTTCGGGCTCGCCGGCTCACTGATCATCGGCTTTCTCGAGCTTCAGGCCAGCCGGGCGCAAAACCGTTTCTATAACGAAATCGAGGAATGGCTGTCCTCCATCTCGCGCCTTTCGGCTGCGGGCCCTGTCGGTTCTGGGGAAGGGGACAGCTCCAGCGCCTATGTCGGCGCGCTGCTGGAACAGACCGCCGACACGGTCGACCGGCTGGCCTCCACCATGGAGCGCCATACCCGCCAGCTGGAGGTAACACTCTCGCGCTTTGCCGACGATGCCGCCGAAGCCAATCGCGAGGCTGCACGCCTCTTGCGTGACGAGATCAAGGTGCTCGTGCGTGCGCTGGAGGCACAGGCACGCATCAACCGGGACCGGGACGGGGATCGATAGATCATGGCGCTCTCCCGCCTGCAGCAGCTTCGCGAGCCTGATAACGGCGATTACTGGCCGGGCTTTGTCGATGCGCTGGCGACGCTGCTACTCGTCATTGTCTTCCTGCTCGCCGTGTTTGTGACCGGACAGTATGCGCTTTCAACCGCTCTGACTGGCCGGGACGAGCAACTGGCCGATCTCAATGCGCGCCTGGCCGCCCTTGCCGATGAGCTCAACATGGCCGAGGCGGAAAACGCAGAGCTGACCGTGCGGGTCAGCACGTTGACGGCAGAAAACGAGAGCCTGTCTGAACAGCTGGAGAGCACGACCGCGCGCATCGGGGCTCTCGGTGAGCAGCTGGATGAGGCCGAAGAGCTGTCTGACGAGGCCCAGCTCACCATCGCCATGCTGTCTGAACAGATGGATATTCTGCGCGAGGAGCTGGCCCGGCTCAATGCGGCGCTTGAAGCCTCCGAGGCGCGCGAGGAGGAGCTGGAAAGCCAGATCGTCAATCTGGGGTCACGGCTCAATGCGGCGCTGGCCAGCGAGGTGGCGCGCCTGTCGCAATACCGCTCCGACTTCTTCGGACGGCTGGTGGAAATACTCGGCAACCGCTCCGGCGTGCGCGTGGTGGGAGACCGCTTCGTCTTCGAGACCGATATCCTGTTCGATTCCGCCTCGGCCGAGCTTTCTGCCGAAGGCCAGGAGGGTTTGCGCCCCATCGCTGCGGCCATCATCCAGCTCACAGACGAAATCCCGGACGATATCGAATGGGTGATCCGGGTGGATGGCCATACCGATGTGCGCCCGCTGGGGCCGACGGCGCAGTTTTCGTCCAACTGGGAGCTATCGACCGCGCGCTCGCTTTCAGTGATCAACTGGCTGGTGGCCGAGGGCGTGCCGCCCAACCGTCTGATGGCAGCAGGGCTGGGCGAGCATTACCCCATCGCACAAGGGCGCACCGAGGCTGACCATGCCCGCAACCGGCGCATCGAACTGAAGCTGGAAGCGCGCTAGGGTTCTCTGGCGCGGCACACTGATGATTTCCACAGGATTCTGGGCTGGCCTGAGCCACTTAAGTCCTTGTGGAAAAACGCACTGACTCTTGATGCCGCGTGCGGCCTTGCGCCGCCGCTCTCACGCGTATATACACCGCGGCTCATTTCTAGCAGACTTGTTCCGCTAAACTGCAGGCCGAGGCCGGTCTGGGTGGCGCGGACGTTGAAGGCGGGAGCCGTCAGATGAAACAGGATATCCACCCCGACTACCATTTCATCGAAGTGGTGATGACGGACGGCAGCAAGTTCAAGACGCGCTCGACCTATGGCAAGGAAGGCGACCAGATCTCGCTGGATATCGATCCGCGCACGCATCCGGCCTGGACCGGCGGCACACAGACCCTGGTTGACCGTGCGGGCCGCGTGTCGCGCTTTAAAGACAAGTTCAAAGGCTTCGGTGTCTAACCGCCCACCCCCCTCACCTGGGCGCGTGTGATCTTCACACGGTCGGGGCCTTTAGAAGAGCGCCCGCAGCACCCCTCAGCTGCGGGCGTTTTTCGTTTTCGATCGGTTTGTTCGGTTGAAACCCCGGGCGCAGCGAAGCGCAGACCCGGGGCCTTCCCGCGGTTTTTCTGCAGCTGGTCCCGGATCGCACTGCCATGCGTCCGGGATTTCAGGCGTCTGCTTTCAGACTAACCCCGCCCGGCAAACGCGCTTTCCAGCGCCGACCATTGCCCGGCGAGGGGGTTCTGTCCCGGCGCCCCGCCCGGCACTTCGCGAAACAGATTGTCATCGAGGCGTTTGAGGCGTTCGTGCAGGCTCTGCGAACGGCTGACGAGATCGGCCAGACGCGGCGGGCAGGGATCATCGCCTGCCGGCCACATCCCGTCGCGTGCGTGGGACTTGCCGCCGAGCCGGTATTTTTCACCCGCCGCGTCAAACGGCGTCATCTCGCCTTCGCTGACGGCGCGCTGGGTAAGCAGCCAGGAGGCGGACTGCATGAGCTGGGTGGTCAGCGTCATGGATTCAGCGGCATAGGCCAGTGCCCCGGCGCGGCCCAGACGCTTGGCATCGTCGCGCCCGGTACCATCAAGATAGCTGGCGGTTTCCTCGACCAGATCCATGCCTTCACGGAACAGGCGGCTGAAATGCTCAGAGGCCGCAAAATCGGCGACCCGCACGGCCGCGTCACTGACCGTTGGTGATGTGCCGGATTTGCCGGTTTCGGTGTCCATCACGCCCTCATCCCTCACACATTGGCCTCACCCCGTTCAAGGCACAGGCATTAACGCTTGCGGCGTGCTGCACACCATATCGGGACGCAGCATGCCCTTCTGACCCCTCATCTAGCAAGGCTGGGGCCAGCTGGCGAAACATTCAGGCTTTTTTGAAGAATGCCTCGGCGGCCCCCAGCTTGTCTTCCTTGTGCGCTATCATCGCTTCGGCGCGGACAATCTCATCATTCAGTGTTTCGATACGCTCACGCAGGTCGGCGACCGCGAGAGCGGAAATGTCTTCTCCCGGTGTAATGGTGAGCCGTTTTGCACGGGGCAGTTCATCGTCAAACATGGCGCTCTCCTCCCTGCGATCCGGGTGCGCCATGCAGCGCACCGGCTTCCCTTGTGCAGGCAGACTAGCGCAAACTGGCTCAATATGCGCCCCTCATTTGCGCCGCTATACGGATCAACTGTCATGAACGACCCTTTGAGGACACGCATCGTAACGGCGCCGCAACCTGGCGGGCCAGAGGCTTTGCGGCTGGAGGAGGTGACACTTGATCCGCCCGGTCCGGGCGAAATCCTGATACGGGTCGCCGCCAGCGGGGTGAACCGCCCTGATATCATCGAACGCATGGGCTTCTACCCCCCGCCGCCGGGTGCGCCAAAAGGATTGGGGCTGGAAGTATCCGGCCATGTGCTCGCGCTGGGCGAGGGCGTGAAAGGTTTCGATTCCGGGCAGCCGGTCTGCGCGCTGGTGGCAGGCGGCGGCTATGCCGATATCGCCCGTGCGCCGGCCGGATCGGTGCTGCCCGTTCCGCGGGGGGTTGACCTGGTAAATGCTGCTGGCCTGCCCGAAACCGTCTTTACGGTCTGGACCAATGTGTTCGAAGCGGGCGCCTTGAGGCCCGGCGAGCGCTTTCTGGTCCATGGCGGATCAAGCGGGATCGGCACCACCGCCATCCAGATGGCCAAAGCTCACGGGGCCATCGTCATAGCAACGGCGGGCAGCGCGCAAAAATGCGCGGCCTGCCGGAGGCTCGGGGCCGATCATGTTTTCAACTATCGCGAGGAGGACTGGCTGGAGGGCGTGAAGGCCGCTGGCGGCGCGGACGTCATCCTGGACATGGTGGGCGGGGATTATGTGGCGAAGAATCTGGCTGCTCTGAACCGCTTCGGGCGGCTGGTTCAGATCGCGTTCCTGAACGGCTCGCGCGTGGAAATCGACCTGATGGGTGTGATGCTGAAACGTCAGACCATCACCGGCTCGACCTTGCGGGCGCGCTCCCATGAGGAGAAAGCTGCGATTGCGTCAGCGGTCCGACAGCATGTGTGGCCGTGGATAGAGGCAGGGCAGGTGCGGCCCCTCATCGATTCCACATATCCGCTGGCTGACGTGGCGAAGGCGCATGAACGCATGGATTCCATGGCCCATGCCGGGAAAATCCTGCTGGTGGCGTGAACGGGCGGTCCGGCTTCACTCTACCCCCTTTCGCATCGCCCGCTCACACGTTATAAGCGCCTCCAATCCCGTCATTGCATACTGGTGTTCTTGACACCGCACTGACGGGCCGGATCGACCGAAACCCGGCGGACCGCGCCGGGTTTTCTATTGTCTCCGGCGCATCCCCTTCGACAAGGAGCCCTATTGCCATGACCGACATCCTCATGCCCAAGGCGACCGCCGTCTGGCTCGTCGACAATACCAGCCTTTCCTTTGAGCAGATCGCCGATTTCTGTGGCCTGCACCGGCTTGAGGTAAAGGGCATTGCCGATGGAGATGTGGCTGCCGGCGTACGCGGCTCCGACCCGGTTGCAACCGGACAGCTGACGTCCGAAGAAATTGCCAGGGCCGAGGCTGATACCAGCTACCGTATGCAGGCAAAGCGCCCGAAATATGCCGATCTGCAGGAAACCGCTCGCAAGAAAGGCCCGCGCTATACGCCGCTGTCGCGCCGCCAGAACCGGCCCGATGCGATTGCCTGGCTGGTGCGCAACCACCCCGAACTGACTGACGGGCAGATTTCCAAGCTGGTGGGCACGACCAAGACGACCATCAACGCGGTGCGTGACCGCACGCACTGGAATTCGACCAATATCAAGCCGACCGACCCGGTATCGCTAGGCCTGTGCAGCCAGATTGATATGGATGCGCAGGTGCGCAAAGCGTCTTCGCGCCGCAAGGAAATGGAAGATGCCGGCACGGTGAAGGTTGAGGAAGATGTGCTGAAGCCTGCGGAAGAAACCGCGCCGGCCGCGTCTGGCCCGACCACACTCGACGAGTTGTTCGGCAAGAGCGCGCCGCAGGATGGCGACGAGGACTAATCCTCGTAGTCCTCGCGTTTCATCACGTAATTGAGCGCGAGGCGCCCGCCATCGGCATAAATGCAGGTGCCGGTGATATAGCTGGATTCCTTCGAGGCGAGGAACCAGGCGATGGAGGCGATCTCGTCCGGGTCCGCGATCCGGGCGAGCGGGGTGCGCGACAGCACCGAGTCCATGGCGGCCTTGTCCTCATTCACCGTTTTGAGCATATCGGTATTGACCGAGCCCGGACCAATGGCGTTCACGCGGATGCCGTAGGGGGCCAGTGACAAGGCCATGGCCTTGGTCATCTGGTTGATCGCGCCCTTAGAGGTGGAATAGGCGAGCTGATCGGCAATCGACACGACCGCATTGACCGAGCTCATATTGACGATGGCATAGCGGCGGCGTGCTTCCTCGGTGCGCTGGTCCTCCTCGTCGATCTGGCGGGTCATCTGCCGGGCGGCGGCGCGCGCGACCAGAAAGGCGCCGCGCAGATTGACGCTCATCACCTTGTCGAAATCGCTCGCCTCGAGCTCGAGAATATCGCCCTTTGCCGTAATCGCGGCATTGTTGATCAGAATGTCCAGCTGACCGAAGGCCGACAGGGTGTCGGCCATCAGATTGGCCACGGCCAGCTTGTCGGAAACATCACAGCTGACGAATAGCGCACGGCCCTTTGCCGCGCCCAGATCCTGGGCCAGCGCATCACCAGCCCTCTTGTCCAGATCGGCGATGACGACGCGCACACCTTCTTCTGCCAGCCTGCGCGCGCATGCGGCTCCTATGCCGTTGGCTCCGCCGGTAACTATGGCAACGCGCTCTGATCCGGCCATGCGGTGAACTCCTTGTCGAAAAGGCGAGGGGTGCCAGCTAGCCGCCGTTGGCGGCGCTTACACGGGCATAATCATCCGCGATGGTCGTGTTTTCCGGTGAAAGCTCGAAGGCGCGGGCAAATAATGGCCGGGCTTCCTCGTCCTCGCCCACCTGTTCCAAAGCGGCGGCCAGCGAATGCACGATGGCACCGGAGTCAGGCTCTGCCTCGACGGCGGCATAGCAGATATCGAGCCCTTCGCTGGCCCGTTCGGCGCGCACTAGCGCCCAGCACAGGGCGTTGAGTGTGCTGCCATCGTCCGGCGCAATGGCAACGGCTTCCCGGCCATCCTCCACGGCGCGGTCCATCAGACCAAGTTCGATAAAGGCGGCCGAGCGGCCCACCCAGCCGGAGGGCGAATCCGGTGCCAGCCGGATGGCGGCATCATAGGCAGCAATGGCTTCGGTGCCCCGGTCCAGCTCCATATAGGCGCCGCCCATCAGCACGTGGATGAAGTCATCATCAGGCATGCCGCGCTCGGCAATGAGAAGATCGTCCAGCGCCTCTTCGGGCCGGTTCAGCTGCAGCAATGCGACGGCGCGATTGCGCCTGACAAGCCCGATATCGGTGTTGCCGCCATTATCGCGCAGAAGGGCGATGACCTGATTATAGGTAAGTAGCGCCGCCTCGGCCTGCCCCAGCGCGAGCTGGCTGGCACCCAGGCGCACGCGCAGCTCGGCTTCGGTCTGCCAGGGGTGCAGGCGGGCGGAGAGACACCCGCGTAGCGCAGCAATCGCCGCTTCCGCGTCGCCTTGTGCCATGGCCTCGTTGGCATCCGAGCAGACAATTTCGCCTTGCGGAGCGGTCTGTGGCGGCTGTGCAAAAGCCGAAGCCGGCAGGCACAAAACCGCCAGAAGGGTGAGCGCACGCGTAAAATTCATCATGGCGGGCCTTTGTCTTGGACAGAAGCATTCGGTGTTGATGATAGGCATGGCACGCGTTGCGTCCATGGTTGCGGGCAGGCAGAACGCAAAAGGCGGGCCGCTGACGGCCCGCCTTCATCATATGTGGTGCATTGTCGCAAAAGGCGTCAATGTCGGCGCCGGAGGTTTTCAATCTCCTCCTTGAGGCGCAATTTCTGTCGCTTGAGTTCTGCGAGATGAAGCGTATCTGCCGAAGGGTGCTTGAGTTCGTTCTCGATGCGGCTTTCCAGTTGCGTGTGACGTTGGTCGAGCTCACGGATACGCGCTTCAGCTGGCATGTTGTGCCTCCTTCGCTAGATCAAGGACGACAAGTGAAACATCAAATGCCCCCGTCTATCAATGGTGAAGAATGTCCGTGTAGCGGAAAGCTTTCCCATGTCTGAAGCCAAGTCCTTGCCCCGGCGCATGATTGTCGGCCTGTCAGGGGCATCCGGCGTTGTCTACGGGATGCGCGCGCTCGAGGCTTTGCGCGATCTGGGCGTCGAAACGCATGTTGTCGCCAGCAAGGCTGCCGAGATGACGCTGGGCTATGAGATGGACCTCAAGGCTGCAGACATCCGGGCACGTGCGAGCCACACCTATGCGTTTCCTGATATCGGCGCGCCTATCGCGTCCGGCTCGTTCCAGACGCTGGGCATGCTGATTGCGCCCTGCTCGGTGCGCACGATGAGCGAGATTGCGACCGGCGTTACCTCCAGCCTGCTGACGCGCGCAGCCGATGTCGTGCTGAAGGAACGCAGGCGCCTCGTGCTGATGGTTCGCGAGACGCCGTTTCATCTGGGCCATCTGCGTACCATGACGCAGCTCACCGAGATGGGCGCGATCATCATGCCGCCGCTTCCGGCCTTCTACGCCAAGCCCGCGACGCTTGATGACATGGTCGACCAGTCCGTGGGCCGGGCGCTGGACCTGTTTGGCCTCGACTGGGATCTGACCCGGCGCTGGGGCGAGGATATCGCCGAAGGTAAGCGGCCCGGTGCCTCGCGTCGTAGCGGTCCAAAATGACCGGCACGCACGGGCAAAGCCTGTGGGACTTTTCTGTTGGCCTTTATGCGCACCCGCCCGTGCAGTCCGCGGCGCTGGCGCTGCAGGATGCCGGTCTGGACGTGAATATCGCTTTCTGGATTGTGTGGAGCACGCGGGCCGGCCGCGACCCGGTAGCGGTTCTGGCAGAGGCCGTATCGCTTGCCGGTGAGTGGTATGATCTGGCGGTCGGCCCGCTGCGCCGCGTGAGGGACCGGCTGAAACCGCCGCCCGCCGGTGTTGCGCCAGAGGCGGCATCCGTGCTTCGCAGCTCTGTTCTCGGCGCGGAGCTGGAAGCGGAGAAGATTGCCCAGGCCCTGCTGCAATCCCTTGATGCTCCGGTGGATACGGGCACCCTGTCATGGCCGCAGAGTGCTGCTCGCGCGCTGGAACATTATGCCGCACATGCCGGCGCCGCCTTGCAGGCGATGAAGTTCAAAGAAGCCGTTTTCTCCGTCGTCGAAAAAGAGTAGTGTCCGCGGCTCAACTGCCGGGTGCGTGTTTGCCGGTGGCGGGTTTGGTTGTGTCCACGCTGTTGCATGTGCCAGTCCGGCAGCCCGGATGCACGTGGCAATCCAGAACAGGTTGTTTCGCCCGATGTTCGGTGACCTCGACGAAGATGCGCTGTTATCCAAGCTGGCCGAACTGCGCAGCGAGCATCGTTCTCTGGACGCCGAGGTGCGCGCCGCGCAGGAGTGCGGCATGATCGATCAGCTCAAGCTGGTCCGTCTGAAGCGGCGCAAGCTTCTGCTCAAGGACCTCATCTTCGCCATCGAAGACCAGCTTAATCCCGACATTATCGCCTGAGGCGGCGGCGGGTTGAACCGGCCATCATCGGGTGCTGTGCGGGCAATAGCTCGACGCACGCGCCTCGTGGCATTAGCTTCCCTGTCGAGAACACAGGTCCAAGGGAGGCTTACCCATGACTATTCGTATCAGACACCGCCTGGCTGCGGCCGTGCTGGCCAGCCTGGCTGTCGGCGTGCCGGTGGCGATGGCACCGGCCCTGGCGCAGGAGCAGGCCGAGGCCAGAGCGGTTTCGATCAATGATCTTTTCCAGCTGCGTCAGGCCGGTCAGGTGATGATGGCGCCCGATGGCGGGCAGGTGGTGTTCACGGTGTCGGTGCCGCGCGACCTGCGGGCTGATGACAGCGACGGCACGCCATCAACACAGCTTTATGTGGCCGATGCGCCGGGAGCCTTGCGCGCCCTTGTTGCCGGTGAAGACACGGCAAGCGGTGTAGCCTTGCACCCGGATGGCGAAAGCGTCACCTATCTGACCAACCGCGAAGGTGATGAGCGTCCTGCTCTCTACCGGATGGCGCTGGCCGGCGGCGAGCCGGAGCGGCTCTACCATCCCGAAACCGGCATGCAGGGCTATCTCCTGTCGTCGGACGCGCGCTGGCTTTACTTCGTCGGACGTACACCGGACGGCGGAGATGACGGCGATCTTCGCGAGCGGGGCTTCCGGGCCAATGTGTATGAGGAAAACCAGCCTGTATCCTACGTCTGGCGGATTGATCTGACCGAAGAGGGCGCGTCTGCCGAGCCGCTGGATCTGACAGGTCATGTCTCTGCCATCGCGCTGAGCGATGACGGATCGCGGCTCGCTGTCAGGCTGGCGCCGACCGCTTCGGTGGACGATTCCATGATGGAGCAGCGCTGGAGCTTTATCGACACCAATACCGGCGATGTTGTCAGCACGGTGGAAACGCCCGGCAAGCTGGGGAACGGAGAGTTTTCGCCGGACGGTTCGCAGTTTGCGTTTCTGGCCGGGATAAACCGCGCTGACGCCACCGCAGGCACCCTGCACGTCGCCAGCGTGTCTGATGGCAGCTATGTGCAGATTGCCGCCGATGCTGAGCAGCATATCGGCAGCTTCGAGTGGCATGATGACCAGATTTTTGCGCTCGCCCATGTGCGTCAGGGCAGCGCCTGGGTGGTGTACACGTCTGACGGCGAAGAAGTATCCCGCGAGGACCATGGCGGCTATGTCGCCCATTCGCTCAGCCTGGATGCATCGGGCGGACATATCGCCTTTGTCGCTGACAGCCCCGCCCATCCGCGCGATGTCTATGTGGCCCGGCCCGGCGAGGCGCCCGCGCGCTGGGCTGATCTCAATCCCTGGCTCGCCGAACGCACGCTGGGCGATCAGCGCGTGGTGCGCTGGACGGCGCGCGACGGCGTCGAGGTCGAGGGCGTTCTGATTACCCCGCAGGGCGAGGCGCCGGAGAATGGCTGGCCGATGATTACGGTCGTCCATGGCGGACCGGAAGCGCATGATCATAATGGCTGGCTGACCGGCTATTCGCGTCCCGGCCAGATCGGCGCCGGCGAAGGCTTTGCCATTTTCCACCCGAACTATCGCGGATCGACGGGCCGTGGCTTTGGCTATATCGAGCTGGACCATCTCAACCCGCCGGGCGAGGAGTTCGAGGATATTGTTGATGGCGTTGGCTATCTGGCCGAACAGGGCCTGATTGACCCGGCCCGCGTTGGCATTACCGGCGGTTCCTATGGCGGGTTTGCCTCCGCCTGGGGCGCAACGGTGGGCAGTGAACATTTTGCGGCATCGGTGCCGTTCGTGGCGCTGACTGATCTGGTGTCCTTCATGGGCAATACCGACATCCCGGTGGAGATGGTCGATGTCCACTTCATTGAATATCCCTGGGAGAACTGGGAGTGGTATTTCGAGCACTCGCCGATCATGAACGCGCAAGGCTCGACTACGCCCACACTCGTCATGCACGGGGAAGCCGATACCCGCGTGGCCCCGTCCCAGGGCTATATCCTTTACCGCTATCTCAAACTGGCTGGTGAAGCGCCGGTACGTCTGGTGACCTACCCGGGTGAAGGCCACGGGCTGCGCAATGCGGCAGCCCAGTTTGACTATGCCCACCGGCTGATGGGCTGGATGCGTCATTATCTTCAAGGTCCGGGCGGCGAAATCCCGTCTTCGGAACTGGACTACGACGCGCTTCTCGCCGCCGACTAGGCCCGGAACCGCTCAGCTATCCGTCACCGCCTTTCCCGAACGGGAGGCGGTGACGGACATTTCCATAAAAGCAAGGGGACTGGAGTATGACCGAAACCGACTTGCGCGTTGACGGCAAAGTGGCGCTGATTGCCGGTGCCAGCCGCGGGATTGGCGAGGCGGCAGCCAAAAGACTGGCGCGCAATGGGGCCATCGTTATAGCGGCAAGCCGCAAGATTGAAGATTGCGAGCGGGTCGCTTCTGAAATCCGTGATGCCGGGGGCAAGGCCCGCGCGATGACCCTGCATCTGGGCAGCGGCGATGACCGCCGGTCAGCGCTCGATGCCATCCGCAAGGAAGAGGGCCGTCTGGACATTCTTGTCAATAATGGCGCGACCAGCCCCTATTTCGGCCCGGCCGAGGACACGCCCGAAGACGCCTGGGACAAAACCTTTGATGTGAATGTGAAGGGGCCGTTCTTTCTCTCCACCGGCGCAATCCACATGATGAAGGAGACCGGTGGCGGTTCGATCATCAATGTCGCTTCGGTCAATGGTTTGCGCCCCGGCTTCTTTCAGGGCGCCTATTCGATCACCAAGGCGTCGGTCATCTCGATGACGCAGGTGCTCGCCCAGGAGGCCGGTGGCCACAATATCCGCGTCAATGCGCTCTGCCCCGGCCTGACGGAGACCAAGCTTGCCAGTGCGCTGACGGGAAATCCCGGCCTTGAAGACATGATGAAGCGCAATTTCTCGCTGCAGCGTGTCGGCCAGCCCGAAGACATGGCCTCGGCCATCCATTTCCTGGCCAGTGATGCGTCCAGCTACATGACCGGGCAATGTCTGGTCATTGATGGCGGGATCATGGGCAGAGGGCCGTTATAGGCCGGCGGCCATTGTCATGACCTCGTCTTTCTCCCCCCGCTTGCGGGGGGAGTGGCCCGAAGGGCCGAGGGGGGTAATTGAAATAAACTCCCCCCTCCGTCAGCTTCGCTGACACCTCCCCCGTAAACGGGGGAGGAAACCGGAACCGCAGCGCAGGCCTTTCATGACCCGCATTATCGACATCTCCCCTGCCATCCGCCCCGGCCTGCCGGTCTGGCCGGGTGATACGCCCGTCCAGTTCGAGCGGACGTGGGACATGGCGGCAGGCTCGCCGGTCAATGTGTCGAGGCTGACGATTTCCACCCATACCGGCGCCCATGCCGATGCGCCGTTGCATTATGATGCGCACGGTCAAGGCGCGGGCGAAATGGCGCTGGATGTCTTCATCGGCCCGTGCGTGGTGGTGCATTGCCTGAATGCGGGCGCTCGCGTTGTCGCCGATGTGCTGGCGGCGCGGCTGAAGGCGGTGTGCGGCGGTGATGTGCCCGAACGCCTGCTGATCCGCACCTATCAGGCGGTGCCACAAGCGGCGTGGGACAGTGATTTTACCGCCATCGCGCCGGAAGCGGTGAACTATCTGGCCGCGCTGGGCGTGCGTCTCATCGGTGTTGATACGCCCTCGGTGGACCCGGAGACCTCAAAAACGATGGATGCGCACAGGCGCGTTGCCGCGCATGGCATGCGTATCCTTGAAGGGCTTGTGCTCGATAATGTGGGTGAAGGGCGCTACGAGCTGATAGCCCTGCCGCTGAAGCTCGAAGGGCTGGACGCTGCGCCCGTGCGAGCCGTGTTGAGGAAACTGACCTGATGCAACTGGATGATGCGCGCGCTCTGGACCGGAATGATCCGTTTGCCCGGATGGCACAGCTGTTCGATCTGCCGCAAGGCGTGATCTATCTCGACGGCAATTCGCTGGGCCCCCCGCCGCGCCCGGCGCTCGATGCGCTGGCAAGGGCCGCGCAGGCCGAATGGGGCCATGACCTCATTGCGTCTTGGAACAGTGCTGACTGGATGGGTCTGCCGCTTCGCACCGGCGCGCGAATCGCGCGTCTGATCGGTGTGGATGAGGCGAGCGTGATTGCAGGCGATTCGGTCTCGGTGAATCTCTTCAAGCTGGCTGCGGGCCTTGTCATGGGCGGGGCCAGAGGCGTCGCCGTCGAGCGCGGGGACTTTCCCACCGATGGTTATGTCATGGAGGGGCTTTCGCGCCTTTCCGGCACGCCTTTCACCCTTGTAGAGCCCGGTGCAGGCGTGGCCGGGCTGCCCGACGGCTATGACGTACTGGTGCGCAGCGCGGTCCATTACAAGACGGCGGCTATCGTCGACATTGCCGCGCAGGAGCGCGAGGCCAGGCGTCTTGGCAAGATGATTATCTGGGATCTGTCGCACGCGGCCGGGCTGGTTGATCTGAAGCTGGAGCGCGACGGCGCGCAATACGCGGTGGGCTGCGGATACAAATATCTCAATGGCGGGCCGGGCGCGCCCGCCTTTGTCTATTGCCATCGCGATGTGGTGGAGGGCTTTGCCCAGCCACTTTCCGGCTGGATGGGCCATGCCAGCCCCTTTGCCTTCAAGGATGGCTACAAGCCCGCCAGCGGCGTTACCCGCTTTGGTGCGGGCACGCCGCCCATCCTGTCCATGAGCGCGCTGTACGGCGCGCTGGGGGCGTTTGACGGAGTGGACATGGCGCAGGTTGAGGCGAAGGCCCGCGCGCTGGGTGACACATTCCTCTCGGCCATTGCTCCGCTTGAGCTTCAGACCATCTCGCCGCCGTCCGCTCAGAGGGCAGGCCATGTCAGCCTGGTGCATGAAGACGGCTACGCCATTGTTCAAGCTATGATTGGCGAAGGCATTATCGGTGATTTCCGCGAGCCCGATGTGATGCGCTTTGGCTTCGCGCCGCTTTATCTGACCCATGAGCAGGTATTCAGCGCCGGTCAGACGATGATCGAAATCATCCAGTCCGGCCGATATCGCGACACCCGCTTTGCCCAGCGCAACGCGGTGACCTGATCTGCCGGGCCGGTGGCCCTTGCCAAGCGTGACGCTTTCAAGGGAAGCTTCCTGACTAAAGATTGTCTTTGCCCCTGGGGAGTGCTGATGGCCTGGATCATCCGTCTTCTTGCCGTTCTGTTTGGCTTGCTGGGCCTTGTCATCCTGCTTCTGTTCGGGCCGGGGGCGCTGGATGCGCGCTATTTCAACCCCACGCCGGCGGACCCGGCACTGGACGCACTGTTCGCCAGCCCTGCCGATCCCGTGCTCAGCGAGGGTGATCTGCATGGCGCAGAGGATCTCGAGCCCGGTCCTGACGGGCGTCTTTACACCGGGCTCGCCGACGGGCGGATCATGGCGCGTGCGCAGACCGGCGGCTGGGAGGAAATCGCCAACACGGGCGGGCGTCCGCTGGGTCTTGCATTCTCTCCCGATGGCGTGCTGCACGTGGCGGACGCTTTGCGCGGCCTGATCCGTCTGGATGACGGGGCATGGACGGTGATTGACGAGCCGGGCGAATTTCCTGCCCTGGTGTTCACCGATGACCTGACCATTCTTGAAGATGGCACCATCATCCTGACCGATGCCTCGGGCCGTTACGGCTATGGCGAATACATGGAAAGCTTCTGGGAGGGCGAGCAGACCGCGCGTATCCTCGCCTATACACCTGATGGCACCCGCCGTGTGCTGGCCGAAGATCTCGCCTTTGCCAATGGCGTTGCCCACGACCCGGCGTCGGGTGATGTCTTCATCAACGAGACCTTTGCCGGGCGCGTGCATGTGCTTGATCCGGCCAGCGGCACCTTGCGTGTGCTGATCGATGGCCTGCCTGGCTATCCCGACAATATTCACTGGGACGCGCAGGAAGAGCTGCTCTGGATCGCCATGCCGTCGCGGCGCAGTGAGCAGCTGGAATTTTTCCATCCCCGCCCGCTCCTGAAGCGGCTATTGCGGCGCTTCACAGATATTTTTGGCGAGCCCGAGCTGCCCGCCCGCCCGGTAATGGGACTGGCGGTCAACCGGCTTGGCGAGCCGGTGCGCGTGCTCTACGGGCCGGAAGATTCCGAGCTCGGAGCCACCACGGTAGTCCCGTGGCAGGGCCAGATATGGACCGGCGGTCTCGACCGCCCGACGGTAGATGTATTCCCCGTACCGCCAAGGCTGGACGCGGATTCGTCGGAATGACGCGTATCCTGATAACCGGGGGTTCGAGCGGTATCGGTCTGGCGCTGACGCGCCGCGCCCTGGCGCGCGGCTGGGAGGTGTCGTTGGTCAGCCTTGATGCTGCCGAGATCAATGCCGCGCAAGAGGCGCTAAAGGCTGACTTTCCGGACGCCCAGATTGATGCACTGTGCGTTGATCTGACAGAGGCTGATGCGCTTGAGCGCGTCCTTAAATGGGTGAAGAAAAGCGCCGCGCCCGACATTCTGGTCAATAATGCCGGGATTGGTGTCTACGGTGCCTCGTCGCAACTCGACCCTGCGCGTGAGCAGGCGATGATCGCGCTCAACGTGGCGGCGCTGCACGCGATGACCCGGGCCTTCCTTCCACTAATGGAGAAAAGCGGCGGTGTAATCGTCAATATCGCGTCGAACTCTGCGTTCCAGCCGGTGCCGCTAATGGCCGTATATGCAGCCACCAAGGCCTTTGTGCGTCATTACACGCTGGCGCTGGCGACCGAATTGAAGGAGGCGGGATCGAACGTGCGTGCCCTGTGCGTTTGCCCGGCGGCGGTCAAGGACACGCCGTTTCTCAACACGGCGGGCATGGAGGGCTTGCGCACCTTTGTCAGCTTCACCTCCATGACCGCTGACGAGGTGGCGCGCGACATCATGCGCGGGCTGGACCGGAAGAAGCGCTTCATCGTGTCGGGCGCAAAGATGCGCGCGGTGTATCTGCTGACGAAGCTGGCGCCCTCGGCGCTGGTTCAGGCGATTGTCCGGCGCGAGGTGGAGCGGGTGTGAGGCGGATGACGCCCTCGACCTTCGAGACGCTCGCTCTGCTCGCCCTCAGGATGAGGGCCGTCAGAACTCCCTCATGCTGAGGAGCCCTGAAAGGCCGTCTCGAAGCGCGAGGGGGTTACCCCTGCTGTTCAGGCAGGCGCACGACCAGACCATCGAGCGCTTCGGTCACCTTGATCTGACAGGACAGGCGTGAGGTGGCTTCCACGTCGGAGGCGAAATCCAGCATGGACTGCTCCATGGAGGAGCGCTCGCCGGTCTTGCCGTTCCAGGCTTCATCGACATAGACATGGCAGGTGGCGCACGCGCACGCCCCGCCGCAATCGGCATCGATGCCGGGCACCATATTGCGGATGGCGGTCTCCATCACGGTCAGCCCATTGACGGCCTCCACAGTGTGCGCGGTGCCGTCATGCTCGATGAATGTGATCTTCGTCATAAGATGCCCTGATCGATGTAAGAAGGAGTGTTCGCGGGTATTTAGGCGAGAAGCTCGCGCATCGCCACATCGAGATTGCGCAACGCATCAGGATCGACGGTCTTGCCGCTGCGGATCAGCTTTTGCGCAGCCATGTATTCAGGCGCCGCATTGACGGCCTCACAGGCAATGATGCGGCTATCCTTCAGATGAAAGACGGCAAAATTACCCATTTCCGGATCGCCGCGCCGTACCGCCATGTCGGCGCCGTCAATAAGGCCTGCGATCTGCAGTTTCAGCTCGTACTGGTCTGACCAGAACCAGGGCACCGGATCATAGGCCACGTCCTCGCCAAGGATCGCGGCAGCCACCGCCTTGCCCTGCTCGATGGCATTCTGCACCGATTCAAGCCGAACAGAGCGGCCATAGAGCGCAGACGAAAAGCGCGCGACATCGCCGCACGCATAGATATCGCCATCACTGGTGCGGCAGGCCATGTCGACGATAATGCCGTCAGCGCATTCAAGCCCTGCCGCCTCGGCGAGGCCCGTATTGAGGGCCAGGCCTGCCGCCAGCAGAATGGTGTCTGTCGGGATCTCTTCGCCGTCAGCAAGGCGTACGCCCGCCGCCTTGCCGCCTTTGTCCAGAATGGCGGCGACAGGCGTGCTGACGCGCAGATCGACGCCATAGCCTCGATGGACCGCACCAAACCAGCCACCCAGAATCGGGCTCGCCGTCCGCGCCATCGGGCGTTCGGCGGCTTCCAGTACCACGACTTCAAGCCCGCGCTTGCGCGCCGATGCGGCGACTTCCAGACCGATATAGCCCGCGCCGATGACCGCGAGCGATTTTGCGCCTTCGAGTGCGGCGGAGAGATGGTCGGCCTCGGCAAACGTGCGCAGCACGTCCACGCCGGGCAGGTTTGCTCCGGGAATGGGGGGAATGCGTGCCTCGCCGCCTGTGGCGATCACGCAATTCTCAAACGCAAGCCGGGCGCCATCGGCCAGCACAACTTGCCGGGCCTCGCGGTCGATTGCGGTGACGCGGGCGTTTGTCAGGCAGGTAATGTCAGACGCCGGATAAAAGGCTTCCGGCTTCAGCCAGAGGCGCTCCACCGGCAGTTCGCCTGCCAGATAGGCTTTTGACAGGGGCGGGCGCTGATAGGGCAGGGCCGGTTCGGCCCCGATCAGCGTGACCGGGCCCTCATATTTGCGCCGGCGCAGCTCTGCCGCGCAGGACAAGCCTGCCTGGCCTGCACCGATGATAACGGTTCCTGCTTTCGTGCTCATGACTGCTTTCTTGGTCGGTTTGATGCGGGCTGGCAAGGGTCTGCCACTGCCTGCCGCTTTGCACACGCTCTTGCTGACGGTGCGATTGCGCGCCTTACTGGCCGTGATGAATGAACACACGATTCCCATTGACGGGCCGGACGCAACCCGGCGCCTCGGTCAGAGCCTGGCCGGGCTGGCGCAGCCGGGCGATATTATCTTGCTGTCGGGCGGTCTGGGGGCAGGCAAGACCACGCTGGCGCGTGCCTTTATCAGCCGGATTTGCGGCGTGACAGATGTGCCCAGCCCCACCTACACCCTCGTTCAGTCCTACTTGGCCACAGCGGGTTTTGACGTGCTCCACGCCGATCTCTACCGGGTGGAGGATCCTGAAGAGCTAATAGAGCTGGGACTGGAAGAGGCGGCGGAGACCAGCGTGTTGCTGATTGAGTGGCCCGACCGGCTGGACACTGATCTCGGCGCCGACCGGCTGGAAATCGCGCTGGCTTTTGATGGCCGTGACGGGCAAGACCAGACCCGTATCGCGCGCCTTGTCGCGCATGGCAGCTGGGGGGCGCGCCTTGCCGGTTTCACACTCTGAGGATGTCCGCGCCGCCGAGCGCCAGGACTTTCTCCATGCAGCCGGCTGGGGCGATGCGGCTATCGCCGCTTTTCCCGGTGATGCGTCGACACGGCGCTATTTCCGGCTCGAAAAGGCAGGCGTGCGCGCCATTTTGATGGATGCTCCGGCGGCGGCGGAAACACCACCCGCCCCGGACAATGCCAGTCCTGCCGAGCGCCAGAAGCTGGGATATAATGCGGTAGCGAGGCTGGCCGGCAATAATGTTGCGGCCTTTGCGGGCATTGCCAATGCTCTGACCGGGCGGGGCTTTTCTGCGCCTCGGATTCTGGCTGCCGATCTGGAGCGCGGTCTCCTGGTCATCGAGGATCTGGGCGATGCGCTTTATGCCCGCGCCATCTCTGCCGGTGCCCATGAAGGGACGCTGTATGCCAGCGCGGTCGATACGCTTGCCGCGCTCTACCGTTGCAGTTTCCCCGAGAACTTTGACGCTTTCGGGCGTACATGGCGGGTTCACGCCTATGACCGGACGGCCTTGCTGGCAGAGACGGGGCTGTTTCTTGACTGGTACCTGCCACGCTTTGCCGGGCGGCCATCGGATGATTTTCGCGCCGACTGGGAAGGGGCATGGCAAACGGCGTTTGGGACGCTAGGGGCTCATGCACCGGGCCTGGCATTGCGCGACTATCACGCCGAGAACCTGATCTGGCTGCCCGGCCGGGAGATCGATAACCGTACCGGATTGCTGGACTTTCAGGACGCGCTGTTTGCCCATCCGGCCTATGACCTTGTGTCGCTTATCGAAGATGCGCGCCGGGATGTCGCGCCCGATTTGGCCGAACCGCTCAAAGCCCGCTTCTTCAAGGCGGCCGGGCTCACCGACCGGCCAGCTTTTGATACCGCCTATGCGGTGCTGGGCGCTCAGCGCAACGCCAAGATACTGGGAATATTCGTCCGTCTGGCGAAACGCGATGGCAAGACGCGCTATCTTGACCTTATCCCCCGTGTGCAGGCGCATTTCCTGCGTGATCTCGCCCATCCTGCCTTGCAGGGTGTCGCCAGCCTGGTGCGCACCATGATTGCGGCGGGCAAAGGATGAGGCCGCAGCGCGCCATGGTGATGGCGGCGGGGCTTGGCACCCGCATGCGCCCGCTCACCGATGACCGGCCAAAGGCGCTGGTGGAGGTCGGTGGGCGCGCCCTGCTGGACTGGACGCTCGATGCGCTGGGCCGGGCCGGGGTGGCCGAGGCTGTAGTCAATATTCACCATTTTGCGGACCGGATGCGGGCTCATCTTGCCGCCCGGCAGGGTGCGCCGCGCACCCACATTTCCGACGAGACAGATCAGCTGCTGGAGACGGGCGGTGGCCTGGTCAAGGCCTCCGCGATGCTGGGCCCCGATCCGGTGTTCGTCGCCAATATCGACGCTTTCTGGCTAGACCGTGACGGCATGGAGCTGGCCCGGCTGGCCGATGGCTTTGACGCAGGCGGCATGGATTTCCGCCTTCTTCTGGCGCGAAGGGACAATTTGCTGGGCCTCGACGGTGCGGGCGATTTTGCCATGCTGGCAGACGGGCGGCTTGTGCGCTTCCGCGATGCGCCCGCAGGGGCCGAGCCATTATTCTATGCCGGGGTGCAGGTGATGCATCCGCGTGTGCTGGCGGGGTGGCCGTGTGAGCCGTTCTCCACAAACCGTCTCTGGGACAGGGCTTTGGAGCGGGGCCGCGTCTCCGGACAGGTCATGGATGCGTTCTGGATGCATGTTGGTGATCCCAAATCACGGGATGCAGCCGAGAATCGGCTACGCTCAGGGGCATGAGCGCGCCGAATATCTTTGACACGCCGGCCCCGCGCGTCTTCACGCTGTCGCCAGCGGCCAATTTCCTGTTGTCGCTTGCGCGCACGATCAGTGAGGCGTTTCCCGATCCCGAAGCGCTGGCGGGCGTCACCGTGCTGCTGCCGACGCGCCGTGCCGGCCGGGCGCTGGGCGAGGCGTTCAGCACCATTCAGGCTGAGAAAGGCATCCCGGCTGCCATCCTGCCCCTGATCCGGCCTCTGGGCGATGTCGATGCCGACGAACCCCCGTTTGAGCCTGGTGATATGGCAGGGCTGGCGCGTCCGGCTATCAGTCCTGCGCGCAGGCGATTCGAGCTGGCGAGCCTTATTCTGGCGCGTGAGACGGCCTCTGGCCGCGAGATGGAGCCCGGCGGGGCGCTGGTACTCGCCGATGCGCTGGCCGGGCTTCTTGACGAGTTTGCATCCGAGGGCGTCGATGATCTTTCCGGCCTGGATGACGCCATGCGGGCTGCCTTGCCGCAAGGCCGTCAGGAAGCGGCCGTTTTTGTCGATATCGTGCTGGAGGCCTGGCCGCGCCATCTTGACGCTTTGGGCATGGTGGACCCGGCCCGGCGCCGGTCTGGCCTGCTGTCGGCGCTGGCCGAGCGCTGGCGCGAGGTGCCGCCGGCAGGTCCCGTGATCGCCGCCGGATCGACCGGGTCGATTCCGGCAGCCGCCGAGCTGCTGGCCACTGTTGCCGGGCTGGAAAAGGGCGCTGTTGTCCTGCCGGGCTTTGCCGGTTTCATGGACGATGCCAGCTGGAACGCGATTGATGACGGCCATCCCCAGCGCGCGATGAAAGCTTTGATCGAGCGCATCGGGATTGACCGCAAGAACGTGCCGGACTGGCCGATCCGGGAGAAGAAGCATTGGCCGGGGCGCGCGGCCGAGGCGCGCACACGGCTCGTAACGGAAGCCCTGCGCCCTGCCGACGAGACCGCCGACTGGCTGGTACGCCTCGCCAGCCTCGGCAAGCAATGGAAGGGCGACATCATGGCGGAGGGGCTTGGTGGCCTCAGCGTCATTGAAGCGCGCGAGCCCGCCGGCGAGGCGCGCGCGATCGCGCTCGCCTTGCGTCATGTGCTCGAAACGCCCGGCCGTACCGGCATGGTAGTTACCCCAGACCGTGCACTGGCACGGCGCATCACCACCGAGATGGCCCGCTTTGACATCGAGCTGGATGATAGTGCCGGCGAGGCCTTGAGCGATACGCCGCCGGGGAGCTTTCTGATCCGGGTGCTGGAAGCTGCCGCCGATCCGGGTTCAGCCCTGGGGCTGGTCGCCTTGTGGAGTTCGCCGCTTTTTGCGCTGGGCCGATCGCGCCCGGCGCTCATGGCGGCGCTGGCGGAGATTGAGGCTAAACGCTTGCGCGGGCGGCGGCCCGGCCAGTCCTTTGCGGCGGTGCGCGATTGTCTGAAGGCCGATGACCCGCCGCTATGGCGTATGCTGATCGCAGACATGGAGGCGGCACTCGGCCCCCTCCTGACCCTTCAGGGCGAACAGCCCGCACACATCTGGGCGCAGGCGCTGGTCGAGGCTGGAGAGGCTCTGGCCCGAAGCGAGACGCAGGCTGGCGCAGCCCGGCTGTGGGCCGGAGAGGCCGGAGAACAGGCGGCAGGATTGCTGCGGGAGTTCCTCGAGGACGCAGGTGCCTTGCCGCCGCTTTCCTTGCGGACCTTCTTGCGGATATTTCTGGAAACGGCCCGGCAGAGGCGGGTGCGGCCCCGGTCTGGCACCCATCCGCGTCTGGCGCTTCTGGGTCCGCTGGAGGCGCGCCTTCTCCATGCGGACATGATCATACTGGCTGGCCTCAATGAAGGCGTCTGGCCCCAAGCGCCCGGTGCTGACCCGTTCCTGTCACGCGGTATGCGCAAAGCGGCCGGATTGCCGCCGCCCGAGCGCGCCCTTGGCCTGTCCGCTCACGATTTTGCCGAACTTGCCTCCACAGCCGAGGTCATCCTGACCCGTTCAACGCTGGCTGATGGCGCGCCGACGGTCGCTTCGCGCTGGCTGTGGCGGCTGCAGACGCTGGCGCGGGGGGCGCTTGGGGCCGACCGGGCAAGAGACCGGCTTCGTCCCGCGACTGACTACGCCGCGCTTGCGGCGGGCCTCGATGAGCCGGCGGAACCGTTGAAACCTGCGCCCGAGCCCAAGCCGACACCGCCTGTTGCGGCGCGCCCGCGGAAAATGGCGGTGACAGGCGTGGAAACCTGGGTGCGTGATCCGTATGCGGTTTACGCACAGCGCATATTGGAGCTGAAATCGCTCGACCCGCTCGACCGCGAGCCCGGCCACGCAGAGCGCGGGACAGGCTGGCACAAGGCGCTGGAGCAATGGGCAAGAGAGCTGGGGGCGCGTGAAACCTTGCCGGAGGACGCGCATGCCCGCCTTGTGGCTTTGGGCGAGACAGCCCTGCTGGAAGCGGGATTTACCCAGGCGGATCTGGGGGTCGAGCTGCCCCGTTTTGCCCACGCTGCGCGCTGGGTGGTGGACTGGGAAGCGGACCGCCGCGCGCAAGGCATCTTTCCCGTCGACGCGGCAATCGAGAGAACAGGCGCATTGCAGCTGGGTGCTCCTTTCGGTCCCTTCACGCTGACGGCCAGGCCGGACCGGATCGACGAGGGGCCGGACGGATATCACATCATCGATTTCAAGACGGGTGCGAGCCCAAGTGCCAAAGCGGTGCTGGCGGGATTTTCACCGCAACTGACCCTGCAGGGCGCGATACTGGCCGGGGGCGGATTTGCCGCCATTCCGCCCGGCCCGATAGCGGGATATGCCTATATCGGGGTGAAGGGGACGAAGACGGCGGGCGAGGTTCGCGAGATCGTGGACAAGCCGGCAAAAGGTGAGGTTGCGCGCAGCGCTGACGAACTGGCCGAAGCCGCCCGCGAACGGCTGGAGCGATACATCGCCAAGTTTGATGATCCGTCTACGCCCTATCCCAGTCAGCCGCGCCGCCAGTTCGTGAACAAGTTTGGTGATTATGACCATCTTGCCCGCCGCAAGGAGTGGTCGACTGCCCCGGATGCAGAAACGGACAGAGAGGGTGGAACATGAGCGCCCCCGGCTTTGATCCCCAAATCACCAGCGCGGCCAGCGCGGCGCAGCGCGCAGCAGCCGATCCGGGCTATACCGTGTTTGTCGAGGCGAATGCCGGGTCGGGGAAGACGCGCGTTCTGGTGGACCGCGTGGCCCGCCTTCTGCTGGAGGACGTGCGCCCCGATTCCATTCTGTGCGTCACCTTCACCAAGGCTGCTGCCGGCGAGATGCAGGAGCGTCTCTTCCGCAAGCTCGGCGACTGGTCAGTCATGTCTGACACGGATATGGCAAAGGCGCTCAATGAACTCGCCGGCCGGGACGCAGCGCCGGGGCCGGACGAGCTGGCCAATGCCCGCCGCCTGTTTGCCCGCGCTCTGGAGACGCCGGGCGGCCTCAAGATACAGACCCTGCATGCCTTTTGCGACAGCCTGCTGCGCCAGTTTCCCATGGAGGCCGGACTGCCGCCGGGGTTTTCCACACAGGAAGATGCCGTCAGCGCGCGCGTCCGCCGCGAGGCCGAATTGAACGTGTATCTGGATGCGCGCCGTGATCCTGACGGGCCACTGGCGCGTGAGATCGCGCAGCTGACGGTTCTGGGGGGACCCAAAGGGTTTGAATCGGTCTTTGCCTTTGCCGCCAGGGAGCGCCACCATCTCTCGGCCCTGTTCGAAGCCCATCAGGGCGAGGACGCACTGGTGCGCGAACTGGCGCGTCGGCTGGGTGTTGATCCGGATGCGGATGATAGCGAAATTCAGCGGAATGCCGCGTCGGGGATTGATATCGACGCCCTGGCGCAATGCGCTGATGCCCTGCGTTCGAAACCGCAGTCGAAAGACCAGGCGCGAGCCGCCGCACTCGATACTGTGCTTGATTGCCTTTCGGCATCGGACGCGGAAGCGGCTTTCGCCGCCTATCGGGACTTCCTGCTAAAAAAGTCCGGAGAGTTCTTCAGCGCTTATTTCAATGGAAAGCCGGAGGAGGTGCATCCAAGCCTCCCCCGCCTATTCGGTCAGGAGCCGCGCGGCAGCGAACTTGTCCGTATGGAGCAAGTGTTCCGTGATCTGACGGCGCTCAGGATTCTGACTTTGTCACGCAGTGGGCTGACCATCTCGCGCCGGTATATCCAGCACTATGAGCGGGCTCTGGCGCGCGAGCGGGCGGTCGATTTTGATGATCTGGTTGCACGGGCCAATTTTCTCTTACGTGACAACGAGATGGCTGGATGGGTGCGTTACCGGCTAGATGCCGGTCTTGAACATATACTGGTGGATGAGGCGCAGGATACCTCACCGTCCCAGTGGAATGTGATTGATGCGCTGTCGGCGGAGTTCTTCGCTGGAGAGGGCGCGGAGCGCCGCGCCGGGCTGGCCCGCAGCGTCTTTTGCGTCGGGGACGAAAAGCAGTCCATCTATTCGTTCCAGAAAGCTGATCCGAAGCGTTTCGTCGAGCAGGGCCGATCGCTCGAACGTCTCGCCGGCGATGCCCGTCTGGCATTCGCCCGCCCGCCGCTGGATACCTCCTTCCGGTCTGCGCCCGAAGTGCTCAAGGCGGTTGATATTGCGTTTGCGGCGGAAAAGGCGGCTAGCGAGCACAAGGCCGTTTCGGGTCCGCCGGATGTGAAGTTTATGGCTCCCGAGAGAAATCGTGAAGCAGGCGCCATTCAGGCGGCGTATCGAGGGCCATTCTCGCGCTATCAGGAGCATCAGGCCGCCCGGACCGGCACGCCGGGCTGCGTCGAGATATGGCCGATCGTGCCGTCGCCGCCAAAGGCCGAGGAAGACAGTCTTGATGGCACGGAGCCGGTGGATACCGAGCGCCCGGATTCCGCCCGCAATCAGCTTGCACAGGCCGTGGCCAGGGAGATCCGGGATCTGATCGAGCGCGGTGACGGGGTGTGGGATGAAAAGGACGGCTGGAAGCAACGCCCCGCCCGCGCCGGCGATATAATCGTTCTTGTGCGCAAGCGTGACGGCCTGTTCAATGAAATCATCCGTCAACTGAAGATAAACAATGTTCCTGTGGCTGGCGCCGATCGGATGACACTGCCTGATCAGCTGGTGGTCGAGGACATGCTGTCGCTCGCGCGTTTTGCGTTGCTGCCAGATGATGATCTGGCTCTGGCAGAAACGCTCAAGAGCCCCGTATTTCATCCGGTGGGAGCGGCGCTGCCGCCCATTGATGAGGAGGTCCTGTACGCACTGGCACATGATCGCGGCGGCAAGACACTGTGGGAGCGGCTGCAGGCCAGCACCGACCCGCGGCTGGCCGAAGCCCGAGAGGCGCTAAAGGCCATTCGTGCGCGCGTCGATATGCTTACCCCATACGCCTTTTTTGCGCGGTTTCTCCATGAACGCTCCCATACCGGAGAGACGCGCGCGGCGCGGATCTATGCCCGGCTTCGCGAGGAAGCGCGTGATCCGCTGGAAGCCTTCCTGACGCGCGCACTGAGCCATGAACGCGAGGGCGCGCCGTCTCTGGCCCGCTTTATCGACGACATGGTGCGTTCCAGCGGTGAGCTGAAACGCGAAGCAGAAGCGGGGCGCAAAGAGGTGCGGGTTATGACCGTACACGGAGCGAAAGGCCTTGAAGCGCCGATTGTGTTTCTGCCCGACACCAATTCGGCGGCGGCAAAACATGTTCCGTCCCTTCTGCCTGATGAAACCTGCGGCCTGATCTGGCGGGAGACCGATCCGTTCGCGAATGCAGACGTGAAGGCGCTTGAGGAAAGCTGGACGGCCGATCAGGAGGCGGAATCTGCGCGGCTGCTTTATGTGGCGATGACGCGGGCGCGCGACCGGCTGGTCGTGTGCGGCTATATGCCCGGCAACACGAAAAAGCTCACAGAAACAGGTTGGTACAAGCGCCTTGATGAGGCCTGGCAGGGCGCGCAATGGCAGCCAGTTGATACAGCGATCGACACCATCGCCGCGAAGCATGAATGGCCGCAGACGTCTCTTGCCAAGGCACGCAGATTCGGCCCCACGCCAAAAGCAGTTGGACAAGACACAGAGCAGTCAGATCGTGGCACCGAATTGCCTGACTGGGCACGCCAGAGTGCGCCCCGCGAAGCGCTGGCCACCCGCCCTGTCGCTCCGTCGAGCCTGCTTGCCGGGCTGGAGGCCGGAGCGGAGCCAAATGGCCTGTCACCGCTGGCCGAGGGCGGAAAGGACCGGTTTGTGCGCGGCACGTTGATCCACAAGCTGTTGCAGATACTGCCCGATATAGCGCCGGATCGGCGTGGCGAGATGGCGGCTGGTTTTCTGAGCCGTCAGGATGGCCTGACAGACGAGGCACGCGCGGCGATTGCGTCTGAAGCGCTCGGCCTTGTTGCCAATCCGCGCTTTGCCGCGCTGTTCGCCCCCGGCTCGCGGGCGGAGGTTTCGCTGAGCGGGACAGCGCCCGGCCTGCCGGCGGGGGTGCGGGTCAACGGCCAGATTGACCGCCTCGTTGTCACGCCGGACGCGGTACTGATCGTGGATTTCAAGACCAACCGGCCACCGCCATCCGATGTAGAGGCCGTTGCGCCAGCCTATCTGGCTCAGATGGGGGCTTACCGGGCGCTGCTGCGCGCGCTTTACCCCGGCCGGAGCGTGCGTTGCGCACTGGTTTGGACGGATGCGGCAAGGCTGATGGAGTTGCCCGATTCGGCTATGGACGCCGCTCTGGAGCTGGCTTCGCAGCCCGGCGCGCTTGACCGTGCGGGGCGGGCTTCCTAGGTGTACAGGCGATCAAGCAAGGACTGCGCGCCGATTCCGGGCGCAGGCTGAAGCCTTCCAAGGGAGAAAGCCCATGGCGACCAAAGCGGTGTCTGACGATTCCTTCGAAGCCGATGTTCTCAAGGCCGGTGGTCCGGTTCTGGTGGACTTCTGGGCTGAATGGTGCGGTCCGTGCAAGCAGATCACACCCGCGCTCGACCAGATTGCGGCCGAGCATTCCGGCAAGATTACCGTTGCCAAGGTGAATATCGACGAGAACCCGATGACGCCGGGCAAGTATGGTGTGCGCGGCATCCCCACGCTGATGATCTTCAATAATGGCGAGCTGGTTTCCACCAAGGTGGGTGCCATGGCCAAGGGCAAGATCGAGGAATGGATCAGCGAGACGATCTAGCGTCTGCAAGCTGTTTTTGAACCGAAGAACCCCGGACGGTGACGTCCGGGATTTTTTTTGATGTTCACGCCCTCATCCTGAGGGCTAGCGCAGCGATGCGTCTTTAACGGCGCTAGACCCCCGCCATCTCTGCATTGATCGCCATCACGGCTGCACGCGGGTCGGGCGCGGCGTTGACCGGCCGGCCGACCACAATACGTGTTGAACCCATACCGATGGCGTCAGCGGGGGTTGCGACCCGGGCCTGGTCATCTGCCGAACTACCCGCTGGCCGGATCCCCGGCGTGATGATGTCGAAACCCGGCCCGAAACGGGTCCGCAGCTCGCTGGCCTCATGGGCGGACGCGATGACGCCGTCACAGCCCGCTTCCAGCGCCTGCTCGGTGCGCATCAGCACCAGATCACGCGCCCCATAGGCAAAGCCCATCTCCTTTAGCATGGCGTCATCGTAGGAGGTCATCACAGTGACACCCAGCAGTTTCAGGCCCGAGCCCTCGCGTCCCTTGTGAGCGGCACGCATCACGGGTGGTTCTGCATGGATGGTGAGATAATCGGCCCCGGACGGCGCGATCGAGCGGGTGGCCTTTTCCACTGTCGCCGGGATGTCGTGAAGCTTGAAATCAAGAAACACGCCATGTCCGGCGCTTTTAAGCTCTCGGCACAAATCCATCCCGCCGAGCGGAAACAGCTGCAGCCCAATCTTGTAGAAACAGCCTGCATCGCCAATCGCGGACACCAGCGTGCGCGCATCGTCGATGGAGGGAAGGTCGAGGGCCGTGATCAGGCGTGCATCCGCATTCACCGGGCCGCCTCCGCCTGCGCCGCCATCCGCTTTTCCTGGGCGCGCATGATGGCCCGGCCCACCGGATCAGGCAGGACTTTGGACACGCCCGCCAGGAATTTATACCACGCCCCCGGCACACGCAGGACGATGCCGCGCTCCACCGCGTCATAGCCGGCTGCCGCGACTTCCTCAGCGGTAAGCATCCAGAATTTGGGCAAGCTCGACACGGTGGACCGTGCGCCGTTCACATCATGAAATTCCGACCAGGTATAACCCGGCGCGACGGCAGACACGTGGACATTCCGGTCTGACAGCTCCAGGTGCAGGGCCTCCGAGAATTTGATCAGCAGGCTTTTTGCGCCGGGATAAAGCGTACCCGAAAAGCGGGTATGGGCATTGGCGCTGGGCAGCAGGGCCGATGCCGAGGACACGTTGATGATCCGGCCAAACCCGCGCGCCGCCATGCCCGGTGCCACCAAATGGGCAAGGGCCAGATAATTGGTGACCATCAGTTGCAGGAAGCGCACCTGATCGGTCCATTTGGTGTCGATGAAATGGCCCGGCTGGCCTGCGCCGGCATTGTTCACGAGGCCGTCAATCTGGCGGCCGGCGTCTTCCACCGCCTTGACGATGTCCTTTGGTGCGCTGGCCCTGGACAGGTCGGCAGGAATGATAAGGCTGTCGACACCAAAGCGGGCCTTGATCTCTTCGGCGAGGTCCTTCAGGCGGTCCTCGCGTCGGGCGACCAGGGCAAGATCCCAGCCCCGGCTGGCAAATTCACGCGCGAAGGCCGCCCCGATTCCTGAAGAGGCTCCTGTAACAACGACCAGACGGCGGGTCATGCATGTCTCCTTGTCTTTTCCGGCTTCGCGCGGAAAGTGGAGATGCTCGGCCCCCTTGTCCAGACGGGGGTGCTACTGATCTGCGCCGCCGCCGGACTTTGACGATGCGGCCTGACAGGTCAGGGGGCTTGAACGGGCGTGGCAAGAACGCTTTATGGGCGGCGTGCGCGGCGCTAGGTTGCCGCGCCGCAACATGCCTCTGTCACACCAAGGATCACCGCCCATGTCCAAATCCGTCAAGAAAATCGTGCTGGCCTATTCGGGCGGGCTGGATACCTCGGTGATCCTCAAATGGCTGCAGGACCATTATGACGCCGAGGTCGTGACTTTTACGGCCGATCTTGGACAGGGCGAAGAGCTGGCACCGGCCCGCCGCAAGGCCGAGAAGGCTGGGGTGAAAGAGATATATATCGATGATCTGCGCGAGGAATTCGTGCGCGATTACTGCTTCCCCATGGTGCGGGCCAATGCCGTCTATGAGGGACAGTATCTGCTGGGTACCTCCATCGCCCGTCCGCTGATTGCCAAGCGTCTGGTCGAGATCGCCCATGAGACCGGCGCGGACGCCGTCGCGCATGGCGCCACCGGCAAGGGCAATGACCAGGTACGCTTCGAGCTGGGTGTGGCTGCGCTGGACCCCGATCTGAAAGTGATCGCGCCCTGGCGCGAATGGGACCTCAATTCACGCACCAAGCTGATCGCCTATGCCGAAGCCAATGGTATCGAGGTTGCCAAGGACAAGCGCGGCGAGGCGCCGTTCTCGGTGGATGCCAATCTCTGGCATACCTCGTCGGAGGGAAAGATTCTCGAAGACCCGGCCGAGGAAGCCTCCGACATCGTCTATCAGCGTACCAATGATCCTGAATCCGCGCCTGACCAGCCGGAATACGTCACGATCGGTTTTGAACGCGGTGACGCGGTTTCCATCAATGGCGAAGCGCTGTCGCCAGCCAGCCTGCTGACGGCGCTCAACGAGCTGGGCCGTGTACACGGCATTGGCCGGCTCGATCTGGTGGAGAACCGCTTTGTCGGCATGAAATCGCGCGGCATTTACGAGACGCCCGGCGGCACCATCCTGATGATGGCGCATCGCGGGATCGAACAGATCACGCTGGATCGCGGCGCCATGCACCTGAAAGACGAGCTGATGCCGCGCTATGCCAAGCTGCTCTATGAAGGCTTCTGGTTCTCACCTGAGCGCGAGATGCTGCAGGCCGCCATCGACCATTCCCAGCGCCATGTCACCGGCGAGGTGCGCCTGAAACTCTACAAGGGCAGCGTCACTGTCGTGGGGCGCTCATCGCCTGCCACGCTCTATTCGCTGGCGCATGTGACGTTTGAGGAAGACGCCGTTTATGACCAGAAGGACGCAGAAGGCTTTATCCGCCTCAACGCCCTGCGTCTCAAGCTGATGGCCCGGCGCAAGCGGCTTCTGGGCGAGAATGACTGACCACACGAGCGAGTGAACAACAGCCATTCGCTCTTGCCATGACCGGCCGGGGCGGCAAACGTTTTGAGCATGATAACACTTGCTCTGGCTGTCGCCGCCGCCCTCGCCCTTTCCGACACCCCTGACACTGCGCCCCAGTCCTTGCTGGAACAGTCCCAGATGTTGCGCGCCGAGACCCGTGAGCTGGCCGGTGCGGGTAACTGGGAGGGCGCCGCGCAGACGAATGCGGCGGCGCTGGAACTTCAGCCCGGCCATTACGGGCTTCTGGTCAACGCCGTTATCCTGTCGGCCAATGGCGGTGATCTGGACGGCGCTCTTGATGCGCTTGAGGCAGTAACCATTGCGGGATTTGGCATTGATCTGGCCTCAATGCCTCAATTGGCTGATGCGCTCGAAGCCCATGACGGCGAGCGCCTTGCAGGGCTCACAGACCGCATGGAGCAAAATCTCGCGCCCGCCGGTCAGGCCGAACGCTATCTAACCGTGCCTTTGCGTGACGCGCTGGTAGAGACATTTGCCGTCGATATCGACGCCGAGCGGCTTTATCTGGGCACGGTTGCCGACGCGTCCATCTATTCTGTGCGTCTTGACGATCCGCAAAACCCCGAACGGATGGCAGGCGCGGCTGACGGGCTGGGTTCAGTGTTCGGGATGGCGCTCGATGCCCGCAACCGCATTCTCTACGCGGCCACCGGGCGACTGGAACAATCGGCAAGCGATGTGCCTGAAAACTATGAGACGGCGTTGGTGGCCTTTGACCTCTTCACAGGCGGCGTCGCCCGGCGCCTGACCCACGAACGGGCAGGACATTTCTCCGATGTGCTGGCTAGCGACGGTGTCATCTACGCCAGCGATAGCGAGGCGGGGCGCATCTACCGGCTGGAAAGCCCGGATGGTGAGCTGGAGGTTTATGCCGAAGACCCGCGCATGTCGTCCCTGCAGGGGCTCGCGCTCGCGCAGGGCGCGCTGTGGGTGATGGACTATGCCACCGGGCTCTGGCGCATTGATCCGGTAAGCCAGGAGGCCAGCCTGGTTCCGTTGCTGGAAGGCAGCCTTATCGGTTTTGACGGCCTTGCTACCGACAGCTATGGCGAGCTTTACGGCATTCGCAACGGCGTCCAGCCGCACGGACTTTTCCATATCGCGCTGGAGCCATGGGGACGCGGTGCGCGGGTGCAGCCTGTATTGACGGGCCATCCTGATTTTCGTGAGCCGACGGCTGTGCGGGTATCTGACGGCAGGCTGTTTGTGCTGGCCAATGCCCAGTGGGAGCTGTTTCCCGCGGACGGCTCCGCGCCTGACGATGCCCGGCGTGACCCGGTCATTCTCTACCTGCCGGTGCCGTGAAAATCCGGTATTTGCTTAACCGGCATTTACCAGCCGGGAAGGTTTGCGCGGCACACTGCGCGGTGACATGGCCCGTTCGTCCCAAACCTCCCGCGCCGCAAGCCGCGAAGCGCAGCCCCCCGTGCGTGCCGGGCTGATTGCACAGGTGCGCGCCGTGCTGGTGGGCGGTACGATGACCGCGCTCGGCGCGCTCGCGCTCATTGCCATCTTCAGCCACAATCCCCTTGATCCCAGCCTCAATGGCGCAACCGGGCAGGACGTGACCAATCTGGCCGGTCCGGCCGGCGCTATTGCTGCAGACCTCATCTTGCAGACCTCCGGCTGGGCCGGTGCCGGTCTGGCGCTGATGATCTTTGGCTGGGGCCTGATCCTTACCATGCAGGGGCCGCGCCGGCGTTCCCTGCCGGTGGTATTGTTCCGCACCTTGTGCGGCGCTTTTGCCCTTTGCGGGTTCGCGGTGGCGGTCTCGGTCCTGCCGGTTCCGCTCAGCTGGCCCTTCGCGGTAGGGCTTGGCGGTTTGCTGGGTGACAGTCTTCTGGCCAGCGTTTCGGGGCTGGCGGATGGCGCGGGCATGTCCGGCGTCAGCGTGATGGCCGCTCTGGCCGGGCTGCTGGCCGCCATTCTGGGCACCTTTTTCTGCTTTGGCCTGAATACGCACGACCTGTCAGCGGCACGCGCTGCGGCGGTCACGTGCTGGGAAACGGTGCGTGGCTGGATTGAACGCCTTGCCGACGAGCTGCCCTCCAGCTGGCGCAGCCAGGAGGACCGGCCGTTCGAGATTGCCAGCGAAGCGCGCGCGGAGAATGCGCCGGCCATTCTGCGCGGCGGACGCGCACCGGGCGCGGGGGCTGTCACCGCGCGGCGCGTACCAGACGAGGATGCCCGCGCGGCGTCCGGCGTGAAGATTGCCCCCAAGGGCAAACCGAAAAGTTCTGACCGAGAAGCACGCGAGGCGCAGACCGCCTTGCCTTTCAGTTCCGGTTCGGACTTCGAAATGCCGCGCCTTGATCTGCTGACGAAGGCGACGCCGCGCAAGGATGTGGTCGACACGGACGGGCTGCGCCAGAATGCCGAATTGCTGGCCGCAGTGCTGGGTGATTTCAGCGTCAAGGGCGAGATTATCGAGGTGCGCCCTGGTCCGGTTGTGACGCTCTACGAGCTGGAACCCGCGCCGGGTGTGAAGACCAGCCGGGTGATCAATCTGGCCGATGATATTGCCCGTTCCATGGCCGCCATTGCCTGCCGCGTGGCCGTCGTGCCGGGGCGTAACGCCATCGGCATCGAACTGCCCAATTCCAGCCGCGAGACGGTATTCTTGCGCACGCTGCTCTCCTCGTCGGGCTTTGAGAAGAACCGGGCCGAGCTGCCGCTGGCGCTGGGCGAGACGATTGGCGGGGAGCCGTTTACCGCCGATCTGTCGCGGATGCCCCACTTGTTGATCGCGGGTACGACCGGCTCGGGCAAGTCGGTGGGTATCAATGCGATGATCCTGTCCCTGCTCTACCGGCTGCCGCCTGAAGAGTGCCGGATGATCATGATTGATCCGAAAATGCTGGAATTGTCCGTCTATGACGGCATCCCGCATCTGCTCTCCCCGGTCGTGACCGATCCGAAAAAGGCCGTCGCCGCCCTCAAATGGACGGTACGCGAGATGGAGAGCCGGTATTTGCGCATGTCCAAGGTCGGTGTGCGCAACATGGCCGGTTTCAATGAAAAGGCCGCCGAGGCGCGCGAAGCGGGCGAGATGCTGACCCGCACGGTCCAGACCGGGTTTGACCGCGAGAGCGGCGAGCCGGTCTACGAAACCGAGACCATTGAGCCCAATCACATGCCCTATATCGTCGTGGTGATCGACGAGATGGCAGACCTGATGATGGTCGCGGGCAAGGAGATCGAGGGTGCCGTGCAGCGTCTGGCGCAGATGGCGCGCGCTGCAGGCATTCATGTCATCATGGCGACCCAGCGTCCTTCGGTGGATGTCATCACCGGCACGATCAAGGCCAATTTCCCGACGCGCATTTCCTATCAGGTCACCTCCAAGATCGACAGCCGGACCATTCTGGGCGAGCAGGGCGCCGAGCAGCTTCTGGGCCAGGGCGATCTGCTGCTCATGGCCGGAGGCGGGCGCATACGCCGCCTGCACGGGCCGTTCGTCTCTGATCGCGAGGTGGAGGACGTCGCCAACTTCCTCAAAAAGCAGCGTGCGCCGGAATATCTCGACGCTGTCACCGAAGACCTTGATGACGAGGGCGGTATTCCCGGTCTGGACGGCGCGGAAGGCGGGTCCGGCGATGATCTGTTTGATCAGGCTGTGGCCGTTGTCGCGCGCGACCGGAAAGCCTCGACCAGCTACATCCAGCGCCGCCTGCAGATCGGCTATAACCGCGCCGCCTCGCTCATCGAGCGCATGGAGGACGAAGGCATGATCGGCCCGGCGGACCATTCGGGCAAACGCGAGATTTACCTGCCGGAGCGCGAGCGGGTTTAGGGCGTGAGCTTCACGCCGAACTGCCACCAATCAGGGAGGGACACGTGCTCCAAGACGCAGACCGCGCGGCCATACGGGCCCTTGAGGCCGACTGGATCGTCGCAGAGCTGGGATCCGACCGCGCCGCGCTCGAACGCCTGCTGACCCATGACTGCGCTTTGTGTCCGCCTGACGGGCCGAAGGCAGAGGGGCGGCAAGCCTTTCTAGATGCGCAGGCCGCGCCGGGGAAAATTCTCGATATCGCTATCGCCGATTCCCATATCGATGGCGGGCCGTCTCATGCCTGGAAGACCGCACGCTTTCAGACACGCCTGTCCATGCAAGGCGGCGAGCTGACCGTAAGCGGACGCCATATGTGGCTGATGCGAAAGCAGGACGGGGCGTGGCGGATCGCGGCCCTGAGCTGGTCGTTCGACCATCGCTGAGATGCCTTGCCCGTCCCGCGTGTGGCCGCTAAGTCCTGAGCATGGCAAAAATCTCATCCCCGTCCCGCCCCCGCAAGACCGCCCGCCCGCGTGCCATATCGCGTGCCGATGCGGCAGCGATCTTCGGAACGCTGTCGCACATCATGCCCGAGCCGAAGACGGAGCTGGACTACACCAATCCGTTCACGCTGGTGGTGGCGGTGGCTTTGTCCGCGCAGGCGACAGACGTAGGCGTGAACAAGGCGACGAAGCGGCTTTTTGCACAGGCCGATACGCCTGAAAAGATGCTGGCGCTGGGCGAGGACGCGGTGCGCGAGCACATCAAGACGATCGGGCTTTTCCGCAACAAGGCAAAGAATGTCATTGCGCTCTCGCGCATGATTATCGAGGAGTTCGGCGGGGAAGTGCCGCAAACGCGCGATGAGCTGGTCCGGCTTCCGGGCGTGGGCCGCAAGACGGCCAATGTCGTGCTCAACGAGGCGTTCGGCCAGCACACGATTGCGGTCGATACCCACATCTTCCGCGTCTCCAACCGCACGAAGCTGGCACCGGGCAAGACGCCTGATCAGGTGGAGGAGGGGCTGGAGCGCATCACGCCTCCTGAATACCTGAAAGGGGCCCATCACTGGCTGATCCTGCACGGGCGGTATGTCTGCAAGGCGAGAAAGCCCGAATGCTGGCGTTGCGCGATTGCGCAATACTGCCGGTTCAGGCCGAAGACTCCTCCACCAGCAGCCTAGAGCGGAACAATCCCAGGCAGCATTTTTGCGCCCGCAAATCTACCTGAAGTATAATCTCGCGGCGTTTTGAGACGTATGGTCAAGTGACGGGGCCTATTCTGAGACGCCTGTCCTAACGGCCTCGCGGTGTCACGGTTAATTTTCTCCCACCAGACAGCGCCCTTTGAGCGGCGCGAGCAAACAAGCTCTTGGTGGGGAGACGATCATGAAAATTTCAACGAGCATTCTGACGGAGAACGGCGCCGCCGTACGCGCAAACCCCGTGGCTACGGGCATATCGGCTATTGCGCTGATTGCTGCTTGCGCGTCGGCGGCGGTATTTGCTGCCCCTGCGGCATTTGCAGCACCGGCGAACCGTTCCTGTCTTCTTGAGGATGACACAACCGGTGGAGCCTCAGCCAATATTGACGCAACAGCCTGCGGGCGGCTGGCGACCGCCAGCGGCGAAGGGTCGGCGGCCTTCGGGCACACGGCCGTATCCAGCGGGTTTCGCAGTTCTGCGTTCGGCAAGAATTCACAGGCGCTGGGGGAGGCCTCGGCGGCATTGGGGTATAATGCGCGCTCCGATGAGGAAGGCGGGCTTGCCCTGGGGGCTCTTGCCTGGTCGCAGAATGTCGGCGCGCTGGCCATTGGCGCACAGAGCTCGGCCACGGCCGATATGGGTATAGCGCTAGGGTCGGGCGCACTGGTCAGCGGCGAAGGCGGGGTTTCAGTCGGCGCTGAAGCGGACGCCGCAGGGACCGCATCCGTTGCGCTGGGACTGCAGGCAGAGGCGCTGGCACTGCAAAGCACGGCGCTGGGTGGCGGTGCGGAGGCCAATTCTGACTACACGACCGCCGTCGGGTCTGAGGCAATTGCGGACGCGGAAGGCGCAAGCGCGTTTGGTTACGACGCGCAAGCAACAGGCGAGAACGCGTTCGCGCTCGGTCGCGCCTCGCGGGCGTCAGCCTCAGATACTATTGCGCTCGGGCGTGAAGCCGATGCAGGCGGCCTGTTTGCCATGGCCTTCGGACAGGGCGCCAATGCGTCCGGCTTTAATGCGATCGCGCTGGGCGCGTCTGCCAATGCTTCGGCAACAGGCGCCATGGCGCTGGGGCCGATTGCGCAGGCCAGCGGGCTGTCGAGCACGGCTCTCGGCTTTGGCGCCAATGCCAGTGCGCTCAACGCGCTGGCTCTGGGGCGCAGCGCGGCGGCCAGCGGTGATGAAAGTGTGGCGATTGGTCCCTCGGCTTCGGCGGCGGGCTTGTACGCCCTGGCCTTTGGCCGTGATGCCAGCGCCGCGAACCTGAACGCGATAGCGCTGGGCTATGGCGCGTCGGTGACGGCGGACAACGCGATTGCCATCGGTGCGTTCTCGCTCGCGACGGAAGAAGACACGGTCTCGTTCGGCGACATTACGTCAGAGCGCCGTCTGGTAAATGTCGCCGATGGTGTCGCAGACACCGACGCGGCCACGGTCGGACAGCTTGCTGCAATAACAGGCGGTGCATCGGTGAACTTCCAGAGCTTTGGCAATGAGCTGGCCGGGTTCTTCGGCGGCGGCGCGGCCTATTCGGCAGGCTCGTTCACCGCGCCCACCTATGTCATCCAGGGCACCAGCTTCAACGATGTCGGCAGTGCATTTGCCGAGCTGGATGGCAAGGTCACCGAGAATGCGGCAGATATCCAGACGCTCCAAGATGCCGGGCCGGCGCCTGCTGACAACTCGGCTCAGGTTGCTGCCCTGCAAGCGCAGATCGAGGCTCTGCAGGCACAAATGCAGGCGCAGATGGAAGCCTTGCAGCAGGCCTCGACCCAGCTTGCGCAGCTGCAAACCGGCGGTGTGCAGGGCGGCTCGACCAGTTCGGGCAATGACATCGCCATCGGTTCGGGTGCGCAAGCCGGTCAGGACGATGATCCGGCAAGCGCGGGCAATGCGTCGGTCGGAGATATCCGCCCTGCCCAGACCGGTTCGGGCTCCATTGCTATCGGTGTGAATGCACAGGCAACAAATGCCAACGCGATCGCTATCGGTTCGGGTGTCGAGACGACACGCAACGGACAGGTGGCTATAGGGTCTTCCAGCAACACCTACACGTTTGCCGGGATCAACTCTCAAGCCAGCCGGGATGCGCAGTCGGGCTCAACCTACATGGTCACGTCCGACGCGTCAGGAAATCTGGCGACGATGGATTTCCAGCCCTGGTTTGACCGGGTTGACGGGCTGGAGAGCAGCGTCGAGGCGCAAAGCGACCGGCTACGCGATCACTCGGACGGCATTGCCATGGCAATGGCACTGAGCGGCGCAACGATATTGCAGCCCGGACAGACGTTCGCCTTCTCCGCAAACTATGGCCACTACGCCAGCTCAGGTGCGGCCGGATTCGGAGCTGTCGGCCGCTTCCGCGAGAATGTGTTCCTCAATGTCGGTGTCGGGACCGGCTTCCGCACCGGCCAGGTTGCTGGCCGTGCGGGCGTGAGCTGGGGCTGGTAGGGCTTTCAGCTGTACGTTGAGGCGCGAAGGGCCGGAGCCACCATTCCGGCCCTTCGCTTATTTCCTCGTCGGTGGAACCGGTTCGGGCGTGCCGCGTTCTACCCGTGCGCTCCTCGTGGCGGGGCAGACAGAGGAGTATCCCGATGCGTTCCAACCAGAAACTGGTTTATGGCGGTGTTGCCGTTGTTCTGATCCTTGTCGGCGCGGTCGCTTATGCGATCTGGCGCGACAGCCAGACCAACACGATGGAAATCAATATCGGCGATGAAACCCTGCGCATCGAGACGGACGGGCGCTAGCCGCGCTAACCGATAGCCCGGTGATAATGGCCGATGGCCACACTGATCTGGGTGATCAGCGGATGAAGCTGCTCCAGCGGGCGGATGATGCGCGCCTGGATCTCCGGATATCCTCTCAAGGCAGGTGAATCGGTTGTGCTGGGCTCCTCGATGGCGTCGAGCGCACCGAGCGCTTCACTGGCTTCGGGGAAGATTTCGTCCAGCGCGCTGACGGCCTCGGGTATGCGCAGCGCCAGCACCAGATCGATCAGGTCACTGCGCGTCAGGTCATGGCGGGCGGAAAATCCGGGCAGACGGGAAATGATCAGGAAAGCCTGCATGATCAGGGCCTGCCTGACCGCATGAAGTGCCTCGATATCGTAGCGGTCGGGATCGTCACGCCATGAATCTGTGTCCGATAGCCGGTCAAATTTCATCAGGTCTGCCGAGAGATGGTTGGCAAGCCGCTCCAGCGCGGTGTGGCGCGACTGGTCGGCCAGCCTGCCGGCGAGGTCCAGGAAGGCGCGCTGCATGACCGGTGTGCGGGCCCAGGCCGCGCGGCCAGTCCACTCGCTGGCGTCGTACAGGCGCGCATAGCCGCGAAGCGCGCTCAGGCTTGTCAGCGTGCGCGCATGCACGACCATGGCAATCAGGCGCTCCATGCGCGGCGAGCGGCGCATCAGGTCTGCCATGCGTTCGGGTTCGGAATGCGTCGAAGAGCCGATGCCGCCAGACACATTCACCGGAATGGCCAGTTGTTGCAGCGCCGCATTGTGCGGAATGGCGCGCAGCATGGACAGGTCCAGCGCCTGTCCGGGCGCGCCCGGCCGCTTGGCCTTTCGCGATCCGGACTTGACCAGCATGTTCGGCGCGAACGCCGTGATCGCACTACGGTAGTCGGCATTCTCAAACAGGCTTTCCTGCCAGCTTTTGAGCGCCCGGTAGACGTCCCACGTATAATCGATCTCGGCATAGAACGGATCGGCTCTGTTGCCGTCGGGTATGTCCAGCGCGTGCAAGGCGGTCTGCACGATCACCGAATCGGCCAGTTCCTGCCGCGCGAAATGGACGTAGCCATCGCCGCCCTGATAGCTGGTCTCGTGGATCACCGGCACGCTGGCGGCCTTGAAGCGTGAGCGCGCCCAGGGAGTGAGCAGATGGTCCAGCCGGTCGGGCAAGGAGCCGGGATGAGCCCCGCGCCCCATCGATTCGCCATGGGTGTTGAATATGATCAGCTCGATATCGCGGATGTCATTGCGGGCCAGTGCGCGCGCGACCAGAATATGCAGGCGTTCGATAGCCAGCTCCGCGCCCACCTGCCCCATGAAGCGGCCGGCATCAGAGAAGCCGAGCTGGATGGTCAGCCGTCCGCGCGCCTCGATATAGTCGCGATAGGCCGGTTCGCTGATCAGCCGGTCCATCAACCGCCCGCCGCGCTCCAGCGCTTCGGGGGTCTCGAACAGGGGCGAGATATCGACCCTGTCAGCGACGCCGTAGAGGCGGGCCAGATAAACCGCGCCCATGACCGTTGCCGGTGTTTCGCATTCGGCCAGGAGGAAGCGGATAGGGGTGTCGGCGTCGATATGTTTGAGAAATTGTGCGCACATCATGAACTGGCGCCGCGCGGTCATCTGCTCAAGAAACACGGATGCGAAGCTGACGGCGTGCAGCTCGGCGGCCTCAGCGCGTTCTGCCGCGCGGGCCAACGCCAGACGGCCGAAATCTTCCTCTTCCTCTTCCAGCCCCAGATCGGCCCGCACCGCGCTTTTCAGCTGGGCCGCGTTGATGCGTAAATGAATATGGGCCGCGCCAAGTCCTGCCGATGCCATTTCGCTGCGCAGAGCGGCTATGGCCGGGGCGGTGTCTGGAGACGCAGCGGCAAGGCGGCCATCCAGCTCGCCGATCATCACCTTTAGCGAGACCAGCCGGTCGCGATGGGGTCCGGTCAGAGCGTTGGCGGCGCGCACAACCGTTTGCGGTTGCTCCAGATCACCCTCGAAGAGGGCGGCCTGTTCGCGCGCGAGATCGCCTGCACGCTGGAGCCGGCCTGCGATATCGTCCATCCCGGCTTCAGTGGCCAGACGTGCATAGCGCTCCAGCTGGATCGCCTTTTCCTCCAGCCGGAAGGCAATCGAGCGCCCCCAGTGAATGTCCGTGCGGCCATCCAGATCATAGCCGACCCAGCTTGCCAGCGAGATCAGATCGGGCCGCAACTCATGCCAGCGATCCGGGAAGTGCTTGCGCGCAATGTCCAGCACCAGAGCGTCCAGCCAGGCGAGGCCGTTGCGGGCCTTTTCCAGCGACGCTTTCACCTCGGCATGCTCGGCGGGCAGGGAAATGTCGTCGTCAGGACCGTGCGCAAGGCGGCCGGGATTGGGATCGGTGCCGTCCACGGCGGCATCGGCCAGGCTTGCCCGCATCGCTCTGGATACCGCGAAGGTGGGGTGGGCGGTAAAAACGATACCCGCCTTGCGCCGCGCTACCGCGTCTGAATACACCTCGAAGCCTTTGCCCGCGAGCGCTTCCAGGCGCGCCTTTAGCGCATCAAGGGCAGCGCCTGAAAGGCCGTCGGCGTGCAGCTCGCGCAAGGCGCCGGCCCGCCGCTTCAGCCCGCTATCAGCCAGCCCGCGCACCAGTGTGGCCAGACCTTCGACAGATACTGCGCCGCGATGCAGGCCAGAGAATATCTCATTGGCCAGATCGCCAACCGCGTTCTTGAGCGGCGTGTCCCAGTCATCACCCCAGCCGTCTTTCAGCGCGTTCAGGCAATAGGCCGCCAGCGCATCAGGTGTTCCCGGCAAGCGGGCGTCCGGATTGTCAGGTGAGCGGGCCATGAGTGAAAGCGCCTTTTGCGCGGCGGGTTCAATGATCGGGCGTCAGGACAGCGTGGCGCTGCCTCACGGCGCGGTGCCGGGATTTCGATCCTTGGCGTAGAGCCGGTTGACATACTCCTTGAGAATACGGTCGCGGGCAGTGTGCGGCAGGGCGTCCATCAGCGTGTTGATCGGGCGCATTTCAGCCCCGGAACCGCCTGACCGGGCAGCGAAGACGCCGCTCATGGAATCGAGCAGCTCGGCTGGGTCCATGTCAGCAAGGGTGGCAATGTCTTCCGGCTTGTGAGGGGCCACCTGGTATTGGGGGTCGGCGCGCAGGCGGGCGGTCTCGGCGCGCAGATCATCCAGCATGGCATCGACATTGGGCGCGTTCACGAAGCCGACCGAAATGTGCAGATTGGCCGGTGACGGGCCAAAGCCGAACTGGGGCTGCAGATACCAGCCCTTGGCTTTCATGGCGTCGGACAGCGCGAAAATGTCGAAATCTTCAGCGGCAAAGGCGAGCAGATTGCCCGGCGGCTTGCCGAGCAGTTTCAGGCCGTCAATCTCGTGTATGGCCTCGCAGATCTTGCGCGCGCCTTCCTGCGTGACCTTCGCAAAGCGCAGATAGCCGTCTTCGCCGATGAAATTGAGCGCCGCCCAGGCGCCGGCAATTGGTCCGCCGGAGCGGCCGGACTGCATGGTCGGATTGACGATGGTGTAGCCGGTCCAGCCCGACCAGGCGAAAATCTGGTGCTTGCGCAGCGCGCCATCGGTATAGAGCACGCACGAAGCGCCCTTGGCGGCATAGCCCCATTTGTGGAAGTCCAGCGACATCTGGGTCACGCCCGGTGTCGACAGGTCAAAGTCTGGAATATCCGCGCCCAGCTTGCGCGCAAAGGGCAGATACATGCCCCCGACGCAGCAATCGACATGGAACAGAAGCCCATGCTTCAGAGCGATCTGGCCAATGGCAGCAATCGGATCCACAACCCCGTGGGCGTAGGAGGGCGCGGACCCGACCAGCATTACCGTCTGGTCGCTGATGGCCTTTTCCATGGCGTCGGGCAGGGCGGTGAAGCCGTCCGGATCCACCGGTGTCACCACCGGTGTGACGTCAAAATATTTGCAGGCCTTGTAGAAGGCCGGGTGGGCGGTTTCTGGCAGGATCAACTCAGGCGCGGTGATGTGCGGTTTCGTGGCGCGGGCATGATCGCGCGCCGTCTTTACCGACAACAGGATGCTTTCGGTGCCGCCCGTGGTAAAGCTGCCCTTTGCCGAGGCCGGCGCGTTCTGCAAGTCCAGAGCCATCGCGATCACGTCGCGCTCCAGCTCGAGGCAGGACGGAAACGAGGTCGGGTCGAGGCCGTTCTCGGTCAGGAAGGACGAATAGGCCTGCTTGACCGTTTCCATGGCTTCAGGGCCGGCGTCGTAGACATAGGCAAAGACGCGGCCCTCTTTCCAGCGCACATCATTGGCCTTGCGGGCCTCCAGTTCAGCCAGCAGATCATCGGCGGAACGGCCTTTTGTCGGAAACGGCATAGGTATGGGCTCCTCAGGGAAATCGCGATGGTGCGGCGCACCGCCGGCGGAACGCTAGCGCAGGAATGCTCGCGATCAAGTCTCCAGCAGCATGAAAAAGCGCCCGGACACCATTGGCATCCGGGCGCTCTCCAAGGTTTCGGTTTATCAACCGGTTAAGCGTCAGGCTGCCAGATCGAACCGGTCAGCGTTCATCACCTTTGTCCAGGCCGCAACGAAGTCGCGCACGAATTTCTCCTTGTTGTCGTCCTGGGCATAGACTTCCGAATAGGCGCGCAAGATCGCGTTCGATCCGAAGACCAGGTCGGCGCGTGTTGCCGTCCAGCGGGTCTTGCCGGTCTTGCGGTCGACAATGTCATACGCGTTCTTGCCCTTGGGCTCCCATTTATAGCCCATGTCGGTGAGGTTGACGAAGAAGTCGGTCGACAGCGCGCCTTCCTTGTCCGTGAACACGCCGTGCTTGGAGCCACCATGATTGGCACCGATCACCCGCAGGCCGCCGACCAGCACCGTCATTTCCGGTCCGGTGAGCCCCATGAGCTGGGCGCGGTCGAGAAGAACCTCTTCCGGCTTGGTATCATAATCACTGCGGATCCAGTTGCGGAAACCATCTGCGAACGGCTCAAGCGACTCAAAGCTGTCACCGTCGGTCATCTCGGCGGTGGCATCGCCGCGGCCCGGTGCGAACGGAACCTTTACGTCATAGCCGCCGGCCTTGGCCGCCTTCTCGATACCGACATTGCCCGCCAGGACAATGACGTCAGCGATGCTGGCGCCGGTTTCCTTCGCGATCGGTTCAAGCACGGACAGCACTTTGGCCAGGCGGGCCGGCTCATTGCCTTCCCAGTCCTTTTGCGGCGCCAGGCGGATGCGCGCGCCGTTGGCACCGCCGCGCTTGTCCGAGCCGCGATACGTGCGGGCGCTGTCCCACGCGGTATTGACCATTTCGGCGATGCTGAGGCCGCTGGCGGCAATCTTCGCCTTGACCGTCTCCACATCGTAGCTGGTCGGTCCTTGCGGGACCGGGTCCTGCCAGATCAGGTCTTCGTCCGGCACGAACGGGCCGTAATAGTTGGCCTTCGGGCCCATATCGCGGTGGGTCAGCTTGAACCAGGCGCGGGCAAAGGTGTCGGCGAAATAAGCCGGGTCCTTGTGGAAGCGCTCGCAGATGGCGCGATAGGTCGGGTCGACCTTCATGGCCATGTCGGCGTCGGTCATGATCGGGTTATGCTTGATCGTGGGATCGGATGCGTCGGGGAATTTGTCTTCCTCGGCAATGTTGATCGGCTCCCACTGCCACGCACCGGCGCGCGACTTTTTCACTTCCCACTCGTATTTGAAGAGCAGGTCGAGATAGCCCATGTCCCACTGCGTCGGATTGGTCGTCCAGGCGCCTTCAAGCCCTGAGGTGTGGGCGGTGTTTGCCTTGCCGTCAAAGCCCGGATTGTCCCAGCCGAGACCAGCCAGTTGCAGGTCGCTGGAGGCGGGATCAGCACCGATCCGGTCGGCCATCGTGCCGCCATGGCATTTGCCGACGGTGTGGCCGCCCACGGTCAGGGCCGCGGTCTCCTCGTCATTCATGGCCATGCGGGCAAAGGTAGAGCGCACGAACTTTGCGGTCTTGGCCGGATCGGGATTGCCGTTCACGCCTTCCGGGTTCACGTAGATGAGACCCATGTGGGAGGCGGCCAGCGGGTTGAGCATGGTGTTGGCGTCGTCGATGGACGACACACGCTCGTCTGACGGGGCGAGGATCGCGCTGTCGCTACCCCAGTTGATGTCGATTTCGGGTGCCCAGATGTCTTCGCGGCCAAAGGCGAAGCCGTAAACTTTCAGGCCCATGTTCGCATAGGCGACCGTACCGGCGAGGGCCAGCAGGTCAGCCCAGGAAAGGGCGTTGCCGTACTTCTTCTTCACTGGCCAGAGCAGGCGGCGCGCTTTTTCCAGGCTGGCATTGTCCGGCCAGGAGTTGAGCGGTTCGAAGCGGATATTGCCCGAACCGGCGCCGCCGCGCCCATCGCCCAGACGGTAGGAGCCGGCCGCGTGCCAGGACAGACGGATGAACAGGCCGCCATAATGGCCCCAGTCAGCCGGCCACCATTCCTGGCTGTCGGTGAGCAGCGCGTCGACATCGTTCCAGACGCCCTTGAAGTCGAGCGTCTTCACCGCTTCGCGATGATTATAGCCGACATCCATCGGGTTCGCGCGGGCACCATGCTGGTGCAAGATGTCGAGGTTGAGCATGTTCGGCCACCAGCGGGTGGGGTGCGTGTTATAGCTGGTATTGCCGCCATGCATGACCGGGCATTTGCCCGCCATCTTCGCATCATTTCCGTCCATATTGTGCTCCAATCGTGCTGGCACGTCCCGAGGGTAAGACGCGCATCGTTTCGGTGGGCGCTCAGGGCACCCTGCATGTTATGTGTATCAAGCCCGCCTCAACAAACTAAATCGATTATCCTGATTGACGCTATAGTCAGTTTTAATGCTGCAGGCGCGAAGTGCAGATTTTTTCTATCACACTGTATGGGTGATGGCCTTTCAGCGCGGCGCGCAGCCCCGCATAATCAAGGCCGTACGCGAGCAGGAGTGCAGCCCATGAAGAACGCTGGAAGGCTTGCTGGAGTGATGGCAGGTTCAGCCATGATCCTCGCCGCTTGCGGCAGCGAGACCGGCCCGCAGGCCTGCTTGCCGGTAGCCGTGCCGGATCCGGCTGATCCGGGCGCGGCGATGGTGTGGGTGCCTGCTGGCAGCGTGCAGCTGGGCTCAGACGATTTCTTTCCCGAAGAGGCACCCGTGCGCACCGAGCAGGTGGAGGGCTTCTGGATAGGTGTCCACGAGGTTACCAATGGCGAGTTTGCCGCCTTTGTCGAGGCAACCGGCTATGTAACGCTGGCGGAGCGCGAAGGCGCGGAGGCGGGCGGAGGGGGCGTGTTCGGCCCCGGCGTACAAGTGCGGGACTGGTCGGATATCCGCACCTGGTGGCGATTTGACCCGCGTGCGAGCTGGCGCCGTCCGCAAGGAGGCTCAAGCGCAATCGAGGGCCGCGAGAACTGGCCTGTGGTGCAGATCGCCTATGAGGATGCGCTGGCCTATGCGCGCTGGCGCGGCCATGACCTTCCCGGCGAAGCTGAGTGGGAACGCGCCGCACGCGGCGGACTGGAGGGCGCGCCCTATGTGTGGGGCAGCCAAATGCGTCCGGGCGGGGCCTATCAGGCCAATCACTGGCAAGGCGTGTTTCCTGTCCGCGATACCGGCGAAGACGGTCATGCGGGCCTTGCGCCGGTAGGCTGCTACGCGCCCAATGGCTATGGCCTTTACGACGTGGCAGGCAATGTCTGGGAATGGACGCAGGACGAATGGGAGCAGCCGGGCTTCCGGGTCATCAAGGGCGGGTCATTCCTGTGTTCAGACTCCTATTGTCACCGCTACCGCCCGGCGGCGCGCCAGCCGGGCGATGAGCGGTTTTCGACAGAGCATCTGGGCTTTCGCACCGTCTGGCGCGGGCCAGCGCCCGATACCCGGGACTGATCAACGCTGTCTGCGGACAATGAGAATTGTGCCGCCCGCCAGCATCACCACAAGCAGCAGGCCCAGCCCGGTCAACAGGGCGCCATTGCGTCGCAAGAACGCGTCCCAGCCTAGTGCCGCAATGCGTTCCTCACCGTTGAAGTCCGCTGGAACCGGGATGACGCCGGCGCGTGCTTCATAGGCCAGATAAGCCTCCATCATGGAGGCGAAAACCTCCGGCTCGGCTTCCGACAGGTCATTGGCCTCGCCTGCATCCCGGGCAAGATTGAACAGCCGCCACCGCCCGTCACCGAACGGTGCCATGCTGCGGGTCAGTTTCCAGTCGCCGCGCCACAGCGCGGACATGCCTGACATTTCAAGCCCGATCGCATCGTCCGGGCCGTAGACGGCCTGGGTTTCACCGGACAGCACGGGCACCAGCGAGCGGCCCGTCAGGGGCTCGCGATCTGCCAGCGGCTCCGCTCCGGCAATATCCAGCAAGGTCGGGGCGATATCGGTGACGAAGCTGAAACCGCTCTCCAGTCCGCGCGTTTCAACGCCCGGCCCGGCCATGATCAAGGGAACGCGCAACCCGCCCTCACCGGCATGAAATTTGAAAAGCGAAAAGGGCGAGGCCGACGCGCTGGCCCATTCCGGCCCCATAAAGGCGTAGCTGCCCTCTTCGCCCAGACCTTCCGGATCGAGAGAGTAGCCTTGCATCGCCAGCCAGACGCCGAATGAGCTGTTGTCGGTGGGGTGATTGTATTCCGGCCCGTTATCGGAGAGGACGACGACCAGCGTGTTGTCGAGCGTCCCGTCCGCTTCCAGCCGGTCCAGAAGGCGGCCGATATGGTGGTCGGCTGCTTCCAGCATGCCGGCGGCGACTTCGCGCGAGGCAATCGCAAACTCGCGCTCGCGGTCAGAGAGACCTTCCCAGCTGCGCAAGCCCGCCGGCAGCTCGGCCAGCTCTGTATCCGGTGACACCAGACCGAGTTCCATGGCTGTCTGGCGGCGTTCCTCGCGAAGCGCGTCCCAGCCGGCATCATAAACGCCCTCATAGCGCTCAACGAACTCGCGCGGTGCCTGAAGCGGTATGTGATTGGCCTGAAGGGAGAGCACGGCAAAATACGGCCGGCTTGCATCCGCCTCATCAATATAGCTGATCAGCCGGTCGGTCAGGAATTGCGATGAATAGAATTCATCGGGCAATTCGTGCGCTGGCTGGTCATCCTCCCACCATTCGGCACGGTCATAATGCGGCAGATAGGGACGATGCTCCCAGTTGTCGGCGCCCGAGGAGTCCAGAATGAAGCTGCGGTCAAAGCCGCGCGCGGCAGGCAGGGCGGTATCTGAACGGCCCAGATGCCATTTGCCGGTGATGAAGGACTGATAGCCCGATACGGCAAGGTGTTCGGCAAGCGTCGCGACGGCGGTGTTCAACTCGCCCTCATGGCCAAACTGGCCTTCATATTCGGGGATGACGAGGTGTTCGAGTGTGGGCACGCCCGTGGAGTGACTGTCCGCGCCGGTCATCAGCATGGCGCGCGTTGGCGCACAGGTGGGCGCAACGTGGAAATTGGTGAATTGCGCTCCGCGTCCGGCAAGGGCATCCATGTTCGGCGTGGCGATCTCGCTGCCATAGGCTCCCAGATCGGTAAAGCCGATATCATCCAGGATGATGAGAAGGATGTTCGGCCGTTCCTGCGACGCGGCGGGCGCAGTCAGCGCGAGCGCCAGGCAGATGGCGGCGGCTGCGCGCCTAATTGGGCCAGTAAACATACTCGTCCTCCTCAGACTCAGGTTGGCCCAGCGGCTGGTCGATACCGACCGGCATTTCTGCAATTGAAGGCCATAACGGCTCGGCCAGTGTTGCGGAGTGGGCATCCAGCAGGGCGGTCAGCTCGGCCACGCGCTCCGGCTCAGACGCTGACAGATCGGTGCGTTCCTCAGGGTCGTCATCCAGGTTGAACAGCCAGATGCGGTCAGGCCTGGCCGTGCGATGCAGCTTCCAGCCCTGATGGATCACGGTTTCATAATGGCCACTGCGCCAGAACAGCGTTTCGTGTGGCTCGCCCTCCTGGCTGCCGGTCAGGAAGGGTGTCAGGTCGCGTCCGTCGAGCGCCTGGTCTGCTGCTGGCTCAGCGCCGCCCATGGCGGCGAGTGTCGGGACGATGTCGATATGCTGGCTGAGACCGCTCATCTGGCTGCCGGGCGCGATCACCCCTGGCCAGCGCACGAAGGTCGGCACGCGGATGCCGCCGCCGAAAAAGGTCGCCTTCCAGCCTCTGTAGGGCGCGTTGATGCCGGGCAGGCCGATATAGTGCGCGCCGCCGTTATCGGAGGTGAAGACAATGATGGTGTTGTCATCGAGACCGTTGGCTTCGAGCGCGTCCATGACCTCGCCAATGCCCCGGTCCAGCGCCCGGATCATGGCGGCATAGACCCGAAGCGGGTGATCTTCGATATGGGCCAGGGCCTCATAATCCTCGCGCGTGGCCTGCAAGGGTGAATGGGGTGCCCAGTCTGCCAGATAGAGGAAGAAGGGGCGGTTGCGGTTGGCTTCGATGGCCTCGACAGCCTCGCGCGTGAAATACTCGGTGATATAGCCGTCCGGCTCGAACCGGGCCGAGTTGTTGTGTGTGACAGCGGCCCGTCCGATAGCCCAGTAGACCTGGTCGATCGGATCAAAATCCTGGCGCGCCTCAACGATATCGGCCGATCCGGCGGGGGCGTAGAGCAGTCCGGCCAGTTCCAGACTCTCGTCAAAGCCCTGGCTTAGCGGGTCCGAGCCGTTCGTATTGCCCAGATGCCATTTGCCGACATGGATGGTGTGATAGCCTGCGCCGGACAGCATCTCGGCCAGCGTCGTTTCCTCTGTGGGCAGGCCCATATCGGCAAACTCCGGCATCTCCTGAGCTACCTCGTTGACGATGAAGGGGCGCCTCCCGGACTGGCCCCGCTCAACATGGCCGATGACCTGCGTCATGCCGGGCGGCGTGGGCGTAAACTCAAAGCCTGTCCGGGTAGGATAGCGTCCGGTCATCAGGGCGGCGCGCGATGGCGCGCAGGTGCCGCTGGCGGCATAGGCATTGGTCAGCTGCACGCCCTCGCGGGCGATCCGGTCCATATTGGGCGTTGGAACGCTGCCGCCCGCCACTCCGCCATGCAGGGTCAGGTCATTCCAGCCAAGATCATCGGCGACGATGAGGATGATGTTGGGGGGGCGTTCGCCATCAGGTGCTTCGTCCGGTCCGGGCTGCCAGCTTACGTCCTGAACGGGTCCGATCGGATTGCGGATGTCCTGAACCATTCCGGGCAGGTAGATGAAATAGCGGTCAAAGGCCCACCATCCCGCCAGTGCCAGCACGACGAGTGCGCCTGCAACCATCAACAGGATTCTGCCCCATGCGCTCTTCAACATGTGTCCTCTCCCCGGATTTACTCGCTTGCCTCTTTGGGCCGGCTTGTTAATATACATTTGTAAATTTATTAGTTCTCCCTGTCCAATGGATTCGTGTCGCAATGTCCGGTGCCGCTGAGACCCTTGCTGAAAACGCCCGACGCCCCGGCCGTCCGGTGAAAATTGCGCCCGATCTGCAACGCCGCCGGATTCTTGATGCGGCGGCCGCCATGTTTGCCCGGCGCGGATTTGATGGCGCGTCCTTGCGCGATATCGCCTCTGATGCGGGGCTTTCCCATGCCGTCATCCGCCAGATATTCGGCAACAAGGCCGATCTTTGGGACGCAGCGGCGGCAGATCTGTTTGGCCAGATGAATGACGCCATGGCTCAGGCGCTGGCGCAGGTGGATTTCAACGATCCGGCAGCACGCATTGAGGCGCAGGTGCGCGCCACGGTGCGCACGGCGTCGCGCATTCCCTGGCTGGCAGCTTTTGTCATGCAGGCGGGCCTGGCAGGCGGACAGCGCTATGAGGCGCTGGTGGCGCGTCATCTGCGCCCGGCTTATGCGTTCACGCTGGAGCCCTTCTTTCAGCTGCGTGAAGCCGGTCAGGCGCAGGCTATGGACGCGCATTTCCTCTTCATGCTGTCGACCAATGCGGCGATCGGGCCGTTCGCCCAGAGCGCGAACGCGCGCGCTCTGGCGGGCGTTGAGCTGTCTGATCCCGATACGGCCGACCGCTACGCCGATGTGCTCATTGCGGTGTTGAAACACGGCGCGGTGCGCCAGCCAGATAACAATAAACCGGGGAGTAAAACGCCATGATGCCGGGTGAGTACATCGTTTACGGAGCCGACCCGTCCTACTTCACCCGCAAGGTGGAGGCGGCCCTGCGCTATATGCGCATTCCCCATCAGGCGCGGCCCAAATCACCTGATGTCAGCGCCCGGCTGGAAGCGCGCGCAGGCACGCATCTCATCCCGGTCGTGGAGACGCCTGAAGGCTGGATCATTCACGATTCCACCTACATCATCGAGCTTTTGCACATGCGCTTTCCGGCCCATCCGGTGATCCCGGCAAGCCCGGTCCAGCACATTGTCTGCCGCCTTCTCGATGACTGGATCGATGAATGGTTCACGCGCGCGGCGCTGCATCTGCGCTGGATCGATGATGAGGACGCGCCGGTGTGCGCGCGCAAGATTGCCATGGATATGGGCGGCGGCACACATGACCGCCCGCTGACCCCGCAAGAGGAAGAATCGGTCGCCGCGACGGCTGCCTTCGTCATGCCCTGGGGCCGCAAGGCGATGACGGTCATGGCCGGTGGGCCGGAGTATCAGGACGGCTTGCGGGCCGAGTTTGCAGAATTCCTGCGCCAGTGCGCGGGGCTGGTGGGCGCCGATGGCGGGCTTCTGGGCCAGCGCCTGTCCATGGCCGATCTGGGGCTGCTGGGAGCGATGAAGGCGCATTTCGCCGCCGATGATTATGCGCGCAATTTTGTACAAGGCGCCGCGCCTGCCATGCTCGACTGGACAGAGCGCGCATGGGTGCGCGCAGACCAGGGCGAAACCTGGCTGGCCGATGATGCCCTGCCGGACGGCATTGGCGGATTGCTGGACCTGATGGCAGGCGGCTTTGCGCCGTACATGATCGCCAACCGCGCGGCGCTCGAAGCCGGCGAGAAGTCATCATACTTCACTATCGCCAGCGGTCAGGAGGTGCGCATGATCACCCGCAAGCCGGTCGAAGACACCCGCCTCGCCACGAAAGCTGCCATCGAGGCGCTGCCGGAGCCGGGACGCAGCAAGGTGCGCGGCCTGCTGGGCAATCACGGCCTTCTGGCCGTCTATGAGGTTTAGGTGATGCTGGAGCTCTACACCGCGCCGACGCCCAATGGCTGGAAAATCTCCATCGCTCTGGAGGAGCTGGGTCTGCCCTACCAGGTGCATGTCCTGCAGCTTCTCAAAGGCGAGCAGAAACAGCCGGACTATCTGAAAATCAATCCCAATGGCCGTATTCCCGCGCTGGTGGACCATGACGCGGGCGGCCGCGCGATCTTTGAATCCGGCGCGATCCTTTTGCATCTGGCCGACAAGACCGGGCAGCTCATTCCAGCCGATAGCGATGGCCGTTCGCGCGCGATCCAGTGGCTGTTCTGGCAGGTTGGCGGGCTGGGGCCGATGCAGGGTCAGGCCAATGTCTTTTTCCGCTATCTGCCCGAGAAAATCCCCCTCGCCATTGATCGCTATCAGGGCGAGACGCGGCGCAATTACGAGGTGATGAATACGCGCCTCGCGGACGCGCCATATCTGGCCGGGGAGGAGTACTCGATAGCCGATATTGCCTGTTTCCCGTGGGTGTTTGCGCATTTCTGGGCCGGCGTGCCGCTGGACGGTCTTGATCATTTGCTGGACTGGAAAGCCCGGCTGGAGAAGCGGCCAGCCGTCCTGAAAGGTCTTGCGATCCCTCCCTTGCCGGACCTGTCAAACCTGCAAAAGGCCGGGCAGGAACTGGTGAAGCCATGAAGACTTTGCTCCCGCAAGCTGTGACCAGCCCGACGCTGCGCTCGATGCAGCGCATAGTGGCGGCAGCACGGCGGCGGCTGAACCTTTCGCGGCCCGTGGTGAGCTATTTCCATCAGGTCGATGATCCCTATTCAGCGCTGGCAGCGCGTGCCTTGCCGCATCTGGAAGCCATCTGGGGCGCACGGGTAATCCCCTATATCGTGCCGCCACCCGATGCCGCGGCGGCGCCCGATGCGGACCGGCTGAAGCAATGGTCATTGCGTGATGCGCGCACACTGGCCGGTGGTCTGGGCATGGAGGCGAGCTTTACCGAGCCACCCGAGCCAGAGCTGGTACTACGTGCGCAGGCCGCGCTGGCCGGTATTGAGGATGCCACGGTGTTTTCGGCTATCTCCAGCGCCGTCGAGCGAGCGTTCCGAACGGGCAAGGCGTCCTCCATTCCGCTTTCCAACGGAGACCCGGCGCTTGCCCTGGCCCAAGGGCTGCGGGCGCGGCGCGGGCATTATCTCGGCGGCATGTTTGCTTTTGAGGGAGAATGGTATTGGGGTCTCGACCGCTTGCCCTTCCTTGAGGACAGGCTCGCGCGCATTCGCCCGGGCGGTATCCGCTTTCTGGACCGGCGCGAAGTGACGCTGGAAAAGCGGACCGTGCCGGAAGGCTCGGTGCTGGAGGCCTTTGTCTCCCTGCGCAGCCCTTATACCTATATCGCCATCCCCCGCCTGACGGCGCTGGCCGAGGCAACAGGCGCCCAGCTGCGCTTGCGGCCTGTATTGCCGATGGTGATGCGTGGCTTGCCAGTGCCTTTGCCAAAACGGCTTTACATCCTGCGTGATGCCAAGCGTGAGGCTGAACGCCTCGGCTTGCCCTTTGGCAAGGTATCAGACCCTGTCGGTGCGCCGGTAGAACGCGGCATGGCAGTTCTGTTTGCCGCCATGGATCAGGGCAGGGGACCAGACTTCCTGCTGTCCTTTCTTCAAGGTGTGTTCGCACAGGGCGTGGATGCCGGGACCGATGACGGCCTTCTGCTGTTGTGCCAGCGGGCTGGCATTTCCGCCGAGGCCATGAGCGCAGCGCTCAAAGATGAGGGCTGGCGTGAACCGGCAGAGGCCAATCGCGCTGCCATGTTGGAAGCCGGGCTCTGGGGCGTACCTAGCTTCCGGGTCAATGGCCGCCTCGCCCATTGGGGCCAGGACCGGCTATGGGCGGTGGAGGATGACCTCCACCAGCTGGCAGGCTAGCGCCCGTAATACTCGCGGAACCATCTGACGAACTTGGCTATTCCGTCGCGGATATCGGTCTGCGGCTGGTAACCGGTCAGCGATTGTAACAGGCTGGCATCGGCCCAGGTTGCGGGCACATCGCCCGGCTGCATGTCCATGTAATTGCGGACCGCCTTCACGCCGAGCTCGGCCTCGATAATGTCAACGAAATCCAGAAGTTTCACCCGGGCCGAGTTGCCGATATTGACGATGCGGTAAGGCGCGGCGGGGCTCAATGAATCGCCTGACGCAATGTCGCCGGGCGTAGCCGGGCGCTCCGGCACCGCATCCATCAACAGGCGTATGGCGCGCACCAGATCATCTACATAGGTGAAATCGCGGTACATCTCGCCGTGATTATAGATGTCGATGGGCCGGCCGGCGAGGATCGCATCGGCGAACTTGAACGGGGCGAGATCAGGGCGCATCCACGGTCCATAGACCGTGAAGAAGCGGAACATGGTGGTCGGCAGGTTCCAGAGATGGGCGTAGGAGTGCGCCATCACCTCATTGGCCTTTTTGGTGGCCGCATACATGGTAAGCGGCGTATCGGCCTTGTCGGTCTCCCTGAACGGCATCGCCTCGTTCGCGCCGTAGGCTGAGGAGGTGGAGGCCATCAGAAGATGGGAGACCTTCAGTTCGCGCGCGATCTCCATCACGTTGAACGTGCCGACTATGTTGGCCTCGATATAGGCTCGCGGATTTTCAAGACTGTAGCGAACGCCAGCCTGCGCGGCGAGATGGACGATAATATCCGGGGAGAAATCGCGCGCTGCCTGAAAGAGCGCATCGGCGTCTTCCAGCATGATCTCGGTTTTGGTGAAGCCGGGCATGCCCTCCAGAATGCGGTGGCGGGCCTCTTTCAGGCTGACATCGTAATAATCGGTCAGCCCGTCATAGCCGTGAACCTGAAAACCTTCTTCCAGCAACAAGCGCGCAAGGTGAAAGCCGATAAAACCAGCCGTGCCGGTGACAAAAACGCGTTTCATGATCAGGCTTGAACTCCCGCAAGACGATGCGCGCTGTTATGCGCGGCACCGCGCGGGACGTAAAGCGGTCAGCCTGGCGTGTTTCCGTTGCCGTTGTCGGCATCGGTCCGCCGGAGCGGTTCGGAAAAGCGCTCGGGGACCTTGCCTTCCATCCTGCGCAGCCACCGGTCGAAGCCCGGATTGTTTTGCCGGCGGCGGTGCAGCCAGTCCCTCGCGGTCTGGGAGGTGGCTACGATAATCGCCAGCCCGATCGGGATGAATACAATGCCCAGCGGTATGGGCGACCACACGACCGCCAGCCCGGCAATCACCAGCAGCAAACCGAAAATCTTGATGAAAATTGACATGAGCGCTCCTTCCCCTTCCAAGGGATACTGGATGGCGTTGGACAATCACCGCTTGCGGGCAGGCTGCGCCTAGGATTTGCTTACCTTTTCGGGCTTGCCCTTGCGCGGTGTGGACGCCAGCTCTTCCAGCTCGGCTTCGCTCATGGATTCAACCATCTCGCGTGAAGCGCCTTTGAGCTCGTCCTTGCTGATCTCGCCGCGCTTGGCCGCCAGCGCCGCTCCGGCAGCCTTCTGCTGGCTTTTCGATTTTGCAGGCATTACCGGCCTCCTTGCTCAGCGTGTAACAATGCTGTCCCATGCCATGACAACCATGTGGCACGCGGATCGTTCCGCGGTTGCGCCTTGCGGGCCGCAGCGTTTTGTCCGGTGCCGTCCGTGTGAGAGCCAGACCTTGCTGGCCCGGACGGGCTCCATGCAGGCCCTGGCGGGCAGCGTGGCTCCATCTTCAGGCGCGCGGATTGTTGTTTCGCTACGTCAAAGCCTTACCATTTGAGGCCTGCGGCAATCGGCAGCACACTTTACCCGATCAGGGGAGACAGCATGTCAGTATTTGACGAAATGGGCGGTCTGGGCGGCGGCGGTGGCGTGAGAGCCTGTTACCAGCCTTTGGCGCGCTGGCTGGCTGAAGCGCCGGCCGAGCTACTGGAGGCGCGCTCCCGGCAGGCCGAACTGTATTTTCGCCGGATGGGGATTACGTTTTCCGTCTATGGCGCGGCCGACTCCAATGAAAGGCTGATCCCGTTTGATGTGGTGCCGCGCATCGTCTCGGCGCCTGAATGGCTCGCGCTTGAAGCGGGCCTGGTCCAGCGGGTGGCGGCCATCAATTTGTTTCTGAAAGATATTTATGGCCGCCAGGAGTGTATCCGGGCTGGAATAGTGCCGGCCGATATCGTGCTGACCAACCCTCATTTCCGCCCGGAAATGGTGGGGCGCCGGCCACCGCAAGACGTGTGGGTGCATATTGCAGGCGTTGATCTGGTCCGAACGGCCGAGGACGGATTCTACGTGCTGGAGGACAATGTCAGAACCCCGTCGGGCATGTCCTACATGCTCGAAAACCGCGAAATGATGATGCGGCTGTTTCCTGATCTTTTCAGTGAATATCCCGTCCGGCCGGTCGAAACCTACACGGACATGCTGCTGTCGGCGCTGCAGAGTTCTGCCCCCTCCAGCGCCACGCGCGATCCTTGCGTCGTCGTGCTGACGCCCGGTCCCTACAACTCTGCCTATTACGAGCACTCGTTTCTGGCTGACAAGCTGGGGGTCGAGCTGGTGGAAGGCGGTGATCTCTATGTCAATGACGGGCAGGTGTTCATGCGCACCACCGAAGGCCCCAAAAAGGTGGATGTGATCTATCGCAGGGTCGATGACGACTTCCTCGACCCGCTCACGTTCAACCCGGAAAGCGCGCTGGGTGTCCCAGGTCTCATGACCGCCTATCAGGCCGGGAATGTGACGCTGGCGAACGCGGTTGGCACCGGCGTTGCCGACGACAAGGCGGTTTACACCTATATGCCGGAGATCATCCGCTTCTTCACCGGAGAAGAGCCTCTCTTGCACAATGTGCCGACCTGGAGGTGCCGTGAACCGGATGCGCTCAAGGAGGTGTTGTCGCGGCTCGACGAGCTGGTGGTCAAGGAGGTGGGCGGATCGGGCGGATACGGGATGCTGATCGGCCCGGCCGCCACGAAGGCCGAGATCGAGACATTCCGGAAGAAGCTCGCAGCTGACCCGGCAGCTTTCATAGCCCAGCCCACTCTCGCGCTATCGACGGCGCCGACGCTTTGTCACGGCGGGCTTGCCGGGCGGCATGTGGATTTGCGCCCGTTTGTGCTCACAGGGGCCAAGGGCGTGGAGGTGGCGCCCGGTGGCCTCACGCGTGTTGCGCTTAATGAAGGGTCGCTGGTGGTGAACTCAAGTCAGGGAGGCGGCACCAAGGATACCTGGGTGCTGGACGCATAATGCTAGCACGGACAGCAGGCAGCCTTTTCTGGATTGGCCGGTATGTGGAGCGCGCAGATTTTCTGGCGCGGATTCTGGAGGCCGCCTTGCGGCTGTCCTCCATTCCGTCGCGTGACGGACCGCCTGACACCGCCTGGCGAAGTGCGGTCAATTCCGCAGGGATGGGCGGCGCGTTTGAGGCAGCGGGACGGACGTTGAACGAGCAGAATGTGCGCGAGTATCTGGCCTTCAGCGCTGACAACCCGTCCTCGATACGTAGCTGCATCACGACTGCCCGCACCAATGCACGCTCGGTACGCACCGCCTTGACCGTCCAGTTGTGGGAAGCGCTCAACGATGCGTGGAATGCGCTTGGAGAACAGGGAGAGCCGCAAACCCGCACCGGGTTCGCAGAGTTTCTGGGCTGGGTGAAATCGGCCACGCTGACGGTCGAAGGGGCGGCCAGCCGCACCATGTTGCGAAACGATGCCTACTGGTTTTTGCGGCTGGGCGCAGCCCTCGAGCGGGCCGACAATACGGCCAGGCTGCTGGACGTGAAATACCATCTCCTCCTGCCGGAGGGCGAAGGTGTAGGCGGCCAGCTGGACTATTTCCAGTGGACCACCCTGCTGAGGGAAGTTTCGGCCCTGACAGCCTATCGCTGGGTTTATCGTGACAGCGTCAAGGCTGTGAACGTTGCGGACCTGCTGGTGATGAACCGGCAGATGCCCCGCTCGCTGATCAGCTGCCAGGCGTCGATCGTGCAGTATCTGGAGTGTCTGGCGACCGACTATGGCCGCCGGGGCCCCGCCCAGCGGTTTGCCTCTGCCAGAATGGGCAAGCTGGAGGGCGGTTCCATCGAAGCGATTTTCCAGTCCGGTCTTCATGAATTCATTGAGGACTTTCTGGACGAGAACAGCCGGTTGGCCGACACCATTTCCGAACAATACCTCGCATGAGGAGCGAAGCGCGATGTTGATCCGTGTCGAATACTCGACCCGTTACGATTACGAGCGGGCGCCGCACTTCGTCGTGCAGGTGCTGCGCAAGACGCCGCGTTCGTGCGAGAGCCAGCATGTACGCCGCTGGGCCATCGAAAGCGATGTCGATGCGCGCATCCGCCAGAGCGAGGATGCGTTCGGTAACATCGTCCACACCCTCTATTCCGAAAAGCCGGTGGATACGATGACGATCAGCGTTTTCGGTGAGGTCGACACATCCGATACCGGCGGCGTCCTGCAAGGCTGGCCGGAACGCCAGCACGCGCTGGTCTATCTGCGCACGACGCCGCTCACCGCGGCCGATGAGGCGATACGCGATTTTGCGTCAGGGTTTGGCGGCGAGAATGGTCTGGAGCAGCTTCACGCCCTGATGAACGCCATAAATGACCGGATCGGGTTTGATACCGGGGCGACCGGCGTTAGCCACACCGCAGAGAAGGCGTTTGCGCTGGGCCGCGGCGTTTGCCAGGACCATGCGCATATCTTTCTGGCCGCAGCGCGCTGGCTGGGTGTGCCTTCGCGCTATGTATCGGGCCATTTGCGCCGCTCTGATGGCCAGGTGGAGCAGGAAGCCGCCCATGCCTGGGTGGAAGCCCTGGTCGACGGGCTGGGCTGGGTCGGCTTTGACCCGGCCAACGGCCTTTGCCCTGACGAAAACTATGTCCGGGTAGCTTCGGGGCTGGATTATCTGGGTGCCTCCCCGGTGCGCGGATCCAGCTATGGCGGCATGGGCGAAAGCATGTCCGTCCAGCTGCGCGTTCACAGCCATCCACAGTCCCAGCATCAGCAATAGGCTAGCGCACTGGAAGCCGGAATCAGCTATTAGAACAGCGAATATCCAATTTTCCGGCCCGGGAGCGCCGCCTACATGACTTACTGCGTCGGAATGCTCCTGAACGAGGGGCTGGCGATGATTGCAGATACCCGGACCAATGCCGGTGTCGACAATATTTCCACCTACAAGAAACTATTCGTGATCGAGGAGCCCGGCGAGCGCGTCATCGCGATTGCAACGGCGGGCAATCTGTCGGTCACCCAAACGGCGCTGAACAGGTTGAAGGCGGGTATCAAGCTGCCCGACAGCGACCATCCCGAAACGCTGATGTCGGCGCCTACGCTGTTTCGGGCCGCAGAACTGGCCGGGCATGCCATCAAGACTGTGCGCAGTGAATTCGAGAGCGGGCTGGAGGCGCAGAGCGTCGATATGGGCGCAACCATACTGCTGGGCGGGCAGATCAGGGGTGGTGAGCTTGGCCTCTATCTGATCTACCCTGAAGGCAATGCCATCGCGTGCGGGGCCGACACGCCGTATTTGCAGATCGGCGAGCTCAAGTATGGCAAACCCATTCTTGACCGGGCCTTGCAGACCGGCACGCCGCTGGTGGAAGCGCTCAAGCTGGGGCTGATCTCGTTTGACTCCACCATCCGGTCGAATCTGGGCGTCGGCCTGCCCTTTGACATGATCGTGGTCAGGCCTGACACGATGAAAGGCACCCAGCGCCGGATTGAGGCGGGCGATCCCTATTTCCGCGAGCTGGGTCAGCAATGGTCCGATGCCATCACGGCCGCTTACAAGGCCATGCCGGCTCCCCCCTGGGACAATATCTGACCCGGTTGTGCAGGCGGCTGGCTTGCTGAAGGCCGGGCGGAAATGGCGCTTTGCGTCCGCCCTCGCTATCCCGCTGGTTGAATGGCGAACACAAAATTAAACGGCTGGTAAGCGGCCGCCCCCATACTCGTGCGCGATTACAGGGGGAAGTCATGCGCAAAATCGTCATTCTGGCCACGCTGGCCGGCGCAATACTGAGCGCTGCAGCGTCCGCGCAAGGCGCGCCATCGCGCTTTGATTTCGAGACCGGCGGCAAGCTCTTGCTGACGCGCGGCATCACTGAAGTGGGCGGCGCTGGCGGTGGCGGCATCACGCCCTGGGCCGTGATTACTGGCAATGAAACGGATCGCGGGATTGGCGGCACGGTGCACTACACCCGGCTCGATCTCCCGGACTTTACCTTCCAGAGCTATGGCGCGGCCATTGGTCTGTTTGACCGGGTCGAGTTCAGCTATGCCCGCCAGGAGTTTGATACCGGCGCGACGGGCGGTGCGCTCGGCCTCGGCAACGGATTTACGTTCGCGCAGGATATCTGGGGCGCAAAGCTGCGCGTGGCTGGCGACGCCGTTTACGGCCAGGACCGGTGGATGCCGCAGATCGCGGTGGGCGTTCAGTACAAGCAAAATGATCAGGGCGCAGTCATCGGCGCGGTCGGCGGAGACAGCGCCAGTGGCTATGACCTCTATGCCTCGGCGACCAAGCTCTACCTGTCACAAAGCCTGCTGGTGAATGTCACGGCGCGGCTGACCAATGCGAACCAGAATGGCCTTCTGGGCTTTGGCGGCGATCTTGGCACTGATCACACCCTGCAAGGCGAAGTATCGGTGGGCTACATGATCAGCCGCCGGCTGGTCGTCGGCGCGGAATACCGTTTCATGCCTGACAATCTGGGATTTGCCCGGCAGGACGACTGGTACGATCTGTTCGCGGCCTATGCCGTGAACGAACATCTGACCCTCACCGCCGCGTGGGCCGATCTGGGGTCGATTGCGACGTTCGGCGAACAGCGCGGGCTTTTCCTTTCCATACAGGCCGGATTCTAGCTGAGGTTCCCTGATGATCACTCTTCTCGCCATCGCCGCCAGCCTGGCGCTCACGCCGGCTGCCATGCCAACCCCGCCAGGGGAGCTGCCGGTTGATCCGTACGAAGTGTCCAATTCCAATGCCGGAGCCGAGCCTCTCAGTGACCCGGCGGTTTTCGAGGCGTTCGGCGGCATTGAGGGCATTGACCGTATTGTTGATGATATGGTCGAGCGGATCACGGTCGACCCGCGCCTGGCGGATATTTTCCGAGCATCCGACTTTGTCCGGTTGCGGCGCACCTTGAAGGAGCAGTTCTGCTACCTGCTCGGCGGCCCGTGCGATTATACCGGCATGCCGATGCGCTCGTCCCATGCAGATCACGGAATTACCACTGCCGAGTTCAACGCACTGGTCGAAAATCTACAGCTGGCGATGGACGCTGAAGGGGTGCCCTTCCGGATGCAGAACCGGCTTCTGGCGCTGCTTGCGCCCATGCAGCGCGATATCGTGACGCGATAGGGGAAACGACATTGATACGCTTTCTCCTCCCTCTCGCCTTGGCCGTGCTTGCGCCAGGGCACGCCAGTGCCAGCCCGCTTGAAGTTCAGGTGACCGACGCGTCCGGTGCTCCGCTGGCCAATGCCGTCATCACATTGCCGGCCCCGGACGGGTTTGATCCAGAGCGCCACCGCTTCCAGTGGCCGATGATGATGGAGCAGCAGCGGCTTCAGTTTGTACCGCATGTGCTTGTCGTGCCGCGCGGCGCACAGGTGGAGTTTCCCAACCGCGACCGGGTGCGTCACCACGTCTATTCCTTCTCGGGCAGCAATGCCTTTGAGCTGGAGCTCTACGGGCGTGAAGAGGCCCGTCTGGTTGGCTTTGGCCATCCGGGCGCTGTTGTGCTCGGCTGCAATATTCACGACGCGATGATCGGCTATATCCGGGTTGTCGAGACACCTTACGCCGCCATGACGGGCGCAGACGGGGTGGCAGCTATAGCCGATGCACCGGAAGGCCCGTTGACCGTGACGGTATGGCACCCTTACGCGACATCGGCTGATGGCACTGCCACGCTGGCGTTGGCCGAGGGCGATTCCGCCGGCCGGACTGCGCAGATTTCTCTCAATATCCGCGCGCCGCGCTGAGGCTGGTCATGTTTCACCGCCTGCAGCATAAGCTTACGATCATCTACTCGGCGCTGTTTGCGGCCGTCTTCATCGTGCTTGCAGCTGCGATCAGTTGGGGCGTGACTGAACGGGCGAGCGAGACCGTGCGCGAGGACATGGACGCCACGGTCGCCGTCTTCCACCGGATCTGGAGCCTGCAGGAGTCGCAGCTGGCCGAATCGGCGGGGCTTCTGGCACGCGATTTCGGGTTTCGTTCGGCGGTCGCGACGGGTGACACACCCACCGTTCAGTCAGCCCTCGACAATCTCAAAGGGCGGCTGGACGTTGATGTGGCCTTCGTGCTGACGGCCAGCGGCGAGGTGGTCGGGCTTGAGCCGCAGGCACTGGGCGGCCGCACGCCTGCGCTGATAGACGCCCTCTCCGACCGGCCTGAAGCCAGCGGTGTCGGCTATTTTGACGATGCGGCGTTCCAGACCGTTGCGGTGCCGGTGCTGGCGCCAGATCTGATTGGCTGGGTCGTGTTTGCCCGTGAATTGTCCGTCGATGAACTCGCCCGCATTGCGGACCTCGCACCGATTTCTCTGACCGCGCGGTTGTTCTTCACTGGCGGCGCCGATGTCTGGCGCGAGCCGGCACTGCGCAGCGGGCCCATTGATGCCGCACAGGTATTTGCCGGGCTGGATGATGTGTCCGCCGAGGCCTCTTCGGCGCGTATCCGGCGCACCGAAGCCGGGCGGATGATCTCGGCAGCTATCCCGATTTCACCCTTCATGCCGCAAACCGGCGCGTTGCTTGTGCTCGACTTTCCCTTGCGCGCTGCCCTTGCGCCCTACCGGTCCATTTTGCTGATCATGCTGGCGACCTCGCTGGCCGGTTTTGGCGTGCTGGTCGCAGCAACATGGATGGTTGCGCGCGGCCTGACCCGTCCGATCACGGCCCTCGATGAGGCCGCAGGCCGGATGGCCGCCGGCGAGCCTGCACAGGTTGCCGATGCCGGGCGCGACGAGATCGGCCGGCTGGGCAAGTCGTTCAACGACATGGTCCATCAGATATTGTCGCGTGAGGCGCATATCCGCCATGCCGCCCGCCACGATCAGGAAAGCGGCCTGCCCAACCGCGCCGCCCTGCTGGAATTGATTGCGTCGAAGCCCGCTGAGCCTGGCGAGACTATTTTTGTCGCGACGATTGGCATCGATCGCTTCCACGAGATCCGAAACGCTATCGGCTATGATCTTTCGGCCCGGCTCCTGCGCGAAGTTGGCGGCAATCTTGGCCGGGTTGGGCGTGTGCAGTTGGTGGCGCGCACGGCGACGAGCGCGCTGGCCGCTGTCTATATTGCAGCTGACCGCGACGAGGCGGCACGGATCGCGCGCCATCTGGCGCACGCCGCGTCCGAACCGGTCTCGCTCGACAGTGATATCGTCGATGTGAACGTCACCATCGGCATAGCTGCAGACGGCGACCCGTCCGCGCCCGCCAATCTGGGTCCGCTGGAGCTGTCGGGTGTGGCTCTGGAACAGGCACGGTCGGAGCTGGGATCGCTGGCCTTCTTCGATCCGGCCCGCTACGGCGATCCGCTTGCCACGCTGTCGCTGATGAGTTCGATGATCCGGGCTTTGGGAACCGATGACATTTATCTCGCCTATCAACCCAAGCTCGATCTGCGCACGGGCCTGGTATCAGGTGCCGAGGCGCTGCTGCGCTGGCGTCATCCCGACCGGGGTTTCATTCCCCCTGATGTATTCGTGGCGCTGGCCGAGGAGACCGGCCACATCATTCCGCTGACCGACTGGGTTCTGGGGCAGGCGATTGCCGATCAGGCCCGGATGCGTCAGGCGGGCCATTCCTTGCCGGTATCGGTTAATCTCTCCGGCCGGCTGATGTGTGATAGCGAGTTTGTCGGCCGCGTGCTGGAGCGCATATCTGCTGCCAGCGCCGATATCGTGCTCGAAGTCACAGAAACGGCGGTCATCAACAATCCCGAAAAGGCCCTCGCGATCATGCGCGAGGTCACCAGCGCAGGCGTTGCCCTGTCGATTGATGATTACGGGGCAGGCCTGTCCAATCTCTCCTATCTCAAGCTGATCCCGGCCGCCGAGCTGAAAATTGACAAGGCGTTCGTGCTCTCGCTGGATTCCAGCCGCGCCGACGCACTTCTCGTGAAGTCCACCATTGATCTGGCCCACTCGCTGGGTATGCGCGTCACCGCTGAAGGGGTGGAAAGCGCTGCGGCGATGTCCATGCTCGCCTCGATGGGCGCAGAATATGCGCAAGGCTACCATATTGCCCGTCCTCAGGCGCTGGACGTATTGCTGGGCTGGCTGGATGAGCAGGCCCGCGCGCCCGCAACCCCGTCGCGTACCCGCCGGAAAGTTTCCAGGACATAGCCGGTTATCAACGCGGGCAAACCGAGCGCGTTCGCGCACGGCGCTATTGACGTGGTGTGCTTCACGCCTGACAGACAGTCCCATGCCGCAGATCGCGAAATCAGAAACGCAATTTGACGCACTGGTCATCGGAGCCGGGGCGGCGGGTCTGTTCTATGGGGCCCGCGCGGGCGAGGCGGGATTGCGCGTGCTGGTCATCGACCATGCGGCGAAGCCGGCCGAGAAGGTGCGGATATCGGGCGGTGGCCGGTGCAACTTTACCAATGTCCACACCGCGCCCGAAAATTTCATCTGCGCGAACCCGCATTTTCCCAAATCGGCGCTGGCGCGTTTCGGGCCACAGGACTTTCTGGACCGGCTCGCCCGCCACAATATCAGCTGGCATGAGAAGACGCTGGGCCAGCTTTTCTGTGATGGACGCTCCGGCGTCATTATCGACATGCTGCTCAGCGAGCTGTACGAAACAGGCGGGGAACTACGCTTGGCAACACTGGTTCACGGTGTGGAGCGGACGGGAACCGGTTTCCGGGTCGGCACGTCGGGCGGCACAATCGAAGCCGCCCGGCTGGTGATTGCCAGCGGTGGCCTCTCCATCCCCAAAATGGGGGCGACGGGCTTTGCTTATGACATTGCGCGCCAGTTTGGCCATGCGGTCATTGAACCGCGCCCGGCCCTCGTGCCCTTCGTCCTTGAAGGCCGCGAGAAGGAGGATTTTGCCTCTATCTCAGGGCTTGCCTGTCCGGTCCGTGCCAGCAATGACCGCGCCGCCTTCACCGAAGCGATGCTGTTTACCCATCGTGGCCTGTCCGGGCCTGCCGTATTGCAGATCTCGTCCTACTGGGCCGCAGGCGAAGCTGTCACTTTCGACTTGCTGGCCGGGCTGGACGCCGCTGCTGCACTGACCGCTTTCAAGGCGGAGCATCCCAGGAAATCCCTATTAACCGCTCTGGAGACATTGCTGCCCAACCGGCTGGTAGCGCTCCTGTCAGCGCGCGGCGAGATACCGGCGGTGGCGCGCATGGCCGACATGCCGCACACGGCTATCGAGGCTCTGGTTGAAGGGCTGTCGCGCTGGACCATCACGCCTGCGGGCACCGAAGGCTGGCGCACCGCCGAGGTGACGGCCGGCGGTATCGACACCGATGGCCTGTCGTCAAAAACCATGGAAAGCCGGATCGTGCCGGGGCTTTATTTCATCGGCGAATGTGTCGATGTGACCGGCTGGCTGGGCGGTTATAACTTCCAGTGGGCCTGGGCCAGTGCCCATGCTGCCGCACGGGCATGACGGCGCTAGTGTTCTGAAAACACAAACACGTGTCGGGTCAGCAAGCGCTGAAAATCCGGTCAGCGCGAGCCGGAGCAATCTTGCTCTGACAGCGCTGCTGAACCTGGCGGGCCAGCGCACGCGGGGTCCGTTTCGATATTGTAATGCAAGATTTGGGAATGCCAGATCTGGGAATGCCGGACCGGGCAGATCCGGCTGCAACGTCTTCGTGGCTGGCGCGTTGCAAGACAATGATCACCAACCTGTCCCGGCTGCCTTGGAAAGCCGTGCTCTGGATTGCCTTGGGCGCTCTGGTGCTGGCGCTTCCCTTTATTGTGCTGCTGACCGGTGAACGGGCATCCGGCACCAGCCTGCTATGGGATTTTGCCATGGGTCTGGGGTTCGGCGCGCTGGCCGCCGCAGGCCTTCAATTTGTGCTGACCGCCCGCTTTCGGCCCATCACCCGGCCCTATGGCATCGATATCGTCTATCTCTTCCACCGCTATTTCGCGATCGGGGCGGTCGCCCTGATGCTGGGGCATTTCGCAATCCTCTATATCTGGTTTGAAGAGGCGCTGGGCGATCTCAACCCCCTGACGGCGCAGTGGGAGCTGACCATGGGGCGCGTCGCCCTTGGCAGCTTTGTCCTGCTGGTGATCACGTCGGAATTTCGCAAGACGCTGCGCATCCCTTACGAGCTCTGGCGGTATGGCCATATTGCGCTAGCCATCATCGCGTTCGGCGCGGCGGTGACGCACATCATTGGTGTCGGGCATTTCACCGCCGAGGCCGACAAGCGCATTCTCTGGCTGGGCGTGGCCGTAAGCTGGACCGGGCTCATCATCTGGACGCGGCTGATCCGGCCCTTCCGCCTCTGGCGCAATCCGTGGCGGATTGTGGAGAATATTCCGCGCGAGGGCGGTGTCCATTCGCTGGTTCTCGAACCCCTCGGCAAGGGCCTGCAGAACTGGATACCCGGCCAGTTTGTCTGGCTGACGCTGGGGGCAACGCCCTTTGCGCTGAAAGAACACCCTTTCACCATCTCCACCCCGCCCGAGCACGGCCCGAACGTGACACTCTCCATCAAGCCGCTGGGAGACTTCTCTGAATGGGCGGCCCGCACGGTGCCGGGCACGAAAGCCTATCTCGATGGTCCCTATGGTGCGTTCTCGATTGACAACGACCCTGATGCCAAAGGCTTCGTCATGATTGCGGGCGGTGTCGGCATTACGCCGATGATGAGCAATATTCACGCCCTGTGCGAGCGCGGCGATCATCGCAAAGTCATCCTGATCTACGCCAACAAGGACCGGGAGTCTGTCCATTTCCGCGATGAACTGGCCGAGCTTGAAGACCAGATAAATCTGACGGTCGTGCATGTGCTGGAAAATCCGCCCGATGACTGGGACGGTGAGACCGGATTTATCGACCGGGTCATTCTCGTAAAGCACCTGCCCGACGAGACGCGCAACTGGCCGCACTTCCTGTGCGGGCCGGGACCGCTGACCGATGCGGTCAGGTCCGAGCTTGTGAAAATGGGTGTGCCGCTGGCGGCCATCGATTCTGAAATCTTCGATCTGGTCTAGGAGAGCACCATGAGACCGATCCTTGCCCTTGTGATTGCCATCGCCCTGATAAGCTTCGTGGTGGCGCTGGCCGCAGGCTTCGCCATCATCGTCAACGGCTAGCGGCAGGTTTCCAGAAACAGGACCGGCGCGCCGGTCCAGAGCGTGGATATCACGGCCGCCAGCGTCACCATGATGGCAGTCTGGCGGATGGTCCGGGCGGACAGCCCCTCCCAGCGTGCCGCAATGCGGACGAGTGGAAAATACAGCGCGGCGCCCAGCGCGGAGTGTCCCAGATAAGCGGCGAGCAGAACAATCCGGTTGGCGGACAAGCCGGCAAATCCGGCCTCCTCCCATCCGGCCCGGCAGCCAACGGCGTGCAGCCCGTAAACTGCGGAGAATCCGGCGGCCCACACCGTGAACCCGGCCACCAGCCAGACAAGGTCGGTTCCGCGAACCCGCCGGCTCTGGCCCGTCATGCCAGGCCTCCCGGTGCCAGAATGATGAGGGCGAGCCCGCCAATGCCTGTAATGGCGGTGTAGAGCTGCCAGATCGCCGTGCCGCGCATATCCGTGCTGCGCAGGCTTGAGACAAACCCGGCTCGGCACCGCGCGAGCGTATAGGCGGCAAACATGACCCCCAGCAGCGTGTGCAGAATGACATAGCCGATGATCGCCATCGTGATAGCGGCGTAGGCGTGGGTGTCCGGCGGCGGCGCGTCCATGATGGCCAGCCCCATAAGCAGCCCGAGCCCGGCAAGGCTTGCTGCCAGCGAGCCTGCGAGCCAAATCATTCTAGCGCCGTTCGCTTCGCGGCTATTGGAGCGCCGGGCGAGTGTGGCGAAGATGGCAGCGGCCGCCAGGCTAATGGCGATCCCGGCAATCAACACCGGACTGGCATTGAGAAACTGCGGCGGCCAGCCGGCGGCTGTTGTCCACAAGAAGAGAAACCCGAAAAGGAGCGAGCCGTAAAACGCGGCGTTGGCGGCCAGAAAGTATTTCAGGCCCAGCAAGGTTGGCACCGACGGCACGGCGAAGTGGACAGGCAGGCGCAAGCCCTGACCGGCATCGATCAGTGCCGGGTCGCTCTTCGCGCCCAGCGACCACAGCCAGCGCCAGCCGAAGGCAGTGGCGATAACGAGCCCCAGCGGGGCTACCCAATATGCGCTCAGCAGGAAGGCGGTAAAGAATACCGCCAGGCCTGCCGCCATCCAGAACGGTGTGTAATCATTCTTCGGCAGAAGCAGGACATGCTCAGGCTCGCCGGTCGCCATGTCCACGCACAGGGTTTCCATTTCGCCTCTGGGAGCGCCGGCCAGATACCCCTTGCCAGCCGCGATATCGGCGCCAAGGCGCACATTGTCTTCCAGCGGATCACGGCCCGTCACCAGCGGCAGGGACGCGAAATTATAGCTCGGCGCAGGGGTGGGCATGGCCCAGTCCAGCCCTGTTCCGCCCCACGGATTGCGCCGGAAACGGCGTCCGAACCGGGTTTGCAGCACGATATCGATCACGAACAGGGCAAAGCCTGCCGCCATCACAAATCCGCCAATGGACGAGATGAGGTTGGGAAGGTCCCAGCCCAGCCCGCTCTCATACGTGAAAATGCGGCGCGGCATGCCCATCAGGCCGGTGAAATGCATGATCAGGAAGGTGCCGTGAAAGCCCAGAAAGATCAGCCAGAACGCTGCTTTCGAGACTGAAAACACCGGCAGGCGTCCGGTCATCAGCGGCAGCCAGTAATAGGTGGCCGCTAGCATCGGGAAGACGAAGCCGCCAATCAGCACATAGTGCAGGTGAGCGACCACGAAATGTGTGTCATGGGCCTGCCAGTTGAACGGCACCAGCGCCAGCATCACGCCGGTCAGCCCGCCCAGGATGAACACCGAGAAGAAGCCCATCAGATAGAGCATGGGCAGGCTCATCTGCGGGCGTCCGCGCATCAGGGTCGCGATCCAGGCAAATACCTGCACGGCGGTCGGCACGGCGACCAGCATGGAGGCGGCCGAGAAGAAGGCGAGCGACAGATGGGGGATGCCGGTGGCGAACATGTGGTGGACCCACAGTCCGAAGCTTAGGAAGGCCAGCGCGATGATCGCCGCGACGATCCACGCATAGCCGACGATCCTGGTGCGCGCGAAGACAGGAATGAGTGTGGAGACGGCTCCGGCAGCGGGCAGGAAGATGATGTAGACTTCCGGGTGGCCGAACAGCCAGAACAGGTGCTGCCACAGCAAGGGCGCGCCGCCGCGCTCAGGGTCGAAGAAGGGCCAGTTGAAGGCCCGCTCCATCTCCAGCAGCACACTGCCCAGAATCAGCGGCGGGAAGGCGATCAGCATCATCGCGGCGGTTACCAGCAGATACCACGCCATCAGCGGCATGCGTGAAAGCGCCATGCCAGCGGTGCGCACTTTGAGCACTGTGACGACGATCTCCACCGCTGCGCAGACGGCGGAAATCTCCACGAAGGTGATACCCAGCAGCCAGACATCGGCATTGATGCCGGGCGTATAGGTGCTGGATGCGAGCGGCGTGTACATGAACCAGCCGCTGTCGGGGGCAACGCCCATCACCATGGCCACAAGAATGATCGTGCCGCCAAACAGATAGCACCAGTAGCCGAACGCGGACAGACGCGGATAGGCGAGGTCTCGTGCACCGAGGATTTTTGGCAGCAGGTAGAGAGCCACGCCCTCGATCAGGGGAATCGCGAACAGGAACATCATCACCGTGCCGTGCATGGTGAAAATCTGGTTGTAGGCGTCGGCTCCCAGAAACGGGTTCTCCGGACGGGCAAGCTGCGCGCGGATCAGCATCGCCAACACCCCGCCAATCGCGAAATAGATGAAGGCGGTAATGATGAAGCGCCGCCCGACGACCGAGTGATTGACCGCAGACAGGGCCGCAATTCCTCTGGGTGCCCGCCAGATGGCATCCAGCGCCCGGTGCAGGCCGACGGGTGTTGTGGGGGTCATGGCCGCGCCTCGGCGTTCAGCTCGGCCGTCAGTACGTTCTCGTATTCATCTTGCGGGTGAGCCACTACGCTAAAGCGCATGGTCGCATGCTCCAGCCCGCAGAATTCTGCGCACATGCCCTCATAGATCCCCGGCTCGGGAGCGAAAATCCTCAGCGTGTTGGTGGTGCCGGGTATGGCATCGATCTTGCCCGCAAGGCGCGGCACCCAGAAACCGTGTATGACGTCCGCAGAGGTAATGGCGATATCCACCGGCTCGCCTGCGGGTATGTGCAGCACGCCTTGCGTGACCTCCTCAGTGTCCGGGTAGCCGAAGGTCCACTCCCACTGGGCGGCCTGCGCCTCGACCGTATAGACTTGGCCATCCCGGTCCGCGAGCATGGACTGGCCGGACGGCAGGCCCCAGGCCAGTAAGGCGGCCAGCACAATGAGAGGAAAGCCCAGCGCGCCTACCCACAGCCAGAGCTTTTCGGGAACTTCCACCGGCCGGTGCCGTTTGAAGAATGGCCACAGGACAAGGCCCATCATCGCGGCGAGTATGACGAGCGAGCCGGTCAGCATCACCCACCACACGCCGGCAATCGACTGCGCGGCCGGACCGGCGGGATCAAGTGCAGACAGCGCGCCCTCGCAACCGGCGAGGGCAGGGGCCAGCAACAGGGGAAGAGCCAGATGGCGAAGACCGACCCGGCCAAGGCCGAGATATTCCACAATCCCTCCGCCGCTGACCCGGCTTATCACGACCTTGACAGCCGCATTGCGCTGGCCGGCCACCCCGTCCATGCCATGCTGGTGGCTTTCCCGATTGCCGGAGCCTTCGCGCTGGCATTCTGCGATGTTGCTTTCTGGTGGACGAGTGATCCGTTCTGGGCGCGCGCCGGGCTGTGGGCGAGCGGCGGAGGTTTCCTGATGGGCTGCCTGGCGGCGCTGGCCGGTGCTGCTGAACTGTTGCTGGTCCCCGGCGTGCGCCGCCGCGCCGCCGCGTGGAGCCATGCGGTTGCCGCCATGGTGCTGCTGGGTGTGATGGCGGCGAGCTGGTCGCTGCGTCTGCAAGGGGGCGTGGACGCCATCCTGCCCTGGGGCCTGATCCTGAGCTGGATGGCACTCGGGCTGGTCGCCGTCGCGGGCTGGCATGGAGGAAAGCTGGTTTTTGAGCATCAGGTTGGCATCGCTCTGCCAGAGGAGGAAGACGATGATCCCGCGATCGAGCCGTCAGAGATCAAGGGCAATTCGGCGTCCTGACCTTCCAGTAGCCAGCCGGGCATCCAGCCTTCCGGAATGGACGGGCGGCCCAGCACCATCATCAGGACAGCGCCAACCGCCAGCACGGCGCCCGCCAGCAGCGCGGCACGCCGCCAGCGGGTAGGACGGGCATCGGGCGCTTCCAGCTGGTCGAGCACGCGCCCGACAAGCATGTGAATACCGGCCATCGCCGCGACAGCTGCCAGTTTCAAGAATAGCCAGTCGTCTGCCGTGACGAAGAATATGAGCGCCGTGCCGGTGCCGATGGCCAGAACAGCGGCCGGTGACACCAGCGCATCATAGGCGAACCGGGAGAAATGGTGCAGGCGCACCACGACCGGGCGGCTGGACAGCTCCTCGTCCCGCCGGAGCAGCGCAGGCAGCGCGATCAGTCCGCCGGCCCACACGGTAATGGCCATGATGTGGAGTAATTTGAGCGTGATCAGCATCACCTGGCCGCAATCCGCCCGCCGCCGCGCAAGGCCGACGCTGCCGCCACTGCCAGCGCCACGAGGTAAGGCAGTACGCCCGGCACCCACATAATCAGGCCAGCAACTTGCTGATCTTCCAGCGCCGTCAGGCCCCATGGCGCTGTCGTCAGGGCATGCGGGGCATAAAGCGGATCAGGCGCGAATGTGATCAGGGCGCCCAGCAGGCCCATCTGGGCGGCGAAGCCTGCAAGCGTGCCCGCACTGGCCGCGATATCCTTCCAGCGCGCGATCAGAGCACGCCAGAACCACACCGCGCTGGCCAGCAGCGAGAGCTGCATGAGCCAGTATACCGCATCATTGCTGAGGGCTGCTTCATAGGGCTGCGGTGCATGCCATATCCAGAAAACCGCCGCGTGCACAATCGCTGCGCCCGTGAGGGTGCCGGTGGCCCGTTTGCCGCCCAGACCCCAGGCCAGCAGCGGTGCGAGCAGCGCGACCAGAACGAGATGATTGACCACGCGCATGGAAAGCAGCGCCACGCTCATCGCACACAGAGGCGTCACGAACAGGGCGAAAGCCAGCAGCCAGGCGCCCAGCAGGGCGGGGCTGCGGTGCCGGTCAGCGCCTGTGCGGCGCACGGCCGAAATGCCTGCCGCAACGGCCAGCACTATCAGTGCCACGATCAGCCACGGATCACCATTCCAAGCCGCCCACAGGCTTTCCGGCTGGGCTGGCGGACCGCAATAGGCCGCAGACTGACCGCTGACAGGAAGGGTCATGGTCTGGTCCTGACTCGCTGCGAGGATAGGAGCATCCCGCCCTCCTGTCCGGTCCGCCTGGCTCGTAAAGACAACCCGTTATGACAGGAATGGTTCCGGAGAGCGGACGATGTGAACCGGCATCATGGGACGGTTTTCAACCCCGTGAAGTGGCCGGCGCCGGGCTGACTGCCAAAAAAACCTTGCCAGCGCTGCCGATATCAAATGATATATCATTTACCGTATCGCCGGTAATGACACACGAAAGGGAGATATCCATGCGGTCGATTTTGGCAGCAGGTTGTGCGCTCATGATGAGCGGCGCCGCATTTGCGCAAGACAGGTTGAGCTTTGACGATCCGGCTGACCTGATACAGATCAACAGGAAGATCCAGTGCTCGACCGTCGATGGCGAACCGGCCGTGTATTACTGGAACGGCTATGCCTATTCGCGCCGCCAGGGCGAGGCGGACCGCCGCCTGTTCCGGGTCGAAGGCATGAATATCCGCGCCTGCGTCGCCACCAGCCATCCCGAATACGGCGATGGCTATCGCCTCGTATCGCGCGAGCTGCTGCTCTATCTCGATCCGGATACCAACGAAATTCTCTCCACCTGGGACAATCCGTGGTCGGGCGAGACGGTGGACGTGCTCCATGTCGCCAATGATCCGGTCAATTTCACCAGTTATGTGAACGGCCCGCGCGGTCCGCTGCGCTGGAACGGCCAGTCCAGCGATGGCGGATGGTGGTTCACCAATACGGTCCCGCTTTTCTACTCCAACCCGCTGGCCAGCGAGTTTGAGCGCGAGATCGGTGGCACCTATCACGCCACCGAAATGTTCAATTTCTTCGGCAACGAGGCCGATGTGCTCGACCCGGACACCACCACGGCTGACGTGCATGTCGGCTGGGTGCGCATGTCCGACTGGCTGCCCTGGATGCGCATGCAGGGGCGCGAAGGACTGATCTATTTCTCGACCGCCGGACGCAAGCTGGAGGGCGGCTATGAGGCGCTGCCCGATTTTTTCCGCGCCGAGATCGAACGGCATTACCCCGAATACAACCAGACGCCTCCGCTCGATGACGAGCGTCCGAACATGACCAGCTGGTCCTACTTCCTGGGCGTGGCGCGCGGCGAGATAGAGGCACCCGATCGCGGCAATTAGGGGTTCGTTTTTCTCAACGGCGCGGCGCAGTTTGTCACCGAAATGCAACACTTCGCTGCGTCTTGAGGCCGAACGGCGAATTGCGCCTGACGGTCAAGATGAAAAGATATATCATTATATTCGGTTCGATCGAATCCGATCACGGACGACGGCCAAGACAGGGGAGATCAGGCGTGAAAAAGTCCATTCTACTTAGCACGGCCGCCGCTCTGGCGGTGACGGCGTTTGCTACCGGTTCTGTCATCGCTCAGGAAAGCGGGCAGTCTGCCGATGAGGCTGCCAGCCGCGATATCATCACGGTTACGGCCCGCCGCCGCGAGGAATCGATCCTTGATGCGCCGGTCGCCGTCACGGCATTTGGCGAGGAAGATATTCTCAATCTCGGCCTTCAGTCGGTTGATGATGTTGCCCGCTTCACGCCGGGTCTTTCGTTCTCCGCTGCCTTCGGCCGCACGTCGGAACGCCCGGTCATCCGGGGCCAGGCCAACGTCCTTGCGGGCGTGCAGTTCGGGGTCGAATCCGGCACGGCATACTTTGTAGACGGCGTCTACTATCCCGGTTCGATTCAGAATCTTGATCCCAATGATCTGGAGCGCGTCGAGGTTATTCGCGGGCCGCAGAGCGCGCTCTATGGCCGTAACACCTATGCCGGCGCGATCAATTTCGTTACCCGTGGTTCCAGCGACGTCCTGGAGGGTAATCTGAGGGGCCGTTACGGCAATCATGGCGAGCACGAGGTGTCCGGCGGCATTTCCGGTCCGCTCGGCGAGCGCGCCGGGTTCCGCTTTTCAGTGCGTGACTACAGCTATGATGGTGAATGGACCAACACCGTGACCGGAGACACGGTTGGCTCGCAGACCACCACATCCTTCTCCGGCCTGATGGATTTCAACCCGACCGACAATCTCGATTTCCGGGTGCGGGCCCAGTACTCCGATTCCGCCGACGGTACGCTTCCGCTCTTCCTCCAGCCGGCCGCCGCCAATAACTGCTCTCCGGGCTATCGCTCCTTGAACTACTGGTCGCGCTCCGGCAGCACGAACAACAACCAGTATTTCTGCGGCGTGATCCGTCCGGCGCCTGTCGCGCTGAACACCGGCCCGGCTCTGCCTGGCCAGCCCGCGATTGTCCCGGGTGTTCCGGCCAACGCCCTGAATCCGTTCCTGCCGTTCCAGCTGTATTCCACCGAGGACGGCACAGCGTTCGACGGTGTGACCAACGAGACTGTGCTGCTCTCGGGCATCATGAACTGGGATATGGGCGGTTCGGGCTACACCCTGACGCTCTCTGCCGGCTATCGTGACGAGGAGCGCCGCTTCGGTTCGGACTCCGACCACTCCTCGATCAACTTCGTGCTCCAGCCGGTTGGCATGGCCGATACCGGCGCGTTCTTTGCCAACACCACCCGCAACGAAGTGGAAGACTATTCGTTCGAGGCCCGTCTGGCATCGCCGATGAACGACCGGTTCCGCTGGATGGTGGGTGCATATCTCTATGAGCAGACCAGCGACCAGTTCTCCATCACCTTCTCCAATCCGCAGGGTAATGCGTCAAACCAGCTAACGACGACCAATCAGGCGCTGTTTGGCTTGCTGGAATACGACTTCAGCGACGATCTCACCGTAACGCTCGAAGGACGTTATGCTGAAGAAGAGAAGACCACGATTGACGGCATCAGTACCGCGACGCCGTTCAACCGGTCAGACACGTTTAACAACTTCACCCCGCGCCTGACGGTAAACTGGTCGATGAATCCGCAGACCACGGTCTTTGCCGTGTATGCGCGCGGCGTCAAGCCGGGCGGCCAGAACGGCCAGATTGGCGCGAGTGTGAACCAGCCGACCTATGATCAGGAAACGTCCGACAATTTCGAGATCGGCGTGAAACGTTTCCTGTTCGGAGGTGCGGGCTATTTCGCGGCATCGGCCTACTACATTGATGCAACCGACGTTCAGCTGACGACGGCTGTAGCCTCTGTCGGCGGCGCGTTGAACTCGGTCGCGACAAACCAGGGTTCGGCCGAGATACTCGGCCTGGAGCTGGAATACCGCCAGCAGGTCAACGACATACTGTCGATTGGCGCAACCTATGCCTGGACGCGGCCGGAATTCACCGAGGGCTGCGATGATGCGCAGTGGGAGCTGACATCTGGCGGCGGCGTGATCGCGGGTAATTCCACCGCGCCTGGTGCCGGGACTGAATTCTTTGGCGCTACGGGCAATTGCTCGATTGCGGGCAACCAGATTCCGCTGACGTCCGAACATCAGCTGTCGATGAATGCAGAGCTTCGCGCTCCGCTGGGTTCGACCGGGATGCTCGAATGGTTCCTGCGCGGAGACTACACTTACGAGTCCTCGAAATACGTGCAGGTTCATAACCTCGCCGAGACCGGCGATGCCCAGATCCTGGGTGCCCAGTTCGGTATCGAGGGCGAAAACTGGACGATCATGGCCTATGGCCGCAACCTTCTCGATGAAGACTCCATCGTGATGGCGACCCGCTGGCTTCAGACGCCGTATCTCAGCACGGGCTTCTCGCCGAACACCGCGCCTTTGGACGCCGCACGCGGTGCACCGCGCGGTTTCTTCGGCACGCTGCGCCGGGGTGCCAGCTACGGTATCGAGGCGCGTTACCGCTTCTAGTTCGGCCAGTTGGCCGGGGGACGGGAAGTGGCCGGGCAGCTTTGCTGTCCGGCCTTTCTCATTTCGCAAAAGCCAGGCTGCAGACCCGGCCCGCAGAACCGTGGCCGTCAAATCCCCGCCATGTCCAGAATATCGACCGCCGCGCGCTCGCCGGCCTCCATCGCGCCTTCCATGCCCGTGTGCAGATGGCTTGCGTGCTCGCCGGCGAAGAACAGCCGCCCGGCAGGCCGGATCATTGGTTCGGCCCAGCGGCTGATCTGGCCGGGCGCCCAGTGCATGTAGGCGCCGCCGACCAGCCGGTTGGACGGAGTCCAGCGCACGATTTCGCGCACCTGCACCCGGCCTTCACTGGCCGGGCGGGCCTGCGCGAAGACATCCGACACCAGCGCCTGCCAGCTGGCCTCGCTGCGACTGTCGCCGGCTATCGCGTCCAGCCCGTCAATCCAGCAGGTGAACATGCCCGTCGGCCCGCTCCCGTCACGCCGCGCGAAGATGCGGTTCAGCGGCGTATTGGTCCACATTTCCGGTGCCAGCCCGTCCTCCTCCCAGAACGGGGTTTCGGCCTCGGCATGTAGCTGGATGATCGGGGTGTAGGGCAGGGCGTCAATGGCCTCGGCCTGGGGTGCGGAGAGGGGCGCGGACAGGTTGAGACGACGCAGGACCGGGAAGGGCAGGGCGCTGACGAGGAAATCCGCCCGCAGTCGCTCCCCGCTTTCCAGCATCACTGCCGCGCCGCGCTCATCAGCCTCGATATCCATCACGCGCGCGCCGGTGCGTACCGGCCGGGAGAGGCTGGCGGCCATGGCTTCGGGCAGGCGCTGGGAGCCGCCTTGCACGCGCTGGGACGGGCCGAGTGCGCGTTCCTCGTTATAGATGGCCAGCGAACGCCAGACATTCATCATCGAATAGGTGGAGAGCTCACCGGCATTGAGGGTCGCATTCATCAGGCGTACCGCCTCGTCGTCGGCGCCGATAGAGCGCACGAAATCATCCGCCGGAATGTCATGGCTCTGCCAGTCCGGCTCGCGCCAGGCATAGATATCGGGCAGCGGGTTATGGCGGGCGACGAGGCCGAAGAATAGCTGGTGCGGGCTCAAACCCCGCAATGCTTCGGGCAGGCGGTTCAGCGGTGATGCGGGCCATTCGCTGGCCGCTATGCGCGTGCCGTCCACCACCAGCTGTTCGCCAAAGCGCGAGGGGGCAAAGTCCTCGAATGCCAGCCCCAGCGCGGCGGCTTCAGCGCGGATGCGCGCATAGCCCTGTCCCACCTGCTCGCCGCCCGCTTCGGGCGCGCCGGGCAAATGATCGAGCGTGACCATGCGCCCGCCAATTCGGTCTGTTGCCTCCAGCACCAGCACGTCAAGTCCGGCCGCTGACAGGATGCGCGCCGCGTGCAGGCCGGAAAGCCCCGCGCCCAGCACGATCACGTCGGCGGCTTTCGCGCCGCGTGCGCCGCGCGGGCCGCAGCCTCCGATCAGGAAACTGCCCGACAGCGCGGCGCCGGAGGCGAGCAAATGGCGGCGAGAAATCATCATGGTGCCTCCGGCAAGGTGTGCCATCATGTGCGCGCGCGGCCTTGCCATATGCGCCCGGATGAAATGTTATATCCTTTGTGAGAATGACGGCGTTCAAGCGCTGCGGTCAAGGGCGGGGAGAATCCAGAGCCGATGTTGAAACGCCGGGACTTTCTTGCGCTGGCCGGTCTTGCAGGAGCCGGGGCGCTGTCAGGCTGCGGGCGGCGCAATGATCCGCCCGGATCGCTCTATGGCCGGGCCGTGGCGCAGGCCCCGCCACGCACGCCGTGGGACGCGCAATGGGTCGCGTTCGAAGGCCGCATGGCGCAGAACGATACGCTCCGGATCGACTATTTCACCAAGGCAGAGCTCGGCAATGAGGAGCGCATGCTCCACGATCTGCGCCGCGGGCGTGCCCATATTGGCGGCATGTCCCTGCAAGGGCTGGCCTCGAGCATTCCCGAACTGTCAGTGGCCATCGCACCCTATCTGTTCAGTTCCTACGAGGAGGTGGACTATGTCTATGACTACCATCTCTACGACATCATCAACGAGCTGGCGCTCGCGCAGAATTTGATGATCCTGCAATGGGTGGAGGTCGGCTGGACGCACATTTTTGCCAACCGCCCGCTATTCACCCCTGCCGATGCGGCGGGGCTGAAAATCCGCACCTCGCCCAATGCGGCAGCGCGCTTCTTTTGCGAAGCGGCGGGCATGGACGCGATTGCGCTGGGCATTTCCGATGTCATTCCCGCCCTGCAGACCGGGCTGGTGGAAGGCGGGCTCTCCAGCCTGCCCTTCCACTTTTTCTCCACGCTGGAGCTCGCCACCGATTTCACCCTGACGCACCATTCGTTTGATACCGGCGCCATTGTCCTCAACCGCGACTGGTATGAGCGGGCAAACGCAGCCCAGCGCGCCACGATTGACGCGGCCTGGGGCTCGTCAGCGGATGCCCGCGCCGGGGTCAGGGGCATGACCGCCATGCTGGAAGGGGCGATGCGCTCGGGTGTCATGCGCGGACCTGATGGCAATGTGGTGCGTGAGCTGCGGACCTCGGGCGGGGAACCGATAGCGGTCCATGATCTCAATCGCGACCAGCAGGCGGCCTGGCAAAATGTTACCGCAAACGTGATCGATCAGCTCATTGATGAGGCCGGGGGCCGCTCACGCGAAGTCTATGAGGTAATCCTCGCCGGAAAAGCGGCCTTCGCGGCGCAGGCGTCTGGCGGTGATGCATGAGATCGCTACTCACATTCCTCTCCGCTGCCGAGCGCTGGGCGGCGGTCGGTGCGTTTGCGATCATGACGCTGGCTTTGCTGGCCGACGTGATCTCCCGGCGCCTGTTCCAGACCGGCCTTATCGGCGCGGTGGAGATTGCCGTGTTCGGCATGATCGCGCTGGCCATGTTCGGCATTGGCGTCGCGACTGATCACGGCGCGCATTTGCGCGCGACCGCGTTCGACGTGCTGGTGCCGAAACCTTTGCGCGCAGGGGTGGAGCGGTTGGGCAGCCTGCTGACCGGCGTGTTCTTCCTCATCCTCACCGGGTTCACGGTCTGGATCGTGGCGGAATCCTTCACGCTGGGTGACCGCACGCCGATCCTGCGCGCGCCGGTCTGGGCGCTGCAGCTTATCTTGCTGCTGGCCTTTGCCGGCAATGCGGCGCGTTTCCTGGTCTATTTCGCCGACCCGTCGCTCAAACCCGTCGAACGCGTGGGCGGTGACGGCCCGCCCGTTGACGAGACGGTCAACGCGCCCTCCGCGCGAGGCGGGGAGGCACACTGATGGAAATCTGGATTCTTGTTGCCGCCATTCTGGTGCTGGCCCTGTTGCGCCAGCCGGTTCTGGTGCTCCTGGGTGTCGCCGCCCTCTTCGTCTATACGGTGTGGAATGACGGCCGGCCCGAATACGCGCTCTATGATGTGTGGTTTGCGGTCAATCAGGACGTCCTGCTGGCCATTCCGCTGTTCGTGCTCGCCGGCGCGGTGATGTCTGCCGGCGCGATTGCCGAGCGTATCATCGCCTTCATGCGCGAGCTGACCCGGCCCATTCCCGGCGGTCTGGCGCTAGCCGCTGTCCTCTCCTGCGCAGGGTTTGCCGCGATATCCGGCTCGGCGGCGGTGACGCTGCTGGCTGTGGGCGGCATCATGTACCGTGCGCTGATCGAGTCCGGCTATTCAAAGACGTTTTCCATCGGCTCGCTGTGCGCAGGCGGGGTGCTGGGCATCATCATCCCGCCTTCCATCCCGCTTATCCTCTATGGCTACATCACACAGGTTTCCATTTCCCAGCTTTTCCTGGCCGGTATCGGTCCCGCTCTTGTGCTTATCGCGCTGTTTTCGCTCTATGCAGTGATCCGCAATATCCGCAACCGGGAAGGGCCGTGGCGCCCGGGAGAGATCGTGCGCGCCTTTACCCGGGCGGGCTTTGCCCTGCCGGTGCCGTTTGTCATTCTGGGCGGGATCTATACCGGCTGGTTCACGGTGACGGAGGCGGCCGCTGTCGCCGTCGCGCTGGCCGTGGCGGTGGAGGTGTTCATCCACCGCGACCTGACTTTCGCGCAGCTCAAAGACGTGGCGGTGGATTCAGCCAAGCTGCTCGGCAGCCTCTATCCGATCCTGGCCTTCGCCTTCGCGCTCAATGTCTTCCTTACCGCGGAGGGTGTGCCGCAGGCGCTGGTGGCCCAGCTCGCTGATGTTATCTCCTCACCGCTGGAATTCCTGATCGCCGCCAATGTACTTCTGCTGGCAGTCGGCATGTTCATAGATGTCGGCTCCGCGACGCTCGTGCTCGCGCCGCTTCTGCAGCCGCTGGCGGAATCCCAGAATATCCACCCGGTCCATTTCGGCATCATGATGATCGTCAATCTGGGGATCGGCTATCTGACCCCGCCACTGGGGCTTAACCTGATCGTTGCCATGGCCGCGTTCCGCGAAAGCTTCTGGACGGTCTGCAAGGCGGTACTGCCCTTTATCGGCCTGATGCTGGCGGGCCTGTGGATCATCGCCGCCTTCCCGCAGATTGCGCTGTTCTTCGTGCGGTAGGGGGGCTCTCGTTATTGTGAGAAGCGGTGTTCTCGCCGAAGTGTCGATAGCCGGATTACCCGTTATCGCTCGCTGAAGATTTTCGCGCCCAGCCTAAGAAAGTCGCAAGTATCTCTGAGAGATTGCGGGGACCGCCAAAACCTTCGAACGTTCCATTACGAACACGACATATGATCCAATCGTCGTCTGATCGGTGTTGCTCGATGGACCCAAATTCAAGCCCGAAAAGTTCTGTGTCTTCCAGATCAACCTTGAACGCCCATCCCGGATTATCCAGGGTTTCGATAGTCATTCCCTCGCAGTGCTCCCATTCGCCGTCGCAGCAACTGACGAAAAAATTTTCAAGCTCCGCAACCAAGTCGGGCACGGATTTGCTGACCGATGCGTCCTCTGGATATGTCATGCGTGCCGCTTCCCAAATGCTCCCGCCGTACACCGCCGGTCCACAACAGACATCCCGATTGAGTGTACGCTTTCACGCGTTCCGTTAAGGGTTTCGACTGGGCATTTGACCACGTGTACGATGACGCTCGCCCATCCATGCTTTAACAATTGCCTCATGAGCGACCCTAGAACTCTGGATGTAAGAATTATATGTGCTCCGTCATAATCACCGCTCTCAACGGTGAACAGCATGGCCTCCTCAACAAGCGAGCCGTCCTTCCATGCCAGCTTGCCATCAAACCATGGCGCTTCAGCGAGCCGGAGATTTAGTGGGCTGCCGAAATAACGCTGGTCCCCGTCCCCGCCGTCAGTGATCAGAGTTTCTTCGCTGGAAATTTGGCGCGGTAGGCGGTGTTTCTTGTAAAAGAACCTGCGTATGCGACCTGTTGCTGCTAGTATTATATTCAAAATAAATAAGGTATACGTTTTAATAAAATATGACATTTTTATATCGCGTTCAATTGTCTAATTATTATTTTCGTCTGAAGTAGATATTCGATAATTGACAATATCGATGCTATCCATGTTGATATTATAATCAATATTCAAGTATTCGTATCCATTGGCTACATATACGGCCTCAGAAGCAAGCTCTTGCCCATCTGCCAGGGTTGCTGTGAATACGATCCCGCCTTCGCAGGAGGCCTCGCCGCCCCAGCTTATCTGCCGGTCAGCAATGTTCGTGTCGTAGGTGTCCCTGCAGACGGTGACCGTGGTGCGCTCGATTTCCACACCCTCGGCAATGGTTGCCGTGATCTCGATCTGAGTGGGGTCATAGCGAAGGCACGAAGACAGTGCGATGCACAGGACGCCGGCGATTGCCACCGCAGAAATTTTGCGCGTCAACATTTTGGGCCTTATCAATGAGGTCAGTACCAGCCTGCGCCAGGTTCATTTTCGCCGCTCCGGCAAACCCGAGATTGATAGGCATTTGGCGACCGGTCAATGCCGGCAGACCAGATCCCGCCATCTCCCCTAAACTCCCACGCGCGCCTGGATGATTGCGGTTATGCGCGCGTGCAGGCGCATCGGGTCGAGGCCAGCGTCGAGCTCGGTTTGCGTCTGCGCGTTGGCGATCATCTCCCGGCGGAGCTGATACCAGAGCTGCAGGAGGAAGCCGCCATGATCGTCCGGCTCCCAGCCGTCGCGCGGCTCGGGCGTAGACACTGCGCTGTGCATATCCCTGTTGAATTGCGCCTGCGTATTCAACAGGGATCATCTCATCAATATTGACATCAGATTGAGATGGCGAAGTTCGCCAGTCAAGACCGGTGGGCAAGTATCCGGTCTGGCTTGTCGATCCATATCTGGAAAATGTATTCCCCACCCGTGCTTTTCGCGGCCGTCAAGGTTGATTTTGCTATCAGATGGAGATCTTCCGGCGATGAGGCCTCTTTCTCCGCCCGGGACAGGCCCAAGATTACAAAGCGGAAATCGGGAATTTCCCGTTGTCCGTTAATCTCGGAAGCCTCCATTGATTGGAACGCCCATCCTCGATCGGAAACGAAGTCTAGAAACAACTCCGCATCCTCCAGACTCATGGGAGCTGACCCGCGGCCCAATTGTGCATTCTCGAACTCGGCTTCGAAATCGGGTGTTTTGGAGACCATGCCCTTCTATGCAAAGCTGACCGTCGCCGGTCAAGCGTCGCAGACCCGATCCCGCCATCTCCCCTAAACCCCCACGCGCGCCTGGATGATTGCGGTTATGCGCGCGTGCAGGCGCAGCGGGTCGAGGCCAGCGTCGAGCTCGGTTTGCGTCTGCGCGGTGGCGATCATCTCCCGGCGGAGC
>LJSH01000009.1 GCA_001314625.1 Oceanicaulis sp. HLUCCA04
CATGGAACGGGCGTGTGCGGGGCGTGAGCCGGACGGCCCTCCCGCAACGGCGCGCAAACTATCCGCGAACGCGTGTCTTCGCAAGCGCGGTTGTGCGTGGGTAGTGTCTCAGTTTGAAATTTGCGCCATTCGGAACAAACGCCGTTCGCCTGACGTTTTATAGCAAGCGTTTGCTAAGCCAGCGAACGGCGTTCGCTAAACCTTATCCGCCCCATGCCAAAAGTCGGGGAAAATGGAACGAAGCCGCAAAACCTTAGACTAAAGTGTGAGAATCGCGGAGTGTGGTTTGCACGAATTAGCGGAATTGAATGGATTGCGTGATTTGCGCCTCACTGCTGCGGCAAAGCGCCATCATTAAGCCACACAGGCTTGACAGTGATGTAAAGTAACGTCAGCAACGGCTTGAAACTAAGCCGAATCGCCGCGCTTAGGTTTAGATTCGCTGTCAAGAGAAAAGTTGCATTTTCCGGTGGGATGCACTACTTATTAACGGGAAGCGTGAAAGAATTTCACGCGCAAAGAGACACGGAGCACCATGCCCAAGGGACCAAATGGCGAACGCAGACCAGCCGACGCAAACGCGTGTGCGGTGATGGTCGCGAGAATTGCCACGGGCGAGGTCGAGGAAAAGATTTCGAAGCCTTCCGCCAAGCGCAAGAGCGCCTTGGAAGGTGCGAAAGCAAGAAGTTTGGCGCTGACTAGTGAGCGCAAGTCCGAAATCGCCCGAAAGGCGGCCAAGGCAAGATGGAAGGGAGACGACATGAGCTTAACTCAACCTGCTGAGAAATCAGCTCAAGAGCGTCGGTTGCCGTATCCTGCCAATGGACTCGGCGAACCGAAAAAGGCGTTCGAAGATACCTTTCGCCTTTCAACCGCAGTGAAGGCTGCGGTGGAGAAGCGCAAGAAATAGTTGCAGAGAATCATCTTTGCACTTACCTCAGGAAGCCCCGCGAATAGCGGGGCTTTTTGTTGTTTGGGACTTTTCGGCATGAAGAATTTTCTGGATTTTGACGACCCAGTGACTTTTAAGGCAATTGTGACGGAACATCACACATCGTTTGTTTCGGAAGTTGGGATGTTGAAGGCTACCGTCGTGGTCGATGAAAGTCGCGTCGATGCCGCATTTTCCCAATATGACGCTCACGTTAAACACTTTGGCGTCCTTTTAAACGGAGGAGGCCCCGACCACTACAAAAGAGCCGCGTCTTTGCTGGCAGCGCTCAATTCCGCAAAAGTGATTGTGAGCTATGAAGCCACACCAGAGTCAGAAGACGCCGAGATCGGCTGGATGCTCGGATATAGTCACGCCGATCTCAAAGATGATGTGGACGCGATCCGCTTTTATGAAACCTATCATAACGAAGCGGCGGCGTTCGACCTGGCGTTTCGGTGCTGTGACTTTTACGAAGAACATCCACATCTCTATGATGAAAACTATGCTGCAACAATCTGCAACTATCTCAAATATAATACGAATTTGAACGTTGAATCACTCTATATGATCCTACGCTCGTTGATGCATATTTCAAAGTGAACAAAATGCTTGCTAACTGAAATTTGTTCAGTTAAAAAAGGGGCATGAACAAGCTACCCCAACAAAAACGCGCCCAAATCCTCGCCATGCTGGTTGAGGGATCGTCCATGCGGTCTATCAGCCGCGTTGTGGACGTGAGCATCAATACCGTCACGAAGCTGCTTATCGACGCTGGCGAGGCTTGCTTGCAGCTTCACGATGAGACTGTGCGCGAAGTGACTTCCAGCCGCGTCCAGTGCGATGAAATCTGGAGCTTTTGCTACGCCAAGCAAAAGAACGTGGCGAAGGCCGACAACGCGCCGGTGGGTGCTGGCGATGTGTGGACGTGGACCGCTCTGGACGCCGACAGCAAGATGATCCTGAGCTTCTATGTCGGTGACCGCTCTGGTCAGTCCGCCATGGTGCTTATGGACGATCTGCGCTCACGTCTGGCCAACCGGGTGCAACTGACCACCGATGGCCACAAAGCCTATCTGGAAGCCGTTGAGGGCGCGTTCGGTGGCGATGTGGACTATGCCCAGCTTGTGAAGCTCTACGGCGACGCGCCGGAAGCCTTCAAGGGCCGCTACAGCCCGGCTGAGTGTGTCGGCATCCGCAAGAGCCGGATCGAAGGCAACCCGGACGGCAAGCATGTCTCAACGTCCTATGTCGAGCGCCAGAACCTCACCATGCGTATGTCCATGCGCCGGTTCACTCGCCTGACCAACGGTTTCAGCAAGAAACTGGATAACCACATCTACGCGTTGGCGCTCTACTTCGTGCATTACAATTTCTGCCGTATCCACAAGACCCTGAAAGTCAGCCCGGCGATGGCCGCTGGCGTCTCTGACACGCTCTGGAGCTTCGATAACATTCTGGACCGTGTGGACGCGAACGAGGCTGCGAAGCGCCCCGCCAAGCGCGGCCCTTACAAAAAGCGCAGTGCTGAAATTTCAAACTGAGACACTACCTGTGCGTGTGGTTTGCACGATGGTATTTCCCGGTGCGGGCCGGTTTCAGATTGACAGACGGGCTTTCAAGCGGGTTCCCGGCCCCCGAGCCGGGATCCT
>LJSH01000005.1:0-58275 GCA_001314625.1 Oceanicaulis sp. HLUCCA04
GTTGAAGTGCTGGTGGATCTGATCCAGCCGATCGCGATGGAAGAAAAGCTGCGCTTTGCCATCCGCGAAGGCGGCCGCACCGTCGGCGCAGGCGTCGTCAGCAAAATCGTCGATTAGTCGAAACTGAAACAAGAGAAGATGGAAGAGGCCGGGCGGCGGTGACGCTGACCCGGCCAGACTTCCCAAGGGAACCAGGAACGGGACCGGAGCGATGGCACAAACCAACATCCGCATCCGCCTCAAGGCGTTCGATCACCGCGTGCTGGATACGTCCACGCGAGAGATCGTCTCGACGGCGAAGCGCACAGGCGCACAGGTGCGCGGGCCGATCCCGCTGCCCACGCGTATTGAGCGTTTTACGGTGCTGCGGTCCCCGCACATCGACAAGAAATCACGCGAGCAGTTCGAGATCCGCACGCACAAGCGTGTCCTCGACATCGTGGACCCGACACCGCAGACCGTGGACGCGCTGATGAAGCTCGACCTGTCGGCCGGCGTGGATGTCGAGATCAAGCTGGGAGCTTAAGCCAATGAGCCAGGCTCAAAACCTGCGCACGGGCGTCATCGCGAAGAAGATGGGCATGACCCGGATCTTTGCCGAAGACGGCTCGCACATTCCGGTAACGGTGCTGCACCTTGACGGTGTCCAGGTCGTTGCCCAGCGCACAAATGATCGTGACGGCTATACCGCGCTGCAACTGGGCGCCGGCAAGGCCAAGGTGAAGCGGGCGACGAAGGCCGACCGCGGTCACTTTGCCAAGGCGGCGGTTGAACCCAAGCGCAAGCTGATCGAGTTCCGCGTCAGCGAGAGCAATCTCATCGACGCCGGTGCCGAGATCACGGCTGACCATTTTGTCGAAGGCCAGAAGGTCGATGTGGCCGCCCTGACCATCGGTAAGGGTTTTGCCGGTGCCATGAAGCGCTGGAATTTCGGTGGTATGCGCGCGACGCACGGCGTCTCGATCTCCCACCGTGCACACGGCTCGACCGGTCAGAACCAGGACCCCGGCAAGGTGTTCAAGGGCAAGAAGATGGCCGGCCATCTGGGCCAGGAGCGCGTGACGACACAAAACCTTGAAGTGGTGCGTGTCGATGTTGAGCGCGGCCTGATCCTCGTGCGCGGCGCTGTTCCGGGCGCGGCTGACAGCTGGGTTGAAGTGCGCGATGCGGTCAAGGGCGTTGGCGTTGAAGGTCTTGCCTATCCCGGCAAGTTCCGCACGGGCGACGAGCACAAGCCGGTGGACAGCCCCGAGCCCGGGTCCGACGAAGCAGAAATGGTTGCTGAAGGTGCGCCGGTTGCCAACGCCCCTGCGGCGGACGCGGCGGGTGAAGAGGACGCCAAGTCATGAAACTCGATGTAATCACGCTTGATGCCGGCAAGGCAGGCTCGGTTGAGCTCAGCGACGACATTTTTGCCATTGGCGAAGTGCGCGCCGATCTTCTGCAGCGTGTCGTGAAGTGGCAGCTCTCGCGCCGCCAGGCCGGTACACACCGCGCCAAGGAACGCGCCGAGATCGCCCGCACAGGCAAGCGCTTCGGCCGCCAGAAGGGCGGCGGTACGGCCCGTCACGGCTCACGCCGCGCGCCGATCTTTGTCGGTGGTGGCAAGGCTCACGGCCCGAAAGTGCGCAGCCATGCGACCGAGCTTCCCAAGAAGGTCCGCGCCCTGGCGCTCAAGCACGCCCTGTCCTCCAAGGCCGGTGCGTCTTCGCTGATCGTTCTGGACGAGGCGCGTATGGACGAGCCGAAGACGGCGGCTTTGAAGGCGCTGTTTGCCAAGCTGGGCCTGACGAATGCGCTCATCATTGATGGTGACACGCTCGACGAGAACTTCGCGCTTGCCGCGCGCAACATCCCGCATGTGGATGTGCTACCTGCGCAAGGCCTCAACGTCTATGACGTCCTGCGCCGCGATACGCTGGTGCTGACCAAGTCGGCGATCGAGAAGATCAATGAGCGCTTTGCCGCCAAGGAGAGTGCGTAATGGCTTCGCCCAAGCACTACGACACGATTATCGCGCCGGTGATCACCGAGAAGGCAACCCTGCTCTCCGAGGAGAACAAGGTTGTTTTCAAAGTGCCGCTGACCGCTACCAAGAAAGACATCACCGAAGCCGTTGAAGCGCTGTTCAAGGTCAAGGTGAAAGCCGTCAACACGCTGCGTCAGAAGGGCAAGACCAAGCGCTTCCGTGGCATTGAAGGCCGTCGCGACGATATCAAGAAAGCGGTGGTGACCCTGGAAGAGGGCCATTCCATCGACGTGAGCACGGGCCTTTAAGGCCGCGCTCGAAGGAGTTTGAACCATGGCGCTGAAGACATTCAAGCCGACCTCGCCTGGCCGCCGCGCGCTTGTGCTGGTGGACCGGTCCGAGTTGCACGCCGGCAAGCCGGAAAAGACGCTGGTCGAAGGCCTGCGCCGGACCGGTGGACGTAACAATACCGGGCGTATCACGGCCCGCCGCCGCGGTGGCGGGGCCAAGAAGCTCTATCGCCTGATTGACTTCAAGCGCCGCAAGTTTGACGTGCCTGCCATCGTCGAGCGTCTGGAGTATGATCCCAACCGCACGGCGTTCATCGCCCTCGTCAAGTATGAGGATGGTGAGCTGGCCTATATCCTGGCGCCGCAGCGCCTGGCTGCCGGTGATCGCGTGATCGCCAGCGCCAAAGCTGATGTGAAGCCGGGCAATGCGATGCCGCTGAAAGCCATTCCGGTCGGCACCATCATCCACAATGTGGAGATGAAGCCGGAAAAGGGTGGCCAGATCGCGCGCTCTGCAGGGGCCTATGCCCAGCTGGTCGGCCGTGAGGCAGGCTATGCGCAGGTTCGCCTGATGAGCGGCGAGCTTCGCAAGGTCAACGAGAACTGCATGGCCACCATTGGTGCCGTGTCGAACTCCGACCATTTGAATATCAATCTCGGCAAAGCTGGCCGCAACCGGCATCTGGGCAAGCGCCCGGCGGTTCGCGGTGTTGCCATGAACCCGGTCGATCACCCCCATGGTGGTGGTGAAGGCCGTACCTCTGGTGGCCGCCACCCGGTGACCCCGTGGGGCAAGCCAACCAAAGGCCGCAAAACCCGCCGTAACAAGGCGACTGACAAATTCATCATCCGTTCGCGCCACGAGCGCAAGAAACGCTAAGGGAGCGACCGACCGTCATGCCCCGTTCTGTATGGAAAGGTCCGTTTGTAGACGGATACCTCCTGAAGAAAGCCGATGCCGCCCACGAAGCCGGGCGCAAACAGGCTATTAAAACCTGGTCGCGCCGCTCGACCATCATGCCGCAATTTGTCGGCCTGACCTTCCAGGTCCACAACGGGAACAAGTTTGTTCCGGTTCTGGTGTCCGAGGACATGGTCGGCCACAAGCTCGGCGAATTTGCGCCTTCGCGGACCTATTACGGTCACGCGGCGGACAAGAAAGCCAAGAGGAAGTAGCGCGATGGGCAAGGAAACCAATCCCCGCCGCGTGGCTGAGAACGAAGCGCGCGCCAAGCTGCGGATGATCCGCATCAGCCCGCAAAAGCTGAACCTGGTTGCTGCGATGATCCGCGGCAAGAAGGTAGAGCGTGCGCTGAACGATCTCACCTTCTCGCGCAAGCGCATCGCGTCTGACGTGAAGAAGGTTCTGGAATCGGCTATCGCCAACGCGGAAAACAATCACGGCCTGGATATCGACAGCCTCGTCGTATCCGAAGCCTATGTCGGCAAGAATCTTGTGATGAAGCGCTTCCGGGCCCGCGCACGCGGCCGGGGTGCGAAAATCCTCAAGCCGTTCTCCGAGCTGACGATCGTCGTTCGCGAAGTCGAGGAGGCCGCGTAATGGGACAGAAGATTAATCCGATCGGTTTGCGTCTGGGTATCAACCGTACCTGGGACTCGCGCTGGTATGCCCGCGGCGACGAATATGCGAGCCTGCTTCACGAAGATCTGAAGATCCGCAAATTCCTTCAGGCCCGTCTGAAAGCCGCCTCGATCTCGAAGATCATCATCGAGCGTCCGCACAAGAAATGCCGCATCACCATCTACACGGCCCGTCCGGGTGTGGTGATCGGTAAAAAGGGCGCTGATATCGAGAAGCTGCGCCGCGAAGTCGCGAAGATGACGGACGCCGAAGTGTTCCTGAATCTGGTCGAAGTGCGCAAGCCGGAGACCGATGCGAATCTGGTCGCCGACAGCATTGCCCAGCAGCTTGAGCGCCGCGTGGCTTTCCGCCGCGCGATGAAGCGCTCGATGCAGTCGGCCATGCGCATGGGCGCCCTGGGCTGCAAGATCATCTGTGCCGGCCGTCTGGGCGGCGCTGAGATCGCGCGCTCTGAACAGTACAATGAAGGCTCGGTGCCGCTGCACACGCTGCGCGCCGATATCGATTACGGCTTCGCCGAGGCGAAAACCGCGATGGGCATTATCGGGATCAAGGTCTGGATCTACAAAGGCGAGATCATGGAACACGACCCGATGGCCTCCGAGCGCCGTCTTCAGGAAACCGGCGAACAGCGGACCCGTTCGGGCCGCCAGAACGCCTAAGGCCAGGGTCAAGAGGGAGTTTGAAAGATGCTTCAACCGAAGCGCACAAAATTCCGGAAGGCCCATAAGGGCCGCATCCACGGAAACGCCAAGGGCGGCTATACGCTCAATTTCGGCTCTTACGGGCTGAAAGCGGTCGAGCCTGAGCGCGTCACGGCGCGTCAGATCGAGGCAACCCGCCGCGCGATCACCCGCCACATGAAACGTGCGGGCCGCGTCTGGATCCGCATTTTCCCGGATGTTCCGGTGTCCAAAAAGCCGACCGAGGTTCGGATGGGTAAAGGCAAGGGTTCGCCGGAATACTGGGCGGCCCGCGTCAAGCCCGGCCGTATCATGTTCGAGATCGACGGTGTGCCGGACGCGGTGGCGCGCGAAGCGCTGCGCCTGGGTGCCGCCAAGCTGCCGATCAAGACCCGCGTCGTAACCCGTCCGGGCGAGCAGGGAGCTGAGTAGCGCGATGACCATGCAAGACGTCCGCTCGATGACCGACGATCAGCTCCAGGATAACCTCCTGAAGCTGAAAAAAGAACAGTTTAACCTGCGCTTCCAGCAGGCCACGGGCCAGCTGGAAAACACGGCGCGGTTTTCCAAGGTGCGCAAGGATATTGCCCGCCTGAAGACCGACATGCGCCGGCGCCAGATCGAAAAGCAAGGGAGCTAGGCGATGCCGAAGCGCGTACTGCAAGGCGTCGTGGTCAGCGACAAGCAGGCCAAGACCGTTGTTGTGAAGGTGGAGCGGACGTTTCTGCATCCGCTCCTTCGCAAGACGGTGCGGCGTTCGAAAAATTATCATGCCCATGACGAGGCCAACGCCAAGAAAGTCGGCGACACAGTCCAGATCCAGGAATGTGCGCCCAAATCGAAGCTGAAGCGGTGGGAGGTCGTCGCCGATCAGGCCTGAGGCCGGTTCGGAGAAGATCGTTTCCTAGTTCTAACGGAGGATCACGATGATCCAGATGCAATCCAATCTGGACGTGGCCGATAATTCCGGGGCCCGCCGCGTGCAATGCATCAAGGTGCTGGGCGGAGCCAAGCGCCGCTATGCAGGCGTAGGCGACATCATTGTCGTCTCGGTCAAGGAAGCCACGCCCAAGGGACGGGTGAAAAAAGGCGATGTCCGCAAGGCTGTTGTTGTGCGCACCGCGCGTGACATCAAGCGCCGCGACGGCTCCGTCATCCGTTTCGACACCAATGCTGCCGTGCTCCTGAACAATAATATGGAGCCGCTCGGCACGCGTATCTTCGGCCCGGTTCCGCGTGAGCTGCGGGCGAAGAACCACATGAAGATCATCTCGCTGGCGCCGGAGGTGCTGTAGTCATGGCTGCAAAGATCAAGAAGGGCGACAAGGTCGTCATCCTGGCTGGCCGCGACAAGGGCAAGACCGGGGAAGTGACAAAGGTGGTTCCGTCAGAAAACCGCGTGTTCGTGGGCGGCGTGAATATGGTCAAGCGCCATAACCGCCCAACCCAGACTGCGCCTGGCGGCATCGAGGAAAAGGAAGCCCCGATCCACGTGTCCAACGTGGCTCATGCCGATCCCAAATCCGGCGAAGCGACACGTGTCGGCTTCGAGGTTCGCGACGGCAAGAAGGTTCGGGTAGCCAAGAAATCTGGTGAGGTCATCAATGGCTGAGACCGCGACATACGAGCCGCGCCTGAGACAGCGCTACCGCGAGGAAATTCGCGCGCGCATGAAGGAAAAGTTCGGCTACAAGAACGACATGCAGATTCCCCGTATTGACAAGATTGTCATCAATATGGGTGTCGGCGAGGCGGCCCAGGATTCCAAGAAGCTGCAGGGCGCTCTGGCAGACCTGCAGGCGATTGCCGGGCAGAAGCCGGTGGCCACACGCGCTACGAAGTCCATTGCGGGCTTCAAACTGCGCGAAGGCCAGCTCATCGGCGCAAAGGTAACCTTGCGTCATGACCGCATGTACGAGTTCCTCGACCGCCTGGTCACCATTGCCCTGCCGCGCGTCCGCGATTTCCGCGGCCTCAATGGCAAGAGCTTTGATGGCAACGGCAATTACGCGATGGGCATGAAAGAGCACATCGTGTTTCCCGAGATCGACTACGACAAGGTTGAGAAAGTGCGTGGCATGGACATCGTCGTGTGCACCACCGCGCGTAACAATGAAGAAGCGAAAGCCCTGCTGGCCGAGTTCGATTTTCCGTTCACGAACTGACGCAGCAGGAGCGCAGGCCCATCCCGGGTCCGCACGCAGGAGATGAATTGAATGGCAAAGAAGAGCGCAACCGAGCGTAATGCCCGCGTCCAGCGTCTGGCCAAGCAGTATCTGGCCAAGCGTCAGGCACTCAAGGCTGTCGCACGCGACAAGTCGCTTCCCGTCGAAGAGCGGTTTGCAGCCCAGCTCAAGCTGGCTGCCCTGCCGCGCAACTCGGCCCCGACCCGCATCCGTAACCGGTGCATGGTGTCAGGCCGTCCGCGCGGATATTACCGCAAGCTGAAAATGTCCCGGATCGCGCTTCGCGAACTGGGAAGCCATGGCCTGATCCCAGGCCTGGTAAAGTCGAGCTGGTAGGGAGGGCAAACCAATGGCGATGACTGATCCGCTCGGTGACATGCTCACCCGCATCCGCAACGCGCTCATGCGCCGGCGCACCAATGTGGTGACGCCCGCGTCGAAGCTGCGTCAGCGCGTGCTCGATGTTCTGCTGGAGGAAGGCTTTATCCGGGGCTATTCAGAATCCCTGGATGCCGACGGCTTCAAGCAGTTCGAAATCGAGCTGAAATATTACGAAGGCGCGCCGGTGATTTCCGACATCAAGCGCGTTTCCAAACCCGGCCGCCGGGAATACTCCAAGGCCAGGGATCTGCCGCTCGTTCAGAACGGGCTCGGGATTGCGATCGTTTCCACGCCGCGCGGTGTGATGAGCGATTCTGCAGCCCGCGCCCAGAATGTCGGCGGCGAAATTCTGTGTCACGTCAGCTAAGGGAGGCATGATTCATGTCACGTCTGGGCAAATTGCCGGTCGGCCTTCCTAGCGGAGTGAGCGCGACCGTTGCCAATGATACGGTGAAGATAAAGGGTCCCAAGGGTGAGCTTTCGCTCCTGGTGTCCGGCCTCGTCACCATTACTGAAGCCGAAGACAAGTCGCTGGTTGTAAGGCCGGTTGACGAGTCGACCCGCGCCCGGGCCATGTGGGGCACGACGCGGGCCAATATCGCCAGCATGGTGAAGGGCGTCTCCGAAGGGTTTGAGCAAACGCTCGAACTGGTCGGCGTCGGTTACCGCGCGCAGGCCCAGGGCCGCGATCTCAAGCTGTCTCTTGGCTTCAGCCATGAAGTGGTCTACACGCCGCGTCCCGGCATCACGATTTCCGCGCCCAAGCCCACCGAGATCAAGATCGAGGGGGCCAGCAGTCAGGAAGTCGGCCAGACCGCTGCCGAGATCCGCAAGTATCGTCCGCCAGAGCCCTACAAGGGCAAAGGCATCCGTCTTGCCGGTGAATACGTTCGCCGGAAAGAAGGCAAGAAGAAGTAGGGAACCGTCAGGTCATGAAATCGTCTCGCGAAAAGATGCAACGCCGCGCGCAGCGTACGCGCTCGCGGCTTGCGAAGTTCTCGGGCGGCCGTCCGCGCCTGTCGGTCTTCCGCTCGTCCAAGCATATCTACGCCCAGATCATCGACGATTCGAACGGTGCCACGCTTGCCGCGGCTTCGACGCTCGAAGCTGATGTGCGCGGTGGCAAGCCTGCCGGCGCCAATGTCGAGGCGGCTGCCGCTGTCGGCAAGCTCGTCGCCGAGCGCGCCAAGGCCAAAGGCCTGACCGACGTCGTGTTCGATCGCGGCGGTTACATTTATCATGGGCGCATCAAGGCGCTCGCAGATGCTGCCCGCGAGGGCGGCCTGAACTTCTAGGAGAGCGCCATGGCTCGGGAAGACCAACGCGAAGGCCGGGGCGGGAGAGACCGCCGCCGCCGCGACGAGGAGCCGGATAGCGAGCTCGTCGACAAGCTCGTCCACATCAATCGTGTCGCCAAGACCGTGAAGGGTGGCCGGAACTTCCAGTTTGCCGCGCTCGCCGTCGTCGGCGACCAGAAGGGCCGCGTCGGCTTTGGTCAGGGCAAGGCACGTGAAGTGCCTGAAGCCATCCGCAAGGCGACCGAGGAAGCGAAGAAGACCATGGTGCGCATCCCGCTGCGCGAGGGCCGTACCCTGCATCACGATGCAGACGGCCGCTGGGGCGCGGGCAAGGTGACACTGCGTGCGGCGCCTCCGGGCACCGGCATTATCGCAGGCGGTCCGATGCGCGCCGTGCTGGAAAGCCTGGGTGTTCAGGACGTGGTGGCCAAGTCGGTCGGCTCGTCCAACCCCTACAACATGATCCGCGCCACCTTCGACGCGCTCAAAGGCCAGAACAGCCCGCGTACGGTTGCGGCCAAGCGCGGTCTGAAAGTGGCCGACATCGTCAATCGCCGGAGTGATGGTGCCAGCGCACCTGAAGCCGTCGACAGCCAGAGCTAGGAATACCGGCCATGGCCAAGAAAACAGTTATCGTGCGTCAGACGGGCAGCCATATCCGCCGCCCCAAAGACCAGTTGCAGACGCTGACCGGGCTTGGCCTGGGGCGTATCGGCAAACAGCGCGAGCTTGAGGACACGCCGTCTGTACGCGGCATGATCGCCAAGGTCGCCCACCTTGTGGAAATCGTCGAGGAGCGCGGCTAGTAACCGCCTGCTGCCTTGATAAGGAGAATAGTCATGCGTCTGAACGAACTGCGGGACAATCCCGGCTCGGTGAAAGAACGCACCCGCGTGGGCCGTGGTATCGGCTCTGGCAAAGGCAAGACCGGCGGCCGTGGTGTCAAAGGTCAGAAATCGCGCTCTGGCGTTGCCATCAAGGGCTTTGAGGGCGGCCAGATGCCGCTCCACCAGCGTCTTCCCAAGCGCGGCTTCACCAAGCCGAACCGCGCAAAGTTTGCGGAAGTCACGCTCGGCCGCCTGCAAAAGGCGATCGACGCGGGCAAGCTGGATGCCAAGGCAGCGATCGACGCTGACGCGCTGATCAAGGCTGGCGTCATCCGCCGTGCCAAGGATGGTGTGCGCATTATCGGCGGCGGCGCCTTCAAGGCAAAGCTTTCCATCTCGGCAGCCGGTGCCTCCAAGCCCGCCATTGCCGCGGTCGAGAAGGCTGGCGGGTCCATCACCCTCCCGGCGCCTAAAGACAGCGAAGCCTGATGCGGTTACCCGGACGGCTCCCCAAATGGGTTGAGCCGTCCAATTCCGTCCTGGCCCAATCGGGACCGCAAGGGAGCGAGACCAGCCCATGGCATCTGCCGCAGAACAACTTGCCGCAAATCTGAATTTCGGCGCATTTGCCCGTGCCAAGGAGCTGCAAAAGCGCCTGCTCTTCACGCTGTTCGTGCTGATCATCTACCGGGTAGGCACCTATATCCCGATGCCGGGCATTGATCCGGAAGTGTTTGCCGGTGCCTTCCAGCAGCAGCAACAGGGCATTCTGGGCGTCTTCAACATGTTCTCCGGCGGTGCCGTCGAGCGCATGGCGATCTTCGCCCTCAACGTGATGCCCTACATCTCTGCGTCCATCATCATGCAGCTCATGGCGGCTACCGTGCCCAGCCTGGAGCGCATGAAGAAGGAAGGCGGCGAGCAGGGCCGCAAGCAGATCAACCAGTATTCGCGCTATCTTACCGTGGTGCTGGCACTCGTGCAGGCGTTTGCCATTGCGGTGTCGATGGAAAACCCCGACCCGACAACCGGCGCGACCATCGCGATCGATCCGGGCTGGTTCTTCCGCATCACGGCTGTTGTCTCGCTGGTTGGCGGCACGATGATGCTGCTGTGGCTGGGTGAACAGATTACCGCGCGCGGGGTCGGCAATGGTATTTCGCTGATCATTTTCGCAGGCATTATCGCGGAAATGCCGCGTGCGCTTTTCCAGACGCTGGAGCAAGGCCGCACGGGCAATCTTTCCGCCGGGCTCATCATAGCCATGATCCTGGGCATCATCGCGGTGCTGGTATTCGTGGTCTTCATGGAGCGATCACAACGGCGATTGCTGGTGCAATATCCCAAGCGCCAGGTCGGTAACCGCATGATGGGCGGGGAATCCAGCTTCCTGCCGCTCAAGCTGAACACAGCGGGCGTGATCCCGGCGATCTTTGCCTCCTCGCTCCTGCTGCTGCCAGCCACTATTGCGGGTTTCTCCGCCGAAACCGGCCCCGAATGGCTGCGTACGGTGACGGCGCTGCTTGGCCCGGGCCAGCCGCTCTTCATCATCTTCTATGCGTCGATGATCATCTTCTTCACCTTCTTCTACACCTCCATCGTCTTCAATCCCGAGGACACGGCGGACAATCTGAAGAAGTATGGCGGCTTCCTGCCCGGCATCCGTCCCGGCAAGCGCACGGCTGAATATATCGACTACGTATTGTCGCGCCTGACCGTTATCGGCGCTGCTTATCTGACGTTTGTCTGTGTGCTGCCCGAAGTGTTGCGCGCCGAGCTCGACATACCCTTCTATATCGGCGGCACGGCGCTTCTGATCGTGGTGTCGGTGACGCTCGATACCGTCTCGCAGATCCAGTCTCACTTGCTCGCCCACCAGTATGAGGGGCTGATCAAGAAGACGAAGCTGAGGGGCCGCAAGCGATGAACATCATCCTTTTCGGACCACCGGGCGCGGGCAAGGGCACGCAGGCCAAGCGCCTTGTTCAATCGCGCGGCTGGGTTCAGCTCTCGACCGGCGACATGCTGCGCGATGCGCGCAAGGCCGGGACCGAGCTGGGCAACCGCGTTGCCGGGATCATGGATCGCGGCGAGCTGGTGTCCGATGAGATTGTGATCGCGCTGATCAATGAGCGCCTGCCCGAAGCCGAGGCTGCTGGCGGTGCCATTTTTGACGGCTTCCCGCGTACGGTCCCGCAGGCCGAAGCGCTCGACAAGCTGCTGGCAAGCCGCAGCGAGCCGATTGCAAAGGTTTTGCGCCTTGTGGTCGACCAGGACGAGCTGGTTGCCCGGGTGGAAAAGCGCGCTGCCGAAGAGGGCCGCGCGGACGACACGGTGGAGGCCTTCAAGGTGCGCCTGAAGGCCTATAATGACCAGACCGCCCCGCTGATCCCGTTCTATGCCAGCCAGAACAAGCTGGTGGATGTGGACGGCATGGGGACGATGGACGAGGTTTCGGGCCGCATTAATGCGGCGCTGGATGCATAAGTCTCTCGCTGCGGTCACAAGCCGCGTGCGTGAGGTGATGAGTTTTGTGGGGTGGCGGCGTTCAAGCCCGGTTGACGGGCAGGGCATCGTCACTATAAGAAGCGCCCTTCGCTCTGAGGGGCCGGCCATGAGGCATGGCGCGCACATTATGTGTCGCGCCCTGAACGTGTCGGCTCTTTTTGCGCGCGGCAATTGGAACAGGGAGTAGCGTTGTGGCCCGCATAGCAGGCGTCAACATTCCGACGAACAAGCGCGTAGAGATTGCGCTTCGCTATATTCACGGTATCGGCCCGGCGAAAGCCCGGGAGATCTGTGACAAGGTAGGCATCCCGTCTGAAAAACGGGTTAACCAGCTTACCGATGCCGAAGTGCTTCAGATTCGCGAAACGATCGATGCCGGCTACATGGTCGAGGGCGATCTTCGCCGCGACACGGCCGTGAACGTCAAGCGGCTCATGGACCTTGGCTGCTATCGCGGCCTGCGCCACCGTCGTGGCCTGCCCGTTCGCGGTCAGCGTACGCACACCAATGCCAGGACCCGTAAAGGTCCGGCCAAGCCGATTGCCGGCAAGAAGAAATAAGGACCAGGCGCAATGGCCAAAGAACAGTCACGCGTGCGCCGCCGGGAGCGCAAGAATATCACCTCCGGTGTGGCGCATGTTAATGCCAGCTTCAACAACACGATGATCACCATCGCTGATGCGCAAGGGAATGCGATTTCCTGGTCGTCGGCCGGTACGATGGGCTTCAAGGGCTCGCGCAAATCGACGCCTTATGCCGCCCAGATGGCCGCCGAAGACGCGGGCCGCAAGGCTCAGGAGCACGGCATGAAGACCCTCGAGGTCAAAGTGTCGGGCCCGGGTTCAGGCCGCGAGTCGGCGCTGCGTGCGCTGCAGTCGGTCGGGTTCACCATCACGACGATCCACGACGTGACGCCGATCCCGCACAATGGCTGCCGCCCGCCGAAGCGCCGCCGCGTCTAACTGATTTCGGAGCCGCGCGATTTTTCGCTGCGGCTCCGGTGAATTTTAATGTGTCGCGCGCAGGCATCAGACAAATCGGTCTGATTCCCGGCGCGCCTTTCGCTTGAAAGGACGTTCCGTGATCGAGAAGAACTGGCAGGAACTTATCCGTCCGATGAAGCCCGTCGTTCAGGCTGGCCATGACGCTGCGCGCAACGCCAAGATCGTGGCCGAGCCGCTCGAGCGTGGTTTCGGCATGACGCTTGGCAATGCGCTGCGCCGTGTGCTGCTGTCCTCGCTTCAGGGCGCGGCCATCACCGCAGTGCAGATCGACGGCGTGCTGCACGAGTTCTCGTCCATTCCCGGCGTGCGTGAAGACGTCACCGACATCGTGCTCAACCTGAAACAGGTTGCGCTGCGCATGCATGGTGAAGGTCCGCGCCGCGTGGTTCTGCGCAAGAGCGGTCCGGGCGAAGTGAAGGCCAGCGATATCGAGGAAACCGCCGATATCGAAGTCATCAACGGCGATCATGTCATCTGCACGCTCGACGAAGGCGCGAGCCTGCGCTTCGTGCTGACGGTCAATACCGGCAAGGGTTATGTCCCCGCCGAGCGCAACCGCCCGGAAGATGCGCCCATCGGCTATATCGCCATTGATGCGCTCTACAGCCCGGTCAAGCGCGTTGCCTACCGCGTGGAAAACACCCGCGAAGGCCAGGTGCTCGATTACGACAAGCTGATCCTGGACATCGAAACCAATGGTGCGGTCACGCCCGAAGACTCGGTCGCCTATGCCGCCCGCATCCTGCAGGACCAGTTCCAGATCTTCGTGAATTTCGAGGAGCCTTCAGAGGCTCGCGGACCCGAAGACGATGCGCCGTCGCTGGACTTCAACCCGGCCCTGCTGAAAAAGGTGGACGAGCTGGAGCTTTCGGTGCGTTCGGCCAACTGCCTGAAGAACGACAATATCGTCTACATTGGCGACCTGATCCAGAAGTCGGAATCGGAAATGCTCCGCACCCCGAATTTTGGCCGCAAATCGCTCAATGAGATCAAGGAAGTGCTGGCCCAGATGGGACTGCACCTCGGTATGGAAGCGCCCAACTGGCCGCCGGAAAATATCGAGGAACTGGCTAAAAAATTCGAGGATCAGATCTAGGCAGGCCGCCGCGAGGCGCCCGGCCCGGAGTGAAGGAGACATCCCATGCGTCACGGGAATGGATATCGCAAGCTCAACCGCACCGCGTCCCACCGGCGCGCCATGTTCGCCAATATGGCGTCCTCGCTGATCGAGCACGAGCAGATTGTTACGACCCTGCCCAAGGCCAAAGAGCTCAAGCCGATCATGGACAAGCTCATCACGCTGGCCAAGAAGGGCGATCTGCACGCCCGCCGTCAGGCGATTGCGCAGATCCGCAACAAGGATCAGGTGGCCAAGCTGTTTGCCACGCTCGGCCCGCGCTATGGCGAGCGTAATGGTGGCTATACCCGCGTTCTCAAAGCCGGCTTCCGCCATGGTGACAACGCCGCGATGGCCGTTATCGAGCTGGTCGACCGCGATGTGGACGCCAAAGGCTCCGGTGACCGCGCCCGCGTGGAAGAGCTTGCCGGCGAGGAATAGGCTTCCCGCCAATCGCAGACATCGAAGAGCCCCGGTGGAAACGCCGGGGCTTTTTTTGTTTTGGCTGCCGGGCCGTTTGAACGGTTGGTCTTCTTCGAACCAAGACTGGAAATGCTTGTGCGTTAAGGGCCGCTGAGGTGTCCTCCCCCGTTTACGGGGGAGGTGGTCCGAAGGACCGGAGGGGGAAGTATCTGATTTCGCCCCCTTGCCGCTTCGCGCGTTCGAAGCTTCGCTTCTCACCCCGCCCGTGAACGGCGGGAGACAAGGCTCGGGTGTCAAGCGATACGTAATCTTGTCCAGCTCCCCTTACCGAAGTTGTAATCTTCAGCCCCTGTTCAGCCGGACATCTGCACCTTAAATCGGTGACGCAGAAAAAGTGCGAGGGAGCACGTGCCCATGAACTGGAAGCTACCGGCGGTTTGCGCCGCATTGATTGCGGGCCTCGCTCTGGCAGCGGCCGCTGTCAATTCGGCAAACGGGCAGGAAGAGACGCTTGCGGGCGCAGGCAGCCAGGACCGCACGCTGCCGCAATCGAGCGCCCACATGCAGATGTCGTTTGCCCCGATCGTGCGCGACGCGGCGCCTGCCGTGGTCAACGTCTACTCGCGCCGGGTGGTCGCAGACCGCAACCCGTTTGCCGGCGACCCGATGTTTGAACGCTTTTTCGGACGTCAGACGCCGCGCCAGCGTGAAGTGCAATCGCTGGGTTCGGGCGTCATCGTCGACGGGGCCGGCCTGATTGTCACCAATAACCATGTGGTGGAAGGCGCGCAGGAATTGCGTGTTGTCCTGCATGACCGCCGCGAGCTGGAAGCGGAGATCCTGCTGGCTGACGAGCGTACCGACCTGGCCGTGCTGCGTGTAGTTGCCGACGAGCCGCTACCGGTTTTGCCCTTTGATCTCTCCGGTTCGGCAGAAGTGGGCGATCTGGTGCTGGCCATCGGCAATCCGTTCGGCGTCGGCCAGACGGTCACGTCCGGCATCGTGTCGGCGCTGGCCCGCACCGATGTCGGCATCACCGACTATGCTTTCTTCATCCAGACCGACGCAGCCATCAATCCGGGCAATTCGGGCGGGGCGCTGGTGTCGATGAATGGCGAACTTCTGGGTATCAACACGGCGATCTTCTCGCGTTCTGGCGGATCGCAAGGCATCGGCTTTGCCATTCCTGCCGAGATGGTGCGCAGCGTGGTTCAGGCTGCCACGCAAGGCGGCGAGCTGGTTCGCCCATGGCTTGGCGCCCGCCTGCAGCCGGTAACGTCTGATATCGCGCTTTCCATGGGGTTTGACCGCCCGCGCGGCGCGCTGGTGGCCGATGTCTATCCCGGCGGTCCGGCGGACATGGCCCGGCTGCGGCGCGGAGATGTGATCCTGTCGGTGGATGGTGTCGAAGTGAACAATGAGGCAGCCGTCCGCTTCCGCTTTGCCACCCGTGCGGTTGGGGACGAGGCGGAGCTGCGTATCATGCGTGACGGTGAAGAACGCACTCTGGCGGTCATTGCCGAGGGCCCGCCGGGTGAGCGTGATGGTGAGCGCGTAGTGCTAAATGGCCGCAACCCGTTTCAGGGCGCTGAAGTCGTTGAGTTGTCACCAGCATTCAACGAGGCAAATGGGCTCGACCCCTTTACCGAGGGCCTGATCGTCATGCGCATTCAGCGCCGGTCTGCCGCCGAGTTTTACGGCTTCCGGCCGGGCGACCGCATCTTGAGCGTTAACCGCCGCCCGGTCAGCAATCTTGAGGGCATCGAACGCGAGCTTGCCGCAGCTGACAGCGCGCGCGAATGGCCGGTAGAGATTGAACGGCGAGGCGAACGCCACGCACGTACACTCCGGCTGTAGCGGATTTGCAAATCGCAGCGTTGGCCTTGTCAGCGCCGTAACGCCGTTACTACGATGTGAGGGTGTTTTGCGTGCCAAGTGGGGTGTCGAGTGGAATTGTTTGCTAAAATTTTTGTTATTGGTTCAGTCTTTGCGCTTGCCGCGTGTGAGTCGACCGTTGGAATGACCCGCGACGAGCTGGCCGAGGCCAGCGCGGTAGATCGCGGTCAGGTCAATGAGGACGGCGAAGCCATTATTTGCCGGACCGAGTACAGCACGGGATCGCGTGTACGCTCTGTGCGTACCTGCGCCACCATGGCAGAATGGCGCGTTATTCGCGACGAGGCCTCCCGGGTATTGCGTGAGGAAAACGACAATTTGCCGGACAGACCTGAAAGCAGCTTTCCGGGCGGGCGCTAAAGTCTGCTGGCGGGAGCCGTTCCGGCTTCACGCATGAGTTTACGGTGCAGTCGCCTGACGCCGACGGGTATAGCGTGACTGTATGACCGACCTGTTCCAGTCTGCCGGCCTTTCCAGTGACGCCCCGAGGCCGCTGGCCGACAGGCTTCGGCCACAAACGCTTGATGAGGTGGTAGGTCAGGGCCATGTGCTAGGCCCCGACGGTCCGGTAGGCAGGATGCTGGCGCAAGGACGCCTTTCTTCCATCATCCTTTGGGGCCCGCCTGGCGTTGGCAAGACAACCATTGCCCGCCTGCTGGCCGATGCGTCTGGGCAGGAATTCCATCCGCTCTCTGCGGTCTTTTCAGGCGTAGCCGACCTGAAGAAAGCCTTTGAGCAGGCGCGGGGACGGCGCGCCGCCGGCAAGGGCACGCTCCTGTTCGTGGACGAGATTCACCGCTTCAACCGCGCCCAGCAGGACGGGTTTCTTCCCGTCGTGGAGGAGGGGGTCATCACGCTGGTCGGTGCAACCACGGAAAATCCCAGCTTCGAGTTGAATGCGGCCTTGCTCTCGCGCTGCCAGGTCATGGTGCTGAAGCGGCTGGATGAAGACGCGCTGGAGGCTCTTCTGGCGCGTGCCGAGAGCGCCAAGGGGCGCGCGCTGCCTCTCACCTGCGATGCGCGTGAAGCGCTTTTGACGATGGCTGACGGGGACGGGCGCTATCTTCTCAACCTGGCCGAGGAAGTGTTGCGGCTGGAACCGGCGGAGCCCTTGTCCACGCCGCAGCTGGGCACATTCCTGCAGCGGCGCGCTCCGGTCTATGACAAGGACCGTGAGGAGCACTACAATCTCATCTCCGCCTTGCACAAATCGGTGCGTGGATCAGACCCCGATGCGGCGCTCTACTGGCTGGCGCGTATGCTGGGCGCGGGCGAAGATCCGCTCTTTCTGGCCCGGCGGATCGTGCGCATGGCCAATGAAGATATCGGTCTTGCCGATCCCACGGCTATACACGCAGCGCTGGCCGCGAAGGAAACCTATGAATTTCTGGGCAGCCCGGAGGGCGAGCTGGCGCTGGCGCAGGCCGTCGTGCATCTGGCCTGCGCGCCCAAATCCAATGCTGTCTACAAGGGCTGGAAAGCTGCCCTTCGCCTTGCCGGTGAAACGGGCTCGCTGATGCCGCCCGCCCACATCCTCAACGCGCCGACCCGGCTGATGAAGGATCAGGGTTATGGCAAGGGTTATGAATACGATCATGATGCCCCCGGCGGCGTGTCCGGGCAGGACTATTTCCCCGATGCCATGAAGGACCGGCCGGTCCTTTACGAACCCAAGGATGCAGGCCGGGAAGCGGCGATAGCCGAGCGGCTGGAGCGCTGGCGGGCCTTGCGCGGCAAGCGGCGGGGTTAGGGCCACGCACTGACGCCGCTCTTGCCAGCACGCGCACACGCGCCTAACCCATGGCGCCATGCAGCATGTAATTCTCATTGCAATCGGCGGCGCACTGGGGGCAGTCGCCCGCCACGGGTTCAATCAGGCGTCCTTGCGCTGGATCGGACCGGAATTCCCGTGGGGAATTTTAGGCGTCAATGTGCTGGGCTCGTTTGCCCTCGGACTTCTGGTTGGCTGGCTGGCGCTGGCCGGGCGCGCCGATGCGACCGAGATACGCTTTGCGGTTGGCATCGGCTTTCTGGGCGCGTTCACGACGATGAGCGCGTTTGCGCTGGATACCGTGCTGATGATCGAGCGGCGTGAATTCCTGACCGCCTTCGCCTATGGCGGCGGCACGCTGATCGCGTCGGTGCTGGCCGTGTTTGCCGGTCTGTTTTTGATACGTACGGTGCTGGCATGAGCAAGGTTGAAACCCGCACTGTCGCCGATGACGAGGCCGATATCCGGCTGGACCGCTGGTTCAAGCGCCATTTTCCGCACATCACCCACGGGGCGCTGGAAAAGCTGCTTCGCACCGGGCAGGTGCGCGTCGATGGCGGGCGGGTAAAGGGGAATCAGCGTCTTGAGCCCGGTCAGGAAATCCGCATTCCGCCTCTGCCGGAGCCCGGAGAAACGCCGCCGCCCAAACTCATCAGCGCCGAGGACAAGGCCTTTGCCCGCTCCATGGTGCTCTACGAAGACGATACGCTGATTGCGCTGAACAAGCCGCCCGGCCTGCCGGTGCAGGGTGGCTCGAAGGTCGTTCGCCATCTGGACGGCATGCTCGATGCCTTTGGGACGGGCGATAAGCGTCCGCGTCTGGTTCACCGGCTCGACAAGGATACGTCCGGCGTCATCATTGTGGCCAAGGGCGCGTCAAATGCGGCCAGGCTTGCCGCCCTGTTCAAGGGCCGTGATCTGGAAAAGACCTATTGGGCGATAGCGCTGGGCGTGATGATACCGCGTGCGGGCGAGATCACTGGCTATATGAAAAAAAGTGAGGGCAGTCAGGGCGACCGCGAGCTGATGGTGGCGGCCCGCCATGGCGAGGAGGGCGCGCAGTTTGCGGTCACGCGCTACGCCACAGCCGACGAGGCGGCGCGGCGGGCCAGCTGGGTGGTCCTGCGCCCCGAAACCGGGCGCACCCACCAGCTGCGTGTGCATCTGGCCGCGGCCGGGCATGCCATTCAGGGCGATGGCAAGTACATGTGCGACGTGCCGGCGCTGGGCGGAGTCTCGCAAAAACTGCACCTGCATGCGCGCAAGCTGGTCATCCCGCGCGAAGGGCAAAAGCCGCTCGTGCTCGAAGCGCCCATGCCCAAGCATATGGCCGATACGTTCGAAGCGCTGGGGTTTGATGCCGGGATGAGCATGCGCGCGGTAGAGGCAGAGCTGGCATGAGCGGATTGAAGCTGGCGGTATTCGATGTCGACGGCACACTCGTCGACAGCCGGGAAATCATTCACCGGGCCATGGAACGCGCCTTCACCCGGGCCGGGCTGGGTGAGATGCCGTATGACCGTGTGCGCACCATTGTCGGGCTGGAACTGTCTGAAGCGATCGCCCGGCTGGCGCCGCCCGATATCGGCGCAGAGCGCCTTGGGCTGCTGTGCAATTACTACAAGCAGGCCTTTGTCGAGCAGCGCGCTGATCCGGGCTTTGAAGAACCGCTCTATGCCGGTGCGCGTGAAACGCTGGTGCGCCTGAGTGATGAGGGCTGGCTTTTGGGCGTGGCGACGGGCAAGGCGCGGCGCGGCCTCGATATTGTCTTCGGCCATCACGATCTCCACCGCTATTTCCAGACCCTGCAGACGGTCGATCACGGCGTCGGCAAGCCCAACCCGCGCATGGTTCTGGATGCCATGGCCGAGACCGGGGCACGGCCAGAGGAGACGGTGGTCATCGGTGACACCAGTTTTGACATGGCGATGGCCCGGTCAGCGCGCACGCGTGCTCTGGGCGTTAGCTGGGGCTTTCATACTGCAGATGAAATTGCCGGCGGCGGTGCCCATGAAATCCACGACAGCTATGACACGCTCAACATCGCATTGAGCCGGTTTGTGCCGGCCAGAGAGGAAGCCGCATCATGAGCATGTCCAAGGCAAAGGCCGAAAACCGCCCCTTGCCCAAGCGCTTCTATTCAGAAGCCAGCGCTGTGCAGACCGATGGCGGCTGGGGCATCTTCCTGGACGGCCGCCCGGTGAAAACGCCTGACAGGCATTTGCTGGCGGCTCCGTGCGAGGAACTGGCAGTGGAAATGGCCGCCGAGTGGGATGCGCAGGTCAAGCATATCGACCCCTTTACCATGCCGTTGACGCGGCTGGCGCATGTGGTGACTGACCGGATCGAGCAGGCGCGCAACGCCGCCGCCGACGAGATATCGCGTTTCGCGGGAACAGACCTGCTATGCCATCGCAGCGATGATTGCGAGCTGGCGGCCCGGCAGGCCGAAAAATGGGACCCGTTGCTGGACTGGTCACGCAACGCGCTTGATGCGCCCCTGAAGAGTGCCGCGACACTGCTGCCGCTGGAGCAACCCGAAGCGTCCGTCGAAGCGCTGCGCGCGCGCGCCGAAGCACTCGATAGCTGGCGCCTGACCGCGCTGGCCAGTTCTGTGTCCTTGCTGGGTTCGGCCGTTCTGGGCTTTGCTCTTCTGGAAGCCGAGATCGACGGTGAAACCGCTTTTGCCCTGTCCCGCCTGGACGAAGACTATCAGGCCGAACGATGGGGCGAGGATAGCGACGCCGTCGAAGCGGCGGCCAACCGCAAGCGCGATCTGCTGGCGTGCGAGCGTGTCTTCCGCCTGCTGGATGAGGCTGACGTTTAGACTTCCTTCATCGCCCGCGCCCATGCTTGAGGCACTCTTGCATCAGGATGCCGGCCATGAAGCCTTTCCAGCTCTTAATCGCGAGCCTTGCCGTGCTGGCCAGTGCGGCCGGCGCGCTTGCGCGCCCTTTCGAGGTGCCCGCTGACCATGCGGCGCTGATCCGCCTGCCGGGCGATGCAGCCGCGATTGTCATCGGCAATCCGCATATCGCAGATGCAACGCTCTATGATGCCCGCACCATCTTCGTGACAGGGCGGGTATATGGCCGCACCAATATGATCGCGCTCGATGATAATGGCCGTGTGCTCTACACCTCCGACCTCGTTGTCACCCAGTCCGGACGGGGCAGTGTGCAGGTATTCCGCAATACCGAGCGGGCCAGCTATGTCTGCGCGCCCAATTGCGAGGCCGTCCCGGTGATCGGTGATGCATCCGACTGGTTCTCCGGCGTTTCAGGCCAGCAGGCCGACCGCGTGGCGGCGGGTGGCGGGCGCTAGATTTCACGCTTTTTAAACCAAGCTTTTTCACTGCGGATTAAGCGCGCTGCGCGATACTGCCCGGCAGACTAGTCTGGCGGGAGAAGCAAGACGTGATCCTGAAAAGCCCGATAAAACGTGTCGCGTCGCGTATGGCGGCCGACAGGAAGGGTGCGACCGCGGTGGAGTTTGCCATCGTGGCGCTGCCGTTTTTCGCTCTTCTGGGCGCGATCATGGAAACCGCTCTGGTGTTCTTCGCCGGCATGATGCTGGAGCATGGGCTCAGCCGCTCGGCCCGTGAGATACGCACCGGCGAACTGCAACTGGCCGGCGGATCATCCGAAGAGTTCAGGAATGCCGTGTGCAGCCGCACGGCTGGTCTGGTCGACTGTACCCGTTTGCGCATTGATGTGCGCACGCTGGAGAGTTTCGGCGGGGCTGCGCCGCTTCCCCTTGATGAAGACGGCATGGTCGACATGGAGTCGGTCGGCTTCGTGCCCGGCAATCCCGGTGACATCGTGCTGGTGCGCGCCTTCTATGACTGGCCCCTGTTTGTCCCGAACCTGGGTCTGGGCATGTCCAACATGGCCGGCAACAGACGCCTTCTGACCGCGACAATGGCTTTCCGCAACGAACCCTTTCAGGAGGCCCTGCCATGAGCGCGCGCCGGATGATCAAGCGCCTGGGCTCTGACCGGCGCGGTGTTTCCGCGGTGGAGTTTGCGCTGATCGCGCCGCTGCTGATCACGCTCTATGTGGGCATTGTGCAGGTGACGCTGGGTTTGTCTGCGGACCGCAAGCTGACCGCTGCAGCAAGCACGGTTGCAGACCTTGTGGCGCAGTCCGACAGCGTTGATGGCGCCGGGCTGGCTGACATACTCGCCGCCGGTGAGGCGGTTCTCCAGCCCTATCCTTCCGATAGCCTGTCCATACGGGTGACCTCGCTCAGAGCCGACAGCGCGGGCAATGTCAGCCTGGTCTGGAGTCAGGGCAGGGGCATGGCCGCCCGGCGCGCGGGCGAGCTGCCTGACCTGCCAGAAGGCGTTATTTTGCCTGAGGGCGGCGTGATCGTTGTGGAGTCGGGCTATGCGTATCCCGGCCCGTTTGGGGAAAGCGAAATCGGCGAATTCAATCTCAGCGAAACCGTTTACATGCGCCCGCGCCGGGTCGGCTTTGTCGATTCCGACCTCGAAGAAGAGGATGGCGGCGGGCAGGACGGAAACGATAGCGGCACCGCAACGGGCGATGACGGGGCCGGCAGTGAAGACGAAGGCGGCGGCGATGATGGCGCCGTCAGTGACGATGCTGATGAGGACGGCAGCGACGACGCGGACGAAGACGATGGCAGTGATGCTGGCGACGACGATGATGATGACAATGATGACGGTGGCAGGTCGTGCCGGTATTCGGGATTTCTCGCCTTCCTTCTGTGCCGCTAGCGGCCAAACTCAGCCCTGACCATTTCCGGGCTATCATCAAGGGCAGCTGCCGGTCTGGCGAGACCGACTGCCGGGCGTCCACCCAAAATTAAGCCTGTGCTGGAAGACTGGGCCCCGTCGTATCCAAATGCGGGGACACCATGCTGGTTTATTTCTGCGTCAGCGCAGCGCTACTCCTGACCCTTCTGGCAGCTCTTGAAGACATCCGGCGCTTCACGATTTCCAACTGGATACCCGCTGCCATTATCGGGTTGTGGCTGGTTTTCGCGCCGCTATCGGGCATGGGCTGGCAGGGCGCGGGTTTGAGCCTGCTGACGGGCCTGGCGGTACTGGCGATAATGATCGCGCTGTGGATGCCCGGATGGCTTGGCGGCGGCGATGCCAAGCTGATCGCGGCCCTGTCGCTGTGGTTTGGCTGGCCATCGGTGCTGACCTTCCTTCTGCTGGCGATGATATGCGGCGGCTTGCTGGCCGCTGCCCTGCTGGGTGCGCGCCGCTTTGCCCCGGCCTTGCCGCTGTCACCGGCGCGGCTGGCGGCCAGCCCGCTCGCGCATGGCGCGCCTGTGCCTTACGGGGTTGCGATAGCGGGCGGGGCGTTCTGGGCACTTCCCTATTCGCCTCTGCTGGCCGCTTTCGCCAGCTAGAGCGTTAACGTTCCGGTGACATAACTGGCACAATCCCTGCGCGGGACGCATGTCCGGGGCTGAGTATTAACGCGGCCTTGAGGTTTTCCCGGTGAAATCAGGCATGTCTGCCTTTTCGCGCCGAGGGATCCGCGAGCCATCATGAACGCTACCCGAATAGCCATACTCGTTGCGGCCGGACTGGCCGCTATCGCCGCGGCCTTCTTCGTGCGCAATGCGATGCAGCCGCGTGTCGTCGAGCGTACGGTAACAGAAGCGCCCGCGCAGACCCCTTCTGTACGGGTCTTGGCCGCCAGCTCTGATCTGGCAACCGGGCACCGGATCGCACCGGGTGATCTTCGCTGGCAGCCCTGGCCCGAAGAGGCCGTTTCACCCACCTATATCCGCGAATCAGTTGATGGCGAGGCCATTACCCGTCTGGCCGGCTCGGTTGTGCGTTCTCCGATTGCGCAAGGCGAGCCGATAAATGAGCGCCGTCTGGTGGCTCCCGGTGATAGCGGCTTCATGGCCGCCGTGATTTCGCCGGGTATGCGCGCCATCGCCGTGCCGACATCGGCGCGGGCCGGCGCGGGCGGATTCATCCTGCCTAATGACCGGGTTGATCTGATTGTCACCACGCAAGGCGAAGGCAATGCGTTTTCGGCGCGCACCCTGCTGGAAAATTTGCGTGTTCTGGCGATTGACCAGTCCTTCGCCGAGGACGGGTCGGGCGCCGTTGTGGGGTCCACCGCGACGCTGGAAGTCACGCCGCAGCAGGCCCAGCTGGCCGCGCAGTCCATTGCCGGTGGCACGCTGACCCTGTCCTTGCGCAGCCTGTCGGATTCTGACGAAGCCGTGTTCGAGGACAGTGCCGCCACCCAGGGCGGTCAGCGCGTGGTGCGCGTCTTCCGCTACGGACGTGAGGAGCGCGTCGCGCTGAGCACGCGGGGAGGGGGCGAATGATGGCCAACGCACGCTATCTGGCCGGCCTGGCCGTTCTGGCAGCGCTCGCCCTGTCATGGCCCGGCCCGTCTGCCATGGCGCAAAACACCAGCGTTGAACGCGCCAACGCACTTCAGGTCACTATCCGTGAGCCCGGCGACGGACCGGTTTCGGAAAGCATGACCCTGCCGCTGGGACAGGCGGCGGTCATTCATCTGCCTGTTGATGCAGCCGATGTGATGGTGGCCAATCCCGACATTGCCGACGCCGTGGTGCGCACGCCGACGCGCGCTGTCCTGCTAGGACAGGGTGTTGGCCGCACCAATGTCTTCTTCTTTGATTCTGACGGCGCGCTGATCCTGGACCTCTCCGTGCGCGTTGAGCGCGACATGGACGGGCTTTCCGAAGCGCTGGAGCGCTTCGTGCCGGAAGGGCGCATCATTGCTGAATCGATGAACGCCAATATCGTGCTCTCGGGCAGCGTCCCGTCGGCCAGCGCTGCTGATACAGCCCTGCAGGTGGCGCGGCGCTGGGCTGAAGACCCCGAACAGGTGATCAGCTTTCTGTCCATCGAGGGACGCGACCAGGTCATGTTGCGCGTTCGTATTGTGGAGATGCAGCGCACGCTGGTGCGTCAGCTCGGCATCAATCTGAGCGCCAATCTGAACACGGCAAGCCCCACGGTAAACCGGATCGATACCGACAACGCGTTCGGGCTGGCCGGACGGGCGCTGGGCGGATTGATGGCCCAGGCCGACCTCCTGAACGCGCTGGGTCCGGACACCCGTCTGGGTGCAAGCTTTGCGGCGCTGGAACGGGTAGGCCTGGTCCGGACGCTGGCTGAACCCAATCTCAGCGCCATTTCCGGTGAATCGGCCAACTTTCTGGCGGGCGGCGAGTTCCCTGTGCCGGTCGGGCGTGACCGCGACGGCAATATCACCATTGAGTACAAGCCGTTCGGCGTGGGTCTCGGATTTACACCGGTGGTACTGTCCGAGGGCCGTATATCGCTGCGCATCTCGACCGAAGTATCGGAGCTGTCCAACCAGGGCTCGATTACGCTGGGCGGCAGCACCCAGACAGACGCCGATGGCAATGTCACCGGCGGTGTTCCGGCGCTCACCATTCCTTCACTGACGGTGAACCGCGCCGAAACCACGGTCGAACTGCCGTCTGGCGGCAGCCTGGTCATTGCCGGGCTGATCAAGGAAGAGACCCGTCAGGCCATGGACGGGGTTCCCGGAGTGGAGCGCCTGCCGGTGCTGGGCGCACTGTTCCGCTCGCGCGATTTCGCCAATAGCGAGACCGAGCTGGTCATCATTGTAACCCCGTATCTGGTTGATCCGTCTGACCCCGATGCTCTGGCGTCACCGGGCGAAGGTTTCGAGCCGGCATCGACGGCGGCCAATCTGTTCCTCGGGCGCGTCAACCGCGTCTATGCCGCGCCCGGCGCGCAGGTCGAGGGGCAAGGCTGGACCGGCCCCGTCGGCTTCAGCGTGGAGTAGAGCCATGAATCTGAAAGCCTTGTGTCTTTGCCTGCCAGTCCTTGTGGCGCTGACCGCCTGCGCGGGCGCCCCGACGCCCATGCCGCGGGCAGGCGCGGTTGGCGAAACGGTGCGCATCGAGATGCCCGTGGATCCGCGCGATAACGGATTGAACTGGAGCCAGCTGGAGCTGATTGAAGCGCTGGCCAGCGAGTACAAGGCGCGTGGTCACGGGCCGTTTGTCATTTCCTACCCGCAAAATGCCGGTAATGCCGATGCCGCGCTCGGTGCCATCGCTGACGTGCGCAGCGAGCTTCACGGACACGGGCTCGACTGGCGCCAGATTGGCGGCGGCGCGTATGAGGCGGGCGGATATGTTGAGGCCCCGATCATCTTCTCCTTTACCCGCTACCGCGCTGTGGCTCCGGCGTGTGAAAACCGCTGGGACGATGTGCGCAATGCCCGTCCGGGCGGCCGCTGGGGCGGGTTTGGCTGCGCCACCGAGCAAAATATTGCCGCCATGGTTGCCGACCCGCGCGATTTGCGCACGCCGCGTACCTTTGAAGATGCAGATGCGGCCCGCCGGCAGACGGTCTTTGATCGCTGGCGCCAGGGTGAATCCACCACGAGCGAACGCAGTGCCAGCGAAAGCGGCGCCGTCAGCCGCGCCGTTGAATAGTCATAGCGCCCAACTGGAACCAGACACACGATGACACAGCCCAGACCATACGAAGATGATGGGTTTGACGCCGGGGACGAGTTCCTCGACGACGAATTTTCTGCGCCGTCTGATCCGTTTCTGGATGCTGCGGCGGTTGAAGCGCGCCTGCGCGGTGACGCTCAGGAGGCGGGCGGCTTTGATGAACCTCTCGAACCTGCGCCGCAATCCACGCGCGGGAGCGGGTTCGGCGCCCGGCTTGCGGCTGCCAACTCCGCTGCACCTGAATTTTTGAGTGAATCCGATCCCGAGCCGAAGCCGGCGCGTCCGGCCGAGCCGCGAAGCTCCGGTCATGAATTATCGTCAGTGTCGCCGGGCCTGTACGGCGAGGTGGGTTCTGATGATGGCGAGGTGATCCAGCCCGTTCCGCGCATTTCCATCGAGGCGTTCTGCGAGCGCCCGGAAACCGGCGCGCTGATCCATAATGCCGGCGTTGACCGCCGTCTGGCGCGCGCGCATGTGAATGTGGAGCTGGGCGGGCTCGCGAGTGCGATCGAGCGCTTCCACGACGAGTCTACGCCCAACCTGCTGATCATCGAGACCGGTATGCGTGGCGCGCAGCTTTTCGCCCAGCTGGAAGAGCTCGCTTCAGTCTGCGACGGTGACACCAAACTCATCATAATCGGCGCGGCAAACGATATCGGTCTCTACCGCGAGCTGATGCGCCGGGGGGTGAGCGAATATCTCGTGCCGCCGATGACGCCGCTTCATCTTATCCGGACCATTTCCGGATTGTTCGTCGATCCCGATGCACCCTTCGCCGGACGCTCGGTCGCCTTTATCGGCGCCAAGGGCGGTGTGGGATCCTCGACGATTGCCCACAATATCGCCTGGTGCATGGGCGAGCTGCAGCAATCGGACACGGTGCTGGTCGATCTTGATCTCAGCTTCGGTACGGCGGGCCTCGATTTCAACCAGGATCCCGCGCAGACGATCAGCCAGGCACTGGCCGATCCCGACCGGCTGGACGATGCCCTGCTGGATCGCCTCCTGGTCAAATGCGGGGACCGGCTTAGCCTGTTCTCGGCGCCCGCTACATTGGAGAGCGACTGGGATTTCAGCGCCGAAGCGTTTGAAACCGTCCTGGAGAAAGTGCGCCGTCAGGCGCCCCATATTGCGCTTGACCTGCCGCATGCATGGGCGCCGTGGGTTCGCCGTACCTTGTTGGCGGCTGATCAGGTCGTGGTGACAGTAACGCCGGACCTTGCCTGCCTGCGCAACGCGAAAAACCTGTTCGATCTGGTCCGCCAGAACCGGCCCAATGACGAGCCGCCCAAGGTCATCGTCAACATGGCCGGCTGCCCGAAAAAGCCTGATATTCCGTTGAAGGATTTTGCCGATGCGCTGGGGACAGCCCCGGTGCTGGTGCTGCCGTTTGAACCGGCCCTGTTCGGTGCGGCGGCCAATAATGGCCAGATGATTGCCGAGGTGGATGCCAAGTCGAAGGCCGCAGATGGTTTTGCCCATGTGGCCAGCATCCTCACCGGGCGCAGCACCGCGCCTGTCCGCCCGTCGCGGTCCGGTCTGAAATCCCTCTTTGGACGCAAGGGATAGAGGCAGCGATTCATGTTCGGTAAGCGCAGCCCCAACCAGCAGATACAGCCCGCCGCGCCAGCACCGGCCGTGACCCAGGCTGCCCCGGCCCCGCGTCCGGCACCGGCTGCTGCGGCTCAGCCCGCTCCACAGCCGGCCGCGCGTCCGCGCCCATCGGGGCCGCAGGCGCGTGCGCAGGCCCCGGTAAAACCTGTGAGTGCGGCCAAGCCCAAACCGTGCCCGGCGGTAAGTGTCGGGCAGGACCGGTCGGCGGAGTACTACGCCGTCAAGACAACCATCTTCAACGCCCTGATCGACACGATTGATCTGGGTCAGCTGGCGCGCCTCGACAATGCCACGGCGGCGGAGGAAATCCGCGACATCGTCACCGAGATCATCTCGATCAAGAACGTGGCCATGTCGATTGCCGAGCAGGAACAGCTCCTGCAGGACATCTGCAACGATGTGCTGGGCTATGGTCCGCTGGAGCCGCTTCTGGCGCGCGACGACATCGCCGACATCATGGTCAATGGCGCGGGCGATGTGTTCATCGAGGTCGGTGGCCGCGTCCAGAAAACCAATATCCGCTTCCGCGACAATGCCCAGCTGATGAATATCTGCCAGCGCATCGTCTCCCAGGTCGGGCGGCGGGTGGATGAAAGCTCTCCGATCTGCGATGCGCGCCTGGCAGACGGCTCGCGCGTCAATGTGATCGCCCCGCCTCTTTCGCTGGATGGCCCCACGCTGACCATCCGCAAGTTCAAGAAAGACAAGCTGACCATGCAGCATCTGGTCGACTACAAGTCGATCACGCCGGAAGGCGCAAAAGTGCTGCAGATCATCGGCGCATCGCGCTGCAACGTGCTGATTTCAGGCGGTACGGGCTCGGGCAAGACAACGCTGCTGAACTGCCTGACGGGATTTATCGGCGAGGAAGAGCGTGTCGTCACGTGCGAGGACGCCGCCGAGCTGCAGCTTCAGCAGCCGCACGTGGTCCGGCTGGAAACGCGTCCGCCCAATCTGGAAGGCCAGGGTCAGGTCACGATGCGCGATCTGGTCAAGAACTGTCTGCGGATGCGCCCTGAGCGCATCATCGTGGGTGAGGTGCGTGGCCCTGAGGCCTTCGACCTGCTGCAGGCCATGAATACCGGCCATGACGGCTCGATGGGCACGCTGCACGCCAACAGCCCGCGCGAGGCCATCTCGCGTATTGAATCCATGATCACGATGGGCGGCTACAACCTGCCCACCAAAACCATCCGCGAGATGATTTCAGGATCCATCGATGTGGTGGTTCAGGCCGCCCGCCTGCGCGATGGTACGCGCAAGATCACCCACATCACCGAAGTGCTGGGCATGGAGGGCGATGTCATCGTCACCCAGGACCTCTTCCTCTACGAGATCACCGGCGAAGATGATGACGGCAATATTGCCGGACGCCATGTATCGACCGGGATAGCCCGCCCGAAATTCTGGGACCGCGCCCGCTATTTCGGGCTGGAACGTGAACTGGCCGCCGCCCTCGACGCATCGGAGGCCTGATAGCGCCATGGGCGATCTCTCCTTCATCTTTGCCGCCATCGCCGCCTTTGTGGCCGTGGCCGGTGTCGGGATCGCCTTTACCGGCAATGGCAACAAGCGTCAGGCGCAGCGCATGCAGGTGGTCGTCGGCGCGCCCTTGCAGGCTGGCAAGCGCCAGACCAGCGCGCTCGATCAGACCGCGCAGAAAAAGCGCCAGGTGCAGGAAACCCTCAAGGATCTGGAGGAGCGTCAGAAGGCCGCGCGCAAACGCGCGGTGACGCTGCGCGCAAAGCTGGAGCAGGCGGGGGTCAGCTGGACGCCGCAGCATTTCTGGATCGGCTCTGCCGTGATCGGCGTTGCGGCTGCCATCGCCGCCTTTATCGGCGGGATGAATATACTCATCGTCCTGTCGGCCGGGTTTGTCGCCGGGCTTGGTTTGCCGCGCTGGGTGGTGGGATTTCTGGTCTCGCGCCGCCAGAAGCAGTTCACCGGGAATTTTGCTGACGCTATCGACATTGTGGTGCGCGGCGTGAAATCCGGCCTGCCGCTCAATGAGTGCCTGAAGATCATCGCCCGTGAGAGCCCGGAACCTGTCCGCACCGAGTTTGCCAAGCTCAATGAAGGCATTGCCGTGGGCGTGGACCTCGATGAGGGGATGCGGCGCATGACCCAGCGCATGCCGGTAGCAGAGCTGAACTTCTTCGCGATCGTGCTGGTGATCCAGGCCAAGGCTGGCGGCAATCTGGCAGAGGCGCTGGGCAATCTCTCCGCCGTTCTGCGTGCGCGCAAGCTTATGGGCGAGAAGATCCAGGCCCTGTCGTCGGAAGCCAAGGCGTCAGCCATGATCATTGGCGCCCTGCCGCCGCTGGTCCTGTGCATCGTGATGGTGGTGGCGCCCAGCTATATGAGCCTGATGTTCACCCATCCGCTCGGCCAGCTCATGCTGCTGGGCGGGCTGTTCTGGATGGCGATCGGCATTTTCGTCATGCGCGGCATGATCAACTTCAAGCACTAGGCGGAGCAGAGATGATCAACGACTTTGCCGAGTGGATTACCACCCCCGCCAACCTGTTCGGCCTCATCGCCTTTGCGCTGGTCTTTGCCACCGTGCTGACCGTGTCCGGTCCCGCGCTGGGCGGCAACAAGCTGGACAAGCGTATCCGTTCGGTGGCCAACCGGCGCGAGGAATTGCGCCGCAAGTCGCGTGAAGCCATGGAGCAACAGACGCGCGGCAGCTCCTTGCGCAACAAGGACACGCGTTCGCCCTACCGCAAGGTGGTCGAAAGTCTCAATCTGCAGACCCTGCTGGAAGACCCCAATCTGAAGAACAAGCTGGTCCAGGCGGGTATGCGCGGGCAGGGCCCGGTCTTCGTGTTCTATTTTGCCCGCCTGATCGCGCCGATTGCGCTTTTCGGACTCTCGCTGGCCTATCTGTTCGCCCTGAATGATTTTGGCCTGCCCACCATTCAGCGCCTTGCCATCGTCATGGGGCTTACTCTGCTGGGCTATTACGCGCCGGGCATCTATCTGTCGAACGCAGCCCAGAAGCGGCGCGACTCCATCATGCGTGCCTTTCCCGACGCGCTGGACCTTTTGCTCATCTGCGTGGAAGCGGGCATGTCCATTGAGGCGGCCTTCCAGAAGGTTGCCGCCGAAGTGGGTTCCAGCTCCATGGAACTGGCCGAGGAATTGTCCCTGACCACCGCTGAGCTGGCCTATCTGCAAGACCGGCGCACGGCCTATGAAAACCTCGCCGTGCGCACCAATCATCCCGGCGTGAAGGGTGTGGCAACCGCCCTGATCCAGGCGGAACGCTATGGTACGCCGCTGGGACAGGCCTTGCGCGTGATGGCGAAGGAAAACCGCGATATGCGCATGGCGTCAGCCGAGAAAAAGGCCGCCGCACTGCCCGCCAAGCTGACCGTGCCGATGATCGTGTTTTTCCTGCCGGTGCTGTTCATCGTCATCCTCGGCCCGGCCATCATCTCCTTCCAGGAGATGTGAGCGCGCTTGACGCATCCGCAACATTGCGGCTAACCCTGTCGCCGGTGGTGCTTTCGCGAGGAAGCTAAGAGGGAACACCGGTCAGGGGATTTCATCTCCAAGTCCGGGACTGTGCCCGCAACTGTAGGCGGCGAGCCTTGATGCCATAAGCCACTGGGAGCGATCCCGGGAAGGCGGCATCGAAAAAGGCGTTGACCCGCAAGTCAGGAGACCTGCCACCGCAGTCGCTTGTGCAGGACCGGGTCCAGTCCTTCGGCACACGGATTTACTCCGTCATAGCGGCAGACAGCCGGGCCATATGGCCTGCGCGGAGCGTTTCGCGGCCCGTTCGCGCAGCGTTCCTGCGCAGTTCCATATCGTCCGAAACGTTTGTAGCAGGCCGCCGGAAACGGCCTGCATGTTGGCGGGGCGGTTGGCCATGCGCGCATATATGTGCCTGTTGGCGATAGCGGGTCTGTTGATCGCGTGTGCGGCTGAAGCCCAGCCCCGGCGCATCGTCTCGCTGGATTACTGCGCGGACCAGTATGTGCTCGGTCTTGCAGACCGAAGCCAGATTGCCGCCCTTTCGCCCGATGCCGACGCCGACTTCTCCTCGCTCGCCAGTGAGGCCGCCGGACTGGCGCAAGTGCGCCCGCAGGCCGAAGAGGTGCTCAGCCAGCGCCCGGACCTGGTCGTGCGTAGCTGGGGCGGTGATGCGCGCGCGCTCGCCTTGTTCGAGCGTCTGGGCATCGAGGTCCACCAGATAGGCTTCGTCGCTGATTTTGATGATGTCCGGCGCGAGACCCGCTCTGCCGCCGCTGCGTTCGGCCGTGAACGCCGGTCTGAGGCATTGCTGGCGCAGATGGATGCGATGCTGGCGGGTGCAGAGCCGTCTGCCAACATCACCGCCCTCTATGTCACGCCTGGCGGGGTGACCGCCGGGCAGGGCACGTTCATCCACGCGCTTTTCACGGCGTCGGGACTGAGCAACGCCGCCGGTGACCGGACGGGCTGGACGAGCCTGCCGCTGGAAGAGATTGTCACGCAGACGCCGGGCATCCTGGTGACCGGATTTGCCGATAGCGCAACAGACCGCGTTGATCGCTGGAGCGCCAGCCGTCATCCGGTCATGCGCCGTGCGCTCGGTGCGCGCCCCAGCTTCGCGCTCGATACCGGGGTGATCGCCTGCACGACCTGGCTGGCCGGCGCCGAAGTGGCGCGCCTTTCTGACTTTGCACGGGCCAACATGTCCGCTTTCCCGGCCGGAGACCGGCCATGATGGCGATCCGGATCAATCTGGCGCTGGGCCTACTGGCAAGTGCTGCCGTGTTGCTGGCCCTGTCGGTCAATGGTGGCGGCGCCGATCTCATCGCGCTTCTGAGCGCTGATGCAGGCAATGATCTGGCGCGCATTCTGGTGCTGGAAATCCGGCTGCCGCGCATTCTGTCGGCGTTCGGCGTTGGCGCGGCGCTGGGACTGGCCGGCGCGGCCCTGCAAGGCCTCTTGCGCAACCCGCTGGCAGATCCCGGTGTGCTGGGTGTCTCCGGCGCGTCGGCGCTGGGCGCGGTCATCGCCGTCTATTTCAATCTGGCCGCGCTGAGTGTCTGGGCCTTGCCGGGGCTGGCGATTGTCATGGCGCTGGGCGTGACGGCGTTGCTCTATACGCTGGGGGCCCGCTCGGTCTCGACCACGCGTCTGATCCTTGTCGGTGTCGGTCTCTCCAGCCTTGCCGGATCGGTGATGGCGCTGTTGATGAATCTCGCGCCCAACCCGTTTTCGCTCTCCGATCTCGTCAACTGGCTTCTGGGATCGGTGGCCAACAGGTCTTGGGCCGATATCGGCTTTGCCGCACCGTTCTGGGCCGCCGGGGTTACGCTTGTGCTCATGGCCGCGCCGGGCCTGCGTGCGCTCACGCTGGGCGAGGAGGGGGCATCGGGGCTGGGCGCCAATGTTTCGCGCATACGCCTGCTTGTCATCACCGGCACAGCGCTTTTGACCGGGGCCAGCGTGGCGGTTGCGGGCATTATCGGGTTTGTCGGCATTGTCGCCCCGCACGTGATGCGCCCCTTTGTACATCATGATCCCGGCGACCTGCTTGTGCCCTCGGCGCTCTTTGCCGGGACGGTCCTCGTTCTCGCCGATACGGCGGTCCGCGTTCTGCCCTTCGCCATGGAGATGAAGCTGGGCGTCGCGGCTGCGCTGATCGGCGCGCCGGCCTTTATCTGGATCGCGGCTCGTGCGCGGGGGATAGGCCAGTGAGCGCGTGTCTGGAGATGACCGGTGCCCATACAAGTCACGGTGCGCGCGATGTGCTGGCCGATATCACTCTCTCGGTCGAGGCCGGTGAGCTGGTGTGTCTGGTCGGCCCCAATGGCGCAGGCAAATCCACCTTGCTGAAACTGGCGGCGGGCGTGCTGCCTGCGTGCACCGGCATGGTCTGTCTGGCGGGCAGCGATGCCGCAGGCCTGCCGGCGCGCGAGCGTGCGCATCACATGGCATGGCTGGCACAGGAGCGCAGCGCCGCCTGGGCGATGCGCGGCGTCGACATGGTGGCGCTCGGCCGGTTCGCCCGTGAGGGCCGCCCGTATGAGCGCCTGCCCGAAAAGGCGCGTGCGCTGGTCAATGAAGCGATTGCCCGTTGCGGTGCCTCTGCGTTCGCGCACCGCGCTGTGGATACACTGTCAGGCGGCGAGAAAGCGCGCATCCACCTGGCGCGCGTGCTGGCGGCGGGCGCGCCGCTCCTGCTGCTGGACGAGCCGCTGAACGCGCTCGATCCCCGCCATCAGATCGACGTGATGAATCTGCTGCGGGCAGAGGCGGCGGGCGGCACCGCTATCGTGCTGGCCATGCATGATCTGGCCATGGCGCGCCGCCACGCAGATCGCGTGATTGTTCTCGATGAGGGCCGGATCGCGGCCAGCGGACCACCCGATACCGCCTTCAGCGCCGCCATTCTTGCCGATGTCTTTGGCGTGCAGTCCGCCCCCGATGGCGGCTTTGCGCCGGTTTGATTCATTTCAGGAGAAACACCGATGTTTTCAGTCAGCATTATTGCGCTAGCTGCAGCTATCTCTGCCGAGAATAGCGAGATTTCCGATATCGTTACCGTGACCGGAACGCGTGCGCCGGCGCTGGCAGAGCGCCTGCCCTTGCGGGTCGATACGCTGACGCGCGAGACGATCGAGATCGAAGGGCTCACCGATCTTGTCAGCGCGCTGTCGCGCTATCCGGGTATCTCGGTAGTTCAGTCAGGCGGCGTAGGCGCAGCGACGTCCATCTTCACGCGGGGCACCAATGCCAAACACACGCTGGTTCTGTTCGACGGTATCCGTGTCAACGATGCGTCGACGCCGGCAGGCATTTATGATCCCGGCCAGGACAGTCTGGGTGATCTCGACCGGGTGGAAATCGCGCGCGGTCCGCTGTCCTCGCTGTACGGATCGGATGCGATTGGCGGGGTCATCAACCTGATCCCGCGCCGGGGCGGGGATGAGGCGTTCTCACCCTATCTTGATCTGTCTGCGGGTTCCTTGAACACGATCTGGATTCTGGCAGGCGCGTCGGGCACCACAGGCGCGCTGGAGTACGGGCTGAGCGCCGAGCGCCATCAGAGCGACGGCTTCAATGCGACGCCCGCCCGTATGGCGCTGGCAGGCAATGAGCGTGATGGCGGCGAAATTTCCACTGTCACCGCCAACGCCCGCTACGCGCTGGGCAATGGCTTCACCCTGTCAGGGCTTGTGCGCCACCGGGAGGCCGCCAGCCAGTTCGACACCTTCTCCGGCGGCCCCGGATTCTCCCAGCGTGCAGATGATCCCGGCCTTGAGGTCTCGCGCAATGACCAGACACTGTGGCGCGCAGGGCTGGGCTGGCAAAGCGCGGATGAACGCCTGAACAGCGCGCTGCGCCTTGGCGAGGTGCGCAATGACCGTCAGGGCCGCGATGCGGGCAGCATCACCGACACCTATGCCGCGCGCCGCAGCTTTGTGGAGTGGCTCAACACCTGGCAGCCGCAAGGGTTTGACCGGTTGCAGCCGGTCATCGCCTTCGGTGTGCAGGCCGAGCGCGACTCCATAACCACCGATACCGCGTTCGAGAATCCGCTTTCGCGGTCCGAGAACAATGCCGGAGCCTATCTGAATATCCAGGCGCGCGCCGCGGACATGATCGACCTGACGGGCTCGCTGCGCATCGATGATTTTGACGGGTTCGGTACGCAGACGACATGGGCTGCCGGTGCGGTGTGGAGCCTGCCGCAAACGCCGCTCCAGCTGTTTGCCCGCTATGCCACCGCATTCAAGGCTCCGAGCCTTTCAGAGCGCTTTGCCAGTTCTGCGTTCGCAACGCCCAATCCCGCCTTGGAGCCGGAAGAGGCCCGGACATGGGAAGCGGGCGCACGGGCGAATTTCGAGCTGGAGGGCGGGCGCTCCGCCAGTCTCTCGATCAGCTATTTCGATAGCGAGATCGATAATCTGATCGAGAACGTATTCGACTTTGTGACCTTTACGGGCACGAATGAGAATGTCGGCCGGGCCGAGCTTTCCGGCGTCGAGCTGGCTGGCCGGATCGATATCACCGGCACGCTGCAGCTCGATGCGGACTATGCCTATGTCGATGCAGACAACGCTGTGACCGGCGCGCCGCTTCTGCGCCGTCCGCAACATGCGTGGTCGGCTGGCCTGATCTGGCGTCCGGTAGAAGCGGTGTCGCTGTCTGTGCGTTACCAGCGCACAGGAGAGCGGCGCGATGTGACGTATGACGATGACGGCTTGTTTGTCAGCGGCAATGCGCCGGTGGACGCGTACGAGCTGGTGCGCGTGTCTGGCCAGTGGCGCTTCAGTGCTCAGGCCAGCGCCTATGTGACGCTCACCAACGCGTTTGACACGGTCTACGAACAGCCCGCAGCCTTTGCCGGTGCGCCGCGCATGGTCATGGCGGGGCTGCGCGTCAGCTACTAGAGACTGTCCTCATTCGTCATAGGGGCGCACGGAGCGCACAGCGATGGCATAGGCCGCGTCCGCGAGATCGGTTTCCACACGCTGGATTTCCATGTGCCCCTCTACCCACACCGGCTCCCACAGCTCGCTGAAACTGATCGGCTCTGCCGAGCGCAGATAGACGATCTGGTTGGGCGGCGGCGGCGGGTAGTGGATGCAGGCCCCGTGATAGGGCAGGAACAGGAATTCGCGCGCCTGCCCCTGCTCGGCATAGTCCAGCGGCAGGATATAGCCCGGCATCCGCACAATAAGCCCGTCGAGCTCGTCAACCACGTTGAACGTGCCGATCTGCTCGTCGCGCCGGGTCTGGAACTGGCTCATCAGGGTAGGTGGAGCACGCCCTTCCTCCAGCGCCAGCAGCATGTCCAGCTCACCTTCGGGCAGCAGGTCGCGCCAGTTCAAAAGCTCCGCCGGTGCATCGGGATCCACATAGAGATCGGCTTCCAGCTCCGCCGCGGCGGGTCCGTCCGGCTCGCTGCCGCCCGGAGAGCAGGCCGCAATTGCAAGGCTTGCGATCAATGTCATCGGCAGAAGAAGGCGCATGGTCTAACGCTCCGGCAGGAAGTCTAGCTACGAGGTTAACGCACCGCACACCGCGTTTTAACGGGCTTTGGTACATAGTCGCGGCAGAACCGCAGAAAAAAGCGGCTGGAGGGTGTGATATGGGGTTTGCGGAAACGCGTGCAAATGCGCGTGAGCAACAGACTGCGCAGCGCGTACGCGAAGCTGCCCGTCTTCTGATTACGAGCAGTGCCAAACAGGCCGTGCCGATGAACATTATCGGCGCAGCCGGCGTGGGCGCGATGCTGTATGGGACGGTGCCCCTGCTGGTCCTGTCAGCGTGGGTCGGGGCGATGGTGATCGCGTCTGTCCTTCGCTTGCTGTCAATCAACAAGGCCCGCAAGTCCGGCGAAGTGCCTACACCGGGCCAGATGACTGGCTATATGATCTGCACCGGCTTCGTGGGTGCCTTGTGGGGCGCGGCAGGATTCCTCCTGCCAGGCGATGCCGGCATGAGCGCGGTTCTGGCTGTGGCCGTGATGATTTCGGGCATGTCGGCCGGGGCTGCCATGACCTCGGCAGCCGAGCCGCGCGTGGTGCTGGCCTATAATGTGCCTTGTCTTTCGCTTGCCGCGCTCTGGTATGCCTCGTTCTGGTCCGTGACCGGCTTCGTGCTGGCGGGCATGGCCTTGCTGTTTTTTGCTGTCACGACGCGTCTGGCCGCAACCTATCGCAAAAGCCTTGTCGAGACGGTGGAGGCCAATGCCAGCCTGGAAGAAGCGCGCAACGAGTCTGACGCCCAGCGCGAGGCGCTGTCGCGTCTGGCCGAGCGCCATGAAAAAGCGGCCGGGGCCGCAGAGGATGCCGCGCGCCACAAGGCTGCCATGCTGGCCAATATGAGCCATGAGCTGGGTGCGCCGCTCAATTCCATTCTGGCCATGACGCAGATGCTGCAGGACGCGGCGCTGCCCGGCGAAGCCCAGCGCATGGTGGGCCGCATTGCCGAGTCTGGCGATGCCTTGGCCGCTCTTGTGGCCGAGATCATGGATGTGTCGCGCATTGAGGCGGGCAGCTTCGAGCTGCGCCTGGACGACTTCCCGGCCGAGCGCCTGCGCGACCGGCTGGTCCGCTTTGGCACGCCGCGTGCGGGCTCGAAGGGCCTTGATTTCGATGTATCGCTGAATATCGATGAGAAGCTGCACCTGCGCGGTGACCAGGAGCGTCTGGCGCAAATGGCCGAAATCTTTGTCGCCAATGCGGTGCGCTATACCGAGACCGGCGCCGTCAACGTGTCATTTGACATGATAGCGGCCGGCAGTGATGGCACCAGCCGACTGCGCGTTGCCGTCAGCGATACAGGCCGCGGCGTGCGCGAGCAGCATCGCGAGCACCTTTTCGACGCATTCGCTCAGGAAGCCGCCAAGCCCGCCTCGGGCGGCAGCACGGGTCTGTCCCTGCACCTTGCCAAGCGCATTGCCGCCATGATGGGCGGCGAGGTTGGCTTCACGCCGGGCGATCCCGGATCAGTATTCTGGTTCGAGGTGCCGTTGCGCACCGCCGACCGTCCCGGCCGCGCCGGTGATGAGCGCCTGGCCTTTGCCAATCGCCGCCTGCGCATGCTGGTGTGCGAATCCGATCCGGCCCGCCGCGCGGTCATGCTGGGCTATCTCAAATCGTTCAACTGCGTGGTCAGCTGCGCGACCAGCGTCAGTGACATGCTGGAGGGGCTGGGTGCTTCGGCCTATGACGCGATCATTCTGGGCCTGAATCTGGGCAGTATCGAGCCGGAAGATGCCGTGCAGGATATCCGCATGCTGGCCTCGACCGCATCGCTGACCCCGATCGTGCGCCTTGCGCCGCATCTGCAAGAGCCGGTGCAGCGGGCAGGCAGCGAAGTTCTCGTGCGCTCGCCGATAACCTCCGAGCCGCTTTTGCAGGCGCTGGAAGAGGCGCTGGTCGAGGACCCGTCAGCGATCGCCTATCTGCGCCGGACAGCCTAGGGGGTTTCGGACATCACCCAGCTGACAAAGCCACCGGCGCTCAGCGGTGTGTCGGCGGGCAGGGCGAGCACGCACGGCTCGTCATAGGGATGAAGCGCAACAAGGCGCGTGCGGGCATCGCTCGCGCGCGCCTTTGCTGTCTTGAACAGGGCGATAGTTTCGGCCTCTTCGGTGACGGCCCCGTCCCAGCGGAAAATCGACCGGCCCGCGGGCAGGATATTGACGCAGGCGATCAGTTTCTCGTCCAGAAGCGTGCGCGCTGCGGCGCTTGCAGACGCCTCATCTGGCCATGTTGTGTAGAGCACAACCACCCCGTCTTCGGACTGATCAGTGTGCATCGTCATGATCGCCTCTCTTGCGGTTGGCTTCCTGTGCCCGGATATAGCGGGTAGAGGAAGGGTTAGACCATGGCCAGCTTGCCGAGCAAATCCGCCGCGCCAGACGCGAAAGGCGCGCTTGTCCTGTTTTCAGGCGGGCAGGACTCCGCCGTCTGTCTGGCCCACGCGCTGACACACTATCCGCGCGTGGAAACCATCGGCTTTGACTATGGACAGCGCCACCGGGTGGAACTCGAAGCGCGCAAGCAGGTGCGGGCTGCGATGACGGCTCTCGATCCCGCCTGGGCTGAAAAGCTCGGCGGCGATGTGCTGGTGGATATCAGTGGCTATGGCCAGCTGGCCGAAAGCGCACTGACCTATGAGCGTGTGATCGAGATGGGCGAAAGCGGCCTGCCGACCAGCTTCGTGCCCGGCCGCAATCTGGTCTTTCTGGTAATGGCAGCGGCCCATGCCTGGCGGCGCGGGCTGGATGTTCTGGTCGCGGGCATGTGCCAGACGGATTATTCGGGCTATCCCGATTGCCGCGAAGACACCTTGCAGGCGCAGGAGCGCGCCCTGTCGCTGGGCCTGGACATGCCCGTCACCATTGATACGCCCCTGATGTTCCTGACCAAGGGCGAGACATGGGAGCTCGCCGGCCAGCTGGGCGGCAAGCCGCTTGTCGACCTGATCGTGGAAGACTCCCATACCTGCTATATGGGTGACCGGCAGCACCGCCACCCTTGGGGCTATGGATGCGGCACCTGCCCGGCGTGCGAGCTGCGCGCGGCGGGCTGGAAAGACTGGGCACGCGCATGACCTATTCGGTCAAGGAAACCTTTCTGACGGTTCAGGGCGAGGGCGGCCAGGCGGGCCGCGTCGCGGTGTTCCTGCGCTTTGCCGGGTGCAATCTGTGGAGCGGCCTGGAGCGCGACCGGGCGAAGGCTGTCTGCCAGTTCTGCGATACCGATTTTGTCGGCACGAACGGGCCCGGTGGCGGCAAGTTTGCCAGCGCGGAGCGTCTGGCCGCGCATGTAAAGAGCTTCTGGCCGGGCGGGGGCAAGCCGCTGGTCGTCTGCACGGGCGGGGAGCCGCTTTTGCAACTGGATGCAGCGGCCATTGCGGCGCTGAAGGCCGCAGGGTTCGAGATTGCCGTGGAAACCAATGGCACGATTGAAGCGCCAGACGCGATTGACTGGGTCTGTGTCAGCCCGAAATCGACCGCGCCGCTCAGACAGCGCTCCGGCGATGAGCTGAAACTGGTGTTCCCGCAGGCCGATGCCATGCCGGAATTGTTCGAGGGGCTGGATTTCAGGGCTTTCCGCCTTCAGCCCATGGACGGGCCGCAGCAGATGGAAAATGCCAGGGCGGCGTTTGAATACTGCCTTGCCCATCCGCAATGGAGCCTGTCGCTCCAGACCCATAAATGGATCGGGGTGGATTAATCGCGTTCGTGGTAGCGGCCAGTTGGGGAGTGTGCATGAGCAGCGGCGCGCAGATTGGGCCTCAAGCTTGGTTGGCTGCCCGCATGCGTGAGGGCAACTGGTTAGATGTTGCGCCCGACGAAGACATCCACCCTGAAATTGTTGGTTGGAATAGAACTTTGGTTCACATGCACCAGCTGGCCTTCGCACCTGAAGTGAGGCGCAGGAGTGAGGCGGGTAGCTTGCCAGAGAATTTCAAAATTTGGGCTGCCCAACGGATGCAGCCGCGAGGTGGGGATCCGTTTGTACGCTTCAACGAAGAAGTACGCGGCGTGCCATACCTTCGGACAAATCGTTCCGTTAAAAAAGGAGATAAAATTTCACTCAGCGATTTCAGCAATCTCGAAGTCTTTGACTTGCACGACGACGAGTTGGACAGTGGTCATTTTACCATATTCTGGACTGGGAAGGCTTGGGTCGGATCGTTTGACTTCCGCGCTGGGCGGGCGAAGTGCTTGGCGTTGATCGAAAAGGCACTTATATTCGTAGCCGCAACAAGGCTATCTGTTACTAATCACCTTGCGGAACCGGCTGTTGATAGTTTGTTCACCGCTTGTGAACTTCTTGCGAAAGCTCGGCTAATACTGCTTCATCAACCAGCTGATCGCTGGAAGTCACACGGGAGAGTGGCTTCCGAGATCAACCGTTTTGGGCAGCTGGGCAATGTCGACATAGCCTTCTTGGAGGCATTCAATCGACTTTCGCAAATTCGCAATCATGCGAAGTACGCGACTGGGTTCAACGCTGAGCCTCCTGGCTCAGAAGAAATAGAGCTTATTGCAGCGATGGCGGTGGGCCTCAAAGAGTCGATAGGCCCCAAGCGTCCGCTGACTGTTCCAGCTGAGTCACCATAGGTTTGCTGCCGTCTGCGTAAGCGACGAGGTAGCACGCTTAATCGCGTTCCCGGCGCCGGTTGCGCTCTTCTTCCTCATCGCTGGTTGTCACCACATCGACAGCGCCCTCGGCGACATCGCCGGCCGCTCCGATAGTGGCACCCGCCGCGCCAACAACCGCGCCGGTTGCCGCGGCTGCCAGGCATCCGGGCAGCATGAGAAGGCCGAGTGCGCTGACCGCAGCCAGCAGGCGGGGCGTGCAGGGAAAGGAGCGGGGCATGGAATTTCCTTGCCGCAGATCAGGTTTGTATCCTGCCCCGAAAATGGTTAGCGAAACATGGTGGATTGCAAGACGAACCCACCCCGTCACCCCCGCGCAGGCGGGGGTCCAGAGCGAACAATTCATGAGTTTCAGGTAGATGCTCTGGATTCCCGCCTGCGCGGGAATGACGAGAGAGGTGCCCTTTTACCGGCTGTCCACCACCACGATTTCAGACTCTTCGAGCGCCTTGATGGTCAGCACCGGTTCGTCCTTGATGGCGGCGCCATCGCGGGCATCCAGCGCCACGCCATTGACCTCGATTTTGCCTTTGGCAGGGACCAGGTAGGCGTGGCGGCCCTCGCCGAGACGATACTCGACGCTTTCGCCAGCGCGCACCGTGGCGCCCAGCACGCGGGCATCGGCGCGGATGGGCAGGGCGTCGGTGTCGCCCTCCCGGCCTGACGCCAGCACGACCAGCTCGCCTGCGCGGTCATCCTTGGGGAAGGAGCGGGCATTCCAGTAGGGCTCGCCGCCACGCTCATCGGGCAGGATCCAGATCTGGAAGATGCGGGTGGTGTCGATTTCGCGATTGTATTCGGCGTGGCGTATGCCCGAGCCTGCGCTCATCACCTGCACATCGCCTGCCACCGTGCGGCCCTGATTGCCCAGGCTGTCCTGGTGGGTGATCGCGCCGTCGCGCACATAGGTGATGATCTCCATTTCCGAATGCCCGTGCGGATCGAAGCCCGTATCGGCCCTGATGGCATCGTCATTCCAGACCCGGATATTGCCCCAACCCATTCTGTCGGGGTCATGATAGTGGCCGAAACTGAAATGGTGGCGGGCAACGAGCCAGTCATTGGAAAAGCCGCCAAGGCTTAAAAATTCGCGTTTCACGATCATGGCAAGACCTCCTTGTTGAGCCCTTGAACGTTGACCGGAAATGTAAGCGATCAGACTTGTGACATAATCATGCGAACGGGCGGCTTAGTGTTGCCGAAAGGGAAAGTATCCGAAGCGCCAGAGCTAGATGCGCTCTGTCACCTTGATGGCGATGCGGCAGCCGGTCTTGATGAGGGCAGACAGCAGCGGATAGCCCGGCGCCTCGTGTGCGCCTTCATCGACGGCGAGGTCCTTGTGGGCGGTTTCCTCCTCGCGGTAGCGGGCAAAGTCTGCGGCAAGTTCGCTCTCGCCCATCGCCTCCAGCTCTTCGACCTGCTTGCCGTAATGGCCCTCGATCACGCTTTCGACGGCCTCGGTGCAGGCATGGGCCGCCTTCTCGCCCATCAGGGCCGTGGCGACACCAAGACCAAATCCGGCGAGCCGCCAGGCGGGGCTCAAGGCGGTGGGGCGCACGCCGCGCTCGGCGATATAGCGGTCGAACGCGTCCAGATGGGATTGCTCGTCGGCCTCCATGTGTTCCAGCTGACGCGCGATACGCGTCTTGGAGGGCAGGCGGCCAAACACGGCCCGCTGGCCGCGATAGATCTGGACCGCGCCGTACTCGCCAGCATGGTCAATGCGGATCATGCGGGCGATGGCGTCTTCATTGCGGGCAGGGCCGGGACGGCGGATGGCCATTAGCGGGGCCTCCTCATGGCGTTGATCAGGACGAGCAGGGAGATCAGGGCAAGGGCGAATGAAATCATGGCGTTCCAGCCCGCCATCGATACGCCCAGCAATGACCAGACCACCTCATTGCATTGCGGGATGGTGCGGGCGCTTTCGAACAGGTTTTCCATCTGTGCAAGGCTGACCGGACCGCTCGATACGCCCGAGCAGGACGGCGGCAAATCAAGGATCTCGTACTCCACCAGCACATGATGGACCGCATGCCACAGGCTGACCGTGCTGAGCACACCGACAAGGGCCACGCCGAGCAATGCTGACAGGTCTGGCAGTTTCACGGCGCGAATCAGAAGGAACACGGTGATACCGGCCCCGGCAATGGCGGCGTGCGCCCAGCGCTGGGTGATGCACATCGGGCAGGGCAACATGCCGCCCAGATATTCAAACGCGAACGCCCCGGCGAGCAGGGCGAGCGAGACGCCCGCTGCAATCAGCGGCCAGTTGCGTGGCTCCAGAGCAATGCGCAAGGGCGCGGGCAGGGCGGAAAACAGGCTCATGCACACAGTCTAGGCAGTTTATCCCGGGCGGGCGAGGGGCTGAACTGCCGCACCGGCGGGCCTATGGTTCCGGGCGCGCCTGCCGCCGCCGCCAGATGACAAGGCCAGCCAGCGCCGCAAGGCCCGCAACAGCCACAAGCGCGATCGCCCACAGCCCTTCATCAAGGATCCGGCGCAAGCCATTGATGACCAGATCAATGAAGGCAGGGCCGAGTATGATCAGCCCGCCATAGAGAATGACGATCCAGACCGTCCCCAGAATCGCTCCGCCCAGCACCAGCAAGCCATCACGGTTGATCAGACCCAGGGCCGCCAGCGCGAGCGCAATGCCCGGCGTGGTGTTGGTCAGCGGCAGGGGAACAAGAATTGACAGGCAGAACACGCAAAAAAGCGCGCCGGCGCTGCGATGGGCCATCGGCCCCGACAGGAAGGCCAGGCGCGGCGCGGCAAACGCCTCGATCCAGCCGAACCATTTGCGCGCGCCATGGGCTGTCTTGACCAGATCGGCTTTTGACAGGCGCCGCCTCGCCAACCGGTCAGGCAGCCAGAGTGCGTCGCGCCCCAGCGCCATCTGCGCCGATATGGCCAGCATGGGCAGGGCGACGATTTGCGGGATACCGTAAAGGAACGGCATGCATACCGGCACCGCCAGAACGAACAGCACCACGCCGAAAGCCTGCTCGCCCAGTTTTTCCGTGAGTTCGCCGAGGGTAAGTCCGCTGGCGGGCGCATCGGCGGCGATGTCTTCCAGACGCGATACCATGCCGGTGGCGGGGGCCGCAGTTTCCATCAGTGATTGCTTTCAGGGCAGGGGGCGAAGCTGATTAAGGCGTTGTGTGGCATGGCGCGCGCGGTGCGTCCAGCGCGTGACATGCCTGTCCATTCCCTCTCGACGCATCGGCACAGCTCGCCTATTAGAACCGCGTTGCTACCCAAGCTGCGGGCGTGGCGGAATTGGTAGACGCAGCGGACTCAAAATCCGCCGGCCGCAAGGCCTTGCCGGTTCGATTCCGGCCGCCCGTACCATTCTTTGCTGTCCTCCCTCGCCTCCGCTCGGTCGGTGCGGGCAAAAGTGCCCGGCGCGCGTTCGCGCTTTTCAGGCCGCTTCGCGGCCTGCAAGGGCAAAGCCCGCCCGCGCTCGTGCGCGGAACATCGCAACGCGGATGCGTTGCGCAACTGAATTCATCGCGCGGTCGCGCTTTTCAGGCCGCTATGCGGCCTGTGAGGGCAAGGCCCGTCCGCGCTCGTGCGCGGAACATCGCAACGCGGAGGCGTTGCGCACCTGAATTCATCGCGCGGTCGCCAGTTCTCCAAAGCTCCCTCCACCGGGGTCCCCCGCCTCGACGGGGGACCGATGAAATAGCCTGCGGCCGGAAAGTATGGATCCCGGGTCAAGCCCGGGAACCCGGATGAGACATCATTGCTAAATTTGCCGCGACCCGGTTTTCGGAAAGGGTGTTCAAGCCGCCATCTGCCTTGCCCCTGCCGGGCGCAGCCCTGTATGGGTGGGTGCTCACCGCATCGGAGTAACCTTGCCTCATGGTTGAACTGGTTGAAGAAGCCCTTGGCGGCGTGAAGCTGGTGCGCACGCCCCGCTTCGAGGATGAGCGCGGCTTTTTCACCGAAACCTGGAATGCGCGCGCCTTCGCCGCCATCGGGATCGATGCCGCCTTCGTGCAGGACAATCACTCGCGCTCGGTGAGGGCCGGAACGGTGCGTGGACTGCACTATCAGGCCCCGCCTTTCGCACAGGCCAAGCTGGTGCGGGTCTCTCAAGGCCGGGTGATGGACGTGGCAGTGGATGCGCGGGTAGGCTCGCCCAGTTACGGCCAGCACTTCAAGGCCGAGCTGAGCGCGGATAATGGCTTGCAGCTCTTTGTGCCGGCAGGCTTCCTGCACGGCTTCATGACGCTTCAGGATGAATGCCACGTCCAGTACAAGGTTGATAATTACTACGACAGGGCGAGTGATGGCGCGGTACGCTTTGACGACCCGGATCTGGGTATCGAGTGGGGCTTGCCGGCGGCGAACGCCATTTTGTCTGGCAAGGACGCCGATGCGCCCTTCTGGCGCGAGTTTGCTTCTCCCTTTGTCTGGCCGGGTGAATAGCGCCGATGCCCCGGCTCGTCATTCTTGGCCGCACCGGCCAACTTGCCACTGAATTGATCCGGCAAGCCCCGGCGCAGGGCTGGGACGCCGTGGCGCTGGGCCGCGATGTGGCAGACTTTGCCGATCCACAGTCGTGCGTGGCGGCGCTCGGTGCCGCGCTGCCTGCTGATGCGGTTATTAACGCTGCCGCCTACACCGCCGTTGACCGCGCCGAGAGCGAGGAGACGCTGGCGCACACCATCAATGCGCAGACGCCCGGCCAGCTGGCCGCCTTGTGCGCTGCGCAGGATATCCCCTTCGTGCACGTGTCGACAGACTATGTGTTCGATGGCTCCAAGCCGGAGCCTTATGTGGAGACGGATGCCACCAACCCGCAAAGTGCCTATGGCCGCTCGAAGCGTGCTGGCGAGATTGCGGTGGAAAAGGCTGGTGGGCGCAGCCTGATTGCGCGCACGACCTGGGTTTATTCGGCCCATGGGCGCAATTTCGTGAAGACGATGCTGCGGCTGGGCGCGGAGCGCGATGAGTTGCGCGTGGTTGACGACCAGCTTGGATGCCCGACAGCGGCGCATGACCTGGCGCGCTGCCTGCTGGTGGCGGCATCGGCGATGCGTGAAGGCCGCAGTAAGGGCGGGCTCTACCATCTTGCCGGGGACGGTGAGACGAGCTGGGCGGGCTTTGCCGAGGCGATCTTTGCTCTGGCTGAGCCGCGTTGGCGCCGCCGTCCGTCAGTAATGCCGATCACCAGTGCCGATTATCCAACCGCCGCCCGGCGTCCGGCCAACTCGCGGCTGGATTCAAGCCGGTTCGAAGCCGAGTTTGGAACCCGGCCAGCCGCCTGGAGAACGTCTCTCCCCGAGGTGGTCGAAGCAATTCTCCACATGGAGAATGCACAGCAGAACCTGTAGCGATAGTGCCGGGAGCGCGGCTTCTCGCAGCCGCAGCATGGTCTTCGCACCTGCCCTCCCGGTAGACAAACCCCTCCGGTGCGTCTAACCCGCCCACCGGCGCGTGCAAACGCGCGAACCCCTTATGGTACAAGGTGAAAAGGTACGGACAAAGTTCATGTCAAACGGCCAGTCACGCTTCCATGTGCCCGCCCCGCCCTTCCGGCCCGGCGACACGCCTGACTTCTCTTATCTGGATCTGCAAAAGGCCGGAGAGGCCAAACGGCCTGATCCGCTGACCGCAGCGGCCAGGATGACCGATCTTGCCTTCGGCCTGATCGGGGTGCTGGACCATAATCATCAGGCGGTGGGTGAGTGGGATCCGCGCCTGTCGCCGGACGTGCTGCGCGAGGGCCTGTCGCACATGGTGCTGACGCGCATTTACGATGCGCGCATGCTGAAACTCCAGCGTCAGGGCAAGATGAGCTTCTACATGAAGTCGCTCGGCGAGGAGGCGGTCGCCGTGGCCGCCGCGATGGCGCTGAACAAGTCCGACATGGTGTTCCCGTCCTACCGCCAGCAGGGCATTCTGTTCGCGCGTGGCCGCAATATCGTTGACATGATGTGCCACTGCATCTCCAACAGCCGCGATAATCTCAAAGGCCGCCAGCTGCCTGTCCACTACACCTGGGCCGAAGGCAATTTCTTCACGATCTCCGGCAATCTGGGCACGCAGTTTCCGCAAGCGGTCGGCTATGCGATGGGCTGCGCCTACAAGGGCGAGGACACGATTGCTGCCAGCTGGATTGGCGATGGCACGACCGCAGCGCCGGATTTCCATGCCGCCATGACGCTGGCATCGACCTATCGCGCGCCGGTGATCCTCAATGTCGTCAACAATCAGTGGGCGATCTCGACCTATGAGGGTATTGCCAAGGGCGATGCGCGCACCTTTGCCTCCAAGGGGCTGGGCTATGGGCTTGCCTCCCTGCGCGTTGATGGCAACGATTTCCTGGCCGTCTATGCCGCGACCAAATGGGCGGCAGACCGCGCGCGCAAGGGTGGCGGAGCGACCTTTATCGAGCTTTTCACCTACCGCGCCGACGCGCACTCAACCTCGGACGATCCCGCGCGCTACCGCCCGAAGAACGAGTTCGAGATGTGGCCGCTGGGCGATCCGATCGAGCGCCTGAAAAACCATCTCATTGGCCTTGGCGAATGGGATGATGAGCGCCACGAAAAGCTGGAAGAACAGATGACGGCTCTGGTGGTGAAATCCTACAAGGAAGCAGAAAGCCACGGCACGCTGCACGATGGTCCGCTTTCGCCTACCCATTCCATTTTTGAAGACGTGTATGCCACCGAAGACTGGCGCCTGCGCCGTCAACGCCAGGATTTAGGAGTTTAGCATCATGCCAGCGATGAACATGCTGCAAGCCCTCAATTCGGCCATGGACGTGCTGCTCGACAAGCACCCGGAAACGGTGATCTTCGGCGAGGATTCCGGCTATTTCGGCGGCGTCTTCGGCGCCACGCAGGGCCTGCAGAAGAAATATGGCCTCGACCGGGTATTCGATGCGCCCATCAACGAGGCCGCGATTGCGGCCATGGCTATCGGCATGGCGGCGAAGGGCCTTAAACCCATCGCGGAAATCCAGTTCGCCGATTACATCTTCCCGGCCTTTGACCAGATCGTCTCGGAGATGAGCCGCATCCGCTACCGCTCTGCTGGCGAGTTTGTCTCGCCGGTCGTGGTGCGGTCACCCTGGGGCGGCGGCATCCGGGGCGGACAGACCCACTCGATGAGCCCGGAAGCCTTCTTCACCCATGTGCCGGGCGTCAAAGTGGTGGTTCCTTCAAATCCCTACGATGCCAAAGGCATGCTGATTGCGGCGAGCGAGGGCGATGACCCGGTCATCTTCTTTGAGCCGAAGCGTATCTATAATGGCCCGTTTGACGGCGTGCCGGACGCGCCGCTGTCCAGCTGGGCGAAACATCCCAAGGGCGAAGTGCCCGAAGGCCATTACCGCGTGGAGCTGGGCAAGGCCGAAATCGTGCGCGAGGGAGAAGCCTGCACGGTCCTCACCTATGGCACGCTGGTCCATGTCGCGGTCAACGCAGCCGAAAAGGCCGGCATCGATGCCGAGATCATCGATCTGAAGACGCTCGCCCCTTATGATATCGAGACCATCGCGGCTTCGGTGAACAAGACGGGGCGCGTGGTGGTGGCGCACGAGGCGCCGCGTACATCCGGGTTCGGGGCAGAACTTGCCGCGCAGATTCAGGAAGAATGCTTCTACGCTCTGGAGGCACCGATCTTCCGGCTGACAGGCTGGGACACGCCCTATCCCCACGCCCACGAATGGGCCTATTTCCCCGGTCAGGCGCGCTTCATCCGCGCGCTGCAGACGGTCACGGAGGCGCGCTGAACATGAGCGAATACAAATACAAGCTCCCCGATGTCGGCGAAGGCGTGGTCGAGGCCGAGATCGTTGAATGGCACATCAAGGAAGGTGACAGCGTCACCGAGGACCAGCACATCCTGGATGTGATGACCGACAAGGCAACGGTTGAAATCCCCTGCGCGGTCAATGGCGTGGTGAAGAAAATTGTCGGCGCGCCCGGCGATGTCCTGCCTGTCGGCACCGAGATTCTCGTCATCGAGATCGATGGCTCGCCCCCGACCGAGGAAGAGGCGCCTGCCCCTGAGGTGAAGGAAGACAAGCCCGCCGCCGATCCCGAAAAGGGCAAGGCGCTGGCTGAAGGTCCCGACCGCACCGCAGAGAAAAGCGAAGACCCGGCTGGTGGCAAGCAAGCCGTTCCGCCAAAGCCAGCCGCCTCTGCGCCCAGGACGGCCGCTGCCGCGTCTGCACCTGCCCGTTCATCAGGCGAGCGGCCTCTGGCCAGTCCCGCCGTACGCCAGCGTGCGCTGGAGGCTGATATTGACCTGGCTGCCATTCCCGGCACCGGCCCGGCCGGACGTATCACCCATGCCGACATGGATGATTTTATCGCCGCGGGCGGACGCCTTGCCTCCAAGGCGGGCGGCAGCGGTTCGGGTCCGTCGAGAGCCCCGCGCACCGGCGTGACCGAAGAGAAGGTGATTGGGCTGCGCCGGAAAATCGCGCAGAACATGGCCGCCGCGAAACGCACCATCCCGCACATCACCTATGTCGACGAAATTGATCTGACAGCGCTGGAAGATCTGCGCGCGCATCTCAATGCCAACCGCAAGGACGGCCAGCCCAAGCTGACCATCATCCCCTTCCTCGTCGCCGCGGTGACGCGTGCCCTGCCGGACTTTCCGCAGGCGAACGCCCATTTCGACACTGAAGAATCTGTGCTGACCAAGTATGAGGGCGTCCATTGCGGTATCGCTACCGCCACGCCCAATGGCCTGATGGTGCCGGTCATCCGTCATGCCGAAACCCTTGATCTCTGGCAGATTGCCGATGAGGTGAAGCGCCTTGCCGATGCCTGCCGCGATGGCAAGGCCACCAAGGAGGAGCTGTCGGGCTCCACCATCACCATCACCTCGCTGGGCGCGATTGGCGGCATTGTGACAACGCCGGTCATCAACCTGCCCGAGACGGCGATTATCGGCGTCAACAAGATGCAGGTTCTGCCGCGCTATGACGAGGCGGGCCGCGTTGTGCCGCGCAAGATCATGAATCTCTCATCCAGCTTCGATCACCGTATCGTCGATGGCTATGAGGCGGCATTGCTGGTGCAGGCGCTGAAGGGCTATCTGGAAAATCCGGCCACGCTGTTCATGTAGACTGGCCGTCAGGCCGCCTGCATGTCCCGGCGCATCCGCCAGAAGCGCATCGCCCGTTCGGCGTCTTCGCGCGTCAGGCTGTTGTAGAGGGCACCGAGCGCCTGTGCGTCGGCACTCAGATTGCCGCCGCCGGGCCGGCGCAAAATGGCCAGTGTCACGAACAGGGCCTTGTCGAACTCGGCCGCCTTGCAGATCAGCGCGAGGCCATCAGGGCTTTTATGGTCCAGCGCGCGCTGGGCGGCGGCGTGGTCGACATCGGCCAGTTCGGCCAGCGCGGCGCAACATTTGACGCGTTCACCTTCGCGCATCAGCCGGACCAGCAAGGGGCCGTCCAGCTCCTTGCGCATCCGGCGTGTGGCAACAAACTTGCGGGCTTCGGAAATTGCCTTGTCGTCCGCCAGCCGGGCCTCCAGCCGGGCGTGGGAGGCGGCCATGGCGGCTTCGGCTATCGCCGGGTCCAGCGCCTCGAAACGTTTCATGATCCGGTCACGCAGCGAGGTCTCCACCACGCTCATCAGGTCGCCCAGAAGGTCGGCGGGCGTATCGGCGCGGTTGACGATAGGGGCCTGCAGGACCGAGCTGGTTTCCGCGCGGCGCGCCACCGTTTCGAAGGCATTGCGCGACAGGCGCGCACCATCATTGGCGACCAGCCGCGCCAGCGTCTCGTCATCACCGCTGGCGACAATCGCGTCACTGACCCGTTCGGGCAGCGTCTGGCGCGCGGTCATCGCGCGGCGATGCTCCTCGCCCGCTTCGGTCGCAATGGCGATGAGATCATCCTCGGTCAGCACGCCGGACTGGGCCAGTATCGGCGCAGCGACCTCGATCGCATCGCGGGCCAGCTGCATGACGAGATTGCGCGGCGCTATCGCCGTATCAGCAAAGCGGCGTGACAGCTCGGCGCGGGCATCCTGCGCGGTCTGCGCGGCCAAGGTGGACAGCACCGCGTCAAATTGCTGATGCGCGCCGGAGCCGTCTTTGGGCGTTTCCTCGAAGAACAGATCGGTCACTTCGCGCAGCAGGGCGCGGCGGCGCTCGGAGGATTTTTCCCGCGCCAGCCCGGTCAGATGGTGAAGCTTGCTCTCGATATCCATGAATTCCCCCATCGGTGTAAGGTTCGCGCTTCACGCTAGCAGCTGACGGTAAACACACGGTTCCTTTGCCGCATTTGCCCGCAAACGCGATGGTAAATCGCCCGTCAGGCTTAACGCTCCGGAAAAAGCTGGTTTTGTGCGCCGCGCGGCAGGGTCTGAACTTCATCGGCAAGGCTCCTCTCTACCCCGCCAATGGCCAATCTTTCGCGATCACTGGGCGCGCGTTCGCTAGCCCGCTCGATTCGTGCAGCAAGCGAAGGCGACAGGCCTGTCACCGCGCCGGGATAAGGGCGCGGGTTCAATGGCGCGTTGTGCAAGGTGCAGCGGGCCGGGTAGGCGTAATGGGTCCAGGCCTGGCACGCCTGCTGGTAGCCGCACGCGGCGGCACAAGCCTGCCAGCTCAATGCCGGCGCGCCATCAAGGCGCACCAGTACTGCGCCGCGCCGCTCCTCGCCTTGCAGGACCGCGCCCGATGGCAGGCCGGGGGTGAGGGCAAGGCTGGCGATGAGGAGCGCTGTGATCATGGTGCTGATTTGGCACCCCAGCGATGAAGGAAGGGTTTCTGCGTCTCCAACGTCGCGCGCTTTGCTGTCATCCGCCGTTCGTGAGGCGGGCCACGCCATGGATTGCCGCTTCCCGCATCCGCCCCATTGCGCGCCCTTCTGTGACCGGCTAACGAGGCGTCTTGCCAACACGGGTAAATGGAGCGCGCGAGATGGGTGCCGGAACGGGCGGTCTGCAGGCACGGCTGGAAGCGTTTGTGGACAGCGCGCTGTTTCGCAACGCGATCATGGTGCTGATACTGATCAACGCGGTTCTGCTGGGGCTGGAAACCTATCAGCTGCCGCCCGATATGGCAGCGGCGTTCGCGATTGCCGACCAGATCATCATCTACATTTTTGCCGCCGAGATCGTGTTCAAGCTGGCCGTGTTGCGCCTGCGTTTCTTCCGTTCGGGCTGGAACTGGTTTGACCTCACGGTGGTCACCATTTCGCTGATCCCGGCTGCCGGACCGTTTGCAGTTCTGCGCGCGCTGCGCGTCTTGCGCCTGTTCCGCCTGTTCTCGGTCGTGCCGGAAATGCGCCGCGTCGTGGTGGCGCTGGGCAAGGCCATACCGGGCATGGGCTCGATCATGATGGTGCTCGGCCTGATTTTCTATGTCGGCGCGGTGATGAGCTCGAAACTCTTCGCTGGCACCCATCCGCAATTCTTCGGCGATCTGGGCGCAGCCGCGTTCACGCTGTTTCAGGTGATGACGCTGGAAAGCTGGTCGATGGGCGTCGCCCGGCCGGTTATTGCCGAGCATCCGCTGGCCTGGGCCTTCTTCGTACCCTTCATCGTGCTGACCAGCTTTGCGGTGCTGAACATGTTCATCGCGGTCATTGTGGACTCGCTGCAGGCCAAGCATTTCGACGAGGAGAGCGAGCGCCAGAGCAAAGCGACCGACGAGCGCACCGTGCTGCGCGACGAAGTCATCGCCTTGCGCGGCGAGATTGCCGAGCTCAAGGCGCTGGTCCGCGATGCCATGAAAACGGATGAAAAGCCGCATTCGCGCGGCGCGAAGGAAGACTAGTTGAACCGCCCGCCTTCAAGCACGCGGTCAAACTCGGCCGACAGGCCTGCATAGAAGGCCAGCAGTCGTTCCTCGCGCTCTGAGCGCACGCGCGGGGCCGGGGCGTTCAGGGGCTCGGCAGGCAGACCATCATGGGCAGCCACCATGATCTCCCGCCATATATCGGCCGGAAGGCCGCCGCCGGTGACATTCTCCATCGCCGTGTCGTCATCATTGCCGGTCCACACGGCGGCGGTGAATTGCGCCGAGTAGCCGACAAACCAGGCATCACGGCTGTTCTGGCTGGTGCCGGTCTTGCCGGCCACGCGGTGGCCGGGCACGGCGGCGCGCCGTCCGGTGCCGTCCAGCACGACGCCTTGCAGCATGGTGGACATGTCCCGCGCATGGCCGCGCGCGATCACCTGCTGGGTGCGCGGTTCCTCTTCAGAGCGTTCAAACAGCACCGTGCCGCGCGTGGTGCGCACCTCGGTCACGAAATAGGGATCAAGCCGCCGCCCGTCATTGGCGATGACCAGATAGCTGGCCGCCATGTCAATGACGCGCACTTCGCTGGAGCCCAGCGACAGTGACGGCACTTCATCAAGCGGGGTTGTGATACCCAGCCGCCTGGCCATCTCGGCCACTTCGGAAATGCCCACCAGCATGCCCATCTGCGCTGCGATCGTGTTGACCGAGCGTTTCAGCGCATCCTCCATGGTCATCCGGCCACGAAAGCCACCGCCAAAATTGACCGGCGACCAGTTGCCATAGGAGACAGGCGCGTCATTGAAGACGCTGGAGGGCGAATAGTCGGCTTCCAGCGCCGCCAGATAGACAAACGGCTTGAAGGCCGAGCCTGGCTGGCGGCGGGCCTGGACGGCGCGGTTGAACTGGCTGGACACGTAATCGCGCCCGCCAATCATCGCGCGGATGGCGCCGTCATTGCCCAGCACCACGGCGGCCGCTTCGCTGGCGTTCAGCGCCTCGCCATCGCTTTCCAGACGCTCGGTGATCACGGTCTGCGCGGCGTTTTGCAGGCGGGTGTCCAGCGTGGTCTGGATGACGAGGTCTGGCACCTCATTGTCCGGGCCCAGCAGGCGCTGGGCCTCGGCCACGGCATAATCGAACAAATGGCCATATTGGGCCGGGCCGCCCGGCTGCAGCGCGCTTTCCACCGGCTCGGCCTGCGTGGCGTTGGCGACAGTGTATTCCATCGGTGTCAGGAAGCCTGCATCGCGCATGGCGGCGAGCACGTTGGAGGCCCGCGCCTGCGCTTCGGCGAGATTATCGGTCGGGGCCAGGCGCGTCGGCGCGGCGGGAAGCGCTGCCAGCAGGGCCGCCTCCTGCACGGTCAGCTCAGAGGCCGGCTTGTTGAAATAGCGCCGTGCTGCCGCTTCGATGCCATAGGCTTGCTCGCCGAAATAGATGCGGTTGAGATAGAGCTCGAGTATTTCGTCCTTGGTCAGCACCCGCTCCAGCGCGAGCGCCAGACGCATTTCCTGCACCTTGCGGCGTATCGTGCGTTCGGGCGTCAGGATGAGGTTCTTGACCAGCTGCATGGTGATGGTGGAGCCACCCTGCACCGTACGCCCGGCGCGGATATTGGCCAGCACGGCGCGGATGGTGCCGCGCCAGTCCACGCCGTCATGCTCGTGATAGCGCCTGTCCTCGATCGACAGGAAGGCTTGCGCGACGTGTGGCGGCAGATCGTCCAGCTGAACGGGAATGCCATAGAGCGGCCCGCGAATGGCCAGCACCTCGCCATTCGTGTCCAGCAGGGTGACGGTCGGCTCCATGCGCACGCGCCAGAGGTCTTCGGCGCTTTGCGGCACGGGCGGCAGATCGTGGAACGCCCATTCCCATAAGGCGTGGGCGGTGATGGCGCCGGCAGCCAGAAACAGAGCCGTCACACCCGCCAGCACCATCAGCCTGCGTGTGCGCAACCATTCATTAAAAGCGGCGAGGCGCTCCTTGAATGTTGTCGGCTGGTCGGCGCGAAACGTGATGATGAGCCTCCCTCGGAGATGGGCGCTGGGCAAGGACGTTCTCAAAGCCAGACGATCACGGCTAAATTATGGGCGATGAATGGCCAAGCCCCTTTTTACAAGACGAAACGCCTCGACCAGATGAGCGAGGCAGAGTGGGAATCGCTGTGCGATGGCTGTGGCCAGTGCTGCACGCTGTCGCTGATTGATGACGATGATCCCGGCGGCGAGGTTGTTCGCACCTGCATTGGCTGCGAACTGCTCGATCTTCAAACCGTGCGCTGCACCGATTATGCCAACCGCCATGCGCGCGTGCCGTCCTGCGTGAAGCTGACCCCCGGCAATGTGGGCGCTCTGAGCTGGATGCCGCAAACCTGCGCCTATCGGCTGATCGCGGAAGGCAAGCCACTTTTCGACTGGCACCCGCTTGTCTCGGGCCGCGCGGACAGCGTGGTGGACGCAGGTGTCTCAGTGAAGGGCACGCTGGTGTCCGAGCGCGATGTCGATGAGGCCGATTACGAGGATTATGTGTTGGAGTAGGTTCTCACTTTCGTCGTTCCCGCGCAGGCGGGAACCCAGAGCCGCTCGGGAACCGCCTTCGCCCTATGATCTCTGGATCCCCGCCTGCGCGGGGATGACGAGGGGATGGGGCGCCCGCAGGAAGCGGGCCATGACAATCTTCCGGCTTCCTAAAAAAAGGGCGGGGTCCCCCGTCGGTGCGGGGGACCCCGGAGTTTGAAGCGTCCTTTTCGAACTGGCGAGGCCTTGTGTAACTCGAACCTCTCCACCGGGGTCCCCCGCCCCGACGGGGGACCCATTTTGCCATCAGTTTCCCGGCTCTTGCCCCTCCCGGTAGTGAAAAGGGCGCATAACTCCGCCCCAATCCCTTCCCTGTGAAAATGAATCCCAAATCGTCTCAAGCCCTTGCCCGAAACCTTTTGCGATCACTCCGGCAGGGCCGGTTTGCAGGCATACTTCAGGCATGGTCGAGACATGTGAGAACAGAGCGCCCCCCAAGCGCGACTGGGCAGCCATCCGCGAGGCACGCCGGGCGGGGATGAGCCTTGAAGGGCTGGCCCTGCGCGAAGGTATCGCCCTGCAATATCTCAAGGACGGGCTGATGTGGGTGGAGCGGGTCCTGCCCGCCAGCCGGACAGACAGTCTCAAAGTGCGTCTGGAAGCGCATCTGGAAGCGGCCGAAGCCGCACTGGCGCGCGGCGAGATGGCAGATGCGGAAAAGCGGGCGAGGGCGGTTAGCGCGCTTTTGAAGGCTGCCATGAGCGTGGATGACTGGGCGCGGCTCGCCGAGATCGCCCGCAAAACCGAGACAAGCGAGGCGCAGGCACATGCACACACCCGTGAGGCTCTGCTTGAAGAGCTTCGCCGGCGGCTTTCGCGCCTTGATGCGCAAGCCAGCCCGGATTGACCGGCTGATCGCCTCTATGGATGCGAGTGAGGCCGAACGTATTCTTGATGACTGGCAAAGCTGGGCGCACCCCGCGCAGCTGCCACCGCAAGGCGACTGGCGGGCCTGGCTGTTTCTGGGCGGGCGGGGCGCTGGCAAGACCCGTGCAGGATCTGAATGGATACGCGCCCGGATCGCTGCCGGTGCCGGGCGTATTGCGCTGATCGGCCCCACACACGGCGATGTGCGCGAGGTGATGATTGCCGGGCCATCGGGCCTGCGCAGTCTGGGCCCGCGGGGCCAGCGCCCGGTCTGGGAAGCGTCGCGCCGCCGCCTTGTCTGGCCGTCCGGCGCGGTGGCCTACACGTTTTCGGGCGAAGACCCCGATGCCTTGAGAGGCCCGCAATTCGACACCGCCTGGGCCGATGAGTTTGCCGCCTGGCGCTATCCGCAAGGCGTGCTGGACATGCTGCGCTTCGGCTTGCGGCTGAGTGATGATCCGCGCCTTATGGTAACGACAACGCCGCGTCCGCTGCCCGCTCTGAAACGCCTGATCGCGGCGCACGGCAGCGTGATGACCCATGCGGTCAGCGCCGACAATGCCGCCAATCTGGCACCAGGCTTCATCACGGCACTGCGAGAGCATTACGGCTCCTCGCGCCTGGCGTTGCAGGAGCTGGAAGGCCGCCTGGTGGACGATCCTGACGGCGCGTTGTGGACGCGAGAGATGATTGATGCGGCGCTCGCGCGCCAGGCCGTGGAGGCTCAGAGAATTGTCGTCGCGGTTGATCCGCCCGCCGGGTCCACCGGCGATGAATGCGGGATCATTGTCGCCGGAGCCGCCGGGCAGGGTGCAGGCCAGGCGTTCACCGTGCTGGCCGATTACAGCTTGCGCGCCCGGCCTGAAGCCTGGGCAAAGCAAGTGGCCAAGGCCTTCACCGCGCATGAGGCCGACAGCGTGGTCGCTGAAAGCAATCAGGGCGGGGAGATGGTGCGCGCGGTGCTGGCCGCTGCGCTGCCCGGCCTGCCGGTGCGCCTGGTTCATGCCAGCCGCGCCAAGCGCGCGCGGGCCGAACCCGTTGCTACGCTCTATGCCACGGGCCGGGTGGCTCACGCCGCCCGGATGACGGAACTGGAAGACCAGATGTGTGCCTTTGGCGCGCCGGAATTCTCCGGCTCACCAGACCGCGTGGACGCGCTGGTCTGGGCGATTGCGGCGCTAAAGGGCGGTGGGGCTGAGCCCAGGCTGCGGTGGATTTGACGCTCTACCACCAACCCTGAAATCCCGGCCGAGCGATAGCGAGAGCCGGGACCTCGGGCAGAACTGGCTCAAGGCCCCGGATCGCTTCGCGTCCGGGGTTTCACTAGTGGCAGTGATGTGCCGACAGACCGGTTTCCTCCCCCGCCTGCGGGGGAGGTGTCAGCGAAGCTGACGGAGGGGGGA
>LJSH01000005.1:58284-305739 GCA_001314625.1 Oceanicaulis sp. HLUCCA04
CCCCCCCTCGGCCCTTCGGGCCACTCCCCCCGTGAACGGGGGGAGAAAGAGACACGCGTTAAACGCTAAGCCAAAAAGAGAAAACACCATGCTAGGACAATGGTTTGGACTGCAGCGCAAGAGCGCGGGCAGGCTGGTGGCGCTGTCACTGTCTCCGCGCGCGGCGTGGAGCCCGCGCGACTATGCGGCCCTGGCGCGCGAAGGGTTTGGCCAGAACGCGGTGGCCCATCGCTGTATCCGCCTGATTGCGGAGGCTGTTGGCGCCGTGCCGCTGCGCGTTGAAGGACGCGGATCGGGCGCTGACCGGGTTCGCGCCTTGCTGGCTCGGCCCAATCCCGACCAGACCGGCGTTGAATTGCTGGAAACGTTTCATGGCCATCTGCAAGTGGCCGGCAATGCCTATCTGGAGATCGCCGAAGGCTTTGACGGGCCGTCGGGCCTGTTTGTGCTGCGCCCGGACCGGGTGCGCGTGATGCCGGGGCCGAAAGGCTGGGCGGACGGTTGGGAATACCGCAATGGTGCCGACCGGCGCGTGATCGAGCGTGACCGGGCGAGCGGCAAAAGCCCGGTCCTGCACCTGAAACTCTTTCACCCGTCGGATGATCATTACGGCCTGCCGCCGCTGGAAGCGGCCGCGCGCGCGGTCGATATCCATAATGCGGGCGGGGCATGGGCCAAGGCCCTGCTGGACAATGCGGCCCGGCCCTCCGGCGCTCTGGTGGTGACATCGAAAGACGGCTCTGAAGCGCGCCTGACAGACCAGCAATACCACCGCCTGAAAGACGAGCTGGAGACCCTGCATTCCGGTCCCGCCAATGCCGGGCGGCCTCTGCTGCTGGAAGGCGGGCTCGACTGGAAGCCGATGGGCCATTCACCCGCCGAGATGGATTTCATCGCCGCACGGCGCGAGGCCGCGCGCGAGATTGCGCTCGCCTTTGGTGTGCCGCCCATGATGCTCGGTCTGCCCGGTGACAATACCTACGCCAACTACCGCGAGGCGAATCTGGCCTTCTACCGCCAGACGATATTGCCGCTGGCGCGCAAGACGGCAGACGCGCTGGCCGGCTGGCTGGAGCCCTGGCTGGCCGGGGGATTTGCGATTGCGCCCGACGAGGATGCGCTGCCCGCCCTGTCCGAAGAACGTCTGGCCCGTTGGCAGCGCATCGGCGCTGCCGATTTCCTCATCGACACTGAAAAACGTGCCCTGCTGGGGCTGAACTCCAAACCCGATGATGGAGACGAATATGACTGAACGCCCGTCACACTGGCGCGTAGACCGGCAGATCACGCTGGGTGTGCTGGTCACGCTCGCTTTGCAAACCGCAGGCGGGCTGATCTGGGCCGGCGCCACCTCGGAACGCATCCGCCATCTGGAATTGCGCGTCGAGGCGACCGCCCCGGTCTATGAACGCATCGCCCGGCTGGAGGAGAACTCCGCCTATACCCGCCTGGCGCTGGAGCGCATCGAAAGCCGTCTGGCGGGGGAGTAAATCCACCTCCCCTCGTCGTTCCCGCGCATCCGCGCGTCGCTGCGGGCAATCCCCGACCGCGAGCGGGGACCCATGGGAAATCACGACGGCTGGAAAAATGGATCCCGGGTCAAGCCCGGGAACCCGGTTGAGAGGCTCGGCGCTAGAATCCGGGGTCCCGGTCCCTGAGCCGGGACCCACACTTTTCACCCCCGGATCGCTTCGCGTCCGGGGTTTCATCTTTTCAAGAGACCCCAACAAGAAGGAGGCTGTCAGATGACAGCAGATGACGGCTCGGGCGCAAGGCTCGAGATCGCCGGCTATGCCAGCGTGTTCGATACCGAGGATTATTCCGGTGACATCATCCGGCGCGGCGCGTTTGCAGGCAGCCTAGCCACGCGCGGCGCAGCCGGTATCCGCATGCTTTTCCAGCACGACGCGGAAGAACCCGTCGGCGTGTGGGACGAGATTTATGAAGATGAGCGCGGGCTGTATGTGCGCGGCCATCTGACCGGCACCACTACCCGCAGCGCGGCGACGGCAGCCCTGATCCGCGAAGGCGCGGTGGACGGCCTGTCCATCGGCTTCCGGGCGTTGTCTGAGACGGCTCGTCCGGGCGGCAAGGGCCGCATCCTGACGCAGGTGGATCTGTGGGAAATCTCCATCGTCACCTTCCCGATGGCCGAGGGCGCGCGCCTCGACATCGTGCCGCCGGCCGCGCCTGCCGCCCAGCCCGTCGAAGCCTTTCTCGACAGCGTTCTGGCCTGACCTCCCCCGTCTCCCATCCCTGACCGACACGAAGGAACCCTCATGTCCCGTGAAACCAAGATGAGTGCGCCGAACACGCAAACCCGCGCGGCGCTGCACGATTTCCTCTCCGCGTTCGAGCGCTTCAAGAGCGCCAATGACCAGCGCCTGTCCGACATCGAGAAGCGCAAGAGCGCCGATGTGCTGCTGGAGGAGAAGGTGGCGCGCATCGACGCGGCGCTGACCCGTCAGAAAGCGGCGCTGGACCGCATGGCCGTTGACGCCACGCGGCCCGCCATCGGCCAGGAGCGCAAGGGTGGAGCCCGTCCCGGCTGGCAGGCCTATCTGCGGCGCGGCGATGCAGCCGCCCTGATTGAGGCCAAGGCCCTGTCTGCGGGCAGTCCGGGCGATGGCGGCTATGTCGCTCCGCCGGAAACCGAAGCGATGATCAACCGCCTTCTGGCGGGCGTCTCGCCGATCCGGGCGATTTCATCTGTGCGCCAGACGACCAGCCATACGTTCAGGAAGCCCGTCAGCCTGGGCGGCGCTGTGGCCGGCTGGTCTGCCGAGACCGGCGCACGCACGGAGACAGGCACGCCCGACATCACGCTGGTGGAGTTCCCCACCGCCGAGCTCTACGCCATGCCGGCCGCAACGCCGGTGATCCTGGACGATGCGCTGGCCGATGTGGACCAGTGGCTTGCCGAGGAAGTGCGCGATGTCTTCGCCGCCGAAGAGGGCAAGGCCTTCGTTTCGGGGTCGGGCACCAACCAGCCGAAAGGTTTCCTGTCCTACACCAAGGAGCCGGAAGGCACGCAAGGCTGGGGCGAGATCGGCTATGTCGCCACCGGCGCTGCGGGTGATTTTGGTTCTGATCCGGTCGATGCGCTGATCGACCTTATCTATGCGCCCGCGACCGGCTACCGCGCCAATGCGCGCTTTGTGATGAACCGGCAGAGCGTGTCGCGTATCCGCAAGCTGAAGGACACGGACGGCAATTATATCTGGCAACCGGCGCAAAATGCCGGTCAGGAGGCAAGCCTGATGGGCTATCCGCTGACCGAGGCCGAAGACATGCCCGATATCGGCGCCGATGCGTTTGCGATTGCCTTTGGCGATTTCCAGCGCGGCTATCTGGTGGTTGACCGCCAGGGTATCGAGGTCCTGCGCGATCCCTATTCGGCGAAACCCTATGTGCTTTTCTACACCACCAAGCGTGTGGGCGGCGGCGTGCAAGACTTCAACGCCATCAAGCTCATGAAGTTTGGGGAGAGTTAGTAGGCCGGCTTTCTGGTTCCGCAGTCCATCCGGGCTGCGATATTCCGCGAAAAGTCGCGGGTGCGCAGTCGCGCTTGCAGGCCGCAAAGCGGCCTGATTGCTGTTGGCGATTGCCTTTCAACCGGGGCCCCGGGCTTGACCCGGGGTCCATATTTCCAAGCCTCGTGGTTTCGCGTGGATCCCGGCTCGGGGGCCGGGACCCCGGCGGAGAGTTTGGCAGCCTATCTGCAGAATTCTCGATAGCACCCCTCTCAACATTCCAAGGAACACATCCCATGGGACTTCAAACGCTCGGGCCCGCGCCCGCAGCGCTGTTAAGCCTGTCTGAGGCCAAAGCCTGGCTGCGTGTGGGCCATGCCAGTGAAGACACGGCCATCACGGCGCTCATCACTACGGCCACCGCGCGCGTGGAGGCCGAGACGGGCCGGGCGCTGCTGACCCGCACGTTCCGCGAAACACTCGATAGCTGGCACCCGCGCCGGCTGTCGGGCTGTGGCTCGGCCTTCGCGCTGGCGGTTGCCCCTGCCGTCAGCGTGGAGGCCGTGCGCACCTTTGACCGGGCAGGCGAGGAGACGCTCTGGGATGAGGCGGAGTATCGCGTTGACACATCCGCAGACCCCGGACGCCTGATCGCGCGGGCACCGTTTGCGTTTCCGAGGCCCGGCCGGCTGGCGGCGGGGATCGAGATCGATTTTTCCGCAGGCTATGGCGAGACGGCCGCCGATGTCCCGCCTGCCCTGATCGAAGCGATCTTGCGTCTGGTGGCAGAGGGCTATGCGGCCAGCGAACCCGCGCTCGCGGCGGGACGCGGCCCTGCCAGACTGCCCGAAACCGTCGATAGCCTTTTACGGCCGTTCCGGCAGGTGCGGCTATGAGCGCGGACATGGCCCTCCAGGCTGGGCTTCTCGCCCATCTGGCCGCCGATTCCGGGGTGCAGGCGCTCACGGGTGACCCGCCCCGGCTCTATGACCGCGCACCGGCGGGCGCGCCTTATCCGTATCTATCTCTCGGCCGTCATGAAAGCCGTCCGCTTGATGGCGATGACACGTCGTTGAGTGAGCACCGCCTGACCGTGCATGTGTGGACGCGCCGTCAGGCCTTTGGCGAGCTCAAAGCGATCACCGGAGCGGTATCGGCCGCCCTGCACAATGCGGCCTTCAGTCTCGATGGCGGCTACCGCCTCGTCCTGTGCCAGATCGTCTACACGGACCATTTCGAGGGAGCCGACACCCGCTCTGTCCACGGGCTGGTGCGGGTCAGGGCGCTGTTGGGCACATGAAACGATTGCGTGACTTGTCTTGCTATGCGACTGTTGCAGTACATGGGGGCACAATATGTCTTTTGATAATTACGTTAGTCTATTTACTGCCATAGGAACTATGGTCTCTGCTTTTGCGGCTGTTTCTCTAGGTGTTTATGCGGTTTTAACAAATATTTCTGAAAGAAATAATTCGGTAAAATTTGAGAGCATCTCTTTCATACGTTCGATGGCGACTGAAGCCGTAATCATTCAAATGTTTGAAGAATTAAGAAAGGTACGCCACTACGTGGAATCTCACAAAATTCCGATAAGTTATAAAGAAATGCAAATTGAAGTTAGTATCGAAAACTCTGTTCTAAATTTTGATAATGTTATCAAAAAGACTCTGAACTATTATGAAGTAGCCTGCATTGGAGTGAAGCGAGGTGCGCTACATGAGGAAATAATCAAAGATTGGTGGGGCGACGCGATAGTGGCTGACTGGATCGATCTGCAGCAATACGTGTATGATGCCCGGAAGGCCTTAGACTATGACGAGTTGTACATCGAGGTCGAGCGCCATGTGCGCCGCTGGGTAAAGCCCGGACGCGCTGGCGAGTTGCTCCCCGCAAAGCGCTAGCAGCGCAGATATCCCGCTCCATCAAAGCCGCCCCCGGGGCGGCTTTTTTCATGCCCGAAACCAAAGATCCCAAGAGGAGTAAAGCCCATGAGCGCCCAGGCAGGACGCGACATGCTCATCAAGCTCGGCAATGGCGCGAGCGAGGAGAGCTTTTCCAGTGTGGCGGGTCTGCGCGCCAAAGCGCTCAGCCTGAATGCGCGCACGATTGACGCCACCCACGCCGATAGCCCCGGCCAGTGGCGCGAGCTGATCGCCGGCGCCGGCGTGAAGACCGCCGCCGTCACGGGCACGGGCATTTTCCTCTCCGGCGAGGGAGATAGCGCCATAAGGCAGGCCTTCTTTGCCGGTTCCACGCCCAATTTCCAGCTTGTCATCCCGGAGTTCGGGATCATCGAGGGCGCGTTCGCGATCAGCGCGCTGGAATATGCCGGACGCCATGATGGCGAGGCGACCTTCTCCATCTCGCTGACGTCTGCCGGCGCGCTCAGCTTCGAGGCGCTTTAGCCATGGTCAACCGGCAACGCGGCGAAGTGATTCTGGAGGTGAGGGGGGAGCACCATGTGCTCTGCCTGACACTGGGCGCGCTTGCTGAAATCGAAACGCTGACCGGCGCAGGCGATATGACCGAGATTGGTCCGAAGCTCGCCGGTCTTGATGCCAATGGCATGCTGGCACTGCTCTCGATCCTTCTGCGTGCGGGTGGAAACACGGTGGATGCGCGCCAGCTCGCCATCACGCCTGCCAACGCCGCAAAAGCCATTGCGCAAGCGTTCGAGGCTGCGGCGCAATGAGTGGCCGCTGGGCGGAGTGGTTTGCCTTTGCTGTCCGGCATCTCGGCCTGACGCCCGGCCAGTTCTGGGCGCTGTCTTTGAGTGAATGGCGCGCGCTGGCGTATCCCGCCGCGCCAGTTTCAGACCTGCCGGATCCGGCGGCCTTGCGCGCGCTGGCCGCGCGCTTTCCCGACAGAATTTCGACCATGAAAGGCATCGACCATGCAGGATAATGACCGCCTGGATGCCGCCGCGCTTTCCAGTGCCGCACGCGAGGCCGAAGAGGCCGCCATGTCCGTCTCCCGGGCGTTTGAACGCACCGGCGACGATATTGCCCGTGCCATGGAGCGCGCGGCGCGTTCGGGTTCCCTCTCCATTCACTCCATGGTGGAGGAGGTGCTGCAATCGCTGGCGCGCATCGCGCTTGACCGTCTCATCATCAACCCGCTGGGCCAGATGCTGGGCCAGCAGATTGCAGGCATTACCGGCCAGCGCGCAGAGGGCGGTCCGGTGCTGGCCGGGCAGAGCTATCTGGTGGGAGAGCGGGGCCCTGAAATGTTCACGCCCATGGCCAATGGCGCGGTTATTCCCGGCGGCAGAGTGCCCGTTATCAATATCGCCATCCACGCCAGCGGCGACGCGGCCAGCGCCGTGCGGCGCAGTGAAAGTCAGATCGCGGCCAGTCTGGCGCGGGCGGTGCGGGCAGGGAGCGAACGGCTATGAGCGCGTTTCACGATGTCCTGTTTCCGCTCAGCGTTGGCCTCGGCGCGCGCGGCGGGCCTGAACGCTTCACCGAGATTGTCGAGCTCGCAAGCGGCGCAGAGGAGCGCAACACCCCTTGGGCCCATTCACGCCGCCGCTGGGATGCCGGGCCGGGTGTGCGGTCACTGGATGATTTTGCGCTTCTGACAGCCTTCTTCGAGGCGCGCCGGGGCCGGCTTCACGCCTTCCGCTTCCGCGATCCTGCCGATCATGCCTCGTGCCTGCCATCCGGACAGGTGAATGCGGGCGACCAGCTCCTGGGCCTTGGCGACGGGACGCGCACCCGCTTTGCGCTGGTCAAGCGCTATGGCGAGGGAGAGGGCGCTTATCTGCGCCCGATTGCCCTGCCGGTAGCGGCCAGCGTGCTTGTTGCGATGGATGGAGAGGCGGCCGGTTTCACGCTTGATGGCGGCGATATTGTTCTCGATGAGCCTGCCGCCGACGGCGCGGCCGTCACCGCCGGCTTTCAGTTTGATGTGCCAGTCCGCTTCGACACCGACTCTCTGGAAATCACGCTCGATGCGTTCCGTGCCGGCGCGATTGTCAGCGTGCCGCTGGTGGAGGTGAGGCTGGGGTGATCTCTCCCCTGTCATCCTCCGGCTGAGCGTAAGCGAGGTCCGGGGGACCCATTCCTGCAACGACCGTACAAGCGGAACTTCTCCGGCCTGGGTCACCCGCATAAAGCGGGTGACGACAGCTGAGAGGGTTGGCAAATCAAGCAATGGATATTCCCCATGCTCTCCCTTCCCCCTGCCATGCAGGCCGCGCTGGATAGCGGCGTGACGACATTGGCCTGGTGCTGGCTGATCACGCGCGCAGACGGCGAGCGCCTCGGCTTTACCGACCATGATGGCGCGTTGCTGCTGGAAGGTGTTTCCTGCGAACCGGCGAGCGGGCTGGCCCCGGCTCCCATCCGCAGCGAGACGGGCAGTCCCGCACGCGGCGCGGCGTTCGGTATTGTCAGTTCGCAGCGGGTCAGCGCCGCCGATATCGCCAATGGGCTTTATGACGCGGCCCGGGTGGAAGTGTGGCGGACTGACTGGAGCGATCCGGACACCCGCGTGCGCGTCTTTACAGGCGAGATCGGCGAAATACGCCGCGCGGGAGCGGCGTTCGAGGTGGAGCTGGCGGGTCTTTCCGCCCGGCTTAACAGGCGCATTGGCCGCGTGTTCGCCAAAACCTGCGATGCGGAGCTGGGCGATGCGCGCTGCGGGGTAGACACAACGCTCCCGGCATTCAGCGCCCAAGGTGTGGTTGCGGGCGTGATCAGCGCCAGCGGATTTGCCGCCACCGGTCTGGACGGGTTTGCGCCGGGCTGGTTCACCCATGGCAGGCTGGTCTGGCTGACGGGCGGTAATGCGGGCGGTGTGGCCCGGGTGCAGACACATGGCCTAGTCGATGATGGTACGCGGATTTCGCTGGCCTGGCCTCCGGCTCACGCCGTGCTGGCAGGTGACAGCTTTGAAATTGTGGCCGGGTGCGATGGCCGCGCAGAGACCTGCCGTGAAAAGTTTGCCAATTTTGCCCGTTTCCGCGGCTGTCCGCATATTCCCGGCAACGACGTTCTGATCCGCCATGCCGGGTCGGAAGCTGTGCGTGATGGCGGGCGGCGATGAGCTGGTGCGACTCTGCGTTCCGGGCCAGCATCGTTACAGAGGCGCGCCAATGGATCGGCACGCCTTATCATCATCAGGCAAGCCGCAAGGGCGCAGGCACAGACTGTCTGGGCCTGGTGCGCGGGGTGTGGCGGACACTGATCGGCCCGGAGCCGGAAGGCTTGCCCGCCTACACGCCCGACTGGGCCGAGCGCGCAGGCGAGGATGCCCTGCTGGCAGCCTTGAAACGCCATTTCGTCATCCGGGACGTGGCGCCTGCCCGGCCCGGCGATGTGCTGCTGTTTCGCATCCGGACCGGCGGGCCATCGCGCCATTGCGCGATCCTCACCGCGCCTGAAACCGTCATTCACGCCTGGCAGGGCCGCGCAGTCGCCGAGACACCGCTGGACGGCTTCTGGCGAAAGCGGATCAGCGCCGTTGCCGCCTTCCCCATGCCTGGCTGACCGTTTTCCACTGAAGGAATTTCTCATGGCCCAGATGGCCTTTGCTGCAGGCGCCCGCCTGGCGGCCGGAACCTTGCGCATGCTGACCGCGCAAGGTGTTGCACGGCTGTTTTCCAATGGCGGGCAGGAAACTGCCCGGCCAGAGGGTCTGGATATCCAGACCTCCACCGAAGGCAGCGCCGTGCCAAGGGTCTATGGCCGGATGCGCCTGTCCGGACAGGTGATCTGGGCGTCCCGCTTTCGTGAGACGAAGGTGAAAGACCAACGTTCGGGCAAGGGCGCGGGCGCATCCTCGCGCAGCTATACCTACTCGGTCAGCTTTGCCGTTGCGCTGTGCGAGGGACCGATTGCGGGCGTGGGGCGCATCTGGGCCAATGGCGCGCCGCTCGATACCGGGCACATCACCATGCGGGTCCATACTGGCGGCGAGGATCAGCAGCCTGATCCGCTGATCGCCATGATCGAGGGCGATGCCAATGCTCCTGCCTATAAGGGGCTGGCCTATGTGGTCTTTGAAGATCTGCCACTTGATGAGTACGGCCTGCGCATCCCGCAGCTGAGCTTTGAAGTTCTGGGCGGCGGTGCTGCGCCAGAATCCGGATCGCTGGAAAGCCTTGTTGAAGGTGTATGCCTGATCCCGGCCTCGGGAGAGTTTGCCTACGCCGCAGAGCCTGTCATGCGCGAGATCGCCGACGGACGTGACGCGCCGGAAAACGTGCATGTGCTGCGTGCTGATACCAATATCGAGGCGGCGCTGGATGACCTCGCCATACGCCTGCCTGAATGCCGTTCGGTCGCGCTGGTGACGGCATGGATCGGCACCGATCTGCGCTGCGGCGTGTGCCAGATACGCCCCGGCGTGGAATCCTTTGACAAGATGACGCGTCCTGACGCCTGGAGCGCGGGCGGAGCCTCGCGTGAGAACGGGCATCTGATCAGTGGCGGGCCGGATGCGCCGGTCTATGGCGGCACGCCGTCTGACCGCAGCGTGATTCAGGCCATTCAGCTTCTCAAAGCCCGCGGCTACAAGGTGGTGCTCTATCCCTTCATCCTGATGGACGTGCCGCCGGGCAATGGTTTGCCGGACCCCTATGGCGGGGCAGAGCAGGCGGCATTTCCCTGGCGTGGACGCATTACCTGTCATCCCGCCGCCGGCCAGATGGAGAGTGTTGATGCCAGCGCTGCGGCCGCCGCGCAGGTCGCAGACTTTTTCGGCACGGTCAGCGCCAGCGATTTTGGCGTGTCAGCAGGGCAGGTGAGCTATTCCGGCCCGGATGAATGGCGCTTTTCGCGCTTCATCCTGCACCATGCGGCCCTGGCGGCAGCGGCGGGCGGCGTGGACGCTTTCCTGATCGGGTCGGAAATGCGCGGCCTGACAACGGTGCGCGCGGCCTCCGGCGATTATCCGGCGACGGCGCATTTGCAAACCCTGGCCGGGCAGGCGCGGGCGCTGTTGGGCGCGGGCTCGAAAATCTCCTATGCCGCCGACTGGTCGGAGTACTGGGGCCATGCGCCCGGCGGGGGCGAGCGCCGCTTTCATCTCGATCCGCTCTGGGCCGATGCCAATATCGATTTCGTCGGGCTGGACTGGTATGTCCCGCTGGCCGACTGGAGGGATCCAACAGACCATCTCGATGCGGTGGCCGGTTTCACGTCGATTCATGATCCTGACTATCTGGGCTCGCAGATCGAGGGCGCCGAAGGGTTTGACTGGTATTATGCCAGCCAAGCCGACCGTGAAGGCCAGGTGCGCACCCCCATCACGGACGGGCAGGGAGAGCCGTGGATATGGCGCTACAAGGATTTGCGCAGCTGGTGGAGCCAGGCCCATCATGAGCGTGACGAAGACGGTGTCCGCCTGGCCTCTGCGACGCCGTGGATACCGCAGTCCAAGCCGTTTGCCTTCATCGAGTATGGCTGCCCGGCTGTCGACAAGGGCGCCAACCAGCCCAATGTCTTCATCGATCCGAAAAGCTCGGAAAGTTTTGCGCCCTATTTCTCAAGTGCCACGCGCGACGACGTGATCCAGCGGCGCTATATCGAGGCGCTGATGGGCTATTGGCAGGGTCCCAATAATCCGGTGTCTGCGGTCTATGGCGCGCCGATGGTGGATCTGTCGCTTTGTCATGCCTGGACATGGGATGCGCGGCCCTTTCCCGAATTTCCGGCCCTGTCATCGGTCTGGGATGACGGCGCGAACTGGCAGCTTGGCCATTGGCTGACAGGGCGCGCCGGACAATCCGGCCTTGCGCGCGTTGTCGCTGACATCGCTGCAGAGGCAGGCGTTCCATCCATCGACACGTCCAGCCTTGACGCCATCGTGTCCGGTCTTGTGATTGAAGGCGGTGAACGGGCTCGCGATGTGCTGGCCCGGCAGGGGGCGCTCTACGGGTTTGATGTCGTGGACAGGGCCGGCGGCGTGGCTGCCCTTGCGCGGTCAGGACGGGTCTCGCATGTCGTCGACGCCGCCATGTGCGTGCGTGAGGGCTCGCGCCCGCCGGTCACGATTACACATGAAGCACAGGCCGGGCGTGTGCGCGAAGTGCGCATCTCTCACATCGCTGATGACGACGCCTATAGCGCGGCCGTCGCTTCCGCGCGCGGGCTGGATGCGGCGGTAGAGGGCGTAGCCGGATTGGGTTTGCGTATCCTGGCCGATGGCGCGCAGGTGCGCGGCTGGGCGGAAACCATGCTGGCCACCGATGACGCCAGCGCAATCAGTGTCGATCTTGTGCTGCCCCCATCCATGCTGGCTCTGGAGGCGGGCGACACGATACGCCTAGCCGGAGAGGGCGGTGTTGAGGGGCCACTGATGGCGGCCAGTCTGGACGGCATAACAGCGCGTCAGGCCGGGCTGCTGCCGGTCGCTGCGCGCCGTCCCGTTCTGGCAGGCACACAGCCTGCCGCGCGCGTATCCGAGGCTGTGCCCCCGTCGAGACCGGTTCTGGTGGCGCTCGATCTCCCCATACTGCCGGGCGACACGGGTGAGCAGGGTGGAATCCGGGTAGCCGCCTACGCCTTCCCATGGCCAGGGCCTGTGACCATTCATGCCGGACCGGACGCAATGTCTGCAACACCCCGGCTGGAGCTGGAACGCCCGGCCAGTCTTGGCCGTCTTGATGCAGAGCTGCCACCCGGGTTTGAAGGCCGCTGGGATCGCTCTGCCGTCATGGATATCACGCTGTTTGATGGCGCGCTGGAAAGCGTTGACCGGCTGTCCGCGCTGGCGGGGATCAACCAGCTTGCTGTCGAAGGGGCTGACGGATGGGAAGTCATCCAGTTTGCGAGCGCCGAGCTGACCGGCCCGTCGCAATGGCAGCTGCGCGATCTGGTCCGGGGGATTGGCGGCAGCGTGATGGGCGGGGCCGCTGCGGGTGCGCGGCTGGTCGTACTGGACGGGTCGGTCGGCGTGCTGCCTCTTGGCAGCAATGCGCTGGATGCACCGCTTGTGCTGGTGGGCGTGCCTGCAGGACGCACACTCGATGACGTCTCAACGCGTCAGATCGAGACAGTTTATGCAGGGGTGGAGTACTGCCCGCTTGCGCCCGTACACTTGCAGGCGCGCTGGCAGGCAGGCGGGCTCTCCTTAAGCTGGATCCGCCGCACGCGCCTTGATGGTGATGCCTGGGGCGCTGGCGAGGTGCCGCTCGGCGAGGCGGAGGAGCGCTACCGCGTGGAACTCCGCGACCATGAGAATGCCCTGCTGTGGGAGGCTGAATCCACCACGCCCTCCATCCTTGTCCCTTCGGGAACCGCTGATCTCCTGCCTGCGGGCACGTACTGGCAGGTGGCGCAAATCTCCGCGCGGACAGGTGCGGGGCAGCGGGCGAGTGCAGCTCTGCCCGCCCTCTTGTAGGGGTGCCCGCAGCACGCCACATCGCCAAGCGGTGAAAGCGCTGCTATCTGATCTGCACCATGATGAACCCGTATGCGATTCTGGGCGTTTCGGAACGCGCCACTGCGGACGAGATCCGCAAGGCCTATCGCCGTCTGGCGAAGGAGCTGCATCCTGATGCACGCCCCGGCGACAAGGCCGCAGAGGAACGCTTCAAACAGGTCAGCCAGGCGTTCAAGCTATTGTCCGACCCGGAGCAGCGTGCGCGCTTTGACCGCGGCGAGGTGGACGCATCAGGGCAGGAACGCCCGCCCTTCCACTACAGGTCAAGGCCCGGAGCCGGGCCCGGCCAGCGCGGTCCGCAGGGCCGGTTTGAAGATATTGGCGACATTTTCGCTGATCTGTTCGCGGCGCAGAATGCGGGTGGGCAAAGACGACGCCCGGCGCCCGAAAAGGGCGCGGATATCCGCACCAACGTCACCGTGTCATTGCCAGAGGCGGTGCTCGGCACGCGCAAGCGCGTGTCGCTGCCGGGCGGGCGGGCGCTTGACCTGACCATCCCTGCGGGTGTCGGCGAGGGGCAGGTGCTCAGGCTGAAAGGGCAGGGGCAAAGTTCGCTCTCCGGTGGTCCGGCCGGCGCGCTGCTGGTCGAGATAAAGATTGCGCCTCACCCTTATTTCCGGCGCGAAGGCGATGACATACGCCTCGATCTGCCCATTTCGCTGAAAGAGGCGGTGCTGGGCGGACAGGTGCGCGCGCCGACGCTGGACGGTGATGTGGAAGTGCGTATTCCCGCCGGCGCCAGTTCGGGCTCGGTCCTGCGCCTGAAAGGGCGCGGTGTGCCGAAGGCGGGCAGCGGACAGCGCGGCGACCAGCTTATCCGCCTGATGATTGATCTGCCGTCGGGTGACCCCGAGCTGGAAGATTTCGCCGAAAGCTGGCGCCCGCCGACGGGATACGACCCGCGCAGGCGTTTGAAGGGGTGATGCATATCCCCTTGGCCCGGGGTGTGCATGTCTGCAGAATGACACGTCTGTTCAGATGAGGTTCAGCGCCCAGGTGCGAAACATGCCGTCATGATGAAACGCTATGCCCTTCTCCTGATCTGCCTGACCGCCTTTGCGGCGTCCGATGCCCATGCGTCGAACGCTGCAGGCGAGGCCCAGGCTTTTGATCCTCGTTCGCGCTACTCGGCTGACGAGGCGCGCAACCAGAGCCAGTCGGGCAATGTGGTGCCGGCGCGCGTTGCCATCGACAATGTGCGCAACCGGTATCCGGGCGCGCAGGTTCTTGATGTGGAACTCGTTCGCTCGGGATCACCCTACTACATCGTGAAAATACTCACCCAGGATGGCCGCCGCATCGATGTGCGCGTGGACGCCGTGACCGGGCGGGTCATGTAATGGCTGTGCCTTACTCAAGGGAGTTTGCCCAATGCGTGCTCTGATAGTCGAGGATGATCCCGACCTTCGCCGCCAGCTGAAAGATGTGCTGGACCATTCGGGCTATGCTGTTGACGAGGCGGGTGACGGCGAAGAAGGCTGGTTCATGGGCGATACCGAGCCTTATGACGCCGTCGTGCTCGATCTGGGCCTGCCCCGCCTTGACGGGGTGAGTGTTCTGGAACGCTGGCGCACGGCTGGCCGCGACTTTCCGGTGCTGATCCTGACGGCGCGTGACCGCTGGAGCGAGAAAGTGGCCGGGTTTGACGCGGGCGCGGACGATTATCTGACCAAGCCCTTCCATCCGGAGGAATTGCTGGCCCGCCTGCGCGCCCTGACTCGCCGCGCGGCCGGACATGCCACCTCGACCATCGAAATGGGCGATCTGTCGGTGGATACGCGCGGCGCGCGGGTATTTGTCGGCGATCAGCTGGTCAAGCTGACCTCTCACGAGTTTCGTATCCTGTCCTACATGATCCATCATCGCGAGCGCGTGATCTCGCGCACCGAGCTGGTCGAGCATATTTACGATCAGGATTTCGACCGTGATTCCAATACGATAGAGGTATTTGTCGGCCGCCTTCGCAAGAAGATCGGGACTGACCGGATCGAGACCGTGCGCGGGCTGGGCTATCGGCTTGTCTCGCCCGGCACGGCGTCGCGGGCCAAGGCCGGGTGAGCCCCGGCAGCAGTGACCTCCTGATTGAACGCGGTTCGCTGCTCAGGCGGCTGAGCCTTCTGGCGCTCGGCTGGGGTGTGATCCTGCTGGCGGTGGGCGCGGTATCCCTGACGGCCGTGTTCCGGCAGACGGTTCTGACCGATCTGGATAACCGGCAAGCCAGCATTGCCGAATTTCTGCTGATCCAGCTCGAGGCGACGCCCGATGGCGGCGTAGCCCTGACGCGCGATCTTCTGGACCCCCGCTTTGGCCAGGTCTTCTCCGGCCGCTATTGGCAGGTTAGCGAGGCAGACGGGGCGGCGGACGCCGAACCCATCGAGCGCTCGCGCTCGCTATGGGATGAAACGATACGGATTTCAGACAGCTTGCGGGCTGAGGCGATAGACGCCAATGGCCAGCCCGTCGCGGGTAATGCAGCCGGCCCTGATGGAGAGCCCTTGCGGCTGTCGGTGCGCGCGGTCCTGCTGCCAGGCCGCGAAAGCCCGGTCATCATCATTGCTGCCGAGGACCGCCGGCCGTCCGACCGCCGGGTCTGGACATTTGGCCTTGCCGCCGCCGGACTGCTCGCGGGGTTTGCTATCCTGCTGGCGGTGGGTGTGGTTGTGCAGGTACGCGTCGGCCTGTCGCCGGTCCTGAAATTGCGCCGTGCGGTAGCGCGGGTGCGTGACGGAGAAACCCAGAAGATTTCGGGCGAATTCCCCTCCGAGATGATGCCGCTGGCCAACGAGCTGAACGCGCTGATCGATCATTCCCGCGAAGTGGTGGAGCGCGCCCGCACCCATGTCGGCAATCTGGCCCATGCGCTCAAGACGCCGATCACGGTTCTGTCCAATGAGGCGCGCGGCGACGAGACCCGTCTCGGCGATCTTGTCCGCCGCCAGTCGGAGGCCATGACGGCGCAGGTCGATCACCATTTGCGCCGCGCCCGCGCCGCTGCGAATGCCAAGGCAATCGGAGCCCGCACGCCCGTGAACGAGGTGCTTGACGATCTGGGCCGGACGCTGCGGCGCATTTATGCGCGCCGGGGTATTACGCTGGACTGGCAGGTGGATGGCGAGCCCGTGTTCCGTGGCGAACGCCAGGACCTAGAAGACCTTACCGGCAATCTGATGGACAATGCCTGCAAGTGGGCGCAGGCGAATGTCCGGGTGAGCGCAGCCCATGCTGGTGATAACACCATTGTGCTGACCGTCGAGGATGACGGACCCGGCCTTGACCCCGAGGCGCGCGAACGCGTGCTGGGACGGGGCGTCCGGCTCGATGAGCAGGCACCCGGAACGGGCTTCGGCCTTTCCATCGTCAGCGATCTCGTCAAGGCCTATGGCGGAGAGCTGGCGCTGGATGTCAGCCCGCTCGGCGGCCTGCGCGCAAGCCTCACCCTGCCTGGCGTGGTGCGCACAGGCGAAACGCGCCATTAACCGCAAAATGTGACGGTAGACGCTGGTAATCCGGTCCCGGCCGCAAGAATGACGACGCTGACACCCGCCAAGATTGCTCAACTTCGTGCTCTGATGAGCGCGATGCCCGCGGCATTGTCGGCGCGGATTGTCGACGCGACCGCGTCCGGTGACGAGGCGATGGGCCAGCTTCTCGCCGCTTGCACTAAAAGTGCAGAAGCCTATGCGCGCGAACGGTTTTTCGCGCCCCTGGCGCCGCTCAGCCTAGATCCGGCACATGCCCGGCCATCTCTGGCCCACATACCGCCTGCCATGCTGGACACGGTATGGCGCTGGCTGGACGAGATACTGGCACCGGAAATTGCCGCCGATATGCGAAAACGCTGCGCCAACCCGCTGATGCCGGCGGATACGCGCGCAGAAGACCTGCTGCGGGCTGACGCATCCGCGCGCATCACTCGGGCCATCGAAACGGTCAAGGATGATCCGCGTGCGCACAAGCAGCTTCGCCACCGGCTCGGTGTCAGCGATTTTCGCGCGGTGCGCGACCTTGCCACCATATTGCGGGCGGCCCCGGTCCTGCGTGAGGCGCTGGCAGATATCCCTCTGTCCATATCCGAGCTTGACGAAGAGCTCTCGCAGACTTTGCGCGACAGATATGATGAGGCCTGCGGCAAAGACCCCGATGCGGGTGTCTGGCTCTTGTATCTTGTGATGGCGCGCCTGGTCCGGCCCTGGGCAATCTTGCGGGTATTCGAGAAGATTGTGCGCCGCGACGACGACTTTCTTCTCTCGCGCACCGATGTCGCCGCGATAGGCGACGCGTTGCTGGAGGATGCGGCCTTTCATGTCAGCGGGTTTGCCGGCATTCCCTCCAGCGTCGAGACTGCTCAGGAAATGGCCGCCGCGCTCACGCAATTTGCTACTGTTACGGTGGGCATGAGCAGGGAGATCGGCATACGCAAGGATGGCGGCTGGGGCCGCCAGATCATGGCGTTGCGCCAACGCGCGTCCACGCAGATGGAGGCCATTCACGGCGCGGCCCTGACACAGCTCGACAAGACCGTGCCCGATCCGCACAAGCACTTGCCTGCGCGTCTGAAGTTGACCGGGGATGCTTTGGAGGCGGCAACAGAACGTATGGAGGTTTTCTGTGTCTTCCTGCGCCTGACCCGCGATGACGCCTCGCGCGCCGCTGTCGGAGGCGCACACGCTGCCGTACTCGACCGGATAAGCCAGCGCGTTGATATGGCATCAGAAGTCCTGTTGGCGCAGATGCGCTCAAGTCCGGGTGATGGGCTGCTCACCGAACGGGCCGCCGTCCTCGCCCGGCTGATGAATGCCTTTGGCCAGCAGGAGAGCGCAGCGGTCTTCCTGCGCCGAGCTGCCGCAGCCCGGGCCGCGTGAACCGCTTTATCCGGCGCTACAGGCGGCCTATGTAGACGCCATGAGCCCAAAACCTCCCATCGCCCTGGAAGACCGAGCGCTGTCGGGCGCGCGCCTCACCTCGCCCAGCGCGGGACGCAATCGCGACGTCATTGCCCGCACGCTGTCCGAAATATTGCGGCCCGGTGCGCGGGTGCTGGAGATTGCCAGCGGAACCGGTGAGCATGCGCTCGCTTGCGTGCGCGCACGTTCCGACATTGGCTGGCAGCCCAGCGATCCTGATGCCGCCTCCAGGGCGAGTATTGATGACTGGGCTCGCGAGGCAGAGGGGCGGATCGCGCCCGCGCTTGATCTGGACACCACCGTCGCGGATTGGCAGGACGCGGTTTCCGGCCCTGTGACGTCGGTGTTCTGCGCGAACATGATCCATATTGCGCCGTGGGAGGCTGCAATCGGACTTGTGGAAGGCTGCTCGGCGCTGCTGAAGGAGGGCGGGCAACTGATCTTCTACGGGCCGTTTCTCGAAGGCAGCGGCAGTGCCGCGTCCAATCTGGACTTTGATGCCAGTTTGAAGTCGCGCGACCCGCGCTGGGGCGTGCGCGCGCTGGAGGAGGTGCAGGCACTGGCCGCACGCCATGGCTTCGCGCTGAAACAGCGCATCGCCATGCCTGCCAGCAATCTCACCCTGATTTTCGAGAAGGGCGCGTCATGATCGTGCTCACGCTGATCATCGCGGCACTGGGCGTCGGTGTCGCCATGTGGATTGCTTCGCCTCTCGCGCGCAACGCGGCCAGCGCCAGGCATCGCCTGATTGCGTTCGGTGTCATGGCGGTTCTGGCGACCGGCGCGCTTGGCGTTTACGTGACCGGCGGACAGCCCGGACTTGAAGGGCGTCCCTATGCCGCCACCGAGGCGCGTCTGGCCGCGACGCCGCCCGAAGAGCTGAACCCCCAGGAGCAGGAAGAGCGCCTGCGCGCCATCGTGCGCCGCGAGCCGGACAATCCCGAAGCCCTGGCATTGCTTGGCCGGTTTCTGGCCTTCGACGGACGTCATCTTGAAGCCATCGCCATGCTGGAGCGCTCCTTGCGTATCGATGAGGATGCGCGTGTCTTTTCCGATCTGGGGCAGGCTCTGGTTGATCTGAACGAGGGTAGTGTGACGCCCGAGGCCGAGCGCGCCTTTGAGGCGGCGCTTGCACTCGACCCTTCTCTGCCGGAGCCGGCGTTTTTCCTGGGCTCGGCGGCCTATGATGCCGGCGACCGGGCCGAAGCGCTCCGGCTCTGGGCGGGCATCGTTTCACGCTTGCCAGAAGACAATCCGTTCCGTCAGGCGATTGCAGTGCGCGCCGCAGACCTGCTTTCGCGCCCGGCGGGTGGCCCGCAGGCCCTTGATCCTGCCACGATTGACCCCGATGAAGACCCTGACGCGATGGTGGCACGAATGGTCGCAGGGCTCGAGGCTGGACTTGAGGCCGATCCTGATGATCTATCGGGCTGGATGGTGCTGGCGCGGGTTCGCGCCGTAAGGGATGATCGTGACGGAGCCCGCGCGGCGATAGCCCAGGCGCGGGCGCGTTCTGGCGGCGATGCCGGGATAAGCGCTATTCTTGATGCGCTGGAAAACGCCGGCCAGCTGGCTTCCGGACCGGAGGGTGAAACCGAGTGATAAAGTCGCGCAAACGTCTCTGGGTCGTTCTGGCCTCTGCCGGTGTACTGGTATCGGCCGGCGTGCTGGCAGGTTTTGCCTTGCGCGATGCGATGACATTTTTCCACTCACCGGCCATGGTCGCCGAAAGCCCGCCTCTGCCCGGCCAGCGCGTGCGGGTTGGCGGTCTTGTCGTTGAGGGCTCGGTTGAGCGCCCTGCTTCCGGGGGTGCTGGCTTCACTGTTACCGACACGATTGCCGATATTCGTATCAGCTATGCAGGGTCCTTGCCCGACCTGTTCCGCGAAGGGCAGGGCATCGTGGCAGAAGGGACTTTTGATGAGTCCGGCCTGTTTGTTGCCAGCCGGGTGCTGGCCAAGCACGATGAAGCCTATATGCCGCCTGAAGTCGCCTCGTCTCTGGCGAGCGCCGAGGCACAAGGCGCGTTGCCGGGCGCAGCGGGGCGCGATGCGTGGACTATCGGGCAGGCGCGCATCGGGCAAGGCCGCTCATGATTGCTGAGCTTGGCCGGTTTCTGATAGCGCTCGCACTAATTGCTTCCATTGCGCAAATGGCGCTCGGCTGGGTTGGCGCGGCGCAAGGCGGACGTTCTGCCTATGCTCAGGCGGGCCGCACGGCGAGCCTTGCTGCTCTGGTGACATCGGCTGGCGCCTTTGCCCTGCTGATCGTGGCGTTCATCCAGTCAGATTTCTCCATCGCATACGTCGCGGGCCATTCCCATGTCGACAAGCCCCTCTTCTACAAGGTGGCAGCCGCATGGGGCGGACATGAAGGCTCGATGCTGCTCTGGTGCCTGATCCTGGCGCTATTCGGGTTCGGCCTGACGCGGATCGGCCCGGCAGAGCCGGCCTTCCGGGCGCGTTCGGTCAGCCTCCAGGCGCTTTTGCAATCGCTTTTCTTCGGCTTTCTGGTGTTCGCGTCCAACCCGTTTGACCGGCTGGACCCGGCGCCGCTGCAAGGCCGTGACCTCAATCCGATCCTGCAAGACCCGGCCCTCGCCATTCATCCGCCGCTTCTCTATCTGGGCTATGTCGGCCTGTCCGCGGCCTTCGCGATTGCCGCAGCCGGTCTGATCCAGAAAGTGTCCGGGCGCGAGATTGCGCGGGCGCTCCGGCCATGGGCTACCGGGGCCTGGGCCAGTCTAACTGCCGGTATCGCGCTGGGCTCCTGGTGGGCCTATTACGAGCTGGGCTGGGGCGGCTGGTGGTTCTGGGATCCGGTAGAAAACGCGAGCTTCATGCCGTGGCTGCTGGGTGCGGCGCTGGTTCACTCAGCAATAGCTACCGAGAAACGCGGCGCCTTTCCCGGCTGGACGGTCTTCCTGGCGTTGCTGGCCTATGTCCTGTCCATACTCGGTGCTTTTCTGGTGCGCTCAGGCGTCATTACCTCGGTCCACGCCTTCGCGCTCGACCCAGAGCGCGGCGTCTGGATTCTGGCCATGCTGGGCGTGTCGGCGGTATCCGGATTTGGCCTCTTTGCCGCGCGTGCCGGTCAGCTGGGTGAAGGTGACGGGTTCGAGCCGACCAGCCGGGAGGCGTTCATTGGCGCAAACAATCTCCTGCTGGCAGCTGCTGCGGGCGTTGTCCTGGTAGGAACGCTCTATCCGCTGTTCGTCGAGCTTCTCGGCGGCGCGCCTGTCTCTGTCGGCGCACCCTATTTCGACGCGGCGGCCACCCCCTTGCTGATCTTGACGCTTCTTCTGGTGCCGCTGGCACCCTTTCTGCCCTGGACCAATGGCGGGGCAAGGCCTGCGCTCAAACAGATGCGGGCTGCCTTCGCGCTGGTGCCGGTGGCTGCCGCCGGAGTGGCACTTGTCTGGTTTGGCGCGCCATTGCTGGCTGTAACGGGCGGCGCTCTGGGTGTGTGGGCGATGGCGGGAGCGGCGATGGATGCCTTTAACGCAATGCCGCTGGCCAGGACGCGCGCGCTGAAATTCGCCGCCGCCGGGCGCGCAATGGCGCATGCGGGGGTGGGCTTTCTTGCTCTGGGCGCAGCGGCGGATGCTTCGCGGCCGGCTGATGTCAACATCGCGCTTGGACGCGGGGAAAGCATCGAGATCGCAGGGCGCACGCTGACGCTGGCCGAGATACGCCGCGCCGACGGCGCAAACTATCTGGCCGACCGTGCCAGGATCGACGTATCGGGCGGCAGATCGATAAGCCCGGAGCGGCGCTATTACTGGGCCGCCGACACCCATACGCGCGAGGTGGGGCTGGGATCATCGATAACCGGTGACCTTTATGTCTCCATCGGCGAGGCGCGTCCGCGCGAGGATGGCAGCGCCGCCTATGAGATCCGCGCCGCGTTTCACCCGCTGGTGTGGATGCTGGGCCTTGGTGCATTCCTGATCGTGCTGGGCGGATTTTCGGCGCTCACCGCGCAGATACTGACCCGCCGCCAACGCGGAGCGCAGGCATGATCGCAGCCCTGCTCATGGCACTGGCCCTGCAAGCCTCCACCGGTCTTGCCCCGCAGGAGGAAGCGCGTGCGCAGAACCTGATGCGCGAAGTGCGCTGCATGGTTTGCGCTGGCGAGTCGGTTCTCGATTCCAGCGCTCCGATGGCCGGTGACATGCGCCGCTTTATCCGGGAGGAGATTGCGGCAGGGCGTGACGACGAAGCCGTGCGCGGGGCACTGGTCTCGCGCTTTGGTCATGAAGTGCTGATGCGCCCGCCTGTCGAAACCCGCACCTTGCCGCTCTGGCTGGCGCCTGTGATTTTCCTGCTGATTGGCGGATCGCTCCTCATTGGCGCCATGCGGCGAAAAGCCGTCAGGGACCGCTTGTAAGCCCGTCTGCCTTGCCGGACACTGTGCTTCGAAGCGAGGCGCGAGGAGGATGGCAATGCGAACGGAAAAGCTGGAATTTGAGGGCAGTCAGGGGGTCATGCTGTCGGCCCGGCTGGACCGGCCCAAAGCGCCGCCGCGCGGCTATGCTCTCTTCGCCCACTGCTTTTCGTGCTCCAAGGACACGCTGGCGGCATCGCGTCTCGCCCGCGCGCTGGCCGCTGACGGCGTGGCTGTCCTCCGGTTTGATTTTACCGGGCTTGGTCATTCGGATGGCGATTTCGCCAATACGAATTTTTCGTCCAATGTCGATGATCTGGTCCGCGCCGCTGACTATCTGCGTGAAACGCGAGAAGCGCCTGGCATACTGATAGGGCATTCACTGGGCGGCGCAGCGGTGCTGGTCGCCGCTGCGAAAATTCCTGAAGTCAAAGCGGTAGTCACCATCGGAGCCCCTGCCGACGCCGCTCATGTCGAAAAGCAATTCACCGCCAGTGTCGATGATATTGTCCGCGACGGGCAGGCCAGCGTGCAACTGGCCGACAGGCCCTTCATGATCCGCAAGCAATTCCTCGACGATATTGCCGGCCAGAATGTGTTGAAGGCGGCAGCCGGGCTGGACGCGGCCTTGCTGGTGGCCCACGCGCCGCGCGACGAGACGGTGGGTATCGAAAACGCCACGCGGCTTTTCGTGGCCGCAAAACATCCCAAGAGCTTCCTCAGCCTCGATAACGCCGATCACCTGCTGACCAGGGCGGAAGATTCCGCCCATGCTGCGAATGTCATTGCCGCATGGGCAGATCGCTACGCCTTCCATGATCCCTTGCCTGAAGCGCCAGAGGCGCCGCCGGGCAATAATTCGGCTCTCGTGCAGGAGACCGGCAAGGGCAAGTATCTGAGCTGGGCGTCTACCGGGGAGGCACGCTTTCTGGTCGACGAGCCTGAAAGTCTTGGCGGATTTGACGCTGGCCCTGCGCCGTTCCAGCTCCTCTCCTCGGCCCTGGCCGCCTGCACGACGATCACCTTGCGCATGTATGCCGGCCGCAAGGGCTGGGCGTTGGGGCGTATCTCCACCACCGTAACCCATGCCAAGCAGGATCGGGATGACGGCCAGCCTGAACGCGATGTGTTTTCCCGTGCCATCACGGTGGAGGGCGGTGTCAGCGCCGAGCAGGCCGAGAAGCTTTTGGAGATCGCCAACAAATGTCCGGTCCACCGGACGCTCGAACGCAGTTCCCACATCGATACAGCCTATGCCGACGGGCAGGGCTGACGCCCTTTAACATTACAGCTTCGTCACCATTTGGTAATAGAGCGTAGAACCTGACAACGTCATGAAGGCCGTCAGGGACGCGTTGGCTTTGCCCTTGCAGGCAGAGCTGCACCACATCGAACCGCCAGAGGAATTCTCATGATGTCACCACGCGCCATTCGTTCGCTTCTGATCCCTGCCCTGCTCGCGGGCAGTGTCTGCCTGATGCCGCTGGACCTTGCTCCGAGCGCGTCGGCCCAGGCCACACGCAACGCCGCGTCCATGCCGCCGGACACACCGATGTCGTTTGCCGATCTGATCGAGCGGGTCAGCCCCGCCGTCGTCTCCATCGAGGCGGCCGGCAGCGTTGATCCGCGCGGCGTGCCGGACATGTCGGAGATTCCGCCGCAGTTTCGTGAGTTCTTTGAACGATTTGGCGGGCAGGGCGCTCCGTCCCAGCCGCGTGAGCGCCGCTCTCAGGGCTCCGGTTTCTTCATTTCCGCTGACGGCCTTCTGGTTACCAATGAGCACGTGATCTCCGGCTCCAGCGAGATCACGGTGACACTTGCTGACGGCTCTGAATTCGAGGCAGACGTGGTGGGCCGCGATGCCGCGACCGATATCGCGTTGCTGCGCGTTGACGGCGAAGGCCGCGAATTTGCGCATGTCAATCTCGACCGCACGCCGTCAGTGCGCGTGGGCGACTGGGTTGTCGCTGTGGGCAATCCGTTCGGCCTTGGCGGTACGGCAACGGCGGGTATCGTGTCGGCCATCGGGCGGCCGCTGGGCAATACGCAGCTTTATACGAATTTCCTGCAGATTGATGCGCCCATCAACCGGGGCAATTCCGGCGGACCGGCCTTTGACCTCAATGGCAATGTGGTCGGTGTGAACTCGGCGATCTTCTCGCCCACCGGCGGCAATGTCGGCATCGGCTTTGCCATCCCGTCCGATCTGGCCGCCTCTGTTGTGGATCAGTTGATCGATGGCGGCGAGGTCCGCCGTGGATATCTGGGGATCGCACCACAATCGCTGACGCCTGATCTGGCCGAGAGCCTTGGCCTGCCCCGTGACCGCAGGGGTGTGCTGGTCGCCGAAGTTATTGCCGGAACACCGGCGGCCGAGGGCGGGCTTCGCAATGGTGATGTCATCATCCGCATCGACAACGAGACGGTGAATGAGCAGCGTGAACTGTTCCAGCGTATCGGTTCGGTCCCGCCGGGCGAGCGTGTTGACCTGCGCGTGATCCGCGATGGCCGTGAACGCACCGTGACCGTGCGGCTGTCTGAACGTCCCGATGAGGAGACCGCCGGCAGCACCAGCCCCGAAGCACAGCCCTCGCGTGACGAGGTCTTCGGAATGGTTCTGGCCCCGGCCGATGACGAGACACGCGACAGGGTTGGTGTGACCGGCTCGCGCGGCCTGCTCGTCAGTAGTGTCCGGCCAGACTCAGAAGCCGCACGGCGCGATATCCGTGAGGGCGATCTGATCCTCGAAGCTGGCGGCAGCGATGTCAGCAGTTTGGAAGACCTGCAGGCGGCTGTCGCCACAGCCCGCGAAAGCAACCGCAACGCGGTGCTGGTGCTGGTTGCCCGCCAGCAAGGCGGGGTGCGCTACGTCGCGCTTCGGCTGGAATCTGAATAGGCGTCCACTCACTCTGGATCGGGAGCTCCGGACATGCGCATTCTCATCATGGAAGACGACAAGCAGGTAGCGGCTTTCATGTGCCGCGGCCTGCGTGAAGCAGGGCATGTCTGCGACGCCGCCCATGACGGGGAAGATGGTCTGGAGATGGCGCGTGACGGCCAGTACGACGTGCTGGTGGTCGACCGCATGATGCCGCGCCGGGACGGACTGTCCGTGATTGAGACACTCAGGGCTGAAGGAATGGCGACCCCCATCCTCATTCTCTCTGCCCTGGGCGAGGTGGATGACCGGGTGGACGGCCTCAAATCGGGCGCTGATGATTATCTGGTCAAGCCCTATGCCTTTGCCGAACTGCTGGCCCGCGTGGAGGTGCTGGCGCGGCGGCGTGATCCCGGCTCTGTCCAGACCCAGCTGTCGGTCGGTGATCTTGAAATGGACTTGCTGGCGCGCACGGTGAAGCGCGGCGGCGAAGATGTCCTGCTTCAGCCGCGTGAGTTCCGCCTTCTGGAATTTCTCATGCGTCATGCCGGCCAGGTAGTGACGCGCACCATGCTGCTGGAAAAGGTCTGGGACTATCATTTTGACCCTCAGACCAATGTGATCGACGTGCACATCTCGCGGCTTCGCTCCAAGATCGACAAGCCTTTCGGCTCGACCATGCTGCACACGGTGCGCGGAGCCGGTTACCGGCTGCAGGCGTGAGCAGCGTCGCGCAGCCAGCCCCGGACGTGGAGGGCAGCAGATTCATTCTGCCATCCTTTGCCCGCACGACGGCCTTCCGCCTGACCTTGCTGTCGGCCGCCTTGTTCGCGTTCTCCAGCTTTGTGATCCTGGCGCTGGTCTACGCGGCGACCGTGACGGCCGGTGTGCGCCGGGCCGACAATGCGATTGCGCAGGAAAGCATCGCCATCGAGGCGCGCTTTCGCGCTGAAGGGCCGGCGGCGGCCAATCGCTATATCGTGCAGCGCTCCGTCGCGGGCGGCGAGTTTCTATATCTCCTGAACCAGCCTTCCGGCCGGCGCCTTTCCGGCAATATATCCAATCTCCCCTCAACCCGGCCTGATGATCAGGGGCGCGTACGCTTTACCTATGAACGCGCGCGGGTCGGCGGACAGAGCACGGCAGAGCCCAGCCGGGCCGCCCGCGGCCTCATCAGCAATCTGGAGGGCGGATACACCCTCTTCGTCGGTCTGGATGTGGAGGATGAGGCCCGCTTTGTGACCTACATCCTTAACTCGGTGCTCATCGCCTCCGGTCTGGCCGTTGCGATGGGCATCGTCTCAGGCGCACTTGTCAGCCGCCGCTTTTCGCGCCGTCTGGATGATATCAATGCGGCGGCGCGCGAAGTGATGGCCGGCCGTTTGCAGAGCCGCGCTCCGCGCAATTTCTCCGGAGATGAGCTCGATGATCTGGCGTCGAATTTCAATGACATGCTGGACCGGGTTGAACGTCTCATGCAGCGCATGCGCTCGGCCGGCGATTCCATCGCCCATGACTTGCGCCTGCCATTGACGCGGATGCGCGGCCGCCTGGAATCCGCCCTTGTGGATGCGGGCGATCTGGCCGACCGGGAGGCCGCCCTTGCGCAGGCCATTTCCGACGCTGACGAACTTCTCAAAACCTTCAACGCGGTCCTGTCTCTGTCGCGCCTTCAGACAGGCGAACGCCGGCGGGCATTCGAAACGCTTGATCTGGCCGCCATCATCGCCGATGTCGCCGAGCTGTATGAACCGGTTTGCGAGGAGACAGGTCACGAGTTTGCCGTGGATGCCGCCGATGGCCTGACCATTCTGGGCGACCGGGAGCTGGTTGCGCAGGCTACCGCCAATCTTGTCGACAACGCCATCAAGTACACGCCCGAAGGCGGGGCGATCATGCTGCGCGTGCGCTCGACATCAAGCGGCGCGGTGGAACTGTCGGTCACAGATACCGGCCCTGGTATCGCGCCAGAGGAACGCCCGCGCGTGCTGGAGCGGTTTGTCCGCCTGGAAGCCAGCCGCAACTTGCCCGGTGTGGGACTGGGGCTGTCGCTGGTGCAGGCCATTGCCGAAGTGCATGGCGCAGAATTATCTCTGGACGATGGACCCGGAGCGTCCAATGGCGATGGAACCGGGCTGCGCATCGCCTTGCTGTTTCCGCGCCATCGCGCTTGATACGCTTGCCATCAGGGCAGCGAGCGGGCCAGTTTGCAGCCCATGAAGACCCCCATTTCCCAGCTCATATCCGTCAGATTGCCTGTGCTCGATCCCGTGCAGGCTGAACGCGCCCGCGCGGCGATTGCGCCCGGCGCGCTGGAGCCCTGGCCAACGCAATTTCTTGATGCGGTGATGTCGGCCTCGCCCTATCTGGCGCGGCTTATGGCAAAGCGTGCTGACACGTTGCGCGCACTTGCCGAAATGCCGCCTCATGCATTGGTCGAAACGGCGAGCGAATGCGCGCGAACGGCGTGTGGCGAAACCAGCGAGGCTGACGCCATGCGTGTGCTTCGCGAAGCGAAGATGGATGTCCATCTGATTACGGCGCTGGCCGATCTCTCTGGCGCGTGGACCTTGCGGGAGACCACAGCAGCCCTGTCCTCATTTGCAGACGCCGCGCTTCACGGCGCGCTGGGATTTGCCGCCCGCGAGATGGGGCTGGCTGGCGAGGATGGTGCGATACCGGGTTATGCGGTGCTCGCGCTGGGCAAGCTGGGCACGCAAAGCCTGAATTATTCATCCGATATCGATCTGGTTATCGTCTGGGAGGCCGGCCGGTTTGTTGTGCCGGAGGGCAAGGAGCCGCAAAAGCTCGCGACGCGCCTCGCCCAGCGGCTGGTCCGGCTGATGAGCGAGCCCACGGCAGACGGATATGTCTTTCGCACAGATTTGCGCCTGCGCCCTGATCCGTCGTCCACGCCGCTGGCTGTCAATGGGGATATGGCCCGCCATTATTTCGAGGCGGTCGGCCAGAACTGGGAGCGGGCGGCCTATGCAAAGGCGCGTGCGGTGGCCGGTGATATCGAAACAGGCAAGTCGTTTATCCGCGATCTGGACCCTTTCATCTGGCGGCGCACGCTGGACTTTGCGGCGGTGGAAGACATTCGCGCTCTGGCCAAGCAGATACAGGCAGTGGGCAAACGCGCAGAGCTTAACGTGGCCGGCCACGACCTGAAGCTGGGACTGGGCGGTATCCGGGAGGTGGAGTTTTACGCCCAGGTGCTCCAGCTGGTGTTTGGCGGCCGGAAGAACGAGGTGCGTGCTGCCGGTACGCTCAGCGCGCTGGAAGCCTTGTCAGCCGCGCAGCTTGTCGAGCCGGAAACGGCGGTGATGCTGGGCGATGCCTACACCTTCCTGCGCCATGCCGAGCACCGCATCCAGATGCTCGATGACGAGCAGACCCAGACGCTTCCCGCTGACCCCCAGCGCCGGACGCGCGTGGCGGCATTGGCCGGATTTGACACGCTGGAGCGCTTTGACGAGCGGGTGCGCGATACGCTGCGCGCCATCCATAACGCGTTCTCCGAGCAATTTGAGGATGGCGAGAGCCTGGCGACCCGTGAAGGCAGTCTGGTGCTTACCGGCGTCGAACCCACACCCGATACGCTTGCAACATTGTCGCGCCTCGGCTTTTCCGATCCGGTGCGGATTTGGAACCAGCTGGCGGGCTGGGCGGCCGGCAGGGCGCGGGCGGCGCGCACCGAGCGGGCAAGGCGGCTGTTCTCGCGCCTCGCTCCACGGCTGGTCGAAGCGATCGGCGCAACCGGAGATGCCGACGCCGCCTTTGCCCGATTTTCTGCCTTCTTTGAGGGCCTGCCGTCCGGCGTGCAGCCCTTGTCGCTGCTGGCGGCCCACCCTGCGCTGGCTGACGAGCTGATTTCCATTCTGGGGCTCGCCCCGCGTCTTTCCAGCGAGATCGGCAAGCGTCCGGCCTTGCTCGACGTCATGCTGGAGCCCGCCTTCACGGCGCCCTTGTCGGAAGCCGAAACTGGCGCGGATGTGCTCAATGACCGCCTCAGCCGGGCACCGGGATTCGAGGACGCGATGAATGTCGCGCGCCGGTTTGTCCGCGAAGAGCGTTTGCGTATCGGTGCGCAGCTTCTGCTGGGGCGTGCCAGTGCCAGTGACGCAGCCCGCGCGTATTCGGTCCTGGCCCGCCAGAGCGTTCAGGCGATGGCAGAAGCCGCCGAGGCGCAAATGATCCGCCGTCATGGCAAGCCGCCCGGCCAGTGGCATGTTCTGGGGATGGGAAAGCTGGGCGGCGGGGAATTGTCAGCCGACTCCGATCTCGATCTCATTGTCGTGTACGAACCCGAAGCCGAACAGTCAGAAGGTGGTCAGCCGCTGGATACGCCGGTCTGGTTTACGCGCTTCACCCAGCGCCTTGTCTCGGCCCTGTCCGCGCCGACCGAGGAGGGTTTGCTCTATCCGGTCGATCTGGCGCTGCGCCCGTCAGGCTCGGCAGGCCCGGTGGCGGTCGCGCTGAAGCGGTTTGAGACCTATTACCGCGAGGAAGCCTGGGTCTGGGAGCGCATGGCGATGACGCGTGCCAGCCTTGTCGCCTCAAGCGGCGACGGCATGCGCGTCAGGGCGGCGATTGCACAAGCCATCAACGGCCACACCTTGAACCCGGCCGAGGTGTGCATGGCGGCCCGTGATATGCGCGTGCGCCTGGAGCGCGACAAGCCGGCGGCATCGTCCTGGGATCTGAAGCTGCGCGAAGGCGGGCTTCTGGATATCGAGTTCACGGCGCAGGCCGGGCTTGTCGCCAGACGGCTGGGCGGGGTGCCAGCGACACGAAGCGCACTGGAGACACTTGCCGCCGATGGATGGCTGACGCCGGGAGATGCCCGCGAGCTCAGCGCGGCGCACAGCCTCTATGAGGCGGTGACCCAGCTGACGCGGCTTGCGCATGGCAGCGGATTTGACCCGCGCGATGCCAGCGAGCCGTTTGCCCGGCGTCTGGCACGCGCTGCCGGGTGCAGCGATCTGGCCGCGCTCAAGGATCGTGTGGAGGAATGCGCCAGCGCAACCCGGCGCATTTTTATCTCGACAACAGAAAAAATCTCACACGCGGGCGACGGATAGGGCGGGGTGGCTCCGTTAGACGCGGTGCAGAGGGACACCTGCTCACCGAAACAATCGGAGATACCAAGCCATGAAAGATTCCCTGAAACTGGCCGTTGCCGCATTGGCGCTCGGCTTTACCGCCCTGCCGGCCATGACTGCCGGCGCCTTTGCAGAAACCGCCGTGCAGGAAGCGGGCGCCGGTGAACGCGGCGAGCATCGCGGCGGCCGCTGGGGTCACCGCCGCGGCCATCGTGGCCACCATGCCAGCCCGGAAGCCTTCGCAGAGCGCATGAGCCAGATCGACGCCAATAGCGATGGCACGATCACACGCGCGGAATTCCAGGCCAGTCACAGCGCCATGTTTGACCGCATGGATGTGAACAATGACGGTGTTGCCAACGCGGCTGACCGTGAATTGCTGCGCGAGCTGTGGGTAGAGTTTGCCGCCGAGCGCGGTGTTGACGTCGGTGCCGGACATCGTCCGGGCCGTCGTGGCGGTGACCGCGAGATCAGCCGGGCAGACTTCGAAGCGCGCGGCAATACGATGTTTGACCGCATGGCGGGCGAGGGTAATGATTCAGTCACCATCGCAGCGCTGCAGGAACGCCGTGAGGAGATGCGCGGCCGCTGGCAGGAGCGCCGTGAGCAATGGCGTAGCCGCCGGGAAGATCGCCGTAGCCGCGACTAGGCTGGCGATTGAATGAAACCATTGTTGTCAGGGAGGCGTCCATCCGGCCGGTTCTGCGTGTCATTACCGGATCGGGACCAGGCGCCGCCCCTGACAGCGATGCCGCCCTTGCGCGCGCGCTGTCGCGCGGCGACAGGGTGGTCATGCAGGACTTCATCGCCCGCAGCCTGCCGAAGATCACAGGAATTGCGCGGCGCCTGCTCGGCGATAACAGTGAGGCGGAAGACGTCGCTCAGGAAACCTACCTCAAGGTATGGCGCAATGCAGACAAATGGTCTGAGCGAGGTGTGAGATTTGATAGCTGGGTGATGAGGATTGCGGTCAATCTTTGTTATGACCGTCTCAGAAAGCGCCGCGAATTGGCCTTGCCGGAGGGGTTTGAACGTGAGGACCCGGAGCCCGGCGCAGAGGCCATCCTGGCCGGTAAGGACAGCCGGAGCGCCGTGCTGGCGGCGGTGGCAGGCCTGCCGGACCGTCAAAGACTGGCGCTGGAACTTTGTCATTTTCAGGAACTGGGCAATGGCGCGGCAGCCGAGATAATGGAGATCAGCGTGGAAGCGATTGAGTCCCTTCTTTCCCGAGCGCGGCGCACCTTGCGCGAACGCCTTGCGCCCGAAGCGGGGGATCTGCTCGATACGCTTAGCCGCAGCCGAAGGGACGACAGCCGGGGAGAGCCGATATGAATAAGGAGCGGTTTTTCGAAATCCTGAGTGCCTATGGCGCAGATCCGGCCCGCTGGCCGACGGGTGAACGCGCCGCTGCCCTTGCGTTTAAAGAGGCACACCCGGATACGGCATTCGCCCTGCAAAATGATGCGGCGCGGCTGGATGATGCGCTCGAGATGGCTCGCCTCGCGCCGCCGCCGGCCGGTCTGCAGGCTGCGATCCTCGCTGCCGGTCAGGCAGAGACGCGGTTTGCGCCCTCCTGGGCGCGGCTGGCAGCGGTACTGGCGTTGAGCGCGGGTCTGGGCCTTGGCTGGGCTGGTGCCGGGATGAGCGGTGCCAGTGAGGGCGACGCTGCTTATGCGCTGGCGTTTTCCAGCCTGGAAGAACCGGCTTTCGATGAGGTGAACGATTTTCTGGGTGATGAGGCGAGCCAATGAGCTGGTTTGAAGGGCGGCGCTTCTGGATTGCGCTACTCGTCGTGTCGCTGGGCGCCAACGGTGTACTGGCGGGCATTGTCGCCCGTGGCGCGTTCGTGTCCGCCTCTGCCGGGGAGGAGCGCGAGCGCCCGGCCATAGCCCGCGGCCGGTTCAGCCCGCGCAGCTTCATTGCCGCGCTCCCCGAGGACCGGCGCGCGAGCGCCCGCAATGAGCTGCGCAATGGCCTCAGAGAGCTGCGGCCCCTGTTCTCCGAACTGATCGGCCAGCGCCGGGAGCTCAACGCCCTGCTGCGCGCCGAGACGTTCGACGAGGCTGCCGTACTCGAAGTGATGGCTGAAATCCGGGCCATTCGCGCACGCCTTGATGCCGGCGGGGAAGCCATCATCGTCGACATAGTTTCCGACCTTGATCCGGAAGTGCGCAGCCGCGCGCTGGAGGCGGCCTACGGATCAGGCGGGCCGCAAACCGGCCGCCGGGGCGGGCCGCGCCATGAGCGCAGACATGATGAGGGCAGGCGCGGTGAACATCATCGCGAACGGGCCGGAGACGAGTGACTACTCGGCGGCCTCGTTGATGGCCTCGCTGCCTTCGCCATTTCTGCCGGCCTGAAGGGCGGGAATGGTGAAGGAGATGGTGGTGCCCTTGCCCAGCACCGAGTCGATACGCAGCTCGCCGCCATGCAATTCGATCAGTGATTTGGACAGCGCCAGCCCCAGGCCGGAGCCTTGATAACTCTTGGAGTGCTGGCTTTCGATCTGCTCGAAAGGACGCCCGAGGCGGGGCAGGTCCTCTTCGGCGATGCCAATTCCGGTATCGGCCACCTGCAGCACAATCCCGTCTGCCGCCTCAAATCCCCGCACGAAGATACGGCCACCTTGAGGCGTGAACTTCACCGCATTCGACAGAAGGTTCAGCAGGATCTGCTTGAGCGCGCGCGGATCGGCCTCGACTTCGGGAAGATCGGCGCATTCTGTGCGCACCTGCAGGCTTTTCTCCTGCACCCGTGCGCCGATGAAGCGCACACACTGGGCAATTATTTCTGCGGGGTCCAGCGGCTCGGTCTGCAAGGTCAGCTTGCCTGCCTCGATCTTCGACATGTCCAGAATGTCATTGATGAGCGAGAGCAGATGCCCCCCGGAATTGTGGATGTCACCGGCGTATTCAATGTAGCGGTCATGGCCGAGCGGCCCGAAAATCTGCTTCTGCATCATCTCGGAGAAGCCGATGATGGCGTTCAGCGGCGTGCGCAGCTCGTGGCTCATATTGGCCAGAAACTCCGATTTTGAGCGATTGGCCTCTTCGGCGCGCAGCTTTTCCTCGTGATGGCTCTTGGCAAGCCCCTCGATCTGGCGGGACGATTCCTCCAGCTCGTTATAGGACTGGCGCAACTGCTCCTGATTGTCGCGCAGCTCGCCTTCCTGCTGTTTTAGCAGGGTAATATCAGCGCCCACACTGACCAGTCCGCCATCAACGGTCTGACGCTCTGAATAGTGCAGCCAGCGCCCGTCAGTCAGCTCCATCTGGAAAGATTCACCATCGTTCTCGGTTGAATGCACGTCGGCAATGGCGGCGGCGGCGGCGGCTTCCACGGCCTCATAGGCCATGCCGGGGCGGATTGAGCCCTCCGGCAGGTTGAAGAAATCGCGGAATTTGCGGTTCCACAAAACCAGACGGCGCCGGGAGTCCCAAAGGGCAAAGCTCTCGGTCATGGATTCCAGCGCCGCACGGAGCCGCGTCTCGGCAGCGATGACCCGCTTCTGCGCGCCTTTGCGTTCGGTCACGTCGATGGCAACGCCGACCAGCCGATGACCGGGGCCAGCGCCCTCTGCGGCCAGCGGCCGGCCCCGCATCTGCACCCAGACGGCCAGGTTCTGGGCCCGTACTTCCAGATCGACTTCCTCGGCGCGCGAAGCGGCACGGATAGCCGTGCGCAGGCGCGAACGGTCTTCTCCCGACAGCAGCTGCAGGAAGTCAGGCCCGGACATCTGTGCGGCATCGGGCAGGCCGAGCATCCGCGCAAACGAATCGGTGATGAACACCGCGTCCGTCTCCAGGTCCCAGTCCCAGACCCCGCACCGCGCGCCTTCAATGGCCAGTCTGAACCGGCGCTCGGAATCCTGAAGCCGCGCTTCGGTCTTTTTCAGTGCGCCGGTCTGCATCAGCAGGACCACATAGAAGGCGATGGCGGTGAATAGCGGTCCGAAAAACAGCAAGGCATGGAAGATAAGCGTCATGTTCCAGGCCGTTGAATCCAGTCCGGCCGGACCGATGGCGTATACGTATAGCGGCGCATCACGCAGGCGCGCCACGCCCAGCACTTGCTCGGTCCCGCCGATCCGCGCGCCTGTCAGCGCGCCGCCTCCTGCATCGCCCAAGGCCCGCGCATCGCGGGTTTGCAGGCCGAAGCGCTCTGCCGCCAGCGGTGCGCCGGCCACAGCCGCTTCAGGATAGAGGGCGAGCGTGCGCCCAAGATTGTCTGTGAGAACAGCGATGCGCGACGTCCCGTCTGCGCTCATCAGGTCTGAGGGCGCAGCAAAAGCCAGAAGCGTGCCGACACGCTGGTCCGCCATCGGTATCGGCGCAGCAAGAACGACGTGGCTGCTCTCGCCCGCGATACCGGCAATCCATTGCGGGCCACCCAGCGCGGCATCTGCGGCTGCAGCCAGGTCAGCCGGTATCGCGCCTGCGGTCAGCGGCTCGCTTCCCGGCAGCCACAGCGCTGCGCCGGATACATGGGCCGATCGCGCAATAGCCTCCACAATGGCTGTCTGGCCGCTATCGGTGTCTGCCGGACCTGACAGGCTGGCTGAGGCAAAGCTGAGCGCTCCGCGTATCTCTGACAAGCGCCCCGAAACACTTTCCGCGATGAAGGCCGCGCTGCGCACTTGCCGGCTCTCGGCTTCGGCGCGTGCGGATGACCACTCCATCTGCAGCTTGGCCCAGATGACCGTGCCGAACACGCCAGCAAAAACGACGAGGAAAAGCAGGACAAGCCGGGACAAGCGTGTGCGGCCGGCGGCAGGCCCGTCCACGGCCGACCGTCCGGGCGGGCGCCGTGCTTCGGCTTTGCGCGCGGTCCGGGCTCGAATCATCCCGTCCAGAATAGGGTTGCACGATGGTAAACGTCCAGCCGCGCGAGGCTATTATTCGGCAGCCTCACGCCGCGCGTCACCGGCTTCACCGGGCCGGGCGCGCACGGTGCGCACCGTCTCGGACATCTGACGGGCCAGCCCGACCATTTCCGGTCCGCATTCGGGGTTGTCGGCAACCGCGCGCGCCATCGCTTCGGCCAGTGCCAGAAGGCGCGGCGCTTGAGAGATAAGGCGCGCTTGCGCCTCGACGCGGTGGGGGTCGCGATCATATTCAGCGCCCGGTGTCCGCCAGCCGCCCCAGTTCTGCTGATCGGTCACGACGACCGGATAGGTGCCCGGAAAGGGATGGTGGGCGCATTCTTCGGGCGTTTGCCATTTGTTGGCAGCACGCAATACGCGCCAGTTGCTGCCCGTGCTCTCGCCACCATTATCTTCCACGGAGAGTTCGTGGGTCTGGAAGTCACGGCCCAGCCCGCAATCGTAGAAGACCTTTACCGGCTCCTCCACATCGCGGACCCATTGCGGCTTGACCTTCTCTACAAGCGCCCACGTGCCGACCGGATGGACGAACACGCGCTGGTGTTTGTGAAAGATGGCCTTCGCCATGACAGGCTCTCCGCGTTTCTCGCTCCAGAGGCGAAATCACGGGCACTTTACGCGAGCCGGTTTAGAGCGGCGTTAAGGAGCGTGGTTAACGCGCCGTTTCCACGGAAGTGAAAACGGCGCGTCTTGTCCGCTCAGGGCTTCGCAGCTGCCTTCCTGCGTTTGCGGCGCACGAGAAGCCAGCGGATGAGGAAGATGGCGGGAATAGCCAGTAACAGCCAGGGCAGGATCATCGCCACGAACAGGATGACGGCGGCAACGCCTTGCGACAGTGTGTCGGTAAAGTCTGCAAGTGCTTCCATGATCGGGTTGAAGCGGACCGGCGAGGTCTGGCTGACAATGGGCTGGTAGTGCAGCGTCAGGCGGGAGGTCTCCACCCGGGTACGCAAGGCGGCGATGACGCTGGCGCGCGCATCAATATCGGCCTGAACCCGCGACAATTCGCGTTCCACGGCGAGGACGTCCGTCATCGGTCCGTCATTGGTCTCCAGCAGCGTCTGCAGCCGGTCACGCAGGGCCGTCTGGGCCCGCAGGCGGGCTTCGCCATCGACAATCTGGGTGGTCAGATCGTCTACGCTGGTATTCTGGCTCTGGATATTGCCTCCAGCGTCGTCGACCTCGGCGGCCAGTCCGGCGCGGAAAGTCTCGATCCAGTCCGGCCGGGCCCGGATATCCAGCGATCCCGAAGGGCGTTCGCCATCCGGATCATTGATCGTCGCGTTGATGACGCGGCAGACATTGCCACCGGCTGCGGCGCAGGCTTCCTGATGTTCGCGGTGAACCTGCGCCAGGGCTCGGGCTGGCAGGCGCAGGCCATAATTGTGAGAGTAGGCGAGCAGGACGGCCTGCTCAGCCTGAGGTCCGCCACCATCTGGAGATGGTAATGGAGCCGCGGGCGGAGGCGGTGGAGGCGGCGGTGCCGAAGACCGCATCGCCGCGCCGACCGTAATCTGGTCTGCGGCTTCCTCATAAGCCGGTTCGAGGCCTTGATCGCGGCTGTCCGGAGCATCACAGGCACTTAGTGCCAGAGCAAAGGCTGCAACCGCAGCGATTTGACGAAAACACATGAATGTTCACTCCCCGATTCTCATACTGATGAGTACTCCCGGGCGAAGTGTGTGCCGTCAAATGTGGCAGCCGCAAGACCAGCGGGCTGGGTATTCTTTATTGTCAGACGAATTCGCCACTCAGCCTGCGCCGCTCAAGTGCCAGCGCGCCGCGGATGAGGATCACTGTCAGGATGATGGCACCGATAACGGCAAGGCCTTCGCCGATTTCAATGACCAGCAAGGGCAGTCCCAGCATCATGCCCAGCGCCCAGATGACGGCCGCGACGGTCAGAAAGCCGGTGATCGAGATAAACAGCGAGCCCGTCACAGCCGCCAGGACGGCGTGAACGGTAAGCCGCGCCATAGCTGCGGCGGTATGGGTGGTCATTGGGTGCTCCGACAAAAGAACGCTCAAAAAATATCGCGTGCAAGAAGGCCGGCCAGCCTCCGCCGCGCACCAGGATATTTGGCGATGAAGCGGGTTCTGGAAAAGAGGTCATGTGCGCAACTGCTCAACGGCAGGGAATCGGCTAGAAGATGAAGCAGGAAGCCATTTTGCGATGCCGCAGGCGGCCTCTCAGGAAAGGGTTGTAACAATGAGTGATGCACCGCTTGGCTCGAAGGCAAACCCTTCGCAGTTCGACTGCCTGCCGGATCTGGCGGACGATGAGCCCTATTTCGTGATCCGGGCGCACGACCCGCTTTCCAACGCGCTGGTGGAGCTTCACGCCTATATCGGTGCTGGTCAGGCGGGCGCTGCCCACAACAAGCTGGCCGAGATCATGGCGCTGACATCGGATCGTCCTCCGCGCCCTTCGGGATCGCCCAAATACCGGGAAACCTTCGCCATTTCTGGCGCGATGGAGCGCTGGCGGCGCAACGATACCGGTTCGCACTGACTGGCGTTAACGCGCGTTTAACCTTTCTTAACCGACTCACGATTGTGTGGGGTGCGAACGGTAACGGGATCAGAAGGAACCCGCTTCATGACTGGCGCAGATGCACTCGATGTCGGGCGTGAAGCCATCTGGACCATGCTGGCAATGGCCGCGCCGATCATGATGGTGGGGCTGGCGGTTGGCCTGATCATCGCGCTGTTTCAGGCCCTGACGCAGGTTCAGGAAATGACACTGGTCTTCGTGCCAAAGATCATCGCGATCTTTCTAGCGCTGGTGGTGTTCATGCCGCTGATGGGCGCTGTGCTGGGCACATTCATGACCAATATTGCGGACAGAATCGCGGCAGGCTGATGCCGCGATGACTATCACCTTTGACCTGCCCGCCATTGTTTTTGCCGCCGCGCTGGTATTCGCCCGCATGGGGGCGATCCTCATGCTGTTGCCGGGCTTTGGCGAGCCGGGCTTTCCCATCCGTATCCGTCTGTCGTTTGCGCTGGCATTTTCGTTCGCGATCGGGCCGGTTGTTGCCCCGCTTCTGCCTGCGCAGCCCGATACGCTGGCCGGTCTCGCCGGATATGTGGCGGGTGAGGCAATAATCGGGCTGATGATCGGGGGCGTGGCACGCATGCTGTTGTCGTCGGCGTCGGTGGCCGGACAGGTTATCGGCTATCAGAGCGGCCTTGCCATGGCGCAGGCCTTTGACCCCGCCCAAGGGCAGACCGGCGCCTTGCCGGCAACGTTTCTCAACCTGCTTTTCATCGTGCTGATCTTCACGACGAATGTTCATCACTTGCTGCTGCAGGCGGCGGCAGGCTCCTACATGCTGATGCCGGCGGGCGAGGTGCCGATGTGGGGCGACGCGGCCGGATGGGCGCTCGACCTGTTCATCAGCGCGTTCAATATCGGCATTCAGCTCGCCTCGCCGCTGATCCTGTTCGGGCTGATCTTCTATCTGGGGCTTGGCGTGCTGTCGCGGATGATGCCGCAAGTACAGATTTTCTTCGTGGCCATGCCTATCAACATACTGATCGGCTTTACGATCTTCGCCATCGCGCTGGGTACGATGGCGATGGTCTGGCTGGAACGCCTCGAAGCCTTCACCGCAACGCTGATGTGAGGATCACATGGCAGAAGGTGAGGACAAGAGCGAAAAGACCGAACCGCCAAGCCAGCGAAAGCTGGACAAGGCGCGCGAGAAGGGCGATGTGCCCAAATCGCAGGAAATTCCCGCCTGGTTCATTCTGGCGGCCGGTCTGGGCGTGCTGGCAGCGTTCGGCCCGGCCATGGGCACGGGCCTGACGCGGGAATTGTCTGTTTTCCTGTCAAAGCCGCATGAAATTTCGCTGGACGGGACCGGCGCGCTGACCGTTACGGCTGCCGCCGTGATGAAAGTGGTCATGGTGATGGGGCTGGCCTTCGGTGCCATCCTGGCTGCGGCACTGGCCGGTCATTTCGTCCAGCATGGCCTGATTTTCACCACGTCGAAAATGGAGCCCAAGCTGAGCAAGCTCAATCCGGTCGAGGGGGCAAAGCGCATTCTGGGGCCGCAAGGCTGGGTCAATTTCCTCAAAGGGCTCGCCAAGATGACGCTGGTGGCGATTGCCATCACGATTGTCCTGTGGCCCCGCATGGACTTGCTGGCCAGCCTCCCTGCCGTTGCGCCCGGCCAGCTCCTCGTCCTGTTTCGCGAGATCGCCATTCAGCTGATGCTGGCGGCGCTGGCGGTATTCTCCGTCATCGCGCTGGCCGACTACATCTTCCAGCGCCAGCAATTCTATGACCGCAACAAGATGAGCCACCGCGAAATCCGCGACGAATTCAAGGAATCCGAAGGCGATCCAATGGTGCGCGCGCGCTTGCGCCAGATCCGCCAGGAGCGGGCCAGAAAGCGCATGATGGCCGCCGTGCCCGAAGCCGCTGTCGTGATCACCAACCCGACCCACTACGCCGTGGCGCTCAAATACGAGCAGGGCGTCACAGCCGCGCCGATCTGTGTCGCCAAGGGGGTTGAGGCCGTCGCGCTGAAAATCCGCGAAATCGCCGAGGAAAATGGCGTTCCCATCGTTGAAGACCCGCCGCTGGCACGCGCGCTGCACGCCAGCGTGGATCTGGACGAGGTCATTCCGCCCGAGCAATTCGCCGCCGTCGCCAAGGTGATTGGCTATGTGCTGTCGCTCAAGAAACGGCGCTAGGCACAGCGCCGTCACTGGCGCGCTGCCCGCCTCGCTACCCGGCTTTGGCGCTGAGCACGGCGCGGATCGCGGCGAGCGCTTCCTCGCCCTTGTCAATGTCCGGCCCGCCCGCCTGGGCGAAGTCGGCACGGCCGCCGCCGCCCTTGCCGCCAAGCGCCGCTGAACCCGCGCGTACCAGCTCCACCGCATCGGCCGCTGAACCGGCAAGGTCATCGGTAACACCCACCGCTATGGCCGCCTTGCCGTCGCAAATGCCGACAAAGGCGGCGATGCCTGAGCCCATTTCATCACGGGCGGCATCCACCAGGCCACGCAATTCCTTGCCGCCGACGCCTTCCACAATGCGGCCGGCAAATTTGAGATTGCCTATGGTTTCAACCGCCTGGGGTGCCGCGCTGCCACCACCGCCCATGGCGAGCTTGGTTCTGGCCTCGCTCAGTTCCTTTTCCAGCTTGCGGCGTTCGTCGACCAGCGTGGCGAGACGCTTTTCCAGCTCGGCGACCGGCACTTTCAGAGTGTCGGCTGCGGCTTTGGCAATAGAGGCCTGCTGCTCGAGATATTCGCGCGCCGCTTCGCCGGTCAGCGCCTCGACGCGGCGTACACCGGCTGAAACCGCGCTTTCACCGACGATCTTGAACAGGGCGATATCGCCGGTGCGGCGCACATGCGTGCCGCCGCACAGCTCCACTGAGTAGGCCTTGTCCGGGTCGCCGGGCACCTGACCAATGGTGAGCACACGCACCTTGTCGCCATATTTCTCGCCAAACAGGGCCAGCGCCCCCTTGGCAATGGCCTCGTCGGGCGTGGACTCCGACGTCTCGGTTTCGTCATTCTGACGCACGACCGCGTTCACCTCCGCCTCGATGGCGGCAATGTCAGACGGGCTGAGAGCACGGCCATGGGAAAAATCGAAGCGCAGCCGGTCGGGTCCGACATATGACCCTTTCTGCGAGACGTGCGGGCCCAGCACATTCCTGAGTGCTGAATGCATCAGATGGGTAGCCGAGTGGTTGGAGCGGGTGCGGTCGCGCCGCTGCACATCCACCTGCAATTCGGCGTCATCGCCCGGCGTGATGGAGCCGCCCTCCAGCGTGCCGATATGCGCAAATACATCCCCGGCACGCTTCTTCACGTCCTCGACATTAAAGCGCGCACCATTGGCAAAGCGGATCTCGCCTGTATCGCCCACCTGGCCGCCGGATTCGGCATAGAAGGGGGTCTGGTCGAAGACCAGTTCGGCGCGGGCGCCGCTCATGAGAGCGTCGTGCATGGCACCGTCGGCAACAATGGCTTTGAGACGGCCGGTGGCGGACGTGTCGCTATAGCCCAGAAAGCGGGTTGGTCCGGCCACATCGCGAACAGCAAACCACACAGCGCCGGTCGCCGCCTCGCCGGAGCCTTGCCAATGGGCACGCGCTTCGGCGCGCTGGCGTTCCATGGCGATATTGAAACCGGCCTCGTCGACACTCAGGCCCTTGGCGCGCAGCGCATCCTGCGTCAGATCGAGCGGAAAGCCGAACGTATCATAGAGCTTGAACGCCGTTTCTCCGGGCAGGGGCGCGCCTTCGGGCAGATCACCAATCGCCTCTTCCAGCAAGGTCAGGCCGCGTCCCAGCGTGCGCTGAAAACGCTCCTCCTCCCCGCGCAGCGTCTCTTCGATAACCGGCAGCGCGCGGTTCAGCTCCGGGAAGGCCTCGCCCATCTCGGCCGCCAGAACCGGCGCCAGCGTATAGAGTACCGGCTCGGACGCGCCCAGAATATGCGCATGACGCATGGCGCGGCGCATGATCCGGCGCAGCACATAGCCGCGCCCCTCATTGGACGGGGTGACGCCGTCAGCGATCAGAAAGCTGGTTGCGCGCAAATGGTCGGCGATGACGCGATGGCTGGCGAGTGCCTCGCCCTGCGCCTTCACCTTGAGCGCCTCTTCGCCGGCCTGGATAAGCCGTTCGAACAGATCAATCTCGTAATTATTGTGCTTGCCCTGCAGCACGGCAGCGACCCGCTCCAGCCCCATGCCGGTATCGATAGAGGGCTTGGGCAGGGCCCGGCGCGAGCCGTCGGCCTGCTGGTCAAACTGCATGAAGACCAGGTTCCATATCTCGATGAAGCGGTCGCCATCTTCATCGGGGCTGCCCGGAGGTCCGCCGGGGATATGTTCGCCGTGGTCGAAAAAGATTTCCGAGCACGGGCCGCACGGGCCCGTATCACCCATCATCCAGAAATTGTCTGACGTGGCGATACGGATGATGCGGTCGTCGGTGAGGCCGGCGATCTTCTTCCAGAGTGTGGCAGCCTCGTCATCATCGGCGTAGACGGTGACCAGCAGCTTGTCCTTTGGCAGAGCGAACTCGCGCGTTACCAGCGTCCAGGCGTGATGGATCGCCTCTTCCTTGAAATAATCGCCGAACGAGAAATTGCCCATCATCTCGAAGAAGGTGTGGTGGCGGGCCGTATAGCCGACATTATCGAGATCGTTGTGCTTGCCGCCGGCGCGCACGCATTTTTGTGTGGAGACCGCGCGCGGATTGGCTCGCTTCTCCGCCCCGGTGAAGACATTCTTGAACTGCACCATCCCCGCATTGGTGAACAATAGTGTCGGGTCGTCCTTCGGCACGAGCGGGCTGGAGGCCACGACTTCGTGGTTCTGGCCTTCGAAATAGCCAAGGAACTGGGCGCGTATGTCGCGCAAGGCTGTCATGGCGGGCTCCGCTCGTTTCGATTTTTCACTCACTGGTAACGCACATATACGAACGGGCGCCCGGCCAAGCCAAGCGCCCGTCGCAATGAAAAGCGGTTCGTAGCTGCGTTGAAGCCCTATCCGGCCGCTTCTGCCGCATCCTCAATGTCATCATCCGCGCTCGGACCGACCAGCATTTCCTCAGCGATCAGGCCCGCACTGGAGCGAATCTGGTTTTCGATCTTTTCCGCCATGTCGGGATTATCGAGCAGGAATTTGCGGGCATTCTCCCGGCCCTGACCGATCCGTTCGGAATCGTGAGAGTACCAGGAGCCCGACTTTTCGATGATCCCGGCCTTGACCCCCAGATCAATCACCTCGCCCATGCGCGAGATGCCTTCGCCATAGAGAATGTCGAATTCGACCTCCCGGAAGGGCGGCGCCACCTTGTTCTTGACCACTTTGACGCGGGTCTGGTTGCCGATAACTTCGTCGCGGTCCTTGATGGCACCGATACGGCGAATGTCGAGACGCACCGAGGAATAGAATTTCAGCGCATTGCCGCCGGTCGTCGTTTCAGGATTACCGAACATCACCCCGATCTTCATGCGGATCTGGTTGATGAAAATGACCAGGCAGTTCGACTTGGAGATCGAGCCGGTAAGCTTGCGCAATGCCTGGCTCATCAGGCGGGCCTGAAGACCCGGCAGGCTGTCACCCATATCGCCTTCAAGCTCGGCGCGCGGCGTGAGTGCGGCCACCGAATCGATCACCAGCACATCGATGGCGCCGGAGCGCACGAGTGTATCGGTGATCTCGAGCGACTGTTCCCCGGTATCGGGCTGGGAGACCAGCAATTCACTGACATCGACGCCCAGCTTGCGCGCATAGACCGGGTCGAGCGCGTGCTCGGCATCAACGAAGGCGCACACACCGCCGCGCTTTTGCGCCTCGGCAATGCAATGAAGCGCCAGGGTCGTCTTGCCGGAGCTTTCCGGGCCATAGATTTCCACGACCCGTCCTTTGGGAAGGCCACCGACGCCCAGCGCGATATCAAGGCCGAGCGAGCCAGTGGATACCGCTTCGATATTCTGGTTCGGGCGGGCACCAAGCTTCATGACCGAGCCTTTGCCGAACTGCCGGTCGATCTGTGTAAGCGCGGCTTCAAGAGCCTTGGACTTGTCCATATCGGTGTCTTTCACCAGTCGGATTGCGGAAGATGCCATTGGTTCGGTTCCCTTATTTCACGCATTGCCTGGATGGGCAAACGCGCTGGATTGAGGGAATTTGTACCGCATTTGTTCACAGAACACAAGCGGAACATTAACCGGCCCTATGCCGGATTGATAAGCTAGCGTCCGAGTTCGTCTTTTACCCGCTGCGCAAGGGCTTCGAGGCTGAATGGCTTGGGCAGGAACGAGATGTCGAGATCGTCGGACAGCGTGTGAGAGAAGTGCTCCTCGGCATAGCCGGAAATGAAAATGATCCGCGCATCGCCCAGATAGTCCGCAGCCGCTTTCAGCAGGCCAGGCCCGTCCAGCCCCGGCATGACGACATCGGAGATGATCAGATCAAAACCGCCCGGGCGCTCTTCGAGAATCGCCAGCGCCTCCTCGCCGTCTTCGGCCTCGTCGACTTCATAGCCCCGGTTTTTCAGCGTCAGGGCCGTAATGCTGCGCACCGGCGCCTCGTCCTCGACCAGCAGGATGCGTCCGCGCCCGGCCTGGTCTGCGGGTTTGCGTTGTACCGGCACTTCGGCTTTGCGCGTTTCGGTGCGGGCGATTTCGTCGGCATCGGGAATGTGTTCGGGCAGATAGATGGAGAAGGTTGTGCCTTCGCCCGGCGTGGAGCGGGCAAACAGGAAGCCGGAAGATTGCTTGACGATGCCGTAGACGGTGGCGAGGCCAAGCCCTGTGCCCTTGCCTGCCTCTTTGGTTGTGAAGAAGGGCTCGAAAATCTTCGCCAGCGTGTCGGCATCCATCCCGCAGCCTTCATCGGCGATGTGGATGGCGGCCCAGGCGCCGTCCTTCACGTCCGGTGCGCCTGCGGCCCGCACCTCTGCCGCATCAACGCGGTCGGTGGAGATGGTCAGCGTGCCGCGCCCCTTCGCGGCCATGGCATCGCGCGCGTTGGTGGCCAGGTTCATCAGTGCGTTGGCCAGCTCATCCTTGTCGATTCGCACCAGCGGCACGCCCCGCCCATGGCGGACTTCGACGCGCATCCATTCTTCCACGCTCTGACGCACAAGATGGACCGCGTCGGCGAGCGTTTCGGTAAGGTCCACGGTTTCAACGCGCAGGGTCTGTTTGCGGGCAAAGGCCAGAAGATGCTTGATGCGCCCGGCAGCCGTTGCCACGACACCATTGATTTTCTGCAGGTCAGGATAGGCCGGATCACCAACCGGATGGCGCAGGAGAAGATTGTCTGTGTTCAGCCGGATAGCGGTCAGGAAATTGTTGAAATCGTGCGCGACGCGGGCCACCAGCTCGCCCACCGCTTTGAGTTTTTGTGCCTGCGCGTACTGGCCCTCAAGCTCGCGGAACGCCGTGATGTCGACCACATAGGCAGCCCGCTTGCCAGAGCGTGCAGGCGACAGGAACAGGTGGACATCGCGCGAGCCATCCGCCGATTTCAGCTTCAGCGCTACCGGCTCGGCGCGGCCCGACATCGCGGTCGCAAACGCATCCTCGCGATTATCGCCTGTGCTCCAGTCGAACAATTCCTCGAACTTCATGCCGGGTATGGCGGTGCCACCCGATAGCTGGACCAGCGCTGGATTGGCATCTTCGATAATGGATTGCTGGGGATCAGACCCTTCCAGACGGGCCACACCGAACGGCGCGCTGGCGAACATGTCGTCAAACGTGCGGCCCGTGCGCCCGCCGGTATGCTGGGCAATCACCTGGGCGACGCCGGGCGGCGTGCCGGCAGCGGTCAGCCCGTAGACAACCGCCCGTGCGCGCGCCGGGCGCCCTTCATCCCATTCCACGGCCAGCGTGATCGGGCTTTCGACACCTTCACGCGCCAGCAGGCGCGCATCCAGCCGGATAATGCCCTTGTCGCCGCGCGTCTTGAGGAAACTTCTGGCCATGTCACCGGCCAGAAAATCCTTCACTTTCAGCGCCTGGCCTTCCGGCACGTCCAGCCACGCCCGCAGTGTTGCGTTGGCAGACAGAACACGCCCCTCGCCATCGGCCAGGAACAGCCCCACGGGCGCATGTTCGGCCCAGTCCGGTGTGCCAGGTTCCGCGTCCAGAGCCTCGCTGGCCCGGATTTCGGCAAAGCGCCACAATGCGCCGCCAGCTGGCACCGGATCCACCGATACGCTGAAGACGCCGCCGCCGGATTCGCCCAGGGCGCTCAGGGTTTCGCGCGCCGCCTGGCCTGCGGTTGCAGCGCGCGACAGCCGGTAGAGCGCGCCGCCCGAGCTGCCCGGCCACAAACGGTCAGGCGCGGGCAGGGTGACGCCAGCCGTCAGCGGCATCACGGTCTTGGCCAGCTTGCGATAGGCCGCATTGGCCCAGGCGGTACGCCCGCGTGCATCAGTAACCAGCATGGGCTCTGCGGCAGCATCAATGGCCGCGCTGACCAGCGCATCGGCTTTGGGGCGCACCACCGGCTCGATGCGCAAGGAGCGCGCAGCGCTTTCACCTGCCGCAACGGCAAACATCAGGATGAACGCCACGAAGGCGATGCCCGACAACAGCACAAAGCCATGCCATCCAGCGGTGGAGGCGGCCACCAGCGAGAAACCGGCGGCTCCCAGTGCCAGCAGTCCTGCCACCCAGAACACCGTGCGTGCCAGCAAGGTGACGCGGCTCTGGCGCTCTTTGGGCAGTGACGCCTTGCGCACCGAGACAGGCCCGGTTTCAGCCGCATCGTCCGGCTGGCTCTTCTTGGCAGGCTTTCTGGTGCGGGCGGGGGCATCAGTCATCACGGCACTCCGTGCGGGGAAAGCGATTCGGCCTATGGTTTGACCGATTCAGGTTAACCAGTTTTCCGCGCGCTGACGAAATCTTCTGCCATGGCGTGTGCTGGCGGATACGCGGGAACAGGCTAACCCGCGCCCAGCCGCTCGATCAGCTCGATCGCGCTGTCGGCAATCACCGTGCCCGGCGGGTAGACCGCTGCCGCACCCATCTGGCGAAGCGTGGGCACGTCCTCGGGCGGTATCACCCCGCCGACAACGATTAGCTTGTCACCGCCGCCGCCGTCCTTGAGCGCATCGCGAAGCGCCGGCACGAGGGTGAGATGGCCAGCCGCCAGGGAGGAGGCGGCGACGACATGGACATCGTTCTCGATGGCCTGGCGCGCAGCTTCTTCGGGCGTCTGGAAGAGCGGGCCGATATCAACGTCCCAGCCCAGATCGGCAAAGGCAGAGGCGACGACCTTCTGGCCGCGGTCATGGCCGTCCTGGCCCATCTTGGCGATCAGGATGCGCGGGCGGCGGCCTTCATGTTCCGCAAAGGCGTCGGCTGCGGCCAGAGCGCGCTGCATCTTTTCGTCATTGCCCGAGGCTTTCAAATACACCCCCTGTATCGACTGGATGGCGGCCTTGTGGCGGCCATAAACCTTTTCCAGCGCGTCGGAAATCTCGCCCACGCTAGCATGGGCCCGGGCCGCTTCGACGGCCAGCGCCAGAAGGTTGCCGCGTTTCTCATCTGCTGCGCGGGTGAGGGCGTGCAGCGCCGCCTCCACCTTGGTGTTGTCCCGGTTTGCCTTGAGCTTTTCGAGTTTTTCCAGCTGCTGGCGGCGCACGCCGGCATTGTCGACTTTGAGCACCGGCACGTCTTCCGGTTCGGTGAGGCGGAACTTGTTCACGCCGACAATCGTCTGCTGGCCGGAATCGATGCGGGCCTGTGTTTTCGCGGCGGCTTCCTCGATGCGCAGCTTGGGCGTGCCGTCCTCGATGGCCTTGGCCATGCCGCCAAGCGAGTCGATTTCCTCAATATGGGCCAGTGCGCGCGCGGCCAGGTCGTGGGTCAGGCGCTCGACAAACCAGCTGCCGCCCCACGGATCAATGGCGTCAGTCAGGTGGGCCTCGCTGCCCAGCACGATCTGGGTGTTGCGGGCGATCCGCGCCGAAAAGTCCGTCGGCAGGGCCAGCGCTTCATCCAGCGAATTGGTGTGTAGCGACTGGGTGTGCCCGTCGACGGCGGCCATCGCCTCTATCGTGGTGCGCGCGACATTGTTGAACACGTCCTGCGCGGTCAGTGACCAGCCGGAGGTCTGGCTGTGCGCACGCAGCGAGAGTGATTTTTCCGATTTGGGCGCAAAGCGCTCCTTGACCAGCCTCGCCCACAGCATCCGCGCCGCGCGCAGCTTGGCCACTTCCATGTAGTAATTCATGGAAATGCCCCAGAAGAAGGAAAGGCGCGGAGCAAAACGGTCCACGTCCAGGCCCGCCTTCACGCCCGCCGCGATGTATTCCAGGCCGTCGGCAATCGTGTAGGCGAGTTCCAGGTCTGCCGGGGCACCGGCTTCCTGGATGTGATAGCCGGAGATCGAAATCGAGTTGAAACGCGGCATCTCGGCGGATGTGAAGGCAAAGATATCAGAGATGATCCGCATCGAGGGCGCAGGCGGGTAGATATAGGTGTTGCGCACCATGAATTCTTTGAGGATGTCGTTCTGGATGGTGCCGGACAGCTGATCGTGCCGGACACCTTGTTCCTCTGCCGCGACGATATACAGGGCCAGTACCGGCAGTACTGCGCCATTCATCGTCATCGAGACGCTCATCTCGTCCAGCGGAATGCCGTCAAAGAGCTGGCGCATGTCCAGAATGGAATCAACCGCCACACCCGCCATCCCGACATCGCCGATGACGCGCGGATTATCGCTGTCATAGCCCCGGTGCGTGGGCAGATCGAAGGCGATCGAAAGCCCTTTCTGACCGGCGGCCAGATTGCGCCGGTAAAAGGCGTTGGAGTCTTCTGCCGTGGAGAAGCCCGCATACTGGCGGATCGTCCACGGGCGCTGCACGAACATGGTCGGATAGGGGCCACGATGGAAGGGCGCGAGGCCGGGAAGGCCATTCACGAAATCCAGCGAGGACGTGTCTTGCGGGCCGTAGGCAGGCGCAATCTCTATCTCTTCCGGGCTCATCCACCCCTCGGGGCGCTCGGCGCGTGCCGTGCCCGCGCGCGGCAGCTTGAACGCAATAGAGGTAAAGTCGGGCGGGGTCTGACGGGTCATGCGTCCACTCCCGTGGCTCGCGCGGCCAGCCGTGCATCCTCCAGCGCGTCAGAGCGCAGATGGATCGCGTGATCAATCGCGGCATCGGCCGGTGCGCTGCCGCGCTGTCCGGCCAGCCAGACGGCCTTTGCACCGGCTGATTTGAGTGCCCCGGCCAGCCCGGCCGCATGCTCGGCATACGCTGCATCGGTCCCGCAGATGACCGCGAGGGCAGAGCCTGACGTCTTGAAACCGTCCACACACGCCTGCGGTCCCTCATAGACCGTTGCAGGCAGGGTACGCAGCCCGGCCACGCCCAGCCGGTTGGTGGCAAATCCTGCGCGGGCGTTGAATTCGGAGAGACTGCCAAGCGTGGCCAGAAATACCGGCTTCGGTGCGGCCGCTTCGACCTTGGCCCGGATGGCCTCGAACGGTGCGGCGATGCGCATCGCAGCGGGGAGGGGAACCGCGTCTACCGGCGTCCCGCTGAATGCCGAACCCTCGGCGGCGGGCGGCGCATAGGCAGTATTGTCCGATTTCAGAGTGCGCGGGTCGAGATCGGGGTAAGCGGTGACGCCTGTGACCGGTTCCTTGCCCTTTGCCGCCAGATCGATCAGCCCATTGGCGGCTTTTTCAATGTCGGTTCTCCAGGCATCAGAACGCAGCGCCGCGCTGGCCCCGCCAAGGCCGATAATGCGCTGCATCTCGCTCCAGGCGGCTTCGGCGAGGCGATGGGACAAAGTCTCGTGCAGATAGCTGCCGCCTGCCGGGTCATTGACCAGGCCGGCATGGGTCTCTTCAGCCAGCAAGATATGCAGATTGCGCGCGAGGCGGCGCGAGAAGGCGGTGGAGCGTCCCAGTGGCCGTGTCATCGGCGTGATGGTCAGCGCGTCTGCGCCGCCAGCCGTACCGGCAAAGCCCGCACAGGCCGCGCGGACAAGATTGGTCCAGGGATCTACGCCTGAGAGCCCTCGCTCGGCGGTGGTGACGTGGAGGTACAGCGCCGCGCGGTCATCAGTAACGGCCCACGCATCCATGATTTGAGCCCAGACGAGGCGCATCGCGCGCAGCTTGGCAATGGTCAGGTGAATATCCGTATCGGCGGCCAGCTCGACCTCGATCGTGGCCGCAGCGTCACCGGCATCCCAGCCCGACGCCACCAGATGCTCGATCGTCTCAGCGGCGCTGGCGGCAGCAAAGCCCAGTTCCTGCACTTCCGTTCCGCCGGCCTCGAAAACTGCACGCCCATCAGCCCGGAAAGCCCTGAGGGCAGGTGAAACAGCGCGTGCCTCTGCCGCCAGGGCTATGCGCTTGCCGGCCTGTTCGCCCAGCGCCGCCGAAAGGCCCAGCCCGCCGCCCGCTATTGCGCGGCACGATTTCAGGACGGCCAGCAGCATCCCGGCAACCTCGATGTCCCATATGCCCGCCCTGACATGGACCGGCGCGAGGTCCAGCATGACGTCACGCAGGACCGATTCCAGCTCGTCCGGGGTGCGCGCCGCGATTCCTGCCTTGCCGGACGGGTCGATCTCAAGTGTGATCTCGCTCGCTCCACCGGCCAGATCGGCGAGGATCGCCCCATTGGCTTCACGCGGACCGGGTGTGTCGTGTGCCTGGCGCATGGCCCAGGGCAAATAGGCGTCGCGCGCCAGCGCGCGCCCGCGCGTGAAGGGAGCGGCACCGGGCAGTGCCGGATCACCTTGCGCCGTGTTGTGGGGCGCAAACAGCGGACCGCGCGCGATATTATCGCGGGTATGGCGGGCCAGCGTCTCGGGAGTTTTGCCCGCCAGCGCCTTCTGCGCGAGTTCTTCCCAGGCATCCGCCGAGGCGGGCGCGAATCCGTCAGCGAAGGGTGTGATTGGGTTCTTCATGGAGCCAGTGACTATACCGGCAAGGCGTCAGAGGGAAGTTCCCTGCAGCAAGCGGCTGCTCAACGTATGCAACAATGCAGACACACCCGGGGTCCCCGCCCCCAAGCGGGGACCCAGAGCTACACCGGAAACCGTCAGAAAAGATGGATCCCCGGTCAAGCCGGGGAACCCGGATAATTTCTAATGTCAGTGCCGGATGGACGGTACTAGCAACGGACACCCCCCAAAACTGAAAAGGCCGCCCCTCGAGGGGGCGGCCCATCCAGCCGACTTTTGGGTCGGGATTTTCTACGACCGGCTAGTCCTAGCCAAGCTCGTCAGAAACCGTCTCGAAGGTGCCTTCAAGGCCGGTGCCCAGAGCGGTCACAGCCGTGATGATCACAACGGCGATAAGGGCGGCGATCAGACCATATTCAATGGCCGTGGCGCCCGATTCGTCTTTGAAGAAACGCGATACCAGATTTTTCATCCCACTACTCCTTGTTTGTTTAGCTCGCTGGCTGCCCAGGAGCCAAGCCATCCCGACCCGTCCTGAACGTGATGCGAGTAAACACCGGGGACTGTTTCAGTCCGGTAAAAATTCGTGCTTTATTTTTGGTAAATTACTGAAATAATTGGTATAGTTAAGGCGCGGTTAAATTTCGGCGCTCTCGATATCGCGAAACCCCGTAACCGCGAAGCGGTATCCGGGGCCTGTTTCGGGATCGTCCTGTACAAGGTTCCGGATGGCCCAGCGGGCCTGCGGGAGTTCATGGCAGCGGGCAAAAAATCGCCTAGCCGGTGAATTCCTGCCAGCTCTGGCGCACGCCCAGCCGGTAGAAGACCGCTTCCCAGTGCGCGCGAAGGGCGGCGCGCTGTTCCGGGGTCCAGCCCGGGCGGTCGACAAAGGATATTTCCAGCTCGACGCCGCGCAGCGCCGTGCCGTACTGGCTTTCCACCTGCCGGGCGATGACAGCCGGATCAGGCAGGCGGCCGGCGAGATCGCCTCTTGCCTGGCCATAGACCGAGTAGAGCGGGGAGTTCTGCAACATGTCCGAGACAAGCACGATGCGCCGCTGCGCTACCGAGGCATCAAATCCGGCTTCCTGCGTCAGACCGGCAAGCGCCTCGATAATCGGGCTCTGCGGGGCCTCCTTCGGGCGGACCAGATCGGCGAGGGCGCGCTGCAAGGGCCGCTCGAAAAGCGACTGATAGCGCGCTTCGACCCGGTTGGGATTGCGGTAGAGCGGGTTGATCTGCTCACCACGTCCCGGATTGCACAGCGAAAAGCGATTGGTGTGGGTCAGCTCACCGCGCTCATCCAGCTCGAACAGGGAGAACCGCTCGCCAATCGCCAGCCGGTCGCGCGTTTGCAGGGCCATCGCCTCAATGCGGCTGGCCTGAGCGGGCGAGTAAAGGTCGGTCTTGTCGATTACCAGCACGCTGTGAGACGGGACCGCGCCGACAAGGCATAGTGTCTCCGGATCGTATTCTTCCGGCTGGAGCACCAGCGCCGCATAGCTTATCGCGCCCAGCACTCCGGCCACGGCCACCATGTTGAACAGGCCAACAAGATCCTTGCCTCTCATGCGCTTCAAGCCCCCTTGCTAACGGTGCCCCCGCACCATGTAAGTGAGATTAGCCCGGAAAGGGCGGCTTGTCCTCACGGGCACCCGGATGGGCGCTGTGCCGGGCCGCATCGTCCTGGAAATCTGCCGCTTCGCGGTGACGGCCAAGGGCACGCTGGGTCTGTTCAGCGAAATAGGCGTCGATATCGAGCTTGAGCTGGACGGCATCTTCATACGTGCTGCTGCCGACCGTATTGCTGACGCCGCTGGGCTCGCTGCTGCGATCGAGCGGCACCTGCTTGATGATAGCCGCAAGGTGCGCTGCCGAGCGGATGGCCCGGCGCTGCACGGCGCCATAGCCGATCAGACGGTCGTCGAAGGTCGCGCCCTTGAACGCGGCAATCGCCGCAAAGGTGATGCCCAGAATGAAGAGCAGCAAGGCCTCGAGCGTCTCGAAGGGCTGGAAGGTCAGCGCGCGGGTGACCGGGGCGAGGATTTCGCCACTGGCGGCCAGCGTGCCCGATGCGATCATGGCCTCATTGATTTCCAGCAGATCGCGATAATGCGCCGCAGAGAAATTCAGGAAGATCACGAAACACAGCGCAATCGGAACGCCGACCAGTGCCGCGGCAAATGAGAATGGCCGGTCGGGGTTGGACAGGCTGCGCAGACCCATGAAGCCGATCAGGAAGAAAGCCGCGATGACGTTGGTGAACGCCACGGTGATCGCCTGTATCCAGCCGCCCAGAAGTCCCAGATCGGACGCCTTGGAGAAGAAATAGGCATTGGCCAGCCCCTCAAACAGGATGAGGGCGGCGAGAATCGAGAAGTGCATGATGTGGCTGTCAGGGTATTGCGCCGCGCGCTGTACCCAGCGATCGGGCGGCAAGGCACCGCCGAACATCCGGCCTCGTGTGGCACGAAAGTCCAGATAGGCATTGAAATCGCCCGTTGCGCGGTAAAAGGCGTCACTGAGCCGGTCGACGATCTGATGTGTCTTCTGATCGATACGGCTGATCTCTCTCACCTCTCCTGAAGTATTGGCGCCAATCGTGCGGTAGTAAGGGCGCCGGCGAGCGGTGGAATCTGTAACATCATGCGTAGCCATGAGGAGGCCCCCCTCCGTTAAGTTTTCAACCCGCGTTAACCCTAGGGACCCAACACGTCAGGACTTGGACAGAATAAGGCATTTTTGGACAGATCGCGGCAGAAACGGGGCAGGCTTCTTGTAATTTGCCCGCGACCCGGCAAGCTGTCGGCCTGTTCAGCGGGAGTTCTGTTATGAGTGACAATCTGATTGCGTCGAGACGGTCCGTATTGGGGCTGATGGCCGGCGGTGCCGCCGGGCTGGCGGGCGGGTCCAGCTTCCCGGCAAACGCGGCGCAGGATGTGTCGGCCAGCACTGTCGCCTGCGCCGAGCCGCTTTTTGCGGTTACTTATACCGATGAGGAACGCGCCCAGATGGTGCGGACCATGGAGAACTGGACCGCTCGTGTAGAGGCCTTGCGCGCTCATGGCCGGCCCAATTCGCTGGCGCCTGCGCACACGTTCGACCCGCGCCTGCCCGGACGGGATGCGCGCGCGCAAGGCAATTCGGTCACGGGATCGCCGTGGCGCAGCGACGTGCGCCCGCAATCGGCGGAAGACATCGCCTTTGCCTCCGTCTGGCAGCAAGCGGCGTGGATGGAGCGCGGATGGCTGAACTCGGTTGAGCTGACGCAGATTTATCTGGACCGGATAGGGCGCCACGCCGGTCAGCTGGAATGCTTTATCACCGTTACGGCCGACCGGGCCCTGCAGGAGGCGCAGGCGCGCGATGCCGAACGGGCGGCAGGCCGGTTGCGGGGGCCGCTGCATGGCATTGCCTACGCTCTGAAGGATATTGTCGACGTGGCTGACCTGCCGGCCACCTGGGGTGCGACGCCCTACCGCGACCGCGTTGCGCAGGAGACGGCCTTTATCGCTGCCCGGCTGGCGGAATCAGGGGCGGTGTTGTTGGGCAAGACGAGTGTCGGCGCGCTCGCCTTCGGAGACATCTGGTTTGACGGCGTATGCCGCAACCCGTTCAATCCCGAGGAAGGCTCGTCGGGATCCTCGGCCGGATCGGCGTCGGCCACGGCGGCGGGTCTGTGTAGCTTCTCGATAGGCACCGAAACGCTGGGGTCCATTGTCTCGCCGTCACACAGATGCGGCACGGCCGGACTGCGCCCGACATTCGGGCGCGTAGCCCGTAGCGGCGCCATGGCCCTGAGCTGGACTTTGGACAAGATCGGGCCGATTACCCGTCACGTCGCCGATACGGCGCTGGTGCTCGCAGCGATAAACGGCGCTGACGCGGGTGATCCGGCATCGCTCGATCACGGGTTTGAATGTGATTTTTCCAATCAGTTTTCCGGTCTGCGGCTGGGCTATAACCCGCAATGGCTGGAGCAGGGACACGCGCTGGACCGGGAAGCCTTTGATATAGCCCGGTCACTGGACGTTGAGCTGGTTCCTTTCGAGCTGGAGGCCATGCCCTATGACGCCTTGCTGCTTGAGCTGGAAGCGGAGGCTGCCGCCGCGTTTGAAGAGCTTTCCCTGTCGGGAGACGACGCGCTGATGCGCTGGCAGGATGATGCCGCTTGGCCCAACACGTTCCGCCGCGCCCGCTTCATCAGCGGTGTCGATCTGGTCAATGCTGGCCGGCTGCGCCGCCAGGTGATGACCATGATGGCTGAAAAGATGAGCGAGGTGGACGCAGTAATTGCGCCGAACTTTGCCGGCAACATGCTGCTGGCCACCAATTTCACGGGCCATCCCCAGCTGGCCTTGCGGGCGGGCTTTCATGACCAGCCGACACGCACGCTGTTTGGCGCCCCGGCCGATGAGAGCGGTGAGACCCATTCGGTGCCGTATGCGACAAGCCTTTGGGCGCCGCTGTTTGAAGAGGGCACCCTGGTCGCACTCGGACATGTGCTGGAACAACGCCTTGGTGCCGCCAGCCAGCGGCCGCCCTTGTTCAGCTGAACCGGCCAGATCGGGAGCCCGCGACGATGACAATCACGTTTTACGATTGTGCCACGGCGCCCAGCCCGCGCCGCGCCCGGATGATTCTCGCGGAAAAGCGGGTGGAGGTCACTACAGTCCAGATCGATTTGCGCAGCGGCCAGCAATTCTCCGATGCCTTCCGCGCCATAAATCCGGCCTGTACGGTACCGGTTCTGGTTACGCCGGAAGGCGAAGCGCTGTGCGATAATGCCTCCATCGCGCGCTGGCTGGAGGAGGTTTACCCGGACCCGCCGCTGATGGGAGTTGGCCCTGTCGGCAAGGCGCGGGTGGCCGAATGGCTGTGGCGCGCGGAATTCGAGGGCCTGATGGCCGTCATGGAAGTCCTGCGCAACAGCTCTAAAGCGATGGCTGACCGTGCCTTGCCGGGACCTCACCGTGTGGCCCAGATAGCCGAGCTGGCCGAGCGTGGCCGCGAACGGGCCCGGCGCTTCATGGGCGTTCTGGATGCCCGGCTGGCAGACACGCCCTGGCTTGCCGGCGACGTGTTTTCAGTCGCCGATATTGCGGCGTTTGTTTTCGTCGAGTTTGCCGGCTGGGTGAAGATCGTGCCGGACGGCGGCCATGCGGCGCTTGCTGGCTGGCTTGAAGCGGTGCGGGCGAGGCCGTCAGCTGCCGCCTGAATTGCTGCAATGGCGTAGTATTGTTCGCGGACGCAGTAGATAGTTTCATTTTCAACAAATAATGCTGTGCAGAACTGCGTGTCAGTTTTGCAACAGAAAGTCGGCTTTCCGACTTCACCAACGCAAATCGGCCACTTATCGGGCCTGCGCCCGGCTTTGCACGCTTTTACTTGTGGTGCGGATCAGACAAGCTTGACAGTACAGAGCTATATTGCACTGCAACAAATATATCCCGGGCGGGGCTTCGGGAGCGGGAGGAGCGAACGCTATGAAAGTTTCATTGATGCGGATGGTTTTGCTGGCGGCGGCATCGCCACTTGTCTTCACGGCAGGTGTGCAGGCGCAAAGTGCCAGCGAAGCCCTGCGCGAAGTCATCACCATCACCGGTACGAAGCGCCCCGATGGCGTGGCCGTCCAGGACGTGCCTGTAGCGGTAACCGCGTTCAGCGGTGACCAGCTCGCGGCGCTCCAGTACCAGGACATCAGCTCGCTGAGCTATGTGATCCCCAACGTGCAGTTTGAAGATATCGGCACCGCCCCGACTATCGCGAACTTCTCGATCCGGGGCCTTGGCATCAACAGCTCGATCCCCGCCATTGACCCGACTGTCGGCTACTTCGTCGACGAGATCTACTACGGCATCAATGCCGGCGTTGTGGTCGATAATTTCGACATTGAGGGAATTGAGGTTCTGCGCGGGCCACAGGGCGTGCTGTTCGGGCGTAACGTGACGGGCGGCGCCGTGGTCGTGAGCACCACGACCCCCACCGACGAGTTTCGTTTCAACGGTCGCGTTGGCGTCGAAACGGGTCTGCGCTGGGTTGCATCGGGTGTGGTCTCCGGCCCGTTTTCCGAGCACGTCTCTGCCAAGCTTGCGGTCTATCACAGTGATGACGAAGGCTGGTTCACCAACCAGTTCGACGATTCCCAGCATGGCGCCAACGAAGTTACCATTATTCGCCCGGCCTTCGCCCTGAGGCCGAACGACTCGCTCGAATTCCTGTTGCGTTTTGAGTATGGCGAGACCGAAGGCGACGGTCCTGCCGGTCAGAACCACGTCAACGGTTCGGGCGTTGGCGGGCTTTTCGAGCGTGGCACGTTTGATTTCGCCATTGACGAGCCGGGCTTCTCGCGGGCCGATTGGCGTCAGGCTGGCTTCGAGACCAATATCGATGTCGATTTCGGCAACGGTACGATTACCAACGTTCTCGGCTGGCGTGACTATGACAGCGAGTCGCTTGGCGACATTGATGCATTGCCAATCTTCGGGTTCCACGCGCCGTCCTCGCTGGTGCAGAATCAGTGGTCGAACGAGCTGCGCTATGCGGGCACGTTCGGGAATGTCGATGTCACGACCGGCCTGTTCTATTTCGATCAGACGATTGAATACGTCGAGCAACGTCTTATCGGGGGCGGCGCGCTCAATTTGCGAGGCGGTGGCACAATTGACCACTCCACATGGGGTGTGTTTGCCAACTTTGACATTCGTGCAACGGAGCGCCTGACTTTCAGCCTGGGTGGTCGCTATTCTGGCGAAGACAAGGATGCACGCATCCAGACCCTTCTGCCCGGCACGGCTTGTGTTGTGGGCCAAGGCTGTACGGTTACGGCCGGCAATCCGGGGGCGTTCATTGATTCGGACAGCTGGTCGTCATTTGCCCCGCGCGTCGGCGTTCAGTACCGCTATAATGATGTCAGCCAGGTTTATGCGAGCTGGTCACAGGGCTATCGTTCCGGCGGCTATAACTTCCGCAACACCACGCCCAACCCCGCTATCACACCCGGACCGTTCGACGAGGAGCGTGTTGACTCCTTCGAGGTGGGTCTGAAAACGGACCTCGCCGATGGCAATGTCCGTCTGAACTTTGCTGCATTCCACAATAATATCAGCGATATGCAGCGTGAGATCAACCAGTCGGACCCGATAGTCGGTGTGGTTCAGATTATCCGCAACACGGCAGATGCCACCATCCAGGGTCTGGAATTTGAAGGCCGCTTCTTCATCGGGGAGAATACGCTGCTGACAACCCAGGTCGGTTACCTCGACGGCAGCTATGACAGTGTCATATTCGATCTGAACGGGGACGGCGTTATCAATGCTGCTGATCTGGCGCTCGATATTCCAAGGCTTGCGCCCTGGACCTACGGAGTCAGCCTGTATCACGATGTTCCGCTCAACCTGTTCGGTGGATCAACCTTGACAGGGTCGATTAGCTATAACTACCGCGACCGGAACGCTTATACCGACGACAATCGCGGCTTTTTCGATGCGGCCGGGATCTGGGATGCGGGCCTGTCGCTGGAGTTCAACGAGGGCAGGCATGTCCTCGCCCTTTACGGCAAGAACCTGTCTGACGAAGTGACCTACGGTAACGATACGCAGCTGCCTGCAACGCTGGGTGGCGGCACGTTCTCACCGCTCAACCGGGGCCGCGTAATTGGACTCGAGTTCCGTATCCGGAACTAGTATAACTGACTTGGTAAACCCGATATCGGTCAAAAAGAACCGTCAGGGAGGAGGGAAAGGCCGGGGCATCTGCCCCGGCCTTTTTCCGTTCGGGCCACCGGCGGCTTGGCTGCAGGGCGGCGCATCATTTTCGCCCCCCCGCGTCCGATAGGGCGTTCGCTATCGCAGCATAAGCGCCGTCGATACGTTACGGTTTCGTAACGCAGCTGCGTGTTCGCGACGCAACACGTTGAGCGCGAGCGCAGCAATTCAGCGTTCGATCCGCGGCTTTTGGTCTCGATTTGCCGTGCTCCCTCTTCCTATTCACGCGAATGAGGACAGGTTGTCGCCAACGTGGCGCAATGCTGCGTTGCAACAAGAAATGCGGACGCTCCCCGTCCGGCATTCGCGGAGGAAAACATGAACATGAAATCCGTGCGCGCGGCCCTTCTCGCCGCTGCCTCGCCCATCGTCCTTGCTGGCGCAGTCCATGCACAGTCTGAAGACGCGCCCGGCGCCCAGCGCCAGGTCGAAGTGATCACCGTTACGGCCCAGCAGCGCGAGCAGAGCCTGCAGGATGTGCCGATAGCGGTGTCCGCGTTCAACCAGGCCCAGCTTGAGAACTCAGGCATCCAGGACATCAAGGACCTGATCGTTCTTGCTCCGGGTCTGATGGTTACGTCGACCCAATCGGAAACCATTACCACGGCGCGCGTGCGCGGCGTGGGCACGGTGGGCGACAATTTCGGCCTTGAAAGCTCGGTGGGCGTTTATATCGATGGCGTGTTCCGCGCCCGCAATGGCGTTGGTTTCGGCGATCTGGGCGAGCTGGAGCGCATCGAGGTGCTGCGCGGTCCGCAAGGCACGCTGTTCGGCAAGAACACTTCGGCCGGTGTGCTCAATATCATCACGCAGCAGCCGGAATTTGAGTTTGGTGGTCAGGCAGAGCTCCAGGTCGGCAATTACGATCTGCGCCGTCTGTCCGGCTCGATCACAGGCCCAATTGTCGAAGACCAGCTGGCCTTCCGCCTGTTCGCAGTCACCAATCAGCGTGACGGCTTTACCGATCTGAATCTGCGCCAGGGCGGCACGACGACCGTCGCCGATTCTGAAAATCAGGATTACTACTCTGTCCGTGGCCAGCTTCTGTGGACGCCGAGCGCTACCGTGACAGGGCGGCTCATTGCGGACTTCTCTGACCGCAGCGAGTTCTGCTGCTCGGCCGTCCAGTGGGACTATGACCCCACCATCGCCGGTATTGTCGGCCAGCTCGGCGGTCAGGTGCTCAGCCCGGCTGATCCCTCCGCCCGGCAGGCATTTGCCAATACGCCCTACCAGCAGGACGTGACCGACTGGGGTCTGTCGGCCGAGTTTGACGTCGATTTCGATTCGGCGACGCTCACCTCCATCACGGCGTTCCGCCACTGGGAGAATGAGCGCACGCAGGATATTGACTATTCCGGTCTGGATATCGCCTCGCGTCTGGACGGCAATTTCACCGATCTTGACCGTTTCAGCCAGGAATTCCGCCTGCAGGGCGTGCGCGGCAATCTCGACTGGCTGGTCGGCGGTTTCTACTCGCACGAGGAGCTGGAACTGGGTGATGCGATCCGCTTCGGCTCGCAGTGGGAGCCCTTCCTTGGCATTCTCCTGACGGCCAGCGGCACGCCGTCGCCGGCAGGCGTCAGCCAGACCATTTCCAACCTGACGCAGGGCGCTGTGAACATCCCTGTAGGTTCGGCCATCCCGGCCGGCACCGGTGTCAATCAGGACATCTACAATCAGGAAGCCACCAGCTGGGCCGCCTTCACCCACAACACCTATGCCTTTACCGACCGTTTCTCGGTGACGGCGGGCCTGCGCTACACGCGTGAGGAGAAGGATCTGACGGCCAGCTTCTCGACCAACTCTCCAGCCGCCTGCGCCGCTCTGGAAGGGGCGTTCGGGTTTGATCCGGTCTCCGGCTGGGTTCAGGCAGGAACGGCCAACAACCTGCCGCAGGCCACCATTACCGGCGGCGCGGTGGCCATTGGCAATATCTGCCTGCCCTATGCCCGGTCTGGCCTTGACGGCACGGGCTATGACCAGTCGCGCACCGATGAGGAAGTCTCAGGCACGCTGCGTGCCCAGTTCGACCTCACCGATGAGGTGATGATCTATGGCGGCTATTCGCGCGGCTTCAAGGCGGGCGGATTCAACCTTGACCGCCAGTTCAATGGCCCGGTGACGGCCGGTGTCGGTTACACCGATGTCGACACCTCGTTTGCGCCAGAGACGATCTCCGCCTGGGAAGCGGGCTTCAAGTCGACCCTGTTTGCCAACAGCCTCCAGCTGAACGGCAACTTCTTCTACCAGGACATTGAGGACTTCCAGCTCAACACGTTCAACGGCACGGCGTTCGTGGTGGAGTCGGTGGACGAGGCACGCTCCTACGGCGCGGAGTTCGACTTCCTCTGGCTCACCCCGGTTGAAGGCCTCGATGTCTCGGGCGGCTACGCTTATGTCGATACCGAGTATCAAACGATCACGACCGCTGATCCGCTGATCGCGGCGCTGGAGGGCGAGAGCTTCTCATTGTCGCCGGAGAACTTTCTGAACCTCGCCGTCAATTTCGAGCATGATCTCGGCAATAACCTGATCACCCGGATGGGCCTCGATGCGCGCTATGTGTCGGGCTACAACACGGGCTCGGACAATGACCCGGAGAAGTTCCAGGAGTCCTTCACGACGCTCAATGCCCGTATCGGCCTTGGCTCGAATGACGAGCGCTGGTTCCTCGAGCTGTGGGGCCGTAACCTCACCGACGAGACCTATGCCCAAGTCGCGTTTGACGCCTTCGCGCAAGGCCGCCGGGGCACGGCGGGCGCCGATGGCGGGGAGTGGACCCAGCCGCGCAACAATGCCAGCTATGCTGCCTTCCTGGGTGCCCCGCGCACCTATGGCGTGACGCTGCGTACGCGCTTCTAGGTTTGCGTCAAACCTTGAAACGGGAAGGGCCGGAGCATTGCTCCGGCCCTTTTTGTTGTCTGCCTAGCTGAACGCAAATGGCGCTATGGGCCGGGTATGCGGTTCGATCTTCAGATGGCGCTGCAAGGGCGGGAAGGCACGCTGCGGGCACGACTCCCGTTCACACAGGCGGCAGGTCAGGCCGATGCCGACAGGCTCAGCGGGAAAGGGCGTGCGCGCGAGCCGGCCTGCGTGTTTTGCCTCGCACCCCAGCACAATCGTGTGCAGGGCCGCACCGCCACCGGGCAAGGGGCGCGAGACGGCCCGTGTCATCGAGATATAGGTGCTGCCGCCGGGCAGCTCGATCGCATGGGTATGGGTACGCTCTGGCATACGGAACGCGTCATGGATCGGCCAGCGCGGACATCCGCCGCCTGATCTTGCAAACGGAATGACCCCGCCGCCAAAGCGTTTGGTGACATTGCCAGCCTGGTCGATACGCATGAGGAAAAAGGGCACGCCGCGCCGTGCCGGGCGGTTCAGCGTGGTCAGGCGATGCGCAGCCTGTTCATAGCTGACGCCAAAGCGGTGGCTCAACGCGTCGCCATCATAGCCGGTTGCTTCGGCTGCCTGGTAAAAGCCGTCATAGGGCATCAGCAGCGCGGCGGCGGTATAACCGGCGAGATTGGCTCTCAGAAGCCGCGCGGCCACCGGGTCGGGCAGTGCTGCGCGCATCACCAGCGAATCGAGCACATCCGCGCAATCGAGAAGCACCATGGTCAGCGCGGTCTGAAAGTCCTTGCCTGCTGGCGACAGCAGCTCTGACAGCAATAGCTTGCGTGCGTGAAAGTCGAACCGGCGCAGCGTGCCGCCCATCACATCATCATCGTAAACGCGCACCGCTGCGCCATGCTGGCGGCGCAGATAGTCATGCATCCCCTGAACGCGCCCCAGCTCGTCCAGACGGGCGGTTTCGCGCAGCGCATCCGCGGCATCTTCCAGCTGCGGGAAATGGTTCTGCGCGTTGTCCAGCGCATCGCGCACGGTCTCCAGTGGGAGGAGCGAGCCGCTGGCTGCGATATTGCCGTCTGCAAGGCGCGAGGCCAGTTCTGCCGCGCTGCCTTGCGCCTCCCGATAGGCCTGGAACAGCCTTGCCATGGCTTCGGCGGCGCGCGGGTGGGCATCCGCCAGATCGCGGATATCGCGCTGGTCCAGCTCAACCCCTTTCAGGACAGGATCGCCCAGCGCCTCGGTCAGGTCGGTTAGTGTCTGACGATCCGATTCAGCCGCAAAGCTGCGCACATCCACATCATGGCTGTCGGCCAGCGCCAGCAGGACGCGCGCTGTTACCGGGCGCTGATTGCGCTCCAGCAAGGTCAGATAGCTGGCGGAAATGCCGAGCGTTTCGGCAAACTCGGCTTGCGACAGGCCAAGCTCGCGCCGCAAACGGCGCAGCCGCGCGCCCGCATACAGTTTCTCCTGTTGGCCAGCATCCATCGAAGCAACTCCACATGTATGAATAATTACAACCATACAATATGAGTTGCATCAATACGCTACACGCATTCCGCTTTTATGTGCGCCATTCTGTGCGATTGCCGGTTCAACCGTGTATGAACCCTACAAGTTTAATCAAGAAGGAGGTCAGCCATGACCACATTCTACGATCTCGTTCCCGCCGCCGCACCCGGCCGTTTCGACGGCATTGAGCGCAACTACACGCCTGAAGAGGTCATCAAGTTGCGCGGGTCTGTGCAGATCAGCCACACGCTGGCCGAGCGCGGCGCTGCGCGCCTTTGGCAGCTTTTGAACAGCGAGCCCTACATCAACGCGCTGGGTGCCCTGTCCGGCAATCAGGCCATGCAAATGGTGCGCGCGGGTCTCAAAGCAATCTATCTTTCCGGCTGGCAGGTGGCCGCTGATGCCAACACCGCCGGTGCCATGTATCCTGACCAGTCGCTCTACCCGGCCAATTCGGCTCCCGAGCTGGCGCGCAAGATCAACCGCACGCTTCAGCGCGCCGACCAGATCGAAGTGTCAGAAAACGGCAAGGCCAGCCGTGACTGGTTCGCGCCAATCGTGGCCGACGCCGAAGCCGGCTTTGGCGGCACGCTGAACTGCTTTGAAATCATGAAAGCCTTCATCGAGGCGGGCGCTGCCGGCGTCCATTTCGAGGACCAGGTGGCAGCCGAGAAGAAATGCGGGCATCTGGGCGGCAAGGTGCTGATCCCGACCAGCCAGCACGAGCGTAACCTCAATGCGGCGCGGCTGGCTGCCGACATCATGGGCGTGCCCACGATCACGGTCGCCCGTACGGACGCTGAAAGCGCTACCCTGATCAACTCCGATATTGATGAACGCGATCACGAATTCATCGATTTCGATGCAGGCCGTACAGCGGAAGGCTTCTTCCGCCTGAAAAGCGGCGTGGGCGTGGAACACTGCATCAAGCGGGGCCTGGCCTATGCCAAAGTGGCAGACCTTCTGTGGTGGGAGACCTCCAAGCCTAACCTGGAAGAGGCCAAGCGCTTCGCCGAGGCCATCCAGAAAGCCCATCCTGGCAAGATGATGGCCTATAACTGCTCGCCCTCGTTCAACTGGGAAGCCAATCTGGACAAGGCCACGATCGAGACCTACCAGCGCGAGCTGGGTGCGATGGGCTACAAGTTCCAGTTCGTTACCCTGGCCGGTTTCCACCAGCTCAATTTCGGCATGTTCGAGCTGGCCCGGGGTTACAAGGACCGCGGCATGGGCGCGTATTCCGAATTGCAACAGGCCGAGTTTGCTGCCGAAAAAGACGGCTACACCGCCACGCGCCACCAGCGCGAAGTGGGCACCGGCTATTTCGACAAGGTGAACCTCACCCTGTCTGGCGGCAATGCCTCGACGACCGCCATGGGCGAAAGCACGGAAACGGCTCAGTTCAAGGCAAGCGCTGCGGAGTAAGGCGCTTACGGGTTCTCCCCCCGTTCACGGGGGGAGTGGCCCGAAGGGCCGAGGGGGGCAATGCTCTAAACAAACTCCCCCCTCCGTCAGCTGCGCTGACACCTCCCCCGCAGGCGGGGGAGGAAACCGGACACGCTCAGCCGAGGGACAATACCCATGCCCCACCACACTGCCGATCTGTGCGATGCCTATCCCGATCAGGTGCGCGTACTCGCGCCCCTGTTCACTCACTATGGCGGGCGGCACGTGTTTCATGGGCCTGTGGAGACGATCCTTGCCTATGAGGACAATTCGCGCGTCCGCGAGGCGTTGTCCGAGCCCGGCGAGGGCCGCGTGCTCGTCATTGATGGCGGTGCCAGCCTTCGCCGGTCCATGGTCGGCGGCGATCTGGCAAAGCTTGCCGTGAAGAATGGCTGGTCCGGCGTGCTTGTTCATGGCGCTGTGCGCGATGTACACGAGCTGGAACAGGAGCCGCTGGGCGTGCTGGCGCTGGGACGTGTCCCGCGCAAGACCGAGAAGCGCGGGCTTGGCACGCGCGGCATTTCGGTCAGTTTTGCCGGCGGCACGTTTTCACCCGGCAACTGGCTTTACGCCGATCGCGACGGGGTTGTGGTATCAGCGGGCGAGTTGGGGTGAATAACCCCCCTGTTCGCGGGGAGGAGCACGACCGGGCGCCCGAGCCAGCCTCATCCTGAGGAGTTGCCGCAGGCGGCGTCTCGAAGGGGCGAGGCGCGACGCAACGATATGCGGAGCATCACCAAAAGAACTGGATCCCGGCTTGCGCCGGGAAGACGCGAAAAAAAGGAATGCACATGACCGGACCAGCTATCACCACCCCTGAGGGCGTTGTCATCAAGGGCGCGGTACGGCCCGGCTACGAGACGATACTGACCCCTGAGGCTCTGGCCCTGCTGGCCGATATCCATCGCCGGTTCGATGCACGGCGCAAGGCATTGATGGCGGCGCGTCTGGAGCGCCAGAAGCGGCTGGATTCCGGAGCGGAAACTCTGGGATTTCGTGCAGATACCGCCACGATCCGCGCCGGGGACTGGACCGTCCCCGCAGCGCCGGCCGATCTGGCTGACCGCCGCGTGGAGATCACCGGCCCGGTCGACCGCAAGATGATCATCAACGCGCTCAATTGCGGCGCGAAATGCTTCATGGCCGATTTTGAGGACGCGTCCACGCCGTCATGGTCGAACATGATGGAAGGCCAGATAAACCTGCGCAACGCGGTCCACAGAAAGATCGATTACACCGATGCCGATAGCGGCAAGTCCTACGCGCTGAAAAAGGACCATGCGGTCCTGATCGTGCGTGCGCGCGGCCTGCATCTGGATGAAGCCCATATCGAGATTGATGGCACGCCGATGAGTGGCGGGTTTGCCGATTTTGCCCTCTACCTGCTGCATAATCACACCCAGCTTAAAAAGAATGGCACGGGCCCGTACTTCTACCTGCCCAAGCTGGAGACGATGGAGGAGGCGCAGCTATGGTCACTTGTCATCCGCCATTGTGAGACGGTGCTGGGCCTCAAGGCTGGAACCGTGCGCGTGACCATCCTCATCGAGACCATCCCGGCGACCTTTGAGCTTGATGAAATCCTTTACGCCCTGCGCGAGAACATTACCGCGCTCAATGCCGGGCGCTGGGACTATATTTTCAGCTATATCAAGCGCCAGAAAACCAATCCCGCCGCCGTTCTGCCCGACCGTGGCCAGGTGACGATGGCCGTGCCCTTCATGGCCGAATATGCAAAGCGCCTGATTGCCGTTTGCCACCGGCGCGGCGCGCACGCCATGGGCGGGATGAGCGCCTTCATCCCCGTCAAGGGCGATGATGCGGCCAATGAGGCGGCTATCGCCAAAGTGAAAGCCGACAAGACGCGCGAGGCGTCCATTGGCCATGACGGGGCGTGGGTGGCCCACCCGGCGCTGGTGCCCGTGGCCATGGAGGCGTTTGACGCCGTGATGACCGGCCCGAACCAGCTGTCCAAAATCCCCGATGTCACCGAAGACGCGGCCGCGCTGCTGACCGCGCCTGAGGGCACGATCACCCATGCAGGCGTGCTGGGCAATGCCGATGTTGCCATCCGCTATATCGCCTCCTGGCTGCAGGGGCGGGGCGCGGCGCCGATCCATAATCTGATGGAGGACGCAGCAACCGCAGAGATCAGCCGCGCGCAGCTCTGGCAGTGGCGCACACATGGCGCGAAGACGGCTGAGGGCCGCGTGGTTGACGCGGCCTATGTGAAAGAGGTGATTGGCGAGGCGGCTGGCGCGATCAAGGCCGAAATAGGCGATAATGCCTGGGGGCAGGGCCGGTTTGACGAGGCTGAGGACATCCTCACCGCGCTGGCGCTCGATGACGGGTTCGAGGAGTTCCTGACACTTCCGGCCTATGAGAAGATCAGGGAGTAGGGGAGCTCGTCGCTCTGCAACACCGGCCGGCACCGTGTGGCTTTGCGGTATTTCGCGAATGCCGCAATGTCCGGGGGGCCGGTGAAGCAGTGCCGCCTATGGCTTGTAAACCGGAATGACGGGACAAGCCGCTTTCCCCCTAAACCCGGATGCCGATCCGCGCTAGGCTGTCAGCTATGAAATATCTTGACCCTGTGATTCGCCATCGTGGCCTGCTGATTTCGGCGGGCGTGTTTCTGCTGTTTGGTATCTGGGCGGTGTATCTATCGCCCTGGTCCGCGCGGGCGATGGAGGCGCGGCTGCAGGCCGCCGCCGAAAGCGCGCTGGAGCGCGTGGGCGAGCAGGGCTGGGCAAGCGTCGAGATGCGCGGCCAGCGCGCGGTCCTGTCCGGAACAGCGCCGTCGGATGAGGCTCAGGCCCGCGCCGTGCGCGCCGTGCGCCAGGCCCACTGGGCCGGAGGCACGATAGCGGGCGGCGTCACCCGCGTCGTTGTGGAGACCCCGCAACCCGCTGGCGAGGCAGATCAGACAACCGGCGCCAATGGCGCCGCACAAGAAGCAATCTAGGAACGAAACGCTATGATGTGGCTGATGTGGCATATGTGGGTATTGCTGGCGCTGTCGGCGCTGGCAGGCGGCGTTATCGGGTGGACGCTGCGCGGATCCCGCCAGAACGCCCCCTTGCGTTTGCCCCCGCGTGAAACATCCGCAGGTGCGGCACCTGTTCAGCCATCAACGCCCGTCAAACCGGCAGCGGTCAAACCGGCCCCGGTCAAATCGGAATCGCCACCTGAACCGGCAAAGCCAGTGTCCAGTCCTGCACCGAAGGCTGCGGCAGCCGCGAAAAGCGCGGCATCTGAGCCGGCAAAGCCCAAGCCTGCGCCCGAGCCCAAGGCTGCAAAAGCCGCCGCTCCCAAGCCGGCCCCTGCGCCGAAAAAATCCGGTTCGTCTGCAGCCGCCGGGCCGGATGATCTGACCCGCATCAAGGGTCTGGGCCCGAAGGCGCAAAGCACGCTGACGGCGGCGGGTGTGGTGCGCGTTGAGCAGGTCGCGGCGTGGACCGCCGCGGACATCGAAAAGTATGACACGCTTCTGAACGCTCGCGGACGTATCGTGCGCGATGACTGGGTGGGACAGGCGAAACAGCTCACGAAGGCCTAGTCGAACCGGGCTTTCGTCCACAGCGAGAGCAGGCGCTCGGCCGCTTCGCTCGCGGGCAGGCTGCCGTCTGCCACATCGCTTTCCAGACCCGGCAGAGCGCTGCGTACAGCCGGGCTGGCGTGGAATTGTTCCAGCACCATCGCCTCGACCATGGCGCGCATCCAGCCGACCTGCTGGCCACGCCTGCGGGTGTCAAACGCGCCTGCGGCCTGCATGGCCGCGCGGTGCGCGGTGATCGTTTCCCAGAGCGTGCCGATACCCTTTGCCTCAAGGGCGGAGCCTGTCAGCACTTTGGGTTGCCAGTGCGGATTGGCCGGCGCAAACAGGTACAAGGCAGCCTCCAGATCGCGAGCGGCGCGTCTGGCTCTCTGGGCGTTCTCGCCATCAGCCTTGTTCACGAACAATATCTCGGCGTGCTCCAGGAGCCCCTTCTTGATGCCTTGCAGCTCGTCGCCAGCGCCTGGCAGCATCAGCGCCACGAACACGTCGACCATATTGGCGATTTCGGTTTCCGACTGGCCGACGCCCACCGTCTCGATGATGACGACGTCAAAGCCCGCCGCCTCGCACAAAAGCAGGCTCTCGCGGGTCTTGCGCGTCACACCGCCCAGCGTGCCGGCCGACGGCGAGGGGCGGATGAAGGCGTTCGGGTCGACCGCCAGCGCGCCCATGCGCGTCTTGTCGCCCAGAATGGAGCCTTTCGTGCGCGTGGAGGACGGATCCACGGCCAGCACGGCGACCTTGTGGCCCTTGGCTGTCAGAAAGGTGCCAAACGCCTCGATCAGGGTAGATTTGCCCACCCCCGGCACGCCGGTCAGTCCGATGCGGACCGCCCCGCCCGTATGGTCCATGACTTCGGTCAGAAGCGCGCGCGCGTCCGCCTGATGGTCAGCGCGGGTGGATTCCACCCGCGTGATCGCGCGCGCCAGTGCGGCGCGGTCCCCGGATACAAGACGGTCGGCAAGCTCGTTCATGGCCTCACGCATACGCCATTTGCCGGGCTTGGCAAGGCGGGCGCGATGACACAGCCAATCTGTCATCCCTTTTCAGTTGGCAGGCGGGCATGCACGGCGCACGCTCCAGTGCACGATTTTACGGAGACCTGCCAATGATCGCTTTTCTTGCTGCCAGCCTGGCTCTCAATCCCGCGCCGGAAATGAGCGAGGTGGATTTGCACATTTACTGCAATGCGCAGGCCGGGATCATGACGCAATACCTCTCTGACACCCGGTTTTCCGAAAGCCTGATGACGCAAACGGCTCAATGGCTGGATGAGGCCGTCGCTGTTGGCCGCACCACTCGCGAGCACATCAATTCCGTTCAGCAGGCCCTGTTTCCGGTCAATCAGGAGCTAATTCTCGCCGATGATGTGGCGGCGCTGGAAGCGCGGTTCGAGCCGTGTGAAGAGGCGTTCGGGGGTTAGGGCTGTTTTTTCCGCAACGCATCCGCGTTGCGATGTTCCGCGAAAAGTCGCGGGCGCGCATTCGCGCTTTTCGGGCCGCAAAGCGGCCCGCAAGGCCGACCGGCCGCCGGGCACTTTTGCCCGCAGCGACGCGCGGATGCGCGGAGCACAGAAAAAGCCAACAAAAAACCCCGCCGTTTCCGGCGGGGTTTTCTCACGGAACACAGGCCGTAAAGCCTAGTTCTTCATGGCCTGCTCAAAGCGCTCGCCCAGCTTGTCCAGGAAGCCTTCGGTCGAGAGCCAGCCCTGCTGGTCGCCGACCAGAAGCGCGAGGTCCTTGGTCATGTAGCCGCTTTCCACCGTCCTGGTGACGGTGTCTTCAAGCTTCTGGGCAAAGTCCACAACGGCCTGATTGCCGTCCATCTTGCCGCGGTGATAGAGGCCGCGCGTCCACGCGTAGATCGAGGCGATGGAGTTGGTCGAGGTCTGCTCGCCGCGCTGGTGCTGGCGGTAGTGGCGCGTGACGGTGCCATGGGCGGCCTCGGCCTCCACCGTCTTGCCGTCCGGCGTCATCAGCACGGAAGTCATCAGGCCCAGCGAGCCAAAGCCCTGCGCCACGGTGTCAGACTGCACGTCGCCATCATAATTCTTGCACGCCCAGACATAGCCGCCCGACCATTTCATCGCCGCTGCCACCATGTCGTCGATCAGGCGGTGCTCATAAGTGATCTTCTTGGCGTCGAAATCGGCCTTGAACTCGCTCTGGTAGATCTCTTCAAAGATGTCCTTGAAGCGCCCGTCATAGGCTTTCATGATCGTGTTCTTGGTCGACAGATAGACCGGCCAGCCACGATCAAGGCCATAGCGCAGGCAGGCGCGGGCAAAGTCGCGGATTGATGCGTCGAGATTATACATGCCCATGGCGACGCCGCCGCCGGGGAAGTCGAAAATCTCGTGGGTGATGGGCTCGCCGCCATCGGACGGCGTGAACGTCATGGTCAGCTTGCCGGGCCCTTTCACCACCATGTCGGTGGCGCGGTACTGATCGCCGAAGGCGTGACGGCCGATCACGATCGGCTTGGTCCAGCCGGGCACCAGGCGGGGCACGTTCTTGATGACGATGGGTTCGCGGAACACCACGCCGCCCAGAATGTTGCGGATCGTGCCATTGGGCGAGCGCCACATCTTCTTCAGGCCGAACTCTTCCACGCGCTGTTCATCGGGCGTGATCGTGGCGCATTTCACGCCGACGCCATAATGCTTGATCGCCTCGGCGGCCTCGACCGTGATCTGGTCGTCGGTCTCGTCGCGCTTCTGGATGGAGAGGTCGTAGTATTTCAGATCAATGTCGAGATAGGGCAGGATCAGCTTCTGCTTGATCAGGTCCCAGATAATCCGGGTCATCTCGTCGCCATCAAGTTCAACGACGGGGGTATCGACTTTGATCTTTGCCATGTGCGGTGTGCTCTTCTCTTGAGGGCGCGCGCATCGGCGCGCTAGAGGTGGGCCTTACAGGTTCGGCGGTCATCTAGCACCGCGCACCCGTTTAAGAAAGGGCAGGTATGTCATCAAGTGATGGTGGGCGCGTGCCCGGCCCTGCTTTTGTGCTGGTCAATCCGCAAATGGGCGAGAATATCGGCGCGGCCATGCGCGTAATGGCCAATTTTGGCCTCGATGATTTGCGTATTCACGCCCCGCGCGATGGCTGGCCCAATGAACGCGCGGAGGCGATGAGCGCCGGGTCCCCCCTCTATGCCTCCGCCCGCGTGACCGATGATCTCGATGACGCGCTGGAAGGCTGCACGGTGCTCTACGCCACCACGGCGCGTCCGCGCGGCATGGTCAAGCCGGTCATGACCGCGCGTGAGGCGATGGCCGAGGCGCGCGGGCTGATTGCCGCCGGGCAAAGGCCGGGCTTCCTGTTCGGGGCGGAGAAATCCGGCCTCCCCAATGAGCTGGTAGCCCGCTCGCGCGCTATCCTCACCCTGCCGGTTGATCCGGGCTTTGCGTCGCTGAATCTCGCCATGGCGGTGGGCGTGCTCGCCCATGAATGGCGCGCCGGCGACCCGCCGCCCGAGGAGTTCAAACCGCTGGAGGAGGCCGCTGACGTGGGTTCGCTGGCCCGCATGTATGAGCATTTCGAGGATGAGCTGGAGAGGGCGGGCTTCTTCTTCCCGCTGGAGAAAAAGCCGCTGATGACGCAGAATTTGCGCAATATCTTCGCCCGCGCGGGCCTCACCGAACAGGAAGTGCGCACCTTCCGCGGTGCCATCAAGGCACTGACCATCGGGAGAGGGAAGGCCAGGGTGGTGCGGGATTAGCGCCCCAACCAAACACGGGCGATTGACCCAGCAGCGCCAGTGATATGTGGTTGGTACTTTAGCGGCCAAGGGAATTGGGGATGAGAATGCGTCTTTGCGTGTTGATGTCGGTTGTTTCGCTCACAGTAGTAACCGCGTGCAGTCAACCGGCGACCCTACCCGTCCCCCCAAACACGGTTCAGTATGCGACTTGCGAAGAGCCAGCGGAGCGGATCATCCCTGAAGACTGGGCCGACCAGCATCTCGTAGAAGGCTCGCCGTATTACGAGGCGCTGTTTTCCCCGGAGGCGCAGCAGGCTGTGCTGGATGGCCCGGTGGTCAGGGTCCCGCGTTTCACGTCAAGCACTGACCGGCAGGTGGACTACATTCGCGAAGGGCGCATTTTTGTCGACCGCCGGGGCGACATTGTCGAGCTGGAGAATGTCGACTGGTCAATTTACGACAATACGTATGTTTCGAGCCAGCTCCACGGTCTCACCGCCATTGGCACGCTGTTTTCCGATCATGAAGATCAGCAGGACGAGGATGTCGAGACAGCCCTGATGCGGCTTATCCTCAACTGGGGCCATTGCGCGTTGCACGACAGGGGTATAAATCCGCGCGCGTGGCATGAAGGTACGGTAATGAAGCGGCAGTCGAACCTGCTGCACACGCTCAACTATATGCGCGCTCATGGCCCGGATGACGAGCTTACATTGACCACGTTGCTTTACATGATCGATGCAGGCGCAACCTATCTACTCGACGAACCCGATGTATATTTGACCGGTAATCACGGCATTCGGCAGGACATGCTGCTGGCCGCAACAGCCTTGTCCCTGCCCCAGCATCCGCGGGCGCAGGAAATGCTGGACCTGGCGGAAAGCCGTCTGGAGCTGGCGTCCCAGCAGATGTTCACTGACGAAGGTATATGGGCCGAACATGCACCAGGATATGTTCATTACATGATTCTGTTAATGAGCGGCGTAGAGAGATTGATTGACGAGCAAGCCGGATTTAACCCCCAAAACTTTGTCAACAACTATCACTCCAGCCGCAGCTTTTTAATTGATACTCTATTGCCGGATTTTTCTGTCCCACGAATAGGCAGGTCGGGGCTGGGGGCAATTGCGAACTCCGTGGCAAGAAGAACTGAAATCGTTCGTCGCTTTCGAGAGTTGGAGCGTTCTGTAACTGTATTTCCGGACTACGGACACGCTGTCATCCGGGGAGACCATCCGAACGGTTTTTATCTCCATCTGACCGCGTCTCACAACTATCCCGCGCGAAAACGTCATGCCGATGAGCTTTCTATTCTGCTCTTTAACCACGGCCGTCTGTGGATCACCGAAGGCGGGCAACATTCGACGCAGCGCAGCGGGATGACGCGCTACCTTCGCAGCGCTTTTGCGCACAATACCTACACGCTGAATGGCGGATTTCTGGATGAACATTCTGCCCCCGAGCTGGCGGTGGGGATTGCCGGCAGCGGTTCTGACTCGTCCGGCTACAGGCTGGAGGCGTTTTCAGAGCGATTTGAAGAACCTGCGGCGTTTACTCGCTCAATCCGCGTGGATGATGACTTTTCTACTATCCGGATGGTTGATGCCCTCTCTTCTGAAGAGCCCGGTGAATGGGAAGGACGCTTCCAGTTGCCCGGCGATCTCCGGGTAGATATCGAGGGACAGGCCGTGCGTGTGCGCGATCCCGACACCGGGCGCACCATGACACTGAACTTCCGGTCGACGCAAAGCCTCTCCTTTTCGACCTGTCGCGGCGATAGGGGCCCCCCGTGTGGATGGGCGCAGGACCGAAATCGTGCCAGGCCGGTTACGACCCTGTCATGGTCTTTTGAGGGGGATAGCGAGATTACAATAGATATCGGGTTCGACTGATGGCAGCCAACCTATCGCAGGTCTATTATTGCCTGAGAGGGTTTGCCCGCGGAGGTGAGGATGCTACGCATCAGGCAAAAGGGGATTGAGATGCGCCAGTATTCTGCCTGCCTGCTCGTAGCGCTCTGGACGCTTGCGGCGTGCGGCGAACCATCGTCACCGCCCCCGAACACGGTTCAGTATGCGACGTGCGAAGAACCAGGTGAGCGGATCATCCCTGAGGACTGGGCTGACACGCATCTCGTAGAAGGCTCGCCGTATTACGAGGCGTTGTTTTCCCCCGAAGCGCAGCAGGCTGTGCTGGATGGCCCGGTGGTCAGGGTCCCGCGTTTCACGTCAAGCACTGACCGGCAGGTGGAATACATTCGCGAAGGGCGCATTTTTGTCGATCGGCGGGGCGACATTGTTGAGCTCGAAAACGTGGACTGGTCAAATGAGGACCACACCTTTGTCGCCACCCAGCTTCACGGTCTCACCCCGGTTGGAACGCTGTTTTCCGATCATGAAGATCAGCAGGATGAGGATGTCGAGACAGCCCTGATGCGGCTGATCCTCAACTGGGGGCACTGCGCAGCGCACAACAGGGATATCAATCTGCGCGCCTGGCATGAAGGCACGGTGATGAAGCGGCAGTCCAACCTGCTGCACACGCTCAACTATATGCGCGCTCATGGCCCGGATGACGAGCTGACGCTCACGACCCTTCTCTACATGATTGATGCAGGTGCAACCCATCTGCTCGATGAGCCAAATGTGTACTCACCGGGCAATCACGGTGTCCGGCAGGACATGCTGCTGGCCGCGACAGCCTTGTCCCTGCCCCAGCATCCGCGGGCGCAGGAAATGCTGGACCTGGCGGAAAGCCGTCTGGAACTGGCAGCGCGGCGGATGTTCACCGAGGAGGGGATATGGGCGGAGCAAGCGCCCGGATACGTCAATTATATTGTTGGACTCATGAATGGCGTCAGCCGGTTGCGTGACCGTGAAGCGGGCTTCAATCCCAGCCGCTTCATCCGCAACCGCCGGGCCAGCCGTGATTTCCTTATGGACACTGCGCTACCGGACTATTCGATCCCGACCGTTGGCCGGTCCAGTCAGCAAACCATCAGCCCGGCGGTGGCGCGGCGCGGCGCTATCGAACGGCGGCTCGGCGAACTGGCGCGTTCGCTGAGCGTGTTTCCCGGTTATGGCCACGCGGTTATCCGCGGCGATCATCCTGATGGTCTTTACCTCCATCTGACCGCGTCTCACAATTTGCCCGCGCGCAAACGCCACGCCGATGAGCTTTCAATCCTGCTCTTTAACCACGGGCGCCTGTGGATCACCGAGGGCGGTCAGCATTCGACGCAAGACAGCCCCATGTCGCGGTATCTGCGAAGCGCATTTGCGCACAATACCTACGTGCTGGACGGGCAGTATGTGGAGGAGCATTCGGCGCGAGACCTGATGGTGGGTATCACGGACAGCAATTCGGGCCGTTCGGGTTACCGTGTCGAAGGGCACTCAGAACGGTTTCCGGAGCCGGCATCCTTCACGCGCGCTATCGACATTGACAGCGACTTTCAATCGATACGGATATCGGACGCGGTCTCGTCGGAGGTGCCGGGTGAATGGGAAGGGCGCTTCCAGTTGCCCGGCGATCTCCGGGTAGATATCGAGGGACAGGCCGTGCGGGTCCGCGATCCCGGCACCGGGCGCACCATGACGCTGGCCTTCCAGTCGTCGCAAAGCCTTGCGCTTTCAACCTGCAATGGTGAACGTGACCCTGTATGCGGATGGGCGCAGGACAGGGATGATCCAGACGATGTGGCGGCGGTCACGACACTGTCCTGGTCGTTCGAGGGCGATAACGAGGTCGTTGTGGATATCAGCTTTGAATAATTGTCTGTGCCCCCTCCACACCCGCGCTGATTGACAATTCCGGTCCGCTCCAGCATAAGCCGCGCTTCCCTCACGCTGGGGCTGGTGACAGTCCTGATTATTCATCCCACGGGACGATGCGTGAACCGCCGTGTTTTGTAGCCGGTGCGATTGTGAGGGCGCACAGGCCGGGCCGCGTCACACAAGAGAGAACCATGTCGAAGCGTCATTCACAGAAATACAAAATTGACCGCCGTATGGGCGAGAACATCTGGGGCCGTCCGAAGTCTCCGGTGAACAACCGCCCCTACGGCCCCGGCCAGCATGGCCAGCGCCGCAAAGGCAAGATGAGCGATTTTGGCCTGCAGCTGATGGCCAAGCAGAAGCTCAAGGGCTATTACGGCAACATCACCGAGAAGCAGTTTGCGCGCACCTATGAAGAGGCCCAGCGCCGCCGTGGCAACACGGCTGAAAACCTGATCGGTATTCTGGAAAGCCGTCTGGATGCGGTGGTCTACCGCGCCAAGTTCGTGCCGACCGTGTTTGCCGCCCGCCAGTTCGTCAATCACGGCCACGTAATGGTGAACGGCAAGCGCGTCAACATTTCCTCCTACCAGGTCAAGCCCGGTGATGTGGTGGAAGTGCGCCAGAAATCGCGCAATATGGCCCTCGTCCTCGAAGCGCTGGATAGCGCGGAACGCGACGTGCCCGACTATATCGATCTCGACGCCAAGGCCATGAAAGCCGTTTATACGCGCATCCCGGAATTCTCCGATGTGCCGTATCCGGTGAAAATGGAACCCAATTTGGTTGTCGAATTCTACGCGTCGTAAGACGCCGCGATACCGAATACGAAAAGCCCGTCAGCCTTGCTGGCGGGCTTTTTGTTTTGTGTTTGGGTCAGATGCTTTGTCATGGCCCGGTTTATCCGGGCCACCCATGCCTGAGAGATTGAAGCCAGCGGCTTCGTTGGAGGCATGGGTCCCCCGGACCGCTACGCGGCCGGAGGATGACACAGCTGAGCCGCCTTCAGCTTGCAGTCATGTCTGGCCTGCCAGGCCTGCTCCCGGTAAAACAGGAGGCATGAGGCTGATGGCGCTCGCAAGATTTATGTCGGTCACAGGCGCGGCTTTGCTGCTGGCGGCGTGCGCCGCGGCGTCTTCCGCGCAGCCTTCGCAGGCTCTGCCCGGCGAGACAGAAACCATCCACTACTGGCACGAGCTGGAGGATGGCTCGATCCGGGTTCAGGTGCGCTCCAATGGCTGCACCACGAAAGAGAGTTTCGAGCCGGTGGTGATGGTGGATTCGCGCACGCGCTGGGCCTTCACGGTGGAATTGCGCCGGCTCCGGCCCGATCTTTGCCGGGCCTTCCTGCCCGAGGGCGTCGAGCTGGAGTGGAGCCGCGATGAGCTGGGTCTGCCGCGTGGCGGCACGGTGCGGGTGATCAACCCGCAAGCGCCCACGCCCAGGCCGAGGCGGTAGATAGTGTAGTTTTAGCCGTGCTCTAGGCCCCGGCTCGGTGCCGTGCCCCCGGGGCCTTCTGCCACCGCGTTCTCAACCGGGTTCCCGGGCTTGACCCGGGATCCAGTAGAACCTGATCCAGACTTTTGTCGGAAAATGAGAAATGGACCCCGGCTCGGGGGCCGGGGCCCCGGAACTTCATGCTCACCCCTCGGCTACTTGGTGCTCGAAGGCCAATAGCCCTCAGGCGGCCTGCACACCCTTGTCGTCGAACAGGGCCTTAAGTTCGCCTGTCTCGTACATTTCCTTGACGATGTCGCAGCCGCCGATGAATTCACCCTTCACATAGAGCTGGGGGATGGTCGGCCAGTCGGAATAGACTTTGATGCCTTCGCGCACATCCATGTCTTCCAGCACGTTCACCGAATGATAGTCCACGCCCATGTGCTGGAGCACGCGCGAGACCAGTGAGGAAAACCCGCACTGGGGAAAGAGCGGCGTGCCCTTCATGAACAGCACCACGTCGTGGCTCTCCACCGTGTTGCGGATCGATTCAAGTGTGGCGGTCTCGGTCATGGGGGCGCTCCTTCGCGCGGGAAACTCTTGCAAGACAGCTAGGAAGCGCGAGGCATCCGGTCAAGCGGGGCAGTCAGGGCGCGCGGGTGATCAGGGCCAGCGCGTGAAGCTCCCCGCCCATGCGCGTGCCCAGTGCATTATACACCAGCTGGTGTTGTTTCACGCGCGGCAGGCCTGCGAATGCGGGCGACACAACGGTGGCGCGGTAGTGATCGCCATCGCCGGCCAGATCCTCGATCTCGACCTGGGCATCAGGCAAAGCCTCACGGATCAGGCGCGAAATATCGTCGGCGGCCATCGGCATGGAAATTCCTCCTGTTCGCGGGGCGCAGCGGCGCTAGACTTGGGGCAACCCCGCGCGAATCCTCAAGAGCGCCACACTAGCAGATCATCAGGGCAGGGAGCCTCATCTGACATGCAACACCATTACCGGCTTCTCTCACTTGCCTTTCTGGCACTGGCGCTGGCGTCCTGCTCTGGCCCCGATACCGGCGTTTCGCGCGAGACACAGGCGCTGACCGATCTGCGTGTACTGGCAGCCGACGACATGCAAGGCCGGCTTGTCGGCAGCGAGGGCAATGCGCGTGCCCGCGCCTATCTGATTGACCGGCTGGGCGAGATCGGCGTCACGCCCGTGTTTGAAAATTACGAGCAGAGATTCACGTTTCAACGCTCGCTCGATTTTCGCGATCCGGACGCGCCGCGCGAAACGGTGGAGGCGGTCAATCTGGTCGGGCGCATAGCCGGAACCCGTCCGGGCGAGCATGTGATGGTCATCGGTGCGCACTATGACCATGTGGGTGTCGATGAGGACGGCAATGTCTTCAACGGGGCGGACGATAATGCCTCTGGCACGGCGGGCCTGTTGGCCATTGCGGCGGCGTTCATGGAAAACCCGCCGGTAAATGATGTCATCATCGTGGCGTTTGACGCCGAGGAGGGCGGTCTTCGCGGCGCCCGCCATTTCGTGGAAAACCGGCCTGAGGGCTATGAGTCCATCGGCTTCATGCTCAACATGGACATGCTCGCCTACAGCGAAACCGACGATCTGTATGCGGTCGGCACCTGGCATTATCCGGTGTTGCTGGAGCTGGTGAGCGCCGCAGCTGGCGAATCCTCGATCAATCTGCGCACCGGCTATGACGAGCCGAGCGATGACCCGCGCAATGACTGGACCATGCTGTCAGACCACGGGCCGTTCCACGCCGCGGGCATCGCCTTCCTCTATCTCGGCGTTGAGGATCACGAGCACTATCACCAGCCAAGCGACACCTATGAGAACATGACGCTGTCATTCTATGCCGGAGCGGTGGATACGGCCGTTGATGTCGCCTTGCGGGCTGATGCCATGCTGGACGCCATCGCCGCGGCTCCTTCGCGCCAGCCGGAGCCGGTCGAGAAATAGGGCAAAGCCTGTCTTCCTGCGGGGGTCCGGGCCGGCCTGGAATGTTTGACGTGCGGTAGCGCCTCGTGATGCCAGCGCAGGCGTTGGCGCGTCTCCCGGCCTTTCCTGAACCTGACTGAAGCCGGCATGCTGCAATGGCAGCAGCCGGTGATGTCTTTGAAATCCTGTTACATCAGGACAAGTTCAGTCGCGGGCTGGACAAAGGCGCTGCTGCGTTGCAACAATCTTTTTCTTAAAAAATGAACGTTGTTCACTTTTCAAACGCCCGTCATTCACCTATCTTGACGATGCAAGTTCAACCTGGAAAGCGTCCGGTCAACAGGGCGCCTATCTTTCGGAGACACCCATGTCCTTCAAATTCTCCTCCCCCATCCTGATGACCGCTGCTGCTGCCATGATGGCTGCTGGCCTTTCGGTCGCCGGCGCAGCCTCCGCCGAAGCTCAGGCGTGCGAGCCGGTTTTCGTATCGCAAAGCACGGCGCATCGCTCAGTACGCGCCTCGGTGCAGCGCTTTGAGCGCGGTCAGTGGCGTGAAGCAGCTCACTTTGCCAACGAAGCGCTCTCGCGCCGCAATGCCGCGCCGACGATGGCCGCTGCGCAGACCAATCTGTGTGGCGCGCTCGCCAATATGGGTGATGAGGGTGCGATGGACGCCTGCAACGCGGCTGTAGAGGCCAATGAAGGCGGCTGGGAAGCGCTCAATAATCGCGGTGCAGCCTACGCGCTTGCCGGTAACACCGCCGCGGCCGCTGAGGACTTTGCCGCCGCGTCCGCCATCGAAGGCGCTGGCCCGGAAGCAGCTGCCAACGCTGCCTCCTGCCGCTAAAAACATCTGAGTTTCCGCTGACCGGGCACGTTCCCCCCGCCCGACAATCAGCGATGTTGAGCCGGACACCCCTCATGCGGCGTCCGGCTCTTTTTTTGCCTATTCGGCTGCGCGGGCGTACTCGGCGCTCATCAGGGACGGCAGCCAGTTTTCATGCGCCTGTTTCAGACGCACCAGATCGAGGGCATGACCGCCATTGATCGAGATGGCCCGGCCACCGGCGATACCCGCAACGCTCACCGGCACTTCAGCGGCAATGGCGTTCTGGCGGATGGTTTCCGCCGTGGCGGCGTCCGCCGCGATCAGGTAGCGCGCCTGATCCTCGCCGAACATCCACGCAAAGACGGGCAGTGGACCGTTGAAGGCCAGCTTCACGCCTACGCCAGACGCCATGGCCATGTCAGCAATCGCGCTGGCGAGGCCGCCATCGGAAATATCATGCACCACCCGCGCGCGTCCGGCCCGAATCTCGGAGCGGACAAAATCGCCATGGCGTTTTTCGGCTGCCAGATCAACATGAGGCGGCGCACCGTCCTCTTTTTCCTCGATATGGCGCATGTAAAGCGAGGCGCCCAGCTCACCGCGGGTATCTCCGATGAGCAGGACGACATCGCCGTCCTTCATGCCGCCAAACCCGGCGCGTTTTGACAGGTCAGGCAGCAGGCCAACACCGCCCACGGCCGGGGTCGGCGGAATGGCGGTGCCATCGGTTTCGTTATAAAGCGAGACATTGCCCGACACGACGGGGAGGGCGAGATGCTTGCAGGCTTCCGCCATGCCTTCCACGCAGCCAACGAACTGGCCCATGATTTCGGGGCGTTCCGGGTTGCCGAAATTGAGGCAATCGGTGATGGCAATGGGGTCTGCGCCTACTGCCGTCAGATTGCGCCAAGCCTCGGCAACAGCCTGCTTGCCGCCTTCGAACGGGTCGGCATAGCAATAACGCGGCGTGCAGTCAGTGGTGATGGCGAGTGCCTTTGTGGTTCCGTGAACCCGCACAATGGCCGCATCTGCCGGGTCTTCTGAACTGGCCATCGTATCGGCCATGACGTGGCGGTCATACTGGCCCCATATCCAGCGCTTTGATGCCATGTCGGGGCTCGACATCAGGGTTAGCAGGGCTTCGCCCAGATGCTCCGGCCCTTTCAGGGTGCGCGGATCAATGCTGGCGCGTGCTTCGGGTTCGAACCAGGGGCGGGTATAGGCCGGGGCTTCCTCGCCAATCGGATCCAGCGGCAGATCGCAGACCGTTTCGCCTTGATGTTTCAACACCATGCGGCCGGTATCGGTTGTCTTGCCGATAGTGGCGACGTCCAGATCCCACTTCTTGAAAATCCGCTCGGCAATGGGCTCCGCGCCCGGCTTGAGGATCATCAGCATGCGCTCTTGCGATTCAGAGAGCATCATCTCGTAAGCTGTCATGCCGGTTTCGCGCTGGGGCACGTGATCGAGGTCCAGCTCGATACCCAGCCCGCCGCGAGAGGCCATCTCCACCGAGGAGGAGGTCAGACCCGCTGCGCCCATATCCTGAATGGAGCTGATCGCGTCTTCGGCCATCAGCTCAAGGCATGCCTCGATCAGCTTTTTCTCGGTGAAGGGGTCGCCCACCTGCACGGTCGGGCGCTTTTCCTCACTGCCTTCGCCGAACTCGGCTGACGCCATGGTCGCGCCGTGAATGCCGTCGCGCCCGGTCTTTGCGCCCACATAAAGGACCGGGAAGCCGGATTCCTTCGCGGCGGCGGTGAAGATGCCTTCGCGCCTCGCCAGGCCCACCGCCATCGCGTTGACGAGGATATTGCCGTTATAGCCCTTGTCGAAATTGGTCTCGCCGCCGACCGTCGGCACGCCGACGCAGTTGCCATAGCCGCCAATCCCGGCGACGACGCCGGAGACGAGCTGGCGCGTCTTGGGGTGATCGGGCGCGCCAAAACGCAGCGCATTCATCAGCGCCACCGGGCGCGCGCCCATGGTGAACACATCGCGCAATATACCGCCGACGCCGGTCGCCGCGCCCTGATAGGGCTCGATATAGGAGGGGTGGTTGTGGCTCTCCATCTTGAAGACGGCGACATCGCCATCATCGATGTCGATCACGCCCGCATTCTCGCCGGGGCCATAGACGACGCGGGTTCCTGTGACCGGAAATTTCTTCAGATGCACCCGGCTCGACTTGTAGGAGCAGTGCTCTGACCACATGACTGAGAAAATGCCGAGCTCGACCATGTTCGGCGCACGGCCGAGCACGCGTAAAATGGTCTCGTACTCGTCAGCCGAGACATGCTCCAGCGCGATCTGTTCGGTAATGCCGGGGGCGTATCTGGGTTCAACACTCATTCGGCATGTGTCCGTTCTGGCTGGTTGAGCGGGGAGGGGTCAGGCAGATAGGCCGTGACCAGGAGGCGGGCGGCTTCCGGCGCATCGGGTGCCGGCTTGATGGCTGAAAGGTCGGACGCTGGCGGCACAGACAGGCCTTCTTCCATCAATCCTTCCAGATGCAAGGCAAGGGCTTCCTGAGCGTTGAGGGCAGCCTCGCTGGCGCTGTCACCGGCCGACACGCACCCATCCAGATCCGGGAAGTAGACACTGAAACCGGCGTCCGAATCGCCTTCCAGAATGGCGGGATAGACATGGAGTGTCATTGCCGTCAGTCCTTGATCAATTGCACGCCGCTGGCGCGTTCTATGGAGCGCAGTGTACCACGCTTCAGGTCTTTCTTTGGATGGGGAACGGTCACCAAGGCCGCGACCCCGTCCTTTTTCATCTGCACATGGCTGCCGCGTTGACGGATCTTGCGCCAGCCCGCTTTTTCCAGTCGGGCTATCACATCCCGGCTGGCCAGCATTACCCCCGCCCCAGAAGGCTTTCAAACACGCCCCGCCCGTCGGTGCCGCCGTGGGCCGGGTCCACCGCGCGTTCCGGATGGGGCATCATGCCCAGCACATTGCCGGCCGCATTGGTGATGCCGGCAATGTCGCGCGCCGAACCGTTGGGATTGTTCAGATACCGGAACATGACCTGGCCGCCGCTTTCCAGCTGGTCCAGCGTCTCGGTATCAGCAAAGTAATTGCCGTCATGGTGGGCGACAGGAAAGATCACTTCGCGCGTATCACCATAGGCACGGGTAAAGCGCGAGTTGGTATTCTCGATCTGCAAGGGCGTGCGTTCGCACACGAAGAGCAGCCCCGAATTGCGCATCAGCGCGCCGGGCAGCAATCCCGCCTCGATGAGAATCTGGAAGCCGTTGCACACGCCCAGTACGGGCAGGCCGCTATCGGCGCGCCTTATCAGGTCACGGGTAATCGGCGACCGGGCGCCAATCGCGCCGGAGCGCAGATAGTCGCCATAGGAAAAGCCGCCGGGAATCATCACGAGATCCAGCCCGTCCGGCAGGCTGGTTTCCTGATGCCAGATCATGGCCGGGGCCTGGCCCGTAACGATGCGCAAAGCCTCGGCCGCGTCGCGGTCGCAATTTGAGCCGGGGAATACAATGACAGCGGTCTTCATGGGCGCAGCCTTTAGCAGGCGTCACGCCGCTTGGCGAGATGTGCGAAGCGCTGATTTCACTGGAAAGGACGCGCGGGCCGGATGGCGTGTCGCCAGCGGCGCGTTTGCGGTGCTAGGCTGGGCCTGTGTCACACGAGGAGACGGCGCATGGCAGTCTTGGGAATTGGCGGCGTGTTCGTGCGATCAGCAGACCCCGAAGCCAGCATGACCTGGTATCGCGACGTGCTCGGCCTGACGCTGGATCAGTATGGCGGCATCACATTCAGCCATGGAGAGGCGGCGGCGCGTTATGGCGATGGCGCGCGCACCATCTTCGCCCGGTTCAAGGACGATACCGGCTATTTCCAGCCCTCCACCCAGCCCTTCATGATCAATCTGCTGGTCGATGACCTTGATGGCCTGCTGGAACGCCTCAAGGCACAGGGCGTGGCGCTGATCGGCGAACCGGAAGCGTACGATTATGGCCGCTTTGCCTGGATCATGGACCCGGACGGCGTGAAGATCGAGCTGTGGGAATCGGTCGAGCTTTAGCGGCTGGGCCTGCTCGCGCCGGAAATCACCAAACATGGCGGGTTCGCGGTTTCTCCCCCCGTAAACGGGGGAGGAAAGTCACTAGTCTGCGCGGTGACGGCGATATGGAGCTTTAGGCTCTAAGCGCTCAGCTCGATGTCGTAATTTTCGATCACCGGATTGGCGAGCAGCTTGTCGCACATGGCTTTCACGCGCTCGCTGGCTTCCTCGGCATCGACGCTCGACAGATCCAGCTCGATCAGCTTGCCCTGGCGTGCGCTTTCCACCTCGTCAAAGCCGAGCGTCTTTAGAGAGTTGGCAACGGCTGTCCCTTGCGGGTCCAGCACACCGGGTTTCAGGTAGATGTGGATTTTCGCTTTCATCGGCCTGTCTGGTCCTGTTCGCTGTCTTCTGCCTCTACCTCTGCCTCTGCTTCTGGCGCTGCGCCATTGGCGCTGTCCATCTCGCGCATGATGCCCAGACGGCGCGCCACTTCGGCGTAGGCCTCGGTGACATTGCCCAGATCGCGGCGGAAGCGGTCCTTGTCCATCTTCTCGTTGGTGACCATGTCCCACAGGCGGCAGCAATCAGGGCTGATCTCGTCAGCCAGCAGCACGCGGGGCATGTCGTTCTGGTCGTAGAGACGGCCAAATTCCAGCTTGAAATCAACCAGCCGGATGCCTGCACCGGCAAACAGGCCGGAGACGAAATCGTTCACGCGCAGCGCCAGAGCGATGATCTCGTCGATTTCCTGCGGGCTGGCCCAGTTGAACGCAGTCACGTGCTCTTCAGAGACCAGCGGATCGCCCAGCGCGTCGTCCTTGAAGTAGAACTCCACGATCGCGCGCGGCAGGGGTTCGCCCTCGGGAATGTTGAAGCGCGTGGAGATGGAACCGGCGGCGACATTGCGCACGACCACTTCCAGCGGAATGATCTCCACCTCGCGCACCAATTGTTCGCGCATGTTCAGGCGGCGGATGAAGTGCGTGGGCACGCCGATCCGGTTCAGGTGTTCCATGATGAACTCGCTGATCCGGTTGTTCAGAACGCCCTTGCCCTCCAGCGTCGCACGCTTCTGGGCGTTGAAGGCGGTCGCGTCATCCTTGAAATGCTGGATGATCGTGCCCGGTTCGGGGCCCTCATAGAGGATTTTGGCTTTACCTTCGTAGAGTTTCTTGCGGCGTGACATGGGGGTCATCGCTCTCCGGTGGGCATCAGGAAATGGCAAGGCGCGTCATGAGGCCCTTCATGCGCGCGAGTCCGGGGCTTTAGTCAAACGTCGTGGTGTCAAACGCGAAGCGGCCCGTCAATACGGGCCGCCTTGATGAGTGAGGATACGCCCTTGGCAGCGCACCCGCAACACTGGCCTGCAATGCGCTGCAAACGATTGATAAAGCGCGTCCGGCGCGATACCCATTGTTCCAGCACTCTCCCTCCCAACGGCTACAGGAAACATTTCATGTCCGGCTTTGATGATCGCGAAAAGGCCCACGAAAACCGCTATGCGCGCGAGCAGGAGCTGGAGTTCAAGGCCGGTGCCCGCCGCAACAGGCTGCTGGGCCAGTGGGCTGCAGAAAAGCTCGGCCTTGCCGGGGAAGAGGCCGATGCCTACGCCCGCGAAGTGATCGCGGCCGATTTCGAGGAAGCGGGCGATGAGGATGTGTTCCGCAAGGTCCGCAAGGATTTTGACGCCAAGCATGTCAGCATTTCTGACGCCGAGCTGCGCCTTGAAATGACGCGCCTGCTCGATCTGGCGCGCAAGCAGGTCCAGGAAAGCTGATTGCAGGCAGGGGCCGCCCTCAAGGGCGGAACCTCCCTCGCGCCTGCCCGTTACCTCCCTGACATTTTGTCAGGGAGTCGCCATCATGCGCGCATTCTGGATTTTCGTTGCAGGCACCGTTTTCGCATTGGGCGCGCTGGGCTACGCCGCGCATCTGCTGGGTGTGCAAATACAGTGGATCATCATCGCCATCGTGCTGGTTGGCGGCATCGCCATTGCCAGCGGAGCCGGTCTTGCGCGCCGCCGCAACCAGACCAATGTGGCGGTTAGCTCTGATGGCGCGAGGGATGGTGAGTAGGCTTACTCTCATCGTCGTTCCCGCTGGAGGCGGGAACCCAGAGCCAATCTGGCGATGCCGTCGCTTTGTGATCGATGGGTCCCCGCTCGGGGGCGGGGACCCCGGTATTTCATCGCCAGGACATTCAGCCGGGTTCCCCGGCTTGACCGGGGATCCAGCAAAAAGACCGGGCACCGGCTTGCGCCGGTGAACCACGTAGATGCCACCTAGGTCCCCGAATATAGACTGCTTTCGTCGTTCCCGTGCAGGCGGGACCCTAGGGCCGGGTGGCGATAGTCTTCGCCCTTTAATCTCTGGATCCCCGCCTGCGCGGGGATGACGAGTGGATGCCTCAAGCCGGCAAATCTAAAGCCCCAACTCCCCCCACATCGCGTCCACCCGATCAATAATCTCCTGCTCCATGAAAAGCTTTTCGCCCCATTCGCGGTTCGTCTCGCCTTCCCATTTATTGGTGGCGTCGAGGCCAATCTTGGAGCCGAGGCCGGAGACGGGCGAGGCGAAGTCGAGATAGTCAATCGGCGTGTGTTCGATGATGGTGCAGTCGCGCGCCGGGTCCATGCGGGTGGACATGGCCCACATCACATCTTTCCAGTCGCGCGCATTGATGTCGTCATCCACCACGATGACCCATTTGGTGTACATGAACTGGCGCAGGTATGACCACGCGCCCAGCATCACGCGCTTGGCGTGGCCCGGATAGGCCTTCTTCATCGAGATGACGGCGATGCGGTAGCTGCACCCTTCGGGCGGCAGCCAGAAATCGATGATCTCGGGAAATTGCTGGCGGATGAGGGGGATGAACACCTCATTGAGGGCCTCACCCAGCACGCTGGGCTCATCGGGCGGACGGCCGGTGAACGTGGTGAGGTAAATCGGGTCGCGGCGCATGGTGATGGCGCTGATCTCGAACACGGGGAAGCGCTCCACCGAATTGTAATAACCCGTGTGGTCGCCATAGGGGCCTTCCGCGCCATCCTCATCCAGCAGGACATGGCCTTCGATGACGATTTCGGCCTCGGCGGGCACTTTGAGCGGTACGGTCTTGCATTCCACCAGCTCGGCCTTGCGGCCGCGCAAGAGGCCTGCAAACTGGTATTCGCTGAGCGTATCCGGCACGGGCGTGACGGCCGCGAGAATCGTGCCGGGATCGGCGCCGATAACGGCGGCAGCGGGCAGGGGATCGGGGCGCGCGCCCTTCCAGCGCTGGTAATGCTGCGCCCCGCCGCGATGTTTCAGCCAGCGCATCAGCGTGCGGTTTTTCGACAGCTTCTGCATCCGGTAGATGCCCAGATTATAATCATCCTGCTTGTCGGCTGACGGGCCTTTGGTGACGACCAGCGGCCAGGTAATCAGCGGTGCCGGCTCGCCCGGCCAGCAGCCCTGGATGGGCAGGCGGTCCAGATCAATATCATCGCCGGTCAGCACGATCTCCTGACACGGCGCTTTCTTCACCGTGCCGGGACGCATCGCCATCAGGGTTTTCGCCAGCGGCAGAAGGTCCAGCGCGTCCTTCAGGCCGCGCGGCGGTTCGGGCTGGCGCAGGAAAGCCAGCAGCTCGCCGACCTCGCGCAGATCTGCCGCTGTCTTGCGCGGTTCTCCGCCCAGCGTGACGGCGCGCGCCACGCGCTCGACCGTGCCGAAAAGGTTAACCAGCGCCGGCATTTCACTGGGCCTGCCATCTTCATGAACCGGGTTTTCAAACAGGACCGCCGGGCCGCCTTTTGCCAGCAGGCGGGTCTGGATCTCGGTCATCTCCAGATGGGTCGACACGGGGCGCGAGACGCGCTTCAGCCCGCCTTCGGCCTCCAGTAAAGCCATGAACTCGCGAAGGGATTTGTACGCCATAGAGCCTGACTTTCCTGCAATTTTCCGACCGGATGGGCTGGGCTTGCCCTTTTTGCCGGTATACCCTTTGCATTGACGGGTTCGCCACAGACAAACCGTCACACACTGTAACCAAGGCTGACCGTGACAACCTCCTTTATCATCGTGGACGATTTTCTGCCCGACCCGGAGCCCTTGCGCCGGGCGGCCCTGGCGGCGGACTATCCGCCGCAACAGGGCTATTTCCCCGGGCGCAATTCCCAGCACAGATTGCAGGTGAACGGCCTCGATGACATGGTCTGCCAGATTATCGGCGAGAATCTGCAGCCCGTTCTTGATGGAACGAGCCACGCCAAGTTCCGGCGGACCTTTGCCAGCGATGAAGGGCTTGGCGACATCCACATTGATGCTGCCGCATCATGGTCCGGCATTCTCTACCTCTCAAAGCCGGAGGATTGCCGCGGGGGTACTGAGTTTTTCAGACACTTGCCGACCAACACTGATCGCGCCGCCCTGAATGACAGCGAAGTCCGGGCCATGGGCTATGACAGCGCCCAGGCAATGGCGGACGACATCATCGGCAAGCAGGGCACCGACCGGAGCAAGTGGGAACGCGTGATGCAGATCCCGATGCGCTATAACCGGCTGGTATTGCTGCGGCCCTGGTTCTGGCACACGGCCGGCCCCGGTTTTGGCAGCTCGATGGATGACTGCCGCCTTGTCTATCTCATGTTCTACAATGTTCCAGAAGCCATCAGCATGATGCGCGGCCAATAGCGGCCTGATGCCGCGCTGCCGGTTCGCCGATCTGGGCAAGATGTGTAACGCTGCGTAAAGGGCGCAGGCGCTTTACTCCTCCTTGTGCCGATACCCCCTTTCGGCGCAACTCCTTGACGGAACGGGCCGGCACCCCCCCCACCGCCGGCCCGTTTCACTTGGAGGAGAGGGCAGGCGCTATTTCGCCTTGCCGCCCAGCACGTCCTGCCATTCGGGATGACGCTCGATCTGGGCTTTCGCAAACGGACATAGCGGCACGATGCGCACACCGCGTGCGCGGGCATCCAGTACACCGCGTTCCACCAACGCCTTGCCCACACCCTTGCCGCGCCACTCATCCGGCACGCCGGTATGGTCGATAATGATCAGATGTTCGTTGGCGATGGAATAGGTCATCTCCGCATCGGGCAGGCCATCCGCGCGCGCCACATAGCGGCCCTTCGAGCCGGTGGCCTCTTCGGTGATGGTGAAGCCGGGTGTGTCGGTCATCGGCGTGTCTCCAGTGTGTCGTGAACGGGGTCAGGCGGCGGCGAGCTTTTGTGCCTTGAGCGCCAGATAGGCGGGCTGGCAGGCATCAATCACACTCTGAAGCGTGTCCGGGCGCGGGTGGCGTGACGGTGCCGGGGCTTCAAATCCGGTCGATGCCTCAACCCGGCTGTACCAGTAGGGTGCCCAGGGGCCGTCGCTCGCGCGCTGCCCGTCAGGCCAGTTCAGCATGGCGGGATCGAAGGCGATATCAAGCTCGGTGCAGATGGCCCGGAGCATGCCTTCCGGATCGGCCAGCACATCGGCGCCTTCAACCACCGGCCAGCGCCTGCCGGTATTGGCGGCGATCACTTCGTAGAGCGCATGCTGGCGCAGGGAGCCCAGGTCCTCGGCGCGCACGGCGCCCATTGTCGCGTTGAAGCTGGCGGCCATTTCGGCCGGATCACGGATCAGGAACAGATGGCGGCAACGGGCCGTCCAGCCCAGATACACATCATCGAGCATGTGCTGGCACATATGCTTCTGGAAAAAGAGCGGCGAGCCTTCGGGCGCTGATCCGCCACACCGCGCCGCAATCTTTTTTTCGTCCGTTGGCCACAGCCCCAGGACGGCCTCGCGGCCGGGATGGTCCAGCCCTGTACGGTCAAGATAATAGCCGTAATAGGGCTCGTCCCAGACCTCGCAATCGGCCCGGTTTTCGAAGCTGCGCATCATCGCGGTGGAGATATTGCGTGGCCCTGACCACAGGCAGATCCGGATGGTGTTCACCTCAGGAGCATCCTCAACAAGGGACCGGTGCGAAGTCCGGAGCAGGCCTTAACCGGTCTCGCGCCTGATCCGGGCAAGATACAGGTTTTGCAGGCGTTCCACCATCGGTGCGCGCGCGATGTGCCGGTCTCGAAGGCTTTCTGCGCGCTGTAAACATCGCTCAGCGAGAAGCGCTTCTCGAAAACCGGAATGCCTGCCTGACTTACCCGAAGCGCGAAAAGTCTGGTGCGCGGCGCTCGAGGAAGGCGGTGACGGCCTCCTTGAACTCCTCGGAGGCCAGCTGGCCTGCGAACTCTCCGCCCTCCTCGGCCATCAGCGTGTAGACACTCTCCACGCCCTTGGTCATGAGCGCCTTGGACTTCTTCACGGCATTGGGGGCCTTGGCGGCGAGCGCCTCGGCGCGCTTCATCACTTCGGCTTCGAGCTGATCGGCCGGGAAGACAGCGTTGACCAGGCTTTTGGCCTCGGCACGGCTTGCATCCCATGTCTCGCCCAGCAGCAAGAGCTCGGAGGCGACGACCCGCCCGACAATGCCGGGCAACACCGCGCTGGAGCCGAATTCGGGCACCAGCGCCAGATCCACAAACGGCGTCTTGAACGTCGAGCGGTCAGACGCATAAGCGAGGTCACAATGCAAAAGCAGGGTGACGCCAATGCCGATGGCAAGGCCATCCACGCACCCGATCACCGGCTTTGACGCGCCCAGAAGGGCGCGCATGAAGCGCTCCACCGGCGGCATGTCGCCTCCGCCAATCGTCGGCGGCGCTTCCATGAAATCCATCAGATCATTGCCGGCGGTAAATATGCTGTCTGTTCCGGCAATCACCACCACCCGGATGGCGCTGTCGGTGTCAGCTGTCTCCAGACCTTCGGCCATCGCGGTGTACATGGCGCGCGTGATGGCGTTCTTCTTGGCCGCCCGGTTGAAGCGGATCACGCGCACCGCGCCGTGATCCTCGACCAGCACATCGACAAACCCTGCAGGAGCATTCATGGCGTTCATTCCCTCTAGGCTTCGTTGAGCCAGCGCTTCATTTCCAGCCGGGCAATCGTGCGCTCATGCACCTCGTCCGGTCCGTCGGCGATGCGCAGCGTGCGGATGCCGGCATAGGAGGAGGCAAGCGGGAAATCTTCCGACACGCCGCCGCCGCCATGGGCCTGAATGGCATCGTCGATGACTTTGAGCGCCATGATGGGGGCGGCCACCTTGATCATCGCAATCTCGCCGCGCGCGGCCTTGTTGCCGACCGTGTCCATCATCCAGGCCGCCTTCAGGGTCAAAAGGCGCGAGGTTTCGATATCGATCCGGGCGCGCGCGATGCGGTGCTCCCAGATTGAGTGCTTGATCACCGGCTTGCCAAAGGCGGTGCGGCTCATCGCGCGCTTGACCATCAGCTCCAGCGCGCGCTCTGCCGCGCCGATCGTGCGCATGCAGTGGTGGATGCGGCCCGGGCCAAGCCGGCCTTGCGCGATTTCAAAGCCCCTGCCTTCGCCCAGCAATATATTGCTGGCGGGCACGCGCACATCTTTGAGTTCCACTTCCATATGGCCGTGCGGCGCGTCGTCATAGCCGAACACGGGCAAGTGGCGCAGCACCTTGACGCCCTTGGCATCGGCCGGCACCAGGATCATCGATTGCTGCTGGTGCAGTTCCGCATTCGGGTCGGTCTTGCCCATGACGATGTAGATCTTGCAGCGGGGATCACCGGCGCCAGAGCTCCACCATTTGCGGCCATTGATGACATATTCATCGCCATCGCGCGTGATCGAGCATTCGATATTGGTCGCGTCAGAGGAGGCGACTGCCGGTTCGGTCATCAGGAAGGCGGAGCGGATTTCGCCCGCCAGAAGCGGCGTCAGCCAGCGGTCCTGATGCTCTTTCGCGGCGTAGCGCGAGAGCACCTCCATGTTTCCGGTATCGGGCGCGGAGCAGTTGAACACTTCGCTCGCCCAGACCACCCGGCCCATTTCCTCGGCCAGCGGTGCATAGTCCGCGTTGGAAAGCCCTGCGCCGTGCTTGTCATCGGGGTGGAAGAGATTCCACAGGCCTTGCGCCTTGGCCTTGGCTTTCAGCTCCTCGATGATCGGGAGCACCTGCCAGCGATTGGTGCCGAACCCGGCCAGCTGGTCGTGATAGGTTTTCTCGTTCGGATAGACGTGCTCGTCCATGAAGGCGCGCACGCGTTGCAGGTATTCCTTGCAGCGGGCCGAGTATTCAAAGTTCATGTCTGGTGTCCTCCCTCGCGATTTTCGCGTGTGGCCCAACCGGGCCAATTTCTTTTGTCCGGACTATCATGGCACTTCCTGCCGGTGATTCCATCTGTGACATGACATCCATCATCATTCTTTTTGCGGTGCTCGTGACCGCGTGCCTGTCAGCGGTGTTCGGCATGGCTGGCGGATTGATCCTGATGGGGGTGCTGGCTGCACTCCTGCCGGTGCCCGCTGCCATGGTGGTGCATGGTGCGGTGCAGAGCGTCTCCAATGGCTGGCGGGCCGTATTGCTGCGCCGCTACATATTGTGGAAGGCCATAGGCTGGTATCTGCTGGGCTCCGGCGCAGTGGCGCTGGCCCTGCTGAGCGTTACCATCATCCTGCCGCGCCCCTGGCTGTTCATCGTGCTCGGCCTCGTGCCGCTGATTGTCTGGGTGCCAAAATCGGTGTTCGCGCTCGACGCCACAAAGCCCGTTCAGGGCATTGCCTGCGGGATCAGCGTGACCGGGCTGAACGTGATTGCGGGCGTGTCCGGCCCGCTGCTCGATACGTTTTTCCAGAATATCGAGGCTGACCGTCGCGCCATCGTGGCCACGAAAGCCGCAACACAGGTCGCCGCCCACGGGGTGAAGATCGCCTATTATATCGCCCCTGCGCTGGCCGCAGGCGAGGGCGGACCATTCTGGCTGATCGCGCTGGCGCTACCCCTGTCAGTTCTGGGCACCACACTTGGTGCAAGAATTCTCGACCGGATGAGTGATGAGGTCTTCCGCCGCTGGACGAAACGGCTGGTGACGCTGATCGGCGCGTATTATTTCATCAGCGGCGTGTGGATGGTGATGGGGTGAGCGCCCTCGTGCTTTCCAGTTGTCATCACCCGCTTCGTGCGGGTGACCCATGCCTGCAACGAACGCACGAGCTCTCGCCTCTCCGGCATGGGTGGCCCGGATAAACCGGGCCATGACAGAATTCGGAAACCTGCCCCCCTCCCTTGACCGCCTGTCCCGCAAACCCGACTTTCGCGCCCATGGCCATTATCCGGCGACTCACCCCTGAAACCGTCAACCGCATCGCCGCTGGCGAGGTGGTCGAGCGTCCGGCCTCGGCGCTCAAAGAGCTGGTGGAAAATGCGCTCGATGCCGGTGCAACGCGCATTGATGTGCGCGCGGAAAGCGGCGGTCTGACCCGCCTGATCGTCGAAGATGACGGCCATGGCATGGACCGGGAGAGCCTTGCGCTTGCCGTCGAACGTCATGCCACCTCCAAGCTGCCGGTCGGCGCGGACGGGGAAGATGATCTCCTGAACATCGCCTCGATGGGCTTCCGGGGCGAGGCGTTGCCCTCCATCGGCTCGGTGGCGCGGCTGTCCATTACCACGCAGGATGCGTCGGGGGCGTGCTGGTCGCTGGAGGTGGAGGGCGGCAAGACGGGCGAGCCCCGTCCGGCACCGCCGCTGGGGCGCACCGGCACGCGTATCGAGGTGCGTGACCTCTTCTACGCCACGCCGGCGCGCCTGAAATTCCTCAAAAGCGAACGCGCCGAGAGCATGGCGATTGCCGACGTGATGAAGCGTCTGGCGCTGGCGCGCGCAGATGTCGGTTTCTTCGTTACGCTCGACGGCCGCTCGCGCCTGGCCTTGCAGGCACCCGGTATGGTGGACATTGCCGAAGCGCGCCGCGTGCGGCTGGCTGCGCTGCTGGACCGCGATTTTGCGGAGAATGCCCTGGCTATCGACAGTGTGCGTGAAGGGATCTCCGTGACCGGTTGGGCGAGCCTTCCCACCTATAACCGGGGCACCAACCAGCACCAATTTCTCTTCGTGAATGGACGTCCCGTGCGTGACCGGCTGCTCGTCGGGGCGGTGCGCGGTGCCTATCAGGATTTCCTTGCCCGCGACCGGCATCCGGTGGTGGCGCTCTATGTCGATCTGCCGACCGACGAGGTGGATGTGAACGTCCACCCGGCCAAGGCCGAGGTGCGCTTTCGCGATGCGGGTCTGGTGCGCGGGCTGATCGTTGGCGCGCTGCGCCATGCGCTGGCTGCTGCGGGTCACCGCGCCTCGACCAGTGTCGCTGCGCAGACGCTGGGGCGCTTGCAGCCGCAGACCGCGCCGACCGGCTCGCTCTGGCCGCCCTCACGCAGCGAATACGGCGCGCGGGTATCACCGGCCTATGAAGCCTCTCTGGCCGAGCGCGCCGTGCCGGAGTTTGATACCGGAAATGCACAGCGGGAGCCCTCGGCGCTCGCCATGGGTGCCCGCGTGGAGACCGAACCGGCGCGCGAGCTGGAAGATTTTCCGCTGGGGGCGGCACGCGCGCAGCTGCACGGGACCTATGTGATCGCCCAGACCAGTGACGGCCTCGTGATCGTTGATCAGCACGCCGCCCATGAGCGCCTTGTCTATGAACGCATGAAGGCGGCTCTGGCCTCCACCGGCGTCGCCCGGCAGGCATTGCTGGTGCCTGAAATCGTCGAGATGGATGAAAGCGAGGCGCGCCGCGTGCTCGACCGGGCAGACGAGCTGGCCGAGCTTGGCCTTGTTATCGAACCCTTCGGCCCGGGCGCTCTGGCTGTGAGGGAAACGCCCGCCCTCCTCAAACGCCTTGATGTGCAGGGCCTGATCCGTGATCTCGCTGATGAGCTCGCAGAGTATGACGAAGCACTGTCGCTAAAAGAAAAGCTGGAAGAGGTGGTCGGCACGATGGCGTGCCATGGCTCGGTGCGGGCGGGGCGGCGTCTCAATGGCGAAGAGATGAACGCGCTCCTGCGCGAAATGGAGGCCACGCCCCATTCAGGCCAGTGCAATCATGGCCGGCCCACTTATGTGGAGCTCAAACTTTCCGATATCGAACGGCTGTTCGGGCGGAAGTAAGCGAGCCGTTCGCATGGTCTCTCTTTTGTCGTTCGTCATTCCGGGCGGAGCGCATTAGCGCGCAGACCCGGAACCCAGCTTTTTCTGGAATGAGATTCTGGGTTCCGGATAACGCCTGACGGCGTTTCCGGAATGATGAAAGGGAGGGGAAGCGCCGCTATCCCCGCCGCAGATACACCACTCTGGCTGCGCCGTGTTCGCCTTCATCAAGGCGCTCCCAGCCGGGCGTATCGGGCATTTCGTCAATGCCCACTTCCAGCACCGCGATAGCTTCGGGGCTGAGCCAGCCGCCCTCAATCAGGCCGACAAGCGCCCGCTCGCCGAGGCCCTTGCCATAGGGCGGGTCCAGGAAGACCAGATCGAAGGGTGCGCCCAGACCGGCGGGTTTGGGGCCCATGGCGGCGGCGTCGCGCCGGTAGATGGAGGTTGTGCCGGACAGCTGCAGCGTTTCGACATTTTCCCGCAGTGCGCCGCGCGCGCCGGTATCGGTCTCGACAAACAGGCAGAACGCCGCGCCCCGGCTCATCGCTTCAAAGCCGAGCGCGCCCGATCCGGCAAACAGGTCCAGCACCCGCTTGCCTTCAATACCGTCAGACCAGCTGGCATGGGCGAGCTTGTTGAAAATGCTTTCGCGGGTGCGTCCGGCGGTGGGGCGGGTCCTGGTGCCCTTGGGCGCGGCCAGCGCGCGGCCCTTATGGCTTCCGGCGATGATGCGCATCGGGCTTCCGGGTCTTGTTGTCAGGGCGTTTTCCGGGGGCAGATTTGCCGCGCGGCGCACCGGGCGATGGCCGTGCCGGCCCCTTGCCAGCCGGTGCTGGCGGACGCGGGCGTTCGGATTTTGAGACCGCCTTGCCGGTCATGTCGGCTTCGCGTGCGCCTTCCTTCATTGGATAGCCATCGCCATCGAGCGGGTAGAGCTTGCCGAGCTGTTCACGCAGGACCGAGCGGCGGATTTCCTCAGTCTTGCCTCTTTCCAGTGCGCCCAGCTGGAACGGGCCATAGGCGGTGCGCAGGAGCCGGTTCACCGTGAGGCCGACCGCGGACAAGACTTTTCTGATCTCGCGGTTCTTGCCCTCTTTCAGGCCGACCGTCATCCAGGTGTTGGAGCCGGTGCGCCGGTCCACCACCACCTCCACGGGGCCGTATTTCACGCCCTCGACGGTGATACCGTTTTTGAGCTTCTCGATATCGGCTTCGGTAATCTCGCCATAGGCACGCACGCGGTAGCGCCTTGTCCACCCGGTCGAGGGCAGTTCCAGCACGCGCGCCAGCTCGCCATCATTGGTCAGGAGAAGCAGGCCTTCAGACGTCAGGTCCAGCCGCCCGATGGAAATAACCCGGCCCATCTCCTTTGGCAGGGACTGGAACACCGTCTCGCGCCCTTGCGGGTCGGCATGGGTGGTCACCAGCCCGTCAGGCTTGTGGTGGCGCCAGAGGCGCGTCGGCGGGCGTTCGGCAATGGGTTTGCCATCAACGCGTACATCATCGCCGGGGCCGACCTTGACCGCGGGCGTGCGCAATATCTTGCCGTTCAGGCTCACCCGTCCATCCTCGATCATGCGCTCGGCTTCGCGCCGCGAGGCAACGCCCGCATGGGCGAGCACCTTGGCGATGCGTTCGCCATCATCGTCGGATTTGGGGGCAGGGGGTCTGGCCAAGGCTTGCGGGCGCTCCGGTGAAGGCTTAAGCGGCTCATCCATGAGCGATAGCCGCGACATACGCTTTATGGAACTAGCCTTGGGTGAGGCGCAAGCCGCTGCCACTGCAGGCGAGGCACCCATTGGCGCGATTATCGTCGATCCGGCGACCGATCAGGTCATCGCGGCAGCCCACAACATGCCCATAGCGCGCCATGATCCCAGCGCCCATGCGGAAATCCTTGCCTTGCGCCTGGCTGGCGAAAAACTGGGCAATTACCGGCTGACGGGGCTGGAAATGTTTGTCACGCTGGAGCCTTGCGCCATGTGCGCCGGCGCGATCAGCCATGCGCGTATTGGCCGTCTCGTGTATGGCGCATCAGACCCGAAGGGCGGCGCGATTGCGCACGGGCCCCGCTTTTTTGAACAACCCATCTGCCACTGGCGCCCGGATGTGACCGGCGGCGTGATGGCAGACGAGAGCGCCGCGCTTCTGAAAGCGTTTTTCAAGGCACGGCGGGGGTAGGGTTGCCTTTGGCGGCGTTTCAGCGCGCCTGAGCAGGCAGCGTATATCTGGCACGTTGCAACCGGGGTCCCGGCCCCCGAGCCGGGATCCATGCGTGTCCCCGACGTCAGTCGGGGTCCTGAAATGACTGGGCACCGGCTTCCGACGGTGAAACGCGCGACAGCATGGAAATGTTCAGGGCGTTGAAAACATGGATCCCGGGTCAAGCCCGGGACCCCGGTTTTTCGAACTGCTCAGAGTCTTCCGGCCCCGTCAGGGGCCGCAAGGCCGACCGGCCGCCCGCGACTTTTCGCGGAACATCGCAGCGCGGCCTGTCCCCGCGTGGGCGCGGAATGCGCTGCGCAACTAAAAATCGCCTCAGTAAGGCTCCGGGTAGTCCCCGTCCGGGTCATCGCCGCGCACCAGCCGCTCGAACGACTCGATCAGCGAGGTATAGGGCGGCACGGGCGTCAAGCGGATCTGATCGCCGATCAGGACGCTCTGGCGGATTTCAAAATGCAGATGGAAGGTGGTGGGCGTCTCGCCGTAATGGTTCCAGATTACCCCGATGCGCTCTCCGCGTGCGACCGCATCGCCGGTTTCCACATCGAGGTGCGCCGGGTCGAGATGCAGATACAGATAGCTGGTGCCATCATCGGCTAGAAGGGTGACGGTGTGGCTGGAAATGCCACTGATCACGCCGCTATCGGCGGCCACGGCCCAGAAGCGGTCTTCATCGCCATAGGGGCTGCGCGGGCAGCGCGGCGGGCGGATGTCCTGCCCCTGATGGCCGGTGCCGCCGGGGCACATCGGCGTTGACCAGCCGCGCGTCTCGCAGAAATTGTCAAACCACGGATAGTCGTAATTCTCCTCCGCACACTGGTTCCAGGGCGGGCTGGCATGAATGCCGCCCGGCCGCCAGAGCTGGGTGTTGGCAAAGGCGCGCGGCACCTCGACGGGAAAGCGCATGTCTGTTGAATAGATTGTGGCTCCGGCAACACCGCTGCCCGAGCCTTCGGGCAATTCGCCGGCCGGTGTGTAGTGGGGCTCATCGCCCAACCAGTCTTCCAGAACGGCCGGCTCAGGCTCCGGTTCAGGCTCAGGCTCGGGCTCTGGTTCCGGTTCGGCCTCGGTTTCAGGCACTTCGGGCTCTTCCGGCTCCAGTGTTTCGGTTTCTTCAACCGGCTCAGGCGGTTCGGGCATTTCGCTGGTGCCTGACGGCCAGAATACGGCGGCAATGAAGGCTCCCCCGCCAATGATGGCGGCGAGTGTATAGTCGCGCGCGACGCTCATCGCGGCCTCCGCTGATTATTGCCGGGCGGCAGGCCTTCGGGCGAACCGCCTGCTACGACAAGCCGGCTGGCAAATGCGCGGATCGTGCTCTCATCGCGGCATTCGGCGTTTTCGTCAGGGTTGGAACAGGCCAGCAGCAAGGTGTATGCCGCGCCATAGCGGTTGAAGCTGAGCTCCTGTCCGTACTCGGTGCGCGAGACGAGCTGGCCCTGGCTGTCGGTCATGTCCATATACTGGCCCGCCACTGCCGCGCTGCTCTCGACGGCATGAACGATCCGCGTGCCGGTGATCTGATACATGATCCCGCGCCGGTGAAAGCTGGCGCTGTAGAAATAGTCCGAGGCGAAAAACATCATCCCGCCCTGACCGCCGCCTTCTTCCTCACCGCGCGTGCTTGTGGGTTCGGTTTCCAGTGGCAGAAGGACGGGCAGCCTTGGCCGGGCCAGCTCGGAGGGCGGTGTGTTGCGGAAGGGCGGCACGCGGGCAACCTGCTGCTGCGACGGCGCGGTTGTGGCAGGAAAGTCCTGATTGGCGCGGGCGATGTCGCGGCGCATGTCGGTAGCGGCCGCGCTCCAGTCGATCGGGCTGACCGGGCGGCCTTGCGCATCGGTTTCAGGCTCCGGGGTCTGGTTGTCCGCATCTGGTGCCGGCTGGCCGGTCTGTTCGCGTTGGGCCAGCGCCTCGCGCAGGGCTTCGGGATTTATCTGGGCCGTTTCGGGTGCGCGCTGGACCTGCCAGGCTTCCATCGCCTGCAGGGCGCGTTCGCGCGTCAGCGCCTGCTCGCGCACGGCAGCAGGCTCGGCGGTGTCCTGAGGCTGTGCCTGCTGGGCATCAGAGAAGCCGTAGGAGGCTGCCGTCAGCAGAGCGGCGGCACACCCTGCGGTCAAAACCTGCAAGCGGTAGGCGCGTTGCCCCATATCCCCCTCCGGCGTTTGCCTGGCGCGATATTAGCACAAGGCCGGGTCGGGCGGCACACAAAATCTGATAGCCGGTGCGGGCGGGTCTGTTCGGTGATGTCCCGATGCAGTATATGCGGTGCAACATCAGCCAGCCGGGATCACCCCCATGCAGCTCACCATGATGAAAGCCAAGCTTCACCGCGCCAGCGTGACGCAGGCCGATTTGCACTATGAAGGGTCGATCTCGATTGACTCTGATCTGCTGGACGCGTCCGGCATCCTGCCGAACGAGCAGGTCGATGTGCTCAACATCAATACCGGCGCGCGTTTCACCACCTATGCCATACCCGCGCCGCGCGGCTCAAAGATATTCGGCATTAATGGGGCGGCGGCACGGCTGGCTCAGGTGGGAGACCGCATCATCGTGGTCGCCTATGCCCAGATGGCTGCCGAGACCGCGCGCCAGTTCGTGCCGAACGTCGTCCTGCTGGACGAGAATAATCAGGTCATGGGCGCGCCCAAGGCCGCCTAGCGCTTGCGCTGCCACGCAAAAAAGCCCGCCGGTTTGCTCTGGCGGGCTTTTTTTGTCAGGCGTTGAGAGCGTTTAGTCGAACAGGGCGTCGATAGCGTTCTGGTCAAGGTCAGACGCAATCATTTCGTCGACCATATCCTGCTTCACTTCCGGTCCGCCAATGGCCGGACCGTTCAGATGCAGCTTTTTCTTGCGATCGGCCTCGGCGATCTCGTCCTCGTCGGCTTCGGCATCGTGAACACCCATCGTCGCAGCAAAGCGGCTGACCCGCTTTTCAACATGACGGAGCGATTCCACGACCTTGGAGACGCGCTGGCCGGACAGGTCCTGGAACGAGCAGGCCTCGATGATGCGCATCATGGCCTCGTCTACCTGCGCCTTGTAGGCGGCGACGTCATCGGGCCTGGTGCCAAGCAGTGTCTCGGCTTCCAGCATGATGGTTTCGGTCGCCCGTTCAGTGTCAGTGACAACCGCTTCCAGTTCCGCGCCGGCGGTGGGGATGCGCTGTTCCTTGATATCGTTCGGGCGCAGCTTGGAAATCTCGGTGCGCGTCCGGGCGATATAGTCGGCGATATAGACAAATTCCTGGTGGATCGACTTGTCGAGCGATCCGAAGAAAAGCTGCATGGTGTCGGTCAGCTGCTGCGCAAGAGCGAGCACCTCCATCACCTGGCCGTCTTTCAGGTCTTTCGCCTTCAGATTGGCGAGCGACTCGCGCACGCGCGCGGCAACTTCAGGGGCGGGCATCGTGTCCCTCCTTCGTCATGAGAATCAAAGACGTCTGGTTTGAGACGCGGATCAGAAATCCCCGATCACCGCGGCCATCTTGGCCTTCAGCGTTCCGGCATTGAACGGCTTCACGATGTAATTGTTCACACCGGCCTTTTTCGCCGCGATCACGTTTTCCGTCTTGGATTCTGCGGTGACCATGATGAAGGGGACCGATTTGGTCGTTTCATCGGCACGCACGCGCTGAAGCAGCTCGTAGCCGGTCATCGGCTCCATGTTCCAGTCAGAAATGACGAGGCCGTATTTCTGCTTCTTCATTTTCTCGAACGCTTCGGTGCCGTCAGAGGCTTCATCGACATTTTCGAAGCCGATCTGCGTGAGAAGGTTCCGGATGATCCGGACCATCGTCTTGTAGTCGTCTACCACCAGTATCGGCATTGTCATCTCGACAGCCATACCCACACCTCCATCCACACTAAAAATTGCCATCCCGTTGACCGGATGGAGCAGGCGGGTCTTCCCGCTCGTTTCTCCCCCGGCTGAACTCAGGCTAGACAAGTGCAGTCAAAATTCGGTTAAACACCCGGCAGTAGCGCGCCGAAATGCGGATGGATGGTATGCAGGGCTTTGGAATCAATGAGTTGGAGATTGGTCAGACAGCGGCCATAACCCGGCTGGTCGACGATGACGCTGTGCGCCGCTTTGCCGAAGTGTCGGGCGACTTCAATCCGCTGCATCTTGACGAGGAGTATGCCGCCCGCACGCCGTTTCGCGGGCGCATCGCCCATGGCGCGCTGATCGCCTCGTATATCTCGTGCGTTCTGGGCAATCATCTGCCCGGCCCTGGCGCGGTATTTGCCGGCATGACCATGCGCTTTGAACGCCCTGTGCGTATTGGCGACACGGTGATCGCGCGTGCCACCGTGACCGCCATCGATATCCGTCAGCGCCGGGTCATGCTTGATTGCGCCTGCGAGGTTGAAGGCGAGCTGTGCATGAAGGCCGAAGCCGAAGTGATGGTACGCAAGCGCCGGGCCGCCGCCGAATGAGCGGCGTTGCGGCTCTGGGTAATTTCGACGGTGTACACGCGGGACATTGCGCCGTGCTGGGTCAGGCCCGCGCACTGGCCCAATCGATTGGATCTGAACCTGTTGCGGCGGTCTTCAGCCCGCATCCGCGCCGCCTGTTCCGGCCGGACGACCCGCCCTTCCGCCTGATGAGTGATAGCCAGCGCGAACGCGCGCTTCTGGCTGCCGGCGCGGCGCGTGTGGACACGATCCGCTTTGACGCAAGCCTGGCGGCGATGACACCGGAAGAGTTCGTGCGTGTTGTGCTGGTGGGGCAGCTCGCGCTCGACGGTGTGGTGACGGGGGCCGATTTCTGCTTTGGCAAGGGCAGGGCGGGCAATGCCGAAACGCTCAAAGCCCTGGGCGCCCAGCATGGTCTGGCCGTCGGTATCGCACCCACCCTGATTGCCGACAGTCTGCAGGACCGGGGCAAGTTCTCGTCCAGCGCCGTGCGCCATGCCTTGCGTGATGGTGATGTTGAAACGGCGGCAAACCTGCTGGGCCGCGCCTGGGCCATCGAGGGCGAAGTGGCTCATGGCGACAAGCGTGGGCGCACGCTGGGCTTTCCCACCGCCAATATCGCGCTGGGCGAGTATCTGCGTCCCAGGGCGGGCGTCTATGCGGTGCGCGCGCACCTGCCCGGCCATCCTGGGCTAGTGAAGGGCGTCGCCAATATCGGCAAGCGGCCGACTGTGGAGGGCACCGAGGAGCGCCTGGAGGTGTATTTCTTCGACTTCTCCGGCGATCTCTACGGAAAGACGCTGGAAGTGGAGTTGCTCGGCTTTATCCGCGAAGAGCGCCGTTTTGACGGGCTGGAAGCGCTCAAGGCACAGATCGCGGCAGACAGCGCTTCTGCGCGCGCGCTTCTGGACCGCGATGGCGCGTCCTGATAGACCGGCGATCATGACATTTCGCATCAACCAGATCACCGCGCCAGCCCCGCGAATTACCGGCCCGGCCCGCATGGACCGCTCCTAGAAGCAGGTTCGCGGCAGCCGGGACAGTTTTTCGCCCCTTGTTGATCTGAAAATACCTAGCCAGAGAACCGGATACGCCGCCATGAACGATGCGAGCGATGCGCCAGCCACCGATACGGCGCGCGATTACAAAGACACGCTTTTCCTGCCTTCAACCGATTTTCCGATGCGCGCCGGGCTGCCCCAGAGTGAGCCCAAATGGCTGGCGCGCTGGGAAGGTCTGAATCTGTACCAGCAGATGCGCGAGACGGCCAAAGACCGCGACCGCTTTGTGCTGCATGACGGCCCGCCCTACGCCAACGGCCATATCCATCTGGGTACCGGCATGAACAAGATCCTGAAGGATTTTGTCGTGCGCACGCGGCGCATGGCCGGGTTTGACGCGCCCTACCGTCCCGGCTGGGACTGCCACGGCCTGCCCATCGAATGGAAGGTGGAGCAGAACTATCGCGCCAAGGGCAAGAAAAAGGACGATGTCCCGGTCGCCGAGTTCCGCAAGGCGTGCCGCGATTATGCGGCCGAGTGGATCGACGTGCAGCGCACCGAATTCAAGCGCCTGGGTGTCGCCGGTGAATGGGACGACCCCTACACCACGATGGCGTTCGACGCCGAAGCGGTGATCGTGTCGGAATTCCTGAAATTCGTGGACCGGGGCCTGGTCTATCGCGGCTCCTCGCCGGTGATGTGGTCACCTGTCGAGCAGACCGCTCTGGCCGAGGCCGAAGTCGAATATCATGACAAGGTCTCCACCACGATCTGGGTGAAATTCCCCGTGCGCGGCGTGAAGATGGATGGCTCGGGCATTTCCCATGCCATGGCCGGTGCCAGCGTGGTGATCTGGACGACGACGCCCTGGACGATCCCGGCCAACCGCGCGATCTGCTATTCGAAGAAGATCGGCTATGGCCTCTACGAAGTCGAAGGCGCTGATACCGGCTCTGACTTCCTGCCGTGGGCGCGCCCTGGCGACAAGCTGATCGTGGCGGACGCGCTGTGGGAAGAGGTCGCCAAGGCCGGTTTCATCGTCAAGGCCAAACGCCTGGGTGATGCCGACATGGACGGCGTGATCTGTTCCCACCCCTTCGCCAAGACCCACAAATACTGGGATTACCGGGTGCCGCTGCTGGATGGCGATCACGTCACCGACGAGCAGGGGACAGGCTTTGTCCATACCGCGCCTGGCCACGGCGCAGAGGACTATGTGGCCTGGATGGCCAACAAGATCTGGCATGACCCCAAGGAGCCGATCCCGCACACGGTGGGTCCGGACGGGGCCTATCTGCCCCATATCCCGCTCTTTGCCGGGCTGGAGATCGTGCGCACCGAAGGCAAGAAAGCCGGTCAGGACGGCCCGGCCAACAAGGCGGTGATCGATACGCTGATCGAGGCGGGCAATCTGCTGGCGCGCGGACGGCTGGAGCACTCCTATCCGCATTCCTGGAGGTCCAAAGCCCCGGTCATCTTCCGCAACACCAATCAATGGTTTATCGCCATCGACAAGGATATGGGCGACGGCGCGACCTTGCGCCAGCGCGCGCTGGAAGCCATTGACGCCACCGAGTGGACACCGAAAACCGCGCGCAACCGCATTCATGCGATGGTATCAGACCGGCCGGACTGGCTGATCTCACGCCAGCGCGCCTGGGGCGTGCCGCTGACCATTTTCGTCAACAAGGTGACCGGCGACATCCTCAATGACGCAGAGGTCAATGCCCGCATCGTGAAAGCCGTCGAGGCTGCCGGCGCGGATGCCTGGTTCGAGACCGATCCGCAGGTATTCCTGGGCGACAAATACGTGGCTGCCGAATACGAGCAGGTCACCGATATTCTCGATGTCTGGTTTGATTCCGGCTCCACCCATGCCTTTGCCTTGCGTGAGGGCGAGTGGCCGGCCGATGTCTATCTGGAAGGCTCCGACCAGCATCGCGGCTGGTTCCAGTCCTCGTTGCTGGAGGCGTGCGGCACCCGCGGGCGTGCGCCCTATAACGCGGTCGTGACGCACGGCTTCATTGTCGACGAGAAGGGCATGAAGATGTCCAAATCGCTCGGCAATGTGCTGGCGCCCAACGCCGTGGCCGACAAGTATGGCGCGGATATCCTGCGCCTGTGGGCGGCCAGCGCGGACTATTCAGGCGATCTCAGGATTGGTGAGGCGATCCTGCAATCGGCGGTCGATTCCTATCGCAAGCTCAGAAACACGCTCAAATACCTGCTGGGCGCGCTGGACGGCTATTCAGACGCTGAACGCGTGGACCCGGCAGACATGCCAGCGCTCGAGCGTTTCATGCTGCACCGCATGGCAGAGCTGGATGAGACCGTGCGTGCCGCTTATGCCGCCTATGATTTCAAGCGGGCCTGGTCGGCATTGTTCAATTTCTGCGTCAATGATCTGTCGGCCTTCTATCTCGATATCCGCAAGGACAGCCTGTATTGCGACCGTCCGGACGCGATCCGCCGCCGGTCAGCCCGCACGGTGATGGCCGAACTTCTCGACCGGATCGCCTTGTGGATGGCGCCGCTCTTGCCCTTCACGATGGAGGAGGTCTGGGCCTCGCGCTATGGCGAGGACGCGCGTTCAGTCCATCTGGAGACGTTCAAGGCCACGCCGGAGAATTGGCGTGATGAGGCGCGCGCCGAACGCTGGCGGACGATCCGGCGGCTGCGCCGGGGTGTGACCGCCGCGCTGGAAATCATGCGCCGTGACAAGGTCATCGGTTCGAGCCTTGAGGCCGCGCCCGAAGTGTATGTCACGGACCCGGCCTACCGGGCAGTACTGGACGGTGAAGCACCGGGCGGCGTCGATGATTTTCTCGCCGAGCTGTGCATCACCAGCCAGGCGCACCTGAAAGACGGTGAGGGGCCGGCCGGCGCCTTCCGCACCGAAGACGCTCCCGGCGTCGCCGTTGTCTTTAAACCAGCCGAGGGCCGCAAATGCGCGCGTTCATGGCGGATCACGAGCGATGTCGGCTCGGATCCGCGCTATCCGGATCTGTCAGCGCGCGATGCCGACGCTGTCGCCTGGTATGATATGCAAAAGGGCCATGGCGCATGAACATGCTCGCTCGCTACATCCCTTCCGCCCGGCTTGCGGCCATCGGCGCAGGGCTCGCTATTCTCGTGATCGTGCTCGATCAGGCCACCAAGTTTTGGATTCTCAATGGTCTCGGCTTCATGGAAGGCGGACCGGGGACGCGTATCGAGGTGCTCGATCCATGGTTCAACCTGACCATGGTGTGGAACCGGGGTGTGAGCTTTGGCCTGTTTGCCGCCGAGAGCGTCTGGACGCGGCTCCTGCTGATCGTGTTCTCGCTGGGCATTGCCAGCGTCATCGCATTCTGGCTGACCCGCGCAGAGCGGCAGCTGCAGGCGCTCGCCTTCGGCCTGATCATTGGCGGGGCAATCGGTAACGTCATTGACCGGATCGCCTATGGCGCTGTTGCAGACTTTCTCGACTTCTCCGGCCTGTGGTTTCCCTACGTGTTCAATGTGGCTGACGCGGCCATTTCGGCGGGTGTTGCGGGCCTCATCCTGGACCTGCTGGTCAATGGCAGTGAACGCAAGCCTGCCGCTCCCGCAGACGGGGCGTCAGATTAAACTCGTGTCATTCCTGCCGGTGAGGGTGGCGTTCCCCGCCAAGCCTCTGTTAGAACACAGGCTGACTTTTTCAGTTTCAGGAGCGTCTTGATCCATGCGCACCCAAAATATCATTGCTGTGGCGGCCATGGCCCTTGTCGGCGCAAGCGCCTGCACATCGGGTGTTCGCCAGGCTCTCGGCACCGAGCGCACTGCACCGGACGAGTTTCGCGTCGTGACTATCGCCCCGCTGACCGTGCCGCCCGAATACTCGCTGCGTCCGCCGGCGCCGGGCCAGTTGCGTGCTGAAGACATTTTCCCGGACCAGCAGGCGCGCCGCGCGCTGTTTGGCGATTTCTCGTCCGAGAACGCCAGCCGCGGAGAGATCCTGCTTGCCGCACGCGCTGGCGGCGCGGATGCCAACCCGAATGTCCGCGCCCTCATTGATGGCGAGACGGCGGCTGTTGTTCGCAAGAATGAGAGCTTTGCTGACCGGCTGATGTTCTGGGAACCGGACTCGGTTCGTCCTGCCGCCGACAGCGATGCGCCCATCGATGTCGAGGAAGAGCGCCGCCGTATCACCGAAGTGACGGGTGGCGGCGATGTCATCATCGTGCAGCCGCGCCGCTCCGGCCGCAAGCTGCCGGGGCTCTAGGCCGCAGCATCCCAATTCAGACCCGTTGAAAACCCCGGATGGCAACATCCGGGTTTTTTTTGTTTTGAATAATCACTGAAACCCCGGACGCGAAGCGATCCGGGGCCGGTTTCAGGATTACCCTGCATAAGGTCCCGGCTCTGCGCTGCGCTTGGCCGGGAGTTCAGCCCCAAGCTACCCGGCTTCATCGCTATTCAGACGGCCCAGCAGATCGTGCAGGCGGTCGGTGTCTTCATCGCCCAGCCGTTCGGCCAGTTCCAGATTGATGTCGCGCAGGACCTGATCGGCTTTCACGGCCAGTTCGCGTCCCGCTTCGGTAAGCGTAACGATGGCCCCGCGACGGTCCCCGGAATCGGTACTGCGCGACACCAGTCCGGCTGCCTCCATGCGGGTGATGAGCCCGGTGACGGCCGGTGCGCCCAGTGCCAGCGTTTCCGATATGGCCCCCATCCGGCGCTCGCCGCGGCGCATCAGCAGGAACAGCACGGCGGACTGGGCGGCGGATACACCGGCCTCCCTGCGCAGGCGCGCATCGGCGGTCCGGTGCAATCGCCGGGCGGTGATTTCCAGCAGGAGATAAAGCCGCCTGTCGACGGCGCGCGCGCGTGCCATACGTCTTGATGGCTTGATTCAAGCGCGTATGGAACCGGTCAGCGGGTAAACTGCCAGACGCGCGCCAGGCGCACATCGCGGTCTTCCAGATCGCGGCTGACGGGCGTGTCATAGCGGGCCAGGGGTTCGAGCTTGTCCTTGGGGAGAAAATGGCGTCCGGGGTCGCCGATCAGCACCACGCAGCCGCGCCGGTGCAAGTCTTCCAGCCAGCCTGCGATACGCTGAGCGCCGGGCCCTTCGTAGAAAACATCGCCTGCCAACACCACGTCCCAGCCCCTATCGGCGCCGACCAGATCAGTGTGCTCGGCATGAATATCGACCGTGTTCAGGGCGGCATTGGCCCGAATCGCTTCCACTGCGAAGGCGTCAATCTCGCTGGAATCAACGCGCGCCGCCCCGGCTTTGGCCGCGCCGATGCCCGCGATACCGCACCCGCTGGCAAAGTCGAGCACGTAGCGGCCGGCTACCAGCGCCGGGTTGTCCATCAGATAGCGTGCCAGCGCCTGCCCGCCGGCCCAGGCGAAAGCCCAGAAAGGCGGGGGCAGTCCCGCCTCGCCCAGCGCTTCCTCGGTCTGCTGCCATATCGCGATGGTCTCGTCGGCGAGATGAAAGCGCAGCTCCGGGGTCAGCGGCGCAGCGGCGATCCTGGTGTGGGCGCGGATAAACTGATGCGGATCGTCGATCATGTCTGGCGTCTATACCGCCAGCGCGCATGTCGCCAGCCCGGCTATGCGCCGTTTGCCGGGATGAATTGCAGCGCCACGCCGTTATTGCACCAGCGCTGGCCTGTCGGCTGCGGACCGTCATCAAAGACATGGCCCTGATGCCCGCCGCAGCGGGTGCAATGATACTCGGTGCGCGGGGTCCAGATCCGGTAATCGGTCTTGGTGTCCAGGGCGTCATCCAGCGGCTGCCAGAAGCTGGGCCAGCCGGTGCCGGATTCATATTTGGTCTCCGACGAAAACAGCGGCAGGGCGCAGCCCGCGCAGGCATAAATGCCCTCGCGTGTTTCCTCGTTGAGCGGTGATGATCCGGGCCGCTCGGTGCCTTCGCGGCGCAGCACGTTGAACTGCGCAGGCGTCAGCCGCTCGCGCCATTGCGCTTCGGTCAGGTTGGCCCAGTCAATGTCATCATCATTGGCAGAGGTGCCGGCTGTGACGGTTTCAGCCGACCCGGTATTGGCAGGCCCGCAAGCGGCAAGCGAGATGCCGGAGAGAAGAGCAAGACGGCGCGTCAGCATGGCAGGCTCCTTGTGTGTCACCCCTAAGAAGTAGGGTGACACATCTGTCCGGCTAGCCACCGCGCGATCACATCGGCGCGAGCGCCGCCAGCATCAGGGCCGTCAGCAGGATCAGCCCCGCCTCGCGATTGGATTTGAAATGGGCAAGGCAGCCCGCGCCGTCCTCGGGGCGAAAGCGCGATGCCTGCCAGACCAGATGCACTGCATAGGCTGCAAACACAGGCGCGAAGATCAGTCCGGCGCCCGCCTTGATGGCGGCCGCTGCCGTCAGGGCCAGCGATGTGCCATAGATCGCTCCTACAGCCGGGCCAATGGCATTGCCCAGAGCGCGGGCTGAGGATTTGACGCCCACCAGCGCGTCATCCTCCATGTCCTGACAGGCGTAGATTGTGTCATAGCCAAGCGTCCACAGGGCTGCGGCGGCATAGAGCAGGCCTGCAGCCAGCCAGTCGGTTCCGCCCAGCGCCGCATAGCCCACCAGCACGCCCCAGTTGAAGGTGAGGCCCAGCCAGACCTGCGGCCACCAGGTGATGCGCTTCATGAAGGGATAGGCGGCGACCAGCAGCAGCGCGGCCAGGGCGATGGCGATGGCGAGCGGCGGCAGGAAGACCAGCACGAGCCCGCCAACAGCGCATTGTGCGGCGAGGAAGGCGAGCGCCTGTTTTACACTGATCGTGCCGGCTGCCAGTGGCCGGTCTGCCGTGCGGGCCACCTTCGCATCCAGATCGCGGTCGGCGATGTCATTCCAGGTGCATCCGGCACCGCGCATGGCAATCGCACCTATGGCCAGCAGGACGGCGTAGCCGAACAGCGCCAAGGTGATGCCCGTCTCGATGGCCGCCAGAGCCAGACCCCAGAAGCACGGTATGGCCAGCAGCCAGAAGCCGACAGGCCGGTCATAACGGGCAAGGCGCAAATAGGGCCGCCAGCCTTCAGGCGCGCGATCCACAAAGCTGCGGGCAACGGAGTCTGCAACCCTGCGGTCCGGCGCAGAAGGGGTGGGGGGCGTCTTGATCATCCCTGCCTGTTTAGCGGCCAAGGCGATGCCCGCAAAGACGATGCGCACAACTTGCGCGCTTTTCGCGCACGCCGGCACGCGTTAAACCGGCGGCCCATGAGCACCACACCCCGCCTCTTTGTCGATGCGCCGCTGGCCGAAGGCGCCCATATCACGTTGCCGCGCGAGCAGGCGCACTATCTGATCAATGTCATGCGCCGGGAGACCGGCGCGCCCGTGCGCATCTTCAACGGCCGTGACGGGGAATGGCAGGCGGTCGTCAGTGAGGCGTCGCGCAAGAGTGCCGTGCTGGCAGTCGAATCGCGTCTTCGCGAACAAACGGGCGTGCCGCCACTTCGCCTGTGCTTTGCGCCTGTAAAGAAGTCGCGCACCGATTTCATTGTCGAGAAAGCCACCGAGCTGGGTGCATCGGCCATCCAGCCGGTCATCACGCGGCGCACGCAGTCAGAGCGGGTCCGCACCGACCGGTTGATGGCGCTGGCCACCGAAGCGACCGAGCAGACCGAGCGGCTATGCCTGCCGGACGTGTCAGAGCCGGTGACGCTGGAGCGCTTGCTGGCGGACTGGCCGCAAGGCGAACGCGTGATTTTCTGCGATGAATCCGGAGAGGGCGAGGGGGCGTGGGGCGGGCCAGAGGGCCGCGCGCGGCCCATGCTGGACGTGTTGCAGGCAGAGCCTGACCCATCAGGTTCGTGGGCCATCCTGATCGGTCCCGAGGGCGGGTTTGATGAACACGAGCGCGCGCATCTGCGCTCACTGTCCTTTGTGCGCGCCGTCACGCTGGGGCCGCGCATCTTGCGCGCCGACACAGCGGCGGTGACAGCGCTGGCGCTGTGGCAGGCCGTGCTGGGCGACTGGCGTTAGTTTCCCATACTTGTGAAACCCCGGAGGCCCTAAGGGCCATCCGGGACCTGTTGCAGGACAATCCTGAGACAGGCACCGGGTCTCGCAAGCTCGCCCGGGGTTTCAGTTATCCAGGTGAGCATTTATCCACAACGCTTCGAGGTGCGCGGTGAAGAAGGCGTCCTTCTGCGCGAATTCCACGCCATCCACGCCCTCGTCGGCGGCCGTTCCGGCCCGCATCTCTATGCCTTGGATCAGGCCGTTTGATGCGGCCCGGTAAAGGTTCAGCCCCTCGCGCGCCTCACCCAGATGGTCGACCAGGACGCGGGCAAGAAAGGCACGGCTGCTGGCCAGTGCCGGACTGTCATTGGACAATCCGTTGCCGCGCAGTTCCAGGCCCTCACGATAGGATGCCGCCGCCCGGGGGTAATCGCCCAGCTGCTCCAGCAGATAGCCAAGCGTATTCACCATCGTGCCGAGGAAGGCATCCGAGCTGCCCTCGATAGTGCGAAAATCCGCAATGGCCTGGCGTATGCCCGGTTCGGCGTCCGCGTATTGGCCGGTGCGCATGACCAGCAGGGCATGGTTATAGTCCTGAAGCGCCCGGCGCTGTGTTCCGCGAGGCCAGACATCGGCGATAAGGGCGTTGGCCCGCTCGGACGCCGCAAGGGACTCTTCGGTTCGTCCCTGCAGTGACAGGATGCTGGCCAGCTCGCCCCACGCAATGCCGACATCATTACCCGAAGTGATGCCGAAGGATTCGTGGATCGCCAGCGCGCGCCGTGTCATGGCCTCGGCTTCTTCCAGGTTTTCCTGCATGCGCAGGGTCATCGCGATCTGCAGCAGCGGGAACACGCTCGCGCGCCCGGTCTCGCCATCCTGCGCGATCCGCAAGGCAAGACTTTCCCGGAAATGGCCGAGTGCGTCGGTCAGCCGCCCCTGTGTGCGCCGGACACGCCCCATGGCGTCATGCCAGTCGCGGCGCTGGTCGGCGCGCGCAGGCGAGGTGAGCCCGTCAGCGCGCGCGAGAATCGCCTCCGCCTGTGGCAAGAGCCCTTGTTCATAGGATATCTCGGCGCGCTGGATCGTCACGTCAACGCGCGCCTGTGCGGATGTCTCGCCCAGAGTCTCGTAGAGCGTTTCGGCTTCGCTGAGCGATGCGAGCGCTTCAGATGTCATTCCGCTCAGACGTTCTATGATTGCCAGCGTGGTCAGGCCGCGCCCGTAGGCGGCGCTGTCGGTGCCATACAGCTCACTGCGCAGCTCGACATTGCGCCGGGCCATATCCAGCCCCGCATTGCGGTCTTCGTTGTAAGCGAGGTGGATGGCATAGGCGTCCAGAAGGCTCGTCAGTATCCTCTCCGCGCCTTGCGTACCGTCGAGCGTGCTCAATGCCTGCGCAAAGACCGGCCCGGCTTCGTTCGGGCGGTATTGCTCATGAATGGACAGGGCGAGATTTTCGTATGCACGGCCCAGCTGCACCGGATTTTCGTCCGTGCGTGCGGTGAGGGCTTCGACACGGGTGCGGGCATTCGCTTCGGCGTCGGCGAAACGTGCCATGCGAAACAGCGCGGTCCACACGCGTTCGGAGGCTGCGATCGTGCGCAGCCCGGTTTCGCCGTCCTGGCCACGTACCATTTCGTAGTGCGCCCGCAGCAAGGGCAGGGCCTCTTCATAACCGTTCTCGCCCTGAACGCCGAGCGCGTGGTTGAGCAGATAGGTCGCCAGGTATTCGCCTGGTGTCTCGTCATCGGCGCTCGCTGCCCGGTAAGCGCGCGCGTGCATATCCGCTGAAACACGGGACTCTCCGGCCTGTGAAGCGCGGCTGGCCAGTTCGGAGAGGATTCGCGCGCTGCGCCGGTTCTCGCCGCTCAGCTCCACCACCATGTCGGCGATGGCGCGCAAACCGTCCTGATTGGCGTCTGCGATGTAGGAATCGGCGAGCTGGCCTGCCAGCGTCACGATCGTCAGATCGCCGGGCTCACGGGTGGACAGCGCAATGCGCAGTGCGTCGCGGCGCGCGGCAATGGCCTGTCCGATATGGCCCTGTGCCTCGACATCCGATGCGAGCCCCTCCAGCACGATACCCACATATGCATGGTCAAACCCGTGAACTTCCGCATAGCCCGCCAGCGCATTGCGCCGCCGCTCACTGGCTTCGTAATACTGCCCGGTCGCATTAAGCGCATTGGCCAGCGAATTGAATGTGCTCGCCCGTGATTCGAGCATTTCGGGCGTCTCGGGCATGGCTTCAAGCGCCCGCCGGAAATAGCCGATGGCCGTGTCCAGCTCGTCTGCCTCCACAGCTATGGTGCCGGCATAGTTGATATAGTTGGCGTAATCAGCTGGCGGTGTGCCTGCCGCCTCGTGAAAGGCGAAACCGCGCTCCAGCCATTCCAGGGCGCGGGTGCGCTCTTCGGACTGATGGGCAAGGATGCCCAGCGAAAAAGCCGTTGCCGCGCGTTCGGCCGGGTCGCTGTCTGGAATCTGCGCGAACACCTCTTCAAACAGCGTGTAGGCGCGCTGCGTCTCACCGGCCTCATAGGCCGCCATGGCCGGTGCGCGCAGCTGCTCGTACGGATCGGTAACCGCTTCCTGGCCGGGCGCACTGCCTGTGCTTGCCGCCAGTATGAGCGCCCCGCAAAGCCAGCTGCGCATGTGTGTCTCCCGCTGTCTTGTACACTCTAGCGCCGCTGCCGGCACAGCCATCTGACAAATATCGACAGGCATTGCCCTTGCCGGTTGGCGTTCGCCCGCATAAGTGACGATGACTTCGAAAGGCTGGGAGGCCCCGACGGCATGAGCGGCACATACACTCCGGGCGGCGAAGGTCCTCCCATCGAAAACAAGGCCCAGCTTATTGCCCATCTTGCCTCGGGCGAAAAGCCGAGAGAAAGCTGGCGCATAGGCACCGAGCACGAGAAGTTCGGCTTCAGCCTCGATGGCCACCGCCCGCTGGCTTATGACGGTGACGGCCCGACGGTACGCAAAATGCTAGAAGGGCTGACACGTTTCGGTTGGAACGTGATCGAGGAAGACGGCAAGCCGGTCGCGCTGAAACGCGATGGTGCATCGGTAACGCTGGAACCGGGCGGCCAGTTCGAGCTCTCCGGCGCACCGGTGGAAACCCTTCACCAGACCTGCGCAGAGGTGAATCAGCATTTGCGCGAGGTCCGCGAGGTCGCCGATGAGATCGGGGCCGGTTTCCTCGGGCTGGGTTTCTCGCCGAAATGGTCTCTGGAAGAGACCCCGATGATGCCCAAGGACCGCTACAACATCATGAAAGCCTATATGCCGAAAGTCGGCGGGCTGGGCCATCAGATGATGTTCCGCTCCTGTACGGTGCAAACCAATCTCGATTTCTCGTCCGAGGCCGATATGCGCGCGAAATTCCGCGCCTCCATGGCCCTGCAACCCATCGCAACGGCGCTGTTTGCCAACTCCCCCTTCGCTGATGGCCGCCCGAACGGATTTGTCTCCTACCGCGCCCATGTCTGGACCGATGTCGACCCGGACCGCACCGGCATCCTGCAATTCGTGTTCGATGAGGGCTTTTCCTACGAGCACTATGTCGACTGGGCGCTGGATGCGCCGATGTATTTCGTCAAGCGCGAGGGGCGTTTTCTGGACGCCTCCGGACAGTCATTCCGGGATTTCCTCAAAGGCAAGCTGCCGGCCCTTCCGGGCGAGCTGCCCGTCATGGGCGACTGGGAAGATCACCTCTCCACGCTTTTCCCTGAAGTGCGCCTGAAAACCTTCCTGGAGCAGCGCGGCGCCGATGGCGGCCCGTGGAATAATCTGTGTGCGCTGCCTGCGCTGTGGGTGGGCCTGCTCTATGACGACAAGGCGCTCGCTGCCGCTCTGGACCTTGTAAAGGACTGGACGGCGGAAGAACGCGTGGCGCTGCGCCTTGGCGCGGCCCATTGCGGGCTGAAAACACCCTTCCGCAACACCACCATGCAGGACCTCGCCAAAGAAGTGCTGGCCATCGCCCGCTCAGGCCTGAAAGCGCGCGCCCGGCTCAACCATCATGGCGAGCACGAGGCGGTCTTCCTTGATGATCTCGACGAGATCGCGTCGAGTGGCGTCACACCCGCCGAGCGCCTGCTCGAGCTCTATAACGGGCCTTGGGGCGGGTCGGTGGAGCCGATCTTCAAGCAGGCGGCGTATTGATTTTTTAGCCTTTGTTTTCCTCGATTTGTCATAGCCCGGTTTATCCGGGCCACCCATGCCTTGGAGATTGGAGCTTGCTAGCTCTTTTCAGGCATGGGTCCCCCGGACCTCGCTGCGCTCGGCCGGAGGATGACAACCGTGACCATTCAAACAAGAAAACCCCGGACGTTTCCGTCCGGGGTTCTTTTCAGCTAGTTGAACTCCCGGAAGCCCGAAGGGCTGTCCGGGACCTTGTTCAGGACAAGGCGGGACGAGGCCCCGGGGTCTCACTTATCGCTCGCCCGGGGTTTCAGGCCTAATCCTCAAACATATCCGCAAAGCGCCGCCGCGGACGGTTCTTCCACGCGCCGCGATGGAACACGTCCGAGACGATGACCGGGGCCACGGTGGTCGCTTCGGCAAACACCATCTGCTCCAGCGTGACATCCACCTTGCCCCAGCTGCACGCTTCTTTCAGCGTCGAGGACGAGCAGGCGCCATCGCGTACGTCCGCAACCGTGATTTGAACGGCGTATTCGTGCATCGGCACTTCATGGCCGAGGATTTCGGCGCACACCACCGTGTCCTGCGCGAAGTTTTTCGGCACGCCGCCGCCGACCATGAACAGGCCCGTCTTGCCGGCCTTGATCTTGATGTCTGTCAGTTCGCGGAAATCGGCTACTGCATCGATGGACAGATAGGGCTTGCCCTGTTTCATCCGCTCGACCTGGTGCTTGACGAGGCCGAAGCCTGCCGAGCAGTCGGCAAAGGCCGGCACGAAGATCGGCACGCCGTGACGATAGCACTCCTCGATGAGGGAGCCTTCCTTTTTGGCGTTGCCATCGGCCAGCCATTTGCCCATCGCCTTGATGAAGGCGCGGCTGGAGATCGGCTTGGCGTCGAGGGAGTTGGCAATCTCACCGATCGTGTGGTCGGTGGTCTGCAGCTCTTCCTCGTCGATATAGGTGTCGTAGATCCGGTCGATATAGAGATCACGCAAAATGCGGTCGTCCGGAATCTCCTTGGCCTGGTAGTGCTTAAAGCCCAGAGCCTCGAAGAAATCCATGTCGACGATGGACGCGCCGGTGGCAACGATGGCATCGACCATGTTGTTGCGGATCATGTCGCGCCAGACATGCATGCAGCCGCCCGCGCTCGTCGAACCGGCGAGGGTGAGGATCACCGAGCAGTCCGGATCGGCGACAGCGGCCTGCAGGATGCGCGCAGCGCGCGCGGCATCGCGGCTGGAGAAGCTCATCTTCTCCCACGCATCGATGATCACGCGGCCATCAAAGCTGGCAATATCGATATGCTCGACCGGGCTGGCCAGCAGCTCGGCCTTGCGATTGGAATTATCGTTCATTTAGCGTCTCTTGATCAGGCGTTGCCGGCGGCGTCGCAGCCGGGTGAAGGGGACGACCGAGCCTTCGCTCTGCGGCTCGCGTTCGGGCGAGGCCAGCACGGGCTGATCGTACAGCGAATGCCAAGGGTAGTCGGAAACCGTGACAGTCTCCACATCCCCGAAGCCATTAAAGCGGGTGGCCATCGCGGTGCCATAGGCGCCCAGCACGCCAAACTCGATGACATCGCCTTCCTTCAGGTCGGCGGGCAGCTCGTACGGGCCGGGCATGGAATCGATGGAATCGCAGGTCGGGCCATAGAGCTTGAACGGCGATGTCTGCGGGCTCAACTCGCCCTGCGCGCGGTGGATACGCATCGGATAGCTCCAGCGCGCATGCACGATGTCGAACAGGCAGCCATATGAGCCGTCATTCATGTAGACGGCGTCGCCCTTGACCAGTTCCACGCGGGTGAGCACCGACACGGCCTCGGCGACCAGCGCACGGCCGGGCTCGCACCACAGATCGGCGTTTTCCAGGACCATCATGTCCTCGAACGCGTTTTCAATGGCGCTGACATAGTCTTCCAGTGGCGGCGGGGTAAGGCCGGGATAGATAGACGGGAAACCGCCGCCCACATCGACGATATCCACCGTCACACCGGCCCGCGCGATAAGGCGCGAGGCCTCCATCATCGCAGCACGGTAGGCGCTGGGAGCCATGCACTGGCTGCCGACATGAAAGCTCACGCCCAGCTCCCAGGCGTGGGCGCGTGCCAGACGGATAAGGTCGGGTGCTTCGGCTTCGCTCGCGCCGAACTTGCCGGCCAGCGGCAGCGTGGCGCCGTCATTGGAGACCGCCAGGCGCACCACCAGCGTCAGGTCCCGGGCATAACCCGTTTCCTGCAGAATTTTCTGCAGCTCGGCCTCGCAGTCGAGCACGAAAATCTTCACGCCATGATCGTGATAGGCCGAGGCGATGGCCTTGCGGCTCTTCACCGGATGCATGAATGCCATCGTGGCCTCGGGGCACCGGCTGGCGATCAGTTCAACCTCCGGCAGGGAGGCGACGTCAAACCAGCGATGACCCGCTGCGTACAGCGTATCAATCACCCACGGCGAAGGGTTGGCTTTAACAGCGTAAAGAACTTCACCCGGAAAATGTTCCTGGAACCAGCGGGACGCTACGGCCAGACGGTCAGGCCGCGCGCACGCGACCGGGCCATCGACGGGCCGAAGGCGGACCAGGTCCAGGGGCGTTTGGTGCTCGGACAAATCACGAGACCCCCTGTCAGCAGTTAACCCAATCCGGCATCGTTACCTCCGCCGGGATTGCGCATTTAGGACCTTGGTGCGGCGCTGTAAAGTGAAATTCTGCAGCACCGGCCCATCCTGCGCCATCCGGTGCCGGAAAGGGTGGCACACACAGTTTCGTATGGCATAACACGAACGCGCCAACGGACAAAAAGTGCCGGGTGGAGGGGTGAAAACATGGCAGCTGCGGATCTGGCCTTGTCGGTGGACAAGGTGACGAAGAGCTACGGGGCGACGATCGCTCTCTCCGGCGCCAGCCTTGACGTCGCGCCGGGCGAGATGGTCGCCCTGATCGGTGCTTCGGGATCGGGCAAGTCCACCTTGTTGCGGCTCGCCTCCGGCCTCGTCCTGGCCGATGCCGGTTCAGGCGCAATCCGTCTTTTTGGCGAAAAGGTCCAGGAAAACGGCAAGCTCTCTGCAAAAGTGCGCCGCGCCCGCGCCAAAGTGGGCTTCATCTTTCAACAGTTCAATCTGGTTACGCGCGCCAGCCTTTATGCCAATGCGATGCTGGGCTCGCTGGGCCAGATTGCGCCCTGGCGCGGGATTACCGGGTCATTTCCCAACGATGTCAGGAAGCGCGCCATGGAAGCGCTGGAGCGCGTTGGCGTGGCTGATCATGCGGCCAATCGCGCCGCCAACCTGTCTGGTGGCCAGCAGCAGCGCGGTGCCATAGCGCGGGCGCTGGTGCAGCGCGCGCAGGCGATCTTTGCCGATGAGCCTATCGCTTCTCTCGACCCGGTCTCGGCGCGCCGCGTCATGCGCCTGCTGGCTGAGCTGAACGAGCAGGACGGGCTGACCGTCGTGGTGACGCTGCACCAGGTGGACTATGCCCTCAAATACTGCCGCCGGGCGGTGGCGCTCAAAGCCGGCAAGATCATCTATGATGGCCCTATCTCGGGCCTGACGCGCGAACGCCTGATCGAAATTTACGGCGATGAATACCGCGATGTGATGGACGAGGAGCCTGTGCGCGCATGACTTTCCTGATCCGCAGCCTCGCTATTATCGCGGCGTTCTGCCTGCTGGACGCCAGCGGCATTGCATGGGCGCAAGAGGAAGAACGCGAGAGTATCGTGTTCTCCGTCATTTCCACCGAACAGACCGAGGCGGTCGAGGCGCTCTGGCAGCCTTTCGTGGCGGACATGGAGGAAACGACCGGGCTGGAGGTCGAGCTGGTCTCGGCCATCGACTATGCCGGCGTGATCGAGGCGATGCGGTTCGGCCAGGTTGATGTCGGCTGGTTCTCCAACCTGTCCGGCCTGCAGGCGATCCGGCTGGCTGATGCCGAGGTCTTTGCCAAGACGCTCTATCCGGGCGGTCAGGAAGGCTACCGGTCGGTCATTCTGGTCCCCGATGACAGCCCGATCCAGACGCTCGATGACCTGCTGGTATGCGATGGCTCGCTCTCGTTTGCGCTGGGTGATCCCAATTCCACCTCCGGCACGCTGGTGCCGCTGGCCTATATCTTCGCCCCGCGCGGCATTGACCCGCAAACCTGCTTTTCCCAGGTTACCAACGCCAATCACGAGCAGACGGCGCTGGCCGTCGCGAACGGCTTTGTCGATGCGGGCACCAACAACACCACCAATCTGGAACGGCTGGCCCAGACACGGCCCGAAGCACTGGAAGATGTGCGTATATTGTGGACCTCGCCGCTGATCCAGACCGACCCGATTGTCTGGCGGCGTGATCTGCCCGAGGACGCCAAAGCCGACATTTTGTCGTTTTTCCTGACCTACGGGTTCCGCGGCGGTGCAGATCAAAGGGCGCGTGAACAGGCCATTCTCGAAGCCCTGTTTCTGGGGGGCTTCCTGCCGGCAACCGATGAGCATTTGCTGCCGATCCGCCGTCTGGAACTGATGCGTGATCTGGCCGAGACACAAGCCAGCGATGAGCTTGAAGACGGCGAACGGGCGGCGCGCCTTGAACAGGTCGAGATCGCCATGGGCGAGCTGGCCGCCGAAGAGCGCCGCGTGGCGGTGCGCGATCTCGCCGATGATCTGATAGAGGCGCGCGCGCGCATGGACGCCGAGCCCGATGAGGCCAGCGCGCAGATCACCGGGCTGGTCTCCAGCTTTCTGGCCGCTCAGCCGCGCATAGAGGTGGAACGCCGCGCCCGCCGGGTGACCGCCGGCGAGCTGACGCGCGGCCTGATCGGCCTTGGCTCAGGGCTTGCCCTTTTTGGCGTCCTGATGATCCGGTCGCGCCCGCCGCGTTTCGGCCCTTCCAAGCTGATGTCTGACCGGCTAATCGATGCGGCGATCTGGTCGGGCCTGTTCGGCCTTCTGATCTGGAGCTTCTGGCCCGCGGAGATGTTCAAGCTGCCGCTGCTGGGGGCGAACGCGCCGCGCATGGGCGAATACATTGCCGGCTTCCTGCAGCTCGATCTGGACGGCTGGGAAGGCTATGCTCGCCAGACCCTGATCACGGTGCAGATCGCGCTGTGGGGCACGGTGGTTGCGGTTGTGGCGGCGATTCCGTTCGGACTTCTGGCGTCGCGCAATATCGCGCCAGTCTGGATTGTGCAGCCGGTACGCCGGCTGATGGACGCCTTCCGGGCCATCAATGAGCTGGTGGTGGCCGCCATTTTCGTGGCAGCGGTGGGCCTGGGCCCGTTCGCCGGCGTAATGGCGCTGGCGCTGCATACGACCGGTGTGCTGGCCAAGCTTTTCTCCGAAGCGGTGGAGGCGATTGATGACGGGCCGGTCGAGGGTGTGCGCGCAACCGGCGCCGGGCCGGTCAATGAAGTCGTCTGGGGTGTCATCCCGCAGGTGATTCCGCTTTGGGCGTCCTACGCCCTCTACCGGTTTGAATCCAATACGCGCGCGGCAACCATTCTGGGCCTGATCGGGGCGGGCGGGATCGGGCAGGTGCTGATCCAGAACATCCGCTCGTTCGAGTATGGCAAGACGGCCACCATCCTGCTGATCATCATTGCGGCGGTGACGATGGTTGATCTCTTGTCGCAAATGCTGCGCAAACGCCTCGTTTAGGCTCTGCCTGTGTCACACACCTGCCACCTTCGTGTGTCATCGATACAGGCAAGGGACTATTCAGATTCAGCCTGTCCAAGGGGTTTTTCCATGAAGTTTTCCGCCATGACCTGCGTATCTGCCATCGCGCTTGCCCTGACACTGGGTACTCACGAGGCCGAGGCGCAATCGCGCGATTCCATCCGTATCGTCGGCTCGTCCACGGTGTTTCCGTTCACCACCGCCGCATCGGAAAATTTCGGATCGACCTCCGGTTACCGCACGCCGGTTGTGGAATCGACCGGCACGGGCGGCGGGATGAATTTGTTTTGCGCCGGTGTCGGCTTGCGCCATCCTGACATTACGGGCGCGTCGCGCCGCATGCTGCCCAGCGAATTCGAGCTGTGCCAGCGTAATGGCGTGACCTCGATCACCGAAATTCCGCTGGGCTCTGACGGTATTGTTGTCGCGCGTGCCGGCGGAACGCCGGATATCAATTTTGAACGCCGCGAACTTTATCTCGGTCTGGCAGCTACCATCCCGATGCCGGTCGACAGCGATGGCGAGCCGGTTTTCAATTCGGATGGCGAACTCCTGCCATCCCGCGATTTCAATGATGTAGCGGCCTATTCGTGTGATGCGTTCATTCCCAATCCGCACAGTCTCTGGTCTGATGTGTCCAATGATCTGCCGGCTGACCGTATCGAAGTGCTCGGGCCGCCGCCGACCTCCGGCACGCGCGATTCCTGGATCGAGCTGGGTATCCAGCCTGGTGCCCGCCAGATTGAATGTCTCGATGCGCTCAGCGAAAGCGACGAGGACCGCTTCGACGAGGTCTCCAGCCGCCTGCGCGAGGACGGCCCGTGGATTGATAGCGGCGAGAACGACAATGTCATCGTCCAGACCATCGTCAATTCCGACACGGCCTTCGGCGTGTTCGGGTATTCCTATCTGGAGCAGAATTCCGGACGGCTGAACGCTGTGACCATCGAAGGTATCGCCCCGGAATATGATGATATTTCAGAAGGTGTGTATCCGATTGCCCGCACCATGTTTGTGTACGTGAAAAACCAGCATGTCGCGGCGGTTCCGGGCATCGCGGAATGGATCGAGGAGCTGACCAGCGAAGATGCCTTCGGTCCGTTCGGCTATCTGGCAGACCGCGGTCTGGTGGCGCTGCCTGAAGCCCGGCGCAACGAGGTTCGCGAACAATCGCAAGAGCGCGTCCCGATGACGGGTGTAGAGCCTCACTAGGCACGATTGGGTTCATCAACGCGGCGTTAAGCCCGGCAGTATTACCCTGTGACGCGTAGCGGGCCTTGACGGTTCGCAAGGCACCAAGGGTTTGACGCGCGCAATGATCGGACGCCCCGTTACCTATCACCGGCTCTCGCAGGACGAGGTCGACAGCATCTGTCAGCGCCATGCAAATCTTTTGCAGGGGCGGATGAATGGTGCGCGCGCCAGTTTTGCCTACAAGGTGATCGAAGGGCTCGACCTTTCGGGGCGCAATCTCACGGATGCCGATTTTTCCGGCGCGGTGCTGGCGGGTGCCAATCTTTCAGGAACAAACTTCACCAGCGCAAACCTTTTTGCGGCTGACATGCGCCGGGCCAACCTGTCAGGCGCGACACTGCGCCGGGCCGATATGCGCGGGGCAATCCTGCGCGGCGCGAACCTCACCGGAGCAGACTTGAGCGAAGCCGATCTGCGCGAGGGTGCTATCGCCCAGGTGGATCGCGAAAAGGGCCTCGCCATCATTACCCATGAGCAGCGCCCGAACGAGGCTGTGGAGGCCAATTTCAGCGGCGCCAACCTCTCCAATTCCAAAATGACGGGGGCTATTGCCCAGCGGGCAGACTTTTCCGATGCGGTTCTTATCGGCGCACGGATGCAACGTGCGAACTTGCGCGGCTCGCGCTTTCCCGGTGCCAATCTGGAAGGGGCCGATCTGTCCGGCGCGGACCTGACCGAAGCCGATCTTACGCACAGCGTTCTCATCGGCACCAGGATGGACAATGCCCGCACCCGGGGTATGCGGACCGAAGGCGCGCTCACCGATGCGCCGACAGGGCCGGAAATCAGCGCCGATGCAGACGAGACTGCCAAGGCGCTGGAAGCCCATGCGCGCTGGTGTGAAACCGGCGGAGCCGAGGGGGCGCCCTCGACTTTTGATGGCGCGGACATGCGCGGCCTCAAGACGCTTTCAGGCCGCAATCTGACGGCCTTGCAGGCGCGCGGTGCGACGCTTTACGGGCTGGATCTGGGCGGAGCCCAGCTTCAGGGCGCGCGGCTGGAAAGAGCCGATTTGCGTATGGCGTCCCTGCGCGGTGCCGATCTTCGCGGCGCAGACCTGACGGGGGCCCGCCTGAACAATGCTGATCTGCGCGGCGCCAAGATTGGCGCGCTTCTCTTGCCCAATGACCGGAAAATGGCGGCCAGCCTGGCTGCCGCCGTGCTGCGATATGCTGATCTGGATGGCGCGGATTTGCGCGATATTAGCGCTATCGGCGCGGATTTCTCCTATGCCAGCCTGAAAAACTGCGATGTGCGCCGGGGCCGGTTTACCGGCTCGTGCTTCACCGGGACCAACCTGCCCGCCGATTTCCGCGAGCATGCAGAAGACCTTGCCGGCGCGGTTGATCTGAACGCCGCCTGACGATTAATGGCGCTGAAACCCCGGACGCGAAGCGATCCGGGGCCTGTTTCGGGCAGGGTCTGCAACAGCTTCCCGATGGCCTTGCGGGCCTGCGGCGTTTCAGCGTGGCTCTGTTTCAGCCCCGATAGCCCCGTGACAATGCTTGTATTTCTTGCCTGACCCGCAAGGGCAGGGGGCATTGCGCTGCACCCGGCCCCAGCTGGACGGATCGGCCGGATTGATGCGCGGCGCGGCAGTGCGGCTTGCGGCCGGACCACGCGGCGAGGCTGACGGCGCGCCATCTCCCGAGACGGGCTGACCCGTGGCCGGGTCCACGCGGTTGGCCTGGATGTTTTGCGGCGCACGCGGCATGGCTGGCGGCGGCGCAGCCGGTTCGATCCGCACCGAGGACAGGATGCGTGTCGTCTCGAAGCGCAGATTGTCCAGAAGGCTCTCAAACAGCGCAAACGCCTCGCTCTTGTACTCGTTGAGCGGATCGCGCTGGGCATAGCCGCGCAGGCCGATCACCGAACGCAGCGCGTCCAGCTGGTGCAGGTGTTCGCGCCAGTTCTGGTCGATGGTCTGAAGCAGCATCTGCTTTTCGATCCGGCGCATCAGCTCCGGTCCGGTGTTGGCCGCCTTTTCGGCATAGGCCTCGTCGGCCGCTTTCAGCACGCGTTCCAGGATTTCCTCGTTGGCGATGCCGTCCTCGGCGGCCCATTCCTTGATGGGAAGTTGCAGGTTGAAATACTTTTCAACCTCTTCCTGAAGTCCTTCGGTGTCCCACTGGTCGGCATAGGCGCGCGGCGGCATATGCCGGTCGACCAGGTCTTCGGCGCACTGGTGGCGCATGTCCTTGACCACGTCGGAGACATTTTCCGATTGCATGAACTCGATGCGCTGCTCGAAGATGGCCTTGCGCTGATCGTTCATCACATCGTCGTATTTGAGGATGTTCTTGCGGATGTCGAAATTGCGCTGCTCGACCTTTTTCTGCGAGGTCTCCACAGCCTTGGACATCCACGGGTGCTGGATGTGCTCACCCTCTTTCATGCCCATTGTGCGCATGATCGTGTCGAGGCGTTCCGGCGCAAAAATGCGCAACAGATCATCTTCCACCGAGATAAAGAATTTCGAGCGGCCCGGATCACCCTGACGGCCTGTCCGGCCGCGAAGCTGGTTGTCGATCCGGCGCGACTCGTGGCGCTCGGTGCCAATGACGTAAAGCCCGCCCGCTTCCAGCGCGATGCGCTTGCGTTCGCCCACTTCGGCGGCGATCAATTTGCGCTTTTCGGCGATAGCCGCTTCGTCCGGCTCGCGCCCGGCTTTTTTCTCCTCGCTCAGCCAGTCATTGACCATGAAGTCGACATTGCCGCCAAGCTGGATGTCGGTGCCGCGTCCCGCCATGTTGGTGGCGATGGTCACAGAGCCCGGGATGCCGGCCTGCGCGATGATGGCGGCTTCCTGCTCGTGATAGCGCGCATTGAGCACCTGGTGCTTGATCTTGCGCTTCTTGAGAAGCTCGGAAAGGACTTCCGATTTCTCGATCGAGACCGTGCCGACCAGTACCGGCTGGCCGCGCCCGTGCGCCTCCTCGATGCTGGCAATGATGGCGTCGTATTTTTCCTTGGCCGTACGGTAGAGCTCGTCATCCTCGTCGATGCGCTGAACCGGGCGGTTTGTCGGAATTTCCGAAACGCCGAGGCTGTAGATGCCCGCAAACTCTTCGGCCTCTGTGGAGGCTGTGCCGGTCATGCCGGAGAGCTTCTTGTAGAGGCGGAAATAGTTCTGGAAGGTGATGGATGCCAGCGTCTGGTTTTCAGGCTGGATTTCGACATTTTCCTTCGCCTCGATGGCCTGATGCAGGCCGTCGGACAGGCGCCGGCCGGTCATCATCCGCCCGGTGAACTCGTCAATGAGCATCACCTTCTCGTCGCGGACAATATAGTCCTTGTCCTTCTGGAACATCTTGTGGGCCTTGAGGGCCTGGTTCACGTGGTGAACCGTGGCGATGTTCTCGATGTCGTAGAGATCGCCCTCGTCGAGCAGTCCATGCTCGCGCAGAAGCTGTTCGATATGCTCGTTGCCTTCCTCGGTGAAGGTCACCGAGCGGTTCTTCTCGTCGAGCGTGAAATCTTCCTCGACCAGGAACGGGATCAGCTTGTCGATGGTCTTGTAGAAATCGGAGCGGTCATCAGTGCGCCCGGAAATGATCAGCGGGGTGCGCGCCTCGTCGATCAGGATGGAGTCCACCTCGTCGACAATGGCGTAGGCATGGCCGCGCTGCACCATCTCGCGCAACGAATATTTCATGTTGTCGCGCAGATAGTCGAAGCCCAGCTCGTTATTAGTGCCATAGGTGATGTCGCAGGCATAGGCCCGGCGGCGTTCCTCATCGAGCATCTGGTTGAGGATCACGCCGGTTGTCATGCCGACGCGGGCAAACACCCGGCCCATCCATTCGGAGTCGCGCTGGGCCAGATAGTCGTTGACGGTGACGATATGGACGCCCTTGCCGGGCAGCGCGTTGAGATAGGCAGCCAAGGTGGAGACAAGCGTCTTGCCTTCGCCGGTTTTCATCTCGGCAATGCCGCCTTCGTGGAGCACCATGCCGCCCAGTAGCTGGACGTCGTAGTGGCGCTCGCCGAGCGCACGGCGCGCCGCTTCGCGCACCGCCGCGAAGGCTTCGGGCAGCAAGGCGTCGAGCGTCTCGCCTTTTTCCAGCCTCGCCCTGAATTCGCCGGTTTTGCCCTTCAGGGCTTCATCGTCGAGCTTTTCGATCTCCGGCTCGAGGGCATTTATCTGACGCACTTTGGGCATGAGACGCCGCACGGTACGGTCATTGGAGGAGCCGAGGATTTTGCGCGCAAAAGAAAGCATGTTTTATCAGCCGTCGCGGGGCGAAATGGATGATCAGGCGTACCCGGCCGGTGTACAAGGCAGTCGCGTACCCGGCCTTTGCGCCTGTGCGGCGCTGGCCCTGAAGCAGCGCGCTCAAGATCAGGGACTTAAGGAGGCAGGCATAGTGTGTCAATCGAACCGGACCGCCAGACGCTGCAGTGCAGTGCTGGCTTCGATCATGGCGATGTCACTCGCCGCCGCTTGCAGCGAGGAACCGGGCCAGCAGCCGCCAGCCGCTGACCCGGCTGCGGAGCCCGCAGTGGAGGCGCAAGGCCGGGTGGACGTTCTGGCGCGGTTTCTCGCGCTGGAGCCTGCCGGAGAAGGCGATGAAGTGGTGGCCGAAGTCGGCACCACGGTCATTCACGCCTCCGATGTGCGCCGCGAGATTGCGGCGCGCAGCCTGCATGACGACCCCGCCAATGTGGCCGTTTCCGATCCTGTCTTTCAGCAGGTGCTGTCAGAACTGGTCGAGCAGCGCCTGCTGGCGCTGGAGGCGCTCAGGCGCGGACTGGACCGCGATGTGGAGGCGCGCAGGCGTCTTGCTGCGGCCGAGGAGCGCATTCTGGGCAATATCCTGGTCGAGACGGTGGTCGCCGACGCCATCACCGATGACGCCATTGCGCGCATCTACGAGGAGCAGAACCGGCTCGCCCCGCGCGTGGAAGAGGTGCGGGCCAGTCATATTCTCGTGACAACGCGCGAGGAGGCCGATGAAGTGGCCCGGTTGCTCGAAGAAGGCGAAGACTTCGCCCAGCTGGCCCGGCAGGTCAGTCAGGACCCCGGCACCCGGCTTGATGGCGGGGATCTGGGATATTTCACCCGCGACGGGATGGTCTCCGCCTTCTCCCGTCAGGCGTTCGATACCGAAGTGGGCGCCATCTCCGAGCCCTTCCAGACCGAATATGGCTGGCATGTGTTGCGGGTTGCCGACCGGCGCTTGCAACCGCGCCGCGATCTGGAATCGCTGCGGCCCAATATCGTGCGTTTCCTGACGCTGGAGGGCATCCAGATGCTCCTCGATACCGTGCGCCAGACCTATCCGGTGACCCGAAGCGGCGCGCCTGCGCCTGCTGAAATCCGTGCGCCTGAGGCAGTGCCGCCGGGCGCGCCGGAGACAGCCGCAGACGGTGAGGATGACGACGCGGCCGTGGAGGACGAGGCGCAGCCGGGCGATAGCCCCGAGCGTTAGGTTCGCGCTAACCGTGTCCACACACCGCAATTTAACAAAGGATCAGGCATGATGCCGGCTGGTAAAGGCCATCTCTTGCTGGTGGCGGCGTGCGCGCTTGTCGACCCCGATGGACGGGTGCTGATCGCGCAGCGCCCTGAAGGCAAGGCGTCTGCCGGCGCGTGGGAGTTTCCCGGCGGAAAGGTGGAGCCGGGCGAGTACCCGGAAGCGGCCGTCGTGCGCGAGCTGCGCGAGGAACTGGGAGTGGAGCCATGCGAGCGTTGTCTGCAGCCCTTCGCGTTCTCGTCCTGTCCGATGGAGGACGGGCGTCATCTCTTGATGCCGCTCTATGTCTGCCGCAAATGGGACGGGTTCCCGGACCCGAAAGAGGGCCAGAAAATCGCCTGGGTAAGCCCGCGCGATTTGAGCAAGTATGCGCTTCTGCCCGCCGACATTCCGCTCGCCGCAGAGCTGCGCGACCGTCTCTGACCTTTGATCAGGGCGGGGCCACTGCCATCGAATATGCGATGATTGCCGGACTTGTCTCCATCGTCATCGTGTCAGCGTTGGCGACGGTCGGCGACCAGCTGGTCGTCTGGGCCGAGGCCGTACTGGCCGGGCTGGGGGGCTAACCCGCCTTCTCGCCTGCGCCCCGCTCCGTCACGCCCAGCGCATCGGCGAGGCGCACCTTGGCCGAACCGGGGCGAAGCGGTTTGGGCTGGCTTTCATGGGGCGCCCAGCCGGCTGCGTGCAGGATTTCAAACTTCGCCGGGATACGCCCATCGGCTTCGGCAAAGCGCTGCGAATAAATCTGCGCGGTCTTGACGAAAAACTGCCGGTGGACGGGTGTGCGCGGGCGGCTGGCGAGCACGCTCGTCTCGCCCATGCGGCGCAAATCGCGCATCAGCACGAACGCATTGCCGTAGCGCACGGTGAGGCGGTCCACGTCCGAGACCGGCATGGCAAAGCCTGCCCGCGCCAGAAGGCCGGCCAGATCGACCGTATCGGCAAAGGGCGAGACGCGCGCGCTTACCTGCGCGTAAATCTCGTCCTCGGCGGCCATCAGGCTCTGGCGCAGCTCGGTCAGCGTCGCCCCGCCCAGCATGGCGCAGGCAAAGAAGCCGTCAGGCTTGAGCGCCCGGTTGATCTGGATCAGCGCGCCAACAAGATCATTCGTCCAATGCAGCGACAGGCAGGAGATGACAAGGTCTAGGCTCTGGTCGGCTAGGGGCAGGTGCTCCTCGTCCATGACCAGCGCCTGGCCGGAGGCTTTCGCGGCCATGGCGGGGGATATGTCGGCCTCGATCAGCGTTCCGATCCTGGTGGCAAGCTCTGGCCGTGCCGCAATCGCCCGTCCCGCCGTGCCCGCTCCGCCAATGACCAGCGCGCGTTCAAATGTGCGGTTCACCGCCAGCAGACGGTCAGCCAGATCATCGGCGGCACGGCTCGCCAGAAAGGCAAATTCCTCATAGCCTGCAGCCGCACGGTTGCGCCGCTGTCGCAGGAGCGCGCGGTCAAACAAGAGAGGCGGGGTGTCAGACGATGATGCCATGGGGCGGATATGGACCGGCGCGCCTCGCGAGGGAAGCCTCGCGGGTGATGACGGGCTTGGCCGACCTGATCTGGCCGCCCATATCGCTGCTCTCCTACGCGCCGGTTTCCGCCCATGGCCAGCTAGCGCCCGAAGACTGGTCAAAGATTGTCTTCCTCGATGATCCCCAATGTGCGTCGTGCGGATTTCCGTTCGACTGGCCGCCGGGCGAGGGCGCTCTATGCGGGCCGTGCGCGGCGCGCGCTCCCGCCTTCGATACGGCCCGCTCCGCCTTCGTCTACACGCCCGAAAGCCGCCGCCTGATCCTGTCGCTCAAACATGGAGGACGCGTCGATGGCCTCGCCGCGTTCGGCGGCTGGATGCACCGGGCCGGGCGGGCCATGCTGGCAGACGCAGACTATCTGATCCCCGTGCCCTTGCATCCGCGACGGCTGCGCCAGCGCCGCTTCAACCAGTCACTTCTGCTGGCGCAGTCTGTGGCCCGGCTCTCCGGCGTGGCCTGTGATGCGCATATCCTGATGCGCCGCCGCCCGACACCCAGTCAGGGCGGGCAGAGCGCCAAGGGCCGCCGCCGCAATGTGGCGGGTGCGTTTGCGGTGCGTGACGCCGCGAAAGCCCGCATCCAGGGCGCGCACCTGATCCTGATTGATGATGTCTATACGACCGGCGCAACGCTGGAGGCGTGTGCAAGAGCGTTGAAACGCGCGGGCGCGGCGCGCGTTGATGCCCTGACGCTTGCGCGCGTTGTCAGAACAAGCGACGTCATTACATAAGCGTCAGAACCGATCTGCTGATTCATGAAAGCCGAGCCCATGACCACGCCCGCCATCACCATCTACACACGGCCCTTTTGCGCCTTCTGCTCGCGAGCGCTGTCGCTGCTGGGCGATAAGGGCGTGGCGGTAAAGGAGATCGAGGCCGGGTTTGATCCGGCCTTGCGCGCCGAAATGCAGGAACGCTCCGGCCGCAACACCTTCCCGCAGATTTTCATCGGTGAAACCCATATCGGCGGCTGTGATGATCTGTTCGCGCTGGAACGCGCGGGCAAGCTTGATCCCATGCTGAAGGCGGCCAGCTAATGGCGAAAGCCCGCATAGCGCTCGTCCAGATGCGTTCGGGCACCGAGCCGGAGCGCAATATCGACGCCGCCGAGGCCGCCATCCGGCAGGCCGCCCGCGATGGCGCGCAGTTCGTGGCGACGCCCGAAGTGACCAATCTGGTCCAGAAGGACACGAAAGCGCTTTTCGAGACCTTGCAAACGCCGGAAGACGATATCGCCATAAAGCGCCTCTCGGCACTCGCGGGCGAACTGAAGATCGACGTATTGGCCGGCTCGCTGGCGCTTAAGGGCGATGACGGACGGGCCGTGAACCGCTCCGTCCTGTTCGGGCCGGGCGGACAGGTCAAAGCGCAATATGACAAGATCCACATGTTCGATGTCGCCATCGGCAATGGGGAAATCTGGTCGGAAAGCACCAATTACGCGCCCGGTGACCGCGCAGTGCTGACCGAGGCGGCGGGGCTGAAGCTGGGGCTGACCATTTGTTACGATGTACGCTTTGCCTATCTCTACCGCGCGCTGGCGGCGGGCGGGGCAGTTGCCATGACGGTACCGGCCGCCTTCACCCGCCCGACCGGCAAGGCGCACTGGGAAATACTGCTGCGCGCCCGTGCCATCGAGACCGGCAGCTTCATTCTTGCGCCCGCTCAGGGCGGCACCCATGCCGATGGCCGCAAGACCTGGGGCCGCTCCATGGCCGTGGGTCCGTGGGGCGATGTGATCGGCGTGCTCGACCATGACGAGCCGGGCATACTCTACGCCGAAATCGACACCGACGAGGCGCTTTCCGCGCGCCAGCGCATCCCCGCGCTCAAAGGCGGGCGGGAGTTTGCCGGGCCATGATCCGCTATGCCCTGCAGTGCGATGAGGGCCATGGCTTTGAAGGCTGGTTCTCGTCCAGCGAGGATTACGAAAAGCAGGAAGCGAGCGGGCTTGTCGAATGCCCGGAGTGCGGCTCTGTTGCCGTGACGCGCCAGATCATGGCACCCGCCGTGCGCACCTCCAGAGGCCGCGAGACCAGCACCAACGCCCAGCCGGACATGGACGCGGTCGCGCGCAAGGTGCGCGCCCATATCCGCAATAACTATGATTATGTCGGGACTGATTTTGCGTCCGAGGCCCGCGCCATTCATGAGGGCGCCAAGCCTGAACGCCTGATCTATGGCGAGACCACGCCGGAGGAACGCACCAAACTGGCCGAGGACGGCGTGCCGTGCGCGCCCTTGCCCGAACCCTTCGCTCCCACGCCGCCGAAAAAGGCGAATTAGGGGTTCTTTTCCCGTCACACGCGTCTCGTCGTTCCCGCTCCCGCCTGCGCGGGGATGACGGAAAAGGTGGGCCCTGCCGGTTAAACGCATCCCCACCTTGCCGTCGGCCCCGGAGCGTGATTCAGTTCCCGGATGAAAACCGGGCGGGCTCGCGAAGACCTGCCTCATCCAGGGGACAGGCATGGTCATCAATATCGTCGTTGCAATCGGCATTCTCATCACGCTGGTGACGGCGGTGCCGGTCTTCACCCAGATGGCCAAGCATCCCAAAGGGCTTCACATTCTCTTCTTCGCCGAGATGTGGGAGCGGTTTTCCTATTACGGCATGCGCGCCCTGCTGATCTTCTACCTCACCCAGCATTTCCTGTTTTCAGACCGGTTCGCGAGCACCCAGTACGGGGCCTACACCTCGCTGGTCTATCTCTTGCCTCTGATTGGCGGGTTTGTGGCCGACCGCTATCTGGGCAATCGCAAGGCCATCGCCTATGGCGCGCTTTTGCTGGTGGCCGGCCATTTGGCCATGGGAATTGAGGGGCGCCCCTCTGAGGAAGCGCTGCAATACGAGGGCGAGTCCTACTCGCTCGTGGCCGAGGGGCGCGGCGGATTGCGCACGGTCCAGCTTGAGGTGGACGAAGCACTCTACAGCTTTACCGCCAGCCGCCAGGGCGATCTTCTGATTGCGGGCCTGCCCGAAGGCGCGAGCCTGCCGGACGTGTTGCCTGCGGGTAGCTTCGAGACCGAAGTGGTCTATCAAGACCAGCGCGGCCTCGCCATTCTCTATCTGGCGCTGTCACTTATCATCATGGGCGTCGGCTTTTTAAAGGCCAGCATCTCGTCGATTGTCGGCCAGCTTTATGACGCGCATGACCCGCGCCGCGATGGCGGTTTCACGCTCTACTATTACGGCATCAATCTGGGCGCGTTCTGGGCGGCAATCCTGTGCGGCCTGCTGGGCGAGACGGTCGGCTGGTGGGCCGGTTTCGGTCTGGCCGGCGTCGGCATGCTGCTGGGCTTCATCGTGTTCGTGCGCGGACGGCTGGCCTTCTTCCTGCCGGGCAGGAATCTGCTGGCTGATGTCGGCAATCCGCCAGATCCGGCAGCCCTGAAAGCGCGCGTGCTGGGGCCGCTGAACCGAGAAACGGTGATCTACCTTCTGGGCATTCTGGGCGTGGGCGTTGTCTACTGGCTGATACAGGCCCATCAGCTGCGCCTGCCGCTTCCCGGCATTGGCGGCATTGATGCCATGCTCCTCCTGCTGGTCGCCGGAGCTGCGGCGTTTCTGGGGTATATCGGCTGGTATATGGGCGCGAAATGTACGCGCGAGGAAGGCCAGCGGCTCTTGCTGGCGCTTATCCTGATTGTCGTTTCAGTGGTCTTCTGGGCGCTGTTCGAGCAGGCCGGTTCCTCGATGAATTTGTTTGCCGCGCGCAATGCCCAGCTGGATATCGCGCCACAGCGCCTCGTCGAGCTCGGGCCGATCACGCTCGACCTGTCGCTGACCGCCTCGCAGACGCAATCGTTCAATTCGGGCTTCATCCTGATCTTCGCGCCACTGTTTGCAGCCCTGTGGGCGTTTCTGGCGAAGATGCAACGCAATCCCAACACGCCGTTGAAGTTTGGCCTCGCCCTCATTCAGGTGGGGCTGGGCTTTCTGGTGCTGGTCTGGGGCGTGCAGTTTGCCGACGACAGCTACCGCGTGCCGCTTTTCTTCCTGGCGCTGGCCTATCTCCTGCACACCACCGGTGAGCTGTGCCTGTCGCCGGTGGGCCTGTCGGCAGTGACCAAGCTGTCACCGGCGGCGGTGGTCAGCTTCATGATGGCGGGCTGGTTCCTGTCCAGTGCGTTTGCCCAATATGTCGGCGGGCTGATTGCGGCGCTGACGGCAACCGGCACGGTGGCCGGGCAGGTGCTTGATCCGGAAAGCGCGCTGGCAGGCTATGCGCAGGTGTTCGGCGTTATTGGCCTGATCGGCATTGTTCTGGGTGTGGTGATGGGCGCGGCCAGTTTCGGCCTGAAGGCGCTGGGCCATGGCCTTGCCGAAGACCAGCTGCCCGCGCCGTCCGAGCCGGGACCGGAAGTGCCGGTGCGTGATTAGATCGCGAAGGCGGGGGCTACCCCGCGCCGCCAACGGTAATCCCGGCAATCTTCAGCGTGGGCTGGCCGACGCCGACCGGCACGCCCTGGCCCGCCTTGCCGCACGTGCCGACGCCGGGGTCCATGGCAAAATCATTGCCGATCATGGAGATTTTCGTCAACGCGCTCGGTCCATCACCGATCAGGGTCGCGCCCTTGATCGGCTCGGCGATGTTGCCCCCGCGCACCCGGTAGGCCTCGGTGCAGCGGAAGACGAACTTGCCAGACGTGATATCCACCTGACCGCCGCCGAAATTGGCGGCATAGATGCCGTCATCCAGGCTTTCGAGAATTTCCTTCGGGTCGTGGTCACCGGCGGTCATGATCGTGTTGGTCATGCGCGGCATGGGCGCGCAGGCATAGCTTTCGCGCCGTCCATTGCCGGTGGCCTCCACGCCCATCAGGCGGGCATTCATCCGGTCCTGCATGAAGCCGACCAGAATGCCGTCCTCGATCAGCGTCGTGCGCCCTGTGGGCGTGCCTTCATCATCGATCGTCAGCGAGCCGCGCCGGCCCGGCATTGTGCCATCGTCAATGACGGTGACACCGGGTGCCGCCACCCGCTTGCCGATACGCCCGGCAAAGGCGCTTGTGCCCTTGCGGTTGAAATCGCCTTCCAGCCCGTGGCCGACCGCCTCATGCAGCAGGATGGCAGGCCAGCCAGCACCCAGAACGACTTCCCATTCGCCTGCCGGCGCGTCGACCGCCTCCAGATTGACTTTGGCGACCCGCAGGGCCTCGTGGGCGAGTGACTGCCAGCTCTCGCGGTTCAGCCATTGCTCAAACTCCGCCCGGCCACCGGCTCCGGCACTGCCGCTTTCGCGGCGGCCATTGCGTTCAACCGTGACCGAGATATTCAGGCGCACCAGCGGGCGGACATCATGGGCCATATAGCCATCGGCGCGGACAATGCCGATGAGCTGGCGTGAGGCGGCGATAGAGCAGCCGACCTGCACGACTTCCGGGTCGCGTGCGCGCAGCCACGCATCGATTTCGGCCAGCAGCTTTGCCTTGGCTTCAAAGCCCGGTTCACCGATGACGTCGACATCATCATAGAGTTTCACATTCGTGCCGCGCGGAGGCGGTGCCATGACTGCATCGCGGCCCTGACGGGCGGCAGAGGCAGTTTCGCCTGCACGTTTCAGCGAGGCGAGGCTGATATCATTGGAGTGGGCAAAGCCGGTTGTCTCGCCGAACACGCCGCGCAGGCCGAACCCGCGTTCGGCGTCAAAGCTGGCGGATTTCAGGCGGCCATCATCGAAGGCGAGCGATTCGCTGGCCTCGGTCTCCAGATAGAGCTCGCCGTCATCGGCCCCGGCCAGACTGGCCCGCAAAACCCCCAGCGCGTCCTCCGCGTCAAATCCGAAACCGTCGAACGGGTTGGTGGAAGGGGTGCTGGCCATGAAATTCTCCTGATCGGCATCTGTCAGCAACATAGGCGTGCCGGCACCGCTAATCGACCCCGCCTTGGCAGGTGGGGGCGTTGAAGTCTGAAATCCCGGCCAAGCGCAGCGCTGGCCGGGACCTTGTGCAGAAATCGGCCAAGAGAGGCCCCGGATGCGCTGCCGCGCTCCGGGGTTTCAGCGTGGGATGCCGGACCCTAAGGCTGGTGCCGGGCAAAGCGTCGCGGCTGGGCGGCGAGCAGGGCATCGTCCGGTGCCAGGCGCGCGGCCTCGACATAGGCGTCATAGGCCTCGTCATAGCGGCCCAGGCGCTCGAGCGCGATCGCCTGGTTGAAATGGCCCAGATGCGATGGTTCCAGCCCAAGCTCCAACGCCTGGGCTGCGGACTCGTGCGCTCCGTTGAAATCACCGATGCGGATACGGGCGGCCGAGAGGGTCAGGTGCAGCTCTGGCAGATCGTCCAGCAGACGCTGCGCTGCATTCAGATCGTTTATCGCCGACTGGCCATCTCCGCGCGCTGCCGAGAGCGCGGCGCGATTGATCTGCAGGCGCGCTCTTTCCTCATCGCCCAGACCCGAATCACGCAAGGCATAATCGCAAGCGCCCAGTGCGCGTGCCATTTCCACGCCTGCGCGGGCTCCGTCCTCGCACTCTGAAATGGCCGACCGGATAGCCGGTGAGCGCTCCTGCGCATGGGCGAACCCCGTGTTGCCAAGGGCAAAGGCGAGGCCGGCAATGGCACAGCCGCGCAGCAGCGTGTGCGGAATAAGCGTGTTCATGACGTCTCCGGCGCTTGAGATTTTCCTCATGTAAGGCTAGCAGACAGCGCAAGCCCGCACCAAACCGAATGTCCGGGTGGCACTGAACAATTTGGGCACCTTGCGACAAAAAGGCGCTCATGTCGCACTGACACCGGCGCTGCCGGGTTCTATATTCCGCCGCACGAAGCAGGTTTTTCCCTGCAGGATGCCAGATGAGAGTGTTGGGGGTTCCATGCGTTTGAAGCTCATTGCCGGGACTGTTCTCGCCGCCGTAATGGCCGGCGCAGCTTCAGCCACGATTGTCGGTGCCCCAGTGGATGGCGCCCTTGGCCTCCAGCAGGCGGTGACGCCGGTGATGGAAAACACCGTCTCGTTCCACAACCTGCTTTTGTGGATCATCTCGGCCATCAGCTTTCTGGTTCTCGGCCTGATCCTGTGGATCGCCGCGCGCTACCGGGCAAAGACAAATCCCGAGCCCAGGAAATTCAGCCACAATACGCTGATCGAGATCATCTGGACGGCGGTGCCGGTCCTGATCCTGATCGTGATTGCGGTGCCGTCTTTCCGTCTGCTTTATTTCCAGGACGTGATCCCGGAGGCCGATTTCACCATCAAGGCGACCGGCAACCAGTGGAACTGGACCTACGAATATCCCGACCATGGCGGGTTCGAGTTCGTCTCCAACATGCTTGAAGAGGGCGATATCACCAGCGAGAACTGGGAACAGGCCCGCCTTTTGAGCACGGATGTGCCCGTTGTCGTGCCGTCAGGTGCCACGGTGCGCGTGCAGGTGACGGCGTCAGATGTCATCCACTCCTGGGCCTTGCCGGCCTTTGGTGTGAAGATTGACGGCATCCCCGGCCGCCTGAACGAGACCTGGTTTGTCGTGCCGGAAGGCAATGAAGGCATCTATTTCGGCCAGTGCTCGGAAATCTGCGGTATCCGCCACGCCTTCATGCCGATTGAAATCCACGTCGTGCCGCAAGAGGTTTTCACGGCCTGGACCGAAGCGGCCAATGAAGACCCCTACGCCGCATCCACCGTTCTCGCTTCTTATTACGCCAGCCAGCGCGCCACCCGCGTCGCGGCGGCCAACTAAATCCCGGAGAGGATCATCATGTCGGCTCAAGCTGCTGAACATCACGACGATCACACCCCCAGCGTCTGGGACTGGAAGCGGTGGGTGTATTCAACCAACCACAAGGACATCGGCACGATGTACCTGGTGTTCGCGATCATCGCGGGCATTATCGGCGGGGGCATGTCCGGCCTGATCCGCTGGGAACTTGCCGAGCCGGGTCTTCAGGTCTTCAACAACGGCTTCTGGGGCAATGAGCACAACTATAATGTGATCGTGTCCCTGCACGGCCTCATCATGATCTTCTTCATGGTGATGCCCGCCATGATCGGGGGCTTTGGCAACTGGTTCGTGCCGCTGATGATCGGCGCGCCGGACATGGCCTTCCCGCGCCTCAACAATATCTCGTTCTGGCTGCTGCCCTTCTCCTTCGCCCTCATGCTGATGTCGATGTTCGTGCCGGGCGCTGGCGGAGAGGACGGCTTTGGCGGCGGCTGGGTGATGTATCCACCCTTGTCGACGTCCGGCCATAGCGGGCCCGCCTTCGATCTGGTGATCCTGTCACTGCACATTGCCGGTATCAGCTCGATCCTAGGTGCAACAAACTTCATCACCACGATTTTCAACATGCGCGCGCCGGGCATGACCCTGCACAAGATGCCGCTGTTTGTCTGGTCGATGCTGGTGACAGTATTCCTGCTGCTGCTGGCCGTTCCGGTGCTAGCGGCCGCGCTGACCATGCTCATTACCGACCGTAATTTCGGGACGACCTTCTTCGATCCTGCAGGCGGCGGTGATCCGGTGATGTTCCAGCACCTGTTCTGGTTCTTCGGCCACCCGGAAGTGTACATATTGATCCTGCCCGGTTTCGGCATGATCTCGCACATCGTGTCGACCTTCTCTAAGAAGCCTGTCTTCGGCTATCTCGGCATGGCCTACGCCATGGTCGCGATCGGCTTTATCGGCTTCATCGTGTGGGCCCACCACATGTACACAGTCGGCATGGACGTGAACCTGAAGGCCTATTTCGTAGCCGCCACGATGATCATTGCGGTGCCGACCGGCATCAAGATCTTCTCATGGCTGGCAACGATGTGGGGCGGTTCGATATCGTTCCGCACGCCCATGCTGTGGGCTGTGGGCTTCATCTTCCTGTTCACTGTGGGCGGTGTGACGGGCGTGGTGCTGGCCAATGCCGGTGTGACCACCTCGCTGCATGACACTTATTACGTGGTGGCTCACTTCCACTACGTGCTGTCGCTCGGAGCCGTCTTCTCGATCTTTGCCGGTTTCTACTACTGGTACGAGAAGATGTTCGGGGTGAAGTACAATTCCTTCCTCGCCCGTACCCAGTTCTGGCTGTTCTTCATCGGCGCGAACGTAATCTTCTTCCCGCAGCACTTCCTCGGGCTGCAGGGCATGCCGCGCCGCTATGTCGACTATCCTGACGCGTTTGCCTTCTGGAATTACGTATCATCCATCGGCTACCTGATCATGGCCGCCGGCATGGTCGTGTTCTTCGTGCTGCTGATCGAATCGATCCTCCGCCAGCGCAAGGCAGAAGCCAATCCATGGGGCGAAGGCGCAACCACGCTGGAGTGGACACTGTCCTCTCCGCCGCCCTTCCACCAGTTCAACGAGCTGCCGAAAATCAAGTAGGCGGATCGCCGAACCAGCAAGGTCAGGCACGTGTCTGTGACTGAGAAATCGGCTGAAACCATCACGGGCGGGGCTGCAAGCGCAGCCTCGCCCGCTGACTATATCGCGCTGATGAAACCGCGCGTGATGACGCTTGTCGTCTTCACCGGCTTTGCCGGCCTTGTCGCCGCGCCAGTGGACATGAGCTTCATTTCCGCAGCCATCGCCATTTTCGCCCTCGCGCTCGGGGCAGGGGCCGCCGGCGCGTTCAACATGGCCTACGACAGCGATATCGACGCGGTGATGCGGCGCACGCGCCTGCGTCCGGTCGTACGCGGCATCGTGCCCAGGGCCGAAGCCTACACATTTGGCGGCGTGTTCACGCTTGCTTCGGTGACGCTGATGGCGCTGGCCGCAAATTATGTTGCAGCCGCACTGCTCGCCTTCTCGATCTTCTTTTACGCGCTGATCTACACGGTCTGGCTGAAGCGCTCCACGCCGCAGAATATCGTCATTGGCGGCGCGGCCGGTGCCTTCCCGCCCATGATCGGCTGGGCTGCGGCGACCGGCAGTGTCAGCCTTGATGCGGTCATCCTGTTTGCCATCATCTTTTTGTGGACACCGCCCCATTCCTGGGCGCTGGCGCTCTACAAGTCGGGCGATTACGCGGCTGCGAAAATCCCCATGATGCCGGTGGCGAAGGGGGCTGCGTCCACGCGCCGCCAGATCATGATCTATGCGATTGCCTATGTAGCGATCAGTCTTGCGCCGCTGGCCACAGGGCTGGGCGGCATGGTCTATGCCGGCGCGGCCATACTGGGCGGTGCGCTCTTCCTGGTCTTGTCCGGGCGGGTGCTGACCTCGCGTGCCGGCGAGGCGGGAACGGACGAGGACGGGCTTTATGATGTGCGCGCAGGCGACCGCGCGGCGCGCGACCTCTTTGCCTTTTCGATTGCCCATCTGGCGCTGCTGTTTGCTGCGCTCATCGCCGAGCATGGCGCCGGGCTTCACTTCGCCTTCGCGCGCTTCTGGAGCTAGAGTGAGATGACCGACCCGACCCCGGAACAGACCCCTGAACGCCCGCGCGCACTGACTGCGGACGAGGAAAAGGCGCGCAAGCGTCGCAATGTCGCGATCTTCTGGAGCCTGATCGGGTTTATACTTCTGATCTTCCTGGTCACGATTCAACGTCTGGCCAGCAATATCTCCGCCGGAGGTTGATCGACTGATGAAACTGCCCGTGCTGACAGGAAATGTGAAAGTCCTCGCCATCTGCCTCGGCCTGGCGCTGGGCATGGTGGGCATGGGCTATGCGGCTGTGCCGCTTTACGACCTGTTCTGCCGGGTGACGGGCTATGGCGGGACCACGCAGACCGCCCAGTTTGATCCGGACCAGATTCTCGAGCGCACCGTTCAGGTGCGTTTCGACGCCAGCCGCTCGCGGGACTTTCCGTGGGAGTTCGAACCGCTGCAGCGTGAAATGACCGTGCGCGTGGGCGAGACGGCGCTGGCCTTTTACCGCGTCACCAATCCAACCGATGAACCGGTGACCGGAATCGCGACCTATAATGTCACACCGTTCAAGATGGGGCCGTATTTCGCCAAGCTGGAATGCTTCTGCTTTACCGAGCAGACATTGGGGCCGGGCGAGAGCATGGACATGCCGGTTGTCTTCTTCATCGATCCGTTGATGGATGAAGAGCGCCGGATGGATGACGTGCAAAGCGTAACGCTGTCATACACATTCTTCGAGGCCAGTGATTCGCGGGCCCGAAACCTTGCCGAACGCGCACCGGCTGCAACCGGACGCTAGGGCGAGGCAATTCGCCAGGGCGTGCTGACAAGCAGCGCGCCACATGATTGATCAGGGGGATGGGGCCAGCTATAGCTGCGCCATAAATCGCCCTTATGAAGAGCAGGAGAGGCCGATGGCTGGCGGCGCTGTCAAACATGACTACCACCTCGTTGATCCGAGCCCGTGGCCGTTCGTCGGCTCTGTGGCCGCGTTCATCCTGGCGATCGGCCTTGTGATCTTCATGGCAGGGCTTTCTACCGATGAGGAAAGCTGGGCCTTCTTCCTGTTGCGTGAAGGATCGCCCTGGGTGCTGGTACTCGGCAGCCTGGGCATCATCTACACGATGATCGGCTGGTGGGGCGATATCATCAAGGAATCGCTTCGCGGTGACCACACCCCCGTGGTGGATATCGGCCTGCGTTACGGCATGATCCTGTTCATTGTCTCCGAAGTGATGTTCTTCGCTGGCTGGTTCTGGATGTTCTTTGAAGCCGCCATCTTCCACGATGTGCGTGCAGGCACGGGCTGGACAGGCGAAGCCATCGGCATGGAATATGCCGGCTGGGAAACGTGGCCGCCCCCGGGTGTCGAAACCTTCGATCCTTTCCACCTGCCGCTGATCAACACGCTGATCCTGCTTCTGTCGGGCACGACTGTCACCTGGGCGCACCACGCACTTCAGCATGGCGACCGCAATGGCGCCAAGTGGGGCCTTCTGTGCACCGTGCTGCTGGGCGCTCTGTTCACCTGCGTACAGGCCTATGAGTACACGCACGCCCATTTCGAGTTTGGCGGCAATCTCTATGGCGCCACCTTCTTCATGGCGACCGGCTTCCACGGGGCGCACGTCCTTATCGGGACGGTCTTCCTGGCGGTATGCCTGCTGCGTCTTCTCGCTGGCCAGTTCACCCCGCAGAAGCATTTCGGCCTCGAGGCGGCGGCCTGGTACTGGCACTTCGTCGACGTGGTCTGGCTGTTCCTGTTCGCCTTCGTCTACGTGATCTTCCAGTAGACCGGACGGATGAATACTCCCCACCCCGTCATCGCAGGGATCAGCGGCCGCTGTCCCAGATGCGGGGAGGGGAGGCTGTTTTCCGGCTTCCTGAAATTTGCCGATACATGCGAATCCTGCGAGCTGGATATATCCGGCGAGGATGCCGGTGACGGCCCGGCCGTTTTCATTATCCTGATTGTCGGCTTTATCGTCGTGCCCCTGGCGCTGGCGCTGGAGCTTGCGGTGACACCGCCCCTCTGGCTGCATGTGGTGCTGTGGCTGCCGCTGGCGCTGGGGCTTTGTGTCGCCTTGCTGCGCCCGTTCCGCGGCATCATGTTCGCGCTGCAATGGCACCATTCCGCGCGCGAGGCGCGTCTGGACGATACCGAAAGCTGACGCCTGCGCCGCACTGGAAGGATCTGGCTCCCATGCACTTCCGCCCCATGCCGCTCCTCACGCTCCTGACGCTTGCCGCACTCGCTTTCCTGCTGACGCTGGGTGTCTGGCAGGTTCAGCGCATGGCGTGGAAGGAAGCCGAGCTGGACTGCTGGCGGGAAGCCAGTGCCAGTCCGGCGCGTGATCTGGACGAGGCGCTGTGCGTGGATACACCGTTCGAAGGGCGCAGCGTGGGCTATCTGCCCGAAGAGCGCAGCGGCAATGTGCGCGTTTACGGGCGGTCACTGGAGAACAACGCACCGGGCTGGCGCATCTTCGTGCCGGTAGATGCGCCAGGCTGCATCGAGAGCGGTTTCATGCTTGCCGAGGCCGCCTTCCAGCCACTTGGTGATGCTGACGAGACGCTCATTATGGTGGAGCGCTGGCGCATTGAGGTGCCGCCCGCACCCGGTGCCTTTACCCCCGATCCCCTTCCTGAAGAGCGCACCTTTTATGCGTTTGACGGGCCGGGCATGGCCGCAGCGCTCGGCCTTGACGATGGCGCGGTCTCTTCCAGCTGGTGGCTGGCACAGGATACCGGAGAGCCGCCCGCCTATCTGACGGCGACGCCGCCGGAGCGTCATTTCGGCTATGCGCTGACGTGGTTTGGTATGGCCGTTGCGCTGCTGGCGGTTTATCTGGTGTTTCACGCCGCGCGGGGACGGCTGTCGTTCACCGGGCGGAAAGAGTGAGTGTGCCAGTCTGGCAGGCCCTTTAATCTGGAGGCTCCATTTTGGCGCTGTGGCGTGACGAAACTCCCGAAACAACGATGGCGGGCGAGGGTATCCGTCTGCGTCACCCCGGCGCGGACGATTATGAAGCCTGGGCCAAGCTGCGCAGCGCCAGCCGGGGGCATACCGAGCCGTGGGAGCCGTCCTGGAGCGATGATGAGCTGACGCGCACCGCTTACAAGCGCCGCCTGCGCCGCTACCAGCAGGATGTCGAGACCGGGCAGGGCTATCCCTTCTTCATTTTCCGCGCCTCCGACGGTGTTCTGGTGGGCGCCTGCAATCTGAACAATGTCCGGCGCGGTGTGCTGCAGGCGGCTGATATCGGCTACTGGATCGGATCGCCTTACGTGCGCCGGGGACATGCCCGCGCGGCGGTGCGCCGGGTGGTGACGTTCGCCTTTGCCCAGCTGAACCTGAACCGGATCGAGGCGGCCACACGCCCGGAGAACGAGGCCTCGCGCTCGCTGCTGATGAGTGTCGGCTTCCACCCTGAAGGCTATGCGCGCCGCTATCTGAAGATCAACGGCGAATGGCGAGATCATCTCAAATTCGCCATCGTGCGCGGGGACTTGCTGCGTTGACTGCCGGGCCCGATGCCATGTTTTCAAAGGCGGCAGAGGCAGCCGGGGCGCTGGCGCTGCAGCTGGATCTGTCATCAGGCCATGCCAGCCTTGCCGGGGCGGCCGGCGCCTTTGGCCTGTCCTGCAGCAGTACCGGTGATTTTCTGAGCTGTGTTGCCCCGTCTGACCGTCAGGCACTGGCCGGACAGGAGCAGGGCCAGGTTGATCTGCGCCTGCGTCTGGCACCGCCGGGCGCGGACGTGCGCTATGTGCGCCTTGTGGGTGTGCGTGAAGGCGACACGGTGACCGCCCTCGTGCTGCCTGCGGGCACCGGACCAGGCACCACGCTGTCGACGCTTGATGCCGAAGCGGCCCTGACAGCCGGTCTCGGCAATCATGAGATCGTCGGCCATTTCCAGCCCATCATCGCGCTCGACGGCGAATATCTCGCCGGATTTGAAGCGCTGGCGCGCTGGCACCGGCCGGGGCTGGGCGTCATGGGGCCGGACGATTTCCTGTTTCTGGCAGACCGGCTTGGGCTGATGGGCGAGGTCGGCAATCAGGTACGGGCCTGCGCCGCGCGGGCACTGGCCGGCTGGTTTGCTGTGTCCGGGCCCGCGCCGGATATCTATGTCTCGGCAAACGCCAGCGTCGGCGAGCTGTTGTCTGACGGGTTTGCTGCCACGCTGGCAGGCGCGCTGGAAGAGGCGGGGGTGCCAAGAGGGCGTTACCGGCTGGAGATCACCGAAACCGAAATCATGCGCGATCCCGACAATGCCGCATCGATTCTGCACGCGGTGAAGGCGACGGGCGTAAAGCTGGTGCTGGATGATTTTGGTACCGGATATTCATCGCTATCGCGCCTGGACCGTTTCCCGTTCGACGTTATCAAGATCGACCAGTATTTCGTCCGCTCCATGCTGGCCGACGCATCGGCCCGTGCGATTACCGCTTCGGTGGTCAAGCTGGCGCGCAATCTGGGCATGACCATCATCGCCGAAGGTGTCGAAACTGCCGAGATGGCCGATCTGGTCGCCGAAATGGGCTGCGATTTCGCGCAAGGCTTCTACTATGCAGGTGCTCTGGATGGAGAGGCTGCGGGTCTGGCGGTGCGTGAAGGCATGGCCGGCCGGTTTGCAGGCCCGCGCGCCATCCCCCGGTCAGGCGTGGCCCGATGATCCGGTAAGGTGTTCGGGGTTGACCTTGATCTTGCGTAGCGCAGCGGCCCATTTGTCGTCATGGGTTTCGCCGAACACCAGATCCTCGTCGGCCTCGGCGACCAGCCAGGCATTGGCCGCGATCTCGTCCTCCAGCTGGCCAGCCTCCCAGCCGGCATAACCCAGCGCCAGCGTCGAACGCCGCGGCGGTGAGGGCGAGGCTATCGCTTCCAGCACGTCATTGGTCGCCGTAAGGGCCAGGCCCTGACTGATCTTCAACGTCGCCGGTTCGTGCTCGAAATCATCAGAATGCAGGACGAAGCCCCGGTCGCGGTCAACCGGACCGCCATCGAGCACAGCCCTGTCAGGCACCTCGATCTCGCTTTGCACGCCCAGCTGTTCAAACAGGGTCGGAAGGCGCAGGCGCATCGGCTTGTTGATGATAATGCCCATGGCCTGATCGTCGCCGTGCGCGCACATGAATACGACCGAGCGGTCAAAGCGCGGGTCTCCGATCAGCGGACTGGCGATCAGGATCTTCCCCTTAAGATAGGGGCCGTCAAACAGGGTACGGTCTCTCTCCATGAGCCAAGCATCAGGCCAAAGCCGGTGTCTTGTCCAGATAAACCGGCCGGTATTCGGGCAACGGCTTGCAGCGGACGCCGCAGCGCACTAGCTAGCAGGCTGACCTTATGGAATTTTTCAGCTGCAGGAGCCTTTCATGTCCATCAAGCCCGGTGACCGCCTTCCCGACGCCACTTTCATGACGATGGGCGCTGACGGCCCTGCGCCCGTAACCACACAGGATCTGTGTCAGGGCAAGACCGTCGCGCTGTTCGCTGTGCCCGGTGCCTATACGCCAACCTGTTCGGCCAAGCACCTGCCGGGCTTTGTCGAGAAGTCGAGCGAGCTGAAGGCCAAAGGCGTCGACACCATCGCCTGCACGGCCGTCAACGATGTGTTCGTGATGACGGCGTGGGGCAATGACCAGAATGCCGGCGAAGGCGTGCTGATGCTGGCTGACGGCAATGGCGATTTTGCTGAAGCCATTGGCCTGACCATGGACGCGTCGAAATTCGGCATGGGCAAGCGCTCGCAGCGCTATGCCATGATCATCAAGGACGGTGTGGTCTCTGACCTGTTCGTCGAAGAGCCCGGCGACTTCAAGGTCTCCAGCGCTGACTACGTCCTGGAAAACCTCTAAGCGGGTATTTGACGGTATCTGACATAGAGCAGGCGCTGCATGATTGCCCGGAGCGGGCCGTGCCGCGTCCGCCCGGTCCTTGACGGGAAAGCAGCTTTGACCCTTGCATTCGAGCCCCAACCGCCCGTGCTTGCCAACGTTGAGGGCGGGCTGCGCTTCCCTGTCCGGCGGCTTTTCTGTGTCGGGCGTAATTATGCTGACCATGCCCGCGAAATGGGCGCCGATCCTGATCGCGAACCGCCCTTCTTTTTCACCGCCTGGGCGGAGACCGTGGTTACGGGCGATGCCACAATCGCCTATCCGCCAATGACCGGCAATTATCACTACGAGGCCGAGCTGGTGGTTGCTATCGGCAAGGCCGGGCGCAACATTCCGGCCCACACTGCCATGGACCATGTCTATGGCTATGCCGCCGGTCTGGACATGACACGCCGCGACCTGCAGGCCGAAGCCAAGGCAAAAGGGCGCCCGTGGGACACCGCCAAGAATGTGGAGCAGTCCAAGCCGCTGGGCGTCATCCGCCCGGCAGGTCCGGGTTTTGATCCCGCGCGCGGCAATATCAGACTGACCGTCAACAAGGCTGTGCGTCAGGAGGCTGATCTGGCTGACCTGATTTGGCCTGTGGCCGATGTGATTGCCCATCTTTCCGGGCTGTACCGGATCGAGCCCGGTGATCTTATCTATACCGGCACGCCCGCCGGTGTCGGAGCGGTCAACCCCGGCGACGTAATGACCGCCAGCATTGACGGTCTTGCGCCCCTCAGCATTACGGTCGGTGACCCGGCAAAGGACTAGCGCCAGGAGGCAAGCTTGATGATCCTTCACGGATATTTCCGCTCATCGGCGGCTTGGCGCATCCGCATCGCGCTTGGCCTGAAGGGGATGGAGGCCCAGCAGGTCTACCATCATCTGCGCAAGGGCGAGCACCGCTCGGGCGACTATCTCAAGCTCAATCCTCAAGGACTTGTCCCCGCGCTGGAAACCGATGATGGCGCGATGCTGACCCAGTCTTTGGCCATCATTGAATATCTGGACGCGATCAAGCCTGAACCGCGCCTTGTACCGGCAGATCCGGTACGCGCCGCGAAGGTGCGTGCGTTCTCGCTGGCCATCGCCTGCGAGATTCACCCGCTTCAAAACCTGCGTGTACTCAAGAAACTGGCCGCGATGGGCCATGATGAGGATGCCGTTCGCGCATGGGCGCATGATGTCATCGCTGATGGCCTGACGGCTCTGGAAATCCTTGTGTCGCGTGAAGACGGACCGTTCTGCTTTGGGCAAGCGCCGACCCTGGCCGATGTGTGCCTGGTGCCGCAGCTGGGCAATGCCCGGCGTTTTGGGGTGGAGCTGTCCGTCTATCCGCGTCTGATGGCGGCGGAAGAAGCCTGCAAGCCTCTGGAGGCCTTCGCCAGCGCCGCGCCGGACCAGCAGCCTGACGCCGAATAGCATCAGGTTCACGCTGACTACATCAGACCCAGCTGCTTGAAGCTGGCCACCTTGTCGCGTCCGATGACAAGATGGTCATGCACTACAATCGAGAGCGGACGCCCGATCTCGACAACCTGGCGCGTCATCTCGATATCGGCCTGGGAGGGGGTCGGGTCGCCGCTGGGATGGTTGTGGACCAGAATGATCGCGCTGGCGTCCAGCGCTATGGCCCGCTTGATAATTTCGCGCGGATAGACCGGCGCATGATCGACCGTGCCGTGCGCCTGGAACTCGTCGGCCAGCAGCCGGTTTTTCTTGTCCAGAAACAACACCCGGAACTCTTCGGTGGAGGCGTTCTGCAAGGCGGTGCGCACATAGTCGAGCAGGGCTGACCAGGACGAGATCACGGCACGGCCGGTGACCTGCTCGCGCGCGATCCGCGTCGCCACTTCCTGAAACAGGTTCAGTTCCAAGGCCACTTTTTCCGAAATGCCCTTCATCTCGGTCAGCTGGTCGGTGCGCGCGGCGCAGACCCGTCCCAGATCACCGAAACGGGCGAGCAACAGCTTGGCCAGCGGTTTGACATCGCGCTGCGGGATGGCACGAAACAGGATCAGCTCAAGGATTTCATAGTCCGCCAGTCCCTTGCCGCCCGCCTCGGCAAAGCGCGCGCGCAAGCGGTCGCGATGGCCGTGATAGTGCGGCCTGGGCTCGTTCATCAGGCCTGGCGCCAGGGCGGGCAGTGATATCCTCCCGGTGACCCGGTGAATATCTCCACGCCCGTCTCGGTAACGCCGACGGAGTGTTCAAACTGGGCCGAGAGCGACTTGTCGCGGGTAACGGCCGTCCAGCCATCGGCGAGCACTTTCACATGTGGCTTGCCGTCATTGAGCATGGGTTCGATGGTGAAAATCATGCCCGGCTTGAGCACATCGCCGGTGCCCCGGTCGCCGAAGTGCAGCACGTTGGGCGCGTCGTGGAAGAGCTGGCCGATCCCGTGTCCGCAAAAATCGCGCACGACGCTGCAGCGCTGGCTCTCGGCATATTCCTGGATGGCGGCGCCAATATCACCGAATGTGTTGCCCGGCTTGACCTCGGCGATGCCGCGCATCAGCGCTTCATAGGTCACCTCGATCAGGCGCTCTGCCTTGCGGCGCACATTGCCGACCGTGAACATGCGGCTGGTATCGCCGTGCCAGCCGTCGAGAATGCAGGTCACGTCGATATTGAGGATGTCACCGTCTTTCAGCGGCTTGTCATTGGGAATGCCATGGCAGACGACATGATTGATCGAGGTGCAGGAGGATTTTGAATACCCTTTATAGAACAGGGTGGCCGGCACGGCGCCGTGCTCGATAAAATTGCGCCGCACCAGATCGTCAATGGCCTGCGTGGTGATGCCGGGTTTCACGAAGTCCACCAGAAGGTCGAGCGTTGCGGCGGCCAGCTGGCCGGCTGCGCGCATGCCTGCAAATCCCTCCGGGCCGTGCTGGCGGATGTGTCCGTCGCGGATGAGTTCCGCTTCTTCGATCATGTCCGTATCGGTCACGTGTCTGTGCCTGCTGTCTGTCCAAGCCCCCATATAGCGCCGCCCGGGACATTAGGAAACGCCCCGGGCGGCAAAAGGTCCGTCAAATGGCTGTAAGGCCTTATTCGCTGTAAAGCTCGGAAATCACGAGAACCGCTTCACGCAAGGACTGGCTGCCATAGGTGCCGACCCAGATATCGTACTGGCCCGACATCGGCTGGTCCCAGCGAATGGACGGGTTGGTGCCGACACCGCCATCGTCGTCACAATACCAGCCGCCATCGGGGCCGTTGATGACCAGTGTGGTATCCGCGTCGGAGGCAACCGACAGGATGAGCGGCAGGCTGCCCGGCTGGAAATTCAGGCGGACATCAGGTGCCTCGGCAATATAACCACGGCAGTTCGAACTGACGGTTTCGCTGGCGCTGACCGGGCCGCCCGATTGCAGGCGGACGCGGTACGGGTCCGGTGTGAAGCCGCCGTTGAGCGAAACCGTTTCATAGGTCGCCGGCAGGGACCAGTCAGGCCCCGATGGCACACCGCCCGCATAGCCGTCGCCCATGCTGACCGTGTCAGCTGTGACAGAGCTGAGTTCGGATATGAAAAGAAGCGCACTGTGATTGGATGCGCTGGCATAGGTGCCAACCCAGATGTCATAGCGCCCACTCATCGGTGAGCCGAAATGGAGGAGCGGGTTGAGGCCCTCGCCGCCATCGTCATCACAATACCAGTTGCCGTCCGGCCCGTTGACTACCAGCGTGGTATCGCGGTCAGCCGAGACGCCGATGCGGAAGGGCAGCGCGGACCCCGCACTGTAGTTCACCGAAAAATCCGGCGCGTTGGACACATAGCCCCGGCAGCTGCCGCCGATCGTCTGGCTGACATTGACCGGACCACCGGACTGCAGCGAAATGACATATGGGTCAGGGCTGAACCCGGCGCGCAATGAGGTGTCGCCGTAATTGGGGCTGAGTGAATAATCCTGTGCGAGTACGGCTGCTCCCGGCAAAGCCAGCGCGACGGCCGTGAATAGAATCGTAGCTTTCATTTCGGTGTCTCCCCACCTGAACTGGCCAGCCGCAGTCCTGTTGCAGACAGCCCTGGACCCTGAATATGTCCATCAGGACAGATGCAATCTGGACCCGGGATGAACAACATCTCAAGCAAAACCGCCCGGATGACAAAAAATGTCATCCGGGCGGTTCACCGGCGGTTGCAGGCAGGGTCTATTGCGCGAAGAAGCTGTCTTCATTCCAGCGCGGGGTTTGCGCCGCGTTGGCGACCGCGTTGATGATCTCGTAATTGATCACGGCAAAGCGCGCGCCCTGGTCAAAGCGCAGGCCCTGCGACAGGTCATCGCCCGGCGCATGGTAATTGCCGCCCAGAAAGCGCAGGAAGGCTGCGCCTTCGTCATCTTCGGGGTCGGGCGAGGAGAAGCCGGTCATCAGGAAGACAGACGGCACGCCCTCGCGCACAAAATTGTAATGGTCGGAGCGCACGAACAGGGATTGTTCGGGGATCGGGTCAGGCGACAGCGACACGCCTGCACGCCCAACCGCTTCGGCCGTGACCGGGCCCAGCGTGGAGTGTTCGGCACCAAACGCGATCACGTCGTTGAATTCATAGAGCATGACCGGCATGTCGAGATTGATGTTGGCAACTATCCGGCCCATGGCGGGCGTAGGGTTGGCAGCAATGTGGGCCGAGCCCAGAAGCCCTTTTTCTTCGGCCGTCAGAGCAATGAAGACCACCGTGCGGGCCGGGCGGGGCCCCTGAACAAGCGCGCGGGCAGATTCCAGCATCGCCGCCGTGCCGGACGCATTGTCCAGCGCGCCGTTGCAGATGGGATCGTCGTCGAGCGGCTGGCAGACGCCGATATGGTCCAGGTGCGCAGTTACAATGACGGTTTCTTCGGCCAGCGCCGGATCAGAACCCGGCAGCACACCGATGACGTTGGCGCTATCGATCATCTCGCGGGTCGTGGCCTGTTCGATCTCGACCGTCGTGTTCAGGGCGAAGCTTTCCAATGCTTCGCCGGCCTCGGCGGCTTCAACAATCTCGCTGAAGGCGCGCCCGGACTGTGCAAAGAGCCGTTCGGCGGTTTCACTGCCAATCAGAGCGCTGGCCTGAATGCTCGCTGGCGAGGCATTGGCCGCCGTGGTCATGGACGGGCGCGGATTGGCGGACATGGCGGCAACGCGCGAGAACGGGAAGCGGGTCAGCCCGTCGGCCAGAACCAGTATCACTCCGCTGGCGCCCTGCTCGGCGGCGAAGGCCGCCTTGGTACGGTTGCTGGACAAATGGGCGGAGACGTCACTGGGAAGGCCGTCCGGCGCGCCCGCAAGGATGACGACGATGCGCCCTTCCACATCAAGCCCGTCATAGCTGTCTATGCCAAGGCCGGGGGCGATGATGCCATAGCCCGCAAAGACAGCGTCCGCGCTGACGGCACTCTCGTCGCGCGTCGCGTGGGCGCTGATAATATAGTCGGTGCCGTGCTCCAGCGTTTCGCCGTTAACGACAAGGCGCGCGCGCGAGGTGTCTGCGACCATGTTCTGCAACGGCACCGCGTCATGATAGCTGCCATCGGCCGCGCCGGGCTCCAGCCCCAGCAGGCGGAAATGGCTTTCTACATAGCGCGCGGCGATGTCGTAGCCTGTCGAGCCTGTATCGCGCCCTTCCAGCAGATCGTCCGCCAGGAAGCGGATATGGGCCTCGATACCGTCAGCGGTGATGACGCTGCCCGGAGTGGCGCTGGCTTCGGGCGCCGGCGTTGTGCCTGATGTGGTGGCGCAGGATGCAAGGACAAAGGCGGCGCTGGCGGCCGCTGTGAGATACTGGCGGATCATATCGGTTTTACTCCCCCCGATTGCAGGGCGCAGAGCGCCCTTGGCCTGAGCCCTACAACCGGCTCGGTGGTTTCTCAATCGTGCAAGCCAGAACATGGCCAAACTTTCATCTTTGAGCGGATGGACAGACCCTAGTCTTCGAGCACCCACAAAGACGCGCGTTGATGGGCGGCGCGCACGGCGTCCGACAGGTCAGGGTCGGGCACATGATAATGCCGGGCGAAGTCGCGCGTCATGCGGGCGGGACGGCCCGTGGAAAGCTGGAAGGACACCAGCCAGGTTCGCGCGCGGAAGACGGTCTCGCCGGTATGCCGGTTGCGGAACTGGTACCAGCGCTCGGCGCGAAGCCGCCCGTCGCTCAGCGCGATCCAGACTGCGCAGGTGAGCACATCGCCAGCGCGGCAATGGCCGGAATATTCAGCCAGGGTGCGCATCACCGCCATGCCCCGGTCGGCGTCCTGGCACGATTGCCGGGTCAGGCCGTCCGCTTCCCAGTGTGCCCAGGCGGCCTCGTCGGCCCAGCGCAGATAGGCGGCATTATTGGCATGGCCGAAATCATCGATCTCGGCCTCATCCACGCGCCGGTTGCGCACGAAGGGGTAAGGCAGGTCCCAACCCGGATCGGTAGGCGCGAGCGGCATGAAAACTCCTGTTACGTGTCGAAGCGGGCTGTCTGCGAATGCGTGGCGGGTTATGTCATGCACCATGATGACGTCAACGCATGGCTTGGCGAAAAGGATGAGCGCAAATGGGTGAACGACCCGTCAAGGCCGCAATTCTCGTGATCGGTGATGAAATCCTGTCAGGGCGCACCCAGGATGTGAATATCGGCCAGATCGCCCAATTTCTCGCCCCGCTGGGCATCACGCTGGGCGAGGCGCGCGTGGTCAGCGATGACAGGGAAGCGATTGTGGAGGCCGTGCGCGCCCTCTCTGCCCGCTGGGACTATGTGTTCACCACAGGCGGTATCGGCCCCACCCACGATGATATCACGGCAGACGCGGTCGCGGCAGCGTTCAACCGGCCGATTGACGTGCGCGAGGATGCCCGCGCCATTCTGGTGGAGCGCTACGGGGTGTCCGGGGTGGAGCTGACGCCGGCCCGCCTGCGCATGGCGCGCATCCCTGATGACGCCTCGCTCATCGCCAATCCGGTCACCGGCGCGCCGGGCTTCCAGATCGAGAATGTGTTCGTGCTGGCGGGCGTGCCGAAAATATGCCGGGGCATGCTGGAAGATGTCGCCCACCGGCTGGAGGGCGGCGCCGTGACCCATACGGTCTCGGTGCGCATCGAAAATGTGCGTGAAGGTGATCTGGCTGAACGGCTGGGCCAGATTGCGCAGGACCACCCGGATTGCTCGATCGGCTCCTACCCGTGGTTTGAGGAACTTCCGGGCGGCGGCCTGAAACGCGGCGTGGAACTGGTGGCGCGCGGAACCGATGAAGCTGAGCTGGAAGAGGTCGACGCCCTGCTGAGGGCATTAAGGCGTTGAGCCGCGCTCTGCGCTTGCGGGCTGTGGCGGGCATGCCTAACTTGGCGGCCTACAGACAATGCATCCCGCCACGGGATCAGTTCCGCAAACGGCTTTTGAAGAAGGCGATTATCTCGTCGCGGGCCTGGACCGTTGGCTCGCCCTGCCCGTCAATCAGATGCTGGGTGACGACACTGTGTGGAAACGGCACGTGCCGCTCGAAGAAAGGCGAGACTTCCGAATTGGCCGCTGAGTCCGGCAGCGTTCGCGGCACAAACCGCTCCCCCAGCGCCTCAGCATAGGCCGCAAATCGCTCGGCCTTGCAGATCCGGTCACCTTCGAAACGGTAGGCCAGCACGGTCAGGTCTTCGCGGTCCAGCCGCTCGCGTACACTGGCCAGCTCATCTGGCGGGCTTTCCAGTGCCGCCGGATCGTCGAGAGGCAGTGAAGGTTGTGCCAGGACCGGTGCCAGCACAGCGGGCTCGAGCATCATCGACAGCGCAAAGTTTCCCGTAAAGCACATGCCGATAGCGCCGGTTCCCGGCCCTCCGCACTCGGCATGCGCAAGACGCGCCAGCGCGCGCAACCATTGAGTTGCCGGGCTTGGGCCGTTGCCGGCGAAAGCGCGGAACTCGGCGTTCACGCAGGCGCGCTGGAAAACGGCCACGCCTTCCTCTGCCTGAGGAACCGCCCCGTCGCGTCCGAACAGGGATGGCATGTAAACCGTAAAACCGGCCTCGCGGATCCAACGGCTAAAGCGCGCCACCTGCGGACTGATGCCGGGCATCTCCGTCATCACGATAATGGCGGGCCCGGTGCCGGAGAGATAAACCGTCTTTTCAACGTCAAGACAGGTGATGGACCGCTTGGTGAAATCATCGAGCGGGTCGTTCTCGTGCACGCTGCGAGTCGTCATGAAACAGATCCTCTAAGCTATCTGATATCGAATTTTGAACCTAGATCGAATTGACCTATCTGGTATCAAATGTCAAACCCAGCTTCCAATACCTCCATCCGCCAGCGTGCATTCATTGATCGGCGCGACTGCCCGATGGCCCTTGCGGCCGACATCCTTGGTGATCGCTGGACCTTGCTGATCCTGCGCGAGGCGTTTTACGGCGTTCAGCGCTATGACGACATGCTGGCTGATCTTGGCGCTCCGCGCGCGATGCTTACCGGCAGGCTGTCCCGGCTGGTCGAGCACGGGCTGATGTCGCGCACACCCTACAAGGAGCCCGGAAGCCGCGTCCGGCACGCCTATGCGCTGACCGGCAAGGGCCGCGATACCGCCCTCGTCCTCATCGCCATGATGCAATGGGGCGAAAAGCACGTAATTGGAGGGTCGGCCCCTGTGATGATTGCCGATAGTTTGACAGGGGTGGAGCTTCGCGCCGGGCTTGCGAGCCCGGAGGGCCGGGCCGTGGATATGTCGTCTGCCATGCTGGTCCGGCGGCCGGGCTGATAGCAGATGAGCGGCTTGCCGCGCTCTGCGCTTGCGGGCTGTGGCGGGCATGCCTAACTTGGCGGCCTACAGACAATGCCCTTCTGCGAGACAGGACGATTTTCCGATGATGGCTGACGGCTTCCGCGCTCACCCGATCCGCAATGATGATGAGGATGCTCCTGAAAAGGACGCCGCACCGACGGGGGAGGATTTTGTCGGCAAGGCGCTGTTTGAGAGCCGCACCATCCTGATAACGGGTGGTATCACGGACAAGGTGGCCCGCTCGGTCTGCGCCCAGCTGTTTGCGCTGGCGGCCAAGAGCGATGATCCCATCCTGATGGTGATCTCCTCGCCCGGCGGGCACGTGGAATCCGGCGACATGATCCACGACACGATGAAATTCATCAAACCGCGCGTGATCGTGCTGGGGTCAGGCTGGGTGGCGAGCGCCGGCGCGCTGATCTTTGTCGGCGCCGACAGGCAGGACCGCTACTGCCTGCCCAATACGCGCTTCCTCATTCACCAGCCTTCGGGCGGTGCGGGCGGCGCGGCCAGCGATATCGAGATCCAGGTGCGCGAAATGCGCATGATGCGCGACCGGCTGAACCGCATCTTCGCCGAAGCCACCGGCCAGACGCTCGAGCGCATCGAGAAGGATACCGACCGCGATTTCTGGCTGACCGCCAAGGACGCGATCGAATACGGCCTGTGCAACAAGATCGTGACGCGTCAGGACGAGATCAAGCGCTAGGCGCTTTCCGGCGCGAACAGGCGGGCGTGGCGGAACTGGTAGACGCACCGGACTTAAAATCCGTTGGAGGGCAACCTCCGTGCCGGTTCGATTCCGGCCGCCCGCACCATCTCTCTTGTGCTTCCTCGCATCCGCTCGGTCGCTGCGGGCAAAAGTGCCCGGCGCGCGGTCGCGCTTTTCAGGCCGCTTTGCGGCCTGTGAGGGCAAGGCCCGTCCGCGCTCGTGCGCGGAACATCGCAACGCGGATGCGTTGCGGAGCTGAAGACCATGCGCGGTTGCGCTTTTCGGCGGCTTTTGGCCGCCGCAAGCCCGAACGGGCGTCCGAGCTCGTGCGAGGCGCGAAGCCCGGAGGGGCTGAGCATCAGGAAAACTTCCGCGCGTTTGCGCTTTTCAGGCCGTTTTGCGGCCTGCAAGGGCAAAGCCCGTCCGCGCTCGTGCGCGGAATATCGCAGCGCGGATGCGTTGCACGGCTGGAGACTACGTCCGAGCTCGTGCGAGGCGCGTAGCCCGGACGCGTGAAACATCTGAGAACCGCCAATCCTTCCGCGAATAGTAAGCTTATTGCCTGTTCACTCTTGCCTTACCGGCGAAGGCGCATAACGCTGTCCCCATGTTCGGGGATTCGGGTTCACGCAGTTCGTGCCGGGCGGGTCACCCGCATCGCTTGACCCCCGTTTTTCAGCGGGCGGCGCAGCCATGAGCAATGAGCTGGCCCGCGATATCTTCTTCCTGAACCACCCGGATCCGATGCTGGTCTATGAGCTGGCGACGCGGCGCATCCTGCTGGTCAACGGCGCTTTCAGGGCGCGGTATGGCTTTAGCGACAGCGAACTGGCCGATCTCTACCTCGATGATATCCGCCCGGCCGAAGATGTTGAGAGGCTCAAGGCCAATGTCGCATCTGTCAGCGAAGGTCTCGATCGCGCCGGCATCTGGCGCCACCGCCTGAAATCCGGCGAGGTGATCTTCGTGGAGATCACCTCTCACACGATGGAGTATGAGGGCAAGGCGTGCGAACTGGTCGTGGCGCGTGACATGACCGAGATGGTGCGCTTCGAAAAGGAGCGTGATCAGGCTCTCAGGCGTGAGGCAGATTTGCGCAGCAAGGCGGAAGCCGCCGCGTTCCATTTTCAGGCCCTGTTTGAATCGGCGCCCGGCAAGCTGCTGGTGATCGATCCGGATACCTATGCCATCGTGGCGATCAGTGATGCCTATCTGGACGCGACCATGCGCCGGCGCTCCGACATTATGGGCCGGCCGTTGTTTGATGTGTTTCCCGACGATCCTGATGATCCGGGGTCAAGCGGTGTTGCCCAGGTCACGCAGGCCATAGAGCGCGTGAAGGAGACGGGGCTGTCAGAGGCCCTGCCGCTGGTGCGCTTTCCGGTAGAGCGCCCGGAGGAAGAGGGTGGCGGCTTTGCAGAGCTGTGGTGGCTCGCTGTGTTTTCGACCGTCAGAGGGCCGGACGGACGCACCAGCTACATCATCTGCCGGTCAGAAGATGTGACAGACCTGGTCACGTCGCGCGGCGACGATGCGGCCGCGCTGGCCGAGGCGCTCAAGGAACGCCCGTTCGAGCTCGATCTGATGGTCCATTCGCGTGAGCTGCGCGAGGCGGGCGAGCGGCTGAACCTGAAAGAGGCCAATCTGCGCACTGCCGAGAGGCTTTTGGCCATCGGTCAGTGGCATCTCGACATGCAGACGCTCAAGCTGAGCTGGTCAGACAGCACGTACCGGATGTACGGGCTTGAACCCGATCCGGCCGGCCCGGACTACGATCTCTACATGAGTATCGTTCACCCTGACGACCGGGAGCGTGCCAATGCCCGGTTTGCAGAATTTGTCCAGTCAGACCGCACGGTATTCGACTTCTGGCACCGTATCGTGCGGCCTGCCGATGGCCGCGTCATTCATGTGCGTGGCGTCGGCGAGTTGACCGGACCGCCCGGCCACGAGACCGTGACCGGTGTTGTGCAGGACGTGACCGGACAGCTGGAAACCGATGCGCGCCTTAACGAAGCCGATCATCTGCTGCGCCTGGCGGGGAAGTCGGCACGCTTCGGCGCATGGCGGGTCGACCTGGAGCGCCGCGTGGCGCAATGGTCTGAAGAAGTGGCCGCCATCCACGACATGCCCGGCGCGCGCGAAGTGCCTGTAGAAGACGCCATCAGCTTTTATGCGCCTGAAAGCGTGGACCGGCTGCAGGAGGTCTTTGAGCGCTGTATTGAAACCGGCGAACCCTACGACGAAATGCTGACCATCATCACGGCGGCGGGGCGCCGGGTATGGTGCCGGACGATCGGCGAGGCGGAGCGCGATGCAGCCGGTGAGGTTATCGCGGTGCGCGGAGCCTTTCAGGATGTTTCAGAGCTGGTCAATGCCCGGCTGGAAAGCGCGGAGCTGGCCGAACGCCTGCAGAATACCCTCAACACGATGAGCGACGGGTTCTACCTGCTCGACGCGGAGTTTCGCTTTCAGTTTGTGAACCAGAAGGCCGAACTGTATCTGCGCACGCAACGCAAGCATATGCTGGGCAAGAATGTCTGGGACGTGTTTCCCGGCGCGCGCGAAGGGCTTGAGCCTTGCTACACGCAGGCGCTCAATACCGGAGAAAGCGCGAACATATCCTTCTGGTACGAGGAATTTGATGCGTGGTTCCAGGTCCGGGTCCACCCCGGCCCGGAGGGTCTGGCCGTGTATTTTCAGGACACGACGGGGGACCACAAGGCGCAGGAGCAACTCTATCTGCTTCAGGCGGCAGTCAAGCACGCCAACGATGTCGTCATCATCACTGAAGGCGAGATCGGGCCTGAGGGTCCGCGTATCGTCTATGTCAACGAAGCCTTCGAGCAGGTGTTCGGGTACGCCGCCAGCGAAGTGGCCGGCAAGTCGACGCGGATGCTGCACGGGCCGGACACCGACCGGGAAACCATCGCGGAAGTTCTGGATGCCATTGCGGCTTCGCGCCCGGTCCGCACCGAGATCGTGCACTACACAAGGGCGGGCGAGGGCCGCTGGGTGGATGTGGACGTCGTGCCCATTGCCGATGCCTCCGGCAAGCTGACCCACTGGCTATCGGTGGAGCGCGACATCACCGAACGCAAACGCAATGAAGCCGAGCTGCTGGCCGCGCGCGACGAAGCCGAACACGCCAACCGGCTGAAATCAGAATTTCTGGCCAATATGAGCCATGAGATCCGGACGCCCCTGAACGGGGTTCTGGGCATGTCGCAATTGCTCGCCCGGACGACACTGGATGCCCGCCAGGCCCGGATGATTGAAACGGTGCAGACATCGGGCAAGGCTCTGCTCTCGATCATCAATGACGTTCTGGATCTCTCCAAGATCGAGGCCGGCCTGATGACGCTGGAAACGGAGACGGTGGAAACCGATGCGCTTTGCCAGCAAGCGCTGGCAGCGGTCGTTGGAACAGCGCAAAACAAGGGTCTCGCCCTTGATGTGGCGATTGATGACACCGTCCCGGCGCATATCGTGGCTGACCGGCGCCGCCTCGCGCAGGTGCTGATCAATCTTCTGGGAAATGCGGTCAAGTTCACCGAATCCGGCTCGGTCTGGCTGAATGTTGATCGCCCGGACCAAGGCACCATAAGGTTTGAAATCGCTGATACCGGACCGGGCATGAGCCCGGAGCAGGCAGAGCACATTTTCGACCGCTTCAGGCAGGTCGATGCCTCCTATGCCCGCCGGCACGAGGGCGCCGGGCTTGGTCTGGCCCTGTGCAAGGAATTTACCGACCTGATGGGGGGCACTATCACCTTGCGTACCCAGCAAGGCTCCGGGTCGCGCTTTGCCGTTGAGCTGCCATTGGTCGCAGTGGATGGCGAACACGCTGGCCCGGAGGACGTGCAGGCCATTGCGCGCTTGTCCGGGAATATCGGCCGCATCCTGATTGCCGAAGACAATCCCACCAATCGCGAGACGCTAGAGATGTTCCTGTCAGAGCTGGGTGTTGCGGCGCCCGTCTGTGTCAGCAATGGCCGCGACGCCGTCGAACGCGCGCTCCACGACCCGTTTTCACTGGTGATCATGGATATTTCCATGCCCGAGATGAACGGGCTCGATGCGATCCGGGCCATCCGGGCCGACGCGACGGAACGCGGCAAGGTGCCAATATTGGCGCTGACGGCACACGCCGCGCCCCAGGACCGCGAGCAGTGCCTGCAGGCGGGTGCCGACGATTATCTCGCGAAACCGGTTGATCTCGAAGCGCTGGCTGGCGCATTGTCGCGGCTGACAGCAGATGAAAATACAAAAACGGCCGCAGCCGGAAAGGGCGTCAACTGAATGGGGCAAGCGCTGAAGGGCTCTTTATCCGTTGCCATCATCGATGATGACCCGGTTGAAACCGAAATCCTGTCCATTCTCATGGATGAAGTGTTCGAAGCCGTTGAGGTTAGCAGCTTCGCCACTGTCAGCGAATTCATCGAGCGCAGCGATGCGGCCGGCACTGACCTGGTCTTTCTCGACCGGCGCCTGCCGCCCTATTCCAGCTTTGACGAGACGCTCCCGCTCGTCGTGCCGTCGGCGCCGAACGCCTCCATCATGCTGATTACGGCGCATACATTCGAGCGGGTGGACTTGTCGGCCTATCCCAATGTTTCGGGGCCGTTCGCCAAGCTGGACCTGATGACGCCGGATGATCTGCGCGAGCTGATCGAACGGCATATGCCGCATTAGCGCCATTAACGCGCCAACGGCGTTATCGCCGGGAGTATTCAATGCCCGCCAGCCTGTTCATCACGCCAGAAGACGCATTGCGCATGCGCGATGCGGTCTTCATTGATGCGAGCTGGTTCATGCCGGGGTCAGGGCGAACGGGGCGTCAGGCATTTACCCAGGCCTGCATTGCAGGCGCCCTATTCTTCGACATTGATGAAATCGCGGATCTGACGAGCCCGCTGCCGCACATGGCGCCGGGCAGCGCCACGCTTTCGCGCTGGCTGGCTGCGCACGCTGTTCAACCCGGCCGAACCCTCATTGTTTATGACCAGAACGGCTATTTCGCAGCCCCGCGCGTCTGGTGGACACTGCGCCGCTTCCGGCTGTCACCCCTGATCCTTGATGGCGGGTTTGCAGCCTGGCAGGCGGCGGGCGGGCCGATAGAGACCGGAGCGGCGTCTGCGCCAGCCGGGAGTGCGTCAGGCCCTGATTTGCATCTCATCACCGATGACGCCATGCGCTGGAATGATGTGCTGCATCATGTCGAGGCTGGCGATGCGCTGATCGTCGATGCCCGTCCGCCGGGACGGTTTGCCGGCACGGACCCTGAGCCGCGACCGGGCCTCCATTCAGGCCATATGCCCGGCGCGGTGAACCTGCCCGCGGGCCAGCTTGTCGCGCCGGACGGCGTGTTTCTCAAGGGTGCGGCGCTCAGTGCCGTGCTGCCGGTGCAGGACCGTTCCAGACGCATTATCTGCACCTGCGGGTCGGGCGTGACAGCCGCGATTCTTCATGCGGGCTTTACGGCGGCGGGTTTCAAGGATGTCTGGCTCTATGACGGTTCATGGACCGAATGGGCCGGGCGTGGCGATCTGCCGGTCGTGAAAACCTGAACAGCGTTCACTCCCTGTATCGACACACGCCCAAACCGCGCTAGCTTGCGGTGCAACAAACACTGCTAAAGGGGAGGGCTTCATGGCCGGACTGGAAATTCTCGAGGGCCGTCTGAGCGTGCCGGTTATCGGTGCGCCTCTGTTCATCATCTCGCATCCCGATTTGGTCATTGCCCAGTGCAAGGCCGGTGTTGGGGGGTCGTTCCCGGCGCTCAATGCCCGTCCGCAAAGCCAGCTCGATGAATGGCTCGACCAGATCACGTCAGAGCTCGACAGCTATAACCGTGCCAACCCTCAACGGCCCGCCGCGCCCTTTGCCGTCAACCAGATCGTCCACCGCTCCAACGAGCGGCTGGAGGCGGACATGGAAACCTGCGCCAAGTACAAGGTGCCTCTGGTCATTACCTCGCTGGGCGCGCGCGAAGACCTCAATAATGCCGTCCATTCATGGGGCGGCAAGACGCTGCACGACATCATCAATGTGCGCTTTGCCAACAAGGCGCTGGAGAAGGGCGCTGACGGCCTGATCGCGGTGTGCTCCGGCGCTGGCGGCCATGCCGGCACGCTGTCGCCCTTCGCGCTGATTGCCGAAATCCGCGAGTTTTTTGACGGGCCGCTGCTGGTCTCCGGCGCGATTTCCACCGGGGCTGGCGTGCTGGCCGCGCAGGCCATGGGCGCCGACTATGCCTATATCGGCTCTGCTTTCATCGCGACGGCGGAGGCACGTGCAACGGACAGCTACAAGCAAGGCATTGTGGAGGGGCGCGCAGACGACATCGTCTACACCAACCTTTTCACCGGCGTGCACGGCAATTATCTGAAAAAATCGATCCAGGATGCCGGGCTTGATCCTGACAATCTGCCCGAAAGCGATCCGTCCAAGATGAATTTCGGCTCGGGCAGCAATTCAGCCGCCAAGGCGTGGAAGGATATCTGGGGCTCAGGCCAGGGCATTGGGTCGGTCGATGCGGTGCGCTCGACGGCCGAATACGTGGCCAAACTTAAAGCCGAGTATGAGGCCGCGAAAAAGCGGGTTTGCTAGCAGCCCTCGCTGTCGCAGCTTTCGTCATTCCAGAAAGTGCTGGGTTCCTAAAGGCCATCCTGCAAAAGGTCCCGGCTCTGCGCTGCGCTTGGCCGGGATTTCATGAAAATGATTGACCACAATCGCCTAAACTCTGGAACCGCAAAGCGGTGTCTGGGGCCTGCTTCGCAGTTATGCTGCACGAGGTCTCGGATGGCCCTTCGGGCCTCCGGGAGTTCAGCTGCGACCGCCTCTAGATACTCGTCAGCCAGTCAGGCTTCACATATTTCATGCCCAGATCTTTGGCCACGGGCTCGTAGGCGATCTGGCCTTCGGCCACGTTCAGGCCGCGCGCCAGGTGCGCATCGTCGTTCATCGCCTTTTTCGCGCCCTTGTTCGCGATGGCCAGCGTGAAGGGCAAGGTGGCGTTGGTGAGCGCCAGCGTGGAGGTACGCGCCACCGCGCCGGGCATGTTGGCGACGCAATAATGGACCACGCCGTCGACGATGAAGGTCGGGCTCTGGTGAGTGGTGGCCTTCGAGGTTTCAAAACAGCCGCCCTGGTCGATGGCAATATCGACCAGCACCGCGCCGTCTTTCATCTTCCTGAGCATGTCACGGGTGACGAGCTTGGGCGCTGCCGCGCCGGGAATCAGTACGGCACCGATAACAAGGTCAGCGCCGATTATGGCTTCTTCCACAGAGGCTGCGGTGGAAAAGGCCGTTTTCGCGCGGCCCTCAAACTGGGTGTCCAGCTCGGCCAGGCGTTTGATGGAACGGTCAAAGATCGTCACGTCCGCGCGCAGGCCAACGGCCATCTCGGCGGCATGGGTGCCTGAAACGCCGCCGCCCAGAACCACAACCTTGGCCGGCGGAACGCCCGGCACGCCGCCCAGCAGCATGCCGCGTCCGCCATGAGATTTTTCCAGCGCGGTTGCGCCGACCTGGATCGACATGCGCCCGGCGACTTCCGACATCGGTTTCAGGAGCGGCAGGCGCCCTTCATTGTCGGTCACCGTCTCATAGGCGATGGCGATACATCCGGAATCCATCAATCCCTTTGCCTGATCGGGATCGGGCGCAAGGTGGAGATAGGTGAACAGGGTATGGTCCGGTGTCAGGCGCGCATATTCGATGGGTTGCGGCTCTTTCACTTTCACAATCAGCTCGCCGGTCTCGAAGACGGCGGCAGCATCGGGAAGGATTTTTGCACCTGCGGCCTCGTAGGCGCTGTCGGCAAAGCCCACCCCATCGCCGGCCTTGGTTTCGATGAAGACCTCATGGCCGGCGCGCACCAGCTCGGCGGCTCCCGCAGGCGTCAGGCCGACGCGATATTCGTGAACCTTGATCTCTCTTGGAACGCCTACGCGCATGGGGAAGTCCTCCCGGTGTTTATGGCTGTCAGGGCAAAGCCTGAAATTGCTAAAAAACCTAGCCGAAACGGCAGGTATCTGCAATCTGGAGCACTAGTTTGCAATATTATTGCCAGAGTCAGCGATAAATGAGATATTATTGCCATTATCGTGAATGTGTTCGGCCCGAAATTGCAAACTCTTCGACAAAATGCCCATTACGCTCGACGCTACCGACCGCGCCCTACTGACGCTTCTGCAGGCCGAAGGCCGGCTGACCAATGCAGAGCTTGCCGAGCGGGTCGAGTTGTCGCCGTCGGCCTGTCACCGGCGTGTCAGGGCGCTTGAGGCGCGCCAGATCATTACCGGTTATGCGGCGCAGGTGGACCCGGACAAGGTCGGGCGTGCCCTGACCGTGCTCGTTCTGGTGACGCTGGAGAATCAGCGCCGGGAGACCATGCAGGCCTTTGAGTTGGCCGTTGAGCAGGTTGAAGAGGTGATGGACTGCTATCTGACGACGGGCGCGGAAGATTATCTGCTGCGCCTGATGGTGCGCGATGCTGGCGATTATGAACGCGTCCACCGCGAACGCCTGTCCGGCCTGCCAGGCGTGGCCCGTCTGGTTTCCAACATCGCCATGCGCAAAGTCTTCACCCGCACCGCCTTGCCTATCGTTCAGGCCGGTTCAGCCACACGCAAGGCGCTCTCTGGCGTATAGGCCTCGCTCAGTTCGCGAACCCATTCTGCGATATCGGTTTCGGGAATCTCTGCGTAGTGCAGCAGCGCGACGGCCATATCCAGCCCTTCTGGCTGGCTGCGGCTGATGACCGCGCGCATGCCCAGAGCCTCGTGGCGCAGCCTGTCAGCTTCGCTGGATACGGCGACAAAGCGGGTCAGCTGAGGGAAATGCTCGCGCACATAGGGCGTGATCTCGGCGGAGATCTCGTAGCGCGGAAGCGAGATGACCAGTGCGCACGCCTTTGTCACATCGATGGCGCGCAGCAGGCGTGTGTCTGAGGGATCGCCATAGGTTACGGCATATCCGTCGGCTATCGCAGACAGGAAGCGGTCAGGGTCGCTCTCCACCGCGATGACCGGATAGTTGAAGCGTGTCAGCGCGTCATAGGCAAGGCGCCCGGTCGGCGTCATCGCGAAAATGAGAACGGGTCCCTCGACCTCCGGCATGTCGCTGACCGGTTTGCGGCTTGCCGTAACATTGGCAATGCGGCGCGCCAGCTTCATGCCCAGCGATGCCCAGAGGGGTGTCAGCGCCAGCGACAGTGCGGTGGCCGCCACCAGAATGCCGGCCAGTTCAGGGCCCAGCGCTGCGGAGATACCCGGCAGGGCAAGAATGACGAGACCAAACTCGGACCCTTGCGCCAGCGCAAAACCCAGCTGCGCCCCGCCTGCCAGGCTCCATCCATTGAGGAGCGCGGCCAGCCAGCTGAGCGCGGTTTTCAGGATGAACAGCACCGCAAGAGCGCCGAGGATCCAGTGGGCCTCGGCCACCATCATGCGCCAGTCGAGCGCCATGCCCACCGTGATGAAGAAAAAGCCCAGCAGCAGGGCGCCAAACGGCTTGGCCTCGGTCCGGATAACGGTCTTGAACGGCGTGTCGGCGATGATCATGCCGGCGAGGAATGCGCCTAGCGTCAGCGACAGTCCCAGCGCGCCGGTGGCGGCGGCTGTCGCCAGTACCAGAAACAGCGCAGCGGCGGTGAAGATGTCGTCATTGCGCGTCTGCGAAAGCAGGCGGAAAAGCGGACCGATGACGAACCGGCCCAGAAGAATGGCCACGCCCACGGCGACGGCTGCCTTGACGGCCGCCATGGCAAGTGTGGCCCCCAGCGCGCCGCCACCACCCTCTGACAGGGCCACCGCGATGACCAGCAGGAAAATCCCGGCAATGTCCTGAAACACCAGAACGGCGGTCGCCGAACGCCCGAGCGGGCAGGTGGCGATGCCGCGCTCGGCGAGCGTTTGCGTCACCACTGCGGTTGCCGAGATGCCCGCCGCCGCACCGATAAGCAGCGCCAGCAGCCAGTCCATCCCGGTCAGCCAGCCAACCAGGCCGAACCCGGCCGCGCACAGGATCATCTGCATGGGGGCAAGGCCCAGAAGGTCTCCCTTGCTCTCGCGGACGGTCTTCAGAGAGAAGCCCAGCCCGATATCGAACAGCAGGAACACCACGCCAAGCTGGGCCAGCAGCCGCGTGGTGCCGTTCTCGGCGACCAGGCCCAGCCCGAACGGGCCGATCAAAAGACCCGCCGCGATAAAAGTGACGATGGGCGAGGTTTTCAAAAGCCTTGCCAGCATGACGCAGGCAATGCCGACGCCCAGCAGTTTGATGGCCGGCAAGATGGCTTCGACTTCGCTCATTATCTCGCCTTCTCGCGTTGTGGGTGTATGGTTCTTGCTGGGAGCTGGGGAGTTTGCCGAATGATCGACCGTACGAGTAGTGCTATTGCTGCCACATGCCTGAGTGTTGGCGGCGGATTGCTGTCCGGCGGTATAATAGGGTCAGTGAGTTATTCTGACGGAGTCCAGATTGTCAGCGTCATGTTAGGTTTGGCATCCGCCTTCGGGATTGCGTTGTGCGTCGTAGGGACGCTTCTGCATCATCATTCGCTGGGCGAGTAACGTGTGGTATAATACAATGATGGAATTGCTGCTTGCCATAAACATCTTTGCCGCCTTGCTTCTCGCTGTGGGAATAGGGCGTCTGGCCTGGCTGTATCGTTCGCCATCCACTGCAGGCCAAAACGACGCAGATAGTGTCGATCCTAGAGCGGCTGCCCAGGTTGTGCAGGGTGGCGGCAGAAGCGTGCAACACGCAAAAGTCAAACCGGCTGCCAAAGCAAAGCGGACTGGCAGTTTCGGCGCGGTGAGACAAGTAACGCCGTTGGGACCAGGCAGGGAGAAATCCACGGCAGCGTCCTCCGAAATATTGCCTGCAACACGGACAGACGCTGCAGCCAGGACAGATAACAGCTAGCAGCGAACTACAACTCTTTCTCGCGCCCGCGCCCAAGCCGCGCTACATCCCCGCCCATGACCGAAGAACGCTATTCCCGCCTTGAGCAGCTCGGCAGCCAGACCGGCGCGCCGCAAACGCCCGAAGAGGCGCGCCTTGAGCGCGTGGCCAACCCGGCGCAGGGCAATGATTATCTGATCCGCTTCACCTGCCCGGAATTCACCTCGATATGCCCGGTGACCGGACAACCGGACTTCGCCCATCTGGTGATCGACTACGTTCCCGGTGAATGGATCGTCGAATCGAAATCGCTGAAACTCTTCCTGACGAGTTTCCGTAATCACGGGGCCTTCCACGAAGCCTGCACGATGATGATCGGCCAGAGGCTGGTCGATGAGATAGCGCCCAAATGGCTGCGCATCGGCGGCTACTGGTATCCGCGCGGCGGCATTCCCATTGATGTGTTCGGCCAGTGGGGCGAGTGTCCGCAAGGCGTCTGGGTGCCCGATCAGGGTGTTCAGCCCTATCGCGGTCGCGGCTAGCCGCCTGCTTTCGTTCATTCACCTAAACTGCCCGTTTATCTGGCGTTTATGACAATGAGCGGAGTCTGAACGCGCTGCTCGGGCCGCGTTCAGCCTGGGGTCTCTAAACCTCTTATCACTGACGGCGCACTGGAGCGCCCAGCGACGAGATTTGGAGACATCAGATGAAACTTCGCAGCACCCTCGCCCTCGGCCTCAGCGTTCTTGTTCTTGCGGGCACCGCAAGTGCGGCCGAGGCCCAGCAACGCAACCGGGTCAACATCAATCAGGCCGGCTACGGCCAGGAATTGTCGGCCCGCCAGCAAGGCTACCAGAACCGGCTCGCGATCGAGCAACGCGGCAGCTACCACTATGTCCAGACCATCCAGGACGGCGCGCGCAATGGCGTGACGGTTAGCCAGGGTGGCCGCTCGAATGGCGCGCTGGTTGACCAGCTTGGCACGCGCAACACCGCCGTCGTCGGTCAGGAAGGGCGCTATAATGGCGCCACCGCTATCCAGACCGGCCGCAATAACACGGTCGGCGTTGCCCAGATCGGTTCGGGCCACAATGCCAGGACCAATCAGACGGGCTCGAACAACGCGCTTGGCGTCATCCAGGTGGGTAGCGGCCAGAGCGCCAATGTCCGCCAGTCGGGCAGCGGCAATGTCTCGCTGGTCATCCAGGGCAGCCACTAGCCGCCCGGCCAGGAGCCAGCCCGTGCCGTTCGCGAAAGCAGCGGGGTGCTTCGGCGCCCCGCTGCCTGCGCGTGTCTGGAAGGCAGCCCAACCAGCTGTTTATATTCGGTTTATGTAGATGATCGGTGCTTGAACGCGCTGCTCCGCAACCGTTCAGCCAGCCCTCTCTAGAACAGGTCTCATGGCCAACGCCCTGACCGGCGCAGTGGCAGCAACTGAAGACGGAACCGGAGACCCGCATGACATTTCGCAAGACACTTGCCCTGGGACTTGCCGTGGCTGCCCTTGCCGGGACTGCCAGTGCGGCAGAAGCCCAGTATCAGCGCAACCACGTCAATATCAGTCAGGCCGGCCAGAACCATGAATTGTCGGGCCGACAGCAGGGCTTTCGCAACCGGATGGAAATCCGCCAGCGCGGCCGCCAGCAATTCGTTCAGACGATTCAGGATGGCCTTCGCAACGGGATCGAGGTGCGCCAGTCGGGACGCGGCAATGGCGCGTTCATTGACCAGCTCGGGCGGCTGAACGAGGCGGTCATCCGCCAGCAGGGCGTCAACAATTCTGCCTATTCGGTCCAGACCGGGACCGGCAACACGGTGGGCGTCTACCAGTTCGGAAACAACAACGCCGCCACGACCAACCAGACCGGCAACAACAACACGCTGGGCGTCATCCAGTTTGGCAATGGCCAGCACGCGGCCGTCAACCAGACCGGAGACAACCGCAACGCCCTCGTCATCCAGGGCAGCTGGACGTTGAACTGACCGCTATCACCGCTCTCGAAAGGAGACCGACATGAAACGTTATACCGGACTGCTTGCCATACCCGCCCTTATCGCCGCAGGGGCCTGCGCACTGCCTCAGGAGACGGTTTCGGACACCGGCCAGTATGCGAATGGGTCAGCCATGAGCGCGTGCTGGATCGAATTCAGCGATGTTTCCGGGCAGACCATACTGGAGCTCTATGCGGCGCCCGGCCTTGAAGGCAGCTACGAGCTGGAAGTGCGCCAGGTATCGTCCAGCGGCGATGTGGTGATGGACCAGTCAGGCCCGTTCAGCGCCGTTGGTGACGCCCCGGCACGCATCAGCCAACTGACGCTTGGCGGCAATGCTCACCGGCGCGGGGCTTCCCTTGGCGACATGATGGCATCCATGCGAAGCGCCCAGCCGGGGACAACCGTCATCTCGTCTGACAGTGCAGATGCGGGTGCTTACGAGGTTCGCCTGCGTCTTCTGGACGATAGCGGCCGCGAGATATGCGCTGCTGAACGCACGGGGCCGTGAACCTGGCTCCGGCGGGCCTGACCGGCAGGGTGGCTAGGCCTTGCCGGTCCAGCGCGTCACATCAGGTGTCTTGCGGGTGCGCTCTACCGCGCTGACAGATTGCGTGCCGACATAGACGAAGCCGGCGACGCGCTCGGTCTCGTCAAGACCGATCGCGGCCCTCACGCGCTCGTCAAACGCATACCATTCAGTCAGCCATTGTGCGCCAAAGCCCATCGCGTCGGCGGCGAGCAGCAGGTTCTGGCACACCGCGCCCGCTGACAGGACCTGTTCCCATTCGGGGATTTTATGCGGCACCGTAACGCGCGAAATCACCCCGATGACCAGCGGCGCGCGTTCAAACCGCCGCCGTTCCAGCGCGAAGCGGTCATCGCCGGCGTCGGGCATGTCGGCGCGCGCGAACTGCTCGAGCATTTTGCCGAACTGTGACCGCGCTTCTCCCTCGAACACGACAAAACGCCATGGGCACAGCTTGCCGTGGTCAGGCACGCGCGCGGCGATCTTTAAAAGCACCGCCAACTGCGCCTGCGAAGGGCCGGGTCCGCTCATGTCGATAGCGCGGGTAGACCTCCGCCGGGCAAGCCTTCCCAGCATGTCACTGGACGGTTTGGGCACGCTCAGAACGTCGTTGTCGGCGGGAAAGGCTGGCGGGGAGAAATGGGTCATGGGAAGGGTAATCCGGTTGCAGGAAAAGCAGGCGGCTTTGACGTATCGGTAAAGTGAGCCTTATATCGTGGAGGTATTGTGACAGATTCAAGCGGGGTTTGATCTGTCTGCTCACATTCAGGGATGTCCTAATGGCTGTTGATGCTGCGCTGGACGATGATCTGAGCCCGGCCGAGCGCCGCAGGCGCAAGGTGCGTGACGCTATTGTCGAGGCTGCCGAGGCGATCTTCACCGAAGAAGGTGAGGCGGGTATCTCCATGCGCCGGATTGCCGAGCGTATCGATTACTCGCCAGCGGCTCTCTACAAGTATTTCGATTCCAAGGAAGCGCTGTTCGACGAGATACGCGAGCAGTTCTTCGAGCGCCTCTACCGGCGTATGCAGGCGGTGGAGGAAATGGTTACCGAAGGTCCGCAGGTCAATGAAGCCTGCCTGCGCGCCTATGTGGAGACCGGGCTGGAACAGCCCGCCCACTACCGCCTCGCTTTTTCCAGCTGGTTTGAATCCAAATTCGACGAGCGGCCCGATTCTTACGGCTACGCGGCGTCCGAGCGGCTCGAACGCATGATCGAGAAGGCGATAGCTGACGGCTGGTTTCGTCAGTGCGACCCCGTCGTGGCGGCCCTGTCGGTCTGGGCAGGCGCCCACGGGCTGACCATGCTGGCCGTAACCATTCCCGATTTTCCTGGTGCCAAGGACAAATGCGCCGGCTTGACGCTGGACGATCTCATCGCCTTCCATGCAGAGGCGACCGGGCGCGGGCTTGCCACGCCCAAGCTCAATGCCTGGCTGGACGCACAAAAATAAAAAAGTGAACAGCGTTCACTTTTCAAACGGTGTTGGTAGAGCTATATCTGATCCCACAACATCGCGAGGGATCGCACCATGCCTGCTCAGCAGATAATCCGGCGGCACGCATTTGCCACCAGTGTCGCATCGCTCGCTATCGTCATCGCCGGTATTGTCGTGCTTGTTAGCGCGCTGCGCGGCAGTCCCGCCTCCGCCGATCTTACCCTTGGCGAGGCAGCGCCGGTGTCGGTCGAGACCCTGTCAGTCAGCTATGTGGACGAAGCCCGGATCGAGGCACGCTTCCCCGGTCTGATTGCAGCGCGGCGCGAAAGCGCGCTGGCTTTTAGTGCGGGTGGCCGTCTGGATGTCGTCCACGTCAATGTCGGCGACCGCGTGGCCCAAGGCGATATTCTTGCCGAGCTGGATACGCGCACGCTCGAAGCCCAGCTGGCAGCGGCGCGCGCCGATGCTGTCGCCGCGCGCGCACAGGCCGCACTGGCGCAGACAACGCTGACCCGCCAGCAGCAACTTGTCGAGCGCGGCCATGTATCGGCCCAGCGTCTGGACGAGGCCGGAGCCACCGCACGCGCCGCTGAGGCCCAGGCCGCTGCCGCCAGTGCCGGAGCGCGCGCCCTCGAGGTGCAACTCGAACTGGCCCGGCTGGCAGCCCCCTATGACGGCGTTATCACTCGCCGCAATTCTGATGAGGGGGCGGTTCTGGGTGCCGGAACGCCTTTGTTTCAACTCGTCGAGGACGGTGTTCTTGAGTTTCGCGCCGGTCTTCCGGTTGAGGATGCGGCCAGTCTGACGCCAGGCAACGAATATGTTCTGGAAGCGGGTGATCGGCGTGTGTCCGCAAGATTGCGCGCGCTTACCGGTGTTGTCGACACCACGTCGCGCGCCGTGGAAGCGGTCTTCGAACTGGAAGGCGGGCAAGGCGTGATCTCTGGGGAAGTGGCAAGGCTGGTTCTGCCGGGAACGCTGGAAGAGCGTGGGTTCTGGGCACCTTTGACGGCCTTGTCCGAAGGCAGGCGCGGCCTGTGGACGGTCTACCAGCTTACCAATGGCGGCGAGCGATATTCCCTGGAACCGCGCAGCGTGGAGCTGCTGCACACCGAAGGCGGGCGGGTTTATCTGCGCGGCGCAGTTGATGAAGGGGCAATGATACTGGCGGGCGGCGTGCAACGCGTGACCCCCGGACAGAGCGTGACGCCCGTGCAGAGCGCCCAGCCATGAGCACGCTGTTCTTCCGGTTTCCGCGGCTAGCCGCTCTGGCCCTGTTCCTGATGGTGGTGGCGGGGATAGCCGCGCTGGCCGTCATGGGGCGCCAGGAAGACCCGTATCTGACCGAGCGTTTCGGCCGCGTTGTCACGCTCTATCCGGGCGCCGACTCTGAACGGGTCGAGGCGCTGATCTCCGAACAGGTGGAAAGCGCGCTGTTGGAGCTGGCCGAAATTGACCAGACCACATCGGTCTCGCGTGCCAATATTTCCTCGATCAGTTTCGGCATACGTGAAGACCTGAACGAGACCGAGGTCGAACAGGCCTGGACCAAGATCCGAGAGCAAGTCGCCTCCATACAGGCAGGACTGCCTGCCGAAGCCTCATTGCCGCGCGTGGTGCGCGAATATATGGGCGCAGCCAGCATCATCGTGGCGCTGTCCTGGCCGGAAGGCTCTGATGCCAGCATTGGCGCGCTGGGGCGGTTGTCGCGCGAGTTCGAGGACCGGCTGCGCGGCCTGGATGGCACCTATCGCACTGAATTGTTCGGCGAACCGGAAGAGGAAATCCGCGTCGTTCTTGATCCCGAGGCAGCCGCCGCGCTGGGCATTACCGCCGGAGAGATCGCCGCGTTGCTGGCACGATCTGATGCGCGCGCGCCGGCCGGGCGGCTGGCCGGTGACGGCTATGATTTCATCGTCGAGGTGGACGGCGCGTTTGACACGCTGGAGCGTGTGCGCGCCGTCACGCTGAGCGGACGCGCAGGCCAGGGCTTTGTCCGGCTGGGTGACATCGCAACCGTCGAGCGGGCGCGGCGCGAGCCGGACGCCACGCAGGCCTGGTTCAATGGCACCCGCTCGGTGCTGGTCGCTGCTTTCGTGCAGCCTGACAGGCGTGTCGATACCTGGGGCCGTCAGGCCGAGCAGGCCGTGGCGGCGTTCGAGGAGACCATGCCGGGTCTCGATGTCGAGATCGTGTTTTCCCAGACAGAATACGTCGAGAAGCGGCTCTACGGGTTGGCGATCAATCTGGGATATTCCGCGCTGATCGTGTTTGGTGTGCTGTTCCTGATGATGGGCTGGCGCTCGGCCCTGATTGTGGGCTCGGCCCTGCCGCTGACCGTCCTGCTGGTTCTGGTGCTGATCAATCTCTACGGCCAGCCCTTGCATCAGATGTCGGTGACCGGCCTTGTCGTCGCGCTCGGCCTGCTGATCGATAATGCCATTGTGGTGGTTGACGACTACCGCCTGCTCCGGCGGCGCGGGCTGGAACGGCTGGCCGCCGTCGACAAAGCCGTGCGCACGCTCTTCGCCCCCCTGCTGGCCTCGACGGCCACGACGATCTTTGCCTTCGCCCCCATCGCGCTCATGCCGGGCTCTGCGGGTGAATTCATCTCGATGATCGGCGTGTCGGTGATCTTTGCCGTCACCGCGTCATTCGTGCTCGCCTTTACCCTCATCATCGCGCTCGCCGCGTGGTTTGACGACACGGCTGAGGCCGGTGAGGGCCCCCGGCCATTCTGGCGTGACGGATTGCGCTCCAGGCCGCTGGCCTGGGCCTATCGCCATCTGCTGGACAGGGTCATTGCGCAACCAGCCATCGGCATGTTGCTGGCGATCATCCTGCCGATTGCCGGCTTTGTGGCCGCCTCCACCCTGCCATCGCAATTTTTCCCGCCGACCGAGCGCGACATGTTCGAGGTTTCGGTGACCCTGCCGTCGGGTGTCTCAATGGAAGAAACGCGCCGCCGCACCGAAGCGGTGACCGGCATGCTGCGCGAATATGAGGGCGTTGTGGATGTCGGCTGGGTGCTCGGCGGGTCCAGTCCGCGCGTGTACTATAACATGCGCCGGGGGCAGGCGGGCCGTCCCAATTACGCAGCCGGCTGGGTACACACCCGGTCACCGGCCCACACGCGCGCCATCACGCAGGATTTTCAGGCCCGTGTACGCGATGCCTTCCCCGACACGGTTGTGCTGGCCTTGCCGTTTGAGCAGGGGCCGCCAAACCCGGCGCCCATCGAGCTGAAAATCATCGGACCGGACCTCGCCGTCCTCGACACGCTGGGCCAGGAGGTTCGCCGTGTGCTCGCCGGAACGCCGGGCGTGACCTACACGCAGGCGCAGCTTCTGCTGGGTGAGCCGGTGGCGCGCCTGTCCACAGACGAGGCCTCTGCCGCCCTTGCCGGGCTGCGCCTTGCTGATGTCGCAGGCCGGGTACGTGCCGATATGGACGGCGTGCTGGGCGGGACGGTCGTCGAGGGCGTCGAGGTGCTGCCGGTGCGGGTCATTGGTCCGGCGGAGCGCCGTGAGGGGGCGGGCAGCGTTGCCTCTGTGCCCTTGCCGGGCGCTGGCGGCAGCGCGATGAGCACGGTGGGGGCACTGGGCGGCATGACGCTGGTGCCGCAGACGGCATCCATCATCCGTCTGGACGGGGAACGCGCCAACCCGGTTTACGGCTACCTTTCGCCCTTCGTGTTGCCTGCGCCCACGCTGGAGAGCTTTTTTGCCCGCCTCGATGCAGCCGGGATTGAAATGCCGCCCGGCTATCGCCTCGTGATTGGCGGGGAAGCGGAAAGTCAGGGCGAAGCGACGGCCAATCTGATGTCGACGGCCATTCCGCTCCTCATCCTCATGGTGGGTTCAGTGGTGCTGGCCTTCAATTCCTTCCGTTATGCCGGTGTGGTGTTTACCGCCGGCTTCCTGTCGGTTGGCCTCGCCTTGTTCGGTGTGTGGCTGTTCGGCACGCCGCTGGGCTTTAATGCCATTGTCGGATCGATGGGGCTGGTCGGCCTGTCGATCAATGGCACGATCGTGGTTCTGTCGGCCTTGCGCGGTTCGCCTGAAGCGCTGGCAGGCGATGTAGTGGCCATCCGCGAGACGGTGATGGACGCCACCCGGCATATCCTTGCCACCACGCTGACAACGATGGGCGGGTTTGCACCTTTGCTGATCGACGGAGACCCGTTCTGGCTGCCCTTTGCCTCGGCTGTGGCGGGCGGTGTGGCCGGCTCGGCCATGCTGGCCCTGATCTTTGCGCCCGCCGCCTTTGTCATGCTGGTCCGTCTGAAGGGCGCAGGCGCTCAGACCTTGCCCGCACCGGCACCGGCAGCGTAAGCGATAGCGTTCAGGCAGACGGTCAGGATTGCGACCCATGAAATCAGGCAAACGCCGGCCGGGGACAGAGCGCGGCCCGTGGATCGTTCACGGCGAGAAGCTTGTCTATGACAATGCGTGGATGTCGGTGCGCGAATACGACGTGACACGGCCCGATGGCAAGCCCGGCCAGTATGGGGTCATGGAGCCAAAAAACCTGGCCATCGGCATTTTGCCGGTTTTCGGGGACGGTACGGTGATGCTGGTCGGCCAGTACCGCTTCGCGCTTGATTGCTGGAGCTGGGAACTGCCCGAAGGCGGTGGCCCGATGGACGAAACGCCTCTGGACAGCGCCAAACGTGAACTGGCAGAGGAAACCGGCCTGAGCGCGGCCAGCTGGCAGGAGTTTCTGCAGCTGGACATGTCCAATTCCATCACCAGCGAGCGTGCCGTGGCGTTTGCCGCGTGGGATCTCGATCAGGGCGAGGCCGAACCTGAAGGCACCGAGGACATCGAAACCCGCCGGGTGCCCTTTGCCACGGCGCTGCGCGAAGCGCTCGATGGCCGTATCCGCGACGCGTTCACACTGGCAATGCTGCTCAAGGCTGACTACATGGCACGCCATGGCGAGCTGCCTGAGGCGGTTTCCAGACTGATACTGAACCCGGCCGGAAAGGATGAACCCCATGGCCCAGGCTGACGCTGTAACCCCGCTCCAGCAGGACATTGACATCCGCACGCTGTGGAACCGGCTGCGCCTTGAGGCGGCCTCTGTGGCCGCCGAGGAACCGATGCTGGCCGGTCTGGTCAATGCCGGGATATTGCGCCATGGCAGCTTTGCCGAGGCGCTGGCCCACCGGATCGCGCTGAAGATCGCCGACGGACAGCTGGACGCCATGCTGGCGCACGACGTTGTCAGCGAGGCGCTGGACGCCGACGAGGCCATCGTCCAGAACGCTGCAGCAGACATGGTGGCCGTCGACGAGCGCGACCCCGCCTGCCGGTCATTGCTGCAGCCCTTTTTCTACTTCAAGGGATATCAGGCGCTGCAGGCCTACCGCATTGCCCACTGGCTCTGGAATGAGCAGCGCGAGACGCTCGCCTTTCACTTTCAGGGACGCGTCAGCGAGCTTTTCGGTGTCGATATTCACCCCGCGGCGCGCATTGGCAAGGGCATCATGATCGACCATGCCAGCTCGGTGGTTATCGGCGAGACGGCCGCTGTCGGCGATGATGTATCCATCCTGCATGAGGTCACGCTGGGGGGCACCGGCGCCGAGGAAAGCGACCGCCACCCGAAGATCGGCAAGGGCGTTCTCATAGGCGCAGGCGCAAAAGTGCTCGGCAATATCAAGGTCGGCGATTATGCCCGCATCGCCGCCGGCTCGGTGGTCCTGAGCGATGTGCCAGACCGCTGCACTGTGGCGGGTGTGCCCGCCAGGCCGGTGGGCGGTTGCTGCGCAGAGCCCGCCCGCACCATGGATCACAGCCTTCCTGATTGATTGGCCCGCGCGGCCCGGTAGGGTGGCGACAAATCAGTCCATATCCGAATCTGCAAAGACCAAGTTTGAAGGAGGCTAGCGGCAGCCATGGCCCAGATCGTTTTCAATCATACCGAAGCCAGCAAGGTTGAGGCTTTCCTGCGTCAGCGCCTCAATCCCGAACTGAAAGTCCAGATGCGCCAGCGCCCTGACGAGTGTGCGGAGATTTATCTCGGTGCGGAATGCTTGGGCGTGGTCTCGAAGAATGTTGACGAGGGCGAGACGTCCTACTCCTTCGAGATCACCATTCTCGATATCGATCTCGACGATCTTTAGGACGCCGCGCGCTTGGTTCTTGACGTCCAGGCCCTGACAAAGACCTTCGCTGGCGGCGTCACCGCTGTCGATGCGGCAAGCTTTACCGTCGGACCCGGCGCGTTGCTGGCGCTGGTGGGCGAATCCGGTTGCGGCAAGACCACCACGCTCAAAATGATCAACCGCCTGCTGGAACCCAGCGCCGGCACGGTCAGCTTTGACGGCGATGACGTGTCGGGGCTGGATCCGGTTCTGCTTCGCCGCCGCATGGGCTGGGTCATGCAGGGCGACGGGCTGTTCCCCCATTTCACCGTGTCCGAGAACATCGCCGTCACGCCGCGACTGGCCGGATGGGACGCTGCTCGGACACGCACACGCATCCGCGTGCTGCTTGAACTGGTCCAGCTGGATCCGTCAGAGTTTGAACACCGCTATCCGGCAGAGCTTTCCGGTGGCCAGCGGCAGCGCGTGGGCCTCGCCCGCGCACTGGCTGCCGAGCCGCCTTTGCTCCTGATGGATGAGCCGTTTGGCGCTTTGGACCCCATCACGCGCGACAGCTTGCGCGAGGACGTGCAGGATTTGCGCGCCCGGCTGGGATTTGCCGCCGTGATGGTGACGCACGACATGGCCGAGGCGCTGCTTCTGGCTGACGAAATCGCTGTCATGCGTGCAGGACAGATTGTCCAGCTCGGCACGCCTTCCCAGCTTTTGTCCGATCCGGCCGATCCTTACGTGGAGACGTTGCTGGCAACGCCGCGCCGGGAAGCCGAGCGCGTCGCCGCGCTGGCCGGGCAGGCATGATGGAGGCGCTCGCCCAGCCGTTTGCGATGTTGCCGGAATTTCTCGGCGGGCATTTGCGCCTGTCACTGGGCGCCATGGGCTGCGGGCTGCTGATTGCCCTGCCGCTGGGCGTGCTGGCGGCGCGCAACCGGGTGATTGCCGGGCCTGCACTCGCCATTGCCGGAACTTTCCAGACCATACCGGCGCTGGCCTTGCTGGCGCTCATGGTGCCGTTGCTGGGAGGGCGTATCGGTTTTCTGCCCGCCTTTGCCGCGCTCACGCTCTACGCCATTCTGCCGGTCTTGAGGAACACGATAGTGGGCCTGCGCGGGGTGGATCCGGTCGTGCGGGAAGCCGCGCGCGGCGTCGGCATGACGCAAGTGCAGAGCCTTTACCGGGTCGAACTGCCGCTTGCCCTGCCCACCATCATGGCGGGCATACGCACCGCCTCGGTCTGGGTTATCGGCGCGGCAACTTTGGCAACGCCGGTCGGGGCTGCCTCGCTGGGCAATTACATCTTCTCCGGCCTGCAGACGCGCAACTGGACGCTGGTCATATTCGGCTGTGTGGCATCGGCGGCGTCGGCGCTGATCATTGACGGGCTTTTGAAACTGATGGAAAGCGCTGCCGCGCGCCGCCGCGCGGGCAGGGCGCTGGTGTCGGGTGCGGGGCTGGTGATCATCGTGGCACTCGCCCTTCTGCCGCCCGGCGCCTTCTCCGGCGCGGTTGCCACACAACGTACGAGCGGCACGATGCCAGTGCAGGCCGGCGGGTTTGGCGATCAGCCCGTCACCATCGGCGCCAAGGCCTTCACCGAGCAGTATATCCTGGCCGGGCTGATGGAGGGCGTCCTTGAAGACGCGGGCGCCGATGTGCGCAGGCGGGACAATCTGGGCTCCACGGTGGCGTTCGACGCGCTGATTTCCGGCGAGATCGATGTCTATATCGATTATTCCGGCACCCTCTGGGCGACCATTCTGGAGCGGGAGGACATGCCCGGCCGTCATGTCATGCAGGCGGAAATCACCAGCTGGATGTGGACGCGGCACGGCGTGCTGGTGCTCGGCGCGCTGGGTTTTGAAAATGCCTATGGCATCGCAGTGCGCCGTGATGCAGCCGTTGAAGAAGGCCTTCGTGATATTGGCGATCTGGCCCGCCTGCCGGGGCTTTCCATTGGCGCGGATTCTGAATTTTTCGCGCGCGCGGAGTGGACAGGTTTGCGAAATGCCTATGGCCTGAATGATGCCCGCGCACGGGCCATGGATTCCACGTTCATGTATGCCGCCGTGCGCGATGGCGAAGTGGATGCCATCACTGCCTACACCACTGACGGACGCATCTCCGCCTTTGATCTGGTGATCCTGGATGATCCGGCCGGCATCTTGCCGCCCTATGACGCGCTGGTGCTGGTGTCACCGGCTGCTGCCAGCCGCCCGGCGATAGCCCAGGCCCTTGCGCCGCTTCTGGGCGCCATCAGCGCTGATGCCATGCGCGAGGCCAATGGCGTGGTCGATCTGGAACGCCGCTCTGTGGGCGAAGCGGTATCGGGGCTTCGTGCCCGGCTGGGCACGCCGCCGTCCTGATCCCGGCCGCGACCGCATCCTGACCTGCTGTTGCTGTTTTGTGACACCTGCGCCGGGCCCACAGGCCCCTGCGCATCGGTCCTGCCACCTCATGCGTTTGGATTTCAGGATTGGGCATCAGGCGCGCTGCGGCAACGCGCGGCGCGAACGACCGAAAAGGGCAATCTGATGCAAAAACTCGCTTTACTCGCGGCTGTGGCCGCACTTCCGCTTGCCGCTCCGTCCGCTCTGGCGCAACAGCCGGGCGACTATAACTGGAACGGTTCCTATATCGGCGCAAACCTGGGTCAGGGCGATAACGCCGACTTCGAGCTTGATGCAGCGCTGGAAGTTGATCCCGGCACCGCCTTCTTCCCCGGTGCTCTGGCGGGCGGCACATTTCCCACCATGCGCACCTTTGATGGCGATGGCCTGGTGGGCGGCATCCAGGCTGGCCATAACTGGCAGTCGGGCATGTTTGTCTTCGGCGGCGAGCTGGACGTCCAGCTATCTGAAATCAGCTCTGCCATCTCTATCGCGAATGCACCCGGCGGTGCGGCCGACAATCCCGATGGCTTCACCGATCTGAACTTCGAAGTGGACTATTTTGCCACCGCGCGCGGGCGTGCCGGCGTGGCGTTTGACCGGATCCTGCTCTACGCCACGGGCGGCGTTGCCCATGGCCGCGTCGATTTCGACCGCAATTACCGTGTCGCGGGCGCTGAAGTCTCTGACAGCGCCAGTTCCAACCAGACGGGCTGGACCTACGGTGCCGGTCTGGAATGGGGCATGAACGAGTACTGGACCCTGCGCGGCGAGTATTCGCGTGTCGATCTGGGCAGCGACAGCTTCGACACCAGCTATTCAGATGGCACGATTGGCCGTGCGACCATCGACACGCAGTTCGACGTCATCCGTGCGGGCGTGAATTTCCGCTTCTAGTGCCGCGAATCTGCCGTCAGAAAAGCAGAAGCCCCGGCCAGAGATGGCCGGGGCTTCCATGACGTTGCTTGTCAGCCGCTAGAGCACGTCGAGCATGGAGGCCACGAGCGGGTGGCGGACAATGTCCTTGGCCTCAAGGCGTATCACGGCGATGTCCTGGACGCCTTCCAGCCGCTCGCAAATATCCTTCAGCCCGGACATTTCCGGCAGCAGGTCGGTTTGTGCCGGATCACCGGTAACGACCATGGTGGAGTTCCAGCCCAGCCGGGTCAGCAGCATTTTGAGCTGCCCGTAGGTGCAGTTCTGGGCCTCGTCGACCACGATATAGGCGTTGTTGAGCGTGCGCCCGCGCATATAGGCAATCGGGGCTATCTCGATCAGGCCTTCGGCCATCAGCGCTTTGAGGCGTTTCGGGCTGAGCCGGTCGGCGAGCGCGTCGTAGAGCGGGCGCAGATAGGGGGCGAGTTTTTCCTCCAGAGCGCCGGGCAGGAAGCCGATATGCTCGCCAGCCTCCACCGCCGGACGTGACAGTACGATACGCCCCACCTGACCGCTTTCCAGCGCCTCGACCGCCTTGGAGACGGCCAGATAGGTCTTGCCGGTGCCGGCCGGGCCCATCGCCATGACCAGGTTGTGGTCATCGATCGCCGTCATCAGCCGCGCCTGTCCCTCCGAGCGCGGTTTTACATTCTTGATGTAGCGCTGGTCCCGCATGGGTTCGCCGTCATCCGGGCTCCAGTTCGTGCCGGGGAAGAGGGCGCGGACCTTCTCCTCCTGATAATGCTCGGCATTGAACGCGCCCTGACGGCGTTTGGCGGTGCGCTTGCTCATATTGGCGTCCTCCGGACAAGAAAAAGCCCCTGGTGCGGGTGCACGAGGGGCGGGCAAAAAGGATTCAGTCTGGACAAGGCAGATGCGGAAGGCGCGATGGCCGATCCGTACGGGTCTGGCGTTGGCGGTGCGTACGGCATGGTGCCGCGGCCTCCGTGCAAAAAGCCTATATCCCTCACGACCGATCCGAAGATGCCGCTTGTGGCGGCTGCTCCCCTCTCGAATCGCATCTACAGTCTCATGCTAAGACAGTGAACGAAGTATGAGTCAGCCCGTCGCTGAAACTTCACATCGAGGCGATGCAGTTTGGCCACGCCGTGCTGATGCCTGCAGCAGGAAGGGACACAAAATGAGCGTTTACGAGCTGGACGGGGTTCGCCCGCAAATCGCCGACGGCGTCTGGATCGCCCCGGGTGCCAGCGTGCTGGGACGGGTAAAGCTGGGCCGCAATGTCTCGGTCTGGTTTGGCGCCGTGCTGCGCGGTGATGTGGAAGACATCGTCATCGGTGATGACACCAATATCCAGGACGGCACGGTGATCCATGCCGATCCGGGCAAGCCCACCATTCTTGGCAAGGGCATCACGGTCGGCCATCAGGCCATGCTGCACGGATGCCAGATTGGCGATTACTCGCTGGTGGGTATCGGCGCGACCGTGCTGAACGGCGCGAAAATCGGGAAAAACTGCCTGATCGGCGCGCACACGCTGATTACTGAAGGCAAGGAAATTCCTGACAATTCCATGGTGTTGGGGTCACCGGGCAAGATCATCAAGACGTTTGATGACGATATGGCTGCGATCTTCAAGGCCAGCGCCGACCATTATATCGCCAACGCCAAACGCTTTGCCGAGGGTCTGCGCGAGATCTGAGGGGAAATTTTCCAATACTCCGCATATCCCCCGCCTCCGCGGGGGCAGGCCGTGCGCCGCTGCGGGCAATCCCCGGTCGTAGCCGGGGAATGCGTTGCGGAGCTAAAACCAACCCTATTGCGGCCGGCCCCACAGCTCGCGGATGCGCTGGTCGGTTTCACGTCCGAAATTGAACCAGGCGGTGCGGTCGCGCGAGGCATCGACCACGATCAGCTTGTCATCGCGGGCCAGAAGATGGCTGAGCTCATTGCGCAGGGTCGCCGCTGTAGACGGCGCACGCAGGAGCCAGACGCCCGGCGCAATGTTTTCTGCGTCCCCGAAATCTTTCAGGCTGGCTTCAAAACCGGCGCGGCTGTCCTCGCCAAGGGTGGCGACAATCACGAAATTGGCGGTGCGGGCATCTGTGGGAGCAGGGCGTTTGGCGCCGGGGCTGCGGCGTGCCTCGTCCAGCCAGGCCTTGAACTGGGCCACGTCCGACGCGTTTTCCCAGCCCTCTTCGCGGCTTTGCGATACCGATGAGTGGCCCGCAATGCGCCCTTCGGTCACGAAAGCGCGCATCTGCGCTCCGGTGTAGGGGCCGTACACGCGGCCATCGACTTTTACAAACCAGGACATCGCTATTCCATCATCGCGCGGCATCGGGAGCATTCTCCATCCAAGCCTCTCGATTCGAGACTATGCAGGGCTTACGGCAAGATTCAGGCCGGTTAGGGGGATATGGGCCACGAATGTGACCTTTTCTGTGCCCGGCGCTCAAAAAAGCGCAACCGGCCAGCACCCTCACTCACCCTCTCGGAGGATCGAACGCCACCGCGAAGCCATTGTCCAGCCAGCGTGTCACATGGCCGGTCAGGTCTCCCACCGAAACCTTTTCGCCGATGCGCGGGCGTTCCAGACAGGCGAAGGCCGCCCCGGAAATCGATACATCAACAAGGTCGGCCTGGATGAGCACGCCGTCTTTCAGGCGCACCTTGACCCGGCCCGCTCCGGGCTTGCGCGGTGCGGCGCGGTCTTCTTCCAGCCCGAGGCGCTCCATATTGAAACGCCAGGTGATCGCATCACCCAGCCGGTCACGCTTGCGCTGTGTGGCATTGAAACGCACGGCAAAGCCGCGCGCACCGGCGCGCACCACATCACCCTCCACCCGGCCCAGCCCGTCAAACAGCATGACAATACGTTCGCCGAGCGCTGGCGGGATGTCGGCAGCAATACGTGCGCCGCCGGGCGACACATCAACCAGTGTGCAGGCAAATTCCCCGCGCACAGGATCGAGAAAACGTCCCGGCAGGCGCAAGGGTACGCGGCGGTGGCGGCGCTGTTCCTGCGCGCCCACTGCGGCGATGCGTATCTTGCGCTTGTCGAGACGCACGCTCAGATCGGTGTGATGTCCCATGCCAGCCTCACTGTTCACAGCAGGCATGATAGGCGGGTTCCGGTTAAAATTTGGCCAAGCTAGCCGTCATTGGCCACGCGGGCGGGGACGCGCGTCTCGCGAAGCCCCCTGAAGACCTGAACAGAGCTTTCCGGTTCGGCAGCAGGACGCAGCTCTTTGAGCACATGGCGCACGGCGGGGCGCCCGTCCAGGCTGCGCCCTGGCAAAGGCTGGTAGAGGCCCAGGCACCTGTCCACCCAGCCATCCGGTCCGCGTAAAGGAAGCAGGGCGACTTCCACCTCCACCGAGCGGCCATCAATGGACGCGGCATCAGCCAGTGCGCAGGCCGGTGCCGGCACGCTGAGCGCGCCTTCGATCAGGGCTGTCATGTGCTGGCGGTCATGGCCGCGCCACAGGCCCAGAAAGTTCTGGTCCTTGAATTCACGGCTGTGCATCTGGCACAGCGATGTGCCCGCAAGCCGGAAAATATGGTGATCACGGTCCATCCGGCGCAGGATGAACAGATGGCTCAAAAGCCCGGCCAGATCGCGCGGCGCAATATCGCTGCGCGTTGGTGCAGAACGTCCAAGCCTTCGCGCATCCCAATACGCAAACAGCGTCTTTGTGTTTTCATGGCGCATGAGCAGCCGGTCCTCTTTATCCCTCATGGGAGCGCAAGGCAGTCCTGCTTTTGGACAGGCGCGCTCTGATCGGAGCGGTGGACTGCAAGCGGCTTGCCAAGTGCTTTTTTCGCCCTCACGGCCAAAACGGCATTGTTCTTGCGGGCAGCTGTGCAAACAGACGGGAGTGACCCCATGGGCGTTTCAACTCGATACGCAAAAGCACTTGGCGCAGTGATCGCAGCAACCCTTGCCAGCGCAGCGGCCACCGCCGCGCAGCATCACGGGCCGACGCCGGTATCTCCGCCGCCGCCCAGCCATCATTGCTGCCAGCACGGGCAGGGGCCGCAGGTGCGCACCCCCTCGATCCGCATTGGCGGGCCGTCCATTCATATTGGCGGGCCGCGTATCAATATCGGCGGCGTGCATCTGAACAATCAGGTCAATGTGAACGTCAACGCGCAAGCGAGCGCCAGTGCCAGCGCGATGGCGGGCGCTTCGGCCAATAACACCACTATCGTCTATGGCGGCGGGGGCGGTTTCATCTCGCGCGGGGTTGCTCCGGCAGCCACGGCGATTTCCGGCCTTGCGCTCGCCGATGAATACGAGATGGAAGAGGAAAGCTATTCACGCTGGGTCGAGGGCTGGCGGGTCGTGCGCGCGGTCTGCATCGATGACCGGGGCACGCCGCACCCCGCATCGCGCCCGGAACGTGATGAGCGTGTACGCGAAGGCTTTGAGGGCGAGATTTTCCGCTGCATGTCCGGCACCACTTTGCAGGCAACACTGGGTAACCGCCTCGAGAGCGGCGAGGACCATTTTGAAGGCGGTCAAATCATCCAGTGCGAGCGCGGCGATGCGCTGCGCTATGGCCGCGGCGGAGAGGTGTTCTGCGCCCCGGCAGAGGCCGCGCGCGACTGTAATGAGCGCTCACTGCTGCGCCTCTACGGACCCGGCGTGCGCCTGGTCTATGTGCGCTATGAGGAACACTATACGGCCATGCGCGAGCGACGCCGCGAACGCCGCACCGCCACCAGTCTCAACCTGATGCTCGATGGCGGCGTGGGCGGGTATCACTAGATCTGAGGAGCCCACTCCCTGAAATCCCGGAGGCCCGTGAGGGCCGTCCGGGAACAGCCTCAGGAAAATTCTGACAGAGGCCCCCGGGTCTCGCGAAACGCTCGCCCGGGGTTTCATTGAAGGGCAAATTTTCTGAACTCCCGGCCAAGCGCAGCGCAGAGCCGGGACCTGTCGCCAGACTGGCATGAGGCCCCGGACAGCGCTTCGCGCTTTTCAGGGGTTCACACACTACAACACACCCCGCCTGACGGCCCCGGAGATTTCCGGGGCCGCTTTTTTTTTGCGCGCGAAGCCCCCAGCTGCTCCCCGTAATCCCCACCCATCACCGGCAACACGCTTGACGTGCGCCCTAAACCGGGGCGCAGTCAGGATATGGATGGGTGGGTTGAGAAAATGCGCGGGTGGCTAGCCGTCGCCATGCGGGCGGCAGGGCGATGGTCCGCAGCGGCATGGCAGTGGGCGGTTCGAAAGCCGTCACAGGCTGGGCGGTTCGTCTACAACCATGCCATCGGTGTTTTTCTCGTCGTGTGGGGCTTCGCATCGGTCATCGCCGTAATCGGCATCATGTATCTGGCCGATCCGTGCCGGGGAACCACGCTCGTCTGCCCCGGCGTGGAATGGATCAGGCCCGGCTATCTGGCCGAGGATTTTCGCAATCTGTTGTGGGCAGCCAGCCTTGTATTCGGCGGAGCCGGTGCCGGTGCGGCCCTGATCAACGCGTTGCGCCGTACGCGGCTGATGCATGCCGAACACGCGCTGAAGCGCAGCGGGCAGGACGCCGAAACCTTCTCCCGCGCGGTGGAACAGCTGGGTAGCAAGGAAACCGCTATCCGCCTCGGTGCCATTTATGCGCTGGAAGGGCTGATGCGCACCGCCTTTGCTGACGGCGGCGATCACGCTTTCGGACGTCAAATCGGTGAGACGCTCGCGGCATTCGTGCGCGATCAATCGGTGGAGGAGGCGCGCACCGAGGCGAAGAAGGCACGAAATGAAGCAGAGAAGGCTAAAGCGACCGCTGAAGCAACCAAGTCTGATTCAGCCACGGGGACAGTCAAACCACCATCGCCTGCAGCTACAAAACCAAAAAATGAACACCAACTCCGCCTCGCGGCAGATCGGGAAGCTGCAGTTGTGGTCCTCGCCCGGTCATGGCCGTTTGAGTTTCGTCCGAATCTTGAAGGCGAAGGCGGCGTTGACCTTTCGGGAGCGCAGTTGGCATTTCTGAAACTACCCCAAGGTACAGATTTAAGACAGTTTGATTTTTCGGAAGCAAATTTGTCAGACGCACAGCTAAGCAAATGCAATCTGTCAAATGGTCGCCTGTTCCAAGCGAGTTTAGTGTGGGCCCACCTGGACAAAGCGAACCTAAAAAGGGCGGCGTTTACTGAAGCGAACCTTCAAGGTGCGACTTTGTCTGATGCACAGATGGAAGGGGTTAAGTTATTGGGTGCCAATCTGGAAAGTGCCGAGATTATAAACACAAATTTATCCTATTCTTGGCTTTTCGGAGCTAAGTTTGTTAAAGTTCGGCTGATCGGAACAAACATGAGAGGCTCTTGGTTGATAGGCGCAAGTTTTCGAGATGCTGATCTAGAAGAAGTACAAATAACGGGCGCAGACATATCTTCTGCTTCTTTCACCAGTCATTTTGGCGAGCGTCCTATCAGAAACCTCACGACAGAACAGCTTTCGGAAGCGCGTTGGAATCCTGATAAGCCCCCGCGATTTTACCCTGAAATTGGCTTGCCACACCGAGGCGATGGGAAACCCAGCGATGATACTAGTCCATTCGACAGTTCATGGATAAGGGACCCCAGTGAGGTGAATGATTATTGATGCCCTCACTCAATCCACCCCTTTTTTTCACACGGAACGGATGACTTGCCTCGTGCATTTCGCTAATGGACGTAAAATCCTTTTACTTATTCCATAGCGGAAATTTCCATGGACCGTATCGATGCCCTGCGCCTGTTTCAGGCCGTTGCCGAGCTGGAGAGCTTCACCCGCGCTGCCGAGCGTCACTCGCTGACCCCCGGCGCGGCGTCCAAGCAGATCTCCGCGCTGGAGGAGCGCATGCAGGCGCGCCTGCTGGAGCGCACCACCCGTTCGGTGCGCCTGACCGATGCGGGCCGGGCGCTGCTGGAGCGGGTGCGCCCCTGGCTGTCTGAATACGAGGCTATCGAGAACGGGCTGATCGCGGACAATGCGGCGGCCGCCGGTTTCCTGCGGGTCGCCGCGCCGGTGGATTTCGGCTCGGCGCGCCTGATCGATCCGGTCACGGCCTTCATGGAGCAATGGCCCTCTGTCGAGGTGCGCCTCGATCTGTCCGACCGGATGGTCGACCTTGTGGACGAAGGCTATGACCTCGCGGTGCGGCTGGGCCATCTGCCCGATTCCAGCCTGATCGCCAAACGCCTCGCCGACGCGCCGATGACCACGATAGCCGGTCCGTCCTATATCGAGGCGCACGGCGCGCCGGTTCATCCTTCAGACCTCTCCGGCCACGCCTGCATCATTGACCGCAACCGGCCTGCGCCCAATCTGTGGCGCTATGAAAAAGACGGGGTGAAGTGCGACGTGAAGGTGGATGGCCGCCTGTCGCTCAATGGCGCCAGCGCGGCCGTGGCCGCGGCCTGCGCCGGTTCAGGGATTGGCTGCGTGCCCAGCTGGGCCGCCCGCGCTGCCATCGCCGATGGGCGGGTGGTGTCGCTGATGGATGACTGGACTCCCGAAGCACGCGAATTGTGGGCGGTGTTCCCGTCCAACCGCTATCTGGCCCACCGGGTGCGGCTGTTCGTGGATTTTCTGGCCGTCTGGTTCAAGGGAAGCGTCTAGAATTATGAGCTTGCGCATCGCCTTCATGGGAACGCCGGAATTTGCCGCGCGCTCGCTGGCCACGATCGCGGGCGCGGGCCATCAGATCGTGCGTGTCTACACGCAGCCGCCCCGGCCCGCCGGGCGGGGTCAGGAGATGCGCAAAAGCCCGGTGCATGAACTGGCCGAGGCGTTCGGTATCGAGGTGAAAACGCCGGAGCGCTTCCGCGAGCGGGATGTACTGGAGGACTTCGCCAGTCTCCATCTCGATGTGGCCTGCGTGGTCGCCTATGGCCAGATATTGCCCAAAGAGGCGCTTGCCGCGCCGCGTCTGGGCTGTCTCAATCTGCATGCCTCCCTCTTGCCCCGCTGGCGCGGGGCGGCACCCATCCAGCGCGCGATACAGGCGGGCGATGAGGTAACGGGCGTTCAGATCATGCAGATGGAAGAGGGGCTCGATACCGGCCCGGTCCTGATGAGCGAGATTGTGGCCATCGCGCCCGACGACACCGCAGGCAGCCTGCATGACAGGCTGATGGAGACGGGCGCGGAGCTGTGGCCGCGCACTCTGGCGGCGCTGGAGCGCGGTTCCCTGCAGGCGGTGGCGCAATCAGACGAGGGCGTCACCTACGCCAAGAAGATCACATCGGCAGAGGCGCGTATCGACTGGACGCGGCCCGCCGGAGAAGTGAGCGATCATATTAGGGGCCTGTCGCCCTTTCCCGGCGCGTGGTTCACGCTCGATACGCCCAAGGGCGCGGTGCGGGTAAAGGTCCACTTTGCCGAACCCGAACGCGGAACCGGCGAGCCGGGCGACGTGCTGGACGATAACCTCCTCATCGCTTGCGGGCGCGGCGCAGTGCGCCTGAAACGCCTGCAGCGCGAGGGCAGGGGCGTGATGGGCGCGGACGAGTTCCTGCGCGGGACTGACGTGCCCGCCGGAACCCGGCTCTAGCGCCATGCCCCGCTATCTCGTCACCATCGAATATGACGGCACACCGTTTGTCGGCTGGCAACGCCAAGACAATGGCCTGTCTGTACAGACCGTGATGGAGCGCGCGGCCGATGCGCTGGAAGAGGGCGCGCATGAGGTCTATGGCGCAGGGCGTACCGACTCCGGTGTTCATGCCCTTGCCATGACGGCGCATGTGGACTTCCACAAAAGCTGGCCTGACGATGTGGTGCGCGACGCGCTGAACCATCATTTGCGCCCGCACCCGGTTGCGGTGCTGTCCGCGCAGCGGGTGAGCGATGAATTTCACGCCCGGTTCTCTGCGGTAAAGCGCGGCTATATCTACCGCCTGATCGACCGGCGCGCGCCGCTGGCTCTGGACGCGGGGCGCGCTTGGCAGGTGCGTGTGACGCTGGACGCGGATGCGATGAACATGGCCGCGCAAAGCCTTGTCGGCACGCATGATTTTACTACCTTCCGCGATGCGCAGTGCCAAGCGGACAGCCCCGTCAAATCCATCGATGCCATTCGTGTGGAACGCGACGGCGAATGCATCACGCTGAAGGTGGAAGCGATCAGCTTCCTGCACCGCCAGATACGCTCCATCACCGGCTCTCTGGTGGAGGTGGGCCGGGGCCGCTGGAGCGTTGAGGATTTCCGCGATGCGCTGGGGGCCGCAGACCGCACGCGCTGCGGACCTGTAGCGCCGCCTGACGGGCTCTATCTGGCGTTCGTCAACTACCCGCCGGCGCTGCTGGAAAGCCCGTAGACGATCAGCGCGTCAATGACGAGCGGGATACAGGCCGCGCCGGCCGCCAATCCCCAGTGCAGGCCCAGAGTGCCCGCCGCAACGCGCCAGTGCACGCCCAGCCGGGCCACTTGGTAGAGCGCCAGCAGCACGCCCAGAACTTCCGCATTGGCGATGCCTGCAGCCGCCAGCAGCCAGAACAGGGCCTGCACGTGCAAGAGCACGAACACGGCCCAGTTGTGAACGACAATCCACGCGGAAAAGCCGGTTTTCAGGCCGAGCACCTTCACGATCACAAAGGCGATGACCGGAAACAGCAGCCAGATGCGCGCATACTGGCCGATGGCATCAAGCAGGCTGATACGCGCCTCTGCGCCGCCGGGCAGCTCTGCCAGGACGTGATTGGCCGACAGCATGAGCAGGATAAAGGCGGGAAGGGCGTAGATGACGGTCAGGAAGGAGCGGGCAAACCCGTCCACCGATACGTCGAAATGTTTGCGCCAGTCCGGCTTGAACGCCAGCATCGCCCAGATGCCGCGCGCACCGGCCTGAATGTCAGCCGCCATCCCGCCCATCAGGCGAACACCTCGAAGTATCGCTGCAAGATATGATGGTAAATATCTGTTAACTTTTGGATGTCGGCGACAGGCGTCTGCTCGTCGATCTGGTGCATGCTGGCACCCACCAGCCCGAACTCGGCAACCGGCGCGTAGTTCTTGATGAAGCGGGCATCGGACGTGCCGCCGCTGGTGCTCAGCTCCGGGACAATGCCGGTTTCATGCGCGATAGCCTCGCTCAGCAGCGCGGTAAACGGGCCTTCGGGCGTCTGAAAGGCGTCGCCCGTGACGGTGAGGTCAGCTGAGATACTGCCCGCAAAGCCTTCTTGAACCTTGGCAATTTCCTGCTTGATCCAGGTTTTCAGCGCTTTGCCAGTCTGCTCGGTATTAAAGCGTATGTTGAACTTCGCGCGCGCCTCGCCGGGAATGACATTGTGCGCGGGATTGCCCACATCCACGCTGGTGACCTCCAGATTAGAGGGCTGGAAATGATCGTTGCCATCATCCAGCTTGCGGGCGGTAAGGGCAGTGAGCAGTGCCAGCAGGGCAGGGATCGGATTGATCGCCTTGTCGGGATAGGCGGCATGGCCCTGACGGCCCGTCACCGTAATGACGCCATTGAGCGAGCCCCGCCGCCCGATCTTGACCATATCGCCCAGCACGGCCCGGTTGGCCGGCTCTCCGACCAGGCAGTGCGACAAGCGTTCGCCTTTTTGTTCAAGGGCCTCCAGCATTTTCTTTGTGCCGTTGATGGCCGGGCCTTCCTCATCGCCCGTAATCAGGAAAGCGATGGAGCCGTTCGGCGTTCCATTGGCAAGATAGCGGGCGCAGGCGGCGGTGAACGCTGCAATCGCGCCTTTCATATCCACCGCGCCGCGCCCGATCAGCGCCTCGCCGTGAACCTCGCCGGCGAACGGGCCTGCACTCCACGCCTCTTCCCTGCCGGCTGGCACGACATCGGTATGGCCGGCAAAGCAGAAGACCGGATCAGCCGTACCGAGGCGGGCATAGAGATTGTCCACCTCGCCGAACGGCATGCGCTGGCAGGCAAAGCCCAGACGGGTCAGCGCGGCTTGCAGCGTGTCCAGTGCGCCTTCATCGCGCGGCGTCACGCTGGGCGCGCGTATCAGCGCCTGTGCCAGCGCCAGAGGATCGGTCAGCGGATCGGTAACGGGCAGGTCAGAACGGGTCATCGCGCTGACATAGTGCCAATCGCCGGGCCGCGCCAGACGGTCGTCATTCGTCCACCGGCCCTTCATTGCCGAGCAGGGGGAAGGTCATTGACACACCATGGCCGCCCTGCGCTTCCACGCGCGTTTCGGCACTGCCGCCAAGCTGGCGCGCGAAAGCATCAAACAGCGCCCCGCCCACGCCCTTGCGTCCGGGTTCGGGCGCTGCATGCGCGCCCACGCCATCATCGGCAATGCTGGCGGTCAGCGAACCGGCGGGCTGCGCCTCCACGGTGATGGTCAGGGTTCCGCTCTTGCGTCCCTCAAAGGCGTGCTTGTAGGCATTGGTCATCGCCTCGGTGACAAACAGGGCAAGCGGGATGCACCGCTCGGCGCCCAGGCGTGCCGGCGCGATATCGGTTACCAGGGTCAGGCCGCGCTCCTCACCGCCCGTGGCGGCATGGGTCAGGCTGCACAATTCTTCAAAAAACGGCTTGAGATTGATGATCGCGAAATCCCCGGCCTCATAGAGGCTGCGGTGGACCAGCGCGAGCGCGTTGATGCGCGCCTGCGCATCGCCCAGCACCTTGACCGCTTGCGGGTCATCGACGGCACGCATCTGCAAATTGATAAGGCTGGTAATGATTTGCAGATTGTTCTTGACGCGGTGGTGGACCTCTTTGAGCAGCAATTCCTGATAGGCAAGGCTCTGGGTCAACGCCGCGTCGCGCTCGGCAATAGCGGCGGCCATTGTGCCGAACCCCGCCGCGAGCTCGCGCAACTCTCCCGGCGCGCGTTCAGCCCGTACGGGCCGGACCGAATAGCGCCCCTTGGCATAAGCGGCGGCAACGCGCTGCAGATAGCGCAGCCAGCGCAGTATCATCATGTCGGTCGCCACCCAGATGACGCTGCCCGCCAGCAGCAGCATCACGGCCGGCAGGACAATCGTTCCGACCGTGTCCACCAGCGCAAAATCGAGAAGTTCCGGCGCCGGCTCGGCCAGCAGGGCGAAGAGTTCGGTGGATACCAGCGGCACCAGCACGAACAGGCGCGGCGTGCCGTCTGGCCCGGTTCCGGTAAAGCGGGCGCTACCTGTCTGTGCCGCTTCTTCCATCAGCGCGGCGTCCACGCGGGCCAGCCCCATATCGCGGCTTTCGGTCAGCACACGCCCCTCCCGGTCGACAAGACCAGCGCGGGCCTGACCTGCCTGTTCGCGGCCAAGCTCCTGCAAGGCCTGCAGGCGGATCCCGGTTGTCAGCGCGCCGGTAAATGCGCCATCGGGCTCGAACAGCGGGCTGACAGCGCGGATGACGGCGTCATCGGTGATCGGATCAATCTCAAGCGCCCCGACAATGAAATGCTGGCTGTCGCGCGCCTGAGCAAACCAGTCCGCCTCGTCGAACCGCACCGCTTCGTCAGCCGGTTCGGCGGTGCAGGCCACGACGCCGCGCCCGTTCACCCGGACAATATTGGAATATGCGGGCTGATCGGTCAGGGCCTGGGCGAGGGACCGCGCGCACAGGGCACCGCCAAGGCGCACAGGGCCTTGCTGGGCGAGCGCGCTCATCATCGCCCCGGCACCCAGTATGAGCTGGCGCTGGCTTTGCGCCGTCAGCTGGGCGCGCGCGGCGAGCAGTTCTCTTTGATTGTCCCGGGCCGCATCAAAGCGCGACTGGGTGTAAAGTCCGCTGAGCGTGAGGATGGGTATCAGCGCCAGAATAATCACCGCCATCAGCCGGACACGCAGCCCGCCTCGCCATAATGGACGCGGCGTTACCGGCGGGAGATCATTTTCAGCCTGGGATGCGTTCGGTGCTGGCGTTGCGGATGTGGTCAACAATGTCCTCCGCCGCTGTTGCCGCCCCGCCGGGAGACGCCCTCAGGCTCACGCCTGTTTCCATACGCTTTTCAAGGGCCGCTCGCCCGCGATTGACCCGGCTTTTGACCGTGCCGACCGCACAGCCGCACACGCCTGCCGCTTCCTCATAGCTTAATCCCCCGGCGCCGACGAGTACCAGTGCCTCGCGTTGCTCGTCGGGTATGTCCAGGAGCGCCCGGCGCACATCGTCAAGCTGCAGCGCCCAGCTCTGGCCTTCACCGCTGACTGCCGCGTTTTCGGGAATCTCGCCGCCCTGTTCCTGCTTGCGCCACGCACGCCGGCGTTCGGAGTAAAAATGGTTGCGCAGGATACGGAAGGTCCAGGCGCGCATGGATGATCCGTCCTGAAAGCTGGCGCGGGCTGTCCATGCCTTGATCAGCGTTTCTTGAACCAGATCATCGGCCTCGGCCGGATTGCCGCATAGCGAACGCGCGAAGGCACGCAAATGCGGTATCGCGTCGGTCAGTTCCTGCTGGAAAACAGCCATTGCGGCCGCGTCATCATGGGCGGTCATTCGCTGTCCTGCCCGTTGCCGTCACGCTTTGCCGCGTCGGCGGTATCCGCCCGATCCGCATTGCCCGTTGTGGCCGATTTGCGTGCCAGCTCGGTCATCAGATCGCTCAAGGCGCTGGGCACTGGCTCGCTGGTGACGGAATCGTAATAGGCGCGAAGCTGGTCACCCAGTACACGCCTGCGGGCGGTCTGCCCCGCCTTGGCCCTGTCGATAGTGCCGTCGCGAGGGCCGGGCATGTCGTCCTTGGCGTTCTGAGACATTGAAGCAATACCTGTCTGTCTGGTGGGAAACGGGCCCTTGCGATGGTCGCTCACATTCCCAACGCATCATGAATTCATGCGGTTCCCGATGCCGTGCATGTTTACCGGTGAAGGAAGTGCGGAACCTGGCGCGCTTCGCGTGCGTATCCGGTTGGTGTGCGCTGCCAGGCAGGAGCGAGGGTGCAGCGCGCGTGAAAGGGACGGGACCCATGAATATCGACGATCTGACTTCCCATTTGCCGTATCTGCGCCGCTATGCGCGCGCGCTCGCCGGAGAGCAGCGGCGCGGTGACGCCCTTGTTCAGTCAGCGCTGGAAAACGCGGTCGGCGGCAAGGTCACGCTCAGCCGCGAGTTGCCGCCCAAAATTGCCCTGTTCCGCGCCTTTCACGATTGCGCCCCTGAACTGGACTTGATCGGCATCCAGCCTGAACGCGGGCCGGACTCGCGCCTTCAGCGGCTCGAGGCACGGGCCCGTCAGGCCCTGCTCCTGACGGCCATGGAGGGGTTTACCCCTGATGAGGCCGGGCAAGTTCTCGCAGTGCCCGCCAGCGACATTGAAGCACTGGTGGGCCGCGCCCACGGCGATATCGAGAAAGCCCTGAAAACGCGGGTGCTCATCATTGAGGATGAGCCTGTCATCGCCGCGGATATTGAAGCCATTGTCGGTGATCTCGGCCACGAAGTGTGCGCCATTGCCACAACGCGCTCAGAGGCGACCGAACAGGCTGCGCAACATCGGCCCGGCCTCGTGCTGGCCGACATTCAGCTGGCTGACAATTCCTCCGGTATTGATGCCGCCAACGACATCCTCATGAACTTGCCGGTACCGGTGATCTTCATCACCGCCTTTCCTGAACGCTTGCTGACGGGCGACCGGCCGGAGCCAGCGTTTCTCATCACCAAGCCCTTCCTGCCCAACGCCGTGAAAGCGGCCATCTCGCAGGCGCTGTTTTTCGAGGAAGATGCCGCCCCGGCCCCGCGACGGGCACAGGCCTGACAGCGTTATTTCGGGCATGTGCGAAATGGCTCTGCCTTTTTCATGGCAGGCGCTTGCCAATGTCCCACCTCGCGGCTAGTTTCGCGCGCCTTGACGAGAGGGCCTTGGCCCGTGGTCAGGACAGCGCGCCCGTAGCTCAGCTGGATAGAGCACCAGACTACGAATCTGGGGGTCAGGAGTTCGAATCTCTTCGGGCGCGCCATATTTCCCATTGCACAGCAATGCGCCGCGCCTAAGCTTTCAGCGGGGCGCGAGGGAGACGGCTGCCGGACCGCATTGGTCTGCACAGCCTGCAACTCGGGGGCGAACTCTATCGCGGATGCGGGTATAGGCTGGCCCTTCTGGCGATCACGATGCTCGCTTCAACACAGTGGATGAACCATGGCTGGCTTTAAATCCCCCGATTTCAACGAGCGGGCGGCGGCGTCGCGTGCCGCCCGGCAAGCGGCGGTAGCGAAGCTGCGCAACAAACCTGCTCCCGACCCTGCGGTGGTCGCCGCTCGTCAGGCTGCCCATGCTGAACGCGAGGAACGCCGCGCCGCCGAGAAGGCCGCCGCAGACGACGCCAAAGCCAAAGCGGCCGAAGCGGCCCGCGCGGAAGCGGCCAATGCAGACGCTGCCCGCATTGAGGCCGAGGAAGCGGCAGCCAAAGTGCCAGTGCGCACCGAGGCTGAACGCAAAGCTGCCCGTGACGCAAAATATGCCGCGCGCAAAGCCCGCCAGCGGTGAAGCCGCGTGAACTGATTGGCGAGGCCGAGGTTCCCGGCGGTCCTCCGCTCCGGCTCATCCGGCACGACAACGCCTTCATCATCATGCTTGCACGCAACGAGCTAATGAGCACCCGCATGAGCGGCTCTGAAAAGGCGCTCGGTGTCATGACGTGTCAGCGTCTGGGTGCGCGCGCCGCGCCGCGTATCCTCATCGGCGGGTATGGCATGGGCTTCACCTTGCGCGCGGTGCTGGCCGAACTTGGGCCTGACGCCCGTATCGTGGTGGCCGAGCTGGTGCCTGAGATCATCGGATGGGCGCGCGGCCCCATGGAAGCGATGACGCAAGGCTGTCTGGATGATCCACGTGTCGAAGTACTGATAGAGGATGTCGGTGCGCTTATTGGCGCTGGCGTGGCCAGCTATGACGCCATCCTGCTGGATGTCGATAACGGCCCTGATGGCCTTACCCGTCCTGGCAATGACGGCCTCTACAGTGCGCGTGGCCTCGCCCGCGCCCGCGGGGCGCTGCGTCCCGGCGGTATCTTGTCGGTCTGGTCTGCCGGAGCGGACCGCGCGTTTTCACGCCGGTTGATCGAGGCGGGATTTTCTGTCGAGGAAGTCAGTGTGCGTGCCCGGGAGAACGGCAAGGGGCCGACGCATGTCATCTGGTTTGCCACCCCCCGATAAAGGCCGCACAAGCACAATCGTGATCAGGCTGGCATGCCGTCTTTAACGGTAAGCGAAAGCCAGCACGCGTATGTCTGGCTCGCTCAGCGCTGACCGCCCGCCCGCCGCAACATGTGCGCAAGGCTTCGCCCGTTTCGGGACCGGCATGGCTATCTGACCCTGCCGGTCTGGCGCGTTCTATTTTCTCATAGGCTTCCTATATTGGCGATCAGGGACTTACCCGTCCCGTTCTTGCGCCATACGGGGCCTAAGCGTGATGCCTGATGTGATCCTTGCCGCCGAACCTGTGTTGCGCCTGAGCGCGTTCGCAGGCGTGCTTGTGTTGATGATGGTATGGGAGCTGGCAGCGCCGCGCAGGCGCCGCGAGATTCCCCGCCTGGTGCGCTGGAGCAATAATCTGGCGCTGGTGGTGATCGACACCGCGATCTTGCGCCTGGCCTTCCCCTTGCTGGCGGTCGCGTTTGCCTTGTGGGCGGATGAGGCAGGCTGGGGCCTGTTCAACGCTCTGGATGCGCCGCTCTGGCTGGCTGTGCCGCTTTCGGTCCTGCTGCTGGATCTGGCGATCTACGGCCAGCACGTGATGTTCCACAAAGTGCCGGTGCTGTGGCGTTTTCACCGCATGCATCATGCCGATCTGGAATTTGACGTGACGACGGGGCTGCGCTTCCATCCCGGAGAGATAGTCCTGTCCATGATCATCAAGCTCGCCCTTGTGGCCGTGCTGGGTGCTCCGGCTCTGGCCGTGCTGGTGTTTGAGGTGCTGCTGAACGCTACCTCGATGTTCAACCATTCCAATATCCGCCTGCCGCAGGGCCTCGACCGGGTCTTGCGTCTGTTCCTCGTCACGCCGGACATGCACCGGGTCCATCACTCTATCCGGCGCCATGAGACCGACAGCAATTACGGCTTCAACGTACCGTGGTGGGACCGGATTTTCGGTACCTACCGGGCGCAGCCCGAGGCCGGGCACGATGCCATGACGATTGGTATCGAGCAGTTCCGGACCCCGCGCGATCTCTGGCTGGACAGACTGCTGGTCCAGCCGTTTCAGGGAAGCGGTGATGACGGGGCGGCAGGCTCATCAACCGCCGGTAACAGCCCGGATGCCGGGCCCCTGCGCAGCGGCTGACCGGCCTCGGCTCGACTGGGCCGGTTGCGCGCGCGCTAGCTTGCCCAAAATTATACTTTGCATTACAAAGTTATTTGTATATGTTGATTTCTGGTGCTGCGAAGGCAACATTACAAAATTGTATCGTAAAGCAACCTTTACAACCAGACGATTAGGTCATACCCGTTTCGTCAGCAGGATGCTATCAGACGGCAAACGGGCAGGGGACCAGACACATGAGTGATGACAGGCGCGACAAGCTGCGATCGCTGAGCATTGACCGGGACAATGATGAGCGCCGCGGCGGCGTCTCTCCGCTTGCTCTGGTCGGCGGCATGGCGGCATCGGCGCTGATTGCCGCAGCGGCAATCTGGTTCTTCATGCAGGATGGCGGTCAGGAAGGAGCGCCTGAGCAGCAGGCCGCGGCATCTTCACCCGCGCAGCCAGATAGCGAGACCACGGCCGAAGCGGACGATGCTGCTCCGGCGGCGGCCACGCCGCGCGTGCCGCGCGCTGCCGGGCTTGTGGCGTCGGGCTATGTGACCGCGCGCCGTCAGGCGACGGTGTCTGCCGAGATTACCGGGCGCATCGCCGAAGTGCTGGTCGAGGAAGGCACCGAGGTCGAGGCGGGCGAGGTGCTGGCGCGGCTTGATGATACGCGCGCACAGCTCGATCTGGAATTGATTGAATCCCAGATCGCCGCCGCTGAAGCGCGCGTGCGTTCGCTGGAGTTCCAGGCGGCCGAAGCACGCACCGTCACCAACCGCGCGTCCAGCCTGTTTGAACGCGAGATCGCCTCCGAGGCTGCCCTGACCGCAGCGCAGGCCCAGCAATCCAGCCTTGAAGCACAATGGCGCGCCGCGCGCGCTGATCTGGATAGTGCCCGTGTACGGCGCACCAGCCAGGTCGATCTGATCGCCCGCCATGTCGTGCGCGCGCCCTTTGCGGGCGTGGTGATCGCGAAGAATGCCCAGGTTGGCGAGATATTGTTCCCCGGCTCTGCCGGCGGCGGCTTTACGCGCACCGGGGTGGCCACATTGGTTGATATGGCCTCGCTGGAGATCGAGGTCGATGTGAACGAAGGCCAGATCCAGCGGGTCTCCCCCGGCCAGCGGGTAGAGGCGGTGCTGGACGCCTATCCGGACTGGCGTATTCCGGCACGGGTCGAGGCCATCATCCCGACTGCAGACCGCAGCCGCGCGACCATCAAGGTGCGTGTGGCGCTCAATGAGCGCGATGCGCGTGTCCTGCCGGATATGGCCGCGCGCGTGACCTTTATCGAATGATGACAGCCCGGCCGGGGCTGAACCTTAAGGACAGTGATCATGACGGACGCATCGGGACTTTATGAGCTGAAGAACCTCTCCAAGCGCTATACGCGCGGCAAGGAGACGGTCGCCATTTTTGACGGGCTCGACATGACCATCTCCCAGGGCGATTTCATCGCCATCATGGGGCCGTCAGGATCGGGCAAGACAACCTTGCTGAACCTGCTGGGCGGTATCGATAGGCCCAGTTCCGGCGAGGTCCTGTTCGAAGGCCAGCGCATCGATAATCTCGGGCAGGGCAAGCTTGCCAAATGGCGGGCCAAGAATGCCGGCTTCATCTTCCAGTTCTACAATCTGATGCCCACGCTGTCGGCGGCGCAGAATGTGGAGCTTCCCCTTCTACTGACAAACCTGTCGGGCAAGGCGCGTAAAGACCGGGTGAAAACCGCGCTGGATATCGTCGGCATGGTGGACCGGGCCGGCCACCGCCCGGCCCAGCTCTCCGGCGGTCAGCAGCAGCGCGTCGCCATCGCCCGTGCCATCGTGGCCGACCCCAAAGTGCTGCTGGCCGACGAGCCGACCGGGGATCTTGACCGCACCACGGCAGACGAAATCCTGCAAACGCTCCAGCTTCTCAACAAGGAGCTGGGCAAGACGATCATCATGGTCACGCACGACCCGGCAGCGGCCAGCTATGCCGCGCGCGAACTGCATCTGAATAAGGGCCGGTTCGAGGAGAAGGGGAAAGCCTGATGAATGACGCAACCCTGATCCGCAAGAATTTGTTCCGCAAGCGTTTGCGGGCCATTCTTCTCATGGTCTCCATCCTCATCGCGTTCCTGATTTTCGGTGTGCTGGGCGCGCTGCAGAATGCGTTCACGATGGGCAGTGGCACCGCCGCGCAAGAGCGCCTCGTCACCGTCAACCGCATCAATTTCACGGTGGCATTACCCTATGCCTACTGGGGCCGCATCGAGCAGGTCGAAGGGGTTCGCAACGCGGCTCCGGCCAGCTGGTTTGGCGGCTACTACCAGGAGCCGCAAAACTTCGTGCAGAGCTTCGCGGTGGACCCCGCAACCTATCTGGAAGCCTATCCCACAGAGATCGTACTGCCGCCTGAAGAGCGCGCCGCCTTCCTGGAGGGGCGCACCTGCGCGCTCGTCGGACGCGCGCTTGCCAACCAGTATGACTGGTCCACGGGTGACCGCATCCCGCTCAATTCTAATATCTGGCAGAACACGGATGGCTCGCAGACCTGGGAGCTGGATATTTGCGGCGTGTTTGATGACACCGAAGGCACCTATCCCACCAACTATCTCATGCTCCACTACGAGTATTTCAATGAGAGCCTCGCCTTCGGACGGGACAGTTTCCACTGGATCACGATCAATACCGAAGATCCGGCCCTGAACGATCAGGTGTCCGGCGAGATCGACGCCCTGTTTGCCAACTCGTCAGCGGAAACCTCGACGACGACCGAGGCCGCCTTCAACGAGGCCTTCATGGAGCAGTTCGGCAATATCGGGCTGATCCTGACCTGGGTGATCGGGGCGGCATTCGCGACCATTTTGATGATCGTTGGCACGACGATGGTGATGGCCGTCAATGAGCGTACCCGCGAGATCGCGGTGCTCAAGACACTGGGCTTCACCGCGCCGCGCATCTTCCGCATGGTGCTGTGGGAATCGCTGCTCCTGAGCTTCCTTGGCGGCCTGATCGGGCTCGGCCTGGCCACACTGGCGGCCACGGCTGCGTCTTCCGCACTGGCAGGGTTCCTGCCCTCGTTTGGCCTGTCACTCACCAATATCGTGACCGCGCTCGCCCTGATGGCGGCGCTGGGCCTCGTGACGGGCATCCTGCCTGCCTATAACGCCATGCAGGTGCGTATCTCTGAAGCGCTCGGCAAGATCTAGGAGAGATTTCCATGCTCAAACAGACAATAGCCGTAACGCTTCTCAATCTGCGCTCCATCCCGCAGCGCTGGGGCATGTCGCTGGCGACCGTACTTTCCATCGCGCTGGTCGTCGGTGTTCTGCTGGGCTTCATGGCCATGGCCAGCGGCTTCCGGGCGACCGTGGACGGCGCGGGGGCAGACGATGTTGCCGTCATGCTGCGCGGCGGCGCCATGGCGGAGATGAATTCGGTGGTGGAGCGCAATGATGTGCGCCTGCTGGAGGTGGCTCCGGGGATCGCGGCAGACGAATCCGGCGAGCCGATTATTTCGGCGGAGCTTTTCGTCGTTGTTGACGGCATCAAGCGCACCAGCCAGACCCGCGCCAATCTGGCCCTTCGCGGGGTCGGCCTGTCCGGTCCGGAGTTGCGCCCGCAATTCTCGCTGGTGGAGGGGCGCATGTTCGAGCCCGGTACAGCGGAGCTGGTCGTGGGCGAAAGCGTGCTTCGCGAGTTTGACGGGTTCGCCCTCGGCGAAACCATCCGGCTCGGCAGTAATGAGTGGACGGTGGTGGGCGTATTCTCGACCGGCGGCTCAGTGTTTGATTCCGAGATATGGGCCGATCTGGGCGTGATCCAGAACCTTTATGACCGGGGTTCCAGCGTGCAGACCGTGCGGGCCCGCCTGACGTCTGTGGAGGCGCTCGAAGCACTTCAGGAATATGTCGAGAACGAGCCCCGCCTTAATCTCGAAGTGCTCTCTGAGCGCGCCTATTTCGCCCGTTCAGCTGGCGGCACGACTAATCTCATCATGTTCCTGGGCTGGCCGCTGGCCTTTGCCATGGCCATCGGTGCGCTGGCGGGTGCGTGGAACGCCATGTATGCCTCGGTCGACGCGCGCACGCGCGAGCTGGCAACGCTTCGCGCCATCGGCTTTGGCGGCTTTCCGGCTTTTGTCGCGGCGATGGCAGAGGCGCTTGTGCTGGCATTTGCAGGCGGGCTGATTGGCGCCGTAGCGACCTTCCTCCTGTTTGACGGGGTCAGTGCATCGACGCTGGGGTCGGGCTTCACTCAGGTCGTGTTTGCCTTTGCCGTGACACCGGACGCGGTTATTTCCGGCGTGATCCTCGCCCTGATCGTGGGCTTTCTTGGCGGGTTTGTGCCGGCCTTGCGGGCCGCGCGCATTCCCTTGCTGGCGGTGCACAGCGATTAATGGCGCTCTGGTCTGGCGGCGGGCAGGTGCCTTGCCACCAGACCGCGCGGTCTTTCGTGCCTGATGCCGATTCCACCGCAGCGCTTGACCTTCGCGGTGCGGGCATCACCAATGGTGCCGGACGACGGCAAGATCGGGGACATTCCAACGATGACTGAACAGGAAAGCGCGGGCGGGCGCCATTGGCTGCGCGTACCGCACACTCTGGTGCTGATGGTCATCATGATGGCCGCGGCACTGGTGCTGACCTGGATACTGCCGGCGGGCAGTTTTCAGATGCAGGCCAATGAGGCCGGGCGCATGATGGTCGTGCCCGGCACCTACGAGGTCGTCGAGGACGCTGAAACCCTGTCCCCCTGGCATCTGCTGAGCGTCGTGCCGCGCGCGATGGCGTCCGCATCCGATGTCATTTTCTTCGTGTTCCTGATCGGCGGTGTGCTGGGCGTCGTACGTTCCACCGGCGCTATCGACGCGGCGATTGGCGGGATGCTGCAGCATTTCCGCGACCGGCTTGCGCTTCTGGTCTTCGCGTCCATGTTCGTGTTCGGGACGTTCTCCGCCGCCTTTGGCATGGCGGCAGAATATATCGCCTTTGTCGGTATTCTGGTGGCGCTGTGCGCGGCGCTGCGCCTGGATGCGATGACGGCTGTCGGCATGATGGTGGTCGGCTACGGGGTCGGCTACGGGGTGTCCGTCATGAACCCGTTTACCGTCATGGTGGCTCAAGACATTGCCGAGCTTCAGCCCCTGTCAGGCTGGTGGTACAGGCTGGCCATTGCCGGGCCGATTTTCGCCATCGGATTTCACCACGTCTACAGCTATGCCCGCAAAGTGCAGGCCGACCCGTCCAAAAGTCTGGTCGCGGGACTGGCGTCCGCCGCAGCTCCCCCGCCACAGGAATATCCGCCGATGAACTGGGCGCGCAGGCTGGTCCTGCTCGCGCTTGGCGCAACGATCGTCGGCCTCGTGCTCGGAGTAACACTGCAGGGCTGGTGGCTGACAGAGCTGGCGGCGGTTTTCCTCGGGCTGGCTGTTGCCGCCATCATTTTCGGGCGTCTGAAACTGGATGATGCGGCTGAAAGCTTCATTGCCGGGGCCGCGCAGCTGACGGCAACCGCGCTGCTGGTGGGCTTTGCCCGCTCCATCTCGCTGATCCTGGAAGACGGGCTGGTGCTGCACACCATCGTCAACGCGCTGGCCACGCCGCTGGATCAGGTTCGCGCAGAGTTTTCCGCCGTCGGCATGTTCCTTTTGCAAACCCTTTTGAACCTGTTCGTGCCATCGGGCAGCGGTCAGGCCTTTGCCACCATGCCGATCATGGCGCCTATCGGGGATCTGGTCGGGGTGAGCCGTCAGGTCACCGTGCTCGCCTTCCAGTTTGGTGATGGCTTTTCGAACATGATCGTGCCGACCAATGCGGTGCTGATGGGGATATTGGGCCTTGCCGGCATTCCCTATGACCGCTGGTTCCGGTTTGTGTTTCCTCTGATGATCAAGCTCACCCTGGCTGGCTCGCTGGCGCTGATCATTGCCGTCTGGATCGGCTATTCCTGACCGGAAAGGCAGACATTTGCGTTCTGCCCTGATCGGGCGCTAGGCTGATCGCCAAGGGACGTGGTTCCGTTGTTTGAGGATTGCTATCGATGAAGACCATGATTGCTGCCAGCGCCGCCGCGTTGATGAGTGTGTCGTCTCTCGCCGCTGCGCAGGAACTGCGCCTGCCCGAGACTGACTACGAGATGACGGTGCGTATTCATGACCATTCCAGCGGCCATCAGCAGGAAATGGAAATGCGCCATCGTGACGGCGATTTCCGCATGGCAGGCGAGTTTCAGGGGCAGAGCGCCATCGTGCTGCTCAATCCGGTCGAGCGCATGAGCACCATTCTGGTGGACATGCAGGGCACGCGCATGGCCATAGAAATGCCGATGGGCGATGAAGTCACGCTGCCACTGGCCGATGACCGTTTCGGCGAGGTTATCGGAAACGACACGGTCGCGGGCGAAGCCTGCACGGTCTACCGTATCGAGGATGAGGAAATCCCTGGCGGCGAGGCGCATGGCTGCATGACCGACGACAATATCGTCCTGCGCGTGGATATTCCTGATCAGGGCACCGCGTTCGAGGCCACGCAGTTCTCGCGCGCATCACAGGATGCCAGCCTGTTTACCGTGCCCGACGGGTATCAGCGCATGCAGATGCCCGGCCAGTAGCCGGGCTGCCGGCCCGTCACTCTGGCGGGCTGATACGTAATTCCTGTGTCTGGACATTATCGCCGACGGGCGACTGATCGTCCGCACCGCTGACCGTTGCGGCGTGGATGATGACCGCGCCAGAGGAATCCTCTGGGGCCACCCATTCCAGCTCCCAGACGGCCTCGCCGCCTTCAAGGTGTTGCGGGGCCGAATGGCTGGCATACGTCACATCGTCAAGCGTGCCGGTCTGGGTGCCGTCGGCTTTGGCGGACAGCGTTCCGGCATTGCTGCCATCCTCGAAACGCGCCGATAGCTGGAAGCCCGCGACAGCCGCGTCCGGGTCCATCGCTCTGACAAAGAAGCGGTAACGCGCGCCGGGATCGTAAACGTCCGGGCCGTCGATCCGCAGCGCAATATCATCGCCTTGCGGCCCGGCAAAATGGCAGGACGCGCAGCTATCTTCGCCAAATCCGCCGGTATGCCCCAGCAGCGCGCCTTCAGGATAGGCGGTTGCAGGCGCGCTGAAGACAAGACTGGCGAAGGCTGCCGCCCCCGCCAGACTGGCTTTCCTGCGCATCATTCAGCGTCCTGCACTTCGGCGCGGCCGATCGTATTGGTATCGGCCCCGAACCAGATAAAACGGGTCTGCGGGTCAAACACCATGTGGCGGACCGTGCCGCCGCCGGAGGGCACTTCAACCGGCGCAGTGAAGGTTTCGGTTTCCGGATCAAAGCCGACAAACACGTTGGGCTGCGGGCCGGTTTCGACAAACCAGAGCATCCCGTTATCGTCGCTGGTCATGGCGTAGGGGCGGGCCTCACCTGCCGAAGGCGTGCGCCACTCGGTGATCTCCTCGCTCTCCATGTCATAGCGGCCGATATAGCCATCGGCATAATCGGCATACCAGACCGTGCCATCGCCCGGCAGGGCCATGCGGCGCGGGCGGGCGCTTTCGCGCGGCAGGTCAATCTCGCGCACCTCTCCATCGACGACTGTGGCAATCCTGTTGGTGCCGACCAGCACCGACCAGGGCTGGTCATTGTCATCGACCATGATGCCGTAGGGGCGCGAGCCGCGGCGCTCCACGTCCCACAAGCTGATCTCGCGCGTCTCGCGGTCCATGAAGCCCAGCTGGTTGGCGCCTTGGAGGGTGAACCAGATATTGCCCTCGGAGTCGAAGTCCATGGTGTGAACATCGCGCGGGCCGTCGCCGGGTATCTCGATAATCTCGATCTCGCGGGTATCGGGATCGACAAAGCCGATATGGGCTGCCCGGTTGCCTGCATACCAGGCACCTTCCTCGTCCGCGATCACGGTGTGCGGGCCTGCGCCGTCAACGAGATCGGTGCGGGTGAACTCGCCGGTTTCCGGGTCGAGCGTGGCCACATAGTGCGAACGCTGTCCGACAAACCAGACCGTCCCGTCAGGCGCGACGTAAGGGTCGCGCGGGCGGCTGTCCTCGTAAGGAACCTCCCATTCGCGGATGTCGAGCGTCGCGCCGTGGGTTTCCTGTGCCAGAACCGCGGGGCTGGCCGACAGGGCCAGCGCGGCACTCAAGCCTAGCGATTGCATGAGGCGTGTCATGTGAACTCCTCCCGTTTTCATGTTGCATTGGACAGAACGTTAGCCGGAGCGCGCGGTTCCGGCACGGCTTTCCACCTCACACCTTCGTGAGTTTGGTGCTCAGTGAAAATCCCGGCTTTTGGGGATGACGCGCACATCGCGCGGATGGCGTGCGTGGGAGCTGTCTTTTGGCGGCGGCCCGCGCCGCGCCATCACGGGCCTGCGCACCTCGTCGACCGGGGCCATCGCCCCGTCCAGCATCTCGCGCTGCGCGTCCTCGCTCAAGTAAAGCAGGTCGCGGGAGCGGTCCTCCAGCGTCTCCGCGATGATGTGGGTGACATTGTCGGCTGTCTGTACACGCCCCGTCACGCCAAGAATGCGCGCGCCCATGACAACAGGGCGGAAGCGCTCGGCCACCTTTTTCCAGACGATCAGATTGGCGATGCCGGTCTCGTCCTCGATGGTGATGAAGAGCACGCCCTTGGCGGTGCCGGGCTTCTGGCGCACCAGCACCAGCCCGCCGGTGCGCACCCTGCGGCCCGTCGGCGCGGCGCAGGCGGTTTGTGTGGCGGCGAAGCGCTCCGTATCCCAGAGGGGGCGTAACAGCGCCATGGGATGGCTTTTGAGCGACAGGCGCAGCGTCTGGTAGTCCTGCACCACATGTTCTGACAGCGGCATGTCCGGCAGCTGCGTCTGTCCGGTGTCTTCACCATCGCCTGCCAGCGCCAGCAGCGGGGCAGGGGCCTCAATCGTCTCTGCGCGTATCGCCCACAGTGCCTCGCGCCGCGAAAGCCTGAGCGAGGTGAAGGCATCGGCGCTGGCGAGCTTTTCCAGTGTCGCGCGCGGCAGGCGTGTGCGGGCGCGCAGATCGGCCGGGCTGGCATAGCCGGGCCCGCGCAAGGTGGTCAGCCGCGCCATCTCCGCTTCCTTCAGCCCGTCAATCTGGCGCAGGCCCACACGCAACGCGAACGGCCACGGGCCGCTATTGGCCGGCTCCAGAATATTGTCCCAGCGGGAGTGGTTTATGTCGGCGGGGCGCACCTCCACGCCGTGTTCTTTGGCATCGCGCACGATCTGGGCGGGCGCGTAAAAACCCATGGGCTGGGCGTTCAGCAAAGCGGCGGCAAACACCTCCGGGTGGTGGCATTTGATCCATGAGGAGACATAGACCAGCAGCGCAAACGAGGCGGCATGGCTTTCGGGAAAGCCGTATTCGCCAAACCCCTTGATCTGGTCAAAGCAGCGCGCGGCAAAGTCCGGCGCATAGCCGCGGCCCACCATGCCCTGAATCATTTTCTCCTCGTAATTATGGATCGTGCCGACGCGGCGGAAGGTCGCCATGGCCCGGCGCAGCCCATTGGCCTCGTCGGGCGTGAACTTGGCTGCATCAATGGCGATCTGCATGGCCTGCTCCTGAAAGAGCGGCACGCCCAGCGTACGTTTCAGGATGCTCTCCAGCTCGTCTGCGGGCCCGTGGGCCGGTGCAGGTGAAGGGTAGGTCACGGCCTCCGCGCCCTTGCGGCGGCGCAGATAGGGATGGACCATATCGCCCTGAATGGGGCCGGGGCGCACGATGGCGACCTGTATGACGAGATCGTAGAAGCGTTGCGGCTTCAGCCGCGGCAGCATGTTCATCTGCGCGCGGCTTTCCACCTGGAACACGCCCAGGCTGTCGGCCCGGCACAGCATGTCATAGGTGGCGGTGTCATCGGGCGGAATGCTGGCCAGCGTGTGGTCGATACCCTTGTGTTCGCGCAGCAGATCAAACGCCTTGCGGATGCAGGTCAGCATGCCCAGCGCCAGCACATCCACCTTCATGATGCCCAGCGCATTGATGTCGTCCTTGTCCCATTCGATGAAGGTGCGCGCCTCCATCGCGGCATTGCCTATGGGAACGGTTTCGGTCAGCAGGCCGCATGTCAGCACGAACCCGCCCACATGCTGGGAGAGATGGCGCGGAAAGCCGATCAGCTGGCGCGTCAGGATGATCGCGCGGCGGATCATCGGGTTTTTCGGGTCGAGGCCGGTCTGTTCTATGTGTTTGTCGTCAATGCTCTTGCCCCAAGAGCCCCAGACCGTGCCGGCGAGCGCTGCCGACACATCCTCGGTCAGGCCCAGCGCCTTGCACACTTCGCGCACGGCGGAGCGCGGGCGGTAGGAGATGACGGTGGCGGTCAGGCCCGCCCGCTGGCGGCCATAGCGCGCATAGACATATTGCATCACCTCCTCGCGCCGCTCGTGCTCGAAATCGACATCGATATCGGGCGGTTCGCGGCGTTCCTTCGACAGGAAGCGTTCGAACAGAAGGCTGCTGGTGGCGGGGTCCACGCTCGTGACACCGAGGCAGTAGCAAACGGCGGAATTGGCCGCCGAGCCGCGCCCCTGACACAGGATTCCTTGCGCGCGCGCCCAGGCGACAATGTCGTTCACGGTGAGGAAATAGGCCGCATAGTCCAGCTGCGCGATGAGGGCGAGCTCCTTCTCGAGCAGCGTCTTGACCTTGTCCGGCACGCCGTGCGGATAGCGCCAGTCAGCCCCTTTGGCGGTCAGATATTCCAGATGTGCCTGCGGGGTGGAGCCGGGCGGCACCGGCTCGTCCGGGTATTCATAGCGCAGCTCATCCAGGCTGAACGTGCAGCGCGCGGCGATGATTTGCGTGCGCGCAACAGCCGCTTCAAACCCGGCAAACAGGCGCGCCATCTCGGCCGGGGATTTCAGATGCCGTTCGGCATGGGGTTCAAGGCGGAAGCCTGCCTCATCAATGGTGCAGTGCTCGCGGATACAGCTCATCACGTCCTGCAAGGGACGCCGTTCGGGCGCGTGATAGAGCACGTCATTGACGGCGGTGATGGGAACGCCCGCGCGGGCGCCAATCGCGTCCAGCATCGCGATCCGCTCCCGGTCCCGGCCCCGGTATCGCCAGGCTGCGGCCAGCCAGACCCGCCCCGGCCAGCTTGCGCCAAGGCGCGTCAGCACGTCCTCGAAACTCTCGTCTGGTTCCTCCGGCGGGACGATGATGAAGCACTGGGCCTCGCTAGCCTCCATCACGTCCTCAAGGGTCAGGTGGCACTCGCCTTTGGGGGCTTTCATCTTGCCTTTGGAGATGAGGGCGCTCAGGCGGCCATAGGCGGCGCGGGTTTCCGGATAGCAGATGAGGCTGAGCCCGCAGACCAGATCCAGCCGTGCGCCCACCAGCAGTTTCAGCCCGTGCTCTTTCGCGGCGATATGCGCGCGCACCACACCGGCCAGCGTGTTGCGGTCGGCCACGCCGATGGCAGACAGGCCCAGCGCCTTGGCCCGCTCCACCAGTTCGGACGCATGGCTCGCCCCGCGCAGGAAGGAGAAATTGCTGGTCACCTGAAGTTCGGCATAGGCAGGCGCGCTCATGGGAACAGCCCGCACACATACCAGCGCGGAGTGCCGCCGCGCTGATCATCATAAAGCCCTTCGCGCATGAGCCAGTAGCGATGCCCGTCCTCATCCTCCACCCGGTAATAATCGCGCGCCCGCACGCCATTCGCGTTGCCGTGCCACCATTGCGGCCCGATCCGCTCCGGACCGTCCGCGCGCGCCACGCTGCGCGTTATCCGCCGCCAGGTGAAGCGGGCGGGCGGGCCGTCCGGCAATATGGCGATGGTCTCCACCAGCTCCGGCCGGTCGAGCACGATCAGGGGGCGCGGCCCGGTGCGGTGGCCCGTAACCGGCCAGGGGGCGAGCGTGCCGGGAAAGGGTGCCAGCGCTTCGCTATGATCGGGCAAATGGCTCTCATGGGCGGTGAAGACCTGAACCAGATCATCGCCCAGCCGGGCATTGAGACGGTCGGCCAGCGCCGCCGTTTCGCTGCTGTCTGCGCCCGGCACCGCCATGCCATCGGGCAGGGCGCTGGCCATCGCTTCCAGCGGGCCGGTGCCATGGGCGGTGAGCGTCATCAGATCAATGCCAAAGCCCGGATCCATCGTCTCAAGGCGTGGCGCGAACAGTTTCGCGATTGTGCGCCCATCCCGCCCCGGCCGGGAGAGGGTCAAGCTGACGGTTGCGCGCGTGCCGTCAGAGCGATAGCCGGTCAGGATAAAGCGCCGCGCGCCCTTGCCCGCCTGTTCAAGCTGGCCGGTCAGGTCGGCAAGCAGCTTTGAAAGCGCATCCTCGATTCCCGAAAGGCTGAGGAGCGGTTCGGGGCCGGAAATCCGCGCGGTGAAGCGCGCCGGGCTTTTAAGGGGGATCAGGGGTTCGGGGCGCACGCAAAGCGCCTGATCGAGGCGTAACAGCACGTCCTGCGCGGCCATGCGGTTGCGGAATCGGCGGGCCAGCGCCGCGCGCTCGATTGCATAAAGCTGGCCGATGCGCGTCAGCCCGAAACGGCGCAAGACCTGCACCGTGCACGCTTCCAGCCGCAGGGCGGCCACAGGCAGGGGCGCGAGCGCTTCGCGGGCCTTGCCGGGCGCGGCGCGCTGCAAGGGTTCCGCGCCATGCCGGGCGAGCGCCCACGCCGCGCCTGCGCTGTCTGCCAGTCCGAGGCGCGGCGTGAGGCCCAAACCTTCCAGTGCGCGCTTCATCGACACCAGAAAGGCTTCCTCTCCGCCGAACAGGTGCGCGCAGCCCGTTACGTCGAGGCGGATGCCGTCGACGCCGTCCATGGCGGTGAGGGGGGAAAAGCGCGTCATCCAGAGCGTCAGGCGTTTCAGGGCCAGCGCGTCCGCCTCGCGGTCGATTTCTTCGGCCACGAGGCCGGGCACGCGGGCGCGCGCATCGGTGAAACGTAAGCCCGGCTCCAGCCCCAGCGCGCGTGCAGCATCGTTCACCGCTGCCAGCGTGCGGCCATGCACACCTGTCTCGGTCAGTACGAAGGGCGCGCCATCCTCAACCGGCCAGGGCGTGGTGCGGGCGCGTTTCAGGCGCTCCATCGGCCAGTGCGGGAACCAGACGCACACGAAGCGGCGCATCATCCATCTCCATCAGGAAGGTTTCTCCAGCCCTTTGCGGAAACTCGCGCGAGCGCTCCAGCGTGACCTGCCAGCGCGCCCGTCCGGGTGCGCGCGGATCAAGCCGGTTGGGCGCGCTGGGCGCGGCACTTACCCGCCAGCGATTATGGGCGGCGGTCGCCCCTTCGGTGCGCCATGAGCGCACGAGGATGACCGGCGTGGCGCTTGTCTCATGGGCCAGACTCAAGCGCCGGGTAAAAGTGAAGTCGGCGGTGTCCAGCTCGGCAATGACCGCGCCGATCGCGCGCGAGCGCGCGGCCTCGTCAATCGCGCGCAAAGCCTCGGTAGCCGTGCGGGTTTCCACCAGCATGACCCGGCCCGGGTCCGCCCCGAGCGCGGCCAGCCCGCGCGCGCTGATCCGGCCCAGATCAAGGCGCTGCTTGCGCGAACGCACCCACAGCCAGCCGCCCTGCGGCCTTGTGTGCGCAAACCCAACCGCCAGCCCCAGCGCGGCGGGCATATCGCTAAAGGCGGCCGGCGCAATTTCATGCACGCCCAGCAAGGGCGCGCCCAGCCTGTCTTCCAGACGCGCCGCCTCGCCCTCCATCCGGGGGGAGAGACGCTTCAGGGGCAGGTCTTTGAACATCACTCGGGCCATATGTTCTTATTTTGTTCTTACGACCAAGAGTCAAGAGCGGTGATTCGGTTGGGGTCCTCATCCCTTCGTCATCCTCGCGCAGGCGGGGATCCAGAGACCATAGGGCTCAGCCTTCTACAAAACGGCTCTGGGTTCCCGCCTGCGCGGGAACGACGAGGGGTGTGGTATCGGCATGGTTTCCAACGGCACAAGCCGGAAAGCAAAAATGACTAGGTTCCGGCTCGGTGGCCGGGACCGCGGTGTTTATCACCGCGCCTTCCAACCGGGTTCCCGGGCTTGACCCGGGATCCAGAAACGGGGCTCCGGATAGCCCTTCGGGCTTCCGGAATGACGAAGGTGGTGGGGTGAAAAACCTACCCCTGCGCCGCTTTCACCACACGCGCCACGTCTTCCGGCTTTGTCTGCCAGCTGGTGACAAAGCGATAGCCGCCATGGGGCCAGGGGTAGAAGCCGGCATTGATGGCGTTCAGCGCATCGGCGGTTTCCTGGGGCAGGTCGATGAACACCTCATTGCCCTCTACCGGGTGCAGCAATTTCGCGCCGGGAAGGCCGCCCAGACCCTGTGCCAGCTCTGCTGCCATGGCATTGGCATGAGCGGCCAGTTCCAGCCAGCGCCCATCATCCAGCCAAGCCTCGAACTGGGCGGCGACATAGCGCATTTTGGGCACCATGTGCCCGGAGCGCTTCTGGCGGGCCCGCAGGCTCTCAAAGCGGTCCATAGCGGAGGGAAACAGGATCACGGCCTCTGCCGCCAGCGCGCCGCCCTTGGTTGCGCCAAGGCTCAAGACATCGACGCCCGCCCGCCATGTCAAATCCGCCGGATCGCATTTGAGATGCGACAAGGCATTGGCAAAGCGCGCGCCGTCCATGTGGACTTTTAGCCCGCGCGCCTTGGCAAGTCCTGCCAGCGTCCTGACGCTTTCCACATCGTAGGCGGTGCCCGACTCGGTGAGGTTGGAGAGGCTCAAGACAGAAGGCGGCGTGGTGTGGACAAAATCCGAGGGCCATTCGGCCAATGCCGCCTGCACGGTTTCAGGTGACAGGCGCGCATGCTCGCCGTGCAGGGGCACCAGCTTGGCCCCGCCGGTGAAAAACTCCGGCGCGCCGCGCTCGTCACGGTGAATATGCGCTTCGTCATGGCATAAAATGACCGTGTCGGATGGAGCCAGCACGGATAGCGCCAGCGCGTTCGAGGCGGTGCCGGAGACGGTTAGTACAAGCTCCAGATCAGTGGAGAAGATCTCTTTAAGACGGGCTTTTACGCGCGCGGAGATCGCGTCATTGCCATAGCTGGCCTGCGCGCCGTCATTGGCGCGTACCATTGCGTCCAGAAGGGCAGGATGGGCGGGTGCGGTGGTGTCTGACAGGAAGCTCATGGGCGTGAAGCTGGCATCAGTTCATCGCCCGATCAACGCTCTATGGCGGTTCAGGCAGCGGCCTGCTTGCGCGCATACATGGCGGCGTCGGCTTCGGCCATGGCCGTTTCCGGCGTGATGCCACTTTCCAGAGCCTGTACGCCCCAGGCGGCCTTGAGGTTCAAGGTCAGCCCTTCAAAGTGGATTGGAGCCTCGGCAATGGCATCGGCCAGTTCCTCGGCCTTGCGCTCAGCCGCTTCGACCGCGGTAAGCACCAGAACCACGCCAAACTCGTCTCCGCCAAGGCGGCCTACTGCATCGGTGTCACGCAGCTTGGAGGACAGCGTATCGGCCACGACCTTGAGCGCTTCATCGCCGGCCGCATGGCCGTACGTGTCGTTGATGGCCTTGAAGCCGTTGAGGTCGAAATAGACCAGGGCTGAAGGGGCATCATGGCGCTCGGCCAGTGACAGGGCTTTGGACACTTCGCGCAGGAAGGCGCGCCGGTTCAGCACCGGAAGGAGCACATCGCGGTCAGCCAGGCTCTCCAGATCACGCACCTTGGCACGCAGCGCCTCGGTTTCCCGGCGCAACTGGTCGACCTCGCCCATCAGGGTAAGAAGCGCGCGCTGGACATTCGGGGTCAGTTCGGCTTCCGGCACGCCCATGATCGAGGCGGTGTCACCCGTGCGGCGTACCGGGGCAGGGGCCAAAGCCGCGCTTGCAGCTTCGCTGCGCGCCACGCTGCCGGCCGGGCCTGCTGCCGCAACACCGCCCGCTGTTCCACTGGATCGCACCCGCATATTCCCGATCCTTTCCGTACCGATTCCGGCGCAGTCTTGTTGATCGTGGTTAATAAAGGCTCAAGTCGGCGTAGGGGGCAGTTCATCACCGGCTTGACGCCAAACGGCTTATGGCTAGGCTCGCGCGCTTTCCGCTGCCCGGAGGCTGCGTATGGCGACCCGTTTTCCAGACCCTTCACCGCCCGTGGCGGTCATCATGGGCTCGCGCTCGGACTGGCCGACCATGCAGCATGCCGCCGACGCGCTGGAGGCTCTGGGCATCGCCCATGATGCGCGCGTGATCTCGGCGCACCGCACGCCGGACCGGATGGTGGATTTTACAAAAAGCGCCAAGGCACGCGGCGTGAAAGTGATCATCGCGGGGGCGGGCGGCGCCGCACACTTGCCCGGCATGGTGGCCTCGCTGACCGAGCTGCCTGTACTGGGCGTGCCGGTTAAATCAAAAGCGCTCAAAGGCCTCGACAGCCTGCTCTCGATTGTTCAGATGCCCGGCGGTGTTCCGGTCGGCACGCTGGCTATCGGCGAGGCGGGCGCGAAGAATGCGGGCTTGCTCGCGGCCTCCATACTGGCGCTCACCGATAATGCCCTTGCAGACAGGCTGGCCGAGTATCGCGCTGCCCTGAGCGACAGCGTGCCCGACAGCGTAGAGGACTAGACAGGCTCGATGCTGAAGCCAGGCGCACGTATCGGCATTCTTGGCGGTGGTCAGCTCGGGCGGATGCTGGCGCTGGATGCGGCGCGCCTGGGCTTTGCCACGCACATTTTCACGCCCGAGGACAACAGCCCGGCGGCGCGGGTATCGGCGGCCTGCACGGTTGCGCCTTATGATGATCTGGACGCTGTCGCCCGCTTTGCCGGGGACGTGGATGTCGTCACCTATGAATTTGAAAACGTGCCGGTCGAAACCGCGCGCAAGGCCGGTGAGCACGCGCCCCTGCGCCCCGGCGTGAAGGCGCTGGACGTCTGTCAGGACCGGGTGACCGAAAAGCGTTTTGTCAATCAGGCCGGTATCGAGACCACGCCGTGGCGCGCGGTCTCCACCGCGCAGGAGGCCAATGAAGCTGCCGAGGCGCTGGGTATGCCCGCGATCCTGAAAACCCGCCGCATGGGCTATGACGGCAAGGGCCAGCAGGTGATCCGCGCGCCAAGCGATGCGGCCGCCGCGTTCGCGGCGCTGGGCGGCGTGCCCTGCATTCTGGAAGCTTTCGCGCCGTTTGTCCGCGAGGTGTCGGTCGTGGCCGCGCGCAGCGTGGATGGCGCGATCAGCGCGTTCCCGCTGGCGCAAAACCACCATGAGGGCGGCATATTGCGCACCTCCATCGCTCCGGCGCCCGGCTCCGATGCGTTGGCACCTGACGCCTTGCGCATTGCCTCTGCCGTCCTTGAAGGGCTGGATTATGTCGGCGTGCTGGCGGTGGAATTGTTCGTGCTGGAGGATGGCCGGCTGTGGGTGAACGAGATCGCGCCGCGCGTTCACAATACCGGCCACTGGACGATGGATGCCTGTGCGGCCAGCCAGTTCGAGCAGCATATCCGCGCCGTGGCGGGCTGGCCGCTCGGCGATCCGGCGCCTCACTCTGCCGCGCGCATGGACAATCTCATCTGGGATGACGTGAACCGTTGGCAGGCGCTGGCGTCAGAGCCGGGCGTATGCCTGCATCTCTACGGCAAGGGCGAGGCGCGTCCGGGCCGCAAGATGGGCCATGTGAACCGGCTGTCACCGCTCACCTGACGGATCGCGCGCGCGTTGCGGCGTGATTGGCGCAGTGATCCCCATATGATCAGTTTGGGCGGCGCGGTCGCGCTCCATCGCGCGCAGCAAGGGCGAACGCCGGGTCTGCTCGCGCTGGGCATTGAGGAACTGCACGCGCAGCAGGTCCAGCGTGGAGGGGCTGACCCCCAGCGCGTTCAGCTCGTGCTCCAGCCGTGACATGTTTTCGGCGAACTCCAGCGGGCTCTCGCTGATCGCGCGTATATGATAGATTGCCAGCTCGGCCTGCGCCGCATTCGGCCCGTCCCCGCAATCACCAATCTCGCGATTGGTATCGCCCGAGGACAGGCAGAAGACCTCGGCAATGGCCGCGCCCACGCCGCCCTCAATGCGCTCGATCTGGAAATCTTCCACCCGCAGCCCGGTTTCGGCGCGCGCCTCGATTTCGGCGAAAGTCGGCGGGCGGCGCACGGTGAAGGACTGTTCTTCCTCTTCGGGCTGGATCGTGTCGACGGGCCGGTCGGGTGACACTACGCCAGCTGCCGGTGCATTACCCGAACGGCCGGCCGGGGCTGGGGGCGGCGGCGCTGTCTGTGCATCCGGGTCGGCGGGCAGGGTGCCGTCTTCCGATTCCGGTATTGGCGGCTCCAGCGTGCTGTGAGTGTCCGGCTCTGCTTCCTGTTCAGTCTCGGTGTCGGCATCGCTCTGCGGGCTGGCATCCTCTTCGGGTGCGGCCTCGCCGGGTGTGCGGTCATCGGCAGGCGTGTCCCCGTCCGGGCCGGACGGATCGCCCTCGGCCTCCGCTGTGCCGGTTTGCGTCTGGCCCCTGTCGGCGAGCAAGGGCGCATTGAGGGGCAGGTCGCTTTCCGCGTCGATGGCGCTGATTGTAAAGAAGCGGGCCTCCACGCGGGTGCCGGTGGCGATGAAGCGGTCAAGGGTTTCCGGCGGCAGCAACGCAATGGTGCCAAGTGCGCCCGCATGCAGCATGCCAGCACACAGATAGGCGCCCAGCCGCAAGCGGCTGAACGCGGGTGCCGATGCTCGGATCAGGGCCGGTCCACGAACGCTCACAACCATCACAGATGGCCGCTCGGCCAGACGGGTTCAAATTAAATCGGCAGCAAGTCCAGCGTAATCGCGGCGCTATTGCTCTGCGCTGTCGGCCATGAAGAGTTCGGAGGATGTGTTTCCCAGCACGCCGGAGGCGTGGGCCAGAACCAGGCAGGTTGCGAACATGGCGATCGCGATAAGCAGTGCGCCCAGATTGATCTGGCGGCCCGGCCTGCCACTCTCGGCGGAAAAATCAGCCATGATCCCCTCCCTGCCCGACACCATGTGGGCTGATCCGGTGAACGCCAGATGAACAGCTTCCTTACGCTTCGAGGCTCCGAAAGGTTCAAAATCGGGCGAACTCAAGATCAATTACGGCACAAAGGAGGCACCCAATCAGCGCTGCGCTGCAACACATATTGCGGTTTACGGTAAACGGAAGGTAGGTTCAGCCCGCCTTTCATTATCCGCATCAGGAGTGCCCATGACCGCCCCGTTCGAGGTTTCAAAAGCCCTTTCGCGTGTCCAGCCCTCGGCGACGATTGCGGCGACGCAAAAGGCGCGTGAGCTGAAAGCCGGGGGCATTGATGTGATCTCGCTGGGGGCGGGCGAGCCGGATTTCGATACCCCCGACCACATCAAAGTTGCGGCCATCGAAGCGATCCGCAGGGGCGAGACAAAGTACACGGCGGTCGACGGCATTACCGAGCTGAAAGAGGCGATCTGCGCCAAGTTCAAGCGCGATAACGCGCTGGATTACACGCCCGCACAGGTGAACGTGTCGCCCGGTGGCAAGCCGGTGATCTACAATGCGTTTGCGGCGACCTTGAACCCCGGCGACGAGGTGATCATTCCGTCGCCTTACTGGGTCAGCTATCCCGACATGGCGCTGCTGTGCGGCGGCGTGCCCGTGTTTGCGCAAGCCAAAGCCGAGGACGGCTACCGGCTGAAACCCGAAGCGCTGGAAGCCGCGATCACGCCGCGTACAAAATGGCTCGTGCTCAATTCGCCCTCAAACCCGACGGGGGCTGCGTACTCAGCCGATGATCTCAAGGCGCTGGCAAAGGTGCTGGAGCGCCATCCCCATGTCTGGATTCTCACCGACGACATGTATGAGCACCTTGTCTATGACGGGTTTGAATTTGCCACCATCGCGTCTGTCGCGCCGTCGCTTTACGAGCGGACGCTGACCATGAACGGGGTGTCGAAATCCTATGCCATGACCGGCTGGCGGATCGGCTACGCGGCAGGACCCGAACCTCTCATCAAGGCGATGGCCAAGATGATGACACAGACGACATCCAATGCCTGCTCTATCAGCCAGTGGGCGTCGGTGGCGGCATTGAATGGCGAGCACGAGTTCCTCAAGCCCCGCAACGCGGCCTTCATGCGCCGCCGTGATCTGGTCATGCGACATATCGCGTCCAGTGAGGGTCTGGAGGCGCCGCTTCCCGAAGGCGCGTTCTACGTGTTCCCCAGCTGCGCGGGACTCATTGGAAAAACCTCTGGCAAGGGCAAGGCCCTGAACACCGATAACGATGTCTGCGACGCGTTGCTGGATGAAGCCCATGTGGCGGTCGTGCCCGGCACCGCCTTTGGTTCCGGGCCGGCTTTCCGCATTTCCTACGCGACTTCCGACGAGGTGCTGGAGCAGGCGGGTGTGCGTATTGCGGAGTTCTGCGCCAGCGCGCGCTAGTATAGACACTTCCTATCGCTGGCAGTCTGCGTTCCAGTTGGATTGGAACGCGGACTTCCCATATACGTAAGGTGATGGGAACACTGCCGGGCGGCTCCCTCACCGTCCGCCGCAAAAAGGAGACTGCCATGCAGATCAATATGGGACTGAGCCAGGCGCAGCGCGAAGAGATGGCGCAGGCTGTCACGCGGCTGCTGTCGGATACCTACGCGCTGTATTTCAAGACGCATGCCTATCACTGGAACGTCACCGGCCCGCGCTTTCACGATCTGCACGCCATGTTCGAGACGCAGTACACCGAGATGTGGACGGCGACCGATGACATTGCCGAGCGCGTGCGGGCTCTGGGTGTGATGGCGCCCATTTCCTATGATGAGATCACGAAATCGGCGTCCATCCGGCCTGACGAGAAGACGCCGAAGGCTGACGACATGGTCGCCAATTTGCTGGCCGGTCACGAGACCGTCGTGCGCACCGCGCGCGCTGCTCTGGAGCTGGCCAACACGCACGGTGACGAAGCTACGGCAGATATCGTAGCGCCTCGAGTCACCGCCCACGAGAAGATGGCCTGGATGCTGCGCGCAACGCTGGGGTAATCGTCCCGCGTCAATTTTCCCGCATCATTCCGGTTAGCCCGTCAGGGGCTTATCCAGGATCCAGCTTTGCTTCTGGATCCCGGGTCAAGCCCGGGAACCCGGTTGAGGAGTAGGGGAAAATAATACCGGGGTCCCCGCCCCCGAGCGGGGACCCAGATTTTAAGCCTTTTCCGCAATCGTCCAGGCGTATTCGGCCATCGGCTCAACGAGGGCGCCAAGCTCCTTGGCGCGTTCGTTCGAGGCATTGCCCTGCAGGGCGCGCGCATAGACGCCCTGCGCGATGCCGGCGAGCCGGAAGATATTGTAGGCAATATAGAAATCGAGTTTGGGGATGCCGCTGCGCCCGGTGCGCTGGCAATAGGTCTCGACATATTCCGCCTCGGTAGGGATGCCGAGCGATTTCAGGTCCACGCCCAGAAAACCGGAACGGATATCCTTGGGCGTGCGCCATTGCATGAGCTGGTAGGTGAAATCGGCCAGCGGATCGCCCAGCGTTGACAACTCCCAGTCCAGCACCGCGATGACGCGCGGCTCTGTCCGGTGGAAGATCATGTTGTCGAGCCTGTAATCACCATGCACGACGCTGATGCGCTCTTGTTCGGGCGCATTGGCGGGCAGCCACTCTATCAGCCGGTCCATGGCCGCAATGGCACGTGTCTCTGCCGCCTTGTACTGCTTGGTCCAGCGCCCGATCTGGCGTTCAAAATAATTGCCCGGCTTGCCATAGTCAGACAGGCCGGCTTTCTGCACGTCAATCGCGTGCAGCTGGGCCAGCGTGGCGTTCGACGCGTCATAGAGGGCGCGGCGCTCTGACGGCTCCATGCCCGGCAGATAGGCGTCCCAGAAAATGCGCCCCTCGACAAACTCCATCACGTAAAAGGGCGTGCCAATTACGTCCGGGTCTTCGCACAGGCCGAACATGTGCGGCGCGGGGAAGCCTTGCCCGCCCAGCGCCTTCATCACGGTGTATTCGCGCTCCACTGCATGGGCCGACGGCAGCAGAACACCGGGGGGCTTGCGCCGCAGCACATATTGCCGGCCCGGTGTCACCAGCTTGTAGGTCGGGTTCGACTGCCCGCCGCGGAACTGGCGCACCTCCAGCGGGCCGGCATAGCCGTCCACATGGGCGTTCATCCAGTCATGCAGCGCGCCTTCGTCAAACTTCAGCGCGCTGGCGACGTCCTTGGTGCCGGAAAACTGGGCGTCGAGTTCGGATTGTGAGCCGCTCATGGGGCTTTGTGAATCATGCCCGCCGCCATCACGAAGTCCACATCGCGCAACTCGGAGATGTTCTCCAGCGGACTGGCGCTGACCGCGATCAGGTCGGCATGGAAGCCGGGCGCGATCCGGCCAATCTCGTCTTCCATCTGCAAATGGCGTGCAGCATTCAGCGTGGCCGCGATGATGGCCTCTGCCGGCGTCATTCCGGCCTCCACCATCAGCTCGAACTCGCGCGCATTGTCGCCATGGCGGCTGACGCCGGAATCGGTTCCGAAGGCGATCTCGACGCCGCCATTATGGGCACGCCGCAGCATGTCGACCATTTGTGGCCCGACCTGCAGCGCCTTGGCACGCTGGAAGGGCGTCATCCATTCGGCATTGGCTTCTGCTTCCAGCGTGACGAATTCGCCCGCCATCACTGTCGGAACGAGAACCGCGCCCGAGCGGCGGAACAGGCGGATGGATTCCTCGTCCAGGAATGTGCCGTGCTCGATGGAATGCCCGCCTGCAGCCAGGAAGGCATTGACGCCGCTAACGCCATGCGCGTGGGCGGTCACGCGCCGTCCCATCATTTCCGCGGCCTGAACGATTGCCGTGAGCTCGTCATTCATGAACTGAACTTCAAGGCCCGCTGCCGTATTCGACAGAACACCGCCCGTCGCCGTGATCTTGATGGTGTCGACCCCGGCCTGCACGAGCGACCGTACTGCGCGCGCGCAATCAGCGGGGCCGTTGCAGGCACCGGGGCTGGAGAAATTCTCGATAACCCGCTGGTTATAGCCGTTCACATCACCATGCCCGCCCGTCGGCGTGATGGACGGACCGGCGACGCGCATGCGCGGACCCACCGCATCGCCATTACGAATGGCATTGCGCAGGGCCAGAATGGCTTCCAGATCGCCGCCGACATCCTGCACAGTGGTAAAGCCGGCCTCCAGCGTGCGGCGGGCATGGCGCGCGCCGACAAACGCCCGGTCGGCGCTGGACAGGGTGAATTCATCCAGGCGGCTGTTGGCACCGCGTTCGCTGAGCAGATGGACATGGGAGTCAATCAGGCCTGGCAAAACCCAGTGCGCCGTGAGATCAACGATCTCTGCACCCTCGCGTGTGACATAGCCGTCTTCAATGGCCTCGATGCGGCCATCGCTGATGATGATGGAGGCGCCTTCCCGCACCCGCTCGCCCGGCACAGCAATAAGGTGGCCAGCGTGAATTATCGTGGCCGCTGCAGCGTCGTCCTCGGCTTGTGCGCCAACTGCACTCACCATCATCCACGCTGCCAGCAGCGCACTCGTCATTCCCGGCATGTCAGCCTCCCCGTTAAGTTTTTATGTTGTGCGCTATTTCGACCGTTCGGGGACGGGCTGTCAAACAGGTGATAACATAACGTTGGGATTATCTGTCCGCACCAAATTAGTTGCAAATGATACTAATTTCCGGCACAAGACCGGCAGAAGGCCGGGCAGACAGCGCGTGATCGCGAAAACCTGTCGCCAGCCCGGCACAACCCGATATCTGCGCGAAAGGAGCCCTGCCATGGCTGATCTGTTCGAGAACCCGCTGGGAACCGATGGGTTCGAGTTCGTCGAGTATACAAGCCCGGAGCCTGAAAAACTCGACAAGCTGTTCAAATTGCTCGGCTTCACCGCCGTTGCAAAGCACAAATCGCGCGACATTGTGCGCTACAAGCAGGGCGACATCAATTTCCTTGTCAACCGCGAGACCACAGGCCAGGCAGCTGATTTCCGCGCCGAGCATGGTCCTTCGGCCAACGCCATGGCGTTCCGGGTGCGTGATGCCAAGCAGGCCTACAAGGACGCGGTTGCGCGCGGCGCAGAGCCCTATGGCACGCCGCTCTGGGGCGATGACCAGAACCTGCCCGCCATCAAGGGCATTGGCGGTTCGGTGCTCTATCTGGTCGACCAGTATGGCGACAAGACGATCTATGACGACAGCTTCCAGCCGATCCCGGGCGCCGAAGACAAGGGCGGCGCGGGCCTCGAAACGCTCGATCACCTGACCCACAACGTTTTCATGGGCCGGATGGATCACTGGGCCGGATTCTACGAGAAGGTCTTCAATTTCCGCGAGATCCGCTATTTCGATATCAAGGGCGCTCATACCGGTCTCTTGTCACGGGCGATGACGGGACCGTGCGGCAAGCTGCGCATCCCGCTGAACGAGAGCTCGGATGACAAGTCGCAGATTGCCGAATATCTGCGCGACTATAACGGCGAAGGCATCCAGCACATCGCGCTGACAACCAGCGACATCTATTCGACCGTCGAGGAACTACGTGCCAATGGCGTCGAGTTCCAGTCCACGCCGAAGACCTATTACGAGCTTGTGGACGAGCGCGTGCCCGGCCATGGTGAAGACCTTGACCGGCTGAAAAAGAACTCGATCCTTGTTGATGGTGATCCTGAGAGCGGGCAGGGCCTGCTCCTGCAAATCTTCACCACCACGAATATCGGGCCGATCTTTTTCGAGATCATCCAGCGCAAGGGCAATGATGGCTTCGGCGAAGGCAACTTCAAGGCGCTGTTTGAATCGATCGAGCTTGATCAGATCCGCCGCGGCGTGCTCAAGCCTGCCGCTGCCGGGTAGGCCGTCATGAGCGGGCGGGTAGCCCCTGCGCCCGGCCGGGCCGTGATGCCCGGTCTGGAGCTGGCACGCTATCTGCCCTACCGGCTTTCTGTTGCATCAAACAAGGCGTCCGGCCTGATTGCGCGCGCCTATCAGGCCCGGTTTGGCCTGACCATCTGGGAATGGCGCGTAGTTGCCGTGCTGGGCAGTGGCCATGCCATGACCGCGCAGGCCATTTGCGAAGCGACAGCCATGGACAAGGTGACGGTCAGCCGCGCCTTGCGCGCCCTGAACGAGCGGTCGCTGGTGCGCCGGCGTACCAGCCCCCAGGACAAGCGCGCATCCCTGGTTTCACTCACGCCCGACGGTCAGGCTGTCTACGAGGAAATTGCCCCGCTGGCGCTGGAGTGGGAGCGCTCCTTGCTGGAAGGTTTCTCCGATGAAGAGAAGGCCGTGCTGGGTGAACTTCTGGAGCGGCTGTCGGTGCGCGCGGACATTCTGGCCCAGGGCGAGGACGAGCTGCCATAAACCCGGGCAGCTTCTGTTCCCGAAGCCGCGATGACATCAAAATTACCCGCCGCTTCTCCAAAACTCGCGCTATCATCAGCAGACGGCAGATCCTGATTGTCAGGAATGAAGGGCGACGGGCGTGGAAGCCGACATTAACGGCATATGGCTGAAAGACATTCTGGTCTTTCTGGTAGCGGCGGGAATCATTGTTCCGCTGTTCAAGGCGGCGCGTCTGGGCGCTGTCCTGGGCTTCCTCATCGCCGGTGTGGTGCTGGGGCCGTTTGGGCTGGGCCGGTTTGCCGATGCGGCACCGATTCTGTCTTTCGTGACGGTCAGTGACCCCCACGCAGTTGAACCGTTCGCGGAACTGGGGGTCCTGTTCCTGCTGTTTCTGCTGGGGCTGGAATTGTCGTTCAGGCGGTTATGGGCGTTGCGGCTGACTGTGTTTGGCACCGGCGGGCTGCAATCTGGCGCGAGTGCGATTGTGATCGGGCTGGCTGCTTTCCTGCTGGGATATGCCGCGCCGTCCGCGGTGATTATCGGACTGGCTTTCGCGTTGTCATCCACCGCCATCGTCATGCAGATCATGTTTGAGGAAAGGCGCGTGGCCACACCTGTCGGGCGCACGGTGCTCGGCGTACTGCTGATGCAGGATATTCTGGTTGCCCCCATCCTCATCCTCGCCGGGTTTCTGGCGCGATCAGATGATGGCGGGATGCTGGGCGCGCTGGGTCAGGCCGCCTGGCAGGGCGGCGCGGCAATTCTCGTCATCTTTGTGGTTGGCCGCTACCTGTTGCGCCCGGCCTTCCGCCTCGCGGCGCGGTTTGGCGGGCGCGACACGCTGATGGCGCTGACGCTGGTGGCCGTGGTCGGTGCGGCGGTGCTAACCGATGCGGGTGGATTGTCGCTGGCGCTCGGTGCGTTTCTGGCCGGGCTTCTGGTGGGCGAGACCGAGTTCAAACACCAGGCGGAAGTGGATCTGGACCCGTTCAAGGGGCTGTTGCTGGGCCTGTTTTTTGTCACCGTGGGCATGGGGCTTGATCTGGTTCAGGTCTGGGCGTCCCTGCCACTGATCCTTGCCGGTCTGGCCGCCATGCTGGCGGTCAAGTTCGTAATTGTCGTGGCGGCTTGTCTGGTTACAGGCAACAAGCTGCCCGTTGCCGTGGAGGCGGCCTTCCTGCTCGCGCCGGCAGGCGAATTTGCCTTCATCATCCTGGCGGCGGCCACCAGTTCGGGCGTGGTGGCCAGCGACGCGATGGGCATTCTCGGGCCTATCGCAGGCCTGTCCATGTTGCTGACGCCGCTGTGTGCCCGGCTGGGCAGATGGGTCGCCGGGCGGATGGAAGAACCGGCGCCGGAAGGGACAGAGCTGTCTCGATCTCTCGATCTGTCCGATCACGTCATCATTGCAGGCTTTGGCAGGGTAGGCCGCTCCATCGCCCGCGTGATGGAAGAGGAGGGCGCAACCCTTGTGGCCCTAGAAAAGGACGCCCGGCGTGCGGAGAAATTCAAGAGGGAGGGCTGGCCGGTGTATTACGGGGATGCCGCCCGCCCGGAAATGCTCGAGCGGGTAGGCGTTGACGGGGCCGCTTTGTTCATTGTTACGGCCGATAATCCGGAAGCGGCCTGCGAGATCGTGCGAACGGTGCGAAGCCTGAGATCAAGTCTTCCGGTCGTGGCGCGCGCCCGTGATCCTGAGCATGCCAAGGCGCTGGCCGAAGCCGGTGCCACCCATGTGACGCTGGATGCTATCGAGGCCGCTTTGCAGATGGCCGCCAAGGCGCTGGAGGAATGGGGCTTGCCGCCTGATTCCATCCGCAGCCTGGTCGATAGCGAACGCGATGATGAGTACGCGCGAGCCGAGAAGAGCTAGCCGGTCGGAGCAATCAGAGAGCGGGCGTCATAGATGGCCGGATCCTCCGCAAGCGGTGCGGGGCGTGCGAAGATTTCCAGACTGACAGCGGTCCGGCTTTCCTGACCGGGGCTGAAGCTGACGCCGAGCCCGACCCCGGACGCCCGGAACCCACCTGACCCGGCTGACGTGCCAGCCGAACCGCCGACCTGAACCGGGCTGCGCCCGCGCGTCGTGTCTATGCGGCGCGACACAATTTCAAATCCGGCAAATCCGTTCTCCAGAACGATCTCGGCGGCCCGGCGCATGGCTAGCCGCTCGGCATCGGCAACCGACAGGTCGGGGCCAGCGGTGAAGCTTACCCGCCAGCGATTATCGGTGATGCGCAACGAGTCAAAGCCGACGGCCTGACCGACAGGGCCGATTGCAGGGCCGTAAGTGGTCTGTGTGGGCGAACACGCGGCAATCGCAATGCAGGAAAGGGCGGCGAGAAGGGTGAGCCTGATTGCCATGGATGCGCTCCTGATATCGCTGGCGGTTCACAATTGAGCGGCCAGCTTATCTTGATTTACGCATTCATGCGCGAAACAGTTTCCTCCGGACCAGGGTCGCGATAACCCAGCTGTCCGATAACCCAGCCGGCAAGATAGCCTGCGGCGAAGCCCGCGGGCAGGGTGACCAGCAGGGCAATGGCGGAGTCCTGTTCCAGATCCTCCATGATCAGCCGGCCATTGAAAAAATACATGATGGAAAAAATCAGTCCGGCGCAGGCCATGGCCAGGCCCATGCCGGAGGGCGTGCGCCATCTGGCGAAATGCGCGATGGCCCACGCAGCCAGCATGATAGGCGAGCCAAAGGCATAGCAGGTGAAGACCGCGATTATCACCCCGAAAATTGACATGACCAGACCGGCCTGGAGCGCTTCCAGCACGGTGTTTTCGGGCAGGAGCTGGACGCTGAGTCCCAGTGAGACAAATACTCCGCCAGCCAGCCCCGCGATGAGCGGGGATAGTGCCATCGCAAAGGCAAGCTGAAGGGGGACGGGCTTGCGCATCTGTTAGCGCCCGGCCCTTTCAAGACTGGAAAAGACCAGCCCGCCAATGGCGCCTGCGGCTGCGCCGATGAGCGGCAGGGCAAGGCTGAACAGGCTTTCTGCCAGCGGCAGATCGCCCAGCGGGATGCCGCCGGTCAGTTCCAGCTCGAGATCTGCGCCATATATCCGGTATAGGTAGGCGATCATCGCTACCAGACCGGCCACGCCGCCCGCCAGCAACGCCGTAAACCCGCCCCACAGGCGCATGCCGCGAAGAATGAGCCAGAGCGGCGCAAATATCACCAGGGCTGCCGGATAGGCAAACATCAGCGCCGAAATCCATACGCTGACAGCCATCGACGCGTATTCGCTCAAGGCAACCTCGGACGCTGCCGGGTCGGTAAGCTGCAAATGCCCGATCAGGCCGCCGACCGCGAGGGCGGCTGCAAATGCCGGTGCAATGGCAAAGGCGGCAAACATCCCGCCGGGCCCCGCCGGCCGGCTCATCGCTTCACCCGCGAGGTGTTGTTGTCACGCATGAGTTAGCCCCCCTGTTTCCCGTCGCCCACCAGTCAAGCGCGGCTCTGCACATGACGCAAGGCCCATACCCGGCATGCACTGGCCAGCCCGCCATCATAGCCCTCGCGGATACGCGCGGCGTCGATTTCGGCCAGCAGGCTGGCCAGCGACCGGCCGGTCTTTGCGCAGGCCGCATCCAGCACGGCCCAGAACTCCGGCTCCAGCGCCAGGCTTGTGCGGTGCCCGGCAAGGGACAGGGATCGTTTCATCTGGCTCATCGCTTGAAGAAGATCAGGGCTGCGCCCGCCGCGATCAAGGCAAAACCGGCCAGATGGCGGATTGTGACAGGTTCTTTCAGGTACACGGCGGCGAAGATCACAAATACGCTCAGCGTGATCACTTCCTGCATGGTTTTCAGCTCGGCAGCCGAATAGACGCCATGGCCGATCCGGTTGGCCGGAACCGCCATGGTGTATTCCACGAAGGCGATCAGCCAGCTGACACATATGACCAGCAGGATGGGCGCACTCTTGAAGCGCAAATGTCCGTACCAGGCGAGCGTCATGAAGACATTCGAACCGATCAGCAGGATGACCGGCAGTATGTGAGGCCAGGAGAAGGTGGGCATGGACATGTCCTGAACAGGAAGCGGCGGCTGACGCTATTGCGCAGCACCCGGCCCGCCTGTCCATAGGCAAAAAAAAGAGCCGGACGGCGCTAGCGCTCGGTCCGGCTCAGTCTTGCATATCCGTTCGGGGAGGAGACGGAATGCGAAATAAACGGGGGAAACCGTTCGCGGCTGATATGATCCCAACGCGTGGTCACATCAAGGCGTTCCAACGAATATCAGGTATGCAAAAATGCCGCGCGACGGGTTTATAAACTTTATGTGACGCAAGGCTTGGGGCTGAAAGCTGAAACTATTCAGCCAGCTCCGCCTTCCACTGTCTGGCGGTGTCGACCAGGAAGTCGCGCACTGCGGCAACACGCCGCGATCCCTTCAGTTCGTCCGGAAATACCAGGAAAACATCGAAAGCGGGTCCATCGAGCTCGGGCAACACGCGGATGAGGCCCGGGTTTTCAACAGCCACATAGTCAGGAAGGCCGCAAATGCCAAACCCGGCTTCGGTGGCCTTCATCATGGCCTTGATCGTATTGGCCTCGATCACCGCTTCGCGAGGCGGATGGCCCGCTTCATGACCTACCGTAAGCTGCCAGTTCAGATTGGGAATGGGCGCCAGCTTTTTCGGCCCATAGGCGATGAAATGATGGCCCTTGTCGAGATCGGCTACGGTTTTCGGCGTGCCGTGCGCGTCGAGATATTCCGGCGCCGCATAGAGGTGCTGATCGACCTGCATCAGGCGGCGCTGAACCAGCTCGTTCTGGGTCGACGGCCAAGGGCGGATCGCTATGTCGGCTTCCAGCCCGGCCAGATCCAGCTCGTGATCGGCCAGTAAGAGCTTGAGCTGAATTTTCGGATAGAGCGCTTGGAACGCCTTCAGCCGGGGTATCAGCCAGATTGAGCCCAGCGCCGTGGGCGCCGTGATGCGCAAGGCCCCGGTGGGCTTGTCCCGGCTGTCCTGAACGCGCGCTTCAGCCACCGCGACCCTGTTGGCAATCTCGGCGGCGGCCTCGAACAGAAGGCGGCCCGGCTCGGTCAGCAAAAGCCCGCGTGCATGACGGTGAAACAGCTTGATATCCAGCTCTGTTTCAAGGGCCGATATCTGGCGGCTGACGGCAGACTGCGACATGCCAAGCGTCTCGGCGGCGCCGGTCAGCGATCCGGCGTCGGCTGCGGCGTGAAAGGATTTCAGCTTGTCCCAATCCATAGGCGTGGACGTTAGTGCGCTTTGTGTGCGCCGTCAGGTGCGAATTGTCATTCCGTCTGCCAAGGAATTTCGGAATGCCGCCCATGCCGGGATGAAGCCCAGCAGTGCGGATGCGCCGGTGACAATGCCAATCAGCGCCAGATCGTAAAGGCCGGGCAGGGTATCGCTTAGATGCACGCCGTAGCGTTGCTCCAGCACCGGCGCCCCCAGATTGAGCAAGCCATAGGTGAGCCCGGTGCCAATTATCGCGCCAGCCAGCGCCAGCAGCGCACTTTCGCTCACCAGAAGGACAAAGATGTGGCGCGGCCGCGCGCCCAGGGCGCGCAGTATCGCCATCTCTCGGCGGCGCTCGTTCAGGCTGGTCAGGATCGCGGTCAGAATGCAGATCAGCCCCATCAGCACCACGAAGGCCGCGACAGCGGCAAGGGTGCGTTCGGCCACGCCGACTACGCTCCATAGCTGGGACAGCGCGACACCGGGAATGATCGCCTGCAGCGGCTCTACCCGGTAGGTGTTGATCTGGCGTTGCAGGCGAAGGGCCGCAACGGGCGAATCCAGACCCACCAGAAACGCGGTGATCTGGTCTGGCGACAAGTCCATGGCACGCAGCTCGTCCTCGGAGAGGCTGGTACCCCCGCCAGTCGGACCTTCAAGATGGATCGCTTCAATCGCCTCAAGGCTGACAAAGACGGAGCGGTCAACAGGCGTACCTGTCGGCTCCAGTATGCCAACCACCGTAAACGGGTTGCTGTCGTGTTCGACAAAGCTGACACTGCCCGTGCCGTGCGCGACGACGATTTCCTCGCCCAGCGAATAGCCCAGCTCGCGCGCGGCGCTGGCCCCGATCACGGTTTCAAACATATCCTCAAGCGGCCGGCCTGAGGCAAATTCCAGCTGGCTTTGGCCGGCATAGCGGTAATGCTCGAAATAGCGGTTGTCGGTTCCGACCACACGGAAACCGGCATGGGAATCGCCCAGCGAGATGGGCACTGTCCATGCGACGCCCGGCGCATTGGCCACCTGCTGATAGGTTTCCCAGGTGATATTGTTGGTGGCATCACCGATGTGGAAGATGGCGTAGAGCAGCAGGTTTACCGGGCTGGAGCGCGCGCCCACGATCAGGTCGGTGCCGGAAATCGTGTTCTCGAAGCTCGCCCGCGCCCCGTGGCGCACTTTTTCCACGCCCAGAAACAGGGTCATCGCGATGGCGACCGTCAGAATGGTCAGCAGCGCTGTGCCGCGCCGGTTGGCAATCGATCGCCAGGCGAGGGAGAAAATCGGCAAGCGGCTCATGCGCGGACCCCCGCCCTGTTGAGTTCTGACAGATCAATCGCCCGGTCGAAGCGTGATGCGAGAGTGCCGTCATGGCTGACAAACAGGAGCGCCGCGCCACTCGCGGCACATTCTTCGATGAGAAGCGACAGGAACGCATCGCGCGCATCCGCGTCGAGCGCCGATGTCGGCTCGTCAGCCAGCACCAGCCCCGGACTGCCGATCAGTGCGCGCGCAGCCGCCACGCGCTGCTGCTGGCCCACGGACAATTCGGTGGGCGGGCTGGACCAGTATCGTTTGGGGTCAAGCTGGAGGCGGGTCATCAGGCGGCGCGCTTCTGCCTCGGCGCCACCCGCCTGCGCACACGCCGCGTTGCGCCGGGCGGAAAAGCGGGCGGGCAGCATCACATTGGCACCGGCTGGCAGATATGGCAGCAGGTTGAACATCTGGAAGATGACGCCCAGCCGTTCGGCTCTCCAGGCATCGCGCTTGCCGCCGGACAGCTCCGAGACCGGCTCGCCAAGAACCTCGATACGGCCGCTATCGGGCTTCATGATCCCGGCGATCAGGCCCAGAAGCGTGGACTTGCCCGAACCGCTGGCGCCTTTCAGGAAAACCCTCTCTCCCGCAGACACGTAAAATTCGGGGATGTCGAGCACGACAGGCCCTTTTCGCGCATAAGAGAAGCGCGCGTCCGTTATCGATATGGCGGGCGCGGCGCTCACGCGGCGTCGGACTTGGCAGCTTTGCCTTCGCTGGCGGCATGGTGTTCCATCTCGGCCAGCCAGCGTTCGGCCTCCAGCGCGGCCATGCAGCCCATGCCCGCCGCTGTAATGGCCTGGCGATAGATGTCGTCGGTCACATCGCCGGCTGCAAACACGCCAGGGATCGACGTGGCGGTCGAATCCGGTTTCGTCACCAGATAGCCGCCATCCTTCATTTCCAGCTTGCCTTCAAAAAGCGAGGTGGCAGGCGCATGGCCAATGGCGACAAACACGCCGTCGGTTGCCAGTTTCGTCTCCTCGCCGGTTTTCAGATTCTTCACCCGCACGCCGGTGACGCCGGGCACTTCACCTTCGGCGAGAATTTCCTCGATCACGCTGTCCCAGATCACCTCCACCTTCTCATTATCGAAAAGGCGGGCTTGCGCGATCTTTTCCGCGCGCAGGGAATCGCGGCGGTGGATCAGCGTCACCTTGCTGGCAAAGCGCGTCAGGAAAAGCGCTTCCTCGACAGCCGTATTGCCGCCGCCGACCACCACGACCTCCTTGCCGCGATAGAAGAAGCCGTCGCAGGTCGCGCAGGCCGATACGCCAAACCCCTGGAGCGTCTGCTCACTTTCAAGGCCCAGCCATTTTGCGCTGGCACCGGTGGCGATGATCACGCTGTCGGCGGTGTAGATGGTGCCCGTATCGCCCTTCAGGGTGAAGGGGCGCTTGGAAAAGTCGGCCTCTACGACGATGTCGGCAATGATCTCGGCACCGACATTCTCCGCCTGCGCCTTCATTTGCTCCATCAGCCACGGGCCTTCGATGACGCTGGCAAAGCCGGGATAGTTTTCCACCTCGTGCGTGATGGTCAGCTGCCCGCCGGGCTGCAGCCCGGCAATGACGATGGGCTCCAGCATCGCGCGCGCGGCATAGATCGCGGCGGTGTAACCGGCTGAGCCCGAACCGATAATGACGACTTTGGAGTGGCGGGTTTCAGTCATGGCGCGGCTTTCATGGGATGGGGTGTGTCGGAGCGTGAAGGGATAGGCGGACTATTGCGTGGATTCGGGTTCAGGCGTCTCGCCAGTGACCGGGTGGGTCATGCAACATGTTTCGGACACGGGTCAGACATCTGCGCTCAGATGTCGCCCTTGCGGGCCATGATTTCAAGCACGCGCTGCGCCGCCCTCTCGGTTTCGTGAAGCGGCGTGTAGGCCCAGCGATCCAGACGCCCGAGGAATGGCCGCACAGCGCCGTGCGCCTCCAGCGCGCTATAGAGTATCGCGAACTTGCCCGGCTTGCCGTCCAGTATCAGCCGGTAGACCGGCGTGCCGGTTGTGGCCGCCTCGGTGAGCATATTGGTGGAATCTTCGGTGACGAATATCCAGTCAGCGCCTGCCAGAAAGGCAAAATAGGGGTTTGGACCGTCGCCAGTATGCAGCCAGACGCCGTCATCTGCGCCGAACGCCGCTTCGAGGGCCGTCACGAAACGTTCCGGCGTACGCCGTGACGGGGTGATCATCAGGCCGATGCCTCGCGCGCGCAGCGCCTTGAGGCGCTCCAGCAGCGCATCTGCCACTTCGGGCGTCAAACGGTGATGGCGCGAATCGCCGCCGATCAGGATGGCAGCGCGCGGGGCGGGCAGGGCGGCAATTTGACCGGCAAAGCTGCGCTCTGCTTCGGCGAGGCGCTCCGGCGTGATCCTGTTGGGAGAGCCGGTGATCTCGAACACATTGCTGCCGCGCATCCGGTCGTGTTCGGGCGGAATGATGAGGTCAAATCGGTGCGGCGCCATTGTGGGATCCTGCACGTAGACGAAGACCGCGCCGGGGAAGGCTTTGCGGTGTTCGCCTGCGGCCCTCACCGCCGCCATGCCGCAGCCAATCCACAGATCAGGCGCAATCGGTCCGGGATCGGGCAGTGCGCCGCTGCGTGGCACCTGGACGGGCAGGATGCGCATCGGCGTCAGCCGGGCGATCGCCTCGGCAAGCCCCAGCGCCTGGTTCTCCATGCCACGCCGGCCGTCTGTCACGACAAAGCAGGCACGCTCGCGGTTGGTAGACCTTTCTTCCATGGACGCCAGTTAGCCCGCACACTCGCCTTGCGCCAAGAGGGCAGCAGCAAGAAGGGTGTTGACCAATGTAAATGATGCGCTACAAATGTAGCACATATGAGGTAGGTGTCATGGATAACCCCAATCCGAGCCCCAGCGAGCTGGAACTGCTCAAATGCCTGTGGCGCGATGGCGTAGCCAGTGCGCGTGAATTGCATGACCGGGTCGGCGCCGAGCGCGGCTGGTCCTACTCCACCACACGCACGGTCTTGCAGCGCATGGTCGACAAGGGGCTGGCCGAAAAGCGCGATTCCCATGGCCTTGCCGTATTCACTGCCGGTGCCGACAAGCTGGACCTTATTGGCCGCATGGTGCGCGATTTTGCCCGCCGGGTGATGGAGGTGGATGGCGCGCTGCCTGCATCGGCCTTTTCCGGCAGCGCCCTGCTGGACGATGCCGAGCTGGAAGAGCTCGAACGCTTTCTGGAAGCCGAGCAGAACAGCGACGCACCACAACGCGATGGAGGCCGGACATGATGGCGAATATGCCGGCTCTGGCGCTGGGTCTCGCCCTGACGCTGCCATTGGGAGCGATCCTGCTGGCTGGCGCGCGCGCTTTGGAGCGGTCAGCAGGCTCACGCCCTGACAGGGTCTGGAGCGCCGCGCTGGCGCTGTGTCTGTTGCCTGTTCTGGTAGCTCTGCTTGCTCCCGGCCTTGCCAGCCTGTCGCCCGTCGCGTTGCACCTGCCCGCACCCGGTGAACCGCAGGCATGGGGCGCGGAGCTGCCGCAGGGCGGTGCAAGTGGCGCGCCGGCGGCCGCCATCAGTTGGGGCCTTGCCCTGTTTATCGTCTGGAGTGCGGGCGCCCTGCGCCGGGCAGCGCTGGAACTGCGCGCCTCGTTCAGCCTTGGGGCGCACCTGCGCCGATTGCCGCGCGCGTCAGAGACTGTCCGGGCGATGGTCAGGTCACGTTCGCAGAATCTGGGTATCGCCACGGCATTGTCTGTGCGCACGGCCCGCGCGGGCACCGCGCCATTCCTTGCGGGTCTGTGGACACCCTGTCTTGCCTTGCCTGAAGGGTTCGGCAGACGGGCGGGGGATGAGGCCATTCTCGATCACGAGCTTGTTCATGCCCGGCGCGCGGATATGCGCGTCAACGCGCTGATGCGCGTGGTTGGTGTCCTGGTGTGGTTCAACCCGTTCTGGTTTGCGCTGGAGCGCCGCCGCCGTCTGGCGGTGGAACTGGCATGCGATGCGGCGGTAATGCGCCGTCTGGAACCCGGCAGGGCGCGTCTCTACGCCCGGGCCTTGCTGGATGCGGTGAAAGCGGATTCGGGGCCGCCTCTCACCGTTGGATTTGGCGTAGCTTACAAAGAGGCTCTCAAGATGAGATTGTCCTACATCCTCAAACCTGCCCCGAAAGCCGATCTGCGCCGCCTGGCGGCCGGACTGGCGGGTGCCTGCTGCCTGATTGTCAGCGCAGGCGGCGCGCAGACCGCGCTTGCAGCCGGACGCCTGACCGATGCGCCGGTCTTTACCCATAGCGTGCTGGAGGGCCGTATCACGTCCACCTACGGGCCACGCTCGCTTGACCTGCCCGTGCCGCGTTTTCACGGCGGGCTGGACATAGCCGCACCTCTGGGCACGCCCATACAGGCACCGGCTGGCGGCACCATTGCCTATGCGGGCGACAATTATCGCGGTTCGCCGAACTGGGGCCATGTCATCGTCATTGATCATGGTAATGGCTGGGCCACGCTCTACGCCCATCTGGGCGACATGCATGTCAGCACGGGCGACCGCGTCAGCGCCGGTCAGAGGATTTCGCAAGTCGGCATGACCGGGCTTTCGACCGGGCCGCACCTGCATGTCGAAGTACTGGAGAATGGCGAGCGCCGTGATCCGGCGCAGTTCCTTCCCGGCCTGGCGGCTCACGCGCAGTCTCAGGACTGACCCCGAACAGTCCTGAAACACAGAAGCCGGCGGAGCGATCCGCCGGCTTCGCCACTTCTGGAGCCGCGCTAGCTTACTTCCACTCGACTTTGAGGATCTCGTAGGATTTCAGCCCGCCGGGCGCATTGACCTCGACGACATCGCCCACTTCCTTGTTGATAAGCGAGCGCGAAATCGGGGACGACACGGAAATCTTGCCGGATTTCACATCCGCCTCGTCGTCGCCCACGATCTTGTAGGTGGCTTCCGCCTCGGTATCCTCATCGAGGATGGTAACCGTCGCGCCGAACTTCACCTGATCGCCGGACATGCGCGACACATCAATAATCTGCGCACGCGCCAGCTTGTCTTCAAGCTCGACAACGCGCCCTTCAATCCAGCTCTGGCGTTCCTTGGCCGCGTGATATTCCGCGTTCTCTGACAGATCGCCATGGTCGCGTGCTTCGGAGATCGCCTGGATCACAGCCGGGCGCTCAACCGATTTAAGGTGCTTCAATTCATCGTCGAGGGCCCGGTGACCCTCGGCGGTCATTGGGAATTTTTGCATAAGGAAAGACTCGTTTCTTGTTACGCCTGCGAGCGTAAGACCTAACTGATCCCGCTATCAAGCGCTCTAATAACGATAAGATTGCAAGGCGCGCGGTTCAAGCTCCCCTGCATCAATCGTCGCAATCGCCTTCACAGACGCGCGGCTGGCCGATGCGGTGGTGTAGCAGGGAATTTTCAACTCCAGCGCGGTGCGACGTATCGAGTAGCTGTCGATCTGGCTCTGGCGGCCCTCGGTGGTATTGAAGATCAACTGGACCTCGCCATTCTTGATCGCGTCGACAATGTGCGGGCGGCCTTCAAACACCTTGTTGATACGCGTGACCGGCACACCTGCATCTTCGAGTGCTTTTGCCGTGCCGCCAGTGGCCAGCAGCGAAAATCCCAGCGCCGTCAGATGCCGGCACGGTTCAATCATTTGCGGCTTGTCTGACTCTTTGAGTGACACGAACACCGTGCCCGCGCGCGGCAGACGCACGCCCGCGCCCAGCTGCGCCTTGGCGAAGGCGGCCTCAAAGCGCATGTCGATACCCATCACCTCTCCGGTGGAGCGCATTTCCGGGCCCAGCACCGGATCCACACCGGGGAAGCGGGCAAACGGCATGACTGCCTCTTTCACCGCCACGTGTTCGGGCGTGTCGTTCCAGCGCTTGAAGCTGGAGAGCTTTTCGCCGGCCATCACTTTTGCGGCGATACCGGCAATCGGCGCGCCGACGGCCTTGGCCACGAAGGGCACGGTGCGGCTGGCGCGCGGATTGACCTCAAGAACGAAAATCTCGCCGTCCTTGACCGCGTATTGCACGTTCATCAGCCCCTTCACGCCGATCGCCTTGGCCAGCGCTTCTGTCTCGGCGCGCAGCTCGGCGATGATCTCTTCGGGCAGTGAATAGGGCGGGATGGAGCAGGCGCTGTCGCCGGAATGAACACCGGCTTCCTCGATATGCTCCATCACGCCGGCGATCCGCACGTCTTCCCCGTCGCAGATTGCATCGACATCAACTTCAGACGCATCGGTCAGATAGCGGTCGAGCAGGAGCGGGCTGTCCCCGGAGACGTGGACGGCGGCGCGGATATAGCGCTCCAGGCTTTCCTGATCGCGCACGATCTCCATGCCGCGTCCGCCGAGCACGAAGGAGGGACGCAGGACCAGCGGGAAGCCCAGCGTCTTGGCGCATTCCAGCGCTTCGGCTTCGGAGCGCACAATGGCGTTGGGCGGCTGGCGCAGGCCCAGCCTGTCCAGCAATGCCTTGAAGCGCTCTCGGTCTTCCGACAGGTCAATCGCATCCGGGCTGGTGCCCAGGATCGGAATGCCGGCTTTTTCCAGCGCGCCGGCGAGTTTCAGCGGGGTCTGTCCGCCATACTGCACAACCACGCCCAGCAGCGTGCCGTTGGCGCGTTCAGCCTCGATCAGCTCCAGCACGTCCTCGTCGGTAAGCGGCTCGAAATACAGCCGGTCGGCGGTGTCATAATCGGTGGAGACGGTTTCCGGGTTGCAGTTGACCATGATGGACTCAATGCCCAGCTCGGCAAACGCGAAGGCTGCGTGGCAGCAGCAATAGTCAAACTCGATGCCCTGGCCGATCCGGTTCGGGCCGCCGCCCAGGATGATCGCCTTTTTCGCTGCCGTAGGCTGGCTCTCGCACGATCCGGTCTCGTAGGTGGAATACATGTAGGCGGTGGGCGTCACGAACTCCGCCGCGCAGGTGTCCACCCGCTTGTAGACCGGGCGCACATTCAGGCCGCGGCGCGCCTCGCGCACCTTCGCCTCGGTGGATTTCGTCAGCTGGGCCAGACGCTGATCGGAAAAGCCCATCGCCTTGAGGCGGCGGAAGCCCTTGGCGTCGGCGGGAAGGCCCAGCGCGGCGATGTCTTCCTCGGCGTGGATGATTTCCTCGATCTGGCGCAGGAACCACGGCTCGTAGGCGCAGGCGGTGTTGATGTCCTCAACGCTGAGGCCCTCGCGCAAGGCCTGCGCGATGACCCGCAGGCGGTCGGGCGTCGGGCGGGCCAGTGCGGCCAGCACGGCCTGACGGCGCCCTTCGGGGCCTTCTGCGGACTCAAAGCCGTCAATCTCGATCTCGTCAAAGCCGCAAAGACCCGTCTCCAGGCTGCGCAGGGCTTTCTGCATGCTTTCCTGGAAGGTACGGCCCATGGCCATCGCCTCGCCGACGGACTTCATCGAGGTGGAGAGCAGGTTCTGCGCACCGGGATATTTCTCGAACGCAAAGCGCGGAATCTTGGTGACGACATAGTCAATCGACGGCTCGAAGCTCGCCGGGGTCGCGCCGCCGGTAATGTCATTGTCGATTTCATCGAGCGTGTAGCCGACCGCCAGCCGGGCAGCGACCTTGGCGATGGGAAAGCCGGTAGCCTTGGACGCCAGCGCCGAAGAGCGCGACACGCGCGGGTTCATCTCGATGACAACCATGCGGCCATCGGCGGGGTTCACCGCGAACTGCACGTTCGATCCGCCGGTTTCCACGCCAATCTCGCGCAAGACCGCAATCGAGGCGGAACGCATGCGCTGATATTCCTTGTCGGTCAGCGTCAGGGCCGGGGCGACTGTAATCGAATCGCCGGTATGCACGCCCATCGGGTCGATATTCTCGATCGAGCATACGATGATGCAGTTGTCCGCCTTGTCGCGCACGACCTCCATCTCGAACTCTTTCCAGCCGAGCACGCTTTCCTCGACCAGCACTTCGGTAACGGGCGAGGCGGCCAGTCCGGAGCTGACAAACTCGCGATACTCTTCGACATTGTAGGCAATGCCGCCGCCAGTGCCGCCCAGCGTGAAGGACGGGCGGATAACCGCCGGAAGACCCAGCTCCTCGAGCACCGCTTCGGCTTCGGCCAACGAATGCACGGTGCGCGATACCGGGCTTTCCAGACCGATCTTGTCCATCGCATCGCGGAAGCGCTGGCGGTTTTCCGCCTTGTCGATGACATCGGCCTTGGCACCAATCATCTCCACGCCGAACAGTTCCAGCACGCCGCGCTTTTCCAGCTCCAGCGCGCAGTTGAGCGCGGTCTGCCCGCCCATGGTGGGCAAAAGTGCGTCGGGGCGCTCCTTCTCGATGACCTTGGCCACCATTTCTGGCGTGATCGGCTCGATATAAGTGGCGTCGGCCAGGCCCGGATCGGTCATGATCGTGGCCGGGTTGGAGTTCACCAGAATGACCCGGTAGCCCTCTTCTTTCAGCGCCTTGACCGCCTGTACGCCCGAATAGTCGAACTCGCAGGCCTGCCCGATCACAATAGGGCCGGCACCGATGATGAGGATGGAGCTGATATCGGTGCGTCTGGGCATGGGCGGTGCTCCGTTTGTCTCGCGCGCGTGGCCGCACTGCCGGGCTTGTGGGGCAAGACCGGGCGCGGTTCGACTCTGATTACATGCTAGAAGCGGGTGTTAGCGCCAATTTGCCGCCATGGCGAGGGGGTAGGTGCTCAGATTGCGGAACGAATATCGGTGATGGCAAAATCATTGCCGATATACAGCAGCGGGGCCGAGTGCTGTTTTGCCAGTGCATAGGCGAAACAATCGCCAAAATTCAGTCCGCGAGGCCCAGTTCTTCAGGCGTGTCGCCGCAGGCCTCGTCCCATTCTTGCTTGGTAACGGGCCGGCGATCATATATGTGAGCCCGCTCGCGCACGAACGCTTGAACGCGTGCCACATAGTCGCTGCCGGTCTCCTGCTTGGCCCGCAAGCGGGCCAGACGGTTCGCTTCCTTGGTATTGTTGCTTCGGCCCATCGCCGCGCCCTTTCTAAACAAGGCTTCTAGATAGCATGGGTGCGAGCGGGTAAAAAAGTGAAAGTCGCCAACGCAACGATCGGCGGCGGATCAAACCTGATAACGTAAAATGCGCGGGTGTTGGTGAGAGTTTCCCGCCATAGCCTCACGATAGGTAAGGGCAATGTGCGGACAGCATGGTCGACATGCATCATTCACCAGAAATAGGTGAAGATATCCAATCTTGGCTGGTGTCGGCTTTGCCGGTGATTAGTGCTTCGAGTTGCTGGGCGGGAAGATCGTTTAATTGCGGTGGTCGCATCCCCACGTGACCGTGTTTGCATATCTCCGAGATGATATGGTGGCAGCCGAGAATATAGTTCTTGATTTCGCTGGCGGTGACGCCAGCCCGTTCAAAGGAGTTGTTGTAGCTCAATTGCCTAGACCGATGGCCAATAGCGTTGTTGCGGATGACCGCGACCTTCTTATGTGTCGCGTTAATCGGTGTCAGGTCGCATGGTAATTTAATTTCTTTGGCTATTTTGCTGAGGTTGGTAGCGCTTCTGGGCTTATCCATCAATGCATAGCAGTGAACTATCATCGAACAAAAGTGAGCGTGCGAGTCGAAGCGATAGAATTCGCTGTGCTCTTGCATCCCATTCAGCATTCCGCCCCGCGTCTCCGCCCCTTCGTATAACCACCAGCATGAGTAGAAGATGTAAGCGCGTTCAACGAGCTTTTTCAGGTTCTCCACTCGCTCATTTAGCGGCAGCAGTTCGTCGGAACTCTCGACCATCACCCCAGACTCAAATCGCGCCAGAGCTGGGGCTGGAGGGTTTCGTCCCGGCGCCGAACCCGCTCTGAAATCATCCAGAAGGCGCGCTCGTGCAGCAGCGGCACATTGCACTGGTCCTCCAGGAACACTGCTTCGGCCTCACGGTGGACGGCCATGCGCTCGCCGCGCGAGACACGCGCACGCGCATCTTCCATCAGCCCGGCAAAGCGGTCGCGGCCCGGCCCTGACCAGCCGGTATCGTCGGCAAACCCGCCCGGCGCGAACGGCTCCAGCATGAAATCCGGCTCCGATTTCAGGCCCCGGTTGAAATAGCCCAGCGTCATGTCGAAATCGCCGCCTGCGACGGCCTGGCTCACATCGAGCGGGTAGGAGGAGAGGATCTCGATTTCCAGCCCCGCGCCGCGCAGGTCATCGGCAATGGCGATGGCGATACGCTCCCGGCTGCCCGACGAGACGCGCAAGACCAGCGATAATGGATTGTCCGGCCCGTATCCGGCCTCGGCCAGCAGGGCGCGTGCCGCGTCGCGGTCTGGCGGCGGTACAATCCTGTCAGAGCCCTCCAGCACTTCGGCGGGAATGACGTGAATGGTGGGCGAGGCCTCGCCGCTAAAAAAATTGTCGGCGAGGAACTGCCTGTCCACGGCCAGAGAGAGGGCCCGGCGCACGCGCACATCGGACAGTGCCTCGCGGCGGTGATTGAGTTTGAGATAGGTCAGGATCGGCGCATCAAACCCGTGCAGACGGTCACCGATCTCGCGGCGCAAAAATCCGATCTGTTCGGGCGGGGGCCGGTCGGCAAGGTCCAGATCGCCGGAGCGGAACAGGCGCGCACGCGTCGCCTCGTCCTCGACCACATCAACCCGGATATTCTCGATGGATACGCTGCCCGCTGCCTGAAAGCGCGGGTTTTTCGCCAGCAAATAGGTCAGCGCATTGGCCTCGCGCAGGATGTAGGGGCCAGAACTGACCCAGTTTTCGGCCCGCACCCAGCGGTCGCCATGGGCATCGATGGCGTGACGGGGCAAGGGATAAAACTCGCGCATCAGCACCGGGAAGGCGCCAATGGGCGTTTCCAGCTCGAACACGATTGTGCGCGGGTCTGGAGCTGTAACGCCGATTGCGCTGGCAGGCGCACGCCCGGCCAGCGCATCGCGCGCGCCGGTGACGGCAAAGAAATCGCCCAGATTGGCAAAGCCGGTGCGCGGATCGACCGCGCGCTGCGCGGTCCACACCACATCCTCGGCCGTCAGCGGTGTGCCGTCAGACCATTGCAGCCCCTCGGCCAGCTGGAAACGCCAGCTGCGCCCGTCATCGGAGCGCCAGCTTTGTGCCAGGCCCGGCGCCAGCCCGCCAGACGGGCTATATTCGGTCAGCGGGGCGTGCAGCTGCTTGTAGAGCAGGGCGGAGGCAGCAAACTGACCCTTGAGCGGATCAAGGCTGTCCGGCTCGGTGTCGATGGCAACGCGCAAGAAACCGTTTCCGCCGCCGCGCGGCGCACACGCGCCAATGGCCAGCGCGCTGGCGCTGGCCGCGCCCGCCAGTACCGCCCGGCGCGTGGCCGGCAGGGTGAGTCGCTTCATCATGGACCCAGTCTGGCGGGGGCAGGCCCCATCTGGCAATGGCTACCAGCGTGCGCGGATCGATGCCCAGCCCAGCCCTTCCGAGGGCGCATTGGCAATGTGGCCCGGCTGTTCGGTGAGGCGCGCAGCAAAGCTCACATCCATGCGCTCTGTCAGATTGCGCCGCCAGGCCGCTTCCAGCGAGAGCTCGCGCCCTGACGGGGCTAGCGAAGCGTAGCGGCGCTCATAGGTCACGATGTCCTCCCGGTTTACGTCGACCGGGACCATGACCGAAATACGCCCTTCTTCAACGCGTAAAGGCTGGGACATGGTGAAGCCGAGCCGTCCGCCCGCCAGCGGCCGGTCAATGCCTGCGCTCCACGCCGTCGCCGCGAGGCCGCGTTCGACACTAAACGCCGCCGGAAGGTCAAACTGGCCGGTGACATATTCAAACCGGGCTGCACCGCGCCAGCCCATCGGCAGTTGGCCAGACCACAGCCCGGCGGTGAACTGGGTGTCGGACCTGTCCTCGCCGCCGAACCGGGTGGCGAGTGATCCGCCCATGACCGAGCCCGATTCCTGTCCGGTTCCGGTCTCAAAGCCGAATGTCTGCCCGGAAAGCTGGCCGGAACGCGGCGAATAGGTGAAGGCAGCGGCGTTGAAGGCGCTGTCAGCGCCCGATGAGGACCGCACGTGTACCGACGCCGGGCCAAACTGGTAGCTGGCCGCAACCCATTCGCGCGAACTGGCAAAGCGCGATACCGCGCCAGAAAACAGCGTGTCGGAAAGCACCGATCCGCCGGCGCCTCCGGTCGGCGAGGGCGAGGAGAAGCCCCGGCCCGCCTCCACGCTCAGATTGCCCTGGCGGTAGGCAAACGACATGTCTGGCTGCGACTGATACCATTCAGACGGCAGATTGCCGAGGATTTGCGAGGGCTGCCAGCCCATGCGCAGATTGATGGCCGCCTGTCCGATCTGCGTGCGCGACGCGCGCGCCAGGCTGCCCGTGGCCGCTGTCTGCATGGCGTCCAGCGCTCCATCCACAGCGACAGAAGGCCGGTCGGGATCGAAATGGAATGGCCGGCGATAGCGGTCACGCAGGACAGCATCGCTGACCAGCCTGCTTTCCCACAGCCAGTCGCCATAAGGCCCTGAGGGCATGGCCAGAATTTCCTCCACCGGCACAGCCTCTCCGGCGCCGAAACTCATGCTGGTGCTGCCGACTGGGCGGAAGGCTGCGTCCAGATCGATCAGCCCGGTGCCGTAAACCGCGTCCACACCGGGATCGCCGAGGTCCCGTGCGGTATCAAACAGGATCTGCAGCGCTTCATTGCCCTCCAGATTGGGGAAGGCATCCAGCAGCAGGGCCAGCGCGCCGGCCACGTGCGGGGCGGCAAAGCTGGTACCGGAATAAAAGACAAACTGGGTCGAGCCGTCATCTTCATCATCAAGGAAGGACGTGATGATACGTTGGCCCGGCGCTACCAGGAAGCTGCTGCCGGTATCGCCAGCCCGGTTGGAAAACGGGGAGATTACGGCCTCGTCCGCTGTGCAGGCCTCGTCACGTTCGGGGCATTGTACGGAACCCACCGCGACCACGAATCCGCGCGCATCGGCTGTATCGGCGAAATTGCCCGGATAGTTCGGCTCATCACCCGTGCCGTCATTTTCCTCACCGCTATTGCCCGCCGACACCACAATGAAAATGCCGGCATCCACCGCGCGGCGCATGGCCGCAAATGTCTGGCTGAGATTGTCATCATCGCCGATTTCGCGGCCAAGCGACATGTTGATCACACGGGCGTTCTGGCTGATGGCGTAATCGATCGAGGCGGCAATATTGGAATCGGAATAGCGGCAGCCGCCCTCGTCATCGGGATCGTCCAGATCGCCCTCGTCAGCACATGAGCCGGGCGTGTCGGCGCGAATGGCCAGGATCGAGCTCTCGAAGGCGACGCCGTGACCGCCCCGGTCATTCTTGTTGGCGGCGATGACGCCGGCAACGCCGGTTCCGTGGCCGTCTTCGTCCTCCAGAATGTTGCGCGACTGCACGATATCCTGGCTATCGGGCGATAGCCGCCCGACAAGTTCAGGGTGGTTCTGGTTGGCCCCGGTATCGATCACGGCAACGAGAATATTGGCACCCGTCGCGTCTGCATAGGCGGACGAAGCGTTGATAAGGCCGAGGCCGTATTGCCGGCCGTACTCTGCGGTCTCGAACTCTCCCGGATTGCTCGGCGGAGGCGGAGGCGGCGGCGGGGGAGGCGGCGGCGGTGGAGGCGGGGGTGGTGGTGGCAAGGGCGAGGGAACGGGCGTGACATCGGGGCTTCCGCCACCGCCGCCGCCGCACGCTGTCAAACCCACCGATACGGCGGCAAAAACCGAGACAAGTAATAAGCTGCGCCGGGCCATGCCGACTCCCCTCGAAAAGATGCTGCCCTGTCCCTCACGGCAGGGTAGATCAGAACCGGCCGAACGCGAAATGGATAGCGACAGCCAAGCCTGACGGGCCGTTAATCGCCAGAAAGGCGGCTGACGAACTGGTCAAAAACTGCAAAGGAATCCTGCGGACCAGGGCTCGCTTCGGGGTGGTGCTGGACCGACATGACAGGCTTGTCTGTCAGGCGGAAACCACAATTGGTGCCGTCGAACAGGGAGACATGGGTCTCCTGCGCATTGTCTGGCAAGCTGTCACGGTCCACGGCAAACCCGTGATTCATCGACACAATCTCGACCTGTCCGGTGAGCAGGTTTTTCACCGGATGGTTGGCGCCGTGATGGCCGTGGGTCATCTTGGCTGTACGCGCGCCAATGGCCAGAGCCAGCATCTGATGGCCCAGGCAAATACCCAGCACCGGCACACCCGCATCGATAACACCGCGGATCGTCTCCAGCGCATATTCACCGGTAGCAGCCGGATCGCCCGGACCGTTTGATACCACCACACCTGCAGGCGACAGCGCCAGAACAGCGTCTGCACCGGCGGTACCGGGCATCACCTTTACCCGCGCGCCTGCACCGGCCAGCCGGCGCAGAATATTGGCTTTGACGCCGTAATCGAGCACGACAACCAGAGGCCCGTCTGACGGCCCGATGCCGGGCCCGTCTGGCCAGGCCCAGTCCGCTTCGGTCCAGTCGCTATCGGTCTCGCCGAGCACATTGCGCGCCAACTCGGCGCCCTCCATCTGCGGCGCGCTGCGGGCCGCTACCCGCAAGGCACCAGCATCCAGCTTGCCGCCGGGCGCGTGGGCAATCGCCACGATCGGCATGCCGCGTTCCCGGATCAGGGCCGTCAGCGCGCGCGTGTCCACGCCTGTGACGGCGACTATTCCACGCGCGGCCAGCCATTCGGTAAAGCTCTGTTCGGCGCGCCAGCTAGAAGGCGGCGTAATCGGCGCACGGCTGACCATGCCAACGGCGGCCTTGCGCGCCCGCCCGCAGGCGGCTTCCTCATCCTGGGTGTTGGCGCCAACATTGCCGATATGGGGAAAGGTGAAGCAGACAATCTGCCCGGCATAGGATGGATCGGCGAGAATTTCCTGATGTCCGGTCATCGCCGTGTTGAAGCACAGCTCGCCGGTAGCGATTCCCGATGCACCGGCCCCTTCGCCGGGGATAATCGTGCCGTCAGCCAGCACAATGGCTCCGGTCGCGCCGTCAAGATCGCAATCGCGCCAAGGACTTGTCGTCAGCGCTTGATTCCCGGCCCGTTCCGTCATATCTCACCGCCTGATTTCGCGCGTGCCGCATAAACAGGGCGGCCCCTGAAACAAACGCGCGGACGGTATGTGAGCCTTGCCGAGACGTCAAGCAAGCTGAAAGCCGAAAAAGCAACTCAGAAACAATGGGTTAAGCGACGTCGCTGTAACTCGTTTGAATGGATGAAAAATGTCGCTGCGCGACCAGATTACCGAAGACCTCAAGAACGCCATGCGGGCCAAGGATGGCCTGACGCTGAGCACGCTGCGCCTCGTCCAGGCGGCGATCAAGGATCGTGACATTGCTGCACGTGCAGAAGATCGCTGTCAGGGCTGTGAGGACGGAGAGATTCTCGCCTTGCTTCAGAAGCTCGTGAAGCAGCGCGAAGAAAGTGCAGACACTTATGAAAGCGCCGGGCGGCTGGACCTTGCTGAACGCGAGCGGGCAGAGGCTGAAATCGTGCGCGCCTATCTGCCGACGCCGATGTGCGAGCAGGAAATCGAGCAGGCCGCCGAAACAGTTGTTGACGAGCTGGGCGCGACCGGTCTGAAAGACATGGGCAAATGCATGGGTACGCTCAAGCAGCGCTACACCGGCCGCATGGATTTTTCCAAGGCTGGCGAGACCATAAAGACCCTGCTGCAGGGCCGGGCCTGATTGTTCTGTGTGCCGATAAAGGGGAGTGCAGACGCGCGCTCCATGCTATGTTGAGTCATGGCCCTTCCTGACGGATTCCTGGACGAGATAAAAGCGCGCATCCGCTTGTCCGACCTTGTCGGACGGACCGTTGCGCTGCGCCGTCAGGGCCGCGAGTTCGCCGGCCTGTCTCCGTTCAAGAAGGAGCGCACCCCGTCTTTTTTCGTCAATGACGAGAAGGGCTTCTACCATTGCTTCTCGTCCCAGAAGAATGGCGATGCGGTCAACTGGCTGCAGGAGACGCAAGGTCTCAGCTTCATGGAGGCGGTGGAAGCACTCGCCTCCGAGGCAGGACTTCCCATGCCCGCGCCGGACCCGGAAGCGGCCCGCAAGGATGAGCGCCGCAAGGAGCTCGCCGAATGGAACGAGCTGGCGCAGCAGTATTTTGCCCGTGAGCTGAATGGTCCGCGCGGCGGCGATGCGCGCGCCTATCTGGAGCAGCGCGGACTCTCGCCCAAGGACTGGGAGCGGTTTGGCCTTGGCTATGCGCCGGAGATGCGCACCGGCCTGAAGGACGCGCTGGTCAACAAGGGTGCAAAGCCTGACGAGCTGGTCACGGCAGGACTGCTTATCGCGCCGGAAGATGGCGGCGCGGCCTTTGACCGCTTCCGCGGCCGGATCATGTTCCCGATCCATGATCCGCGCGGGCGGCTGGTGGCGTTTGGCGGGCGGGCCATGTCCAAGGATGCCCGCGCCAAGTATCTGAACTCGCCCGAAACGCCGCTCTTTCACAAGAGCCATGTCCTCTACCGCTACCCTGAGGCGCGCAGCGCCGCCTCCGATCCCAAGGCCGGTATTCGCGGTCTGATCGTGGCCGAGGGTTATATGGATGTCATCGCGCTGAACCGGGCAGGGCTGGTTCACGCTGTTGCTCCGCTGGGCACCGCGCTGACCGAAGACCAGTTGCGTCTTTTGTGGCGCGCCGGGCCGGAGCCGGTCATCTGCCTTGATGGTGACAGTGCGGGCCAGCGCGCGGCCGGCCTTGCCGCCGAGCGTGCCCTGCCGCTGCTGGAGCCCGGCAAGAGCTTGCGCTTCGTCTTCCTGCCCGACGGACAGGATCCGGACGATGTGCTGAAAGCCAAGGGCGCGGAGGCGCTGCGCGCTCTGGTCAACGATACCCGTTCGCTGTCAGAGCTTTTGTGGGACCGTGAATTTGCGGCCGAACCGCTGAATGATCCTGACCGGCGCGCCGGTTTCCGCCGCCGCTTGCGCTCTCTGGTGACAAAAATCACCGATCCGGACGTGCGTGAGGAATACAAGGCGGAATTTGACCGCCGGCTGGCCTCGGCGTTCGGGCGCCGGCCAGTCCGGGGCCCGTGGCGGGGGCGGCCGAATGCGGACGGTGTGTCCGACGGCCCGCCTGTTGCCGAAACCCGCAAGCTGGCGCAGGCGCGCCGGGCCCCGCCGGCGGTCCGCCATTTGTTGCTGGCCGCGATGGACTGGCCCGAACTGGCCGTCAGTGAAGCCGAAACGCTTGCCGAGCTGGACTGCGGCCCGCTTGACAGTCTGCGTGACGCTATTCTAGACGCATGTTCCCTTGGGGAAAGTGTGGACAAGGACAGGCTGCGCACTGAGCTGGTTCGTCAGGGGATGGATGGCATTCTTCGAAAGCTCGACGCGGAACGTGTTCCGATGCGCGCGGCCATGGGTGGGGAAGACGCCGAACCCGCAGACAGGGTGAACGCTTGGCGAAAAGCTGCGGCTTCCTATATGGAGAGAGTTGAAGAGGAACGCATTCGCAGTGATGCGCGTCTTCTTGAGAGCGAGGCGCTGGCGCGCGGCGATGCCGCTGAGGTGCACCAGCTGATCGCCGGGTATAAGGCCAGCCGCCGCCGCAAATAGCGGGCGCGCGGTCTATTTTGTTTGTGGCAGCCGGTGATCCGGCGGCCAAGGGAGTTCAAGTCAGGCATGACCAAAGCAGCGACCGAGACGGCTGAAGCAGCCCCGGAAAATCAGGACGGCCCGCTTCTCGATCTCAATGACCTGTCGGTCAAGGCGATGGTGAAGGCCGCCAAAAAGCGCGGCTATGTCACCCATGACGAACTCAACAAGGTTCTGCCGTCTGAGGAGTTTTCCTCCGAGCAGATCGAGGATGTCCTTTCCCAACTGTCTGAAATGGGAATCACGGTCGTTGATTCCGAGGAAGAGGTTGATGACGCCGAGCCAGCGGGCGCCGACCGCGATGAAGAGGAAGAAGATGACGGCCGTTCGCGTGCCGTAGCGGCCAAGTCGAAAACGGCCGTTGCCGGCCAGAACACCACGTCCGCGCAGGACCGCACCGATGATCCTGTGCGGATGTATCTGCGCGAGATGGGCTCGGTCGAGCTGTTGTCGCGCGAGGGCGAGATTGCCATCGCCAAGCGCATCGAGGCGGGCCGCAACGCGATGATTCGCGGTCTGTGCGAAAGCCCGCTGACCTTCGAGGCCATCATGGTCTGGCGTGAAGAGCTCCAGTCCGGCCAGGTTTTGCTGCGCGATATCATCGATCTGGACGCCACCTATGGCGGCGTGCGCGAAGACCATTCGGAAACCGGGGCGCCCGATGCCGGACGGGGTCCGGCCGCTCATGTGCGCCCGAGCACCCGCCCCACCTCTGATGATGACGAGGATGGCGAGAAATCGTCCAAAGAGGGCGAAGAGGGCGAAAACGCCGCCGGTGAAGAGGAAGAAGACGAGGATGACGGCGCAAACCTGTCGCTGGCAGCCATGGAAGCCGAGCTGCGCGACGACGTCATGGAGACGCTGGACGCGGTAGCGAGCGACTTCACATCCTTCCGCAAGCTGCAGGACAAGCTGGTTGGGTTGCGCATGGAGGGCAAGGACCTCTCCAAGAAGGACCGCGACACCTATGAGGGCGTGCGCGAATCCATCGTCGCCAATTTGAACTCGCTCAATCTGAACAATGCCCGGATCGAGGCGCTGGTCGAACAGCTGGATGCCATCAACAAGCGCCTGGTGGTTCTGGAGGGCAAGCTTTTGCGCTCAGCCGAGGCTCACGGCGTGCCGCGCCACGAGTTCATGAGCGCCTATCAGGGCCATGAGCTTGATCCCAACTGGCTGGACGACTGGAAAGCCAAATCCGCGCCTTGGAAAAAGTTTGCCGAGCGCGAGGAAAAGGAAGCCGCCCAGATTCGCGAGAACATCGCCGAACTGGCGACTGAATCCGGTGTGCCGATCGATGATTTCCGCCGCATTGTCGCGACCGTCCAGAAGGGTGCTCGCGAAGCGCGGATCGCCAAGAAGGAAATGGTCGAGGCCAATCTGCGCCTGGTTATCTCCATCGCCAAGAAATACACCAATCGCGGCCTGCAATTCCTTGATCTCATTCAGGAAGGCAATATCGGCCTGATGAAGGCGGTCGATAAGTTCGAATACCGCCGCGGTTATAAGTTCTCGACCTATGCCACCTGGTGGATCCGGCAGGCCATCACCCGCTCCATCGCCGATCAGGCCCGCACCATCCGCATTCCGGTGCACATGATCGAGACGATCAACAAGATCGTGCGCACCAGCCGCCAGATGCTCCACGAGATCGGCCGTGAGCCGACTCCCGAAGAGCTGGCCGAAAAGCTCTCCATGCCGCTGGAAAAAGTGCGCAAGGTGATGAAGATCGCCAAGGAGCCGATCAGCCTGGAAACGCCAATTGGCGACGAGGAAGATTCACATCTGGGCGATTTCATTGAGGACAAGAACGCCGTTCTGCCCATCGATGCGGCGATCCATTCAAACCTGCGCGAGACCACCACACTGGTGCTCGCCAGCCTCACCCCGCGTGAGGAGCGCGTGCTGCGCATGCGCTTTGGCATCGGCATGAATACCGATCACACGCTCGAAGAAGTCGGCCAGCAATTCTCTGTCACGCGCGAGCGTATCCGCCAGATCGAGGCCAAGGCCCTTCGCAAGCTCAAGCACCCCAGCCGCAGCCGCAAGCTGCGCAGCTTCCTGGACAGCTAGGAGCGGGCTGGGCGCCAGTTAAATTGCCTGCACGGCAGTCAGAGCTGTGATAAGGTATGTGCATGAGCAAAGTGACAAAGCAAAGATCCGGTCCGTCAGGGTTCGTTCTCGGGCGGCAGGCTTTTGCGCGCATCAGCGCGGTAGAAGGCTTGGTCCTGACGCCGGGCATGCAGGCTGATTTCGCCGAGCTCGACCGTGCGCAGGCAGACGCTGCAACGCGCCGCCGCCAACTGCGCAAGCGGTATGCCGGATAGTTTCAGCGGTCATGTATGACGCTGAACCTGATCCTTATTGCTACCGGAACAGCGATGTCTTGATCAATTTGCCGGGCTTGCGGTCTGCCGATCAGCTGGAAGCTTTTGAGCTAGTCGCCACAACACAGCGCGCCGACGAGCCACTTCCCGCTGGGCGGCTGAGTGTGACCCACTACCGGCGCGTGCATCATCATCTTTTTCAGGACGTGTATGCTTGGGCTGGAAAGTTCCGCACGGTGCGCCTTTCCAAGGGCGCCAGCACATTCTGCTATCCTGAGCATATTCCCGATTAGATGGCACGCTTGTTTGCCCTGTTGCGCGGCGCGCCGTGGCGCAACGACCCCGATCGCGGTGCATTTGCGTACGGGCTGGCGCATTGGCTGGCTGAGCTGAACGCTATCCATCCATTCCGCGAAGGAAATGGGCGGGTTCAACTGACCTTTGCCGCGCTGTTGGCGCATCGGGCGACTAGAACGCTGCATCTGGAACGGCTGGAGCCGGAAGCTTTTCTGACGGCCATGATTGCCAGCTTCAACGGCGATGAATCGCCGCTGGCCCGTCAAATTGCTCCGCTGTTGTAGGGCGCACCGGCGCCTCTGTCTGCGTTCTCTGAAGGATAAGCCCCCTCAAGCAAACGCCTGATGTCCTGTTATGGCGCGTCCCAGGATCAGGGCGTGGAT
>LJSH01000007.1 GCA_001314625.1 Oceanicaulis sp. HLUCCA04
AGCTGCAGGAGGAAGCCGCCATGATCGTCCGGCTCCCAGCCTTCGCGCGGTTCGGGCTTGGCGAGGCGGGTGAGCAGGCGGGTCTCGGACGGGTCGGGGGGTGTGGCCGGTTCGCCGGGATGGGCGGCGAGGTGGGCGTCCATCTCGTCCAGCGCGATTTCGCGGTCCTCCCCCCAGTTCACCAGACGCACGTGGGGCGAAAGCCGGGTCAGCCGGGCGAGATGGACGCTGAGCGGATCGCGGTCCATTGCGCCGATCAGGGTAGGCACGCCTACCCGGTCCGGACCGTCCTCACCCACCGCCCGGAACGCGGTGAGATAAGGGGCGGGATAGGTGTCCCACGCGGTCAGCCAGTCGCGCAGGCGGCGCAGCCGCACTTCGATGGGTGTCGGCGGGATAGACATTCGCGCACCAAGGCGCGGGTAATTCCACGGGAAGAAGATCATCTGCTCTTCGAGCCGCGCCCAGATGCGCGCCAGATGGGAGCCATCCCAGACGGGCGGATAGACGACGCAGTAATCCTTCACCAGGGCGGCGCGTTCCTGCGGCGTCCAGACCGCATAGCCGTCGAGCGCCAATGCGCTGATGCGCTGTGGGGCGAGCGTTGCCGCCACCATCGCGGTGCCTGCGCCGGTATGGAAGCCGTAGAGACCGGCACGGACGGCGCCCATCACGTCCATGAAGGCTAGTAGGTGGTGAGCATAATCGCTGCGTTCTGGAGCAGGGTGGTCCAGTGGTGCGCTCAGCCCATTGCCCGGCGTGTCGATGCCGATCACGTCGAACCGGTCTGCCAGCCGGCCCGCGATGGCATGAAGCGCGCTCGCGCTTTCCGGGGAGCCGTGCAGCAGGATTACGACCGGCGCGCCGCGTGGCCCCATGCGCCGATAATGGACCGTGCGGCCCTGCACGCTCACCGCGCCGCGCTGGCCCCATACATGGCCGGGCGCGCTCACAACCGCACCATCGCTTTTCCGATATGCTGCCCGGCGAGCATGCGCTCGAACAGGGCAGGGGCGTCCGCCCAGCCGGTGACGCTGTCCTCAGCGATGACCAGATCACCGGAGCGCACCAACGGCGCGGCAAACTCGGTAAACTCCGCCCAGCGGTCGTAGAAGTCATAGATGACAAGCCCCATCAGGCTCGCCCGCTTGCCGATGATCAACCCCGCCGGAATTCCAGCCGCCGGCATGTCGGTATGGTATTGCCCGGCCAGTCCGCACAGCACCGCGCGGCCATAGGGGCGCATGTGGCTCAGGGCGAGGACAAGCAGGTCCACGCTGACATTTTCCAGATGGACATCGAGGCCTTGGGGCAGGGCGGCCGCAAGGGAGTCGCGCCAGCCCTCACCAGTGTAGTCGATGCAGGCATCAAACCTGTAAACATCTGTAACGACGCGGCATTTGCGCTCTCCGCCCGCAATGCCGACGATGCGCGCCGCGTCCAACGCCCTTGCGATCTGGCCTGCCGTGCCTCCCACCGCGCCCGCAGCGGCGTCAATCAGTACGATGTTTCCGGCCCTTACCTGCGCTCGCTTGGCTATCGCCGCCCATGCGGTCAGCCCCGGCATGCCCAGAATGCCCAGATGAACAGCCGGATCCATCCCCGCCACATCGATTTTGCGTACTGACTCAGCAGGCAAGGCCGCGTAATCGCGCCAGCCGGCCTCGGTGGTGTGCACCCAGTCGCCCTCGCGAAAAGCGCTAATCCTGCTGGCGCTTATCTGGCCGACGCCATGGGCAGGGATGGCATCGCGCATCGGCACCGGCGCAGGCTCGCCCATATGCTTGCCGCGCAGGCGGGTGCCGACATAGGGGTCGAGCGAGAGGGCGCTCAGCTTCACCACCACCCCGCCTTCCGGGCAGTCCGGGCGGGGCATCTCGATGATGGCGATGTCACTTGCGGCCGGCCGGCGCTGAAGGGCAGATTTTATAACGCCTTGCTGCATCGGGCTTTTCATCGTCAGAGCTCGATGATCTCCACCAGGGTGCCGTCAGGCGCCTTCAGCGTGCCCGCCCGCTTGCCCGTATAGGGCGCGCCGGACCGGACCACCGGTTCGCTCACCCATTCGCCATTCACGCTGTCAAAATCGGGGTGGATGAAGCTGCCGACCGCGCAGCCTGGCGCCAGCCAGCCTGGGTGTTGCGGGCGTTTGGTCGCGTTCGCGGGGTACTGATCCAGCTCCAGGAACACGTCGCGTTCGTGAATGGCGGTCGAGATGGTGTGGAGTTCATTCGTCGGCGTGCCGAACGCGTTGGCCAGCATGTGATATTCGATGTCCATGACCCGCCCGGTGGGGAATCCGACATGTTTTGCAAACCATTGCAGCGAGACGTGCATGTCGCTGCAGGCGATGACGAGGATGAACAGCTTGTCGATGGGGCTCGCAGCGCGCGGCAGATCATAGGCGGGCAGATTGTCGCGTATCTGCGTCAGGTAGACGATCTCGCCATCGGGGCCCTTGACCTGCATGGGGTAGATGGCGGGCAGGCCCTCGATCTCGCGCGGCGGACCGATCACCTCAAACGGCGTGCCTTGCACGCGCTCATGGGCGGCCAGCACGTCCTGCACGCAAATCTCGATGGCAGCCCAGCCATAACTGCGCAATGGCACGAAATCAGGGTGAGGAGGCTGCTCCACCAGGCGCAGATAAACCTCCGCGCCGGACGAGGGCTGCATGATTACATGACGCGCACCGGCGGCTTGTGTCGCGTTCCAGCTTGCCGCCAGATCGGCGGGTAAAGGCCCGCTGTGGATGGTCTTATAGTCCAGCACATCGCGGTACAGCGCTTCGCTGGCATCAAGATTGGCAACGGTCAGTGTCGCCGAACGCAGGCATTTCATGGTCCCCGTCCCCCGTGCTGGGTGATTGTCATCGCGCGGTATTGCGGTGCAGTATGGTAAAAAGGTTATATCATTTGATGCGCTGTGCCAGCCCTCCGGTTCAGTGCGCCAGCCGGAGCTTTTTGTCATGCGCCATCTTGCCCTTGCCTTGAGCCTTTGTATTGCCGCGCCTGCCTTTGCCGATGAGGGGCTGGAGGCCCGCGATATCGTCGCCCGCGCCCATCAGGCCGCAGGCGGCGAGGAATGGGTGAACCCGCAAACGCTTTATATGGAAGGCCATGGCGTGTTTTTCCCTGATGGTGGGCACCAGGCCGTGATCTATGAGCCCTACCGGATGTGGCGGGTCTATCCCGAAGGCAAGGATGATGCCCATATTGCCGATGGCCGCGTGCGCATCGATGCGTTCCGGGAGGACGAAACGGTCTTCCAGCTCGCCTTTGATGGCGAGAATACCTACAATCAGGATGGCCTGGTTCCCGGCGGCAGCGCCAGCCCGGAATGGTCAAACAGCTTCGGATTTGGCGCGATACGCTACGCGCTTGATCCCGAATACACCCTCCATCGCCTCCCGGATGATTATGTCGATGGCCGGGAGGTCTATGTGATCCGCGTCACTGATGCGGCGGGCGGTGACACGGTATTTTCCATTGCGCAGGACGATTTCGCCATTTTGCGCGTGGGCTTCCAGACACCGCGCGGTTGGCACGAGCGCATCTATTCGGACTTCTTCACCAATGAGGGCGACGCGTGGGTTCAGCCCGGCAGGGTGCGGCTGTTCTACAACGGCGTGAAGGCCAATGAGACCATCTGGACCGCCTACCGGATCAACGAACCTATGGCCGATCAACTGTTCGTGCTGGGGGACTAGGCGCCTAGCTCAGCCCCAGCTCTTTGCCGGCATCCTCAGAGCTCATCTCGCCAGCGGCTTCGACGGCCTCGTTCTCCTGCTGCACGATGCGCAGGACACGCGCGATGAATTCCTGGTTCCACGCGCCGCGCTCGGCGGCCTCTGCCTTGTCAGGGGCGAAGGCCTCGATATCGGCTCGGGTGAGCATGCCTTTCTCGTCCAGCAGACGCTCGACGGTATCGAGGCGCATGCGCATAACCGAGACTTCCTGCGCCAGTGCCATGACGATATTCATCACGCGCTCGGCTTCGCGGTTCTCGAAGAACCACGGACGCTTGCCCTTGGCCTTGTTGCCTGCCTGGGCAAGGGGATCATAACCGCTCATCAGGCTGCTTCCTTCTTCGCGCCAATCAGCTCCCAAGCCGCCTTGCGTCCATAGTCTTCCACCTTGTCATCGCCGGCGGAGGGAAAGAGCGAGGTGTCAACCACAGCGGCCACGCCGCCATGAATGGCGCTGCCGGGTTTGAAACCGGCCTTGATCATCAGATCGTCCAGATCGATCTCGTGCATCGTCGTCCAGAACGGTTCGTTATTGTAGAAGGCATCCCAGTCGCGGATAGCCTGCTCGAAGAGCGGCATGTCTGCTGCGTATTGGGGCTGCTCGACATGCAGGACCATGCCGCCGGGCTTCAGAAGGCGCCGGCTCTCGGCAAAAATGCGCCCCATCGCTGACCGGCTGGTCTCGTGCAGGAACATGGTGGTCTGCACCCAGTCAAAGCTCTCATCGTCGAAGCGCGACAGGTCTTCGGCATTGGCCTGGATGAATTTCACATTGTTGATGCCGAGCGATTTGGCCCGTGCCAGCCCGTAGCGCAGCATGGGCGCGCCTGAATCCACTGCGATCACCTCTGCGTCGGGGAAGGCTTCGGCAATCGGCAAGACGTTGTGGCCAAGCCCGCAGCCCAGATCAAGAATGCGTTTGGGCTTGAAGTCGGGCAGATTCTTTTTCAGCCATGCCACGACCGCGTGCCCGCCGCCATCATTATACCGCCCGAGCGCGCCGCCCGTGGTGGCAAAAATTCCGCAATCATAGTTCGCGGGGCCGGTGACATCACCGGGCAATACCTCGCCATGATAGCTGCCGGGCATGCAGTGATGGTCTACGGCCGTGAGATAGTTCGGCACGGTGAATTGCGGCTCCAGCTGGAGCCGGTCATCGCCTGTGGTCAGCTCGCGCGCTTTCGCGGTCAGCGCATCGCCCTGACGCAGCGTGACCCAGCGGCCTGCCTGCTGGCGCTGTTCCATCGTCGCGCGGCGCAGCGCGCTCCAGGTCTGGAATGCCGGGTCTTTCAGCAAGGCCTTGCGCACGTCATGGCGGGACTTGAAGCTGTCACCGGCTTTGGGCGCTATCCGCATTTCAAACGCGTTCTTCACGCCTGGCAGGACACGCGCAGCCAGATGCCGGTTCATGTGGGCGAGAAAGTTGAACCGCTCGGCCTCGTCGTGCGTGAGCTCCGGGAACACATCGTGCCTGCCGACCAGCCGGTAGTCAGGCGGGCCGTCATAGTGCGGCATGGAGGAATTCGAGGCTGCACCGTCTTTGGGCATGGTTCACTCCCTGGTCTGACGCGTGGCGTATCGCAGTTTTCTCATCTGAATAGCTCATGAGGGCTTGGCAAGCGCGCTCCGATCTAATGATATATCATTTGAGCACGGCGGCGTCACATGCAAGTGCCAGTGTGTCGCAGCCTACCATACGAAAAACGCGGAGGAGACGGACCCCATGACCACGCGCATTATCGCCCTGTTCAACCTCAAGCCCGGTATCAGCCAGGCGGACTATGAGGCTTGGGCCAAGGCCAAGGACATTCCCACGGTCAATGGCCTGAAATCGGTGGACGAGTTTGCGGTGTTCAAGTCGGCCGGGCTTCTCGGCTCCGACGCGACACCGCCCTACGCCTATATCGAGATCATCGATGTGAATGACATGACCCAATTCGGCGCAGACGTCTCCACCTCGACCATGCAGGCCATCGCTGCGGAATTTCAGGCCATGGCCGACGACCTGGCCTTCATCCTCACCGACAAGCTCGGCTAGGGGGCGGGCATGGGACGTTTCAGCGGCAAGACGGCCGTCATCACCGGGTCTGGGCGGCGCAAAGGCCTAGGCGAGGCCATCGCCCTGCGCCTGGCCCGAGAGGGTGCCAACATTGTCATTTCCGACATCGGAAAGGCGGCAGAGCCTGCAACACCGGCGGAGCATATAGGCGCGACCGATGAGATGGAGGCGATTGCCGGCGATATCCGCAAAGCTGGCGTGGCGGCTTCGACGAAGGTATGTGATGTGCGCGATCTGGAACAGATGCGCGCGCTCGCCAGACACGCCGTTGATACCCACGGCTCGCTTGACATCTGGGTCAACAATGCCGGTATCGGCTATATCATGAAGCCGCTTCTGGACGTGACGGCCGATGACTGGCGCGCCGTGATCGATGTGAACCTGACGGGCTGTTTCTTTGGCATCAAGGCGGCGGCCGAATTGATGGTGAAAGCCGGCAAGGGCGGGCGTATCGTCAATATCGCCAGCCAGGCGGCCAAATCCGGTTTCCCCCACGCGCAAGCCTATACCAGCTCCAAGCATGGACTGGTGGGGCTGGTGCGCTCTGCCGCCATCGAGCTTGGTGCGCACGCCATCACCGTCAACAATGTATGCCCCAACCACGTCACGACCGGGCTTGGCGCGTGGCAGAACGAGTATTTCTCGAAAGTCGTCGGCGCGGTGAGTGTGGAGGCTTATCTGGAAGCCATGGCCGGGCGCATTCCCTTGAAACGCCCGGGCAAGCCGGAAGATACGGCCAACGCTGTCGCCTTCCTGTGCTCGGACGAGGCCGAATATATCACCGCAGAAAGCATGAATGTCTCTGGCGGCGAGGAGCCGCATTAGACCGGAAAACCCATGGGTGCCGGCCCACGTGCCGGGACCGCGGAAATTGAGTTGGATGTCGTTTTACCATGACCCATAATCCCCCGCCCGGTTTCACCTGGCCCAATGGCGCGAAGCTCGCCCTGTCCATCGTTGTCAACGTGGAGGAGGGGGCCGAGGCCAATATCCGTGACGGGGACAAGGGCCCGGAGCCGGTCGATGAGCTGGGCGTCTCGCTGAAAGCGCCGATCCGAATTCACGGCAACGAGACCAACTACCAGTACGGCATCAATCGTGGCGCGGGCCGGGTGATCAAACTGCTCGATGACTACAAGGTGCCTGCCACCTGGACGGCGTGTTCGCAGGCGCTCGAACGGGCGCCCTGGTTAGCTGACGCCATCATGGCGCGCGGCGACGAGCCGTGCTGCCATGGCTGGCGCTGGAAGTTCCAGGCCTTCATGGATGAGGCGCGCGAGCGCGAGTTCATCCGCAAGGGTACCGACAGCATTGCGCAGACCTGCGGGCGGCGTCCTGCGGGCTGGCTGTCGCGATATCTGCACACCGACATCACGCGCGGCCTGCTCGCCGAAGCCGGCTACACCTATCACATGGACGATTACTCGGACGATTTTCCTTACTGGGACGTCGTTGACCTGCCGGGCGGCGGGCGAAAGCCGATCATCGTTCTGCCGTATGCGCTTGATTCCAATGACATGAAGTTCTGGCTCGCACCGTCTCTGACAACGCGCGACTGGCTGCAGTACGGCATCGACACCTTCGACTGGCTTCAAGGCGAAGCGGAAGCTGACGGCGCGCGCATGATGAGCCTTGGCTTGCACCTGCGCATTATCGGGCGCCCGGGCCGGATCGGGGCGTTCCGCGATTTCCTGCAATACGTGTCGGAAAATTCCGGCGTCTGGATCGCCACGCGCGAGCAGATTGCCGAGGCCTTTGCCGCCGCAGTTCCGGCGCCGAAAACCTGATTGCACTTTAAACGGGGAGATAGCCCATGCGTATGCTCATTGCCGCCCTTGCCTTTTGCCTGGCCGCGCCACTGGCGTTCGCGCAGGAAGACGAGCCGGGCTATCCCGGCGCCAACGAACTGGCCAGTTTGCTGACCGGCTCCTTCTCCACCCTTGAACAGTCCCGGATTGAGGGCTGGGGTTATGTCGAGAGCGAGACGGTGCGCATCTGGCCGCAACGCGAGGACGGCATCTGGCTCTATCAGGAGAATGCTTTCCTGGGTTCCGGCCCGGAGGACTTTGATCCTGAGATCAAGCAGAGGCCTTATTTCCAGCGCATCATCCGCTTGTGGGAACTCGATAACCGCGAAGTCCTGCGCACTATCTACACGCTCACCGATCCGGCCAGCGTTGTAGGTGCCTACGCCGACCCGGAGCGTATCGCCGAGGACCAGCTGGGCGAGGCGAGCTGTTCAGGCTCCGTGCACCGTATAGCTCATGGCTACTGGCAGGCGAACTTCGATACCTGCCCGTCAGGCCTTCGCGGCGCAGTGCGGACGGTTTCGCGCTCCATCCACACCCCGCAAGGCCACGCCAACTGGGACCGGGGCTTTGACGCCGAAGGCAATCTCATCTGGGGCCCGGCGCGCGGCGGCTATGTGTTCGACCGCACAAACTGAGATCAACACGCCCGCTAAACGGGCCAGGGAGAGACCGAAATGATCATCCGTTCAATATTTTTTGCAGGGCTCGCTTCGGTGGCCCTTGCGGGCTGCAATCCGTCTGCCGATCCCGCCGGTTCGGCCGATGCGCAGGAAGCGACCGCGCGCAATCCGCTGGACTTGCGCCGTACCACGCTGCTGGTGCGTGACCTTGAAGCCTCACTTGCGCTCTATCGCGATGCCATCGGCATGGAGGTCACCTACGACCAGATCATTACCAGCCGGGACGGGACCAGCCAGTCACGGCTGGTACTCCTGAAGGCCAATGACGAGCGGATCGGTATGCTTGGCCTGTGGCAGCTGGAAAACGCCAGCGACGCACCGCTGCCTGATGTGCCGGAGACAGGATTCGAGACCGGCGAGATTGTCCTTCTGTTCAACACGCCAGAGCTCGATACCGTCTTCCCGGCGGCGGCTGCCGTTCCTGGCGTCACGGTGATGAGCGAGCCGACCTATCGCGAGTATCCCGGAGACGGTGTGACCTATGAGGTAATGGTCTCGATGCTGCGCGATCCGGACGGGCATATCGTAGAGCTGAACCGGCGCATCTTCCCGCCGCTGGACTGGGACTAAGCGGGCTTTCTTCTGGTCTGGCGGGTTTGATTGGTTGAACGCTGCAAACAGGATTTGTCCGGACATTTCCGAAAGGGTATATCGTTTAAATGCGCTCTCTGCTGTTTGTACCCGGCACCCGGCCCGACCGGATCACCAAGGCATTAGCCTCGGGCGCGGATGCTGTCTGCATCGATCTTGAAGATGCTGTCGCCCCGGACGACAAGGCGCCGGCGCGCGAGATGGTCATGCAGGCGCTTGCACAACCGCGCGAGCCGGCAACCCGTCTGGGTTTTCGCATCAATCCGGTCCGCACGGCCAACGGGCTGGCTGACCTTGCGGCTTACGGCGAATCGAACGTGGCTGCAGATTTTGTCATGATCCCCAAGGCTGCCCATCCGGTAGAGCTTGAGATCGTGGCCGGCGCGCTGGAAGGCCCCGATCGTCCGCATCTGTGGCCCATTATCGAGAGCGCAAAAGGCCTCTCGCGCGCTTATGCCATCGCGGCCGCGCCGTACGTGCAAGGCCTGTTGTTCGGGGGTGCCGACTTTGCCGCTGATCTGGGCACGGGCATGGAATGGGAGCCGCTGTTCCATGCGCGTGGCTCGCTGGCCGCTGCTGCTGCTGCGGCCGGTGTCGAGCTGCTGGACGTGCCCCATCTCGATGTGAATGACGATGAGGGGCTGGCTGCAAGCACGCGGCGGGCACGCGCGATCGGGTTTACCGGGCGCGCCTGCATCCATCCCAGACAGATTGCCGGCGTGAACGCCGCCTTCACGCCATCCGAGGCGGAAATCGAGCAGGCGCGACAGGTTCTGGCGGCCTTTCGCCAAAGCCAGGGCGGCGCGGCACTGCTGGACGGAAAACTGATTGAATTGCCAGTAATCCGCGCAGCCGAGCGCACGCTCGCCGCGGCCGGCCTCAAGGAGTAGGACATGGTGCAGAATTGGAAGGAAGTGGGTCCGAACCGCTACCGCGAGACCTTTGGCAGGTATTTCGAGGACTTCCATGTCGGCGATATATACGAGCACCGGCCCGGAAAGACGGTGACCGAGTATGACAACCACATGTTCACCCTGCTCACGCTCAACACTCATCCGATGCATTTCGATGCGGAGTTTGCCAAAGCGTCCGAGTTCAAGCGGAATCTGGTGGTCAGCCCCTACACGCTGGCGCTGCTGATCGGCATGAGCGTGACCGATGTGTCCCAGAAGGCGATCGCCAATCTGGGCATGGACGAGGTGAAGTTTACCGCGCCGGTCTTTGCGGGCGACACAATCTATGGCGAGAGCGAGGTGCTGGCCAAGCGCGAGAGCCAATCGCGTCCGGGACAGGGCATCGTCACCATCCTCACACGCGGCATGAACCAGGATGGCGTGATGGTGTGCACCTTCAAGCGCAAAATGCTGATCCCGGCACGCGGCAACGCGGTCGAGGACAAGGTCGAGAATTACTGAAGCATTTTCCTCTCACTGGTGGGGAATGGAGACGATCATGGCTGCTGCCGAAAACCATCACATGACTGATTCCGACGAGCGCCAGATGCTCGATGCCATTTCGAAATGGATCGAGAAGAAGGTCGCTCCGGTTGCCATGCAGCTCGAGCATGATGATGTCTGGCCGGCCGATCTGGTCGAGGACATGAAGGAAATGGGCCTGTTTGGTGCGCTCATCGACCCCGAATTTGGCGGGCTTGGCCTGACGGCTACCACCTATTCGAAAATCGTGACGATGATCGCCGAGGAGTGGATGAGCCTGACCGGCATCTTCAACTCCCACCTGATGATGGCCCAGATCGTCCAGCGTTTCGGCACGCAGCGACAGAAGGAATACTGGTTGCCCCGCTTTGCCACCGGCGAAATTCGGGGCGGGCTTGGCCTGACTGAACCCGATGCGGGCACGGATCTCCAGGCGATCCGTACAACGGCCAGGCGGGCCGGTGACAAGTATGTCGTCAACGGTGCCAAGACATGGATTTCCAACGCAATTCAAGGCCATGCCAGTGCGTTGCTGGTGAAAACCGATCCCGGCGCCGAGCCACGCTATTCTGGTATGAGCATGCTCATCGTCACCAAGATGAACCCGGAGACCGGCGAGGCTTTGCCGGGGATCCGTAACGGCCAGAAGCTGGAGAAGCTCGGCTACAAGGGTATCGATTCCGGCGAGTTCGTCTTCGAGGACTATGAGTGCGACGCCGAGCTGTCCCTGGTCGGCGGCGTGGAAGGACAGGGCTTCTTCATGGCAACCGGCGGGCTGGAGATCGGCCGGATCAATATCGCCGCGCGCTCTGTCGGCATCGCCAGACGGGCCTTGCGCGAAAGCGTGGCCTACGCCCAGACCCGCAAGACGATGGGCAAGCCGATCTGCGAACATCAGGCGATCCAGCTCAAACTCGGTGACATGGCCGCCAGAACCCGTGCCGCCGAGCTGCTCGTCGAGGATGCCGCGCGGGCATACGACACCGGCGCGCGTATCGACATGGAAGCGGGGATGGCGAAATACTTCGCCTCCGAAACCGCTGTCGAGGTTGCCACCGAGGCCATGCGCATCCACGGCGGCTACGGTTATTCCAAAGAGTATGTGATCGAGCGGCTCTACCGTGATGCGCCGCTGATGTGCATTGGCGAGGGCACCAACGAGATGCAGCGCATCATTATTGCCAAGCAGCTGGTCAAGCGTAACCCGGTCTAGCCTGGTCCTCTCACGTTTTTGGGCGGTCTGGCCCCCGCCTTGAGGTGAAGGGCGGGCTTTGTCCCTCGCGAAGAGGGCACGGGTCGCGAAGCACAGGGGATACCCAATGCACCAACCTCTCGAGGGTCTGCGCATCCTGACAATTGAACAGTATGGCGCAGCCCCCTACGGGACCCAGCTTCTGGCGGCTCTCGGCGCGGAAGTGATCAAGATCGAGAACCTGCAAGGCGGCGATACCTCGCGCGCTGCGGGTCCATATTATCTGGGAGAGAACGACAGCCAGTTTTTCCAGACCTTCAACCGGGGCAAGAAATCGGTTGTGCTGGATCTGAAATCGGCTGAAGGCCGGGCCGATTTCGAGGAACTGGTGAAAACCGCTGATGCCGTGGCCAATAATCTGCGCGGTGATCTGCCCGCGAAGATGAAGGTGGACTACCCCGCGCTGAAGCCCATCAGGGCGGACATTGTGTGCGCGCACCTCTCCGCCTACGGGCGTGGACACGAGCGCGAGGCGTGGCCGGGCTATGACTATCTCATGCAGGCCGAAGCCGGCTTTTTGTCGCTGACAGGTGAGCCGGGCGGCCCGCCCGCGCGCTTTGGCCTCTCCATGGTCGACTTCATGACCGGCACGATGATGGCGGCAACCTTGCTGGCCGCGATCCATGGCGCACGCACCAGGGGCGTGGGCTGTGATGTGGATGTGAGCCTTCTGGATACGGCATTGCACCAGCTCTCCTACCCGGCAACCTGGTATCTGAATGAAGGGGCGCAGACCACGCGCCTGTCACGCTCCTCACATCCGTCTGTCGTGCCGTCCCAGCTCTTCCGTACAGCCGATGGCTGGGTTTTCCTGATGTGCCAGCTGCCCAAATTCTGGACGGTCTTCTGCGAGGCCGTGGGCCGCGCCGATCTCGCCGTCCGGCCCGAATATGCCGACGTGGCGTCCCGGCGGACCAATCGCGATGCGCTTCAGGACGAGCTTGACGCCCTGTTCATGACGGAAGCCACCCAACACTGGGTGCAAGTGCTAGGCGGCAAGGTACCGGTCGCACCGGTTCATGACATTGCCTCTGCCCTTACCGCGCCGACCGCTGCCCACATGATCGATACGGTCGATCACCCCGACAGGCTGGACGGATTGAAGCTCCTGCGTGAACCTTTCGCCATCAATGGCGAGCGCCCGGCAGGCCGCCGCGCGCCAAAGCTTGGCGAGCACAATGCCGAACTGCTGGGCAAGGGCAGGCAGGAAAATCCATGAATCTGACGGTTGAACAACTGAACGAACACGCGGTCCCGCTCGCGCGCACGCTGGGGATTGTGATGGTGGAAGCGGGACCCGACAGGGTTGTCGCGCAGATGATGGTGCGCGAGGAAATCTGTACACTTGGCAACACGCTGCATGGCGGAGCGATGATGAGCCTGGCTGACATTGCCGGAGCGACCGGTGCCTTCATCAGCCTGCCCGAAGGCGCTGTCGGCACCACGACCACCGAGAGCAAGACCAACATGATCTCCAGCCCGCCGGTGGGCACGGCAGTGATCGCGACCGCCACGCCAGTCCACAAGGGCCGCACCAGCCAGGTCTGGCAGACGCGCATTGAGCGCGAGGACGGCAAGCTCGTCTCGCTGACTACCCAGACCCAGCGCAATCTGTGGCCGCGAGAGTGAGCCACCCATGAAGCTGGTTGGCCTCAAAGTCCTTGACCTGTCTGCCTTTCTGCCCGGTCCACACATGACCATGGTGATGGCCGACCACGGCGCGGACGTGGTGATGATCGAGCCTGCGAACGCGGTGGGTGAGCCGACGCGCGAGATTGGCTGGAAGACCGAAGACGGTGTCTCGGTCTGGTTTCGCAATATCGCGCGCGGCAAACGCTCGCTGAAGGTGAACCTGAAAGACCCCGACGGGCAGCGCCTTGTGCAGGCTCTGGCCAGGGAAGCCGACGTTTTTGTCGAGGCGTTCCGGCCCGGCGTCGTCAAGCGCCTCGGTGTCGACTACGAGACGCTAAAAACCCTCAACCCGCGCCTCGTCTACTGCTCCATCTCCGCGTTCGGGCAGGAGGGGGCATATGCGATGAAGCCCGCCCATGATCTAACCGTGCAGGCGCTCGCAGGCCTCGTCGATCTCAATCGCGGGCTCGATGATGGCAAACCTGCGAGCCCGAACATGCCCGTCGCCGACATGGCCGCGTCCCTGATGGCGCTGTCGGCGGTGCTGATGGCGCTCTGCCGCCGCCATGAGACCGGGCAGGGCGACTATATTGACATGGCGATGTATGATGCCGCACTCAGCTGGACACCCAATGTCACCGGGCCTGTCTTCGCTGACGATACCCATCCGCCGGTCAGGGACATGCGCAGCTTCGGCGGCGCGGCGATGTATCATGTCTACGAGACGAAAGATCAGCGCTTTCTGGTGCTGGGCGGGTCGGAAGCGAAATTCACCGAAAACCTGCTCGCCGCGCTCGGTCGGCCCGATCTCTTGCCCACCGCCTTGCAGGAACCGGGGCCGAAGCAGGAGGAGGTGCGCGCCGTGTTCCGCGAGACGTTCGCCAGCAGGACGCTCCACGAATGGACACAAATTCTCAAAGACGTTGATTGCTGCTGGGCGCCTGTGCGCACGCTGAAAGACGCGTTCGACGATCCCCACACCGCTGCGCGCGGCCTTGTTTTCACTGACTCCGAGGGCAACCGCCATATCGGCCTGCCGATCCGCTTTGCCGGGGAACCGGGCAAGCCTGAACCCGCCGTGCCGGGCTTTGGCGAGCATTCGGCAGAGCTCGCAAGGGCGGCCGGTTTCAGCGAAGACCAGATCGCAGACCTGATCGCCCGAAAGGTGATCTGATCACATTGCCCGGCGCATCTGCGCCCAGTCATTGGCCAGCGTGTCGCGGTGTTGCGGCGCCGCGATAGCGATCAGCGCCTCGGCGCGGGCATCGATGTCCAGGCCATCAAGATGCGCGATACCGTGTTCTGTGACGACGATACCGATATCGCTGCGGGTGAGTGTGACCGCGCCGGAGCCGAGCCGTGGCACGATGCGGCTGACACTGCCGCCGCGCGCCGTGGACACCAGCGCGAAAATGGCCCGTCCCCCGGACGAGATCTGGGCGCCGCGCGCAAAATCCAGCAATCCCCCGCCGCCGGAGACTTGCTCCCCGCTGACAAACTCGCCATTGCCCTGCCCGAACAGATCCACCTCGATCAGCGAATTGATGGCGCAAAAGCCGTTCAGTGTCTGGAATGCTTCCGGAAAATGCGTCTGGCGCACAGTCTTCATGGTGACACGGCGATCAGCCGCCAGGCGTGCATTGAGTTCTGACCCGCCAAGTATCGTGCCAGTGTGGATTGCGGCCACCCGGTAGCCGTCCAGAATCTCCAGCAGTGGATCAGACACCATGCCCGAATGGATCGTGAGCCCCTTATGCCCCGCCAGAGCGGGCAGCACGGCGAGCTGCACCTTGCCCAGCCCGAACTGCACCGCATCACCATCGCGCACGAGACCGGCCACATGACCGGCTATCGCCGCGAATTCGGGCGCCAGCGTCCCCGCGTCATAGCCAGGCAGGGGGGTAAGGGCTTCTATCACCCCGTCACATGCCGCCAGATCAATTGACGGGGCCGAGGGAATGGCCGGCATGTGCGGGTTCACGATCGCGAATTTCAGCCCCGCCCGGTCCCATAGCGCCGGGGTGAAGTCACTCGCGCTGCCAAGGCTCGCCCGTCCGTTGGAATCGGGCGGTGCGACTGTCACGAAGGCCGCGTCCACGGGCGTCTCCGCCAGCCAGCGCCAGGCTCGGGTATAGATGAGGGGCAGGAAACCCGCCCGCCCTGTCCTGAAACTCTCACGCCATTGCGCGCCCAGGAATATCTGTTCGGAGCGTGCCTTCGGGTGCAGCCCGGCCCAGTCGGTCGTGTTCACGCCCGGTATCCATATCCCGAGGAAGGTATGATCCGCAGCAAGCTCCGGCCCGGCGCGCAACGCCTCGGCCAGTACAAGCGGTTCGGCGGCGACGCCAGGAACATATATGCGCGCCCCGTCGCGGTGCTTCGCGCGGATGGTGTCCAGGGTTGCGCGTGCAGATACGGTCACTGGCATTTTTAAATGATATACCCTTTTGCGGTGATTGGCGCGCATGCTACAAGCGCGTGTATGTCCGGACAAATCCTGAATACGCTCGCAGAGGAACTGGCCGCGCTGTGCGCAGGCCCGGTCAGCGATGCCGACAGGTCGCGGGCGGCCCTGCACGTGCTGGACTGGGCAGGTTGCGCGGTTGCCGGCAGCAATTCAGAGCAGGCGCGCCATTTCCGCGCTGCCGTCAGGGACGACTTTCGTGGCCGCTGCACTGCCATTGGTGCGCAACCTGCGGGCGCGCTCGGCGCGGTGATGATCAATGGCGCGCTCGGTAATGTTCTGGAGATGGACGATGTCGACAAGCGCGCGGTTCTGCATCCCGGACCGGTAGTGATACCGGCGGCGCTGGCAGCGTGTGAGAGCGCGGGCGGTGATGCGTCTGCGTTTCTCGATGCCATTGTGCGCGGCTACGAGGCGGTGATCCGCGTCGGCCGCGCGGTGGGGGCCGGCCATTATGCCTTGTGGCACAATACCGGCACGTGCGGGCCGTTCGGCGCGGCGATGGCGGCGGCCAGCGCGCTGGAACTGCCCGCGGAACGCGCCGCGCACGCTTTGGCGCTTGCCGGCACGCAGGCCAGCGGCTTCTGGCAGACCCGCCATGAGCCGGCGTCCATGGCTAAACAGCTGCATACCGCTCGCGCTGCCCATGCGGGGCTTCTGGGCGCCCGGCTGGCAGCCGAAGGCTTTGAGGGGCCCTTGTCCATTCTGGAAGGCCCGCAAGGCTTCTTCGCCGCCACCTGTCCCGGCGCCGAGCCGAAAGACGTGCTCGGCCAATATGGCTCCGGTTGGCGCATTCACGAGGTCAGCTTCAAGCCCTGGCCGGCCTGCCGCCACGCGCATGCCGCCATCAATGCGGCGCTGGCCATACGTCATCAGATCGACCCCGAGAATGTGTCGGGCATCCGGATCGAGACCTATCGTGATGCCTTGAAATTCTGCGACAAGCCCAAGCCGCAAACCGTTCTGGAGGCGAAATTCTCCTTGCAGCACTCGGTTGCCATCACGCTGCTGCGCGGCGCACCGCAGCTCACTGATTTTGAGCATGACGCCTTCGCCGATCTGCAGGTGCGCGCGTTGGCGGCGAAGATCGACGTGACGCCTGCAGAACCTTTTGCGAGCGCTTATCCGGCCCGCTATGGCGCGCGCCTGATCGCAACCACGCGCGATGGCGCCGAACACGTCAGCGAGATGCCCGATTCGCTGGGCGATCCGGAAAACCCGGTTTCGCAAGACGGTCTGAGGCAAAAGGCGCTCGCCTTGTGCGCGGCAGGCGGGGTCAGCCCGTCCATGGCGGCCCATCTGTGCGACGCGGCGCTGGGGCTGGCGGACGGCACGCCGCTGACATCCTTCACTGCCATGCTGCCCGCGCCGGGCATCAGGGGGGTGGTATGAGCGCAGAAGCCGCCTTCATCCGCCACGCCTTGCAGACCCGCCGCTCCGATATACCGGCGCAGGCGGCCGATGCGGCGAAGACCTTCTATCTCGACACGCTGTGCGTCGGCGCGGCCGGTGCGATGAGCCCGTTCGCCGAACCTGTGCGTTGCGTCGCACGCCGCTGGGGGCAGGGCGGCAAAGTGCCCGTCTGGGGCACAGGCGAGACTCTGCCAGCTGCCAGCGCCGCCTATGTGAACGCCTTCCAGATCCATTGCCAGGAATATGACTGCGTGCATGAGCGTGCCGTGGTTCATCCCATGGCGACCATCGGCGCAGCGCTGACCGCTGAGGCTGGTGATAACGGCCATTCGGGCGCTGATCTGCTGGCGGCGATCATCATCGCGGTCGATGTCACCGCCGGTCTGGGTGTGGCGGTGCAAAGCCCGATCCGGTTTTTCCGCCCGGCGACGGCCGGCCTGTTCGGTGCCACGCTGGGTATTGCGCGCCTGCGTGGCTTTGACGAGGCGACTGCGCGCAACTCGCTCGGCTACGCGCTGGCCCAGGCTGCCGGCACGATGCAGGCCCATGTCGAGGGCAAGCCGGCTCTGCCGGTCCAGATCGCCCACGCGGCCCGGGCTGCCATTGTGGCGTGTGATCTGGCGGAGGCCGGTCTGGAAGGCCCGCAGGAGGCCCTGGAAGGCCCGTACGGCTATTTTCCGCTGTTTGAGCACGCGTGGAACCTTGAGCCCGTCCTCGCCTCTCTTGGGCGCGTATGGCGGATCTGCGAGGTATCGCACAAACCCTGGCCCACTGGCCGCGCCGCACAGGGGGGCATTGCGCTGATGCAGGCCCTTCGCGCGGAGGGCGTAACCCCGGACCAGATCGACACCATCCGCCTCGTCGCACCGCCTCTGATCAAACGCCTGGTGGGCCGCGCCGCCTTCGCGGGCATGGGGCTCAGTCATGCGCGGCTATGTTTTGCGTATGTCGGCGCGCGCGCGTTGATGACAGGAGATGTGACGCTCGCCGACTTTACTGCCGAGGCACTTGCAGATCGCGACACGCTGGCGCTGGGTGCGCAGATCGAGGTGGTTGAAGATGGCTCCACTGATCCGGCGGCCTTTACGCCCCAGCGCGCCGAGGCGCGCCTGACAAACGGTCAGCGCATCGCAGTAGAAACCGATGTGCTCTACGGCTCACCGCAAAATCCTCTGAGCGAGCAGGATCAACGCAGTAAGCAGAGATCCTGCCTGGCGTTCGCAGGTCTGCCGGCCGCGGTCGGCGATCAGCTTGCCGCGCGGGTGGGGCAGATGGACAACGAGGCTGAAGGCGGCGCATTGGCCGCGCTCCTGACGCCGTGACACGAAGACAGACGGGGGACAGTTGCACCATGAGCGACGGGCACAACACCTATTTCAACGCCGTTGACTGGAACGCGGTGCGTACCGATTTTCCGGTGGGTGCGGACTTCACCCGGTTCGTCACCAGCATCAGCCGCGACGAGTTGCGCGGCCGGCAGGAAAAGCTGTTTGCCCGTTGTGTGGCGCGCGCCTGGCAGACGCCCTTCTACCAGCGCCTGTGGGGCAATGCCGGTATCGAGCCCGGTGATATCAGGGGGCTGGAGACGCTGCCGGGCCTGCCAAGCTTCGACAAGCAGGACATCATGGACTCCATCGCGCTCAAACCGCCATTTGGCGATTTTGGCGGGTTTGAAAGCTATGGCGAGGGCGAGCGCCCGCCCGTGGTCATGCACACCACTTCCGGCACTACCGGCACGCCGCAAGTGCTGCTGTTCGGGGCCAAGTCACGCGAGATCCAGAACCTGCTGCTCGGGCGGCTCTACCGCTTTCAGGGGCTCCGGCCTGATGATGTCGTCCACTCCGTTTATGGTCACGGCATGATCAATGGCGGGCATTATGTGCGTGAGGCCGTCATTCACTGGACCAGTGCCGTCTTCATGAGCGCAGGGACCGGCGTGGAGACGCGCTCGGCCCGCCAGGTCGAGCTGATGCGGGATTTTGGCGCGACAGTCATTGTGGGCTTCGCTGACTATATCAAGAAACTTGCCCAGATTGCTGTTGAACAAGGCATTGATCCCGTTCGCGATCTGAATATCCGGATGATCTCCGGCCATCTGGGCCGCGAGGACAAGGAGGCGCTGTCGCGCGCTTGGGGCGGGGCGCTGTGCTATGACTGGTATGGGGTCGGCGATACTGGCATCATTGCGGGCGAGGGACCGGACCGCGACGGCCTCTACGTGATGGAAGACGCGCAATACCTTGAAATCGCTGATATCGATACCGGACGGCCGGTCGCGGACGGTGAGAGCGGTGATATGATCTGCACCTGCCTCTACAAGGACGACATCTATCCGATTATCCGCTTCAACACCCATGACGTTACCCGCGCGGTCGTCGGCAAATCCTCGATCGGCTGCAGTTTCAAGCGGATAGAAGGGTTTCTGGGCCGCTCTGACAACATGGTCAAGATCCGCGGCATCAACATCTTTCCCCAGGCCATCGGCCCGCTGGTCGAGGAGATCAGCGCCTTCAATGGCGAGTTCATCTGCAAGGCCCGCCGCGAGGTTGACGGTCGCGAGATATTCACTGTCGCCGCGGAGGTGCGCGACCAGTCAGCCGGCCTCAAGGAGGCGATTGCTGATCTCTTGAAACGCAAGATCGGCATTGAAGTGGAGGTGGAACTGCATGCGCCGGGCGGGCTTGCGGACCTGACCCAGACCGAAGTGCGCCAGAAGCCGATCCGCCTGATCGATACGCGGTTCAAATGAAACCTGCCCCGACCTTTGATGACGCCCGTGCACGTCCGCTGGACGCGTTGGAGATCTGCCTTCATCGCATTGCCGCGCTGAACGGCAAGCTCAATGCCGTGCTGGATCTGGCGCCGGACGCGCGCAAGGAGGCCGAGGCCGCTCAGGCCCGCCGCGATGCCGGTAAAGGCCTCTCGCCGATAGACGGCGTGCCCATGCTGGTAAAGTCCAACATCGCGATTGCGGGCTTGCCCTGGCATGCCGGTATCGGTGCCTACCGCGATCAGATCGCGCAACGCGACGCCGAGGCCGTCGCGCGTCTGCGTGCGGGCGGCGCGGTGATCCTGGGCACGCTGAACATGGAAGAGGGCGCGCTTGGCGCGATAACTGACAATCCGCATTTCGGACGGACCTTCAATCCACTTGGTGAAGGGTTAACGCCAGGCGGTTCATCGGGTGGTTCCGGGGCGGGCGCAGCGGCAGGGTTTGCACCTCTTACCCTGGGCACAGATACAATGGGATCGGTGCGCATACCGGCCGCCTATTGCGGGGTTTCGGGCCATAAACCGTCGCGCGGGGCCGTGCCTTCACAAGGTGTCATTGCGCTTTCGCACTCGCTGGATCATGTCGGCCCGCTGGCCGCCAGTGCTGCCGATCTGGCACCGGCGTTTTGCGTTTTGTCGGGCATACCTCTGCCGTCACGCGTCAGACCGTTTGCCGGCATCGTCATCGGCCGCTGGCGTGTCGAACTTGAAATGGATGTGCCGGGCGAGGTGATGCGCGTGTTCGAGGCGGCGCTGGAGACCTTGCGGACGCTGGGTGCGAGCATCGTTGATACGCGCCTGCGCAGTTATGACTTCGGAAGAACACGCCGCCACGGCTTGCTGATCTCCGAGTACGAGGGTCACGCGGTTCATGCTCGAGGACTGGAGAAAAGCCCGGACGGGTTTTCCCCGGCATTTACGAAGATGCTTGCCTGGGGCGCCAAGCAGTCCGAGGCGCGCTATCGCGAGGCTTTGGCAGCGCTTGATATGTGCGGAACGGACGCCGCACAGACCTTCTCAAAGGTGGATTTCGTCGTCTCGCCGACCGCGCTCGAAACCGCGTTTGCGTTTGGCGATCCGGTGCCGCCCGGACAGGCCGACCTCACAGCCTTTGCCAATTTTGCCGGTATTCCGGCGACGAGTGTACCGATGGGCTTGAGCACGAACGGCCTCCCGTTGGGCCTGCAGATCATGGCTGGAGCGGGCAAGGACTACGACACGATTTTACTGGCAGCGGCGTTTGAATCCCTGCGGCTTGCCAGCACCTGAATCACCCGCCTTTTAACTGGACCCACCGACGAGGAGATGACGATGCGACTGATTGTTTGGCAGATGCCTGTGCTGGCGCGCCACGCTGGCGAGTGGGAAGGCACTTACACCTATATCGATACGGACAACAAAATTCTCGATCAGCATCGCTCGCATCTGACCTGCTCTTTCCCGGAGTCGGGAGATCATGACTACTACCAGGTCAATCGCTATACGTGGGATGACGGCAAGACCGAGGAGCACCATTTCCCCGCCAAGTATTCCGAAGGCCGCATCTGGTGGGATACGGATCGCATCGAGGGCTGTGCCTGGGAAATCGATCCCAAGACGGTGGTGCTGACCTGGAAGCGCAAGGACCTGCCCGGCGAATATCTGTACGAGATGATCCAGCTCTCCGATTGCGGCGGCAAGCGTGGGCGCACCTGGCACTGGTTCCGCAATGACGAGCTCTATATGCGCACGGTCATCAAGGAACGCCGCGTGAAATAGGCACTCTGTCCGTGCTGTCCTAGATCACGCCGCGTTTCGACAACGCCTCAATGACCCTTTGCTGGCGTTCCTTGTAGAAATTGCGATCAGGCGTTGTCACGCCAGCGCCATCCATCAGCGTATTGGCCGGATGGATGGCGGCCTTGGCATATTCGCCTGCGTAGAGCGCTGCCGGAGTGCGGGCGAAAAGGTTTGGCATGCCGCTGCGGTGGCGCAGGCGGCGTACCAGTGCCAGATCCACTTCGCCATAGGCGCACATGGATGGGCCGGACGCGGCCTCGCAGATGATCAGTCCGCGGGGATCAACGATCTTCGAGCCCCGATCCGCCGAGTTCTGCGGGATTGGTGTGCCCGTCATGCCCCCGGTATTGGCCGAGACGATATAGGCGATATTCTCGATCGCGCGTGCCTGCTTGGCGATGTTCTTCGGTGTCGGCAGCGGGCTGGCCGCCTCGCTCGTCGGGTGGATGAACACCTCGGCACCTTTCATGGCGTGGCAACGCGCAATCTCCGGGTAGAGGATCTCCTCCGACGCGATGGCTGCCAGCCGGCCGATGGCAGTATCTGCCACGGGGAAGAGTGCGTCCTCGCCATACACATCGAGATATTTGTCCAGCACGTCATAGGGGCTCGGCGCATACATGGAGACGAGGCGCCGATACCGCAGCACGGTCTTGCCATCCGGTGCGATCACAAAACAGGCCTGAAAGTAGAGTTCGGGAAAATGCGGGTCGGTCTCATAGGCGTTGCCGGCCAGGAATATCTCTTGTTTTACCGCAATTTCGGCGAGTGCGGCGTATTCGGGCCCCTCCGCGTCGAAGGCGGCCTTGGCGCGCCACTGGGCTGCAGTTTCGCCCATCGGAAAGCCTGTCAGTGCGTATTCCGGCAATACCACCAGTCTTACCCCGTCGCCGATGAAGGCTTTCGATCCGGCGATTTCCCGGCTCATCCGCGCGATGGAGGTCATGACGCGCTCGCGTGCGGCCTCCACGCTGGCGCAGTCATTGACGGCCTCGCAAAGACTCTGAAGCGCAAGGGCAATATAGGCGGGGGGACCGAATGATGTGGCGCTCATGAGGCTTTCGCTGACCGGGGGTGGAATGAGAGGCTGGCGGGAAAGGCAAAACAGGTTAGAAGATGACACAAAACTAGGGGGGATTTATCGGTGAATACCGGCCCGTCTCAAAAAAAGCCCAAGGTAAAGCTCGGCCCAGAGATGATTGACGAGACTTTGCCTACACCGCTTTATCACCAGATATTTCTCGTGTTGCGTGACCGGATACGGGCGGGTGATTTTCCGACTGGCTCGGTAATGCCCGGCGAGCAGGAGCTGACCGGCCTGTTCAAGGTGTCGCGTATCACGGTCAAGCGCGCGATGAACGAACTGGCAGCCCACGGCTTTGTCACACGCCATCGCGGGCGGGGCACGGTGGTGGCCTACAACGCCGCTGTGCCGGTGGTTTATGGCCGGTTCGACACGCTGTTTGATGCCCTCAAGCGCATGGGTCTGGAGACCAAGGTTGCGCTGCTGGAGGTATCCGACATCAAGGCTGATGCCACGCTGGCCGCGGAGATGAGTCTCGAGGAGGGCGAGCCGGTTCAGCGCGCCGTTCGCCTTCGCAGCCTTGAGGGCGATACGTTCTCCTACCTGCTGACTCACGTGCCGGGCGACATTGCCAAATCCTATACACGCGACGAACTGGCGCGAGAGCCGCTTCTCTCGCTGCTGGAACGCTCCGGCAAGGTGGCCACCGAAGCGGAGCAGACGATTACCGCCGTTGCTGCCGAACCGCATATAGCGGCGCCCCTGAAGGTGTCGCCGGGCTCTCCCTTGCTGCGTATCGTACGCATCATGCGCGACAAGACGGGCCGCGCTGTTCAGCACATCACCGCCTACTACCGGCCCGAGCGCTTCAGCTATCATATGCACCTCCAGCGCGATTCCGAGAACGGCCCGGCCTGGACGCCGGTAGACCGCAAATAGGCGTCAACACAGCCGCTGACGGGTTGACCTCGCACGTCTTTGGCGAACAAATGGTATAGACTTATACCAACTTCGCCAAGGACTGGTCTGATGGACGCTGCGGGCTGGCTGACCCTGTTGCATATACTGATACTGGTGTACTGGCTGGGAGCGGATCTGGGCGCTTTCCTGTCTGCATCGGTGCTGGCCGATGCTGCCAGGCCTGCGTCTGCCCGTATGGCTGCTGCCGGCATATTGCTCAATGTCGACATGGCCCCCCGGATGGCGCTGATCTTTGCCCTGCCGACCGGTCTGGCGCTGGCCAATGCCAAGGGATGGCTGGCTGTCGAACCCCTCTGGGTGGTGATCGCCTTTCTGGGTGCGCTTGTCTGGGCGGCAATTGCCTTGCGTATTCACCTTGCGCATGGCCGTGCACCCATTGTGACGCAGGCGGATCGGATCTGGCGCGTGACATTCGCGCTCGCACTCCTCGCCGTTGCAGTAGCAGGTGCATTTGGAGTGATTGAGCTTGCGCTGTTCATATCGTTGAAGCTTGCCATTCTGGGGGCTGCGGTCGGCCTAGGCCTTGCCATCCGTGTTGTCCTCAAACCTTTTGAGGCGGCGATCGGCTCGCTGGCGCGCGGGCATGCTGATGACGTGACCAACGCCGTCATTTCGCAGTCCATCTCGCGGGTGCGGGTCCTGGTCGTGATGCTGTGGGCGCTACTGCTGGGCGCGGCATTTCTCGGCATCGCGCTACCCGCGTGAGGATGCCCGCCATGGACGACGCGCCTGCCCATACCAACGATCTGGCCGCTGCACTCGAAGCGGTTACAGGTGCCGGAACGGTAAGCGCGGATCCGGCCCGCTGCGCGCTGCTCTCCCAGGATGTCTGGGCGAAGGGTGAGACCGCTCTGGCAGTCGTGAAGCCGCAAAGCGACGACGCTGTTGCCGCGCTTCTGCCCGTTCTGGCAGGGCACGGCCTTGCTGCCTTCCCCCGCGGCGGTGGCATGTCCTACACCAAAGGCTATACGCCGGACCGCCCTGGCGTAATCGTAGACTTGACCGGGCTGGACCGGATTATCGAGATCAATGCCGACGACATGTATGTGCGGGTGCAAGCGGGCTGCACCTGGGACACGCTCCATCGCGCACTGAAACGGCTGGGTTTGCGCACGCCGTTTTGGGGGCCCCTATCGGGCCTGGCATCAACGATCGGTGGCGGGTTGTCGCAGAACAATGCTTTCTTCGGTGCCGGACTCTATGGCCCGAGCGCGGACAGCGTGCTCTCGCTCACGGTTGCACTGGCCGATGGGAGCTTGCTGAAAACCGGCAGTGCAGGTGCCCGTAACGCCCATCCCTTCTTTCGCAACTACGGTCCGGACCTGACCGGCCTTTTCCTTTCTGATTGCGGCGCATTCGGTTTCAAGACCGAGGCCAGCTTGCGCCTTATTCCCGTGCCCGAGCACGAGGCGTACGGCTCTTACGCATTTGCCGGCGCGGCCTCGCTGTCGAAAGCGATGAGCCAGGTGGCGCGGGCCAATCTGGCGAGCGAAGTGTTCGGCTTTGATCCGGGCCTTGCGCGCGTACGTCTCAAACGCGCTTCTCTCAGCAGTGATGCCAAGACCCTGGCAAAAGTCGTGACCGGGCAGGGCAATCTGCTCAGGGGCGTCACAGGAGGCGCAAAAATGGCGCTGGCGGGGCGGAGCTTTGTCGGCGAGGCTGATTATACGCTCCATTTCGTCGTGGAGGGCCGCTCCAAAGCGGGTGTTGCTGAGAATTTCGCGCGGGTTGAGGCAAGCGTTACCAAGGCGGGCGGCAAGCGCATCGACAATACCATTCCCATGGTGATCCGGGCCAACCCGTTCACTCCGCTCAACAATATGGTAGGGCCCGACGGCGAGCGCTGGGTTCCTGTCCATGGCATTGTCCGCCATTCCGATGCTGCGGCCTGCTGGCAGGCGATCGAAGATGTATTTGCCGCGCGCGCGCAGGCGTTTGAGGCGCACGGCATCCACACCGGATATCTTGTCACCACTCTTTCCACCACCGGCTTTCTGATAGAGCCTGTTTTCCTGTGGCCGGAGGCGCTGTTCGCGCTGCACGAGGCGGCCATCGACAAGGCGTGGCTCGACATGCTGCCGCGCCATGCCGAAAACCCTCAAGCCACCGCCGTCGTGGCCGAGGCACGCTCGGCGGTGGTGGAGGTTTTCACCCGCTTTGGCGCAAGCCATTTCCAGATCGGCCGGTCCTATCCCTTCGCTCAGACCCGTTCCGCCCCGGTGCGGGCGCTGCTGGACAGGCTGAAATCCGGTCTCGATCCGCATAACATCATCAATCCCGGCGTGTTGGGACTGGAGAGCAAGCCGTGAGAAACTCCCTGATCGAGGTCGCCAATCCGCGTACCAGCGCAATTGATTACCGCTTTGAACCGGTGAACGGGGCCGGGCTGGACGCGCTCGCCTCGCGTTTGCGAACCGCGCAAAATGGTTGGGGCATCAGATCGGTCAAGGAGCGCTGCGAAGTGCTTCTCGGTTGGGCTGATGCGCTGGAACGCCATAAGGACGCCATCGCCGCTGCACTGGAAACTGATACCGGGCGGCGGCGTATCGCTCGGCTGGAGGTGGAGGGCGCCATTGCTTCGATACGCGGCTGGGCGGGCGCCGCGCCGCATCTGTTGCCCCGGCCGCAATGGGTGGAAGGACGGATGAACTCCGCTATCCGCCATCAGGCGCAGGACGTGCCTTATGCGCTCGTTGGCGTAATAAGCCCGTGGAACTTTCCGCTCACATTGTCGCTGATCGATACCATCCCCGCCTTGCTTGCGGGGTGCGCGGTGATCGTGAAACCGTCCGAAGTAACACCGCGTTTTGTCGAACCGCTGAATGTCACGATCGAGGCAGCGGGTCTGAGCGATCTTCTGGCGTTCGCGCCCGGCGGCGGCCAGACCGGCGCAGACCTGCTCGATCGGGTGGATGTGGTGTGCTTTACCGGCTCGGTAGCGACGGGCAAGAAGGTCGCGGCGCGCGCCGCCGGCCGGCTGATTCCGGCTTTTCTGGAACTTGGCGGCAAGGATCCCCTGATAATCCTGGAGAGCGCCGATCTGGACCGCGCAGTAACGGCGGCTTTACGCGGATCGGTCCTGTCCACCGGTCAGGCCTGCCAGTCCATTGAGCGCGTTTATGTGGCCCGCAAGCTCTATTGCGCCTTCCTGGAGCGTCTGGTGGAGGCGGCCAGGGCGGTACGTTTCAACTGGCCGGATATCAATACTGGCGAGCTGGGGCCGATGATCTTTGCCCGGCAGGCCCAGATCATCGCGTTGCAGCTGGACGATGCGGTGGCGCGCGGGGCGAAAATATTGACCGGCGGGAAAATCGAACGTCATGGCGGCGGCTACTGGATCGCCCCCACCGTGCTTAGCGATGTCACCCATGACATGGCGGTGATGACCGACGAAACCTTCGGGCCTGTTATGCCCGTGATGGCGTTTGACGGCGTCGATGAAGCCGTGCGCCTTGCCAATGACACGGTCTATGGCTTGTCTGCAGCGGTGTTTGCAGGAACCGTTGAGGAAGCTGAAGCGGTAGCCAGACAGTTGGAGGCTGGCGCGGTCACGCTCAATGATGCAGCCCTGACGGCCCTGTTCCATGAGGCCGAGAAGCAGAGCTTCAAGGCGTCGGGCCTGGGTCCGTCGCGCATGGGCGCTGCAGGCCTGCTTCGCTTTTTCCGCCGCAAGGCGCTGATTGCGCAGACCGGCGCACCGGCGCCTCTGTCTGCGTTCTCTGAAGGATAAGCCCCCTCAAGCAAACGCCTGATGTCCTGTTATGGCGCGTCCCAGGATCAGGGCGTGGAT
>LJSH01000001.1 GCA_001314625.1 Oceanicaulis sp. HLUCCA04
CAACAGCTCGCCGCGTGCATAGTCGCGCGCAGCCTGCGAGACCATGCGCTCTTCCTGCGTCAGCAGCGTGTCCAGACGCAAGGCGTCATCCCAGCGGAAATGAAGATCGGGGTTCGCGGTGTCTTTGGGGGCCATGATGTCGTGCTCCGGGCGTTGATCGCGGTCTTGTTCGGGTCTTGCTACTACCCTTGGGAGCGGAAAGGCAGAGGCTTTTTCACTTTATCCGCAGACGCCGTGTCCGGCGTGGTGATGTGTGAACCTGTTTCACTTCGCTTCCGGCGTGGTAGCGTTCCTGTCAGGAAATCAATGACCGGGGGTGAAAAACATGGCCAGATTGTTTGCGAAATTTATGGGGACGGCACTTCTTGGAGCAAGCCTTGCCGCCTGTGAGCCTTCGCCTGAACAGCCCTCCGAACCGGCAAGCCCGGCAGCATCAAGCGCCGGCCCTGTGGCGCATGAGGCCGCCAGCTTCACAGTCCTGACGAGCGGCACTGCGATAGGTGCGCTGGAGGTTACCCCTCGCGAGGATGGCTATGCGGTCTTCTACGAGTTCCGCAATAATGGCAGAGGCCCAACCTTCGACGAAGTCATCGTGCTGGACGAAAACGGATTGCCCGTGTCCTGGACCGTGGAAGGTGCAACAACGTTCGGCAACGCCGTCGACGAAGCGTTCAGACTGGAGGACGGCAGGGCGTATTGGCGCGACACAACGGGAGAGAACGAGGCTGAAATCGCCGGGCCCGCCCTTTACGCGCCGCAAAATTCCAGCCCCTACAGCCTTGCCATCACCGCACGCGCCCTGATGGCCGCGGATGACAATACGCTGGCCGCCATTCCCGGCGGCGCGTTGCGCATGGAAGAGATGGAGCGTCTGACGGTCTCCAACGGTTCGGACACACGTGAAATCACCAGCTGGGCGCTGTCGGGCCTTGGCCTCAATCCCACCTATTTCCTGATGGACGATGATGCCTTCTTTGGCGTCATTTCGCCTTCTTTTACGGTGCTGGCCGAAGGCTTTGAGGGCGAGGACGAGCGCCTTCGCGAGCTGGCGGCAAGCTACGGTGCCAGCCGCTACGAGGCTATACAGGCGCGCGTCGCCCACGCGCATGACGGCCCGGTGCGCGTCCGTAATGTGCGCGTGTTTGATCCCCTTTCGGAAAGTCTGGGGGAACCGGTATCGGTCGTCGTTGAGGGTAACCGGATCGCCGCCATAGACCCGCTGGACGCGCCCTCGCGCGCTGGCGAAGTGGAAATTGACGGGGCGGGCGGTTCGCTGCTGCCCGGCCTGTTCGAGATGCACGCCCATATGGGCGAGGCCAGCGCGTTTTTGAATATCGCAGCAGGCATCACCAGCGCACGCGACATGGGCAATAATAACGAGGTGCTGGACCGGCTGATTGATAATATCGAGGCTGGCCGCGTCGCCGGGCCGCGCCTGTATCGCAGTGCTTTCATCGAAGGACGCAGCCCGTTCAACTCCAATAGCGGCGTGGTGGTGGAGAGCGAGGAAGAGGCCGTTCAGGCCGTACATGACTATGCCGACCGGGGCGGGTTCCATCAGATCAAAATCTACAACTCCATGAGCCCGGAATGGATACCGGCGGTCATCGCCGCAGCGCGCGAGCGGGGCCTGCGCGTGACGGGCCATATTCCCGCTTTCACCAATGCCGATGCGATGATCGAGGCCGGTTATGACGAGATCGTCCACATCAACCAGCTCATGCTCGGCTGGGTGCTGGAATCCGATGAGGACACGCGCACGCTGTTGCGGCTGACGGCCTTGCAGCGCCTTCCCGTTCTGGACCTCGAAAGTCCGAACGTGCAGCGCACGCTGGACGCCATGGTGGAGCGCGGAGTGGCTATCGATCCGACCTTTGCCATCCACGAGCAACTGCTGCTCTCACGCAATGGCGAAGTGTTCGCCGGCGCGGTGGATTATGTTGATCATCTGCCTGCAGGTGCCCAGCGTAGTGCCCGCTCGGCGATGTCAGCCATCGGCTCGCCGGAAGAGGACGCCGCATATCGCGGCGCGTTCGAGCAGATACGCCAGATGCTGCAGATGATGCGCGAGCGGGGCATTGCCATGGTGCCGGGCACGGACCTTGGCGGCTCCTTTGCCTATCACCGCGAACTGGAACTCTATCAGCAAATCGGGATGGAGCCGGCTGAGATACTGGGCTGGGCCAGTTATGGGATGGCGGAATATCTCGGCGTTGAGGATGAGCTTGGCCGGATCGAACCGGGCTATCTGGCCGACTTCTTTCTGGTGCCAGGCGACCCGACACAGGACCTGAAAGAGATCAAGACCATCGCCATGGTGGTGGCCGATGGCCGGGTCTATTTTCCCAGCGAGATATATCCTGAGTTCGGTATCCGGCCCTTCACCGACGTGCCCGACATGCGGGTGGTGGAGTAGGCCTCACCCGAACAGGACGAAGCTGGCGATGGTGAAGTAGATCACCACGCCGGTGGCGTCGGCGATGGAGGTGACCAGCGGCGCGCTGGCGGTGGCCGGGTCCAGTTTCAGACGCGACAGCACGAAGGGCAGGCTCATGCCGATCAGGCTGCCCACCAGCACGATGATGATCATGGAACTGGCCACCACCATCGCGATGTCCGTGCCGCCCCGGAACACGCCGATGCCCGAAACGGCGAGCGCCATGGTGAGGCCCAGCGCAGCGGCGACCAGAAACTCGCGGCCCAGCATCCGCCCCCAGTCGCGCGAGCGCACCTCGCCGGTGGCCAGCGCCCGCACCATCAGCGTGGCCGCCTGCGCGCCCGCATTGCCGCCCGAGGCAATCAGCAGGGGCAAAAAGAAGATGAGCGCGATATGCGCGGCGATAATGTCCTCGAAATAGGCAATGCCGAAGCCTGACAGCAGATTGCCGAATACCAGGAGGACCAGCCAGACAATGCGCGCGCGATAGAGCGTGAAAATGCCCGCAGAGCGCACGCTCTCATCGATATCGCCGTGGGCACCGAGCCGGAGGAAGTCCTCGGTGGCTTCTTCCTCCAGCGCGTCCATGGCGTCGTCATGTGTGACGATGCCCAGAAGATGGTGCTGCGCATCGACTACCGGCACGGCCAGAATGTCATACTTGGCCACGGTGCGCGCGACATCTTCCTGGTCGTCATCGACATTCACATAGACCGGGTCATCATCCATCAGATCGGCGATCGTGCGCGAAGGCGGCGCCAGGATCAGGTCTGTCAGGCGTACAGTGCCGATCAGCTCGCGGTCGTCCTTGAGCACATAGGTGCGGTAGATGGTTTCCTTGTCGGGCGCTTCGCGGCGCAGCTGGGCTATCGCTTCCTTTGCCGTCAGCTCGGGTTTGAGCGTCGCATAGTCCGACGTCATGATGGCCCCGGCCGTCCCCTCCTCATAGGCGGCCAGCCTGCGGATGTTTTCCCGTTCCACATGGGCAAGGGCCGGCAGGATCATCTCCTGCTGGTCTTCTGACAGGCGGTTATAGACGTCGGCCCGGTCGTCCGCGTCCATTTCGGTGATAAGCGCGGTCAGCTGCGGCCGCGTCATGTGCTCGATGGTTTCCGCCTGCAGTTCAGGCTCGATATAGCCGAACACATTGGCTTGCACGGTGACCGGCAGCGCGCACAAAAGCTTCCACGCCTCGGCCGGATCTATCTCCGACAGGGCCGCCGCGATATCGGCCGGGTGGTCCTCTGGGTCGATCCCGGTCCGGGCGGCGTCCTCGTCAAAAGCCATGGGAGCTCCTTGCAACCATCATGAAAGTGCTGCGTTACCTGTGTTCTAGACCTGCAAGGCGGCAGATACCAAGGGCTTGCAGCGCGCTGATATGAAATGGTCGGGCGCGCGTGCCCCGTCAGCCTTGCCACACCGCTTGACCAAGGAAGGACAGTATATGAGCACCTCTGCTGCACGCGCCGCCAAACAGGTTAAATCCGCCGTCAAAAGCGAGGCCGACGCAGAATCGCTGGCTGCTGAACTTGAGGAGCTCAAGCGCGAGTTCCGCGAGCTGGTTGAACAGGTCGGCAGGGTCGGCAAGGTCAGCGCACATGAAGCCTCCACCGCGGCCAAGGCGACTGCCAAACAGGGCAAGGATGCAGGCGAGCATCTGGTCGAGGAAGTTGTTGACCAGTGGAATTCGGTAGAAGGACGGATCGTCAGGGAAACACGTGACAATCCGTGGCAGGCGCTGGGCATCGCGGCAGCCGCCGGCCTCCTGATCGGCTTCCTGGCGCGCCGTTAAATTGATGCTGGGACCGTTAAAGGGCCTGTTGTCGCTGGCTGGCGGGCATGTCTCGCTGGTCAGTGATCACATCAAGACCCGAATCTATCTGAAAATCCTGCTGGCCGTACTCGTTATCGGTGCGCTCACTTTCGCCTGCGTGCTGGCGAGCGTGCTGCTGGCAGAAGCCATTGGCCTTGTGACAACGCTTGCCCTCATGTCCGCCATTTTTGTCGTGGCCGCACTCATCGTTCTGATCGTGATGATGGTGGAGCAGAAGCGTCATGACGCCAAAGAGCGCCGCCAGCGTCAGGAAGAGCAGCGCGTCATGCGCATCGCCCTGGTATCGGCTTTGCCCTTGCTCAAGAGCGGCGGCCTGATGGCTGCCGGCGCGGCTGCCATCGCCCTGATGGTCATGCTGGGCGGCAAGAGTGACGACGACGAGGATAGCTGATGCGCGGCGCACACTTGCCCATTCGCCCGTAGCAGACCAGTCTCGATCCCTGCATTGAAGCGGGGCGGCGATGACAGGCAACGAAAAGCTCGAACGGCAGATTACGGCTTGGGGAATCTGGCTTCTTGCCGTCAATGGCATGATCGGGGCCGGCATTTTTGCTGTGCCGGGCGGGGCAGCGGCGCTGGTGGGCGTATGGAGCCCACTGGTCTATGTGGCCTGCGCCCTCCTGCTGGGCCTGATTGTCGCCTGCTATGCAGAGCTTGCCAGCCGCTTCACCTCGACCGGCGGGCCAGTGCTCTACGTGCGCACGGCGTTCGGCCGGTTTGCGGGCTTTCAGACCGGGCTGGCCGTTTACGCCACACGCATCACCGCCTTTGCCGCCAATGTGAACCTGATGGTGGCGTCCATAGCGTTCTTCGTACCGGCCCTGAGCGATGGTCCGCTGCGCATTCTGGTCATTGTCGCGATTATCGCCGTGCTGGCGGGTATCAATATCGCCGGGGCCAAACCGGCGATGCGGGCGATGGGCCTGCTCACCGTTCTGAAATTCCTGCCGCTGCTGGCGATTGCGCTGGTGGGTCTGTTCCACATCAATCCTGAAATTTTCCCGGGCAACTCCCTCGGCTTTCCGCAAAGCGCACAGTGGAGCGCGGCGGTGCTGCTGGTCATTTACGCGTTTGTGGGCTGGGAGGCGGCGGTCATCCCGGCGGGCGAAACGCGCGAGCCTGGAACGGCCATGCCGCTTGGCCTGTTCTGGGCGCTCGGCGTGGTGGTGCTGCTTTATGTTGTCATCCAGATCGTCTGCGTGGCCGTTGTGCCGGACCTTGCCAGTTCAGAGCGCGCGCTGGTTGATGCCGGCGCAATTCTGTTCGGCCCGGCTGGAGCCTTGCTGCTGACGCTGGGCGTAATCGTGTCGGTGGGCGGCAATATCACCGGTACCGTCGTTACCACGCCGCGCCTGACTTATGCGCTGGCGCTGGAAAAAACCTTGCCCGCCTGGTTCGGCAAGGTGGATGAGCGCACCCATGTCCCGGCCAATTCCATTATCTTCTTTGCGGTGCTGGCCACCATTCTGGCGGTGGTGGGTGATTTCTTCGCGCTGGCCGCAATGAGCGCCTTTGTGCGTGTGCTGATCTATGTCGGCTGCATTGCCGCCATGCCGCGTGTGCGCGCCCTGCCTGCGGAGACGGAAACGCCGATGCGTCTGCCGCTGGGATGGACTATTCCGGTGCTGGCAGTGCTCGGCTCGCTGGTGCTTTTGAGCCAGGTGCCGCTGCGCTCGATGGCGATCACGGCAGCCTTTCTGGTAGCTGCGGCGCTGGTCTATGCCGTGATGCAGTTTCTGAACGCCCGCCGGGCCTGACCGGCAAAAAAAGACGGGGGAACCATGATGAGCGCTGAGCTGGCCGTGCTGATCACGCTGATCGCCTACAAGGCCGTGCTGGTAGGGGTAGGCCTCTGGGCCTCACGGCTGAACCGCACCGAGACCGATTTCCTGCTCGGCGGGCGGGCTCTGGGGCCGTGGGTGGCGGGGCTGTCCTATGCGGCGTCCACCTCGTCTGCCTGGGTGCTTCTGGGCTTTTCCGGCTTTGTGTATGCGGTGGGCCTGTCGGCGCTGTGGATGGTGCCGGGAATCCTGGGCGGCTATGTGGTCATGTGGGTCTGGTTCGGCCCGCGCATGCGTGCAGAGAGCGCGGCTGAAAACCAGGTGACGCTGGGCGATTTTCTGGCTGCGCGCGCGAAAGGACCGGGCCGCAGGGCGATATTGTGGGCGGCGGCTCTGCTCGTGCTTTTCTGCTTTATCTTCTACATCGCGGCCCAGTTCGGCGCGGCGGCGATTGCCTTTGAAAACCAGTTCCAGCTCGGGCGTCTTGAAAGCGTGCTGATCGGGGCAGGCATTATCCTGCTCTACTCCCTGCTGGGAGGCTTCTGGGCGGTGAGCGTGACCGACACGCTCCAGGGCGCGATCATGGCGCTCGTCGCCATCCTTCTGCCCGTGCTGGCGCTGATGGCTGCGGGCGGCCCGGCAGAGGTCTGGGCAACCCTGCAGGCGACCGCCCCGGAGGGTTATATGTCTTTCACTGGCGGGCGCGCCTTCTTCATCTTTATCGGCTTTGCGCTGGGTGTGGCCGGGATCGGGCTGGGCACGCTCGGCCAGCCCCAGCTGATGAGCCGCCTGATGGCGGTGAAGGACGAGGCGGCGCGCAAGCGCGCTTTTGCCGTCTCGATGGGCTGGGGCGTTATCGTCTATGCCGGCATGGTGACGCTGGCGCTGTCTGGCCGGGCGCTGCTGGGGGCAGGGCAGGAGGGCGAGGCGCTGTTCTACACGCTAGCGGGCGAACTTCTGCCGCCGGTTCTGGCCGGGATCATTATTGCCGCCATCCTGTCGGCCGTCATGTCGACGGTGGATTCCCTGCTCATCGCCACGTCGGCGGCGGTCTCCCACGATATGGGCGTGTCGGCGCGCTTTCCCGGACGCGAAGTGCTGATCTCGCGCGTCGTGATGGCGGCCTTGTGCGCTGCGGCAGTAGTGATGGCGCTGGCCATCCCGGCGACGATCTTTGACCGCGTGCTCTTCTCCTGGTCGGCGCTGGGCGCCGCCTTCGGGCCGATTGTGGTGGCGCGCGTCGCGCGCGTGGAGCCGGCCACCGGCGCTATCCTTGCCGCCATGGCGCTCGGCTTTGGCATGAGCGCGCTCTTCTTCCTCGTTCGTGGCATGGGGATGGAGGGCTTTCTGGCCGACCTCGCTGCCTTGCCGGGTTCGCCCTTCGAGCGTGTCGTGCCGTGGGTCTTGCCGCTTGTGATCGTGTTCGTCTGGAGACGGCCCGCCCATGCCTGATGTCATTGTCATCGGGGCAGGTTTTTCCGGTCTGGAGGCGGCGCGCCGTCTCGCAGGCGATCATGAGGTGGTGGTGCTGGAAGCGCGCGAGCGCGCGGGCGGGCGCACACTCACCCACAGCTTTGCCAATGGCGACGAGACCGATCTGGGCGGGCAGTGGGTTGGCCCCGGCCAGGACCGGCTCTACGCGCTGATAGCGGCGATGGGATTTGGGACATATCCGCTCTGGGATGACGGCGATCATCTGGTGCAGGCGGGAGGCCTGAAACGCTATCGCGGCACCATTCCCAATCTTTCCATCCCTGTCTTGCTCGATCTCAACCGCGCCCTTTCGCGCTTTGAGGCGATGGCCCGCCAGCTTGATCCGGCTGCGCCCTGGACACACCCGAAAGCGCAGGAATGGGACCGGATGACGGTCGCGGACTTTCTCAAACGTCACGCCTTCACGGCCCGCGCGCGAGAGATGTTCACTATCGGCATCGGGGCCGTTTTCTGCGCCGAGCCGCACGAGCTGTCGCTGCTCCATGCGCTGTTCTATGCGCGTTCGGGACGCTCGCTCGATGCGCTTTTGTCAGTCACCGGCGGTGCGCAGCAAGACCGGGTGCATGGCGGCATGGGCGCTCTGGCGGGCGCTGTCGCGGCATCTCTGGGCGACAGGGTGCGCTATGGCGAGCCGGTGCAGGAAATCGGCTGGGACCCTACAGGCGTCACCGTCACCACCCGCCGTCAGAGCTGGCGTGCGAAACGCGTGATCCTCGCCATTCCGCCAAGCCGGGCGCTCGGCATCAATTTCGATCCTGCGCTGCCATCACGCCGTGACGCGCTCTGGCGGCGCATGCCTGCCGGGGCCTGCATCAAATGCGTGGCCCAGTATGACCGCCCGTTCTGGCGGGAGGCCGGGCTTTCCGGGCAGGCCGTAGGGGGCAAGCTTGCCGTGCGTGTCACCTTCGACAATACCGAGCAGGGCAAGGCGGCAGGCCAGCTTCTGGGCTTCATCGAGGGCGAAGAGGCGCGCCGCTGGTCAGAGGTTCCAGCGGACACGCGCCGCGACGCGGTGCTCGATGCCTTTGCCGGCTTCTTCGGCGAGGAAGCCCGCACGCCCATCGATTACGCTGACAAGGATTGGACGAGTGATCCGTGGACGCGTGGCTGCTACGCCTCCGTCCTTGGGACCGGCGTGTGGACGGCGCTGGGACAGGATTTGCGCAAACCCCTCGGCCCGATCCATGTGGCCGGTACCGAGACGGCGATTCATGGCTTTGGCTATATCGAAGGCGCGCTGGAGGCCGGTGCGCGTGCGGCAGACGAGGTTCGGGCGGCGCTCGCCTAATCCTCCACCCACAGCACCGTTACCTGCCCGCCCGTGGTGCGCTGCGCGGTTTGAACATCACCGCCATTTACCGCAATCGCCGCACCGTCCGATCCCATCCCCCAGAGCGAGCCGCCCAGGAAGGCGGTGATGCCGGCACGCGCAGAGCTGTCTTGCAAGCGGCCTGCGAGCGCATGGGTCAGCCAGGCCTCGCCCTCCGTGAGGCGGCCGGCATCTGCGCCCGGCACGTCATCAGGCCAGGGTGTGACGTACCCGCCCCAAGGCCGGTTCCATACGCCATCAGGCTGGAGGAAGGCGGGCACGGCCAGCAGCTCGGCATCGCCAAGCGCGCTGTAGACATCGGGGTGCCAGGAATCGGCGCAGATCAGCACGCCCAGCCGTCCGGCAGGGGTCTCGAAAACCGGATAGTCCTCAAGGTCCGCGGCGGCGGTAAATCCCGCCTCGGACGGAATGGGATAGACCTTGCGCACGAGTGAGGCGTGAACCGAGCCATCGGGCGCGAACACAGCGCTGACATTCTCCAGCGGACCGTCTGTGTCCGTCATGATCACACCGTCCTCGATACGGGCACCGGCCAGCACCACTGATCCGGCGACGATGGTGATATTGAACTCTTCGGCCAGCGCGCTGAAAGCCGACTGGTAGCGTTCGGCCATATCGGCGCTGCGCATGCGGAATACCGCCGCCGCAGCCCGGTCAATTTCAGGGCTGTTGAGAAACGATCCGGCAAAGGGCACGGGGTTGGCCGCGATCAGCGCTGTCATCGCGCCCTGTAGCGTTCTGGCCCTGTAGACGCCGCGCGGTGCATCCGCAGCGACCAGCCAGGTGCCGGTATGCTCGGGGAAGACGGCAATGCTTTGAGGGGTCTGTACGCCTGCCTCGCGCGCGGCCGCCAGATAGGCACTCAGCCGGGCGGTAAAGGCCTGTGTGCTGGCATAATCCTCGGCCCGCATCACAGGTTCCATGGCGATGAGGCTGGCGCTGGAGCGTTCGCCCGTCTCGCTGACCATGACCGGGTCGGCCACAGGCGCGTCCGGCGCAGGCAAGGCGCGCCAGAATGACCATCCAGCCACAGCGGCGATGACAAGACAGGCCAGGAATATGAGCCAGCGGGGCATGTGAACCCTCTATTGCGCAAAGAGGATACGCATCATCATCGTGCCGGGTTTCCAGACAAGAAAAAAGGGCGCAGCCAGGGGGAGCTGCGCCCTTTCGCAGGACAGCCGGCTGCGCCTATGGCGATACCAGCCTGTCCTCCAGTCCGTCGCGCTCGCGGCCACCAAACACCGCTGCGCCGCAAGCCACGAACGCACCGATGAGCAGGGCAAGCGCCGTGGCGACGGCCAGCGTGGCACTGGCGGCGCGCGCGGTATCGACTTCTTCACGCGCTTCCGCGCGCACAGCGTCCATCTCGTTGAAAGCAGCCTGTACGCGCGTATCGGCGCCGTTGACGTCGATGGCCGTGCGCTCGGCGACATCTTCAACCAGCCAGGCGCGGTCTTCGGCCGTTACGGAGTCCGGATCGGTAATGGCCCTCACGACGAAGCGGTCGGCTTCCTCGCGGGCGCTTTCCAGTGTCTCGGGGTCCGCTCCCGGCGCGCGATAGAGCCGGTCGGTGATAATGGCCGACGGGGCGGGCGCCCCCTCTTCGGCCGCCACGGCAGCTGCTGTTACCGCCGTTGCGCCCAACGCGCCACCGCCAGCGGCAATGCCTGCAATCGCGAACATGAAGGCGCTGGCTACAGCCCAGGTGAGAAAGCCGTGCACACTGTCGCGGAAGAAAACCTCGTCGGCGTGGATGGACCAGCGCAGCCGGGTACGCCCGGCGATATAACCGCCGGCGATGGACGCGAAAATCTGCGTGAAAATCAGCCATACAATGGTGACGATACCAATCGAGGTAAGGGTCAGCCCGTCTCCGGCGAAGGGCGACATCGAACCAAAGCCAAAGGCCGAACCCAGGATGACGAGAACAATGGTCAGCCCGCCAGCGGCAAAGGCGCCGGCAAAGACAGCAGACCAGCTGATGGCCGGTCCGGTCCAGCGGGCGGTGACTGTGCCGGGGGGCGCGCTAATGGGTGCATCTGTCATGTCGTGGGCCTCCTAGAACAGGATAAGAATGAGAATGATGACGGGGATCGGAACCCCCAGGAACCAGAGAAGAATGCCCTTGCCCATTTTGGTGTCTCCTTTCGCGGATCATCCCGCGTCCTGCCAATCGTGATTGAAGGGGAAACGCCGAAGCGTGCCGCCGGTTCCGGCGGCGGACCCGGATTAATTCCGGCCAGCGAGGTCAAAACCTTGATGGGCGCATCATTGCGCGCGGTAGACTGGCCCGTCAGCTGCGCACATGAGCCAGGTCGGAGAGGATCGCAGCTTTCAGGCGCTCGGCGGCTGGGCTCAATCCCGGTGCCTCGATCAGCGCCATTTCGGAATCTTCCAGCTCGGGAAGCCCGCTCTGTTCGGGATACAGCACTTCGAGATCTTCCGGCACCATCTCCTTGGGCAGTACGGTCACGCCCAACCCGGCCCGCACGGCGGCCAGCGTTCCCGCCAGCGAGGCGCAGGCATAGCTGACATGGGCAGGCCGGCGTGCCTGCGACAGTGCGTTCAGTGCCCGCTGGCGATAAATGCACGGAGCTGGGGAAACAGCCAGTTGCACAATGCTTGCACTCGGCAGGGCAAGGCCGGGCCGGGCAACCCAGACCAGCGGTTCGCGCCAGATGCTCAAGCCAAACCGGGCATGGGCGGGATCACGCTTGATCAGCACCAGATCCAGTCCGCCCGCATCAAACCGCTCCACCAGCTTCAAGGTCAGCTCGCAAGTGACTTCAAGCGCCACATTGGGATAGCTGCGGGCAAACTGGGCCAGAACGCCAGGCAGATGTACCGTTGCGAAGTCCTCAGGCGCGCCAAGGCGCACCGTGCCCGAAACTTCAGTGCCGAGGAATTCCGCATCCAGCGCTTCCAGCCCTGCCAGCACCCGGCGGGCGTGCTCCAGCGCACGTTCGCCCTGCACGGTCAGGCTGACGCGCCGTGACGTACGGTCAAACAGCCGGCAATCCAGCCGGTCCTCAAGCCTTTTGATCTGCAGGGATACCGCAGACTGGCCGCGCAGCAACCGCTCCGCAGCGGCGGAAAAACCGCCTGTTTCAGCTACGGCAATGAAAGCCCGCAAGAGGTCGGGATGGATGGGGGCGCCTGCCGGCATATATATTTCCTGATACAATATATAGTTTAAAAACTATCAATTTCAGGCATTCATGGCAAGCTGCCATCATGGCCGGGTCTCAACAAGAAGGACCTCCCCATGAACAAGCCCGTCAGCCGCTTCCACATGCAATCCGCCACGGCCTTGCCGTCCTCCATCCCTGTCAGCGTTGCCTGGGGCGATGGCATAGGCCCGGACATCATGGATGCCTGCCTGCGTATCATGCTGGCCGCCGGTGCGCCCTTGCAGGTTGAGCCGGTGGAGATTGGCGAACGCGTCTATCAGCGAGGGGTAAGCGCGGGTATCGAGCCGGCGGCCTGGGACAGCCTTCGCCGTACGCGCCTTTTCTTCAAGGCACCGATCACCACACCGCAGGGTGGAGGCTTCAAGAGCCTGAACGTGACCGTTCGCAAATCGTTGGGCCTGTTTGCCAATGTGCGGCCCTGCCGGGCCTACACGCCCTTTGTGGAAAGCCGGCACCCGCGCATGGATGTCGTCATTATCCGGGAGAATGAGGAGGATCTGTACGCCGGGATCGAGCATCGCCAGAGCGAGGATGTCATCCAGTGCCTGAAGCTGATCTCGCGTCCGGGCTGTGAGCGCATTGCGCGCTATGCGTTCGAATATGCCCGCGCGAATGGCCGTTCCAAGGTGAGCTGCTTCACCAAAGACAATATCATGAAGATGACGGACGGCCTGTTCCGCAAGGTCTTTGAGGAAGTCGCCGCTGACTATCCAGACATTCGCGCCGAGCACATGATTGTCGATATTGGCGCTGCACGACTGGCCGACACGCCGGAAATGTTTGATGTGGTTCTGCTGCCCAATCTCTATGGTGACATTCTGAGCGATGTCGCGGCGCAGATAGCCGGGTCGGTGGGCCTTGCCCCGTCGGCCAATATCGGTGCCGGCTTTGCGATGTTCGAAGCCATTCACGGCTCGGCGCCCGATCTGGCGGGCAAAGGTGTTGCCAACCCGTCTGGCCTGCTTCTGGCTGGTGCCATGATGCTGCAGCATGCAGGGCGGGGCGATATTGCCAGGATCATCACAAATGCCTGGCTGCGCACTCTGGAGGACGGCGTGGTGACCGCCGATATCTGCGCCGCAAACGGCAAGGCGGTGGGCACCGAAGCCTTTGCCGGCGCCGTGATCGAACGGCTGGGCGAGGGCCCCCGTCATCTGAAGCCGGCCGTGCCTGCCGCACCGATGGATGCACGCGCACTGGTCCTGCCTCGCCGTCCCGCGCCGCAAACCAAAAAGCTTGTCGGCATTGATGTCTTCGTGTGCTCGCAGGAAAGCCCCGAAGAGATCGCGCGGCGGCTACAGGCGGCATCCAATCCGCTTTACGAGCTGGCCCTGATCACCAATCGCGGGGTGAAGGTGTGGCCGGGCGGGCTGCAGGAAACGTTCTGCACAGACCATTGGCGCTGCCGCTTCCTCGCCCTTCCGGACAAGCAGTTCAACAAGGCGATGATCGTGGAACTGCTGCGCAATCTGACCCATGCCGGTGTCGATTTCATAAAGACCGAGCATCTCTACGAGTTCGACGGCGTGCCGGGCTTCTCGATGGGGCAGGGCCAGTAGCCGGAGCGGGCGTGTTTGCCCTTTTGGCCGCTCTGGCCTAAATGGCGGCCATGAGCACGCCCGCACTTTCGCGCCGCTTTTGCGTTGCGCCGATGATGGACTGGACGGACCGGCATTGCCGCGCCTTCCATCGCCTGATGTCGCGCCGTGCGCTGCTGTATACCGAGATGGCGGTCGATCAGGCGGTCCTGCGCGGCGATGCGCAGCGCCTGATCGGCTTTGATGCGGCCGAACATCCGGTGGCGATCCAGCTAGGCGGCAGTGATCCCGATTTGCTGGCGGGAGCCAGCCGGATTGCGCAAGGCTTTGGCTACGCGGAGATCAATCTGAATGTGGGCTGCCCGTCAGACCGCGTGCAGTCGGGCACGTTCGGTGCCTGCCTGATGCGCCAGCCAGAGCTGGTGGCCGAATGCCTCTCGGCCATGCGCGAGGCTGTGTCGGTGCCGGTGACGGTCAAGCACCGGCTGGGCGTCGACCAGCAGGACCCTGAAGAGACGCTTTTTTCCTTCGTGGAGACCGTGGCGCAAAGCGGCGTGACGACATTCATCGTCCATGCCCGCAAGGCGTGGCTCGACGGCCTGTCACCGAAGGAAAACCGCGATATCCCGCCGCTTGATTATGGCATCGTCCGCCGTTTGAAAGCGGCGCGCCCCGATCTGGAAATCATCCTCAATGGCGGGCTGGAAAGTCTGGAACACGCGCAGGCGCAGATGACCGGGCTGGACGGGGTGATGCTCGGCCGCGCGGCCTATCACACGCCTTTCATACTCTCGCGCGTGGACAGCGCCGTTTTCGGCGAGGCGGACCCGCATGATGATCCGTTCGCGGTGGTAGAGGCCTACCGCCCCTATGTTGAAGACCAGCTGGGCCAGGGCGTGCGTCTGCACTCCATCACCCGTCATATGCTCGGGCAGTTTGCCGGTCTGCCCGGTGCGCGGCGCTGGCGGCAGATACTCTCAACGCAGGCCAACCGCGATGGCGCGGGCTGGAACGTGGTTGAACAGGCGCTGGACGCCGTAAGGGAGGCGCGCGCAGCGGCCTGATGGAAACCTATATTGTCTTCCTGCTCACCCTGCTGGCGGTGGGCGCATTCGCTGGACTGATTGCGGGCCTGTTCGGCATTGGCGGCGGGGTCGTGATGGTCCCGGCCATGTATTACACGCTGGTTTTCCTCGGCTATCCAGAACACGCCATGCACGCGGCGGTGGGCACGTCTCTCGCTGTCATCGTCATCACCTCGGCGCGATCCGTCATGGCGCATGCCAAGCGCGGCGCAGTGGATTTTGCGGTGCTGCGCCAATGGTGCCCGTGGATTGTGCTCGGCGCACTGGCCGGTTCTGCGATCGCGGGCCTGATCCCCACGCAAGGTCTTGTCGTCATCTTTGCGCTGACCGCACTTGTGCTCTCATTGCAGTTCTTTTTCGGGCGCGCCGACTGGAAGCTGGGTGATGATCTGCCCGGACAGCCCTTTCGTGCCGCACTGGCAGGCCTGATCGGCATCATGTCCGCCCTGATGGGCATTGGCGGGGGCGTGTTCGGCGTCACCCTGCTGACCATTTTCGGCCGATCCATCCATGTCGCCGTTGCAACGGCTGCGGGCTTCGGCGTGGCGATAGGCTTTCCGGCCGCTCTGGGTTTTGTCATCACAGGCTGGAGCGTGGCTGAGCGCGCGCCCTTCTCGCTGGGCTTTGTCTCCATGCCTGGATTTGCGCTACTGGCGATTACCGCCGTCTTCGTGGCCCCCATGGGCGCTGCACTCGCCCACCGCCTGAACGCCGCGCGCCTGCGTCAGGCATTTGCGGTCGGGCTCGTTGTGGTCGCCTTCAACATGCTGCGGTCAGCGGTGTGGGGGTAGCGCACCATGACCATTTGCTACGAGACCACAGACCGCATTACGATCATCACCATTGACCGGCCCGAACGGCGCAATGCCGTGGACGGCCCGACGGCGCAGGCGCTGGCCGATGCGTTCGCGCGGTTCGAGGCCGATGATGGCGCGGACGTGGCTATCCTCACCGGCGCGGGCGGGATTTTCTGTGCAGGCGCGGATTTGAAAGCCATTGCGGACGGCACGCCCAACCGGACCGAGCCAACCGGCGACGCGCCCATGGGGCCCAGCCGCATGCTTCTCTCCAAGCCCGTTATCGCAGCCGTGGAGGGTCACGCCGTCGCGGGCGGGCTGGAGCTCGCCTTGTGGTGCGATATGCGCGTGGCGGCGCGTGATGCCGTTTTCGGCGTGTTCTGCCGCCGCTTTGGTGTGCCGCTGATTGACGGCGGCACGGTGCGCCTGCCGCGCCTGATCGGTCAGTCGCGTGCCATGGACATGATCCTGACCGGGCGCGCCGTCGGCGCACAGGAAGCGTTCTCTATTGGGCTTGCCAACCGGCTGGCAGAACCGGGCCGGACGCTGGAGGCCGCGCTCGAGCTCGCACGCGAGATCGCGGCGTTTCCGCAAACCTGCATGCGCCATGACCGGATGAGTGCACTGACCCAGTGGAGTCTGACTGAAGAGCAGGCAATAGCCGCCGAATTCGCGCTCGGCCTGAAGACGCTCCAAAGCGGCGAGACGGTGGAGGGCGCGATCCGCTTCAGCCGGGGCGAGGGCCGGGGCGGGCGCTTCGACCATTCGAAAGAATGAGCCGCCGCGTGGCCATTATCGGCGCCGGGCCTGCCGGCCTGATCGCCGCTGAAAACCTCAGCAGCGAAGGCTTCGCCGTCGATATTTATGAGCGCATGCCCAGCGTGGGGCGCAAATTCCTGATGGCGGGCAGGGGCGGATTGAACCTGACGCATTCTGAAGCCCTGGAGGCGTTTCTGACCCGCTATGGCGAGGCCCAAGGCTGGCTGGAGCCGTCCATCCGAGCCTTGGCCCCTGCAGATCTGATCGCGTGGTGTGAAAGGCTGGGGCAGGAGGTTTTCACCGGTTCCAGCGGTCGGGTGTTTCCAGCGGCGATGAAAGCCTCGCCCCTGCTGCGCGCCTGGCTGGCCCGGCTGGACGGGCTTGGCGTGACCATCCACACGCGTCATGAATGGCGCGGCTTTGACGATGCCGCGCGTGTCCTGATAGCAGGACCGGACGGTGTTGTGCGGGCCGTGGAGGCCGATGCCGTCGTGCTGGCGCTGGGCGGGGCAAGCTGGCCGCGTCTGGGCTCGACAGGGGAATGGACAGGCTGGCTGGAAGCGCGCGGGGTGCAGATTACGTCCTTTGCTCCCGCCAATGCCGGCTTCAATGCGAACTGGTCAGAAATATTTCGCGGGCGCTTCGCCGGGCAGCCGCTCAAACCGGCGCGCTTCACCCATGCGGGCCGTACGATACGCGGCGAGGCGATGATCACCGCTTATGGCATCGAAGGCGGTGCCATCTATGCCCTGAGCGCCTCGTTGCGCGATGCCATTGCGCGCGAGGGCCGGGCTGTCCTTACTGTCGATCTGGCGCCGGGCCTGACGCAAGCGGATCTCTCGGCGCGCCTTGCGTCTGCAAAGCCTGGCCAGTCGCTCTCCAACACGCTGCGCAAGAGTGCGCGCCTGTCACCGCTCGCCATCTCCCTGCTGCGCGAGGCAGGCGAATTGCCCCGTGATCCGGCAGAGCTCGCCGCGCGCATCAAGGCGTGTGCGTTGACCCTCACCGGCATGCAGGGGCTGGAGCGCGCCATCTCCAGCGCGGGCGGTGTGGCGCGCGAGGCGGTCGATGAGCGCTTCATGCTCAAAGCCCTGCCCGGCGTGTTTGTGGCAGGCGAAATGCTCGACTGGGAAGCGCCCACGGGCGGCTATCTGTTGCAGGCTTGCTTTGCCACCGGCGTGGCGGCGGCGAGGGGCGTGGCAGGGTGGCTGGCGCGCTGAGGGGCGGTCAAACCCGAAGCTGAAACCCCGGAAGCGCGCAGCGCTGTCCGGGGCCTGTTGCCCGGCTATCCTGCACGAAGGTCCCGGCTCAGCGCTTCGCTTGGCCGGGAGTTCAGGAGTACCCAAACCTAATGCCCCAGGGGGATGTCCATGATCTTGACGCCCGGCGGGGCAGGGGGATCATCCGGCACGAAGAAGTCAGGCAGCAGTTCTACACCCGGCTCCACCGAATATTGGTCCAGATCGGTAATGCCTTCGGAGACCAGGAAGCTGTCATCGATCAGGAAATTGCCGGTGAAGTCCGCGGCCGGCTTTACCAGTACGCGATAGGCGGTCTCGGCCAGTATTTCCGGCGTGCGGCAGTTTTTGAACGCCTCTTCGCCCGCCAGCACATTGGCGATGGCCGCGGTGGCGATGGCGGTACGCGGCCAGATGGCATTGGCGGCGATCTTGCCCTGAAACTCCTGCGACCAGCCCAGAATGCAAAGGCTCATGCCATATTTCGCGGAGGTATAGGCCACGTGCGGGCCGAACCATTTGGCGCGCATGTCCAGCGGCGGCGACAGCGCCAGAATGTGCGGGTTCTCGGCCTTTTCGAGGTAGGGCAGGCAGGTGCGCGTGACGATATAGGTGCCGCGCGCATTGACCTGATGCATCAGATCCCAGCGCTTGGCGGGCGTGTCCTTTGTCGGCATCGGGAAAATGGCCGAGGCATTGTTGATGACAATGTCGATGCCGCCAAACGTGTCGGCCGTCTTCTTCACGGCTGCCTCGACGCTCGCCTCATCGCGGATGTCACACTGGATGGGCAGCGCCTTGCCGCCTGCGGCCTCTATGGCGGCGGCAGCGGTGTGGATCGTGCCTTCCAGTTTGGGATGGGGATCAGCGGTTTTGGCGGCGATGGCGATATTGGCCCCGTCGCGCGCGCAGCGCTCGGCGATGGCCAGGCCAATGCCCCGGCTGGCGCCGGTAATGAAGATGGTCTTGCCGCGTAAGCTCATCGGTCTTTCCTCCCGTTTCAGGAAGGAGAGACTAGAGCCGTATCAAAGCCCGCGAAAGACCCGCCATGGCGGGCAGGTCAGCCCTTCCTCATTGCGGCAATTGGCGAAGGTGAACAGCACGGTGAAGGCGCGTCCGACAATATTGTCGCGATGGACATAGCCCAGCTGGGTCGCGACCCGGCTGTCGGCAGAGGCATCCCGATTGTCACCCATCAGGAAATAGCTGTCATTTGGCACACGGAAAGGACCGGCATTGTCCAGCATCGCACTGTCGGTGCGTTCATAGATCGTATGGCTGGCCCCGCCGGGCAGCGTCTCGTCATAGGCGGTTACGGCTACGATCTGGCCCTCGCGCGTGCGATAGCGGATGACGTCCTGCTCGGTGCGTTCAACGACATCGCCATTGATAATCAGGCGTCCGCCGCGCACCTCGATCATGTCGCCCGGCAGGCCGATAACGCGCTTGATCAGATTGATGCCCTGCCGGGGATCGCGCACGACGACCACTTCACCGCGTGACGGGCCGCCGAAATTGAGGATGCGCCCGCTCCAGCTTTCCGGCAGCGCATAGCCTAGCCCCAGCGGCAGCGAATGGCGCGAATAGCCGTAAGAGAATTTCGATACCAGAACCCGGTCGCCGACCTGCAAGGATGGCTGCATGCTTTCCGACGGGATGTGGAAGGCGGCAAAACCAAACGTGACGAGCGCAAACCAGACAGCGGCGACGCCGGCAAAAAACCTGATGGTTTCGCCAAACTCCGACATAACCCGGCGGAAAAAGGCGGTGAGCATGTTCGTTGAGCGAACGTCGCCCTCGCCGGAATGATCGGTCATGTCAGTTTCACTGCTGTCCCGTAGGCCAGGATCTCGGCAGCGCCTTCAGTAATGGTGGATGTTGAAAACCGGAAAGTAACAATGGCGTCGGCGCCCAGCTCGGTGCCATGGGCAATCATGCGGGCCAGGGCCTGTTCGCGTGCCTGTGCCATCAACTCGGTATATTCCGTCACCTCGCCGCCGACCAGATTGCGCAGACCGGCGACAAAGTCCCGGCCGAAAAAGCGCGCACGCACCACGCTGCCACGGGCAATGCCCAGTACTTCGCCCGTCTGGCGGCCCGGTACGGTGTCGGACATCGTCACAATAACGGCAGGTCGGGTCATGTCGGCTTCCTTGCCTGAGAATGCGGCATTCGTGTGGTGAGACGCCAGTAGAGCAGCGCGCATCCTGCTGCAAGTGCGGTGCATGCGCCCACCCAGAGCATGGATTGCGGAAAGGCGAGCCCAGAGCCGGACGCAATCCGCATAGCGCCCAACATCAGTATGCCAAGGCCGCCAAGGGCGAAAAATCCCCGCTCCAGCCAGTGCAGGGCCTTCGTTCGAGCTTGATTATCAGCACCAATCATGGACGGAATATTGTCTGCACCGGAACGCATTACCAAGGTGAAAGGCCTTCCGGCCTGCATTAATTTTGTGACAGTGTCGTTTGCGCGCCGCACCATGATTGCAAGAAAGGAATTTTTCAGATGACTGACGAGCAGACCACACCCTCGGCGCCGCCTCCGGCATCCGGTCCCGCCGACAGCGACCGCACTTATGCGCTGGTATGCTATATCCTGCAAATACTCTCGGTGGTGACGGGTCTGACGGCGATCGTCGCCGTGATCCTGGCCTATGTGCGCATGACCGAAGCGCCCGAATGGATCAAGAACCACTACACCTACCAGATCCGCACCTTCTGGTACGGTCTGGCGGGGATGGTGATCGGCGTTCTCACCATCTGGCTGCTGGGCCTGGGCCTCCTGATCATGCTGGCAACGGGCATCTGGTTCATCGTGCGCGCGGTAGTGGGGCTGATCCGTCTGTCCGAAGGACGCAGCCACACCGATCCGCGCGGTTTCTGGGTTTAGGCCGCGGGCGCGACGCCTTTGGCGTCAGACATCAGGCCGAGGCGGCGCGCCGCCATCGCGGAATCGATGAACACAATGATGGCGGTCACGCCATAACAGGCGGCGACCGCCAGCGGGATCAGCAGCATGCGCTGATCCGGGTAGGCATGGAATATCCACAATACCAGCATGGCGCGCGCGATGGCGTGGCCGCAGTACAGGGCCGTGCGGCCATAGGTCCAGCCGATCACCGGCCAGTGCAGCGACAGGCCGATGGCCAGAATGCTCATCACGACACCCGGGCTCGCCTCGGCGGCGGCGATTAGCAGCATCGGCCAGAACAGCAGCATCGCGATGAAGGTCGGCAGCAGGACCGGGCTCAGCGCCGTGCGGTCTTTCATGAAGCTGTTGCGCGTTATCCAGGCCAGCACGAGCGCCAGCGGGAAAATCGCGCCTGATAGCGGGAAGGCCGCCTGCAATAGGGCGATGGGCTCCATGAACGGGCTCAGGGCGGCCAGCGCCAGCCAGTAGATCATCCCTGCAAGTATCACCGGATAGCCGCCACGCAGGCGGGCATAGGTGGCGCGGCGCACATCCAGAAGTTCGGTCGTCATGTCCATGGTTCAGGTCTCTCCAGCCCGGGGTTGATGGCTGAGTCCTATGTCAAAGTATCTTCCATGTCAAAAGAACTTTGAAATTCAAAGTTTGTGATGAAAGTCAGGAGGACGAGAAGAGGTGCGGGGGAAGGTGAGGGGGATAAGCGGGGTTTAGCAAACGGGGTTTCTCCCCCCGTTCACGGGGGGAGGGCCGCGAAGCGGCGAGGGGGGGATTCTGGGCAAAAACGTCCCCCCTCCGCTTCGCTAGGGCTCAGCACCTCCTCCGCAAGCGGGGGAGGAAATCTGGCAGCAGACTTTCGCTAAGCGCTCTCCAGCATCTCAAGGCCGGGGTCGAACAGTGCGTCGGCGCCCATGCGGATTTCACCCAGCAGGCCTGGCGCGGCGGCCAGCACTGTCCCGGCATAGATTCCCGCCAGCGCGATGCGGTTTTCGGCAAATACCGCGTCGCCTTCCGCGTCCTTCAGACGGCGCTGGGCCGCGACCGCGCCGATGCACAAAAGCCAGCCGCCGGTGACATCGCCGGTCAGTTTCAGGAATGCGGTGGAGCCGGCCAGCCGGTCTTCCATATCGGCGCTTGCCATGAACTGGACCGCCTCTTCCAGCGCGTCAGCCGCCGGGCCAAGCCGCGCGGCCAGCTCCGGCAGGTCCGGGTTGGAAGAGGTGGCGCAATCTTCCACCGTCTGGCGGACATCCTCGATCAGCTCGGCAAAGGCGCGCCCGCCCTCCATGGACAGCTTGCGGCCCGACAGATCGATCGCCTGAATGCCGTTCGTGCCTTCATAGATCGGGGCGATACGCGCATCGCGGTAATGCTGGGCGGCGCCTGTTTCCTCGATAAAGCCCATCCCGCCATGGATCTGCACGCCCTGGGACGCCACTTCCACGCCCAGATCGGTCGACCAGGCCTTGGCAACCGGGATCAGCAATTCCTCGCGGCGGCGAGACCAGGCCGCTTCGTCCTCATCGCTCTGGTGCTCAGCCAGATCGCCTTCGACCGCCGCGTGGAAGCAGATCGCGCGCGCTGCTTCGATTTTGGCTTTCATAAGCGCCAGCGAGCGGCGCACATCCGGGTGCTCGATAATGGCGTGCGGGGCAGGGCCCTCCGCGCCCGGCGCGCGGCCCTGACGGCGCTCCTGCGCGAAGGCGAACGCCTGCTGGTAGGCGCGCTCGGCAATGCCGACGCCCTGTACCCCGACATTCAGCCGCGCCGAGTTCATCATCGTGAACATGGCGGCCATGCCCTTGTTCTCCGCGCCGATCAGCCAGCCGGTGGCACCATCATATTCCATCGTGCAGGTGGGCGAGCCGTGAATGCCCATCTTGTGCTCCAGCCCGATGGCCTTCACGCCATTGCGCTTGCCCGGATTGCCTTGTCCGTCGGGCAGAAATTTGGGCACCAGGAAGAGCGAGATGCCCTTGGTGCCGGCCGGGCTGTCAGGCGTGCGCGCCAGCACCAGATGGATGATATTGTCCGCGCAGTCATGCTCGCCCCAGGTGATGTAGATTTTCTGCCCTGACACCGCCCAGCTGCCATCGCTATTCGGTTCGGCCTTGGTGCGCAGCGCGCCGACATCGGAGCCCGCCTGCGGCTCGGTCAGGTTCATCGTCGCGGTCCACTCGCCGGAAATGATTTTCGGCAAATAAAGCGCGCGCTGCTCGTCAGAGCCATGGGCGATCAGTGCCTCGATGGCACCAAAGGAGAGCATCGGCCCCAGGCCAAAGCTCATGGAGGCGCTCTGCAGCATTTCCATAAGCGCGCAGCCCAGCGCACGTGGAAGGCCCATGCCGCCATGCTCGGTGCCAAATTGCAGGCCCTGCCAGCCGCCTTCGACGAATTTGGCATAGGCCGCGGGGAAGCCGTCGGGGGTTTTCACCTCGCCGTCCTTCAAGGTGCAGCCCTGCTGGTCTGACGGCCAGTTTAAGGGCGCGATCACGTCATTGCACAGCTTTGCCGCTTCTTCGAGGATGGCGCCTGTCAGATCGCCGGAAAACTCCGGAAACGCGCCGGTGGCGCGCACGCTGTCGAGCGAGGCGATCTCCTCAAGGCTGAAACGGATGTCGCGGACGGGCGCGCGATAGCTCATGAACGGTCTCTCCCCGGTGTCAGGCGTGGCAGGAAACGGAACATAGCGCGCTCAGCGCCGAACGCGAGGGCGAAGGTGTGCGGCAGATCGGTGCAGCGGGCGCGTCTTTTCCAGCCACTCACAGGCGTTGGCTTTTGCTACCCCTCAATCGTCATTCCCGGGCAGGCGGGAATCCAGAGATCAAAGCGCCCGGACGGTGAGAGCGGGTCTGGGTTCCCGCCTGCGCGGGAAGGACGATGAAACGAAAAGAGAATTCCGGGAAATCCACCTTTTCTGCCTTAGTTCTCGATAAGGCCTTTGAGGAGACCTGCCACCATGCGCCTTGCCCTTGCCGCCTTGACCCTTCTTCTTGGCGCGTGCGTGTCCGCGCCCGTTACCGATCCGGCCCGTCTGCCTGCAGGCGCGTGGGAGCTGGACGGCGAGCATACGAGCGTCACCTGGCAGGTTCGCCATCTTGGCCTGTCCTGGTACACGGCGCGCTTTGACGATGTGCGCGCAAGCCTCGATTTTGATCCTGCACGTCCGCAGGCGGCCAGCCTCACCGCCATCGTGGACGCTGCCTCGGTCTCTACGGGCGATGCGGATTTTGACAGGGTATTGCGGGGGAATGGCTGGCTGAACGCCGCAGAGCATCCCGAAATCGTGTTTGTTTCAAACCGGATAGTTGTGACGGGCGACAATAGGGGTGAAGTCCATGGCAACCTGACGCTCAATGGCGTAACGCAACCCGTTGTCATGGAAACAGAGTTTTACGGCGGCGTCTTCAATCCGTTGATCAGGCGTAACATGCTGGGGTTTCGAGGATATTTTGAAATCGACCGGACAGATTTTGGTGTTGGCCGCTTGCCGCGCAATTTCATTGGGGACATGATGCGGCTATCTATCGAAGCTGAGTTTGTCGCAAGGGAATGAACGCCATGCCAGCCAGTGCCGAAAAACCCCGCTACACCACAGTAGCCATCGTCCTGCACTGGCTGATGGCGCTCATGCTGGTAGGCATGATCTTGATGGGCTGGCGCATGGAAGACATGCGCGAGATGGCGCTGTCGGGCGAGCTGACCTTTGCCGAGGTTCAGACCTATTATAACTGGCACAAGACGATCGGGATCAGCCTGCTGGTGCTGGCGCTGGCCCGGCTCGGCTGGCGGCTGACCCACAAGGTTCCGCCGCTGCCCGAAGGCATGAAGCCTTGGGAAAGCATCGCGGCGCGCGGCACGCATATAGCCTTTTACGTGGTGATGATCGCCATGCCGGTCGGCGGCTGGCTGACGGCGTCCGCGACGAATTTCCCCAGCTATATTGCCAATAATCCAGCGCTTGAGCTGCCGCACCTGCCGGTGCCGGACAATCTCTATGAGACGTTCGGCAGTATGCACAGCGCCGGTGCCTGGGCGATCATCGCCCTGTTGGCGCTGCATGTCGGCGCGGCGCTCAAACACCATTTCGTCAACCGGGATGATGTTCTCACCCGTATGATCCCTTTCCTCAAACCGCGCGTATAAATATCGGCAAATCAATTCGTTACCGGAGTTCTCCCCATGATCCGTGCATCCATTGCTGCTCTTGCTCTTGCCCTGACGGCCACGTCTTCCCTTTCCGCGCAGGAATGGGTGATCGACAGCGAAGCGTCTGAAGTCATTGCTGAAACCCGGTCCTTCGGGCAGGCGGTGACAGCGGAATTCTCTGAATATTCTGCCGAGATCAGTTTTGACCCCGACGATCTGGAGAACGCCTCGATTTCGGCGCGCGTCTCCACGGGCTCCGGCACGGTTGCCAACCGGGAATACCAGTCTGCGCTGGTCAGCCGGGACGGGCTGAACCCTGATGAGCACGCCGAAGCGGTGTTTGTCTCCGACGAGGTGGTAGCCACCGGCGAGGGCTATGAGGCCCGCGGCACGCTGACCATCAAGGGCGAAAGCCGCGACGCCGTGCTGCCCTTCACGGTCGAGATCAGCGATGGCCGCGCGGTGGCGCAAGGCAGCCTAGAGATCGTGCGCGCGGACTTTGGCGTCGGCAGTTCCAGCTGGGCCGAAGTCGCGCCGTCCGTCACCGTGCGCCTGCATATCGAGGCGGATGCGGGGTAGACAGTCCAGCCCTTTGAAATCCCGGCCGCGCATAGTGCGAGCCGGGACCGGATGCAGACCTGGCGAGAGAGGCCCCGGATCGCTGCGCGTCCGGGGTTTCATTATGGTAAACTGAACTACGGCAATCTCCAGCTACCCGCCCTCGCGCTCTTTCACCGCTGCAGCGAAATCGGCCAGTGCCGCCGCCAGACGTTCTGCCGGATCGCTGGGCGGCGGAGGCAGTGGGTCGGCGCGTTTGACCACGCGCGTTGAAGCCCGCCGCACCGGCCCGGCAGGCGCGGCGAGTGATCCCTGCACGATGCGCAGGCGTTTGGGCGCCTTGCCGGCATATTGGGCCACGCGCTCAAGGATTATGCCTGATTGCGCCTCGATCAGCGCGGCGGCTGGTCCGCGTGCCCGCACCACCAGCGTACCCGCCTGCAGTTTCTCCGGGCTGGACCAGCGTGCCAGTGCCTCACCCACAATCGCCGCCCAGTGTTCGTCCAGCTCCGAGACGCCTGGCCCAAAGGCGCGCGCCAGCGGACGCAGCACCCCTGCCATGGCGCGTCCGGCAGGCGGCGGGGGCTTGATGGCGGGCCGTCCGCGATGATTGACGGCCCATGCATCGGCCTCGCGCTGCGCCTCGCCATCGCTTTTTGAGCGTATGCGTCTGCGCTGCGTGATTGCCTTTTGGCGGTCGTGTTTCCAGCTTTCATCCATGAGCACAGTGTCGGCACTTCCACACAACGCAGCAAGCCCGCGAGGCCGTGAAATCGCCGCGATGCGGCGCAGCCTGCTGGCCTGGTATGACCGGCAAGGGCGCGAACTGCCCTGGCGCATCCGCCCTGAAGCGCGCGCGGCGGGCCGCGTGGCAGACCCGTATGCGGTGTGGTTGTCTGAAATCATGCTGCAGCAGACAACCGTGGCCCATGCCGCGCCCTATTATGCGAGATTCCTCATCCTCTGGCCGACGGTTCACGACCTCGCGAAAGCTCCGCGCGAGGACGTGATGGCTGAGTGGGCAGGGCTTGGATACTACGCCCGCGCGCGCAATCTGCACGCCTGCGCGAAAGTGGTATCTGAAACGCTGAATGGCACTTTCCCGTCCAGCCTGGAGGGGCTTCGCGCTTTGCCGGGCATTGGCGAATACACCGCCCACGCCATCCGTGCTGCGGCCTTCGATCTGCCCGCCAGCGTGGTCGATGCCAATGTGGAGCGGGTGATCACGCGGATTTTCCGCTTCAACGCGCCCCTGCCAGCGGCCAAACCGGATATTCGCAAGCACGCTTCCACGCTGGCTGATCCGGATCGGTCCGGCGACTATGCGCAGGCCATCATGGATCTGGGCGCGGTTATCTGCACGCCGCGCGCGCCATCGTGCGGTTCCTGCCCGTGGCAGACGCATTGCGCGGCGCGCGAAGCTGGTGATCAGGAAATCTATCCGGTGAAGGCCGCGAAGAAAGCAAAGCCGGTGCGTCATGGCCTCGCCTTTGTGGTCCTGCGCGGTGAGGGGGAGGGCCGTGAGGTGCTGGTGCGCACTCGCCCCGACAAGGGGCTGCTGGGCGGTATGCTGGAAGTGCCCGGGACGGACTGGCTGGACGACGCACAGGCACTGCCCTCAATGGCTGAAGCCGCGCCGCTGGCGCTGGACTGGCGCAAGACAGGCCCGATCAGCCATGTGTTCACCCATTTTGAATTGCGCCTGACCGTGTTTGCCGCGCCGTTCACGAAACAGGCAAAGCTGCCCGATGGCACGCGCTGGGTGGCCGTGCATCCGATAAGGGCTGCAGGCCTGCCGACAGTCATGAAGAAGGCGGTGCAGGCGGGGCTTTAGGCAGTGACTTCCGGCCCTCGTCCTTCTTTTAAGCCTCTTCCATCTCGGCGCGGATACGGCTGCGTAGCACATCGATAGGCATCAGCGTGCCATTGCGGCGGATATGCCAGAACGTCCAGCCATTGCAGGAAGGCGCGGCCTGAACGGCGGCACCCACCTGATGAATCGAGCCGGTCTCGCCGCCGCCCGTGACCGAGCCGTCGGCGCGCACGCGCGCGGTGCGCCGGCCTTGCGCGCAAAACAGCGTGTCGCCGGGCTTGACCAGCCCAGCCTCGACCAGATTGCCGAACGGTATGCGCGGCAGGGAGCGCTTGGAGGCGGTCACCTGGAGTGCGCTGGCATCGCCGGGGCTGATGGCGTCAATGCGCTGGCGGGCGAGGGTGACGTAGGCGGCATCGGCCTCGATGCCTATAAACTGACGGCCCAGCTTGCGGGCAACGGCGCCGGTCGTGCCGGTGCCGAAAAACGGATCCAGCACGATCTGGCCGGGCTGGGTAGTGGATAGCAGAACGCGATGCAGCAGGGCTTCGGGCTTTTGCGTCGGGTGCGCCTTGCGGCCATCGAGCGCTTTGAGCCGTTCGCCGCCAGAGCAAATCGGCAGTGTCCAGTCAGAGCGCATCTGCACGCCATCATTGAGCGATTTCATCGCCGCATAATTGAAGGTGACCTTGCTGGTTTTGTGCTTGGCGGCCCAGATCAGGGTCTCGTGCGCATTGGTAAAGCGCGTGCCCTTGAAATTGGGCATCGGGTTGGATTTGCGCCAGATGACGTCATTGAGCACCCAGAAGCCCATATCCTGCAGGAAGGTGCCGACCCGGAAAATATTGTGATAGCTGCCGATGGTCCACAGCGCGCCATCCTCTTTCAGGATGCGCCGGGCTTCCTCCAGCCAGCCGCAGGTGAACAGGTCATACTCGTCGAACCCGCCAATCTGGTCCCAGTCATTATCGACTGCGTCCACCTTGGAATTGTCCGGACGATGCAGATCGCCGCCCAGCTGCAGATTATAGGGTGGATCGGCAAAGATCAGATCCACGCTGTTGTCAGGCAGGGTCTGCATGATCTCCACGCAGTTCCCGTGCAGGACCTGATTTATCGGCAAAACTGTTGACACCAGAGCCACCCTCATTCGTACCCAGTGCAAAAGGCTTGAAATGATACGGCTAACGAGGGGTTAAGCGCGAATCACCCGTGTGCAGTTTTTTCTGCGGCAAGCTTCACCGGGCGGTAGCTGAGGCGGTGGACCGGGCAGGGCCCCAGCCTTTGCAGGGCATCGAGATGCGTGGCCGCGCCATAGCCTTTATGGCCCTCAAATCCGTATCCGGGCCAGCGCAGTGCGGCACGCACCATCAACGCATCGCGCACGGTTTTTGCGATGATGGAGGCGGCGGAAATCACCGGCTCGCTGCCATCGCCGCCGATAATTGCCTTTGCGGGGCAGTCCAGGTCCGGCAGCCGGTTGCCGTCTACCACGACCAGTTCCGGCACCACAGGCAAGTTGCGGCAGGCGCGTGACATCGCCCGCATGGTGGCTTCCAGCACATTGACACGGTCGATCTCGGCCGGCTCGGCAATGCCTACCCCGACCAGTGCTTCGGCGCGGATAATGGCAGCCAGTTGATCGCGGCGTTTCGCGGTGAGTTTTTTGGAGTCTGCCAGTAGCGACAGGGCAGAGAAGTTTGCCGGCAGGATCACGGCCGCGGCCACAACCGGCCCGGCCAGCGGCCCGCGCCCGGCCTCGTCAATGCCTGCGATAATCTGTGTTGCCCGCATGGTGCCTTGCTAGGGCGGTGCGGGTGAACGGTAAAGGGGGACGAGCCTTCTGGAATTGGATCCCCGGTCAAGCCGGGGAACCCGGTGTTCTGCCACGGCGATAGCTTGGGCAAACCATCCGCTGCCCCCCCACTCTGGGTCCCCGCCCCCGAGCGGGGACCCAGAGGAATGTTCAGCCTGCGTGCCGGTGTCGATCATCCATGAAAAACTGACTCCCGTCTGGGCGGGGGACCCCGGTTGATAGATCCGGGATCAAAACAAACTCAGCTGACCGTTTTCCTTTTCCGGGACCGTGAAAATATCCGTGCGCAGGGCCGGGACCTTGCGCGAAAGCCCGTTCGCCCGGCAGGCGCGTTCAAAGCGGGCGCGGATAAGCTCCGCGACGGGGCCTTCACCCTTCATGCGGGCATGAAAGCGGCTGTCATAGGCCTTGCCGCCGCGCGTGCTCTCGATCAGCCCCATGATCTTTTTGGCAGACAGGGGGCGCTCGGCAGCGAGCCATTGCCTGAACAATGGCTCCACCTCCAGCGGCAGGCGAAGCAGCACATAGCTGGCATGGCTGGCTCCCGATTTTGCACCCGCAGAAAGCAAGTTTTCCAGCTCGTGATCATTCAGGCCGGGGATCATCGGCGAGGTGAAAATGCTGACCGGCACCCCCGCTTCGCTTAACGCCGTGATCGCCGAGAGCCGGCGCGTGGGCGTGGAGGCACGCGGCTCCATTGTGCGTGCCAGCTTCGCATCGAGCGTGGTCACCGATATGGCCACATGCGCCAGGTTTTGCCGTGCCAGCTCCTCAAGCAGGTCGATATCGCGCAAGACCCCGGCTGATTTGGTGATGATGCTGACCGGGTGGCGGAAGGCCAGGCAGGTTTCGAGTATGGTGCGTGTGATACGCAGATCACGCTCAACCGGCTGGTAGGGGTCAGTATTGCTGCCGAGCGCAATAACTTTCGGCGTATAGCCCCGCTTTGAAAACGCCTTGCGCAAGAGTTCCGCCGCGCCGGGCTTGAAGAAGATGACGCTTTCAAAGTCCAGCCCTGCCGAATAGCCCCAATAGGCGTGGGTGGGACGGGCAAAGCAGTAGATGCAGCCATGTTCGCAGCCCCGGTACGGGTTCACCGACTGGTCAAAGCTGATATCCGGGCTGTCATTGGTCGTGATGATGGAGCGTGCCGCATCCCGCACCAGACTGGTTCTGATCTGACGCGGCGGCGCTTCGTTGTGCCAGCCATCATCGACCGGCTCGGCCGTTGTGCGCTCAAACCGGCCCGACGCATTGGATTTTGCGCCCCGTCCGGCAGGACGGAAGGGTTCGGGCAGGGCGTCAGACTGGCGGGCTGGGGTGTGGGCGTTCATGCCTGAAAGCTGACTCGATATTGAGAACATTTCAAGAACAAATTCACGTTGACGGCGCGCATTTCCCGTGCGCGATATGACGGCCATGAGCCGTCTCATCGTCATCATTCCCGCCCTGAACGCGGCCGCGTCGCTGGCAGACACATTCGCCAGCCTGGAGCCGGCCATTGCGTGCGGGCTTGTTTCGGGCTGGGTGCTGGCCGATGGCGGATCACATGACGCGACGGTGAAGCTCGCCCGCGCGCGTGGCTTTGATGTCGTCAAATCCCTGCCCGGACGCGGCGTGCAGCTCGCCGCCGGGGCGGACCGGGCGCTGGCCGGGGCAGGCGAAGAAGACTGGCTGTTATTCCTGCATGCCGACACGCGCCTGGAGCCGGGCTGGGCAAGGGCGGTGAAGGATTTCATCGCCCACGAAGGCGCGCAAATGGCGGGTTATTTCCGCTTTGCACTTGATGATGCCAGCGCGCCCGCGCGCCGTCTGGAGCGGTTTGTGGCGTGGCGCTGCGCCGCGTTCGGCCTGCCCTATGGCGATCAGGGCCTGCTGATCCCGGCGCGGTTCTACGCGGCGCTCGGCGGTTACCGGCTGATGCGCTTGTTTGAAGATGTCGATATCGCCCGGCGCATTGGCAAAAGGCGTTTGAAGCCGATCCCGGCGCGTGCCATCACCAGCGCCGCGCGCTTCCGCGAGGAAGGCTATCTCAAACGGTCGGCGGCAAATCTTCTTCTGTTGACCCGGTACTTCCTTGGCGCAGATCCGGAAAAGCTGGCGCGGGCCTATCACCCTCGACGCGGGGGTGGTGCCGCCCTAGCTTCGCACGCATCTGCCGACAAAAAGGACGAGATGCGATGACCCGCCACAATAAGCCCGACGTGCCTCAGGCCGCTATCGATCTTTATGACGCCTACGCTCACAAGACGCTGGACCGGCGCGCCTTTCTGGAGCGCCTTGCCGCCCTGACGGGCAGTGTGGCTGCGGCTGCTGCCTTGCTGCCCCTTATTGAGCCGGGTTCGGCGCAGGCGCAGACCATTGGCGAGGATGATGCCCGCATCACCACGCAGCGGGTGGCCGTGCCCGGCGGGCAGCCGGGCCTTGAAGGCTATCTGGCCGTTCCGCGTGGCGAGGGGTCTTTCGGGGCGGTGCTGGTCGTCCATGAGAACCGGGGCCTGAACCCGCATATCGAGGATATCGCCCGCCGTTTGGCGTCCGAGGGCTTCATGGCGCTGTCGCTCGATTTTCTCAGCCCCGCTGGCGGCACCCCGGATGATCCTGATGCAGCGCGCGAGATGATCGGCACGCTGGCCGCAGATGACACTCGGGCCAACGCGCTGGCAGCGCTTGAATGGCTGCGCACCCATTCGCAAGGCAATGGCCGTACCGGCGTGATCGGCTTTTGCTGGGGCGGCTCCATGGTCAATCGTGTTGCGGTCGCCGATCCGCGCCTTGATGCCGGATCCATGTTCTATGGCTCGGCGCCGGATGCCTCCGGGGCCGCACAGATCCGCGCGCGTCTCCTGTTGAACTATGGCGAGCTGGATGAGCGCATCAATGCCGGCATGCCCGAATGGACAGCCGCTCTGGAAGCTGCCGGTGTTGATTTCGAGGCTTATGTCTATCCGGGCACCCAGCACGCCTTTTTCAATGACACGTCGCCGGCCCGCTATGATGAAGAAGCCGCCGCCCTTGCCTGGCAGCGCACGCTGGACTTGTTCCGGTCAGCCCTTGCCAGCTAGGCCGCGTCTCGTCGTCTTTGTCCGCGCGCCGGTAATCGGCGGCGCCAAGACGCGCCTGGCCGCCGGGATCGGCAAGGTGATGGCGTGGCGCGCCTACCGGGCAATGACGGCAAAGACGCTTCGCCGCGTGCGCGATGATACGCGTTGGCTCAGCGTGCTGGCGGTCAGTCCCGACAACGCCGTTACCCGCGATTTCGGCCCTGCCTGGCCCGGTGATCTGCAGCGCTGGCCACAAGGGCAGGGCGATCTGGGGACAAGGCAGGCGAGGGCATTTGAAGGCGTGAAACATCTTTTCTCCTCCCGTGAACGGGGGGAGAAAAAGGGACGGCGGTGGCCCGTCACCGTCATTGGCAGTGATGCGCCTGACATTACCAGACGAGACGTGGCCCAAGCCTTCACCCTGCTCAAACGCCATGACGCCGTGATCGGCCCGGCAAAAGATGGCGGCTACTGGCTGCTGGCGCTGAAACGTCCAGCGCCGCGCGGGCTTTTCGATGGGATACGCTGGTCAAGTGCGCAGACGCGTAGCGATCTTGAGGTCCGCCTGCGTGGGCATGGGCTTTCGCGTATCGCTTACTTGCGCGAGCTGGCCGATGTGGATGAGGTTTAGGAAAGCTCTTCCAGCTTTTCCTGCAAACTCAGCAAATCTGCCCACGCCTTTGCCTTTTCCTGCGGACGGCGCAGCAGGAAGGCCGGGTGGAAGGTGGGCAGGGCCGGAGCGCAATGGCCCTCAATCGTGATCTGCGACCAATGCCCGCGCAAACCCATGATGCCGTTACTGGTTTTCAGCATGGCCTGCGTGGAGATGCCGCCCGCCAGCAGGATGAGGCGCGGTTTTGCCAGCGCGATATGGCGCTCGACGAAGGGGCGGCAAATCTCGATTTCCTCTGAGGACGGTTTGCGGTTTCCCGGCGGACGCCAGAACACGACATTGGTGATATAGGCGCTGGTTTCATCCAGCCCGATAGCGGCCAGCATACGGTCCAGAAGCTGGCCAGAGCGGCCCACGAAGGGCAGGCCCTCGCGGTCCTCATCCTGTCCGGGGCCTTCACCGATGACCATTAGCGGCGCGGCCGGGTTGCCGCGCGCAAACACCGTGTTGCGCGCGGTGCGTTTGAGATCACACCCGTCAAAGCTCTCCACAGCGGCTTTCAGCGCGGCGACATCATGGGCGGCGCGGGCGAGCACGGCGGCGTCCTGCGCAGGCTTTTCCGGCGCTGCGGGCGCAGGCTTCACAACCGGTGGTGCGGGTCTGGCTTTGCGTTCCGTCGCGCCCGCCACCGGCGCGCTCCGGCGCAGCGCCGCGGGCGTGGCAGGGGGCAGATCCACCGTGATTCCGGCATCCTCCCACCAGCCTGTCAGGCTGCGCAGGGCCGATATCGCGCCGCGGGTTGAGGAAGGGTCTGGCAAGCTCACGCGCTCTGGTCCGATCGGGCTGAAGGCAAATTGTCCGCGCTCTGCGCTTTTTGCTGGCGTAGCCGGGCTGACGCCCTAGCTCATTTCCAAGTGGTAAGCTAAGACGGGACAGGGCCTCGCGCAAATCCCGGCGTCACGCCGGAGCTTTTGTCAGCGCGAGAAGAATAACCGACGGGAGGCGACATGGCTGACGGCGAGATCGAACGCGACGCAATGGAATACGATGTGGTGATTGCCGGGGGCGGGCCTGCGGGGCTGGCCGCCGCCATCCGCATCCGGCAGCTCGCCGAGGACGAAGGCCGGGAGGTCTCCGTCGCCGTGATCGAGAAGGGTTCCGAGATCGGCGCCCATATTCTATCCGGCGTTGTGTTTGATCCCAAAGCGCTCGACGAGCTGTTCCCGGACTGGCGCGATGACCCGAACCAGCCTTTCGACACCGAGGTGACGGACGACAAGTTCGTGGCGCTGGGCGAATCCGGCTCCATGACCTTCCCCGGCTTTGCCATGCCGGGCTTCATGCACAATCATGGCTGCTATATCGGCTCTCTGGGCAATCTGTGCCGCTGGCTGGCCGAGAAAGCCGAAGGCATGGGCGTCGAGATTTATCCCGGCTTCCCGGCAGCCTCCCTGATCGAGGAAGACGGCGCCATCAAGGGCGTCATTACCGGCGATATGGGCGTGGCGCGCGATGGCAGCCACAAGGATATGTACCAGCCGGGCATGGAGCTTCGCGCCAAATACACGCTCTTTGCCGAAGGCGCGCGCGGGAACCTCTCCAAGCAGCTGATCAGGCGCTTTGACCTCGATGAGGGCCGCGAACCGCAAAAATACGGTATCGGCATGAAGGAGCTCTGGCGCGTGAAGCCGGAGAATTTCCGAAAGGGCCTGGCCCAGCACACGATGGGCTGGCCGCTATCCAATGATACGGGCGGCGGCTCGTTCATGTATCATTTCGGCGATAATCTGGTGTCGATCGGCTTTGTCGTTCACCTCAATTACAAGAACCCGAACCTGTTCCCGTTCGGCGAGTTCCAGCGGCTGAAAACCCACCCCGAAATCGCGTCGGTCCTTGAGGGCGGCGAGCGCCTGTCCTATGGCGCGCGCGCGATCACCGAGGGCGGGTATCAGTCCGTGCCCAAGCTGGCCTTCCCCGGCGGCGCGCTCATCGGCTGCTCGGCCGGTTTTGTGAATGTGCCGCGCATCAAGGGCAGCCATAATGCCATGAAGACGGGCATGATGGCCGCAGAGGCCGCCTTCGCCGCGCTGGGCGAAAGCCGCCAGCATGACGTTCTGGAGGCGTATGAGGCGGCTTACGATAAATCCTGGGTCAAGGCGGAGCTGAAAAAGGTCCGCAATGTCAAACCGCTCTGGACCAAATGGGGCACGGCTATCGGCATCATGCTGGGCGGCATGGAGATGTGGACCAACGAGCTGTTCGGCTTCTCCATCTTCGGCACGATGGGCCATGGCGGGCCGGACTATGCGGCCACCAAACCGGCAGACCAGTGCAAGAAGATCAATTATCCCAAGCCTGATGGCGTGCTGACCTTTGACCGGCTCTCCTCGGTGTTCATCTCCAACACCAATCATGAGGAAGACCAGCCGGTTCACCTGAAAGTCGCCGATATGGCGCTGCAGAAATCCAGCGAATACGACGTGTATGGCGGGCCCTCGGCGCGCTATTGCCCGGCTGCCGTCTATGAATGGGTTGAAGAAGGCAATGGCGAGCCCAAATTCGTGATCAACGCGCAAAATTGCGTCCATTGCAAAACGTGCGACATCAAGGACCCCAACCAGAATATCAACTGGACAACGCCCGAGGGAGCCGGTGGCCCGAACTACCCGAACATGTAAGCCGGCAGTGCCGCAGGGGCTCTCGCCGTTGGCAGGGTTGTTGCGCGTGGCAGTGTGTCTGCCCGTGCTGGCGGTATCGTGCGCGCTGCCGGCCGACTTCCTGCAGGAAGACGAGCCGAGCGCCTATGGCGCGTTCCTGGCGGCGCGCTATGCCGGCTCCTCGCGGGACACGGTCGATTCGTCGCGGCTCTATGCCGAGGCGCTGAGCTATGAGCCCGGCTCCGAATTATTGTCCGAGCGGGCGTTCTACTCGGCGCTGCTGGCGGGCGAGTTCGACCGCGCCGATGAACCGGCGCGTCTGGCGGGCGATCACCCTGACGGGCTGCAACTGGCGCATATCTATCTCACGGGCGGTGAGCTGGCCGGGCGTATGCGCGGGCCTTCAGTGGAGCTGGAAGACCCGTTCGGGCCGTTCGGCGCCATGGTGTCCTCCATGCTGGATGACTGGCGTCTGGTGCGCGCCGGGCGGGCGTCCGAAGCGGCTGACCGGCCCGTTACGGCGTCTGCCGGGCTGACGGGCCACATCATGCTGCACCGCGGGATGATCCTTGAGGCAGCCGGGCGCATGGACGCCGCTGACGAGGCGTACCGGGCGGCCTATTCCGGGCTCGACATGGAGGGCTTCACCACCATCGTGCGCGGCGGGTTTTTCGAGCGTCAGGGCCGCCGCGATGATGCCCGCCGCCTGTACCAGACCCATCTGGACCGGCGCAGTGATGAACGCGATCCGGAAGTGGAAGAGGCGCTGGCGCGTCTGGACGCCGACGGACCGCCCCCGGCGCGGTTTACGCCAGCGCAAGGCGCCGCGCGGTCCATGTTCGCGCCCGCAGCCATGCTCAATGCTTCTGCCCCGGCTGAATATGCGGCGCTATACCTGCGCATCGTCCAGAGCATTGATCCCGGCTTTCACCGCAACACCATGCTATTGGCCACCATCCTCGACCGGCTGGGATTGGAAGAGGATGCCATCGCCGCCTTTGACGCCGTAGATGGCGGGCCGCTTCTGGAACAGGCGCGGGTGGACGCGGCCTGGACCCTGTTCAGGCGCGGCGAGGAAACAGACGCGCTGGCGCGCGCGCGCGCCTTGGCTTCTGACGATCTGGGCGAGCAGCCCCGCCTGCTTCTGGCCGATATTTACCGCCTGACGGGACATTGCGGCGATGCGGTCGCGCTTTACGATACCGTGATTGCCGACCGCGCAGCGCAAAGCCGCGAACCGGACTGGCGCCATTTATTCTATCGCTCCATCTGCCTGCAGATTGCCGGTGACTGGGCCGGCGCCGAGGAAGGCTTCCTGCAGGCGCTGGTGCTGGAGCCGGACGAGCCCCGCGTTCTCAACCATCTGGGATATAACTGGATTGTGCTGGGAGAGCGGGTCAATGAGGGATTTGCCCTCGTTGAGCGCGCCGCCGAACTGGCCCCTGAGAATGGTGCCATTCTGGACAGTCTTGGCTGGGGCCATTTCAAGCTCGGCCGCTATGAAACGGCTGTCGAATGGCTGGAGCGGGCAGTGGAGCTGTCACCGGCCAATTCGACGATCCACTGGCATCTGGGCGACGCCTATGCCCGCATGGGCCGCACGCTCGAAGCGGGCTTTCAATGGGAGCGAGCGCTGGACCTGACCGCCGATCCGCGTGAGGAAGCGCTGCTGGAAGCGCGCCTTGAAAGCGGTATTGAAGACGCGCCCGAGGATATCGAATGAGCGCGGAGCAGGCGGTTGGCCTGACGGCCTTCGCTCCTGCCAAGATAAATCTGACGCTACGGGCCGGACCGCCCCGTGCAGACGGCTATCATCCCGTGCAAAGCCTCGTCGTGTTCGCCGACTGGGGCGATACGCTTCACGCAGCGCCAGCAGACGAACTGTCCTTGCGGCTGGAAGGCCCGCACGCGGCAGCGCTGGCGGACGACACGCATAATCTGGTGCTGAAAGCGGCCTGGGCCCTGAGAGCGGCAGCAGACCAGCCCGGCCTTGGCGCCAGCCTGATCCTTGAAAAGCATTTGCCAGTGGCCTCCGGCATTGGCGGCGGATCGGCGGATGCTGCCGCTGCGCTGCGTGTGCTCAACACCCTTTGGGATTTGAACTTTTCGATAAAGGAGCTGGCAGAGATCGGCAGCGTTGTCGGCGCAGATGTGCCCGCTTGCGTATGGTCCCGCCCGCTCCTGATGGAAGGGGTTGGCGAGCAGATACGCCTCTTGCCGGCCTGGCCGGAACTCGATGCGATTATCGTCAATCCCGGCACGGCGCTCTCTACCGCTGACGTGTTCCGCGCGCTTGACGCCGCAGGTGGGCATGGGCCCATACCGGCGCTCGCACGCGTGCCTGTGGCCGGGGACAATGCCGTTGCCTTCGCGCTTGCTGCAGCGGGCCGCAACGACCTTGAGGACGCGGCGATAGCGCTCGAGCCGGCTATCAACGAGGTGCTGGGTGAACTGAACGGGCTGGAGGATGTGCGTCTGGCGCGCATGTCCGGTTCGGGTGCCAGCTGCTTTGCGCTGACAGACAGCGCCGATGCCGCCCGCGCGAGCGCGGTGGAGCTGGCGCGGCGTCATCCGGGCTGGACCATCCAGCCAGTCAAGCTTGGCGGGGTGGTGTGATGGGCATGCTGCTTGTGCTTTGCGCCGCGCTTTGCGCCGTTGTCAGCCTGACGGTGGCAACGCTGATATGGAAGGCCGGTGTGCTGGACATGCCCGGCCATCGCTCCTTGCACGACAATCCCACTCCGCGCGGCGGCGCGATCGGCATTCTGGCCGGTGCGGGCGCGGCCTGTGTACTGCTGGCCTTCTTGCCGGTGCCGCAGGGCAGCGCGCTGGCGCTTCTGGCACTGGTTGCGGCCATGGCGGCGCTGGGCGCGGCTGATGACGTGTTCGGCCTGGCCGCGAAGGTGAAATTCGCCATCATGGCCGCGACAGCTCTGGTCCTCGGCTGGTTTATCGGCGTCCCGGCGTTCCTCGCGGTTACGGCAACCCTCTATATCGCCCTGCCGGTGTGGCTGGGCCTTGCCGGTGCGGCCCTGTTCCTGTTCGTCGTCATCAATGCCGTCAATTTCATGGACGGATCCGACGGGATGCTGGCCGCCGGCCTGATCCCTGGCGGCGCAGGGCTGGCGGTTGCGGGCCTTGCCACCGGCCATCTGGATGCCAGCTTTGCCGGAGCAGCGCTGGCGGGGGGCTTGTGCGGCTTTCTGGTCCTCAATCGCCCGCCTGCACGCGTGTTTGCCGGAGATGGGGGGTCTTTGAGCGCAGGCGCGCTCTATGCGGGCGGTGCGCTGGCGATGGCAGGATCGGGCTTTTCCGGCGCGCTTTGGCTGGCGCCTCTGTTTGTCCTGCCCTTCCTGGCTGACGTCCTGCTGACGATGGCGCGCCGCGCGGCGGGCGGGCGGCTGGACCTGGAGGCGCACCGGGAGCATCTCTATCAGCGCCTGATTGCGGGCGGGTGGAGCCATTCGCGCGTTGCGTGGGCCTATGCAGGCGCGAGCGCGGTATGCGTGCTGGCAGGCTTGCTGGCCCTGCAAGGGCCGCAAGGGATTGCCGCTCTGGTGTTTGGTTTGATGGTGTGCGCGCTCAGCGGGTTGTATCTGCTGGGCGGACGGTATGCAGACCGTCTCGCCAGCCAGCCCTAATAGGCGCGGTCGACGACAAATTCCGCCAGCGCCGAGAGGGCCTCTGTCCATTCATTGCGCTCGAACACGCTCAAGGCTGACTGGGCATTGGCGGCATGGGCGCGTGCCTGTGTCAGCGTGGCATCCAGCGCGTCATGGCCTTTCAATATGGCAATCGCGGCGTCCAGATCACCGGTCTTCTGATCCTTGCCGCCCAACGTGCGCTGCCAGAAGCCCCGCTCGTCATCACTGGCGGATTCCAGCGCAATCGTGACCGGCAGGGTGATCTTGCCTTCGCGGAAGTCATCGCCGGTATTCTTGCCCAGCAGGGCGGCCAGCCCGCCATAGTCCAGCGCATCATCGACAAGCTGGAAAGCCAGGCCCAGCTCGCGGCCATAGGTGTAGAGCGCGTCCTGCTCGGCTTTGGGCCGTTCGGCCAGAATGGGAGAGACCTGCGCGGCGGCGGCAAAAAGCGCCGCCGTCTTGGCATCAATCACGTCCATATAGCTTTGCCGGGACGTGTCGACATTGCCGACCATGGCCAGCTGGCGCACCTCACCCTCGGCGATGATGGCGGCTGCGCGCGACAATACGTGCAGCGCATCCAGCGATCCGGAATCCACCATCAGCATGAAGGCCTGGGCGAACAGGAAATCGCCGACCAGAACACTTTGCGGATTGCCCCAGATATGGTTCGCCGATGCCTTGCCGCGCCGCAGCGCGCTCTCATCGACCACATCATCGTGCAGCAGGGTGGCGGTGTGGATCAGCTCCACTGCGCCAGCGAGCGCCAGATGGCCTTCGCCCTCATAGCCCACCATGCGGGCGCTGGCGATGGTGATCAGGGGCCGGATGCGCTTGCCACCGGCCTTCACCAGCCAGGCGGCAAGCTCCGGGATCAGCTCCACAGGGCTGGCCATGCGCCCGTTCAGCAAGGTCTCGACGCGCACCATGTCGCCGCCCGCCAGCGCCATCAGCGTGGTCACAGGGTCCGGTATTGCCTGCGGCGTGTCTTTCAGGGGCAGTCCGTTCACGGTGGGCGATACTCTTGCTAAGCGCGGGTTTGAACCGGCACAATAGAAACGCGGCGCGGTGTCAGCAAGCACAGCACGCTGCGGCCAATGCGCCCGTCATGTCAGGAGATAGCGCGTGATCGAGATAGAAACTACCAACGATCCGGTAAAGCTGTCTTTCATTCAGGCGGTTCTTAAAGATGCCGGCATCAAGGCCATTGTGCTGGACGCCGAGACCGCCGGCATGTTCGGCGGCGCTCTGCCTTGGGTGAAACGCCGGGTGCTGGTGCCTGACGAGCAGGCCGAAAAGGCACGCCGCGCGCTGGCCGATGCGCTGGGCGACACCGACAAGCCATGAGCATGGCCGCGACAAGCGGGCCGGAAGCAGGCATGGAGACCAGCCGCTCTACCCTGCATGACGGCCGCGTGGCTATTGATCAGCCCGTGCGCGGCTACAGGGCCGGGCTGGACGCCGTCCTGCTGGCCGCTGCGCTGGACCTTCGCGCGGGCGCACATGCGTGCGAGTTTGGCTGCGGGGCAGGGGCGGCGCTCCTGTGCGCCGCGCGCCTCAACCCGGACACCCGTTTCACCGCTTTTGAACTGGATGGCGCGATGGCCGCGCTCGCCGCGCAGAATGCGGCCCTGAACGCAATTCAGGATAGGTGCGATATTCACACCGGCGACGCGCTGGCGATGGCGGGCCGGGACAGGTTCGACGCGGTCTTCTTCAATCCACCCTTTTTCGACGATGAGAGCGCCTTGCGCGCGCCGTCGGCGGAAAAGCGCGGTGCCTGGATCAGCGACGCCCCGCTGGCCGGCTGGATCAAGGCCGCGCTCGATGCGCTGCGGGCCAAGGGCCAGCTTGTGCTGATTCAGCGGACAGACCGGCTGGGTGACATCGTGACCGCGCTGCAGGGCCGGGCCGGTGATATCTCGGTCCTGCCGGTCCATCCGCGCGCAGGCGAGCCGGCAAAGCGTGTCATCGTGCGGGCCGTAAAGGGCAGCCGTGCGCCGCTGCGCCTGCTGTCAGGGCTGGTCGTTCATGGCAGCGATGGCGAACGCTTTACCGCTGAATCTTCAGCCATTTTCTGCGGTGAGACCCGCTTTGACATGATGCGGGCCGTCCAAGGCAGGCGCCCATGATCGAGCTGACGATCGGCCTGCTCGTGCTGGCGATCATCTTTGCGGTGATATTCGGCCGCAACGCCCGCCAGAAACGCGAACGGGCCGCCGAAGCGGCCCGCAAAGCGGTTGAAGCCAGACTGAATCGCCCGGACTAGACGCCGCGATCACCCAGCAGGTCGCGCTCGGCGCGGTTCGGGATGCGGTAGAAGATGTGATAGCCGATGCGGCGCGTCTGCACGAGGCTGGACGACCAGCGCGGATTGACGCTCGCGGTGTGGAAATGGGTGGCAGAGCGCGTCACCTGCGGGGCAAAGCCCAGCATGGCATGTTTGGCCACCAGCTGTGACTGACGCCATGCCCGCCCGCGCGGAGCGCGTCCAGTAGAACCGTCACAGGCAAAGCTGAACTGGCACCCGGTGGCGCGCTCGGAACCCTGATAGACCACGCCACAAATATCGTCGGGATAGGCCCGGTGGCGCACACGATTGAGCACCACTTCGGCCACGGCCATCTGGCCGCTCAAATTCTCGCCGCGCGCTTCATAATAGACAGCCTCGGCCAGGCAGTTCTGTTGACGTCGTGCATCGCGCGCCAGCGACAGATGGCCAAGATCGAATGTCTGCAAATCGTCCAGCGAGCGCCCGCTCACTTCGGGAACGAAATCACCCTCTGGCGCGTCGATGGTGAAGGAAGCGGTCTGGAACAGGGCTTCGCCTTCTTCCCAGCTGCCTTCCAGAGTGCTGTCGATATAGCGCTCTGCGATGGACGCCCAATGGGCATTGTCGGCCCGAACCGACAGCTCGCCGCTCAAAAGCGGCAGGGCACTCATCATGCCAAGCGCGGCTGCCACGCCTGAAAGACGCGCAAACCCTGACAACGCTGAACGCATTCGCGTCGCGAAAGCCATGCATACCTCTTCTTCCGCCTTGCCGTTCGGATGCTGCGTCCCGCATGTCCCCATGCAACTCGCGCACCAGACCGAGCGTTAGAGATGGCACAGATAAGGTGCCCGCTTCGGTTAGCAAGGTATGAACGAAATCTGACGAATGCATACTCAAGTGTGCAGGCACGGTCAACCGTGCTGCATTGCACATTAACTATAGCCACATTTCGGCCATACTCGAGTAAATGACAAGTCGAGATATAGTACAGATATGCCTTATTTGGATTTCAGGGCCGCCTGCGCCGCAGCAAGCCGGGCAATCGGTACACGATAAGGTGAACACGAGACGTAATCGAGGCCGACCGACTCGCAGAATCGAATCGAGGCCGGATCACCGCCATGTTCCCCGCAAATTCCGAGCTTTAGCTCCGGCCGGGCGGCCCGCCCGCGCTCCACGGCGATGCGGATCAGGTCGCCCACGCCGTCCTGGTCGATGGTGACGAAGGGATCGCGCTCAAAAATCTGTGCTTCCAGATATGCCCCCAGAAACTTGCCGGCATCGTCGCGCGACAGGCCGAACGTGGTCTGGGTCAAGTCATTCGTGCCGAAGGAAAAGAATTCAGCGAACTCGGCAATATCGCCCGCGCGCAGGGCCGCGCGCGGAAGTTCGATCATGGTGCCGATAAGATACACTGGCGCGACGCCGGATTCGCGCTCTACATCGCGGGCTATCGCCGCGACGCGCACTTTGAGGATTTCCAGCTCCTTGGCGGTGGCCACCAGCGGGATCATCACTTCGGCCACGGGTTTAAAGCCGGTTTCCTTCTCCACCAGCGCCTGCGCCTCGAAAATGGCGCGCGCCTGCATCTCGTAGATTTCAGGGTAGGTGATACCCAGCCGGCAGCCGCGATGGCCCAGCATCGGGTTGGTTTCATGCAGGGCCCTGGCGCGTTCCATCAGCGCGTCGGCGGGCAGGCCGGTCGCTTCCGACACCGCTTTCACGTCTTCCTCGCTATGGGGCAGGAATTCGTGCAAGGGCGGGTCCAGAAGGCGGATGGTGCAAGGCCGCTCCTCCATGATGCGGAAGATTTCCGCAAAATCATCGCGCTGCATGGGCAGGATTTTGGCCAGCGCGTGAATGCGCCCGTCCTGGTCTTCCGACAGGATCATCTCGCGGACCGCTGCGATGCGGTTAGCATCAAAGAACATGTGCTCGGTGCGGCAAAGCCCGATGCCTTCGGCGCCAAACTCCTTGGCCGTCTGCACGTCGGCGGGCGTTTCGGCGTTGGTGCGCACCTTCATGCGGCGCGCCCTGTCAGCCCAGATCATCAGCTTGGCAAAATCGCCGGTCAGTTCCGGCTTGATCATCCTGGCTTCGCCGAACAGGACTTCGCCGGTCGAGCCGTCCACCGTGATCATGTCGCCATCGGTGATCGTGCGTCCGCGCGCGGTGAACTGTTTCTTCGCGGCATCAATGCGGATTTCGCCCGCACCTGACACACACGGCCGGCCCATGCCGCGCGCTACAACGGCGGCGTGACTGGTCATGCCGCCTCTGGCGGTCACGATGGCCTGTGCGGCGTGCATGCCGTGAATGTCTTCCGGGCTGGTTTCGACGCGTACCAGAATGACCTTCTCGCCCAGGCTCGCGCGGTGTTCGGCCTCATCGGAATCAAACACGGCCCGGCCAGAGGCGGCGCCCGGAGAGGCGGGCAGGCCCTTGGCGATCACATCGCGCGTGTAATCCTCGGCGATGGTCGGGTGGAGCAGCTGGTCAAGCGCGGACGGGTCCACGCGCAGCACGGCTTCGTCCTCGGTGATCAGCCCGTCATCGACCATGTCGCAGGCGATTTTCAGCGCCGCGCGCGCCGTGCGCTTGCCATTGCGGGTTTGCAGCATCCACAGGCGGCCCATTTCCACCGTGAACTCGATATCCTGCATGTCGCGGTAATGGCGCTCCAGCGAATCGAAGACCTCCGCCAGCTCGCGATAGACAACCGGCAGGGCCTCCTCCATGGAGGGCTGGCTGTCGCCCATCTTCTCGCGCATGGTTTTGGTCAGGCATTGCGGCGTGCGGATGCCCGCCACCACGTCTTCGCCCTGAGCATTGATCAGGAACTCGCCGTAATAGCCGCGCTCGCCGGTGGACGGATCGCGCGTGAACGCGACGCCCGTGGCCGAGCTGTCGCCCATATTGCCAAACACCATGGCCTGCACATTGACCGCGGTGCCCCAGCTGGCGGGGATGTCATACATGCGCCGGTAGGTGATGGCCCGGTCATTCATCCATGATCCGAATACCGCGCCGACCGCGCCCCAGAGCTGGTCGCGCGGATCGCTGGGGAAGGGCTCGCCCAGAGCTGATTTCACGGCTCGCTTGTAATCGGCGATGATGGTTTCCCAGCCATCGGCATCGATCTCGGTGTCGAGCTGGAAGTCATGCTCTTCCTTGTAGCGCTCCAGGATTTCCTCGAACTCGCTATGGGGCACGCCCAGCACAACGTCCGAATACATGGTGATGAAGCGCCGGTAGCTGTCGAGCGCGAAGCGCCGGTCACCGGACAGTTTGGCAAGGCCTTCTGCCGTCTCGTCATTGAGGCCAAGGTTCAGCACCGTATCCATCATGCCGGGCATGGAGGCGCGCGCGCCCGAGCGCACCGAGACCAGCAGCGGATTGGCCGGATCGCCGAATTTCTTCTCCACCTTGGCTTCCAGCGCCGCGAGCGCCTCTTCAACCTGCGCTTCAAGCTCGGCCGGATAGGCGCGGTCATTGGCGTAGAAGGCGGTGCACACTTCCGTGGTCAGGGTAAAGCCGGGCGGTACCGGCAGGCCCAGACGCGCCATCTCGGCAAGGTTTGCGCCCTTGCCACCCAGCAGATCACGCGCTTCGCCGGTCAGGCTGTCGGCTGCGCCGCCGCCAAAGGCATAAACCCATTTCGTCATGCTTCACTCGCTTCTGTGTTCGCCCGCGCGCGCGGGCGTCTATCTTCGTAACTAGCCTTCCAGCCGGTCAAAGTCAGCTACGGCCCGTACCGCTTCGCGGATGCGCGACAATAGAACAAGTCTGTTGCGCCGCAACACGCGGTCGTCTGCGTTGACTGTCACACGCTCAAAGAACGCATCCACCGGCCCGCGAAGGCTCGCCAGAGCCCGCATCGCGCTTTCAAAGTTTTCCGCGTCCAGCGCGGCCTGCGCATCCTGGCTCGCGTTTTTCAGCGCGGCGATGAGGCCGGCTTCTTCCGGCTCGGTCGCGGCTGTGGCGAGGGCCTTCAACAGATCTGAACTCCCGGACGCGCCGGAGGCGCGAGCCGGGACCTGTTGCCCGTCGGAATCAAGGCCCCGGCTCTCCCCCGGATCATGACCAGGGCCGGCCGGGGTTTCAGGGGAGGGGGCGGAGGGGGGAGCGGACGAAGGATCAAGCTCTGTCAGAGCCGCCGCCACGTCAAAGCCCTTGCCTTCCTCGGCTTTCAATATGTTCGCCGCGCGCCGGTATCCGGCCAGCAGCGCCGCGCCATCCTCTGTGTTGAGGAAAGCCTGCAGCGCGCGCGATTTTGCGGTCACACGCACCAGATCATCATCACCCAGAGCAAACACGGCATCGATCACGTCGTGGCGGATGCCCTCATCGCGGAGGTGGACCTTGAGGCGGTCTGCGAAGAAGGCGAGGAGGTCCTCATGCAGAGCTTCTAATGCTATCAGATTCTCCGGCGCCTGCTTGGCGCGCTCAAGTTGGGCGTCGATGTCTCGAATAACTTGGGACTTTGGACTATCTGTACCGGACGCTAGGGCTTCAATAAACCCCATTTTATATGGTGCTGTTCTGTCATTGCGAAGTCGTCGAAAATAATCATTTAGAACATGCTCAGTTGTGGCGTAGAAAGTCAACTGCAAATTGACCCGAATATTGTTTTTTAGCATAATAATAAGTGCTGAAATTGCCGCCCGCCTGACTGCAAAAGGGTCTTTGCTGCCAGTGGGTCGCTGGTTCGCCATAAACATTACAACAATATTATCGAGCTTGTCGGCGAGCGCGACGGCCGCGCTGACCGGGGCGGTGGGCACCGCGTCTGACGGCCCTTGCGGCTTGTAGTGATCGCGGATGGCATCGGCGATTTCCGCCGGTTCCCCGGCGGCGAGCGCATAATAGCGCCCCATCACGCCCTGAAGCTCGGGGAATTCATAGACCATCTGGCTGACGAGATCGGCCTTGGCGAGCTTGGCCGCACGGTAGGCCAGTTCCGGGTCTGCGCCGACGGCAGGGGCGAGTTCGCGCGCGAGCGCGGCCACCCGCTCCACCTTGTCGGCCAGCGTGCCGAGCTTTTCGTGGAAGGTGACCTTGTTCAGTTCTCCTGCCATCGCCTCTAGCCCGCGCTTGCGGTCGAGATCCCAGAAATGGCGGGCATCGGACAGGCGCGCGGAGACGACGCGGCCCGCGCCGTGGGCAATTGCCTTGCCGCCATCTGTGGCGTCCTGATTGGCTATCTTGACGAATTTCGAGGCGATGGCGCCGGTCTTCGGGTCACGCACCGCGAAGTATTTCTGGTGCACCTTCATGGTCAGCGCGATGACTTCGGCCGGCAGGTCGAGGAAGGCCGGGTCGATCTCGCCCAGCACCGCGACCGGCCATTCGGCGAGGCCCGTCACCTCGGCCAGCAGGCCTTCATCCTCGATCAGTTCCAGCCCGGCATCCGCGCAGACACGCTTTGCGCCTTCAAGGATGATCTTCGTGCGTTCGGCGCGGGTGAGGATGACACCGTTGTCGCGCAGCTTGCTCGCGTAATCGGCATAGTCCTTGACCGCGAAAACGCGGTCGCCTTTCGAATGGATGCGGTGACCCTCGGTGAGGTTTGCCGCCTCGATACCGAAAACGCTCACCGGCACGGTCTTGCCATCGAGCAGGCAGATAATGCGGTGAAGCGGCCGCACCCAGCGCTGGGCCTTTTCGCCCTCGCCAAACTTCATGGATTTGGGCCAGGGGAAATTGCGGATCGTGCTTTCCAGCGCCTCGGCAATGACCTCGCCCGCATCGCGGCCCGGCTTCTCGATGACGGCAACGTAGAAATCACCCTTCGGCGTTGAGTCCACGCGGCACTGATCGAGGCTCGAAAGCCCCGCCCCGCGCAGGAAGCCTTCCACCGCCTTGTCGGGAGAGCCAACGCGCGGGCCTTTGCGCTCCTCGCTTATGTCTGCGGTGCGGGCAGGAACCCCTTCGGCGACCAGGCCGATACGGCGCGGGCCGGAGAAGGTTTCAAGGCTTTCCACGTTCAGGCCAGCCGACTTGAACGCCTCGCCCATCAGCCGGGCGAGATCATCCTCGGCGCGCGCCTGCATGCGGGCCGGAATTTCCTCGCAGAAAAGTTCGATCAGAAGCTGGGCCAAGAGAGGTGCGTTCCGGTTCTTACTGGTTGCTGGCCTGCATGCGGGCATAGGCGGGCCGCGCGTGCAGGCGGGTGATGTAGTCGTCAATGCGCGGATTGTCCGGCATCAGCTTGAAATGTTTGAGCCAGCCGAGCGCGCCGCCGATGAGGATATCGGCCGCCGAGAAGCGCTCGCCCAGAAGGAAAGGGCTGTCTTCCAGCGCGGTTTCGATGAGGCCGATCACGGTTTCCCAATCGCCCCAGCCGACCGTGCGCGGATCGACATCGAGGTTTTGCGCCTTGGTGACAATGGCCGGCTCCAGCACGCCGGGGCGGAACACGCTCCAGTAAAGATAGTCCGCGCGCAGCCGATCATTGATGGCAGGCGCGAGACCGGCATCGGGAAATTCATCGCACAGATAGAGCGAGATCGCGGCCATCTCCGTCAGCATCTTGCCGTGATGGCGGATGGCCGGGACCTTCCCGGCCGGGTTGATTTTCAGAAATTCCGCCTCGCGCGTCTCGCCGCCGAACACATCGACCTTACGCAGGTCATAGGGCACGCCCAGTTCCTCCACCAGCCAGACCGTGCCGGTGGAGCGGGTATTGGGGCCATGCCAGACGATGAGGTCTTTCGCGTCACTCACGAGGGTTGAGGCTTTCTACTGGTTTTCAAAAACACGTTTGTAGGCGGGGCGTTCGGCAAGGCGCTCAAGATAGGCGGCAAATCCGGGCCGCGCCGGGAAGAGCTTCCAACCCACCGCCCAGCTCAGCGATCCGCCCAGCACCACGTCTGCAGCGGAGAATTTGTCGCCCAGCAGCCACGGGCTCGCCTTTGAAATGCGCTGCTCCAACACGTCCACGACCAGCTCGGCAGAGCCCCAGCCAGCCGTTTCGCGCTTGGCCTCGAACTTCGAGCCCGCCTGCATCATGGCCGGTTCCACCGCGCCGGACTGGAAGGCGATCCAGCGCAGATAATCGCCGCGCATGGCGTCATCAATGGCAGGAGCGAGATCGTTCGGTGTCTTGAACTTGTCGGCGAGATAGAGCGCAATCGCGACCGTTTCGGTGACCACGGTATCGCCATCCACCAGTACCGGGATCTTTCCCATCGGGTTGAGCTTCAAAAAGGATTCCGAGCGCATCGACCCATCATCATACTGGACGGGTACCAGCTCGTACGGGCAGCCGATCTCTGCCAGCAGCCAGTGCATCATGACGGCGCGCGATTGCGGGTTGTGGTAAAGTTTCACACTCATCACGCAGCATCCTTTTTCTGTTGTTCCACCCAGGCGTTCGCGCAGCCCTTGGCGAGCTCTCGCACCCGCGCGATCCAGCTGGCGCGCTCGGCCACCGAAATCGCGCCGCGCGCATCAACGAGATTAAAGAGGTGGGAGGCTTTCAGGCACCAGTCATAGGCGGGCAGGGGCAGGGGCGTGGGCAGGTTCAGCAGCGCCATGCACTGCTTCTCCGCGCCCTTGAACCATTCGATCAGCATGTCGATATCGGCATGTTCAAAATTGAAGGCTGATTGCTGGCGCTCATTCTCCAGGAACACATCGCCGTAAGAAAGCCCGGCCCCGTTGAAATCGAGATCGTAGACATTCTCCACGCCCTGCACATACATGGCGAGGCGTTCCAGCCCGTAGGTCAGCTCGCCGGAGACCGGATCCACATCCATCCCGCCGACCTGCTGGAAGTAAGTGAACTGGCTCACCTCCATGCCGTCGCACCAGACCTCCCAGCCCAGCCCCCATGCGCCCACGGTGGGGTTCTCCCAGTCATCTTCCACAAAGCGGACATCGTGCAGGCGCCGGTCGATGCCCAGCGCATCAAGCGAGCCGAGATACAGATCCTGCAGATCGGCCGGGCAGGGCTTCAAGAGCACCTGGAACTGGTAATAGTGCTGCAGCCGGTTGGGGTTCTCGCCATAGCGCCCGTCGCCCGGACGGCGCGAGGGCTGCACATAGGCGGCGCGCCACGGCTTTGGCCCCAGCGAGCGCAGCGTTGTCGCCGGGTGCAAGGTGCCTGCGCCCACTTCGGTGTCATAAGGCTGGAGAATGGCGCAGCCCTGCTTTGCCCAATAGTGCTGGAGCGTCAGGATCAGCTCCTGAAAGGACGGGGCTTTTGGCTCTGCCATGGCGCGGGTTCCGGCGGGGTTGGAAATTGCGCGCGAACCTAGGCGCGCCCGCGCCCGCAATCAAGCCGCAGATCAGGGGGTGTCAGGCGCTCTGCGTGCGGGTCTGCCCATGCCTCGCGAGGGGGTGTAAGAAATCTGTCTTGCATCCCCCCTTGTCCGGGCGTAGAAACACCCCACCTTAGGCTCACAACGAGCATAACGGCGAGACCTGCAACGGCCCGCCGATTTTCTGGCCCCACCAAATGCTCACTTTGAGCAAAAGGGTGCAACGGAGGACGGAGACGATGGACCGCCACGACCCGACCCGCCACCAAAGCCTTGATGTGCAATGGCCTTCCGCTGACGCGCTGGTCTATGATGCCGGGGTGAAGGCGCGCACGGATCACCTCTATGAGAAGGTGAAGGACGTGGTTACGCCCATGGAGTGGCCGCTGCATGCGCCGCTGATCGATGCGATCAACCGGCTGAAAGCCGAGCGCGGCGCGGTCATTCTGGCGCACAATTACATGACCGCCGACATTTTCCACACGGTCGGCGATATCATGGGCGACTCCCTCAAGCTCGCCCAGGAAGCGGCCAAGACCGAAGCGGGCGTGATCGTGCAGGCGGGCGTCCATTTCATGGCCGAGACGGCGAAAATCCTGTCGCCGGAAAAGACCGTGCTGATCCCTGATGAGCGCGCGGGCTGTTCACTGGCCGCCTCGATCAATGGCGCGAATGTACGCGCGATCCGCGAGGCCTATCCCGATTATCCTATCGTCACCTATGTAAACACGTCTGCCGAGGTGAAGGCGTATTCGGATATTTGCTGCACCTCATCGAACGCTGTGCAGGTGGTGGAATCCATCGCGGCAGAATGGAATACCGATACGGTCATTCTTATCCCGGACGAATATCTGGCCAAGAATGTCGCCAGTCAGACCGATATCCGCATCCTGACCTGGAAAGGCTCTTGCGAGGTGCATGAGCAGTTCACGGTGGAGGATATCGAGGCCCTGCGTGCTGCCCACCCCGAAGCCATGATCATCACCCACCCGGAATGCCCGCCCGATGTGCTCAAAGCCGCCGATTTTGCCGGTTCCACTGGCGCGATGGCGGCCTTTGTGAAGGATCACCAGCCGCAAACGGCCATCCTCATCACCGAATGCTCGATGAGCGATAATGTGGCGGTGGAAAATCCCGGCGTGAAATTCGTCAAGCCGTGCAATCTGTGCCCGCACATGAAGCGCATCACGCTGAAAGGCATTTACGAGGCCTTGCGCGACATGAAGCACGAGGTGCATGTCGATCCGGTCATCGCCGCGCGCGCCAAGGCGAGCGTGGACGCCATGCTGGCTCTGCCATCGCTGGGCAAGCCGCCTGCGTTCGATACCAGCAAGCCTGCCGTCTCGATCCCCTATGTGAGTGTTTAGCCGCTTTTGCTGAAACCCCGGACGCGCAAGCGATCCGGGGCCTCGTGCCAGCCCTGCACCAGATCCCGGCTCTCGCAAGCTCGGCCGGGACTTCAAGAACAGGTCCGCCCCCAGTGACCCACCCGCTCATCATCGTTGGCGCCGGTATAGCGGGTCTGTGGACCGCGCTGCATGCTGCGCCGCGCCGCGTGATCGTGTTGACGGGTGCACCGCTGGGCACGGGCAGTTCCACCGGCTGGGCGCAAGGCGGCGTGGCGGCGGCTCTGGGAGACGATGACAGCCCGGCCTTGCATGCGCGCGATACGATTGCTGCCGGAGCCGGACTGGTGGATGAAGCTGCTGCGCACCTGCTCGCCGAAGCCGGGCCTGCCGAGATCGAGGCGCTCTATGGCTTTAGCGCGCCGTTCGAGCGCGAGGCCGATGGCAGCTGGTCCCTGTCGCGTGAAGCGGCCCATTCCACCGCCCGCGTGGCGCGCGTGAAGGGTGATCAGGCGGGCGCAGGCATACTGGCTGCCTTGATCCGCGCTGTCCGGGCTACGCCCCATATCGAGATACGTGAGGGCTGGCGCGCAGCCGGGCTGATCCCCGATCTGGCAGGCGGCTGCGCGGGTGTGATCGCCTTTGATGCGGACGGCTTGCGCCATGATCTTCTCGCCAGCGATGTGGTTCTCGCTACAGGCAGTCTGTGCGGGCTGTTTGGGGTGACGACCACGCCTGCCTCCAGCCAGGGGCAGGCGCTGGCCTGGGCAGCGCGTCTGGGCGCGGTGATCCAGGACCCCGAATTTGTCCAGTTTCACCCCACTGCCATTGATGTGGGGCGCGATCCCGCACCGCTGGCGACCGAGGCCCTGCGCGGCGAGGGCGCGCTGCTGATCGATCGTTCAGGCCATCGCTTTATGCGCGGTGTACATGCTGATGCAGAACTGGCCCCGCGCGATGTCGTGGCGCGCGCTGTCCACCGGCAGGTGAAGACCGGACGCGGCGCCTTTCTTGATGCCCGCGCGGCGGTGGGCGCAGAGTTTCCCGAGCGCTTCCCGGCCGTGTTTGCCGCCTGCATGGCCGCCGGCATTGATCCGCGAGCGCAGCCCATCCCCGTCGCACCGGCTGCGCACTATCATATGGGCGGTATCGCGACAGACCTTGATGGCTATACCGGCGTGCCCGGCCTGTGGGCCGCCGGTGAATGTGCCTCAACCGGTGTCCACGGCGCGAACCGCCTCGCGTCAAATTCGCTGCTGGAAGGGCTGGTGTTCGGGCGGCGTGCCGCGGAAGCGCTCAAACTGACGTCAGCGCGCCCGATTACCCCGCTGCCCGCCGAACCCGCGCCAGCATTGCCGGCAGACGCCTTGCACGAATTGCGCGGTGCCATGGCGCTGTATGCAGGCGTGGAGCGCGATGGCGCAGGGCTGTCCCGGCTCCTCACGCTGATTGACGCGCTGGATGACCTGCATGGCCAGACCGATGCGCTTGTGGCCGCACGATTTGTGGCTGCGGGTGGCTTGCTGCGCGAGGAGAGCCGGGGCGGACATTTCCGCGCCGACCACCCGGCCACGGATATTGCCGCTGTCCACACGCGCCTGACGCTGGCGGGCGCGAATGCTGTGGCGCCTATGACCATCCCGCTTGCGGAGCCTGCCGAATGAATGCTGCCTATCTTAAGGACATCGTGGCGCGCGCGCTGGCCGAGGATCTGGGCGGTCGCGGCGATGTGACCAGCGAAGCGGTTATCCCAGCCCATGCCCAGGTCAGCTTTGTGATTGCGGCGCGGTCAGAGGGCGTGCTGGCCGGGCAGGCAGTGGCGCAAGAGGTCTTCGGCCAGTGTGGCCCTGCCTTGAAAACCTATTGGCGTGCCCATGATGGTGACCGGGTGAATGCCGGTGATGTGGTGCTGGCCGTGGAAGGCTCTGCCCGCGCCATTCTGGTAGCCGAGCGTACGGCGCTGAATTTCCTCGGACGTCTGAGCGGTATCGCCACGCTGACACGGGCCTATGTGGATGCCGTGCAGGGCACTGGCGCCAGAATCGCCCATACCCGCAAGACGACGCCGGCATTGCGCGCTTTGGAGCTGGCAGCCGTGCGCGCCGGCGGCGGGGCCAGCCATCGCTTCGGGCTCGATGACGCGATCCTTATCAAGGACAATCATGTGGCGGTGGCCGGAAGCGTGGGCGAGGCGGTCAGCCGGGCGCGCAGCTTTGCCGGGCACATGACCCGTATTGCCGTCGAGATCGACCGGCTGGACCAGCTGGACGAGGCCATTAAGGCCGGCGCTGAGAGCGTGCTTCTGGATAATTTTCCGCTTGATGACCTGAAAAGCGCGGTGAAAGCCGCCAAAGGCAAGCTGATCCTGGAGGCCTCGGGCGGGGTAGACCTGACGACCGTCCGCGCCATCGCGCAAACCGGCGTTGACGTGATTTCGGTCGGCGCACTGACCCATTCTGCGCCCAATTTTGATTTCGGCATGGATGCAAGGTAGGGGTTCTGACGGGCGGTGGCCCGGACTGATCCGGTGAGGCATCAGGGCTGAAAGAGGCGTGACATGGACAAGAGCCTGATGAACGCCGCAACCGCGCGCCATCGCCAGGGCGACTTTCACGGCGCGATCGCAGACTACCGCCAGCTGCTCCAGCGCTTTCCCGGCCATCCCGGAACGCATCTTCATATGGGTCTGGTGCTGATGGAAACCGGCAGGCCGGTCGAGGCTGCCCGCCACTTCAGGCAGGAGCTCGACATCGCGCCGGCCAATGTAAGCGTGCTCGATCATCTGGGCGATGCGTACAAGGCTGCTGGTGATATGGCGGCAGCCCATGAGGCCTATCGCGAGCTGGTCGGACGCAATGAGGAGCACTGGCTCGGCCACTACAAGCTGGCGCAGGTGCGCCGCTATCAGGAGGGCTGTGAGCATATCGCGCAGATGAAGGCGCTGATAGCGCGCGCGGCGCAGAAGCTGCCCGCCGCGATGGCACCGCTGGCCTTCGCGCTCGGTCTGGCGCATGAGCGTCTGGGCCGGATCGATGAGGCTTTCACATGGTATGCAAAGGGCAATCAGGCCCACCGCGCCGGCTTCGCCTATGATCATGCCCTCACCCGGATTCAGTTTGCTTATCTGAAAAACGTCTTCACACTCGAACTGATGGCGCGTCACGCCGCATCAGGCGCGCGCAGCGACCGTCCGGTCTTCGTGGTCGGGCTGCCGCGAAGCGGCACAACTCTGGTGGAGCAGATACTGTCCAGCCATCCTGCCATCGAGGGCCTGGGCGAGCTGCAGGTGTTGCCGGCGGTGCTTCAGTACAGCGAGCGCCTTGCTGGCGGCCTGCGCCTGACCGGCCTTGCCGAGGCGAGCCCTGCCGCCTACGCACAGGCGGGTGAGGCATACCTGCGCGGAGTGGATGCCTACGCCTCCGGCCGGGGCCGTTTCACCGACAAGCTGCCCGGCAATATCATGTATGCGGGACTTATCCGGCTTCTGCTTCCGCACGCGCGCATTGTATTGTGCCGGCGCGGGGCGCTGGACACCGGATGGTCGATCTATCGCCAGTATTTCCTGTCTCACAACCCTTTCGCCTACGAGCTCGAAGAGCTTGGTGGATATATGGCGCTGTCAGATGATCTTGCCGATCACTGGCAGGACCTGCTGGGCGATAGTCTGCACGTCGTGGAATATGAAAAGCTGGTGAGCGATTTTGCCTGTGAAGCCCGCCGCCTCGTGGCCGCTTGCGGGCTGGAATGGACTGACGATTGCCTGCGTTTTGAGGACAATCGCCGCGCGGTCGTCACCGCCAGCGCGACGCAGGTGCGCCAGCCCCTTTATACAAGCTCGGTCGGATCGGCTGAGCCGGTAAGCCAGCAACTTGAACCCATGCGTCAGGCCTATGACAGCGAGAAGGCTGCGCTTTAGTGGCAGAGCTATTCCACGGGCAGGGAAAACTGGCGCAGATGGTCAACCGCCTCGGCCAGTTTCGGGCGCGCGCCGGGGCATGGCGACAAGACGCAGGCGCGTGCCGCTGCCTCATCCAGCAGCGCCCTGAACAGGCCAGACCGGTCATTTTCGCGCTCGCCCTTGAGCGCCTCGCGAGGATCGGCGCGATGCGTGCCGCGCCAGCTCCACGCTCCGGTGGCGACATCAAAGCGGTAGAGGTCGAGGAATTTCCAGCCCTCGCGTGAGAGGAAGGCAATGGCATCCACCAGGTAGCCGATCTCGTCTGCATCCATGGCCCAATGCAGGCTCACCCGGCTCCAGCCCGGACGCAGACCTGCATGGCCCGACAGCACCGCGTCGCGATAGGCCAGTGTCTCGTCGTGTCCCAGCCCCAGAAGATCATGCGCATAAGGCCCGGCGCAGGCGCAGCCTGCCCGTGCCTGAATGCCGAACAGATCGCTTAAAAGCGTTGTCACGAAGCGCGGATGCAGCCAGCCGCCGCGGGGATCACGCACATTGAACGAGACAATGCCAAGACGGCGCGCAGGGTCTTTCGGCCCCAGTATCTCGATGCCGGGACACTTCGCCCATACCGCGAAGGCGCGCTCCAGATAGTCTTGCTCAATCGCGTGCAGCTGATCCAGGCCCAGCGCATCGCGCAGCTTCAGGGCGAGCGCGGCGCGCACCAGCTGGGGCAGGCCCGGCGTGCCAGCTTTTTCGCGCGCTTCCACATCATCAAGGAAGTCATGCCCGCCATCCCAGACATAGCGCACCGTGCCGCCCGCGCAGCAGGTCGGAGGCAGGTCCTGCCGGTAGAGCGCGGTGTTGAACACCAGCACACCGCACGAACCCGGACCGCCGACAAATTTGTGCGGCGAGAAGGAGACCGTGTCGATGGAGGCGTCCGGGTCGCCTTCGGGGTGCATGTCGATGGTGAGATAGGGGGCGGAGGCCGCGCAATCGAGCGCCAGAATGGCGTCATGCGCGTGCAGGAGTTTTGCCAGCCGGCGTATATCGGTGATGATGCCGGTGACGTTGGAGGCTGCCGAGAACGCGCCAATGCGCATCCGGCCCAGCCATTGCGGGGATTTCAGCAGGGTTTCCAGCGCGGCGAAGTCTATCCCGCCATCGCGGCAGAGCTTGACCCGGACTACTTCGGCCATGCTTTCACGCCAGCTCAGCTCGTTGGAATGGTGCTCATACGGGCCGACGAAGACGACCGGGCGTGTCGCGGCCAGATGGGCGTCCAGAGCCGCTTTTGCCTCTGCCCCCAGCGCGGCGCTGACAGCATCGCTCATGCGGGCCAGGCTGGCAGGCGGACAGGCAATCCCGAAGATTTCCTGCAGCTTGTGAATGGCCGCCGTCGCGCCGGTGCCACACGGGATCATGGCGTCGTCATCTGACGCGTTGACGGCGCGCTTGATCGTGGCTTCGGCGTCTTTCAGCCACGCATTGGAGGCCCGGCCCGTGGCGCTGTCTTCGGTATGCGGATTGGCGAGGAGGGTGTGGAGCGCAGCGATTTCATTTTCGACCGCGGCATGCGCGCGGCCGGAGGCGGTGTAGTCGGCATAGACAAGCGGGCGCGCTCCAAACACCGTATCGATCACGCCATAGCGGGCGATCACGCCTTTGCGTAACGATTCCAGAGTGCTGGCGCTTGTCATGTCTGGCACGGGTGTGCGGCCTCCTATTGATCTTCAGGAGACCATGTTTCGGGAAGTTTTTCTGACCTGTTTCATCGCGAAATTGGCGGTATAGTGGTGAAAATCACCACGAAAGGCCAGTTTCATGGATCTGGACGACCACGACCGGAAGATATTGCGCCTGTTACAAGCCAATGCGGCCCAGACCGTGCAGGAAATCGCCGACAGGGTGGGCCTGAGTGCCACGCCGGTGAACCGGCGTATCAAACGTATGGAGGAGGCGGGGCTGATCCGCGCCCGCGTCGCCCTGATCGACCAGGAAGGGCTGGGCTTGCGCGCCACGCTCTTCATTTTCGTGAAAACCAGCCGTCACGATGCAGACTGGCTGGAGCGCTTCTCGGAGGGCGTCGCGCGCCTGCCCGAAGTGATCGAGTTCTACCGGATGAGCGGCGAGGTCGATTACCTGATCAAGGTGGCACTGCCCGAAATCGCCGACTACGATGCCTTCTACAAGAAGCTCATCGCGATAGCCCCGTTGTCTGATGTCAGCGCCAGCTTCGCCATGGAAGCGATCAAGAACACCACTGAATTGCCGGTGTGAGGGGGGTATTTATCCCCTCGTCGTTTTCCCGGTGCAGGCCGGGATCCAGAAAAGGGCTGGGCACCGGCTTGCGCCGGTGAAATGCGGGTTCAGAGCATTGTAGCCTGCCAAGCCCGGCCTGCCACACCATCCCAAAAATCAGCCAACCCTGACGTTATGTCAGGTTTAGTTGACATATGTGCCGTACGGTGTCAGCTTAGCCTTACATATTGACCACTACACCTTCCATAAGAGGTTTCAAATGACGTCGTCCCCCAATCCCCATGCCCGCCGCTACATGCTGCACATGTTTCTCGCCATGGCGGGTTATTGCGCCGTGCTGTTCGCCTCGCTCACTCTCATCCGGGGCGATGCCGTGGATGCTGACTGGCTGCGTATCATCATCGCGATTTCGCCCGTCATACCCGCGCTCTACGGGTTGCACGCCATGATCGTGTTCGTCCGGTCGATGGACGAGTTCAACCGGGCTGTCATCGCCGAAGCCACCATGATTTCTGCCGGGGCGGTCGCTTTCTTGAGCTTTGCCTATGCCTTTGCCCAGCAGGCGAGTGATCTGTTGCCGGAAATCGGCCTGATCTGGGTTCTGCCAGCCATTGTTGGCGGGCAGGGGCTTGCCGCCTGCTTTGTGCGCCGGCGGTACGCCTAGGAGGCGCGAAACGATGAAAAACCGGCTGAAAGTGTTGCGCGCCGAGCGTAACTGGAGTCAGGCCGAGCTGGCCGAGCGCGCGGGCGTGTCCCGCCAGGCCATCAACGCGGTGGAGACGGGCAAGTTTGACCCGTCCTTGCCGCTCGCCTTTACCCTGTCGGAGGTGTTTGGCCTCAAAATCGAGGATATTTTTGACCCGAAGGGATGAGCCTCAGACCCATTTCGCGCCTTTGGCCAGCCCGCCAGCTTTCGCGTATTCCTGCGTGCCTTTGGTGTAGACCGTATCGCTTTCCGTGATGTCGCTGGCCTTGAAGTCCGGCAGGCCTTTCAGCCGGGCATAGATCGGGTCGAAATCCTGACGGTCGGTCGCCTCCATCAGCTGCTCATAGCTGTCGATGACGAAATAGGTCTGCTGGAAATCGTCATAGCGGTAATCGGTGCGCATCACGCGTTCCAGGTCGAAATGGATCCGGTTGGGGGAACGTCCCTCCAGCGCGAAGACTGATTCCGACTGGCTGGAAACGATGCCTGCACCATAGATGCGCTGGCCTTCGGGCGTGTTGATCAGTCCAAATTCCACCGTGTACCAGTAGAGCCGGGTCAAATTCTCGATCATGTCGTGCCGGGCGGCCTTTGCGCCGCCCTTGCCATAGGCCTGCATATAGTCGGCGAAGACGGGCTGGGTCAGCAGCGGCACATGGCCGAACACGTCATGGAAAATGTCCGGCTCAGGCAGGTAGTCCAGCTTGTCGGCATCGCGGATAAAGCGCCCCGCCACAAAGCGGCGATTGGCCAGATGATCGAAAAACACATCATTGGGGATGAGACCGTGGACGGGCACGACCGTCCAGCCGGTGAGCTTTTCCAGCTTCTCGTTCATCCGCCGGAAATCGGGAATGCCGCCATCATCCAGCTTGAGCAGTTCCAGCCCCTTGAAGTGCTCGGGCGCGGCACGCCCTTGCAGCACCTTCATCTGGCGGGCGTAGAGCGTGTCCCACACGCCATGCTCTTCTGCGGTGTAGCGCTCCCAGCACTGGTCGATCGTGTGATCGGCGGCCGGTGTTTGTTCAGAGACGACGGGATCCTGGACTGGCATGGCTTGCTCCGGATTCGACAGATGGAGCCGGCAAGATAAAGCACGGCCCCCCGCTTGCGCGAGGGGCCGAACTGCAAGGCGTCGATTTTTATCTGCTTATCTGACGCACAGAACGTCGGACAAGGCGCCATTGGACGGGGCCGTGCGGCCCTGACCAATGAAGTAGTGATTGCTGCGCCCCTGATCAGTGACGACATAATAGGCCGCACCGCGGAAGCCTTCGCCCCGGCACATGGCATCGGCCGTGACCTGGTCGCAGGCGCGCTGGTCAAAACCGCTCATGCAGCGGGCAATCGGGGCGCCGCTGATACGCGGATTGGCGAAATAGGCGCTTTGCGCACCGCGCGTGCCGCCAAACACCATGCCCGGCCGCAGGTTTGATCCGGGGTTGTAGCCAGGATTGGGGTTATAGCCGGGGTTGGGATTAGCCGGAGCCGGTGGATTGTACTGCGAGGCCGGCGAGGCGGAACTGATCGCGCTGTCGAGCCCCAGCCGGCGCAGATCGGAGACGTCACGCTCCAGCGTTTCGCAATTTCCACCCAGGTTTGCGTGCTCGCACACGATCCATTCGCCGCCCAGCACACGCAAGGAGCGGGTGCGGTCATTCATCTGGATCGAGGCGAAATTGTCAGTCCGGGCGGCAATCAGGCGGGCCTCGCCGCCGAAATTCGGCTCGGAGAACACCATCAGGCCCTCACGGCCACCGCGGCGGAAATTGACCGGCCGGGCCGAGCTGATCTGGCGGTTCCAGCCGCCTGAAAGCTGCGCCGCATCCTCCCAGAAAATCAGGCAGGTGCTGCGATAATTGATGTCCTGACAGACCTCCCAGTAGCCGCGCTCGATACGAAAGGAGCTTGGCGCATCATTGAAGTTGATGCGGCGGAAATCCGGGGCTTCGCCATCAATGCGCACTGACCGGCCGGTGAAGTTGGGGCCTTCAAAGAATTCGATGACAGGTGGCCCGCCGCCACCGGGGCGGCCACGCTGGGCTTCGGCGTCCATCGGCACGGCGATAAAGGCAACAGCCGCCGCTCCCAGAATGGCAAGCGATTGAACCAGATTTTTCATGGCGGATTCTCCCTTTCCAGCCTGTTCACGGCGCCAAGACTGAACGGCGCGCCGTGAACCCCCGATGAAGGCAGGCGACTGCCTTCATTCACCTTTTCTCCTTGCCTAATAGCCTTGCGCAGCGCCGTCGGTGCGCATTTCCGACGCCGCCGAGAGCACACCGGTCTCCGGGTCGCGCCGGATCGCCTGATAGCCGCCAAATCCGCCATCACTGGCACCCAGCACATGGCCGCGCCGTTCCAGCTCGTCGCGCACATCCTGCGGCACGCCGCCTTCCAGATGGACCACGCCCATGCCGGCCGGCGTGCCAAGCCCGTCTGTGGGCTCGGTCGAGCCTTCGTGACGCCAGCGCGCGCCGTCACCGGCCTGCTGAATGTTCAGGCCGAAATCGATCATGTTGGTCAGCACCTGGACATGACCTTGCGGCTGCATGCCGCCGCCCATCACACCAAAGCTCAAATAGCCCTGTCCCTCATAGGTCACCATGCCCGGAATGATGGTGTGGAAGGGGCGCTTGCCCGGCTCGAACACGTTGGGGTGGTCCTCATCCAGCGAGAACATTTCGCCCCGGTTCTGGAACATGAAGCCCAGCCCGTCCGGGACAATGCCTGCGCCCATGCCGCGATAGTTCGACTGGATCAGCGACACCATCATGCCGCTGGAATCGGCCGTTGTCAGATAGGTCGTGTCGCTATGCTCCAGCGGGGCCGGATCACCGGGACCAACCTGTCCCATCGCCTGTTCCATCGAGATGAGGGCGCGGCGCTCGTCAGCATATTCCTCCGACAACAGCCAATCGACGGGCGCAGGCTGATAGGCCGGATCGGCGTAGAAGCGCGCCCGGTCCTCGAAGGCGAGGCGCTTGGCCTCGATCATCACGTGCAGCGCGTCGGCGCTCATATAGCCCATCGAGGCCAGATCGTATTCTTCAAGGATGTTGAGCATTTGCAGGACGCTCATGCCCTGTCCTTGCGGCGGTATCTGCCAGACATCATAGCCCCGGTAATTGACCGTCACCGGGTCCACCCATTCAGAGGTGTGCGCCGCGAGGTCCTCATAGCGCAGCCAGCCGCCGATCCGGCGCATATAGGCGTCGATCGTGCGGGCAATCTCGCCTTCGTAATAGACATCGCGGCCCTGTTCGGCCAGCAGGCGGTAGGTGCGGGCCAGGTCGGGATTGCGGAAAATCTCGCCTTCGGCGGGGGCATTGCCCTCTGCATTCAGATAGGTGGCGCGCGCATTGTCGAATTCGTTGAACGCGCCCGCATCATAGCGCGCCTGAAGGATGCGCATATTGCGGTCCCAGTAATAGGCAATCGTCTGGCTGACGGGGAAGCCTTCTTCCGCGTACCGGATGGCCGGTGCCAGCACCTCCTCCATCGGCAGGCGGCCAAAGCGCTCATGCAGGGTGAACCAGCCATCGACCGTTCCGGGCACCGAGACAGGAAGGGGGCCGACCGGCGGGATGGTGCCTTCAGGCGTCAGGTTGGCGCGCACCGTCTCGATATCGAGCCCCATCGGCGAGCGGCCCGCACCGTTGAGCCCGTAGACCTGCTCGGTTTCCGGGTCGTAGACGAGGACGAAAATATCGCCGCCAATCCCGTTACCCGTAGGCTCCATAAGGCCGAGAACCGCGTTCATAGCGATGGCCGCGTCGACCGCATTACCGCCGGCTTTCAGAATATCGATCCCCACCATGCTGGCCAGCGGCTGGGCCGAGGCTGCCGCCCCATTGACGGCCTGTATCGGCGAGCGGCCGGCATAATGGTCGCCCGTGATCCGGTCACCGGGGTGGAATGTCTGGGCGGTTGCGGCCGGGAAAAGCTGGGTAAAGGCCATGGCGGCTCCTGCGGCCAGCAGTGATTTGATCAGTTTCATGATGCTCCCCTTCGCCCCGATTGCTGATACTGGGGCATTTTTCGAACACATCATGGCCCGGACCGGCGCAAGCGCAAGCAAAACCCTGCGTGCCTCACAGGGGTGTGAGGTCAGTTGCCGCCATCATCGCCGCCACTGCGCCGCTGGCGGTCCAGCAGGCCGCGCAAGAGGTCAGCGGGCGTGGGTTCGGCCTCTTCTTCTGTATCCCCGCCGGTTTCATCGCTGTTCGGGCGTTGCCCGCTCAGCAGGCCTTCCAGCAGGCCGCGCGCCTGTCCTGTCGCCAGTTCACGCGCCACGGCTTCGAAATCGATGCTGAAGGACGGGTCGTTGAACGTGCCGCGCAGGCGAACCGGCACCGCGATACCGTTCAGCTCCGGCGTGCCGCCCTGTCCGGCCAGTGACGCCACCGCGCGCGGCGAGATCCGGTAGTCCATCGACTGTTCAGCCAGATTGAATTCGCCCGCACCAGCGACCCGCAAGAGTGGGCTGAGCATGGACAGGTCATTGTTGGACAGGACGCCATTGCGAACGGTGAATGTGCCCCCCAGCTCGCTGAAATCGGTTTCTTCCTCGGGGCCGAAGCCCTGCGGCAGCTGGCGCGTGGTAATGGCGGTCTGAACACCGCGCAGGATGCGCGCCAGATTCAGGCCTTCAATCGCCCCGTCGCTGAGGCGCAAATTGCCGTTGCCCGACAGCGAGTTCATGATGGCCGCCGTGCTCGCCCCGGAGCTGGACAGATCAACCGCGAAATTGCCCAGGCCCCGCAGAGCGGAAAAATCAGCTGCCGCACCGAGGAAGGGCTGGGTCTGCAAACCTTCCAGCTGCGCATTGAGCGTATAGCTCGGCGTCGCACTGCGGGCATTGACGACCAGCTGGCCCGAGCCATTGCCGCCATAGAGCGTGAAGCGCGACAGATCAGCCACCAGCCGGCCATTGGTCAGCCGCGCCCGGACATCGGCCTCGCTAACCTCGATCTCGCCGAAGATGAGCCGTCCGGCGGTCAGGCGCAGATCGGCGTCGACAAGACGCAGCGCGGCAAGGTCGATCTCCTCGCTGCTCCACTCTGTCTGCCCGCCAGAGGTCGTGCCCGACTGTTCTTCGGGCATGTAGGGATTAAGGTCCAGCACCGGGATGGCCAGCTGGCCGGTCAGGACGGGCCGCTCACCCCCCGTATTGGCGGTGATCGAGCCGGTGGCGGAAATCTCGTCCAGGCTGAGGCGGGCATCTTCAAAGCGGATTTCACCGGGCACGCTGGTAAAGCGGCCCTCGGCCGAGGCGCTGCGCAGCGCCGATCCCGGCGGCAGCGGCTCACCGGCCAGCCGGGCGAGCCCGACCAGATCGGCGTCCATGCTGGCATCTCCGGCCAGTTCAAGTTCGGCGCTTTCCAGTGCCTCGCCATCGAAATTCAGGTCCAGCGGGTCTGAGGAGATATTCAGCACCAGCGCCGTGCGCTGCCCTTCCATGAACGGGCGGAACCCGCCAAGGCGCGCGTCCAGCATGATTGTTTCGCCGCGCAGGGCGAAATCGCCGTGAAGGCGCGCTTCGCTGTCGAGATCAATCGCGTCGAGGCTGAGATTGAGCTGCGAGGCATCCCAGGTCTCGCTGCCATCGGAATAGCTGAGCGTGCCGTTTTCAATGCGGATGCCGGAGAAGGTGGCGTCAAAGCCCGGCGCGCCGGGCTGGCGGAACCCGCCTCCATCATTGGCCGGCGGCTGGTCAGACGCTCCGGCCCCTGCAAACGTCCAGTTATTGCCGCTGGCGTTCTGACGCAGGCGGATGACCGGCTCCACCAGCACAAACTCGCTGACCTCCACCCGGTTGGAAAAGAGCGGCCATAGCGCCAGGCCCAGGCGCAGGCTGGAAAGCTCTGCAAACGGTTCCTCGCCAAAGCCCTGCGCATTGCCGATAGCCACATCGCTGGCGGTGATCTGCACGGCGGGCAGGATGGTCAGGCCGATATCGCCGCCAATCGTCACCTCGCGGCCGAGCTGTTCGCTTGCGCGCCGCTCTATCTCGCCGCGCCAGTTTTCCGGGCTGACGAGCATTGGCACGATCAGCGCGGCGGCTACGCCCAGTCCGGCAAGAACGACGAGGATGAGGAGTAGGCGGCGCATGATGTGTTAGCTCCCGTTTTTGCGGCAGGGCCGGGTAAGACAGCAGTTCCGCTGCCCCCGGCATTATGTTTAACTCCTTCGGGTAACGGTTTCCATCGCCCGCGCGTTCAATTTCGTGACGGGCGGGAAAACACCGGATTTTTTCAAGGGGAGGGCCTGACATGTCTGATTTCGTCGATACGCCTGCGGGCCGCCTGCCATTGGTCAAAATGGACCGGCGCGAGATACTCCTCGGGCTGGCCGCTGGCAGCGTGGTGCCTCTGGTGGCGGGCTGCACCGCGCACAATGAAGCGTTGGGCCGCAGCCAGCTGATGATGGTCTCGGACGCGCAGATCGCCCAGCTTTCCCAGCAGACCTGGCAGCAATCGCTGGCGCAGGAGCGCGTCAGCCGCGATGCCGGCAAGCGCCGGCGGGTGGAGCGCGTAGGCGACCGTATTGCGCAAGGCTCCGGCCTGACCCAGTATGACTGGGAATACGTGGTCTTCGAGAATGAACAGATCAACGCCTGGGTTCTGCCCAATGGCAAGGTGGCGATCTATTCGGGCCTGCTCGACGTGGTCTCCAATGATGACCAGCTCGCCACTGTGATGGGTCATGAGGCAGGTCATGTGGCGGGCCGCCACGCACAGGAGCGCGCCTCCCAGCAGATGGCCGCAGGCATGGGCGCACAGCTCGCCGCCGTCGCGCTGGATTCCGGCGGGGTGGAGAATGCCGGCATGTGGGCCGGCGTGCTGGGCGCGGGCCTGACCTTCGGTGTCCTGCTGCCCTATTCGCGCCGCCATGAATACGAGGCCGACCGGCTGGGCGCGGACTATATGACGCGCTCCAATTACCGGGCCAGCGAGGCGCTGACCTTCTGGAACGGCATGATGGCGCGCAGCTCGCGCGGCTCACAGCCCGCCTTCCTGTCCACCCACCCGTCCGATGCCCAGCGCATGCAGGCCCTGCAGGCGCACATCACCTCGGCCGGATACGCGTAAGACCACCGATTTTCGACATGGCCGCCGGTCTTGCATCGCAAGGCGGGCGGCGCTATGTCAGCGCTCCGCCGCCATGAGGGCCTCGCCCCTCGGGCCGGGATATGCGTGCCGCCTTAGCTCAGTTGGTTAGAGCGCTAGATTGTGGATCTAGAGGTCCCCCGTTCGAGCCGGGGAGGCGGTACCATTTTTCCTATGATGTTGAGCAGGCTAAACAGCGAGCGCGCATGCTCAAAGTTGTGGTTGGGTTGTCCGCCTCACTTCGGTCCATAGCTGTCAGTTGGGCTTCCGTGGCACCACGGGAATGATGTTAATGTCGGAAAATCCACTGTCGTCCATGTACACACTCATGAGGCGCGCACGCATTTTTCCGGCAGCGACTAGCGGAGCGGCCTCAGCGGCGAGATCAGCCGGCAGGTAACCGATGTGCCGCATCGCTTCGACCATTCGGAGAATTCCTCGTCGTTGCCAGTGACCCAATACCTTCACTGCATTTGAGTCAAAGCGGTTGGCAGGTTCGCACCGAAGGCTAACCCACGCACTATGTCCTGATCTGTTGGCTAGCTCGCACCCATGAATGAAGTCCAATACTTCTGGCCTGCGATGCTGGACGCCGACGACTTTCACTTGTGTAGGTGTGTAGTTTTTCCAACCGTCGATGGGTTGTCCGAATTGAATTTTCACCATCGCCCCCAATATTAATTCGAACAGGATGCAGGCGTTAAACTGGATACGCAAGACAATCCACTCTTGGCGACAAGTCCTCCGATGAATATTAAATAGCCCTTATCTGCGCCTGCTGGGAATATTGCCATGAGTGAGATGCGTTACAGGGGCTATCGCGCCCGCGTCGATTACGACAGCCAGGACAAGGTGTTTGCGGGCCGCATTCTCGGTATTGCCGATGTGATCGACTTTCACGCCGACACCGTGGCAGCACTGGAGTGGGCATTTCACGAAGCGGTTGACGACTATCTGGAAACCTGCGCGGCGCTCGGCAAAAACCCGGACAAGCCTTATTCGGGTAATCTGATGCTGCGCATCGACCCTGAGCTGCACCGCGAAGCGGCGATGTCGGCGGAGTTGGGCGGCAGCAGTCTCAATCAGCTGGTCGAACAGGCGTTGAAAGACCGTCTGGCCCATTCCGGCTGACGGCACAGCGCGCAGGCTGCTTCATCCTCACCCACCCCTCATTTTCCACAGGAAAGTGTGACACTGCCGCGCGTGGCAGGCGACGGGTTGCTTAACGATAGGTTAATCTGTCACAGAGGGTTGCCGCATAAAAACAAGGCCGGTTGAGGGGCCGGGGCAGGGAGCACGCATGTCCAGACTGACCAGCGAGACCGGCACCAGCTTTATCATCCTCGATGATGGCGAGCTCTACGACGAGGCCGATATTGACCGCATCTGCGCGCGTCACGCCATCAGTGACGCGGACTCCAAGATGGCGCTCTGGCGCCTGCTGGAGGAGAGCGGGCGCGCCCTGATCGATCAGCGGCGCCTGCAGACGCGGCGCACCCAGATCGCCCGCCTGCGTCAGGACTTGCAGATGGGCCTGCGCCTGACCGGCCAGCTGGCCGGGCTGGTGCCCGATGCGGCCCGGCTGCGCGACGATACGCCCACTCCGGTGCTGACCCGGCGCCATCTGGCCGCGCTGCGAGAGGCGGAACGCCGTCTTGATGCGGGCCGCGAAGGCCGGGCGCGCACCCGTCTGGAAGATGCCGCCCCGGCGCTGGACTGCCTGCAGCGCGTGTTTGAAATGGCGCTGGAGGCGTGCGGCGAACGTGAAGACGAAAACGGCCCGGAGGATGCCTGGCGCGGCACCGTCACGGCGTTTTACACCCGCGCCCTGTCGAGGCCCTGGTCGCTTCAGGGCGATAATGCCGGTGAACGCTTCCTGGCCGATTGCCGCGTCGCGCTGGAGCGGGCCGACGAGGAGAGCGAGCCGGCCGAACGCATCAGCCCGGTGCGTCTGGCCAGCCAGCCGGCCGAATAGCCCGCCGCAAAGACCAGCCCGCTAATCGTCTTCGCGCTGCTCGACGATTTCGCGCGCGGCCTCCTCGCTATCCACCTCCTGGATCGAGGCAATGCGGCAGCGCCAGCCATCATCGGGAATGACAAACTCGTTCATGGGCTGGCAGATGCGCTGATTGCCATTGATCGAGGTAGCAATCTCCACTCCGAAATTCAGGCCGGCGCACCGTGTCGCCGTCGTGACGAGGAAAAAGCTGCTCGCCCCGGAACGCAGGACCAGATTGCGGTCATCAATGACCGAATATCCGCTGATACTGCCGATCCGCACGCAGCGGTCTTCCTGCATCAGGCTGCCTGCACTGGCTGCGCCGGAAAGGGTGATTGCGGCAAGCGCAGCGGCTATAGCTGCGCGTCTGCAAGCGATGGTCAGAGATTTTGCGGTCATGGTAATGCCCACCTTTTCTGTACTGCGTGCCCGCACGGGCCAAAATCAGCCAGCACGGGGCCTTCATGCGTAGAGATGCGCCGCGCGTCGTTATTGCCGGTGCCGGTGCAGCGGGGCTGTCACTGGCGCATGCGTTATCCTTACGCGGAATTAATACGCTGATTTGTGACGCTGGTAAGGCAGGGCAAGGCGCTTTGGCGGCGTCAGCAGGTATGATTGCACCGGGCGCGGAAATCGGCGAGGCCAGATCGCGTCCGCATGACCGCTCAAGGGCCTTTGCCGCGTTGGCGCAGCATAGCGCGGCGATGTGGCCGGACTGGGCCGCGCGCCTGCTTGCGGAAACCGGCATTGATCCGGCCTACCGGCCTTGCGGCTCGCTGGTTCCGCTGCGCGAAGCCGGGATGGTGGACAGCTTCGCTGCGCTCGGCGTGGAAGGCGAATGGCTGCACGGCGCAGCGCTGCAGGCGCGTCTGCCCGGTGCCTGCCTGCCTGATGGCGCGCTGTTCCTGCCCGGCGACGCACAGGTCAGCAGCCTGCAGCTCACCCATGCCCTGATGACAAGTCTGGACCGCAAGGGCGTGGAGATTCGCGAAAACACCCGTGTCACATCCTTGGTGCGGTCAGGCGGTGGCTGGCGGGTCTTCACTGAAAGCGGCGAGACCATCGATACAGATTACGTGGTGTTGGCCGCGGGCTGGGCGGCCACGCAGCTGCACCCATCGGCAGCCGAGATCTATCCGGTCAAGGGGCAGGCGGTGATGCTGGATGCGGGCGAAGAGTCTGCCAGCTGGCCATTGCTGCGCGCCGGGAATGTATATCTCGCGGCGAAGCCCGGCGGGCGGTTGATCGTGGGCGCGAGCGTGGAGCCGGGACGCAGTAATGGTGCGGTTGATCCGGCGGTGGCACAAGGCATGCTGCAGCGGGCTGCGCGCTATCTGCCCGGCGTGGCGCAGATGAATCTGCTCGCACACTGGGCCGGGGTGCGTCCGGCCCTGCCGGGCCTGATGCCGCGTGCCGGTCTGGCCGAACCGGGTCTGGTGGTGGCGCTGGGCGCCTATCGCCATGGCGTGATGCTGGCCCCTGCGCTGGCCGAAGGGCTGGCGGCACTGATCGATGAGGGGCGGTTGCCGGATATACTGGCGCCGTTCGCCCCGGATACGGTTAACGAAGGCTTATCCTCCGCCAGGTGAGATAGGGGCCGTAGCGATTCTTTCGTCCCGGAGACCCGTGTTCTCATGCCCGACCGCATTGGCAACGCGCTGGCTGGCCAGCTGCAGAACGCCTTCTCGCCCTCGCGCCTCATTTCCGATGCGGCCAGCGCGACGGGTGCCAATTTCGATTTTCTGATGCGCACCGCCGCGCGCGAGAGCAATTTCGACGCCGGTGCGCGCGCCAGCACGTCCAGCGCTTCGGGCATGTTCCAGTTTATAGAGCAGACTTGGCTGGCCATGGTCGCCCGCCATGGCGAGCGTCACGGCTATGGCGAGATGGCCGCTGCGGTGCGCCAGGAGGGCGGCCGGTTCGTGGTCGATGATCCGCAGAGCCGCCAGGACATTCTCGACATGCGCTTTGATCCGCGCGCGGCCAGCCTGATGGCGGGTGAACTGACGGCGGAAAATGCGTCCATCCTGCGCGAGGCGACAGGGCGTGAGCCGACAACGGGCGAGCTTTATGCGGCGCACTTTCTGGGCGCGTCACGCGCGGCCCGCCTGATAGAGACCGCCCACACCAATCCGGACATGCGCGCCGACGCGCTGTTTCCCGATGCGGCCTCGGCCAACCGGCGCGTATTCTTTGACGGGGCCAGCCCGCGCAGCGCATCGCAGCTTTTGTCTTTCCTCACCCGCGAACGCCCGGCGGTGAATGTGCCTGACAGCGTTGCCACGCCGCGCATGACGGCCAGCGCCGCCAATGCCAGTGAGGCGGGCGCAGCCCTGACCCAGGTGCGCGAGAATCTGCGCGCTGGCGTCTCCGGTTATGCAGCAGGCGGCGGGCACGGCGCGGTGCTCTCGCCGGCCATCATGGAAATTCTCAACACGCTGGACATGCCGCTGCGCGGCGGCGGCCGGCGTTCATAATGCCTGGCAATAAGCCGTTAATATTTGAAGCGCAGGCTTGTGGACGCTGTTTGTCCTTGTTTTCTGGGAGTTTGGGGCGATGAGCGTAAAAGCCTTGAGAGCGCGCCTTACCCGCGAGGATGTGGCCCGGCTTGCCAGCGCACAGGATGATGAAGGCCGGGCGCTGGCCGCCCGCAAGATCTGCGCGCGCATTTCCATGCCCGGCATGACCGAGGCGGAACGCACTGCCGCCAACGCCATTCTCGAAGTGCTGGCAAATGACGCCGCCGAGATCGTGCGGCGCGCGCTGTCAGTGACGCTTGCCCGTTCGCCCAGCCTGCCGCGCGAAGTCGCGCGCAAGCTGGCCGCTGATATCGACTCCATTGCCGTCCCGGTTATCGCTGGTTCTCCATCGCTTACTGAAGACGATCTGACCGAGATTGTCCGCTCGGGCGTGGTCATCCGCCAGCTTGCCATTGCCGGGCGCGCCGAAGTGCCCGGCAAGGTGGTGCGCGAGCTGGTCATGCGTGGCGGTGATCCGGCCGTGCAGCGCGTGATTGCCAATGACGGAGCGCATTTCGATGCCGGTTCCTATGCGCTGACCTTTGAGCGCTACCGCCAACAGCCTGCCATGCTGGAGCAGTTTGTCGAGCGTTCCAGCCTGCCGCTGGAGGTGACCGAGAAGCTGATCAATGTGATTTCCGAGGCGGCTGTCGAGCGGCTGATTTCACGTCATGCCCTGCCGCCGCAACTGGCTGTCGAGCTGGCGGAAAACACCCGCGAGCGCGCCACGGTCGATCTGGTGGAGCAGGCGGGCCTCAGTCAGGATCCGCGCCGCTTTGTCCAGCAGCTCCAGATGAACGGGCGCCTGACGCCCTCGCTCATCCTGCGGGCATTGTTCCGGGGACATATGAGCTTTTTCGAACATTGCATGGCCGAGCTGGCGGGCGTCCCGCACGCCAAGGCTTGGCTGCTCATCCATGATGCCGGGCCGCTGGGGCTGGACGCGCTGATGGAGCGGTCAGGTCTGCCGCGCCGCATCTTGCCGGCCGTGCGCGCGTCGGTCAGTGCCTATCATTCGCTGGAAGTGGGCGCGCAAGGGCCCGAAGACATCGTCAAATTCCGCACCGCGCTGACGCAGCGCATTTTCACCCATTTCCAGGGCGCGCCGGAAGCCGATCTGCAATATTGCATGGACCGGCTGGAGCTGGACATGGCCACGCTGGCCGAAAAGGCCATCCCGTCAGACGCCCGCAAAGCTGGCTAGCCGGGTAAAAAGGCAAGGCCGGATCAGGCCGGCGCGCCTACCAGCGCAATCACACGGGTTTCCAGCTCTTCAGCCAGCGTGCGGCCAATCGTGTGCTCGTCGGTGCGGATATTCTGGCGCAGGGCAGCGCGGATAGCGCCCACATGGGCATCCACCAGATCGACCGGTACCAATGTCCGCTTCTCGCTGGTTTCAACCAGGCGTGAGAGCGAGGCTGCCATGCGCGTGACCAGCGGGAACTCGTAGGTTGCGCCAAGCCCGCGCAGATCGTGCGCGACGGTGAACAATTCGTCGCCCGCTGCGCTGGCGAGCCCATCGGTGTGGACTTTGACCAGTGCCGCTTCCAGCTTGTCGACCTCTTCGGTCAGCCAGTCGGCGAACTCTTCCTTCATGTCGGCGAGCGCCGCCTCGGCGCGCGCAATGGCGGCCGGGTCTGCCGGTGCAATGCGCCCGCCCACTTTTACTTTGAGCATGTTGGGCGGATTGATGATCTCGATAGGCCGTTCGCGCTGCTGGGTCATTGGCTTGTCCCTTCCCCTGTCACTTTAGAGCGCCGCATCTTCGCGGCGTTCCGGACCTTCATATTCATTGTTGAGCCGGCGCCTGTCGGGGCCGAAAAACGCCTTCGTGCGCACAAAAGGGCGCGGACGGTTCACGATCACCTGCAGGCGTTTGAAAAGCTGTTCAGACGAGAACGGCTTGACCAGAAACTCGGTCACCCCGGCATCGCGCGCCTCGCGCACCCGTGAGGGCTCGGCATAGGCGGTCAGCATGATCACGGGAATAAACGGATTGGAGCTCTTTTCCGGATTGCGCAAATGGCGCACCAGGGACAGGCCATCGACGGGCGTCATCTTCCAGTCGGTGATGATCACATCGATTTGCTCAACCGACAAAATGCCGAGCGCCCGCTTGGGATCAGCGGCCTCAAACACATTGTCGCAGCCAAACGCCCCCAGAACCGCACGCACCAGTCCGCGCATGGCCGCGTTGTCATCGACCAGCAGCACGCGCAGTTTTGCAAACGCCACCCCGGCAGGAAGTTCTCCAGCCACTATGCTACCTCGTCAGCAAGATCCCCCAATTCACCGGTGAGGATAGACAGGACTTGCTTAATATCAGGTAAGCCTTGGACAGAAGTCTTCCCTAGGCTGAAAATTGTTCAAGTATGATCCGCTCGTCCAGTGCCCGCCCCGCGTCAAACAGCATGGTCAGTGTGACGTCGGCGGCCTCGGCAATGGTCACGCTGCGAACATCGCGGAACTCGCGATTATCGGCCACGGCGGCCACCGGGCGGCGTTCGGGTTCGATCACTTCAAACTCGACCGTGCTGGTGTGGCTGAGCAGCGCGCCGCGCCAGCGGCGGGGCCGGAACGCGCTGATCGGGGTCAGGGCCAGCAGGCTGGCATCAATGGGCAGGATCGGCCCGTGCGCGGAGAAGTTATAGGCCGTGGACCCGGCAGGCGTGGACACCAGCACGCCATCGGCGGCCAGCTCGTCCATGCGCACAACGCCGTCGATGGAAATGCGCACTTTTGCAGTCTGGCGCGTCTGGCGCAGCAAGGAGACCTCGTTGATTGCCAGCGATTCGAATGCCTTGCCGTCCAGTCCGGTGCCGCGTGCGCGCAAGGGATGGATGATCGCTTTTTCAGCGGCGGCCAGCCGGTCTGGCAGATGGTCATGCACCGGATCATTCATCAGAAAACCGACAGAACCGAAATTCATCCCGTAGACCGGAATGTCGTGCCCCATCACCGCGTGCAGGGCATCAAGCATGCAGCCATCCCCGCCCAGTGCGACGACGCAGTCGGCCTCCAGCAGAGGGCAATCGCCATAGTGCTCTGTCAGCGCGGTTTTCGCCGCGAGCGCGTCGGGCCGGTTGGAAGCGTGAAATGCAAGACGCATGTGGCGATACCAATCGGCTCTGACAGAAACGGGCAAGCACAGCGCATTGAACCGCCCGGCGCACACTCGTGCAAGGGGTGCAAATGCGCATGAAGCGGCATGTGCGCCTTCCCGTGTCCGGGCCTGCTGTGCCAAGCTGGCCGCAAGCAGACGGGAAGTGGACCGTGTCATGGCCGTAGAAGCCGCCTTTGCCGCATCCGGCGTTTCAGACGCCGCCACCCGCCGCACGCTTGCCGGGCGCTATCTTGCGCTCAGATCGCGCAGCACGGCATTGGCCGCGCCCCTGTCCGGGGAGGATATGGGCGCGCAGACCATGGAAGACGTGTCGCCGACGAAATGGCATCTGGCCCATACAAGCTGGTTCTGGGAGACCTTCCTGCTGGAGCCGCATCTGGCGGGCTATGAGGTGTTCGATCCAAGGTTCGGCTTCCTGTTCAACTCGTATTACGAGGCGCTGGGCGAGCGTCAGCCGCGCGCCGCGCGCGGCCATATCACCCGGCCCGGCGTGGAGCATGTGCGCGCCTACCGCGCCCATGTCGATGCCGCGATGGAGCGCCTGATCGAGCGGTGCGAGGAGGGCGATCTGGCGCGCCTTGCCGCCCTGGTGGAGACCGGCATCGCCCACGAGGAGCAGCATCAGGAACTTATCCTGACGGACATCAAGCACGTGCTCAGCGTCAATCCGTTCGGTGAGAGATATCTGGACGCCGCGCCGCCATCTGCTCGTCCCGGTGAGACGGCCGGCTGGGTGGAGTTTGCCGGGGGTCTTGAAACGTTCGGCGCTGACGGTGCCGGTTTTGCCTTCGACAATGAGGGGCCGGGACACCAGGCCTGGCTGGCCTCGTTTGCGCTGGCCAGCCATTGCGTGACCAATGGCGAGTACGCGCAGTTCATCGCAGATGGCGGCTATCGCAATGCGTCGCTTTGGCTGTCCGATGGGTGGGCGCGTGTGCAGGCGCAGGCGCGCTCGATGCCGCTCTACTGGCGCGGCGCGCCGGGCGAATGGCGCGAATTCACTCTCCATGGTGAACGGGAAATCGATATGGCAGCCCCGGTCAGCCATCTCGATTATTTCGAGGCCAGCGCCTTCGCCGAGTGGACCGGCTACCGCCTGCCTGAAGAACGCGAATGGGAGCTGGCGGCACGCAGCGCAGACCCGGCCAGTGCGCGGGCGATGTCTCCCGATGGCTGGCTGCATCCGTGCAGCGCTGATCAGGGCAATCTGTTTGGCGGGGTCTGGCAATGGACGCGGTCAGCCTATGCGCCCTATCCCGGCTACCGGGCCCAGTCGGGCGCCATTGGCGAGTATAATGGCAAGTTCATGTGCGGGCAGTTCGTGCTCAAGGGTGGCTCGGCGCTGACCGCGCCGGGCCATGTGCGCGCCAGCTACCGCAATTTCTTCCCGCCCGATGCGCAGTGGCAAATGACCGGACTGCGGCTGGCGAGGGATTTGCCGAGTTGATTTGACCTTCGCCGTCCGGCGCGCAATTCTTGACAGAACAATCAGCGAAAGCCCGCAGGACGGGCCGCGACCGGGAGATATGCCATGGATGACCGCGCTCAGATTTCCGTAAAGGACCAGGTGACCGCCGAGGAGTGGAAGGCGCGCTGTGATCTGGCGGCGCTCTACCGGCTGGTCTTCATGCATGGCTGGGATGATCTGTTCTTCACCCACATCTCCATGCGCGTGCCGGGGCCGGAGGAGCATTTCCTGCTCAACCCGTTTGGCCTGCTGTTCGAGGACGTGACCGCCTCCAATCTGGTCAAGGTGGATCTTGAGGGCAATGTCCTGCCGCCCAGCCAGTACGGCATCAACCCGGCCGGTTTCACCATCCATTCGGCAATCCACCATGCCCGGCCGGATGTGAAGGTGATCATGCACCTGCACACCGATCAGGGCGTCGCGGTGTCGGCCCAGAAGCGCGGCCTTTTGCCGATCTCGCAAAGCGCGATGACGGTGATGAAAGATGTCGCCTATCACGGCTATGAGGGCATTGCGCTGGAGCATGAGGAACGTGATCGCCTGGTCAGTGATCTGGGCGACAAGCACCTGATGATCCTGAATAATCACGGCACGCTGACCTGCGGCGACCATCCCTTCTCGTGCTATGTGCGCATGTACATGCTGGAGCGCGCCTGCAAGATGCAGACGCTCGCGCAGGGCGCGGAACTCGTCGAGTGGGGCAAGGACATGCAGGACCGGGTCTACGGTCAGGGCGAGCAGGCTTTCACCAACGAGTTTTTCAAGGAAATCGCCTGGGCGGCCCTGCGCGGCCGGGTGGACCGGCAGTCTCCCGGATACGATTCCTGAAGGCGGCGTCACGATGCGCGGGGCATGGGCATTCTTTGCCTGTGCGCCCCTGCTGACGGCTGCCCTGCCGGCTGACGCGCGGGCAGGGGCGTGGACCCAGAAGCGCGGTGAAGGCGTTCTGCTGACCGGCTACTCCACCCATTGGCTGACAGCGCCCGGCGGCACAGCCTTGCGTAAGTCCGAGGTGAGTTTCTTTTCCGAGCTGGGCCTGACCAGCCGTGTCACGCTTGTCGGGCGCTTTGCGCTGCAATCGCTGACCGAAACGCGCGCCGCACCGGACGACGTGGCCGACGAGGCGTTCAGCAATGCCCTTGTTGCGCTGGGCGGCAGTGAGGCCGGGTTGCGGGTGAAGCTCTATGAGCAGGGTCCGTGGGCGGTTTCCGCACAGCTTTCGCGCACGTTTGAGTCTGGCGGCGAGAACCGCAATAACCAGCGCTTCGGCACGGGCGGCGGCGATGTCGAGGCGCGCCTGCTGGCCGGACGCGCCCTTGGCCGCGATGGCTTTGCCGATGTGCAGATCGCCTACCGGGCGCTCGATGCACGCGGCGGGGGAGAATGGCGGATGGACACCGCCATAGGCCTGGCGGTCGCGCCTCGCTGGCGCATGATGGCCGAGACGTTTTCGGTCAGCGCTGAACGCCGGCCCGGCTCGCCGGCCTATTCGGGCCATCGCGCGCAGCTGAGTGCCGTCTATGACGCACCGGCGGGTTTTTCGGTGTCTGTCGGCGTGCTGGGGACAGTGCATACGAATAACACCGCGCGCGAGCAGGCGGTGACCGTGCGCCTATGGCGGCACTTCTGATTTCCGCGCCGGCTGCTCATCACGGCGAATTCATTTTGCTTTTTGCCGGCTGCGACGCATATCGCTACGCAAGGAAAAAAGAGAGCAAGTCATGCGCCGCGCCATATTCCTCATCATCGTTGCCATCATTTTCGCCGGTATGGCGACTGCTGTCTTTGTCCGCGCGGTGTCGCAAGGCGGCGGCGGCAACGAGATGCGCGGCGCGGCGACGCCGGTTGCGCTCCACGAGGTGGAAACGCGCACATTCGCTGACATCGTCGAGGCGCTGGGCACGGCCAATGCCAATGAGTCGGTTCTGGTGACAGCGAAAGTCTCCGACACGATTTCGCGCATTCAGTTCGATTCCGGCGAGAGCGTATCTCAAGGCGACATTCTGGTTGAATTGAGTGATGCGGAAGAAGCGGCAGGGCTCTCCGAAGCGCGTGCGTCAATGCGCGAGGCGCAGCAGGAACTGACGCGCATTCGCGACCTGACCGAGCGCGGCGTCGCCTCGCGTTCGTTGCTGGACGAGGTTCAGGCCAATTCAGAGCGCGCCCGCGCCCGCGTCTCCGCGCTGGAGGCCCGCGTGGCCGACCGTATCATCCGGGCCCCGTTCGACGGCGTGATCGGATTGCGGGCGGTCAGCCTGGGCCAGCTTGTCGGTCCTGGCGACACGATTGCCCAGCTCGACGACACCTCCATCATCAAGCTGGACTTCACCTTGCCAGAGCGCTTCCTGGCGACTGTGTCGGCGGGCATGGAGATTGCCGCGTACACATCGGCCTTTCCCGACGAGGAATTTCTCGGCGAGATCACCCAGATTGACAGCCGCATCGATACGGCGACGCGTTCGGTGACTGTGCGTGCCGAGATTGCCAATGCAGACGGACGCCTGCGTCCGGGCCTGCTGATGACGGTGGAGATCCGGCGCGATCCGCGCACGCGGCCCTCGGTGCCGGAAACGGCCGTCACGCGCTTGCGCGACCAGGTCTTTGTCTACGCCGCCGTGCAGGATGAAGAGGGCCATTACGCTGTTCAACGCGAGATCCGTGTGGGCGCACGCTCGGATGGCTATCTGGAAGTGCTCGACGGGGTCGAACCGGGCGACATCATTGTCCGCCAGGGCGTTCACCGTATCCGCGACGGCGCCCGGATTGAACCGCGCGATGATGGCGACAGTGCCCGCACCGCCAGTAACGGGGTGGCTGCCGCAGGACAGGGAATCGCTGCCGGGAGTGCCAATCCATGACGCTTTCAGATGTCGCCGTACGCCGTCCTGTCATCGCGTTTGTGGCCAGCGCGCTCATCATCGTGTTCGGCATTCTCGGTATTCGCGACCTGCCCTTGCGTGAATTGCCTGATGTCGACCAGCCGGTCGTCTCGGTGGATGCGGAGTTTCCCGGCGCCAATGCGGAGGTGATCGAAAATCAGGTCACCCAGCCGATTGAAGGCGTGCTGGGGGGCATTGAGGGCATCGATACGATCGAATCGAGCTCAGAGGATGGCGAATCGCGCATCTCGATCACTTTTGATCTGGGTCGCGATCTTGAAGCGGCAGCCAACGATGTGCGCGAGGCAGTGGCCCGTGTCCGCCGCCAGCTGCCGCCCGATGTCGAGGAGCTGACCGTTACAAAGCGCGATTCCGATGCGCGCCCCTTCCTCTGGTACAATCTCCTGTCGGAATCGATGACAGCCGAAGAGCTGACCGATTATGCCGACCGCGTGCTGGTTGACCGGTTCTCGGTGATTGATGGCGTGTCCCAGGTGCAGATTGGCGGCCAGCGCCGCTATGCCATGCGCATCTGGCTGGACCCGCAGGCGATGGCGGCCCGTCAGCTGACTGTTGCCGATATCGAGAATGCATTGCGCACCGAGAATGTGGAGCTGCCCGGCGGTTCACTGGAAACCACTTCGACGCAGCTGATCGTGCGCGTGGAGCGGCTTTTCGGCAATGAAGACGCTTTCCGCCGTCTGCCGATCACCCGCTCGGACGGCCATGTCGTCCGGCTTGGCGAGATCGCCGATGTCGAGCTTGCCGCCGAGCAGGACCGGGCCCTGTTCCGGGGTAACGGGCAAAACATGATCGGCATCGGTTTTATCCGCCAGAGCCGGTCCAACGCTGTAGCCGTGGCCGATGCGGTGCGCGAGGAAGCGGCGCGTGTCATGCCGCAACTGCCCGAAGACATGCAGCTGCTCAACGCCTCGGACGACACGGTGTTCATTCGCGAGTCCATCAATGAAGTCTGGCGCACGCTGGCCGTTGCCGCCACGCTGGTCGTCCTGGTGATCTATCTGTTTCTGGGCAGTTTCCGCGCCGCCGTCATCCCGGCAGCCGTTGTGCCGGTCTGCCTGATCGGCGTGTTTGCGGTGCTTGCCGCCTTCGGGTTCTCTATCAACATACTCACCCTGCTGGCACTGGTGCTGGCGATCGGTCTGGTGGTGGACGATTCCATTGTCGTGATGGAAAATATCCAGCGGCGCGTGGATCTGGGCGAACCGCCGACGCTCGCCTCCTTGCGGGGGTCACGCCAGGTCTTCTTTGCCGTCATCGCCACGACGGCCACGCTGGTGGCGGTGTTTGTGCCGCTGGTGGTGCTGCCCGGCATTATTGGGCGCATTTTCACCGAGCTGGCGGTCGCCATTACCGCCGCCGTGATCCTCTCCAGCTTTGTTGCGCTGACGCTGTCGCCGATGATGAGCTCCAAGCTGGCCCGCCCCAGCTCCGGTTCACGGGGCCCGGCGCGCTGGGTCGACAATGTGCTCGGCAAGCTGCGCAATGCCTATACTGAATCGCTGGACGTGGTGATCGGGCTGCCCTGGCTGATCGTGCCCTTCCTGGTGGCGGCCGTAGGCGGTTCGGTATTCCTGTTTAACGCACTGCCCAGCGAGCTGACCCCGCCCGAAGACCGGGGCAGTTTCTTCAGCCGCTTCAGCGCCGCCGACGGGGCGAGCTTTGAGTACACGGCAGAGCAGGGCGCCATTATCGAGGATATTCTCCTGGAGTATGTCGAGGCGGGCGAGCTGCGCCGCGTGCTGATGATCGTGCCGGGGTTTGGCGGCGGGTCGGACTTCTCCAGTGGAATCGTGATCGGCACCATGACGCCATGGGGCGAGCGCCGTCCCGGCATGGAAATCGTCAATGAGGTAAACCAGCGCCTCGGCCAGCTGACCGGCGTGCGCGCCTTCGCCTCCATGCGCTCCTCGCTGGGCGGTGGTGGTGGCGGCGGCGACGATATCGAGATCGTGCTGCAGGGACCTGACTACGAAACGATTGACCGTGAAGCCGACCGGCTGATTGCGACGATGGAAGAGACCAACGCCAATCTGCTGCGCGCCCGCAAGGATTTCGAGCCGACATCGCCGCGCCTGGTTGTAGACATCAACCGCGAGCGCGCCGCCGGGCTTGGCGTGTCGGTATCCGATATCGGGCGGACCTTGCAGACCCACCTGGGCTCGCGCCGCATGGGCCAGTTCATTGACCGTGGCGAAGCCTATAACGTCATTGCCGAGAACCGGCGGGAAGACCGTGCCAGCCAGTCCGATCTGGAAATGCTCTATGTGCGCGGCGGTTCGGGTGAGCTCATTCCGCTGTCTAACCTCGTCACCTTGCGCGAGACGGGCGAGGCCCAGGAGCGCAACCGGCTGAACCGGCAGCGTTCCATCACCATTTCGGCGACACTGGCTGAGGGCTACACGCTGGGCGAGGCGATTGAGTGGCTGGAAAGCTACGCGCAGTCCGAGCTGCCTGCGGAGATGTCCAGCGAGTTTGTCGGCAGCGCCCGCGAATTCCTGGAATCCAGCAATGCGATGCTTTTCGCCTTCGGCATGGCTCTGCTGATCGTGTTCCTGGTGCTGGCGGCGCAGTTTGAAAGCTTCATCCAGCCGCTCATCATCATGCTCACCGTGCCGCTGGCGGTCGCGGGCGGGCTGTTTGGCCTCTACATGGCCGGCTCATCGCTGAACATCTATTCCCAGATAGGATTGATCATCCTTGTGGGGCTGGCGGCCAAGAACGGCATTCTCATCGTCGAATTTGCCAACCAGCTGCGTGAGGAGGGGATGACTGTCGCCGAAGCAACCATCGAGGCTTCCGCCACGCGTTTCCGCCCCATCCTGATGACCGGTATCTCTACCGCCATCGGTGCGTTCCCGCTGGTGCTGGCTTACGGGCCCGGATCGGAAAGCCGCATCACGATCGGTGTGGTGATCTTCACCGGCGTCATGGTGGCCACGCTCTTCACGCTGTTTGTGGTGCCCGTCGCCTATGCGGTGTTTGGCAAGTACACCAAGACGCCCAACTGGGTGTCGCGCCAGCTGGAGAAGGAAGCGCGCCAGAGCGGTGATGATGTAGGCGCCTCGGCGCCCGTCCATCAGCCTGCCGAATAGGTCCTAGCGCCGGGTTTCTACCGCCAGAAAGGCGATGAGATCATTGCGGTCTGCCTCGTTGCGCAGGCCTGCAAAGCTCATCCGGTTGCCCGGCAGATAGGTGCGCGGATTGGCAAGCCACTGGTCAAGCTCCGCCGCGCTCCATTCAAAACCGGCCTCTTCCAGCGCACGCGAATAGCGATACCCCTCAGCCGATCCGGCAACCCGGCCGAACATGGCGTTGAGATTAGGGCCGACAAGGTGGCGGTCGCCATCGCCCAGCGTGTGACAGGAGGCGCAGCGCCGGAACAGGCGGCGTCCATTGTCCACGCTGGCAGACAGGTACGGCTCGCCCATTTCGGCCAGAATGACTTGCGCATCTTCCGGACTGATGGCCGGCTCCGGTGCGCCGCCATGGGTTTCAGGCTGGGGCGAGGGCGAGGGCTCGTTGGAAGCGCTGCCTGAATCCCCGCACGCAGTCAGGCAAAGCAGTGCGGCGGACGCCAGAAACGTGGTACAGCGGGTCATTATCAAAGCTCCTGCAAATCTGGTGTGGCCTCAGAGGTATAGCCGCTTGATGCGCTGATCAATCGCCGTGTGGCGCGCGCGCCTGCGTCCTGTCAGCACGCCGCGCCGTCAGGATAAACAGGAACTCACCCTCCAGCGTCACCTTTTTGTCTGCCGTTGAAATGGATGCGTGCGTGATTGCCTTGCGCCCGCTGCGTCCGGTCACTTCGGCAATGGCCAGGGCCGGGCCTTCATCGGGCGCGAACGGTCGGCGGTATTGCAGGCTGGCGGTAGCGGTTACAAACACGTCGTCCGCCCCCGCCAGCGTGTTGGTGGCCAGACCGGCCACCTGATCGAGCCAGCCTGCGCTGGCTCCGCCATGCACCGCGTCATTGAGGTTCAGCCAGTGTCTGGCGACCGGAATTTCCAGCCGCGCGCGGCCTTCACCCAGCTCCAGCACACGCGCATCCAGCAAGCCCCAGAAGCGCGCATGCGCTTCGTGGCTGCCGAAATGGTCCATCAGTCGGTCGGGCAGTTTCGTCACGGGGAGCTGCGCGCTTCTTCATCGTCTGGCGGATAGATGACACTGCGTACGCTGCTGCGCGTGACCTTGCCAACCGGATTGCGCGGCAGGCGGGCCAGTACGTGGATGGCCTTGGGTGTCTTGACCGCACCGAGCAGTTCGCGCGCCAGCAACAGGAGCTGGCGTGTGTCCAGGGTCTGGCCGCGAAACGCGGTCACCGCCACTTCCAGCCGCTCGCCCCATTGCGGGTCGGCGACGCCGAAGGCACACGCTTCGTCAATGCCCGGCAAGGTCAGCAGCGCCGCTTCCACCTCTGCAGGATGAATATTATAGCCGCCGGAAATCAGCATGTCGGACGCGCGCCCGGTGATGAACAGATAGCCGTTGCGGTTGAGATGGCCCAGATCGCCTGTATGCAGCCATCCCCGGCGCAGCACATCGCCCGTGCGTTCGCGGTCATCGAGATAGCCGTCCATCAGGAGCGGGCCTTTCACGGCAATCTCGCCGGTCTGGCCGGGGCCAAGCGGCTCGCCCTCGCTGCCGATAATGGCGATCTCGCAGACGCGGCCCGCCTTGCCGACGGAGCCTGTCAGCATCGGATTGGTCAGCTCTTCGGCTGTGATCGCCGCGATGGTCATCGGTGCCTCGGTCTGGCCGTAGAGCCCGGCAATACGCGGTCCGAACGCGCGCTGCGCACGCAGGAGCTGCTCTTCGGGCAAGGGCGCTGCCCCATAGATGATCCGTTGCAGGGCGGGCGCATTGACGGGCCGGTCGAGCAGGGCGCACAGCCGCATGATCAGTGTGGGCGCCATGAAGCTTTCGGTCACGGCCTCGTCGCGCAGCAGGCGCAAGAGCAGGTTGGCGTCCGGCTTCTGCACCAGAACCAGCCGGCCGCCGCGCGCCAGTGTCGGCAGAATGAAATGGGATGCGCCATGGGTGAGGGGCGCGCAGGCGAGGAAAACCGGCACGCCCTGCTGGCCGAACCGGTCATCCATATTGATGATATTGGCCATCACCGACGCGTTCGACTGGATGACGCCCTTGGGCTCGCCTGTGGAACCGCCGGTGAATTTGATCGCCATCGTGTCTGACGGGCGGCGCATGACCGGCTCAAAGCCGGGCGCCGGTGGCAGATGGGCCGGTATCAGCTCTACATTTCCCGCAAAGGGTTTGAGTGCCTGCGCCTCGTCAGGCCCGGCCAGCACCAGGGCGGGTTTCACTTTCGCCAGCGCTGCGGCGTTCAGCTGCGCGCCATTGCTGGGGTTGAGCGGCACCCAGACCAGACCCGCTGACTGGATCGCCAGAAAGGCGGCCACATGATCAATCGTGTTCGGCGCGGACAGCGCGATGCGCGCGCCCGGCGCAAAGCGCCTGGCCAGATGGGCAGCGAGGCTGCTGACACGCTGCGACAGCGCAAAAAAGCCGATACGGCCAACAAGGCGTCCCTCGGCATCATATTCGCAAGCGGCCCCATGATCGGGAAACTGGCGCGCCGCATCCCAGAACAGGCTGACCGGATGGGTGGAGAGAGCTGACAGATTCATCGTGACAGCACCGTCACCAGCGTGACGGCCTCCTCGATACCCAGAAAGCCGCCCCCGTTCTCGCATACGCCTGCGCGCGCGCCCTCAACCTGCATATCGCCTGCCTCCCCCCGTAATTGCCGGCACATCTCTACAATCTGCACCACGCCTGTTGCCCCCACCGGATGACCCTTGGCGATCAGCCCGCCACCGGCATTGACCGGAATGCGTCCGCCCCGCCGGGTTGCCCCTGATGCGGTAAACGGCCCGCCCTCACCCCGGGCACACAGGCCCAGATTCTCGATCTGCAGCACTTCGGCAAAGCTGGTCGCGTCATGCACCTCGGCGATCTGCATGTCGGCAGGACCCAGCCCGGAAGCCTCCCACGCCAGATCCACCGCCCGCTTGCCGATATGATTGTCCCAGTCATCGATGGGGCGCTTGCGCGCCGTCGCCCACCCCGTTCCGGCCAGCTTCACGCTTCGCGCATTACCTTTTGCGGCGCTGGCCGATTGCAGGATGAGCGCGGCAGCACCATCGCTGACCGGTGCGCACATGGCGCGTGTCAGCGGCCAGATCACCGGCTTGTCAGCCAGTACCTCGTCCATCGTGAAGGGGGTGCGGTATTGCGCGTGGTGGTTGGCCGCTGCGTGGGTATGGTTCTTGGCCGCCGCCATGGCCAGATGTTCGCGCGTTGTGCCGAACGTTTCCATGTGCGCGCGGGCGATCCCGGCATAGATGTCCATGAAGAAGCTGCGCGGGGATTCTCCGGCTCCGGCAGGGATCAGGTCTGCGCCAAGCGCGGCCATCGCACCCGCGGTTTCCTCAATGCATTCGATATCGGTGCCGCCCCGGAAGGCGGCCATGACCTGATCCATGCGGTCGGGAAAGACCATTTTCTCGGCCCCGACGACGAGCACGGTTTCTGCTTCACCGGCCCGGATCATCGACGCGCCAAGCGCGACGGCAGACGATCCTGACGCGCAAGCATTTTCCACATTGACGATTTTGATGCCCTCAATTCCCAGCGGGCTGAGCGCGATCTCGCCGCGCACGGCATTTTGTCCTTCCAACATGGGCTGGCGTGTATTGGAGAAGAGCGCGGCGTCTATCCGCTCCGCGCTGATGCCCGCATCGGCCAGAGCAGCGCTCACCGCCTCGCGCGTCAGATCCTTGACCGAACGCGCCGGGTGCTTGCCCAGCGCTGTCATGCCGGTGCCGGTAATGAAAACGGGATCCATAAATATACGCGCCTGATAATGGGGCAGGGCTGGTTGCCCTGTAACTTCGATAAAGATACTTTCTAATTCGACGATACCGGCACGCGCCGGTTATGCAATCATCTTGGCACAGGAAATTCTGCCCCGGAGGATATTTGATGAGCGTTGCAGCACGGCTTTACGAGTCTCACCGCGAAACACTTCAGACTGCATTGAAGGCCGTAAGGGTGCGCGATCACTGGAGTCCGTTCCGCGAATCACCGAGTACGAAACTGCATGGCGAGGACGCGCCGCGCGACGGCAAGGCGCGGTTTCAGGCCCAGCTTGGCAAGCCGTTCGACCTCGATCAGCCCGGAACCATCGGCACGCTGGGCGCGGAAGTATCGCCCTATACGCGCCAGCCGCTGGGAATCACCTATCCCAAATCGGACCCGGCGGCGCTGTTTGCCGCCTCGCGCAAGGCGATGAGCGGCTGGATGAAGGCCAGCGCTGCCGAACGCGCCGGTGTCATCACCGAAATGCTGTTTGCGATGGAGAAAAACGCGTTCGAAAACGCGCACGCCACCATGCACACGGCGGGGCAGGGCTATGTGATGGCGTTCTCCGGCTCCGGCGCAAACGCGCTCGACCGGGGTCTGGAGGCGCTGGTCTACGCCATGAAGGCGATGGACGATGTGCCCGACACGGCCAGCTGGACCAAGCGCTTCCTGGAGCCTGAACCGGTCCGGCTGAACAAGCGCTATGTGCGCGTGCCGCTGGGCCCCGCCGTGGTGATCTGCTGCGCGACCTTCCCCTTGTGGAATGCCTATCCGGCGATGACGGCCAATCTGATGACCGGCAATCCGGTGATCGTGAAGCCGCACCCGACAGGCGTGCTGCCGGTGGCCATGGCGGTGCGCACCTGCCGCGAGGTGCTCGAGAAGGCGGGCTTTGACCCCAATCTGGTGCTGCTGGCAGCCGATGAGCCTGATGACCAGATCACGATCAGACTGCTCGAACAGCCTGATTGCCGCATTGTCGATTACACAGGTTCGCAGCGCTTCGGCACCTGGATCGAGAACAACTGCCCCGGACGGCTGGTCTTTACCGAGACAGCGGGCTGCAACTCGGTGGTCATTCATTCGGCCAACGATTTTGGCCGCGTCGCCCACACGGTCGCGCGCGCCATGGTCACCTTCTCCGCGCAGATGTGCACCGCGCCGCAAAACGTGTTCATTCCGCGCTCCGGCGTTCAGACCCCTGACGGCGTGATCAGCTATGATGCAGCCGTGGAGACGCTTGTTTCCGCGCTGGACACGATCGCCGGCGACAACAAGCTGGGTCCGGCCATCGTGGCTGCGGTTCAGGCTGATGCGACGATCGGCAATGTGGAAGCCATGACCCGCAAGGGCGAAGCGGAAGGCACGATACTGCGCCGCTCCGGCCCGGTGGCGAACGCCGACTACCCGGACGCGCGCACGGCCAGCCCGGTTCTGATCGAGTGTGATCCGGCCAATGAGGATTTCTATGGCGAGGAGCGCTTCGGCCCGGTCAGCTTCGTGGTGCCGGTCGACAGCGCGGAGGATGGCGTGCGTCTGGCCACCTCGCAGGCCCGCACGCGCGGTGCCATCGCCTCCTATCTCTATTCCACCGATGAAAGCTTCATCGACGCCGCCGAGCCCGACTATCTGGCCGCCGGGGCTTCGGTGAGTATCAATATAGACCGGGGCATGCCGATGAACTTCATGGGCGCCTACACCGATTTCCACGTCACCGGGCTCAATCCGGCGGGCAATGCCAGCCTGACAGACCTCGCCTTTGTCGCGCCGCGCTTCCGGGTGGTGCAGATGCGCAGACCCGCCTGACGCGGTTTTTGCGCCACACTCCGGATCTTGATGAAAGTTTCTTAAAGAAAGTGACCTTGAGTTAGTTCGTTTAATGAAGTTATGGTGTGTGTGATACGGTGATGCAGGCGATTCCGCCTGTCTTACCGTAATCCAACGAGATTACAGGGGAGGTTCAAGTGAACAGATCAAAAGCGTTGCTGCGTCTGTCGGTTGGTGCGATGGCACTGACTGGCGCGCTAGCCACGGCGGGTACCGCGATCGCGCAATCTGCCGAAATCATCACCGTGACGTCACAGCGCCGCGAGCAGTCCGTGCAGGACGTGCCGGTCGCCGTGACGGCGTTCAGCGCCGCCGATTTGCGCGATTCCTCGATTGATGGCGTTGAAGGTATTGCCGAGCGCACGCCGGGCTTCACCATGACCCGGTTCAATATCGGCGAGCCGCAGCTCTATATTCGCGGCATCGGCTCCACGTCGGATTCCGCTGCCGGTGATCCGTCGGTCGCGGTGTCGATTGACGAGGTCTATATCGGCCGCGCCGGGGGCGGCGCGCTCAGCTTCTTCGATATCGAGCGCGTGGAAGTGCTGCGCGGGCCGCAAGGCACGCTCTATGGCCGTAACGCCGCTGGCGGCGCGGTCAATATCATCACGGCCCGCCCGGACATGACCCAGTCCTTTGGCGAGTTCACCTTCGGCTATGGCGATTACAACGACCAGCATGTCAGCGCCGTGCTGAACGGGCCGATGGGCGAGAATGCTGCCGGACGCGTGGCTTTCCTCTACCAGTCCAATGACGGCTATTCGACGAGCGTTCCCTCAGGCGACGATCTTGGCGGGTCGAGCACCTGGGGCGTGCGCGGCGCGATAAGCTGGGATGCGGGTAATTGGAGCTTCCTGGCGCAGGCCGACTACGCCTCGGACGAGACCGATGGACAGGCGCGCGTTCCGGTAGTCGGGCCGAACACCAACCCGGCCTTTATCGGCCTGATCGGCGCGATCCGCACCGGGCTCGACGAGCGTCAGAGCTTCTCTGATCCCGACACTTTCCAGGAGCGCGACAGCTGGGGCGTGCTTTTCCGGGCCGATACCACGATTGGCGATATGGATTTCACCTCGCTGACCTCCTATCGCGGCCTTGAATTCTCATGGTTTGACGATCTGGGCGGCCTGCCGACCCCGCCTTACGTCTTGCGCGTGGAAGACATCAACCAGGATGAAGCCTGGCAGTTCACCCAGGAATTCCGCCTGTCGCGTACGCTTGATAATGGCGCTTTCTGGGTCGCTGGCCTCTATCTCTTCAATGAGGAAGTGGACCGCAACGAGCAGTTCATCGTCGATGCGCGCGCACCGCTTCCCCCGATTGCTTCGGGCGATGTGACCTTCTTCCAGGAAGCCACCAACCAGTCGGCCGCGCTGTTTGCCCAGCTTACCTTGCCGCTGGCTGACACGTTGAACCTGACGGTCGGAGGTCGCCTGACCTACGATTCCAAGGATATTTTCGCACGCGGCGTCGACAATGCGACCCCGGGCGGACCTTTCCCCGGCATCCCGCTTGGTCCGCCTCCGGGCGTAGCCTACCCGGCTGGAGCGTCGGGCAGCGAGAGCTGGACCGAGCCGACCTGGCGTCTGGCGCTGGACTGGCAGGCTGCGGACAATGTGATGCTCTATGCGTCCTATGACCGGGGTTACAAGTCCGGCCTCTATCCCAGCCAGGCGCAAAGCGCGGTGCAGGCGACCACGGCGCTGGAGCCGGAAATCCTCGACAATTTCGAGGTGGGCATGAAATCGACCTTTGCCGATGGCCGGGGCATTTTCAATCTGGCGGCATTCTATACCGATTATCAGAGCCTGCAGGTCTATGAGCTGCTGGGTCTGGCGCTGTCGACATCCAATGCCGACGCAGAAATCCGCGGCGCTGAGGCCGAGCTGGTCTTCCAGCTTACCGAGAATTTCGAAATCGGTGGCTCCTATGCTTATCTCGATGCGCAATACACCACTGATGCGGTCTCCAATCTCGGCGTGCTGCCCTATAATGGCAACCAGCTGACCCGCTCGCCGGAGCAGCAATACAATATCTACGCGGCCGTGGAGATGCCGATTGCCTCTGGCACGGCGCGTGCGCGCGTCGATTACAACTGGACGGGAGACTATTATTTCGACCCGTCCAACGCGCCTGAAACGCTGGTGGAGTCCTACGGCACGGTCGATGCACGGCTGAGCTGGGGACCCGATGATGCCAACTGGGACATCTCGCTGTGGGGCCGCAACCTCACCGACGAGCTCTATCCCAGCCATATCATCAAGAACCTCGATATCGGGTTCACGGTGTTCGCGCCTCCACGCACATTCGGCGCACAATTCCGGATGCGTCTGGGCGGATAGCCTCTTGGGGAGGACGCTGACGGAGAAGGGCGGTGCCGGCTGGCGCCGCCCTTTTTTGTGTGGGTCTTTCTGCGTCTGGACAGATGAACTTTGGCTGTGGTGTTTCAACCGGGGTCCCCGCCCCCGAGCGGGGACCCAGAGCGAGTGCAGAAATGAAAGTCGCAGCGCGCTCCAGCGATGGCAGTGCTGGGCCCCCGATCAAGCCGGGGGCCCCGGTGTGAGGGCAGTGCCATGGCGAAGCCTGTCTATATTGCCGCCCTACCGAACCGCGCTGACAGCAGCGCGTTCGCTGGCCGACAGGGCCGGGACGGGCCGTACGCCGCGCGGATCGATTTCCTCACCCGTCAAGGCATTGCGCAACACCGGCAGCACTGTCTGCCCCGTGGTTTGCGAGACCAGCTCGACGGGCAGCTTGCCGGGCTCGCACAGCCAGCGCGCGCCCCAGGCGAAGAAAGCCAGCACGGTGGGGTAAAGCGCAAGCCCGCGCGGCGTCAGCACGTATTCAAAGCGCTCGGGGCGCATCTGATAGCGCTTGCGCGCCAGAATGCCGTGCTCGACAAGGCCCTCCAGCCGGTCGGCCAGCACGCTGGTGGAAATGTCGAGCGTCTTGATGAAATCATCATAGCGCCGGACGCGGTAGAAGCAGGCCGCCAGCACCAGATTGGTCCAGTAATCGCCAAACAGCTCAATGCCCAGCTCGATGGGTTTGCCGCTGGCGCGCATGGCCGGCTGCACCCGGCGGCGGCGCATTTCCTTCAGCGCGGGGGCACGTCCGGGGACGGGGCCGGGACGGGGCAGCACGTCGCCGGGCAGGATCGGCCTGCCGGGGTCTTCGCCCGCCATGATAGGCTCGACAGGGCCTGACCCGTCGCGGGCATTCAGCCGGATGGCGCGGGCCGCATCAGCGCGCGGCGACCAGTCCTGTTCCCACAGGATCAGCATGATGGCCACGCCATAGAGATCGCGCCCCATCGCCGTTAGCACGTATTCAAACCGCTCCGGCCGCTGCTGGTAGGGCCGCCGCCGGAGCAGGCCCGCATCGGTCAGGGTTTTCAGCCGCCGCGCCAGCACGGACCGGGCAATGGCGAGCCGGTCCAGCCAGTCATCAAACCGGCGTGCGCCCCGGAATGCCTCGCGCAGGATCAGCATGGTCCACGCCTCGCCCACCACATCCATGGCGTGGGAGACCGGATTGTTCTGAATCATCTGCTTGAGCGTGGAATCCATATGCCCACTAGAGCCGAAGGATTTGTATTACGCAAACACCCGTGCGGGGTTGAGGCGGCGGGCAAAACCGGCTAGAGTTAGTTTCGCTAACAAAGTGACCTCGGCGGCTGCCGGGGCCACGCCAGTTGAAAGGCCGCCGCTTGAGCCGTTTGCCCGACACAATCGCCCGTAATCTGCGCCTGCCGCTGGTGGCCGCGCCGATGTTTCTGGTGTCAGGGCCGGACATGGTGCTGGCATCGTGCAGGTCCGGTGTGATCGGCTCGTTTCCCGGTCCCAACTGCCGCACCATCGAAGATGTCGAAGCGTGGATGAAGACCATCAGCGAGGCACTCACCGATGAGGACGCGCCCTGGGCCTATAACATGGTGTGCCATTCCTCCTATCCGCGCTTTGATGCCGAGCTGGAGCTGGTGAAGAAATATCAGCCGCCGATTGTCATTACCGCTCTGGGCGGGCCGCATCGCGTGGTGGAGGCCGTTCACCAGTATGGCGGTCTTGTCTTTGCCGATGTGAACTCGGTGGAGTTTGCGCGCAAGGCCGCGCTGACCGGCGTTGACGGTCTGGTGCTGGTGTGTGCCGGCGCGGGCGGGCACACGGGGCAGATCGCCAATGTCGCCTTCATTGAAGCGGTGCGCGGCTTTTTTGACGGCATCATTGCCGTCGCGGGCGGTATCTCGACCGGGCGCGGCATCCGCGCTGCGCAGGCAATGGGCGCGGATCTGGCCTATATGGGCACCGCCTTCATCCCGGCAGAGGAAAGCCTGGCCCACGCCGATTACAAGGACATGGTCGTGCGCTCTGGCGCATCGGACATTGTCGTCTCGGCCTCGGTTACCGGCGTGCCGGCAAGCTGGCTGAAGGAAAGCCTGAAACGCTCCGGGCTGGACCCGGAAAACCTGCCCGAAAAGGGCAAGGTGCAGTTTGAAGACCCGTCCAAAATCCTCAAAGGCTGGAAAGATGTCTGGTCAGCGGGACAAGGGGTCGGGTCGGTCAATGCGGTCGAGCCGCTGGGCGCCATCGTGGCCCGGCTCGCGCGCGAATATGGTTTGCACGAACAAGGGCCGGTTGCGGCCGGTCTCGGTATGGAAAGGAGTGCGCATAATGAACGCCCCGGTGCATGATCCCAACGGCCGCATGGAGCGCGATGCGCCCTCATGGCTTGCCGATATCGACAATGCCTATCTGCGTGGCCTTTACGCGCCGGTAGCCCACGAGACGACGGCTGATGCGCTGAAAGTCATCGGCGAGATCCCGGCCGATCTGTGCGGCGCCTATATGCGCAACGGACCCAATCAGGTCTATGAGCCCAAATCCAAGCATCACTGGTTTGACGGTGACGGCATGGTCCACACAATCGCCTTCAAGGACGGCAAGGCGAGCTATCGCTCGCGTTTTGTCCAGACCGCGCACTTCAAGGCCAATGCCGCCAGAGGCCAGGAGCAATGGCCGGGCTATATGGGCCATCCCGATCCGAACGCGCCTGCCGGCGCGGGCTCTGATGGCTGGCTGAAGGATTCAGGCAATACCGACCTGATCCTGCATAATGGCGAGGTGCTGGCGCTGTGGTATCAGGCCGGTGTGCCGGTGCGTCTTGATCCGGCGACGGGCGAGACGCTGGGCGAGCAGACCTGGGGCGGCGCACTGACCCGTCAGGTATCAGCCCACGCCAAGACCGACCCGGTCACCGGCGAGCTGTTCTTCTTCGACTACAACACCAAGCCGCCTTTCATGACCTATCACGTGGTCTCGCGCGACGGTCAGATGATCCGCAATGTGCCGATTGATGTGCCGGGCCCGCGCCTGCCGCACGATATGGCGATGACGGAGAACTACGCGATCCTGCACGATCTGCCGCTGTTCTGGGATCCCGAACTGTTGCCGCGCGGCATCCACAAGGTCACCTTCTATCCCGACATGCCCTCGCGCTTCGGCGTGATCCCGAAATATGGCAAGGAGGGTGATGTGCGCTGGTTCGAGGCCGAGCCTTGCTACATCTACCATGTCACCAATTCCTGGGAAGAAGGCGACTGGATCGTCATGGAGGGCTGCCGGGTGACCGAGCCATGCCCGGAATCCAAACCCGGACAGGGCATGTATTCGCGCATGATGGCCTTCCTGCTGCTCAAAGCGCGCTTCCACCGCTGGAAGTTCAACCTGAAAACCGGCGAGACGCGCGAGGAATGGCTGGACGACCGCAATGCAGAGTTTCCGACTGTCAACATGGATATAGCCGGGCGCCCGTCGCGCTATTCCTACCATGTCTCCATCCCGACCAACCGCGAGACGATGGTCTTTGACGGGCTGATCAAGTTCGACACCAGGACCGGTTCATCCCAGAGCCTGAAATTCAAGGATGGCTGGTACGGATCGGAAAGCCCGTTCGCGCCGCGCCTGAATTCCAACGGCGACGAGGATGACGGCTATCTCATCACCTTCATCACGAATGAGGTGGACGGCCAGTCAGAGTGCCATATCATCGACGCGAAGGATATCGCAGCCGGGCCTGTGGCCCGCGTGATCCTGCCGTCACGCGTGCCTGCCGGTTTCCACTCCACCTGGGTGCCGGGCGCGGAAATGGGCTGGGCCTGACAGGGTCTTGCCTCTGGAAATCGATGCCCTGCCGGAACGTGCCCGCTATAACGAGGCACGGCGGCGGGGTATGACAGACTGAAAAAAACCCGCCAAGGGGAGGCAGACCATATGAAGCTCGCACCACCAAAGAAGATCGCCGAGTACCGCAAAAAGGGCTGGTGGGGTGACGACACCTTCTATGATGTGTTCCTGCGGGCGGCCACCAAACAGCCACAGGCGCTGGCCGCCATTGATCCGCCCGACCGCGAGGCTCTGACAGGACACGCGCCGCGCCGGCTGGTATGGGCCGATCTGGCCGATGAGGTTGAGCGCACCGCCGCCGCGCTTGCTGATCAGGGTCTGGTCAAGGGTGACCGCGTGGTCATGCAGATGCCCAACGTGGTCGATACGCTCTCCATCTATCTGGCCTGCGCCAAGCTGGGGATCATTCTGAGCCCGGTTCCGGTTCAGTACTCCGGTCACGAGCTGCGCCATGCCATGTCCAGCGTGCGTCCGAGTGCCTTTATCGTCTCGAAAATGTTCAAGGACCGCGAGCTGGCGCGTGGCTGCAAGGCGGTCGCCGGGGACCGGGCCAAAGTCCTGTCCATGGATGGCGGCGGCGAGGGGCTGGTTGATTTCTCCGAGGCGATCAAGCGTGCCAATACCCGCAAGGGCCCGTTCGGGCTCGGCGGATCTGCGACCAGACAGAAGGGCGAGGCTGACGACTGTTTCACCATTTGCTGGACGTCAGGCACAACCGGGGTGCCAAAGGGCGTGCCGCGCTCGCATAATCACTGGCTGGCCATCGGCCCGGCGACCTATCACGGGATGGCGATCGAGCCCCATGACGTGCTGCTCAACCCGTTCCCGATGACCAATATGGCCGCGATTGGCGGCATGTTCGTTTCCTGGCTGTTGAGCGAGGGCACGCTGGTCCTGCATCACCCGTTCGATCTGCCGGTCTTCCTCCAGCAACTGGTGACGGAAAAGGTGACGGCGACCATCGCGCCGCCGGCCGTGCTGACCATGCTGCTCAAGCAGGAAGGCCTGCTGGACCAGTTCGACCTGTCGCGCCTGCGTGTGATCGGTTCAGGCTCCGCGCCATTGTCCGAATTCATGGTGACGGGCTGGAAAAAGCGCGGCGTGGAGATCGTCAACCTGTTCGGCTCCAACGAAGGTATCTCGCTGTGCTCGGGCCCGGAAGACGTGCCGGACTCGTCCTTGCGCGCCACCGCCTTTCCGCGCTTTGGCCACAGGCACGCAAATTTCTCCAACCCGATGCACGCGCGTCTGGCCACAAAGCTGGTCTCCATCGAGACCGGGAAGGAAATCACCGCTCCGGGCGAGGATGGCGAGCTGCTGGTGCGCGGCCCGTCCGTGTTTGAAGGCTATTGGGCGTCCACCGCGGCTGATCTGAAAGAAGTCTTTGATGCGGATGGCTATTTCCGCACCGGCGATTTGTTCCAGATATCGCCCGATGACGAGAATTTCCTGCTCTTCCGCGGGCGCGCGAAGGACATCATCATCCGCGGCGGGGTGAATATCTCGGCTGCCGAGCTGGACACGCTGCTGGAGGGCCATCCCAAGCTCGCCGAGGCCGCCGTCTTTGGCATGCCCGACGATGTGATGGGCGAGCGTATCTGGGTCGCGGCGGTGCCCAAGGAAGGCGAGACCATCACGCTGGAGGAGATCATCGCCTTCCTCAAATCCAAGGAAATCGCCAATTTCAAACTGCCCGAACAGATGATCCTGGTGGAGGCCTTGCCGCGCAATCCGCTCAACAAGGTGCTGCGCTGGCGGCTGGTGGAGATGGCGAAGGAGAAGCAGGCATGACCGCTCCCGTCTTTATTCTCGGCGGCGCGCAGAGCGATTTTGCCGCCAATTGGACACGCGCCGATAAATCGCTCTTTGACCTGATCGCCGAGACCACGCACGCGGCGCTGGCCGATGTGGACATGGATGCGGCGGAGATCGACGCCGTGCATGTCGGCAATTTTGCCGGCGAGCTGTTCTGCGGGCAGGGCCTTCTGGGCGGCTTCATGGGTCATGTCGATCCGGGCTTTGAGGGCAAGCCGACCAGCCGCCACGAGGCGGCGTGTGCGTCGGGCTCCATGGCGATCCTGGCCGCGATGAGCGATATACTGGCGGGCCATTACGACACTATCGCGGTGGTCGGCGCCGAGATGATGCGCAACGTGCCCGGTGAAACGGCAGCCCAGAATCTGGGCACGGCAGCCTGGGCGGGCCGCGAGGCGCAAGGTGCCCGCTATGTCTGGCCGGCCATGTTCTCCGATCTGGCGCAGGAATATGACCGCCGCTACGGCCTGAAATACGAGCATCTGGCCGCCATCTCGAAAATCAATTTCGACAATGCCAAGCGCAACCCGGCGGCCCAGACGCGCGGCTGGCAGTTTGGCGAGGGTAGCTTTGCCCAGGACGATGCCGCCAATCCGGTCATTGAAGGCTGGATGCGCAAATCCGATTGCGGGCAGGTGACTGACGGCGCTGCGGTCATCGTGCTGGCGGGCGAGAAATCCGCGCGCGAATACGCAAAGCGGCGGGGTCTTGATCTGGCCAGCATTCCGCGCCTGAAAGGCTGGGGCCATACCACAGCGCCGCTGCTGATGGAGGCCAAGCTGGAAAAATCGCGAAAGGAGGGCGGTCACGCCCTGCCTTGGACGCGAAAAGCGATCACGGATGCGTATTCACGCGCGCAGATTGCCGGGCCTGAAGCGCTGGACGGTATAGAGACGCATGACTGCTTCTCCATCACCGAATACATGGCCATTGAGCATTTCGGCCTGACCGCTCCGGGTGAAGCCTGGAAAGCGGTCGAGGACGGCTCCATCGCCTTTGACGGCAAGCTGCCGGTCAATCCGTCCGGCGGCCTGATCGGGCTGGGCCATCCGGTCGGCGCGACCGGCGTGCGCATGGCGCTTGATGCCGCGCGCCAGACCTCGGGCAAGGCCGGTGACATGCAGGTGGAAGGCGCGAAAACGTTCGGCACCTTCAATGTCGGCGGTTCGGGCACGGCCAATGTCTCGTTCGTGATCGGGGTTTAGCGCTTTCCCCTTTCTTCGTCATTCCGGGGGAGCAAAGCGACACCCGGAACCCAGCGTTTATAAAAAGTTCTGGGTTCCGGCTCTGCAGCTTCGCTGCGGACGGAATGACGCGTGAATTTGAACTTTGAAGAGAAACACACTCCCATGACCCACACCTATATATACGACGCCGTGCGTTCGCCGCGTGGCAAGGCCAAGGAAGATGGCGGGCTGGCCCGCCTGAAACCCCACGCGCTCACCGGCCAGCTCATTGACGCGCTTTCGCTGCGCAATGGCGCTGATCCGGTAAAGGGCGCGGCCAGCCTGACGCTGGGCTGCGTGGGTCAGGTGGGCGCGCAAGGCGGGCATCTGGCGCTGGTCACGCGCCTGCATGCGGGCCTGCCCGATGCGATGCGGGCGCTGACCATCAATAATTACTGCGTATCGGGCCTGACGGCGGTGGGCATGGCGGCCAGCGAAGCCATGGCCAGCGGCGATGATGCGCTTCGCCTGGCAGGCGGCGTGGAGATGATGAGCGCGGTCCCCTTCATGGGCGACAAGGCGCATTATTATGCCGACCCGAAAACCGCTTCGGCCCTGCGCTATGTTCCGGTCGCCCTGTCAGCCGATCTGATGGCGACAATGGAAGGTTACACGAAAGCCGATCTGGATGCCGTCACGGCCCGCTCTCACCAGCGCGCCACTGCCGCGTGGGAAAAGGGCGGGATGGACGAGATTATCGCCATCCAGAACGACGATGGCTCTTCGGCCCTTACCCATGATGAAAGCGTGCGCGCGGGCATGAATGTCGAGGGACTTGCCCGTTTCGGGCCTGCCTTTGGCGAAATGGGCGCGGCCGGATTTGATGCGGTGATGCTCAAAGCCCGCCCGGAGCTGACGGAAATCAATCACGTCCACTCGGTCGCCAACTGTCCGCCCGTGTGTGACGGCGCGGCGCTGGCGCTGGTCGGCTCAAAGGCGGCCGGTGAGGCGGCGGGGCTGCAACCCAAAGCGCGCATCCGCGCCTTCACCGAAGCGACGGGCGATCCGGTCCTGCAGCTCACGGCCGGGTTCACGGCGATGGATCAGCTTCTGGCGCGCACCGGACTGAAACTGTCTGACTTTGACCGGATCGAGTTCATGGAGGCGTTTGCCGCCACGCCGGTCAAGTTCGAGCGCGATTATGCCCCGGACATGGACAAGGTGAACCCGGAAGGGGGCCATCTGGCCATGGGCCACCCGATGGGCGCGTCCGGTGCCATCTTGCTGGCGACCATGGTGGCAGGGCTGGAGCGTTCCGGCGGCACGCTGGGCCTGATCGTCGCCCATGGCGGATCGGGCGTCGGCAGCGCGATGGTGATTGAGCGCGTGTGACCGTTTTATTGCCCGCTTGCGGGCGGCCTCCCATGCGCTACTCTCCCTGAAGGTTAACGCGTCGATGACCGCAAGGGTGATCGCGGGCGTGAAGGGGGAACAGCCTATGGCTTTCGTTATGCGCGATGCGCTTGCCGCCGCAATTCTGGCTGGTTGCCTGTCAGGCGCGGGCTGGGCCTGGCAGGACGAAGCCAGTGATGAAGAGGTCCCGGCTGGCGAGGCCGAAAGCCAGACCGCCGATACCGTAACGCTCGAGGACCCTGCAGCATCCCTTGTGGAGCCGGAAAGCCTTCGCGAGGCGCCGGGTTACACGCTGGCCGAAGGCGATATTGTTCCGGTCATCTGCCCGTTCGGCGACGCCATTGATTACGAACCCGGCGAGATAAGCTGCGGTCTTCTGGCCGTGCGCGAGAACCGCGAGACCGAGACCAGCCGCATCATCCAGCTTCTCTATGTGCGCATCCATGCGCGCGGGCCGGAAGACGATGAGAACGGCGATGATGAGGGCGACGATGATTTCGAGCCGCGCCCTGATCCGATTGCCTATCTGACCGGCGGGCCGGGTGTAGGCGTGACCAGCTATGTGGAGCGCTTTGTCGAGCACGCCGCCACCGAAACCAGAGACCTTTATATCCTCCAGCAGCGCGGCATCACCCAGTCGGGCGATTTCTGCCCGCTCTTCTCTCTGGAAGAACCGGCGCTCAATGTTGGCCGCACGGTAGCGGAGCAGGAAGAGTTTGCGCTTGCGCGCCAGGCGCGCTGCTTTGACCGGGCGGTCGCGGAAGGTGTGGACCTGTCGGCCTACAACACGGTGGAAAATGCCCGCGATGTGCGGACCTTGCGCGAGGCGCTGGGCTTCGAGACCTGGAATGTCTGGGGCATTTCCTATGGCTCGCATCTGGGCCAGATGCTCACGCAAATAGACCCTGACGGCATCCGCGCGCTGGTGATTGATGCCATCGTGCCGAATGACCTTGAAAACCTGATGCGCATTCACCGCTGGGCGGGCCGGGTTCTCGATAACATCGTCACGACCTGCGCTGCCGATACCGCCTGCGCACGCGCCTATCCTGACCTCGAGGCGCGCACTTTTGCCGCGATGGCAGACTTGCAGGAAAACCCGGTTGTCGTGACCGTGTCCGACACCGAGACCTTTCCCGGCGGCGAAGTTGCGGTCGGCGGGGCAGCGATTGCGTTTGCACCCTTCTCCATGATGTATGAACAGAGCAGCCATGCCGGCATGGCTGCGGTGCTGGACGCGCTGGTTCGCGCGGCAGAGCGCCGTGACGAGACGGTGTTCACGGCGATTGCGGTGGGTGCGAACGGTGATCCGACCGGCGGGGATTTCTCACCCGGCATGAATGCCGCCATTTCCTGTAATGATGGCTATACCTGGCACAACGCACAGGTGATCGCAGAGGACATGGACGAGGTGCCGGGGCTGGCCGGTCTGATCGGCTCTGTGGCCGGGGCGGGTGCCAGTCAGGCGCTGTGCGAGCAGTACGGGATGGGGCTTCGCGACCGGGCCGACTACATGCCCGTCAGCTTTGACGGCCCGGCACTGGTGGTAAATGGCGCGTGGGATCCGATCACGCCGCCAGACCTTGCCCGCCAGATCATGCCGGGCTTTTCCAATGGCCAATATGTGGAAGTGCCCTTTGCCGGACACGGCCCCACCCGCTCTGACGAGTGCGCGGCTGATATCATGGTCGCCTTCTTCGACGATCCGTCGGCCGAACTGGATATGTCCTGCGTGGAGACCGCCAATAGCCAGCCGGAATTCATTATCCCGATGTCATCGGATTTTGCGGCGCGCGCGATCGTGGCGATGGAAGAAGACCCGCCCGCCCTGATCAGGCTTCTGGCCTGGGGCGGTCTGTCAGGACTGGTTCTGGGTCTGGCGCTGATCGTGTTTCCGGTTGCCTTTGTCCTGCGCCGCATAGATGGCGCCGCGTCGGCCAATACCGGCGGCGCGCGTGCGGCCAGCATCATCGCGGCGGCGCTGGGTGTGGGCGGCATGGCGGTGCTGGGCTACGCCGCATACGTCACCAGCGAGATATCGCCCATCGTGCTGATCGCCGGTTTTGCCGGTCCGGCGCGTATCGGAGCGTGGGCGGTGCTGCTGGGCGGGCTTGCCGGACTGGCGGCATTGTTCCTGGTGGCCGGCGCACGCCTGTCATCGGGCCGTATGGCCTTTGGCACGCTGGGCGGCATTATCATCACCGCGATAGCAGCGGTGTCTCTGGCCGTGTTTGCCGCTGTCGCCGGCCTGACACCGTTCTAGCGTCTCCCCTTGCGGGGCGGACCGGTTAAGTCCATGACACCATGGAGTTGAGCCGCCCTCAGGTGTGAGTCCTGCCATGACAATGCCGACCATCCTTCTCGGGCTCGTGCTGCTTGCGATGATGGCGCTTTTCCTGTCGGGAAGGTTGCGTCACGACGCGGTTGCACTGGCCGCGCTGGTGGCGTGCGTTGTGCTGGGCCTGATCCCGGCGGGTGAGGCGTTCGCCGGCTTTGGCCACCCGGCGGTCATCACGGTGGCAAGCGTGCTGATCCTGTCGGGCACCATGCAGTCCGCCGGTACGGTGGACGTGCTGGCCCGCACAGTGCTGCCGAAAAACGCGCACCCTGCGGTCATGCTGATCGTGCTGTCGGTGCTGGCGGCGTTCCTGTCGGCCTTCATGAACAATGTCGGCGCGCTGGCGCTGCTCATGCCGATTGCGTTGCAGATCGCGCGCAAGAAGGGGCTGCCGCCGGGCCGCCTGCTGATGCCGCTCTCCTTTGCCTCCATTCTGGGCGGCATGATCACGCTGATCGGCACGCCGCCCAATCTGATTGTCTCCGGCTTTCGCGACGAGGCGGGGCTCGGCGCGTTCGAGATGTTTGATTTCACCCCTGTGGGCCTTGCGATTGCCGGTGTCGGGGTGATCTTCGTGCTGACGCTGTCGCGCTTTCTGGTGCCGCACCGCAAGCCGCCCGGCGCGGAAGCGTTCGAGACAGGCAATTACCTGACCGAAGCGCGCGTGCTCGAAGACAGTAGCGCCAATGGCAAGACCTTGCGCGAGCTGGAAGAGAAGCTGTCGGAGGCCGGCGCGCATATTCTGGCCCAGATCCGCGATGGCGAACGCTTTCCCAACCCCCATGCCAACCGCAAGCTCAAGGCCGGTGATCTTCTGGTCATCGAAGCTGATCCGGACGGGCTGACGGCCGCCCTGTCCGCGCTGGGACTGCAGCTGGAAGAAGAGGCCTCGACCGTCCCCGAAGCCGAAGGGGACGATGCTGCGCGCGAGGTGGAGGACAAGGACAGCGCCGATAGCGGCCGCCGCCGCGTCATCCATGCCGACGAGGTGCACCTGGCCGAATACGCCGTGTCGCCCGGCTCGGCGCTGGCCGGGCGCTCGGCCAGCGATGTCCGGCTGCGCACCCGCTTTCAGGTCAATCTGCTGGCGGTCTCGCGCAATGCCACGCACTCGCGTGCGCGCCTGCGCACCATGAAGCTCAAAGACGGTGATGTCCTGCTGCTTCAAGGCAGCGAGGAGGCACTGGCCGAGTTTGCCTCCCACATGGGATGTGTGCCACTGGCTGAACGCACATTGCGCATCCCTGACGCACGCAAGGCGATCAGCGCCGCTGCGATTATGGGCGTATCGGTGGCGCTGGCGGCCACCGGCACGCTACCTGCCGCGATGGCCTTTGCTGCCGGTGTGCTGGCCGTGATGGTGCTGCGCGTCACACCCATGCGGCGTATCTACGAGAAGGTGGACTGGCCGGTCATTGTGCTGCTGGGCGCGCTGATGCCGGTGGCCGGAGCGCTGGAGACTACCGGGGCGGCAGACTTCATCGCCTTGCAACTGCTTGTACATATCGGCGATGCCGGGCCTGTGCTGGTCCTTCTGATCATCCTGGTGGCCACGATGACGCTGTCTGACTTCATGAACAATGCCGCGACAGCTGCCGTGATGTGCCCCGTGGCGATCAGCCTGGCCAATGCGATGAATGTCAGCGCCGATCCGCTTCTGATGGCTGTCGCGGTGGGGGCGAGCTGCGCCTTCCTGACGCCGATCGGCCACCAGAACAATACACTGATCCTGGGGCCTGGCGGGTTCCGGTTCGGTGATTACTGGCGCCTTGGCCTGCCACTGGAAGTGGTGGTCGTGGCGGTTGGCGTGCCGATGATCCTTCTGGTCTGGCCGCTATAGGAAACAGGAAGCTCTGACACGATGACTGACGGTGCATTATCCCATATCAAGGTGCTTGATCTTTCGCGTGTGCTGGCCGGGCCATGGTGCGCGCAGATTCTCGGTGATCTGGGCGCCGACGTCATCAAGGTGGAAAATCCCGATGGCGGCGATGACACCCGCGGCTGGGGGCCGCCCTTCATGCCCGATGAAAATGGCGGGCAGGGCGATGCCGCCTATTATCTGTGCGCCAACCGCAACAAGCGCTCCATCGCGGTAAACTTGCGCGAGCCCGAGGGGCAGGAGATTGTCCGCCGGCTCGCCGCGCAGAGCGACGTCGTCATCGAGAATTACAAGACGGGCGCGCTGAAACGCTTTGGTCTCGACTATGAAACACTTAAAGCGCGCAATCCCTCTATTGTATATTGCTCGGTAACCGGATTTGGCCAGACCGGGCCGAACGCGCACCTGCCAGGCTATGATTTCCTCATCCAGGCCATGGGAGGGCTGATGAGCGTGACCGGCCAGGACGAGCCGGTGAAGGTCGGCGTTCCAATCGTCGATCTGTTCACCGGAGTCTATGCTGCAGGCGCGGTTATGGCGGCCCTGATCGCGCGCGATCAGGGCAAGGGCGGTCAGTATATCGACATGGCGCTGTTTGATGTTCAGGCCGCGATGCTGGCCAATCAGGCCTGCAACTATCTGGTCGGCGGCAAGGTGCCCGGCCGCATGGGCAACCGCCATCCCAATATTGTTCCCTATCAGGACTTCCCGACATCGGACGGCCGCATAGCAGTCGCGGTGGGCGCTGACCGCCAGTTCCGCGCCTTTGCCGGTGTGATGGGGCGGGCCGAATGGGCCGATGACCCGCGCTATGCCCGCAATGCCGGACGCGTGGAGTATCGCGAGGAACTGTGTGGTGAAATTGCCGCTATCATGCGCACGCGTTCAACCGCTGACTGGCGCACCGCTCTCGAGCAGGCGGGCATACCGTGCGGCCCGATACAGGGCCTCGACAGCGTGTTTGCCGAACCACAGGCGCTGGCGCGCGAGCTTGCATTCACAATGGATGTGACCGGGTCGGGCGCGGCCACGCTGGTGGCCAGTCCGATGCGTCTGTCCGCTACACCGCCCCGATACACTAATGCGCCGCCACGATTCGCCGAACACACGGCAGAAGTGTTGCAAGAACGCCTCGGGCTGTCACAAAACGATGTCCGCAGCTTCCAAAAGCTGGGAATAGTGGCGTAGGCGGCATTTTTTTTGGAACCTTAGCTCTGGCAACTACGTTAGAAATCCGCTAATCCAATAGCAGAGGCGCCGGGCTCCGGCGGTTTCGTGCGTCCAAACGGCGCTTTGTACATCACGCTCAACGAAGGACGTGTTCCGCGTCCGGAGGGGGAATTATGAAAAAACGGCTTCTTACAGCTGCTGCTGTCGGTGCTTTTCTTGCTCTGCCGTCCGTAGCGGCCGCCCAAGAAGGCTGGTACGTCCGCGGCGCTCTCGGTTACGGTGCCCCTGGCGATGCCAATGTCACCAGCCCGGCGTTCACCGCCAACCCGTCCCGCGAAATCAATGGCGAAGGCAATCTTCGCGAAGCGCTCGCGATCGGTTATCAGTTCAGCGACAACTGGCGGATTGAAGGTGAGCTCGCTCACCGTTTCAACCAGACCGGCGCGCTCGGCGCGTTTGAAGAGAGCGACAGCTCTGTTCACGCCTGGTCGGTAATGGCCTCGGCCATTTACGAGTTCGGCGGTTCCACCTGGTACCGTCCGTATGTCGGTGCCGGTCTCGGCATCGTTCGCTCCAACTTCTCCGCCGTCGCTTCCAGCACGGGCACCACTGTTGCCACCTCCGTGCCGGTTGTGATCCGTGACGAAGACAGCGCAATTGGCTACCACCTTCTGGCCGGTATCGGCTGGACGCTGACCCAAAACCTGACCCTGGACACCGAGTACCGCTATTTCGGTTACGGCTCGACGTCCTACGGCAATGCCAGCGTAGAATCGCTGCGTGGCCACGAGGCTTGGATCGGTCTGCGCTATCTGTTTGCAGCGCCTGAAGCTGCAGCGCCGCCGCCCCCGCCGCCTCCGCCCCCGCCGCCCCCGCCGCCTCCTCCGCCTCCGCCGCCGCCTCCGGCATGCGAAGACGCGCAGTTCGTGGTTTACTTCGAGTGGGATCGTTCCAACCTGACCGATCAAGCCCGTCAGGTCATCAACAACGCCGTCAACAACGCCCGCAACTGCGGCGTCGGCAGCGTGCAGATTGCTGGCCACACCGATACGTCGGGTTCCAACGCCTACAACCAGGGCCTCTCCGAGCGCCGCTCCCGTGCGGTGCGTGACGAGATGGTTCGCCTGGGTGTTCCCACCGACGCGATCTCTCTGAGCGCGTTTGGTGAGAGCCAGCTGGCTGTCGAAACGCGGGATGGCGTGCGTGAGCCGCTGAACCGTCGTGCCGAAGTGATGATGGACCTGCGCTAGTCGCACGATCCACTATCCAGACGCCTGAAAGGCGGCCCGGTGCACACGCACCGGGCCGTTTTTCTTTTCCGGTATGGCTGCCGGCTGGAATATTCGTCCCGCCTGCAATGCTGCGCTGGCTCAAGGGTATGGCGCCGGGTTGACCCGCCTGCCGCCGGAGAGCAAGACAGGGCTGTGAGACATTACCCGGCAGCGACAGGGCTGCCGGCCTGCTTGCAGGCGCGCCGGCGTGCCGCGGCAGTTATTCCAGATTGAGAAAAAGGTCATCAGATGAGCAAACCGGACACTCCCTACCGCAAGCGCGCGCTCGGCAATCGTGCGCTCCGGCCCGAAACACTGATGATGAGCTATGGCTTTGATGCCAAGCTGTCCGAAGGCGCGATCAAGCCGCCCATATTCCAGACATCAACTTTCGTGTTTTCCAGTGCGGAAGAGGGCGCAGCCTTTTTCCGTGTCATGGGCGGCCGTGCGGTTGACGGAGATCCGGCCGCGCCCGGCCTGATGTACTCGCGCTTCAACAATCCCAATGTCGAAGTCCTCGAAGACCGGCTGACCCTGTTTGATGGCGCCGAGGAGGCGTGTGTCTTTTCCTCAGGGATGGGGGCGATTTCCACCGTCCTGCTGGCGTTCGCGAAGGCAGGCGATGTGGTGTTGCAATCAACCCCGCTTTATGGCGGCACCGAGACGCTGATCCGCAACATCATGCCCAATTACGGGATTGCGATGCAGGACTTCGTGGCCGGGGCCCCGGAAGCGGAAATCCGCGCCAATGTTGACCAGGCGATGGAGCGCGGGCGGATCGCGATGATCTATACCGAGACGCCGACCAACCCGACCAACGAGATCGTTGATCTGGCGCTGATGAAAACCCTCGCCGACGAAATCGGGACGCGTCAGGGCCACCGGCCCGTCGTGGTCGTGGATAACACCGTGCTTGGCCCTATCGGCCAGTCGCCGCTGGCGCACGGCGCGGATCTGGTTGTCTATTCGCTGACCAAATATATCGGTGGCCATTCCGATCTGATCGGCGGCGCGGCGATGGGCTCCAGCGCGGTGATGGCGCCGGTGCGCAAGCTGCGCTCGGCCATCGGTACCAATCTGGACCCGAACACCTGCTGGATGCTCGCGCGCTCGCTGGAAACGGTCAGCTTGCGCATGCAGGCGGCTTTTGATGGTGCGGCACAGGTGGCCGCTTTCCTGAAAGACCATCCCAAGGTGGAGAAGGTGCGCTATCTGGGCTTTCTGGAGCCGGGTTCACGCGATCACACCATCCATCACCGCCAGTCGGGTGAGTTTTACGGCTCGACCTTCGCGTTTGACGTTCAGGATGGCCAGGATGGCGCATTCCGGATGCTCAACGCGCTCAAAGTGGTCAAGCTCGCGGTCAGCCTGGGCGGAACCGAAACCCTGATCTGCCATCCAGGCTCCACGACGCATTCGGGCGTCGATCCGGCCTTGCGCGAGCGGCTGAAATTCGGCCCCGGCATGGTGCGGGTGTCGATCGGTATCGAACACCCCGAGGACCTGATCGCTGATTTCGAGCAGGCGTTGTCGCACGTCTGATCCGGCAAAGAATCAGTAAAGCGGACGGTCTGGCATGAGTGCGATGACGCTATCGGCTGACGAAAAATCGGTGCTGAACCATCTGGAATCCCAAGGCGATTCCATGATCGCGGACGTGCGCCGCTGGTCGGCCATCAATTCGGGCAGCCGCAACGCGGATGGCCTCGAAAGAATGCGTGGCGAGCTGGAGACGGCCTTCTCCCGCCTTGATGCCCGCATGGAGGCGGTGGAATTGCAGCCGTCCGAGACCGTCACCCCGGATGGCGAGATACGGCCCGTCGAGTACACGCCGGCGCTGAAAGTCTCCGCGCGCCCCGATGCGCCGGTGCGCGTGGTGCTGACCGGCCATTCCGATACGGTGTTTGCAAAGGATCATTCCTTTCAGGCCTGCCGCGATCTCGATGATGATACGCTCAACGGTCCCGGAGTGGCCGATATGAAGGGCGGGCTGCTGGTCATGCTGCATGGTTTGCTGGCGCTCGAACGCAGCCCATGGGCCGGGCAGCTTGGCTATGACGTGCTGATCAGCCCGGATGAGGAAATCGGCTCTCTGGGTTCCGGTCCGGTGCTGGCACAGCTCGGTGCAAAAGCGCATATCGGCATGACCTATGAGCCGGCGCTGGCCGATGGTTCGCTGGCCGGCGCGCGCAAAGGGTCGGGCAATTTCTCACTGCGCGTTAAGGGCCGGGCGGCCCATGCGGGCCGCGAGCACCATCTGGGCCGCAACGCCATTGTCGCGGGCGCCGACTTTGCGCGGGCCATAGACACGCTGAACGGCCAGCGCGAGGCAGTCACTATCAATGTCTCGCGCATTGATGGCGGCGGCGCGCCCAATGTCGTCCCCGATATTGCCGTGGTGCGCTTCAATGTGCGCGTCGGTGATGAGGAGGATGCGCGCTGGGTGCGCGACGGGATCGAGCGCGCGGTGGCGCAGGTGAATACGCGCGACGGCATAAGCGCCGATCTGCATGGCGGATTTACCCGCCCGCCCAAGCCGATGACACCGGCAAACTTGCGCATGTTTGAATGGACGCGCGAGGCGGGTCTGGCCATTGGCCTTGATCTGAAATGGAACCCGACGGGCGGGGTGTGCGAGGGTAATAATCTGTGGGCGTCGGGCTGTCCGAATGTGGATACGCTGGGCGTGCGCGGCGCGGACATCCATTCAGACCGCGAGATTGCGAAAATCTCCAGCTTTACCGAGAAGGCAAAGCTATCTGCCGTCATGCTGATGAAGTTTGCCAAGGGCGAGTTTGATGCGCGCCAGGCGCGTGCGCTCGCCCGCGCAGGACAGGAAGGACATTAGGCCCATGTTGTTGGTGCGTTCGGCGCGCAGCGCGGACCACGCTGCTTTCACCGCGCTTGCCGCGTCGACCGGAGCTGGCTTCACCAGCCTGGCGGTTACGCCCGATGCGCTGGCCGAAAAGCTGGTGAAGTCGGAAAAATCCTTCGCCGGAGATTTCCCGGACCGCTCCGATGCCGCCTACCAGCTCATGCTGGAGGATACCGACACCGGCACCGTGCTCGGCACCGCTGCGGTCAAGGCGGCGGTGGGTATCAAGAAGCCTTATTTTGACTTCAAGATCATGACCTTCGCGCAATCCTCGACCGAGGCGAAGCGGCGCTTCGACATGGAAGCGATGATGCTGGTCAATGATTTTGCCGGCTGCACCGAGGTGGGCTCGCTGTTCGTGTCGGACGCCGCCCGCGGGCGCGGAGCAGGGCGGCTGATGGCCCAGTCGCGCTATCTGCTGATGGGAGCGGATCGTTCGCGCTTTGGCGAGCGGGTGGTGGCTGAACTTCGCGGCGTGGTCGACGAAAAAGGCGATTCTGTCTTTTTCAATCACGTCACCCGGCCCTTTTTCCGCATGACATTTGACGAGGCGGACCGCATGAGCGCGGCCACCGACAACCAGTTCATTCTCGACCTGATGCCCACCCATCCGATCTATCTCGATCATCTGCCGCCCGGCGTGCGCGAGGTGATGGGCAAGACCCATCCCCACGGCGTCAACGCGAAGAAATTGCTCGAATGGGAAGGGTATGAGTACCATCGCTATGTCGATATTTTCGACGGCGGGCCGCTGATGGATTGCGCCATCAACCGCATCCGCACCCTGTCGCAAAGCCGGGTGCTCAAGATCGGCGCGGCGGACGGCGACCCTGTCGAGGCGATGGTCTCCACCGACCGGATGGACGATTTCCGCCTGACCCGGTGCCGGGTGCAGCTGGGCGCGCAAACGGTGCAGCTTGATGATGATGCGCGCCGCGTGCTCGATCTGAACGACGGCGACACGGCAAGAATATGGGTGAATTCATGAGTGGCAAAAGCCTTTACATCGATGGGCGCTGGCAGGCGGGCGCCGGCGAGGCCTTCGCCTCGCTCGACCCGGCGACCGCAGACACGGTCTGGAGCGGTAGCGCGGCCGCGCCCGGCGATGTCCGCTCTGCCTTTGCGGCGGCGCGTACGGCCTTTGCCGATTGGGCACTGACAGGGTTTGAGGCGCGCCGCGCCATTGTCGAGCGCTTCGGCGCGATCCTGGCCGGGCGCAAGGACCAGTTTGCTGAACTGATTGCACGCGAAACCGGCAAGCCCTTGTGGGAAGCGCTGGGCGAAGCGGGCGCGATGACCGGCAAGATTGCCATATCGGTCAAGGCCCATGATGAGCGGGCAGGGCGGCGCGTGGAGCCGTCGGACTTTGGCGAGGCGGTGCTCGATCACAAGCCGCTGGGCGTGCTCTTTGTACTCGGCCCCTATAATTTCCCCGGCCATCTGCCCAATGGCCATATCGTGCCCGCCCTGCTGGCGGGCAATACGCTGGTCTTCAAACCGTCTGAACTGACACCGGCTACCGGCGCGCTGATGGTGGAATGCTGGCAGGAAGCGGGCCTGCCTGCGGGCGTGCTTAATCTGGTGCAGGGCGCGCGTGAAACCGGCGCAGCGACGCTCGACGATCCTGATCTGGACGGTGTTCTGTTTACCGGCTCATGGGCCACGGGCGCCTTCATCCACAAGAAATTCGCAGGGCGCACCGGCATTCAGCTCGCGCTGGAAATGGGCGGCAATAATCCGCTTGTCGTCTGGGACGCAAAGGATGCCGATGCCGCCGCGCGCATCGCCATCCTGTCGGCCTATATCAGCGCCGGTCAGCGCTGTTCGTGCGCGCGCCGTATGATCGTGCCGCAAGGCGCAGCCGGTGATGCCATCGTCGCGGCGGTCGCCGATATGGCCGCACGCTTGCCCATCGGGGCGTGGAATGCCAGCCCGGAACCCTTCATGGGGCCATTGGTGACCGCGCGCGCCGCCGACGCGGTGATAAAGGCGCAGGAAGAGCTGGCATCGCAGGGCGGCAAACTCCTGCTGGCGGCAAAACGCCTCGATGCGGGCCCCGCCTTTGTCAGCCCCGCGCTGATCGATGTGACCGGCCTTCAAACCCCCGATGAGGAAGTGTTCGGACCCTTGTTGCAGGTGCGCCGGGCGGCGAGCTTTGAAGACGCGCTTAAAGAAGCCAACAACACGGCCTATGGCCTGGCGGCTGGTCTCGTCAGTGATGATGAAAGCCTGTGGAAGCGCTTCTGGGCGGGATCGCGCGCAGGCATCGTCAACTGGAACCGGCCGACGACGGGGGCTGCCTCGTCCATGCCGTTCGGCGGGCCGGGACAGTCGGGCAATCTGCGCCCCAGCGCCTATTATGCGGCTGACTATTGCGCCTACCCGGTTGCCACTCAGGCCGCGCCGGAACTGGTATCCATGCCCGTGAAAGGCATCTGATGAGCGCCATTGAGGCCAATTTCGACGGGCTGGTCGGCCCGACCCATAATTATGCCGGTCTGGCTGAAGGTAATCTCGCCAGCGCCAAAAACGCCGGCAACACCGCTGCGCCGCGCGCCGGTGTGCTCGAAGGGCTGGCCAAGGCCAAGCGCCTGGCCGATGCCGGGCTGGTGCAGGGCTTCCTGCCGCCCCATGAGCGGCCCTTCATTCCCGGCCTGCGCGCGCTCGGCTTTACCGGCATTGACCGGCAGGTCTGGGAGGCTGCCTTCCGCCGCGCGCCGGTACTGGCAAAGAATATGGCCTCGGCCAGCGCGATGTGGGCAGCGAATGCGGCCATGGTCTCGCCCGGCGCCGATACGGCAGACGGCCGGGTGCATTTCAGCGCGGCGAACCTGCTCTCCACCTTGCACCGCTCCATCGAAGGCCCGCAGACGGCGCGCGCCCTTCGGGCGATTTTCCCCGGCGCCAGCCATTTCGCGGTCCACGACCCCTTGCCCATGCAGGCCGGTTTTGCCGATGAGGGCGCGGCCAATCATGTGCGCCTGTGCGCCGAGCACGGCGCGCCGGGGGTGGAAATCCTGGTCTATGGCCGCGATGCGTTTGAAAGCTGGCAGGCGCGCTTTCCCGCCCGCCAGACGAAACAGGCCTGCGAGGCGATTGCCCGCCGACATGGTCTCGATCCTGAACGCACCGTGATCGCGCGCCAGTCGCGCGCCGCCATCGAGGCTGGCGCCTTCCACAATGATGTGGTGTGCGTGGGCAATGGGCCGGTGCTCTTCTTTCACGAGCTGGCGTTTGAAGACACCGAAGACACGCTGGACGCCATCCGCGCGGCGGCCAAGGGCCTGTTTGATCCGGTCTTTTTCGAGGTGGCGCAGGCGGACGTGCCCATCGGCGATGCCATCACCAGCTATATCTTCAACTCCCAGCTTCTCGACTGGCCGGGCGAGGACCGTATGGTCCTGCTCGCCCCGAAGGAGACCGAAGAAACCCCGTCAACGCGCGCCTTTTGTGAAGCCATGGTAGCCGGTAACGGACCTATCGGCCGGGTGGACTATGCCGATGTGCGCCAGTCCATGCGAAACGGCGGCGGGCCGGCCTGCCTGCGCCTGCGCGTGGTGCTGACCCCGGTCGAGCTCAAAGCCGTCAATCCGGGTGTGATGCTCGATGACCGGCTGTTCGGCGCGCTGACGGGCTGGGCGCAGACCCATTACCGCGAGAGCCTGAAGCCTGCCGATCTGGCTGATCCGGCCCTGATCACCGAAAGCCGCGCCGCGCTTGATGCGCTCACACAGATCCTCAATCTGGGCGGTGACTTCTACGATTTCCAACGGGCCTGACCGGGCGGCGCGAGGGCGTGCCTGGCAAGGATATCGCCCGGTTTGGCCGATAATCCTTGCGTTTTTGATCCTGCATGGAGGAAGCTCGGCACGCAGGCCGCGTTCTGGCCGCCGCTTCGGTATGCTCCATGATCCTCGCCCGCCTCTCCCGCGCCATCCGGACACAGAACTGGTTCGCGGTTGTGCTCGAATTCATCATTGTCATCGCCGGCGTGGTGATCGGTTTCCAGATCACGGCGTGGAATGCGGGCCGGTCGGACCGGGCCGAGGAAAGCCGGTACCTTTTGCAGGTCGGCGCGGACCTCGCCCATGATTTGAGCCGGGTAGACCATTTTCTGGAGCTCTACGCCTCGCAGACCGAAGCGGCGCAGCGGGTGATCGGCTATCACGAAGCCCAGGGCGACGTGGACCTGGCGGCCTATTACGGCGACGTGATCGCGGTCCTGTATTTTGAGGAGCATGTCCCGCGGTACGGATCGCTCGACGCGCTTCTGGGCTCGGGAGACGTGGGCCTTCTCAGAGACGAGCGTATCGTCACCCAACTGCTTGAAATCAGTCTGCGCTACGAAGAGATCGCCAAGCTCCAGGCGCATAAATATGACGATGTGCGCGAGTTCCTCTACGCCACCTATGGCGACACTCTGGACTACGCCGCCGGGATCGATGCCTGGCTGGGCGATCCGCCCCCGGTGCTGGCGCCGGAAGTGGTCGAGCAGTCGCGCGGCGATCTGCGGATCAAGAACGGCCTCACCGTGGTGATCTTCAACAACAATCTGCTGGTCGAGAAGCTGCAGGCGATCCGCGCGATGATCGTCGAGGCGCAAGGCTTTGTCGCAGAGGGGCGGTCATGAGCCCGGCCCGTATTTTTCATGCGGCGCACGGCCGGATCCCGCCTGAACCCGGAGTGGGCCGATGACCCTTGAATCGATCTATTATGTCGGTCAGACGATCGCTGTATTCGCCATTCTGATTTCACTGATCGCCCTCTGGGTCCAGCGCCGGCAGACCTACAGCGTGGAGAAATCAAACGCGCAGCGCCAGCTGCTGGACGGCTGCCGGTCCTTCTTCTGGAGCCTGAGCCATGACCGGGCGCTGTTTGAGGACGTTCGCTTCTGTCTCCACCGATACGGCGAGGCGGACGATTTTCAAAAGCAGCGCTTTTCAGGCTGGGCGTTCGACATCCTGATGATGACCGAGCAGGTCTTCTATCAACACCGCGAAAAGCTCATCAACGAAGCGCAATTCAATGGCTTCACCACCGGCATGATCATGGTGATCAACACGCCCGGCGGCCGGGTGTGGTGGGAAGAAGCCCGGCAGCTGGTCAGCGCGGACTTCTCCAGGTTTCTCCACGAACGATACCAGCGGGACGGTGCGAGCGTGCCCCGCTGGGACGAGATTCAATCCCAATTGCGGCTGCCGGCCGGTCAGGAAATAAGGATTGAGGGACCCACCCCATGATCCTTCGCCGTCTGACAAAACACGTCAAAGACCAGAACTGGTTCGCCGTGGGGCTGGATTTCCTGATCGTGGTGCTAGGCGTTTTCATCGGTCTGCAGGTTCAGCAATGGGCCGGCGAACGTGAGCGCAGGGCCACGGAGAGCGCTTATACTGCTCGTCTCCATGAAGAAGTCGTGGAACTACAGGCGCTCCGCAGGCCGATCATCGACTATCGCAAGCGCTGGAGCGCTGGTCTCGAGACCCTTACAGCCGGACTTTACGGCGAAACGGATCGAGCGATCACGTCCGAGGAATGTCTGAGCGTTGCGCTCGCTTCAGTCGTGACGAATCCGACAGACGACCTCGCCACCCTCATAGAATTGCAGGAAAGTGGCGGCCTCTCACGGATCCGGGATCAAGAGGTGCTCGCAGCCCTGCGCGGCTTGCTTCTGACCCGCGCGCGCGCGCGGGATTCCCGCGAGGGGGTCGCCGTTTCGGTACGAGATGTGTTCGACCGGTATCCAGCCCTGATTAGAATAAGGCCCGTTGATCGTTCGCGGTTGACGGACCCGCATGGGCAGCCGGACTCGGATGCGTTTCCGAACTTCGAATGCGACGGCGCGGCAATGCGGACTGACAGGGCCTTTCTCAACGATCTGGAATGGACGCGCCTGGTCCTCGGCCAGCACCTGGAAGACAATGCCATCGTTGACCGAAGCCTCGCAAATCTCCACAGAGTCCTCGACGAGACGCTCGGCCTCTCTCACGAAGCGAGCACGCCATGATCCTCGACAATCTCACCCGCGCCTTCAAAAGCCAGAACTGGTTCGCCGTGGTCCTCGAATTCATCATCGTCATCGCAGGCGTGGTGATCGGTTTCCAGATCACGGCGTGGAATGCGACGCGCAACGCAGTCGTGCTTGAGCAGACCTATCTGGAAAGGCTGCATGACGACATGGTGCGCTCGCGATCCGTGCTCGAAAGCGAAATCAGCCGTTCAAGGGAATGGCATGCGGATGGAGACGCGATACGGGTCGCCCTGTTGACCGGTGATCGCGAGGCCGCCGGCACGGGACGCCAGCTCAATGCCCGACCCGTCTGGTCGTCGGCTCGCCGCAAATGGGCACGCTGAACGAGCTGATCAGCGGCGGCCAGATGAATCTGATCCGCGATCCCGATCTGCGCCGGCGCATCGCGCAGACGGACGCCGCGCTGCGCAGCTATGCCGAGTACATCTCGCTGATGAGCAATAATGCTCCCCCCTTCGGATACGCCATCCAGACCCGTCTGCAGACAGCGCCGGACGACCCCGAAAACGTGACGTATGACTTTGAAGCGCTCGCCGAAGACGAAGAATTCCTCAATGCGCTCGGCCACATGCTGCGTCTGAGTTTGGTCAATCGCTACTGGCTCGAGGGCATGCTGGCCGAAGTGAATGAGCTGGAAACCGCCCTTGCCGAAGCGCTGGATATCGAGGCCACGCCATAATCCTCGCCTGCTTTGCGGCTCAGCGCCTGTCCTTGTTTCCAGCGATTCAATATTTGCGTTGACAGGGGGCACCTCAGAGGCCCCAATCTTCACTGGGTAAGGCGGGGGCGGAATGTGAATCCGTCACAACGCGGGGAGCGCTTTTTCTTTGTCTACAGCCTGGTGCTGTTTGGCATTGTCGCGGTTTTCTTTCCGCTCCATGCGCTGGTGAATGCCGATTATCTGCCGCCGATACGGCCAGTATTGCATATTCATGCGGTACTGACCGGAAGCTGGTTTGCCCTGATCGTGCTGCAGACCTGGCTGATCGGGCAGGGACGTACGGGCCTCCACAAGGCACTGGGCGCGTCCAGTATTGTGCTGGTTCTGGCCATGCTGCCAACGGGCGTCTGGGTCTCGTATGAGAACTTTCAGCGCACCGGCGCAGCGCAGATTTTCTACAGTAATTGTGTCAACGTGACGTTCTTCGCGCTCTACTACGCGATGGCGCTGAACTGGCGCAAAACCGCCGCGCTGCACAAGCGTTTCATGATGTTGGCTAGCCTGTCGATCATGTTCCCGGCACTGGCGCGCGTGGGCTATGTGTTTGATCTCAATCCGTTTGCAGTCCTGCCCATGTAGCTGATCCTGCTGTTTGCCTTGCCGGTTTATGACATTGTCCGTGAACGGAAGATAAAGACCGCAAGCGCTGTCGGGCTGGGCCTGACACTGGTTTATATCGGTATCTTACTTGTCATCGGACCGCCGCCGGAGTGACCCGAAGCGCGCCCTGTCCGAATACCGCCGGATCAGTGGGCCGATACATTGAGCATGCGGGCGGGCCCGGACACGGCGAAATGCCAGACCGGTGTTGACTGCACAGCCTGCCGGAACGCCGGACCATGGCGCCCCGGTCGCGCGGGAGACCTGCGGATGTTGAAGATCGGTTGACCATTGGCGGCGCTCTGCGCCAGACGTTTCCCGCACAGGCACGCCCCGGCGTTCACCTCCCCGATCCCGGCATCTGCAAAGCCGTCTGCCGGGGCTTTCGCCCATGCGCACCGATCTTGTGCCCCGTCCCGCGCCAAACTCGCTCGCTGCGCCGCACTCACCCCACTGCACACACCCCATTGTGTTACTGCGCTAACACGCTATATGGATGACACAACGCAGCGTCACGACACCAAATGGGCCGGCGCCCTGGCGGGCGGGGCCTGGGCGGACAGGATGGAGGAGGGCGGTGATGCGCCTTGACAGAGCAGCGAAGACCCGTGATTTCAACGCTTTGTGCGAGGCCTTGCTGGCTGCCCGCACGCAAGGCGAGATGGCGCGCTTCCTCACAGACCTGACCACGCCGGGTGAGCGCGAGGCACTGGCCGAGCGCTGGCGGGTGGCCCAGCTTCTCGAAGCGGGCAAATCCTATCGCGAGATCAGCGCCGAGACCGGCGTTTCCACCACCACGGTCACGCGCGTGGCGCGCTTTCTCGCGCAGGAGCCCCATCAGGGCTACCGCCTGATCCTTGACCGCCTGAAGGAGACAGCACAATGAGCGCGAACCGTCTCACCCTTGCCATGCAGAAAAAAGGCCGGCTCGCCGAAGGCGGGTTGGACCTTCTCAAACGCGCAGGCGTGAAGCTCGCCTATGCGCGTGACGAGCTGATGCGCCGCGCGGAAAACCTGCCGCTCGACCTGATGCTGATCCGCGATGACGATATCCCCAGCTTCGTCGCCTCAGGCGCGTGCGGGTGCGGTATTGTCGGCGAGAATGTGCTGGCCGAGGCCGCCGCGCGTTCGCCGCGCGTGGCGGGGCTGGAAATCGTCCAGCGTCTGGCCTTTGCCCGATGCACGCTCAAACTTGCTGCGCCGGTGGACGGGCCGGTGAAGACGGTCGCTGACCTTGAGGGCCGTGCCATCGCCACCTCCTATCCGGCGCTGACAGCGAAATTCCTCAAAGAGCGCGGCATAACGGCCGAGATCGTCGAGATGGGCGGCTCGGTGGAGGTCGCTCCGCGTATGAATATCGCCGATGCGATCTGCGATCTGGTCTCTACCGGCGCGACTCTGGAGGCCAATGGGCTGACCGCCTTCGAGACCGTGCTGGAAAGCGAGGCGGTGCTGATCGCCAACCCGGATGCGCTCAATGGCTCAGGCGCGACGCTGGACCTGCTGGTGGAGCGCTTCAAGGGCGTCATCGCGTCTCGCCAGACCAAATATATCCTTCTGAATGCCCCCAAGGACCGGCTGGACGAGATCCGCGCCGTGCTGCCGGGCGCCGATTCGCCGACCGTGGCAGCGGTGGTAGGCCGTGATGATGTGGTCGCCATCCATGCGGTGTGCACCGAGGAGGTGTTCTGGTCGACGCTGGAGAAGCTCAAAGCCGCAGGCGGGCGCTCCATCCTGGTTCTGCCGATCGAAAAGATGATGGCGTAAACGATGGCATTATTGACCCGATATGTCTGGGCGCAGCTGTCGCCCGAAGAGCGCGTGGAGCTCATGGCGCGGCCCAGTGCGGGCTCGGATGCGTTGGCGGTAGCCGCAAATATCCTGTCTGAGGTGCGCAGCGAAGGCGAGGCGGCGGTGCGCCGTTATGCGCAAGAGCTCGATGGCTACGCGCCCGATGATTTGCGCGTCCCCGCCGCCGATCTGAAAGCCGCAGCCGATGCGCTGGACCCCGAAGACGCGAGGGCCATTCTGGCGGCCGCCGACGCCGTGCGCCGCTATCACGCCGAGCAAGGATATAAATCCTATTCGCTGGAGACCTGGCCGGGCGGCGTGGCGCAGCGGCGCGTCTCGCCGCTGGATGTGGCCGGGCTCTACGTGCCTGCGGGCACCGCGCCGCTGGTCTCAACCCTGGTCATGCTCGCTATCCCGGCCCAGATCGCGGGCGTCAGCCGGATCGCGGTTCTCACCCCGCCCGTGAACGCCGCCGGGCCTGACCGCACCATTCTGGGCGCGGCGCATCTGCTTGGCCTTGACGAGGTGTATGCGCTTGGCGGCGCGCACGGCGTTGCCGCGCTGGGGCTCGGCGTTGCCGGCCTGCCGCGCGCTGACCGTATTTTCGGCCCCGGCAATGCCTATGTCGCTGCCGCCAAGGCGCTTCTCGCGCAGACGCAAGGCGGCGCGGCCACCGACCTGCCGGCCGGTCCCAGCGAGGTCATCATCATCGCCGATGACGGCGCCGACCCGGACTTTGTGGCCCTTGATCTTCTCGCCCAGGCCGAACATGACCGGCTCGCGCAAGTGGTCCTCATCGCCTTCTCCGATGCCTTCATCGACAAGGTGGAAGCTGCTCTGGAAGCCCGCCTTGATGGACTTGCGAGGCGTGACATTGCGCTTGCGGCGCTCCAGGGCTCGAAGGTATTCCTCGTGAACGACGATGCGGATGCGGTGGCGGCGGCGGACGCCTATGCGGGCGAGCACCTCATCATCCAGACAGCCGACCCGGAAGCGCTCTGCGCCCGCATCACCCATGCCGGGTCCATATTCCTCGGTCCATGGACGCCCGAGGCGGCGGGCGATTACGCCGCCGGTCCCAACCATTCCCTGCCGACCGGCGGCGCGGCCAGGGCCTATGGCGGTGTCAGCGTCGAGATGTTCCAGAAGACGACCAGCATCTTGCGTTTCGACGCCAGAGGCGCAGCGGCCATCGCGCCCACCGTGGAGCGGCTCGCCGCCCTCGAAGGGCTCGATGCGCACCGGCTCGCCATGGCGGCGCGCCGCGAGAAAGCGCAAGAAGGAGGGCTGTGACATGAGCGCCATTATGGACCTGTCAGCCGGGCCGGGGACAAGATCGGATCTATCCCGCAAGGCGCTCATCGCGCGGCTGTCGGATGTCTTGAGCTGCGATCCGGCGCGGCTGGTGCTGGCGCTCAACGCCGCTGCCGCGCAGCAAGCGCTGGCAGCAATGGATATAGCGTTCGATGCCAGCCGTCTGGCAGAGGGCCTTGCGGCGCTGGAAAGCCCGTCAAAAGAAGGCGTTACGCTCTACCTGCTGGGCGCGGATACCAGCGATATTGTGGTAATAGATACCGCCGATCCGGCGCTGGCGGCCAAACTCACCCCGCATCTGAGCCTGCCATACCCTGTTTTCGGCCCCGAAATACTGCCGCGCCTCTCGCCTGCTGCAATTTTGTCGGCAAAAGCCGATTGGGATCAACGCGCTGCACTGATGTCGGTGTGTGCTGCGCGAATAGGCGAACTGACCGGCGCCCAGGTGGATAGCGAGGGGGATAAACTCACCCTCTCCAGCCCTGACCGGGCGGCGCTGACGCAGCGCCTCAATGCTCTGGGGTTGAAGCTGGACGAAACGCAAGACGGCTTTGCCGCCTGGGTGTTGTCGCTTTCCGAGGCGAAGGCATTGGCTGCGTATCTGGGTGGGCTCAAGGCGCCGCGCACGGCCTCCATCCGGCGCACCACGAAAGAGACCGATATCGCGCTCTTCATCGATCTGGATGGCGAGGGCGGGCGGTTTGAAACCGGCGTTCACTTCTTTGATCACATGCTCGAACAGGTCTCGCGCCATGGCGGCTTCCGTCTCGATGTGGTGTGCGAGGGCGATATCGAGGTCGATACCCACCACACGATCGAGGATGTCTGTCTGGCGCTGGGCGAAGGCTTGCGCGTCGCGCTGGGCGACAAGGCGGGCATTGCCCGTTTCGGCTTCTCCCTGCCCATGGATGAAACGCGCGCAGGCGTCTGGATCGATCTGTCGGGCCGTCCCTTCCTGCGCTTTGATGGCGAGATCCCCGGCGAGCGGGTGGGGGATTACCCGGTGGATATGTGCGCGCACGCTTTCCGCTCGATCTCCGAAACGCTCAAAGCGGCTATCCATGTCGAGGTCAGCGGGGATAACCCCCACCACATGATCGAGGCCTGCTACAAGGCGTTTGGCCGCGCGCTGCGTCAGGCCATCCGGATAGAAGGCGCCGCCATCCCCTCCACAAAAGGGGTATTGTGATGGGGGGCGGACGAGGGTTGTGCGCGATCTCCCCTGAAACCCCGGACGACCAGAGGGAGACCCGGGGCCTCTCTCCGCTTCTCCTGAAACAGGTCCCGGACAGCGCTGCGCGCTTCCGGGATTTCAGAGAGTTAATAGCTGCATGACCCTCGCCCTGATCGATACCTCCACCGCGAATATTGCGAGCGTGCGCTATGCGCTGAACCGGCTGGGCATGGACCCTGTCCTCGCAGCGACACCGGGAGACGCGCAAAGCGCTACGAAACTTGTCCTGCCGGGCGTGGGCGCGGCGGGCCCCGCAATGCGGGCGCTGGAGCGCTCTGGCTGGGCCGATGCCCTGCGAAATGACACACGGCCGCTGCTGGGTGTGTGCCTGGGTATGCAGCTATTGTTCGGGGAAAGTGACGAGGATAGCGGCGCGGGCGGGCCGGTATCGTTGCTGGGACTTGTCCCCGGCCGGGTGGAGCGTCTGGACCCAGCGGGCGCGGGTCCGTGGCCGCACATGGGCTGGAATACCCTCGATTTCCTGCCCGGTTCAGACCCGTTGCTCGAAGGGATAGAGCCCGGCGCCCATGTCTATTTTGTCCATGGTTTTTACGTGCCCGAAGGCCCCGCCACCATCGCCACAACAACCTATGGACCGGGGATAAGCGCCATGATCCGCCATGGACATATTGCCGGCTGCCAGTTCCACCCGGAACGTTCCGGCGCGGTGGGTGCACGCATTTTGTCCAATTTTATCAAGGGCTAGGAAATGATACTTTATCCAGCCATAGATGTCCTTGACGGTCGGGTCGTTCGGCTCGCAAAGGGGGATTTCTCTGCCGTCACCGATTATGGCGATGATCCGGTAGCCGTCGCCAGCGCCTATCGCGATGCCGGGGCAGACTGGCTGCATCTGGTCGATCTGTCCGGTGCGCGCGATGGCGCGAGACGCCAGCTATCCCTCGTGGAGAACGTCGCCGCGACCGGCATCAAGGTGCAGACCGGCGGCGGTGTACGCACGGGCGAAGATATTGAATCGCTGCTGGAATCGGGGGCGTCACGGGTCGTGATCGGATCACTCGCCATTACCGATCCGGCGCGCGTTTCGGCATGGCTTGTCCGCTATGGGGCGCAAGCCATCGCCGCCGCTTTTGATGTGCGCATGAAGGGGGATATCCCGGTGCCTGTGGTCAAGGGCTGGACGGAAGAAGCGGGGACAACACTGGGCGAATTGCTGCAAGCCTATCAGCGCCATGGCCTGCGCCATGCGCTGGTCACCGACACGGGCCGCGACGGCATGCTGGAGGGCATAAATACCACGCTTTATCAAAGCCTTGTCGCCTCCCGGCCGGAGATCGCCTGGCAGGCGTCCGGCGGTGTCGCCACGCTGGACGATATCCGGCAGGCGAAAGCCCTCAAAATGGGCGGAGTAATCATCGGCAGGGCGCTGTTTGAAGGCCGCTTCACGCTGACCGAGGCATTGGCATGCTAGCCCGGCGCATCATTCCCTGTCTGGATGTACGCGATGGCAAAGTGGTCAAGGGCGTGCGCTTCAAGGACCACGAGATCGTCGGCGATATCGTCGACCTTGCAAGGCTTTACGCGCAGCAGGGCGCCGATGAGCTGGTCTTCTACGACATCTCCGCCAGCCCGGAGGGCCGCGAGGTGGAGCCCGCCTGGGTGGGCCGCGTGGCGCAAGTGATCGACATACCGTTCTGCGTGGCCGGCGGCATACGCTCGGTGACGGCGGCGCGTGCGCGCCTGCATGCGGGGGCAGACAAGATATCCATCAACACGCCCGCGCTTGAAAACCCCAGCCTGATCAATGATCTGGCCGATGAATTTGGCTCCCAGTGTGTGGTTGTCGGCATGGATAGCCGAAAAATTGGGGGGATATGGCGCTTGCATCAATATACTGGCGACCCGGACCGTACCCTGACCAGCGAGCGTGATACGCTGTCATGGATAAAGGAAGTCGTGGACCGGGGCGCAGGCGAGATTGTCCTTAATTGCATGGACCAGGACGGTGTACGCCAAGGCTATGATATTGAACAGTTAATTGTCGCCAGAGAAGTCTGCCCGGTGCCCCTGATATCCTCCGGCGGAGCGGGCGCGATGGACCATTTCGAGGACGTGTTCAAAAAGGCCAATGTTGACGGGGCGTTAGCGGCAAGTGTGTTCCACAAGGGCGTGATTTCCATCCCCGATCTGAAGACTTATCTCGCACAATCCGGCATCGAGGTGCGCCCATGAGCGACGATCTCTCCGCGCTTTCCGCAGCGCAAGTCGACTTTGAAAAAGGCGATGGCCTGGTTCCTGCCATCGTCCAGCACAGTCTGACCGGCGAAGTGCTGATGCTCGGCTATATGAATGCTGAAGCGCTGCAGGTGACGCAAGCCAAGGGCCTTGTAACCTTCTGGAGCCGTTCAAAGAACCGTCTCTGGACCAAGGGTGAAACCTCCGGTGATGTGCTGCGCCTTGTCAGTCTCGCCGCCGATTGCGACCGCGATGCGATATTGGTGCAGGCTCTGCCCGAGGGACCGACCTGCCATCTGGGCACGCGCTCGTGCTTTGGTGAGTATCCCGGCCCGGCGCTGGCTTTCTTGGGCGAACTGTCCGCAATCGTGGACAAGCGGGCAGGGGCCGATCCCGAAGACAGCTACACTGCGCGGCTATTAGCCAATGGAATCAACAAGGTAGCGCAAAAAGTGGGCGAAGAGGGCGTGGAAACGGCGCTCGCGGGCGTTTCAGAGGATAATTCGGCCCTCACCGGTGAGGCGGCGGACCTCGTCTTCCACCTCATTGTCCTCTTGAAAGCGCGCGGCCTGTCCCTCACGGATGTCACCGAAGAATTGAAGCGCCGCCACGCCAGGGCGTGACAGCGCTTGGCTTTTGTGACCCGGCCTTACTGCGCGCTCCGGTAGGGATTGCGGAAATCATCCCCGAAGAAGACCGCGTTTGTCAGCACCCGCGCAGAGCCGCGGAAATAGGCCCGGAAGTAGGGATTGTCGGCAAACAGGATCACCGCGCCGCTCCCGCGCCGCTCGGCATGAACAGCTCCAAGCCCTTGAATAGCTTGGATATTCGCCTCGGACGCATAGCCTGACAGCAAGCCATTTTCCGCGTAACGTATTGGAAGTGCAAAGGGATTGTCGCCCGGAGCAAAGCCGCTTGCGCTTTCGCGGTGAACCGGAAGACGGTTGGAGGCAAGGCCGAAGAGGAGGGGGTGGGAGAGATCCACATCTGTCGCGAAGATAGCCCCCGAAACACCCTCGACCGTGTCCCATCGAGAAATCGTCTCATAGGCCAGGGCATCGGGGCCAGCGCTATCCCCCTCGCGCTCGGCGTAGCGGGCCGAGGCGAGCTCGTTGCGGATCGCCAAGTTGGCGCCCCCCTGGATGCCGATCAGCACCCCGCCTGCGCGCGTCCATTCGCCCAGCCTTTCAGCATCGGATTCGCCAAAGCCCGCATAGCCGCCATTGGGCAGGATGATATGGGTGTAGCGTGACAGATTGGCGCCGGAGAACTCGCTGATATCAATCATGGAAACCGGCATTTCCAGTTCATGATCGAACAGGTGCCAAAGCTCGCCTGCGGCGTTCACATCCTGACCGCGTCCCGTCAGCAGCAGGATTTCCGGCCGGCGCACCGTGTTCACACCGAACCCGCCCAGATACGACCCTTCGCCGCTGGTGCCGGTGATGGCGGCATGAACCGTCACACCGTCCCCGGCTGCCCTCTGGACAAGGGCGTGGACAGTTTGCGGGTCGACGCCCTGCTGGCGCACCTGAATCACCACTGAACCGGGCGGGACAGTCACCTCGCCATCCGCCGTTGTGACAGTGATAGAATCCGGAACCATCCGCGCGCGGATGCCCGCTTCGAGGAAGCGGTATACGGCTCTCGGCGCGTAAAAGTTAGTCCAGTCAATGACATAGGCGTAGCCGGTAGTGGGCGGGGCAGGGACCGCCCGGTCAGGCGCGCCGGCCCGCTCGCCAGCAAGATCCGGCGCGAAGAAACCGGGTCTAACGGGAGCAAAATCAAGGCCATAGGCCAGCGGCTGGGTCCAGCCGGAGACATCGTAAAACTCGGTCATGCCCTCCACGATGCGGGTCTCGAACAGGGCTTCGACAACGCGGAACTCACGCTGGCGGGCATTGACTACGTAGCTGTTTGCCGGGTCGAAATCTGTATTGTCCAGTCTTACGCGGCGCGAAAGCCGGTGAACCTCGATGCCATGAACATCCAGCATCTCAAGGAAATCATTCAGCCTTCCGCTATCGGGCGAGCTGAACACATAGGCGAGGTTGGTTGCCGCACCGGCAAGCCGCGCGCCTTCGCGGTAGAAATCGCGCTGGAAGGACAGAAGTTGTTCACGGTTGGCAAGACCGGCGCGGATCAGTGCCAGACCGACGCGAGCCTGCTGGCCGATCTTGTCGTCGTAACGCAATGTTCCAAAATCGGTTTCCTGAATGATGCCGCGCACGGAGCTTTGCTCGAACAGATAGGGCACCGAGCCGACAAGGCCGGGATAACTCGAGCCGTAGCCGAGGTAGAAATCGTCGAAGAATTCCTCGCTTACATAGAGCGCGCCCTCGCCGTCGAGTTGCTCGTTCAGAAAGCTGTTCATGCGCAGATTAAGTTGCAGCCCGTCCTGTGACAGAATCGGGTGCAGTCCGGCCGGTGGTCCGGGAGAAAAGAAATAGGTGGAATTGGTACCCATCTCGTGAAAGTCAGCCGCTATATTGGGCATCCATTCACGCGTCGCGCGCACCAGGGCCGCCGCCTCGGGCTGGGTAACGGGCAGCCACTGGCGGTTGATGTCGAACCAGTAATGGTTGGTCCGGCCCCATGGCCATTCATTGTAATGTTCCCGGTGCTGCGGGTCGGCGACCGGCACCCGCGCGCGGTGCATGTTCGTCCAGCTAGCAAAGCGGTCCGCGCCGTCAGGGTTGATTGGCCCGATCAGGTGGATGACCGAACGGTCAAGCAAATCAGCGACTTCCGACCCCTGGCCGGCGGCCAGAAAATAGAGAAGCGGCATGATGGCATCGTAGCCGGAGGGCTCTGATCCATGCACGCCATGCGTGAACTGGATGATCACCGGATGGTCTTGCGGGATGGCATCGTTGTTGCTGGCCTGCGAAATTTCGTGCTGGGCATCGCGGATTTCCCCCAGCCGGGCGTGATTTTCCGGCGAGGTGATCGTTACCCGCATGATCTGACGGCCAAAATGGGAGCGCCCTACGGAATCGACGCTGACCCTGTCCGACGCTGCAGCGACAGCGCGCATATAGTCGGCGATCATGGCAGGCGTGTAGATGATGCTGCCGACGGCAAACCCCGTCACATCTTCAGGCAAGGGGATTGCAGGATCGTACTCGACATCCTGGCCGATCAGATCAACTAAGGGGGCAGGCTCATAGGCCTCCGCCGGGAAGACCCAGAGACAGGCGGCCAGCACAACGACCACCACGAACCGGCAAAGCACCATGATTTCAACCCCCGCAAAAGACAGCGTAAACCTAGGCAAGCAAGCGTTTGCGTCAAGCGTGACGCGCGTCTGCGCACTGGCTCTGCTGGGGGGTGCCTGCCTTGCGGCGCCATTGCATGCCCGCCAGGCCGAACCCGACGGCGGCGAGGTGATCGTCGTCAGCGCGACGCGTAGCGCACAGGAGCGCGGAGCCGCCGCTGTGCCGGTGGCGGTGATCGACAGCGATGCCATCCGGTCTGCCGGCGCGCAGCACGTGGCCGAGCTTCTGAACCGCGCGCCGGGCGTTCATATTCATCGCGGCAACGGGGTGGAGCATCTCACGTCGATCCGCTCGCCAGTCTTGAGCGCGGGCGCGGGCGCCGGCTCGTTCCTGTATCTGGAGGACGGCATATCGCTGCGCGCTCCGGCGTTTGCCAATATTAACGGCCTGTTTGAGGCGGTCGATGAGCTGGCCTCTCGTGTCGAGATCATTCGCGGGCCGGGCGGCGCGGTCTATGGCTCCAACGCCCTGCACGGGCTGGTGAATATCATCACGCCAGACCCGGCAGATGCGGACAGTCGCGCTGAGCTGGAAATTGGCAGTTTCGGGCGCGCGCGGCTTACGGCCATGGCCAGCGGCGCAACGCGGGCAGGGGACGGCTACATCGGTATCTCGGTGCGCTCCGAGGACGGTTGGCGCGAGGATGCCGCCCTGCTGCGGGCCGGGCTTCAGGCGCGGCTGGACTGGGGTGCTGGCGCGACCCGCTGGAGCCTGCGTGCCAGCGCAATTCACCTGGAGCAGGAAACCGCGACCTTCGTGGACGGGTTCGAGGCTTATCGTGATGAGGCGGCCTCGCGCCGCAACGCCAACCCGGAAGCATTCCGCGATGCACGGGCCGTCCGGGTCAGCCTGCACGCCGATCACGTTGTGTCAGAAGACTGGACGTTGGCCGGCGCGGTGTACGCGCGCAGCAATGATATGGACTTCCGCCTGCATTTTCTGCCCTCCACAGCGCTTGAGGAAACCGGCCATGACAGTATCGGTTTCCAGTCTGCCCTGACGCGCCAGACGGTTTCAGGGAGTGTCACGGCGGGTATCGATGGCGAGTGGACGCGCGGCTATCTGGTCGAGGACCAGACGCTGGCAAGCTTTGGCGCGTTTCCGCAAGGCATCCACTATGATTACGACGTTGAGGCGCTGACCGGCGCGCTCTTTGTGCAGGGCCGGCAAAGCCTGACCGGGGCGCTGGAGCTGGAGGGCGGGGCGCGTCTGGAAACCACGCGCTTTGACTACACCAACAATACCGCCGACGGCGCGGTGGGGCGCTTCTTGCGCCTGCCCGGCCGCTCTGACCGTTTCACCACCTTTGCGCCCCATGCCGGGCTGGTCTGGCAGGCAGCCGATGGCGTCAGCGCCTTTGCCCGCATCGCGCGCGGGGTGCGTGCGCCGCAAACCGATGAGCTTTACCGCCTCCAGCCCGGTCAGGAGATTGACGGTATCGAGCCGGAAGTCCTCGACAGCCTCGAGGCGGGCGTGCGTCTGTCGCGGTCTGACGGCCTTTCGCTGGAGCTGACCGGCTTCACCATGCTCAAGCGCAACGTGTTCTTCCGCGATGCCGACGGCATCAACGTCACCGACGGGCGCACCACACATGAGGGCATCGAAATAGAGGGCGCCTGGCCTGTCACGGACACGCTCACGCTCTCCGGCGCGCTGACCTGGGCCATCCACAATTACGATTTCGACAGGCCTGTCTCGCAGGCATCAGAAGTCATCTTGCGCGGCAATCGCGTCGATACGGCGCCGGAATGGCTGTGGAATCTGCGGGCCAGCTGGCAGCCGGTGGACGCCGTGCGCGCCGAAGCCGAATGGCTCTATGTGGGCGAGTACTTCGCCGATGCCGCCAACTCGGCGCGCTATGACGGGCACGACATTCTCAATCTGCGCGCCTCGCTGCGGGTCCGCGACGGTGTTGATCTTTTCGCCTCTGTCCGCAACGCGGCGGATGTCGGCTACGCAGAGCGGGCCGATTTTGCCTTTGGCGGTTACCGCTATTTCCCCGGAGAGCCGCGTAGCGTGTCGGTAGGCGTGCGCCTTGGGGGATAGCGCCGCACTGCTGGCGTGCTAGCTTTGGCCGCAACGCGCAGGTTCAGGCCCTTGGGGGAGATATCATGAAAAAACTTGTGAGTGCGATGCTGGCGCTGGCATGGACGGGTCTGGCGGGCGCGCAAGAGTATTTTCCGCCCGAAGGCGCAGAAAACTGGGAGCGGGTTGAGCCCGCCGCCGCCGGTTTCGAGCCTGATGCGCTTCGTGCCGCGATTGACTTTGCCGTTGCCAGCGAGACGCAAAATCCCGCCCCTCTGGGCGATGTGGTGAACGCGCGCGAACTGACCGTGATGGTGCCGCTGCAATGGGCTGCCGAACCCTATTCCGATCCGGTCGGGCCGCTGGCAGACCGCGGCGATCCGTCGGGTCTCATCGTGCGCGGCGGACGTATCGTGGCCGAGTGGGGTCAGCCTGAACGCGTCGACATGACCTTCTCGGTGACCAAGAGCTTCCTCGCACACGTGGTCGGCCTTGCCCTTGATGACGGCCTGATCGGCGATGTGAACATGCCGGTTTCGGCGCAAGTGGCCGATGACCGCTTTCACACCGCACACAATGCGGCAATCACATGGGACCAGATGCTGCGCCAGACCAGCGGCTGGTGGGGCGAGCTGTGGGGCAAGCCCGCCTGGGCTGACCGGCCCGGCGAGAACGCCTTTGACGATCTGGTGGCCGGACCGCCCGAGCCCGGCAGTGCCTATGAATACAATGATGTGCGTGTGAACGCGCTGGCGCTGGCGGCGACCCATGTGTTCGGCCGCGAGCTGCCTGACGTGCTGCGCGAGCGGATCATGGATCCGATTGGCGGGTCTGACGGCTGGGTCTGGCATGGCTATGCCAACAGCTATGCCGAGATTGACGGGCAGAGCCTGCTCTCGGTGTCGGGTGGTGGCCACTGGGGCGGCGGCATGTTCATCGACGCGTTTGACATGGCCCGGCTGGGGCTTCTCGATCTCCATCGCGGTGAATGGGATGGTGAACGCCTCCTCAGCGACGAGTTCTACAATGCGGCGCTGACCCCGGGCGAGCACAATCCGGGTTATGGCTATATGAATTTTTTCCTGAATGCGCCGGGAACCGGCTTTCACTCTGAGGCGATACCGGCCAATGCGTATTTTCACCTCGGCGCGGGCGCGAACATCATCTTCGTCAGCCCGGACCATGATCTGGTAGCGGTGGTCCGCTGGATCGACGGCGCTGCGGCGACCGCGTTTTTCGAGCGCCTGATCGGGTCCATCGAAGGCGAGTGATCCATCTCACCGCCCCCTCTTGCCCCGGCTTCTGACTGCCGTTAGCTGTGCAGCGAAATAATTTTTCTGAAAGGAAAGTCGCCATGCCCCGCCAGACCGGTGCCGAGCACCTTGCCGATGCGCTGCTTGCCAACGGGGCAAATCTTGCTTTCGGCGTGCCGGGTGAGAGCTATCTGGCGCTGCTGGACGCGATTTATGAGAAGGGCAAGGATTTCCGCTTCATCACCTGCCGCCAGGAAGCGGGCGCAGCCAATATGGCCGAAGCCCATGGCAAGCTGACCGGCCGTCCGGGGATCTGCATGGTCACGCGCGGCCCTGGTGCCACGCAGGCGAGCGTCGGCGTGCACACCGCCTTTCAGGATTCCACGCCAATGATCCTGCTGATCGGTCAGGTGGCGCGCGAGATGAAGGACCGTGAAGCCTTTCAGGAAATCGACTACACCCATTTTTTCCGCGATCAGTGCAAATGGGTCGCCGAGATCAATGATCCTGCACGTGTGCCCGAATACATGGCGCGCGCCTTTGCCACCGCAATGAATGGCCGCCCCGGCCCGGTCGTGCTGGCCCTTCCCGAAGACATGCTGACCGAAATAGCCGAGGCACCCGCGATCCGGCGGGTGGAGGTGGCCCATGCCGCGCCGGCGCCCGGCGATATCGCGAAGCTGGAGAGCCTGCTGGCCAACGCAAAGCGCCCGTTCGTGATCTATGGCGGCACGAAATGGAGCGGCGAGACGGTGGAGAAGGCGCGCCAGTTCGCCGAGAACAACCGCCTGCCAGTGGCCTGCTCATTCCGCTCCAAGGACCATTATAACAATATGGGCCCGAACTATGCCGGTGATCTGGGCGTCGCGCCTAACCCGAAGCTGGTCGAGCGGGTGAAGTCGGCCGATCTGCTGATCGTGTTTGGTCCGCGCCTGGGCGAGATGACCACATCGGGCTATTCTATCCTGAAACCGCCGGTGCTGGAGGGGCAGACGCTGGTCCATATCCATCCCGGCGCGCAGGAGCTTGGCCGGGTCTATCAGCCCGATCTGGCCATCAACGCCACCGTTGCCGCCGCGGCTGACGCCCTGTCGCATATCAAGGTGGATTCCAGCGCGTGGGCAGGAGAGGCGGCGGCCGCGCACGAGGAATTTCTGGCCTTCTCCTCAGTCGTGGAGATCAAGAGCGGCTTCAACCTCTCCAAAATGTTCTGCTGGCTGTCAGACAATCTGCCCGATGATGCTGTTTTGACCAATGGCGCGGGCAATTATGCCGCCTGGCTGCATCGCTTCTACCGCCACCGGCATTGCCGCACCCAGCTGGGCCCGACCTCGGGCGCGATGGGCTATGGCGTGCCCGCCGGTATCGCCGCGAAGATTGCCCAGCCGGATTCGCTGGTCGTTTCGGTCAATGGCGATGGCTGCTTCCTGATGTGCGGGCAGGAGCTGGCGACGGCCGCGCAATACGGCGCGAACGTCATCTTCATTGTCGCCGACAATGGCGCATACGGCACAATCCGCATGCACCAGGAGCGCGAATATCCGGGCCGCGTGTCTGGCACCGAACTGAAAAACCCTGACTTCGTGACCTACGCAAAGAGCTTTGGCTGTGAGGGCATCCGCGTGGAATCGTTTGACGATTTTCCAGCCGCCTTCGAGCGGGCCAGGACCTGCGGGCGACCCGCGCTTTTGCACCTGATCTGCGATGTCGAGGAGATCGCGCCGGGCCGGACGATTTCGGGCCTCAGGGGGAAGTAGGGGGGGCTATTCCCGCTCCCGCCTACGTCGTTCCCGCGCAGGCGGGAACCCAGAGCCATCTGCAACGATTGCCGCCTGCTTTCTCTGGATGCCCGCCTGCGCGGGCATGACGAGCGAATAGATGACTGCAGCTATTCCCGCTTCTTGCCGTCCAGCGCCCGCGCGGCTCTGTTAGCTTCCGCCTTGCGCTTTTGCTTTTGCGCTTTCGTCTGGCCAAAAGCGGCGCGGTTGGCGGCAGCGTCCTTCGCCGCCGCCTCCCGTGCCTTGCGCTTGCGTGCGGTACGCAGATTGACCAGTTCGGCCATCAACGCGGTCCAATCATCTGTTCGGGGCGCACCACCTCGTCGAATTCTTCAGAGGTGACAAAGCCCAGCCGCACCGCTTCCTCGCGCAGGGTGGTGCCGTTCTTATGGGCTGTCTTGGCGACAGTGGTGGCGTTGTCGTATCCGATCTTCGGTGCCAGCGCCGTCACCAGCATGAGCGAGCGCTCCAGTATGTCGGCAATGCGCTCCTCGTTGGCCTCGATACCCGCCACGCAGTTTTCAGCAAAGCTGATCGCGGCGTCGGCCAGAAGGCGTGTTGAGGTGAGCACATTGTAGATCATCACCGGCTTGAACACGTTGAGCTGGAAATGGCCCTGACTGCCCGCAAACGAGACAGCGGCGTTATTGCCCATCACTTGCGTGCAGACCATGGTCATGGCTTCACACTGGGTGGGGTTCACCTTGCCCGGCATGATGGAGGAACCCGGCTCGTTTTCCGGCAGGGACAGCTCGCCAATGCCGCAGCGCGGGCCCGAGCCCAGAAGGCGGATATCGTTGGCAATCTTGAACAGCGATACCGCGAGCGAATTGAGCGCGCCATGGGCCTCCACCAGCGCGTCCTTGGTGGAAAGCGCCTCGAACTTGTTGTCAGCGGTCCGGAAAGGCAGGCCGGTCAGGCTGGCCACTTCCTCGGCAAACTTTACATCAAAGCCGGGCTTGGCGTTCAGCCCCGTACCAACGGCCGTGCCGCCCTGCGCCAGCTCGTAGAGCGCGGGCAGGGCCGCTTCCACGCGGCGGATGCCGTTATCGACCATGGCCACATAGGCGGAAAACTCCTGGCCCAGCGTCAGCGGCGTGGCGTCCATAAGGTGCGTACGGCCGATCTTGATGATGTCCTTGAACGCCTTTGCCTTGTCGTTGAGGACGTTGCGCAGCGTCTGCAGGGCAGGGACCAGCGAGCCGTGAAACTCGCGCGCAGCCGCGATGTGGGTAGCCGTCGGGAAGGTGTCGTTGGACGATTGCGAGCGGTTTACATGGTCATTCGGGTGAACCGGGTCTTTTGACCCCATCTCGCCGCCCAGCATCTCGATCGCCCTGTTGGAGATCACCTCATTGGCATTCATGTTCGACTGGGTGCCCGACCCGGTCTGCCAGACCACTAGCGGGAAGTGGTCATCCAGCTTGCCTTCGGCAACTTCCAGTGCGGCGGCGGCGATGGCATTGCCCAGCTTTTCGTCCATATTGCCCAGCGCCATATTGGCCTTGGCCGCGCAGTGCTTGACAACGCCCAGCGCGCGCACCAGCGGCAAGGGCATGGTCTGGCCGCCAATCTTGAAATTGATCAGCGAACGGGCGGTCTGCGCGCCGTAATACTTGTCGGCAGGAACCTGAAGCGGGCCAAAGGAGTCGGTCTCGGTGCGCATGGCGGACATGAATTCCTCGCAGGGTCTGGCTGGCCGGCGCGGCTTGCAACAAGGTCAAAGCGCGCGGACACTGGTGAATGTAACGAATCGGGTGTGTAGCATCGGGCGATGACGGATCAAGCCGCAGACCGCTATACGCTGCAAGACGGCGTCCTTGAATGGACCGGGAGGGGTAAAGTGCAGGCCGCTACACCAAACGGATCGCTTCATTTGCGCGTCGATGCGCTCACCTCGCAATCACGCCGGTTCAAGACACTGATTGGCGAGTTTTTCCGCACCGAATTTAAACGCGTACGTCCGAAATGGGGTCCCTACGAGGTCACCATTATCATTGAGCGCACCGAGAATTCGCCCGTGCATGATGTCGACAATGTCGCCAAGGCGGTGCTGGACGCTCTGACGGGCGTGGTCTTCCACGATGACAGCCAGGTGGAACGTCTGCACGTGGAAAAGGTGCTGGGCGAGCGGGCCCGCGTGCGCGTGCGCGCCGTGCCGCTGGTGCCCGAAGCCGCCTGATCCTGCCCGCCGGGAGGACCGCCTATGGCCCCCACTGATAGCGATCCCGCGCCAGCCAGCCTGCCGCCTGTCCTGTGCTTTGCCATGGACGGTAAAGGCGCGGCGGAACCGGCCGGTCTGGAGACGGCACACGCGCTGACCGGAAGTGGTCAGAAGCCCGAACGCCATGGCAAGGCCAGGCCGCCCTTTGTCTGGGTGCATCTCCAGCGTGACGATCCGCGCACGGCGGACTGGCTGGAGCGGGAGAGTGGGCTCGACGCGTATCTGCAATCAGCCCTGATGGCCGAGGATACCCGTCCGCGCTGCACCGTCCACGGGGAAGGCGCGGTTGTCATCCTGCGCGGCGTCAACCTGATGGACGGGGCCGAGCCCGAAGACATGGTCTCGGTCCGCCTGTGGGTAGATGGCGCGCGCGTTGTCGGCGTGTGGGTGCGCCCGCTTCATGCGGTGGAAGACCTGATCGGCGCCATTGAACGCGGCATGGCGCCTGTCAGTCCCGGCGAGCTTGTCGCAAAGCTGGCCCAGCGCCTTGCCGACCGGATGGAACCCCATGTCGGAGAGTTGCACGACGAGCTTGATGATTTCGAGGATGCGCTGCTGGACGAGCATGGAACGGTCGAGCGCGGAGCGCTGGCCGATGTGCGCCGCCGAGCCATCAGGCTGCGCCGCTATATCGGCCCGCAGCGCGATGCGCTGACGACGCTGTCGATCGAGGATCTGAGCTGGCTCAATGACCGGGACCGCTCAAGGGTACGTGAAGCGGCTGACAAGACGACGCGGATTCTCGAAGAGCTTGAGGCCGTGCGTGAGCGCGCATCCATCATTCAGGACCAGATCGTGGAGGCGCGCGGCGCCAAGATGGATCGTTACATGGTCCTGCTGTCCGCGCTCGCCGCAATCTTCCTGCCGCTGACGCTGTTTACAGGCCTTTTGGGCATCAATGTCGCGGGCATTCCCTTCGCCGGGGAAAGCTGGGCGTTCGCGGCGGTGACGGGGCTGATCGTTACAGTGGCAGTTCTGCTGACTGCGCTGTTCCGGAAAATGAAGCTGTTATGAGGCTGGCAGCATTCGGCCGCTTCAGTCCTTCTTGCGGAAGGAATCCAGGCTGACAACCGTGCCTTCTTCGGCGGCGCCTCCACCGGCGCTGGCCGCAGCCGGACTTGCCCCGTTGGCCGCATCAGGCGCTTCGTAATCGAAGTGCAGGTGGAAACCCACCGCCGGATCGTGGAAGCGCGTCACGGCGCGATAGGGCACTTTGAGATATTTCGGCACGCCGCCGAATTTAAGCGTGACTTCAAAAAACTCGTCTTCAGCGGCGAGGTCCCAGAACTGGTGCTCCAGCACGACCGTCATCTCGTCGGGATAGGCTTCGGCCAGGCTGGGGTCGATATCGCAGCCCGGATCAGAGGTCTTGAAGGAGATGTAGAAATGGTGGGCGCCGGGAAGTCCGCCCGGGCTGCCCGCGCGGGTCAATGCCTGACGGACCACGCCGCGAAGCGCGTCCTGCGCCAGCCGGTCATACCGCATCAGGTCCTTGCTCACCGCGTCTCCCCCTGCCTTGAGCCTTCTTGCCAAAGCCTAGCCAACGCGCACCTTGCGTCAATCGGTCAGCACTGTTGGGCCAATCGGTGATAGCCGCACCGGCCTTGCTGCGCTAGGTATAATCATATGGAAAAATCCCTGACCGCAACGTCTGAGACCGGGCTTGCCGGCGCTTTCCGGCCGGCTCGGGTAACGCCGCTGGACCGGCCGACGAATCTGCTGAAAACCGGCATGATGATGCGGGAGAACCCGCTTTCCATTCTGCCAGCGCCGCTTTTCGAGCACACAATTCTGACCGGGCCCTATCTGGGGCGGTCCGTTCATCATGTCTCGGGCCCGGCGGAGATGAAGTCGATCCTGCAGGATAATTTTGAAGATTGGCGCAAATCGCCGCTCATCCAGCGCATGCTGAAACCTGTGCTGGGCGATGCGATCCTGACCGCCCACGGGGAAAGCTGGCGGCGCCAGCGCATGACGCTGCAACCGGCTTTCCTGAAACGCCGTCTCGATCCTTTTGCGCCGATCATGGCAGACGCCGCCGCAATGGCGGTAGAGCGGCTCAGAACTCCGCAAACGCCTGAAATCCTGAGTGTGATGAGCGACGCGACCTTCGCTGTTATAGAGCGCGTCCTGTTCTCTGACGTGGAAGGGTTTGACCGCGCAGAGGTGAGGGCGGCTATCGAGGTCTTGCTCGAAGAGATCGGGCAGATGCGGCTGTCAGATCTCGCGCCTGTGCCCGAATGGATGCCGCGCCTGATGACGGCGCGCGCGGGACGCGCGCGCAAGGTGTTCCGCCAGGCCGTTGAGGGTCAGATCGCCCGCCGCCGTGCCGCGTCCGAGCCCGGCACCGACTTGTTGGGCCTTCTGCTGACAGTGCGTGACGAGCAAACCGGCGAGGGCCTGTCTGACACCGATATCCGCGACAGCGTGATGACCTTTGTGGCCGCTGGCCATGAAACAACAGGCATCGCGCTGAGCTGGGCGCTCTATCTGCTCGCCAACCAGCCGGCGGCGCAGGCCCGCCTGCGTGAAGAAGCCAGAGCCGTGCTGGGCGATGGCCCGGCCGCGGCGGAGCATGTCGGCCAGCTCTATTTCACCCGTCAGGTGCTCGAAGAGGCGATGCGCCTCTATCCGCCCGCGCCCATGGTCGCGCGCCGCGCGGTACGGGCCACCGAGATATGCGGACGTCCGGTTCGCAAGGGCGATGTCGCCTTGCTGGCCTTCTACTGCCTGCACCGGCACACCAGGCTCTGGGACGATCCGGACGGGTTCGATCCGGATCGCTGGCTGAGAGACCGCAGACCGACCGACCGATATCAGTTTCTGGCATTTGGCGGCGGTCCGCGCGCGTGCATCGGCATGGGGTTTGCCATGATGGAAGCGACGATCATGCTCGCCACGCTGGTGCGTGATCTGGAGTTTGCGCCTGCGGAAGGCTCTGCTGCGGTGGAGCTGGCCATGCAGGTAACATTGCGCCCGGCAGGCGGGCTTCATCTGGCCGTCAAGCCCACATGATAGATAGCGGCCCATTCGGCTTTATCGCCACGCACCTTGCCGCTACCGTCAGGGTTAACAGGCAAATCGGGGGACGGCCGCCGTGGAACGACTGACCGAGCTTGAGCATGAACCGGCCCGCGCACTGGCTGCGGAATATCTCCAGGAGGCAGACGTGCTGCTGGGCCGTCTGCCGCGCCGCGTTGCCCGCCACTACCGCCGCGAGGTGGAGCTGCGCGTGATCGAAGCCCTTAATGGCGGGCGCAATGCCAGCGCCGAAACCGTTTCGCGGGCGCTCGACCTTATTGGTCCGCCCGGACACTATCTTCCCTCTGAAATTGCCGGACAGGCCGCGCGCCTTGCCGCCCGCTCGCTCAATCCGCGCCGGGTGGTCGAGGCGTTGCGCTATGGCGCTATGTCAGGTGCCGGCACTGCCACCATCGTCAGCGTGCTCGGGCTGCTCTACGCGGCCGTCCTCTTCGCCATTGCCGCCGGAGCCGCGCGCCTGATCTCTCCGGATGCGGCGGGCATCTACCAGCTGGCCAACGGCGCGTATGTGCTGGGCATTGGGGGCAATTACCCCGATGCGCGCGATGTGTTGGGCGTGTTGTTCGTGCCGCTCAGCTGGGCTTTTGGCGCAGGGCTCTATACCGCGCTCACTCAGCTCCTGCCGGTCTTCATCCGTGAGCGCCGGCGCGGACGCTAGAGCCGCTCCAATTTGCTATTCATTTGAGAGAAGTGGGGGGCTTCTGTTGCCAGGCGCCCCCCGAACCCCGCCTGCGGCTTGCTAGAGCCGAGGACTTAAGATGCGAAATGATCGCACTGCTTACGCAGCGAGACGCACTTCTTCAGCAAAGTTGTCGTTGGCAACTTTAACAATGGGCTGATAACGGAGCCCATGCGGGTGAAAGCAACGTCTTTACCCATCCGTCGATCCTGATCGGCCCCATAATCACCGCCCAACGCAGCGGAAAAAGGGATTGGTGGAGCCGCCGGGAATCGCACCCGGGTCCGGTCTGGTTATTACACGCACGTTTATCACCATAGACCGCCAAAGCGGACAGGAGTGAATATAGGGCGTTTGGCCGTGTTATGAAAGGGCATGACAAGCTTGCACATGTCCCGGTTCGATTTTTTCTTCATCCTGAGTAACCGCCACATGGCGGCGTCTCGAAGGATGGGCGGGGCAGAGCCTGAAACCCCGCCCGCCCGGGCGAGGCTGGCGCGCCGCCTCACGATGAGGGCTTCAAACCCGGCTCCTGGCGCCTGCTTCCATGCCTTGCTGGCGGCCGCGATCCTCGCCCTGACGGCCTGCACACAGCATGCGCCGGTGGCATCGGCCCGTGCCGGTGACTGCCATGTGATCGCGGTCAGTTCCAATGACTGGCACACGGGCTTTTACCTGCCCGCCAATGCCTTTCCGGCCGATGGCGCGCTACGCGCCGCCTTTCCCGATGCCCGCTGGTTTGCCATCGGCTGGGGTGATAAGTCGGCCTATGTGACGGGCACGAACCCGGTCAACGGCTTCGCGGCCATCGTCTGGCCCACCGCGTCCGTCCTGCATGTTGCCGCCCTTGGCCGCAATCCGCGCGAGGCATATGCGAGCGAATATCGGGATGTGGCACTATCGGGCGAGGGGCTGACAACGCTCATCACCGCCCTGGAGGCCGAACTGGCGCTGGATGGCCAGGGTGCGCCCCGATTTGTGGCCGAAGGACTGGATTCGCGCGGCAGCGCGTTTTTCGCCGCGCGCTCTTCCTATCATGCTTTCCAGACCTGCAATGTATGGGCTGCGGCGCGCCTTCGCGATGCGGGTCTCGATGTCGGCTGGACGGGCGGGCATTTACGGCCCTCCAGCCTTTTGAACCGGCTCGGGCGGACAGCGCCATCGGCGTGTCCGCCCGCCGCAGAGGGGCTCCGCTAGCTCAGCGGGCCGGTCATCAGGAAGGCGTTGAGCTTGTTGCCGTCGGGATCGCGGAAGTAGGCCGCGTAGAAATTGTCCCCGCGCGGTCCAGGCTTGCCTTCGCACGATCCGCCATGGGCCAGCGCAATGTCATAGAGCCGGTGGACCTGTTCCTTGTCCTTGGCTTCGAGCGCCACCATCACGCCATTGCCGACCGTCGCGGCCTGGCCGTCATGCGGCTTGGTCGCCGCTACGCCCGCCGGTCCGCCCGGCTTGCCCCAGGCCACGAAGGTGTCGAACTCCATCATGCGCGGCGTATCGAGTTCCTTCGCGATGGCGTCATAGAAGGCACACGCCTTTTCCAGGTCGTTCGTGCCGAGTGTCACATATCCGATCATTGAAATATTCCCTGTTTGTTCCAGTTTAGGCAAGTTGCCACCAGGCAGAGGGCGGGGCAAGCGGGAAGTGAGACCTTCCCGATTAAATCTTGTTCATAAGTGTCCGGGTCACCGCAGTTAGGGGCGGGCATTTGGTAGAGGAATCGGGCAGGCTGGCAGTCTAGCGCTTGGAAACGTATCTCATGGCCCTTGCCGAACATCATCCCGCATTGAGTGACCGCCGCGGCATCGAGGCGGCCTATCTGGGTCTGCTGCGTGACGTGATGGAAAGCGGCACGCCGTCCGATGACCGCACCGGCGTGGGCACGCGCAGTGTGTTTGGCCGCCAGATACGCTGTGATATGGCCGACGGGTTTCCGCTCCTGACCACCAAGAAAGTGCATTTCCGCTCCATCGCCATTGAGCTGCTCTGGTTCATCAAGGGGATGACGAATGTAAAATGGTTGCAGGAGCGCGACGTTACCATCTGGGATGAGTGGGCGGACGAGGAAGGCGAGCTTGGGCCTGTCTATGGCAAGCAGTGGCGGCGCTGGACGGCGCCTGACGGGCGCGAGATCGACCAGCTGGCGGATCTGGTGGCGCAGATAAAGTCCAACCCTGCCTCGCGCCGCCTCGTCCTGTCGGCATGGAACCCGGCCGATGTGCCCTCCATGGCGCTGCCGCCCTGTCACACCCTGTTCCAGTTTCATGTCGCCAATGGCCGTCTGTCTTTGCAGCTTTATCAACGCAGTGCGGATCTGTTTCTCGGCGTGCCGTTCAATATTGCCAGCTATGCGCTGCTGCTGGCGATGGTCGCGCAGGCGACGGGCCTGAAGCCCGGCGAGTTCGTCCACACCTTCGGTGACGCGCACATCTATTCAAACCATGTCGAGCAGGTGGAGCGCCAGCTGGCCCGCGAGGCGCGCGCGCTGCCAACGCTCAAACTCAACCCCTCCGTCACCGATCTCTTCGCCTTCGAGTACGAGGATATCGAGATCATCGGCTATGACCCGCATCCGGGTATTTCCGCGCCGGTGGCGGTGTAGAGCGGCGCGGTGAGGGACATCCCCCTTTCAATCGTCGTCGCCGTTGCGAAGAACGGCGTGATCGGGCGCGAGAATGATCTGCCCTGGCGCATTCCGTCCGATCTGAAGAATTTCAAGGCGGTCACGCTGGGAAAGCCCATCATCATGGGCCGCAAGACCTGGGACAGCCTGCCGCGCAAGCCCTTGCCCGGAAGGGCCAATATCGTGGTGTCGCGCAAGCTGGGCACGCTGGACGGCGCACAGGTGTTTTCCGACGCGGATGCGGCGGTCGCGGCGGCGTGCGAAATCGCGGCGAAGGACGGGGCGGCGGAGGTCTGCCTGATCGGCGGGGCCGCGCTCTACGAGGCTCTCCTGCCACGGACAGACCGCATCTACCTCACCGAAGTGGACCTTGAGCCGGAGGGGGATGCGCATTTTCCCATGCTCAACCCGGTCGAATGGCGCGAGGTCAGCGCGAAGGCCTTCGACCCTGCGCCCGGTGATGATGCCGCGTTTGTGGTGCGGGTGCTGGAGCGGGTGTGACCGCGTGTCCACTGCGTCGCGTGCCGGTTTGACTTGAACCGGAGGGCCGATCCGTCCACATATCAACGCAGCACGAGACGAATTCCCATTCCGTGACGAGGAAATATATGCCCTGGAACGATAATGCAGGCGGCAGCGGGGGGCCTTGGGGCTCTGGCGGCGGCGGACGGCGCGGCAATAACAATAACCAGAATCCGTGGGGACAAGGCCCCGGTGGCGGCCGGCGCGGCTCTGGCAATGGTCAGGGCGGCGGAGAGCCTGATCTGGAACAGTTCATTGCCAGTCTGCAGGCACGCCTGCGTGGCCTGTTTGGCGGTTCGGGCGGCGGCAAGGGCTCCAATGGTCCGGGCCTTGGCCTGATCGCTGCGGGCATTTTCTTTGTCTGGCTCGCCTGGCCGGGTTCGGCCTGGTATGTGGTTGGACCGCAGCAGGCGGGCGTCGTGCTTCGCTTTGGCGAATATGTCCGGACCACAGGCGCGGGCTTGCAGTTCAAGCTGCCGGTGCCGTTTGAAACGGTGCAGCTGCCTGAAGTGACCACTACCAACGAGGTCGCGGTCGGTTCGACGCAGCAAGAAGCGCTGATGCTGACGCGCGACGAGAACATCGTCGAGATTGACTTTGTCGTTCAGTGGCGTGTGGACCTGACCTACCCGGAGGGCGTGCGCGACTTCCTGTTCAATGTGCGTGATCCGGAAGGCACCGTGAAAGCGGTTGCCGAAAGCGCGATGCGCGAAGTGGTCGGGACCACCGAACTGCAGCCGATCATCACGCAAGGCCGCACCGAGGCGGCCCGGCGCGCGCGGCAGATCATTCAGGACACGCTGACATCTTACAATTCCGGCATTCAGGTGCTCGAGGTCCAGCTTCGAGAAGCTTCGGCGCCTGCCAGCGTAATCGATGCTTTCCGCGATGTGGATGCCGCCCGCCAGGACGCCGAACGCGCCGCCTTGCAGGCAACCGCCCACGCCAACCAGGTTGTTCCTGAAGCGCGCGGTACGGCGGTGCGCCTGCTGGAGGAATCGCGAGGGTACCGGGACAGCGTGATCGCAGAGGCCGAAGGTCAGGCATCGCGCTTCAACCAGATTTATGCGGAGTATCGTCTGGCACCGGAAGTCACACGGCGGCGCATCTTCCTTGAAACGATGGAGCAGGTTCTCGGACGCTCCGAGCTGATCATTCTCGATCAGGACGGCGCGGGCGGCGCGGTGCCATACCTGCCCCTTGACCAGCTTGGCCGTGACCGCAGTCCTGCCCGTACCCAGTCGGGTTCGTCGTCCAGCACGGGAGGCCGCTAGTATGCCCCGTTTTGCATTGATCAGCCTTGGCGTCATTCTGGCCATCGCTGTGGTGGTGGGCCTGTCGGCTACCTACACCGTGTCGGAACGCGAGTCGGCTCTGGTACTGCGGCTGGGTAACCCGGTTGCGGTTATCAACGAGCCGGGCGATCTGGAACCGGGCCTGCACTTCAAGATACCCTTCGTTGATGATGTGCTTCATTTCGACAAGCGCAATGTCGAGTTCAACATGGCGCCGGCCGAGATACTGGCGGCTGACCAGGAACGCCTGGTGGTGGATGCCTTCCTGCGCTACCGCATCGTCAATCCGCTGCGCGTCTATCAGACCGTGCGTGACGAGCGCGGCCTGCAGCAGCGCCTGTCGGCTATCATGGATGACTCGCTGCGTGGTGTGATCGCCTCGATCCCGTCGAGCGAGGTCATTTCCGGCCAGCGCGCCGAGGTGATGAACCGAATCCGTCTTGCCGCTGAAGCCCAGGTTGCCACGCAGGATATCGGTATCGAGGTGATTGACGTGCGCATCCTGCGCGCTGACCTGCCTCAGCAGATCACCGAGCGGGTGTTTGAGCGGATGCGCTCTGAACGTCAGCAGGAAGCGGCGCTGATCCGCGCGCAAGGCGAGGAGCGGGCCCGTCAGATCCGTGCCGAGGCCGATCGCGAAGCCACCGTTCTGCTGGCCAATGCCCGGTCTGAAGCTGAAACCATCCGCGGTGACGGGGATGCCCAGCGTACGGCGATCTTTGCTGATGCCTACGGGCAGGATGCGGACTTCTTCGCCTTCTACCGTTCGATGCTGGCCTATGATCTGGCGCTGCGCGACAACACGCCGATCATCATCAGCCCGGATTCAGAGTTCTTCCGCTACTTTGAGAACCAGGCGGGCGAGCCCGACTAGGTGTGACTATAGGGGCCATGCTCGTCTGGATCCTCATCGGCGCCGGCCTTGTGCTGGTTGTTGAAGGGCTTCTCTACGCGCTGGCCCCGTCTCTCGCCCGGCAGATGGCCGAAGCCGCTGCCCGCGTGCCGCCCGGAGCGTTGAGGGTGGCTGGCCTTGCCGCCGTGGCGGCCGGTGTGCTGCTGGTGGCTCTGGCACGCGCCCTTGGCTGAGATCGGGTGTGTGGTGCAGGGTGTTGAGCGGCGCGCATCGCGTTAAGCTGCGTGTTGCCACCTGCTGAAACCTGCCTAACCCGGAGTCGTCCATGCGTGTCCTTCTGGCTGCCCTTGTCGCCACACTCGCCGCTCTCGCGATGGCCTCTGCCAGTGCCGCCCAGCCCCGCGAGGGGTTTGGCGATCTGGCAGAAGAGCTCTCGCCTGCGGTGGTGAATATCTCGGCAGCCCAGCGCATGCGCAGTGATGACAATCTGCCGACCTTCCCGCCTGGATCACCGCTGGAGCGGTTCAACGATCTGCTCGGCGATAATCCGCGCGTGGCCAGCTCGCTGGGCTCCGGCTTTGTCATTGATGCGTCAGGTCTCGTGGTGACCAATAATCACGTCATCGAGGAAGCTGACGAGGTTGAAGTGGTCTTCACCGACGGGCGTACGCTGCCGGCCGACATTGTCGGTGTCGATCCGGCCACCGACCTCGCCGTGCTGCGCATCCGCGAGGGCAATGGGGACTTTCCGTTTGTGCGTTTTGGCGATTCCGACGCCACGCGGGTGGGCGACTGGGTGATCGCCATCGGCAATCCGTTCGGGCTTGGCGGCTCTCTCACTGCGGGTGTGATTTCCGCGCGCGGCCGCGAGATTGGCGGGCGGTATGATGATTATCTGCAAACGGATGTGGCGATTAATCGCGGCAATTCTGGCGGCCCGCTCTTTGACATGGACGGGCGTGTTGTCGGGGTCAATACGGCCATATTCTCCCCCACTGGCGCCAGTGTCGGGATCAGCTTTTCCATCCCGTCCAACATTGCCGAACCCATTGTCCGCCAGCTTGCCGAGTTCGGCGAGACGCGCCGTGGCTGGCTTGGCGTGAACGTGCAGGCTGTGACCGCCGATACCGCCGAGGCGCTGGGGCTTTCCAGTCCGCGCGGCGCGATTGTCAGCCGTGTTGATGCAGATGGCCCGGCCTATGCAGCCGGTGTCGAGCGCGGTGATTTGATTCTGGCGTTCAACGGTGAGGCGGTGCCCGATGACCGCCGTCTGCCGCGCATGGTGGCCGATACGCCGATTGGCACGCGCGCCAGCCTTGATGTCCTGCGCCGTGGGGAGCCGCTTACGCTCGAAATCGAAGTGGCACGCCTTGACGAGCCCGATGCGGCGCCATCGCGCCCCGCCGGCACGCCAGACGACGCGCAGGCCCCATCGCCATCTTCGCGCACGCTGTTTGGCCTGACGCTGGCGCCGATTACGGACGCCCTGCGCCGGACCCACCGCCTCCACCCGGACGCACGCGGCCTCGTGGTGACGGCGGTCGAGCCAGGTTCTGATGCAGCTGGAAAGGTGCGTGTTGGTGACGTGGTCGAGGAGATCGCGTGGACGATTGTCGATAGCGTTGACGAGGCGCGCCAGATCGCGCGCTCGGCAGCGGGTGAAACCGGCCGCCCGGTCCTGTTCAGCCTCAACCGCCAGGGCCAGTTTGTGCTGCAAAGCCTCAGGCCGTAAGGGCAATTTGACGCGATGACACCGCCCTTCATCCTGATTGGCGGTCCGACGGCATCGGGCAAGACAGCGCTGTCAGTGGCACTGGCGCAGCGCATCGGCGCCGAGATCATCAATGCCGACTCCATGCAGCTCTATAGCGGGCTCGAGATTCTTTCCGCCCGCCCGGACGAGGCTGAACGCGGCGGCGTCCCCCATCATCTCTTTGGCGTAGCCGACCCGTCTGAGCGCTGGTCTGCCGGACAGTGGGCCCGCGCGGCGCTCGATATCGCCGAGCCACTGCGCGCGCGTAGTGTGCCGGTGATTTTCGCCGGCGGTACGGGCCTCTACTTCAAAAGCCTGATAGACGGAATCGCGCCAGCGCCTGACATACCCGCCGATGTGCGCGCAAGCGTGGAAGCGCTATTGGCAAGGGGCACGGACGGCTTGCGCGCCGAAGCTGAACGCCTCGACCCGCAGGCCGCCAGTGCCATCAAGCCGGGTGACCGGCAGCGCCTTGTGCGTCTTGTCGAGCTGGTGCGCACGACGGGCCAGCCGCTGAGCGCTATTCATGCACAGACGCAGCCGCTTATCGCGCCTGGCAGCTGGGCGGGTTTCGCGTTGCGGCCTGATCGTCAGGACCTGTATGCACGCATCGAGCAGCGCTTTGATACGATGATGGAGGCGGGCGCGCTCGACGAGGTGCGCGCGCTGCACACACAGGGGCTGAACCGCCAGCTTCCGGCGATGAAGGCGGTTGGGGTGCGGCCCTTGCTGGCCCATCTTGATGGAGAGATGAATCGCGAAGACGCGGTCATACAGGCGAAAACCGACTCCCGGCGCTATGCAAAGCGCCAGTTTACGTGGTTCTCCAATCAACACGCCGACTGGACGCGGCTGGATGCGGCCTCGCCAGCGGACAATCTTGCCCGGATCCTTGATAAATTTGAGAAAATGGACGCGCCATGACTTTGCCTGATGCCCTTTATGACCACGACATTGATCTTTCGCCCCTGCAAGCCTGCACGCTGGCGATAATCGGCTATGGCAATCACGGACGCTCCCACGCGCTGAATCTGCGCGATAGCGGCGTTGGCAAGGTGCTGGTGGCGCTGCGCGAAGGCTCGCCCTCGCGCGGGAAAGCCACGAGCGATGGCTTTGACGTGGTCAGTTTGGGCGAGGCCGCAGCACGCGCCGACTATATATCGATCCTGGCAGCAGATGAGGCGCATGGCGCGATCTGGACCGATCATGTCGCGCCGAACCGCAAGGCAGGGCAGGGCCTTATCTTCTGTCACGGGTTTTCCATCGAGTACGGCCTGATCGATCCGCCTGCGGATTGCGACGTTATCCTGGCGGCTGCCAAGGGGCCGGGCGGCGCAGTGCGCGAGAGCTTTGTGCGCGGTGGCGGGCTGACAGGTTTCTGGGCGACCCAGCAAGACGCATCGGGCCAGGCGGACGACATTGCCAAAGCCTATCTCAAAGGCCTTGGTTGCGGGCGCGCAGGCATATTCCCGACGAGTTTTCGCGAGGAAGCCCTGGCCGATATTCTGGGAGAGCAGGCCGTTCTGGTCGGCGGTATGTGCGCGCTCGCGCGTCAGGGCTATGAGACACTCGTCGAGGCCGGGTTGAGCCCGCTGATGGCCTATATCGATACCGTCCACGAGCTCAAATACATCGCAGAGCTGATCCACATGCGCGGCATTGCGGGCATGTATGCTGCCATATCGGATACAGCCGAGTTTGGAGCGCATGGCGTGGAGGCGCGGATTGCGGATGCCGTAAAGCCGGTGTTCGAGGATATCGTCAGCGATGTGACATCGGGTGCATTTGCCCGGCGCTGGGTCGCGGATTTCGAGCAGGACCGCGCCGGATTGCATGCCGCCCGTTCGCGGGCCGCCGGACACGAACTGGAAGCCACGGGCCGCTATCTCAGGCAGGCTCTGGGGCTGGAATGACTGCTGCAGGCGCACGGCTTGCATGGAAAGCGGTCCAAGAACACGCTAAGAGAGCGAAATGAATCGGATATTCCATTTCCTGACCAGGCTGGATGTGCGCGCCGCGCGCGCTGTCGGCGCATCCATCGCGCTGTTCGCGCTGGTCATGGCCGTATTTCTCGTCGGACGCTTCGGCTTCGATATCCAGCCCGGCGATGTTCAGGCCTGGCTGGAGGACGCGGCCGCGCGCTGGTACGCGCTTCCGCTGACCATTCTGGCGTTCACCGTGTTGTCCTATGTCGGCGCGCCGCAGTTTGCGCTGTTCGCAGCGACTGTGCTGGCCTTCGGGCCGGTCGCCGGTTTCATCTATTCGTGGGCCGGAACGATTGTCTCTGCTTCAGCCAATTTCTGGACCGGGCGTGTTCTGGGCGCCGACGTGGTGCGCCGCTATGGCGGTGATACGGTCAACCGGATCTCGGCTTTCGTCGGCAAGAACGGGTTCTGGGCCAGCGCGATAATCCGTAATGTTCCGTCTGCGCCCTTTATTGTCGTCAATATGGCAGCGGGCGTATCGCAAATGACGTTCCTGGCCTTTCTGGGCGGGACGGGTATCGGCATCCTGCCCAAGATCGCGCTGGTCACGTTCGCTGGCGGCGGTGTGATCGCCCTGTTGTCAGGCAGTGGCCTGTGGGTCGCGGCCGTGCTGGGGCTGACCGCGTTCGGCTGGCTGATGGCCATGCTGATGGCGCGCAAATGGCTGCGAGGCACGCCCGCCGGGCAGGAAGCTGCAGATGTGAAGGATGCATCGCGAGAGGTGCCTGACGGCACGTCGTCTCTTGCAATCCGTGACGGCACATCGCAAAAGGGTAAATAGCGCGCCGCCTTTAGTGTTCGGGCGGGCCATAGCCACCGGCTCTCAGGTATTTTCAGGATGTTTTCCAGCATTTTCGGGCTTCTCTCCGCCGATATTGCCATCGATCTGGGCACCGCCAACACGCTCGTCTACGTGAAGGGCAGAGGCGTTGTGCTGAACGAACCGTCGGTCGTGGCCTACAAGATCGAGAAGGGCCGCAAGCACGTGCAGGCCGTTGGTGCGGAAGCCAAGCTTATGCTGGGCAAGACGCCGGGCAATGTGGAAGCGATCCGGCCCATGCGCGATGGCGTGATCGCCGATTTTGATGTCGCTGAGGAGATGATCGCCCACTTCATCCGCAAGGTTCACAACCGGCGCAGCTTTGTGTCTCCGCAGGTTGTCATCTGCGTGCCGTCCGGCGCGACAGCCGTGGAGCGCCGGGCCATCCATGAAAGCGCTCTGGGCGCTGGCGCGCGCAAGGTCTACCTCATTGATGAACCCATGGCCGCAGCGGTGGGCGCGGGCCTGCCGATTGACGAGCCCACCGGCTCCATGATCGTCGATATTGGCGGTGGCACCACCGAAGTCGCCGTGATGAGCCTGTCAGGCATTGTCTATTCGCGCTCCGTGCGGGTCGGCGGTGACAAGATGGACGAGGCGATCATCAACTATATCCGCCGCTCGGCGAACCTCTTGATCGGTGAGACCTCTGCTGAACGCATCAAGAAGGAAATCGGCTCGGCCAGCCCGCCTCCCAAGGGCGAAGGGTTGACACTGGAGATCAAGGGCCGCGATCTGATGAACGGCGTGCCGCGCGAAATCGCCGTCACTGAAGCCATGATCGCCGACGCACTGTCAGAGCCGGTCGAGCAGATTGTCGAGGCGGTCAAACAGGCGCTGGAAGCGACCCCGCCCGAGCTGGCCGCTGATATTGTGGACAAGGGTATCGTGCTGACAGGGGGTGGCGCGCTTCTTCGCAATCTGGATACTGAACTGCGTGACCGGACGGGCCTGCCGGTAAGCCTTGCTGACGAGCCGTTGTCCTGTGTTGTTCTGGGCTGCGGCAAGGCGGTAGAAAATCTCAAGGTTTGGCGGCCCATATTGTCCGAAGCCGTCTGATTGGCGGAATTTTGATTCTCTAGAGGAGGTGCCGGGCCTTGGCGCAATGGCGTTCAGCGCGGCAAGGGGCAGACGACACAATCCGCTTTTCGCGGACCTTTCTCCTTTTGTTGCTCGCCATCTCGGCCATTTTGATCGCCGCTGACCGGACCGAAGACCGGGTCGAGGCCATCACCGTATTCCGTGCTGCCTTCAACGATGTCTCCTTGCCGGTACTGGAAGCCGCCGCCCAGCCCTTGCGGGGGCTTTACAATGTCGGGCCGTGGTGGCGCCGCCAGATGGAGCTGGCAAACGAGATACGCGAACTGCGCCAGGAAATGGCGGAATTGCGCGCCTGGCGCGATGTGGCGCTCAACTATTCCGAACAGATGCGCCGGCAGCAGGAATTGCTCAATCTTGACCCGCCCATGCCGCGCAACCGCATTACCGCCTGGTCGGTGACAGAAACCGGCGGCCCGTTCGTGCGCACGCGCCTTGTTGGCGTTGGCAGCGATAACGGTGTCGAGCCGGGCTATCCCGCTCTGAACATTTACGGCGTGGTAGGACGCACAATCGATGTCGGCGCGCGTTCATCGCGCATCTTGCTGCTGACCGATCTGAACAGCCGTGTCTCCGTGATGGCGGATCGCTCCAACGCCCGCGCCATGCTGGTGGGAGACAATACCGACTTTCCGCGCCTTGATTATCTGGGGCGCGCCCCGGACATTCGGGAAGGCGACCGTATCGTCACGTCTGGCGATGACAATGTCCTGCCGCGCGGCCTGCCGATTGGTGAAGCCGTGATGGACCGCCGCGGCCTCTGGCGTGTAGCGCTGTACTCCAGCGCGGCGCCGATTGATCTGATCTGGATATGGCCGTTCGAACCGATTGCGCCGCCAGCCGAGGAAGTGCCGGTGCCGGCTGTGCTGCCGGGCTTGCCTCCTGCAGATCCGTTGCCGCCTGACGCTGCCGAAGCGGCCGAGCCCGATGCGGTGTCCAGTGCTGAGCCTGAGACGGATCAGACCGGAGAGGGGCGATAAATGCGCGCGCCGCTCGAACGCAATTCCACCTGGCCCGTACTGACCGCGATAGGGCTGACCCTCGTCCTCAGCCTGCTGGCCGTGGCGGCGCCCTTGCGCCTTCCGGAAGGGCAGGGCTTTCCCGCACCTCTGTTTCCCCTCATCGCGCTATTCGTCTGGTCGGTGCGCTATCCGCGCTTTATCCCGCCCTGGGTGATATTCCTGGTCGGGATATTTCAGGACTTGCTGACCGGCGGTCCCCTTGGGATGTGGGCGATTTCCTATCTTCTCGCATTTGCAATTGCGCGCCTTCGCACCACTGAACCATCGGCCCGCGAGTTCATTCTGCTCGTCGCGCGCTCCTCCCTGATGACCGGTATCGCGACGCTTGTGGCCTGGGTTGCGGGCTCTTTGTCGATAGGACAGCCTGCGGACCCGACAAGCCTTGTAACCGAAGGTGTGATAACCCTTATCGTATTCCCGGCCTTTTGTTGGCTGTTTGCGCGCAAGCGTGAACGCACCACGTTTTCTTGAGGGTAGACCAGAGCGACCATGCGCCGCGACAAGCAGGAAGCCCAGGCCCAGTTTAACAGGCGCACCGTGATGACCGGCGCGGTGGGGGTTGGTGTTTTCGCCGGGATCGGTGCCCAGCTTTACAATCTGCAGATCCTGCGCGAGGACGAATACCAGGTTCTTTCTGACAACAACCAGTTTTCCTTCCGGATCCAGTTGCCGACGCGCGGGCGCATTCTCGACCGGTTTGGTGAAACGGTTGCAGAGAACCGTGACAGCTACCGCATCTACCTTGTCCGCGAGCAAGCTGGTGATCCGGCACTTACGCTGGACCGGCTTTCGCAGTTCATGGAGATCAGCGATGCGCGGCGCGAACGCATCTTGCGTGATCTGGCCCGCACACCGCGTTTCCAGCCGGTAACGGTCGCTGAGGGCGTGGACTGGGAAACCTTTTCGCGGGTGAACCTTCACCTTCCCGAACTGCCGGGCGTCATGCCGGACGTGGGCGAGGTGCGCACCTACCCCATGCCAGCGGCGTTTGCCCACATCGCAGGTTATGTGCAGTCCGCACCGCCGGAGATTGCCGGTGATGACCCGCTTTTGCGTCACCCGGCCTTCCGGGTTGGCCGCAGCGGCGTCGAGATTGCCCGGGATAGCGAGCTGCGTGGATCTGCCGGTTCGCTGAAAGTTGAAGTCAATGCATTCGGGCGCGTCATCCGCGAATTACCCGAGCAGTCCCGCCCGGCAGAGCCGGGCCAGGATATAGCGCTGACGCTCGATTCCGAGGTTCAGCGCTTTGCAACCGAACGGCTGGGCACCGAGAGCGCTTCGGCGGTGGGCATTGATGTGCATACCGGCGAAATTGTCACGATGGCGTCCACACCGTCCTTTGACCCCAATCTGTTTGTCCTGGGCATACCCACGCGTGAGTTCAGTGGACTCAACGAGAACCCGCTGCGTCCGCTATTCAACAAGGCGACGAACGGCCTTTATGCGCCTGCTTCCACCGTCAAGGGCATCATGTCTCTGGCGGCGCTCCGGCACGGCATCATCCGGCCGAACGAGCGGGTGACCTGCCGGGGTTCGGTCCAGCTGGGTAACCGGCGCTTTCACTGCTGGCGGCGCGAAGGCCACGGCCCGGTCAATATGCACGATGCGATCAAGGTTTCGTGCGACATCTTTTTCTACGAGATCGCCTCGCGCCTCGGTATTGAGCGGATACGCGAAACGGCGCTGGAGATGGGGCTGGGCCAGCTGTTCGATATCGGCATTCCCATGCTGTCGCAGGCGGGCGGCCTGTTTCCCAGTCCGCAATGGAAGAGAGCCCGAACGGGTGAGGGCTGGTCGATGGGTGACACGTATAATGTCGGCATCGGACAGGGCGCTGTGCTGGCATCGCCCCTGCAGCTGGCCGTGATGACAGCGCGCATGGCGACCGGGCGCGTGGTGGAGCCGACGCTTTATCCGCGCAGCACGCCGCACGAGTTTCCGCGGATGGATTTTGACGAGGCCCACATTCAGGCGGTCCACAACGCCCATGTTGGTGTGGTTCACGAACCGGGCGGAACATCCTACTGGTCGCTTGGCGGGCTGGGGATCGAAGGTGTCCGCATGGCCGGTAAAACCGGGACCAGCCAAGTTTACTCGATCAGCGCGGAGGAGCGTGCCAGCGGGGTGCGCGATCAGGACGATTTGCCCTGGCGGCTGCGCAATCACGGCCTTTTTATCTGCTACGCGCCTGCCGAGGCGCCGCGATATGCGGTCGCGGTGGTCGTCGAGCATGGCGGCGGCGGTGCGCGGTCGGCCGCTCAGCCTGGACGTGACATTCTGCGCGAACTGGTCTTGCGCGATCCCGCCGGGCGTAGCGGCATTGTGGCTGCACGCCACGCGCCCATCAATCTGGCGCAAGGGGGCTAGTCATGCCGGTCTTCACCCAGGCCGTCCCACGAGACATTCGCGGCAAGCTTTTCGAGCTGAACTGGTCATTTGTGCTTCTTATCATCCTGACCGGATGCATCGGCATATTGATGCTCTACTCGGTCGCGGGCGGTGCCTGGGACCCTTGGGCGATCCGTCATGCCACACGTTTTGCCGCCGGTCTGGCAGTCATGCTGGTGGTGGCCATGGTGCCGCCTCGGATGTGGATGAGTCTTGCCTATCCGGCCTATCTGGGCGCGCTGTTCCTGCTGATCATGGTCGAATTGTTCGGCGTCACCGCCATGGGTGCGCAGCGCTGGATCGATATCGGGCCACTGCGCATGCAGCCGTCCGAAATCATGAAAATTGCGCTCGTCCTGGCACTGGCGCGCTATTATCACGACCTGCCTCCCGAGAAGGTGTCATCGCCCGGCGGCATGATCATTCCTGTGCTGATAATCGCCATACCGGCGGGCCTGATCGCCAAACAGCCTGATCTGGGCACCGCCGTGCTGACCGGGGCCACCGGCCTGGTGATGGTCTTCCTGGCCGGGCTGAGCTGGAAAGTGATCGTGCCGGGGGTGGTAGCGGGATTTGCCGGTGCGGTGACGCTGGTGCGCTACGGGCTGCATGATTACCAGCGCGCGCGGGTGATGACCTTCCTCAACCCCGAAAACGATCCGCTGGGTGCCGGCTACCACATCATGCAATCAAAGATCGCGCTCGGCTCCGGGGGACTGACCGGCAAAGGCTATATGCAAGGCACGCAGGCCCATCTGAACTTCCTGCCCGAGAAGCAGACCGATTTCATTTTCACCATGCTGGGCGAGGAATTCGGCTTTATTGGCGGTATAGCCGTGCTGGCGCTGTACGCGCTCATCCTTGGCCATTGCCTGATGACGGCCATGGCCTGCCGCTCGGTGTTCCTGCGCCTCGTGACCATGGGCGTCACCACGACATTTGCCCTTTACGTGTTCATCAACACCGCCATGGTGATGGGACTGGTGCCGGTTGTCGGCGTGCCGTTGCCGATGATCTCCTATGGCGGGTCGGTCATGTTCACGGTGCTGATCGGGCTGGGTCTCATCCTAGGCGCGCACATTCACCGGGCGGCAGAACCACCCAAAGGTGCAGGCATCTTCGGCTAAGCGCGCTTGACCTTGAAGGCGCGGTGGGGAAGTCTCGCCGCCAAATCAGCCATAACAAACAGCTTCAAGAGCGGGGGAACTCACATGGCCATCGGCGGCGGCGAACATAGTACCTGGGGAACACGTTTCGGATTCCTGATGGCGGCCATCGGCTCATCGGTCGGTCTGGGCAATTTCTGGCGCTTTCCTTACGTTGCCGGTGAAAATGGCGGCGCGGCGTTCATCGTCATCTACCTGCTGTGTGTCGTATTCATCGCGCTGCCCATCCTGATGGCCGAATTGTCCGTGGGCCGTCATGCCCGGCGGTCTGCGGTCGGGTCAGTACGCAAGATGGCGTTTGACGCTGGCGCGCCGGGGCTGTGGGCTGTGGCCGGCTGGGTCTCCATGATCGCGGGTGTGCTGATCTTGTGTTTCTACTCGGTCGTTGCCGGCTGGGTGATTGCCTACGTCTTCAAGATGGGGGCAGGAGAGTTTGTCGGCGCAGACCCGGAAGCCGTGTCCGCCTCGTTTAGCGCACTTACGTCAAATACGAATGTCGTGATCGGCTGGCACTCTGCCTTCATGCTCGCAACAGTCTCCATTGTCGCGCTGGGTGTGACCAAGGGTATCGAGCGCTCCGTCACCATTTTGATGCCGCTCTTCTTTCTGACGCTGATCGGGCTGGTAATCTACGCGGCCTTTACCGCGGACATGGGTGCGGCTCTGGCCTACCTGTTCACGCCGGACTTCTCCGAAGTCGGGCCGCAAACTTTCCTTGCGGCGCTGGGCCAGGCCTTCTTCTCCATCGGTGTCGGCGGCGCGATCATGATCACCTATGGCTCCTATCTGCCCCGAAGCGATAATCTGACGGGCTCTGCCAGCATTATTGCGGGCGCAGACACGATGGTCGCGATTATCGCCGGCCTGTCGATCTTCCCGTTTGTATTCGCGTTCGGGCTCAGCCCGGATGCCGGTCCGGCCCTGTTCTTCCAGACCCTGCCAAGCGCGTTCGCCCAGATGCCGGCCGGCCAGTATGTGGGCTCCGCCTTCTTCGTTCTGGCCTTTATTGCGGCGATCACCTCGTCTATCTCGCTTTTGCAAGTGGTCGTGGCGTTTGCCGAGGAACACACCGATTTCGGCAAGACCGGGTCGGCGGTATTTTTCGGGATCATCATCTGGCTGGTGGGCTGCGGCGCGGCCTTCTCCGGCGGTTATTTCAACCTGCTGGACATGCTCTCCGGTCAGATATTCCTGCCGCTCGGCGGTTTGCTGATCGCACTCTTTACCGGCTGGGTGGTGGCCCGCTCATTGATGCGTCACGAGCTGATCGGTGCGTCTGATACGGTGTTCGGCATCTGGCGGTTCATCATTCGCTATCTGGCGCCAATCGCGGTGTTTGCCATCCTTGCCGGTGGCATCGCGTCCGCCTTCGGCGTGTCGCTTCCCTTCCTGCAAGGATAGCCATAGAACCCGCAAGAAAGCCCCGGAGCCGCATTACGGCTCCGGGGCTTTCTTATTATTTGCGGGGGAAAGTGTTCCGATCAGCCGGGCGTTCAGCCAAGTTGCGCGCCGAACCTGTCTGTAGCGCGCACCAGCGCGTCGACAACGCCTGGCTCGCCGGCTGCGTGACCTGCGTCAGGGATCAGGTGCAGCTCTGCACCCGTCCAGTTGCGCCGGAGCTGCCAGGCGGTGCGTGCAGGCGTCACCATATCGTACCGGCCCTGAACGATAATGCCCGGAATGCCGGCCAGATGAGCGGTGTCCTCGATGAGGACGCCGTCATATTCGAGAAAGCCGTGATTGACGAAATAGTGCGTCTCCATCCGCGCCAGCGCGTCGGCGCGATGCGGGTCAGGCGCAGGCCCGTCACTGTCTGGAAGCAGGCTTATCAGTGCATTTTCCCACTGCGCCCAAGCCAGCGCATCACTTCGGCGCGCCTCGCAACAATCAGTCTGCAGGCGTGCGTGATAGGCGTTCAGCACATTGGCGCGCTCATCGTCCGTCAGGCGCGCGGTGAGGGCGTGCCAGGCATCGGGAAATATCTGGTTGGCGCCATTGCGGTAGAACCAGTCCAGCTCGGCTTTCGTGCAGCCAAACACGCCGCGAAGGACAAGACCCATGACCTCTGCGGGACAGGCGCGCGCGTAGGCCAGTGCCAGCGTCGCCCCCCAGGAGCCGCCAAAGACAATCCAGCGATCTATGCCGAGCGACGAGCGGATGGTTTCCATGTCGCCGACAAGTTTTTGCGTGGTGTTGGCGCGGGTGTCGGAAAACGGGCGTGAGCGCCCGCATCCGCGTTGATCAAACACAATGATGCGGTAGATGTCCGGGTCGAAAAAGCGGCGCATGGACGGAGCTGCTCCGCCCCCCGGCCCGCCATGCAGCGCAATAATAGGAACTCCATCGGCCCGGCCGCATTCTTCATAGTAGAGCGTGTGACCATCGCCCACGTCCAGCATGCCCGTGCGATAAGGCTCAATCGACGGATACAGGCCGATCCGTTCCGGTCTTCGCAGCGTGTCCATAATCGGCCCTATAAACAGTCAAGGATGCAATTTTCGCTTTGAGTATCGGAACACTATGAGGTTTTATCCACCAGCGGAAGCGGTGCGCCCTCGTACCGCCGCAAAGCAGACACCCGGGGCACTGGTGATCATCACATGCGCTTTTCGTCGATTGTTTGTCGGTCTGGCGGGCGCGTCGCTGCTCTGTGCGTGTGTCAGCGCCCCTGTCGACTTCGCGTCGCGTAGCCCTGATGCCGTCCCGGTCAGCGCACAGGAAGATCTGAGAACGGCAATCGCGGCCTTTCGCACCCAGCAGGATGAGGCGGGCGGCTGGACGCTTGGCGGCGACGGCTCGGCACGCGGTCTTCTGGGCCGGCTCGTAGGCGGCGCTCCCTCGCAAGGCGACGCGATTGCAGATTATGCAGACGCCGCCGGGGACAATCTGCCCGCCTATCTGGCTGGTGACATAGTCTTGGCGAGTGATCTTGTTGAGGACGTCGCCGGGGCCGCGAACACGGTTGCGGGCACCGCAGCGCCTTTGCCGGAAACTTTGCTTGTACGCGACATTGCCGGGGTGGAAAGCGTTCTGTCGGCCGCCCGGCGTGCGCGGACATTTTTCCAGGCGGTGTCGGTTGATGACCGCGCTGCACTGACTGCCAATCAGCGTGTCACAATCAGCGAGGCGCTCCACCGGCTCGATGACGCGATTTCCGGACTGGTCGGGGCAGCCGATGCTCTAGCTGACCGGCGCTGGGCCGCTGAAAACGCGCTGACGGGCTGAGACTGGCCTTGGCGGCAGCAGATCAACACCTTTTCGACCCAAACAGCGTGACCGGCTTCCTCGCCCGCGAGGAAGGCGAGGCTCTGGCACGCCATGTGCGCGGGCTCACGGTTCCGGGCCCTGTTCTTGAAATCGGATCATGGTGCGGACGGTCGAGCGTCTGGCTGGGGCAGGCCGCAGCTGAGTCTGGCCGCGTCGTGTACGCGCTCGATCATCATCGCGGCTCGGAAGAGCACCAGCCCGGCGAGGGCTATCATGACCCTGAACATTTCGATGCCGACCTTGGCCGGGTAGACACGCTGCCCGCCTTCCGGCGCTCGATTGCGCTGGCCGGTCTGGAGGAGACCGTGATCGCGCTTGTTGGCCCGTCTGCGATTATCGGTGCCAACTGGGCAACGCCGCTGGCGATGGCATTCATTGATGGCGGACATGCGATGGAAACGGCCTTGGCCGATTACCGCGCCTGGGCAGGCCATGTGGCACGCGGCGGTATTCTGGCCATTCACGATGTCTTTCCCGACCCCGCCGATGGCGGGCGCCCCCCTTATGAAATATGGAAACTGGCGGTGGCCTCGGGTCTGTTCGAGCCGATGGAGCGGATCAATTCGCTCGAATTTCTTCGCCGCGTTTAAGCCATTGATCCGCCGGTGCGTGGCGGACCAGGAGGTCTGATCCCGGTGACAGGCCATCAAGCGCGTCAGCGGCCAGAATCACTGCCCCTGCAGTCCAGGATGGCCGTTCCTTCGGCCAGACATCACCGATCTCGTATTGCCAGCCCATCCAGTACCCGCCCTCGGGCGCGGCGAGAGGCGCAAGCTCGCTGACCAGCGCGCGGGCGGTGTCGCGCCGTCCGGTACTCAGGCACGCAAGAGCCAGCTCGGCTGTTTCTGCGGCGGTGACCCAGGGTTCTCCTGTCACGCAGCGGCAGCCCAGATCGGCGACGACAAATGTGTCCCAGCTCTCGTCGAGCCGCGCGCGCGCCTCGGCGCCCGTCAGAACGCCGGTGAGGACGGGATAGTACCAGTCCATGGCATAGCTGGACCGGTCGATACCCTTGCGGTCAAAGCGTTCGGGCGTGTGGACCAGCGCACGTGCAATGGCGGCGCGGCTGCGCGCCCAGTCGGTGCGGGGCTTTTCCAGGATTTCCGCCAGACGCAGGCCGCATTCAAAGCTTTTGAACAGGGAGGAATTTCCCGCCCGCAAGGCGTCCACGTCCTCAAGCGTCTGACCCGCATCCGGTGCGCGCCAGACCACGTCGCCATGACGGGTCTGCAAATTCATCACGAAGTCGAGGGCCCGCGCAACCATTGGGAAATGACGGGCCATCAGGCGCGGCTCGTCCAGTGCCAGCGCGCAGCGCATCACGGTCACGGCCGCGTAGCCGGCAAAGTTGGTGTCGCGCGCTGTCACCGGCACGGGCGGCGGCGCGATGCGCTCTCCCGCTTCATCCATGGGAATGCCTGCGCCCAGCTCTCCGGTCCAGCCGCCATCGGCTTCCTGCCGCTCGGCCAGCGCATCCAGCGCGCGATGGACACTTTCCGTGCGCCCGGCGACCGCAAGCCCCATGGCGCTTTCGCCGTGGTTCCAGGGGTCCCATACGCCGGTCTCAACCCAGGGAATCGCGCCGTCGCGCAGCTGCAAGGCCTCGATCCGGTCCGCGCAGGCGCGGATGTCCAGCCCCGCTATCATCGGGCGCGGGCTCATGGGCGCACCTTGTCGAAATAGAGCGCCACCGATTTGCCCAGCAGCGGATTGAGCGCTTTTTCGGTCCAGCGCGTCAGGCGTGGCGCGGAGAGCAAATCCCATTCCAGCAGTTTGCGGTAGCCGCTTACCAGCCCGCTTTGTTCGCGCCGCTCCCACAGCGCGCATTGCAGCCACCAGTAAGGGCTATGCAGGGCGTGGGCCCAGTGCCGGTGGCGAAAGGTGAAGCCGAGCGCTTCCACCTGTTTGCGTAGCGCGCCATCCTTGAAGATGCGCACATGGCCGCCGGGTGTGTTGTGATAGTCCTCGGAGAGTTGCCAGCAGATTTTTTCCGGCCAGTAGCGCGGGACGGATAGGGCAAACTTGCCGCCGGGTTTCAGTACGCGGTCGATTTCCGAGAGCGCGAGCGGCACGTCGGGCAGGTGTTCGAGCACTTCTGAACAGATCACGGCATCAAAGCTGGCATCAGCAAAGGGCAGACGGCCGGCATCGCCCACGGTGAAAACGGCTGTGCGTGGCGGCGTCTCGGGCGGCGGCGGCAGCTCGAAAAATCCGTCAATAGCCGCGCCCAGATCGGCAAAATCGAGGTCCAGCCCCGTCACGTCCAGCGCGCGCTCATGCCAATAAAGCGCGTGCAGATGGCGTCCACGTCCGCAGCCAAGGTCCAGCACACGCTGGCCATCGGCAAGGTCCAGCCGGTCGGGATCAATTGTCATCATGCGGCGCGCACTCCCGCGTCGGAGAGGCCCAGAACATCCCGGTAGAGGCCGATGGAAATGCCGGCATGCAGATCCCAGCGGAACAGGGTGCGCACGCGGTTGAGGCCCGCCTGGCTCATCGTGCGGCGCAAGGCGCTATCGTCCAGTACACGGGCGAGGGCAGCTGCAAGCGCGGCGTCATCACCGACCGGCGTGACAATTCCAGCATCACCTGCCACTTCGGGCAGCGCGCCGCCCTTCGACACAATGACGGGCGCGCCGCATGCCATCGCTTCGGCAGGCGGAAAGCCAAATCCCTCAAACCGGGAGGCGGATACGAACACGGTGGCGCGCCGGTGCAGGTCCGCGATCTCTTCGCGCGTCAGGCCGGATACGAAACGCACCCGATCGGACAGGCCTGTGGTTTCCAGCATGCGCTTTGTGGGGCCTTCGCGTAGTGAACCGATAACAGTCAGGCGCGCGCGGGAATGCGTGTCCTTCAGGCGTGCCAAAGCGGCGATCAGTACGTCCAGCCCCTTGATAGGCACATCAGCGCTGGCGCTTGCCACGATCAGCCCGTTCTCGCGCGGAACAGACGGATCGGGCGTGAAGCTGGTATGGTCGATCCCGTTATAGGCGACGCGCACGCCGCTGGAATCCATGCCTGTGCGCTCCGCGTAGGACTGCCGCGCGGCATCGGATACTGCAACGAAATGCGTGAGCGCCCGTGCGGCCTTGGCCTGTTCATTGACAAAGGAATGCCAGCGCCAGGACAGCGCCTTGCCCAGGCGCGTATGCGCACCCGCAATGGCAAATTCACGATCGATCGCGATCGGATGGTGCAGCGTCGTCACCACGGGCACGCTTTGCGCGATGCGCGCCATAGGCATCGCCAGCGTCTGATTGTCGTGGATGATGTCGAAGCGATGGCCCTCCCGCGCGATGAAGTCTTCCAGACGCAAGGCGAAGGCGGTCATCTCGCCAAACGCGCCGGTATTGTGCGCCAGCCATTCAGCCCGGTCGGCCCGGTTGCGCAAGTGATGCCAGCGCAGGGCCAGCATGGCATTGTCAACGGTGAACAGATCCAGTGATGGCAGTCTGATCAGCTCGATGCCGGTGTCGAGTACCGGGTAGGGCGGGCCAGAGGCGACGCTGACATTGCAACCGGCGGCTTTGAGCGCGCGCGTCAGCTCATGGACATAGATTCCCTGCCCGCCAACATGGGGGTTGGAGCGATAGCTGGTCACCAGCACCCGCAAGGGGCGCTGCGCAAGCGGCAGGTCAGCGAGGTCTCTCATTGGCGCGGGAAGCTAGACGGGCGGGGCTGGCTCGCCAAGCCCTTATGTGAACGCCGTTCACTTGCGCGCGCTCAGTCTTCCCATTGCCCGTGACGCCAGGCCCGCGCTACACCGCGCAGCGTGATCAGCCCGGCCAGACTTTTCGCCCGCATCGATACGCGTTTTGCGCTGTTTTACGGCGCATTTTACCTCGGTTTCGGGGCGTATCTGCCGTACATGCCGGTCTGGTATGCCGAGCGGGGGCTGTCGCCTGAGCTGATCGGCCTTGCCGCTGGCGCCGGCATGATCGGCCGGGTGGTGGTCGCCCCTCTGGGCGCGTTCTGGTCAGACAGGGCGACGCGCCGCCGCGATGCGATTCTCGCCTTCTCCACCGCGAGCCTGTGCGTGTTTCTCGCGCACATCCCGGCGGTAAATCCGCTTGCGATCCTCGTGCTGGCGGGTCTCAGCGGCGCAGCGGTAACGGGCGTCATCCCGCTGGTGGACGCGTTTGCCATGGGCGCGGCGCGGCGCGAAGGCTTTGCCTTCGGCGTGCCGCGCGCCATCGGATCGGGCCTGTTTGTTGCGGGCAATCTCGGGGCAGGGGCGCTCATATCGGTGTCTGGCGGCGAAGCCGTGCTGATCTGGATTCTGGCGGCGGCCGCATTGACCGCACTCGCCGCCGCGCTGCTGCCCGAAGGGCGTATTGCCGCCATTTCAGAGGCAGGATCAGCAAAAGCCCCGCCTTTGCGCATCCTGCTGGTTGCAGGCCTGCCGCTGGCGTTTGCCGCCTCGGCGCTGATTCAGGGCGCGCACGGATTTTATTATGCGTTCTCGGCGCTGGCGTGGAGCGCCGATGGCGTGCCCGCCTGGGCGATAGGCGCGCTGTGGGCAACGGGCGTGGGTGCAGAGATCGTCTTTTTTGCCGTCTGGAATCGCTTCGCCAGGCCCTGGAGCCCGGCGGCCATGCTGGCGCTTGGCGGCGGTGTGGCGGTTATACGCTGGGCGGCGCTGGCCTTGTCGCCGCCGCTCTGGTTGCTCTTCCCCTTGCAGACATTGCACGCATTCAGCTTTGGCGCGTCCTATCTGGGTTTTCTGCGCTATGCCGCCGACCATGCGCCCGAGCGCCTCGCGGCGACGGCGCAGGCGGTCAATTCCGCGCTGTCGGGCGGGCTTGTGCTGGCCGGTGCAACCTTTGCGTCCGGACTGGCGTATGCAGTCCTCGGCACGGCAGGCTTTGCGTTGATGGCGATTCCGGCTGCGCTCGGTGCACTGTGCGCACTCTGGCTGGTGCGGCGTGGCGGATAAGCGTCAATTACCGGCGAATATCGCGCCAAGCGCCTGTTGGGACTTGGGCAAACGCTCAAACCATTCGATAACACGAGGCAGCCGCGCTGCTTGAAGCGGGAGGGATATGGCTGCCAAGGGCCCAGATCAGCGTGAACAGCCCCGGCTCGCCATCCGCGAGACCGATGGCGGGGCTGTTCTGGAGGCTGCCGGTGACTGGCTGATCGGCACGATCGGCCCGCTGGACCGGCAGGTTCGCGCCATCAGTGACAATCATGCCCCCGAAAACCTCCGGCTCGATACGTCAGGAATTGGCCGCATCGACACGGCGGGCGCCTATCTGCTCGGCAGGCCTTTGCGCAAAGGCGATGAGGCCATCCTTGAGGCGCGCATTTCAGGTGATCACAAGTTTGCTGCCCGGCTGATCCGCGAGGTTCATGCGCGCATTGACCATTGCCCGCCGGAGGAAAGTTCCGGCTGGGGTCTCAAGAAGATGCTGGTGCGTATCGGGGCGGGCACCCAGCACGTGCTGGAAGAGGCTTGGGATACGCTTGGCTTTTTCGGCCACACTCTGATGACGCTCGTTGCGTGTCTCATCAATCCGGCACGGCTGCGCTGGACGCCGACCGTGCATCTGATGGAAACCGTTGGGATTAACGCGCTGCCGATCATTGCCGCCCTGTCGTTTTTCATTGGCGCGGTTGTCGCCTTCATGGGGGCGAGCCTTCTGGAAACATTCGGTGCGTCGGTCTTCACGGTCGATCTGGTTGGCATTTCGGTTCTGCGTGAATTTGGCGTGCTGATAACCGCCATCATGCTGGCCGGGCGTTCGGACTCTGCTTTCACGGCCTCGATCGGCTCGATGAAGATGCAGCAGGAAGTCGACGCGATGAAGGTGATCGGACTGGATCCGTTTGAGGTTCTGGTCGTGCCGCGTGTGATTGCCTGTGTCGTGATGGCGCCGCTTCTGGCGCTGGCAGCCATGCTGGCGGGTCTGTTTGGCGGGCTGCTGGTGTCGTGGGCGACACTGGATATCTCGCCCACCTACTTCCTGACCCGCCTGCAGAACGTGATCGACTGGTCGCATTTCATGGTGGGCATGTCCAAGGCGCCGGTATTCGGGCTGGTGATAGCCGTCATCGGCTGCCGTCAGGGCATGATGGTGGGCGGTGATGTGGAGAGCCTCGGCCAGCGGACGACCGCTTCGGTTGTGCAGGCCATATTCATGGTGATCGTGATCGATGCGCTGTTTGCGCTGATGTATCTGGAGGCCGACATATGAGCGAGCGCGCCCTGATAGAGGTGCGCGGGCTTGTTACGCGTTTCGGCAGTCATGTTGTCCATGACGGCGTGGATCTGGAGGTGCGCCGCGGAGAAATCCTTGGCATTGTCGGCGGGTCGGGCAGCGGCAAATCGGTACTGCTGAACACCATGCTGGGCCTGAAACACCCCGATGGCGGCGAGATTTTCTATGACGGCAAGGCGATGTCACGGATGGCGGCGTCGGAGCGCGCCGCGCTGGAGCGCCGCTGGGGCGTGCTCTTTCAGGGCTCTGCGCTGTTCTCCTCACTCACCGTGCGCGAGAATATTCTCGTGCCTGTGCGTGAGCATGTCAGCATGCCCGCCCGGCTGATGGACGAGATTGCAGACCTCAAGCTGGGCCTTGCGGGGCTGGGTATCGAAGCGGCGCACAAATACCCGTCCGAGCTTTCCGGCGGGATGAAAAAGCGGGCCGGTCTGGCCCGTGCGCTCGCGCTTGACCCTGACGTGCTGTTTCTCGATGAGCCGACGGCGGGGCTGGACCCGATCAGCGCTGCGGCGTTTGACGAACTTGTCAGCGAGCTGTCGCAGACACTGGGTTTGACGGTCATACTTGTGACGCATGATCTCGACACCCTGCACGCGGTTTGTGACCGGGTGGCGGTCATCGCCGAGAAGCGTATCATTGCCACTGACACGATTTCGCGGCTGGCTAATCACACTCACCCGTGGATACAGGAATACTTTGGCGGCCCCCGCGGGCGGGCAGCATTGAGGAGTTGAGCGATGGAAACCCGTGCCCATCACGCGCTGGTCGGCCTGTTCGTCATCCTGCTGGCACTGGCCGGCGGGCTGTTTTTCGTCTGGCTGTCCCAGGTCTCCTTTGACCGGGAGTTCCGGCAATATGATGTCGTGTTTGAAGGCCCTGTGAGGGGATTGCGCACGGCATCTGAGGTTCGCTTCAACGGAATCCAGGTCGGCGAGGTGGTCGATCTGGGGCTGAACTCTGATGACACCAGCGAGGTGATTGCCCGCGTCCGGGTGGATGCCACCACCCCCATTCGTGTCGACAGCATCGCCCAGCTCGAGCCGCAAGGCCTGACCGGCCTGTCCTATATCCAGATTTCCAGCGGCGAATCGGGTTCACCCTTGCTGGAAACCCGGTTCGGGGACCGGCCTGCGCGCATATACGCCCGCCAGACGCAGCTTGATTTGCTGGTACAGGGCGGGGAGACGCTGCTCGAAACGGTGCAGACCACAGGCGTGCTCGTGAACCGGCTGCTCAATGAGGAGAACCAGCAGCAATTCACGCTTCTGCTCACCAATCTGGCCACGCTGTCTGACCAGTTGGCCGAGAATGGCGCCATGATGGCCGAGTTGCGCGAAAGCGTTGCCTCGGTGGAGCGGGCCGCCAATGACATGTCATCGGCTGCGGCCAGCATCGAGCAGTTCGGGGTCACGGCCGAGCGCTTTCTGCTGGAGGATGTCGCGCCGATGGTGGCCGAAACCGAAGCCGCGTCGATTGCCGTCAATCAGGCATCGGTGGAAACCTATGACGCGCTGACCGTTCTGCGGCCGGGTCTGGAAACATTTGCCACCGACGGCATCTACCAGCTCAACGCAGCAACGCATGATCTGCGCCGGCTGATCGAAAGTGTTGAACGTCTTACGGTCGAACTGGAAACCGATCCGGCCGGTCTGTTGACCCGGCCGCGCGGAGAGGAAGTGGAGGTGCCCCAATGATAGCCAGAGCCCTGTTGGTGGCAGCGTCTGCCTTCGCTCTTTCAGGCTGCATCAGCTTGCTGCCCGAAGCCGACCCCAATGCCCTTTACCGTCTGTCAAACCACGTCCCCGCAGAGGCCGTGGCCAATCAGGATGCGCCGGTCGTGCGCATTGGCCGTCCGATCGCGCCACGCGCGCTGGCCTCGGACCGGGTAGCCCTCGACACTGGTGAGGGCAGGCTTGCCTATATGGCCGGTGTGAACTGGGTCAGCGCTGTGCCTGTGCTGTTTCAGGAACTGGTCATTGATACCTTCGACCGCCGGTCCGGCGCACTGGTGGCGGCAAGGCCCGATGACGGGGTTGCAACGAGCTGGGACCTGCGTCTGGAGCTGCGCCGCTTCGAGGCTGTATACGATCAGGGCGACAATGCCGCGCCGCGTATCGATGTGGCAGTCAGGGCGCGCCTGATAGATGCCGGTAACCGCGAAGTGTCCAGCGTGCGCACATTCGAGGTGTCCCAGCGGGCCGACAGCAACCGTCAGCCGCGCATAATCGACGCCTTCAGCCGGGCATCGTCGGATGTTTCGCGCGAGCTTGTAGACTGGGCGTCGGAGCGGGTTTCCCAGGCGGAAGAGTAAGCCGGTCGAGGTGGCTGGCAGTCAGCCCTGACGCTTGCTGCGGCGGGGCTTGTTGCCCGCAGGCGGCTCGTCATCCTCGTCGGGGTCCATGTTGGCGAGCAGGTCTTTCCAGCGCCAGCCGCCTTCCGGGCGGGCCTGATTGGCCAGCCGTTCATCGCGCGGGCGCTCCGGCGCGCCGGTTTCATCATCATCCTCGTCATCGATCTGATCACGCGGCTCCAGCCGTACTTCCTCGTGGCTGTCGTGGGTGCTGCCCTTGGTGGCCGCCCTGCGGCGCGAGATCAGCGGGTCTGGCACTTCGTCGGGCGCGATATCTATGGGCTTGCGGCCACCGGCCACCGAGCCCATCCGCAACATGAAGTCGGAGAGGAGCTCGTAATTGTGCCGTACGCGCGCCTGGAACATGGCATCAATCTCGCGCGCGCTTTCAGAGGCGTCCTCGGCGGTCGCGTTGAGCTTGGCCAGGCCTTCAGACAAGGCGCGTTCAAGGTCCAGCGTGGCGCGGCGCGCGGCGGCTGGCGCATCGTCGAAGCGTGAGCGCATGTCGCGCAGCATCATTTCGACATGGTCTGACTGCTTGCGGGCTGTCTCCAGCGTATCGGCCAGCTGCTTGCGGACGGCCTCGCTCGCATCGTCAGCGGCCTTGGCGGCCCGGTCAACGAGCAGTTCGGCTTCGCGCATCCGCGCCTGGAAGGTTTCATCCGAGCGCTGCGCGGCCTCAAATCCGGCCTCGCTCACGCGTTCCAGCGCCGCTTCGGCGGCTCCGGCCTGACCCGAGAAGCGTTCAGCGGCCTCAACGGCGGCTTCGCGCGCTTCTCTGGCTGTTTCTGTCAGCCGCTGGAGCACAGCCTCGCTGGCTTCGGCGGCGGTCCGCGTTTCGCTTTCAATGGTTTTCGACAGGGCTGACGCGCGGTTGATTGCGTCATTGATGGCGCGCGTGAACACCGCGCCGCTCTCTTCTGCCGATTTGCGCAAGGTTTCTGCGCCTGATCCGGCTGTCTTGGACAAAGTCGCCAGTTCCGCCTTGTGGAAGTCCAGCGCTGACGCGATTTTTTCCTGTTCACGGCGCAGTGCTTCGCTGGCCTCGGCCAGGCGTTCGCGATGCTTGTGATAGGCGGCGTCCAGCCCGTCGCCCCGGCTTTTCAGCGTATCGGCAAGCTCGCGCAGATTGCTGGCCCGCTCGCCAAGAATTTCAGAGGCTTTCTCGGCTGACTTGATGGTCTCATCGCCTGCGCTGCCAAGGCGCTCTGCGCCCGCGCGCAAGGTCAGCGCGCCCTCAGTGGCTTTTTCGTTGGCCAGTTCTGCCGCCGCCGCCACCATTTCGGACTGTTCCTGAATCGCGGCTGCGATAAGGGCCGACTTGTCGTCCAGGCTGTCGGCGATCTCGGCGAGTTTCTCTCGCTCTCCTTTAAGCGAACGCATCAACGATTCCACGCGTTCGCGCGCCGCCTTCGATGTGTCCTCAAGGCTATCGGCGTGGTGAGTGATCACCTCTTCCATCGCTGCCAGGCGCGCCAATGCGCTGTCCATGGCTGTATTGATCCGGCCAACCTGCAAGCTGACGGCATCAGCCATCTGGCGGACCTCGCCTTGCAGTGTGTCGACCGGGGTGGACAGGCGCGCCAGGGCGCTTTCCACCGACCGTACCTGCGCGCTGGCGCGGGCGACCGTGCGGCCGAGCAGTCCTGACAGCAGGAACAGCAAGGCGGGCGCGCCGGCAAAGATGGCGATGCCTGCCAGCTGAGCCGGGCTCAATGCGGCAAAATCGTCAATGACATAGCCGTAGAGATACGCGCCCGAGCCGCCCAGCCACAACGCCGCGCACGCTGCACCGGCAAACGCAATCCATCCCCCGCCATGCGCGGGTTTTGCAGGCGGTACTGCAATGGGCGCGGCTGTGCGGGTTGCAGGCACCTGTCCGGCTGCCGGATCCTTCAGGATGGCAGGAGTCTCGTCCGCCGGTTTTGCGGTTCTGGTGGATCTGGTGGCGGCGTTATCGTCTGCAGGCATTATTCGCCTCGGTCACAGCACAAGGGGAGGGTCAGCTTTCATGCCGACCGCAAACCCCCGTTCTACGGCGAGATGACAGAGAATTAAAGCCGCATGACCGGCAAGGAACGCGCCGATGGCAGGTTGCGCGGAGCAGACGTGCAGCCCGACGCCTCCTGAACGGCGCCAGTGCGCACGACGAACGCAAAATTCCCGTCCCCGGTGGCAATCTGCTCGACATGAACTTCAGAGGCCAGGTGGACCGGGGCCGAATCGTCCATCAGACGGGCTTCCTCGATCGTCTGCTGGCGTACGGCAGGAGCACATTCCTCAACGCGGTCATAGCCAATTCCGACAACAGCCAGAACGGCGCCCGCAATCCAGTGAAGAAGCTCTATAGCCACGCTGAACATGGTAGTTGTCCCTATCCCTGTGTCGCTTATGGCGGCACCGGCGCGTCAGCTCAAGGAGATTTGCCCGTTTGCGCCATGAATTCTTCGTAACGTTGACGGGCGGGTATCCAGTTTGGACTTGCACGCTCAGCCGGGCGGGGCGAACCTGCCGTCGGATCCAAGGGGAGGCTACATTGTTGACGAAACCGGCACCGACAGCGCTCGCGGAGCGTCATAAAAGTCTCGATGTATTGCGGGGGATCGCCGTTCTGGGGATTCTCATGGTGAACATCCCCACCTTCTTCCTGTTGCCGGAAGCCTACCAGTATCCGCCCGGCGACCCCGGCTTTGATGCCGCCGGCGCGCAGGCCTGGCTGTTTGTCCACGTCTTTTTCGAGATGAAGTTCATCACGATCTTCTCGGCGCTGTTTGGCGCGGGCATCTTGCTGATGACAGGCGACGGGCCGGACTCCTCCACCAAGGTGCATTACCGGCGCATGCTCTGGCTGCTCGCTTTCGGCATGGTCCATGCCTATGCGCTGTGGTTCGGAGACATCCTGGTCTCGTACGCCGTATTTGGCATGATCGCCGTTCTGTTCCGCAAGATGAGCGTCGGCAAGCTGGTCTTCTGGGGTTTCTTCTGGATCACGCTGACCGGGCTGCTGATGGTCGGCCTGTTCGCCTCCTTCATGATGATGCCCGGTGAGATTGACCCCAAAGTCGTGGGCATGGCGCAAAGTCCCGAAGCGGCCGCAGGAATCGTCGCCGCCTATCAGGAAGGCAGTGCCGGCCGCTGGGGCCACAACGCCCTGATGGCTCTGCTGGGACAACTCACCGGCCTTTCCTTCTTTGGTGGCCGGGTAATCGGGGTGATGTTCCTCGGCATGGCCCTGTTCAAGTCCGGCTTCCTGACCGCCCAATGGGGTGCAGGGCGGTATGCCGTAACGGGCATTGTATGCTTGGCTATCGGACTGCCGCTCGCCTGGTATGGCGGTGAGCATGCTATCGCCGATAATTTCGACCTGCGCGGCATGTGGCTGCATACGGCCACCAATTATGTGTCCAGCCTCCTGATGGCGCTGGGCTATGCGAGCATTGTCATGCTGATCTGCAAGATCCCCGTGCTGGCCTTGTTGCGTGCGCCGTTCGCGGCAGCCGGCCGTATGGCCTTCACCAACTATCTGACCCAGACCATTACGCTGGTCATCCTGTCGACCGGCACGATCGGGTTTGGCCTCTACGGCACGCTGGGGCGCGAGGAGTTGATCCCGATCGTGCTCATCATCTGGGTCGTCCAGCTGGCCGTATCGACCGTCTGGCTCCAGGTCTTCCGCTTTGGACCGTTTGAGTGGCTCTGGCGGTCGCTGACCTACGGCAAGCTGCAACCCATCGCCAAGCCGAAAGCATGAGCGCGGTAAAGGCGGGGGAAGCTTTCGCGGTCTACGGGCTGCTGCGCCGTGGCGCGTCCGGGTTCGCGCAGTTTGGACTGGAGACTGCTTTCAAGCCCCTGGGGCCGTGCCGTATTCCCGGCATTATATATGATCTGGGCGGGTATCCGGGCCTTGTCGCCGGGCCGGGAGAGGTGATCGGCGAGCTATTCACGGTCACCGATGCGGCGGTGATACCCCGGCTGGATACTTTCGAAGAGTATTATCCGGACGATCTCAACGCATCACGGTATCTGCGTCAGCGCGTGCATCTTCTGTCACCGGACAGCGATGCCTGGGTCTATGTCTGGAACCGCACGGTGGCCGGCTGCCCTTGCGTGGAAAGCGGTGACTGGCTGGAATGGGCAGGAAGAACAGCCTGAAAAGCCTGCTTATTCCTGCTCCTGCAGATAATCGCGGCGCACATCGACGCTGGATCTCTTTCCAACATGGGTGTGGCACGTATCGAGCCATTCTTTGGCGGCCTGGCGGCCCCGGTCGCGCAAGCCGGTCAGGAAGTGCCAGCTCGTGTCATACTTGCTGGCGGCCGGGTAGTCTTTCAGCGCCTCGTCCGCTCGGATGGCATGGATATGGATATCGCGCAGTCCGGCTTTGCCTGCCGCCGTCAGCAGATCGTCCTCAATCAGGCGTTTGACGAAAGCCACCGCGCGCAGTTCCGCCATCAGCGAGGCGTTGAACGTGATCTCGTTGACCCGGTCCATGATGTCGCCGGCCGATTTGGGCGTGGCGGGCCGTTTGAGCGGGTTGATGTGCACGATCAGCAGATCGTCCGGTGTCGGGGCATAGAAAAGCGGCCACAGGGCCGGGTTGCCGGTAAATCCGCCATCCCAGTATGGCTTGCCGTCAATCTCGACGGCCTGGCGTATAAAGGGCAGGCAGGCAGAGGCCAGTACGGCGCTGGTGCTGATATTCTGTCCGGAGAACACGTGCGCCTTGCCGGTCGTCACACAAGTCGCCGTTACAAAGAGCGGGATATCTGTTTGCGCGCGCAGACGCTCGAAATCGATCTGCGCGTCCAGAATTTCGCGCAGCGGATCAAGATTATACGGGTTGAGGTCGTAGGGGCTCGTCAGACGTGAGAATGCGTCGATGAACGGCATCAGCTTCAGCAGAACGCCGCCCGGCATCATGGGCCGGAAGGCCGCGCCGCGCCGGGACACCTCATGCCAGAAGCTTTCAAGGCTTGCGCGGGCGCCGTCCGCCCCGCCGTCCAGCCAGCCATGGGTCAGCGCGACCGCATTCATGGCGCCGGCGCTGGTAGCGGTGATGGCTCCGGGGGTTGCCCGGCCATCTTCAAGCAACGCGTCCAGAATGCCCCAGGTGTAAGCGCCATGCGAGCCGCCGCCCTGCAGGGCCAGCGAAATCGCTTTGGCGCGCGGGGCCATCAGGCAGCCACCCAGCCGCCCTCCACCGGGAAGGCCGCTCCGTTGGCCGATGCGCCTGCATCCGACACCAGATAGAGCAACAGGCCGGTGAGATGATCGTATTCGACGAATTTCTTCGTTGGCTGCGCGCTCAGCATGACATCGCGCACGACCTCTTCTTCTGAAATGCCGCGTGCTTTTGCTGTGTCGGCGATTTGGCTCTCCACCAGCGGGGTGCGCACATAGCCAGGGCAGATGGCGTTACAGGTGACGCCCGCCTCAGCCGCTTCGAGGGCGATGGTCTTGGTCAGGCCGACAACGCCATGCTTGGCCGCCACATAGGCCGACTTGTAGGGCGACGCGACAAGGCCGTGAGCAGACGCGATGTTCACAATGCGCCCGCGTCCGGCCTTTTTCATCACGGGCAGCGCGTGGCGGATCGTGTGGAAGCAGGAGGTGAGGTTGATGCCCAGAATGGCATCCCATTTCTCCGGCGCCAGCTCCTCAACGGGGGCGACGTGCTGGATCCCGGCATTGTTCACGAGGATGTCGAGCCGTCCGAACGTCTTTACGGTTTCGCCAATCAGGTCTTCGATTTCGGAAGGCTTGAGCATGTTCGCGCCGTGAAAGGCGGCCTTCACGCCAAAATCGGTTTCGATGGCAGCGCGGATCTGTTCGATCTCGCCGGCATCGCCGAGACCGTTGAGCATGATATGGGCGCCGTTCGCTGCCAGCCCGCGTGCCAGCTCCAGGCCAATGCCGGACGTGGAGCCGGTAATCACCGCGACCTGTCCGCTTAAGTCGGCCTTGAGACCGCCCATGAATATCTCCTTGGCCACGCGGGCCGCGTTTACGAAATTGCTGCAGTGCAAAAGACGGTTTGCACTGGCTTTGTCAAGGGCGCTGGTTAGCGTCTAGCCCTTTTTAAGGGGCGGTTGCGGGCGGGTGAACAGAAGGCGGTCAGGTTTTGAACCGGCCTTGTCCAGCTTGTAGCCATCAACGTTAAACCGGCCCAGTTGTTCCGGGTCTTCAATCCGGTTTTCGATAATCCAGCGGGCCATCATCCCGCGCGCCTTTTTGGCGTAGACCATCAACGCGCGCAGCTGGCCGCTCTTTTCTTCCTTGAAGTCCACCGTGATCACGCGGGTTTTGAGCGATGCCAGCCGGGCAGCCTTCGCGTACTCGTTCGAGGCCAGATTGACCACAACCGGGTGGGTGTGGCCGTCCAGTGTGCGCGTGAGTTCGGCAGCGATATCATCGCCCCAGAAATCATAGAGATTGGCGCCTTTGCGCGTTTTCAGGCGCGTTCCCATCTCCAGCCGGTAGGGCTGGATGGCGTCGAGCGGACGAAGTGCGCCGTAGAGCCCTGACAGGATGCGCACATGGTCCTGCGCCCATTCCAGATCGTCTTTAGACAGATTTGGCGCGTCGAGCCCGCGGTAGACTTCGCCCGCAAAGGCGAGCGCGGCCGCCTTGCCTTGCGTGCTCTCAGGGTCAAAAGCCTTGAAACGTTCAACGTTCAGCGCGGCCAGATCATCGGAAATGTCCATGAGCTGGCGCAGTTTCGCGCGCGACAGTTTCGACGTGGTCTTCGACAGTTCTGCCGTGCGCGCCAGCAGCGCAGGGCGGCTGGTCTTTAGCTCCGGGCGCGCCGGTTCGAAATCGATCTGCTTGGCCGGGGACAGAAGGATCAGCATAAGCGGTCAGCCTCGCGTGGGTTGGTTAGTGATTGGCTCTATCGAAATAGGCCGCTTTGGCGGGTTTTTCCAATGGCGCCTACAGGTGTGTCACGCCAGCCCGGTCAGTATGCGCGGGTTCATGATGTTATGGGGATCGAGTGTGGCCTTGATTGCGCGCATCACCGCCACCTCGACAGGCTTGCGCGCTTTCAGCTCGGCCTGTTTGAGAATGCCGATTCCGTGCTCGGCCGAAATCGAGCCATGATGCTTGTCGACAAGATCATAGATCAGGCGCGTCGCCGGTGCCGCCTTGGCGATGAAATCTTCGCCCGCGCCCGGCTCGCGTGCCGCGAGATTGAAGTGGACATTACCGTCACCGACATGGCCAAACGCGATCACGCGTGATCCCTCAACCAGGGCTTCGGCCTGCTGCGTGGCTTCTTCCATGAAGGCGGCCATGCGTGACACGGGCACGGAGACGTCGTGTTTTGCTGCCTTCCCGTGCGCCTTCTCGCCTTCAGGCACATTCTCGCGCAGCGCCCAGAATTGCGCGGCTTGCGCTTGGGACTGGGCAATGGCGGCATCGGATATCAGGCCGCCGTCGAATGCGCCTTCCAGCGCGGTTTCCATAAGCACGGCGGCGCGGTCCTTTTCGGCGCTCGACAGCTCTATCAGCACCAGCCAGCCGGGCGAACCCTCCAGCGGTGAACGCGCGCCGGGTACATGCTGGCAGACCAGCTCCATCGCGAAGCCGGAGATCAGTTCGAACGCGCTGACCGCGCCGCCTGTTGTGTCCTTGAGATGCCCCAGCAGGCTTACGGCGGCGTGCGGATCACTGATGGCGGCGATGGCCACGCTGGTGGAGGCCGGTTGCGGGAAAAGTTTCAGTGTCGCGGCAGTAACGAGGCCCAGCGTGCCTTCAGCGCCGATGAAAAGCTGTTTGAGGTCATAGCCGGTATTGTCCTTTCGCAGCCCGGACAGGCCGCTGAGAATCCGGCCATCGGGCAGCACCGCCTCCAGCCCCAACACCAGATCGCGCATCATGCCATAGCGCAGCACCTGTACCCCGCCAGCATTGGTCGAGATGAGCCCGCCAATCATGGCCGAGCCTTGCGCGCCAAGGCTCAAGGGGAAGAGCTTTCCAGCCTCCCGCGCGGCGTCCTGCACGGTCTGCAATACCGCGCCAGCCTCCACCGTCATCGACTCGTTGGCCGTATCGATTTGACGGATCGCGCTCATCCGCTTCATCGAAATAACGACCTCATTGGACGGCGTGGAAGCGCCAACCAGTCCGGTAATACCGCCCTGGGGCATGACGGCGATGCGCGCCGCATTGCAGGCGGCCAGCATGCGGGCTGCCTCCTGCGTTGTGGCCGGTTTAAGCACCAGCGGCGTGCCACCGGCATAGCGCCCGCGCCAGTCGCGCGCATGACTTTCCAGCTCCGCAGGGTCAATGGACCAGGATGCCGGATCCAGCGAAGCGGTCAGCGATGCAAGGGCAGGCGGCAAAGTGCTCATGGTTACGGGGTCAGTCCTCAAATTCGACGGGCAGGCGGCTCATGACCGCCGTCAGCTTCAGTCCGGGCGCCTCTGGCAACACGCCTTCCAGATGGAATAGTTCGCCATCCACACGGCCGTCAAAGATGACGGTGAAATGTTCGACATCGCCGACCACCGATACCGACCCTGGCCGGTGCCGGACAAACAGCATGCGCGCGAGCGGGCCGTTTGGACCGTCTTCGAGATAGCCGTCATAGTAATAGCTGCTGTCGCCGCCGGTCGCCCGGCCATTGCGCAGCGTCACGACACCGCCCGACTGGTCGACCGGGCTGCGATAGCGGACCACGTAAACGCCGTCAGGAATCCATTGTGAACGCGGGTAGCGCGGCTGTGAGGGCTTTTTCATTTCAACACGCGTGTTTGTAACTGCTGATCATCAAATGTCTTTTGGTGCGGCGGCGCGGGCTAGCCGGTCATTGATGGCCTCGCCCATCCCCTCTGCAGGGATCGGTGCCACCGCTATGGGTTTGCCCAGCGCGTCGGCCTGGCGCAAGTGAGAAAAAAGCCGCGCCGCAGCCTCTGCCAGATCGCCCGATTTGGAGAGGTCCAGAACCGTGGCAGCCCCGTCACCGCGCCAGCGGCCAAATGCCAGGTAGGTTTCGCCGGCGTCCGGAGCGGTCACGTTGAGGCGCAAGGGTGCGCCGGGTGCGTAATGACTCTTGAGCATGCCCGGCGCCGTGATGGCCCCGCCCAGCACAGCGCGCGCCAGCGTCTTTTCCGTCAGTGCTTCAATGCGTTCCGCTTCAAGCGTTCCGGCGCGAAGCAGGACCAGCCCGTCCAGCGTATCGGCGATAATCGTGCTCTCCAGCCCCATCCGGCACGGCCCGCCATCGAGAATGAGGCTGATGCGCGCGCCGAGCCCGTCGGCGACATGCTGCGCCGTTGTCGGGCTGATACTGCCTGACATGTTCGCGCTGGGTGCAGCCAGCGGCCGATCCAGACGCGCGACAAGTCCGGTCATGGCGGCCGAGTCCGGCCAGCGCACCGCCAGTGTATCCAGTCCGGCGCGGGCCAGATCACAGACCGGGCTCGTGGTGCGGTGCCGCCCGACCAGCGTTAGCGGCCCCGGCCAGACCTGCCCGGCCAGTGCGCGGGCCGCAGGCGACAGCTCGATCAGCGACAGCGCCCGGTCCAGACTTTCCACATGCGCAATCAGGGGGTTGAAGTGCGGGCGCCCCTTCGCCGCATAAAGCGCCGCAATCGCCTCTGGATTGGCGGCATCGGCGGCCAGTCCGTAGACGGTCTCCGTTGGCACCGCGACCAGCCCTCCAGCATCGAGGATTGCGGCTGCACGGTCGAGGTTCACAGCTTCGTGTGATGAAATGATCGGGCAGGTGGCTATATCGCTCATCTGCGAAGGCTTGGCGCGTGATGCGCGCGGATGCAAGGCCGAAGACCAAAAGGTGCGGCAAACCGTCCCCATCGCTGCGCGCTGCATATCATCGCCTCGTCATATTGGCCTGCTAGGCCTATCTGCAGCCACAGCAGAATCGCCCTGGAGCCTTGCATGACCAATCTCGCTGACCGCCTTCACCACGATTTCGAGCCGGAAACCAACCAGTCTGGAAACCGGACCTTTGGCGAGGTGGTCAATGCGCGTCTTGACCGGCGAAATTTCCTGCGTGGTGGTCTGGGCCTCGCGGTCACGGGTATTTTCGCCGGACCCATTTCAGCGTGCAGCTCGCTGCCGGGCGCACAGGCCGCATCGAGCAGCCCAACCCTGGGCTTTGATCCGGTCCCGGTGTCAGCGGCTGATACAGTTGTGGTCCCAGAAGGCTACGAAGCGAAGGTGATCTATCGCTGGGGCGATGCGATCAGCGGTGATTTTCCCGCCTTCGCGCCGGATAATACCGGCGAGGATCAGGCCCATCAGGCCGGTATGCACAATGATGGCATGCACTTCTTCCCGATTGAGGGTGAAGATCCGTGGCAGGGCAGCTCCACCGATGGCCTGCTGGTCGTCAACCACGAGTATATCGAGAGCCGCTACCTGCATTACGGAATCACGCAGGGCACCGAGATCAGCTCGTGGGGCACGCCCGGTCACGAGGGGCCGCGCGATTCCGGTCAGGTGCTCAAAGAACTCAATGCGCACGGTGTGTCGGTGGCCCGCATCCGCGATGATGGCAATGGCAACTGGCAGATCGTGCCGGACCCGCGCAACCGCCGCATTACCGGGCTGACCCGGATGGAAATCGCCGGGCCCGCGCGCGGCCATGCCAAGATGGCAACGCTTTACAGCCCGGAAGGCACCCATACGCGCGGCACGCTGTCCAACTGCGCCCACGGTGTTACCCCCTGGAACACCTATATGGCCGCCGAGGAGAACTGGTCGGGCTATTTCGTCAATCATGACGATACGCTGCCGCGTGAACACGCCCGTATGGGCGTACGCACTGATGTCAGCCGCCACAACTGGCATCTGGCCGAAAACGGCAATGACGGCTTTGTCCGCTTTGATGCGTCGACGAAGGCAGATTCGCCTGCAGGCGATTACCGCAATGAGCCCAATACGTTTGGCTGGATCACCGAGATTGATCCGTTTGACCCGGACGCGGCGCCGGTCAAACGCACCACGCTTGGCCGCTTTGCGCATGAGGGCGTGGTGTTTGCGCCCGCCGAGGCTGGCAAGCCGGTTGTCTGCTATTCGGGCGACGATTCAGTTTTCGAATATATCTACAAATTCGTCTCCGACGGGCTGTACCAGCCCGGCTTGACGCGCGGCGATATTCTCGATAGCGGCACGCTTTACGTGGCCCGCTTCAATGATGACGGCACCGGCGAGTGGCTGCCGCTCGTCTATGGCCAGAACGGGCTTGACGAGAGTAATGGCTTCACCGATCAGGGTGATGTGCTGATCAATACGCGCACGGCGGCCGATATTGTTGGCGCGACACCGATGGACCGGCCCGAATGGGGCACGGTCGATCCGGCCACCCGCGCGGTCTATTTCACCCTGACGAACAATTCGCGGCGCACCGAAGACCAGACGGGCAGCGCCAATCCGCGCGCGGAAAACCGCTATGGCTCGATCATCCGCTGGAATGAGGCCGATGGCGATCAGGAATCGGAGCGTTTCAACTGGGACTTCTTCGTTCTGGCAGGGCCTCAAGGCGACAGCCGGGATGCAAATGGCGAAGCGCTTGACGAGAACAGTGTGTTCGCCTGTCCGGACGGGCTGTGGATCGATGCAGACCGGCGGCTGTGGATCCAGACCGACATTTCCGACAGCGCAACAAACCAGGGCCCTTATGAGAGCCTTGGCAATAACCAGATGCTGGTGGCCAATCCCGATACCGGCGAGATCAGGCGCTTCCTGACCGGACCGGCCGGCTGCGAGATAACCGGCGTTGTCACTACACCCGACCGGCGCACCCTGTTCGTCAATGTGCAGCATCCCGGCGCCAACACGTCGGCAGCGGATTTTGCCGCCGGCAATTTCGCAAGCCATTTTCCGGACGGCGGTAATGCCTTTCCGCGCTCGGCCACAATCGCGATCCGCCGTCTGGACGGGGGTATCATCGGGGCTTAGCCCTTTGCGTCATCCAGAAAGCTGGCCACCTCGGCCAGCACATCGGGGTCACGCAACACACCGCGATGGCCAAGGCCTTGCTTGACGACGAACCGGGCACCCGGCCAGTGCGCGGACGCGTCCTCACCGGCGCTAAGCGGCACGATTACGTCGTTATCACCGTAGACAAACAGCGCCTTGGCCGTCATGGCCGGCGCATCGCGGGCAATGTCAAACCGGGAAATTGGCGTTTTCAAAACCGCTTCAACGCCCTCCTGCATCAGCTTGATCGCGCGCCGAGACATGCCCATTGCACCTGCCTGAAAGCTGATATTGCCTGCCAGAGAGCACGGCGAGGCGAGCGCTACGAACGCTTTCGGGTTCAGCAGGCCATCACTCATCGCCACCACGCTGGATGCCGCGCCCATAGAGTGGGCGATGACGGCAAAGGGTTGACCCAGCGTGGCGGCTGCCGCGCCAAGACCCTCTGCAAAGAGGGCCAGGCTGGCCATCTTGCCTTCAGACGCGCCATGCGCGGGTCCATCGATCAGCACGACGCGATAGCCTTCGCCCATAAGCTTCTGGGCGTGACTGGAAAGGTCGGCGGCATCGGCTTCCCAGCCATGCAGGAAGAAGACCGCCGGACCCTTGCCGCCTGTGTAGACCCGCTGCCGGCCCAGAGGCCCTTCAATCCAGCCCGCGTCGAGCGTTGCCAGAAAGTCGCGCCCTGTATCGGTCTGCTGGCGAACACGCGGGCGGACAAAGCGTTTGCCGACGATTTCGCGAAAGCGGCGCGGCGCGAGCACGGCCAGCGCATTGGCCATCAGAATCGCTGTTTTCATGGCAGCCTCAGGCGCGTGCGCTGTCGATGAGCGCCGAGAACGATTCGCGCGTCAGGCGCATCGCATCGTCGCGGCCCTGAATAACAGCCCATGACTGGCAGCCAACGCCGATGGCCTCGAACTGGAAGGCAAATCGTTTGGCGTCGGTGCGGGCTGAGAATGCGCCCTCATGGATGGCGAGCTTTGCCAGACGCTCGACCCAGTCCGTCCAGCCGCGCCGTGCCTGCCGGGCAAGTTCAGCCGATTTGGGGGTCAGGGCAGGGGCTTCAAACGCCGCTTGAAGTATGGGGCAGGGCCGCAAGCTGTCTTTGAGGAGCCACGCGCTCCACAAAGTGCCAAGGGCCTCGATCCGGGCCAGCGTGCCGCTTTGCTGACGGGCGGGCTCCACAACCTGTTGGCGGAACTGCTCGATTGCGGCTTCGATCACGGAGACCTGCAAGGCTTCCTGCCCGCCGAAATGGGCAAAAAGCCCACTCTTGGACATGCTGCAGGTCTTGGCCAGATGCCCGATGGACAAAGTGGCCAGCCCGCCTCTGGACATCTCGTCCAGCGCGGTTTCAACGATACGGACCCGGGTAGGCTTTCCAGTGCTCATGGAGCCTATGTGCGAACGTTCGTTCGTAAAGTCAAGCGCGGGGGCTCAGGCGGCTTACTTCAGCCTTGGAATGGCGAGTCCTAGGGCGGTGCCGGCGCGCAGGGCCTCTTTTCGGAAGCGGTACAGCTCTGCCGGCCGCCCGCCCGTACGGGCTTCAAACCGGCCTGTGCCTTCGACGAAGCCGGCCCGGTCGAGCGCGCGGCGGAAATTCTGTTTGTGCAGGGTCAGACCGGCAATGCCTTCCACCATGCGTTGAAGGTCGGACAGTGTGAATGCGTCTCCCATCAGTTCGAACACGACCGGACGGTATTTCACCTTGCCGCGCAGCCGCGAGATGGCGGTAGCCAGGATGCGGCGATGGTCGGATGCCATGATCTGGCCGGTGCCCGCCGGGGCGTGGGGGCGTTCGCCGGTATCACGCGCGGCTTCTGCGACCAGACCGGCTTCGTAAAGCAGCTCGTAGCGGTCGAGCGCGCGTTCCTCGTTCCAGATCAGGCCATCAAGCGCGAAGTTGGTGCGCACACGTTCCAGCCGGGCGGCCCGGCTTCCCGGCGCTCCGGCTTCGTCGGCCCAGCTGCGCAGCGCCGGGGCCAGTAATTCATCGATGAGGGGCGGGCGGCCATGGCGATGGTCTTCCCAGGGGAAGAACTCGTTCCAGCTTGCCCAGCGTGCGCCAAGGCCGGACAGCTCGCGGGCTTCTCGCGCCAGACCCAGATAACCCAGCGAGATCACGCGCGCGCCAGCGGTGCCGGTCAGCGCTGCCAGTGGCGCTTCGCGGCCGCGATCGCCAAACGTGTATAGCTGTTCGACATAGCCAAGCTCAAACCCCGTCTGCTCACGCACCCATTCGCGCAAGCCAATCTCGAAGGTCCGGTGCGCTTGCGGATCAAACGGACCAAAGGGCAGGGCGGCTTCTGGTGTTGCCAGACCTTGCGTGACCAGAACGCGCGGCTCGCCGCCTTCGCCGGCGATGATGACGGCATTGAGCCCGACCACCAGGCCGGTTGATGCGGGCAAAGGCGGCCGGGACGGGCTCATGACCGGCCCGCCTTGTCTGCGTCCATCGCCGCCAGCAGCGCCCCGAAGCGCGCCACATAAGCCGCCTGAACCTCGCCCGTGGAGCGTACGGGTATGGTCACGCTCAGGCCGAGCGGGGGCTTGCCGAAGAATTCGCGCGCTTCCTCCACCGAAAAGCCTGCCAGTTGCACCGCCTCGAAGAAGGCGCACAGCCGGTCAGCCTTCTTGATGGTGGTCTTGACGTATTTTGGCAGATGGGCGGGAAGACCGAACCGCGTGTGGACGGCCTGCTCAAGCCTGGACTCGAAGGCCTGATAGTCAAAGCCCAGCGCGCTCTTGAAAGGCGAGATCATGTCGCCGATCACGTATTCGGGCGCATCATGCAGGAGCGCGGCCATGCGCCATTTCGCGGGCCAGGATGGCTCCATCTCGCCGCACAGGCGCTCCACGATCAGGCTGTGCTCGGCGACAGAAAAGGCATGTTCCCCAAGCGTCTGTCCGTTCCAGCGCGACACGCGCGCAAGGCCTTGCGCAATGTCCTCGATCTCGATGTCGAACGGGGATGGATCAAGCAAATCCAGCCGCCGCCCGGACAGCATGCGCTGCCAGGCTCTCGAAGGCGGTTGGTGTGTTGGACGTGCGGGCATGAGTACAATCTGTCGCGGGCCAGCTTCTCCCCTCCCGGTCTAGAGCGAATTGGCGTAAGTTCAAGCATCAGGAGACGCATCACGGAGGCTCGCCATGAACCCGGAACGCATTCTCGTTGCCCTGCAGGGTGATGGGGCCGATGACACGCCTCTGGCCGCAGCCGTGGCGCTGGCTCCGGTCATCAAGGCCGATCTGCGTGCGGTCTTTGTTGAGCCGGACCCGGCCAGCTACATGCTGTGGACCGGTCCCGGCGCGGCAGGGGCGTCCGTCGTCACCAGCGCCATCGAAACCGTGCGCGAGGAATCGGCCAAGGCCGCCATTGAGGCCGAGGCCCGCATGAAGCGGCATCTCGAAACGCTGGACGACCGGGGCGTCAACGCCTCTTTCCGGCGGATTACCGACAGCCCGTCAGAGGCCGCCCAGCAGGCGCGCCTTGTCCGCCTGCTGGTCGCTTGCCCCGATGCCGCCGCCGGCAAGGGGCCGCTGTCCGGCTTCACAGCGTCCTGCCTTGTCGATGAGGCGTGCCCGCTCTTTGTCCCGCGTGGCGGCGCGATACCGCCCAGGAAAATCTGTGTCGCCTGGGACGGATCGCGTGAAGCATCACGCGCGGCGTTTGCAGCCGACCCGTTCTTTGTCGAAGGGGTCGAGGTGACCATCCTGCACAGCCCGCGAAATCTCGATTATGCGGACCGGGCGGCGGCCGCGCCCAACCGGCTGGCCAACTGGCTCGCCCCGCGTGGCATCAAGGCCAGATCGCAAGCAGTCTCGGGCAAGAGCGGTCTGGGTGAAGCCTTGCTCGAGGCGGCGTCGGGCGCGGACCTTCTGGTTGCCGGCGCCTATGGTCACTCACGCCTTGCCCAGTTCATCTTTGGGGGTGTGACCCGCACGCTGCTGGGTGCCAAGGACGGGCCGTCCCTGCTCGTTGCCCACTAGAATGCAGTCAGCCCACGCGGAATTGCTGGCGGTTGCCCGCCGCCGCTCGCGCCTCGTCCACGAGGCCGAAGATCTCGTTCAGGACGCGTTGCTGGCGGCAGTGGAGGCGGGCCGGGCCGATCTGGATGACCCGCTAAACCGGCGCTGGGTGAAGGGCGTCATTGCCAATCAGGCACGCATGAATGCGCGCGGCGCCATCCGCCGCAAGGCACGAGACGCCCGCTATTCCAGCGTGCCTGCCCAAACAGACGATGACGATCAAGGCGGACAAGCGGCCCTGTTTGCGTGGGTGCGCACGCTGCGCCCGGCCTTGCGTCCGGTGGCGGCACTGGCCTTGACAGGGCATACGCGCGGGGAAATCTGCTCGGCCCTGGGAATTTCTGATGCGGCGCTGAGACAGCGCTTGCGGGCCTTGAAGCTGGCGGCAGAAAGCAGCGGACCCGGTCCGGTCAGTTCAGCGTGGCTTCGGGCCCATCTGCCGCATGGTGTCTTGCGGCGCGGACTAAAGGCGGCACTCCAGCATCGGCAGGCGGCTATCGGCACATACGATCCGGATGGAAACCTGCTGATTTTCCGCACATCGGTGCTCACAAACCGGGACATCACGGCAACAGAGGGGCACACGCCCGCGATGGCCGCGGGTGCATATGCGAAGGATTGACCTATGATACCAAAGCCTCAGGAAATTGCCGTGGTCTTCAACGTGGCCGATATCGAGCGCACAGAGCGCTTTTACCGTGACACGCTGGGCCTTGATGTCTCCCGGCAGGAGGGCGCAGAGCCCTTCTGGCTGATTGCAGACCTGACGGCAGGATCGCAGCTCATTTTCTTTCAGTCCGATGATGTGCGCCCCGGCAACACACCGATTGTCGTCTTCGATCTGAAGGCCGGTGGCATAGATGATCTGATCACGGCGCTGGCCGAGCAGGGCGTTACCATCGTCACCCCCGTCAGCGAAGCGCCCGGCGGCTGGTCAGCCGACTTTCTGGACCCGGATGGCAATGCACTGGCCTTCTGGCAAAGGGCTGAAGTTCCCAGAACCGTGAAAAAGTAAGCGCGGGTGCTGCCACAATCACCCTGACAGGCCGATTGTGCCAACGTGCACCAAAGGCGTGCAGGCGCGCTTCAAATGCCAGCACGCCACGGCCTGCTGCGGTGCGGCAGGCGAGGGTGCGCTTACAATATACGGCTGCTGCCCGCAGGTTTGCCCCTGATTTCGGCCAAGGGGTAATCCGCACATGGAAGACGCTGCTTTCTCTGCAGGCGATACGGCCTGGATTTTGACCGCTTCTGCACTGGTCCTGATGATGACCGTGCCGGGCCTCGCTCTATTCTATGGCGGTATGGTGCGGCGCACCAGCGTGCTGTCGACACTCATGCACTCGCTGGCTGCTGCGGTGCTGGTGACGGTGACATGGTCCCTGGTTGGCTATTCTCTGGCACTGACCGGCGAGGGCGCGTTCATAGGGGGGCTCGACCGGCTTTTCCTGGCCGGACTGGCACCGGGCAATGATACGGCCGGGTTGCCAGAGCCGCTCTTCCTGCTCTTCCAGCTGACCTTTGCCATTATCACCGTCGCGATCATTTCCGGCGCAGCGGCGGAGAGAATGAGCTTCAAGGCGTGGGTCATTTTTGTCCCGGTCTGGTTGCTCGTGGTCTATGCGCCGATTGCTCACTGGGTCTGGGGTGGCGGTTTTCTGTCTACAGCCGGTGTCATCGATTTCGCTGGCGGTGCGGTCGTGCACATCAATTCAGGCGTGGCCGGGCTGGTGCTCGCACTGGTTCTGGGGCCGCGCCGGGGCTGGCCCAAAGAGGGGCATCCTCCGCACAATCTGGTGCTTACGGTCATCGGCGCAGGCATGCTGTGGGTCGGCTGGTTCGGCTTTAACGGCGGTTCGGCGCTCGCAGCCAATGAAATCGCCGCTCACGCGGCACTTGTGACACAGATTGCGGCGGCCATGGCGGCGCTGGTCTGGTGTGCGCTGGAATGGGTGCTGCGCGGCAAACCCACTGTACTCGGCGCGGCGTCAGGCGCTATTGCCGGTCTGGTGGCCATCACGCCGGCGGCCGGATTTGTTGGCCCGCAGGCGGCCTTTGCGCTGGGTGCGGCAGGCGCGGTCGCGGCCTACTTCGCGGTCACGGCTCTCAAAAGCGCATTCAAATATGATGACAGCCTGGACGCGTTCGGCCTTCACGGCATTGCCGGTTTTGCGGGCGCCGTGCTGACGGGTGTATTCGCCGCGGAGGCCATTGGCGGCACGCCCGGTGCGATCGAAGGCAACTGGATGCTGGTCTGGACGCAGACCTGGGGCGCGCTTGCCGCCGCTGCATGGTGCGCCATCGCGACATTTGTCATTCTCTTCCTGATCGGGCGCGTGGTGAAGCTGCGCATCGACGAGGAAGACGAAGTTACCGGGGTCGATATCGCGCTGCATGGCGAGAGCGCCTGACGATCCGGTTCACCAGTCCTCCCTGACTGAAAAGCCCCGCCAGCCTGACTGGCGGGGCTTCTTTTTCAGATATCGCAAACGGCGAGCGCGGTTTTCAGCATGGCCACGAGCGCGCGCGGCGAGGTGCTTTCCTGATTGGAGTGGTAGTTCACGGTCGGCACTTGCAGGCTGGCGCCGGTAAACGCGCCCTTCGACTGGGCGGTGATCTTGCCCAGCTCGGTGATGCCGATGCCCTTGAGTGGCTGGCCGCGCCGGGCGCGCGCTGCGTTTTCGGCTTCGATAAAGGCATCCTTGAAGATGATGGGCGCGCCAGCGCGCCCCGCCGCGCGCTCGATCCGCTCCACCATCGCCTCGTGAAAGCTGGCACCCGCATCGCGGCGGCGCAGGATGATCGCACCGGCCAGCATGGCCGCGGAATCTTCAAACGGGCTGGTGTCCAGCGCGATCAAGTCCTTGCGTCCCGAGAGCGCCGGTCCCGCCCATTGCAGGAAATGGCCGGCAGAGCGGCCGATTTCTTCCTCCGCGGTAAAGACGATTCGCCCGCACAAGCCGATTTCCGTCGCGATACGCAGCACAGCGACGGATACAGGATTGTCCAGCTGGCCGGAGACCTGTCCGCCCGCGCTGCGGTCCAGAGCGCGCGCGAAACTGACCGGCGTTCCGGCGGGCAGTTTGGGTAATCCGCTGATATCGAGAATGATGCGGCCGTCGGTGTCTAGCCGTGCGCCGGTGACATCGCCATAGGCGAGCCGTCCGCCGGTCTTGCGGTCATAGGCGAAAACCTCTTCGCCCGCATAGCGCTCGTTGACACGGCCAGCCAGAATTTCAGAAGCAACAGCGTGTTCGCCGTATTTCTCGTTTTTCACCGCGTGGGCTGCGTAAACAGCGGCGCCGTCCGGCGCGATAACCGCCCCGTGACGGTCGACATGCGCGATGAATACCGGGCCGGGTTTGCCGGTGTCCACAACGCACAGGTTTGCATGACGCTCCGGGGCAAGCCCCAGGCCCGAAAAGTCGCGCGCAAGATGATCGAGAAACGGTGTCTCGTGGCCAACGACACTGGGAAAATCGAGGTACTCGTTGGTCTTGGCCAGAATCCGTGCGGCGAGATCGATCTCGCCCGGCTCGCTCATGCTACAGCTTCTCCACGAATACCGTGCCTGCCGAATAGCCTGCACCAAACGAACAGATCACGCCCTTGTCGCCGCTGCGCAGATCGTCCGAATGCTTGTGAAAGGCGATAATGGAGCCCGCTGACGACGTGTTGGCGTATTCATCCAGGATGGTCGGCGCATCTTCGCCGCCCGCCTCGCGTCCGAACACTTTCTTCGCGATCATCAGGTTCATGCTGATATTGGCCTGATGGAGCCAGATCCGCTTCATGTCATCGGGTTGAAGGCCGAGATCAACCATGTGCCCGGCGATCATGTCAGAGACCATCGGCACCACTTCCTTGAAGACCTTGCGGCCCTCCTGGACGAAAAGCTTGTCGTCCTTCGGTGAGCCGTTCTGCAGCGGCGAGTTGTCGCCCGAGGCGCGCTCGGTGCGGTTCAGGAAGCCGAAATTATTGCGGATATTGTTGGAGAATTGCGTTCGCAGCCGCGAGCCGATAATGCGCCAGCCGCCTTCGCCCAGATCGGCACGTTCCAGCAGGATCGCTGTGGCCACATCGCCGAAGATGAAGTGGCTGTCGCGGTCACGCCAGTTGAGGTGACCGGATGTGATCTCGGGACTGACCACCAGAATGGCGCGCGCATTTCCTGCCGCAATCATGTCGGCTGCCGCCTGCATGCCGAATGTGGCTGACGAGCAGGCGACATTCATGTCGAAGCCGAAGCCGTGATCCATGCCGAGCGCCTGCTGCACCTCGATGGCCACAGCCGGGTAGGCGCGCTGCATGTTGGAGGCGGCCACTATGATGCCGTCGACATCGTTTGGCGTCTTGCCCGCCCGCTCCAGCGCATCACGGGCTGCCAGCGTTCCGATCTCGGCCAGAATGGCAATCTCGTCATTGGGACGCGCCGGGATGTGGGGCACCATGCGCGAGGTATCCAGTATGCCGTCCTTCTCGACGACAAAGCGCGACTTGATCCCTGAAGCCTTCTCGATGAACTCTGCCGAGGAGGGGATCAAGGCTTCCACCTCGCCGCGTTCTATCTCCGCCGCATGCTGGGCATTATAGCGTTCCGCGTAGGCGTTGTACGCCGTGACCAGCTCTTCATTGGATATGGAATGAGGCGGCGTCCACAAGCCCGTGGCGCGAATGACGGCTTCACTCATCGGTTTCCCCGAACGATTCCTGATCGCTGTTTATGTCCAACCCTAGCCTTCACGCCAGCCGGATGTCGACTGTTGTGAAGCGGGTGGACTTTGGCCATAGCCGATTATGGCCGTGCGTGCATGTGGCTTTCACACAACAAGGAATAGTCTTTGACGCGGCCGGGCTGATCCTAACCGTTACGTCCGCCGCTGATGACGCGGTGTATCGGTTGCGGGCGTTCCCGGATCACGCCGTCACCGTCAACACATTGATATTCCAGCACGCCGGTCGCTCCGTGGCGTCCTCCCATCTCGCACGTGCGGTCGAGTGCGTGCGCAGGCGGGCGGTTGGCGCAGGCACACAGCGCCAGGCAACAGGCACCGAGGGCGGCAAGTTTCAACACACGCTTCATGATGACCTCGACAGGGCTTTGACTTCATCGTGACGAAAGCAGGTGACCAGATGGTCGTTGACCATGCCGGTAGCCTGCATGAAGGCGTAGACGATAACGGGGCCGCAGAACTTGAAGCCCTCTTTCTTCAAGGCCTTGCTCATGGCCTGGCTGGCTTGGGTTTCTGCCGGCACGTCCTTCATACTGGCAAAGCGGTTCTGCACCGGCTCTCCATCGACGAAATCCCAGAGAAAATCGCTGAAATCCTGCCCGCCTTCGCGCATGGCCAGCCAGGCCTTTGCATTGCCGATAGCCGCTTCGATCTTGGCGCGCGAGCGGATAATGCCGGCATTGCCAAGCAGGCGTTCAATGTCCGCCTCGCTATAGCGGGCGAGCGTTTCGGGCTTGAAGCCGTCAAAGGCCTCCAGAAAGTTTTCGCGCTTTCTCAGAATGGTGATCCAGCTGAGGCCCGCCTGGAATCCGTCAAGGATAAGCTTGGCAAACAAGGCTTCGCTGTCGCGCTCGGGCACGCCCCATTCGGTGTCGTGATAGGCGATATAGAGCGGGTCTTCGCCGGGCCACGGACAGCGATGGATCATGGTGCGGTATCCTCGTGTGGCGGCCAGCCAAGCATCTCGATGAAGAGTGGCCAAGTGAACTAATGCTAATGCTCTTTGAGAGAGCGGCCCTTGATGACCGCCGACGGGCCAAAGCGGGCGCGGGCCTTGTCCATCGCGCGCTCGGCAGCCGCGCGTTTTGGGCCATCAGGGTCCAGCAGATCGCGCGTATCGCCCAGCGCCGGTTCCAGATCACTGAAACCGATTCCGATAAGGCGGTAGCGCGGACCTGGCGCCTCGCCGTGAAGAAGCTCGCGCCCGGTGCGGAATAGTGTGTCGGCCAGCTGGCCGGGCTGGTTCAGCGTGCGCCGGCGCGTGAGGGATCTGAAGTTCGAGGTTTTCAGCTTGAGTGTGACCACGCGTCCTGCAATCCCTTGCGCCTTCATGCGGTCGGCCACTTTCACGCAGAGCGGCCAAAGGCGCTTCTCCAGCTCGTCATGGCCCGCGACATCATCAAAAAAGGTGGTTTCGGCGGACACGCTCTTGCGTTCACCGTCGCGGGCCACGCGCCGGTTGTCGATGCCTTGCGCCAGCCGCCACAAGCGTGCGCCGGACGGCCCATGACGGCGCACCAGCGCGGTCTCGCCGCGTGCGATGACATCGCCCAGCGTCTTCAGCCCGTCCCGGTTCAGCGCGGCCGCAAAGGCTGGACCGACGCCGAACACGCTTTGAACCGGGCGAGGGCGCAGGAAGTCTGCCGCTTCGGCCTGCCCGATCACGGCAAACCCGTCAGGCTTATCCAGCTCGCTGGCGGTCTTGGCGAGAAACTTGTTGTAGCTGAGCCCGACCGAGACGGTGACGCCGACCTCCGCCTTTATGCGCGCGGCCAGCTGCATCAGCGTGACGGCAGGCGGCGTGCCGTGCAGGCGCGTCGTGCCGGTGAGGTCCAGGAAGGCCTCGTCGATGGAGAGCGGCTCCACCGCGGGCGTCACGTCTTCCATCATCTCGCGGATGCGTTTGCCCTCAGCGGCGTAGACGCTCATGCGCGGGCGGATGACGACCGCATCCGGGCAGGCTTTGAGCGCCTTGAACATCGGCATGGCCGAGCGCACGCCGTTCAGGCGCGCGACATAACAAGCGGTGGCGACCACGCCGCGCTTGCCGCCGCCAATAATTACCGGGCGGTTGGCCAGCGACGGATCATCCCGCTTTTCTATCGCGGCGTAGAAGGCGTCGCAATCGATATGCGCTATCGACAGCGTTTCCAGCTCGTCATGGACAAGCACCTTGCGCGATCCGCACGCGGCACAGCGCGGCGGGGTGGCTGGCGCCAGGCAGGAGCGGCACCGCCCGGTCATCGGTCCAGCGGCCACAGCCAGGCCGCCCCGCGCACACCCGATGAATCGCCGTGCCGGTTCACCACGACGCGCGTGCGCACCTGGTCAGAAAAAACGTGCGGAGCCAGACGCTCTTTGAGTTTGCCTGCGAGGCCGGGCAGGTTGGACAATCCTCCACCCAGGACGATCACGTCGGGGTCCAGCACATTGACGATTGTCGAGAGCGCCCGGGCCATCCGGTCAGCGTGACGCCCAAGCGTGGCGATAGCTTTGGCATCACCCGCGGCGGCGTTTGCGGCAATCCGGTCTGCGGCGAGGCTCTCGCCCGTCATCTGCTCATGATCGCGCGCCAGCGCCGGGCCGGAGCACCAGCTTTCGACGCATCCGTAACGCCCGCACCCGCATTGCGGACCGGGGACTTCTTCTCCGGACGGACGGGGCAGGGCTGTATGGCCCCACTCGCCTGCGATCAGTCCGGCCCCCTCATGCAGCCTGCCGCCGATGACAATGCCGCCCCCGACGCCCGTACCGGCAATCACGCCGAACACGCAGTATGCGCCCGCACCGGCCCCGTCGACCGCTTCGGACAAGGCAAAGCAGTTGGCATCATTGGCGCAGCGAACCGGCTGACCGAGCGCGTCTTCCAGATCGCGGCCCAGAGGCATGGTGTTCAGAACGGAGGAATTGGAGTTGCGCACAAGTCCCGTGCCCGGATTGATGGAGCCGGGATGGCCGACGCCAACCGGGAACGCGCCGCCCCCTGCCTCCTGCCGGACCCGGGCTACGCCATCGCGAATCGATTCGATGATGGCGCGATAGCTGGCGGCAGACGGGATGCGATGGCGGGCGATAATCGCTCCGTCAGCTGCCAGCGCAGCTGTTTCTGTCTTCGTGCCGCCCAGATCAACGCCGATGCGGATCATGCACATTTCCCTGCTGGTGATGGCGTGGAGACGTTCTTATCTTGTTCCTTACCGGGTTCCTAGCGCACGACTCATCGTTGATTAAGGAAAATAGGGTTTACTCGTTTGTGGATGGAAACGGTCCACGCCAAAGGCGGGGCAAACGGGGGAAGCGCGCGGTCGCCATGCTGCAGGTCATGTCCAAAAAAGTTCTTATCGTCGAAGATAACGAGCTGAACATGAAGCTTTTTCATGATCTGCTCGAGGCACACGGCTACGAGACCCTCCAGACTCGAGAGGGCCTGAAAGCCATTGATATCGCGCGCGAGCATCGCCCCGATCTCATCCTGATGGATATTCAGCTGCCGGAAGTCTCCGGTCTGGATGTAACCAAATGGCTTAAAAGCGATGAGGACCTTGCGTCCATCCCCGTCGTCGCGGTCACGGCCTTTGCGATGAAGGGCGATGAGGAGCGTATTCGCGAGGGTGGATGCGAAGGCTATCTGTCCAAGCCGATCACCGTGACCAGCTTCATCGAGACCATCCGGAAATTTATCGGCTAGGGAGGCGCGAAAACCGATGAGTGCGCGCATTCTCGTCGTCGATGATATCGAGACCAACAGACGCTTGCTCGAAGCGCGCCTGTCAGCAGAGTATTTTGATGTCGTGCTGGCGTCCTCCGGCGCTGAATGCCTGGACAGGGCGCGCGACACTGCTCCCGATCTCATCCTTCTGGACATCATGATGCCCGGCATGGACGGGTTCGAAACTTGCCGCCAGCTCAAGGCCGATCCGGCGACACGCCACATTCCTGTCGTGATGGTCACCGCGCTGGACGAGCGCGAAGACCGGGTAAAAGGCCTTGAGGCGGGCGCGGACGAGTTTCTCACCAAGCCGGTCAATGATGTCGCGCTGTTCGCGCGCGTGCGCTCGCTTCTGCGACTGAAGGAAGTGCTCGACGAATTGCGCCTTCGCCACGAGGGCGCGCTGGCCGATCCCGGCGTCGCGGACGGTGATATTGACGGCCCCGCCATTGTGATTGTCGCGGCAGGTGATGATGTCGCCGCCGAACGTCTCTCGGCCAAATTGCCCAAAGGCTTTGCTGCGCGCCCGATCAGTGATCCGGCCGGCGTTGTGAAGGCCGCCCGAGCCGGGGCGGAGCTGGTTCTGATTGATCTGGCGACGGCCAAATTCGATGCCTTGCGCGTCTGCGCGCGTATCCGGTCTGATGCCGTGACGCGCCATACGCCGATCATCTGCGTGGTCGATCCTGATACGCCGCAGGACATGGTCCGCGCACTTGATCTGGGCGTCAGTGACGTTGTCATGCGCCCGGTTGATCCCGGTGAGCTGGCCGCACGGCTCAACACTCAGCTCAAGCGCAAGCGCTATGCCGAACAGCTGCGCGAGCGGCTGGAAGAGAGCCTGGAGATGGCGGTCATTGATCCGCTGACTGGGCTATACAACCGGCGTTATCTGGGTTCGCGCCTGCGTCAGGCCGTCGATGCCTGGGAGGCGAGCGCCGAATCAGTCTCGATCATCCTGTTTGATATCGACCATTTCAAACGCATCAACGACACGTGGGGCCATCAGGCGGGTGACGAGGTGCTGCGCGCCTTTACCGAACGGATGAATGGCCAGCTGCGCGCCCTTGATATTGCCGGGCGTCATGGCGGCGAGGAATTCATGGTCGTGCTGGCAGGTGCCAGCGAGCGCGAGGCGATGGAAGCCGCCGAGCGCGTGCGCGCGGCGATCGCCCGCGCCCCGTTTGAAGTGGCCAGTGCCGGCATCACCGTGGATGCAACAACCAGTGCGGGCGTCGCCGAGATCCGGCATGGTGATACGCCAGAAAGCCTTGTTGCGCGAGCAGATGCGGCGCTCTACCAGGCCAAGGCATCAGGGCGCAATCAGGTCATCGTGGCACAGAAAAAGGCCGCGTGAGCAACACGCGGCCTTTCTCAAATCGATAAATACCTGAAAGCCGGCAGATCTACTTGATCTTGCCTTCTTTGAACTCGACGTGCTTGCGCGCCACCGGGTCGTACTTTTTCAGCACGAGTTTCTCCGTCATGGTGCGGGCGTTTTTCTTGGTCACGTAGAAGTAACCCGTGCCAGCCGTCGAATTGAGGCGGATCTTGATGGTTGTCGGCTTGGCCATGTTACTCACCTGAAACTGGATTGCCGCAACAGGCTTGACCTGATGCTTCGCGAGCGCGCGAAAATACGCATGTTCACATGGGTGTCAATGGCGCTGATGCGCTTGGCGCCGCCAGCTCTTGAGCGCCATCGGCAGGTAGATCGCCGCGATCAGGCTAAGCGCCAGCAGGAAACCATGCGGGTCCAGCCAGTCCATTGCCAGCCCGCCCAGCGGCGGTCCAATGAGCGAGCCTGAGCCATAGGCGAAGATGAAGGCGGCATTGGCCGCCGCAAGCCGGCCTGCGCTGACGCGTTCGCCGATCACCGACAGCCCCACCGTGTAGTAGGCGCTGGCGAGGCCGATATAGAGGAAGATGAGCGGGAAGAGGGCAAAGCCGATCCCGCTGGAGGCTATGATGGCCAGCGGCACGATCACGGCAGCAACCGTTATCAGCGCCAGCGCGCGCATCCTTCCCGCCCGGTCGGCAAAATTGCCGATGGGGATTTGCAGGCACAAGGCACCGAGCGCACCGGCCGTCATTAACAATCCGATGAGGACGGTTGTCATCCCGATGCGCTCGCCATAGACGGGCATCAGGGCAAAGAAGCTGTTTTCCAGCGCACCGAACAGGAAACCGGCAAGTATGGCCGCCGGCGCGAGCCGGGCGGTGGTCAGTATCGCCAGCGGGCTGCCCTCATCCTTGCTGGGCGGCACCAGGCCTGGCCCGCGCAGGAAAAGGACGGGCATCACGCCGGCGGCATATATCGCCGCCGCGGCGATCCAGGGTGCCCACCCTTCAGACCCCAGCACAGCCAGCAAGAGCCCGCCCGATCCGAAACCGGCAGACAGCACAGTGGCGTAGACGGCCAGCAGCGAGGCGCGGCGTTCCGGCTTGGCGAGCTGATTGATCCAGGTTTCGCTGGCGATAAACACAATCGTGACAGCAATGCCGACGACGAAGCGGGCGGCAAACCAGACCCCGACATCGCGCACGGCCGGGAAGATCAGAATGCCTGCGGCAATCAGCGCGAGACTGCCTGACAGCAGGATGCGCGGCGTGATGCGCGCGAACAGTCCGGGAATGAACGGTGTCGACAAAATCATCGCCAGTGCCGCTGCGGCGGCATTGGCACCCGCCACTGCGCCCGACCCCGTCATGTCCTCGAGATTCAGGGAGATGAGAGGCATCAGCAGGCCGAATCCGCATCCGGCCAGTCCACCGCACATGATGGTAACGAAGAGCGAGCGTGCGCGCGCATGAGACTCGCTGATGAGGAAATTCATGACCATGGAGCCGTCTATAGCGGCGTCGCGCGCAGCCGTCCCGCCTGTTTTCGCACATGCAGTGGCGTGAAATTCATCCCTGCGCTTGCCGCGCTCGCCAGTGAGACAAATGGCGTCAGTTCGGCCTGCGCCAGACGTGCGGCCATGTCTGTTTGGCTTATCCAGACCGCCCGTCCGCCGGGTGTCACGGGAAAAAGCGCCTGCACCGCCCGCGCATGGGATATCGCAAACAGGCGCATATGCCACCGCTCCTGGCCGGTCTCGAACACGCTGCGACCCAGATACACAAGACCGCCCCGGTCCGGTGCCAGCCCATGCCGCGCAGCGCGTCCCCACAGGCCGGTCTGCGGTGTCATCGAGGCGACCCCGGATGCGGGTGAGGCAAACACCAGGCCCAGCTGCGCGTGCGCTGCATTCAGCGCGGCATCGCTAAAAGCTCTGGAAGATAGGCTCCGCACGCCTAGCAGGCGCGGCGGCAGGTCTGGACCAGGTCCGAAATCGACGGCCGTACGGGCGCTGACCGGGCAATAGGCAAGCGGCACGCTGCCCGGCAGAGCGGGCAGGGCGAACCGGCCGCTGGCGTGATCGACCACGAAAATACCAGCCGCCGGGCGTGCCCGCCGGGTCTGTGATGCGGCGCTCATATCTCGTCTACGCGCGGGCCTTTGGGCGTCACGCGTGCGCAGCGCACAGGGGCGGGCCCCTTCATGTGTCCGGCCAGTTCAGAAAGGACGAAGCGGGTGATGATCGGCAGGTCCAGCGAGGCGGTATCCTCAAGTGATACCCAGCGCAAATCTTCCAGCTCTGCGGCCATGAAGCCGTCGGCGCGGCAGGCCACGCTCTCTTCGCGCGTGCGGAAGAACCAGGCGTCAAAACGGCGCGGACGGCCGGGCGGCGTGATGGCGCGCGCAACCAGTTCCAGCGGCGCGGCGGCCGGTGACAGCCCGGCTTGGGCAAAGGGCTGCCATTGCGGGCGCGGCCGTGCAATCGGGGCGCTTTCGCCGATCAGCAGGCCGGTTTCCTCGGCTGTTTCGCGGATCGCGGCAGCAGCGGCGGCGCGTGCCCGGCGTTCGCTCATGCAGCGGGTGAGAACTTCGCGTACCGGCTCTGCCGGTTCGCTGGCCAGCGGCGCGTAGCCATCGGCCCGGTCCACCCGTCCACCGGGAAACACGTATTTGCGCGGCATGAACACGTGTGCGCCCGAGCGCCGTCCCAGCAGGATTTCGGTCGTGCCGTTGGCGCGTTCACGCGTGAGGATGAGGGAGGCTGCCAGCGCAGGCTTGCGCACCGAGGGGTGCGGCTTCACGCCGGGCGCTTCCTTGCCTTCCGAGTGGCGCGTCGGATCGAAAGGGTGGGCTGTTGTCACAGGGTCTGGTTCTCTATCGCCGTCTGGATTTATTGCCTCTGTCCCGGCCCGCCGGAGGACGTCCGCCCTTGCGGCGGCCCATCGGCTTTTTGCCCGGTTCCGGCTTGGTCAGTATGTCCACCAGCAAGCCGCCCGTCACGGGTGTGGCTTCGGCCAAACGCACATTGACGTTCATGCCCAGCCGGTAGGTTGCCCCGGTATTCTCGCCGATCAGTGCGTGCGCGGATGGATCATGATGGAAATACTCCCGGCCCAGCCGCGAGATCGGGCAGAGCGCGTCTGCCCCGGTCTCGGTGAGGCGGATAAACGCGCCAAAGCGTGTGACGCCCGTAATGCGCCCTTCAAACTCCGCGCCCACGCGATCGGCCAGAAATGCGGCGATGAAGCGGTCGGTTGCGTCGCGTTCGGCGGCCATGGCCCGGCGTTCGTTCGAGGTCGTTTCCTCGGCGATCACCTGTAGCGACGCGCGCTCTTCGTCCGTCGTGCCGTCGCGGCCCAGCTTGAAGGCGTGGATCAGGGCGCGGTGGACGGTCAGGTCCGCATAACGCCGGATGGGCGAGGTGAAATGGGCGTATTTTTCCAGATTGAGACCGAAATGGCCCAGATTGCGCGTATCGTAGATCGCTTGCGACTGACTGCGCAGCACCACCTCATTGACCGTCTCGTAGTGCGGCCCGCCCCTAGCCTGTGCCAGCACCTGATTGAACCGCTTGGTCGTCAGGCGTTCGCCGCGCGCCCAGCTTAAACCCACGGTCGGCAGGAAATCTGACAGCGCCTCGATCTTCTCGGTGCCTGGCTCGTCGTGAACACGATAGATGAGGGGCGTTTTTGCTGCCTCCAATGCCTCGCCCGCGGCGACATTGGCCTGGATCATCATTTCCTCGATCAGCTTGTGCGCATCAAAGCGCTCGCGCCTCTCAATGGCGATCACCGATCCGTCCTCGCCGACGCGCACTTTGCGTTCTGGCGCGTCGATATCCAGCGGCTCGCGGACGTCACGCGCTTTTTTCAATGCTGCGTAAGCGCCCCAGAGCGGCTCCAGCACGTCCTTTTTTAGCGTTTCTGCCTTGCCCTTGCCGTTGCCATCAATGGCGGCCTGCGCATCTTCATAGGACAGGCCGGCCGCTGAGCGCATCCAGCCGCGCAGGAAGCGATGCGCTCGCTTGTTACCATTCTTGTCGAACACCATGCGCACGGCGAGGCACGGGCGGTTCTCGCCCTCACGCAGCGAACACAGATCATTGGACAGACGCTCGGGCAACATCGGCACTACGCGGTCGGGCAGATAGACAGACACGCCGCGCTTTCTCGCCCCCTTGTCGAGCGCAGAGCCGCCTTGCACATAGGCGGCGACATCCGCGATGGCGACAATGACCACCCAGCCACCCTTGTTGGCCGGATCGTCATCAGGCGCCGCCCAGACGGCATCGTCATGGTCCCTCGCGTCAGCCGGATCGATAGTGATGAGCGGGATGCCGGTCAGATCTTCGCGGGTTCCGGCGGTGACGGGCTTGATCTTGCGCACTTCGCTTTCTTCAGCGTCGCCAAAGCCTTGGGGGATGCCATGCTCGGCAAGCGCGATGACCGAACCCGCACGCGGGCTGTCCGCGCTGCCCAGCACTTCTTCAATGGCGCCGGTTTTCGGGCCGTGGGCGCGCTCTGACGCCAGCCGCACCATCACCAGATCGCCGTCTTTTGCGCCGGTGCCTTCGCCCTTGGCCGGTATCAGCTCGTGCTTGGTGCGCCGGTCGACGGGGACAAGGCGTGCGCCGCCGCGCCCGCTATCGCGATAGACGCACAAAATGCGGTGGGCGGACTTGCCCAGCGTGCGCATGACGCTGGCATAGTACTCGTCGCCGTCCTTTTCCAGGCGCGCGAGGAATTTGTCGCCAATGCCCAGCGCGCTCTCGCGCTTGCCGCCCTTGCCCTGACCAGGGGCCAGCCGGATGACCGGGCTGTCGCCGTCCACGCTCACCGCGCGGCAGATCATCTCGCCATCGACATCCCGGTCGACCACTTCCACCACCGTCACGGCGGGCAGGCCGCCACGTATCGTATAGGATTTCTGGCCGGTGCGTGTGATCTCGCCGTCATTCTCAAGGATTTTGAGTGCGGATTTCAGTGCGACTTTCGCATCGCCGCGAAGGCTGAGCGAGCGGGCAATCTCGCGCTTGGTGAAACGGCCTTCGCCCAGCCGGATCGCTTCGAGAACGGCCTCTCTAGTAAATCCGCCATCCTTGAAAGGATCGTGGGACTGGGTCACTTGCTTCCTGCTTTCGCCTTGGGCGCGGCTTTCTTCTTGGTGGCAGGCTTTTTGGCCGCCGGCTTTTTCGCTGCGGCCTTCTTCGCCGGAGCCTTGCGCTTGCCTTTTGCCGACCCGGCCTTCGCGTTGACCAGTTCCACCGCCTGTTCCAGCGTCACGCTGTCCGGCGTGATGTCCTTGGGCAGGGTGGCGTTGATTTTGGCCCATTTCACGTAAGGGCCATAGCGCCCGGCCATGACCTGAATGGGTCCGCCATCGGGGTGCTCGCCCAGTTCCTTGAGCGGTTCGGCTGCCGCGCGCCCGCGCCCGCCATTGGCCTTCTTGTCCTCGATCAGGGTGACCGCGCGGTTGATGCCGACCTCGAACACCTCCTCGATGGAGGGCAGGTTCGCATAGGTCTTGCCGTGCTTGACGAAGGGGCCGTAGCGGCCAAGCCCCGCCTCGATCATCTCGCCATCATCAGGGTGCGGGCCGACCTGGCGGGGCAGATCGATCAGCATGAGCGCCTTGTCCAGCGTGATGGAGGCCGGGTCCCAGCCCTTGGGCAGGGAGGAGCGGCGCGGCTTGTCCTCGCCCTCCAGCTTCATTTCCAGATAGGGCCCGAAGCGGCCATCTTTCAGATAGATCGTCTGCCCGTGTTCGGGGTGCGTGCCGATCTCACCATCCCCCTCGACAACAGACTGGCCATCACCGCCGCCCAGCGGGCGGGTGAACCGGCAATCGGGATAATTGGAACAACCCACAAATGCGCCGTGCTTGCCAAGGCGCAGTGACAGTGTGCCTACATTGCAGGACGGGCAGAGCTTGGCGTCCTTGCCGTCTTCGCGTGGCGGGAAGATCAGCGGCGCCAGCGCGATATTCATCGCATCGATCACCTGACCGACACGCAGATCGGCTATGCCTTCCACATTGGCGGAGAAATGCTCCCAGAACTGGCGCAGCAATTCCTTGTAGGGCATCTGCCCGGCGGAGACCTTGTCGAGCTGGTCCTCAAGGTCGGCCGTGAAGTCGTATTCGACATAGCGGGTGAAGAAGTTCTCCAGAAACGCGATGACGACCCGGCCCTTGTCCTCAGGGACGAAGCGTTTCTCCTCCATGCGCACATAGTCCCGGTCACGCAGGACCGAGAGTACCGAGGCGTAAGTGGATGGACGGCCAATGCCGAGCTCTTCCATCTTTTTGACCAGCGTCGCCTCGGTATAGCGCGGCGGCGGCTGGGTGAAGTGCTGCTCGGTGAAGGTCTGCGTGGCCCTGGCGCTGGCGCCCTGTTTTACCGCAGGCAGGCGTGCTTCGCCGTCCTCGTCGGCATCATCGTCCAGCCCTTCGCGGTACAGCGCGAAGAAGCCGTCAAACGTGACCACAGTGCCAGTGGCGCGCAAGGCAAGCTTGCCACCATCGGCTTCCAGATCAATCGTCGTGCGTTCCAGACGCGCGCTTTCCATCTGGCTGGCGACCGCGCGCTTCCAGATCAGCTCGTAGAGCCGGGCCTGATCGGACTCCAGACGCAGCGAGGAGGGGTGACGCAGGAAGCTGGTCGGGCGGATCGCCTCGTGGGCTTCCTGGGCGTTCTTGGCCTTGGAGGAGTAGGCGCGCGGCACGTCGGGCACGTATTCTTCGCCGTAGCGCTCGCCAATGGCCTTGCGGGCCTGATGGACGGCGCTGCCATCCATCGAAACACCGTCGGTACGCATATAAGTGATCAGGCCGGTCGTTTCCCCGCCAATATCAATGCCCTCATAGAGGCGCTGGGCAACGCGCATGGTGCGCGCGGCATCAAAACCCAGCTTGCGCGACGCTTCCTGCTGCAGGGTGGAGGTGGTGAACGGGGCAGGCGGATTGCGCTTGGCGGGCTTGGCCTCGACCGCAGCAATAGTGAAGGCCGCAGATTTCACAGCCGCTTCGGCGGCGCGTGCGCGGGTTTCGTCGCCAATGGTCAGGCGGGTGATTTTCTGCCCGTCAAACTGGGACAGGCGCGCACGAAATGGCTCGGAGCCATCGGCGCGGACATCGGCCTCGACCGACCAGTATTCCTTCGGCTCGAAGCGTTCGATCTCGCCTTCACGCTCGGTGATGAGCCGCAGCGCGACCGACTGCACGCGCCCCGCAGAGCGGGCGCCGGGCAGCTTGCGCCAGAGCACGGGCGAGAGCGTGAAGCCGACCAGATAGTCCAGCGCGCGCCGCGCCAGATAGGCGTCCACCAACTCCATATCCACGTCGCGCGGATTGGCCATCGCATCCTGCACGGCGCTCTTGGTAATGGCATTGAACGCCACGCGCCTGACGGTCTTGTCTTTAAGCGCCCGGCGCTTGGTCAGCGCCTCAAGCAAGTGCCAGGAGATAGCCTCGCCCTCGCGATCCGGGTCAGTGGCCAGTATCAGCGTGTCGTGGTCTTTGAGCGCATCGGCGATGGCCTTCACCTTCGGGGCCGACCGGGAATCAATCTCCCACTCCATCGCGAAGTCTTCGTCCGGCCGAACTGAACCGTCCTTGGCGGGCAGGTCGCGCACATGGCCGAAACTGGCCAGGACGATGAAATCCTTGCCGAGATATTTGTTGATGGTCTTGGCCTTGGCAGGCGACTCAACGACGACGACTGTCATGAAATGCGATACGCCCTTTGATCGTGAAGGAGGGGCAGGCCGCCCGGCGCGCGAAAGTGGGGGTGCTTCCCGTTCAAGTCAACATGGCCGCGTGCCACGCTTTTGCGACACACGCATAACGGGTATTAATTATAAATTGCACTTTAAGAATTTTGCGGCAGACTGTTCAGCAAGCAGATCACACGGGCCCCCTCCCATGAAGAATGATCCGATGGACTTGCCGCCCGGCACTTCGTCCAGCCTCGTTGCCGATTATCTGGTTGACCTGTTGCGGTCCTTGTCGGCCCTCGCGGAGGCCGCCGATCTTGCGCAGTCCAAGGCTGCAATAGACGACGCGCTCGAAGCGGTGCTCACGGAGAGTGCCAACAGCGATAGCAGCACCGCGAAGATGCGGTCAGCAGGCTAGCCGCACCATACCGCCCGGATCGACCTCGCAGCGTCCGGCCAGCTCAAGCTCGACCAGAGCGGCGGTCACAACGCGCGCCGGTGCGCCTGACAGTCTTACCAGCTCGTCGCGCGATATCGGCGCAGGCGAGAGCAGGGCGGCAATACGTTCGCGCACGGCATCGGTTGCGCCATTATCATCTGCATCCAGCAAAGGTTCGTCCTCATAGCCATCTCGGCCCCGTTCGGTTACGGCGCTGCGGCGCAAGCCGGAGAGGATGGTGATGACATCGCTGGCGGACTCGATCAGGGCCGCGCCATCACGCAAAAGCCGGTTCGTGCCTTTGGCGCGCGGGTCCAGCGGCGAGCCGGGAACTGCCATCACCTCGCGTCCCTGTTCCAGCGCATAGCGCGCGGTAATGAGCGAGCCGGAGCGCTCGGCAGCCTCGACCACAACGACACCCATGGACAGGCCGGAGATCAGCCGGTTGCGGCGCGGAAAGTCGCGCGCCTGAGGGGAATAGCCCGGCGGGGATTCGCTGACCAATAACCCGTCACGGGCGATCGCGGCGTGAAGCTCGCGGTGTTCGGGCGGGTAGATGCTCGTCAGACCGCCTGCCAGCACGGCCACGGTGCCGGTACCAACGGTCGCTGCATGGGCGGCCCCGTCGATGCCGCGCGCCAGCCCGGAGACAACGACAATGCCGTGTTCGCCGAGGCCTCGCGCCAGATCACCGGCAAAGCGCAAGCCGACGCCCGACGCACTGCGCGCGCCGACAATGGCGCAGGCCGTGCGGTCAGTCAGGTCCAGCGGCCCCAACGTGGTGATGACCGGCGGTGGCGGGTCCAGTGCGGCAAGGCCGTCGGGAAAATCCGGCTCGCACGCGCACAAGAGGCGTGCGCCTATCCGCTCCAGCCAGTCCTGCTCCGCTTCGGCTTCGTCGCGTGATGCGGGAACCAGCGCGGTCGAGCGCCCGCCCTTTTTTGCGAGCGCGGGCAACGCATCGAGCGCATCCTCGGCGGTTTTGAAGCGCTTGATCAGCTCGTTGAAAGTAACCGGGCCAACGCCGCGCGTGCGGGCAAGTCTCAGCCAGGCGGTGCGACCGGCGGGGCTGAGCTCGGCGCGTTTCACGCCTTCTTCGCTCCGATGCGCGGTTCGTCACCGCGAAGCAGGCGCGCGATGTTCTCCTTGTGCCGCCACCACAGCAGCGCTGCGAGAAACAGCGCCAGCACGGCGACGTCCGGCCGGGCAAAGGCCAGCGCCAGCAGGGGCGCGATGGCCGACGCGGTCAGCGCGCTCAAGGACGATATCCGGAATACCAGGGCCATGCCCAGCCATGTGGCGCAGACCAGCAGGCCTACTGGCCAGAGCGCGGCCAGCAGGACACCGAGGAAGGTGGCAACGCCCTTGCCGCCCTTGAAGCCCAGCCAGACCGGGAAGCAATGGCCCAGAAATGCCGCGCCGCCCGCGATCAGCCCGGCGGCGGGCGATACGGCAAAGGTGAAGATCAGCGCGGCGATACCCGCCTTGCCGCTATCAAGCACCAGCGTGGCAAGCGCGAGGTCCTTGCGGCCGGTGCGCAGCACATTGGTCGCGCCGATATTGCCGGAGCCGACAGTGCGGATATCGCCCAGCCCGGCGAGCTTGACCAGCACCAGACCAAAGGGGATGGAGCCGAGCAGATAGCCGCCAATGCCGGCGGGGATCAAAAACAGTTCTGCTGGCACGACGCTTACTCCGCATACCCCGGACGGGCATACACAATGGCCCCGTCTACCACGCTCATCAAGACACGGCCCTGGAGACGGCGGCCCGCGAAGGCGCTGGGGGCAGGGCTTTCCAGCCCGTCCTTGCCGTAAACATTGGGCGCAGCAGGGTCGAATAGCACCAGATCGGCCGGTGCGCCCTCGTACAGACGCCCTTGTGGCAGGCACAGCAGGTCCGCCGGATTGCTGGTGAGGGCCTTCAGCCCCGCCATCAACGGGAGCTGGCCGTCAGCATCGAGCATGCACAGGGCCGGGATCAGGGCCTCAAGGCTCGCCGAGCCCGGCGCGGCGTCAGAGAAGGGGTTGGCCTTGGCTTCCAGCGCGACGGGCGTGTGGTCAGAGACGATGATATCAATCAGCCCGTCATTGATGGCACCGAGCAACGCCAGACGGTCAGCTTCGCCGCGCAAGGGCGGGTCAAGCCGGTAGGCCGGATCAAGCCCGCCAATATCCACCTCGTTGAAGACAAGGTGGGTCAGCGGCGCGCTCGCGGCCAGCTCCAGTCCGCGCTTGCGGGCGGTTTTCAGCGCATCAAGGCCATCGGCAGTCGTCAGGCGTTCAAACAGGATGCGCGCGCCGGTCAGTTCGGCCAGTGCCGCCAGACGTTCCACGCCGAGGCGCTGGGAAATGCCCGGACGGGTGGTGAGGCCCAACCGGACCGCCATTGCGCTTTCATGGGCCACAGTTCCCGCAGACAGGTGAATCTCTTCAGCCGTCAGCCCCACCCAGGCGTCGAACGCACTGGCATAGCTCAACAGATTGCGCAGGAAACGGGTGTCGGAAACAATCTCTCCGCCATCAGATACCAGCATCGCCCCGGCGCGCAGCATCAGGCCGATCTCGGCCATCTCGCTCTGAGGCGTGTGCGTGCAGGCCGCCCCGAGGAGACGTACCGGCGATTGCAGGCCACGATAGCTTATCCACTCAAGGTCTTCGGGCCGGGTCAGGCCCGTGCCACTCGACGATGACAGGATGAGCGTGCCGACACCGGCGGCTGCGGCTGCCCGGATCGTTGTATCGAGATTTTCGATACCGGCCGCACCGGGTTCGCTGGCACGCGCACCGATATCGATGAGGGCCGGGCAGAGCACGGCGCCCTGCGCCTCAATGACTGTATCGCCATCTTGCGCTGTCAGGCCGGGGCCGATTTCCTCGATAACGCCGCCTGCAGCGCGCAGATCGCCTGCCGTTTCGCGGCCCGTCGCCGGATCCATCAGGCGTGCGCCAGAAATGAACAGCGCGCCGCTCATAACACTGTCTCCTGCTGGCCGCGTTCCGCGAGCAGTTCGAGCACCGCCATGCGAACCGCCACTCCGGCCTCGACCTGATCCAGGATCACTGACACCGCCTCGTCATCGGCCAGCGCGGAGGTTATTTCGATGCCACGGTTCATCGGGCCGGGATGCATGACAATGCAGCCTTCATTGGCCAGCGACAGCCGCGTATGATCAACGCCATAGAGGGCCGCGTATTCGCGCGCCGACGGGATCAGGCCGGATTGCATCCGTTCGCGCTGCACGCGCAGCACCATGACCGCGTCGCAGCCTTCTATCGCGGCCTCTACCGAGTGGAACACGCTTGCACCCCAACGGTCTGCGTCCGCAGGCAACAGGCTGGCCGGGCCGCACAGGCGGATATCGGCATTCATCAACGAGAGCAGCGCCACGTTGGACCGCGCGACGCGCGAATGGAGAATATCGCCAATAATCGCAATACGCCTGCCGCCGATATCGCCCAGATGTTCGGTCAGGGTGAACAGGTCCAGCAGGGCCTGTGTCGGGTGCTCATTGGCACCGTCCCCGGCATTGATCGTGGAGATTCCGGTCGTGCGCTGGAAAAATTCAGCCGCGCCAGGGCTGTGGTGGCGCACCACCAGAAGGTCCGGCTGCATCGCCGCCAGCGTGTTGGCCGTATCGGCCAGGCTTTCGCCCTTTTTCAGGGATGCATTGCCAGCGGAAAAATTGACGACATCCGCGCCCAGCCGCTTGGCCGCGATCTCGAAGCTTGCCAGCGTGCGCGTTGAGGCTTCGAAGAACAGATTGATTACCGTCAGCCCTTTAAGGCTGGGATGTTTCTTGTCTTCGGTCCGGTTACGGGAAAGGTGAGCGCGCGCGCTGTCGAAAATGAGTTCCAGATCAACGCGGTTGAGAGCGGACGCCGCTATCAGTCCGCGATGGGGGAAGGTGTAGCCGTGATCACCCTGTCCCATTCAAAACTCCGCCTCTCATGCGGTTGCGCGGTATAGTGGTGTGCGCGCGTCCCGGCAATAGACCCTAACTCAAAAGCGTCAGCGCAGTGAGGACGGGCAGGGCAATCGCGCTTATCAGAACCGTGAGCGTGATCATGCCGGCCGTGAGGCCCGTCTCGCCGTCGAACTCGGTAGCTACCGCATAGACGAAAGCTGCCGACGGACCGCCCAGAGCAAGGACGAGTAGCGTTTGGGCGTTGCCATCGATGCCCAGCGCGCCTGCCCCGGCCAGTACCCCCAGCGGAATGGCCAGCGAGCGGATGGCCGCTGCGGTGAACAACAGGCGGATGCGGCCTTTCAGGGCCGCAAAATCGAGCCCCGCGCCCATGCAGATCAGTACCAGCGCCAGTGAGCCGTAACCGGCAAGGTCCAGCGGAGACAGCAGCGTCTCCACCGTTTCGGCCGACAGGAGAGGCGGCAATAGCGGCCAGACCAGCGCCGCCGCGACGGCCAGCAGGCACGCGATCAGAACCGGATCGGTGGCCAGCGCAGGCAGCGCCTTGCGCATGCCGCCCGCACGCGTGCCCGCGAACGCCATGACGATGATGATGGTGGCCAGCACCAGCGATGGCGTGGCAATCGTACCCGTCCATTGCAGGGAGGCTTCCCCCTGCAGTCGATCTGCTAGGGTGAAGAAAAGCACCACATTCCAGACGCAGCACACCGCCACCAGAGCGGCCGTCTCGCGCGCGCTGGCTTTGAGAAGGCGCGCCATGCCCAGCGACAGAACCAGCGCCAGCGCTATGCCGCCGGCCGACAACGCAAGGACGGGCAGGGCGCCTGCCTGCATCAGGTCTGCGCGGGCAATGGTGACGAAGAGCACGCAAGGCAGAAGCACACGGTAGTTCAGCAAGTTGATCCCGCGCCACTGGCCGTCGGGAATGATCTGCCAGCGGCGCAGGGCGTAGCCGAGCGCCACCAGCACGAAAGCCGGAAAGAAGACGGCGAGTATCTGCAGGGTCATAGGGCGGCTATCGCTATCCAGATCGGAAGGGTCACGGCGGCAAGCAGGGTCGTTGCGGTGACGTGGCCGGCCATCATCTCTGCATCACCGCCCATTTCGCGCGCCAGCACATAGGCGGCGGCGGCTCCAGGCGTTGCGCCGATGCCGACCAGCACGGCCAGCGCCACACCTTCCACGCCCAGCAGGATACCCAATGCGTAGAAGACCGCCGGTGCGATGATCAGCTTGGCTGTTACCGAGAGCGAGATGATGCCGGGCCGCGCACGCAGCGACGTAAAGTCCAGCCCCGCTCCTATCGTCAGAAGAATCAGCGGCAGGGAGGCGCGCCCGGCAAGATCCAGCGTGTCGGCCACCGGCCCGCTTTGGAAAGCGCCTGCCAGGTTGGCGGCCAGCCCGGCCAGACAGCCCAGGATGATCGGGTTGGTGATAATGCGCAGGCCCACACGCCTCAGGTTGGGCGTGTGCTCGCTTGTGCCCCAGATGGTCATGATGCCGACGCACATCACGTTCACCAGCGGCACGGTGGGCGCGAAGGCGAGGGCGGCAAGCGCGGCACCTTCCTCGCCAAATGCCGCCGGGGCCAGCGCCAGCAGGACGAATCCGTTCCAGCGCACGCCGCCCTGAAAGAGGCTGGTATAGAGCGGGCCCGGCATGGGTATGAGGCGGAAGCCGAGCATGATCGCGCCCATCACCAGAAACCCTGCCGCTGCGGCCAGCATGAAACTGCCTGCAGGTACGGCTTCGTAGTCGGCGCGGCTGATCGTGATGAACAGGAAGGCGGGCATCAGCGCCTGATAGGACAGCCGGTTGATCCCGCCCCACAGGGGTGCCGCCACCAGCCCGGACCGGCGCAAGACCCAGCCCAGTGCGATGACCCCAAAGACCGGGACAAGTGCGGCAACGACCGGGCTCATTCCTGCGGTACGCCTTCGGCAATGCGCAACAATGCGTCTTCCAGGATTACGGCGGCCGCCTCGGCGTCGATCATCTCCTTGTGGCGGTGGATCGGGATGCCCGCTTCGGACAGGGTTTCACTCGCCTCGAAGGTAGAAAGCCGCTCATCCTGATAGGCAATCGGCAGATCGCGCAGACGCAACAGATTCGTGGCGAGCGAGCGCGCGGACTGCGCGCGCCGCCCGTCCCCGCCATCCATGTGCAGGGGCAGACCGATGATCATCCCCTTGCAGGCGCGCTCGTCATAGAGCCTGAAAATGCGCGCCGCATCCTCGGAAAATTTTGTCCGTCCGATGGTTTCCACCGCGCTGACCAGCGTGCGGTCTGAATTGCAGGCCGCCACGCCGATAGTGCGTGTGCCGGGGTCCAGCGCCATCAGAGGCCCATTGGGCAGCAGGGCCGGGTGCATGAAAATCATGGCGCTGGATGCTCCCTGCGGGGTGTCAGGCCGTCATCCCGCCTGCGACATCGATAGTCGTGCCGGTCACATAGCTGCTTTCATCGCTGGCGAGAAACACCGCGACGCTCGCGATTTCACCGGCTTTACCATAGCGGCCAAGTGGCACCATCATGCGTTGCAGGTCAGCCGTTTCGCCGTCTGCCGGGTTCATGTCGGTGTCGATAGGTCCCGGCTGGATGACGTTGGCGCGCAAGCCCTTGCGGCCGAGCTCGCGCGCCGCGGCCTTGGTCAGCATCTGCACGGCGGCTTTCGAGGCGCAGTAGGAGCCAAGGCCCGGAGAGGGCGCGCGGTCGCCCAGAATGGACCCGACCGTAATGATGGAGCTGCCGGGCTCCATGATATTGGCGGCAAGCCGGATCGCCTCGAACGGCGCGGTGACATTGACGGCCATTACATCATTCCAGTCCTCGTCGCTCATCTTGCGCAAGGTGACTTCGCGAGCGATCCCGGCATTGTTGACCAGAATGTCGATCCGTCCGTGGCGCTCGGCAGCTTCGCGCATGATTTTGGTCGTCTCGCCCGCCTTGCGCGCATCGCAAGACACAGCTTCGGCCTTGCCGCCCTTGGCGTTGATCGCGGCGGCCACGGCTTCGGCCTTGTCCTTCGATCCGCCATAGGTCAGCACCACGGCCGCGCCTTCGTCTGCAAAAGCGTGACATATCGCTGCGCCGATACCCCGCGAACCACCCGTTACAAATGCGATCTTTCCTGACAGCCTTGCGCCCATGACAGATGTCTCCTCCAACTTGCTGCGTTGCCGTTCTATATCAGGGCGAGAGACAAGCCCGTTCGCCCCTTTACTGCAAGCATTGAGACGCATTGATGGCTGAAATCAGCGTGCGCATGACCGGCGGAATGGCAGAGATCGCGCCAGAAATCTGGGACAGTTTTGCCAATGCGGAGGGCGAAGCGTTTGATCCCTTCGTGAGCTGGAACTTCCTTGAAGCGCTGGAGGCGTCGGGCAGTGTCAGCGCAGAGACCGGCTGGACGCCGCGCCATCTGATTGCCGAGGACGAAGCGGGCAATGTGCTCGGCGTTCTCCCGCTCTACGTCAAAACCCATTCCTACGGCGAATACGTCTTCGACCATGCCTGGGCTGATGCGCTGCACCGGGCAGGCGGGGAGTATTATCCAAAGCTCGTCACGACGGTGCCCTTCACCCCTGTGACCGGACGGCGCGTGCTGTCGCCTGACCCGGCGATCCACCGCGCCCTCGCTGGCGCCGCAAAATCTGTCGCCGGTCAATGGAGCGCTTCGGGCTGGCATGTACTCTTCGCCGGCCCATCAGAGCGCGAGGCGCTGGCCGGGTCAGGCTTGATGGAACGGTTCGATATCCAGTTCATCTGGGATAATCGCGGCTATGACAGCTACGATGACTTCCTGGCCGATCTCGCCTCGCGCAAGCGCAAGGCCTTGCGGAAAGAACGTGAGGCCGCGCAAGCCGGACTGGAGATCGTCCCGTTGACCGGCGCGGAGCTCACCGACGAGCACTGGGACGTCTTCTTTGCCTGCTATCAGGATACTGGCGAGCGCAAATGGGGCACGCCCTATCTCAACCGCGACTTTTTCCGCCTGATCCATCAGCGCATGGCTGACAAGGTGCTGATGGTGATGGCGCGCCGGGAGGGGCAGTGGATCGCCTCGGCACTGAACTTCATCGGGGGTGAGGCGCTCTACGGGCGCTATTGGGGCTGCCTCGAGCACCGCGAAAACCTGCATTTCGAGCTCTGCTACCATCAGGCCATCGACTACGCGATTGCGCATGGTCTCAAGCGCGTTGAGGCGGGCGCGCAAGGCCATCATAAGCTGGCACGTGGCTACCGCCCGCAAGCGGTCGGTTCATCCCACTTCCTCACCCATGAAGGCCTTGGCACAGCGGTTGGCCGCTTTCTGCAGCGCGAGCGTCAGGCGGTGCTGACCGAGATCATCGCACTGGATGAGGAAGGGCCATACCGGAAGGGTTGAGGCTGGCCGCGCCAAGCGTGGCTTGGTAGACAGAGACTGATAACCGCCACCCGGAGACACGCCATGAGCCTTGATGGCCGCTATGACGACCAAAATATTTTCGCGAAAATCCTGCGCGGCGAGGCGCCGTGCGTGAAAGTTCGCGAGGATGAGCACACGCTGGCCATCATGGATGTGTTTCCGCAAGCGCCCGGTCATGTGCTGGTGATACCGAAGGAAAAAGCCCGCAATCTGTTCGAGCTGTCCGAGGACGCGGCGGAAAAATCCATTCTGGCGGTGAAGACGGTGGCCGCCGCCGTGCGCCGCGGGCTGGGGCCTGACGGCGTGTTAGTGGCCCAGTTCAATGGCGCCCCGGCCGGCCAGACCGTCTTCCATATCCATTTCCACATCATTCCGCGCCGCGAGGGTGTGGAGATTGCCGGACACGGGAATGCCAAAATGGCTGACACGGCTGAACTTGAGGCGCTGGCGGAGAAAATCCGGGCGGCTTTGTAGTCCTGATGGCCATTCAGAGGTTCAGTATTCTGAAATCCCGGAGGCCCGAAGGGTCATCCGGGACCTCATTCAGACAAATCGCAAGAAGACCCCGGGTCTCGCGCGCTCGCCCGGGGTTTCACGTAATGACGTAAAATCCCGCTTGATTTTTTTTCAATTCGCGCATCATAGGCGCTGGAGCGTCGCACTCTGCACGGGACGTGAATCGCCCTGTGCCCCTTTACCCGCCCGCGTCGACGCACGGGCGCGTTCTGGCGTTCTTGCACCATGCTACTCATCGACACTTTTGTCGGTCCCAGTGCCATTGAAGGCGTTGGGGTTTTTGCGGCTGAACCGATCCGCAAGGGACAGCTTATCTATCGCTTCGAGCCCGGCTTTGACCGGCTGATTGGCGAAGCTGAGCTGCCCAATTTTCCAGAAAGCATTCGCCACTTCATCGAGCGCTATACCTACCCGCATCCCAAAGAGGCCGGGATGCTGGTGCTGGATGCCGACAACGGCCGGCATATGAACCATTCGCTGCAGCCCAATACCGATTTTCGTGACTCGGTGTTCGGTTATGCGATCCGCGACATAGCCGCCGGCGAGGAAATCACCTGCAACTATGCAGAGTTCGAGCCGGACTTCTACATGCTGCCCTCGATGGTGACGGCTCATATTGCTGCCAGTCAGCCGATGGCCAACGGCAATGGCGCACACCTGTAACCGGGTGTAGTGGCCAATGCACTTGTGGAAGGCGGGAGGTGATGGCTAGCTTGCATCCATGCGCACGATTGCCATCACTTCCGCCTCCGGCTTTGATCATGTAACGCCTGACGGCCACCCCGAACGCGTGGCACGTCTCGACTCCGTCAGCGGCGCACTCGGCTCCCTGTCGTCCCGCGAAGCCTCGCCTGCATCGCGCGAGGATCTGGCGCGTGTGCATGACGCGGCTCACATCGACCGTGTTTTTGCCGCCAGTCCGGATTCGGGGCATGTCTCGCTGGATGCCGATACCTGGATGAGCCCCGGCTCTCTCAACGCCGCGCTGCATGCCTGCGGCGCGGCGATCGAGGGCGTTAATGCCGTGCTGGATGGCGAGGCTGAGGCCGTGTTCATCGGTTGCCGTCCGCCAGGTCACCACGCCGAGCCCGACCGGGCGATGGGCTTTTGCCTGTTCAACCAGATTGCTGTCGGCGCGCTCCACGCTCTGGAGGCGAGGGGGCTTTCGCGCGTCGCGGTCATCGATATCGATGTGCATCACGGCAATGGCACGCAGGCCACCGCCGAGCGCGAACCGCGCCTGTTCTTCGGTTCGGTTCATCAGGGCTGGATCTATCCGGGCACCGGCGCAGCGCACGAGACCGGACGGCATGGCAATATTGCCAATCGTCCTTTGCCTGCCGGCGCGAATGGCGCAACCTGGCACCCGGCGCTTGATGAACTGATTGAAGCGGTTCGCGCCTTTGGTCCCCAGCTGCTGCTGGTGTCTGCCGGGTTTGATGCGCACAAGGATGATCCGCTGGCCGGGCTGTCTCTGGAGGAGGCGGATTTCGCCCGCGCTGGCACGGCGCTCGCCCGGCTTGCACAGGAAACCACCAACTCGCGGCTTGTCTGCGTGCTTGAGGGCGGATACGACTGCCCCGCGCTTGAACGGTCGGTTGCGGCTTTTGTTGGCGCGCTGCAGGCGGCCTGACGGGGACCAGCGTCTGACAGATCGTGTCCGCTTCGATCCCCAGACATGTCATGACCCAGCCTGATGCCACGCGCCTGCCCGGCTCCATAATCATCGCCCGCCACGGTGAGCCCGATGCGGACCGCCGCATGGTGCTAGACTGGCGTGGCTACGAGAAATGGTGGGCAGACTATGATCTGGCCGGGCTGAAAGAGGGCCAGAGCGCGCCCAGGGCGCTGTGTATGGCGGCCAGTCAGGCGCACTCGGTCTATGCCTCCACCCTGCCGCGCGCGGTTGAAACCGCACAGGCCTGTGTGGGCGAGCGCGAACTGACGCAGAACTCCGTTTTCGTCGAGGCGCCGCTACCGCCGCCGCCGATTCCCGGCCGGTTCAAGGCGCGCACCTGGGGCGTGTATGCGCGCTGCACCTGGTGGCTGGGCCTGTCACGCGGCAAGGAAACACGCCGTCAGGCCGAATCCCGCGCCGAAGAGGCCGCTGCCATCCTGATTGAGGCCGCCCAGCATGGCGATGTGGCCCTGTTTGCCCATGGCTGGTTTAACCGCATGCTGCGCCCTGTGCTCCAGCGTCATGGTTATGTCTGCGTGCGTGATGGCGGGGACGGCTACTGGTCCTGGCGCAAATACGAGATCAAGGGCCGGGGCTGACCGTCAACTCCACTGGACGCGCAAGGCAGCCCTTGCCAATCTGCCGCCATGACCGACTCAATTCCTGCCGATATCGCCAAGCTGAGCTTTGAAGCTGCCCTGAAAGAGCTGGAGGACATTGTCCATCAGCTCGAACGCGGTGATGTGGAGCTGGAGAAATCCATCGCCATGTATGAGCGCGGCGCTGCGCTGCGCGCCCATTGCGAGGCGCGCCTGAAAGATGCGCAGCTGAAAGTCGACAAGATCGTGCTGGGCGCTGACGGCAAGCCGGGCATGGAGCCTGCGGGCCTGGACGGCTGATGCGCGGGCCCGCCGATCCGCCTGCTACTGAAATCAGCCCGGATGATTTCTTTGCCGCAGACATCCGTCTTGGCACCATCACGCGCGCCGAGCCGTTTCCCGAGGCACGCAAACCGGCCTTCAAACTCTGGATCGATTTTGGCGAGGCAATCGGCGAGAAGCGGTCCTCTGCGCAGATAACGGCGCATTACCCGGTTGAAGACCTGCCCGGACGGCGCGTGCTGGCGGTGGTCAATTTTCCGCCGCGCCAGATTGGCCCTGTGCGCTCCGAAGTGCTGGTGCTGGGGGTAACGGACAGTGCAGGCGATGTGGTGTTGCTGGAGGTGCCGGAGCACGCCGATATGGCCAACGGTGCTGCGGTCAGCTAGACCGGCTCTGTCCTGCCCCCTTTGCGCCCGGAGTGCGTCTGCCCGTCATGGCCAGTTTTCAGGCCCAGCTTGAAGAATCTGCTGACCGCGTGACGGTGGCGCTCGATGCGTTGCTGGCCCGCGCAGATGGTCCCGAGGCGCGCCTGGCCTCGGCCATGCGCTATGCGGCTCTCGGGCCGGGCAAGCGTATCCGGCCTTTCCTCACGCTGGCGGCAGGCCGGATGCTGGGCGCGGACGAGCGCGGTCTCTTGCGGGCGGGCTGCGCTATCGAGTGCATCCATGCCTATTCGCTGATCCATGACGATCTGCCCTGCATGGACGATGATAATGTGCGCCGGGGCCGCCCGACCGTGCATATCGCCTATGACGAGGCGACGGCCGTCCTCGCAGGCGATGCCTTGCAGTCAGCGGCCTTCGAAATCATGTCGGGTACAGATACCCACCCCCATCCCAGTGTCCGTCTGGCGCTGGTGGAGGGTCTGGCGAAGGCATCCGGCGCGCGCGGCATGGCGGGCGGTCAGATGATCGACATGATGTCGCCGACGCGAGAGGGTGATGATATCGGCGTGCTGACACGCCTGCACCGGATGAAAACCGGCGCGCTGATCAGCTTTTCGGTGGAAGCGGGCGCGGTGCTCGCCGAGGCGGGCAGTGAGGCGCGTCACGCGCTGGAAGGCTATGCTCACGATCTGGGCCTGATCTACCAGATTGTCGATGATCTGCTGGATGCAGAAGGTTTGCCGAATATCGCCGGAAAGGCCGTCAACAAGGATGCCCGTCAGGGAAAAACCACATTTGTCACGATTCTGGGGGTGGACGGCGCGCGCGAACGGGCGCGTCATCTCGCCGCTCAGGCCAAGGAATACCTCGCACTCTTCGGCAGTTCTGCCAATATTCTCAAGAGCTGCGTGGACTTCGTTCTGGAACGGCGGTCCTGACCGTCCGGCCTGAAACCCACACTAGCACCGGCACTGGCCGGACCGAAGACTGGAGCCATCATGCCCGAAACGCCCAATCTGGACCGCATCGCCTCCCCGGCAGACCTCAAAGGGCTGGACATCGCGCAGTTGCGTGTTGTCGCCGATGAGCTGCGCGCGGAGACGATTGACGCGGTGTCGGTGACGGGTGGGCATCTGGGCGCGGGGCTGGGCGTGGTCGAGCTTACCGTCGCCCTGCACGCTGTATTTGATACGCCTGATGACGTGCTGATCTGGGATGTTGGCCACCAGTGTTACCCGCACAAGATACTCACCGGCCGGCGTGACCGTATCCGCACCTTGCGCCAGGGGGGCGGCCTGTCCGGCTTTACCAAGCGTTCGGAGAGCGAATACGATCCGTTCGGCGCGGCGCACGCCTCCACATCGATTTCGGCGGCCCTGGGTTTTTCGGTCGCCAGCGACCTCAAGGGGGAAGACCGTCACGTCGTTGCCGTCATCGGTGACGGGTCCATGTCGGCGGGCATGGCCTATGAAGCGATGAACAATGCCGGCGCGCTCGACAAGAATCTCATCGTCATCCTGAACGATAACGACATGTCCATCGCCCCGCCGGTCGGCGCGATGAGCCATTATTTCGCGCGTCTGGTCTCGTCGAAAGGCTATCGCTCGCTGCGCAAGATCGGCAAGGGCCTTGCCAAGGTGATCGGCGTGGAAGAGGCCGCGCGCCGGGCCGAGGAATATATGCGCGGCATGGCCGTCGGCGGCACCATGTTCGAGGAAATGGGTTTCCGCTATGTCGGACCGATTGACGGGCACGACATGGCCCAGCTGGTCGCCGTTCTCAGGAATGTGCGCGACGGGCAGGAAGGCCCGGTGCTGATCCATGCCGTCACCCATAAAGGCCATGGCTATGCGCCCGCCGAAGCCGCTGCGGACAAGTATCATGGCGTCGCCAAGTTCAACGTCGTCACGGGTGAACAGGCCAAATCAAAGCCCGCCGCGCCCAGCTATACCGGCGTATTCGCGGACGCCCTGATCCGCGAAGCCGAAAGCGATCGGTCTATCGTCGCCATCACGGCGGCGATGCCCGGTGGAACCGGGCTCGACAAGTTTGCGCAGCGTTTTCCGGATCGCTGCTTTGATGTCGGCATTGCCGAACAGCACGCCGTCACTTTCGCTGCCGGCCTTGCCGCCGCTGGAATGCGGCCCTTCGCAGCGCTGTATTCCACCTTCCTGCAGCGCGCCTATGACAGTGTGGTCCACGATGTCGCGATCCAGAAACTGCCGGTGCGCTTTGCCATCGACCGCGCCGGTCTGGTCGGCGCAGACGGCTCGACACACGCGGGCAGTTTTGACCTGGGCTATCTGGGCATGTTGCCCGGCATGGTGATCATGGCGGCTGCCGATGAGGCCGAGCTGGTGCGCATGGTCAAGACCGCCACGCTGATCGATGATGGCCCCAGCGCCTTCCGCTATCCGCGCGGTGAGGGTACGGGCGTGGAGATTCCCGCCAACCCTGAGCCCCTCGAAATCGGCAAGGGCCGTATCTTGCGCGAGGGCAGCGCGGTGGCGATCCTGTCGCTGGGCACGCGGCTCGAAGAATCGCTCAAAGCCGCCGACCAGCTCGCCGCCCATGGCCTGTCGGCGACGGTTGCCGATGCCCGCTTTGCCAAACCGCTCGATGAGGAGCTCGTCCTGCGTCTGGCGCGCGAGCATGAAGTGCTGATCACCATCGAAGAAGGCGCACGCGGCGGGTTTGGTGCCTTTGTGCTGCACCTGCTGGCGGACAAGGGCGTGCTCGACCGGGGTCTGAAAATCCGCACCATGACGCTGCCGGACGTGTTCCAGGAGCATGACAGCCCCGTGAAGCAGTATGACGAGGCGCGCCTGAATGCCCGCCACATCACCGCGACGGTGCTTGATGCGCTCGGCCGCGCCGAAGAGGCGGCCAAAGCGCTGGCGTGACAGGAAGGGGCGGGTCGTGCTGCCACGGCTAGCACTTGTGGTCGCCGGACTTTGGAAAAGCCGGCCCCGGCTCTGGCTGGCCGGGCTTTCATGGGTCGTGTTGCTGGCGGCCTATTTCCTGATCTTTCTGCTCACCCGTCCTGAGGATGCGCCGCGGCTGCTGTCGTCGGCTTTCTTCAACGCAAGCGTTTTCTGCCTTCTCGCCAGTGCCGTGCTGGCAGGCCTGCCGCGCCTTCTCGGCCTTCAGCCGGTCTTTATCCAGCTGCTGGTCCATATAGCGGCGGCGGTGCTGTTCTGCCTGCTTTGGTACCTTGGGGTGATCATCCTGCTGGGCTGGCGTGACGGCTCCCTCTCGACAGGCTTTATCGTCGAGCCATTTGGCAGCATAGCCTTTGCCTGGCAGATACTGCAGGGCCTTCTGGGCTATGCTGCGGTGGTCGCGGCCGGCTATGCGCTCCATTACCGGGACATGGCGCGCAGCCTCGCCAGCCAGAACGCCGCCAGACAGCCGGCCTTTTCGACACGCCTGATGGTGCGTGGGCCTGACGGGCTGGTTTCCCTGGCCGTGGCGGACGTCGTCAAGGTGACGGCGAGAGGCGATTATTGCGAGATCACGGTATCGCGCAGAAGCTTTTCTACCCGCAAAAGCCTGACTGAAATCGCGTCCGGTCTCGATCCGAGCCAGTTTGTGCGCTTGCATCGCTCGGTTCTGGTCAATCTGGACGCTGTGATATCGGCTGAACCGGCGGGAGATGGCAGGCTGACGGTGCACCTTCACAATGGTGACAGCGTCCCGACCAGCAAGGCGGGCGCGCGCCTGTTGCGCGAGTTATCGATCTAGCGGGTTGTTCGACCGCAACTAGCCGCCATTCATCTGCTGTTTTGTGCCATTCGCAGGATTTCCGCGGTGCCTCGACCCGGAGGCAATAGGCTGCGCACTCCAATCAACCTTTCCGGAGTTGCAGATGTTGCTGAACACTCATGTCTACGTGCTTTTGGCGGTTATGACGCTGGCCGTATTGCCGGCTGAAACAACGCCCCGGATCAGCGGCACCGGGGGAATCCGCGAGGGCGATGCACCGTGTCTGGTCATTTCGGGTGTCGCCCCGGGATCTGAGGTGGAACTCACCGCTACCCGCCGGGCACTCTATGGCCGTCCCGGCCTGATCGCCTCGCGTGCACGGTTCCGGGCCGATGCCCAGGGACAGGTTTTCCTGCATGCTGACGCGCCTCTGGAAGGCAGCTGGGATAGCGCGGACCCGTTCGCTTTGTTGTGGTCGATGACCCCGCAGGACGGATCTGACGGCATCGAATTGCCGGAACACGTGGTTTTGTTGCGCGCAGTGACTGGCGGCGCCACAGCAGAGGCGGTTCTGGATTTGCGCGCCGACCAACTGGAGGAGATCGCCGTACCCGAAGCCGGCCCCGGAGCCTTTCTGCTCCGCCCGTCCGCTGAAGGCCCCCATCCGGCCATCATCGTGCTGGGCGGCTCGGAAGGCGGGGACGTCACCGCCCGCCGCATCGGGCCCTTGTTGGCAAGCCGGGGCTTTGCAGTCCTCGGCGTGCCCTACTATGTCCCGGCGTGGATGGATTCAGGCCCTGGGCTTGCCGGGCTGCCCAATGCGTTTGTGAACATTCCGCTTGAGCGCGTCGAGACGGCTTTGCGCGTTCTTCAGGCGCGATCTGACATTCGTGCGGGCGCCATTGCCCTTTATGGGGTGTCCAAGGGTGCCGAGATGGCGCTGGCGGCGGCCAGCCGGATCGAGGGATTCGCAGCTATTGCCGCCATCGTCCCCAGCGATGTGGTGTGGGAGGGGTGGGGTGCTCGGGAGCCGGGCCGTACATCAGGCTTTTCGTGGCGCGGCGAGCCTCTGGACTTTGTACCCTATGCCGGCATGGATGAAGCCCTCGCGCGATTGGCTCGCGGGGAACCGGCTGTACTTCGTGTGCCGCACGACGAGGGGCGTGCGGCCAATCCGGAGCGTGTGAGCGCCGCCCGTATCGACGCCGCCGCAATCAGGCCACCGGTCTATCTGCTGGGCGGGGGCGAGGACCGTCTGTGGGCGTCCGCAGACATGGCAAGGGCAATGGCAGACCAGCGTGCGCACGCGGGACTGGAAACCGAATTGCTGCTGTTTGAACAGGCAGGCCATGCCATATCCGGGCCACCCACCGAGCCGGCTTCGCCAGCCGATACTGCGGCTCGTTCCGCCGCATTTCCCGCGCTCATCAGCTTTCTGCAACGCACGCTGATGCTGGACAGTGACCCGGTCAGAACCCAGTGTCGTGTGGTTCAGCACTAGCCACCAGGCCCCATGCCCTTCGCAAAGCCCTCAAACACCATCCCTGAAGTCTCCGGCACAACCTATCCGGCCCCGCACGACAAGCCTATCCAGCGCCGGACCCGCCGCGCGCTCGGCGATGTATTCAGCCTGACGCAGTTCGGCGTCAATCTGGTGCGGCTGGAGCCGGGTGTCTGGTCCTCGCAGCGCCACTGGCATGCCCATGAAGACGAGTTCGTCTACGTGCTCAGCGGGAATCCAACCCTTGTCACCGATGCGGGCGAGGAGCGCCTGTCGCCGGATGATTGCGCGGGCTTTCCCGCCGGGGTGAAAGACGGGCATCATCTGAAGAACGACACTGGCGAGACCGTGGAGTTTCTCGTCGTCGGCAGCCGTGTGCCCGAGGACCATGGCGAATATTCTGATATCGACATGGTCTTCTTGCCTGGCCGGGCGGGCTATGCGCAGAAGGACGGAACGCCGCTTTAGTCCCGCAGCTTCTCCCTCACTTCGTCGTTCCCGTGCAGACGGGAACCCGGAGCCGCATTCAATGTCCTGGCGCTGTGATCTCTGGATCCCCGCCTGCGCGGGGATGACGCGGGAAAAAGGCCCTGAAGCAACGCAAAGAAAAACCCCCTTGGCCCGTCGGCCAGGGGGGTCTTCCATCTCAGCACCAGCGCAGCGAACCGCGCGGGCGTGATATCAATCTGTCAATCAGGCCGATTGCAGGTTGGTCGCGGAGTATTTGCCGCTCTTGGCGTCGCGCGCTTCCTCATAGGAAATGCGCTGGCCTTCGTTGAGGGCGGCCATGCCCGCACGTTCAACAGCCGTCGCATGGACGAAAACGTCCTTGCTGCCGTCATCCGGCTGGATGAAGCCGTAGCCTTTGGTGGTGTTGAACCATTTTACAGTTCCCGTAGCCATGGGAGTATTCCTTCGTAACAAGACATAACAAGGCGGCCTGCTTCACAGGCGTGCCAGCGATATCGAAGAGAGGTAGAGGGAAGGGGGCACCCGAAAGTGCGTAACCTGATCGTCGGCCAAAATTCGATAGAGTTTGTATATCCCACTTCACGCCTGAGCGCAAAGAAAATAAGCGGCGCTGCAATTCTTGGGATCGGGAAATGGAGTTTTGATTGAAATATAACGTGCCAAAGCCCGCCAGGGCAGACCTCTATCTTGTGACGCACGGTCACTTTGACACCCGCGCCCGCGCGCAGGCCGCTATTCGGGCGGGTCTGGTGACCGTGAACGGTGAGACGCTCACCAAGCCGTCGCAGACCATTCCCGCTGGCGCTGTGATAGAGGCGCAGGCCGAGCACCCCTTCGTCAGCCGTGCCGCGCTGAAACTCATCGCCGGTCTGGACGCGTTCGCTGTCACCCCGGACGGGCGCGTGTGTCTGGACATCGGCAGTTCGACCGGCGGGTTCAGCGAAGTGCTGCTGCAGCGCGGGGCCGCGCGGGTCTATGCCGTCGATGTGGGCCGTGATCAGCTTCATCCGTCCTTGCAGCGCCATCCGCGCCTGACCAGTCTTGAAGACACGGATGCGCGCCGTCTCGACGCGGTGCTCATCGCGGAATCACCCTCGCTCATTGTCTGCGATGCCAGCTTCATCGGACTGGCTAAGCTGCTGGGCGTGCCGCTGTCGCTCGCTGCGCCTGACGCGGATTTGATCGCCCTGTTCAAGCCGCAGTTCGAAGTGGGGCGCGCCCATATCGGCAAGGGCGGCATTGTCAGTGACGAGGAGGCTGTCCGCGCGGCGCTGGACGCCTTTGTCAATTGGCTGGCAGGGCAGGGGTGGCCGGTGGCCGGCACGCTGCCCAGCCCGATTGCCGGCGGTGATGGAAACCGCGAAATCCTGCTTCATGCCCGGCGCTGCTAAAGCCCCACACCCGGCGTGGTTCTAACAATAGCCATTGACGCTGCGCCGGGATATTTGCTTAACACCCCTTCCTGCCTTGAATGCCTTTCCCTTACCGCCGGAGGCCCGATGTCGCCTGTCTGGTTTGTCATTATCGCGGGCGCGAGTGCGCTGCTTGCTGCGCCGGTCACGCGTGTAACCGGGCGGTTTGCCGGTCCGCTGCTGGCGCTGGTGCCGGCCTTCCTGTTCGTATCGCTGCTATTGCAGTTGCCTGACCTGCCCGGCGGCGTGGCCATCCTGCAGACGATAGACTGGGTTCCGGCCTATGGCGTGTCGCTGGGCTTCCGGCTGGACGGGTTTTCGCTTCTGTTCTCGCTCCTGATCACCGGCATCGGCACGCTGGTCGTGATCTATGCGGGCAGCTATTTCAGCGATGATGCGAAGGATCGCGGCCGCTTTCTGGGCTTCATCCTGTTGTTCATGACGGCCATGCTCGGCACGGTGCTGGCCGATGATCTGATCATGCTGTTCATCTTCTGGGAGATGACCAGCCTGGTGTCTTTCTTCCTGATCGGCTTCAAGCACGAGGATGCAGCCGCGCGCAAAGCTGCGCTGCAATCGCTGGTGGTCACGGCCGGTGGCGGCCTTGCCCTGCTGGGCGGCATCATCATTCTGGGGCTGACGGCTGGTACGTTCTCGCTTACCGAGATTACCGCCCAGGCGCCGCAGATCGCCACTTCACCGGCCTTCCCGGCGATTATCGTGCTGGTGCTGATCGGCGCGTTCACCAAGTCCGCGCAGTTCCCGTTCCATTTCTGGCTGCCCAATGCGATGGCCGCGCCGACACCGGCCAGCGCCTATCTGCACTCGGCCACCATGGTGAAGCTGGGTGTCTATCTGCTGGCCCGCTTTGATACCGGATTTGGCGAGTATGTGATCTTCTATGGTCCGCTGATGATCTTTGGCGGGATCACCATGTTGATCTCCGCCTATGCCGTCATGCGCTCGACCGGCTTCAAGGCAGTGCTCGCCTGGTCGACTGTGTGCTCGCTCTCAACCCTTGTCCTTCTGGTCGGTGTGCCGGGCGAGGCGGGTGTGAAGGCCACAATCGGCTTTCTGGTCGCCCATGCGCTTTACAAGGCGGCGCTGTTCTTTACGGCGGGGCAGGTCATCCATGCCACGCACCAGTACGAGCTGGCCCGCCTTGGCGGACTGCGTTTCAAACTGCCGATCACCGCGATTGCCAGCCTGCTGGCGGCGGTGTCGATGGCGGGTGTGCCCTTCTTCCTGGGCTACAAGGCCAAGGACCTGTTTCTGACGGCAACGCTTGGCGGCGGGGAATGGGCGGTCTGGCTGACGTTTACGGCGCTGGCGAGCTCTGCGGTCATGACGGCAGTTGCCGGACTGGCAGCCTTGCGTCCCTTCTTCATCAAGCCGCCGTATGGCGAGGTGAAGCTCTATCAGGGCGAATATTACGGCATGGCCTTGCCGCCTCTGGCCCTTGGGCTTCTGGGGCTCGCCATCGGTGTGATCCCTGCGCTGTTCTGGGACAGCATCCTGACGCCCGCGATCAGCGCTCTGCATGGCGGTCAGGTATCGCTCTCGGTATATGCGATGCCAAGTCTCGGGCCGAAATTCCTGTTTACCATCGGCCTTCTGCTGGCCGGCGCCGGTCTGGTATGGCTCTGGCTGCGGCTCTACCGCGATCCTGACAAGGTCAAGGCAAATGTCGTTTTTGCCGATCTTGGCTATGGCGCGGTGATGGGCTGGCTGGAGCGGGCCGGACAGATCATTGCGCGGGCGCTGCAAACCCTGTCCTTGCGGGTCTACATCGCCATCACGCTGGGTGTGTCGACCGCCTCACTCCTGCTGGCGGTGTCCGGCTTTGATCCTGGCATGATAACAGCCGCCGCGGCTGAGCCCTTGCGCCCCTACATGGTGGTGGTGCTCATACTCACCCTGATCGGTGCCGCCGTGGCCGCCTTCGCGCGCTCGGTGCTGATCTCGATCCTGGGTGTTGGCATAGTCGGCTACACGATCGCGGTGGTCTTCCTGATGAATGGCGCGCCGGATGTCGCCTTTACCCAGTTTACCGTGGAGACCTTGTCGATCGTCATCCTGCTGGCCGTGCTGCTGCGCCTGTCGCTGGCACCGTCGCCGCAGGCATCGCTTCTCAAACGGCCGCTGGCCCTGACGATTTCGCTCGGCTTCGGTGTGGCCTGCGGTCTGGGCGTGCTGGCCATGAGCGTGCTGCCCTTCGACGCCCGCCTGTCGGACTTCTTCGGCGAGGCGAGCTATGTCGAGGCGCAAGGGCGCAACGTGGTCAATGTGATCCTCGTTGATTTCCGGGCACTCGATACGCTGGGCGAGATTTCTGTCGTGGCGTTTGCCACGCTATGCGTCTGGGCGCTTCTGCGCCGCCGCTTGAAGACGGAGGGCTAAGGCGATGCAATCTGTCATCTTCAACGCGCTGGCGCGGCTTTTCTTCGTGGCCATGCTCATCTTCTCGGTCTTCATCCTGCTGCGCGGGCATGACGAGCCCGGCGGAGGCTTTATCGGCGGACTGGCAGCGGCAGCGGCCTACACGGTCATCACGCTGGCTTTCGGCGCCGACAAGGCCGAGCGCTGGCTGATCGTGCATCCAGTCGTGCTGATGGGCGTCGGGCTGTTCTGCGCCATCCTGTCCGGCCTGCCGCCCCTGATCGGGGATTTTGGCGGCTTCCTCTATCATTTGTGGTTTGACGACAATATCGGCCCCATACGCCTGAAAGTCGGCACCACGCTGCTGTTTGATCTGGGCGTGTATTTCGTCGTGGTCGGCGGTGTGCTCGCGATCCTGTTTCGCATGTACGAAACCGGCACCGAGGAGGCGAGCGAATGACGCTTCTTTACGCGATTGCTGTGGCTGCCGTGATGGCGGCGGGCGTCTTCTTGATGTTTGACCGCAACGTGATCCGCATCGTGCTCGGCACGGCGCTGATCGCTACGGGCGTGAACCTGATCATCTTTCTGGCCGGACGCCTTGGCCCGACCGACCCTGCCATTATCGGGGCTGGCAGCTATACCCTTCAGGACGGCGCGGCCAATCCTCTGCCGCAGGCACTGGTGCTGACGGCCATTGTTATCGGTTTCGCGCTGCTGGCGCTGGCTACCATCGTGGCCTATGAGGCAACGCGCCATCTGGGCACGGTGAATGCCGATGACATGAACGCCGCACGCGATGACGGTGATCCGTTCGGTCCTGAATCCGGCGAGGGGAGCTCGGCAAGCCGATGAGCGCAGATCTTCTTGTCATCCTTCCGGTAATCCTGCCGCTGACCATGGCGGGCCTGTGCGCGGTATTCTGGCTGCGTCCGGAATGGCAGCGCTGGGTCACGGCCGTCGGCATGGCGCTTCTGGCCGCCGCGAGTATCGCGCTCCTGCTGGCTGTGCGCGCTGAGGGCGTCGTGGCGTCCCAGCCGGGTAACTGGGCTGCGCCTTTTGGCATCACGATTGTTGCCGACACGCTGTCGGCGCTTGGCGTGGCAGCCGCGAGCCTCGTGGCATTGGCCGTTTCGGTCTTTGCGTTTCGCGGCACCGACGAAAACGCCCTGCATGGTGGCTTTTTCCCGCTATTCTGCGGCCTGATGGTGGGGGTGAACGGCTCGTTCCTGACCGGCGATATTTTCAATCTCTATGTCTGGTTCGAGGTGCTGCTGGTGTGTGCCATCGGCCTTCTGGTCGTACATCGCGGCGGCGTCAATCTGGACGCTGCCGTAAAGTACGCGGCGCTCAACCTGTTCGGAACGACACTGTTTCTGACCGCGGTGGCCTTCCTGTACGGCGCAACCGGAACGCTCAACTTTGCCGATCTGGCGCAGATCGTGCCCGCGATGGAAGCTTCTCCCGGCCTCACCTTTGCGCTGGTGCTCTTCCTTCTGGCCCTGGGTATCAAGGCGGCGGCGTTCCCGCTCTTCTTCTGGCTGCCAATCGCCTATCACACGACCCCGCCAGTTGTTTCGGCCCTGTTTGGCGCCCTGCTGACCAAGGTTGGCATCTATGCGGCCATTCGCATCTTCATGCTTCTGTTTGAAGGCACGACGGGGATGGTTGCAGAAATCGTCGTCTGGGTTGCCGCAATCACCATGCTGTCGGGCGCGCTGGCGGCGCTGATCCAGACCGATCTGCGCCGGATGCTGGCCTTTCTGATCGTCTCAGGGATGGGCTATCTGTTGATGGGGCTGGCACTGTCAACGCCCGGGAGCCTGGGTGCGGCCAGCTTCTATCTTGTTCACGATATCATCGTAAAAGGTGCCATCTTCCTGCTGGCCGGTGTCATCATCTACGCTGCCGGTTCGTCTGACCTGAAAAAGATTGGCGGGCTGATCCGCACCCATCCGGTGCTGGCCGTCATCTTTCTGGGCGCGGGATTGTCGCTGGCGGGCCTGCCGCCATTCTCCGGCTTCTGGGCAAAGGTCTTCGTTGCCGGCGCGGCGTTTGACGGTGCCCGGCCCGTCCTGGGCGGTATTGCGCTGGGCACCGGGCTGATCAGTCTGCTGTGCGTGGTCAAAATCTGGACTGAGGCTTTCTGGAAAGCGGCACCTGAGACCATGCGCGGGCAGGCGCGGATTCCGCGTGTGATGATGGTGCCGGCAACAGCGCTGGTGCTGGTCAGCCTGGCCATCGGCATTTATGCGGAACCGCTGCTGGTGCTTGCGCAGGCGGCGGGCAATGGCTTGGCCGACCCGGCTGCCTATATCGACGCCGTCATGGGGGCAGGGCAATGAACCCGCTACGTCTGATCTCCAAGCTGGGTATCTGGACGCATCTCGGCGTGATTTTCATGATCGAGCTGTTCAAATCGTCTTTTGCGGTGGCGTGGGCGGTGATGAACCCGGCGCTGAAGCTGAACCCTGCCATCCTTGTGGTGCCGCTGGATCTTAAATCCGATATCCATATCGCGACGCTGGCCAATCTGGTCTCGCTGACGCCTGGCACCACCTCGCTGCACGTGTCACAGGACCGCAAGATGCTCTACGTCCATGCGCTTGACGGGACCAATCCCGATGCGGTGATAAGCGGCATCAAGACGACGTTCGAAAGCATCTTGCTGAAGTCGGAGGCGTAACGGCCATGGTTGCTGATCTTCTGGCAAACTACCTTCTGGTCGGCCTCGTGCTCGGTCTCCTGCTGACCGGGGTCAGGCTGGTTATCGGACCGGGTGTGGCCGACCGCTTTGTCGCGCTGGACATGATGACGGTGCTGGCAATCGCGATTGCAGCGCTGACAACACTTGTCACGGGCCGGCGCGAATTTCTCGATATCGGGCTTGGTCTTGCGGTGACGGGCTTTGTTGCGACAGCAGCGCTGGCGGTATTTCTGGAACGCAAGGAGACCGACCAATGATCCGCGAGATTATCGGCGCTGTGCTCATGCTGGGCGGGATGTTCTTTCTTCTCGTCGCGGCCATCGGCGTGTTCCGTCTGCCCGATCCCTTCCTTCGCATGCACGCCTCCACCAAGGCCGGGACACTGGGCGCGGGCCTGCTCGTTGCCGGTGTGGCGGTTACCTACACACAGGAAAATCTGGGCCTGACCGCCTTCATCATCATTTTCTTCCTGTTCGCGACACTGCCCGTGGCGGGGCATTTGCTCGGCCGGGCCATGTATGTGTCGGGCGCGCACTTCGTGATGAAAGAGGGCAGTGATGGCCTCAAGGGCGTGCTGCCGCGGGCCGAAGCGTCTCTGGAATCGCGTCTCGCCGGACGTAGCGCTGATCCTGCGCTGCCCGATCCGGCAAAGGCCAAGGGCAGGGCGCAGGCCACCAAAGACACAGACGCCAAATAGAAAAAGGGCGGCCCAACCGAGCCGCCCTTTTTTTGGGTCCGCAACACATCCGCGTTGCGATGTTGCGCGAAAAGTCGTGGGCGGCCTTTGGCCTTGCAGGCCGCAGAGCGGCCTGAAAAGCGCGATCCTCGATCAACTCGAAGACAGGCCGGGCACCACTCAAAAGCGCTCCTAGTTGGACGGACGCCAGACGCCGTCAGCCCCCTGGCAAACCCATTCATAGCGGCCTGTAATCTCTACCTGGCGGCAGTTCTGGCTTACCTGCTGGGACGGGTAGGAAGGCTGGGTGCCCTGCGGCTGGTAGGCGTAAGGGTCATAGCCCGGACCGCCAGCCAGCTGGCTGTTGTCCTGATAGCCATAATCACTGTCGCTGTAATAAGGGTCCTGGGCCTGCTGGCTGTAGCCTTGCTGGCTATAGCCCTGATTGGCATATCCTTGCTGGCTGTAGCCGTATTGCTGCTGGTAGCCCACTTGAGGGCGGGGGCCGCCGGGCAGATGGTCACACCGGCTGCCGACGCTGCCCATGGCTCCGCCTGCCAGCGCGCCAAGGCCGGCACCGGCGATGACGGCACCGTCATTGTCACGGCTCTGATAGGGCTGGCTATAGCCCCGGCCGCGATGGCCGCGATATCCGCCATAACCGCGCTGGTGGCGATTATTGCCCCAGCCGCGGCGGTTATGGTGCTGGCTGCTATAGTGATCGTTACGCCGGGAGGCTTCGCTGGAATCGTGCAGCTGTGCGCCGATGACCGCGCCCAGAAGCCCGCCGATCACCGCGCCCGTAACCTGCTGGTTGCGTTGCTGGGAAATGCATTCCTGATAGGTCTGCTGGGCCTGCGCGGCAGGCGCAAGTGCCAGAGGGGCGGCCAGCGCTGCGGCGGCAAAAGCCGTGCTTTTGAGAAGATGTTTCATTGCAAGGGGCTCCTTTTGTGCCTGATCCCTGAAGTCCACAGGCACCCTGCCAGATTGCCGATGAGCGTAACATGAACGAAAACCGCCCGCCGGGAATGCCGGAGGGCGGTTCACGCGTCGTCCCTGTAAAGTCCGGTCTACTGGGTCGGAGCGACCCGCCAGTAGCCATACTGGTCCTGGCACATGCGCACCTGGTCGTAGGCCACTTCACCATTGGGCAGGAAGATCTCCGCATCGCCCCAGCGGCAACGCTGATTGTTCCAGCTGTGGAAGTCGCGGGCATGGACCACGCCGCGCACGCCCGAATGCGGGTTGTGCCAGTAATATGGATTGCCGGTGTTGAAGGCGTAATGCGTGGCGTAGTGATACTGGCCACGGTCACAATCGCTGAGCGCTGCGCCCAGCCCGCCGCCGATCAGCCCGCCCGCCAGCAGCGCGCCGGCATCGCCGTCCGAAACGGCTGCGCCCAGCAGGGCACCCACCAGCGCGCCGGCAGCGACATTGCCGCCATTCGTCCGGCAGACGCCATCGGTATAGTAGAAGTTCGAGCGCGCGTAGTTGGAGTGATAGCGCGGATTATAGGTCCATCCCGAATAGTTGACATGGTGGTGGACGATCCGCACCGGGGGCGTCCAGCGCACATTCCGGCGGCCATAGCGGTTCACATAGTAATGGTTGTGATAGACCGCAGGTGCGCGCACCGCGTTCGAGCGTGAATAGCGCACATTATAGTGCTGGTGACGGTAGCTCGGGCGCGCGTGATGCTGCGGCCGGTGCTGCCATTGTCCCCGCTGGGGATGACCCTGCGGACGATTTTGCCACTGGCCCGGCGGACGCCCTTGCGGGCCGTGCTGTGCTTGCGGGCGCTGAGGACGGCCCTGGAAGCCCTGCGGACGATCAGGACGCCCCTGGAAGCCCGGCTGGCGTTGGGGCCGGTTCTGCCATTCACGCCCGGCAGGACGGCCCGGCGGGCGCCCTTGTGGCGCCTGGCCTCTTTGTACCTGCTCGCGGCGCTGCTGGAACTGGGCGCGGCGGTCGGCATCGCCGCGGCCCTGCCATCGCTGGCCGGGCTGCTGTTGAGTCTGTTGGGCCTGCCTGCGCTGCTGCCATTGCTCGCGCCGGGCTGTATCGGCGCCTCTGCGGGTGTCCTGCTGCTGTGCGACGGGGCGCTGACGTGGCGCGATGTCCGATTGTGCCGCGCGACGGTCAAAAACGGGACGGCCTTGCGGGCGCTGCTGCGGCGCACCTTGCTGGACCTGGCCCCGGCCTCGCCAGCCGCCTTCACGTCCGCCACCGCGCGGGCCGCGCATCTCTGGACCACCACGGCGGCCCTCGCGGCCCTCGCGGCCGCCCCTGCGGCCATCGCGCTCTTGCGCGTCGGTTGCGGCGTCGAGAACGTCAGCAGCATCGGCTGTCGGTATGAATGCCAGTTCGCCCGGCGCTGCGAACGCGGTCATCAATGCAATCGCGGCTGCAGACAGGGTCAGTTTTCCGGTCGCCATGGGCTTCCTCCTTGGTTTCAAGAGGCCACAATCGGGCAATTAACCAGACCGTAACAATGTCTATCTGAGCCGGACATGAACGGTGCCTTCACCTTGCCGGGATGGCCCTTTATCCGCATGGCGCTTGACGTTAAGGCCCGCCAGAGTGCAAACGCAGCGCCATGAAGCGCCGTTCCCGTTCATCTTCACCGCCACGTACCGTTGCTGAGCGGGCGCTGCGCGTCACCGCGCGGGCCGTCGGCGCACGCGGCGATTCTGTCTGTGCCGATCCGAAATCGGGCACAGCGGTGTTTGTGCCCGGCCTCCTGCCCGGAGAGACCGCCGATATCGTGGCGCGGGCGGAGCGCGGGAGGATACGCGAACGCCTGACCACATCGGCAGAACGTGTCGAACCTTTCTGTTCCGTCGCACAAAAATGCGGTGGCTGCTCTCTCCAGCACTGGCAGAGCGATGCCTACCGGGCGTGGAAACGCGATCTGGTGGTCGAGGCGCTGGAGCGCGAGGGGCTTGTCGCCGAGGTGCGTCCGCTCATAGATGCAGGCGGGGAAGGCCGGCGCAGAGTTGCCCTTCATGCCCGCAGAATGGGCACCCGGCTTCTGCTGGGCTTCACCGAACGCGCAGGCCAGACAATCGCCGATACTGATGATTGCCCGGTGGCCGAGGCCCGGATACGAAAATCCTTCCCGGCACTGCGCGAACTGGCAATGGCGGTGCTGTCGTCAAAGTTTGATACCGCGATCATTGCGGTCACGGCCACCGGGCCGGGTCTCGACGTTCATGTCGCCCGCAAAGGGCCGGTGACGCTTGATGACCGGCTGACGGGCGGGGAGTTGCTGGCCCGCGAAGGCTGGGCGCGCCTGACCATCGGGTCTGAACTGATTGCAGAAGGCACGCCGCCGGTTGTGCGTTTCGGCACCGCGAAGGTCGCCCCGCCACCGGGCGGTTTCCTGCAAGCCACCGATGCGGGCGAGGCGGCGCTGGCGGCCATTGTCATGGACGCGCTCAAAATGGCTCTGAAAGCCGCACCCAAGGAGGCACGGGGTGTGATCGACCTTTATGCCGGTTCGGGCGCGTTCGCCTTGCGCATGGCGTCTCTGGCACCGGTAAGGGCGGTGGAAGGCGAGGCAGCCCCTCTGGCGGCGCTGGACCATGCTGCGCGTCACACGCCCGGCCTGAAGCCTGTAAGTGTTTTGCAGCGCGATCTCGCCCTGGAACCGCTTTCCATTCGCGAGCTGACCGGCGCGGCGATGGCGGTCGTCGATCCGCCCCGCGCCGGCGCGAAGGAGCAGATGGAATTGCTGGCCGGGTCGGGCATTCCGGTGATTGTCTCGATCAGCTGCAATCCGTCCACCTTCGCACGTGATGCGGCGATTTTGCTGCGTACAGGCTATGCCATGGGACCTGTCACGCCGATCGACCAGTTCGTCCACACGGCCCATGTCGAATGCGCGGCGGTGTTCACGAAAGGGTAGGGGCTCTATCTATCTCGTCACCCCCACGCAGGTGGGGGTCCAGGGCCATGCCAGCGGACTGAACGTGACGATCTCTGGGTTCCCGCGTGCGCGGGAATGACGAGGTTCTGTGACCTGCCCCGGTCAAGCCCATGCTCCTGCTCACCGTCAAACCCCTGTGGACGTGTGCGGCGGGCCCGGCTATCACGCGGGCCCTAACTCATTGCAGGCCCGATCCCATGCACGACATACGCTTTATCCGCGAGAACCCTGATGTTTTCGACGCCGCCATGAAAAAGCGCGGGGGCGGGCCGGAAGCATCACGCCTGCTTGATCTGGACAGCCAGCGCCGCGAAGCCACCGCGCGCCTGCAAGAGCTGGAGACCGAGCGGAACGCCAAGTCCAAACTGATCGGTCAGGCGAAAGCCAAGGGCGATGACGCGCTGTTCAACCAGCTGCGCGCCGAGGTCGACGCGCTCAAAGGCGAGATGGACAAGGCTGACGCCGCCCAGAAAGCTGCTGACGAGGCGCTGCGCACCGAACTCGCCTCGCTGCCTAACATGCCGTTCGAGGACGTGCCCGAAGGCGCGGACGAGAACGATAATGAGGAAGTGCGAGGCTGGGGCGAACCCAAAGAGTTCACTTTCGACCCGAAAGACCATGTCGCCATCGGCGAGGGGCTGAATGGTCTCGATTTCGAGGCTGCCGCCGCCATGTCAGGCGCGCGCTTTGCGGTGCTCAAAGGCCAGCTTGCCCGTCTGGAGCGCGCGCTTGCCGCCTTCATGCTGGACATGCACACGCTCGAGCATGGCTATAGCGAGACCAGCGTACCGCTGCTGGTGCGCGACGAGGCGCTGTTTGGCACCGGGCAATTACCGAAATTCACTGAAGACCAGTTCCGCACGACCGATGATCGCTGGCTGATCCCCACTGCCGAAGTGCCGCTGACCAATCTGGTACGCGACGCCATCCATGCTGATAGCGCGCTGCCGATGCGCATGACCGCGCATACGCCGTGCTTTCGCTCCGAGGCGGGCGCAGCGGGGCGCGATACGCGCGGCCTGATGCGCATGCACCAGTTCTACAAGGTGGAGCTGGTCTCCATCGTGAAGCCGGAAGAGAGCGAAGATGAGCTGGAGCGGATGACGGGCTGCGCCGAAGCGGTCCTGCGCGCTCTGGAGCTGCCCTACCGGGTGATGCTGCTGTGCGCAGGCGATATGGGCTTTGGCGCACGCAAAACCTACGATCTGGAGGTCTGGCTACCCAGTCAGCAGACCTATCGCGAGATTTCGTCCTGCTCGAACTGCGGGGACTTCCAGGCCCGGCGGATGGAGGCCCGCTTCAGGCGCGAGGGCGAGAAGAAGCCGGAATATCTCCACACGCTCAACGGCTCGGGTGTAGCCGTCGGCCGCGCCATGCTGGCGGTCCTTGAAAATCACCAGAATGAGGATGGCTCGGTCACGATTCCCGCTGCCTTGCGTCCCTATATGGGCGGGATTGAGGTGCTGACACCGTGAGCGAGTTTTTTACCGGGAAGAACCCGCGCATATTGATCACCAATGATGATGGTATCCGCGCGCCGGGCCTGAAGGTCCTGCGCCAGATCGCGCAATCGGTGTCCGACGATGTCTGGGTGGTGGCGCCTGCCGAGGAGCAGTCCGGTATGAGCCGGGCCCTGTCGCTGAACTCGCCCTTGCGCGCGCGCCGTGTCGCCGACAAGCGCTATGCGGTCACCGGCACGCCGGCTGACTGCGTGCTGATGGCGATCAATGACATTGTCGAAGGCAAGGAGCCCGATCTGGTGCTGTCAGGCGTCAATCGCGGCCAGAACATCGCCGAGGACGTTACCGTTTCGGGCACTGTGGCGGGAGCCATGCAAGGCCGTCAGATGGGCATTCCGTCGATTGCGTTCTCGCAAGCTTACGGAATTTCCGGGCGCGACGCGATCAAATGGCAGACGGCCAGCGCGTTCGGCCCGATTATCCTGAAAAAGCTGCTGGAGGAGCGCTGGTCGGAAAATGTCGTGATGAACGTCAATTTTCCCGATAGCGAGCCCGAAGATGTCTCCGAGATCGAAGTGACGGTGCAGGGCATGCGCGACCAGCACAATATCAGGACGGTGCGCCGCGAGGATCTGCGCGGCCAGGCCTATTACTGGATCGGCTTCGAGGGCCGTCCCTCGACCCCTGCGGTCGGCACCGATCTGCGCGCCATCTATGAGGGCCGTATCTCGATCACTCCGCTGCATCTGGACCTGACCCACCATGCCACACGCGACCGGCTGGCCGATCATCTGGGCGGGCCGGTAGCGCCGCCCGATCAGGGCTGAGGCATCCAGCATGGCCGGGGATTTTGACACGCGCGTTATCGAGCTGGTCATGGCCCTGCGCAATGCCGGGATACGTGACAAGTCGGTGCTGGCCGCCATGGAGCGCACCCCGCGCAATCTTTTCGTGCCGGAGAGTTTTGCCGATCAGGCCTTCGAGAACCGGCCTTTGCCGATTGATTGCGGCCAGACCATCTCGCAGCCTTTGATCGTCGCCATGATGACGCAGGCTCTGGAAGTCACAGACCGCTGCAAGGTGCTGGAGGTGGGGACGGGCTCAGGCTATCAGGCCGCCGTTCTGGCGCGGCTCTGCCGGCGGGTCTACACGATAGAGCGCTACCGCACGCTGAGCCAGGAGGCGGTGAAGCGCTTCGAGGCCGTGCGCCTGACCAATATCGTCACGCGTATCGGCGATGGCACGAAAGGCTGGCCCGAACAGGCGCCGTTTGACCGCATCATCGTGACCGCTGCCGCGCCCGTCCGCCCGGATGCCATACTCGGCCAGCTGCGCGAAGGGGGCATTTGCGTGGCCCCGGTGCAGAATGGCGCCGTCCAGACGCTCTACCGCTACAGGCTGGAGGCTGGTGGGATCCACGAAGAATCCCTTCTCGATGTTCGCTTCGTACCGCTTGTGGAGGGCATGGCCCGCTCGCTGTAAAACGCGAGCGTAAACACATCCGCCTTGACGTTCCCGTCCGCGAGGCGGATTCTGGTCGCGGGGCTGGGACTCAGCAATTGGGAGATATCGGCATGAAATATCGCAATATTTGCACTGGATTCGCCGTCAGCCTTGCTATTCTGGGCACCTCCGCGATGGCCTCCGCACAGGAGCCGTCCGAAGCGGCAGCCGAGCGCCTCGCGCAGTTTGAACGTACCGGCGAGACCGTGAACTGCGTCAACCTGACCCGGCTGCGTTCGATCCAGCCGCTCGACGACAGTCATTTCCTCATCGAGATGCGCGGTGGCGACATGTATCTCAACGTCACGACCGGCCAGTGCAACCGGGCTGCCAGCGCTGGCACCTATCTGCAATACTCCACGCCGGGCAGCCAGTTTTGCCGCAACCAGATCATCGACGTCGTCGACAATGGCGGGAGCGGCATGCTGTCGGGCAGCTGCGCACTGGGCGAGTTCGAGGCACTGACGCCTGTTGACCACGGTGACAGCCCGTCGCGGTAGAGACATTGTCCGCCAGGCTTTGGCTAACGCGTGATTAACGCTCGCGCGCCATGATGCACGCTTGTACGGGTTCGGTACGGCAGGAATTGGCGGCAGATGATCACGCAGGCGGTTCGATGGGCGGCACTGGCGGCGCTTTGCGCGGCCTTGTCTGCTTGTGCGTCGCGGCCTGAGGTCATTCGTGATTCGTCAGGCTCATCGGGCCGCCAGCTCGCCCGCTCGGCTGATTGCGGCCCGCGCTACACCGTGCGGCGCGGCGATACGCTGAGCGCAATTGCACAAAATTGCGATGTGCGCTGGCTGGATCTGGCAGCCGAGAACAATCTGTCGGCGCCCTATACCCTGCGCGATGGCCAGGTGCTGGTCATGCCTGGCGGCGCACGCACCTACACGGTGCGCCGGGGCGATAATCTCTACAGGGTGGCGGTCAGCCACGGCATGAGCCTGCAGGAGCTGGCCTCCATCAACGGCATTCCCGCACCCTACACGATCTATCCCGGCCAGGAATTGCAGCTGTCGGGCAGCGCCCGTCCGGTGCAGCAGGCGGCTGTCACGCCCCCGCCAGCGCCTGCCCAGCGTCCGGCCCCTGCCAGTACGCCGCCGCCGGCTGCCGTCAGCCAGCCCTCGCAACCGGCTGCCGGCGCGCCTGCATTCCGATGGCCCCATGACGGCGAAGTCATCGCCAATTTTGGCTCCCAGCCAGGTGGACGCCGCAATGATGGCATCAAGATCGCCGCCAGCGTGGGCGAGCCGGTACGTGCTGCGGCAGCTGGTGAAGTGGTCTATGCAGGCAATGAATTGCAAGGCTATGGCGAGCTGGTGCTCCTGCGCCACGGAGACTGGGTGACGGCCTATGCGCACAACTCCGTCTTGCGGGTATCGGTGGGACAACAGGTCGAGGCTGGCGCGGTTATCGCCGAGGCCGGGTCATCGGGATCGGCCAACAGGGTCCAGGTTCATTTCGAAATCCGGCGCGGTGTGACGCCGGTGGACCCGATGCAGCATCTGCCCCGGCGCTGAATAACTGATCAGAATACGCCGATGCGAGTTGCGCCAGCGGCGTGCGTGGATATAGTCCCGCGCAAATTCCCCATTGCATCCAAGGATACCCAGACATGCCTGCATTTCTTGACTCTGTGACGCTTGCTGCCGCCGGTGGTGCTGGCGGGATGGGTGCGCTGCTGATCCAGCTCTTCCCCTTCCTGCTGATTTTCGTCGTGTTCTACTTCCTGCTGATCCGTCCGCAGCAACAACGTGTCAAGAAGCACCGCGAGATGGTCGAGGCACTGCAGCGCGGTGATGAAGTCGTCACCGCTGGCGGCCTGATCGGCAAGGTCACACGTGTGGCAGACGGTGAATTGACTGTGGAACTGGCGCAAGGCGTGCGCGTGAAAGTGGTGCGTCAGACCATTTCCGAAGTGCGTGCGCGCACCGCGCCCTCGCGTTCGCGCCGGGACGAAGATGACAGCGAAGGCAGCGATGAGGACCAGCGCAGCTAGCGCTCAGCGCTGCTGCGTCCTATCTGCAATCCGCCATGCTATATTTCGCTCGCTGGAAGATCGCCCTCATCCTTGGAACCATCCTGCTCGGGGTGATGTTCCTGCTGCCCAATTTCGTACCGGAAAGCACACGCTACGGTTCTGACGGGACGCCGCAAGGCGTGTGGTCGACCCTGCCGAGCGATACGCTCAATCTCGGTCTTGATCTGCGCGGCGGTTCCCATCTGGTCTTCCAGGTGGATATGGACGAGGTGCGCGAAGACCGTCTCGTCCGGCTGGCTGATGATGTCCGCACCGTGCTGCGAAACCAGCCTGCGATCCTGACGGCAGCGCCTGCGGTCGTTGAAGGACGGGTCGTCGTGCGTCTGTCGCGCCCGGATGATCTGGAGGCGGCACTTGACCGTCTGGAAGACATCAATGAGCCGGTTTCCAACTCGTTCGGGCAGGCCAGCCTTGATCAGACACTGTCCATTGAGGCCGATGAGGATGGGCGCACGATCCGCGTAGCGATTACAGAGGCCGCGCTGGAGGAAATCCAGAGCCGCACCGTCACCCAGTCGGTCGAGGTCATTCGCCGCCGCATCGACGCTACCGGCACCACCGAACCCACTATCGTGCGTCAGGGTGATGACCGCGTGCTGGTGCAGGTGCCGGGCGAAAGCGATCCGCAGCGCATTATCGAGCTTGTCGGCACGACCGCCCGGATGACCTTTCACATGGTCGAGGCCAATGTGGATCCGGGCCCGGACGGGCAGGGGCGCACTCCGCCGGGCGTCATCATCCTGCCACAGGAATCCCCCGAAGAGCCGTTTCTGGCCGTCCAGCGCCGTGCTCTGGTGACCGGCGAACAGCTGGTTGATGCCTCGCAGGGCTTCAATGAGTCCGGGCAGCCATCGGTCAATTTCCGTTTCAACACCTCCGGCGCCCGCGCGTTCGGTGATGCGACCGCCGCCAATGTGGGCCGGCGCTTTGCTATCGTGCTTGATGACGTGATCATCTCCGCGCCGCGCATCCGTTCGCCCATTCTGGGCGGGTCGGGCATGATTGATGGCGGCTTCACCGTCCAGTCGGCGTCCGATCTGGCCAACATGCTCAATGCCGGGGCATTGCCTGCACGCCTGACGCCGGTCGAGCAGCGCACGGTCAGTGCCGGGCTGGGTCAGGACTCCATCGAGCGCGGCCAGATCGCCATCATTATCGGGTTCAGCCTTGTGATCGTGTTCATGCTGCTGGCCTACGGATTTTTCGGCATCGCTTCCACAGTCGCACTGGTCGTGAATATCTGCCTTTTGATGGGCGGCCTGTCCGGCCTGCAGGCGACACTCACCTTGCCGGGCATTGCGGGTATCGTGTTGACCATCGGTATGGCCGTTGATGCCAACGTGCTGATTTTCGAGCGGATACGCGAGGAATACCGGGCCGGGCGCACCGTGACCAATGCCATCGAGAACGGGTATCAGCACGCCCAGTCGGCCATTCTGGATGCCAATGTCACCACCTTTATCGCGGCAGCGGTGCTCTACATGATGGGCGCAGGCCCAGTGCGCGGGTTTGCCGTTACGCTCGGTATCGGCATCATCACCTCGGTGTTCACCGCCTTTGTGTTTTCGCGGCTTTTGCTGGCGGGCTGGCTGCGCCTTGCCAAGCCCAAAAGCCTGCCGATGTAGGCCGGAGACAGACAGATGAACCTTTCCAGCCTCGCCCTTGTGCGCTTCCTGCCGGTTGAGACCCATTTCGGCTTCATCCGGATGCGCGCGGTGTCCTTCATCCTTTCACTGGCTCTGGTGCTGGGGTCGGTCGCGGCCTTCTTCACCATGGGCCTTAATCTGGGCATTGATTTCCGGGGTGGCACATCCATCGAGATCAGCACGGAGGGCCCCGCCGATATTGCCCTGATCCGCGAAGCGGTGACGGCGGTGGTGCCGGGCGACGTCCAGGTGCAGGGTTTTGGCACCGAGGAAGATGTGCTGATCCGCGTCGGCGAGATTGATCCTGAAGTCATCAACCCCCTTGAGGGATTTGAGGCGCTCGACGCGGCGCAGGCCCAGCAGGCGGTTCAACGCCTTGTCACCACGGCGCTCAACGAAGCCATTCCCGGCGTCAGCTATGAACGCATGGAGGTCATCAGCCCGCAGGTCTCCGACGAGCTGCGCGTGGCCGGTGCCACCGCCGTTCTGGTCGCCTTGTTCCTGATGCTGGTCTATATCTGGCTGCGCTTTGAGTGGCAGTATTCGGTGGGCGCCGTGCTGGCGCTGGCGCACGATGTGATCGTCACTATCGGCTTTTTTGCCGTCACCCAGCTTCAGTTCAACCTGCCGACCATTGCCGCCATCCTGACCATTGTCGGCTATTCGATGAACGATACCGTGGTGGTCTATGACCGTATCCGCGAGATGTTCCGCAAGTACAAATCCCTGCCGACCCCGCAAGTGCTCGACATGGCCATCAATGAGACCCTGTCACGCACCATGCTGACATCGGGCACTACGCTGGTCGCCCTGATCGCCATGGCGGTCATGGGCGGCGCGGCGCTGGAGGGTTTTGCCCTGGCGCTGATCTGGGGCGTGACCATCGGGACGTATTCGTCCGTGTTCGTGGCGGCGCCCTTGCTGACCGTTACCGGCGTGCGGCGCGATTCCGGAGACAGTGATAACTGAGGCGCGCGACGTTCTGCCGGCTTGAAAATAACCCCCGGCTGGATGGCCGGGGGTTTTTCATGTCTGGAGGGGTGGCCGTATATTACTCGTCGATGACGGCCGGCATGAGCTGGCGGAAAATGGCCCGGGCGCCTTCGCGCGGCGAAGTGGCCGAGGGTTGTTCCTGCGCCATGATCAGCGCGACAACCCCGGTTGACGGGCTGACGAAGAAATCGGTGTCGAAATAGCCGCCCCAGCCGAAATCGGCCGGGTAGCCGGATGCCGATGATCCCTGGCCCTCATAGACAACGCCCACCGAATAGCCAAAGCCCAGATTGCCCGCATTCATCTGTTCGGGCATGCGGTCGGCGCCGACATGCACCTGCGTCATCGCGGCGACGCTCTCTTCGGAGAGGATGCGCTCCCCGTCCAGCTCTCCGCCATTGGCGAGGGCTTGCGCAAAGCGGAAATAGTCGTTGGCTGTGGAGAAAAGGCCTGCGCCGCCCGCTGCGACATTGGCGCCGAACGCATAGTCGGCACTGGCTGGCACAGGCTGGATCACGCCGTTCTCGTCATGCGTGTAGAGCGTCGCAATTTCGCCGCGCCGCTCCTCTCCGGGGAAAAAGGTGGTCGCGTCCATGCCCAGCGGCTGGAAGATGCGCGCCTGCATGTAGCTCTCGAGGTCCTGGCCGGACGCCACTTCCACGACGCGGCCCAGAATGTCGCTCGACCAGCTATAGAACCAGCGCTCGCCGGGCTGGAAATAGAGCGGCAGGCCGGCCAGATGATCGATGCGCTCTTCGAGGCTCATCTCGCGGTCTTCATAGACATTGCGGGTCATGTAGAGACGGCCCAGATCGGTGTCCGCGTCAAAGACATAGCCAATGCCCGACGTGTGGGTCAGAAGGTCCTCGATCGTGATGGCGCGGTTTGCGGGCACAGTCGCGATCTCGCCGTCTTCACCCGCGCTGACAGAACTGGCGACCTGTGCATCTTCAAAGGCGGGGATGAGTTCTGACAGAGGCTGATCAAGACGGAGCGCGCCATCCTCGACAAGCTGCAACACGGCAACAGCCGTGACCGGCTTGGTCATCGACGCGATGCGCATGAGCGTGTCCGCTGTCATCGGGCGCTGCGTTTCAATATCGGCATAGCCGGCCTCGGAGACGTGTTGCACCACGCCGTCGCGCGCAACCAGGGCGACATAGCCCGAGCGCGCTCCGGCAGCGGCGAACTGCTCCAGCGTGGCGTCAAGCGTGGCCAGACCTTCGGCGCTCAGGGCACGGGCAGCAGGTACAGCCTCGCTTACGGTTTCCGCGCTGGCGTCCGTCGGCGGGCTGCAGGCTGCGATCCAGCCAGTGCCAGCCAGCGCAGCAGCGAGCATGAGGGTGGTCAGGCTGGGTCGCGCATCATACATGTCAGGTCTCCGTTTGACGTGGGTCCGGGTTCGCGGCAAGGACACCCCGGCTTCCCTGCAATGGCAAGCTAAAACACCAAGGCACCTGCTGAACGCCCATGTATTTCATGAAACCTTCAAAGCCATGACCGCAGACCTGCCGCCGGACACGCATCAGGACACACTTGCGGACACGGTTCGCCGCGAAGACCCGGCCCGATATATGGCGGCGCTCTTTGCGCCGCCGGACACGCGCGCGCGATTGCTGGCCCTCTACGCTTTCAATGCGGAGATCGCGCGAATTCCACGATCGGTCAGCGAGCCGGTGATCGGCGAGATGCGACTGGCCTGGGCGCGCGACGCGGCCGCAGATATCTTCGCGGATCCGCCGCGCGTGCGCCGTCATCCGGTTTATGAAGCGCTTGCCGGGCTGAAAGATGTGGCGGGCGCGCCAGCTCAAGACGCGCTGGCAACACTCATTGAGGCGCGCAATGCCGATCTGGGCGAGGGCGCGTTTCCCGATGCGGCGGAACGCGAACGCTATATCGAGCTGACAGCCGTCACAGTCATGATGATGGCCGCGCGGCTATGCGCGCCAGGCTGGCAGGCCGATGAAGACGGCAAGGCCGCTCTCACAGCAGCGGGCCGCCTCTGGGGTTATGCGGGCCTGCTGCATGATTTTGCCCGGCTGTGCGCCGCAGGGCGGCCGCCGGTGACGCAGAGTGAACTTGTGCAGAGCGGCGCCAGCCTTGAGGCCTTGCGCCGGGGCTTTCAGCCGGACAAGGCCCATATGGCGCGCGAGGGCCTGATCGAGGCTGCCCGCGCCGCTGCCATGCAGCTTGATGCCAGCCGCAGCGCCTTGCCGCCGGAAATCTTTCCCGCTGTGGGCTATGCCACGCTGGCGCGCGGGCAGTTCAAAACTGCCGCCCGGCGCCCTGATCCATACGCGTACGCGCCAGCGGAAAATCTGCTGGGGGCGCAGCTTCGCCTCCTCTGGGCGTCCCTGACAGGACGGATCTAGGCGGCTCCTCCAAAGAGGGACAGCACGCGGCGCGCGAGCGTTCGGTCGGCATCGCGCGCTCGCGCTCACGCAAACCGAAGTCGCTAGCCGTCCGGATCGCCAAGCACCTCGATCAGAAAGCGCTCAACTTCCTCCAGCACTTCGCGGCGCACCGAATAGCCGGTCAGCCAGTGATCTCCGCCTTCCTGCTGGACATACCGCACTGTGCCGCCCTCGCGCTCGATGGCTGACCGCATGCGCCGGCTTTGTTCCACGTCAACGACGCTGTCGCTGCGTCCATGAATCAGCAGGACCGGGACGCGGATTGACGCCGCGTTCTCTTCCGGCGATCTCTGATCGAGATAGGTCTGCTCGCGGGTGTCGTCATCATCAAGGATTGACCGGTGCCAGTAGAGGTAAGGCGTTGATCGGTCGCCATACCGGTCGCGCGTATAGCGCAACATGCGCGACAGGTTGGAGACGCCATTGAATGAAATGGCACAGCTGTAGAGGTCGGGTGTAAAGGCTGCGCCAGCCAGCGCGGCATACCCGCCATAGCTCCCCCCAAGGATGCAGATGCGCTCGGGATCGGCAAGGCCTTCCTCAACCAGAACGCTTACCGCATCGCTGACATCGTGTTGCATCACGCCGATACCCCACTCGCCATGGCCTGCCTCGCGCCAGCGCAGTCCATAGCCCGCCGACCCGCGGAAGTTCGGCTGGATTACCCCGTACCCGCGGCTGGCCAGGAAATGGGCGAACATGTCGTAGCCGCCATAGTCGCGCGCTGCCGGACCACCATGGGGCAGCACGACAAAGGGGAAGGGGCCGTCTCCGTCCGGCAAGGTCAGATACGCGGGAATGTCGGTCCCGTCGCGCGCCGTATAGGAAATGGACTCCCTGTAGGGCAGCGAGGCTTCAGCCAGTGCCGGGTTCTCACTCATCAGGTTTTCCAGCCAGCTCTCGCCGTTGGCATCGGTCCGGTAGATGAAAAACGCATCTGGCCGGTCCCCGTACTGGGCCCGGATAACGGCAACGCGCCGGTCCTGTGACCAGGAGACAATGGTCACCACCTCTGCAGCGAGAGACGCTTCGAGGCGCGATTGAAGATCGCGGAATTCCTCGTCGAACCATTCGGTGCGGACATGCGTATCCGCCCACTCGATACCCAGCACAGCGTTGGTATAGCTGTCGGTAATGACGCCTGCGACGTCGTATTCAGAGCTTTCAAACAGGGTCTGCCGGGGGGACGTGCCGTCGAGGGGGACCGCAACCACCGCGCTGACAACACCGCTACGCGCTTCTCGGGCGATCAGGTTTCGTCCCGTGACATCCAGACCATAGACGCCGCGCAATTCCGGCTCGTCCTCATCAAGGCTGAGTGGACGAAAGGCCTCACGTCCCGTGCGCACATACACCAACTGGTCCTCATCGCCCCGCTGGTCGATGCGTATGGTGGGTTCATTATCGGCATTCAGGATCCAGCCGCGGGTATTGTCCTGGCCCTCCATCGCCGTCTGGAAGCCGCCATTGTGCAGAAAAACCCAGTACACATCGAGCGTGCGCGTGCGCGAATAGGCTTCGATCAGCACCCGTCCGCGCTCTTCGTCAAGGCCGATAACTTGTGCCAGATCAGCATTATAGCCCATGTCGTTGGTCTGCTGGACGAGAAGGCGCAGGTTCTGCGTCTCCATGTCCAGCGCCATCATCTGGGCGAAATCGACGACCCCCGGGACAAAGGCCAGGCCACCGGGTGCGCCGAGGCGCATCAGTACATAGCGATTGCCCACCCAGTAGAGACCTTCCACCCGGTTATCGAGGGCGTTCACGAGCTGACGTTCGCCTGTCTCCATATTGACCGAGAAGATGAAACGCTCATCGCCGCGATTGTGGCTGAAGGCGATGAAACGCCCGTCTGGCGACACCACCGGGTAATTGATGGCTGGAAGTTCTGCGAAGACGGCTGCCGGTATGTCTCCCGCAACGGCCTCCTGGGCGCGGACGCTGCCTGCCCCAACCAGAATGAAGAATACGCACGCCAAGTGAAACAGACGCATGGACAGCCCCCCCGAAATATTCCCGGCATGCATAGTTCCGGGCTTGGATGAGCAGCGCAAGCGGAAATACCGAACTTTCAGTGCCGGGATGATATCTGGCAGTGCTATTGCGCAGCGACCGGCAGCCGTCCCAGCCACGCATCGCAATCGGCCAGAGCCCGCGCGGTCATCAGACGCTTTTTCGCCTGTGCCTTGGCCGCGCCGCGCAGGCGCTCGCCGTTCGGGCCCTTGGCGGGGCCTTCCATGTCGGGGAACAGGCCGAAATTGACATTCATCGGCTGGAACGCCCCCTTGCGGCCGGGAACATGGCCGGTCGTGATGTGCATCAGGAGCGCGCCTAGCGCTGTGGTCGGCGGGGGTGCGCTGACAGGGCGGCCCTGACACTCCGCCGCGGCAAACCGGCCCGCGAGAAGCCCCATGGCCGCGCTTTCCACATAGCCTTCCACGCCAGTGATCTGTCCGGCAAAGCGCAGCGCGGGCCGGGCTTTGAGCCGCATGACGCCATCCAGCAGGCGCGGCGAGTTCAGGAATGTATTCCGGTGAATGCCGCCAAGGCGGGCGAACTGTGCGTTTTCCAGTCCGGGGATCATCCGGAAGATATCGGTCTGCGCGCCGTATTTCAGCTTGGTCTGGAAGCCGACCATGTTGAACAGCGTGCCATGGGCATTGTCCTGGCGTAGCTGGACCACCGCATAGGCTTTCTCGTCGGGCTTGTGCGCATTGGTCAGGCCGCGCGGCTTCATCGGTCCGTGGCGCAGCGTCTCGATGCCGCGCTCGGCCATCACCTCGATCGGCAGGCAGGCCTCGAAATAGGGCGTGTCTTTCTCCCAGTCGCGAAACTGCGTCTTGTCCCCGGCCAGCAGCGCCTCGACGAAGGCGTAGTACTGCTCCTTGTCCATCGGGCAGTTGATATAGGCGGCGCGGTCTTCGTCGGTCTCGCCCTTGTCATAGCGCGACTGTTTCCACGCCACATCCATATTGATGCTGTCGGCAAAGATGATTGGCGCGATGGCATCAAAGAAGGCCAGCTCGCCTTCGCCGGTCAGCCCGTGGACCGCCTCTGCCAGCGCCGGCGAGGTGAGGGGGCCGGTGGCGATGATCACATTGTCCCAGTCTTCAGGCGGCAGGCCCGCGATCTCCTCGCGCCGGATCTCGATATTGGGATGAGCTTCCAGCTTGGCCGTCACCGCGCGCGAAAATGCTTCGCGGTCGACGGCCAGCGCGCCGCCAGCGGGTACCTGGTTGATATCGCCCATCGCCATGATCAGAGAGTTGGCCCGGCGCATCTCCTCATGCAGCAGTCCTACCGCATTGGTTTCATGATCGTCAGAGCGGAAGGAATTGGAACAGACCAGCTCTGCCAGCCCGTCTGTCTGGTGGGCCTCGGTGCGCCGGACGGGACGCATCTCGTGCAGGATGACGGATGCGCCAGCCTCTGCCGCCTGCCAGGCCGCTTCCGATCCGGCCATGCCGCCGCCGATAATGTGTATGGGTTGGGTGTGTTTCATGTCCGCCGATATAGCGCCGCAGGGCGCTTGGCTCAAACCGGCAGGGCAGGCTGCCCCTGCGTCACAGTGATCCTTGGCAGGGTGCGCGCATCGGGCTAAGTCCCGCTGCCATGAAATTGATCCATAAAGATGCCCTGCAAGACGGGTTTGCCCTACTCCTCCGCCATCCGCGCGCCGTGCTGGCCGCGAGCGCGGTGTGCGCGGGCGTGGCCGCGCTGGAAGCGCTGGTCTCTTCATTCACGGGCGAGGCCGGGCCGGGACTGATCGGCGTCACGCTGCTGTTCATTCTCGGCTTCCATGCCTGGGTGATGGCCGCCGTGCTGGTGACGCGTCCCGCGCTGGGGCTTGGCGATGGATCGCTCAAAGACCGCGCGCGCGATGTGTCGCGGCTGGTGCTGGTCGCCGGGCTGACGCTGATCCTGGTCCTGACGGTACAGGGCACGGCCTTTGTCGTGCTGGCCTTCATGCTGGGCGCGCTGGCGATCCTCGGCGCAGAGCGCACCGGGCTGACCGAGCCGCCCGAAGGCTTTGTGAATATCTTTGCCCTGTTCAACACCACCGAATGGCTGATCGCGGTGGCGCTGATCACGGTCTGGAGTGTGTTCGCGCTCTGGTTCATTTCGCGCCTTCTGCCTGCCATTCCGGCGACACTGGAGCGCGGCAAGGTGCAGCTTCTGTCTGCCTGGCCGATTTTGCAGGGGCGCGGCCTTGCCGGCTTCCTCACCGGTGCTGTGGCAGTGTTGCCGGGTGTGGCCGTGCTGGTGGGGTTTGCCCTGCTGGTCGAGGCCGCCACCGGGTTCAACCCCGCGCGCGGCGTGCAGGCTGACACCCTGGCTCCGGCCGCGATAGCATTCCTGCGCGCGGTTCTGGTCGGCGGTTCGGTGGCGCTGGTGCTGACGCCGCTCATGGGCGTCCATGCGCGCCTCTACATGAAATTTACGTCACAAACGTCTGATTGAGCGTGCCGTGATCACACGGCTGTGATAGTGTCGCGCCAAATTGTTGCAGGGCAGGGACATTTATCATGACGTCTTCCACCGAAGCGAAATACGATTTTACCAGTGCCGCCTTCTGGTTTTTCAAATGCGTGGGCCGCAATCCGGGCGGTGCGTTCACCATCGCGCTCTGGCAAATCATCCTCTACGCGGTGATTTTCGGTGTCCTTCTGGCGGTGGGCCTGCCTGCGATCCAGTCGATACTGGACGTGGTGGCAACCAATAGCGACCCGGACCCAGAGCAGATTTTCGCGGCCGCGGGCACGCTGCTGGCCCTGTCTCCCATCATCGTCATCGCCTCCTTGCTGGTGGCCCTGATGGCGCAAGGCGCATGGATGCGCCTGCTGACGCGCAACGAGGTCGCCGGCGGTATTCCCTTCCGGCTTGGCGCTGACGAGGGCCGCCTGTTTCTAGTCAATCTGTGCCTGATCGCGCTGGCTATTGCGGGCTATGTCGCGGGCATTTTGTTCTTTGCGCTGATTGCCGGGGTATCGGTGGGGATCAACGCCGCTGCCGACGGATCGGTCTGGACCGGGCTGCTCAACGGCTTCATCTGGTTTGTTGCCGTGGTCGGTTTCATGGCGGTGGCGATCATCATCTGTGTGCGTTTTGCCGCTGCTCCGGCGCTGAGCGTGCGCCAGAAGGGCTTCCGGCTGATGCAGTCCTTTGCTGCAACCAGGGGCATTGTAGGCTGGATGGTGCTGACCTATCTCGTGCTGATCATTATCGGGGTTGTCGGGTCCATTCTCCTGTCGATTGTCCAGCAGATCGCCGTCATGGGCGGCATGATGGGCGCGATGGCCCCCTACTGGGGTGATTTGATGTCTGGTGCCGAGCCCGATCCCGAGCAGCTCCGCGAAATGATCACCGGTATCATTACCAGCCCGGCAGCCATGATCGCCCTGGGCGTGATAGTACTGGCCCAGATCATCTTCCAGATCGCGTTCGAAGGCCTCTGGCATGGCGTGGGTGCCTACGCCGCCGTCCGCCATGATGGCGGCGATGGCCCCGTGGAAACCGATCTGTCCGCCCCGGCCGAATCGGTCGGCAACGCCCCGTCGGAAGGTTAGACCGAAATGACTGAACAGGCTCTCGTCCCGCCGCCCTGGGCGGCGCTCTACGCCCCCTGGGCACCACAATCACGGCGCAGCTTTGGCTGGGCCACACCTTTCATCCTGATCGTCACCTATCTGATTTCCTCGGTCCCGATGATCATCCTCATGGTGGTCGCGGCGGCCGGTGCGCCGGGCGGGCTGGATGCGGTCGCCGAGGAAGGCGAGGCGGCACTTGCCGGCAGCGTCATGCTGCCTGGCATCATGATGCAGTTCGCCCTCTGGGCCGCGCTCATCATTGTGTGGGTGAAGGCGTTTGAACGGCGTGATTTTGCCTCGATGGGCTTTACCTCAACCGGCTGGCTGGGCCGGTATCTGCGGGGGCTTTTCGTGGGCGTTGGCCTGGTCCTGCTGCTCGGCGGGACGATGGCCCTGCTGACCAGCTTCGCGCCGGACGCGGTGCCCGAAAGCATGCGCGACATGACGCTGCCGGACGATGCCGACTGGTCGGCTCTGGCGGGCGCAGCCTTTATCGGCTTTGCCCTGTTTGCTGTTGTCACCTTCCTTATCCAGGGCGGGGCGGAGGAAGTGATCTTCCGCGGCTGGATGATGAGCACACTGACCGCCCGCTGGGGCGCAGTGGCCGCCATTATCGGCTCCAGCGTGATTTTCGGCGCGTTCCACCTGCACGTGATGATATCCGGCGTCGCCTATGGCCTGCTGGCCGTCTTCGGCATTACCGCGACAGGGTTGTTCTTCGCGCTCTACGCCTATGCCGAGCGCGGCGTATGGGGCGCGGCCGCTGCCCATGGCACGTTCAATGCTGCGGCCACCATGATGCCGCTGGCCATTGCACAGGCCAGCGAGCCGGACCGCACGCCGTCAGACCTGTTTGGCGAAGTGCTGACGCGCGCCACGGGCATGGCGGGTGTGGAGGCTACCGAAGTCGGCCCGCACCTTCTGGTGCAGCCGGGTGTGTTCCTCACGCTCAGTCTCATCCTCTTCCTGCGCATGCGGGCGAGGAAAGGGTAGGGGCGCTGCGGCCATTGAGGTGAAACCCCGGACGCGCTGACAGCGCGATCCGGGGCCTCTATCAGGACGGGTCTGCATCAGGTCCCGGATAGCTGCCGCGCAGCTTCCGTGAGTTCAGGTGTCCTCTAACCTGCCTTCTTGAGCGCTTTCTGGCGCGCCATGTCTCGCTCCAGAACGGGTTTGAGATAGCGGCCGGTCCAGCTGGCGTCCACGCCCGCCACATGTTCGGGTGTGCCGGCGGCCACGATCTCGCCGCCGCCATCGCCGCCTTCGGGTCCCAGATCGATCAGCCAGTCGGCGGTCTTGATGACATCGAGATTATGCTCGATCACGATCACCGAATTGCCTTGCTCGACCAGCTCATGGAGCACTTCGAGCAGCTTTTTCACATCCTCGAAGTGAAGCCCCGTGGTCGGCTCATCGAGAATATAGAGCGTGCGCCCCGTTGCGCGCTTGGAGAGCTCCTTGGAGAGTTTGACCCGCTGCGCCTCGCCGCCCGATAGCTGGGTGGCGGGCTGGCCGACCTTCACATACCCCAGCCCGACGCGTTTGAGCGTTTCCATCTTGTCGCGCACAGACGGCACGGCCTGGAAGAAATCGGCGGCTTCTTCCACCGTCATGTCCAGAACCTGCGCGATGGATTTGCCCTTGAAGTTGACTTCCAGCGTCTCGCGGTTGAAGCGCGCGCCATGGCAGACATCGCACGTGACATAGACATCGGGCAGGAAGTGCATCTCGATCTTCACGACGCCATCGCCCTGACACGCCTCGCAGCGCCCGCCCTTCACGTTGAAGGAGAAGCGCCCCGGCTTGTAGCCGCGCGTCTTGGATTCCGGCAGGCCGGCAAACCAGTCGCGGATCGGCGTGAACGCGCCGGTATAGGTGGCCGGGTTGGAGCGCGGTGTGCGCCCGATGGGGGACTGGTCGATATCGATAATCTTGTCGAGAAACTCCAGCCCCTCCACCGTCTCGTGCGGGGCGGGCACGGCGCTCGCGCCATTGAGCTTGCGCGCAGCGGCCTTGTAGAGCGTTTCCAGCGTCAGGGTGGACTTGCCGCCGCCAGAAACCCCGGTCACGCAGACAAACACGCCCAGCGGAAACTCCGCGGTCACGTCTTTCAGATTGTTTCCGCTCGCGCCGGTGACTTTCAGCAGGCGCTTTTTATCAAACTTGCGCCGCTTTTCCGGGACTTCGATCATGCGCGCGCCGGACAGATATTGGCCCGTCAGGCTTTTCGGGTTGGCGCGGATGTCTTCCGGCTTGCCCTGCGCGACGATCTCGCCCCCATGCACACCGGCAGCGGGGCCCAGATCAACCACATAATCAGCCGTCTCGATGGCTTCCTCGTCATGCTCCACCACGATCACGGTATTGCCCAGATCGCGCAGGCCCCGCAGGGATTCCAGCAGGCGTGAATTGTCCCTCTGATGCAGGCCGATGGACGGTTCATCAAGTACGTAGAGCACGCCGGTCAGGCCCGAGCCGATCTGGCTGGCCAGGCGTATGCGCTGGCTCTCCCCGCCCGACAGCGTGCCGGAAGCGCGTGACAGGGTCAGGTAATCCAGCCCCACATCAACCAGGAAGCGCAGCCGGTCGCGGATCTCTTTGAGTATCCGCCGGGCGATCTCCTGTTCCTTGTCGGTCAGGCGCTCCTCGATATTGGAGAACCATCCCAGCGCATCGCGGATGGAATGGTCACCCGCCTGCGAGATGTCATAGCCGCCAATCTTGACCGCCAGCGCTTCGGGCTTCAGGCGCTTGCCATGGCAGGTCTCGCACGGCTGGTTTGACTGGAAGCGGCCCAGCTCCTCGCGCACCCAGGCCGAATCGGTCTCGCGCCAGCGCCGCTCCAGATTGGGGATCACCCCTTCAAACGTCTTGGTGGTGGAGAACTGGCGCAAGCCGTCCTCATAGGTGAATTTGACCTTGTCATTCGTGCCATAGAGCACGGTGTGCTGGAACTTTTCCGGCAAGGTGCGCCAGGGCTTGTGCATGCTGGCGCCATAATGGTCCGCCAGCGCCTGCAGGGTCTGCAGGTAGAGCTTGGACGTGCCCCGGCTCCATGGCGCGACCGCACCCTCATAGAGACTCTTTTCCCGGTCGGGAACGATCATCGCCTCGTCAAACTTCAGGCTGACGCCCAGCCCGTCACAGGCCGGGCAGGCCCCGAACGGATTGTTGAAGGAGAACAGGCGCGGCTCGATCTCCTCAATCGTGAAGCCGGTTTCCGGGCAGGCGAATTTTTCAGAGAAAACAAGGCGTTCAGGCGCGCCCTTTTCATCGGCAGGCACATCGGCAAACTCGGCCATGGCGAGCCCGTCGGCCAGGCGCAGCGCGGTCTCCAGACTGTCGGCCAGGCGCTGTTCCAGTCCCTTGCGGATCGCCACGCGGTCCACCACCACGTCGATATCGTGCTTGAATTTCTTGTCGAGCTCTGGAACCTCTTCCAGCGTGTAATAGGTGCCGTCTACCTTCACCCGCTGGAAACCCTGCTTCATCAGATCGGCAAATTCCTTGCGGTATTCGCCCTTGCGCCCGCGCACGATCGGCGCCAGCAGATACAGCCGCGTGCCGTCTTCCAGCGCCATCAGCCGGTCAACCATCTGTGAGACGGTCTGCGAGGTGATGGGTAGGCCCGTGGCGGGCGAATAGGGGATGCCGACGCGCGCCCAGAGCAGGCGCATATAGTCATAGATTTCGGTGACCGTGCCGACCGTGGAGCGCGGATTTTTCGACGTGGTTTTCTGCTCGATGGAGATGGCAGGCGACAGACCCTCGATGGAGTCCACATCGGGCTTGCTCATCAGCTCCAGAAACTGGCGGGCATAGGCCGACAGGCTCTCTACATAGCGGCGCTGGCCCTCGGCATAAATGGTGTCAAAGGCGAGCGAGGACTTGCCGGACCCGGACAGGCCGGTGAACACGATCAGCTCGTCGCGCGGCAGATCGACCGACACGTCTTTGAGATTATGCTCGCGCGCACCGCGCACCGAAATATGCTTCAACGGGTCAGCCATCAGGCGAAAATCCATAAATCTGCAAATAGCCGGCGAGGCGGCACCGGCGCTGGTTAGATAAGCCGCATGCGGAGGCACTGCCACCTTGACGGCGTTCTGTTTGCACCTCGCGATGCGCTTTGTGTACCAGCCCGCATGGACACGCCTGCACTGATGGAGTGTGATGCGCGCCGAAAACGAATTCGACTCGCCCGTTGACGGGCGGAACAATATGTGAACATTTACAGAAAAAGCACAAGCGTCAAGAGGCATCCCATGGCAGGCAGCGTCAACAAGGTCATCATTATCGGCAATCTGGGTGCAGACCCGGAGGTGAAGGCCATGCCGTCAGGCGACCGGATGGCCAAATTCCCCGTCGCGACGTCAGAGAACTGGCGCGACAAGTCCACCGGCGAGCGCCGCGAGAAGACCGAATGGCACAACGTGGTCATCTTCAACGAGAACCTGGCCAAGATCGCCGAGAACTATCTCAAAAAAGGCGCCAAGGTTTACATTGAAGGCTCGCTTCAGACCCGCAAATGGCAGGACCAGAACGGACAGGATCGCTATTCCACCGAGATTGTGCTGCAGAAATATCGCGGCGAGCTGACCATGCTGGACGGCAAGGGCGAAGGCGGCGGCTCCGGTGGTGGCGGTAATTATGGCCGCATGGATGACCGCTCCGGTGGCGGCGGCAATGACCGGCCGCGCGAAAGCTTCGCCTCCGACACGCTGGACGACGATATTCCGTTCTAAAGGTAAGCTCCTGAACGCAAATCGGGGAAAAACATGATCGAGATTTTTTCGACTGACAAAGACGAGGTGATTCGTAGTTTGGTTGCCACTGGGCGGGTAAAATATGAATTCGCACTCGAAAACCTTCTTCCCCTACTAGACAGGTTTGGGGAACAGAGGAAAAAACAATCCCGGAGCTTCTACACGCGTCTAAAAGCAGATATAATTACAGGGTGCATTATGCCCCCAATAACTTTGGCGTTTGTGAATGACAACTTCGACTATGATATGCCCAAAAATGAAGTTCGAGAATTTGTGACGCGCCACATCTCGTCTGGATATATATTAGACGGCCTTCAGAGGTTAAATACTCTCAGTGAAGCCGCCGAGGCAGAAAACTTCGATAAAGATCGATCCCTACATTTAAACATTATTATTGCAAAAAAATATGATCTTCTTTTGTATCGAATGATCACTTTGAATAATGGGCAAAAGCCGATGACGGCTCGCCATCAAATAGAAATGCTAACGCGCGGTGCGATTGACTTATCTGGATTTTCGCTTCCCGTTGCGACTGAGAAAGAAACAGAAGGAACGAAGATTCCAGGTGCATTTAGGATGTCCGATATAGTTGAAGCTTATACAGCTTATCTTGCAGACAATGTAAACAATCAGAATAAAAAAATAATCGAGAGCAAGCTTGATGAAATTTTAGTGGGCAGAGTCATGGATTCTGATCTCACCGAGACCAACGTGAGCTTCTCTCAAATATTGAGTGAGGTGGAGAGGCTAAGTGCCGTTCCAGAGAATAAGGAATGGTTCCGACAGGTGAACAATCTGATTGGATTTACTGTAGGCGCTAAGCGGTCAATATCGTTTATAAGCATATTTTCTCCTGAAAAATTTTGTTTGCAAGTTGAAAAGTTCGACAAAGCGTTCAGTTCAATTAATCCATCGAAAGTCAATGTGGGCAAATTCCGCCGAGAACTGGCAGCATTCTTTTTCAAGGAAATTGATAAATTTCATACAGACGATTTGGGATCGGTTGAGGCAGCCTTTTTCGAGCAGACGTTGACTGAGTAACCGGCCAATGCCTTGTTCATTTAAAGTTCTAGAGCCAGTTGCTGGCGATTCGGTGTCGGAACCGTTTGGGGTCGGGGGTCATGGCGTTCCGGCATTCGAGTGTGTACGAATGCTCGCTGGTTCTACCGACTTGGAATCTAAGAAGTCTGGAGCTTCGATTAAACTTCGATATTGTCACTTTACCCAAAAGCAACGCCGACCTAATGACGGTACGATTTCCGATATAATTGACCTGGCTTTTGAAGGAGAGCTGACACGTGAGGAAGTTGGGCAATTTCTCACGAAGTCTAAGTCAGATAATTTTCAATTTTGGGAAGAACTCAAATCGGAAATAGGTTTATGCCTATTTGCTTTAAAGATGAAGCGCCATACCGAGTCATTTTTATATATTTATAGAACTTTCGAATTAATAGCGGTTGCTATGCCTCTTATTTATGCATCGAGAGTTAGTGATTTTCGATCGTCTGTGCAATTTATAAAGTCATTGTCACGTAATGATAGAGATCAGGACCTCTCGATTTTGAAGTATTTTACCGAGGAGTTTGTTAAGCGTGAATCAATGTTTGCTCACCTACATATAGATTATAGTTTTTCTAGTCTTGGTGCTTCGGCGGGTGAGATGAGGGATCAACTTAAAAGTTATGTGCTGGCGCCAAATAAAATTCATCATGAGTTTTTTGATGTTGAAGAAGAGGGTGTAAAAATTAAGTTTAGTGCGGTGCCTTCATTTGTGGCGGCATCACGTAATAGGCTGTTCCATAATGCGTTGTCGAATGATAATTTTAAGATAGATGCTTTGTCGGGCGCAGATTCGGTGTGTGAAGTGCTGGTTAGGCCAAGTATTTATTTCTTCAGTTTATTGCTAATTGAAATACTTAAGGTCCAGGCAAAAAGGTACATATAAAACTGAGCGACTGGTGGCAGGCTCGCGGTCGGGTTTTCCTGGAGCCGCTGAACGCGCCTGTCCGGGCTGATATCCGCTTTACAGCCCGATACTGCGCACGCCATGGTGTCGCCTGAATTTATTGAGCGGGGGACTATCCATGAATCGCCAGAGCTACACAGCCGAACTCCTGACCATTGTCGGGTCACTGCCCGAGGCCAACCGGCCGGGCTTCATCTCCGCCTTCCAGGCATCGGAGAAGAACCCAGTCTTGCTCTACGGATTTAATATCTGGCTGGGTTTTCTGGGCATTGACCGGTTTCTTGTCGGTGACATTCTGGCCGGTGTCCTCAAGCTGATCACGTTTGGCGGGTTCGGTTTGTGGGTGCTGATCGACTATTTCCTGATTGGCAGCAGAACGCGCCAGAAGAATATCGAATATGCCCGCCAGCTGCGCGATTCCTTCTCGAACCGGGGCAATCAGTCTCCGCAAGTGGCTGCGCCTGCGCCGGCCGCGTCTTCAGAGGCTCCGCCACCGGCTGACGGCTAGGGCCTGAACACGTCCACCTTGGTGCTGGTGTCCACCGCGCCGCGCTGGGCCGCGCCGCCAATCGTGTAGATCGCGCCATCAAGGCTGAGCGCGCCGAGGCCGTGGCGGGGCGTCGGCATGCGGCCTGCAGATTCCCATGTGTCGGTATTGGCGCGCCAGGCCCAGACCTCTTCATAGACGCCGCCGCCATCCTCAAACCATTCGCCGCCAAACACGTAGAGCGTGTCGCCGACGCTGGCAGCGGCCAGCCCGCCAGAGCCGCGCGGGCCGCGGGAGGGCTGGGGCAGGGGCGCGGCCATGGTCCAGCTATTGCTGGCCGGATCATAGACCTCGTGCATGGGCGTGTTGCCGCCGGAGACGGTGCGGCCGGCGACGACATGGATCAGCCCGTTCATGACGGCGGCGGCAGCCGAATTGCGCGCGCTGGGCGATGGCGCCAGCGTGGTCCATTCCCCACTGGCCGGGTCGAATACCAGATGCGCCGTCACATCCGACTGGTGGTTCCATTCGGCGTTCTGCGCGCCCGAAGGCCGGCGCCCTGTCAGAACATGGATGCGGCCATTGAGGGCCACGGCCACGTTTTCCGCCCACGGGCCGGACAAAGCGGGACCCTCCTGCCACTCGTCATCGTCGCCGGGGCGCAGCGTCCAGACGCGCGACGTGTTTGACCATGCACCGCCATTCTCTGCGGTATAGCCGCCAATCGCGTATAGCGTGCCGTCCAGCCCGACGCATTGCGGGTGATGGGTCGCCACGGGCAGGCGCGGCATCTCGCGCCAGCTTTCGTCAATGCTTGGGGTGAGGGCGAGCACGCGGTCTGAAATGTCCAGCGGCCGCTCTGAAATGCCGACCGCGAACCCGCCGATTACATAAAGTGTTCCGTCGAGCAGGGCTGGGTAGATTTCCTGTACCGGAAAGGGCAGGTCTGGCGCACTGGTCCAGCGCGCATCCTGGCGCCTGGCGAAGCTCAAACCCGATGCCATAAGGCCGGTACCGGCCGCCAGCGTGAGCGTGGCCGCCCTGCGCGTGAGTGTCATGTCCCAGCCTCCCTTTGCGTGTGGTGGTGACGGTAGCACCGGGGGCGGTATGGAGCCAGATCAGCCTGATCGCGCTTGCTCACACTTTCGTCATTCTGGTCGGAGCGCAGGGCACAGGCGGGCATTTGCGGAACATCGCGGGCGCGGCGGCGTTGCGCAATGGAACAAATGGCCGATAGCGCCAGAAGCGCGCCGGCGTTTGCCCGCAAACCAGTTCTTCTGCTGGCGCGCCGGGGCTATTGTAGAGGCCGCACAGCGGCGTTTAGGAAGGCGGCCCATGAGTGAAGTCAATAATCTCCATTCCCTGTTGCACAACATGGTGAACGGGACCGATGGGGAGAAAGTGTCGGTCGGTGACCTTCTGGAGGCAGTCGGGCGGCGCTCCTATGGCCCGCTATTTCTGCTGCTCGGCTTCATCGCCATCGGCCCGCTTGGGGTCATTCCCGGGGCGAACTGGCTGATCTCGCTGGTTACCTTGCTGATCGCGCTGCAGATCCTGTTCGGTCTCAAATATCCGTGGGTGCCCAGGCGCCTGCTCAGCTACGAGTTCAGGCGCGACCATCTCCTGCAGGGTGTGGCCTGGTCTGAACGCTATGCGCGGATTATCGACCGCTATCTAAAGCCACGCCTCACCTTTCTGACGGGCGGACCCTTCGTACAGCTTGTTGCGCTGATCTGCATCGGCGCGGTCCTTGTGTCCTTCCCGCTCGGCTTCGTGCCGTTCGGGCCGTTCCTTCCGGGGCTCACCGTGCTGGTTTTTGGCCTGGCTATTGCCTCGCGCGACGGGCTGCTGCTGATCCTTGCCTGCGCCCTGCTGGCCGCATCGCTGTGGCTGCTGGAGCGCCTGTGGAACCGGATCTCGCAGTCGGAGCTGATGGGCACGGTGATGTCCCTGTTCAGCGGCCTGTGATCGGGCGCCAGAGAGCGCATGGCCGTCCGTTGTCATTGCGGGCGCAGCAGCGTGCAAACCCGGCCCCGGGACATGTTTTTTAAAGGACTCTTCAACAGAGGGCCCGGGCTCCGGCCCGGGGTCCAGATTCCCGCCATTGGGCTGTTTCATGGGTCCCGGCTCGGGGGCCGGGACCACGGTTGAGAATTTAGGTGAATATATAAGCCGCCGACGTGCTTTTCGGAATGACGAAGTGAGTTGATGTCGTGCCGCCTCCCAACAACACCTCATCGTTTGCCGCGCGGGCACGGGCTTGGTAAACCCTTTTCCAGCTTTGCTGACACGTGATTCCGGTTGTCAGTACCCTTCGTTTGCGGGCCGCCCCAGCGCCCGCCCGACTACAGGACAGATACGCTTGAGCGACACACCGAACGAGCCCGGCCCGGACGACATCGATATTGACCAATCCGGCGCTGGCGGGAACGGCATGAACGGCGACGCAGCGGGCGGGCCGACGCCGCCCCGCCCTGAAGGCGGACCGATGGTCTCCATCGAGGACGAGATGCGCCGCTCCTATCTCGATTACGCGATGAGCGTGATCGTGAGCCGCGCCATTCCCGATGCGCGCGACGGCCTGAAACCGGTTCACCGCCGCATTTTGTGGTCCATGCACGAGCAGGGCTATACGCACGACAAGCAGTATCGCAAATCGGCCCGCGTCGTCGGTGATGTGATCGGTAAATATCACCCGCACGGCGATCAGGCGGTGTATGACGCGCTGGCGCGCATGGCGCAGGATTTCTCGATGGGGCTGAAGCTCCTCGACGGCCAGGGCAATTTCGGCTCGGTCGATGGCGATCCGCCCGCTGCCATGCGCTATACCGAAGTGCGCATGGACCGGCCCGCCGAGGCGCTGCTGGCCGATATCGACAAGGAAACTGTCGATTACCGCGAGAACTATGACGCGTCGGAAAAAGAGCCAATTGTGCTGCCCGCGCGCTTCCCCAACCTGCTGGTCAACGGCGCAGGCGGTATCGCGGTCGGCATGGCGACGAATATCCCGCCGCACAATCTGTCGGAAATCGTCGATGCGACGGTCGCGCTTCTCGAAGACCCGGAACTGACTGATCTGGACCTTCTGGAATATGTCCCTGCGCCGGACTTTCCCACCGGCGGCGAGATTATCGGTCGCACCGGTGCGCGCAATGGCCTTCTGACCGGGCGCGGCTCGGTTCTGGTGCGTGGCAAGACCAGTATCGAGGAAATCCGCAAGGACCGTCAGGCAATCCTGATTCACGAGATTCCCTATCAGGTGAACAAGGCCTCGATGATCGAGAAGATTGCCGATCTGGTGCGCGAAAAGCGTATCGAGGGCATTGCCGATCTGCGCGATGAATCCGACCGCTCGGGCATGCGGGTGGTCGTCGAGCTCAAGCGCGATGCCAATGCCGAAGTGATCCTGAACCAGCTTTACCGCTGGAGCCCGCTGCAGACCTCTTTCGGGGTGAACATGCTGGCGCTGATCGGCGGCAAGCCGCAGCTGGCTGGGCTGAAGACATATCTCGAAACCTTCATCGCCTTCCGCAAGGAAGTGACGGCGCGCCGGGCCAAGTTCGATCTGAGAAAGGCGCGTGACCGCGCCCATATACTGATCGGCCTTGGTATTGCGGTTGCCAATATCGACGAGGTCATTCGCCTGATCCGGGCTGCGCCGGACCCGGCGACGGCGCGTGAGCAGCTTAAAGAGCGCGCCTGGCCGGCCGCCGATATTGCCTCTCTGGTGGCACTGGTGGCCGATCCGCGCTCGATCATTCTGGAAAACCAGACCATCCACCTGACCGATGAACAGGCGCGCGCCATTCTGGAGCTGCGCCTGAATCGCCTCACGGCGCTGGGCCGCGACGAGATTTCCGGCGAGGCTGAAAAGCTGGCCCTCGAGATTGCCGACCTTCTGGATATTCTCAAAAGCCCCGTGCGTATCCGCGAGATCGTCAAGGCAGAGCTTCTGGATGCCAAGGAGCGTTTCGGTGTGCCGCGCCGTTCGGCCCTGGTCGAGGGTGATTTCGAGATCGAGGATGAAGACCTGATCCCCCGCGAGGAGATGGTCGTCACCCTGACCCATGGCGGCTACGTCAAACGCACCCCGCTATCGCTTTACCGGGCGCAGAACCGGGGCGGGCGCGGACGCGCGGGCATGGCGATGAAGGACGAGGATTTCGTCTCGACGCTGTTTGTCGCCTCCACCCATGCGCCGCTGCTGTTCTTCACCTCTGACGGCATGGTCTACAAGACCAAGACCTGGCGCCTGCCGCAGGGCGCGCCCAACACCAAGGGCAAATACCTCACCAATTTGTTGCCGACGCTCGCCGAAGGCGCCCGCGTGACGTCGATCATGGCCCTGCCCGAAGACGAGGCGGAATGGGCGCGCTTTGATGTGATGTTTGCCACCACGACGGGCGGCGTGCGCCGCAACAAGCTCTCCGACTTCGTGCAGGTGAACCGCAACGGCAAGATCGCGATGAAGCTGGAGGAGGCCGACGGCCAGATCCTGGATGTACGCCTATGCCACGAGGCGCAGGACGTGCTGCTGGCCACCGCTAACGGCAAGGCCATACGCTTCCCCGTCACTGATGTACGCGTGTTCGCCAGCCGCAACTCCACCGGCGTGCGCGGTATACGCATGGAAAAGGGTGATACCGCCATTTCCATGGCGATCCTCAACCATGTCGAGATCAGCCGGGCCGAGACCCGCGCCTATCTCAAACGCCGCCGGGCCGAGATGCGCAATGAAGGCGATGAGGAGCTGGAGGGCGTAGAGGCCGAGATCGAGACCGGCGACGAGGACGAGGGTGAGGAAATCACCCTGTCCGAAGTGCGCTATCTGGAGCTGCGCGCCCACGAGGAAATACTTCTCAATGTCGTGGAATCCGGGATGGGCAAGCGCGTCATCTCCTACGAGTACTTCCCGCAGAGCCGCGGCGGGCAGGGTGTGTGGACCAAGGACCGCCAGCAGGCGGAGCCGCTGGCAGCATGCTTCCTGATCGAGGAGGGTGACACGGTGATGGCGGTGACCGATGGCGGTCAGCTCATCCGTTTCCCGCTCCATTCGGTGCGCATCGCCAGCCGGGCCACCAAGGGCGTTCGCCTGATCCGTCTTGCCAATGGCGAGAAGGTGGTGTCGGTTGCCCGCATCGCCCGGAACGAGGAAGCCGAAGACGGCGAAGATGATACCAGCGATGCTGGCCAGCCGGGTGATGCGCAAACCGGGCCGCAGGAAGGTCCGTCTGGAGAGAACTGATGAAAGAGCGCGTCGCCCTCTATCCCGGCACGTTCGATCCGCTGACCAATGGTCATATCGACATCGTGCGCCGCGCGGTGAAGCTCTATGACAAGCTGGTGATCGGTATCGCGCGCAATGACGACAAGCGGCCGCTCTTCTCGCTTGATGAGCGCGTTGAAATGGCGCTGGACCTGACGCGCGAGTATAATGGCGAGACGGTTATCGAGGTGCGGCCCTTTTCCGGCCTGCTGATGCACTTTGCCGAGGAAGTCGGGGCAGGGGCCATCGTGCGCGGGCTGCGCGCGGTTTCCGATTTCGAGTATGAATTCCAGATGGTAGGCATGAACCAGCGCCTCAATTCTGACATCGAGACGGTGTTTTTGATGGCTGATCCGCGCCACCAGGCGATTGCCTCGCGCCTCGTCAAGGAAATCGCGCGCCTGGGCGGGGATATTACCGCCTTCGTGCCGCCTACCATCAAGACGCGCGTTCTGGAAAGGTTTGCCTCATGACGATGCCCCTGGCTTCTGCCTTGCTGAAGGCAAGCGTCAGCGCTTTCGTTCTGGCGGCTGCCGCCTGCGCCGAAGCGTCATCGGACGCCGGTACGGCCGAGACGGCGGCGGACACCACGCAGGAAGCGAGCGCGGCCGATCAGATTATCGACGATGCGCCGCAGGCTGCGTGGCGCGCGGTTGATCCGGACGATCTCCTCGTGATCTCGACGCGCGGCGGCGATATCTGGGTCGAGCTGGCGCCGGAGTTTGCGCCCGACCATGTGGCGCGCATCCGCGAGCTTGTCGGGCAAGGCTTTTATGATGGCAAGGTCTGGCACCGTGTCATCCGGGACTTCATGGCGCAGGGCGGCGGGGCGTCTGACAATGCGGGCCTCGCGGCGGACATGGATCCGTTGCAGGCCGAGTTCGTCATCAGCCGCCCGATGGACACCGACATCAATATTACCGAGTTGCAGGACCGGGTGATCAATCCGCGCGAAGGCTCAACACGCGCCCGCGCCGGTTTCTGGAACGGATTTCCCGCCTCCACCATTCCGATGGCACAGGCTGGCATCCGCGTGGACGGCCAGGTGGAATCCTGGCTGCTGCATTGCCGCGGCGCAGCGGCGATGGCGCGGACGACGGACCCGAACTCGTCGATCAGCCAGTTCTACATCACGACCGGCAATCCGGCCCATCTGGAGGCGGCCTATACGGTGTGGGGACGTGTCCGGGCCGGGCAGGACGCCGTTGACGCCATCCGCGTGGGCACGATGGGCGAGACCATGGGCTTCCGCCCGGACTTCATCATCTCCGCGCGCATGGCTAGCGAGCTGCCTGAAAGCGAGCGCCTCACTATCGAGGTGTTTGACACCGACACGCCTGATTTCGCCGATTATCTGGACGCCGTGCAGGCTTCCAATGACGGCACTTTGCCTGATGTCTGTGACATCGAAATTCCTGTTCGCATTACGGAGTAATTGCCTTGGCCGATACCCTCATTTTCACCCTGGACACTGGCGGCGATGTAAAAATCCGCTTTCGCCCCGATCTTGCGCCCAAGCACGTGGCGCGCATCACCGAGCTGGCGCAGAGCGGCTTTTATGACGGTATCAGTTTCCACCGCGTGATTGACGGTTTCGTCGCGCAAGGCGGCTGCCCGAAAGGCACCGGAACGGGCGGATCGGGCACGAAAATCCCGGCCGAATTCAACGCCGAACGCCATGTTCGCGGCACCATGTCGATGGCCCGCACCAATGACCCGGATTCGGCTGACAGCCAGTTCTTCATCTGCCTGGACGCCGTGCCCTATCTCGACAACAACTACACCGTCTGGGGCGAGGTGATCGAGGGTATGGAGTTTGTTGACGCCCTGCCCAAGGGCGAACCGCCCCGCAATCCGGGCAAGATCGTCAAGGCGACGGTTCAGTAGTTTATCTCATGGTGAAACCCCGGAACGCGCAAAGCGCGTATTCGGGGTTTCCCTCCTTGGCTTGCCATCCGGGGTGCCCGGCTTGACCGGGCATCCAGTAGGTTGTCGACACGCCGCCGGTGTTGTTCTGGTTCCCCGGTCGGGGCCGGGGAACCCGGATGGCAAGCGCGAAGCGACCAGTCGCTGCTGCGGCGCTGGTCAGTCTTGCGATTTTCCGCCTCGCCGCTACACCCACCCCCATGAAACTCTCCGACTTTGACTTTGACCTGCCCGAGGACCGGATCGCGCTGAGGCCTGCCCGGCCCAGAGACAGCGCGCGTCTTCTGCATGTGGGCGGGGGCGGGGCACTGGCCGACTACACCATGCTGGACCTGCCGGCACTCCTGCAGCCCGGCGATCTTCTGGTGCTGAACAATACCAGCGTGATCCCGGCGGCGCTCACCGGCGAACGCCCGGCACGCGCGCAAGGTGGCGGCGGACCGGCACGCATCGATCTGAACCTGCATACCCGCGTGGGCGAGGATAGCTGGCGCGCCTTCGCGCGGCCCGCAAAACGTCTGCGCGCGGGCGATGAACTCCAGTTCGGTTCGCGCCTGTCTGCGCGTGTTCTCGACAGGGCCGATGGCGGCGATATTGGATTACAGTTCAATGTGTCAGGCGCAGCACTTGATGCAGAACTTGAGCATGCAGGCAATCCACCTCTGCCCCCCTATATCGCCTCGAAGCGGGCAGCGGACGCCGAAGACCGCGAGGACTACCAGACCCTGTTTTCAGATCCCGAACGCAGAGGCTCGGTCGCGGCGCCTACGGCGGGCCTGCATTTTACCGAGCGGCTGTTTGCGGCGCTGGAAGCGCGCGGGGTGCAGACGACCCAGCTCACGCTTCATGTCGGAGCGGGCACCTTCCTGCCGGTAAAGACCGAAAACGTCGCCGAGCATATTATGCATGCCGAATGGTATGAGATCAGCGACGAGAGCGCGGCGGCGATCAATGCCGCGAAGGCCGCAGGCCGGCGCATCATCCCGGTCGGCACCACGGCGCTGCGCACGCTGGAAAGCGCCGCTGACGAGGCCGGGAGCGTCAACGCGGGGAGCGCCGAGACGGCCATCTTCATCACGCCGGGCTATCGCTTCAAGATCACCGATGCCCTGCTGACCAATTTCCACCTGCCAAAGTCCACGCTCTTCATGCTGGTCAGTGCGCTGGCGGGGCTGGACACGATGCAGGCCGCCTATGCGCACGCTATTCAGCAGCACTACCGCTTCTTCTCTTACGGCGATGCGTGCCTGATCGAGCGGGGGTAGCCGCCTCTCGTCTCCTGGCGGTTCAACCGCGGTCTGCGGCTTGAGTATCCCGGGTCAAGCCCGGGAACCCGGTACACAGGACTGCGCGCCACAGCACCACAACATCGTCATCCCCGCGCAGGCGGGGATCCAGAGATCATAGGGCTCAGCCTTTTACAAAATGGCTCTGGGTTCCCGCCTGCGCGGGAACGACGAGGACAGGGACACCGGCGCGAAGCGCCGAAAAGCGCGAACGCGCGCCCGCGCTCGTGCGCGGAACATCGCAACGCGGATGCGTTGCGCGACCTGCCTCAAGCCTTCTCGCGGCTGGCCTTCTTGCGCTCGTGTTCCAGCAGGAATTTCTTGCGGATGCGGATGGTCTGCGGCGTCACCTCGACCAGCTCGTCATCATTGATGAACTCCAGCGCATATTCCAGCGTCACGCGGACTGGCGGCACCAGCACCACGGCCTCGTCGGCGCCTGCCGCGCGGATATTGGTCAGCTTCTTGCCCTTGAGGGGATTGACGACCATGTCCTCTTCGCGCGCATTCAGGCCGATGATCATGCCCTCATAGACTTCCGCCGCGTGGCCGATGAACAGCTTGCCGCGCTCCTGGATATTCCACAGCGCGTAGGCGAGCGCCTTGCCGGTATCCATTGAGATGATTGCGCCCTTGGGCCGCTGGCCGACTTCGCCTGCCTGTTTGGGCCCGTAATGGTCAAACCCGTGGAACATCAGGCCGGAGCCCTGGGTGAGGGTCAGGAATTCGGAGCGGAAACCGATCAGGCCGCGCGTGGGCACGACATAGTCCAGGCGCACGCGGCCATTGCCGTCCGGCACCATGTTCTTCATCTCGGCCTTGCGTGAGCCGAGGCGCTCCATCACCCCGCCCTGGTGGATTTCCTCCACATCAATGGTCAGGTTTTCAAACGGCTCGCATTCCACGCCGTCAACCAGTTTGGTGATGACTTCGGGGCGGCCGACAGCGAGCTCAAAGCCTTCGCGGCGCATTGTCTCGATCAGGATGGACAGGTGCAGCTCGCCCCGGCCGGACACCTTGAACTTGTCGGCATCGTCCAGCTGGACCACGCGCAGCGCCACATTGTGGATCAGCTCGCGGTCGAGCCGCTCCTTGATATTGCGCGAGGTGACATATTTGCCTTCGCGCCCTGCGAAGGGGGAATCGTTGACCTGGAAGGTCATGGAGATGGTCGGCTCGTCCACGACCAGCGCGGGCAGGGCCTCCACATGTTCAGGGTCGCACAGCGTGTCAGAGATGTTGAGCGGATCAATGCCGGTAAAGGTGATGATGTCACCGGCGCTGGCGCTGTCCATTTCCACGCGTTCAAGGCCGTGGAAGCCGAATACCTGCAACACCTTGCCCTTGCGGGTCTTGCCGTCCGCGCCGGCGATGGCGACCTGCTGGTTTTTCGCCAGCTTGCCGCGGCGGATGCGGCCAATGCCGATAACGCCGGTATAGCTGGAATAGTCGAGCGCGGAGACCTGAAGCTGGAGCGGGCCATTGCGGTCCACATCCGGCTGGGAGACACGCTCGACAATGGTCTGGAAGAGCGGGTCCATGGTGTCGCTGGGCGTGGCGGGGTCCAGCGTGGCAAACCCCTGCAGGGCCGAAGCGTAGACGATCGGGAAATCCATCTGGTCGTCATTGGCGCCCAGACGGTCAAACAGGTCGAAAGTCTGGTCCACCACCCAGTCCGGGCGCGCGCTCGGGCGGTCAATCTTGTTGATGACCACGATGGGTTTGAGACCCAGTGCCAGCGCTTTTTTCGTCACGAACGTGGTCTGCGGCATCGGGCCGTCGACGGCATCGACCAGCAGCAGAACCGAATCGACCATCGACAGGACGCGCTCCACCTCGCCGCCGAAATCGGCGTGGCCGGGCGTGTCGACAATGTTGATGCGCCAGTCACCCCAGAGCACAGACGTGTTCTTGGCCAGAATGGTGATGCCGCGCTCTTTTTCCAGATCGTTGGAATCCATCACCCTTTCGACTTCCTCCCCGCGCGTGCCCAGCGTGCCGGACTGGCGCAGCAGCTTGTCGACGAGGGTGGTTTTGCCGTGATCGACGTGAGCGACGATGGCGATATTGCGCAGCTTCTCGACCGGAAAGGTCATGGAGGTGTTCCTGACGTCTGGGGAGGTAAGTGTTCTTTTCGCGCGCCCTCATACAGGCGGGCGCGCCTTATGGCCAGCAATCATGCAGGGGGGGCAGGCTTTGCATTTTTACCGGCCGACCTCTCAACCGGGGTCCCCCGCCCTGACGGGGGACCCATTTTCCGGGTTTAAGCCCATCATCCGCGTTTTTCCGGTAGATGCCGGGATGGCGGTGTGTCGGTAACAATTTCTGGGTCTCCGGTCGGGGCAGGCGACACCGGTGAGTTTGCCTTCCCGAAAATCCTGAAAGTTTTTTCGATTACCTCTCCACCGGGGTCCCCCGCTCTGACGGGGGACCCAGAGGTCAAAACACCATCAGATTATTGAGATCGGCGTAGAGATCGCGCCATTCACGATTGTGCTGTTCGATCAGCGCGATCTTCCATGCCCGGTTCCAGTGCTTGACCTGCCGCTCGCGGGCAATCGCATCATGCGTCGTGGCGCAATGTTCCAGATAGACAAGGCTGAACACCTTGTACTTCCAGACAAATTCCGAGCCCTTGCCCATCCGGTGCTGGGCAATCCGCTCGGCCGGGTTGGCGCAACTGCCGGTGTAGAGGGTGCCGTTGCGCTTCGAGGACAGGATATAGATGTAAGCCGACATGCATGGATGCTCGTCGCCGTTCTGGCGTGGTTCAACCTTTTTCTGGGTCCCCGCTCGGGGGCGGGGACCCCGGTAATGCTAGCTTTTCGATAGTTTTGCCAGATCAAGCCCGGATCTTCCAACCGGGGTCCCCCGCCCTGCCTGTCCCTGTGAAAACGGGGAACGGGGGACCCATGATCTATCCCCCCAATTCACAAGATCAGGCGGACAGATTCCGCGGATGGATATATCCCCAGCCCTCTCCCCACCGTGTGGCGGTTTTGCCACATGTGAAAACGGGCCTCCCGCACCTATGAATCAAGCGGTGCGCACCCCATTTGCGGGGCTTTCACATCTGTAAAACGGGGTTCGCATACCTATGGCCGATTTTGACTATGACCTCTTCACCATCGGCGCCGGTTCAGGCGGGGTAAGGGCCTCGCGCCTGGTCGCCATGAAGGGGCATAAGGTGGCGGTGGCCGAGGAATACCGGCCCGGCGGCACGTGCGTGATACGCGGCTGCGTGCCCAAGAAGTTCATGGTCTATGCCTCTGGTTTCAAGAAGCAATTTGAACTGGCGAAAGCCTATGGCTGGTCGCTGGAGCAGCCGCAATTTGACTGGCCAAAATTCCGCGATGCCATGAACGCCGAAGTGGACAGACTGTCCGGCATCTATGCGAAGAATTTGGCCAATGCCGGTGTCGAGCTGATCTCCGAACGCGCCGAATTCGTGGATGCGCACACGCTGGAGCTCAAATCCTCCGGCCGGCGGATAACCGCGAAAACTATCCTCATCGCAACAGGGGGAAGACCCAATGTGCATGAGGGGCTGGAGGGCGGTGAGCTGGCCATCACCTCCGACGCGCTCTTCCACCTGCCCAGGCTGCCCAAATCCATGCTGATTGCGGGCGGTGGCTATATCGCGTGCGAGTTTGCGCAAGTTTTTGCCGGCATGGGTGTCAAGGTGACGCTGGTCTATCGCGGCGACACGGTGCTGCGCGGGTTTGACGATGATGTGCGCGAGTTCGTCCATGAGGGCTTGAAAGCCTCCGGTGTACGCGTCATCACCCATACCGTGTTTGAAAAAATCGCCGACAATGGCGATGGCACCAAGACCGTTCACCTGAAGAATGGCGACCAATGCCCTGTGGATGAAGTAGTTTTCGCGATCGGGCGTGATCCGCATACCAAGGGTCTGGGTCTGGATAAGGCAGGCGTGGAAACCGGCGATAACGGCGCTGTCCGGGTGGATGAATATTCGCGGTCGAACGTGCCCAACATCTATGCGGTAGGGGATGTGACGGACCGGGTGAACCTGACGCCGGTGGCGATCCGCGAGGCCATCTGCTTTGCCGAAACGGCGTTCGGAGACAATCCGAGCGCCTATGACCATACCGATATCGCCAGCGCGGTTTTCACCCAGCCGCCTGTCGGAACGGTGGGGATGAGCGAGGCGCAGGCCCGCGCCAGACACGGCAATGTCGATGTCTACAAAAGCGTTTTCCGCCCCATGAAGGGCATGCTGGGCCCGAACCCGGAGCGCATGCTGATGAAGATCATTGTGCAGCGCGGCAGTGAGAGGGTTCTCGGCGTGCATATTGTGGGCGATGATGCGCCCGAGATTATTCAGGCAGTTGGCATTGCGGTCAAAGCCGGGCTGACCAAGGACCAGTTTGATGCCACCTGCGCGGTGCATCCTACTGTCGCCGAAGAGCTTGTAACCATGCGGGAAAAATGGACCCCGCCGGAATTGAAGGTGTCGCCATGAGCGGATGGAACCCGTCAAGCTGGAGAACGAAGCCGGCCCTGCAGCTGCCCAACTACCCTGACGCCTCCGCCTTGAAGGCCGCAGAGGCAGAGCTGGCGCGCCGTCCGCCGCTGGTGTTTGCCGGTGAAATACGCCGCCTGCGCCGCCATCTCGCCAATGTCGCATCCGGTCAGGCCTTCCTGCTGCAGGGCGGGGATTGCGCCGAGAGTTTCAAGGAGTTTTCCGCCGCCAATGTGAGGGACACATTCCGTGTCCTTCTCCAGATGGCGGTGGTCATGACCTTCGCGGCGGCAAAACCTGTCGTCAAAGTCGGGCGGATAGCGGGCCAGTTCTCCAAGCCGCGCTCCAGTGATACCGAAGTGATAGATGGCATTGAGTTGCCGTCCTATCGCGGTGATTCCATTAATGATATGGCGTTTACGCCAGAAGGGCGCGTCCCCGATCCGCAGCGCCTGGTGCGCGCCTACGATCAGTCGGCTTCCACGCTCAATCTCCTGCGCGCCCTGGCCTCTGGCGGCTATGCCGATCTGCACAATGTGCACCAGTGGACGCTCGACTTTTTGTCGGATAGTCCGGCTGGTGAGCGCTATCAGGAATATGCGGGGCGCATTACCGAGGCGCTGGCCTTCATGCGCGCCTGCGGGGTGACGGCCGATGCCGCGCCGTCACTGGAAGGGGTTGATTTCTACACCTCCCATGAGGCGTTGCACCTGCCGTTTGAAGAGGCGATGACCCGGATGGAAACCCAGTCCGGGCGCTGGTATGGCACGTCCGCGCACCTGATCTGGATCGGGGATAGAACCCGCCAGCCGGGCGGCGCGCATGTCGAGTATTGCCGCGGGGTCGAGAATCCCATCGGTTTGAAGTGTGGCCCCACTCTCGACCCGGACGAACTCATTGAATTAATTGATATTCTTAACCCTCGAAACGAGGCGGGCCGTCTGGTGCTCTACGCGCGGATGGGCGCTGGCAAGGTGGAAAAGGGCCTGCCGCCTCTGGTGCGCAAGGTGAAGGCCGAGGGCCGCAACGTGGTCTGGTCGTGCGACCCGATGCACGGCAATACGATAAAGGCCGGAAATGGTTATAAAACAAGGGCGTTTGACCATATCCTCTCCGAGCTGAAAAGCTTCATCGAGGTGGTCCGCAGTGAAGGCGCGGAGCCCGGCGGCGTGCATTTCGAGATGACGGGCCAAGACGTGACCGAGTGCGTCGGCGGTGCAGGGCACCTCTCCGAAGCCGACCTGTCCAGCCGCTACCACACGCATTGCGATCCGCGCCTGAATGCCGACCAGGCCCTTGAAATGGCGTTCCAGATTGCAGATGCGCTGAAACCCGCGGCAGTGATCCGCGCGGCGGCAGAGTAGCCAGGATCGGTCGCAATGCCCTGTTTTAAAACAGGGTTTGGATCCTCGCGGCTGACTGCAATGTGCCCTGCATGCATGTGATGCTGACCACCCGGTTCTAGGTCAACGCATTGAAATGCAACAGTGATAGTATGCCCGATGGCGTTGGCGCGCCATATGATTAATCGAGAGGTCAGGTTTTTCGCACCATGTTGCGCTTTCTTCCCCTGGAGTTCGATATGAAACATCTTGCCTTTTTTACTGCGGCGTCTGCCGCTTGCCTTCTTGGCGCAACGTCCCCGCTGCATGCCCAGCCTGGCGATGAGGGCGCATCCGCGCTGACGATCAGCGGATCGGCCCGCATCCGGTACGAAACCATCAGCGCGCTGTTTCGCGCTGGCGCGAGCGGATCTGACCAGCAGCTATCCAGCCGTTTGCGCATCAAGGCCGAGTACGATTTCGGTCCGCTCGTTCTGGGCGGCGAGTTGCTCGACGCGCGAGGCTGGCTGAGCGATGCCGGTTCGGTCATCCCCGGCGGTAGTGTGAATGCGGCCGAGTTGCTGCAAGCCTATCTCCGCGTGCCGGTTGAGGGCGGCGAGGTTCAGGCGGGCCGGTTCGTGATGAATGTGGGCTCGGGCCGTCTGGCGATCGAGCAGGGCTATCGCAACACGCCCAATAATTTCGAAGGTGTGCGCGGGCGTTTTGTCCCGGCCGAGAACTGGACAGTGGACGCCTTCTTTACCGCGCCCGTCCGCATTGCGCCGGGTGACCGCACCGCGCTGGAAAACAACACGGCACAGATTGATGAGGCCGACTGGAACACGCAATTCTGGGGTGTTCATGCCACGCGCTCCGGGCTTGGCGGCAATCTGCGCGCCGAAGCCTTTGTGTTCGGCCTGAATGAGGACAATGGTGCGCAGCTGTTGACACCGGGCTTCAGGATTTCGCGTCCGCGCGCAGCGGGCAGCTATGATTTTGAGGTCGAGCTGATGGGCCAGTTCGGCGAACAGCCGCAAGGTGCGGCCACGCTGGATGTACGTGCCTGGTCAGGCTTTGCTTCGCTGGGATACAGCTTTGACGCCCCCTGGCAGCCCCGTCTCTCGGGCCAGCTGGTTTATGCCAGCGGCGACAATGATCCGGCTGACGCGGACTGGAACCGCTTCAATCCGCTCTTTGGTGGCCGCCGGGGCGATTTTGGCACGACGGGTATGTCATTCACCCATTTCCGCGAGAACCTGATCGCGTTTGGTCCGCGCCTTGATCTGCGCAACGGGCCGGCAGCGATCACCATCCAGCTGCAGGAATCCTGGCTGGCATCAGATACCGATCGCTGGCGCGTGGCCAATCTGCGCGATGCGGCAGGTCAGTCGGGTGACCGTATCGGCACGCTGGCCGAAGCACGGGTCAGCTATTGGCTCAGCCCTGACCGGCTGCAACTGGAAACGGGTGCATCGGTATTGTTCAAGGGCGACTTCGCCAGCAACGCGCCGGGCGCACCGGCTGATGACAACCCGGTTTACGGATATGTCATGCTGACAGCGCCTTTTTAGGTTCTGGCCGTCCAAGGCTGAAACGGGTCTCCGCTGTGAGAGCGGGGGCCCGTTTTTTTTAGCGCCTGCGCCGCCGGGCAAGTGAAAGTCCGCTCAGAGCCAGTCCAATCAGCGCCGCTATCACCATCATCATCAAGATGTCACGGGCCTGGCGGCCAATCGGATTGGCAAACTGCCATTTGTGCAGATTATCAAAGCTCGTGCTTTCCAGCGCGGTTACACGGCCGGGCTGACCAGCCTGCGCCAGCAAGCCGTCAACCGGATCGACAAAGACGGGACCGTTTGCAGTCTCCACCCGCCAGACCGGCAGGCGCTTGCTGGCAAAGCCGTAATCGCCATCGAAACGGGTCTGCATCGTGACGTCGCTGCCCGTCGGAGCGCCAGCAAGGGTAACCGCGCGGGCTTGCTCGCTCAGGGTCAGCTCGGCGCCCTCAGCAGCGAAGAAGCGCACCGAGCGGTCCTGCGCGGCTCGCCACAACCCGTTCCCGCCGTCTGCCGTGGCGGCCAGATGGGCAAACCGGCCTTGAGGCACAGCGATCAGGTCAGAGACGGCAAACAGGGCGGCATCGGGGCGCTCTGACACAAACAGGGATGAATTTGTCCAGGCGTGGAACAGGCCGGATACCGGAAAGGCGAGCGCGGGCAGCGCCAGCGCCATACCTGCATAGCGGTGCCAGCGCCGCAGCCCTTTGCCCTTGGCCGTCAGCGTGAGGGTAAGACCTGCCAGCACAGTGCTGATGAAAATCAGGGTCAGTGCGGTGATAACGAGCAACCGCAGCGGTTCGGCAGGTTTCAGGAAGGAGAGGGTGTGGACCGTCTGGAAGATGCGCAGCATCGCCCTGCGCGTGGAATTGGTAACGGCCGCCAGCCGGTCGGAGCCAGTATCCACATAGACGGTCAGGCGGTCTGGCGTATCGAACGTTACGGCGGTGACAGGCAAGAGCCGGTTGATCGCCGGGTAGTCGATACTGAACTGAGTAACATCCTCTACCCGCACGATATCGGCATCAGGCAGCGACGCATAATGACGGGCCAGGGCAATGGCGTGATCGTGCGCTGCCTGAGGCGCTGGCGCGCCTGTCGCAGCATCCAGGGCGAGGCGCGGGCTGTCTGGATCAAGCCGTACAGACCAGTATGCGCTATCGGACGAGGGCGCGAGCCGTATCTGCCGCGCAGTTTCAGGCATGGCGGCGAGGCTGGAGGGGGCCGAAGCCCCCTGCGAGTCGACGCTCATGACTGGCGGCATCTGCACTGCCGCGCGCGGCGCGGTCCAGCTCATGACGGGGTGCAAAAGGCCGGACAGGCCCCAAATCAGCACGGCGAATGCGGCCAGTTGTGGCCCCGTCCGGTGAAGCCGTCTGATGCGGGCCATCATTGCCCGCCTCCGAAGGCATAGGTGACCCCGGCATAGACAGCCCGGGTTTCACCGGGTGTGAAGCGGGCCGGGTTGGCCGTGGCCGCATCGGCCGCCGTTGCAACAGCCGAAACATACGCCTCGTCGGCAAGGTTGCGCCCTTCGACATAGACGCCGAGACGGTCATTGACGTCATAGCGGGCGGAGAGGCCGACCAGCGTGTAACCGGGCAGGTTTTCCGAGTTTGCGTAGTCCGTGAAGCCGTCACCGCTCTGCCAGGTCAGGTTTGGTGCAATCTCGAAGGGGCCTGCGCTGTAGCGCAGCTCGGCAACCAGTCTCTGACGCCCCGTTCCCGGCAGACGGTTATCGCGATAAACGGCATCGCCATCGAAGCGGAAATCGCCATGGGTGTAGGCGAGGCGGGTTCGCCACGATCCTGCGCTGCCTTCATGCAGCAGAGCCTCAAGGCCCAGCTCGAACCCGCGCCGGACCGTGTCGTCGGCGTTGAAGATGGCCGCCGGAATGCCTGGTACAACCGTAAACGCGGTGAACTCGTTCTCCAGATTGATCTGGTAGAGCGCCGCTTCGAAGCGGATGCGCTCATACGCGCCACGCAGGCCGATCTCGTAGCTGGTGCCTTCCATGGCGTGAATGGGCGTGAAGCCAGCCACGCCGCCTTGTGTCACGTCAGAGAAGGTGGGTGGTTCGAATATCTGGCTGACATTGGCAAAGCCGGTCAGCGCTTCATCGAACCGGTAAACCGCCCCCAGACGGCTGGTGAGGTTTGAGAAGCTGGCATCACCGCTCCCCGCAGCCGCGAGCCGGTTGTCGACCTCTCGCCGTGTGGACGTGTTGACGAGACCCGCCAGCAGGTCGAGGCGCTCTGTCAGGCTGAAACGGGCGTCGGCATAGGCCTTGGCGCCAGAGCCTGTCTGGAGGGCATCGCCGATACGGAAGCCCGCCTGACCGTCATTATTGAGAAAGACGCGCGCATCGGTCTCGCCGCGCCGCACATCACCGCCCAGCGTCAATGCGACCGGCACGCCTGCCAGCTCTGTCTGTGTGCTCCAGCTGGCGAACAGACGGTAGTCCTCAAGGTCCTGATCAACAAGAACCGGGACAGGGTGCCAGAGCGTGCGGGCCGTCGCGCTGCCGCCCACCGAAATCTGCCCAATGCCGGTGGAGAGGTGCGTGACCGTCCACACACGCCACGCATTCAGGTCGCGCGCGTATTGACCGGCGATGGCACCGGGATCGGGCAGCCGGGGGTCTGCGAGCACTTGGGAGAGCGTGAGATTGCCCGGCATTTCCTGATTGATATCGCTGCCCAGAACGCCAAAGCGCGTTTCGGCCGCATCATTCCAGCGCCATCCGATATTGGCGTAGATGCGGCCATTGGACTGGCTCGCGTTGGGACGGAACCCGTCCTGGCGCTGCCATGTTGCCGCCAGCGCATAATCAAGCTGACCGCGCGTGCCGCTCGTATAGCCATGGGTGCGGGTGGTGGCGAATGATCCCGCTTCCAGGCGGACACCCGACTGATTGCCAAGCGATGCCGCGCTCAGCCCCTCGATCTCGATGGAACCACCCAGCATGGTTGAGCCGCTGCGAAAGCCGTTCGCTCCGCGATTGACCGCCATGTGGGAGAAGAAGAGGGGGTCAATCTCCTGATAATCGCCAAACCCGTCGGTATTGTTGATTGGCACGCCGTTGAAGATCAGCTCCACGCCGCGCAGGTGCATATTGTTGGCAAGGCCCGAGCCGCGCACCGACAGGCGCGAATCCTCGCCGAACTTGGGCTGCGCTACCACGCCGGCAGTAAAGGCGAGCGTGTCTGCAAAGCCGATGGCATAGCGGCTGGCAAAGCTTTCTGCATCGATGACGGAGATATTGCCGGGCTGGCGCGCGGCGTCAGCCGCGGCTTCCTCGGCCGGAGCCGACAGGCGGTAGCCTGTCACGATGACACGGTCCTCGATGTCGCCATTTTCAAGATTTTCAGCGGAGACAGGCGCGGCGATGCCGGTTGCGGCCAGCAGAGCGGACCCGGCGGTGCGGGTGAAGTATCGGGCTTTCATGAATTCTTCCAAAAGCAGATGCTGAACAGAGGCCTCTTGCCCCGTTCAGCACGATGCTTTCGAGGTCAGGCCGTTTGGATGTCAGTCAGTCTGCCATCAGGCGGGCCCCGCTGGCCGGGCGGGCTGGCGGGATGGGCCGGCAGGGCGATGGTGGCGGCAGGGTAGGCCGGTACATGCCGCTGTGGCGCCAGGCCGGGCGCATCCGCAAAGGAGGGGGCGGGCAACGTAGCGGCCGCGTTCAGACCGGCGAATGCACAAGGTGATTCAAGCGCAGCGGTATCTGGCGTTTGCGCCTCAACCGGATTGCCATGGGCATCGAGGGTTATCTCGCGCAGGCCGTCGCCGGAGCAGACAACCAGGGAAAACCGGCCGCCGGACTCCGCCTGCGGCATCCAGCCTGACGGCACCAGCCCACCGATACACGCCGCGACCAGCGCGAGCGTCGCCATGAGCTGGCGCAAGGCGGTCGGGGAAAGACGGGCGCTCATCATGGTATGACTGGATATATTCACGTGTGCGGTCCCGCAACACAGTAACGCTGCGGCGTATTGCGCATACAAAAACGCCGCCAGTTGCCCGGCGGCGTTTTCATGAAGGGGCGCGTCCCGGCCTTTTCAGGCGGGAAGCGAAAGCCCTTAGATGTCCTTCAGGGCAGACGCCGGGCGGAACGCCAGCGAGGTCTTGGCCTTGGACGTCATTTTCTCGCCCGTACGCGGGTTGCGGACTTCACGCGCTTCGCGGTGCTTGGCGTGGAAAGTGCCGAAACCGGCGAGTTGAACCGTGTCGCCTTTTTTGCCGGCGGCTACGATGGAATCGACAAAGGTGTCGATGGCGTCACCGGCTTGAGCGCGGGTGATGCCAGCTTTGTCGGAGATGGCTTTGGCGAGTTCTGCTTTGTTCATGAGGGTTCCCCCCGGTTGTTTGACGCCTCGACTGCCGAGATTGGCAGGCTTGGCCGTTCATTGGACGGATGAATCAATCGCGATTCTCACTAGGCATAGCAAGGAAATACAGGCGAGTCGGCACGTTTTACGCAGGTATCTGCCATTGATCTGGCTCATATGGTAAACAAAGCCTTGATTTCTGGCCCGGTGTTTGCGTTACGGAAAGTATGGAACCCAAACGCGCCTCATTCCTGAACACTGTCGCAGCGACCGGACTGGCCGTCAGCGTCGCGGTCTTAAGCTATGCGGGGTTCCAGGCCCTGTTCTCCAGCCCGCTATTATCGGCGCTTACAGGCGCTGTTGTGGGCGGTTTCGTTCTGGGACGGGTATTACGCCAGAGTCGCACCACCACTTACCGGGCATAGAGCACCATCTGGGTGCAGCGAAAGAGGGCGAGGGTCTTGCCGTCCTCTGCCCGAAAGGCTTTGGCATCCCAGACCTGTGTTGTGCGGCCCAGATGGACCGGACTGGCTTCACCCAGAACGCGGCCATCTCGGGCGGTCCCCATGAAGTTCGATTTCAGCTCGACCGTGGTGAAGCTGACCGCATCGCCAGGCAGGTTTGCCATCGCGCCGTAGCCACACAGCGAATCGAGCAGTGCGATGAGAGTCGCGGCATGAAGGAATCCGTTGGGCGCCAGCAGGTCGCCGCGAACATCGATATGGCCTTCGACCAGCGAGGGAGAGCCGTTAGTGATGACAAGCCCGACAAGGCCGGGCAGCGTGCCGGCACTGACGGCATTGATCGCGTCAAGTTCAGGTGTGGTCATGGATCGGTGGCTTTCCTCACGCCGGCCAGGCCGAGGCGATGACGAGGCTGAGAATATTCGCCAGGAAGCCGCCAATCAGGACCAGCAGCAATATTGTTATGCTCAGAACGACACCCTTGACGATACGCCCGGCCATGCCTGCGGCAAGCGAGGGTGTCGCACCGCGAATGAAGGTCAGCGCGTAAATCAAGGTCAGAATAGCCGTGACAATGAAGGACATCAGCGCGGTTTGCGTGCCTGCCAATGCGACTGGCATAAGCGCCAGTCCGAAAATGGAACCGGCCGTCAGAATGGCAAAAACCAGGTTCAGATTGGTGCCAAACGACCGCTTTTCGCCAAACCGGGCCAGTACCAGAACCGACAGGGCGGTAAACCCGCCGACCAGCGGCCCGTGAAGCACCGACATGATGGAGCCGTACAGGCTGAAGAATTGCTCCCTGGTCCGCCCTGTCGCCGATTCCAGCTGGGCGATTACTTCCGGGTCAGCATTTTGAAGCGACTGCGCGGCGATCGCGCCATACCCGCCCCAGATGACCGAAATGGCGATCTGCACGCCCAGCAGGGCCAGCCACAGCCGCACCATTGGGGTGTAGGCACGGTCTCGCGCAATGATGGAGGCAAACACCTTGCGCGGCGCGATCAGCAGATCGATCAGCGAGCGCACCGAACGCAAGTTGAAGCCGAAGACTTCTTCGGCGAGTTCACCGCGTTCGGATGAGGGTGACGGCGTTGGCGAGGGGGGCGGCGCGGCGTCGCTCACACTTTCACCAGCATCTTTCCGAAATTGGCACCGGAAAAGAGGCCGGTAAACGCCTCCGGTGCCTTCTCGATGCCCTCATAGACCGTCTCGCGGCTCTTTACCTTGCCGCCCATCATCCAGTTGGAGAGGTCCTTGATGAACTCGCCCTGCAGGTCGAAATGCTCGGTGACGATGAAGCCGCGCATCATCAGCGATTTGGTGACGATATTGGTCATGTTGTGCGGGCCGGGGGAGGGCGCCTCGTCATTATAGCGCGAGATCATGCCGCACGCCGCGATGCGTCCGAACTGTTTGAGTACGTCCAGCGCCGCAACGAGGTGATCACCGCCAACATTCTCGAAATAGGCGTCTATGCCGCCTGGAGCAGCATCCTTGATCGCCTTGCGCAGATCCGGCACGGCCTTGTAATCAATGGCCGCATCGGCGCCGATCTCCAGACAGAAATCGGTCTTGGCCTTGCCACCCGCCGTTGCAATGACCTTTGCGCCCATCGCCTTGGCGAACTGGATGCCGGCAGAGCCAACTGCGCCGGCGCCCGCGCTCATCCACAGGGTTTCACCCTCTTTCAGGCCGATAATGCGCTTGATGCCTGCATAGGCGGTAAGGCCGGTGAGCCCGGCAATGCCAAGATAGGCGTGGGCAGGCAGCAGGTTCGCGTCGACCTTCATCAGCCCTTTGGCCGGCGCCACATAGGCCTCACGCCAGCCGAACATGCTCATCACATAATCACCCTCTTTCAGGGTGTCGGAGCGTGACTTGACGACTTTGCCGACCGCGCCGCCTTCCATGGGCTTTCCAGGCATGAACGGATCGATATAGGTCTTCAGCCCTGCCATGCGCGGGCGCATATACGGATCAACCGAGAGCCATTCATTGGCCACCAGCACCTCGCCGTCGCCCGGTTCGGGCAGATCTATCTCGGCAAGCGTGAAGTATTCGGGTTTCACTTCGCCGGTGAAGTGGCGCACGAGATGGATTTCACGGGATTTCATGGCATTTACTCTTCAGTTGCGGATTGCGGGGGCGCGGCCTCGATCGCACGGGAACTCTGATCAAGGCTGATCGACATCAGCTCGAACAGGGACACACCATAATTCCATTGCAGGATAAAATGCACGCTGAACATGCCTGCGGCAAACATCAGGATGGTCGAGGGTATGGTGATGATGATGTTGACGAGAAGGAAGGCGATGAGTGCGATTGTCCCGAGCCCGTAACCGCCCGAGGCCACGCGCATAATGGCAATGAAGAACACGATCGCTGAAAGGCCTTGCGTAAGGAGGAAGGCGATCTCGCCAAAAATGAGCACGGGCGCGCACAGCAGCGATGCGATCAGCATGGCGTTGTTGGCCGAAAGGTAACACTGAAAGTGCGTCCACCAGCTCAGCGAAGGCCGGAAGGCCTTGACGACCAGCAGGTAGGGAATCGCGCCCAACGCCATCAGCGGCCAGTTTAACAGGGCACCCCAGCGCGAGACGGTATCGGAGACACCCGAGATGGTGAGCCCCCTCTCTGCCAGATAGGCCTCTGCCAGATCGCGCCCTCCCGGCGCGATCAACGCATCCACTGTATAGAAGGCGGGCATGCCGAAAAATGCGGCAATCCCGAATTGAAGACCCATAAGGCTGACGAACAGCCGTAAGGGCGAGAAATAGCCGCGCGTTCCACTGATGACGTCGCGTGAAATGCGCGGTGTGAAGATCAGGGTATCGACAAGGGTCCTCAAAACGAGCGGCGCAAGCGGCAACCCCGTTAGATCGCTGGCGATCTGACGGGCCGAGTGATCTTGCGCAGCCGGAGCGGCGTGCTGGTCTGATTGCTCGCTATTCATCGGGGTCCCCGCCAGACGATTTGCCAGAATGGTAGCTGCACAGGCGCACAGGGCAATGGGAAGTTTGCCTGCTTTCGGCCTTTGTCAGCCCGCGCACAAAATGCAAACTCGCATGCCATGACCCAGACTCAACAGATATTGCGGGCCGGTGTCGTCGGCGCCGGTGTGTTCGGCGGTTACCATTCGGGCAAGTATGCCGGGGACGGACGCACCGAGTTCATCGGCGTGTTCGATCCGGTGCGTGACCGGGCGCGCGCCATCTCGCGCCAGTATGGAGCGATCGCCTTTACGTCGCTCAATGCGATGATTGAGGAAGCCGATATCATCACCGTGGCCAGCCCGGCCCTGTTTCACCATGACGCGGCGCACCGCGCACTGACGGCAGGCCGCCATGTGCTGGTGGAAAAGCCGATCTGCGCAACGGTCGAGGAGGGCCGCGAATTGCTGTCCCTCGCGGAGAAATTCGGCCGGGTGCTCCAGGTCGGGCATCAGGAGCGTTTCGTCTTCGCGGCAATGGGCCTGTTTGGAAACGTTCCGGCAGCGCGAACCCTCTCTGCCCGGCGCATGGGCACGCCCTCTGCGCGCAATCTGGACGTCTCTGTGACGCTTGATCTGATGATCCATGACATCGATCTGGTACTGGCACTGGCCGGTGGCGCGCCGTCCCGGGTGGACGCGCAAATGCGCGCTGAACGCGGCGGGCTGGCGGACCATATCTTCACCCGCATGGAGTTTCCCGGCGGTCTGGTGGCCGAACTGGAATCCAGCCGGGTCGCCAGTGACCGTGACCGGGTGATGACGATAGGCTTCGAGGGTGGCGCCGTGCTGGATGTGGATTTCATCCGCAAGCGCTTCGATAATGGTGCCGGCCTGCCGCTCGATCCCGATTTTGCCGACGCGGCGATGGCGAAGGACTCGCTGGGGGCGAGCGTTCAGAATTTTGTCTCCCGCGTGCTGGACCCGGCGCATGTGAGTCCGGCGGCTGATGGCAGGGCAGGGCTGATGGCGCTGGAAGCGGCTCTGGCCATTGATCAGGCGGCGGGTAGCCTTAGCCGCATGTAAGCGGGCCGCATTTGACGCCTGCCAGCGGGCGTGGCAAAGCCAGCGGCCTTCATCTGCACCCCTGAACCCGTTGGAAATCCGCCCATGTCCGCCGCAAAGCCTGTCAAAGTCCGTTTCGCGCCGAGCCCGACCGGCCTCATTCATGTGGGCAATGTGCGCATTGCCCTGATGAACTGGTTGTTTGCACGCCGTGAGGGCGGGCAGTTCGTGCTGCGTATCGACGATACAGACCTGGAGCGCTCTACCAAAGTTTTCGAGGACCAGATCATTGAGGATCTGCGCTGGCTGGGCCTGGATTTCGACGAGCGCTTCAACCAGTCGGAGCGTTTCGACCGCTACGAGGCAGCGCGCGACAAACTGGTCGAGACCGGCTTTCTCTACCCCTGTTACGAGACCGGCGACGAGCTGGACCGCAAGCGCAAGCTGCAACGTGCGCAAGGCAAGCCTCCGGTCTATGACCGCGCCGCGCTGAGCCTCACCGATGCCGAAAAGGCAAAGCTGGAGGCCGAGGGCCGCAAGCCGCACTGGCGTTTCAAACTGTCGGGCGGGCGCATCGAATGGAACGATCTGGTGCGCGGGCCAAGCCATATCGACACCAGCTCGGTCTCTGATCCCATCCTGATCCGCGAGGATGGCAGCTATCTCTATACGCTCCCCAGCGTGGTCGACGATCTGGAGGCGGAGATCAGTCATGTCATCCGCGGCGAGGACCATGTGACGAACTCTGCCGCCCAGATCGAGATTTTCGAGGCGCTCGGCGGCAAGGGCTGCGCGCCCGCCATGGCGCACTTTCCCTTGCTGGTCGGTTCGGACGGCGAAAAGCTCTCCAAGCGTATTGGCGGTCTGTCGGTTCAGGCGCTGCGCGAGGAGGAGGGCATCGAGCCGATGGCCATTCTGTCGCTGCTGGCAAAGCTTGGCACGTCAGATGCCATTGAAGTGCGCAGCGATCTGCCATCGCTCGTCTCGGAGCTGGACTTTGCCAAGGTCTCACGCACACCAGCCCGCTTTGACTTTGCCGAGATGGAACGCCTGAATGCGAAACTGATCCACGAGGCTGATTTCATCGCGGTGAAGGATCGTCTGGAAGGCATGGGCATCAGTGCGGGCGAAGCGTTCTGGAACGCGGTGCGGCCAAACCTGACCCGCCTGCGTGACGCCGCTGACTGGTGGCAACTGGTAGAAGGCCCGATCACACCGGTGATCGAGGATGCGGACTATGCGGCCAGGGCGGCTTCGCTCCTGCCGGAAGGCGAGCTGACCCGCGAAAGCTGGGGCGCGTGGACCAGCGCCATCAAGGCGGAAACCGGGCGCAAGGGACGCGATCTGTTCATGCCGCTGCGTCAGGCTTTGACGGGCCAGAATCACGGGCCTGAAATGGACGTGGTGCTGTCATTGATCGGACGCGAGAAGGCGCTGGCGCGGCTGTCAGGTCAGGCGGCGTAGCTTCATTTGGGAGTTCCGCACGCGGGCGCGGTCGCGCGGTCGCGCCGGCGGTCCGCTTCGCGGCCCGAGGTAGCTTCGACCCTTCAACCGGGTTCCTGGGCTTGACCCGGGATCCAGCTTTATGGCGGTTGTTTCACAAAAACCCGTCCGGCACGGGTTTATGCGCGCGGATTTCCTCAAGTGCCAGTCCTTCAAGCTCGTGCGGGAAGACCAGCCAGTCTGACGTCTCGTGGATATGATAGTCGGGCCGTAGCGCTGTCTCATTGCGCTCCGGTTTGAACCAGGCAACGGCCGTGCGCACCTCATAGCGGCCGCCGAGCGCATCCATGACAGCGGCCAGCGTATGCCCGCGATCAAGGACGTCATCGACGATCAGCAGCCGCTTGCCCGCCGGCAGAATGGCGGTGAGCGCATCAAGACCTGTAATGGCGATTTCGGTCTGCCGCTGATCAACTCCGGTATAGGAGTGGACCGCAAGCGGCGAATGCCCGGTCTGCAGGCCTTTCCATGCCAGCGCCTCATGCAAGGCGATGGCGATCGGGCTGCCGCCGCGCCACAGGCCGACCAGATGGTCGGGTTGCCAGCCGCTTTGCAGCACTGCCGCAGCCAGCGCAAAGCCATCACTTACCAGGCTGTCCGCTGACAGGAAGCGTTTTTCCATCGGGTATGCCTGTGTCCTGGTGAGAAGATTTTTTTGTAAGGCGGAACGCTATTTGATCAACGGCGTTGTCTGTTCGTGTTAATTGCAGGAAAGGACAGCAATATGCTCCGTCTAGCGCTCGCATTCTTTATCGTCGCGATCATTGCGGCAGTGTTCGGATTTGGTGGCATTGCCGCCGGTGCTGCAAGCATTGCCCAGATACTTTTCTTTCTCTTTGTCGTTCTGTTCCTTGTCGCGCTTGTCGTCGGCCTGGTGCGTGGACGCTCGCCGCGAATATAGCGCCAGCGCTTTCGCGCTGTAACGCCGGTAAAGCCGGGCTGCCCCTCAGCCCGGCTTTACTAATGCGTGGCGTTAAGTTTTTATATTTACAGGTTTAACTAGAACGATGCGGTTTTTCATTCTTACTTTAAATGCTCCTACATCTGAGAGCACCTTATCATATGGAATATTCTGTATTTCTGTAACTTTTTCATCATTTATGTAAATCGCTCCCTCATCGATTTTTCCTCGTGCTTCGCGGCCAGAACGGACCAAGCCGGACGCCGCAATTATCTGGACATTCGAGCGAGCCGTTGGCCATTCGCTGCAATCCATTTCCACGACGGGCAGGTTAAGCGTCACTACACCGTCGATAAACGCTGCTTTCGCGGCATTTTCGGCGTCTTTAGCAGCTTTCTCTCCGTGCAACATTTCCGTTGCCGCATTGGCCAGCGAAATCTTGGCGTCATTGATCTCGGCGCCTTGCAGGCTTTCCAGCCGCGCGATCTCGTTCATCGGCATGTCCGTGAACAGTTTCAGGAAGCGGCCGACATCGGCGTCCTCGGTATTGCGCCAGAACTGCCAGTATTCGTACGGGCTCTTCATGTCGGCATTGAGCCAGACCGCTCCGTCGGCGGTCTTGCCCATCTTGGCGCCAGACGCGCTGGTGATGAGGGGCGTCGTGAAGCCGAACACTTCCCTGGCGTCCACGCGGCGGCACAGCTCTACCCCGTTGATGATATTGCCCCACTGGTCTGCTCCGCCCATCTGCAGGGCGGTGCCGAAGCGCCGGTTCAACTCCAGATAATCGACCGCCTGGAGCAGCATGTAGTTGAACTCCAGGAAGGTCATGGGCTGTTCACGGTCCAGGCGCAGCTTCACACTGTCAAAGCTGAGCATCCGGTTGATCGTGAAATGCGTGCCGTAATCGCGCAGGAAATCGAGATAGCCGTATTCAGCCAGCCATTCGTCATTATTGACGACAATGGCTTCCTTCATGTCGAGCAGGGCGCCGAAGGGCTTCAGAATGCCCTCCTTGTTCTGCGCGATAATCTCTGGCGTCAGCATGGGGCGGCTGGTGTCGCGGCCGGTTGGATCGCCAACCTTGGTTGTTGCCCCGCCCATGAGAATGATGGGCTTGTGCCCCGCCTGTTGCAGGCGGCGCAGCAGCATGATCTGCACCAGCGAGCCGACATGCAGCGAGCGCGCAGTCAGGTCAAAGCCGATATAGCCGCTTAAGTTTTCCTTTGCGGCGCGCTTGTCCAGCCCGTCTATATCGGTCGCCTGATAGAGATAACCGCGCTCCACCAGCGTGTGGACGAGTTCGGAAGAATAGGTGCTGGCGGCCATGGCGTAAGGGCTTTCCTGTGAATGCGAATAGAGCGCTAATAGCAGCATTGCACGCGAGTATGGAAGGCGTACGGCCATCGGATGGGCGCGCGGGTGATCAAAGGCAACAAACAGGGATAAACCATGAAGCTGGCTGGCCTGATGAGCGGCACTTCGCTGGACGGCGTGGACGTGGCCCTGCTGGAGAGCGATGGCGAAAAGCTGATCGGCTTCGGGCCGGGGCTGGAGCGGCCCTACAGCCCGGCTGAGCGCAAGGTCTTGCAGGCCGCCGTCGACGCGGCGCTGGCCTGGCGCTGGCAGGGCGATGAGCCCGGGGCGTTTGCGGGCGCTGTGGACGTGCTCACCATCACCCATGCCGAAGCGGTTGAGGCGGTGTGCGCCAAGGCCGGGATCGCGCCGTCAAGCCTTGATGGTGTCGGCTTTCACGGTCAGACCGTGCTGCATCGCGCGCCAAAGAACGGCGTTCCGGGCCGGACGCTGCAGATCGGCGATGGACAGGCTCTAGCCGCGCGGCTTGGCTGCCGGGTCGTCTATGATTTCCGCTCGGCGGATGTGGCCGCAGGCGGGCAGGGCGCGCCGCTCGTCCCCGTCTACCACCGGGCTCTGGCCGAGTGGTCGGGGCTGGAGCGGCCTCTGGCCATCATCAATATCGGCGGCGTCGCCAACATTACCCATATCGCCAGCGACGGCACGCTGACCGCCTTCGACACCGGGCCCGGTAACGGTCTGATCGATGCTTTCATCGAATCCCATACCGGCGAGGCGATGGACAAGGATGGGGCCATCGCTGCGCGCGGGCGCATCCATGAAGCGGCCTTCGCGGAGTTTCTGGATAATCCGTATTTCACCGCGCCGGGACCCAAATCGCTCGACCGCTGGGATTTCTCACTGGATGCTGTGCGTAATCTGTCGCTGGAAGACGGTGCAGCCACGCTGACGGGCCTGACTGCCAAGACCATCGCGCTGGGAGTTGCAGCCCTGCCGGACGCGCCGGGGCGTCTGGTGGTGTGCGGCGGTGGACGGCGCAACAAGACCCTGTCGGAATTGATTGCTGCTGCTACAGGCTTGCCGGTCTACCCGGCCGAGGCGCTGGGCTGGCGCGGCGACCTTGTGGAGGCGGAAGCCTTCGCCTTTCTCGCGGCACGCGTGATCAAGGGCCTGCCTTACACCTTCCCCGGCACGACCGGCGTTTCCGCGCCCGTGGGCGGGGGGGAGGTGGTTTTGCCCTCTGCCTCCCGCTGAAATCCCGGCCAAGCGATAGCGCAGAGCCGGGACCTGTTTCAGGTTTCCTTCAGACCGGCCCCGGATCGCTGCGCGTCCGGGGTTTCAAGTGGTGCTACCGCTTCAGCACTTTCGGCTTGGGATTGTCCAGCTCGACCAGGCGCAGATCGAGATAATCATCGATGGCGGTCTGCAGCGGCTCTACATGATTGGTGAACAGATGGCCCGCGCCGGGAATGATCTGGCGCTTGATATCAATGCCCTTCTGGGCGCGCACTTTGCTCATCACTTTTTCCATCTCGTCATGCGGCACGATCACGTCCGCATCGCCGTGCGCGACAAGGCCGGAAGCCGGGCAGGGCGCCAGGAAGGTAAAGTCGTACATGTTGGTCGGCGGCGACACCGAGATGAAACCGGCAATCTCCGGGCGGCGCATCAGGAGCTGCATGCCGATCCATGCACCAAACGAATGGCCGGCCACCCAGCAATAGGGCGCATTGGCGTTGTGCGCCTGCATCCAGTCCAGCGCCGTTGCGCCATCGGACAATTCGCCCAGCCCTTGCTCGTATACACCCTGGCTCCTGCCCACGCCGCGGAAATTGAAGCGCAGCACGGCAAAGCCACGCTGCTTGAACAACTCGTACATCATCAGGGATACAGGCGTATCCATGTGCCCGCCGCCGCGCGGGTGCGCATGCAGGATCAGGGCGACAGGCGCATTTTCGGCTTTTCCGGGGGTGTATTTGCCTTCGATACGGCCGGCGGGGCCAGGAATGATGACGTCAGGCATGGGTTATCGGGTCTTTCCTGAAACTCTATTGCTTGAGCAGCCCTATCAGGTATGCGCGCGGCTAATCGGCGCAGGCTGCAAGGCTGCAGACAATAATTCTTGACTCTGTAGCTGGGATACCTACTTCCCTCGTGGGGCAGACATTCCAGCATGGCGTGCGCGCTCTTAGCATATAGCGCCGGGCAAATGCGAGCGCCGGAAACAATTTACGGGGTTTTGCAAGGGCAGGAGACGCGGCAATGAAGCTGAGTACGAAGGGCCGCTACGCGGTCATGGCGATGGCAGATCTCGCCAGCCACACTGACGCAAGCCCGGTTCCACTGGCCGAGATTGCGTCGCGGCAGGAAATCTCGCTGTCCTATCTTGAACAGCTTTTTGCGCGCATGCGCCGGGCGGGCATCGTCAAGGCCGTGCGCGGTCCGGGCGGAGGTTACCGGCTGGCGCGCGCCGCCGCCGATACCCGTATTTCCGACATCATCCTGTCGGTGGACGAGCCGGTAGATATCACGCGCTGCCAGCATCAGACGAAGGGGTGCATGGAAAGCGGACAGCGCTGCATAACCCACGATCTTTGGGACGAGCTGTCGCGTCACATCCATCTCTATCTCAGCTCGGTCAGCCTGGAAGATGTGGTCAGCAGCCGCATAGCCGGTTCGGCCAGCGGCCCGCGCGGCATGGCGGCAGCCTTGAGAGCAGCAGCGGCAGAGTAGCAGGTTCGATGAGCGTCTATCTGGATCATAACGCAACCAGCCCGTTGCGCGCCGACGCGCGCGAGGCGATGGCGCGTGCGTATGATTCCGGTGCCAATCCGTCTTCAGTGCACGGAGCCGGTCGCATGGCACGGGCGATCGTGGAGACCGCGCGCGGGACAATCGCCAGGCATTTCGTGACGCGCGCCGAAGATGTTGTTTTCACGTCCGGTGGGACCGAAGCCAACAATCTCGCCATTGCATCGGCGCAGGCTGCGGGTGCTAAGCGGCTCATCATTTCGGCTATCGAGCATGATGCGGTTCGCGATGCGGCCAATGCCAGCGGGCTTGAAGTAGAAACACTGCCGGTAACGGCAGATGGCGTTGCCAATCTGGACTGGCTGGATCAACGCCTGTCCGGCTGGGATCGCGAGGCTGACGGCACGCCGTTTGTGGCGCTGATGGCGGCCAATAACGAAACGGGTGTCATCCAGCCCGTGGAGGCTGCCGGGCGCCTGGTGCGCGAGGCTGAAGGTCTGTTCCACGTCGATGCGGTGCAGATGGCCGGCAAGGCCGTGTTCGATTTCGCCGGCAGCCTCGCCCATTACGCGGCCGTTTCTGCGCACAAGTGCGGCGGGCCGCAAGGCGTGGGCGCGCTGCTGCTGGCCTGCGATGCCCCAATCTCCCGCCAGATGCATGGCGGGGGGCAGGAGAAGGGCCGCCGTTCGGGCACCGAAAATGTGGCGGGGATTGCCGGCTTTGCTGCTGCGCTGGACGCCGTGCAGGCCGACGAGGCTTCACGTATGGCAGGCCTGCGCAATGAACTGCAAGTCCGGCTGGAATCGGTAGAGGGCGTGCGCATATGGGGGGCAGGGGCGTCACGCCTGCCCAATACGCTGTGCCTGTCGGCCACCGGCTGGGCGGCCGAAATACAGGTTATCGCCATGGATCTGGCGGGCTTTGCCATCAGCGCAGGGTCTGCCTGTTCATCGGGCAAGGTGAAGAAAAGCCGCGTGCTCGAAGCGATGGGGGCGAGCGCGGAGGAAGCCGCCAGTGCCATCCGCATCAGCCTTGGCTGGACGACGACGCAAGATGATGTCGACCGCTTTGCGGACGCCTGGATGCGCGAATACGCGCGTATCCGGCCCCGGATAGCGGCGGCGGAATAGAGACTGAAGGAAGGACGGGCTTATGCCTGCTGTGAAGGAAACGATTGAAGACGTACGCCGGCTTGAGGCCGACAAGTACAAGTATGGCTTCACGACCGAGATCGAGCAGGAGTTCGCGCCCAAGGGTTTGAGCGAGGACACCGTCCGTTTCATTTCGGAGAAAAAGGGCGAGCCGCAATGGATGCTCGATTGGCGTCTTGACGCCTATCGCCGCTGGGTGGAGATGACCGAGCCCACATGGGCCAATGTCCATCACCCGAAAATCGACTATCAGGATGCGTACTATTACGCGGCCCCGAAAAATGCATCCAAATACAAGTCGCTGGACGAGGTTCCTGCCGAACTGCTTGAAACCTACAAGAAGCTGGGCATCCCGCTTCGTGAGGCCGAAGTCCTGCTGGGCGTGGAAGGTGCCGAGGACCGCACCGCTGCCGAAGCACGCGAAGCGCCGCGCGTGGCTGTCGATGCCGTGTTCGATTCCGTCTCTGTCGCTACGACCTTCAAGAAGGAGCTGGAAAAGGCCGGCGTGATCTTCATGCCGATCTCCGAAGCGCTGCAGCAATATCCCGATCTGGTGCGCCAGTATCTGGGCAGTGTGGTGCCAGTGACCGACAATTATTTTGCCACGCTCAACAGCGCGGTCTTCTCAGACGGCTCGTTCGTCTATGTGCCGCCGGGCGTGCGCTGCCCGATGGAGCTGTCGACCTATTTTCGCATGAACGCGCAAGGCACCGGCCAGTTCGAGCGCACGCTGATCATCGCCGACAAGGGGGCCTACGTCTCCTACCTCGAAGGCTGTACCGCGCCCATGCGCGATGAAAACCAGCTGCACGCGGCGGTCGTGGAGCTGGTCGCGCTGGACGATGCCCAGATCAAATACTCCACCGTGCAGAACTGGTGGCCGGGCGATGCCGAAGGCAAGGGCGGGGTCTATAACTTCGTCACCAAGCGCGCCGATTGCCGGGGCAAAAATTCCAAGGTCAGCTGGACTCAAGTCGAGACCGGCTCTGCCATCACCTGGAAATACCCGTCCTGCGTGCTGCGCGGGGATAACAGCCAGGGCGAGTTCTACTCCATCGCGGTGACCAATGGCCGCCAGCAGGCCGATACCGGCACCAAGATGATCCATCTGGGGCGCAACACGAAATCGCGCATCATCGCCAAGGGCATATCGGCCGGGCGCTCTGACCAGACCTATCGCGGCCTCGTTTCGGTCCATGCGAAAGCGGAAGGCGCGCGCAATTTCACCCAGTGCGACAGCCTGCTGATCGGTGATCAGTGCGGTGCGCACACCGTGCCTTATATTGAGGCGAAGACGCCCAAGGCCATTCTGGAGCATGAGGCGACCACCTCGAAACTCTCCGATGACCAGCTCTTCTATGCACGCTCGCGCGGGCTCGACGAGGAAACGGCGGTGGCCCTGCTCGTCAACGGCTTCTGCCGCGAGGTCTTGCAGGAATTGCCGATGGAATTTGCCGTCGAGGCCCAGGCGCTGCTGAAAGTCTCGCTGGAAGGGAGCGTGGGGTAATGGGGGCTGATTTTTTAGTACCTGCGGCTGCAGTGGTGCTGAGTGCAGTGATCTCGGCCTTGGTAGGTTGGTGGGTAGCGCAACGCCAGATTTTGCTTGCGGAGAGGTCAAACCACCTTGCCGCTGCTGACAAGATCGCGGGCTTTCGTCAAGCTTGGATAAATGAACTCCGAGAGGCGATATCGGAATTCCAGTCAGTCGCAACGGTCGTTGGAGATGTTAGATCAGACGAGAGAATATACCGGCTCGGAACGAAGAGCGAGCTTATGATGAACACCGAAGATGATGATTATCTGGAGCTTGTGAGCTGTCTATATAGTTACTTGGATTATAAGAATTTGACTATTGAAGAACGTTGGCAGTTTAACGCTCCCCTCGTTTCCGTTTCTCAAAGAATACTGAAGCGGGAATGGGAGCGACTGAAAGCTGATCTGAACGCAGCTGCCAAATCCAACCGCATGCCACATTCTTGGACTGAACGGGGAAACAAAGACGCGCTTGCCGGTTAGTCAGTGAAAACACCGAATTGAAAGCCAACTGATATGCTTGAAATCAAAAACCTCCATGCCCGCGTGAACCCGGAAGAGGGTGAAGCCAAGGCCATCCTGAAAGGCGTCGACCTGACCGTGCCGGCGGGCGAGGTGCACGCCATCATGGGGCCGAACGGGTGCGGAAAATCCACGCTCTCCTACGTCCTCTCTGGCCATAATGGTTATGAGGTGACGGACGGCTCTGTGAGCTTCCTTGGCGAGGAGATTGGCGAGCTGGAGCCCGAAGAGCGCGCCGCGAAGGGCCTCTTCCTGTCTTTCCAGTACCCGGTCGAGATACCCGGCGTGCCGACCCTGACCTTCCTCAAAGAGGCCGCCAATGCGCAGCTCGAAGCGCGCGGGGAAGGCGAGATCAGTGCGCCTGAATTCATCAAGCGCGCGCGGGAAAATGCAGCAAAACTGGGCATTTCCAACGAAATGCTCAAGCGCCCTGTAAATGTCGGGTTTTCCGGCGGCGAGAAGAAGCGCATGGAGATTTTCCAAGCGATGATGCTCGAGCCGAAATTCCTGATCCTCGACGAGACCGATTCCGGCCTCGATATCGACGCGCTGCGCGTGGTGGCTGATGGCGTGAATGCGCTGCGCAGCCCTGAGCGCTCCATGCTGGTCATCACCCACTATCAGCGCCTTCTGGAATACCTCAAACCCGATGTCGTCCACGTCATGGCCGATGGCCGGATCGTGAAGACCGGCGGGCCGGAGCTGGCGCTTGAGCTGGAAGCTGAAGGCTATGAGAAGTTCAGCGGAGCGGCAGCTTGATGGGTGTGATCCCCCAACTTTCTGCGTTTGAAGCGGCGCTGGCGGCGAGCCTCCCGGCGGGCGATCTGCGCAGCGTGCTGGAAAGCGGCGGCCTGCCGCACCGGCGCGTGGAGGCGTGGAAATGGTCTGACCTTCGCGGCGCGCTCGCCAGGGCACCGTCAGGGGCGGGCGCGCTGACCGTTGATGTGTCTCGCAAGGCGGATCAGATCGCCAGGCTTGACCATCAACCCGACCTGCTCATGCCGCGCCTTGCGGCGGGCCTGTCGGATGGCTGCCCGGTTTATGACCTACAGGACGGCGAGACGCTTTCCGTGGGCTTTGAGGCCGGTGAGGGCGCATCCCACCATATCGCCGCCGTCAACGTGCCTGCGGGCGTTAACGCCATTCTGCGCGAGCGCTATCACGCCGCGCCGGGCGGTTTTGCCAATATCGCCCTGCGTATTGTATTGGGCGAGGGCGCCAGCCTGACGCGCATTGTCGAGCAGGATGCCTCGCCGGACGGCGTGCTGGTCGTGACGACCGGGATTGATCTCGCCGCCCGCGCAAACATGCACCAGACGACGCTCGGCTTTGGCGCGAAGCTCGCGCGCCTCGAAACCCATGTCAGCCATGCGGGCGAGGGCGCGCAGCTGAGCCTTGGCGGCTCGTATCTGGTCGCGTCGGGCCTCCATCTCGACCAGACGGGCATCGTGCAACACACAGGCCCGAACGGCGCCACGCACGAGCTGTTCAAGGGCGCGGCTGCCAAGGGCGGACGCGGTGTCTTTCAGGGCAAGATCCATGTGGAACAGGCCGCCCAGAAGACCGATGCCCAGATGAACCATCGCGGGCTTTTGCTGGCCGATGGTGCGGAAATCCATGCCAAGCCGGAGCTGGAGATTTACGCCGACGATGTGGTGTGCGCGCACGGCAATGCGCTCGGCGCCGTCGATGACGAGGCGCTGTTCTACATGCGCCAGCGGGGCCTGACCGAGCCACGTGCCCGCGCCCTGCTGACGCGCAGCTTCCTGGCGGAACCGCTCGAGGCGATTGAGGATGAGACTGTCCGCGACGCCCTGCTGGCCAGGCTCGATGCAGCGCTGGAGGCGGTATCGTGACAGCCTTGGCCCGTACCCTTTCCGGCTTTGATGTGAACGCCGTCCGCGCGCAATTCCCGATCCTGTCGCGCCAGGTGCACGGCAAGCCGCTGGTCTATCTCGATAGCGCAGCCTCGGCGCAAAAGCCGGAGGCCGTTATCAATGCGCTGGGCGATGTCTGGCGTGGCTCCTACGCCAATGTGCATCGCGGCCTGCACACGCTCGCCAATGAAGCGACAGAGGCGTTCGAGGCGACGCGCGGCAAGCTGGCAGCGTTTCTGGGCGCGGCGCGCAGTGAAGAGATCGTACTGACGCGCGGCACCACCGAGGCGATCAATCTGGTCGCCTCCGGTATCGGTCTGGACCTGAAGGAGGGTGACGAAATCATCCTCAGCCAGATGGAACACCACTCCAATATCGTGCCCTGGCACTTCCTCCGCGAGCGCAAGGGCGTGGTCATTAAATGGGTACCGGTGACGGATGAAGGCGCATTGGATATAGAGGGTTATAGAGCTATCTTCACGCCACGCACGAAGATGGTGGCGCTCACCCACATGTCCAACGTGCTCGGCACGCTCAACGACGCAAGAGCGCTGACGGAGATCGCGCACCGCCACGGCGTGCCGATCCTGCTGGACGGCTCGCAGGCCGCGGTGCATGGCCCGGTCGATGTCGCCGCCATTGGCTGTGATTTCTACGCCATCACCGGCCACAAGCTTTATGGCCCCAACGCCACCGGCGCGCTCTACGCGAAGGGTGACTGGCTGGAGCGCCTGCCCGCCTTCATGGGCGGCGGGGAGATGATTTCCGAGGTCAGTGAGGATGCGGTCGTCTACGCCGCGCCTCCGCACAAGTTCGAGGCCGGGACGCCCGCGATTGCCGACGTGATCGCCCTGGGCACAGCGCTCGACTGGATGGGCGCGCACGCAACGCCAGAAGCCATCGCCCATGAGCATGCCCTGATGCAGACAGCAACGGACGGGCTGCAGGCAATGGACGGTATCCGTATTCTGGGCACAGTACCGGGCAAGGGTCCGATGGTGTCCTTTGTCGTTGAGAATGCCCATGCGCACGATATCGCCCAACTGATGGACCGCTACGGTTTGGCGGTGCGGGCAGGCCATCACTGCGCCCATCCGTTGATGAAGCGGTTTGGCGTAACCGCCAGCGTGCGGGCCAGCTTTGCGGTGTACAACACCGCCGACGATGTCGACGCCTTCCTCGACGCCTTGCGCCGCGCGCGCGAATTTCTCATCTAAGGTGCAGGAGATGACACCGGACATGCCCGCCACTGACGCCACCACCGGACCGGCCCGCCAGCGCGATGTGATCGATCTGGGGGCAGGGCCTTCGCGCCCCGTCGCGCCGGAAACACAAGCCGACGGTGAAGGCGCTATTCCAGCCGAGGAAATCGCGCGGATCACCGATGATGTGGTGACCGCACTCAAAGGCGTGTTCGACCCGGAAATTCCGGTCGACATCTATGAGCTGGGGCTGATCTACAAGGTGGATCTGGAAGACGATCATACCTTGAAGGTGGAAATGACGCTGACCGCGCCCGGCTGCCCTGTGGCAGGTGAAATGCCCGGCTGGGTCCAGGATGCCTGCAATACGGTTGATGGTGTGGAGCGCACCGAGGTCAATCTGACCTTTGATCCGCCCTGGACGCCTGACCGGATGACCGACGAAGCCCGCCTGCAACTGAATATGCTCTAGGAGTCGATATGGCCCGCGAGAGACCCAAGCCCGTCACCCTGACTGAACAGGCTGCCAAGCGTGTGCGCGCCCTCATGGAACGGGAGGGAAAGGGATTCCTGCGTGTCGGGGTGAAGAATGGCGGCTGCGCGGGGATGGAATACACGATGGACTATGTCGAGGCCCCGGCGCCGCTCGACGAGCGGGTCGAAGATCAGGGCGTGGAAATCGTGATCGATTCCAAGGCGATCCTGTTCCTGCTGGGCAGTCAGATCGATTACGAGATCACGCCGCTGCATGCCAAGTTCGTGTTTCGCAATCCCAACCAGACCGATGCGTGCGGGTGTGGCGAAAGCGTCACCATTATTCCTGTGGCAAACGCGGTCTAGGCAACTTGCAGGAAATGGCCGGAGTTTTTAAACCCTGAGCCTGATCTTCGGGGGCTTTCATGCAACTTTTCTATTCGCCGACCTCGCCTTACGCGCGCAAGTGCCGGGCGCTGATTATTGAGAAAAGTCTCGAAAGCAAGATCGAGCTGGTCGAGGTTTCGCCGCTGGACGATCCTGCCGCGCTGCTGGAGGTCAACCCTCTTGGCAAGGTGCCAGCCCTGATCCGCAAGAGCGGACCTGCCCTGATTGATTCACCGCTGATCTGCGAGTTTATCGACACGCTGGATGATGAGCGCTGGATACCAGCCAAAGGCGAGAGCCGTATTCTGGTGATGCGTCAGCAAGCTATTGCCGACGGTCTGATGGACCTCACCATTGGCCGGCGTATCGAAAAGAACCGAGATGCGAAACTGCAATACAAGCTGTGGGTCGAGCGGTGGGAACGCGGCATCGCCCGCACGCTTGACGAGCTTGACCGGGAGCGTGGCCAGTTTGAACGGTCGGTGGATCATGGCGCTTTGTCGATCGCTGTAGCGCTCTCCTATCTCGACCTCAGGTATGCCGAGCTGGACTGGCGCGGCGCCCATCCCGAACTGGCAGAGTTTCTGGATCGCTGGGAGCAGCGCGAGAGCCTGAAAATGACCGTGCCGCCAGCAAGCGCCTGAGCGTCGCGGATTGATTCAGGTCCGGTCAGTCTGGTGTCGCCGGTGAGGCAAGGCGCGCCTGTGCACGCTTGCCACTGACATAGGCTATCAGCCCAATCAGGAAAAACGCCATGCCCGACATGGGTCCGAATGGCGGGGGCAAGAGATACGCCGAAGCGATGACCAGCACGGTCAGCAGGCCCGTTCCGGCAGCGACTTCAATCTCGTAGCGGGTGAAAGACCGCTCGGTGTCATCAAGCTCAATCTGGTCGCCGAGGCGCAGCGCGTGGCTGTAGAGCAGGACGAACACCATCTGCACGGCGATATAGAATATCCCGTAGACGAGATAGAGATGGGCGACCTGATCAACCGTGATGACCGCTTGCACCTCTGCTGTCGAGGCGAAGCCGCCAGTGAACAGGTTGAAAAAGAAGTCAGCCATGAATTTGAGCGGATAGATAAAGACCAGGATCAGACAGAGCAGGACGGCGTTGAGAAACACTGTCCATCCATCCTGCAGATTATAGCGCCGGAAGAAGACGTGATGCGTGTGCCAGATGCTCAATATCAGGGCGAAGCACGCGGCCATCGACAAACCGTTGCGCCAAAGGTTGGTCAGATCGTCAAAAGACGCGGGAACGCTATTGGCGGCCGCCAGCGTCAGAACCAGCGCGAACACGATGTCGGAGAGGTTTTCTACGCGGCTGACTTCAGGGCTGCGCCATTTGAAATGCGGTTCACCGCGCAGCAAAGGGTGACGGGACATGCGGACTCCTCACGGCGGTTGCGCTGCGCGAGAAGCATTGTCAGGCGATTTCGCCGATGTGGAAAGCGGGCAGTTGGCGGCAGCTCTCAGGCCGCCGCTACGCCTGACTGTGCCTCGACACTGTCCACGGTGACACGGTTACGGCCCGTCTGCTTGGACTTGTAGAGATTGGTGTCGGCCCGTTCGATCAGCGATTCGACCGACTCGCCAGTCGCATGCTGGGACACGCCCATCGACACGGTGATGTGCCCGAGATCCTCATTGGTGGACTTGCGAAGCAGGCGCTTGGACTCAACGGTTGCACGGATTTTCTCGGCAACGCTGGCAGCGTCTCCAATTGTCGTTTTTGGCATCACGATCGCGTATTCTTCGCCACCATAGCGCGCAACGATATGCGTATCCTTGGCAAACCGGGACAGGCAGGCAGCCACAAAGCGTATGATCTGGTCGCCAGTCTGATGGCCCCAAGTGTCATTGAACCGCTTGAAATGGTCGATATCGCAAAGGATCAGGCAGAAATCATCGCCCTGCAGCTCTGCATCGCGGCGGGCCTTGCGCATGGATTCGTCAAAACGCTTGCGGTTGGCCAGGCCGGTGAGGGCGTCGGTCATCGCCTCCTCACGGACCTTCTCAAGATTATTGCGAAGCTGGTTTACCTCGACGGAGGTTTCCTGCAGGCGGCGTTCCAGCTCGCGCGAGCGGCGCTGCATGCGCGCGGTGGCTGAGACCAGCCCCTCCACCATCCGCTTGAAAGCCACTGAATCGGGTGCTTCACCCAGCTGCCCGGAAGCGCCGGCCAGAGCTTCGCCATAGGCGGCCGTATCGCGTTCAGCCGCTTCGAGTGTCTTGACGACGGCGCCCAGCTCCCGGCTCATCGCGCCACCGGTGTCCAGCACTGCATCCTGTATGCGCTTGAAGGTGAAGTGGCGATCATAAAGCTCGTCGCACACGTCATCGTTTACCGGACCGCCCTTGTCGATGGCACTCTGGATGGCTTCGGACAATTCCGGAATGGAGTCTGACACATACGCCACCCAGACGGCGTAGTTTTGCGGGGTGGGAGCAACTGAATACTCTGCCATCATATCCAGCGCGCGCCGCGCCAGATCAATGCCTTCATGCGTTTGCAATCGACCGTTCACGTTACTTTCCCCGTTCTCGCGGCCCGAGTTCTTCAGGCCAGTGACTCCCTTGATGGGTGACGTTAGGGGCGTTTTGGAAAGATGGGGTAAACGCGCGATGAGAATTTCAGATTATTTTCGCCGGTCAGCCAAAGGCCGAGCGCAACAGAAAATCGGGTACGTGATCGCCAAAGCCGGCGGCCTCGCTGTCCTTTGATTTTGTGTCGCGTGTCCCCGAATCACCAGTCTTGGCACCTTTGGCAGGCGTCCGGGGCGGCTTGGCCGTTGCCGTATCGTTAGCTGGCTGCGGCGTCTCGGCCTTGGGCGCTTCGGCCTCGGAGCGGTTGCGTGAGCGGCCGCCCCGGCGTGAAGACCGGGCTGCCTTGGGCTCTTCGTCCGGGCTTTTCTGCACAGGGGCATCCGCGGGGGCGCTATCGCCTTCAAGAACCAGTGTTTCCGGTTCACCACCGATCAGCTTTGATACATTGGCGAGTGATTTCTTGTCTTCGCCTGTCACGAGCGTCACCGACTCGCCGGTCAGTCCGGCCCGGCCCGTCCGGCCGATACGGTGGACGTAGTCGTCCGCGTTACGCGGAATGTCGAAATTGAAAACGTGGCTGACGGCTGGGATATCCAGGCCGCGCGCCGCGACATCAGAGGCGACCAGGATGCGTATCTGATCGGTCTTGAAATCTTCAAGCGTCTTGGTGCGCTGCGCCTGGGCCAGATCGCCGTGGATCGGTGCCGCCGAGAAGCCGTGACGCTGCAGGGAGCGGGCGACGGTGTCCACGTCGCGCTTGCGGTTGCAGAACACGATGCCGTTCTTGACATTATCACGATTGATGGCGGCGCGCAGGGCGGCGCGCTTGCCGGCTGGCGACCCGTTGCTGACACGCACGATGTATTGCTTGATCGTTTCTGCGGTCTGCGCGGGCCGCGAAACCTCAATGCGCTCGGGATCCTTCAGGAAGGTGTTCACGATGCGCACGATTTCGTTGGGCATGGTTGCGGAGAAGAACAGTGTCTGGCGGCGCGGGGGCACCAGCGAGAAGATTTTCTCGATATCGGGAATGAAGCCCATGTCCAGCATACGGTCGGCTTCGTCGACCACCATGATCTCGATGCCCATCAGCATCAGGCCGCCGCGTCCGAAATGGTCCAGCAGACGGCCCGGCGTGGCGATCAGGATGTCAGCGCCCTTGTCGAGAATTTCCTTTTGCGGCGCAAAAGCCACGCCGCCAATCAGCAGCGCCATGGTCAGCTTGTGATTCTTGGCATAGGTGCGCACGTTCTGGGCGACCTGGTCGGCGAGTTCACGCGTCGGGCACAGAATGAGAGAGCGCGGCATGCGCGCGCGGGCACGTCCGCGCGAAAGGCGTTCGATCAGCGGAAGCGTGAAAGAGGCGGTCTTGCCCGTTCCCGTCTGGGCTATGCCCAGCACATCGCGCCCTGTCAGCGCCACCGGAATGGCACCGGCCTGGATCGGGGTGGGGGTCGTGTAGCCAGCATCCTTGATGGCTGCCAGCAGGTTCGGGCTCAAGCCCAGATCATCAAAAGTCATGCGCCTCATATCCGCTCCGGCTGTATCGCTCGGAGCGCGCTGTCATACGTTCGGACGGGTTGCGCGGATCGCAAACCGCTTGCGACCGGCAACATAGGCGCACGCCATAGGGTGTCAACGCGCACTAGCGCAGACGTGATACATCAGCGCCGCACTGTGGCTACAGGTCCATACTAATGGCGATAGCCGTACTGACCGTTCGGCACACGTTCCGAATAACGTTCAGCCAGACGTGTCTGGCGTGAAGTCATCGGCTGGCGCTCGCCATCGATGAGAACCGCCACCGGCGCGCTCATCACTTCCAGCGGATCACCGTCCCAGATCACCACATCGCCCGCATACCCCTCGGCCAGTGCACCATAGCGGTCTCCGACCCCGTAGATCTCTGCAGGGGTGAGGGTGATAGCGCGGAACGCATCGTCCCAGCTGGCACCATTGGCAACGGCATTGCCCGCATGCTGGGTGATCAGGCGTGGATTGAAATAGAGATCTGCGCTGATAGTGGTGTAGGCGGTCTGCACGCCTGCCGCGTGAAGCCGGGCAGGGGCATCGAGGCGCGCGGCGAGCACATCAAAGCTCCCCGGAAGGTTGCGCAGCGGATCCATGATCACCGGAATGCCCGCTGCCGCGATCTCGTCGGCGACCATCCAGCTTTCAGCCGCGCCTGCCAGAATGAAGCGTGCAGCCGGGTGTTGTTCCGCAAAGCGCAAGGCGCGCCGGATGTCCGAGGCCCGCTCGACCTGCAGGACAATCGGGATTTCGCCGCGCACCGCCGAAACCAGAGATGCGGCGTCGAACCGGTTGATCGCATCGCCTTCATGGTGGGACATGAAACGGCCCGGATAGAAGCGCGCATCCTCAAAGGCGGCCCGCAGATACGCCCAGGCCGCGTTGCGTGATCCGCCGGCCGTCTGGGCGCCCGATTGCGACAGGTCGATATAGAGGAAGGTCCGGTCGTCAAACAGGGAGTCAGGCGCGCCTGAGCTGTTGGCCAGCGCACCGCGCCCGCCGATCAGGGCGCTGCCCGTTGACGGAAATACCGCGAAACGCGTCACGCCGCGGCGGCGGCTGTCCGGGATATGCCCGCCTGCCGGGTTGAACCCGTCAGCCACATCAATGGCCGCCGTAAAGCTGGCTGCTGGCGCGGCGACATCCGATGTCGAACGCTCTGCGCTAACCTCGATGAGGCCCAGCTGGGTGTGAGGGTGGAATATGCCCGGCGTGATCCATCCGCCATTGGCGTCGATCGTCTCGACGCCATCGGGAATGGCTATGTCGGCTCCGGCGGCTTCGATGACGCCATCGCGGATCAGCACGGTACCGCTTTCCACCATGCCCGCTTCGGTATTGGTGACAACCCGGCCATTGGTAATGGCCAGCGTCTGAGCCGTGGCGGTTCCAAGGCCGGTTGCGAGAATGGCTGCACAAAGAAGAGATTTCATCATCTTACAGCACTCCTTCGCCGGGCTGGCCGAGCGAGAAATCTCGCATTGTGCGCCGTTCCGGGTCGTCGCGGTCATACATCAGCGCGCCGTCGATATAGACGTGGTCGGCAACCGCATAAGTGGAGAAGGGGTGAGCTGACCACAGCACGAGATCGGCGCGCTTGCCTTCTTCGAGCGATCCGGTCTCGTCGAAAATGCCGAGCCCGCGTGCCGGGTTGGACGTGAACCAGGCAACTGCTTCGCCATCAGTGACTTCGATGCCGAGTCGCCGCCCGGCGGCCAGTGCCTTGGCGACTTCCTGATTGAGACGCTGGATGCCCAGCTGATCGTCGGAGTGGATCATCGCGCACGCGCCGGCATCGTGAACCAGAGCAAGGTTCTCGTTGATGGAGTCATAAGCCTCCATCTTGAACCCGCCCCAGTCGGCCCAGACGGCGGCGCACACATCGTTATCGGCCAGAATATCGCCGATCTTGTAGGCTTCGACGGCGTGATGGAAGGTGGTGACCTCATAGCCAAACTCTTCAGCCATATCGAGGACCTGCACCATTTCGTCGGCGCGGTAGCAATGCATCTGGACGAGGATGTCGCCCTCCAGCACGCCCATCAGCGTGTCGAGTTCCATATTGCGGGTAGGCGGCGTTGCATCCGCGTCGCCTTCATCCCAGTAGCGGTCCCAGCTGCGGCGGTATTCCACCGCCCGCTGCCAGGCTTCGCGATAGCCGGCCATATTGCCCATGCGTGAGCCGGGCGCGCGGCCCTGACCGCCATACACGCGCTTCGGGTTCTCGCCGCACGCCATTTTCAGCGTGTAGGGCGCTTCGGGAAATTTCATGCCCTGCACGGTGCGTGACGGCACGTTGCGCAAGGTGACGCCGCGCCCGCCAAACAGATTGGCCGAGCCGGGCAGTACATGCAGCGTGGTCACACCGCCCGCCAGCGCGGCGTCAAAGCCGGGATCCTGGGGCCAGACGCCGTGTTCGGCCCAGACCTCAGCCGTTACAGGGGCCGTGATTTCATTGCCGTCCTGGTGTGCGCCGACGCTGGGCGACGGATAGACGCCCAGATGGGAGTGGATATCGATCACGCCGGGGGTCACATAGCGCCCGCGCCCATCCACGATTATTGCGTCCTCAGGGGCTTCAAGCCCTTCGCCCATGGCGGCAATCCGCCCGTCCTGCATCAGGACATCATGGTTTTCAAACTCGCCGCCAATCCCGTCAAACACGGTCGCGCCCTGAATGAGCACGATGTCGGACTCGAAGGGCTCATAGGTGGAGGGGTAGGGATCCGCGTCATACCGCACAAGCTCGCCCTCACCCGATGAGCTTGCCGTGTCTGATCCGTCAGCCTCGTCGGGCGCGGTTCCGTTACAGGCGGCAAGACCAAGAGCGGCCAGCCCCGCCAGCGCACCCGCCATGATGGGCCAAAGCGCGCCCTTGTTGCGTGAACTGTCTTCGAGCACTGTGCTGCCTCCCCAGCGATTTTTCTGTTACCGACAGGTTCGCCGGAATCTGCCGCAGGGGGAAGGGGGTTATTGTGTTACGTCACGCAGAAGTGACCTAGTAGCACTTACAAATCAATCGCTTCCACGAATGGCGCGTGTTCCTGTATATACTGGAAGCGCAGCTCGGCCTTTTTTCCCATCAGGGTTTCCACCAGATCATCAGCTTCCTCGCGGAAGGCTTCGTCGATGGTAACGCGCGCGAGTGAGCGTGTTTGGGGGTTCATCGTGGTGGCTTTGAGCTGTGGCGGCGTCATCTCGCCAAGGCCCTTGAACCTGCCAATTTCCACGCGCTTGTTTTTGAACTCGCCATTCAGGATTGCGTCCTTCTCCGCCTCGTCCTGCGCGTAGAGCGTCTTTGCGCCATGTGTAAGCCGGTAGAGCGGCGGCTGGGCCATGAACAGGCGCCCGCTCTCGATCAGGCCCGGCGTGAAGCGGTAGAAGAACGTCGCCAGCAGCGCGGCAATATGGGCGCCGTCCACGTCCGCATCGCACATGATGATGACGCGCTCATAGCGCAGATCTTCCAGATCAAATTTTGAGCCGGGCCGGGTTCCGAGTGCCAGCATCAGGTCTGAAATTTCCTGATTGGCAGAAATCTTGTCTGCGGTGGCAGAGGCGACGTTCAGGATCTTGCCGCGCAAGGGCAATATGGCTTGCGTCTTGCGGTCGCGGGCCTGCTTGGCCGAGCCACCAGCCGAATCGCCTTCCACCAGGAATATCTCGGTACCGTCCGAGCCTGATGTAGAGCAATCGGCGAGCTTGCCGGGAAGGCGCAGGCGGCGCGTGGCGCTCTGGCGCTGGACTTCCTTTTCCTTCTTCTTTTTAAGCCGGTCCTCGGCGCGCTCCACGGCCCAGTCGATCAGGCGCGCCGCTTCCTTGGGCCGCGCGGCCAGCCAGTGATCGAACCGGTCGCGAATGGCGTTCTCGACAAGGCGTTGGGCCTCCGGCGTGGACAGCCGGTCCTTGGTCTGCCCCTGAAATTCCGGGTCTTTCAGGAAAATCGAAACGAGCACACCGGCCCCGCCCATCACATCATCGGGCGTGATCAGGCCCGCCTTGCGGTTTCCGGCCAGCTCCGCGTGGGCTTTCAGGCTTTTCGACAGCGCAGCGCGCAGGCCCGCCTCGTGCGTGCCGCCTTGCGGTGTGGGCACGGTGTTGCAGTAGGAGTTGGAGAAGCTGTCATGCTCGCCAAATCCGTTCGCGGAGAAGCCGACGGCCCACTCTACTGCGCCCATCCGGCCTTCGGAGCGTTCCACTCGGCCGGAAAAGCATTCGGTGACGAGGGCGGCGCCCTTGACGAGTTCCTCCAGATGGTCGGCGAGACCGCCCGGGAACGACAGAACCGCGTCTGCCGGCGTCGCGGTGCCGTCGACCAGTTCGGGCGGGCAGGACCAGCGAATTTCAACACCCCGGCGCAGAAAGGCCTTGGAGCGCGCCATGGCAAACAGGCGGGCAGGTTTGAGCTGGGCCCGGCTGCCGAAAATCTCGTGATCGGGTTTGAAGCGCAGCTTGGTGCCGCGCCGGTTTGGCGCTGCGCCCAGCTTCTGCAAGCTGCCGAGCGGGGTTCCGCGCTCGAAATTGAGGCCCCACAGCGTGCGGTCGCGGGCCACTTCCACCTCGACACGCTCTGACAGCGCATTGACCACCGAAATGCCCACCCCGTGCAGGCCGCCAGCGGTCTGGTAGGATTTGTCAGAGAACTTGCCGCCGGAATGCAGCGTCGTCATGACGATTTCGAGCGCTGACTTGCCGGGAAACTTCGGGTGCTCGTCTACCGGAATGCCGCGCCCATTATCGGTGACGGTGACAAAACCATCCTCATCAAGACGCACTTCGATCCTGTCTGCATGGCCAGCGACAGCCTCGTCCATCGCATTGTCGAGCACTTCGGCGAAGAGGTGATGGAGCGCGCGCTCATCGGTGCCGCCAATATACATGCCCGGCCGCTTGCGCACCGGCTCAAGCCCTTCCAGCACCTCGATTGACGACGCATTGTAACCAGGCTCTGACGCCGCGGGCGGGGCAGGGCGCGAAGCCACCACGCGGGGCTTTTCCTCCACCGGCTTTGGCTGAGGAGTGGACGGGGCTTGCGGACGTGGAGCGGGCGCGCCGCCCCCGAACAGATCGTTTTGCGAATCGTGGGTCATTACCCGTCACCATGCCCGATCCGGGCGTGCGCGGGAAAGCGTGTAACGCGGCTAGCGGAACCAGCGCCGGCGCTGACAGGAGTTCAGCTGGGAATCATAGCGCCGGGCGTCAGTCTGCACCTGGGTTGCAGCCCTGAGGAGCCAGGCCTTCGAGTTGTAACTGCCCCGGTTATAGCCGGTATGGCCTTCGTGATAGGCGAGATAGAGATTGCGCGGGTCATCCAGAGAGATGCGCGAGAGGCGCTGGCTCATTGACGCGTACCAGCCGATAAAGTCGACCGCATCGCCAAAATCGGTTCTGCGGGCAGAGCGATTGCCCGTTTGCTCGCGATACCAGTCCCAGGTTGAATCGAGAGCCTGGGCGTAGCCGTGGGCCGACGAGGCGCGCGGGCCGGGCAGCACGAACAGACGGCGGGTGCGTGGCGGCCGGGCGTCGGCGACGAAGCTGGATTCGCGATTCACAAACGCGAGCTGCGTCCCTTGCGAGATGCCCCAGCGGCGTTCGGCACGCTCGGTGGCGCGCCGCCAGTTCGGGTATTGCGAGAAAATGGAACAGGCATTCTCAATCTGCGCAGGCGGAGCCCGATGGCTGCATGCCGCAACCACCATCATGACCGATAATATGAGAGCGGTGCGCCAGACCATGACCACATTATCGGTGGTCATGGTTAAAGGGCATTAAATGAACCTAGAAGTTCATCCGCAGGACAAGACGCAGCACGTGGTTCACGTAGTCATCGCGGTAATCGGCATCATAAGCGAAGGTGAAGGTCGTGTAGTCGGACCCGGCAGCGAGGCCAAAGCCCGCCAGCAAACCGGCGCTGGGAAGTTCTGCCGCGCGCAGCGTGAAGGGATTGCCGTCCGGTCCGAACCGGGCCGTGGTTTCGCCCGGGCTGCTGGAGAAATCGCCGCGATAGCCCAGACGGATATAGGGCAGCCACCAGCTATCGGTCCGGTCGAACCTGCGGCTGACCGTGAGGCTTGCGCCGCCGGTCAGGGCCGACGTGGTGCGGCTGTCCACGAAAAGTGCAAGTTCGGGCGCGGTGTTGTCCAGTGCCAGCTCGTTAAACCCGTCCTCGGATATCGACAGATAGGTCAGCGACGCTTCGGGGCGCAGTACCCAGGAGCCCAGCGGGATGTCACGGCCGGCCTGTGCAGACAGCGAATAGTGCCAGCCATTCCAGTCAGCAGAGGTTGACCCGGAATAGGAGCCGATGCCGATACGCCGCTCGGTCTCAAAGCGGTTTATGCCCGCAGAGGCCGTGAACGACGCATCAATGCCGCCCAGATTCATGGCGGCATAGCCTGACAGCTGACCCATGAGCGTGGTCATGGGATCATGGTCGAGGCCGATCTGTTCGATCTCGCTGGCAGCGCCTGCGAGGCTTACGCCAACGGCATAAAACGGACCGATCGGACGATCGATACCCACCGCAGCGCCGACGCCATAGCCGCGATAGCCCGGGCCGAGCGATGAGCCGGTGCGGTCCGCATAGAAACCAAACTCCTGAATCCACATCCCTGCCAGTTCGGACGGGGAGAGTCGCGCATTGCGCAGGCGCGTGGATACCGCGCCCGTCGCCGCGTCGTGAGATGCAAGGGCAAACTGGATCGCGCTGGCGGCATATTCGGGAAGGAGCTGGTCATAGGCCCGGTAGAAGGCGTCCTGATCGCGTATGGAGGCGATTGCATTGCCCAGCGAGCTGACATCATCGAATAGCGTTACCGCCGCGTCGTAGACGGCCGCGCGGTTCGGGTCGAAGCCAATCTGTTCGGCCGTCTTGCGCTCCAGGCTGAGCACCAGCGAATTGGGATCGGCGCCGTCGCGCTCAAGGGTAGCTTCGTAAATGAACGGAGTATCGATAGCGTCGAGCACAACGGCGTCGTCAGCGATGCTAAGCGTGCCGGCCGAAAGAACCCGGTAGGTCTGGTTTTGACCCACAAGCTCTGACAGGGAGACGACGAGCTCGGATCCTTGCTCAAATGAAATCGTATCACTGGCAATCAGCGAGGCTGCTGACGCCGTATTCTGCCCCAGAACCAGGTTCAGGACAGAACCCTCGCCGAGACGGGCCGACGTAATGTTGACCTGCTCGGTCAGGCCCAGCTCCAGCGTCGAATCTTCCATATCAATGGTCAGCTGGCCATCACCGGAATTGATGGCTCCGCTCAGCGTGGCGTTACGCATGATCAGACTGTCTGCGCCTGACCCGAAATCGACATCACCCGTGACAGTCCCAGCCTGAATATCGAGAGTATCGGCACCGGAGCCAAACAGGATCTCACCGGTTATCGAGGGGTCGGCACTATCCTCTGCGGGATCTTGCGACTGCGTGACGGTGAGGCCCGCGCTCGTACCGCTGGCATCGATAGCTATGAGCCGGGGCGTGGCGTCGTCCGCCAAGTTCACGCCATTGGACCGGATCACTCCGGTATTGGTGATATCGGTCAGCTGATTTGACGCGATTCTGATCGCTGTCGCCTGCTGGCCTCCAGCGGACAATATGGCGAGGATATTACCGCTGTTCGAGATCGAATCGACCTCGGCGTCAGCATCCACCAGTACCCCGATGGCGCGTCCCTGGTTAAAGGCATCGGCGGCGAACGGGTCGTCTTCAAGACCTCGAGCTGATGTTGCGTTGATAGTGCCGGAATTGGTGAAACTCGCCATCCGGGCACCAACGCCGAGATGGACGGCGTGGGCGTCGGCGTCAAACGCGGTGGCGGTCACCGTTCCGGTGTTTTCCATACCGTCGCCAGCGAGAATGACGGCATGGATGGTGCCGGACGCATCGCGCCCGGCAATGAGCAATGCCGTGGAATTCACGCCATCGAAAACCCCGTCCGCCGTAATGTTGCCGTCGTTCACAAAGCCAAACGGCCGGTCAATCGTAATCGTATCGCCTTCTTCCGCGTCAGGATCAGGGTCGGCAATCTCGAAGGTGACCTCGCCGAGCGTTATATCGCCGGTGGACGACTGACCCGGTTGTATGCGGACCGCCGGCGCAGAGCCTGTTGCATTGATCGATACGGCGTTGGTGTTGTTTTCCGAGGACGTGCCCGTGAAAAATACGCCATCGCGGATCGATCCCGCGATAACAACGGCGCTGCCCGACAAGCGTTCGTCTTCCTGCACTTCGCCGGGATCGCGCTCGAGCAGGTCGTAGATCGATTCCACGGTGCGCTCATTGATGCGGAATCCGTTGACCCTGATCGTGCCTCCGAGGCGAACCGAACCGTCGACGTCGCCACCAATAACGACGCCTTCAGATTGCGCGCCTCTGACATTGATCTGGCTGTTCTGGCCGATGACTACATCGCCATTGACGGGGCCTTCGATCGAGACAGCCGCCGAGCGTTCACCGGTGATATTGACCGCGCCGTTAGAGACAAAATCACCGTTTAGTTCAGAGGCAACACGAATGCCGAAGGAGTCCTGGCCAACAATGAATATCTCGGAGCCGAGGCTGGCCGTCACGTCGCCGTTGAATGCCGCACCGCCTTCGGTGCCGACGAGAATGCCGGTCTTGCCGCTTTCATTTGTCAGCTGGTCGAGAGCCTCATCCAGGCCGCGATCAACCACCACTTCGGTGTCGTTGAGCCGGATGTCACCTGCATGCGTCAGGTCGCCCGTCCGGCCGCTTTCCGCGAAAATGCCCGTTGCGTTGCTGCGATCATCAATCTCGATGCGCGATCCTGCCCGGGTTTCCACCGAATTGTCCGAATCGATAGTGACCGCCGGGCCGCTATTGCCGGTGAGTGTGACGCGCCCGCTGGACGTAATTACCACGTCGCCGGATTCTGACGTGCGGACCGGGGAGGTGCGCTCGTCACTGATCTCTTCGTCGGCCCATACAGGCGTTGAGCAAAGAGCCGCAATCGAAGCAGCAGCAAGTAGACGACGGCGCATATAGACCCTCCGGCGGACATTCCCCTCTGGCCAGACAACGTATCCGGCACAGTAAGCCACGAGGAGTCTTAGACGATGCTTTTGCCCCCGTCGACCGTTCAGGCGCGCTTGTAATCTTTCCATGACAGTCACGAAAAAGCCCGCCGCAGGCGCGGCGGGCTTTCCTGATAACAAGACCGGATTGGCTAGACCTTGTAGTAGAGCTCGAACTCGACCGGGTGAGGGTGGTGCTCGATCCGGCTGACATCTTCCATCTTCAGATCGATATAGGCGTCGATCTGGTCATCATCCATCACGCCGCCCTTGGTCAGGAAGGCGCGGTCGGCATCGAGATATTCCAGCGCTTCGCGCAAATTGCGGCTGACCGTCGGAATGCCTTCCAGCTCAGCGGGGGGAAGGTCGTAGAGGTCCTTGTCCATGGCTTCGCCGGGATGGATCTTGTTCTCGATCCCGTCGAGGCCCGCCATCAGCAGAGCCGTGAACGCCAGATACGGGTTTGCCGCCGGATCGGGGAAGCGCGCTTCGATACGCTTGCCCTTGGGAGAGCCGACATATGGGATGCGGATAGAGGCTGAACGGTTGCGCGCCGAGTAGGCGAGCAGGACCGGCGCTTCAAAGCCAGGCACTAGGCGCTTGTAGGAATTGGTGGTCGGATTGGCGAACGCGTTGATGGCGCGCGCGTGTTTGATGATGCCGCCGATATAGTAAAGGCACATATCGGAGAGGTCGGCATACTTGTCGCCAGCGAAGAGCGGCTTGCCGTCTTTCCAGATCGACTGGTGGACGTGCATGCCCGAGCCATTATCGGCATACACCGGCTTGGGCATAAAGGTCGCCGTTTTGCCGTAGGACGCAGCGACATTGTGGACGATGTATTTGTAGAGCTGCATCCGGTCGGCCATCTTGAGCAGGGTTGAGAATTTCATCCCCAGCTCGTGCTGGCTCGGCGCCACTTCGTGGTGGTGCTTTTCGGGCTCGAGCCCCAGCTCGCGCATGACCGCCAGCATCTCTGTGCGCATGTCTTGCGCTGAATCGATTGGCGGAACCGGAAAATAGCCACCCTTGGGACCCGGCCGGTGACCCAGATTGCCACCCTCCATCATGGTTCCGGAGTTATAGGGGCCTTCTTCGGAGTCCAGCACATAGCCGGTCTCGTTCTGCGCGGTTTTCCAGCGCACATCGTCAAACACGAAAAATTCGGCTTCCGGTCCGAAATACGCGGTGTCACCGATACCCAGCGATGCCATGTATTTCTCCGCCTTCTTGGCGGTCGTACGCGGGTCGCGATTATACGGCTCGCCGGAGATCGGGTCGTAGATGTCACAGAAAACGGCGAGGGTGGGCTCTTGGAAGAACGGGTCGACAAACGCGCCTTCAACGTCGGGCTTGAGCACCATGTCGGACTCGTTGATGGCCTTCCAGCCATTGATCGAGGAGCCGTCAAACATCTGGCCGTCTTCAAAGAAATCGGCGTCAACCATCGACTTGTCGAAGGTTACGTGCTGCAGCTTGCCCTTCGTATCGGTGAAGCGCAGGTCAACATACTCAATGTTTTCGTCCTTGAGCTTTTTCAGGATCGCGTCTGACATTTCGTCCTCGTTTTTTTCAGATGAGCGCGCGGGGCGCGGGAATTTCGGGCCGGCAGGAAGGGCGGTCAGCTACAGGGCGTCGTCGCCGGTTTCGCCTGTGCGGATGCGGATCGCGGTTTCTACGGGCATGATGAATATCTTGCCGTCACCAATACGGCCGGTCTGGGCTGCGTTCTGGATCGCTTCGACGGCCGCGTCCACGCGGCCATCCGGGATAACCAGCTCGATCTTTATCTTCGGCAGGAAGTCGACAACATATTCCGCGCCCCGGTAGAGCTCGGTATGGCCTTTCTGCCGGCCAAAACCCTTGGCTTCGGTCACGGTCAGGCCTTGCAGGCCGATTTCCTGAAGGGCTTCCTTCACGTCATCGAGCTTGAAAGGCTTTATGATCGCTTCGATCTTCTTCATGAGCCAAGTCTCCTTGATGAGGTCACGCATAGACAAGGCGGGGCGCGGCTCAAGCTATTCCGGACGTGCTGGCGCGGGCCCGTACATGCCTGCTCGAAAGTGAGGCGCAAATGTTCAAACATGCAGCAGACGAGCTTCCCGGATACGGGATTCTGGATGTTGAACGCATGCGCAAGGCCGACGCCTTCGCAGTGCAATCGGGTGTCGCGTCGCTGGCACTGATGGAGCGCGCTGGCGAAAGCGTGGCTCACGCGATCATGCGGCGCTGGGGCCCCCGGCGGGTCGCTGTGCTGTGCGGGCCGGGCAATAATGGCGGCGATGGTTATGCTGCAGCCTGTGTACTGGCCGCGCAGGGTTGGCCTGTCACACTGTTCCAGTTCGGCGAGCGCAGCCGTCTGCAAGGCGATGCAGCGCAAATGGCGCAGCGCTGGACGGGCCCGGTGGAGCCGCTGGACGCCTTCCGGCCAGGCGCCTTCGAAATGGTGATAGACGCGCTATTTGGTGCCGGGCTTTCCCGCCCGCTCGACGGTGATGGTGCGGCGGTCATCAGTGCGGTGAATTCGGCGGCACTTGTCCGCGTGGCCGTCGATGTTCCCAGCGGTGTGAACGGCGATTCCGCCAAGGCAGACGGTGTCGTCTTTGATGCCGCTCTGACTGCGACATTCCATCGGCTCAAACCCGCGCACCTGTTTGAGCCGGCGCGCAGTCTGTGCGGTGAAATAAGCTGCGCGGATATTGGCATACCGCCTGGCTGGCAAGCCGATGCGCCGCCGCTCGCCCGGTTGTCTCATCTCGCAGGGCTCTCCTTGCCGGACATGCCGCATCAGTCGGCCGCCCACAAGCATCAGCGCGGGCGGCTGTGCGTGCTGGCGGGCGGGGCAGGGGCGACGAGTGCCGCGCGGCTTTCCGCCGAGGCAGGGCTGGCAATGGGCGCCGGACTGGTGACACTGCTGTGTCCGCCTTCCAGCCTGATGGAGGCAACAGGGGTTGCGCTCCCTGTGATGACGCGCGCCTTGCGCGAAGAGAGCTTTGCCGAGGCGCTCACCCACCACCGCGCCGATGCCTGCGTGCTGGGTCCAGGGGCGGGCCTTGGCGAACGTCTCAAAGACCGGGTCATCGAAGCGCTGAAGACTGGTATCGCGCTGGTCCTTGATGCCGACGCGCTCAGCGTGTTCGCGGATGCGCCCTCACGCCTGATGGATGCCTTGCACGGCAAAGCCGTTCTGACGCCCCATTCGGGTGAATTCGAACGATTGTTTCCGGGGTTGCTGAACCAGAGCGTTTCGCCTCTGGACGCTGCGAAGCATGCCGCCGCTGCATCCGGTGCGATTGTGCTTTTGAAGGGTCCAGCCAGCGTCATCGCTGCGCCCAATGGTGAGGCCTTTATAAACGCCCACGCCAGCGCACGGCTGGCCACGGCCGGTAGCGGCGATGTTCTCGCCGGAATGATCGGTGGACTGCTGGCACAACGCATCGGTCCGTTTGAGGCCACCGTGAGCGCAGCCTGGCTGCACGGTCAGGCCGGATTTCTCCTGCCGCCCGGCGCGAATGCGCAAGACCTGACCCGGCAAATCCCTGTGGTATTGGGCGCGGCGCTGGACGAACGCGCCCGCCAGCGGGTTCTCGGCTGGCTTCTCCGCTAACAGATTGGCCATGGCCCTTGCCGGTTGGCAGGGCTATAGCCAGACATACGACATGCAATGATGACCCCAGCCCGGACCTGCCTGATGACCGACAAGACCGCTGCCGAGATTGCCCAGTCCCGCACCGATGAGGACGCGCTGGCGTTTCACAGCGCTCATCCGCCGGGCAAGCTTTCACTGGCGCCGACCAAACCCATGGCCACCCAGCGCGATCTGGCGCTGGCCTATTCACCGGGCGTCGCGGCGCCCGTGCGCGCCATCGCGGCCAACCCGGACGCGGTTTACGACTACACGTCCAAGGGCAATATGGTCGCTGTGGTCTCAAACGGGACCGCCATTCTGGGGCTGGGCAATCTGGGTCCGCGCGCGTCCAAGCCGGTGATGGAAGGCAAGGCGGTACTCTTCAAGCGCTTTGCCGATATCGACGCGTTCGACATCGAGATTGACTATGAGGATCCGGAAAAGTTCATCGACTGCGTTGCGGGCTTCGGTGACAGCTTTGGGGGCATAAACCTTGAGGACATAAAGTCACCGGAATGCTTTGAAATTGAAGCGAAACTTCGCGAGCGCCTTGCCATTCCGGTCTTCCACGATGACCAGCATGGCACCGCCATCATCGCCGCTGCAGGCCTGATGAATGCTTGCCACCTGACCAACCGCAAGTTTGAAGACATCAAGGTCGTCCTGATCGGAGCAGGGGCGGCGGGCTTGTCCGTACTGGAGCTGATCAAGTCACTCGGCGTGAAGGACGAACACGTCACCATTATCGATGTGAACGGTGTGGTGCACTCCGGGCGTGATGATCTGCATCCGCGTCTCGCCAGACATGCGCGCGCAACCGATCTGCGCACGCTGGACGAGGCGATGGTCGATGCGGACGTCATGCTGGGCCTGTCAGCGGGCGGGATCGTCTCGCAATCCATGGTGAAATCCATGGCGGCCGATCCGATTATCTTTGCAATGGCCAACCCGGTGCCGGAAATCATGCCGGACCTTATCAAGGCGGTGCGTTCAGATGCCATCATAGCGACCGGCCGTTCGGATTTTCCCAATCAGGTCAACAATGTGCTGGGATTTCCGTACATATTCCGTGGCGCACTGGATGTTCGCGCAACAACCATCAACGAGCCGATGAAGCTGGCCGCCGCGCGCGCACTGGCCGATCTGGCCCGCACCGACGTGCCCGACGAGGTGGCCACCGCCAATCGCTCTGGCCGCCTCAGCTTCGGGCGTAACTACATCATTCCGTCCCCCTTCGATCCTCGGCTGATTTCGTTCGTGCCGCCCTATATCGCAAAGGCTGCTGTTGATAGCGGTGTGGCCCGCCTGGCTATGCCTGAAGAGGGGTCCGGTTACCGCGCGCGGCTGGCGCAGCGTCTGGACCCGACGGCCGCCTTGCAGCAGCACATTACCGATGTCATCAGGGCGGAGCCCAAGCGCATCGTGTTCGCTGAAGGCGAAGAGCCAAGTGTTATCCGTGCCGCAGCGGCCTTCAAGGCGCAGGGGCTTGGGACGCCGGTACTGGTGGCCCGCGAGAAGATCGCCGAAGGCAATATGAAGGAGCTGGGTATCGAGCCCGGCTCCCTGGAAATCTGGAACGCGCGGCTGTCCGATCACAATCCGGACTATGTCGATTTCCTCTACGAACGGATGCAACGTCGGGGCTATCTGCGCCGTGATGTCCAGCGTCTGGTCAATAACGACCGCAACGTGTTTTCCGCCTGCATGCTGCGCTTTGGTGACGTGGACGGCATGGTGACGGGCGTCACGCGCCACTTCACCAACACGCTGTCGGACATCCGTCTGGTGCTGGATGAAGCGGCCGGGGGACGCCTGATCGGCCTGTCTCTGGCGATCACCCGGGGGCGAACGCTGGTGATTGCGGACACCAATGTCACCGAGTTTCCTGAAGCGCACGAACTGGCTGACATTGCCTGCGGCGCGGCCGCAGCAGCGCGCAAGCTGGGCCTAATGCCGCGCGTGGCCTTCCTGTCCTATTCCACCTTCGGCAACCCGCCGGGCAGCCGGACCGAAAAGGTGCAAAGTGCGGTGCGCCTGCTGGACGCGCGCGGCGTCGATTTTGAGTATGAGGGCGAGATGGCGGCTGATGTGGCCCTCAATCCCGATCACCATGAAGCGTACAGTTTCTCGCGGCTGTCAGGCGCCGCCAATGTTCTGGTCATGCCGGCGGTCCACTCCGCCTCCATCGCCACCCGGCTGTTGAAGGCAACGGGCGGGGCGACCGTCATCGAAGGTCTGCTGGTCGGTATGGAAAAATCGGTTCAGATCGCGCGGCTGGGCTCGCCCGTGTCAGATATTGTGAACCTTGCGGGCATGGCCAGCTTTGACCTTACCCACCGGGCGTAACAAACAATTCATGGCGCGCCACTGGCGGGCAGGGGCGTTGCAGCCTAAGTGTGAGGGCCATCCCTGAAAGACCGGACCCTCGCTTATGGCTGAGAAACGCAATGCCCGTGACCTGACGCAAGGGCCGGTCTTCGGCCACCTTATGCGCATGGTCATCCCGCTGAGCTTTGGCATCGTTGCCATGATGCTTGTCGGCATTGTCGACGCCTACTGGGTCGGGCGGCTGGGCACGGTCCAGCAGGCTGCCGTGCAGTTCGTCTTTCCGGTTTCGATGGCCGTGATGAGCATCGCCATCGGCCTCGGGGCCGGTGCGGTTTCCGTGGTCGCGCGCGCCGCCGGGCGCGGCGATGACGGGCGCACAAAGCGCGTGGCCACCGACGCCGTCATTCTGGCGCTTGTCATCACCGCGATTACATCAGCGATCGGCATTGCCCTGATCGGCCCGCTTTTCCGCCTGATGGGCGCGAGCGAAGCGATGATGCCGTTCGTGCATGATTACATGACGATCTGGTTTGCCGGCATCATCTTCATGGTCGGCCCGATGATCGCCAGCAATATCTTGCGCGCGCTGGGCGATGCGATTCTGCCCAGCATCATCATGATCCTCGCTGCCGTGCTGAACATGATCCTCGACCCGATCTTGATCTTCGGCCTGGGTCCGATCCCGGCCATGGAAGTACAAGGGGCGGCGCTGGCCACGCTCATCTCCAACCTTGTTGTCTTCGTGGTGGCTATGGGGATCATGATTTTCCGCGAGAAGATCATTGATCTGTCCTGGCCCGGCTTTGCCGAAATGGCGTGGAATTGGGGCGAGATCGCGCGGATTGGTGCGCCTGCCGCCGGCTCGAACATGATCAATCCGATGGCGATGACGCTGGTGTTCGCCGCTGCGGCTCGCTTTGGCGAGCCCGTTGTGGCGGGCTTTGGGGTGGCTCAACGGCTTGAAGCGCTTGCCCTTATTCCGTTGTTTGCGCTCTCCGGCTCCATCGGCCCCATCACGGGCCAGAATGGCGGGGCCGGGCATGTGGACCGTGTGCGCGAGGCATTCCGTTCGGCCTTCATGTTCTGCGTGGGCTGGGGTGTGGCGATGGCTGTGTTGCTGGCTGCACTGGCCTTTCCGCTGTCCTGGCTGTTCCTGCCGTCCGAGGAAGGGCAGGCCATGGCGCGCCTGACCTGGTGGATCGCGCCGGTGACGATGGGCGGATACGGCATCGCCATGGCCGCCGCCGCCGGCTTTAACGGGCTTGGCCGCCCTCTGCTGGGCGTGGGGATCAACCTGACGCGCTGTTTTGCCTTGCTGGTGCCGCTGGTCTGGCTGGGTGCCACGCAATTCGGCCCCGCTGGCATGATCGGCGGCTACGCGCTGGCCAATGTGCTGGCAGGCGTTTTGATCGCGTTTGTCGTGCTGCGCTACGCCCCGATGACCGCCATCGAAAGCAAGACCCGGCCCGTTGTACCGCCCTCACAGGCAGCGCGTGCCGGGGTGCCGGTCAAGCCCGCCGAGTGATCAGGCGTTGATGATTTCAACGCGCCGCTGAATCGAGGTGGTCGACCAGATCAGCGCTACCACCCAGCCAATGACGGTCCAGCCCAGAAGCAGGTTTGTCAGGAAGATGGCAAAGCCGTTGTGATGGCCGCGCAGCAGAGCGATCAGCGTGGGCAGGAAGTGACCAACCAGTAGAAGAACGAGGATTTCCATTGCGGTTTCCCTTTATCGATTGTCGATAAAGGTAAGGCGATTTACCGCCCGTGCAAGTGACAGGTTCGTAATCTTGCGAGTTGTCTTGGCCGGGTATGGGGTTTCTCCCCCGCCTGCGGGGGGGGTGAGAAGCAAAGCTTCGAACACGCGAAGCGGCGAGGGGGGGGGATGTATAAAAGCTCCCCCCCGTCTCGCATTCGCTCGACACCTCCCCGTAAACGGGGGAGGAAATCACTGGCTCGGATTGCCCCGAACCAGGTGAGTTAAGCCTGACCCGCGTCAGGGAATTGATAGTCCTTGTAGATTTCACGCAGGCGGGTTTTGAGGATCTTGCCGGTAGCGCCGAGCGGCATCTCATCAATGAACTCGATCCCGTCCGGCACCCACCATTTGGGCAGGCGTTCGGCGAGGAATTCCTGGATAGCCTCCACCGTCGGTGTGGTGTGCGGTTTGGGCTGGATGACCAGCAGCGGACGCTCCTGCCATTTCGGGTGCGGCATGCCCACAGCCGCCGCCATCAGCACGTCAGGATGGCCCATGGCGACGTTTTCAAGGTCGATGGAGCTGATCCACTCGCCGCCGGACTTGATCACATCCTTGGAGCGGTCGGTGATGGTCATATAGCCGTCAGAGTCCAGATAGCCGACATCGCCAGTGCGGAACCAGCCATCATCGGTGAAGGCCTCTGCGCCGGCGCCCCGGAAATAGCTGTCGATGATCCAGGGCCCGCGCACCTGGATATGCCCGGACGACTGGCCATCGCGCGGCAGCACATTGCCGTCATCATCCACCGCGCGCATCTCCACGCCATAAATCAGACGGCCCTGTTTCAGCTTGATCTTCACCTTCTCGTCTTCGGAGAGATCGTCATGCTTGGGCAGGAGCTTGCCGACCGTGCCCAGCGGGCTCATCTCGGTCATGCCCCAGCCTTGCTGCATGTCGACGCCGTATTCGTCCTCATAGGCGCGCAGGAGCGCTTCGGGCATGGCCGAGCCACCCATCAGCACATTCTCCACGCTGTCGATTCGCTTGCCGCTTTCGCGCAAGTATTGCAGCAGGCCCAGCCACACGGTCGGCACGCCCAGAACCTGCGTCACGCTTTCCTGTTCGATCAGCTCCTGCAGGGATTTGCCGTCCAGCTGCGCGCCCGGCATGACCAGCTTGCCGCCGCCCATGGCCGTCGCGTAGGGCACACCCCACGCATTGACGTGGAACATCGGCACGACCGGCATGATCGTGCCGCGCGAACCCACGCCCAGCACGTCCTGACCCAGGCACGCCATGGCATGCAGCACGGTCGAGCGGTGTGAATAGAGCGCGCCTTTGGGATCACCCGTCGTGCCGGAGGTGTAGCACAGGCCGGCGGCTAGGTTTTCGTCAAACTCCGGCCAGTCATACTCCGGTGAGGCGCTGCTCAGAAGGTCTTCGTAGGCGTCACATTTCGCCGAGATTTTCGGCATGTGTGCGCTGTCGGTCAGAACGATGAAGCGTTTGACCGTCTTACACTTCTTGGCGATGGCATCGATGATCGGCGCAAACGACACGTCGAAAAACACGTGCTTGGCCTTGGCGTGGTCCAGCATCCAGGCGATCTGATCGGGCGCGAGGCGCGGATTGACGGTGTGGACGACCGCGCCGACGCCGGAAACGGCATAGTAAAGCTCCAGATGCCGGTGCGTATTCCAGGCGATCGTGGAGATACGGTCGCCCGACTTCACTTTCAGCGGCCCGGTCAGCACGTTGGCAAGGCGTTTGGACCGCGCATGGCAGTCCTTCCAGCCATAGCGGTGGATCTCCCCCGTATCGGGCAGGCGGCTGACGATTTCGCGGCCCCCGTGATTGTCGGCCGCATGCTTGAGAATGCCAGAAATCATCAGCTGGCTATTCATCATCTGTCCACGCAACATGGCGCTTGTCCTCCCGCTCAAAAGCTTCCGGGCCATTGTAAGGGATCCGGCACCAGCCAGCCTCCCGAAGCCCTGTTCTAAAAGTTGCCGATATCAAAGGCGTGCCCGCGCTGCGATGCAATACCTTTTGCGCAACTTGTCTTCAGCAGATATGGCCGTAGTGCAGCGCGTGGCCAGTATGCGGAGGCGAGAGGATGCATCTACCCGGTTTCAGTGACGTTCTGGCCGCAGCAACCCGCCTTCAGGGTCTGGCGGTCAGAACACCGCTTTTGTGGAACCCGGCGCTGGACGAGGCGGTGGGCGGGCGCGTGCGGGTAAAGGCGGAATGCCTGCAGCGGACGGGCTCGTTCAAGTTTCGCGGGGCGTATAATGCCATTGCGCTGATGCCGCTGGCTGACCGTGTGCGCGGTGTCGTGGCGTTCTCGTCAGGTAATCATGCCCAGGGCATTGCCGAGGCAGCCAGGCTGTTCGGCATTCGCGCTACCATCGTGATGCCCGCCGATGCGCCGGCCATAAAGGCCGATGGCGTGCGAGCAAGGGGTGGCAGGGTAGTCACCTATGATCGCGCCAGCGAGGACCGCGAGCTGATCTCGCGCGGACTTTGCGAGGAGACGGGTGCCACCCTTATCCCCTCTTTTGACCATTTCGGCGTGATTGCAGGGCAGGGCACGTGCGGTCTGGAAATCGGCCAGCAGCTTGCCGAGCGTGCTGAAACTGCTGACCAGCTCGTCTGCTGTGTTGGCGGCGGGGGGCTGATCGCGGGCATCAATCTGGCATTGGCAGAAAGCGCTCCCGGCATCGCGGTTTACGGGGCCGAGCCTGAAGGGTTTGACGACCACGCCCGGTCACTTGCGTCAGGCCGGCGTGAACACAATACCCGCACCTCCGGGTCGACCCAGGATGCGCTGTTGTCGGACGCGCCGGGCAAAATGACCTTCCCCATCAATCAGCCGCGCCTGAAAGGCATCGGTGTTGTCAGCGATGAGGAGGCATTGGCCGCTATTGCCTTCGCCTGGCGGCATCTGAAAATCGTGCTGGAACCCGGCGGAGCGTGCGCGCTGGCCGCCATACTGTCCGGCAGGATCAGCGCGAAGGACAAGACCACAGTGGTGGTCGCCACAGGCGGCAATGTGGACGCTGCGCTTTTTGCGCGTGCGATCGGGGGCTAAGGCCTCGCGCTTCGAGACGCGCTTTGAGCCCCTCTTCGTCGTTCCCGCGCAGGCGGGCACCTAGAGCCGGTTAGCATGGGCTCGGCCTGAATATCGTCTGGATTCCCGCCTGCGCGGGAATGACGAGGGAAGTGGGGCGTAAAACCCGGCTAACTCCCGTCCTCTTCGTCCACATCCGGCACCGGGGCCATACCCAGTTCCTCGCGCGCCGCAGCATCGGCGGCCTCAATCTCGGCGAGCTGTTCGGCAGACAGATGCGGCAGGATGCGCCCGATACCGGCCGAAGCACCCACCATGTCGCGCTCGATGCCGAGCGGCACGGCGGTGTCGCCCGCCCGGCGCGCCCGGTAGACCTGCAGGTTCTCGATCACACGCTGCACATAGTTGCGCGTCTCTCCGAACGGCAGGCTTTCCACCCAGTCAATCGGATCAATCGCGCCATAGCGCGGATCGCCGTATTCCTGCACCCAGCGCCGCACCCGTCCGCCACCGGCATTATAGGCGGCCAGCGCCATCACCAGCGAGCCGTCGTAATCGTCGACGACTTCCTGAAGATGGGCCATGCCAAGGCGCATATTGTAGTCGGGATCATCGGTCAGCCATTCAAAGGCGTAGGGCAGGCCGAGCTGGCGTGCCGTTGCGCGCGCCGTGGCGGGCATCATCTGCATCATGCCGCGCGCGCCCGCGCCACTGACCGCCCGCGCGTCAAACTCTGTTTCCTGCCGGATAACAGACAGGGTGAGAGACGGATCGGCCATGACCGGGGCGTCGCTGGGCACTTCGACCAGGGGATAGGCACGTTCGGCCAGGATCATCCCTTGCATCCGCCCGGCCTTCGCAGCGCGCACCGCTTCGCGCAAGCGCAGATGATCCAGCGCAATATCGGCCAGCATGGCTTGCTCGGCCGGGGTTTCCATGCGGTCTTCCAGATGGGCTGCAAAAGTGCGGAACAGGAAGGTCTGGTTCAGCTCACCCAGCATGCGCAGCGCCAGTATCTGCTCGCGTTCGGCGAACGCTGCACGCTCGTCAGGGGTGATGACGGGGTCGGCGGGCAGGTCCAGTTCCGCCGCATCCGGGCCAAGCGCCAAAATAGCCAGCTGGCCATAATAGGTCGTGGCGTGCTGGGCGGCAGCGACAAAGCGTTCACGCGCCAGCGGCGCATCGCCAGCGGCTTCTGCGGCGCGGCCCTGCCAGTATTTGGCACGGCCAAGCGAAACGGGCGTCGTCACCCCCGCTTCCAGCCGGTTGAAATGCTCCAGCGCTGCTTCGGGCCGGTCCAGATGGACCAGCGCGATCCAGCCGGCCAGAAATTCTGCATCAGCAAATGACACACCCGCGCTCATGCCGTTATCGGCCGCAAGCCGGTAGGCCGTCTCGTGATCACGTTCGCGCATCAGATCCAGAATGATCAGCTTGCGCTCGCTCCACATGGATTCCAGCGCGGCGGTATTGGTGTGCGCGTCGGGCAGTTCGAGTGCGAGATCCAGGGCACCGGACGTGTTGCCAGCGCGCCGCCGCCAGCGCGTGCGCTCAAATACCAGGCCGGGATTGTTCTGCAGGCTGGCAGGCACGGCGTCGACCGCCGCATCCACGCCCGAGCTGCGCGCTGCAAGGCGCATGCGCGCATCCGCAACGCGGCGCTCACCGGCCTCCAGTTGTGGCAGCAGGGCGCTGGCCAGGCTGCGCTGCCCTGCCCACAGAAGAAAATCGACCCGCTCGGCGTGATCTTCTGCGGTCAGGAAGCTGCCATGCTCGCGCAGCACTTCGCTTTGATAGGTCTGGCGAAGCGATTGTGTCCGCCACGCCTCGCGTATCTGCTCGCGGCCTTCGTCAACGCGTCCCAGCGCGATCAGCGCCTCGCCCCAGGCAACGCGCCCTTCGCCGGTGACCGGCTCACGCCGGGCATACCAGCCAGCGGTGAGGTCGGCGCCCATATCGGCCTCGGCCAGCTTCCACTCGGCCTCGCGCTGTATCGCGTCTTCACGCGGCCAGCCTTCCAGTTCTTCCAGCGCCGTATGTAATTCGGAAAAGAGTGCCCGGGCATCTGAGGTCGCTATGCGCCAAAGCAGCAAATCCTTGGCGACGGGGTGCGTGATGTTGAAGCGGGCCTCGCGCACGAAGGACCAGTCGCCGGCATCGGCGGCGCGCAGGGCGCGGCGCAGATAATCGAAATCATTATCGCTCAGGATGGCCGAATGGTTGGGGACAGGCGGCTTCAGCCGTGGCACCGGCACATCGCCAAGGGCCGGAGCGCTCAGCGTCAGGACTGACAGGGCGAGCAGAGCGACACGCAACAGCATGATGGAAAACCTCTTGGCAACAGGCAGATCTACAGACTCGTCCAACGCGCTGGCGCTGTCCACAGCGATTGCAGCGTCTTGGCGGGCACGATTGCAATCGATATGGTCCGCGCCCATTTGCGCTGTTGCGCAACTCTGACAAGGCTATGCAATCCATGTTCCGCGGCTCGTTTACGGCTCTCATCACTCCTTTCAGCAGCGGTCAGCTTGATATCGCGGCGCTGAAGCGTGTGGTCGAACACCAGATCAATGCCGGAACGCACGGGCTGGTTCCCGTCGGTACCACGGGCGAATGCGTCACCTTGAGCCATGATGAGCACTGCCGCGTCGTCGAAACGGTACTCGAAACCAGTGCAGGGCGTGTGCCGGTCATTGCCGGGGCCGGTTCAAACAACACCGCTCACGCCATCGAACTTGCCCGCTTTGCCAAAAGCGCCGGCGCCGACGCAGTGCTGGTCGCCGCGCCCTATTATAACAAGCCTTCGCAAGCCGGGCTGGCGGCGCACTACCTCGCCATCGCAGACGCCGTGGAAATTCCGCTTTTTGTCTACAATGTGCCGGGCCGGTCGGTGGTCGACATATCTGTCGAGACCATGGCGCAGGTCGCCAGACACCCGAACATTATCGGTGTGAAGGACGCGACCGGCGATATTCAGCGTGTCACACAGCACCGGCGCGCCATTGGCTCAGATTTCATTCAGCTCTCCGGCGAGGATGCCAGCGCACTTGGTTATAACGCCCATGGCGGAACCGGCGTGATTTCCGTTTCGTCCAACGCCGCCCCGGCGCTGTGCGCGGCGCTCCAGGCCGCAACGCTGGAAGGGCGCTGGGATGAGGCGCGAGACCTCAATGACCGGCTGCAACCGTTGCACGAGGTGATGTTTGCGTATTCCAGCCCGGCACCGGCCAAATACGCCGCGAGCTTGCTGGGTCTGTGTTCCGCAGAGGTGCGCCTTCCTCTGGTGGAGTGCCCTGAAGCGGTGAAGGACCGGATCAGGGCAGTCCTGACGGACTTGTCGCTTATATGAGCAAGAGCGATGATAGCGGGCTGATCGCCGTCAACCGGCGTGCCCGGTTCGATTACGAGATTGAGGACACGCTGGAAGCCGGGCTGATGCTGGTCGGCACAGAGGTAAAATCCCTGCGCCAGGGCCGGGCCAATATCGCCGAGGCCTATGTCAGCGTGGAGCGTGATGGCGCACTCTACCTGATCAATGCCGATTTCCCGCCCTATGAAGGTGGCAACCGCTTCAATCACGAGCCGCGCCGTCACCGTAAGCTCCTGCTGCACAAGAAGCAGATGGCCCAGCTGGCCGGCGGCGTGCAGCGCGAAGGGCGCACAATCGTCCCGCTGCGGCTCTATTTCAACGACCGGGGGCTGGCCAAGCTCCTGATTGGGCTCGCCAAGGGCAAGAAGACCATCGACAAGCGCGAAACCATCAAGCAGCGCGAGTGGAACCGCTCCAAGGCGCGTCTGATGAAGGATTTCGGCTAGAGCCGCGCCCTGGCCGTCTCGAATACGGCATGGAACATCGGCTCGGTCAGACGGCCGGTATTCGTGTTGTAGCGCGAGCAGTGATAGCTATCGATCAGGGTGAGGGGGCCTTGTTGGGGGCCTTCGACAGCATGCTCCGCGCCGTGGGCAAACTTGAACGCCGCCGGCCGCAGGCCCAGCGCGCGCAGCGCGTTCTCGTGCGCAATCCGCCCCAGCGCAATCATCACTTTGAGATTGGGCAGCGCGGCGATGCGCGCCGCGAGGAATGGCCGGCAATTCGCCATCTCGGCGCCAACGGGTTTGTTCTGAGGCGGGGCACATCGCACGGCGTTGGTGATCATGGCATCGACCAGCTCCAGCCCGTCAGCCGGATCGGCCCGGTAGGTGCCTTTTGAAAAGCCGAACTGATCCAGTGTCGCGTAAAGCAGATCACCCGCCCAGTCGCCGGTGAAGGGGCGGGCGGTGCGGTTCGCCCCGGTACGGCCCGGTGCCAGCCCGACAATCAGCAGACGGGCGCCTTCGTCGCCAAATGAAGGCACTGCGCCGTTGAACCAGTCCGGCTCCCGGCGGGCATTCTCCTCACGATAGATGACGAGGCGAGGGCAGAGGGGACAGTCGGCGCGCGGCTCTGCCGCAACGCTACGCGTCATCATCATCCTCGGCATCGGCTGCCGGGAAATCCTCGCGTGCACGGCGCTCGCGGCCAACCAGCCGTCCCAGCTCGGCCAACTCGATAAAGTTGTCGGCCTGCCGCCGCAGATCGTCGGAGATCATTGGCGGTTGGGATTTGAGCGTTGAAACAACCGAAACACGGACGCCCCGGCGCTGGACCGCCTCGACAACCTTGCGGAAATCACCATCGCCGGAGAACAGGATAATGTGATCGAGATAGCTGGCTGCCTCGATCAGATCGACGGCAATCTCGACGTCCATGTCGCCCTTGATCCGGCGGCGGCCATTGTCATCGGTGTATTCGCGGGCCGCCTTGGTAACAATGCTGAACCCGTTATAATCCAGCCAGTCGACCAGAGGCCGGATGGGCGTATAGTCGTCGTTTTCCAGCAGGGCGGTGTAGTAATTGGCGCGCACCAGACGGCCGCGCTTGCGGAATTCCTCAAGCAATTTGCGGTAATCAATGTCGAAATCGAGGCCGCGCGCTGCGGAATAGAGGTTGGCACCGTCGATGAAAAGGCCGATGCGCTCATTGGGATAGAATGTCATGGGGCTCCTTGTTGGGCTAATGGCTAACTAAAATAGGCGTCTGCGTGAGCATTTATATCGCATTTGGTTCAAACCAAGCCCTCGGCAACATACAGCCTGCCGGTTTGTTGTGCGAGGCCGCCCGGACGTTGAATGCATCGGGCGTCGCGCTGCGCGCGCGCTCATCTCTATGGCGCTCGCCGGCCTGGCCCGATCCGCAAGACCCGGCCTATGTGAACGCCGTCGCCCGTGTGGAAACCGCCAAAGCCCCGGCAGAGCTGCTGGACTGCCTGCATGCCATCGAGGCGCAACTCGGCCGGGCAAGGGCACACCGCAATGCGCCCAGAACGCTTGATCTCGATATCATTGATTTCGATGGCTTATTGTCGGACGGGATGCCGGGCCCGGTCCTGCCGCATCCGCGCGCCAGCCAGCGCGCTTTTGTCCTTTTGCCCTTGCGCGAAATTGCGCCGGACTGGATCCATCCGGCCACGGGCCAGGGGATCGACAGGCTGGTCGGCGCACTTGCGCCAGGCGATGTGGCGGCCACAAAGATCATCGGCCCATTCGGTGAAACGCGGTGACAGCGTTGTGCAGCGCAGCGCCGTGCTTGAAGCGAAGCGCGCACTGAGGTATCAGAAAGGTTCGCTATTACCCCCGATCCTCTATCGCATTTGGGAGCGTCCACGCTCATGGCTCGCGTTACTGTCGAAGATTGCATCGAAAAAGTCCCGAACCGTTTCCGGCTCGTCCTTCTGTCTGCACACCGCGCCCGTAATATCGCGGCCGGATCCCAGCTGCAGATTGACCGCGACAACGACAAGAACCCGGTCGTGGCGCTGCGCGAAGTCGCTGAGGAAAAGCTGGACCTTGATGCGCTCTCCGAAAGCCTGGTGGCGGGTCTCGAGCGCGTGATTCCCGTTGACGAAGAGGAAGAGGATACGCGCCACGATGCAGGCGAGGCACAGCGCGCTCTTCCGGCTCCGGAAATGGACGAGGCGGCCATGCTGCGCGCCCTGCAAAGTGATCGGGACGGGCCGGCAGACGGCCGTCTGTAAGCGTTGGGCGGGGTAGCGCTCAGCGCGTCCGCCGAAGCGCCGGGAACCATCCCAAGCGCCGACGACCTTATTGCGCGGGTAAAGGCCTACCATCCCAATGCGGATGGGGACCTGTTGCGGCGTGCATACGAATATTCACGCGACAAGCACGGTCCGCAAAAGCGCCATTCTGGCGAGCCCTATTACGGTCATACGGTAGCGGTCGCGATGCTGCTGGCCGATCTTCGCCTGGATGTGGCAACGGTCTGCACCGGACTACTTCATGATACTGTTGAAGATACCGATGCAACGCTAGAAGAAATAAAAGAATTATTTGGCGAAGATGTAGCGCGCCTTGTTGATGGCGAGACCAAGCTCAGCCAGATGGAGCTGATCAACAAACGCACCCGCCAGGCCGAGAATTTCCAGAAGCTGGTGCTGGCTATCACCGATGATGTCCGCGTCCTGCTGGTGAAGCTGTGCGACCGGCTGCACAATATGCGCACACTGCACTTCATGCCCAAGCCCGACAAGCGCGAGCGGATAGCGCGCGAGACGCTTGAAATCTACGCGCCGCTGGCCAGGCGGATTGGCGTGAACCGGATCTGTGTCGAGCTGGAAGACCTCGCCTTTCGCAATATCAACCCGGACGGCTACGAATCGATTACCCGCCGGCTTGCGGCGCTTCGCTCCACCCGTGCTTCCGCGATTGCCGCCATGTCCTCGCTTCTGTCCCAGCGCCTTGAAGAAGCCGGGATCGATTGCCGGGTTTTTGGCCGGGAGAAGCGCCCCTATTCCATCTGGCGCAAGCTGGAGCGCAAGGGCACATCCTTTGATGATATCGCCGATATTTATGCTTTCCGCGTGATCGTGAACACGCCCGATGAGTGTTATCGGACGCTCGGCGTTATCCACCAGAACTGGCGGTCCGTACCGGAACGCTTTCACGACTATATCTCAACGCCCAAGCCCAACAACTACCGCTCCCTGCACACCACCATTGTCGGCCCGCACAATGTGCGCATGGAGTTGCAGATCCGTACCGAAGCCATGGAAGCGGTTGCCGAAACCGGCGTTGCCGCTCACTGGCGCTATAAGGCGGGGCGGTATGGCTATGATCCCAAATCCGCGCGCGAGGCAGGGGGCGATCCGCTTTCGCGGCTTCGGGCCTTTGTCGAAATTCTTGAACAGGGCGGTGATCCGGACGAGTTTCTCGAACACGCCAAGCTGGAGATGCTCACCGACCAAGTCTACGCGTTCACACCGAAGGGTGAGTTAATCGCCCTGCCGCAGGGCGCGACGCCGCTGGATTTTGCCTATGCCGTCCACACCGAGCTGGGCGCGGGCGCCGTGGGCGTGCGGATCAATGGGCGTGAACGTCCGCTGCGTACGCGTCTGCGCAACGGCGATACGGTCGAAATCATCAAGGGCGGGACGCGTCAGCCGCCTGCGGGCTGGGAAGACCTGGTTGTCACCGGCCGGGCCAAGGCAGCCATCCGGAAGCTGATCCGCGAGACCCAGCTTCAGGAGTTCGAGCGGCTCGGCAAAGTCATCGCGGAACATGCCTTCCAGCGTGAGGGCAAGTCGTTCAAGGAATCGATCCTGAGCGAGGCTTTGGCCCGGCTTGATCTCAAATCGCCCGAACAGCTTTTTCAGGCGCTTGGACGCGGCCAGGTCACCTCCACCCAGCTTTTCGATGCTGTCTTTCCCGGGCAACGCGAGAAAAACCCCAATGATCCCAGCCAGCGCGAGCTTATCGATGACGAGAAGGGCGCGCTTTACGTGCACGGGAGCGGCCTGACATCCGGCGTATCGCTGCATTTTGCGCCGTGCTGCTCGCCGCTGCCCGGCGACCGGATCGTTGGCATCATGCGCACCGGCGAAGGTGTCGAGGTGCATGTCATTGACTGCGAACGCCTGGCCGAGCTGGAGGAAGAAGATCCTGCGTCGGGTGATAACTGGATCGATCTCAAATGGACGCCCGAGGCGCGCGCCAATGCCGTTTCGGTCGGCCGTGTGCTGGCGACGGTTCGAAATGAGCCGGGCGTGCTGGCCGAGATTGCCGGCGCCGTCGGCGAGGCGCGCGGCAACATCACCAATATCAAGACCTTGTCACGCTCCCGGGACTTCTTTGACATGGCCTTCGATATCGAGGTCGTGGACGTGCGCCATTTGTCCAATATCGTGGCTGCGCTGAAGACCTGTGACCGGGTAGTCACCGCCGAGCGCGCCCGCTACGAGTAGCGCCGCGATGGATCTGGAGACCGGACATGATGACCGCTGAGGAAGTACTTGACGAGTTCCGTGAGGCCGGGGCCCTGCTGGAGGGACATTTCATTCTGTCCTCGGGCCTTCGAAGCCCCGTTTTCCTGCAAAAGGCGCTCGTCTTTCGCGAACCCGCCCGCACCGAAAAGCTGTGCAAAGCGATGGCAGAGGCCGTCCGGGCGCGGGTGAAGGAGCCAGTCACGGCGATCGTGTCTCCGGCTCTGGGCGGGATAATTCCGGGCTATGAAACGGCTCGCCAGCTTGGGCTGCCCTTTCTTTTCGTCGAGCGCGAGGACGGCGAGTTCCGCCTGCGCCGCGGCTTTCAGCTGACGGCCGCTGACCGCGTGCTGGTCGTGGAGGACATCGTGACGACCGGTCTCTCATCGCGCGAATGCATCACCGCGATTGGCAAGACGGGCGCAAAAGTCGTCGCCGAAGCCTGTCTGGTGGATCGCTCAGGCGGGCGCGCCGATGTGGGTGTGCCGCTGATCGCGCTCGCGACGGTAGCCTTCCCGGCCTATGCCGAAGACGATCTGCCACCGGAACTGGAACGCATTCCCGCCATCAAGCCGGGAAGCCGGGGGCTGGAGGCGTAGGACACGACATGCTGCGTCTCGGCCTTAATATCGACCATGTCGCCACGATCCGTAATGCGCGCGGCGGTGCCCACCCCGATCCGGTGCGCGCGGCGGCGCTGGCGCAGGCGGCGGGGGCCGATGGCATCACCATCCATTTGCGCGAAGACCGGCGCCATATCCGCGACGGTGATCTTGATGCTGTCCGCGCGGCGACGCGCCTGCCGATCAATCTGGAAATGGCCGCAACGGGCGAGATGACCGCTATTGCCGAGCGTTTCCGCCCCCATGCGGCCTGTCTGGTGCCTGAAAAGCGCGAAGAGCGCACTACTGAGGGCGGACTGGACGTGGCAGGCCTGCATAACACTATCGCGCCCTTGGTGCGCCGGCTGAAGGATGCGGGCTGCCGCGTTTCACTTTTCATTGAGCCGGACCCTCTACAGATTGATGCAGCGGAACGCCTCGGCGCGCCGGTCGTGGAATTGCACACCGGACGCTATGCCGAGCTGTGGCTGAAGGGTGATGAGGACGGTGTCGCGCGCGAGCTGGAACGCCTGCAAGCCGCCGCCAGAGATGCTGTCCGGCGCGGGATTGAACCCCATGCAGGTCATGGCCTGACCTTTGATAACGTCAAGCCGGTCGCGGCCATCTCTGAGTTCGCCGAGCTGAATATCGGCCATTTCCTGATCGGCGAAGCGATCTTCACCGGACTGGAAACAGCGGTAAAACGGATGCGCGCGTTGATGGATGAAGCCCGCGCGGAGCAGGCGGCGTGATTCTGGGCATCGGCACCGACATTATCGATATCCGCCGTGTCGAGCGGTCGATTGAACGCTTCGGTGACCGCTTCAAGAACCGGGTTTTCAGCGCTGGCGAGCGGGCCAAGGCCGAAAGCCGGATGCGCGAGGTGGATACTTACGCGAAGCGTTTCGCCGCCAAGGAAGCGACCGCCAAGGCGCTCGGCACCGGCATTTACAGGGGCGTGATCTGGCGTGATCTGGAGGTCATCAACCTCAAGGGCGGAAAGCCAACCATGAATCTCTCCGGCAAGGCGCTGGAGCGGGCACGCGCACTGACGCCGGACGGCATGGACTTTATCATTCATCTCACGCTGACCGACGATTACCCGTGGGCGCAAGCGTTCGCGATCCTCGAAGCTATCCCGACAACGGGTGAGGGCGCATGACCAACCGCATCAAGCGTCTCGAGGAATCCATCGGCTATCAGTTCGCTGACCCGGAGCTTCTGGAGATCGCGCTGACCCACGCCAGCCATGGCGATGGCCGCCGCCGCACCGATTCCAATGAACGCATGGAGTTTCTCGGCGACCGCGTGCTCGGCCTGCTCGTCGCTGAGCAGCTTTACGCGATGTTTGAAGGCTTGAGCGAAGGCGGGCTGGCCCACCGGCTCAACGCGCTGGTAAACAAGGGCGCGTGCGCCCGGGTTGCGCGCGCTCTCAATCTGGGAGACGCGCTGCTTCTGTCGCCGGGCGAGGAGCGCCTGGGTGGCCGCGAGAAGGAATCCATTCTGGGCGATGCCTGCGAGGCGCTTATCGGTGCGATCTATCTTGATGGCGGCATGAGTGCGGCGCGCGCCTTCTTCGAGACAGCATGGGAAGACGAGCTCGCCCAGCTGACCCGGCGCCAGAAGGATGCCAAATCCCATTTGCAGGAGTGGGCGGCGCGCAAGCGATTGACGGCACCCGCGTACGAAACCCTGTCGCGCAAGGGCCCGGATCATCGGCCGCACTTCACAGTGGAGGTGCGTATCGAGGGGCTGGAACCTGCTATGGGTGAAGGCAATACCAAACAGGCCGCGCAACGCGCGGCAGCAGACACCATGCTCAAACGGGAAAACGCCCATGACCAGTAAAGAGACAACGCGCGCCGGCTTTGTCGCGGTGATGGGTGCGCCCAATGCGGGCAAGTCCAGCCTTGTGAACGCGCTGGTCGGCCAGAAAGTCTCCATTGTCACGCACAAGGTCCAGACCACACGCTTTCAGATACGCGGGGTGATGATGAAGGACCGGACGCAAGTTGTGCTGGTCGATACACCGGGCGTGTTTGCGCCGCGCCGCCGTCTTGACCGGGCCATGGTAGCTGCCGCCTGGAGCGGCGCTGACGAGGCCGATGCCATTGTTCATGTCGTCGATGCGGCCGCTGCCTCGCGTGTGCTCAAGGGCCGCAAAGGCGGGCAGGACGCGCGCGCTGACGAAGATACGCACCGCGTCATCGACGGGCTGAAAGCGGCTGGCAGCACCGCCATTCTGGCCCTCAACAAGATCGATCTGATCAAGCGGGACGAATTGCTAGCGCTTGCCCAAAAGCTCCATGAAACAGAAGCTTATAGCGAAGTCTTCATGATTTCGGCGAGCAATGGCAGCGGCGTGAAGGATCTGGCCGCCCGGCTGGCGGCGCTGATGCCCGAAGGCCCGTTCTTCTATGATGAGGACCAGATCGCCGACTTGCCGATGCGTCTTCTCGCCGCCGAGGTCACGCGCGAGAAACTCTTCCTGCGCGTGCATGACGAACTGCCTTATGGACTGATGGTGGAAACCGATAGCTGGCAGGACCGCAAGGATGGCTCTGTTCGCATCGACCAGACCATCTATGTCGAGCGCGAAGGTCACAAGCCGATGATTATCGGCAAGGGGGGGCAGACGCTGAAAATTATCGGCGAGCTGGCCCGCAAGGAGCTGTCGGCCGATCTGGATCGCGAGGTCCATCTCTTCCTGCACGTGAAGGTCCGCCCAGGCTGGAGCGAGGAGCGCGCGCGCTATTCCGCCCTGGGTCTGGAGTTTGATGCGTGATCCTTGAAAGAGTGATCAGTGGTGTCTCCCCCCGCCTGCGGCGGGAGTGGCCCGAAGGGCCGAGGGGGGATTGCACTAGAGCCCCCTCCGTCTCGCTGGCGCTCGACACCTCCCCCGTTAACGGGGGAGGAAAGGTGGCCGCTAATGGAATGGACTGATACAGGCCGCATCATCGCCGTGCGCAATTACGGCGAAACAAGCGCTATCGTGGAACTGCTGACCCCGGACCATGGCCGGCATCCGGGGCTGGTGCGTGGCGGGCGGTCCAAGGCGATGCGGCCCATATTGCAGCCGGGCAATGCGGTACGCGCGGTCTGGCGGGCGCGTCTGGACGAGCATCTGGGCAATTACGCGCTGGAGGCGGATTCGCTGGATGCCGGCGCGCTGATGGATGACCCGCTGGCGCTGTCGGGACTCAACGCGGCGTGTGCGCTGGCTGTACTGGCCTTGCCCGAGCGAGAAGCGCACCCGGCCGTCTACGGCGCGTTCGAGGTGCTTGTGGCTTCGCTGAATGATCTCGACATCTGGCCAGCGCTCTACATCAGCTGGGAGGCGGGCCTGCTGGCCGATCTGGGCTATGGCATGGATTTGAAGAAATGCGCCGCGACAGGCCGTACAGATGGCCTGACATATGTCAGCCCGCGAACTGGCAGGGCCGTCTGCGCTGAAGCTGGCGCGGAGTATGCCGACCGGCTGCTGGCTCTGCCAGGCTTCATGGCCGGTTCGGGCGAGGTGAGCCCTGGCGACATTGCTGCGGGCCTGAAACTGACCGCCCACTTCATCGAACGGCGCGTGCTCTGGCCCGCTGACCGCGTATTGCCCGAGGCCCGCGCACGCATGATCGAGCGGCTGGAATCGGCGGGCAGACTTTAGGCGCGGTCCCCTATACTGGCTGCCAGCAGAATCAGTGACAGAGGCTTGGCATGGGACACGAACCGGTTGGTGAGGCAGGGCGGATCTTCCCTGAGCGCTTCGAGGATGCGCTGTCCTCGCGCTATCTTGCCTATGCGCTCTCCACGATTACCCAGCGGGCGCTGCCCGATGCCCGTGACGGGCTGAAGCCGGTTCACCGGCGGCTTTTGCACGCCATGCGCCTGTTGAAGCTCGATCCCGATGCGGCCTTCAAGAAGTCCGCCCGTGTGGTCGGCGATGTGATCGGTAAATACCATCCGCATGGCGACCAGTCGGTTTATGACGCGCTTGTAAGGCTGGCGCAGGACTTTGCCGCCCGTTATCCGCTGATCGAAGGGCAGGGCAATTTCGGCAATGTGGACGGCGATAGCGCGGCGGCCATGCGCTACACCGAAGCGCGCCTGACCGAAGCAGCCCGGCTTCTCCTCGCCGACATGGACGAGGACACGGTCGATTTTCGCAAGACCTATGACGGGTCGGAGGAAGAGCCGGTCGTGCTGCCGGGTGCTTTTCCGAACCTGCTGGCCAATGGCGCGACGGGTATTGCGGTCGGCATGGCGACCAGCATTCCGCCGCACAATGCCGCCGAAATCTGTGATGCCGCCAGGCACCTGATCTCAAAACCCGATTGCGATGTCCGCGCGCTGGCCAAATACGTCAAAGGCCCCGACTTCCCCACCGGCGGCATTTGCGTGGAACCGGCAGCGAGTATTCTGGAAGCCTACGAGACGGGCCGGGGCGGATTCCGCCTGCGCGCCAAATGGGAAGTGGAAGATCAGGGCCGTGGCACCTGGCGTATAGTCGTCACCGAAATTCCCTATCTGGTTCAAAAGGCGCGTCTGGTGGAGCGTATCGCCAGCCTGATGGACGCCAAGAAACTGCCGCTTCTGGCCGATGTGATGGACGAAAGCGCGGAAGATGTCCGCCTGGTGCTGGAGCCGCGGGCGCGTACGGTCGATCCGGCCGTGCTGATGGAATCGATGTTCCGCGTAACCGATCTGGAAGTGCGCTTTCCGCTGAACCTCAACGTTCTGGACCCCAAGGGCGCACCGCGCGTGATGAGCCTGAAAGAGGTCTTGCGCATCTGGGTTGATCACCGCCGCGAAGTGGTGGTGCGCCGGGCCACGCGCCGTCTGGCGCAGGTCGAAGACCGGCTGGAAGTGCTGGCCGGCTATATCATCTGCTTTCTCAATCTCGACCGCGTGATCGCGATTATTCGCGAGAGCGACGAGCCCAAGCCCGATCTGATCGCGGAGTTCAAGCTGACCGAGCGTCAGGCCGAGGCGATCCTGAATATGCGCCTGCGCTCCTTGCGCAAGCTGGAGGAGATCGAGCTGCGCGCCGAGGCTGGCCGGCTGGAAGAAGAGCGTGCGGGGCTGCAATCCCTGCTGGCCAGCGATGACCAGCAATGGGCGAAGGTCGATAACGAGATCGCCGCCGTGCGCGAGAGCTTTGGCCCGCGCACAGCCCTTGGACGCCGCCGTACGCATTTTGCCGATGCGCCCGCTGATGATCTGGCCGACCGGGTGGAGGAAGCGCTCGTGGTGCGCGAGCCGGTGACGGTGGTGCTGTCCGAAAAGGGCTGGATCCGCGCGCTGAAAGGCCATGTCGACGATCTTTCCGCCCTGAAACACAAGGATGGCGACGAGACGGCATTCGCCGTGCGCTGCGAGACAACCGACAAGCTCTTGCTGTTTGCCACCGATGGGCGGGTGTTCACGCTCGATGCGTCCAAACTCCCCGGCGGGCGCGGGTTTGGTGAGCCGGTGCGCCTGCAGATCGATATCGATGAAGGTTCAGCGCCGCTGCTGCTGGTCAAACACGACCCGGCGCGCAAGCTCCTGATCGCGTCGAGCTCCGGCCATGGTTTTGTCGTGCCGGAGGCGGAGCTTCCCGCCATCAAGCGCGCAGGCCGGCAGCTGGTAAACCTCGTCGACGGTGCCGAAGTGATCGTCGTCACGGAAGCCACTGGCGACCACGCAGCGGTCATCGGCGAAAACCGCAAGCTGCTGGTCTTCGCGCTGGAAGAAGTCCCCGAGATGACGCGCGGCAAAGGCGTACGCCTGCTAGGGGGCAAGGGCGGCGAGATCAGCGATGTTACCGTGTTTGTTGCCGAAGAAGGCCTGACATGGACGGACGGGGCAGGGCGGCGTCACCCGGTTGAGGACTGGAAGCTCTTCCTGGGCAAGCGCGCGCAGGCCGGGCGTCTGGCACCCAAGGGTTTCTCGCGCGCCGGACGGTTTGCACCCAGAGGGCAGGTTTAGGGCGGAGTGCTGTCATCCTCCAGCCGCCCCGCTTGTCATCCCCCGCGTTATGCGGGGGACCCAAGCCTCCAAGGGACAATCACGCGGAAGCTCTACGGCATCGGTGGCCCGGACACCCGCCTGCGCAGGCGCAGGCAAGCCGGGCCATGACAATGATCAGGGGCTGGAATTCGAAACGCTCCCGTAAGCTATACACGCCCAACAGGCTTGGCGGGCAGGGCGGTTGGGTTTAATCATCACGGCATAAACCGCCCCATCTCCTCACGGGAAGGATTGCCCCATGGAATTTACCATCATCCTCGTCATCCTTGCCGTCATCGTTCTGGCGGTCATTCTCATCTACAACCGCCTTGTTGCGCTGCGTCAGACGACCAATCAGGCGTGGGGCGATATCGATGTGCAGATGAAGCAGCGCTATGATCTGGTGCCAAATCTCGTCGAGACCGTGAAAGGCTATGCCGCCCACGAGAAAGAGACGCTGGAAAACGTCATCAAGGCGCGCCAGCAGGCGATTGATGCCACGGGCCTGAAAGACCTCGCCGCCGCCGAGAACATGCTCACCGGCGCTCTGCGTCAGCTGTTCGCGCTGTCGGAAGCCTACCCGGACCTGAAGGCCAACCAGAACTTCCTCTCGCTTCAGAACGAGCTGGCCGATCTGGAGAACAAGATTGCGGCCGCCCGCCGCTTCTTCAACAACGCCGTATCCGAATACAACACGGCTATCGAGCAGTTCCCGGCGGTCGTGCTGGCCGGGCCGTTCGGCTTCAATGGCCGCGAATTCTTCGAGATTGCCGTGTCCGAGCGTGCAGCGCCTTCGGTCAAGTTTTAGGGGCGGGACCAGCGGAGGCCAGTCATGCTCGCAGCGACCGGCCTTCGCAGCCATATCTGGAACAATAATCTCAAATCGATCCTGCTGCTGGCGGGATTTCCGTTTCTGATCCTGGGCCTCGTCTATGGCGGCACGGCGCTGTTTCTGGCGTGGGCGGAGGGCGAGCAGGCCGATCTCAGCCGGGCCATGAACGAAGCAGCCTATGCCATGCCGATGGTGACACCATGGGTGCTGCTGGGTGTGGCCCTCTGGTTTGGTATCGCCTGGCTATCCCATCAGGCCATCATTGATGCGAGCACCGGCGCGCGGAAAGTCAGCCGCAATGACGCGCCGGAACTCTACAATCTGCTGGAAAATCTGTGCATATCGCGGGGCATCACGATGCCGGCCCTGCGTATCATCGAAAGTCCGGGCCTGAATGCCTATGCCTCCGGCCTGACCGAAAAGCAGGCCAGCGTCACGGTCACCCGCGGTCTGATCAATGCGCTCGACACAGACGAGATGGAAGCGGTTCTCGCCCACGAGCTGACCCACATACTAAACCGGGATGTGCGCCTGCTGGTGATCTCCATCATCTTTGTCGGGATCATTTCCTTCACGGTCGAGCTGGTTGTGCGCGGCCTGTTCCGGGCGTCACTGGTCCGGGCAGGCGGCGGCCGGCGCGGGTCCGGCGGCAATGCGGGCGTGTTCATCCTGATCGCGCTGGCACTTGGCGCACTGGCGTGGTTGCTGGCGGTGGTCATCCGCTTCACCCTGTCGCGCAAGCGCGAATACATGGCCGATGCCGGCGCGGTGGAGCTCACCAAGAACCCCGATGCGATGATTTCGGCGCTAATGAAGGTGGCGGGCAATCCGGAGGTGGAACGCGCGCCGGCCGAAGTGCGCCAGATGTTCCTGCATGTGAACGCCAGCGGTCTGGCCGGGATATTTGCCACCCATCCGCCGATGGACAAGCGCATCGCGGCGCTGGAGCGTTATGCGGGCAGCAATCGCCCTGCGCCAGCTGGCGGGGCTGTGCCTCCGGTCTAGCGGGCGTTCAGAAGCGGCGCATACGCCCGCGCATACACATGCCAGACGGCGCTGAAGAGCGCGGCAATCATAGGCCCGATGATAATGCCCATCGCGCCGAACAGGGTCAGCCCGCCCAGCGTGGAGATAAGCACCATGAGGTCGCTCATCTTGGCATCCTTGCCGACAAGACGCGGGCGCAGGAAATTGTCCAGATTCATGATCACGACAAAGCCGAAAATGCCCAGCGCCACACCGGCCACCATCTGGTCCTGAAGGATAAGCCAAGCGGCCGCCGGTCCCCAGACCAGAGGCGTGCCGATACCCGGAATGACCGATAGCAACCCGGCCAGCGCGCCCCAGAAGGCAGCACCCGGCACGCCTGCGATCGCCAGCGAAATGCCGGTGACACCGCCCTGTACCAGGCCGATGACGAGCGTTCCCTTGATCGTGGCGCGAATGGTTGAGACGGCCCGCCCGGCCAGCAAGATCCGGTCACGCGGCCGCAAGGGCAGGAGTTTCAGCGTGGTGGCGGTCATATCGCGCCCGTACACGAGGAAGAAGTACAGGGCGTAGAGGAAGACGATGAGATTGAGGAAGACCATCAGGGTTGAGCCCGCCGCCGACGTCATCGCGTTGATGAACATGCGGCCGGCTGTGGAGGCGAAACTGCCGATCTGGCTGGCGATCTGTCCTTGATAGCGCACAACTTCCTCGCGCCAGGGCACCCATTCCGGGATGCCGCCGCCGCCCTCGCGCCAGGCCGTCACCTGTTCCTGCACGAAGGGTGTAAGCGCTTCGCTTATCTGGATGGCCTCGCGCACCACGATGGCAATCAGAAGGCCCAGGGGCAGCATTCCGATCAGGATAACTGACAGGATCATCACGCCCGCAGAAACCCGCACTCGGCCGCCCATGCTGCCGGCGAGCGCGCTCTGCACCGGGGTCAGCATCAGTGCCATCACCGCGGCCAGAAAGACCGAGCCCAGATAATCCTTCACCATCCAGATCATAAGCGCCGACAGTGCCAGCGCGATGACCACGATCACGCCGCGCTGCAGCGCGGCGCGTTCGGCAGCTGTAGGCAGCAGGTCAGGATCCGCCATACAATGCTCTTGGCAATGCCGTTGCGAGCCACGGGAGCATGGCGACCAGCGCGATCGCCAGCAACTGGATGATAACGAAGGGAATCGCTCCGCGATAGATAGCGCTGGTGGGCAGCGAGGCCGGTGCCACCCCGCGCAGATAGAACAGGGAAAAGCCGAAGGGCGGCGTCAGGAAGCTGGTCTGCAGGTTCAATGCCATCAGTACACCCAGCCAGATGGGATCGACCCCCATCAGGAAGAGGATGGGCGCGACAATCGGAACAACCACGAAGGTGATCTCAATAAAGTCGAGAAAGAAGCCCAGCACGAACATGATCACCATGACGACCAGTACCGCGCCGAAGACGCCGCCGGGGACAGCCTCCAGCATGGCCCGCACGCTGCCATCACCGCCCAGCTCACGGAAAACCAGAGCAAAGAGCGAAGCGCCGATCAGAATGACGAAGACCATCGACGAAATGCGCGCGGTCTGCGTCATCACCTCGTCAAGAACGCCCGTCCGGAAGAGGCGGATAATCGCCCAGGCGGCCCCGGCGGCCGCCAGCGCAGCCAGCCCCAGCGCCAGGACACGTGTTGCGTCCACCACGCCCGAGCGCAGGTTCAGGGCGACGGCAGCGCCAATGAGGGCCAGCAGGCTTATCGCGCCCAGTGCCACCAGCCAGCGACCGGCAGCGGGATTGCCTGCCGCCCCGGCATTGCGAAATCCCGCCAACAGGGTGGCGCCCAGAGCGCCGACGCCAGCCGCCTCGGTAGGCGTGGCCAGACCTGACAGAATGGACCCGAGCACTGCAATGATCAGCGCCAGTGGCGGCACCAGCGCGCGGATGATCTTGAACGTGTCGGTGTGCAACTCGTCCTTAGGGATGGCGGGCGAGGCTGACGGCCGGATCACCGCGATGACGATCTGGTAGACGATGTAGGCACCGACAAGCAGTAGGCCGGGTATCAGCGCACCGGCAAAGAGGTCACCGACGGTCAGGATGTCCGGCGAGAAAATGCCTTGTTCGCGCTGCGCGCGGGCATAGGCCGAACCCAGCTGGTCGCCCAGCAAGATGAGGACGATGGATGGCGGAATGATCTGCCCCAGCGTTCCCGACGCTGCAATCGAACCGCTGGCGAGCGCCGGGTCATATCCGCGCCTGAGCATGGTGGGCAGCGAAAGCAGGCCCATTGTCACGACCGTTGCGCCGACAATGCCCGTGGAGGCGGCCAGCAACGCGCCGACCACAACGACAGATATTCCAAGCCCGCCGCGAAGTGACCCGAAGAGCGCGCCCATCGCTTCGAGCAATTCCTCCGCCACCCGCGATTTTTCCAGCATTACGCCCATGAAAACAAAGAGCGGAACGGCCACCAGGATGGATTTGTCCATCTCCATGATGTTGCCGTAGATACGTTGCGGGAAGGCGCGCAAATGGAGCGGGTCAAAAACACCCAGCGCCAGGCCTATCACCGCAAACACGATGGCCACGCCGGCAAGCGTGAACGCAACCGGAAACCCGCGCAGCAGCGCCGCCACGGCGAAAATGAACATGGCGAACGGCAACGCCATCAGCAGGGTGTCCATCTAGACAGCCTCCACTCGCTGGCGGTTGTCCGGGCGCCCGTCTGGCGCGGGCTTGCCCGCTATGGTCAGGGCGGACTTCGCGGCCATGGAAACGCCTTGCGCCATCATCATGACAGCAAAGAGCGGGATGGCGGTTTTCAGAAGGAATATGAGAGGCAGGCCATCACTCTCGCGCGAACGTTCCATGATCTGCCACGCCCCGCCGACATAGGAGCGCGAGGTGTCCAGGATCAGCCAGCACATCGGGAAAAGCGCCAGATAGACACCCAGAATGTCGGTCCATGCCTTGGCCTTGTCCGACAGGCGCGCATAGACAATATCGACGCGCACATGCCCGCCAGCCAGCAACGTCACCGCGCTTGAGAGCAGGAACAGCAAGGCATGAAAATAGATCACGCTTTCCTGTAACTTTGTGACAGAAACACCGAAAACATAACGCTGAATGACGATCAGGCTGGTCACCAGAACCAGCGCCAGAGCAAACCAGCGCACCATATCGCCAATGGCCCGGTTGATGGCATCGACGACACCAGCGATCCTGGCAAGCACCACGTAGACAAGTGCGGGTGGCGCCCCGATGAACGTCCACACGGCCGCTATGGCGGGCAGGGCCACTATCGGGGCAAGCGCCCAGCCGACCCAGCCCAGATACTGGCCCGCAATACGCGCCGTAGCGGAAAGGTCGGATGCAATCCACGCCTGCACTGCGCCGCCGCTGAGCCGGTCAGCGGCGATCACGCCAAGCGTCAGCGCGACGAGACCTGCGAGCAGCCAGTCACCCGCCCGCATTGGCTAGCCGCCCAGCACAAGTTCGCGTTTTTGAAGATAGGGCGTTTCAGACACGTTGGCCCATTCGCGCGACCGGCGCCGGGACTGGACATAGCTGTTATAGACGCGCCGCGACAAAGCATCGGCATTGGCTGCCTCAGCAACAACCTCCTCGCTCACCCGGCCGACTTCGCGCCAGATATCGTCGGAGAAGGTGCGCAGCTGGACGCCGTGCTCCTCGATCAGGTTTTGCAGCGCGATGGCGTTCTGGTGGGTGAACTCGGCGATGGAGAGGTTGTTGGCGGCGTGAGCAGCCGCTTTCACAATCGCCTTTTGATCGGCGGGCAGGCTTTCCCATACTTCCAGATTCATACCCAGTGCCAGCGACGAGCCAGGCTCATGGAATCCGGGGCCGTAGTAGAAGGGTGCTTCGCGGTAGAAACCAAAGGCCAGATCATTCCAGGGGCCTACCCATTCCGTGGCATCAATCGCGCCGGACTGAAGCGCCTGATATATCTCGCCGCCTGACAACGCGACCGCTGCACCGCCCAGCGCGCGTATGACATCGCCGCCGAGGCCCGGCATACGGACACGCAGGCCGCGGAAGTCTTCCAGTGTGTTGATCTCGCGCTTGAACCAGCCGCCCATCTGGTGCCCGCTATTGCCGGCCTGAAACGGCTTGATATTGAACTGCGCCGATAGCTCGTCCCACAGTTCCTGCCCGCCACCAAACTCGACCCAGGCCATGATCTCCATGGCGGTCATGCCCATCGGCACCGCGCAGAAGAAATTGTAGGCAGGCGAGCGGCCCTGCCAGTAATACTCCGCCGCGTGGTACATGTCGGCGACACCGTTGGAGACGGCGTCAAACACCTCGAATGCGCCGACGATCTCACCAGCCCCGAAAACCTGCACTTCCAGCTCACCGCCGGACATCTCGCCGATCAGGCGCGCCGTCGTATCGGCTGCTGTGCCGAGACCGGGAAAGTTTGCCGGCCAAGTGGTGACCATGCGCAGACGGCGCGTACGGCGGCGGTTGACGGCCGGGGAAGCGACTTCGCTTTCGCCATTTGTGCCCTCCTGCGAGCACGCCGTCGCGGCGGCTGCGGTGGCAATGGTGGCTCCGCTCAGGAATGTCCTGCGATCCATGATTATCTCCCCCGATGTTTGCGCGTCTTCGCTCCGGACCGGTTCGAGTGCGGCCCTTTCCCCTTCAATAGCAGGCTTTGACCTACTCGCCAGCCTCTAACCGCCGCCAGCCTGCTGGTTCAAGGACTTCCAGTGGCGAATAGCGGGCCTTGTAGTCCATTTTCGCGCTGCCCTTTACCCAGTACCCCAGGTAGACATGGGCCAGGCTGGCAGCCTGAGCGCGGCGCACATGATCAAGGATCATGAACGTGCCGGGGCTCGCGCCCTCGCGCGCCGGATCGAAATAGCTGTAGACGAGCGAATAGCCATCAGGCAGTTCGTCGACGAGCGCTGCGGCGGCAAGGTTGCCTTCCCGGTCACGATATTCGGCGATATGGGTGCGCTGCATCCCGTCTTCGACCATGGCGACGTAATCAAAGAAATCCATGCCCGCCATGTCGCCGTCACCATGGCGCGATTCCAGGTAGAGGCTCATCAGCGCGAACTGCTCTGCCGTCGCATCCGCCGGGCGGATATAGACCGTCAGATCGGCATTGCGCTTCAGGATGCGGCGCTGGGAGCGGGAGAATGAAAACTCTCCGGCCGGAATGCGGACCGATTTGCACGCTGAGCACGCCTCGCAGGCTGGCCGGTAGAGAATCGACTGCGACCGGCGGAAGCCCGCATGGGTCAGAGCATCGTTGAGCCCGGGTCCGTCGGCGGGATCGACGCGGGTGAACACCTTGCGCTCAAGATGCCCCGGCAAATAAGGGCAGGGCGTCGGAGCCGTCAGGAAGAACGGCAGCTGGCGCGTGGTGAAAGGATGCGTCACGGCTGGTCTTACCCCTCATGCCCGGCAGCGAATCCGCTCGGGCAAGTCAGGAGTGTAACGTCAGGAGCGTCCTGCCGGAACAGGCTGCTTTCACGTCGATACAGCCTAGAGAGCACCGCCGGGCGGGAGGACAGGCGCTTCGCGCAGCAGGACGATGGACAGGCGGCGATTGCCGGCCATGTAAGGCTCGTCCGGGAAGAGCGGCTCGGACGAGCCTTTCCCGCGGACATCGGACACCCGGTCGTCGGTAATGCCACGCTGTTGCAGCACACGCAGCGCCGCATTGGCCCGTGCCGACGACAGTTCCCAGTTGGACGGCGCACTGGCCGGTACGGGCGAAGCGTCGGTGTGGCCGGAAATGGTGATCCGGTTGGGGAGCCGTTCAACGACATCGGCCACAGCCCGCAACAGCACGATCGCGCGCTCATTGGGCCGGGTTTCGCCGGCATTGAACATCGGGCGGCCCTCTTCATCGATGAGCTGGATACGCAGTCCTTCAGGTGTCTGATCGATGATCAGGTGTCGCGACAGCTCGGCCAGCTCAGGCATTTCTTCCAGAGCCTGACGCAGCGAGATCTCCGCGCTTTCAAACTCGGCCTGCTCGCGGCGCGCCAGTGCGCTGGTCATCGCATCCTGCGACACATCGCGCGGGGTGCCTTCACCGTCGTCGGGCGTTTCTTCACTGCCGGAGCCGGGCGAATGGGCGGTCGGATTGCGTTCAAGAAAGGCCATGTCAGGGCTGGAGACACCCTCATCGCCGCGCGGCGGCATCAGGCGAAGCGGAGCGGAACCGGTATTGTCAGTGCTGACGGTTGCGGGAGAGAAATAGTCGGCCACGCCGCGCAGCTGCTCCTGATCAACAGAGTTGATCAGCCACATCAGCAGAAAAAACGCCATCATCGCTGTGACGAAATCGGCATATGCCACTTTCCAAGCGCCGCCATGGTGACCATGTGCAGCCTTCTTGATCTTCTTGATGATGATTGGTTGACCGGCAGCCATCTCGCACCCGCATTCTTGTTGTTGTATCGCCAAGCTACACGAACAGGGTTAAGGGCGGGTTGAAGCGCCGGAGGAGGCTGATATTGGATACTGCACGCGCCTTTCGCGATGCCCTTGGCTGCTATCCGACCGGGGTGGCACTGGTCACTGTGCTGGCCGATGACGGCGCCCGCGCATTGACGATCAACTCGTTTGCGTCGGTGTCACTGGAGCCGCCGCTGGTGCTGTGGTCGCTCGACCGGGCCAGCCTGCGCTATGGCCAGTTTGCCGATGCGCCGCGCTTTGCGATCAATGTGCTGGGGTCTGACCAGGAGGCACTGGCGCTGGCCTGCGCCCGTGATGACGATCTGGAGCGGGCAGGCGGCCGGTGGAGCGCTGGCCAGACCGGCGTACCCCTCGTTGAGGGCGCCATTGCTCGCTTCGAGTGCAGCCTCGACGCTGTGCATGATGCAGGCGATCACATCATTATCGTCGGCCGGGTATCGGCCTTCGACCAGCCCCGCAAGGGTCCGGCGCTGGTCTTTCACCGTTCCGTTTTTGCCGCTGCCAACTAGCGCGGCCAGGAGAGTGTTTCATGGTTGCCACTGCATTCCTCGGGCTCGGCGTGATGGGCTACCCCATGGCAGGCCATTTGAAATCGGCCGGCCACGATGTCAGGGTCTGGAACCGCACATCGAAAAAGGCCCGGGCATGGGCAGATCAACATGGTGGCACCGCTGCGGATAGCGTACAGGCCGCCGCTGCCGGCGCCGATATCGTCTTCATGTGTCTGGGTGATGATCCGGACGTGCGCGCCGTTGCGATGCCGCTGCTGGAGCACATGAAGCCCGGCAGTGTACTGGTTGATCACACCACCGCCTCGGCAACGCTTGCACGAGAGCTGCACGCTGCGGCAGCAGCGCGCGAAATCGGTTTCATCGATGCACCGGTCTCCGGCGGTCAGGCGGGTGCGCAAAACGGCCAGCTCTCCATCATGTGCGGTGGTGATGCGGATGTGTTCGCGAAGGCCGAGCCCGTCATGCAGGCCTATGCCAAGGCCATTGTCCATGCCGGACCGGCAGGCGCTGGCCAGCTGACGAAGATGGTCAACCAGATCTGCATTGCAGGCCTGGTGCAGGGATTGTCCGAGGGCATTCACTTCGCGCAGGCTGCCGGACTTGACGTCGAGACAGTGGTCGGCGCGGTATCGAAGGGTGCAGCACAAAGCTGGCAGATGGAAAATCGCTGGCAGACAATGGGCGCTGGTAAATTCGATTTCGGCTTTGCTGTCGAGTGGATGCGCAAAGATCTTCGTATTGCGCTGGAAGAAGCGCGCGCCAATGGCGCCAAACTCCCCGTGACCGCGCTGGTGGACCAGTTCTACGCCGAGGTTGAGGCCATGGGGGGCAAGCGCTGGGACACGTCCAGCCTGATCGCGCGGCTGAACCGCGAATGAGCGTCGAGCTAATCTTTTACATCCTCGACCATGCAGGCGTGTTCCTGTTTGCGTTGTCCGGCGGGATCATCGCGGCGCGCAACCGGCTCGACCCGTTTGGCGCGGCCATTCTCGGGGCGGTCACTGGCATGGGTGGCGGGACGCTGCGCGACATCATTCTGGGTAGCCTGCCGGTCTACTGGGTCAATGCGCCGGAATATCTTGCGCTGGCGCTGACGGGCGGTGTCGCCGGATATTATGGCTCGGCGCTGGTCACGTCCGGCAAGGGCATCCGCCTGAAAGCGCTGGTCTGGGCGGATGCGGCGGGCCTTAGCGTGTTTTGTGTTATCGGCGCGCAGGCAGGGCTGGCGGCGGGCGCGCACTGGTCGATCGCCGCTCTGACCGGCGTGATGAGCGCCGCCTTTGGCGGGCTGTTGCGCGACATCATCGTCAATGAGGTGCCGCTGATCCTGCGTGCGGAAATCTATGCGCTGTCGGCGCTTGCCGGAGCCGGAGCCTACATCATTGCGATTGAACTGGGGGTGATGACCAGCATTGCGGCGATCGGCGCGGCATTGCTGGCCTTCGTGATACGCGGCGCATCGGTCCAGTTCGGCTGGTCACTGCCGCCGATTGGCAAGATTGATTGATTTGTCTCAACTGAAATCGCGGCCGGCCGCAGGGAGAACCGGGACCTTGTGCCGAAGGGGTAAAGAGAGGCCCCGGATCGCTGCGCATCGGGGGGTCAGGGTAGTGAAAGACCCGGCTACTCGCCCAGTATTTCCGCCGCCATGGGCGCAAAATAGGTGAGGATGCCGTCGGCCCCGGCACGCTTGAAGCACGTGAGCGTTTCCATCATCACGCGCTCGCCATCGATCCAGCCGTTTTGCGCAGCCGCCATGATCATCGCGTACTCGCCGGACACCTGGAACGCATAGGTCGGCACACCGAACGTCTCCTTCACACGCGTGACGATATCGAGATAGGGCAGGCCGGGCTTGACCATCACCATGTCGGCGCCTTCCTCAATATCCATCTCCACCTCGCGCAGCGCCTCGGCCCAGTTGGCCGGGTCCATCTGGTAAGTCTTCTTGTCGCCCTGCAGGGAGGCTGATCCGATGGCCGAGCGATAGGGGCCGTAAAAGCCCGAGGCGTATTTTGCCGCATAGGAAAGGATCAGCGTGTCGGTATGACCGGCCTCCTCCAGTGCCATGCGGATCGCGCCAATCCGCCCGTCCATCATGTCGGAGGGCGCCAGCACGTCGCAGCCCGCTTCTACCTGGACCAGAGCCTGCTGGACCAGAACATCCACGGTAGCGTCATTGAGGATCACGCCGTTTTCCATGAGGCCGTCATGGCCGTGATCGGTGAATGGATCGAGTGCGACATCACAGATAATGCCCACGTCCGGCGCGGCATCCTTCATGGCTCTGACCGCGCGCATGACCAGGCCGTCAGGGTTCAGCGCCTCCTTGCCGGAAGGATCTTTCAGCGAGGGGTCGATATGGGGAAATACGGCTATCGCCGGAATGCCCAGCGCCCTGGCGCGCCGTGCGGCGTTGGCGGCTTCGGCGACATTCATCCGCACAACACCGGGCATCGCGGCCACCGGCTCGATAGGATCGGCGCTATCTGATACCACAAGCGTCCAGATCAGGTCGTGCGGCGTGAGCCGGGTCTCGCGCACGAGGTCGCGTATCCAGGGCTGGCTGCGCGTGCGCCGCAGGCGGGTATTGGGAAACAGGGCCATTTCGTCTATCTCGCGTGACAAGGACCGTTAGGGTTTGTCAGGAGGTTTGCCGTGAATTTCGAGCTGACGGAAGAGCAGGCGCTGATTCAGGACGCCGCACGCAAGTTTTCAGATGACCGGCTGAAGCCCCATGCCGCACGCTGGGATGAGGAAAAGCATTTCCCCGTCGATGTGCTCAAGGAAGCCGCTGAAATGGGCTTTGCCGGCATCTATACGCGCGATGATGTTGGCGGGTCCGGCATGAGCCGGGTCGATGCCGCACTGATATTTGAACAGCTCTCGCGCGGCTGCGTCTCCACGGCCGCCTTCATCTCCATCCACAACATGGTCAGCTGGATGATCGACAGCTGGGGCACCGAGGACCAGCGCCAGCGCTGGCTGCCCCGCCTGACCTCCATGGACATGATCGGCTCTTACTGCCTGACCGAGCCGGGGTCGGGATCCGATGCTGCCAGCCTGCGTACGAAGGCTGTTCGCGACGGTGATGATTACGTGCTGAACGGATCGAAAGCCTTCATCTCCGGCGCCGGAACGTCTGACCTTTACGTCGTCATGTGCCGGACTGGTGGAGAGGGCCCCAAAGGCGTCTCCACCATCGTGGTGGAAAAGGGCACGCCCGGGCTGTCCTTTGGCGCAAACGAAAAGAAAATGGGCTGGAACTCCCAGCCGACCGCCGTGGTCACATTTGAGGATTGCCGCGTGCCGGTCGAAAACCGGCTGGCGGACGAAGGCATGGGCTTCACGCTCGCCATGAATGGCCTCAATGGCGGGCGCATCAATATCGGCGCATGTTCGCTGGGTGGAGCCGCCGAAGCCTTTGATATCGCAGTTGCTTACGCCAAGGAGCGCAAGCAGTTCGGCAAGTCCATCGCGGCGTTTCAGGCGAGCGAATTCAAGCTGGCCGACATGGCGACCGAACTGGAGGCATCGCGTCTGATGCTCTACCGCGCCGCTGCCGCCCTTGATGCCAAAGACCCTTCCGCACCGAAATACTGCGCAATGGCCAAGCGGTTTGCGACCGATCTCGGCTTCAAGATAGCGAACGATGCCCTGCAACTGCACGGCGGCTATGGCTATCTGAAGGACTATCCGATTGAGCGGATCGTGCGCGATTTGCGCGTTCACCAGATCCTTGAAGGCACCAATGAGATCATGCGCGTCATCATCGCCAAGGAATTGCTCAAATGACCTCCCTGATACACGCCCGCAAAACCGGATCGGTTGGCCGCATCACGCTGAACCGGCCGGAAGCGTTGAACGCCCTCAATCAGGAAATGGTCGACGGGCTCATCAAGGCGCTGCTTGACTGGCGCGCCGATGACAGCGTGAAAGCGGTCATCGTGGACGGTGCAGGCAAGAAGGGTTTCTGCGCAGGCGGAGATATCCGCATGCTGGCCGAAAGCGGCAAGGCGGGCGGCTCAGAAGCCTGGAAGTTCTGGCGCGATGAGTACCAGCTCAACACCCTGATCTTTGAATACCCCAAGCCTTATGTCGCGCTTATCGACGGCATCACCATGGGCGGCGGCGTCGGCATTTCGGTGCATGGCTCCCACCGGGTGGCCGGCGACCGGACGATGTTTGCCATGCCCGAAACGGGTATCGGTTTTCACCCTGATGTCGGCGGGGCCTATTTCCTGCCGCGCCTGAAAGGCGAAACGGGTATGTGGATGGGGCTGACCGGCGCACGCCTTAAAGCGGCCGACAGCCTGGCAGCAGGCGTTGCCACCCATTATGTCGCGTCGGACCGGCAGCCAGCGCTGGTCGAGGCGCTGGAAACTGCAGAGCTGGATAGCGATGGCGAAGCCCTCGAAGACATTCTGGCCGCCCATGCGAGTGACCCGGGTGACTCCGATCTGGCTCATCTGGGCGGTCTGGTCGACGCGGCTTTCGCTGGTGATGATCTGGCCATTATCAAGGAGCGGCTGGAGACCGCTGGTGATAGCTGGTCCGCCAAACAGATGGCGATCCTGAACAGCAAGTCGCCCAGCTCCTGCGCGATCACACTGGCCGCGCTGCGCAAGGGCGCCGAGCTCGATTTTCGCGGTGTGATGGCGCAAGATTTACGCGTGTCGATGCGCCTTCTTGTCGAGGGATCAGACTTCTACGAGGGTGTTCGCGCCGTCATCATCGACAAGGACAACGCTCCTGGCTGGGGTCCACAAATGCGGCCCGAGGACGTGGAAGCCATGTTCATGCCGCTTGAAGCCGATCGCGAGCAGAGCTTTCTGGACTAGGTTCCAATCATAATCGCCGGAGGAAATATCATGGCCGTCATCGCCTTTATCGGTCTGGGCAATATGGGTTCGGGCATGGCCGTGAACCTGGTCAAGGCGGGCCATGAGGTCCGCGGGTTCGATCTCAATCAGGATGCCGTTGCCGCTCTGGCCGGTGCAGGCGGCAGCGCTGCCGGCAGCATTCTGGAAGCGCTCGACGGATCCGACGCGGTCGTCACCATGCTGCCAGCCGGAAAGCACGTTCGCGGCGTCTATGAGGGCGAAGAGGGTATTCTGGCTCACGTGAAGCCCGATGCCGTTCTGATGGATTGCTCCACCATCGACGTGGACTCAGCGCGCGCGGTTGGCGAGGCGGCGTCGAAGGCCGGTATCAAGTTTGTCGATGCACCGGTTTCCGGCGGTGTGGCGGCAGCTGAAGGCGGCACGCTGACCTTCATGGTCGGTGGTCCGGAAGAGGCCTTTGAGGCGGCAAAACCGTTTCTGGAAAACATGGGCAAGGCCGTCATCCGCGCGGGCGATGCCGGCGCGGGCCAGGCGGCCAAGATCTGCAACAACATGCTGCTCGGCATCCATATGATCGGCACATGCGAAGCCTTTGTACTGGCGCAAAAACTCGGTCTGGACCCGCAGAGATTCTTCGATATCGCATCGAAAGCGTCCGGCCAGAGCTGGTCGATGACCAGCTATTGTCCGGTGCCGGGGCCGGTACCGGCTGCTCCATCCAACCGTGGCTACAAGCCCGGCTTTGCTGCGCCGATGATGCTCAAGGATTTGCGCCTGGCAATGGAAACCGCCAAATCGGCCGATGCAGCCATCCCGCTCGGCGCCCATGCGGAGAGGCTCTACACATTGTTCATCGAATCCGGCGGGAGTGAAAAAGACTTTTCGGGCATTATCGAGATGATCGCCGCCAACCGGACAGAGTGAATTTGCGAAGCAGTTTCAACTGGAAGGCGCGACAATCGGTCCGCCTTCCAGTATAAATGAAACCAGTTCATACAAAGACGGCAATCGCCGGAATCAATAACCTGCCATCAGAACGGCCAGGAGAGCACGACATGGATTACGCAGCCGCGTTCAAGGCCTCGGTCGCCCGCGTCCGGGCGGAAGGCCGCTACCGCGTGTTTGCTGATCTGCTCCGAAAGAAGGGCGAGTTTCCCAGGGCCCGCTACCGCGCCGATGATGGCAGCATGCGCGACGTCATTGTCTGGTGCTCCAATGACTATCTGGGCATGGGGCAAAGCGCGTGCGTCACCGGCGCGATGAAGCAGGCCATTGAAAACGTCGGCGCCGGCTCCGGCGGCACGCGTAATATCTCGGGCACCACCCACTACCATGTGGAGCTGGAACGCTCGCTGGCTGACCTCCACCAGAAAGAAACGGCACTTTTGTTCACGTCCGGCTATATCGCCAATCAGGCGACACTGGCCACCCTGGGAAAGATATTGCCCGGCCTGATCATCTATTCCGATGCCCTGAACCACGCCTCGATGATCGAAGGCGTACGTCAGGCAGGCTGCGAAAAGCATATCTGGCGGCACAATGATGTCGGCCATCTTGAAGAGCTTCTGCGCGCAGCCCCGCTCGATGCGCCCAAGCTGATCGCCCTGGAGTCGGTCTATTCGATGGATGGCGATATCGGTCCGCTCAAGGCGGTATGCGACCTGGCCGACAAGTATAACGCGATGACCTATCTTGATGAGGTTCACGCCGTAGGCCTTTATGGCATGAGGGGGGCAGGGGTCGCAGAACGTGACGGCCTGATGCACCGCTTCGACATTATCGAAGGCACGCTCGGCAAGGCGTTTGGCGTGATGGGCGGCTATATCGCCGCCGACGCCGTAATCTGCGATGCCATCCGGTCCTGGGCGCCGGGCTTTATCTTCACGACCTCGCTCGCGCCCGTGCTCGCTGCCGGGGCACGCGCCAGCGTCGAGTATCTCAAATCGTCCTCTCATCTGCGCGATGCGCACCAGGAGCGCGCAGCCACGCTCAAAGCGCGTATGAGAGCAGCCGGCTTGCCGGTCATGGATTCTGAAACCCATATCGTGCCGGTTCATGTAGGCGACCCCGTCCTGTGCAAGCGCATTACGGATGCGTTGCTCGATGAGCACGGTGTTTACGTCCAGCCGATCAATTACCCGACCGTGCCCAAGGGCACCGAGCGGATGCGTTTCACGCCGTCGCCGCTGCATACCGACGAGATGTTTGATCATCTCATCGGCGCGCTGCAGTCCGTTTATGCCAAATACGCGAACGCGAAGGTCGCGTAATGGCGGGCCGCGGTGGACTGCCGGGCCGGGAAATCATCTTTGAATATCAGGGACTCGCCGCCTCGGTGCGGCTGGCCGCGATCGATGCCGCAACAGGGTTGGAGGTCGTGGTTATCGGTCCGGCCAATGCGGCACGCCATGACCTTGAACGCGTGGCCCTGCGCAAGCTTGCCCGGCGTCTGGGGCTGAATACAGACGGCCAGGAAAAAACGCCCCGGCCGAAAGGCCGGGGCGTCATCGTCTAGTCAGCCAGTCTCTAGCCTATTTGCGGGATTTGGCTTTGCGTCCACCGCGGCCCAGGCCGATTTCCTTGGCGAAGTCCGACCGGCGGCGCGAATAGGCCGGCGCGACCATCGGATAGTCCGACGGCAGGCCCCATTTGCGGCGATAATCGTCCGGTGACATGTCATATTGCGAACGCAGATAGCGCTTGAGCATTTTCAGCTTTTTACCGTCTTCAAGGCAGACGATGTAATCGTCGGTAACAGACTTGGAAACGGGAACGGCCGGCTTCGACTTGGCTTCCGGCTTGGCCTCGCCGCCGCTCATTTCGCGCAGCGCGCCATGCACCTGACGGATGATTTCCGGCACGCCATCAGCGGAGATCGTGTTGTTCGCAACATAAGACGCCACAATGTCGGTGGTCATCCGCAGAACTTCTTCCTGATCGACGGCGGGGGTGTTGTCTTCGGTCATATTCATCACCTGACGTGAGTTTTGTGTTGAGGAGCTTACTTATGTGACTTTGATCTAAACTGTTTTGCGCAGGGGAACAAGTAAAGGCACTGCGGACAATATAAGCTTTTGCAGTAAAGTTTCATCACCAGACCCGGTTGGGACCTGCCTGAGACGGGGTGTCTAGCCCTGACTGGCTTCCGGGCCGATGTGTATGGTTGTTAAGTGCGCTGTCAGCGCGTATCTCAAGGCTGTATCGACAGCCAGCCAGGAAAGGGAGTCGCAATGCCCGATGCAGCCCAGGAAACCACTAGCGGCGGCTTCTTCACTGAAACGCTGGCCAGCCGTGACCCTGACATTGCCCGTGCCATCTCGAAAGAAATTGGCCGCCAGCAGGACCAGATTGAGCTTATCGCCTCTGAAAACATCGTCAGCCGTGCCGTGTTGGAGGCGCAAGGCTCGCCTCTGACGAATAAATACGCCGAAGGCTATCCCGGCAAACGCTATTATGGCGGCTGCGAGTTTGTGGATATTGCCGAAGAGCTTGCGATTGAGCGCGCCAAGAAGCTGTTCGGCGCGGCCTACGCGAATGTGCAGCCCAATTCAGGCAGTCAGGCCAATCAGGCTGTGTTCCTGGCTCTGCTGAAGCCCGGAGACCGCATTCTCGGCCTGGATCTGTCGGCGGGCGGGCACCTGACCCATGGCGCGCGTCCCAACATGTCGGGCAAGTGGTTTGAGGCACACCATTACGGTGTGCGCGAATCAGATGCCCTGATCGACTATGACAAGCTGCGCGAGCAGGCGATGGAACTGCGTCCGCAAATGCTCATTGCCGGTGGTTCGGCCTATCCGCGCGAAATAGATTTCAAGAAATTCCGGTCTATTGCAGACGAGTGCGGCGCGCTGCTTCTTGTGGATATGGCGCACTTTGCCGGCCTTGCAGCTGCCGGCGTCTACCCCAACCCGGTCGCGCACGCCGACGTGGTGACAACCACCACGCACAAGACACTTCGCGGGCCGCGCGGCGGGATGGTGCTCTCGCGTGATCTGGATATAGGCAAGAAGATCAATTCGGCCGTGTTTCCCGGCATGCAGGGCGGTCCGCTCATGCACGTGATCGCCGCCAAGGCGGTTGCCTTTGGAGAAGCTCTGAGACCGGAATTCAGGCAGTATGCGGCTGATGTTGTCGAAAATTGCCGCGCCATGGCCGGCGCGTTGTCCGATGCGGGCTACGCCCTGGTTTCGGGGGGCACAGACAGCCATCTGGCACTGATCGATTTGCGGCCCAAGCAGCTGACGGGTGATATCTCCGAAGCGGCGCTGGAACGCGCGCACATGACCTGCAACAAGAACGGCGTGCCGTTCGATCCCGAGAAGCCGACGGTGACGTCAGGACTGCGCATTGGCGCACCGGCTGGCACAACGCGCGGCTTTGGTGTGGCGGAGTTCCGCCGTATCGGCGAAATGATGGCCGATGTGCTCGATGCGCTGGCGGAAAATCGTGACGGGAATGCCGAAGTGGAAGGCCGGATCCGCGAAGAAGTTATCGCCATGTGCAAACGCTTCCCGATCTATCCTGAACTTGGTTAGGAGCCCGGCCGGTGCGCTGCCCTTTCTGCTCCCATCCTGACACCCAGGTGAAGGATTCCCGCCCGTCCGAAGACGGGCAGGCGATCCGCAGGCGCAGGCAGTGCCCGTCGTGCGGCGCACGCTTCACGACCTTTGAGCGTGTGCAGTTGCGCGACCTCCAGGTGATCAAGTCGGACGGCAAGCGGGTGCCGTTCGAACGCGACAAGCTGATGCGCTCGGTCCTGCTGGCGGCGCGCAAGAGCTCCATTGACCGCGAACGCATCGAACAGATGATCTCCGGCATCGTCAGGCGGCTGGAAAGCAGCGGGGAGCCCGATGTACCCTCGCGCCAAATCGGCGAGCTGGTGATGGAGGGATTACGCAATCTCGATCCGGTCGCCTATGTCCGCTACGCCTCGGTCTACCGCGATTTTCGCGAAGTGGCGGACTTTTCGGAGTTCATTCGCGGCGAAAAGCTTGGTGATGAGCTGGACGAGGGCGGGGACGGGTCGTCATGACGGGGTTTGCGCAGGTAACGCTGAAACTGGCCACATCGCTGGACGGCAAGATTGCAACGGCTACCGGCCAGTCACAATGGATCACGGGGCCCGAGGCGCGCGACGCTGTGCACACATTGCGTGCGCGCTATGACGTCATCCTGACGGGCATCGGTACGATTCTGGCCGATGATCCGCGGCTGACGGTCCGGCCGGGCGGGGTGAAAGCCGGGCAACAGCCCGGACGCGCCGTGCTGGATACGAATTTGCGCATTCTGCCCGGCGCAAAACTTTTCGAGGAAGGCCCTGCCATCATTTTCCACGCCTGTGAGGACGAGGCGAGGGCAAAAGCCCTCAGCGCCAAAGGCGCACGCCTGGTCAGGATCGCCACGGGCGCAGATGGCCATACCGATCTGCGGGCTGCGCTGCGATACCTTGCCTCTGCCGGACACGCGCGCGTGCTGATCGAGGCAGGCGGCAAGCTGGCAGCGTCAGCCCTCAAGGCAGGGCTAGTTCATCGCCTTGAATGGTTCCGTGCCCCGATGATTATCGGAGGTGACGGGCTCGATGTGTTCGCAGCCCTTGGACTTGGCAATCTGTCCGGCGCACCCCAATTCCGGCGTACCTCGGTGCGCGTCATCGGACGCGACCTGCACGAGAGCTACGAACGCGAAGGTAACTAACCGTCATGTTTACCGGGATTGTGACCGCTGTCGGCGAGCTGACCGCTCTGGAAGACGGGCCGGTGCGCCGTTTTACGGTGCGCGGGCCTTGGCCAGCCGCTGACCTGGTCCTTGGCGCATCCATTGCCCACTCTGGCGTCTGTCTGACGGTCACGGGCGTCGAAGCCGAACAAGCCGGCGCGCGCTATCAGGTTGAAGTCTCGCCTGAGACCTTGCAGCGCACGACGCTGGGCGGCTGGAAGACCGGCACGCAGATGAATCTCGAACGTCCGTTGAAGGTTGGTGACGAGCTTGGCGGGCACATCGTGCAGGGCCATGTTGACGGGGTTGGCGAGGTGCTCGCCCGCAAGGACACGGACGGCTGGATGGCGCTGACCATTGAGGCATCCGCCGAGCTCGCCCCGTTCATAGCGGAAAAAGGCTCGATTGCGGTCGATGGGGTATCGCTGACGGTCAATGGGGTGCGCGCCCATGCCTTCGATCTGATGATTATCCCCCATACGGCGTCGGTGACGACGTTGTCAGGCCTGCAGCCGGGCATGCGGGTGAACCTTGAGGTGGACATCATGGCGCGCTACGCCGCGCGCCTCGCTGCCGCTACTGGCCAACAGGACGCTGACTGATGTCATCAGGCAAATTCAACCTCTCTTCTGCCGAGGAGATCATCGAGGAAGCCCGTAACGGGCGGATGTTCATTCTCGTCGATGCCGAAGACCGGGAAAACGAGGGGGATCTTGTTATTCCCGCGCAGTTCGCCACGCCGGATGCGATCAACTTCATGACCAAGCACGGGCGCGGGCTGATCTGCCTCACCCTGACACGCGAACGCGCCGAAGCCTTGCATCTCCAGCCGATGACGCCGCGCAACCGCTCTCGCCACACCACGGCGTTCACGGTGTCCATCGAAGCGCGTGAAGGGATCACAACCGGCATATCGGCCCATGACCGGGCCCGCACCGTTGCGGTGGCCATTGATCCGGCAAACGGCCCGGAAGATATTGTCAGCCCCGGCCACATCTTCCCGATAACCGCCCGTGATGGCGGAGTTCTGGTGCGTGCAGGCCATACCGAGGCCGCCGTCGACGTCGCGCGTCTGGCCGGTGCCAATCCGTCTGGCGTGATCTGCGAAATTATGAACGAAGACGGGACCATGGCGCGCCTGCCGCAGCTGGCGGAGTTTGCCGCCGCTCATGGCCTCAAGATTGGAACGATCGCCGATTTGATCGCCTATCGCCGCCAGCATGACCGCTTCATCGAGCGGCGCCTGGAAACCAATGTCGCAACACGCAGGGGCGGTCCTTTCAAGCTGATAGTCTATCGTTCGCTGGTGGACGCGGTGGAGCACGTCGCGCTGGTAAAGGGCGATGTGAAATCCGGCGATGTGCCTTTGGTGCGCATGCACAAGGTCAGCTTTGCCGATGACGTGCTGGGCGCGCTCGGCGGCCGGGCAGGGTTGGTTGATCACGCTATTGAAAGCCTCGTTGCCCATGACGGCCCTGCGGTGATGGTATTCATCCGCGAGACCAACCCGTCGGCCATTACCGAGCGCTTTGGCGCCAGCCCGTCAGACCCGCCCGATACGCGCGAGGCGCGGCGTTTGCGCGAATACGGGCTGGGCGCACAGATACTGATTGATCTGGGCATACGGCGTATGGAATTGCTCACCACCGCGCCCCAGACCATCGTTGCGCTCGATGGATACGGGCTGGAAATTGCCGGCCAACGTGAACTGAGCTGAACTGAACACCCTGCAAAGGACGCCCTGATGGCTGCCAGACCCAAACTTCTCATCATTGCCGCCCCGTTCTACGAGGATATTGCAGAGCAACTCGTGGAAGGTGCCACGGCGGCGCTTACCGAAGCGGGCGCAGATTTCGAGATCATCGAAGTGCCCGGCGCATTCGAGATTCCCGGCGTTATCGCCATGGCCGAAGCAGGCCAGCAGCCCTATGACGGCTATGTGGCGCTGGGCTGTGTTATTCGGGGCGAGACAAGCCATTACGACTATGTCTGCGGCGAGTCTGCGCGCGGACTGATGGACCTCGCGCTCAAGGGCGTGCCTCTTGGCTATGGCATTCTGACAGTTGAGAATATCCGCCAGGCACGGGTGCGTGCTCATGTCAGCGAGAACAACAAGGGCAAGGACGCTGCCGAGGCGGCGCTGGCGATGATCGCCACCGCCCAGCGTTTCGGGTCGCGCTAGATGAACGAGACGCCCTCCGATACACGTGCCCGCTTGCGCCGCTCCGCGCGGCTGTCCGCCGTGCAGGCCCTCTATCAGATGGAATTGTCGGGCACCGGTGCCCGAGCGGTGGTCAAGCAGTTCCGCGACCATCGCTTCGGCCATGATGGTGAGCCGGGTGAATTCATCGAGGTTGATGAGGACTTCTTTGAAGACCTGCTCTCGGGTGTCGTGCGCGCGCAGGACGAGGTCGACAAGCTTACGGCCACCACGCTGAAGGACGGCTGGAAGCTGTCGCGGCTTGACGCCACGGTTCGGGCCATACTGCGTTCAGGCGGCTACGAATTGCTGCATCGGAGCGATGTGCCCACCCGCGTTGTCATCAACGAGTATGTCGATATCGCCCATGCCTTCTTTGAAGGTCCCGAGCCGGCCTTCATAAACGCGTCTCTGGATACATTCGCCAGGGCGGCCCGTCCGTCATCCGAGGCAGCGCCGGAGACTGAATGACCGGTAAGGGCGAATTTGATTTCATCGCAGACCGGCTGGCGCCGTTGGCTGCAGGCTTCAAGGGTGCGCTCGGCCTCAAAGACGATGCCGCGCTCTTGTCGGTGCGCGCTGGCCGCGAGCTGGTCGTTACTGCCGACACCCTGGTCGAAGGGCGCCATTTCCCGCAAGGCACCGATCCGGCGCTGGTGGCGCGCAAGGCGCTAAGGGCGAACCTGTCCGATATTGCCGCGATGGCCGCCCGCCCGATTGCCTACATGACCAGCATTGTCTGGCCAACCGATGCCAGCGATGCCTTGCGCAATGGCTTCGTTGACGGTCTGGAAATGGATCAGGAGACGTTTGGCGTCGTGCTGATCGGTGGCGACACGACCTCCGCCGATGGCCCGTGGACCATCGCGATTACGGCCTTTGGCGAAGTGCCGGCGAGCAAGGCACTCACGCGGTCCGGCGCAAGGCCGGGCGACAAGCTGGTTGTTACCGGCACTATCGGAGATGCCTGTCTCGGCCTGAAAGTGGCGCAAGGCGCCTACAAGCCAGATGCCGGGGACAGGGGGTATCTGCTGGACCGGTTGAACTTGCCGCAGCCGCGTCTGAATCTGGCAGAGGCGCTGCAGGCCCACGCCCACGCCGCAATCGACATTAGCGACGGGCTTATCGCCGACAGCCACCATCTGGCCAAGGCCAGCGGGCTGGCGCTGACGCTCGATCTCGATGCCATGCCCTTGTCAGATGCGGCGCGCCGCTGGCTGGACAATCAGGATGACAGCACGGCTTCACGGCTCGCCATGGCAAGCTTTGGTGATGATTACGAGCTGGCTTGCGCGGTTCCGGAGGCGCGCGTGGACACCTTTGTTGCAGAGCTTGCCAAAGCCGATGTACCCGCCGCGGTGCTCGGCGGGTTTGCAACCGGCAGCCGGCTGACCGTGTTGGCTGATGGCCAGCAGATTGATCCCGGGGCGGGGGGATTCACGCATTTTTGAGAGATGCTGGCGCAGTCTGCGGCCATGAAGCATCTCGCCGCGCCTTTTGCCATACTCTTGGTACTTGCCAGTCCGGCGGCATGGGCTTTTGCGCCTCCGGCGGAAGAAGAGGGGCCAGCTCTGGTGGTTCCCAACGATTTGCGCGAGCTCGCGGCGCAGGCTGGTGAACGGCTTGCTCCGCCGGACACGCCGCATCTCGATCTGCCGCCGATTTCCGTGCCGATTACCTACAATGGCCGGCTGGCTGGCTATTCCAATCTGAATGTGCGTCTTCACCTTCACGATGAGGCGCATATTTCAGCGATCCGCGAACGCCTGCATTTTGTCGTGCACGATCTGGTGCGCCTTGGACATGCCCATCCCTTCACGCTGGCAGGAGTCGATGATTTCGATGCCGGGCAGACCTATGAACACTGGGACAGCGCGCTTGAGGCGCGTCTGGGCGAGGGCGTCGTAAGCGAGTTGGAACCACTGGCTGCCAGCATCCTGCTACAGCGCCGCTACCGCTAGCTTCCTACTACCGATTGCACCGCCAGTGCCCATTGGGCATAGTCCGCCCGTCAACGGGAGGGGCTGCCGGCCTTGCGATTCGTCGCAGGCGCCGGATCCGCAGCCAATCCCCCTCAAAAACAAGAACGCCAAACGGGGAACCCATTATGAGCATTGAGCTGTGGCTATGGCTGGTCATCGGGGCCGGCATACTGGCCCTGATCTACGGCGCGGTAACTGTCCGCTCCATCCTGTCCGCGAGTGCGGGCAATGAACGCATGCAGGAAATCGCCAAGGCAATCCAGGAAGGCGCCAACGCCTATCTGAAGCGTCAATACACCACCATCGCCATGGTGGGTGCAGTCGTCTTCGTGGCGGTCTTCTTCCTGCTGGGCTGGCAGGTGGCTGTCGGCTTCCTGATCGGTGCCGTCCTGTCCGGTGTTGCCGGCTTTATCGGCATGCTGGTTTCGGTACGCGCCAATGTGCGCACGACCGAGGCTTCACGCACCGGGCTTGCCGCCGGTCTGTCGATGGCCTTCAAGTCCGGGGCCGTTACGGGCATGCTCGTTGCCGGTCTCGCCCTCCTGTCTGTGGTGGTCTACTATTTCATCCTGACCGGCCTGATGGGCTTTGAGCCTGTCAGCCGCACCGTGATCGATTCGCTGGTAGCCCTGGGCTTCGGCGCATCGCTGATATCGATCTTCGCCCGTCTGGGCGGCGGCATCTTCACCAAGGGTGCGGATGTCGGCGGCGACATGGTCGGCAAGGTCGAGGCGGGCATCCCCGAGGATGACCCCCGAAATGCTGCCACCATCGCGGACAATGTCGGCGACAATGTCGGCGACTGTGCCGGCATGGCGGCGGACCTGTTCGAGACCTATGCCGTGACCATCGTCGCGACGATGGTGCTCGCCTCCATCTTCTTCCGCACGCTGGTGGGCGACGTGACCGTCGCCACGATGATGCTCTATCCGCTCGCCATTGGCGGCGTGTGCATCATTGCCTCGATCATTGCGACGTATTTCGTGCGTCTTTCCAAGGGTTCGCGCAACGTCATGGGCGCGCTCTACAAAGGCTTTGTGGCGTCGGCCTTGCTGGCGCTCGTGGGCGTCGCCGGTGTGACCTGGTCGCTGATCGGCTTTGATACCGAGATCGTCACGTCTACCGGCACCAGCTTTAGCGGTCTGGACCTGTTCCTGTGCGGACTGGCGGGCCTTCTGGTCACCGGCGCGATTGTGTGGATCACAGAGTACTATACCGGCGTCGATTTCCGCCCGGTGAAGTCGGTCGCCCAGGCGTCGGAGTCCGGTCACGGCACCAACGTGATCCAGGGTCTGGCGGTGTCACTGGAATCCACCGCGCTTCCGGCGCTGACGATCATTGTCGGCATCCTTGTCACCTTCAACCTGGCGGGCCTGTTCGGCATCGCCATCGCTGTCACCACGATGCTGGCCCTGGCGGGTATTGTCGTGGCGCTCGATGCGTTTGGTCCGGTGACCGACAATGCCGGCGGCATCGCGGAGATGGCTGATCTTGACAGCTCGGTGCGTGAAACGACCGACACACTCGATGCGGTCGGTAACACCACCAAGGCCGTCACCAAGGGCTATGCCATCGGTTCGGCCGGCCTCGGCGCACTGGTGCTGTTTGCCGCCTTTACCGAAGATCTGAGCTATTTCGCCGCCAACCCCGCAGAGTATCCGTTCTTTGCCGGTGTGTCGGTCGATTTCGCCCTGTCGAACCCGTATGTCGTTGTGGGCCTGTTCTTCGGCGGCCTGCTGCCCTTCCTGTTCAGCGGCATGTCGATGATGGCCGTGGGCCGTGCAGCTGAGGCGGTCGTGGCCGAGGTTCGCCGCCAGTTCCGCGAGAACCCCGGCATCATGACGTTCGAGACCAAGCCGGACTATGGCCGTGCGGTCGACATGCTCACCCGGGCAGCCATTCGCGAGATGATCGTGCCGTCACTGCTTCCGGTGCTGTCACCGATCGTGCTGTTCTTTGTCATCTGGTTTGTCGGCGGTGCAGAGCTTGGCTTCAACGAGGCGGGCAAGGCCGATGCCCTGGCCGCTGTCGGTGCCATGCTGCTCGGCGTGATCGTGACCGGCCTGTTCGTGGCCATCTCGATGACCTCGGGCGGTGGCGCCTGGGACAATGCCAAGAAGTATATCGAGGATGGCAATCACGGTGGCAAAGGCTCGGAGGCTCACAAGGCCGCCGTGACCGGTGACACCGTGGGTGATCCCTATAAGGACACGGCAGGCCCTGCCGTGAACCCGATGATCAAGATCACCAATATCGTCGCGCTGCTTCTGCTGGCTGTGCTGGCAGGCGCCGCCTAGGGCGAAACCTGAACTACCCAATGAAAAGCCCCGGCATCGCTGCCGGGGCTTTTTATGTTCTGCTGCCTTGAAGTCCGGGCGCTAGTCGTTGCGGCGAGGGCCGCCAGCACCGCCAGGAAGGTTTTCCTGTTCGCCAAGCTGATCGGTGGGTAGGCGCCCGACATTGCCGAGCACCTGCTCAAGCAAGGTCAGTTCGCGTCCGCGCGTCGGAGTGGTGCGTGAGACGTAGTTCACGTCACGCGAATCGGAGGCGTCAAACTCGGTGACTTCAGTCACCACGCCGTCGGCGTCGAACTCGACAGCGATAACGCGCCGGGCCAGGGTGGTCGGGCGCAGATAGGACAGGTATTCGCGCGTGTCGGTGATGTAGTACCAGGTATTGTCCTCAAACGTGCCGCGGACAGACGGGCTGCCCAGAGTGGCCAAAAGGGTGGCCTCGGTATCTTCGCCGACCTGAATTTCCGGCACTTCGCCGTCAGTATAGCGATAGCCGTGCGTGCGCAGTGTGGGATTGCAGGCCGTCAGGACCATCGCGCCCAGCGTTACGCCGGCGACGGTCAACATGCGCATGGATTTGCGGTTCATATGCGTTCTGGCCTCCATAGCCTCACCTGCAGGTGCGTCAGCACGCCCACTGGCGCGCATGATGCTTTTGACCTACCTGTCACGCACCCTAGCGTCTAGTCCCGCCTTCAGGGAGTGCCAATTGCAATTTCTGCAGAAACTCTTCCGGCCAGACCCGGTCAAAGCCCGCGCGCAGCAGCTCTATGAGGGCGTATTGGTTCACGCGCGCAACCCTGTGCTCTACGGCGAAGCGGGTGTGCCGGATACTGTGGACGGGCGTTTTGACATGATTGTCCTTCACGCTGCGCTGGTCATGCGCCGCCTTCGTGAAGAAGGCCCGGACGGGCAAAACCTCGCCCAGGCCCTGTTCGGCCGCCTGTTTGATGACATGGACGCCGCGCTGCGCGAAATGGGCATTGGTGACATGAGCGTGGGCAAGAAGATCAAGGCCATGGCCGAAGCCTTTTACGGCCGGGCGTCTGCCTATGATGCGGCGCTCAAGGCCAATGACGCAGACGCCCTGAAAGACGTGCTCTGGCGCAATCTTTTCGATAACAGCTCCATGCACGAAGCGGTGGCCGGCGACCTTGCCCGGTATGCCCTTGATGCGGACCGCCATATCCGCTCCATTCCCGCTGAAGCGCTGCTGGCAGGTGAGCTGGGATCGGCGTCTGCCGCCTGACCGGATTATTCCCAGCCGTGCGGCGATGTTGCATCGGGCCGGTCAATCGGTAAGTTGCGGGCCTTCGCTTCGGGCTGGGGCCGATATGGCACCGGAGCGGGACAGGATCTACGTTTCCGGACCCCTTTATGAACTCAGAGCTGGTACTTTCCCTGGATGCCATGGGTGGCGATCACGCACCCGGCATCGTCGTTGACGGCGCGGCAGCATTTCTCAAAGGCCGCCGCCGGAAGGTGCGCCTGCTGTTTCATGGCGACGAGGCACGGCTGCGTCCCCTGATCAATGCGCACCCCGATCTGGTCGCGGTCAGCGAGATATTTCATACCGATAGTGAAGTCGACATGTCCGCCAAACCGTCCGACGCGGTGCGGCGCTCGCGCGGCTCATCCATGTGGAATGCAGTCCACGCCATACGTGATGGCAAGGCCCAGGTGGCTGTCTCTGCAGGCAATACCGGCGCCCTGATGGCCATCTCAAAAGTGTGCCTGCGCATGAAGGCTGGCGTTCACCGCCCGGCCATTGCCGCCAGCTGGCCGGTGCCGAAAGGCTTCTGTACGGTTCTCGATGTGGGCGCAAATGTTCAGTGCACACCCGCCCAGCTGGTCGAATTTGCCATCATGGGTGAGGCTTTTCACCGGGCCGTGCATCGCAACAAGCGCCCTACGGTAGGTATGCTCAATGTCGGCCAGGAAGAGCTGAAAGGTAATGACATCGTGCGGGACGCCGATGCCTTGCTGCGTGCCGCCGGGCTGGACATGGACTATCGCGGTTATGTCGAAGGCAATGATATTTCGGTCGGTACGACTGACGTGGTTGTGACCGACGGGTTCACCGGCAATATCGCGCTGAAAACGGCCGAGGGCACCGCGCGCCTGGTGGCAGGTTGGGTGCGCGAAGCGCTCACCAGCTCAGTCATTGCAAGACTGGCTGCGGTCCTGTTGCAGCTCGGCGCGCTGGATCAGTTGCGCGCCAAGATGGACCCCAACAACGTCAACGGAGGTGTGTTTCTGGGCCTCAATGGTGTGGTCGTCAAAAGCCATGGCGGAACAAATGCTGCAGGTTTCGCCACGGCACTGCGTATCGCTCTGGAGTTGGCCGACAGCGCCTTCCTGAACGAGATCGAGCAGAACCTCGCCTTGCTCGAAGCCGCTCAGGAGCGCGAACTTGCAGCTACAGCCACGCAAGGTCAGGAGGTGACCGCTTGACCGCCATCCGATCACGTATCGCCGGCATAGGCACCTATTTGCCCGAGCGCGTGATGCTCAATGCCGAGATGTCGAGCTTTATCGAAACCAGCGATGAGTGGATCCGCGAACGCACCGGCATTAGCCAGCGTTATATCGCAGCGGACGGTGAGTTCACGTCCGATCTCGCCACCCACGCCTCCCGCGCGGCGCTCGCCCACGCACAGATGGACGCCAGCGAGATAGACCTGATCGTTCTGGCAACGGCGACTCCTGATCTGACATTCCCGGCAACCGCCACGATGGTTCAGGAGAAGCTAGGTATCCGCCACGGGGCGGCCTTCGACATCCAGGCCGTGTGCTCGGGCTTTCTGTATGCGCTGGCAACCGCCGACAATTTCATCAAGGCCGGTCAGGCCACCAACGCGCTGGTTATCGGCGCAGAGACTTTCTCGCGCATCCTCGACTGGACCGACCGGACGACCTGTGTGCTCTTCGGCGACGGGGCAGGGGCGATGGTGCTGTCTGCAGCCAATGAGGGCGAGGGGCTGATCAAGACCCATTTGCGCTCTGACGGACAGTTCTGCGACCTTCTGTATGTCGATGGCGGGCCATCACGCACAAAAACCGTCGGCCATCTGCGCATGCAGGGCAATCAGGTTTTCCGCCACGCCGTCGGCAAGATCGCCGGTTCCATGGAGGAGCTGTCAGAACTGGCCGGCATCGCGATCAGCGATATCGACTGGTTCGTGCCGCATCAGGCAAATCAGCGGATTCTGGAAGGCGTCGCCAAACGGCTCTCAATTCCCGTGGAGAAGGTCATTTCCACAGTCGGTCAGCACGGCAACACCTCGGCCGCGTCTATCCCTTTGGCGTTCGACACAGCCGTCAAGGACGGACGCATCAAGCGCGGCGATCTGGTGCTGATGGAAGCGCTGGGCGGCGGGTTCACATGGGGCGCCGCTTTAGCAAGATATTGACCGTGAACGTATGGTTAACATTGACCGCTGCGCCTGCTAGGGCATAACGTCCATTATCGAATTTAAAACCGGGGAGTTTGCAATGACGGGCAAGACACTTACCCGCGCGGATCTGGCTGATGCGATCCATCGTGATATCGGTGTTTCCAGGCAGGAATCGGCGCAACTGGTTGAGGCTGTGCTCGACATGGTGTCTGACACGCTGGTCAAGGGAGAGACGGTCAAGCTCTCTTCCTTCGGCTCTTTCCAGCTTCGTGAGAAAAATGGCCGGGTAGGGCGCAACCCGAAAACGGGTGAGGAAGTGCCGATTGATCCCCGCCGTGTGCTGGTGTTCAAGCCGTCGCAGGTTCTCAAGGAGCGGATCGACAACGCCCTGTCGAAGTAGGACACAATTTCGTGGCAAAATCGGCCGAAGCCTATCGCACGATCTCGGAAGCCGCCGCCGAGGTAGATCTGCCCGCGCATGTGCTGCGTTTCTGGGAAACGAAATTCGCCCAGCTCAAGCCGGTAAAGCACAAGAACGGCCGCAGGCTGTACCGCCCGCAAGATATTGCCCTCCTCAAGGGGCTGCGCCGTCTTCTCTATGCTGAAGGCCACACCATCAAGGGAGCGCAGAAATATCTGCGCGATAACGGCGTGGCCGCTGTCGCCGCTCTGGCTGATGGTGGCGAGCTCGCTGCACCGGTACCTGCATCCGCCGCTAACACCGCAACGGAGAGTTCGGCAGCATCGGTGCCCGCCGCGATGAAAGCAGACTCGATCAACGCCCTCAAATCGGCCCTGTCGCGCGTGGAGCAGGCCAAGGCGCGGCTCGACAAGGCCCTGGCTGCTCGCAGCTAGTTCTGGCTGGAAACCCGTGTTGCCAATGGCGTAATCGCCAGCCTATAAGACCGCTCCTTCGCTCTACCCCCCTTGCGAAGGTGCATAAATGAGTCGGAGCGTAGCGCAGCCCGGTAGCGCACTTGTCTGGGGGACAAGGGGTCGTGGGTTCGAATCCCGCCGCTCCGACCATTTTTCCTTTACTGTCAGACCTGATCCAGCGCCTGCTCCAGATCGGCCCACAGGTCTTCGACATCCTCAAGCCCGATAGACAGGCGAAGAAGCGCGCCTTCGGCCTTCCACGGGGTGGCAGTGCGCCTGATCTGACGATCGCAGGCCAGGGCCAGGCTTTCATATCCGCCCCAGGAAAACCCGATACCGAAGAGGTTGAGCAGGTCCACCACCGCTTCTCCCTCACGCGCACCAATGCCGTTGAGCACAAAAGAGAAGCAGCCCGCCGCACCGGAAAAATCGCGCTTGTACAGCGCGTGATCAGGGTGTGAGGGCAAAGCCGGGTGCAAGACGCGGGCGATTTTCGGGTGCGCCTCCAGCCGCCGGGCAATCTCCAGTGACGCGGCCTCGGCCCGTTCCAGCCGCAAGGGCAGGGTGCGCAGCCCCCTGAGCGCGAGGAAGGCGTCGTCGGGAGATACATGCAGGCCGTAGAGCTTTTCCCGGTCTGCCAGCTTTTTGGCCGCTTCGCCGCGTGCCGCGACCGAGCCCATCAGAAAATCAGAATGCCCGCCGACATATTTGGTCAGTGCCTGCGCCGCATAATCAATGCCCATCTCGAGCGGGTTCATCAGCAGGCCTGCGGTCCACGTGTCATCAATGACGGTCGGCACGCCGGCATTCCGGGCGGCCTGCGCGATGGCGGGCACGTCCTGCAGCTCAAACGTCAGAGAGCTGGGCGATTCCAGTGCAATAAGAGCCGTACTTGATGTAATAAGTAAGGCGATGCCGGACCCGATTTGCGGATCGTAATATACAGGCGTTACGCCAAGGCGCGGTAATTCCTCGTCGCAGAACCGGCGCACGGGACCATACACACCGTCACTGATCAACGCTTCGCCCGGTCCCTTGATCGCTGTGCGGATCGCCAGAACGACGGACGCGAGGCCCGATGGTGCCAACGCGCAGTGGTCTGCGCCGTAAATGCCGCGAATCGCGGCACGCAGTTCTCCATTCGGGGCGACGCCGCCGCGGCCATAGTGACGCCGCGTACCTGTGGGTTCATAAAGCTCTGACGTGGAAGGAGCCAGAACCGTGGACGCGCGCTTGATAGCCGGATTGACGAGACCGTCACCCTCATCGCTGCGCCCGGAATGGATGATGCGCGTATCGCGTTTCATGTCGACGCCGAGGCTCCTCTTCGCTAAACCAATATTCTGTCAGCCTTTAGGGCGGACCGCACCATGACGCCAATAGCTTTCTTCGACTTTCTCCTGCCGCGCCGCCTCGCGCGGGCAGCAACCGCGTTTGCGCTCGGTTTCACCGTATCACAGAGCCAGACGGCCGAGCTGGGCACGCAGATGTATGAGCTGCGCGAACGCGGGACGCTGCGATGCGGCGTGGACACGGGTCTGCAAGGCTTTGCCCGGCAGGACGAGGAGGGCAACTGGTCGGGCTTCGAGGTGGATCTGTGCCGCGCCTATGCAGCAGCGTTTCTGGGCGATGCAGACCGCGTCGATCTGGTTCCGCTGACGACACAGGCGCGCCTTGACGCGCTGGGCGAAGGCGAGGTGGACATTCTGCTTCGCAACACGACCTGGACCCTCTCGCGCGACGCCATCGAACGCTTCACCTTTGCCGGCGTCTATTATTATGACGGGCAGGGGTTTCTGGTGCCCCGCGATCTGGCGATTACCAGCGCGCGCGAGCTTGACGGCGCGCGCATCTGCGTGATGCGCGATACGACAACGGCGCTCAATCTCGCCGACTATGCTGCCACGCATGAACTGACTTTCCAGCTGGTCGAGGTGGATACGGTGCGCGACGGGATCAACGCCTATGACCGGGGCGAGTGTGATGCCCTCAGTAACGACCTGTCAGGGCTTGCCGGAATGCGCATGACGCTCGAAGAGCCCGAATTGCACGTCATCCTGCCCGATGTCATCTCCAAGGAGCCCTTGAGCGCTGTCGTCGCGTCGCGTGACGAGAAATTTGCCGATGCGGTGCGCTGGGTGCTCCACGCCGTGGTCGCAGCGGAAGAGTATGGCGTCACCGGCGCCAATGCCTCGGAACTGGCCGAAACAAGTACCAGCGCTGAAGTGCGCCGGTTGCTGGGCGCGGAAGGGGCGCTGGCCGAAGGCCTGTTCCTCGATGCGCAATTTGCCCTGCGCGCCATCGAGGCGGGCGGCAATTACGGCGAGATGTTTGAACGCAATCTTGGCGTCAGCTCGGGACTAAGCTTAAGACGCGGTATCAACGCGCAATGGAATGAAGGAGGCCTGATGTATGCGCCTCCCTTCCGCTAGCCCTTTACCCAGGGCGGCACGGGCAGCCCTTTCTCCTTCAGGAATTGCGGATTGTAGAGCTTGGACTGATAGCGCGCGCCGTGATCGCACAGAATGGTCACGATGGTGTTGCCCGGCCCCAGCTTGCGCGCGAGGCGAATCGCTCCAGCGATATTGATGCCCGCCGACCCGCCAAGGCACAGTCCTTCGTCGGTGATGAGCGCATAGAGGATTTCCAGCGCTTCTTCATCAGGGATGCGGAAGGCGTGATCGACCGGTGCACCTTCAAGGTTGGCTGTGATGCGGCTCTGGCCAATGCCTTCGGTGATCGAATTGCCTTCGGCTTTCAGCTCGCCGTGGGCGTAATAACCGTAGAGCGCCGCCCCGCCCGGGTCGGCAAGGCCTATCTGAACAGCGTCGCTTTTTGATTTCAGATACATGCCAACGCCCGCCAGCGTGCCGCCCGAGCCGACGGCCGCGACGAATCCGTCGATCTTGCCGCCTGTCTGGTGCCAGATTTCCGGGCCCGTGGTGTCGAAATGGGCCTGCCGGTTGGCAGTATTGTCAAACTGGTTCGCCCAGATCGCGCCGTTTGGCTCGCAGGCGTTCAGCTCTTCGGCGAGCTGACCTGAATAGCGGGCATAATGGTTGGGGTTGGCATAAGGGACGGCGTCGACCTCAATCAGCTCGGCGCCGGCCAGCAGGATGGCATCTCGCTTTTCCTTCGACTGGGTGCGCGGAAACACGATGACCGTCCGGTAGCCGAGCGCCGAGGCAACCATCGCCAGGCCGATACCCGTATTGCCAGCGGTGCCTTCGACAATCGTGCCGCCCGGCTTCAAGGCTCCGCTTTTTTCCGCCGAACGCACAATGCCCAGAGCGGCGCGGTCCTTGATGGAGCCGCCGGGATTGAGAAACTCCGCCTTGCCAAGAATTTCGCAACCCGTCGCATCGCTGGCAGCATTTAGCCGGACCAGCGGGGTGTTGCCGATCAGATCAATGACGGAACGGGCAGGGCGGTAGTCGGACATGAGGGTCATCCTTTTGTATCATCACCTTGTCTGGCTAGCGCGTTGACTGATCCGGTCAAGCGCCGCGCGCGTAGAGATAACCGCAACATTGCAGGGAGTAGTTCTACGTGGCCAGTCTTGATGACGGGTATCTGCTTGATCATGCGGCCGGAGCTGGTCCGCGCGCCATGCAGGTTCTGACCGCATGTCAGGCCGCCTTGAATGAACAGGCGGCTTCAATCATTCAGGCCGCAGAAGCAGGCTTTGGCGGCATTCTGGCCAGTCTGCCGCCTGCGCCGCTGTCAGAGCAGGCGCTGGATCTGGTGCTGTCGCGCGCAGAAATCCCAGACCTTGCGCCCGCGCCCGACGCTATCGATCCACAGACGGGATTGCCGAGCGCGCTGTCTCCCTATCTCGATCCCAGGCGCAAAAATCCTGCAACATGGCCGCGCCGGCCAGGCGGGATGCGTGAATGCACACTGACGGCCCTGAGCGGCGATGACGCCGAAGTTAATCTGGTCCGGCTCATGCCGGGAGGCGGCATCCCAAGGCACGATCACGGCGGTGAGGAATTGACCCTCGTGCTGACGGGAGCCTTTCACGACGGTCATGCGTTGTACGGGGCAGGGGATATGTGCCGCGCCGAGCCCGGCTTGCAACACCGTCCCGCCGTGCAGGGAGATACACCATGCATTTGTCTGACGGTGAGCCTGGGCAAGTGGAGGCCGGTGAACCCGCTTTACGGCTTCATTGACCGTCTGACACGGCCCGTCCGCCGCCACCATTGATAAGAATTCATCCCGCCCGGAGGCTTCCAGATGAAAAATACGGTTTTCCTCGCCGCTACCCTCGCCATCGCTGTTCTGGCCACGCCTGCCATTGCCTCCATCCCCGCTGACCCCCGAGGCGGCGAAACCATCCGGTTTGATGTTTATCGGGGCGATTCAGAGTTTGGGACGCATGAAGTCCGCTTCTCGCGCGAAGGCGATGATCTGCTGGCCGAAATTTCCGTCCGGCTGCGCGCCGGTATCGGCCCGGTCACGGTGTTCCGCTACGAGCATGATTCCGTCGAGGTGTGGCGTGATGGCGAGCTTGTTTCGCTGGAAGGCGAAACCTTGAAAGACGGCGAACGCTTTCCTGTGGAAGCGGCCCTTAACGGGAGCGGCATCGTCGGCGAGGGTGTGCTGCCTGAAGGCGAGACCCACACCGAGGAACTGCCCCGCGACATCATCCCGTCCTCCCACTGGCGCGGCTATGAGGAGACTCTCAGCGAGATCCTCAATACCGAGCATGGCGACTCCATGGATGTGCGCATTACCGATATGGGCATGGAAGAAATCGAGGCCGATGGCGGCACGATTCAGGCGCGCCGTATCCGCCTTGAAGGTACATTGACCGTCGATCTCTGGTACGATGAGAACGGCTATTGGGCGGGGTGTGCGTTCGAGGCCCGCGACCAGAGCATCCGTTATGTCCGCCAGGCAAATCCGGCCTCTGCCTGATGTCAGCCTTGCGGCTTGTTCTGGGCGACCAGCTGTCGCGTAATATCAGCGCTCTGGACGGTGTCCAGGCCGGCGATCTGATCCTGCTGGCCGAGGTCAATGCCGAAGCCAGCTATGTTCCCCATCACCGCAAGAAGATTGCCTTCGTGTTCTCTGCCATGCGCCATTTCGCCGATGCGCTGCGCAGCGAAGGACTGAATGTGCGCTATGTAGCGCTGGACGATGACGGCAATACCCACAGCCTGGAAGGCGAGGTGGACCGGGCCCTGAATGCGTGTGAGGGCGTCACGCGCATTATCCAGACCGAGCCGGGCGAGTACCGCCTGATGAATTTGATGCGGGGCTGGCCGGACAGGTTTGACGTGCCGGTCGAGATGCGCCGCGACGACCGCTTCATCTGCACGCACGACCGCTTTGCCCGGTGGGCCAAAGGCAAGCAGCGCCTGACCATGGAGTATTTCTACCGCGAGATGCGCCGCGAAACAGGCCTGCTGATGGATGGAGATGAGCCTGAAGGCGGGCAGTGGAATTTTGACGCCGAGAACCGCAAGGCACTGCCTGCGGGCGTCCGCATCCCGGAACGCTCATGGATTGAACCTGACCCCGTCACGCGGGAAGTCATGACGCTGGTTGAAAATCACTTCCCGGATGGCTTCGGCGATATCGAGCCCTTTGGCTATGCCGTGACGCGCAAGGACGCGCTGGATCAGCTGGACTGGTTCATCGCGCACGCCCTGCCGGATTTTGGTGATTATCAGGACGCGCTGAAACACGGCGAGGCTTTCCTCTTTCACTCGGTCCTGTCGCTATACCTGAACTGCGGCCTGCTTGATCCCATGGAGGTATGCAAGAAGGCCGAGGCCGCCTGGCTTAGCGGGAAGGCTCCATTGAACGCCGTTGAAGGTTTCATCCGGCAGATTCTCGGCTGGCGCGAATATGTACGGGGCATCTACTGGCTTTTCATGCCGGAATACCTGGAGCGCAATGCGCTCAACGCCCGGCGTCCCCTGCCGGAGTTTTACTGGTCAGCCGATACGGCAATGGCGTGCATCGCAGATGTGGTCACGACCACACGCAAACATGCCTACGCGCACCATATCCAGCGCCTGATGGTCACGGGGAATTTCGCTCTGCTGGCCGGCATAGACCCGAAGGCCGTCAATGAATGGTATCTGGCGGTCTATGCCGACGCGTATGAATGGGTGGAAGCGCCCAATACGCACGGCATGGCGCTCTATGCCGATGGCGGCATCATGGCAACCAAGCCCTATGCGGCCAGCGGCGCCTATATAAACCGGATGAGCGATCACTGCGGTGATTGCCGGTATGATGTGAAGGCAAAGACCGGAGAACAGGCTTGTCCGTTCAATTATCTATACTGGAATTTCATGATGGAGAATGAAGAGCGGCTGAAGGGCAATCGCCGGCTCGGACCTATCCTGTCCAACCTCAAGCGCTTCGGCGACGAACGGCGCAACGAGATCCGTGATGATGCGGATCGGTTCTTTGAAGCAATCGGCATAACCGAAACCAGAAAGAAGGCATCATGACCCCGCGCGCGATGAAACCGGCCGATGGGATCGCCTGGATTACCGGAGGCAGTTCCGGCATAGGCGAAGCGCTGGCCAGACGACTGGCCGGGCACGGCTGGACCGTGGTCATTTCCGCGCGAAGCGCAGACAAACTCGAGGCGATAGCCAAAAGCCATACCGGCAAGGGCCGCATTCTGGCCAAGGCCGTGGATCTGGTAGATTCCGAAGGGGTCCAGACCGCAGTCCGCGAGATTGAGGCAGAATACGGCACCATAGTACTGGCAGTGCTCAACGCAGGCATCTATCTTCCGATAAACGCCGAAAAGCCGTCTTTTGATGACTACAGGAAGACGTTTGACGTAAACCTGTCAGGTACTGCTGCGTGCCTGTGTGCGCTGACGCCTCGCATGAGCGAGCGGCGCTCCGGCCAGATCGCCATTGTGTCCTCGGCAACGTCCTTTGGCGGGATGCCAACCTCATCAGCCTATGGGGCCAGCAAGGCGGCTCTGGTGAACATGGCCGCGTGCCTGCGTATCGAACTGCATCGCTTTGGCGTGCTGTGTCAGGTGATCACGCCCGGCTTTGTGGAAACACCCGCGCAGGACGATAACGCCTTCCCCAAACCGTTCATGATCAGCGCGGCCGAGGCCGCTAAACGGATCGCCGTAGGGCTCAAATCAAAGCGGTTCGAGATCACCTTTCCGCGCCGCTTCACCTGGGCCCTCAAGGCGATCTACGCGCTGCCTTATGGCTGGTCGCTGGGACTGGTGAGGAAGCAGACCGGCTGGGACAAGCCGGTCTAGACCGGCCTATCCGCGTTCCACCACAAACTGGCCGACATCAATGCGGCCGGTGCGGAAACCGGCCTCGCAATAGGCGAGGTAAAACTCCCACATGCGCCGGAAGCGCAGATCGAAGCCCATCGGCTCAATCTGGGGCCAGGCCTCCTGAAAGCGCTCCATCCAGCGGGCCAGGGTATCGGCGTAGTCGATGCCGAACATCTCTGCTGTCACCGGCGACAACTCCGCCTTGCTGAACGCGCCCTGCAAGCGCTCCACGCTGGGAAGAATGCCGCCGGGGAAAATGTAGCGCTGGATGAAGTCGGCGCGCTTGCGATAGCTGTCAAACAGATCATCGCGGATCGTGATGATCTGCAGCCCTGCCTTGCCGCCAGGTTTCAGGCACTCACGCACCTTGGCGAAATAGGACGGCCAGTATTCCTCGCCGACCGCCTCGAACATCTCGATAGAGGCAACGGCGTCATAGCTGCCAGTCTCGTCGCGATAATCCTGCAGCTTGATCTCGACCTTGTCAGACAGGCCGGCACGCTCCATGCGTTCCAGGGCGTAGTCGCGCTGGGCGGGCGACAGGGTGAGACAGGTCACCTGCGCGCCAACCTTGCCCGCGGCATATTCGGCAAACCCGCCCCAGCCGCAGCCGATTTCCAGAACATGCATGCCCGGTTTCAGACCGATAAGACGGGCCAGGCTGGCGTATTTCTCGGTCTGCGCCGCTTCCAGTCCGGCTTCGGGCGACGCAAAGCGGGCCGACGAATAGGTCATGGTGGGATCGAGCCAGAGCTCGTAGAAATCATTGCCCAGATCGTAGTGCGCCTCGATATTCTTGCGGGCCTGCGCCTTGGTGTTCGCCCGCAGGCGGTGCCAGACCCAGTGCGCCATGCGCGTCAGGGGGCCGCCTTTCTCGATATTGTTTATTCTGTCGAGGTTTGCCGAGAAAACCTCGAGCACCTTGGCAAGGTTCGGCGTGTCCCACTGGCCTGCCATATAGGATTCGGCGAAGCCAACATCACCGCCCGCGAACACACGGCGGACCATGGCATAGTCACGCACCTCCATCACGGCGTCAGCGCCGGGCTGGTTGCCCTGAAAGCGCAAGGAGCGGCCGTCGGGGAGAACAACTGTCAGCGAACCGGTTCCAAACTTCAGGAGCAGGGTCAGACCGGCCTTGAACAGGCGCGGCACGCCCTGCAGGCGGGCAATGGTGTCGCGGCACGCCTGAAGCGGACGCGAGGCGGTAAAACTGGGGAGTGCTGCATCGGTCATGACGGACATCCTTCCGGCTGACAGCCAGATCAATACTAATGTTATTCAGGTTTACGTCCAAGCTTGCCGATTGGATGCGTCGAACGATCAATAATCGTGTCATCAACCGGCGGAGCAGGGCGGCGGTGATAACGCGAGCCTTTAAAGAGCAGGCGCAAGGCCTCCCAGTGGATGGCCGCGATGGTCTTCACGGTCGAGAAGGGCTGCGCGATGAACAGCTTGACTAGGGAAGGTGATGTAAGGGGACGCGCGTGCATCTGCATCGTGGCCAGGAAGTCCTTGCCACCTTCCTCCACCTTGTTGATCACCAGCGAGAGCTGGTCCTCATCGGCACGCAAGACGAAGTCATAGCGTCCGGACACCGGGAAGAAGGGCGATACATGGAAACGCTTGTCTGCGCTGTGGCGAGCGGGAAACCCACTGTCCAGCGGGGCGATATAGGCGTGCGCGTCACCAAAAGTATTATGGACCTGGTAGATGATGGCGACGGTTTCACCGTCCCTGCTTTCGGCCAGATACAGGCTTATCGGATTGAACACATAGCCCAGAACACGCGGTGAACAGAGCAGTCGCACTTTCGATACCGGCGTGGTCACGCCCGCCTCGGCAAGCCGCGAAAGCACCCAGTCTTTAAGCGATGAACCATCGCGCGGGCCGTGATCGCGCTCGCGGAAACTGAACAGGTTGAACCGGCCGACCGAGAACAGGCGTGACTGCTTGCCGGCCGCACTCAGCCGGTCCAGATCGATCATAATCATCGCGATCGAATAGCGGAACCGGTGCAAAAAGGGCTGGCTGCGCTCATGCACAGTATGGCCGAGATAGAGCTGGGCAGGTGGCGGGGCCATCACTCCGACAGCAAAGCCCGGGACCGGTGGTCCATGTCAAGGCGCCGCGCACCCCAGTCGCCGCCGGTCACGTCTCCATCCGCGAATTGCCACGGAATGGCACCGCCCAGCCGAAGCGCCACGCGCAGGCCGGAGCGCAAGCCATCCTCATGAAACCCGTAGCCCAGCCACGCGCCGGCAAACCAGGTGTGACGCACGCCCTGAACACGGTTGAAAATGCGCTGCGCCGCCAGACCTGCCGGCGTGAATTGCGGATGGTCATAGCTGTAACGGCCGAGCACCTTGGCGGGATCCGGCTCGCGCTTGGGGTTCAGCGTAACCAGCAAAGGCTCCGCCGGATCAATGTGCTGCAAGCGGTTCATGTCATAGGTGACGGCCGCATCGCCGGTGCTGGCATCGCGCATATAGCACCAGGCGGCTTGCGCGCCCTTGCGTCTCGGCAGGAAGCTGGTGTCGCGGTGAAGGACCGCGCTATTGCCGCTATAGGGGATCGCGCCCAGCAGTTCGCGTTCATCGGTGTCGGCGTCTCTGAGCAATGCCAGCGCCTCGTTGGAGTGGCAGGCCAGAACCACTTCATCGAAGGTGTCGGCATGGCCGTGGGCATCGACAATGCGCACGCCGCCAGTGCGCAGGCGGGTGACGCTCACCGCTCCATGCCGGCGTTCCACGCCAGAGGCTTCCATGTCACGCCAAAGCGCATTCACATAGGTCTGGCTGCCGCCAACGACCGTTTCCCACTTTGGACGGCTGGCATTGATCAGCCGGTGGTTCTTGAAGAAGCGCACGAACGCCTCGGCCGGGTAGGCGGCCATCCCGCTCTCGCTGGCCGACCATATCGCCGCGCCCATGGGCAACAGGTAGTGATCGCGGAAGGCCGCGCCATAGGCATTGAGTTCGAGATACTGGCCCAGGGACAAGCCATTGAGGATGCCCGCCTCAAGGTCGGCGGCGGCAGCGGCGTTGAAGCGCAACACATCGCGAAGCATGCCCACAAAGGACGGACGCAAAAGGTTGGACGGCTGGGCGAACAGCCCGCCCAGACCGTTTGAAGACCACTCGCACGCGCCATCGAGACTAAAGCCGAAACTCATATCGGTGCGGTGTGTGGCAATGCCCAGATGCGCAAACAGGGCCGTCAGATTGGGGTAGTTCAGCCGATTGAAAACGATGAAGCCGGTATCAACCGCCGTTTCACGGCCGGCATGGTCAATGTGGGCGGTATTGGCGTGGCCACCGAGGCGCGAATCCTTCTCGTAAAGGATAACCTGATGCAGCCCGCGCAGCGCCCACGCGGCACCCAGCCCCGCTACACCGGCACCGATGACGGCGATACGCGACGGGCGCTTCAAAATCGGGTCGATCGAACTCATGCTGCATCCTTGAGGCTGGAGAAAGCGGCCAGCGCCCGCTCGCGCGCCTTGCTGTGGTCAATGATCGGGCGGGGATAGTCCTCACCCAGCGTCACGCCTGCCTGGGAGAGTATCCCGGCCGGCGCAGCCCACGGCGCGTGTATGAACTTGTCGGGAACATTTTTGAGCTCTGGCACCCATTCGCGCACATAGGCACCTGAACCATCGAACTTTTCGCCCTGGGTGACCGGGTTGAAAATCCGGAAGTACGGGGCCGCGTCCGCCCCCGATCCCGCCACCCATTGCCAGCTCGCAGCGTTATTGGCCAGGTCCGCGTCAACCAAGGTGTCCCAGAACCATTCCTCGCCCCGGCGCCAGTCGATCAGCAGATGCTTGGTGAGGAAGGACGCTACAATCATCCGTACCCTGTTGTGCATCCAGCCGGTCTGCCAGAGCTGGCGCATGCCGGCGTCGACAATCGGATAGCCGGTCTGGCCCCTGGTCCAGCGCTTGAAAACCGATTCCTCAAAATGCCAGGGAAAGCCATTGAATTTTTGTTGGTAATTGGAATCAGGCAAATCATCGAAATGGTATAGCAGGTTGTACGAAAACTCCCGCCAGCCAATCTCCTTCAGGAAGGTCTCCCTGCCCTGTCCGGCCGGAACGTGCCGGACGGCGTAATGCCAGATCTGGCGCGGCGAAATTTCGCCGAAGTGCAAGTGCGGTGACAGGCGGGAGGTTCCCTCCACACCGGGCAGGTTTCGGGTATCGGAATAGTCTTTAGCGGCTTCCTCGCAGAACCGCTCAAGACGTTGCCACGCTCCCGCTTCTCCGGGTGTCCAGACAGGACCGAACCCCGTGGCCCAGTCGGGCGATGAGGGCAGCAACCCCCAGAGCGATAATGCATCGCTGTGCACGCCCTTGGAGCCATCAGCTATCAAGGACGGTCTAGGCAGGGGGGCGATGTCGTCACAATGGGGGGCCAGTGCGCGGAAATACGGTGAATATACCCGATAGGGTCTGCCATCCTTGGTCGTCAGATTCCATGGCTCGACCAGCAGGGAGCCGTTGAAGGTCTCTACCGCACAGCCCCGGTCCCTGAGATGCGCCTTGATCCGGGAATCGCGCGCTATGGTGAATGGCTCATAGCACCGGTTCCAGAAGACCGTGCGCGCCCCCAGCTCGTCAGCCAGCCCCGTGACCACGTCAAATGCGTCACCCCGGCGCAGCACCAGTTGTGTGCCCAGTGCTTCCAGCTGTTGAGCCAATGCAGACAGGCTGTGGTGCAGCCACCAGCGCGAAGCGCCGCCCCGCAGCCACTTTCGGGGCGTCTTATCATCCAGCACATAAAGGCAAATGATAGGTGCACCGGTATTCACCGCCGCCAGAAGGGCGGGATTGTCGGCCAGACGCAGATCCTGACGAAACCATACGATGACGGGATGTTGCGCAGATTGATCTGAATTGGACACGATAAAACAAGCCGCAGTGCAAGGATGACGAAAATACCTATGTCAGTTATTACGAGCGCAACCGGGGCGCGGATCAGCCCAAACGGATCGCGCTGCACCTGCAAGGAAAGATACGACGCCCATGACTGCTCCCAACGCTGTTGTAACGCTCGCGCGCGGACCCCATAGCGCCTTTGAGATCGGCAATGCCCGCCCGCTGACCTTTATCGCCGGTCCGTGCCAGCTGGAAAGCCGCCAGCACGGGCTGGAAGTGTCCCATGCCATCCGGGAAATCGCTGACCGGCTCGGCTGCCAGATCATCTACAAGACGTCTTTCGACAAGGCCAACCGTACCAGCGCGAACGCCCAGAGGGGGCTCGGGCTGGAGGACTCCCTGCCGATCTTCGCGGAAATCCGCGAAACCACCGGGCTTCCTGTGCTGACGGATATTCACACAGCCGAGCAATGCGCCATCGCGGCGCAGGCCGTCGATGTACTGCAAATCCCCGCTTTCTTGTGCCGTCAGACTGATTTGCTGATCGCTGCGGCGCAGACCGGGAAGGTGATCAACGTCAAGAAGGGCCAGTTCCTGGCGCCCTGGGACATGAAAAACGTCGTCGCCAAGATCACCAGCGCAGGCAATGGCAATGTGCTGGCCTGTGAGCGTGGCGCGAGCTTTGGCTACAACACGCTGGTCTCTGACATGCGGGCCCTGCCGATCATGGCTCAGATTGGCTGCCCGGTCGTTTTCGACGCCACGCATTCGGTCCAGCAGCCCGGCGGGCAAGGTGGTTCGTCAGGCGGACAGCGCGAGTTCGTGCCGTATCTGGCGCGCGCAGCCGTTTCCATAGGCGTTGCCGCCGTCTTCATGGAAACGCATCCCGATCCGGACAACGCGCCTTCCGATGGGCCCAACATGATCCCCTTGAAACATTTCGAGGCGATAGCCCGCGATCTCCTGGAGTTCGACCGCATGGCCAAGGCCAACCCCGTGATGGCGATCTAGGCCCGGCATGCAGCGTCAGGAAGCCTCCATCCTGCTCGGTGCGATTGTCGGCAAGCGTGCGCTTGTCATCGGCGATGTGCTTCTGGATTCCTTCGTCTACGGCGAGGTCAAACGCATCTCGCGCGAAGCGCCGGTGCCCGTTCTGGCCGAAACCCGCCGGGTTCAGATGCTGGGCGGGGCGGGCAATCTGGTGCGCAATATCGTCAGTCTCGGCGGGTCTGCCAGCGCGGTCAGCGTTGTCGGCAGAGACGCCGATGGCCAGTCGGTTGAGGAGCAGCTTGCCGCTTGCGGCGCAGACAGCTGCACCCTGGTGCGCGAAGATGGACGCAAGACGCCGACAAAGACCCGCTATGTGTCCGGCGGCCAGCAGATGTTCTGCGTGGATTGTGATCCGGGGAAGTCCATCAGCGATGACAGCGCGAAGGCCCTTCTGGCGGCTGCCCGCAACGGCATGGCGGACGCAGATGTCGTCATCCTGTCCGATTATGGACGCGGTATGCTGACACCGGCCGTGTGCCGCGAAATTATTGCGCTCGCGCGAAGCGCCGGAAAGCCGGTTTGTGTTGATCCCAGAGGGGCTGACTACACCCGCTATGACGGCGCATTCCTGATCAAGCCGAATGCCCAGGAACTCGCTGACGAGACGGGCCTGCCTGTCGATTCCGATTTGGAAGTGGAAACCGCACTTCGCACACTGAGAACCCGTCTGCCCGGCACATCGTCCCTGATCGTCACGCGTGGCGGAAAGGGCATGAGCCTTCATGAAGCCGGCACGGTTCATCATCATCGCGCGCAGCAGAGATCCGTGTTTGACGTGTCGGGCGCAGGCGACACGGCGCTCGCTGCGCTGTCGCTGGCCGTCGCGGCCGGTGTGCCGCTCATCGATGCAATGGCACTGGCAGATCTGGCTGCCGGAACAGCTGTCGGCAAGGCAGGTACGGCCACTGTGTCGCCCGAGGAATTGCTCGACGCCGCAATACCCGGCTCCGGCGACGCGGACTGGCGGGTGCTGTCACGGACCAAGGCTGCCAGTACGGTCGCATCATGGCATCGTGACGGGCTGAAGGTCGGCTTCACCAATGGCTGTTTTGACATTCTTCACCCCGGACATCTGGCCTCCTTGCGCCATGCCCGCTCGGTCTGCGACCGGCTGGTGGTCGGCCTGAATTCCGATGCGTCAGTGACCCGGCTGAAAGGTGAGGGGCGGCCGGTAAATGAGGCGGCTCATCGCGCCGCCATGCTTGCGGCGCTGGAAAGCGTCGACCGGGTTGTCATTTTCGAAGAAGACACGCCTGAAGCGCTCATCCGCGCGATTGCACCTGACGTGCTCGTCAAGGGCGCCGATTACAAGCCGGACGATCTGCCGGGCGCGGAGTTCATCCGCTCGCGTGGCGGCGAGATCATCATTGCGCCCTTGCAGCCGGGCTTCTCCACCACGGCTCTGGTCGAGAAGATGAAAGCGGACGCCAAACGCTAGTCAATCGGGCGCACCGGTACCGCGACAACTTCTTCAGCTTCAGGCAGTTCCGGTGCCCAGCGGCGCTCCTCGGCGAGCGTGGTTGCCAGTATCGCCGCACGCCGCGACACATCCGCTTCGAGATCGGCATAAAACAGATTGAATGGCGGTACCCGGCGTATCTCGGCAAGGCGAGACGGCCGCCGTAAGGTCCGCGAACGCGGCTGTTCGATGAAGAGCAGCCCGTTTCGGCACTGTGCGCCGGTCTGACTGGCCAGCGGTGAGGGGCGTTCGCCCAGCTCCAGGCCTTCCGCCGCAGCGCCCCCCTGGTGCAGGCGCGCCGGTGCGCGGCCGCCGGACAAATCCCACAGCAGCGGATTGACGCAAGCCAGTTCCAGCCCGCGCGTCGTCGCCAGCTCCCCATCGCCGAGCACCGTCATGCTGCGGTCAACGATTGCCTCGATACGGCGCGCTTCATCCTCACGCACAGGCATGAAGGTGACGACGCAGCGAATGGCTTCGCGAGAGTCGCATAAAGGTATGGACTGCAGCGGGCCATCAAATAGGCTGGCCGCAACCGGCGCTTCCAGCACATAGGCAGCAATGAGCCGCGCGATCAGGTTTTCGTCGCGCGAGACCACATCCAGCAAAAGCCGGGTCAGATGACCGCCGCCTTGACCTACGCCGACAAGAATGACCGGCCGCTCATCGCCAATGTCGGCAAGAAACTGCGAGAAGGCGGCACGCACATCGTCATAGGCCAGCGCACGGGCTTGCCGGGAATCCTCCCGGTTATTCATGTAGGCATAAAGGGCTGCATGACGGTAAAGCGGGGCAAAGACAGCGCCCGTGCCGGCGAACGGCCCGGCATAGTTCGGCAGATACAGTTGCTGCATCTGTTCGCGATGGCTGCGCCGGTCCAGTGACGAATTCCAGCTGCTGGCGCCCCGGTGCATGGTGGGGTGAACGAAAAAGACGGCAGGCTCCTCGTCCCCCAGCGCGGCCAGTACAGGCCTGACCGCCCAGCTGTCCGGATCGGTGTAGTCGGGTGCTGGCGGAGGCTCATAGGTCTGGAACGGAATGCCCGGATCAAGAAGCGCCTGATAGATCTGGTCGCGCATGAGCCAGCTGGCCGCTGCGATCAGCACCAGAAAAATGCTGCCGGCTGCCAGCAATACCCAGGTGATCGGGCGAATGGATTGACCTGGCATGCTCATGGCCTGAAACGTCTCTCGCTCTAGTCCTTTACCGCCAGCGGCGCTGGCAGTCGCGTTACAAGTTTGCCATCATCGCACCGGGCCGGGTAACCCCCTTTGATTCCGGGAGATGGATTTACGTGCTGCGCTGGCTTCGAAACAGCTTTCTGACCGGAATTATCGTGGCCACGCCCGTAACGGTCACTGTGCTTCTTATCTACACCTTCATCAACTTTGTTGACTCCACCATCAAGCCGCTGATCCCGGACAGGTATAATCCGGAAACATACCTGCCCTTCGCCCTGCCGGGCATGGGCCTGATCATTGCGGTGCTGGGCCTGACGCTTCTGGGCGCGCTGGCGGCCAATATCTTCGGACGCAGCCTGCTGGCGGTGGGCGAACGTATCGTCAATACCATGCCGCTGGTGCGCAATATCTACGGCGCGCTCAAGCAGCTCGTCGAGACGGCGCTGGGCGCCCAGAACAACGCCTTCAAGGACGTGGTGCTGGTCGAGTATCCGATGCCGGGCAGCTATGCGGTGGCCTTTGTAGCCTCCCACGGCAAGGGCGCGATCCGTCAGCATGTGGGCAAGGGCAAGGAGGAAGTGATCGGTGTGTTTGTGCCGACCACACCCAATCCGACCTCCGGCTTCCTTCTGTTCGTTCCACGCTCCAAGGCGATCCCGCTGGACATATCCATCGAGGAAGCTGCCAAGCTGATCATCTCCTTCGGACTGGTCACGCCTGACCGGCTACCGGAAGCGGCAAGTCTGGCGTCAGACAGCGATGCGCCCGGCGAGACGCCCGAACCGGAGCCCGCGGAACCGGCCGAGCCACGATAGGAAAGCGGTCAGGCTGAGCGCATCAGTTTCACGCCTTCATCGCGTTCAAACAAGTAGAGCAGGGTGCGCAGAGCCCCGCCGCGAGGGCCTTTGAGCGGTTCTTCGCGCGAAGCCTCAAGTTTCGCATAGTCGCTGGCGGTACTGAGCAGGCCGGCATGGGCGGCAAGGTCCGCAAAGCGATAGTCTGGCAGCCCGGACTGGCGCAGGCCCAGCGGGTCACCTGAACCTCTAAGCTTCCAGTCTTCCTCGGCGATGAAGAAGCCGTCATCACTCTCGCGCATGATTTCAAGGCGCCGCTGAGCGGTCTCGCCCAGCTTGTCATGATAGACCAGCAGACACGAGGACGGCTTGTCGCCCCGGCCCACACGGCCACGCAGCTGATGCAGCTGGGCGAGGCCAAACCGCTCGGCATGTTCGATCACCATGATCGTCGCGTCGGGCGCATCGACGCCCACCTCGATCACGGTCGTGGCCACCAGAATATCGATCTCGCCATCGCGAAAGGAGCGCGCAATGCGTTCCTTGTCCCGGGCTGGCATGCGCCCGTGCAGCAGCCCCACGCGCGCCCGCAGGCTATTGGATAGCAAGTGGTAGCGCTCCTCTGCCGCCGCGAGGTCGGAGACATCACTTTCCTCCACCAGCGGGCAGACCCAGTAGGCGCGCTCGCCCCTGGCCACCGCGCGGCCAAGCCCTTCAATCACGTCGTCCAGACGCTCGCCAGGAATAACGCGGGTGGTGGGCGGGATACGCCCGGCCGGCTTTTCATCAAGGCGCGAGACATCAAGATCGCCATAAACAGCCAGGGTCAACGTGCGCGGGATCGGCGTTGCGCTCATCACCAGCGTGTCGGGCATCTGGCCCTTGGAGGTCAGGCGCTTGCGGTCGGAGACGCCAAAGCGGTGCTGCTCGTCAATGATCACAAGGCCCAGATCATGAAAGGCGACCGCGTCCTGAAACAGGGCATGGGTGCCGCACACGACATGCGCCTCGCCGTTTGAGATTGCGGCAGTCAGTTCCTCGCGGGCGCGGCCCTTGTCACGCCCGGTCAGGGTGATGGTGCGGATACCCGCCGCTTCCAGCAGCGGCGTCAGCACGGCGGCGTGCTGGCGGGCGAGAATCTCGGTCGGGGCCATCAGCGCCGTCTGCACACCGGCTTCTGCTGCATGGGCGGCACACAGGGCCGCCACGAAGGTCTTGCCTGAACCGACATCACCGTGGACGAGGCGCATCATGCGCGTGGCGGCCTCCATATCGGTCTTTGCCGCCTCAAATGCCCGCGCCTGCGCGCCCGTGGGCGTAAAGGGCGCAGCAGCGAGCACGGCTTTGACCTTGTCGCCTGCGCCTTTCAGCTCGCGGCCCTTTCTGGCCTTCCGGCTCGCGCGGGCAAGTTTCAGGGCCAGCTGGTGAGCCAGCAGCTCGTCAAAGGCGAGGCGCGTCCGGGCTAAATTGCCCGGTTCGAGATCGGCGGCTGAACGCGGCGCATGGACAGCCCTCACAGCATCCGCCCAGAGCGGCCAGGAGGCCGCTTCTTGCATGGCCGGGTCGATCCACTCAGGAAGGTCAGGAACGCGCTCCAGCGCCGCCCTGACGGCCTTGCGCGCGACATTGACCGACAGGCCAGCTGTGAGCGGATAGACAGGCTGGATCAACTCCGCTTCGCTCAGCTCGCCGGGCCTAGCGATCAGGTCCGGGTGGACGATCTGGATTTCAGAACCGAAACGCTCCGCCTTGCCCGATACGATGCGCCTTTCGCCGGGCGGCAAAGTGCGCATCAGATAATCTTTGCGCGCATTGAAGAAGACCAGATGAAGAAAGCCGCTATCGTCGCTGGCGCGCACCTTGTAGGGGGTTTTCAGGCTGGCAGGCGGCACATGCGCCTCGATAGTCACTTCCAGCGTCACCAGTCCAGCTGCGCCGCCCATACCGCACTCGGCGACGCTGACCCGGCGCGAACGGTCCACAATCCCGGTGGGCAGGGTGAAGAGCGCGTCCTTCACGCGCGCGCCTCCAAACGCCTTGTCCAGCAGCACGGCCAGCTTCGGCCCGACACCCGGCAGGCTGGTCAGGTCGGCAAACAGGGGAAAGAGGGACTCAGGGCGCATGGGGGGAGTTTCGCGCGGGGGAGAGGTGGAGGGAAGGGCGGTAACGGTTGTCACCGCGCGGATTTCTCACCGGCTGTCAGCGCCGCCCCCTCAACCCCGCCTTCACCAGCTCGGCGGTGCGCGTTTCGATGGCCGCTTCCAGCGCGGCGATGAAGGCTTTGGGGTCATCACCCGGATGGATCGGGTCCAGCAGCTCGATAATCGCAAGGCCCGGATGAAACTCCCATTTCTGCTGCGGCCAGAAGACGCCCAGATTGGTGGCTACCGGAATGACGGGCCGCCCCAGCTCTCTGGCCAGCCGGTAGACGCCCAGCCGGTAGCGCTTCTTGGTGCCGACCTGGCTCAATCCGCCTTCGGGGTAGATGAGCACATCGCGGCCAGACCGTTTGAGCGCTTCCAGACCGGTATCAAATCCGCCGCCTGTGCGCTTGCCGCCCGCATTGTCGACTACAACCGCTTCAAGCCGCCGCAATATCCAGCCCACCAGCGGGTATTTGAGCATGTGATCGCCGATCACATAGGTCAGCTCGCGATGACGCGAGACGAGACATATCCCGTCGCCCCAGGACTGGTGCTTTGACGCGAGCACCGCCGGTTCGGTGTCGGGCAGGACGTGCAGCCGCCGCACCAGCAGTTTCAGCCCGCACAGCGCCATCCAGCCCGTCAGGGCGCGGGTATAGAGCCAGATCGCGCCCACCGTGGCCCACCGCCCCGGTATCAGCGTGGCGGGCGCGACCACCAGCACCCCCATCATCACCGTGATGACCCAGTAGCCGGAATGGAAGATATGCGTTCGCAGGGCGTCCTCCCGTGGGCTTTGACCCGCCATGATGGCGTGCGGGCCGATTCCGGCCAAGGGGAGGGCGCAGGGTGCAAGCGGGTTGACCAAAGGCATGTGGCGGTCTGTTCTGTCAGGCAGAAAAGACAAAGGGGATACTGACCATGCGCACCTTCGCCACTGCCGCCGCTCTTGCTGCCGCGATAACCCTGCCTGCCCTGGCGCAGGAGGATATGAGTGCCGCGCTGCAATCGGACTGGGATGGGCATCTGCGCCCGCTCTACGAGCATTTCCATGCCAATCCGGAACTGTCCTTCATGGAGGTGGAAACGGCGGCGCGCCTGGCCAGCGAGCTGCGCGATGCCGGTTATGAGGTGACGGAGAATGTCGGGCGCACCGGTGTGGTGGCGGTGATGGAAAACGGGGAAGGGCCGGTCGTGCTGATGCGCGCGGACATGGACGCCCTGCCCATGCGCGAACAGACCGGGCTGGACTATGCCTCCACCGTCATGGACGAAGACCGGATGGGCAATGAGTTTCCTGTCATGCACGCCTGCGCCCATGACACCCACATGACGGCGCTGGTCGGCGCGGCGCGCTGGATGGCGGACAACCGCGATGCCTGGTCGGGCACGCTGGTGCTGATCGGTCAGCCGGCAGAGGAGGTGGGGCTTGGCGCCTATGCCATGCTGGAAGAAGGGCTCTATGAGCGCTTCCCCACGCCAGACGCGGTAGTCTCCCACCATACTTGGGGTTATGTGCCCGCCGGGCAGATACGTTACGTGCCGGGCTTTGCCATGGCCAATGTCGACACGGTCGATCTGCGCATCCGGGGCGTTGGCGCACACGGGGCATCGCCGCATCTGGGCCGTGATCCGGTCGTGCTCGGCTCACAGATCGTGATGGCCCTGCAAACACTGGTCAGCCGCGAACTGTCGCCGTTTGATACCGGCGTGGTGACGGTCGGCGCGTTCAATGCGGGTACCAAACACAATATCATCTCCGACGAAGCGCATCTGCAAATCACCGTGCGCTCCTACACAGACGAGGTGCGCGAACGTCTGCTGTCCGGCATCGAGCGGATTGCGCGCGGCACGGCGATGGCGGCAGGCCTGCCTGAGGAGCTGATGCCGGTGATGGAGATCGACGAGGTCTATACGCCTGCGCTCTATAATGATCCGGCGCTGTCGGACCGTGCCGGCGCCGTCCTGACCGAGCGTTTTGGCGATGCGGTGGATACGGGAACCCCGGTAACCGGCGGCGAGGATTTCGCCCGCTATGGCCGCACCGATGACGATGTGCCGATCTTCATGTTCTGGGTTGGCGGCTCGCCGCAGAGCGTCTGGGAGGCCGCGCAGGCAGAGGGCGAAACGCCTCCGGCCAATCACTCGCCCTTCTATCATCCCGATGCTGAAAGTGCCGTGACGCTGGCGGCCGAAGGCATGACGCTGATCGCGCTTGATCTGTTCGAGAACGGGGTGCCCGGAGCCGCGCAGTAAACATGCGGCCACTAGACATCGCGATTTCAGGCTGCGGCCCGGCCGGACTCGCAGCTGCCCTGCTGCTGCACCGCGATGGCCACCGTGTGCGGCTCTGTGAGCGCTTCGAGACACCGCGCCCGATTGGCTCGGGCCTCTTGATCCAGCCGACAGGGCTCGCCGTGCTGGAAAGGCTGGGGCTCGACACGGCGCTAAAGGCCCATGCAAGCCGCGTGGAGCGGCTTCTGGGCAAGGCGGTGCGCTCCGGCGCAACGGTGCTGGACGTGCGCTACAGCGCCCTTGGAGAGCCTTTAACGGTAGGTCTGGGCATTCACCGCGCCGCGCTGTTTGCCATCCTTTATGAGGCCGTACTGGCCGAGGGCATCCCGGTCCGTACGTCCGCCGAGATTACCGGCAGCGAGCTGGGCGCAAACGGCCAGCGGGCTTTGGTGATGGCCGATGGCAGCCGCGAAGGCCCGTTTCATCTGATTGTGGACGCGCTGGGCACACGTACGCCGCTCGCTCCGCCAGCGGGGCGGGAACTCGAATACGGCGCGCTCTGGGCCAGCCTTGACTGGCCGGAGGGCTCAGAGCTGAACCCGCATGCGCTGGAGCAGCGCTACCGCGCCGCCTCCATCATGGCGGGCGTGCTGCCCATCGGCACCGCGCCGCACGATGCGAAGGCCAAGGCCGCTCTGTTCTGGTCGATCAAGGGCGCAGGAGTGGCGGCGTGGCGCGAAGCGGGCCTTGAAGCGTGGAAAGGCGATGTACGTGCCGTCTGGCCCGATGTTGAGCCGCTGCTGGCACAAATCACGGACCCGGACCAGCTCGTCTTTGCCCGCTATGCCCACCGCACGCTCAAAAAACCCGGCGAGACAGGGATGATCCATATCGGCGATGCCTGGCACTCGGCGAGCCCGCAACTGGGGCAGGGGGCCAATATGGCCCTGCTCGATGCGTATGCGCTGGCGCTGGGGCTTCGCGGTGCATCAGACGTTCCCGATGCCATCGCCCGTGCGATTGCCCTGCGGCGCTTCCATGTCTGGCTCTATCAGGTGCTGACGGCCTTCTTCACGCCTGTCTACCAGTCTGACAGCCGCGTCATCCCCTTCCTGCGCGACCGCCTGGTCGGCCCGGTCTCCAAGGTCTGGCCCGCACCGCTTGTGCAGGCGGCTCTGGTCAGCGGGCTGGTGGGAGGGCCGCTGGGGCGGTTGGGGTTACGGTAGGGCCGAAGCCAGAGGTTGTTCGAAACTAGTTGGCATAGCGGGGGCGGGCAGCTATATTTTCTGTCCGCTTGGCGTTAGGCCTCGGACCAGAGCGTGCAGAAGCTCAGAGAGCCGCGAGGCGCAGCAGAGCAACTGTGTATGAGTCATAATGTGACTCTTGGCTGACGACCCCTTTGAAAAGGGTCCGTGGTTTGCTAGGCGGCTTGATTAGGGAGATGCTCATGACCCAAAAGTCACGCATCAACCTTGATCGCGACAAGGTGCTGCTTTTGAAGGCGATTTTCGAATTGCTTAAAGTGGTTGCCGAGTTCGTGATCAAGGTTGTCAGCTATGCCAGTACACATTCGAAATTTCGAATACTCCTATATACGTAACAACAAGCCTATTTTTGTTCCTACGGGAATCGGCCGGCGGATTGGCCAAGAAATCAAGTATAAAGTCGAAAAAGCCCACAAATTTGATGATTTTCAATTTCATTTGAGAAGGGGCGGGCATGTCGCAGCAATACACAGTCACCGCGATGGTTTGTTTTTTGCTAAAATAGATATTGCTAATTTCTTTTATTCAGTGTCGAGGCGTCGAGTACAGTCGGCGCTAGCACGAATAGGTTTGGATTCGCCGCGTTTTTTTGCCAAATGGTCAGCGGTCAAGAACCCGTATGGGCTCCCCGAATTTGCGATACCTTACGGATTCGTACAATCTCCGATATTGGCTTCTTTGGTGTTTTATTTTTCTGAAACAGCTAATTTTATTAGAAGTGCAATAGGTGATATTAATATAAGCGTTTATGTTGATGATATTTCTATATCTTCTAAGTGTGAAATTTCGGTGGCGCAGGCCTACGCTGAAATTAATCGGCTTCTTCCGGAAGATGGTTTCCAAATAAACGATCAGAAGCTCGCTCCACCCGCAGCGGACATTGTCTTATTTAACTGCGAATTGAAAAATCAGTTGGCGGAAGTTCAAGAAGCTAGAATAGCAAAATTTTTCAGCGTCGAACGATCTCCTGCAGCTGAAGAAGCCTTTGCTGCATACTGCGCATCTGTTGAACGCGGGAATCTTAAGTCTGGCGATTAGCGTGCGGGTTAGCAGCTAGTTCCGGGAGCCCCTCCGCCGCACGCCCGCCTTGACATTGCGCGCGCGCCGAGGCCTTTTCCGCCCTGATTTCTGCCCCTGATTTCCGGGCGGGTTTTCCTCCACCCCGCCCGGCCCGTTTCCACCTTAGTTTCAAAGAGTCCTGACCCATGTCCGTTACCAAGACCCACTGGCGCACCCATACCTGCGGCGAGCTGCGCAAAGAGCATGTGGGCAATGATGTCACCATCTCCGGCTGGGTGCACAGGAAGCGCGACCATGGCGGCCTGCTCTTCATCGATCTGCGCGATCATTACGGCCTCACCCAGTGCGTGCTGGAGCCGGATTCTGAGCATTTTGCGCGCCTTGAGCGCCTGCGCGTGGAGAGCGTCATCACGCTGACGGGCAAGGTGGTTGCCCGCAGCGATGACACCGTGAACAGGAATTTGCCCACCGGCGCGGTGGAGCTGCGCGTGGAGGGGCTGACCGTCCAGTCCGAGGCAGAAGAGCTGCCGCTGGCCGTGTTCGGCGAGCCGGACTGGTCTGAGGAAGTGCGCCTGAAGCACCGCTATATCGATCTGCGCCGCGAGAGCCTGCACAAGCGCATCGTGCTGCGCTCGAAAATTATCGATTCCATCCGCCGCCGCATGATCGAGCAGAATTTCGTCGAGTATCAGACACCGATCCTCACTGCTTCCTCGCCTGAGGGCGCGCGCGACTATCTCGTCCCCTCGCGCATTCATCCGGGCAAGTTCTACGCCCTGCCGCAGGCCCCGCAGCAATTCAAGCAGCTGATCATGGTCTCCGGCTTTGACCGCTATTTCCAGATTGCCCCGTGCTTCCGCGATGAGGATGCGCGCGCCGACCGTGCGCCGGGCGAGTTCTACCAGCTCGACATGGAAATGAGCTTTGTCGATCAGGAAGATGTGTTCGGCGTGATCGAGCCGGTACTCGCCGGTCTGTTCCGCGAGTTTGCCGACGGCCGCGAGATCAGCGACGCGGTGTTTCCGCGCATTCCCTATGCCGAAGCGATCCGCACCTATGGCTCCGACAAGCCGGACCTTCGTAACCCGCTGAAAATGCAGTCCGTAACAGAGCATTTTGCCGGGTCCGGATTCAAGGTGTTTGCGGGGATGATCGAGAAGAACCCGTCCGTAGAGGTGTGGGCGATCCCCGCGCCGACAGGCGGCTCACGCGCGTTCTGTGACCGGATGAATAGCTGGGCGCAAAAGGAAGGCCAGCCGGGTCTGGGCTATATATTCTGGCGTGAAGAGGGCGGGCAGCTGGAAGGCGCTGGCCCCATCGCCAAGAATATCGGCGAGGAACGCACCGACGCCATCCGCACCCAGCTTGGCCTCAAATCCGGCGACGCCGTGTTCTTCGTCGCGGGTCAGCCCAAAGACATGTACGCCTTTGCCGGCCGCGCACGCGATATTGTCGGGCGCGAGCTGGACCTCACCGAGAAGAACGTCTTCCGCTTCTGCTGGATCGTCGATTTCCCGATGTATGAGTGGAACGAGGACGAGAAGAAAGTCGATTTCTCCCACAACCCGTTCTCCATGCCGCAAATGGAGGCCGAGGCCTTCATGGCGCTCGACAAATCCGATCACGAGACGCTGCTGGGCCTGAAGGCCTGGCAGTACGACATCGTCTGCAATGGCGTGGAGTTGTCTTCGGGCGCCATCCGTAACCACCGCCCGGACGTGATGCTCAAAGCCTTCGAATTTGCCGGCTATGGCCCGGAAGTCGTCGAGGAAGCGTTCGGCGGTATGCTCAATGCCTTCCGCTATGGCGCCCCGCCGCACGGTGGTATCGCGCCGGGCGTGGACCGCATCGTCATGCTCCTGGCGGGCGTGGAAAACCTGCGCGAGATCGTGATGTTCCCGAAAGACCAGCAGGCACGCGATCTGATGATGAATGCGCCAGCATTCCCGGAAGCCCGCCAACTGCGCGAATTGCACCTGCGCACAGTGCTGCCGGAGGCAAAGAAGGGGTAATTACCGCCGGTCAGGCTGCTCTGGCGGAACCGGGCGCGATGGAGGCACGGTCTGGACAGGCGCAATTGCCGGGCGGGTCTGGGCTTCCTCGAACCAGAATTGCATCGGTTCGCCCACTTCAGAGCGCCGCATCTCGAACTGCCAGCTTGACTGTGCCGCTGCGCGCGAAAGCTCGGCCTGCATCCGGGCGGCCTCGCGCAAGGCTTCGCGGGCATGGTCCAGCGCTTCACGTTCCAGCCCGCCAGCGGCCATGGCGCGGCTCTGCACGCTGGCCAGCGCATCGGCAAACGCTTCCTGAGCAGCTTCCAGCTGAGCGAGGCGGCGCGCCTCCGCTTCGGCGATAAAGGCACGCTCATCGAGCGGCGGGGCGTTGGCCATCGCCTCTTCGCAAGGCGTCAGAGTTATTATCAGGCTGTCTGGCAGCGTGGTTGCGGGATTGCCACACGCCTGGTCCAGCATTTCAGGCGTAAGCCCGGTCACATCGCTTAAATCAGCGCCGGTGAGATTGACCTGGCGGAAGCGCGCATCCGTAAGGTCCGCGCCCTCGAGAACTGCGCCTGTCAGATCCACATGGTCGAGGAAAATGCCCGTCATGGAAGCATCGCTCAAATTGACGCGATGCATGATGGCGTGCTGGACGACGACATTATCAAGACGCGCCCCGCGAAAGCTGGCGGCACGCAAGTCAGCAGACCGGATCGTCGCCGCCGTCAGATCGGACTCGTTCAGATTGGCCCCTTGCAGGCTGACCTGCACCAGGCTGGCACCGTTCATCTGGACATGCTGGGCATCCACGCCCTGCATCATTGCCTGATGGGCACGCATATCGGTCATGTTGGCGTCAGCCAGTATGACGCCACTCATCGTCACGTTGGACAGGCGCACCTCACGCATCGAGGCATCCGAAAAGTCTGCGCCGTCAAGGCGCATATTGGCGAAGCGGGCACCGAGGAGCTGGGCATCACTGAAATCGGCATTGGCGAAATCACCACGATAGAGATGCGCGCCCGCCAGGTTCGAACCACTGAAATCGCACGCGGCACACTCCCCGCCAATGACCAGGCGGCGTTCCGGCGCGGGATCGCTGTGGCTGCCAAGAATGCGGGTGGATTCGCGCAAGTCAGATGCGCCCGCGTGAGGCGGTGCAAGTCCCGCCAGCGGAAAAAGCGCAGCAATGACAACAAGGCGCATCTTCATGCCCTTTTTCCTACCCCTCGGCGCAGGCAAGAGCGACTTAAATTGCAGTAATGGGAATTGTCTAGCGAAGCGGCGCACATGATGGGACGCGCAGGCCCGCAGGCAGGCGCGTCGACGCATCGCCGCAGGCGCGGTCAAGCTGGCCTTGCGTCAGGCCGTGGGCGCCATCCATTTCCGCGCCGGAAATATTGGCCTCGGCCAGGTTGGCGCCGGACAGGTCCGCGCCGCCGAAATAGGCCCCCACAAGCGTGGCGCGCTCCAGATTGGCGCCAGCAAAGCTTGCTCCGGTAAAGCGGGCACCGAACAGATTGGCAATCGACAGGTCCGCGCGCGAAAAGTGCGCATTGTTCATTGTGGAGAGCGACAGATCGGCCTGGCGCAGCCGCGAGCCTGTCAGGTCCACGCCCGGCAGGTTGCGGTAGGCGAGGTCGGCCTGAAACAGATTGCATCCGGTGCAGGACTGGCCCGACTGAACGCGCGCGATCTCGCCCGCGTTTTGCGCCACTGCAGGCGCGCCAAGCGCGAAACTCAATGTCAGAGCGGCCAGAACCTGTTTCATCGCGGCACATCCTTTACCGGCCCTTGAGGGCTTTCAAGGGTTGTGAAGCAAAGGCCGGGCCGCGATCACGCTTCCGGTGGCGGGCCCGACCAGTTGCAAGCTTCGCAGTTCAGTTCCGCGCCGGCCTCAACCAGTGTGAAATGTCCGCATTTGGGGCAGGGCTCGCCCGAATAGACCGGCTCTGGCCGGGTGGCGGGCGAGGCTTCGCCCTTGCGCCCTGATCCAGTCGCGGGCGCGGGGCTGGATTTACGCGGCTGACTGCCCAGCATGACGACGTTGTCGGGCAATTGCCCGCGCGAAAAGCCCTTGGAGATCAGGCGAGAGGCTTCCTCGCCGGTGATCACCTTCTCGCTGGCAACGCCATTGCCGATGCCGCCCGGATCGGATTTGCGCGCATCGGTCTGGGCCAGGTCCTCACGGCCCAGATAGGACACGCCCAGCTCGCGGAAGAGATAGTCCAGTATCGAGGTCGCGTGCTTGATGGAATCATTGCCCTCAACCGGACCTGCCGGTTCAAACCGCGTGAACACATAGGCATCGACATATTCTTCCAGCGGCACGCCGTATTGCAGGCCAATGGAAATGGAGATGGCGAAATTGTTCATCAGCGAGCGGAAGGCTGCGCCCTCTTTATGCATGTCGATGAATATCTCGCCCAGCTCGCCATCTTCAAATTCGCCGGTGTGCAGATAGACCTTGTGGCCACCCACGGTGGATTTCTGGATATAGCCCTTGCGCCGGTCGGGCAGTTTGCGGCGGCTGGCCGCGCGCTCAACGGGCCGCTCCACTACGCGCTCGACAATGCGCTCTTCGGTGAAGCTGGGGCGTTCGCCCCGGTCGGCGCTGTCAAATTCGATTGTAGCCAGAAGATCGTAGAGCGCCTCGCCTTCGCGCCGTATGCGCAAGGACTTCAACCCGCTGCGCGCCGCCGACAGGATCAGGGCGGCAACATCGTCAATCGTGGCATGACCAGGCAGGACCAGATCCAGCCCTGCAGGAGCCTCCAGAGCGCGCTCCAGAGACGCGGCCATGGCCAGCCGGGCTTCGGGGCTTGCCGGTGCTAGCGCGGCGCGGATCGCCTCCGGAAGGGCTTCACATGTGTACAGCTCGCCGGTGCCATGCACCCAGCGCTCTGCGGCCTCTATCTCCAGCGGGGAAACGCCAAAGGCTTCGAGAAGCCTTGTGCCGGCCTGTTCCAGCCGCTCCGGGTTCAGTCCGCAGCGCGCCGCGAGCTCCTCGCCCACCGTCCAGCGGTTGAAAGCGTGGCGTACCGGCGCACCGTCCGCGATCATCGTTTCGATTCGGGTAAGGGCATCGTCGCCCAGCCCTGCGTCTTTCAATGAACCCAGCCAGGCCGGGTTGAGGCCCGATAGCGTGCCCGCGCCAAAGGCGTGGGCGAGGGCGGCCTTGCGCGTATCCGCATCGAGGCCCGCCAGCAGGCGGGCTGCAAAGTCCTGCGCCGCGGCGGTATGGCTGGCGGTCCCGGCCGGATCGATTCCGTGGGTGGCGAGCGCCAAGTATGCGCTGATTTCGGCAGGCACAGGCCCGGTGATGACCGGGGCGGCGCTCGCCTTGCTTGCCAGACCCGCGATAGCCGCAGCGCGGGTGCGCCCTTCATCGCTGTCATAGGCAAGGCCTTCCAGCGCCAGACAGGCGCCCAGTCCGGCCAGCAACAGGCTGCCTTCGGCTTTGTGTGCGACGTGCCCCCACAGCTTGGCGGCGTGCGTCAGGGCGGCGTCATCACCAGCGAACACAGACAGGTCGAGCACGATGGCCGGTTCAGGCAGGGCATTGTCGTCAAAGCGCAGCGCAGGCTGGCCATGGGTCCAGATGGTGGCGGCCAGATCGCGCAGGAAAGCGCGCGCGCCCTGATCGGTATCGGCAAGAAGATTTGCGCCGATCGCGATCACCGGATTGACCGGCATGTCCGGTGAAAAGCCCGCGCCATCCTCAATCATTTCGATGCCCTGACGGGCACGCGCGATCGCGCGCTCGATCATCGCGTCCGGCACGCCGTCGCGGCGCGCTGCGCGTACAGAGCGGGCAAGGGCGCGGTTATGGCGCGGATCAAAGCACTCGCCCTCGCTGCCATCGCAGTTGATACAGGCGAGCGCTACGGCCTCCAGCCGGTCACGCACGATACGCGCGCCGACATCGCTGGCCGCGCCCGCCATCGCGGCAGTATTGATCATGCTGATAAGGGCGCCGGCCTCGAACGGGCCGCTGGCCAGCGTTTCGAGCGGTATGTCCGCCTCGGTCTCACCGCGCCAGAGATGCACGGTCGGGCAGGCTTCGCGCGCGGCGAGGCTCGCGGCGATTTCTGCCGCCTCGACACTGTCTTCTTTGACACCGGCCAGCATGACCAGAGCGGCAGCGATGTCTTCGAGCGCCTTGCGTCCGTCCAGGACACCATCTGCGAGGTCCGCGCCGGTGAGCAGGCCCAGCGCCGTCACCGCGCTTTCGGGCCAGTCTGCGGGTGCGCTGATCTTGATGGCGTGAGGGCTCAGCGCGTCCGGATCGGCCGTGCCGGTCAGATGCTCGGCAAAGTCCAGCCCTGTCAGAGGGTCAGTGCCATCCTTGGTCAGCCGGCGGTTGATCGTCATGGCGCGGACACTTTCCTTCTTGCCGCCCTTTGGGCGGCGGGTGCGAATCACTTACCGCCAATGATACCGCCGCGGGGGCAGGTGAGTCGAAGGAAGGGGTGGGGAAGCGAAGCTTACCGAAGCTCCGCGCGGACGCCGCTGGTCCCGCAACACCAGTCAGCAAGCATCTGGGTGCAGTTTTATCGTCATTAGGCTTGCAGTTGTCAGCAAGCATATTTACACAGATTGGCGCAGCAAGCATGGAGCGAAGTAATGCCTAAATCCGATTCTCCTCAAAGCAAGGGCGGCCGCGTCCGAGCTAAAAATCTTACCGATGAAGAAAAACGCGAGATTGCTGCCCAGGGAGCGCGTGCTCGGTGGGCTAAGGCATCGCCTGAAGCTGCCGTCGACCTTCCGGTAGCCACTCATCAAGGGAAAATGGCCCTCGGTGGACTAGAGTTGGATTGCTACGTTCTGGAGGACGGACGCAGGGTCTTTCATAAACGTGGAATGGCAAAAGCGCTTGGCATGAAATCGGGGGGTGGAAACGTTTTTCTGCGGGCTATGCAGAGGAAAAGTCTTGGATCCGAACTAGGCGCTGACCTGCTAGAAAAGATAGAAAGTCCCATCAACTTCAAGCCGCTAACACGAGATCTCGGGCACGGTTATGAAGCGTCCGTTTTAGTGGAAATTTGCAAGGCGGTGGTTCGTGCGGACGAGTTGGGACGATTAACGTCCTCACAGCAAGGTTTGGTGGCGCAGGCGAGGGTGATTTTGCAGGCGCTGGCAAAGGTTGGTGTTGTTGCATTAATAGACGAAGCCACTGGGTACCAAACGGAACGCAGCCCTGATGCTCTTCGGATCCTTGTTCAGCAATATATTGAGGAAGAAAAGCGCGAATGGGAAAAGCAGTTTCCAGATTCATATTATGACGAACTAAACCGGCTCTATGGAAGCCAGCGGTATACTAAAACGGGGAAGGGTACTGTAATCCAGAACAGACCTCAACACTTCGCAAAGTTTACACGCTCTTATGTGTATCACCCGTTGGAGAACGGGGCAGTGCTAGAAGAGTTGGATCGAATAAACCCTAAAATAGATAAGCGTGGAACACGGCGCGCTCGGTTTCATCAGCACTTATCGGAAGGGTATGGTATCGAGAAGTTGAAGCGACAAGTTCAAGAGGTTATGACTTTGATGGCGGTTTCTGATTCTGTTGGGCAATTTAAACGCCTGTTTTTCAAGCGCTTCCCTATGAGTGGGGCGCAGCTCGATTTGCTTGATAGCTAATTGTGTTTGGTTACTTCTGGTTCCTCTCGCTAATGTGATCTGCGGCTGTGACAACTCGTCGGTCTACGAGCTGGCGCGCGGCAAGGCGATGGAAAAAATCCTGCGCGTGCCTTGAGCCCCTTGCAGCCCGCCGCACTGGACGCGGGGCCTGACGCATTGCATATACGCACGTCAGATGATCTGACCCGCGAGGGAGTGTTTGCCTGCCATGCTCAACTTCATTGGACGACTGTTTGCCTGGTGGAATGGCGCCACGCTTGGCACCTTGTGGACGATCAGCCGTGGCGGTTCGCTGGTTGGCGAGGACGAATACGGCAATCGCTATTATCAGGAACGCAAGAGCGGATCGGCTGCAGGCGGCGTGCCGCGCCGCTGGGTTATCTATAACGGTTATGCCGATGCCTCGCGCGTGCCGTCCGACTGGCATGGCTGGCTGCACCACACCTTTGCTGACGCGCCCGTCGATGCGCCCCTGCCGCGCCGTGAATGGGAGCTCGATCACAAACCGAACATGACCGGCACAGTCTATGCCTACCGTCCGGCCGGTTCGCTGGCTGATCCGCGCCCGCGTGCGCGCTCGACGGCCGATTATGAAAGCTGGAACCCGGAAGGGTAGGTTACCGATGCGCGGCGGAGCAGTTCTCGAAACCCTGGTTGGCGTCATCGTGCTGGTTGTCGCGGTGGCGTTTCTGGTGTTCGCGCAAGGGCGGCTGGATAGCGATCCGTCCGAAGATGGCTATGAGGTCAGCGCCCGCTTTTCCGAAGTCGGTGCGTTGACGCGCGGCGCCGAGGTGCGGGTGTCCGGCGTTCCGGTCGGCTCGGTGACGGCGATTGATCTCGATACCGAGACATATTTTGCGCAAGTGCGCCTTCGCCTGCGTCAGGACGTGCGGCTGCCATCTGACTCCACAGCCAAGATCACGGCGTCCGGCCTGCTTGGCGGTGCCTATGTCGAGATCGAGGCAGGCGGCGAGGACGAGATGATCGAGCAAGGCGGCGAGATCGTTTACACGCAAGGCGCTGTAGATCTGTTCGAGCTGATCGGCGGATTTGTGTCGGGCGGCGGCTCTGACAGCCAGTAAAGTGCCCCCATTGGCGCAGGCATGGCCCTTGTGCTGCCGCAATCAGATTGTGAGTATGGGGCGAGGGGAGTTTCACCGATGACATTGCCGGCCCGCCTTCTACTCGTTTGTGCTTTTGCGTTCGCCAGCTTGCATCCCGCCTCTGCCGCTTGGGCGCAGGAGCAGGACGAGGAACCCGGCACGTTCGAGGAGTGGGAAGAGGGTGTCGAGGAGCCGGAAACTGATCTGACCGCCCCGCTCGAGCAACAGCAGGATCTGGAAGAACAGCGCCAGACACGCCGCTCAGGCGAACTCACCTCGCGCCCCGGCACGGTGGCGGTGCTGCGCGGGCTGGACAAGGTGACGGCGCGTACCCGCGATTTCGAGGTGAATGTCGGCGACACCTACACGTTCGGCGCGCTGGACGTGACGGTGCGATATTGCCGCCGCCGCCCGCCGGAAGAGCCGCCGGAAGTGTTCGCCTTCCTTGAAATTGATGATCAGCGTACCGACGGGTTCGGCGCCGGCGAGGAGGGCTTGCGCCTCTTTTCAGGCTGGATGTTTGCGTCCAATCCGGCGCTCAACGCGCTTGACCACCCTGTCTATGATGTCTGGGTGATTGACTGCAGAAGCTGAGCGCCGCCAAGACCTTCGGGTATGGCGAAGAAATTACCGTCTTCCTTCAGGGCATTGCGCAGCAGCCGGTGATAGGCGTTGCGGGCGATGGTTTGCGCCCCGAAGCGCTGCAGATGATCGGTGATGAACTGGGTATCGAGCAGGGTATAGCCGCCCGCTTTCAGCCGTGCGACCAGGTGGACGAGTGCCACTTTTGACGCATCAGTCATCCGCGAGAACATGCTCTCGCCAAAGAACGCGCCTCCCAGGCTGACGCCGTATAGACCACCCACCAGCCTGCCATCATGCCAGCATTCAAGCGAATGGGCGTGGCCCTCGCTGTGAAGTTCGCCATACAGATTGCGGATCGGATCATTGATCCAGGTGTTTTCACGCCCTCTGGCAGGCGCAGCGCAATGGTCAACCACGACCGGGAAACAGCGGTTCACGGTAACGTGGAAGCGGTCCTTGCGGACAGTCTTGGCCAGGCTGCGCGGGATGTGAAAATTGTCCAGCGCGATGACGCCGCGCTCGTCCGGATCGAGCAGGAAGACACGCGGATCGTCCCGGTCCTCGGCCATCGGGAAGACGCCGCGCGCATAGCATTCCAAGAGCTCTTTTGCGCCGAATCCGCGCATTCAGGCGTCGCCTTTGGCAAGACCGGGTTTCCTCCCCCGTGAACGGGGGAAGAAAACGATGCCGGTTTCCCGCTGCGCCGCCAAGGTTCAAACCTTCGCGTTGCGGTCTGCCAGCCAGCTTTCAAGCCAGCGGATATGGTAATTGCCGCTGATGAAGTCTGGCTCTTCCAGCAGGTCGAGATGCAAGGGGATTGTCGTCTCGATGCCGCCAATGACCATCTCTTTGAGCGCCCGCTTCAGGCGCATGATGGCCTCGTGCCGGTCGCGGCCATGGACGATCAGCTTGCCGATCAGGCTGTCATAATAAGGCGGGATGGAATATCCGGCATAGAGGCCTGAATCCAGGCGCACACCCGGTCCGCCCGGTGCGTGGAACTCTGTCACCTTCCCCGGTGAGGGTGTGAAGGTGTAGGGGTTTTCCGCGTTGATCCGGCACTCGATGGACCAGCCATTGACCTTGATGTCTTCCTGGCGGACTTCCAGCTCCAGCCCGGCGGCCACGCGGATCTGCTCGCGGACAAGATCGATTCCGGTGATCAGCTCGGTAACCGGGTGTTCCACCTGCAGGCGGGTATTCATCTCGATGAAGAAGAACTCACCGTTTTCGTAGAGGAATTCCACGGTGCCTGCGCCACGGTAGCCGATCTTGGAAACGGCGGTGCGCACGATCTCGCCAATGCGTGAGCGCTCTTCAGGATTAAGGGCGACCGACGGCGCTTCCTCGAGGATTTTCTGGTGGCGGCGCTGCAGCGAGCAATCGCGCTCGGCCAGATGGAGCACATTGCCGTGCTCATCGGCCATTACCTGGATCTCGATATGGCGCGGCTTGCCCAGATAGCGCTCGATATAGACCGCGCCGTCACCGAAGGCGGCCTGCGCCTCGGTTGATGCCGTCTGAAGCGCGCTTTCCAGCTTGTCTTCGGTCTCGGCGACTTTCATGCCGCGTCCGCCGCCACCGGAGGCCGCCTTGATCAGGACCGGAAAGCCCACTTCACGCGCCACCTTGCGTGCTTCGATCATGTCAGAGATCGCGCCGTCAGAGCCGGGAACGACCGGAATGCCCGCTTCAACAGCAGCTTTCTTGGCCGTGATTTTGTCGCCCATCAGGCGAATGGTTTCGGGCTTGGGGCCGATAAAGGTCAGGCCGTGCGCCTCGACGATCTCTGCGAAGCGGGCATTTTCAGACAGGAAGCCATAGCCGGGGTGGATGGCCTGCGCGCCGGTAATCTCGGCAGCAGCAATGATGGCCGGGATGTGCAGATAGGAACGCGCCGCCGGAGGCGGACCGAGGCACACGCTCTCGTCGGCCAGCTTGACGTGCATGGCGTCTGCATCGGCCTCGGAATGGACCGCCACCGTGCGGATACCCATTTCCTGGCAGGCCCGGTGAATGCGCAGGGCAATCTCGCCCCGGTTCGCGATCAGGATTTTATCAAACATCGGCCCGCTCCTAGATAAGCGTAAAGAGCGGCTCGCCATACTCGACCGGCTGGGCGTCGTTAACGAGAAGCTCGCCAATCTTGCCTGCGCGCGGCGCGGTGATCGGGTTGAACGTCTTCATCGCCTCAATCAGCAGGATGGTGTCGCCTTCCTTCACACTTTGGCCGGGCTTCACGAAATTCTCGGCGTCCGGGTTCGGGCGCAGATAGACGGTTCCAACCATGGGCGAATTGACGGCGTTGGCGGCTTTGGCAGCAGCAGGGGCCGGTTCAGCAGACGGCGCAGCCGCGACGGCGGCAGGCGGCGCTGAGGGCGCAGGCGCCGGTGCAGCCGCTGCCGGAGCGGCATGGGTATAGACCGGCGCGGGCAGTTCGCGCGCCACGCGGATATGCAGCTCTCCTTGGGCGACCTCGATCTCGGTCAGCTCGGTGTCATTGAGAATGTCCGCGAGCTGGCGGATGAGTTTCGGATCGATACCGGGTTTGGAGGGCGTGGAAGCCATGTCGGGAACCTTTATGCTTTTGTCTTCGGGCCGGACGCAGCGATCAGCGTATGGGCGGCCTCTATGCCAAGGATGTAGCTGCGGGCGCCGAACCCGCTGATTGTGCCGGAAACGGCGCTGGAAACATAGGAGTGATGGCGGAACGCCTCGCGCGCGGCCGGTTGGGACAGATGTATCTCTATGGCCGGAATGGGGATCGCCTTCAAGGCGTCGTGCAGCGCGACCGAGGTGTGACCATAGCCTGCCGGATTGATGATGAGGGCCGACGCCTCGCGCCCGGCCTCCTGCACCGCATCGATCAGCACGCCTTCATGATTGGTCTGGCGAAAATCGATCGAAAGGCCCAGCAAGCCTGCATGCTCTGCGCACGCCGCCTCGATATCAGACAGCGTGGCAGAGCCGTAAATCTCCGGCTCGCGCGTGCCGAGCAGGTTGAGATTGGGCCCGTTCAGGATGAAAAGCGGCTTCGCCACCTGTAATCTGTCCCCCGGTTGGTTCCTGCCATGCGCCAAAGCGGTGCAGAACCGCTCCGCTGACGCCATGTGTCGTTTCTACGACGCCTCGCGCCGTATAAACAAGAACTACCGGCATTTAAGGAGAATCCCCGCCCATGACGGCTCATGCCCAAACCACCAGCAAAGCCAGTATCCATGTGACACTGAATGGCGAAGCCCGCGAGTTGCCGGCCGGGCTCTCGCTGTCGGCCATGCTGACCCATCTGGGGCTGGACCCGCGCAAAGTGGCGGTCGAACGCAATCTGGAGATCGCCCCGCGTTCGGCCTATGGCGATATCGACGTGGCCGATGGCGACCGGCTGGAGATCGTGCAGTTCGTGGGCGGCGGGTAGGGCGTTAGCCCTTCTTCTTGCCCGCTGCGTTCAGCACCACGATCAGGGTGAAGCAGACCAGACCGCCAATCATCAGGGGCAGGCTGTCTTGAAGCGGGGTGCCTCCCACCGTGCGGTATGCCGCATAGCCCCAGTTGGCAAGGCCCACAATGGCCAGAACGATGCTGGCCCCTCTCATGGCAGGTTGCATGATGTGGCTCTCCCCTAATCGTGACGGGCCGTCTCGCAACCGGTTTTGCCGGGCTGGCGGGCCGCTCCGGTGAGGGCGAATATAACCATGGCGACGGTCATGATCCCAAACACAATTGCGGCCTCGGCGACCCCGCGTGCCACGAAAAATCCGGCCAGTGCGGCGTTTCCGGCCGCAATACCGATAATCACATAGAAAAGGCCCCTTCCTGAGCGTGCCATGTGTGCGTCCTTTCGATCCAGATGAGCGTGTGTTGTGGCGGTTGACCCGCCTTTGATGTGACTATCTGCGCATTAGGTGCAGTTGTCAATCGTAATGTTGTATATCCGCAATATTCTTTTGAAGATGATGATTCTTGACCGGTTTTCCAGGGCGTGACGGACGCCTGATCGCGCGTTAGACAAGCGGCCATGACCGAGAAAACCTCCCCCGATACCGCCTCCACCCTGCCTGAAGACCGCCCGTTCATGGTGGCCGGGCGCACCTTCCAGTCCCGGCTGATCATCGGCACGGGCAAGTATGCCAGCTACGCGCAAAACGCCGAGGCGCTCAAAGCGTCCGGCGCCGAGATCATCACCGTCGCGCTGCGCCGGGTGAATCTGTCTGATCCCTCCCAGCCCATGCTGGTCGATCATATCGACCCGAAGGACGTGACCTTCCTGCCCAACACGGCCGGATGCTTTACCGGCGAGGATGCCGTGCGCACGCTGCGCCTGGCGCGCGAGGCGGGGGGCTGGAATCTCGTGAAGCTCGAAGTCCTCTCAGACCCCAAGCATCTCTACCCGGACATGGAGGAGACGCTGCGCGCCACGAAGCTGCTCATCGAAGATGGCTTCGATGTGATGGTCTATTGTTCTGATGATCCGGTTTATGCCCGCAAGCTGGAAGACACCGGCGCGTGCGCGATCATGCCGCTGGGCGCGCCCATCGGATCGGGGCTGGGCATCCAGAACCCGGTCAATATCCGCCTCATCATTGAAGCGGCCAAAGTGCCGGTGATTGTCGATGCCGGTGTCGGCACAGCCTCTGACGCGGCCATTGCCATGGAGCTGGGCTGTGATGGCGTATTGATGAACACCGCCATCGCCGAAGCAAAAGACCCAGTACGCATGGCCAGTGCCATGAAACATGCCGTCATTGCGGGGCGCCAAGCCTATCTGGCAGGGCGCATGGCCAAGAAACGCTATGCCGATCCGTCCAGTCCGCTGGCGGGCCTGATCTGATATCAGATCCATGGCCCCTTTGCCTCAGCCCACACGCCCGCTATATCCCGCCTCATGAGTGATGATCCGTTCGCCGACCCGAATACCCCCATCAGTGATGATGATCGCAGGAAGCGCCTGATGTTCCGCGCCTGGCGGCGCGGCTTCAAGGAGGCGGACCTGATCATGGGCCGGTTTGCAGAGGCGCGCCTGAATGATCTGAGCGCCGATGAGCTGGACGCGTTCGAGCGCCTGCTCGATGCGCCCGACACCGAAGTCTATGCCTGGATCACCGGCAGGGCAGAGACGCCGGCCAATTTTGATGGACCCGTACTGGACGCGCTGAAAAACTTCCGCCATGAGGCCATCGTCAGCGACGGTCCGGGGGCGTAAACACGCGGGTTTTGTGACAAGCGGAACATCGCAGCCCGAAAGGGGCAGCGGAGACAAAAAAGATGTATCCCGGGTCAAGCCCGGGAACCCGGTTGAGGGGCTCAGGCCATCAAGACCTTAGGTCCCGGCCCCCGAGCCGGGACCCAGACCAGAAAAACCCCCAAACCCGCACGGGCCACAAATCGCCCATGCGGGCAAAACCGTTTTTACGAGATCTGAGACATGACCGAACTGAACCGCATCGCCAGTGCGCCGGGAAGCCTGACTGTCAGCGGCGTGCCGGAAGGGTATGACGCTCTTGTCTTCTGCGATGCGGCGCGTCTCAAAGGCGGTATCAATCTGTTCATCGCATCGGACGAGGCACGAGCGCTCGCCTTTAGCGAGGCTTGCGCCTTCTTCTCGCCGGACATCAAGCGCCTGCGCTTGCCGGCATGGGACTGCCAGCCCTATGACCGGATCAGCCCCAGCCCGCGCACGGCCGCACGCCGCGCCGGTGCGCTTCACAGGCTCGCGAACTGGGACGCCAGGCGCGACGGCACGCTGATCGTGATCGCCACGGTGAACGGCGTGCTCCAGCGCGTGGCACCGCGCGCGGTAATGGAAGCGGCGGGTATCAGCGCCAACCAGGGTGGGGTAGTCGAGGTCGAGCGCCTGACCGCCTATTTCGCCGCCAATGGCTATACCCGCACGGCGACCGTCTCTGAACGCGGTGATTTTGCGGTTCGCGGCGGGGTGATTGACGTATTCCCCGCCAGCGCCGAAGAGCCGGTACGGCTCGATTTCTTTGGTGACACGCTGGAAAGCGTGCGCGCGTTCGATGTGGAGAGCCAGCGCACCACGCGCCAGCTCAAAGGTGTGGAGTTCACGCCGGTCAGCGAGGTTCTGATCGACGAAGCCGCCATCTCGCGTTTTCGCTCCGGCTTCCTGAAACGCTTTGGCGGCGCTGTCTCCGGCGATCCGGTTTACGACGCTGTGAGCGCAGGCGCCCGCCCGCAAGGGGCTGAACACTGGCTGCCGCTATTCCACGAGCGCATGGAGACGGTGTTCGATTATCTGGGCGAGACCGGCCTTACGGCACTGGACCCGCTGGCCCGTGATGCAGTGGCCGAACGGCTCGAGCAGGTCGCCGACTACTACCAGGCCCGGCAGGACGCCGCGCAGGCAAGCACCGGCAAGGGCGCATTCTCTGCGCCCGTCTATCGCGCGCTGGAGCCCGAAGCGCTCTACCTGACCGGCGATGAGTGGGAGGCCATGCTGACCGCCCGCGCGACGCGACGCTTTACAGCCCTCCATGAGCCGGGCGAGCACGTTGTCACGCTGCCCGGCCGCCTGGGGCGCAGCTTTGCTGCCGAGCGTCAGGCCGGACAAAACGTGTTTGATGCCGCGCGCCAGCACATCGTGCAGCTTCGCCAGTCCGGCAAGCGCGTGATGGTGGCCGGGTGGACCGAAGGGGCCTCGGACCGTCTGGCGAGCGTGCTGGGTGAACATGGCCTTGCCCCCATCGCCATCGCGCGTGACTGGAGCGCGGTTCAGGGCCTGCCCAAAAGCGCCATCGCGCGCGTCGTCCTGCCGCTGGAGCAGGGGTTCGAGACCGACACGCTAGCGGTCGTTGCCGAGCAGGACATTCTGGGCGACCGGCTCGCGCGGCGGGTGCGCAAGCGCAAGAATGCCGACTTCATAACCGAGGCGGGCAGCCTGTCGGCTGGCGATCTGGTGGTCCATTCCGATCACGGGCTTGGCCGCTATCTCGGCCTGAAGACCCTGACGGTTCAGGGCGCGCCGCACGATTGTCTTGAGCTGGAATATGCGGGCGCGGCCAAGCTCTTCCTGCCGGTCGAAAACATTGAGCTCCTGTCGCGCTACGGCAATGACAGCGAGACAGCCCAGCTCGACAAGCTGGGCGGTGTGGCCTGGCAAGCGCGCAAGGCCAAGGCCAAAAAACGCCTGCGCGACATGGCCGACGAACTGATCCGCATCGCCGCGGAGCGCAATGCGCGCGAGGGCGCGGTCATTGAGCCGCCCGCTGTCATTTACGACGAATTTGCCGCGCGCTTCCCCTTCGCCGAGACCGACGACCAGCTGTCGGCTATCGAGGACGTGTTCGAGGATCTGGCCCGTGGCCGCCCGATGGACCGGCTGATCTGCGGCGATGTCGGCTTTGGCAAGACCGAAGTGGCGCTACGCGCCGCCTTCATCACCGCGATGAGCGGCAAGCAGGTGGCGGTGGTTGCCCCTACAACACTGCTGGCGCGCCAGCACTTCAACACGTTTGCCGAACGCTTCAAGGGCTGGCCGGTAAAGGTGCGCCACCTCTCCCGGCTGGTGAACGCCATTGACGCCGCTGCGGCGCGCACAGAGCTGGAGGAGGGGCGCTGCGAGATCGTGGTGGGCACCCATGCCCTGCTCGCCAAATCGATTAAATTCTCCGATCTGGGCCTGCTGGTGATAGATGAGGAGCAGCATTTCGGGGTCAAGCACAAGGAGCGCCTCAAAGAGCTGCGCACAGATGTGCACGTGCTCACCCTGACCGCCACTCCCATTCCGCGCACGCTGCAACTGGCGATGAGCGGTATACGTGACCTGTCCATCATCGCCACGCCGCCCGTGGACCGGCTGGCCGTGCGCACTTACGTGGCCCCGTTTGATCCTGTCACCGTGCGTGAGGCGCTCTTGCGCGAAAAATACCGGGGCGGGCAGAGCTTCTTCGTGGTGCCACGCATCTCTGACCTTGAGGACACGGCGGAATTCCTGCGCGAGGCCGTGCCGGAGATCAATTTCGAGATCGCCCACGGACAGATGGCCGCCACTGCGCTGGAAGACATCATGACCGCCTTCTATGAGGGCCGGTTCGATGTGCTCTTGTCGACCACGATCGTGGAGTCCGGGATCGATGTGCCGACAGCCAATACCCTGGTCATCCACCGCGCCGACCGCTTCGGCCTGGCTCAGCTTTATCAGCTGCGCGGACGGGTAGGGCGCTCCAAGGCGCGCGCCTATGCCTATCTGACAACACCCATGCGCGAGAAGATCACCGAAGGCGCGGAAAAGCGCCTGAAAGTCCTGCAATCGCTCGACAGCCTGGGCGCAGGCTTCACCCTTGCCAGCCACGATCTGGATCTGCGCGGGGGCGGCAATCTGCTGGGCGAGGAGCAGTCCGGGCATATCCGCGATGTCGGCGTGGAACTCTATCAGGCCATGCTGGAGGAGGCGGTTGCCTCGCTCAAAACCGACGGCCCTGCGCTCGATGAAGGCGACTGGTCACCGCAGATCAATACCGGCGCAGCGGTGCTGATCCCCGACTATTATGTTCCCGATCTTGATGTGCGAATGGGGCTTTACCGGCGTTTGTCAAAGCTTGACACGAAGCAGGAACGCGAAGGCTTTGCCGCCGAACTTATCGACCGGTTCGGCTCATTGCCCGACGAAGTGGAGAGTCTGCTACAGGTTGTCGTCATCAAAGCGCTATGCAAGCGTGCAGGGATAGCCAAGCTGGATGCCGGCCCGAAGGGCGCGGTGGCGACCTTCCGCGATCATGCCTTTGCAGACCCGATGGCCCTGATCGCGCTGATGAACAAGCGGCCATCCGACTACAAGCTGCGGCCGGACAACTCGATGGTGCTGCGCGGTGATTTTCCTGACGTCGCAGATCGCCTGAAAGGTGTGCAACGCCTGATCGGTCCTATTGCCGATGCCGCCACACGCGGGAAAGCCGCAGCCTAGATGACGGCTACTGCCGGTTGCTCCTGACGCAGATTGGCGAAGGCCCGCGCGACGAGCGTCTGGGCACGGTCGCCCGCGGCCGCATCTGTCACATCATGGCGCAGCACGATGCGGAACGGCATTTGCGGGTCGGCGCCTTCATACGCGGTGCATTCCGCGATAGCCGCCACGCGCGCGGCGACAACCTGCGCATCGTGCGCTGTCGTCCCGGGCAAGGCGAGGTAGAACGTGTCTGCAGAGACGCGCACCGCCAGATCTTCAGCGCGCACGCAATGGCGCAACATGGAGGCAAACTGGTTAAGCGCGCCAGAGGCATGGCGTCCATCCGCCGGACCGGCCGCGCCCGGCACGGACACTTTCAAACCGATAACCGACAAGGGAAGGTTCCGGGCGTGCGTCAGCTGAACAAGGCTGGACAGGTGGCGCAGGCCGAAACTGTCACTGAAAAGATCTGTTTCACTGTCGAGAACCGCTGAAACCCGGCACGATTCCAGCAGCCCCTTGGACAGGCGTCTGCGGCGGCGCTCCTGCGCCAGTGCCAGAATACGTTCTGCCAGCTCATCAGCTTCAAGAGAGGCAGGCAGGATATCTGAAGCACCGCGCGCAAAGGCTTCGTCTGCCGCGCGATACACCTCGTCATGGCTCAGAAGTACCGTAGGCGTGTGATAGAGCCGGGTGTTGCGGCGCATGGCCGAACAGACTGTGTGAGCGATATCAGGTTTCGGCCGCGTATTGAGCACCACGGCGTCAAACGCCTTCTCATGAAGATAGTCAAAGGCGTTGAACGTTGAAAATGCGGCGACCGTTTCCGCTCCGGTGCGTTGCAGTGCGTGCTCCAGACGCAGATAGGCCGGGTCCGGCGGCCCTGCATACAGGACACAGATCGGTCCGCTTTTCTGCTCACCCTTGTGCAGCAAATGCCCGGCATCGCCCAGATCGGCCAGCCGCTGGCTCGCTGTTTCCTCGAGCACGCCCAGGCGAAGCGTTGCGCGTATGCGCGCGGCAATCTGTATGGGGTGAGCCGGGGGCACAATGACCGCGTGAGCGCCGTCGAATGCACCTGCCAGCGATACGACGGCCCGCGCCGTTCCGGCTACTGAGGGGTCAAGCGCCGCCATCGTCACAATGGCGTCGGCGGGTTCACTTGCGAGGGAGGAAACTATTCCGGACGGGCTGACCGGGCGGGCCGCGAAGCCTAGTGCGCAAAGCTCGCCAGCGAGCTCTCCCGCCGGTCCTGCGTCGCCGCAAACGAGTAATGTAACAGCGCGCCCCATCTGTCCCCCGGGCCTGACAGGGCTGCCATTGTGTCGTTGTAATTTCAGTGTCACAACCCGAATTCCTTCAAACGCACCAATATTTCACCGCAAGGAGCAGCTCCATGAACGCACAAGGCCCTTTGCGCGGCGTTAAAGTCATTGAATTTGTTGGGCTGGGGCCGGCACCTTTTGCAGCGATGCTTTTGTCAGATCTCGGCGCCGATGTGATCCGCATCGACCGTCCGGGTGCGCATGGCGGCGGTGCAGCGGAGGTTCTCGCGCGCGGACGGCGCTCCGCAGCCTTCGACCTGAAGAACCCTGAAGGGGTGAAAGCGTGTCTCGATCTGATCGCACGCGCGGACATTCTGCTGGAAGGTTTTCGGCCAGGTGTCATGGAGCGGCTGGGGCTTGGGCCGGACATCGCGCATCAGCGCAACAAGGCACTTGTCTATGGCCGGATGACCGGATGGGGCCAGCACGGCCCTCTGGCCCATGCCGCCGGGCACGACATCAACTATATCGCCCTGACAGGGGCGCTGGACGCCATGGGAACCCCGGACAAGCCCGCCATCCCGCTCAATCTTGTCGGCGATTTCGGTGGCGGATCGCTCTATCTGGCTTTCGGTGTGCTGGCCGCACTGACCCACGCACGCGCAACAGGCGAGGGGCAGGTGGTCGACGCCGCCATTGTTGATGGCGCCGCCTCGCTGATGGGCGCGATCCACCAGTTGCAGGCCATGGGCATGTGGAACCGGGGCAGGGGCGAGAACCTTCTCGATGGCGGAGCTGCCTTTTACGGCACCTATGCCTGCTCGGACGGCAAGTTCGTGTCAATTGGTCCGCTGGAGCCGGAATTTTATTCGCTTCTGCTGGAAAAACTGGAGCTGGCCTCCGACCCGGTCATGGCCAACCCTTATGATGCCAGTCAATGGCAAGCCCAGCGCGAGACGCTGGCGGCACGTTTCGCAGCAAAGCCGCGCGATGAATGGTGCGCCATGCTGGAAGGCAGCGATGCGTGTTTTGCCCCTGTCCTGACGACCGATGAGGCAGCGAACCATCCCCACATGGCTGAGCGCGGCGTATTCACCGAAATGGATGGTGTGCGGCAGGCGTCGCCAGCGCCGCGCTTCTCGCGCACGCCGGGTGCCATTCAGGGGCCGGCACCCGCTCCGGGCGCGGACACCAAAGCCATTCTGTCTGACTGGGGTTTTGACGAAAATGCGGTGTCTGCACTGGAAAACGCGGGCGCATTCGGCAAGACGCGGTGAACTTCTGATCGCTAGATGCGTTGCCCACCCATCAGCACCGGCCTGAAGCCAAATCCGGGGATACAACGAAAGTGCCAAGTGAAAGACTAAGGTCTGCCCGGCAGCGCATCGGCGCGGCAACCGGGTTCGGGCCGGTCGCCATTGTGATGCGGTCGACTGGCCGGATCCTGCAGCGCGAGATGATGCTGTATGCTGGCGGGGCGTCTTTCTTTGCGCTGCTATCGGTCTTCCCGGCCATAGCCGTGATCGCGTCCATCTACGGGCTGATCCAGGATCCGGCCGAAGCTCTGGAACAGGTCAGCGACATCGCTGCCGTTCTGCCCGGCGATGTGCGTCAGCTGATGGTCGATCAACTTTCCAGGCTGGCCACAACATCACCGGCGCTTTTGACGCTACAGGGCGCGATTGCGCTGTTGATTGCCCTTTTTGCCGCATCGCGCGGGACAAAAGCAGTCATTACCGGCCTGAACCATGTTGCAGGGCAGGGAAGTCTGCGCTCGCTCATCAAGTTCAACCTCATCGCAATACTCGCTGTGCTGGCAGGTATCGGTCTTCTGATTGCGGCAAACATGACCGTGATGATCGTGCCGGCGGTGATGGACTACGTGCTGGAGCCGATGGGCATAGGCGAGGGCGCAATCGAGACACTCATCAATCCGTGGAGCGTATCGGTCCTGGCCATGCTGGCTGCCTTGATGCTGCTTTACCGCTACGTGATGCAGCGCGCCAAGGAGACGTCATGGGCGGCCTGCGCGATAGGCGCCAGCGTCGCCACCGCCTTGTGGCTGGCCCTGTCTTCTGGGTTCAACACCTATGTATCGACCGTGGTCAGCATGTCACTTTACGGTTCGCTGGGGGCCGTCATCATCTTCCTGCTCTGGATCTACTGGGCCGCCTACATCCTGTTTTTCGGCGGAGCGATAGCGGTCGAGACCGATCGTCAGTATTTCCGCAACGCCAGAACATGAACGCACACCGCCGGCAGCGTTCAGCAGCGGTTCAGCGACTATGTGGCTTTATGTTTGTCGAAGTCTGGACCAAGTGTTCCCAGTCCCTCGCTGGTTCCAGGCTTCATGAGGGCAGTTTCCTCAACCAGTGCCGGACCGGAGTCTAGCCTCCGGTCCGGCGTCTTGGCGTCTGCAGCCAGCATTGGCATCGCCATGGACCCGGCCCGGCTGATGGGCTATCCCGAAGACCAAATCGAGCGGGGCGCAACGCGCTCTTGGCGAACGCCGCCCCGGAAACTATACAACGTACGTTGAATTTGTGTCCGGAGGATCTCCAAGGTGAAAAAAATCTACGCGGATGCGGCATCGGCCCTTCAAGGGCTGACCTTTGACGGCATGACGGTGATGGCAGGCGGCTTCGGCCTGTGCGGCATACCGGAGAACCTGATCCTTGCCCTGCGCGATAGCGGCGCAAAAAACCTTACCGTCATCTCCAACAATGCCGGGGTGGACGATTTCGGCCTCGGCCTGCTTCTGCACACGCGCCAGATCAAGAAGATGGTCTCGTCCTATGTCGGCGAGAACAAGACCTTCGAAAAGCAATACCTCTCCGGCGAGCTGGAGCTGGAATTCAATCCGCAGGGCACGCTGGCCGAACGCATCCGGGCAGGGGGCGCAGGCATTCCCGCCTTTTATACCAAGACCGGCGTCGGCACGCTGGTCGCCGAAGGCAAGGAACACAAGGATTTCGACGGCGAGACCTATGTGATGGAAACCGGCCTCAAGGCTGATCTCTCCATTATCAAGGCGTGGAAGGGCGATGCGGAGGGCAATCTGGTCTTCCGTAAAACGGCGCGCAATTTCAATCCGATGATGGCCACCGCCGGCAAGGTGACCGTCGCCGAAGTGGAAGAGATCGTGCCTGTGGGCAGCCTCGACCCTGACAATATCCACACGCCAGGCATTTTCGTTCAGCGCATCATCAAGGCCAGCCACGAGAAGCGCATCGAACAGCGCACCGTGCGCGCGGCTTAAGGGAGATCAGAACCATGGCATGGACCCGCGACCAACTCGCCGAACGCGCAGCCAGAGAGCTTGAGGACGGCTTCTACGTCAATCTGGGCATCGGTATCCCGACGCTCGTGGCCAACTACATCCCCGAGGACATGGACGTCACCTTGCAGTCGGAAAACGGCATGCTGGGCATGGGCCCGTTCCCGACCGAGGATCAGGTGGACGCCGACCTGATCAATGCCGGCAAGCAGACGATTACCGAGCTGAAGCGCACCAGCTATTTCAGCTCTGCTGACAGCTTCGGCATGATCCGCGGCGGCCATATCAATCTGTCCATCCTGGGCGCGATGGAAGTGTCAGAGAAGGGCGATATCGCCAACTGGATGATCCCCGGCAAGATGGTCAAGGGCATGGGCGGCGCGATGGATCTTGTCGCCGGCGTCCAGCGCGTTGTGGTCATAATGGAACACACCGCCAAGGACGGCTCGCCCAAGCTCCTGAAAGAATGCGCCCTGCCGCTGACCGGCAAGGGCTGCGTGGACCGCATCATCACCACCTACGGGGTGTTTGATGTGGTCGAGGACGGGCTGGAACTGATCGAACTGGCCGAAGGCGTCACGCTCGACGACATCGCCCAATCGACCGAAGCGAAATACCGCGTAGCGGCAAAACTGGCGGCTTGAACGCCAGCTCTTGAACTCCCGGAAGCGCGAAGCGCTATCCGGGACCTCGCACAGATGGTTCTGAAACAGGCCCCGGATCGCTCCGCGTCCGGGGATTCAGGTTTTTTGGCGCACGATGCCCCATCAGTGGCCGTGATGCCCGCCAAACCTCACACGTACACCGCCATTGACCACGAACCCGTCAGTGTGGGTCCAGGCATCGGTGGTCCAGCGGCCATCGCTGGCCCGTGACGGGCGCACCAGCGGGTCATAACGGCTCTGGCGGACATCAAGCAGGTTCTCGGCATTCAGGAACACGCTGAAATGGCCCAGATTGATCTCACCCAGAATGCCCATCATCACATATGGCTTTGAGCGGGTCCGGTAGGGATTGTCTTCCAGAGACTGCACGCCGGTATAATAGGCTTCAAAGCCGATCCGGCCGCGGTCATGATCCTCCCACATCGCAACAAACCCGGCAGAATGGCGCGGGGTGAGCGGTGTATCGCGGCGAAAGCCCGAAACCGGATCGCTCGAGCGTGCGTCGGTATACATGTAGCTGGCCGTGACAACGATATGGCCCTCGCGATAGCGCAGCAGCCATTCGCTGCCTTGCGTAAGTGCAGTGCCCGGCGCATTAACGACCCGCTGACGGCTAGTGCCGTCAGCCAGGATGGCGCCGGTTGCCACCAGCGCCGCCTCGTCGCGCACGCGCGACTGGAACAACACCAGATTGGCCTCGAACGGACCGAAATTGCGGCCGATATCGAATGACAGCGTATCGGCGCGCTCAGCCGACAGCCCGGTCAGGGGTTCCAGCCGGGACAGCCCCGTTTCCTCGACGGCATCCACAAAGGGCGTTGGCGCAAAGAATCCTTGTGCTGCAGAAGCCCGCATCGTCCACATGCCCGGTCTCCACAGGGCCGACAGGCGCGGGCTGACAAATGTTCCGTACTCGCTGTGGTGATCGGCGCGGGCGCTGGCCGACAGCGTCAGTTCCGGTGTCAGCTCAAGATCGTATTGCCCGAATACGCCCGGCACGGTGTAGCGGTAATTGAATGCCGGAAAATCCTGTGAATCGTATTGATCGGCCTGTATCGCGACCCCGGCAATCAACGTGTGGCGGCCGCTGATGCGCGTGAGCGAGGCTTCGGCAAAGCCGGTGCGGTGGCGGTCATTTTCGATCTGATTGCCGAATAGATGCCGGTGGTCCACCGACATCGCCGAAGCCCGCACGCCGAGATTCATCGTCGCGGAACGCGGCAAATCGAGATTGACACCGGCATCCACGCGTTCTGTATCCAGTCCTTGGATGAAGGGCGCACCGTCCGGAACGGTGCGCCCCGGCAAGGTGCCGCCGCGGCGGCGCTCGCTCATGGCACCAAAGGTGATGAGGGCGTTGGCTCCCGACGGGCTCTCCCAGAACAGTCGGGGCCGCAGCGTATAGCGTTGATAGGTAGGGATATCCGCCCAGCCTGTGCCATCCAGATCGCGCCGGTCCTGCCAGTGCCCGCCGCCGGTCAGCGAATAGCTCCAGCTATCGGTGAGCGGGCCAGACCCGTAAACCGTCACGTCCTGACCGCGCTGGCTGGTGATATTGGTGAGGATTTCCGCCTCTGCCTCGTCACCGGGGCGGCGCGAGACCAGATTGATCATCCCGCCCAGCGCCGATGCGCCGTAGAGCGAGGAAGCCGCACCCTTGATCACCTCCACCCGGCCCAGATCCGTTGGCGGTATCTGCAACAGGCCGATCGAGCCGGTCTGGCCGTAAAGCGGCAATCCGTCCGCCAGCAGCAGGGTGTAGCGCTCGCTCGTCCCTTGCACACGGACGCCGGCAGAGCCCAGTGCCGCTGAGCTCGCCTGCACCCACAGCCCGCCCGTCTCGGCCAGCAATACCGAGATATTGCCCGGCGACATGATGATCTTTTCCTCGATTTCCTCGCGCCCGATCACTTCTACGCGGATCGGCTCATCCTGCACCCGCCGCCGTGTGCGCGTGGCCGTGACGATGATGGTTTCCGGTTCGTCGGCTATCGCATGGGCTGGCGCGGCCAGGGGCACTGCACTGAAACCGGCACCAGCAACAAGCGCGATGAGACTGGCGGACAGTCCGAAACGGCGCTGAGGACACAAAGAGCGGGGGGAGGAGATGGCCATACCGGAATCCTTTTATTGGACGGGAGTCCGGACTTGCCGGAATCACTTTCGGCGAGCATCGTGCTTTCTATAGTCGCTATAGGTTCAAGCCCGTCATGCAGGAAACACTGAGTATCGGGGAGCTGGCCCGCCGCACCGGATGTCAGGTCGTCACCATCCGCTATTACGAACAGGTGGGCTTGCTGCCTGAACCGGCCCGCACCGCTGGCGGCCACCGTGCCTATACGCCCGCCCATCTGCGCCAGCTCGACTTCATCAAGCGCGGACGCAGCCTGGGCTTTCCGCTGGCGGCAATTTCCGGCTTGTTGAATCTTCTGGAAGACCGCGACGCCACCTGCAGCGATATCGATGCGCTGGCAGAGCAGCACCTGGCAGAGGTGCGCGCCAAGATCGCCGATTTGCGCGCCATTGAAGCGCAACTGGAAACGTCACTGGCCCAGTGCCGTCACGAGACCCGCGCGCAGTGTGCGGTGGCCGAGGCGCTGGTGTCGGCGGGGTAGGATGGTTGTTGACCACGACGACGGTTGCTTTAGCCTCGAATAATGGACTTACAAACTTTACTCGATGCGGGGTTCGAGAAAGTCGGGGAGTGGCGGAGTAGCGGCGGCGACCTTGTTCTCGAAGCGTCCGCAGACCTGAAGCGCCCAGGCGCGGTTTATGCTTTCGTTGCCGAAGGGCATGTCGTTTACATCGGCGTTGCACAGAGGCCTCTCAGCCAACGCCTGCGCCTGTATTCCAAGCCCGGCCCTACGCAGACCACGAGCCAAAGGCTTAAGCGTTTGCTGTTGAGCGCTCTTGATAGTCGCCAAATGATCGAAGTCGTTGCCATCTGGCCGGAACAGTCAGAATGGAATGGGCTTCCGGTGGATAATGCTGCGGGAATCGAGTCGGCGCTGATCACATTGGCACGCCCTGTTTGGAACAAGCGCGGCAAACCAAGGCAGAGGATCATTCCACTAACCCCAAAAACTGGGGCCGCCGGCCGACCGGCATCTGACGATAAAGTCGTCGACATTCCCCGTTCAGATGGCGCAGCCTTCTGGGTTTATATCAATGACGTTCGCAAACGCGGGGCCATTCACCGTGCAAGTTGCAGAAACTGCAATTACGGTAGGGGGCTGCATGGCGGCGGTCAGCGCGCGAATGGCTATTGGCGATCATTCGAAACCCGAGAACTTGCAAGTGCGTTTGCCAAGTCTACCGGCTATCCAGATGTGAAGTCCTGCAAGGTTTGCGGCGGCTGATCAACAAACCGGCACGTTGACCGCCAGCCCGCCCTCGGAGGTTTCCTTGTACTTGTCGGCCATGTCGAGCCCGGTCTGGCGCATGGTCTCGATCACCTCGTCCAGGCGGACCTTGTATTCGGCATTGCCCAGCATGGCCAGGCGCGCGGCGTTGATCGCCTTGATCGCGCCAATGGCGTTGCGTTCGATACACGGTATCTGGACCAGCCCGCCGACCGGATCGCAGGTCAGGCCCAGATTATGCTCCATGCCGATTTCGGCGGCGTTCTCGATCTGACGGTTGGAACCGCCGAGCGCCGCCGCCAGCCCGCCCGCGGCCATCGAGCAGGCAACCCCGACCTCGCCCTGACACCCGGCCTCGGCGCCGGATATGGAGGCATTGAGCTTGTAGAGCGCGCCAATCGCCGAGGCGGTCAGGAAGAAGCGGACAATCGCATCATCATCGCCGGGCTTTTTGCAATGCTGGTCAAAATACCGGACCACGGCAGGAATGATCCCGGCGGCGCCATTGGTCGGCGCGGTGACCACGCGCCCGCCAGCGGCGTTCTCCTCATTGACCGCCATCGCCCACAGATTAACCCACTCCATGGCCGATAGCGGGTCGCGCGTCGCCCGGTCCGGGTCTTCCAGCAAGCGGCGCTGCATGCCCGGCGCGCGGCGGCGCACTTTCAGTCCGCCCGGCAGCAGGCCATCGCCTGCGACACCCCGGTCGATGCAGTCTTCCATCGCCTTCCAGATCGTGATGACACGCTCGCGCACCTGCGCCTCGCTGCGGAAGGCGGTTTCATTGGCCATCATGATTTCGGGGATGGAGAGGTTTTCGCGGTCTGCAATCTCCAGAAGCTCGTTGCAATTGTCGAAGGGGTAGGGCTCGCCCTCCGGCGCCTCTGCTGCAGAGTTTCGCCCGGCCTCAGCCTCGTCGATCACGAACCCGCCGCCAATGGAGTACCAGAGCTGTTCGGACAGGGTCTCGCCGCTAGCGTCAAACGCCGTGAACTTCATCGCATTGGAGTGGAAGGGCAGGCGGATTTTGCCGTCCAGCACCAGATCTGTCTCGACGTCGAAGCCGATCTGGTGCCTGCCAAGCAGGGCAATGGTGCCGGAGTTTTTCACCGCTTCGATAATGCCGGGCAGGGCATCGGGATCGGCGGTTTCAGGATGCTCGCCGGCTAGCCCCCAGATCAGCGCCTTGTCTGTGGCGTGGCCAGAGCCGGTCAACGCCAGCGAGCCATAGGCCTCTGCCTTGACCCGCGAAACGGCCTTGAGCTCGTGCTCGGCATCAACGCGCTCCAGAAACAGGCGCGACGCCTTCATCGGCCCTACGGTGTGAGAGCTGGAAGGCCCGATGCCGATCTTGAAAAGGTCGAAGACGCCAAAATGCATGGACTGGCCTAGTCGCCCAGACCGCGATCACGGGTAAAGGCATTAAAGCAGATGATCGTCTGCGTATCCTTGACCCCTGAAATTGTTTGTACTTTCTGATTCACGAAGCGGCCGATATCCGCCTCGGACTCAACGCCGAATTGGGCCAACAGATCAAACGCGCCTGATACTGAATGCACCTGGCGTGTCTCCTCGAGCGTGTCGACAAGGGCGGAGGCAACGTCATAGGTCTTGCCAAGCTCGCACTTGATGAAGATGTAAAACTGCCGCATGGGCGCTATCCTGTGTGACTAGAGTGTGGTGCGTACGGTCCATAGCTCCGGAAACAGGCGCAAATTCAGTGCCTTCACAAGATAGGACACCCCGCCTGATCCGCCTGTTCCGCGCCGGAAGCCGATAATGCGCTCCACCGTTTTCATATGGTTGAAGCGCCATTGCTGGAACTTTTGTTCCAGATCGACAAGTTTCTCTGCAAATTCATACGCTTCCCACCATCGCGAGGTATCAAGATACACTTCGCGCCACATGGCCTCAACGGCCTCGTCCGGCTCGTAGGCTTGCGCCCAGTCGCGCTCCAGCGCGTGCGCAGGGACCGGCAGGCCGAGCCGCGCAGCATACCTTAGCGTTTCGTCGTACAGGCTTGGCGCTTCAAGCGTTTCGCGAACAGCCTTGTAGGCGGCGGGATCCGCCTCATGTACGCGTGCCAGCGCGGGGTTCTTGTTACCCAGCCGGTATTCCAGCATCCGGTATTGTGCAGATTGGAAGCCCGAACTCTGCCCCAGACGGTCACGGAACTTGAGATAGTCTGACGGCGTCATGGTCGACAGGACCGACCAGGACTGGGTGAGCTGCTCTTGTATGCGGGCGATGCGGGCCAGCATTTTCATGGCTGGCCGGGCCTCGTCGGCGCGCACATGGGCGATGGCGGCGTCCAGCTCGTGTAAACACAGCTTCAACCACAGCTCGCTGGCCTGATGGATGATGATGAACATCAACTCGTCGTGCTCACCGGTTAGCGGAGTCTGTGCACCCAGAATGGTGTCGAGGGCCAGATATCGCCCATAGCTCAACCCGCCTTCGGGCGACCAGTGAATGTCCTCGCCTTCGAGGTCTACCGAGGTGGAGAATTTCTCGCTCATATATCCGGTCTACAGGCGGGCAATGGGGGCGGCAAGACGTTCAGCCGCGATGGACAGGAGAGGGATCTGCTTTCCGTGCCGTATCGCCGCGTGTAACCTCGTTTTGCCAACCTGACCGGGAGCCCCGATTTGCGCACACGACTTTCGCTGAACTGTTCCGCCGCCAGCGCGATCCTCGCGCTCGTGGCGCTGACCATCGCATCCTGCAGCCCCGCCTCTGACGACCGCGGCCGCGAAGCGGGCGGGATGCATGGCGAATCGGCAAGCGTGACTTTCGCCGTCGCCTATCGCGAGCGCATCGCGCTGGGCCCCGAGGCCGTCGTGGAAGCGCAGCTTCTGGCGTTCGAGCCCGGCAGCGACACGCCCACTCTCGTGGCAGAGGCACGCGAAACCTTTGACGGCCGTCAGGTGCCGCTGGACCTCACACTGGCCTATGACCCGGAGAGCGTGGAGTCCGACCGTGAGCTTGCGGTATGGGGCCGTATCATCGACCGCGATAGCGGCCAGGTCTGGCTGACACCGGAAGATGCCCGCTTTCCGGCTGGCAACCCGACCGCAGATCTGGGCGTCATCATGCTGGTGCCGAGCAATTACGCTGCAACCGTGGACAATACCTACCGCTGTGATGACGGGCGCGGCTTCACCGCCCGGTATGACACGCCCGATATGGTGGTGACGCTCGACGACACCGCTTACCGGCTGACGCCGCAACCGTCCGCGTCGGGTGCCCGGTTCGAGGCCGGTTCGGACGAGGGACCGCGCGTATTCTGGAGCCGGGGTGCCGGTGCCATTGTCCGTTTCGAACCGGACGGCGAATGGATCAGCTGCGAGACAAGCGCCTACCTGCCGGTACCCGAAGCTGCCCCGGCAGAAGCTGCAGAACAGCCCCAAGTCTATACCGCACGCGGCAATGAGCCGGGATGGACGTTGCGGTTATCGGCCGGTGAGGCAGAATATTCGGGCAATTACGGCGAATCGCGCATTACCGGCCGCGTTACGGGGCGCGAAGCCCTCGACGAAAGCACCAATATCCTCACGGTGGGAAACGCCAGCGGCGAGGGCTTTATCGTGCGCATTCGCCATACGATCTGCCAGGATTCCATGAGCGGATTATCCTATCCCGACAGCGTCGGCATATCCTTTGACGGGGCAGAATTTCTTGCCGGTTGTGGCGGTGACGCAGAAAGCCTGCTGACCGGCGAGGTCTGGCGCGTCACCCATGTTGCCGGGGACGAGGTTCCCGGTCCACGTGCCGTGACGCTCGAATTTGATGGCAATGGACGCTTGTCCGGCCAGGCACCCTGCAATCGCTATTCGGCCAGCTACCAGCTGACGGGCGACGGTATTGTTCTGGGCGAGGGCGTCTCGACGCGCATGGCGTGTGCAGGCGATCTGATGGAGCTGGAGAGCAGCTTTCTGTCCATCATTCAGGGTTCACTGCCCGTGAGCATTGATGAAAATGGGACACTAAGTCTCGGCGAGGGGCGTATACTCGCGGTACGTGAGTAGACGAGGCCCCAAAGCTCCAGAGGTGCCGACTTCAATCAACTGACTGCGCAGGTAACGTTCATCTTCCCGTCATATATGGCCGCGCATTGTGGTATGAAGTAAAACGGGGAGCCAGTCATGAAACAGTCCAGACGCATATTCATCCGCTCAGCGCTGGGGGCAAGTATTGCCGGTCTTGCCTTTGCCGGTCAGGCATCAGCAAGACAGGCGCTGGGCAATGACCCGATCCCGCTTATTGATGTCGTGGTGGAGAAAGTCCCGCCCGGCCATGCCATCGCCCAGGTCACGACCGACAGGCGCGGCATGATCGCCTTTCGCGACCTTGACGCCGGGTACTACGAGGTCCGCGACCGGGACGACACAGTTCGCGCAGGTATCCGCCACCCCGGCGGTCCGGCACGCTGGCAGCTTCGCCAGGGCCGCGACAGCCGCCGCCCGATCTGGACCCTCGCCGACCAGTCCGATCCGCTTTAGGCCTGATCGGCCTTTCCTAGCGTTCGGCCCGTATTCGCAAAATCTCGGCTTCTGCGGGCCAGAAGCCCGATGCGCCCGCCCGCACAATCGCTTCCATGCGGGTTTCGGCGGCTTCGTCTTCACCGGCGAGCCGGTCTGACATGGCGATGGCAAACTGCTCGATGGCGCCGGGAAAAGTTTCCATCTCCTCGCGGCTGATCTCGCCTTTGAAGAAGAGGGCGCCGCGCAGATAGTTGCGGTTCTCGATAATGGGCAGGTCGGCGTGGACAGGTTCAAGCGCAGCGCTCGCCCTTGCCTCGTCCCCCAGAAGGCTGTGTCCGATATAGAGCCAGTAGGCAATCGCGACACCCATATCCCCGGTCGGGTCCATCATCAGTGGCTGATCGAGCGCCGCCTGCATGCCTGCAACCAGCATCTCGAAATCACCTATCGCAAAGCTGGTCTGCGCACGGTAATAGTGAAGATTGGAGCGGAACGTGCCGAGCGTCAGGTTGTACGCATTGGCGATACCGTCCGGCTCAAAACTGTCCTGAACGCCGTCCATCAATTCCAGCCCGCGCGTGTAGTCCGCAATAGCGGCCTCAAACTGCCGGCTGCGTGCCAGGTGCCGCCCACGGAAACGGCGCAGCTTGTAGCTGTCCGGGAAGCGCTCAAGGCCCTCCGTGAAGACCTCGACCGCCTCCTCGAACCGGCCCAGATAGCCCAGCCTGCGGCCGAGCCATATCCAGGAGTCTTCACGATGCGGCGCCAGCTCCAGAGTGGCCTGGGCAATCGCCAGATCAAGCTCCAGCTCGCGGCGCAATTCAGGGCTGAAACCCGGCTCGCTCAAGGGCGTGCCGATCAGCGTCTGTCCCTCGCGCAGTGTATCGCCGGCCGGCGCAAGCGCCGCGTCGCGGTCGGCAATCTGGGCCTGTGCAGCACCTGTTGCCAGAGCAAGAGACATCGTAAGGGCGGTCGAAAAACGCTGCATCATGGCCTTGGCCTTTTCATGAACGTGATAGTGAAGGGGAGGGCGCCCCGCACTGCCGGGAAAGGCAGCACGGGGCCCCGGGCAAAGCGGTTAGGGAGTCTCACCCGGGTAGAGGGTCGCCCAGTCGGCTTCTGCCTGGATACGGGCAAAATAGGACCAGCCATCGACATCGATTGAGCGGCGATACCATTCGCGCGCCTCATCGCGGTGTCCCTGCAGCAGCAGATAGTTGGCCAGCGTGAAAGCAGTCGAGGAGGCGGCTGCCGAGGCGTCAGAGAACGCCATTCCGGTATCTTCATCGCTGAAGAAGGTCTCGAACTCGCGCTCGCCCTTGAAGAGCTGAATGCCATCGAAATAGAAATTGCTCTCGATATTGTCGCTCAGATCTTCGAGCGAGTAGGTGTAGCCGTCCAGCAGCTCCCGCGCGGCAAAGAAATCACCGGCGCGCGCCAGCGAGAGATATTCCCAATAAACAGCCGCGGTGATGCTGACCGCATCATTCACGCCCAGTGCAACCGCGTGTGAGCGGTTAAACCAGTGGGCGGCCTCTGCGTACTGGTTATTCGCGAAATACGCCTGCCCCAGATGATAGTAGAGGTAGAACTGGACCACGTCCGGCGTTGACGGGAAATAGTCCGGCCCCAGACGCTCACGCTCCAGCGGCATGTTTTCATACAGCTCCGCCGAGCGCAGGCCTTCCCCGATCGAGGCGTCAAAATCGCGAAGCGTGAAATAGCGGTGCGCACGGTGGCGGCGCAGCTTGGCATTCTCCGGGAACAGCTCGATGGCGGCGTCGTAGACTTCAACCGCTTCACGGAAATAGCCCTGATAGGATAGCAGGCGGCCATACCAGGTTGCCGTGTCGGGCGTGATTTCCGCCTGATAGGCTTCGTACGCTTCCTGAGTAGCACGCTCGAATGCACTGGGGTCGGCCAGATTCATCGTAGCGCTCGAGCGGGTATAGAGCCGCTCTCCGAACAGCGATTCTGTCTGATAGCTTTCGCCTTCAGGGATGGCTTGTGCGTGTGCTGCGGTTCCGGTCAACGCCAGTGCGGCCATGCTGGAAACAAGCAGTGTCTTGAATGTCATGCGTATGCCCTTTCCTCGGGATTGAAACGATAGTGCCAGTCAGGCCGCGCCGAAGCGCACGCCCTGGGCCAGCGGAAGATCAGTGGAGTAATTGATGGTGTTGGTGGCGCGGCGCATATAGGCCTTCCAGGTATCAGAGCCCGACGCGCGCCCGCCGCCCGTTTCCTTTTCGCCGCCAAACGCGCCGCCAATCTCGGCGCCGCTGGTACCGATATTCACGTTCGCAATGCCGCAATCACTGCCCAGGCTGGAGGTGAACAGCTCCGCCTCGCGCATATTGTCGGTGAAGATCGCCGACGACAGGCCCTGCGGTACGGCATTATTCATCGCAATAGCCTCCTCGATGTCGCGATAGCGCATCACGTAGAGGATCGGCCCGAATGTTTCGGTATGCACGATGGGTGTTTGCGACGGCATTTCGACAAGCGCCGGGGTGACATAGGCCGCATTCGAATAGTCTTCGGCAAGCAGGCGCTCCCCGCCATGCACAAGGCCACCCTCGGCACGGGCCTGTTCCAGTGCCGCGTTAAACCTGTCCAGCGCCGGCAGATCAATCAGCGGACCGGCATGAATGCCAGGCTCCAGCGGACTGCCGATACGCAGCTGCCCGAATGCACTTTTAAGCTGGGCGACCAGCTCGTCATGAATACTCTCGTGGACGATCAGGCGGCGCAGCGATGTGCAGCGCTGGCCCGATGTGCCCGCCGCGGAAAAAGTCACACCGCGCAGAACAAGATCGCGATTGGCAGACGGCGCCACAATGGCCGCGTTATTACCGCCAAGCTCCATGATCGAACGGCCCAGGCGCGCGGCGACAGTGCTCGCCACACTGCGCCCCATGGACGTGCTGCCGGTGGCGCTTATCAGCGCCACACGCGAATCTGATGCCAGCTTCGCACCGACCTCCGATCCGCCAGCAAGCATCTGATGCAGGTGAGCCGGGGCCTCTGGCAGGCTGTCACAAGCACGGTCAAGAAGACCGGCGCAGGCCGATGCCGACAAAAGCGATTTCTCCGACGGTTTCCAGATCGCGCTATTGCCACAGGTGAGGGCGACAACCGTGCCCCACGACCAGACCGCAACCGGAAAGTTGAACGCACTGATCTGCGCGAACACACCCAGCGGGTGCCATGTTTCCGACATGCGGTGCGAAGGCCGCTCCGTCGCGATGCTCAGCCCGTGAAGCTGGCGCGACAGCCCGACGGCAAAGTCGCAGATATCAATGAGCTCCTGAACCTCGCCGCGCGCTTCTTCCAGAGTCTTGCCGCAATCGAGCGTCACAAGGCAGGAAAGTTCCTCCTTGTAATCCCGGCACAAATTTCCAAAACGGCGGATTAGCTCACCGCGGCGAGGCGCGGGCACGCAGCGCCATTCGAGAAAGGCCTCGCGCGCCCTCGCGATAGCGGCGTCGGTGGATGCGGGTGTGTCGGCAGGAACCATTCCCAACAACGAACCATCGACTGGCGTTACCGCCGGCAACCCCTGGTCTGACGTGAATGGTGCGGCCAGCCCCATCGCCGCGAATGACTGCCGCGCCAGTTCGACCGGGCTATTTGCGATCGCCGCAGTGCCATTGACAAAATTACTCTGTGTATCAGGCATTTAGCCCGCCCCAATTCTGGTTAGTGTGTTTCTTAGCGCTTGCCAGCTTGGCCGCAGGGCATTACCCCGCTCGCCCGCTGGAAACCGATTTGCGGATATTAGTTTTCCTATCGGAAAGTTTTATGTGCGTCAAATCCATCGCAGAATGGACTTGGCGTATCCGAATTGCGGTATAGGTTCTGAACCTTACATTGCCGTAAGGGTGGGGCGCAGACGCAAGAAGACACCGGCGGAACAACCCGCCAGACCGCCAATTTGCTGGCCAAGGGCCGGAACAGCGCTCCCTTTCGGGGGCCGCACGGGAACTGAACGGGGCAGGGATGAGCAACACGCAGGATTATCAGAACATCATAGACTCCAACCGGGTCCAGGCGCCCGCGCGCCGGCGCGCAGGGGGCATGGCGCTTGGCAAGCGCATACGCGATCTGCGCAAGAACAAGAGCTGGACGCTGGACGAGGCCGCGCAACGTACCGGGCTGGCCGCATCAACGCTGTCCAAGATCGAAAATGACCACATGTCACCGACGTTCGATGTGGTGCAAAAACTCGCTGACGGGTTCGAGATCGATATTACCCGGCTCTTTGATACCGAGACCGGGCTGGAAGCATCGGGCCGCCGGTCGGTTACGCGCGATGGCGGCGGCAAGCTGATGGAAACGCCTGTTTACGCCCATCGCCTGCTCGCCTCGGACTTGATGAACAAGCGGATCCTGCCTTTCCGCTCCGTCATCAAGGCGCGCAGCGTGGACGAGTTCGCGGACTGGCGCGGGCACCAGGGCGAAGAGTTTCTGTACGTCCTGGAAGGCGAGGTTTTATTTCATACCGAACACTACGCGCCCGAACGCCTCGGCGCCGGCGACAGCATCTATATCGACAGCAATATGCGCCATGCCTGTGTGTCGATCAGCGAACAGGATGCTGTGGTTCTCTGGATCAATACCGCCTGAACCCTTCACGGGACAGAACAGGCCCCGCTGACGGTTCATTCTCCGGCACCCGTGCCCGGATTGCGGGCAGGGATGGTTGCGCACCCGGCGAATGCCTGCTCATATAATTTCCGATACGAAATTATATGAGGTTCCGACCATGCAATTCTCACGACGCGGATTTCTGGGTATGGCCGCTCCCGCCGGCCTGATGATGCTGGGAGCGGGCCCGACCGCATGGGCCAGCACTGGCAAGCAAGCGCAAGACGGGGCGCCGTTCTCCTTCGACGCCATGGGCGAGATGAGACTGGAGTATGGCGATGATCTGCTGACGGCGATTCGCGCCAGCGGACTGTCGGGCTGCACCGTGACCCTCGGCGATCCGCGCAAATATGAGGACGACGCCTATCAGGACGCGCTGGAGGCCGTGGCAGCCTATGATGCGCACATCGCTGACAACCCGCACTGGTTCATCAAGGCGACCCGCGCCGCTGATGCACAGCAAGCTTACCGCGATGGCCGCATCGCCATCTATTACCTGTTCCAGAATACAACCCAGTTCGGCCGCGACCTGGATCGGGTAAATGCCTTTTACGATGCGGGCGTGCGCTCAGCACAGATGACCTATAACGACCAGAACTGGGCCGGCTCGGGTTGCTGGGAGCCCCAGGATGGCGGCCTCAGCCTGTTCGGGCATGCGCTGGTGGAGCGCATGAATGAGGTCGGCATGCTGATTGATGTGTCGCATGCCGGCATGCGCACGATGGCCGACACGATTGCCGCGTCGTCAGCGCCGATCATCAACTCGCATGCCTCGTGCCGGGAAGTACACGCCCATATCCGCAGCACGACCGATGAGAACCTGCGCGCTGTCGCAGAAAGCGGCGGGGTGACCGGTATGTGTCAGATCCGTCCCTTCCTTACGGACCGCCGGGACGATGCTATCGACGCCTATTTTGCCCATATCGACCATGCCGTGAACGTCTGCGGCGTCGACCATGTGGCGATTGGCAGCGACCGCGATCACCGCGTCATCGAGATGAGCGAGGAGTATCTCGAATCGCTGCGCCGCGAGATGGGCTCGGCGTTCAATGAGGCCGACTGGCCGTTATTCATCAACGAGCTGAACGGCCCGGGCCGGATGGGCGTGATACGTGATGGCCTTGTTTCGCGAGGTTTCAGCCAGGCCGACACTGACAAGATCATGGGCGGCAATCTGTTGCGCGTTTACCGCGATGTCATCGGCTGATTGACGTTTTGATGACAACGAGGTTGTTCATCTAGAATTTTTACGATAGGAAAATTTTTAGATGATCGGCTGATAACTTGTCCGACATCACAGTCGATGAATTGATCGGGGAATATCATGAAAAAAACATTGCTCGCCCAGGCGGGGATGCTGGCGCTGGCCACCGCGAGCGTTGCGGGCCTGGCTCCGGCCGTTATGGCCCAGGCGCCCAACGAAGCCGCCGCACGCACACAAGTCGAGGTCATCACCGTGACCACGGGTACGCGCCGCCAAGGCCGCACCGACACGCAGAGCCTCGTGCCGATTGACGTCATCTCGCCCGACGAGCTTGTCTCGACCGGCTTTGTGGACGTCAACGATGCGCTGCGCACATCCGTGCCTGCCTTTAACGTCCAGCGCCTGCCGCTCAACGATGGTTCGTCCTTCGTGCGTCCGGCCACGCTGCGCGCGTCTCCTGCCGACCATGTGCTGCTGCTTCTGAACGGTCAGCGCCGTCACCGCTCATCGGTGGTTCAGATCGGTACCGGCCACGCCACAACATCCGGCTCGCAAGGGCAGGACTTCAACATGATCCCGCCGATTGCGCTGGGCTCCATCGAAGTGCTGCGCGACGGCGCATCGGCCCAGTATGGGTCGGACGCCATTGCCGGTGTTATCAACATGACTCTGCGCGACAGCAATGAGGGCGCGTCCTTTATCGGCCATGCCGGCCAGTTCTTTGATGGCGGCGACGTCCTCGATGCGCAGGGCAATATCGGCCTCCCGCTCTCGGAAAACGGGTTCATCAACCTGTCCTTCCAGCTGACCGAGGAAAGCGGCACCTATCGCCACGGTCCGCATGTCGGCGCCGAAGCGCTGCGCCAGCAGGGCGTTCAGGATGTGCCCGAGCACCCGGTCAATCTGGGTGATCCGGCCTATAGCGCCATCAAGACCGCCTGGAATGCCGGCCTTGATCTGGGCAATGGCATGGAAGGCTATGTGTTCGGTAACGCAGCCATCACCGACAGTGAGGTGGGCTTCTTCTACCGCCAGTCGATCGCGGCCGGCGGCCTTGGCCAGCATGCCTCCTACGCGCAATCCGCATTCGAAGGCACACCTGCCCACCCGCAGCAATTCGATCTGGCTGCCATCTATCCGGGCGGCTATGTGCCGATCTTCGGCGGTGAGCAGACCGATTTCTCGACCGTTCTGGGTGTCCGCCGCGACGAGTCGGACAGCTTTGGCTGGGACGTGTCAGCCCGCTGGGGTCAGAACGAAATCGAGTACCGCATCTCCGACACGATCAACGCCTCCATGGGCGTGGATTCGCCGACGAGCTTCCGTCCGGGCAGCCTGTCCCAGCGCGAATACCAGATCAACGCGGATTTCTATCAGTCGTTCACGGTGGAATCCTTTGCCAGCGACCTGTTCTTCTATGGCGGGCTGAGCTACCGCAACGAGGCCTACACGATCGGCGTCGGCGATCCGGCGTCCTATCGTGCCGGTCCGCTGCAGGATCTGCCGGTTGGCGCCAACGGTTTCCAGGGCTTCAGCCCGGATGCGGCTGGTGAATTCGAGACCGACTCCGTCGCTGCCTACATCGAGGCCGAGGCCGATCTCACCGACCGCTGGAGTTTTGCGGCAGCCTTGCGCTTTGAAGACTACGAGGCATTTGGCGACAATCTCAGCTACAAGCTGGCGAGCCGCTATGACCTGACCGACAATTTCGCCGTCCGCGGCGCGGTCAGCACCGGCTTCCGCGCTCCGGCTGCCGGCCAGCTCTTCGGCCAGAGCCAGACCTCCCAGCTCGATCAGGGCAATTTCGTGCTCGACGCCGTGCTGGTGCCCGGTTCGCCTGAAGCTGCGATCTTCGGGTCCACACCGCTGGTGCCGGAAACGTCCACCAGCGTCTCAGGCGGCTTTGTCGTCACGGCGGGCGCCTTGTCGGCCACACTCGATTTCTACCAGATCGACGTGGATGACCGGCTGCTGCTGAATGACGCCATCGCCACGACGCCGGCCCAGCGCGCGCAGCTGGCCGCGCTTGGCTATCCCAACGGGGCAGGGGTGCAGACTGTGCGCTTCTTCCAGAACCGTCTGGACACGCGGGTGCGTGGCTTTGACCTCGTAACCTCCTACCTGTTCGACTGGAATAATGGCCAGACCACCAATTTCAGCCTGGCAACCAATTATAACGAACAGGCGCTGCGGTCTGACCCGGCGGGCATTTTCAGCCCGGCCAAGGTCGAAGAGTTCGAACGCGGCACGCCGCGCTGGCGCTCCAACATCACGCTCACCCACTCCGTGGCAGACTTCGAGCTGATGGGACGTGCGGTGTATTATGGCTCGTGGCGACGCCTGGATGGCGCAACGGCCTTCCTGCCGCGTGAAGCCGAAGTGCTCTATGACGCCGAAATCCGCTATCGCGGCTTTGAAAACGTCACGATCACGCTCGGCGGACGCAATCTGGGCAATACCTACCCGCCGGGCCGTGGTCCGGGCCTGGATGCCTTCGGCATGATCTATGACAACCACTCCGTATTCGGAACCAGCGGTGGCTACTACTATCTCGGCCTCGGCTACGACTTCTAGAATGCGCGCGTGATCAGGGGCAGGGCAGGCCACACGCCTGTCCTGCGGCCTGACTGAACTGACCTGTTCCCCTTCAGGTCAAGGCAGACCGAAAAAAGCCTGCACGGCAACGTGCAGGCTTTTTTTGCCCTGCGCGGACGGGGCTGCGCAGCATCCACGGCGCGCGCCATCGAGCGCGGGTCCGTCAGGCCGCGTTGGCGCGGTCAGCTTGCAGGACAAGCTTTCTGTAATCATTCAGATCGCCGTCATAGCGGCTGGCCCGGCCATTCTTGACCAGCCAGAGCTGGTCGGCTGTGCCTTCGGCAAGATAGACATCGTGGGTGATGAGGATGACCGCGCCATTATAGTCGTTAAGCGCGTAGATCAGCGCTTCGCGGCTGTCGATATCCAGGTGCGAGGTCGGCTCGTCGAGGATGAGGATGTGCGGCTTTTCCATCGCCATCAGGCCCAGCAGGAGCCGCACCTTTTCACCGCCGGACAGATTTTCGATATTGGTACTGACCTTCTCATGGGCAAATCCCATCGCCGCTGCGGCTGCGCGCTGCCTGGCCGGCGGGGTGCCTTCGGGCAGCGCGTCGCGGACATGGTCAAGGACCGTTTCTCCGGTGCGCAGCTCGTCCATCTGGTCTTGCGAGAAATAGCCGATGCGCAAGGAACGCGGCGCCATCCGGTCACCGGCCAGTAGCGGCAGGCGTTCGGCTATGGATTTGACCAGCGTCGTCTTGCCCTGACCATTGGCACCGACAATGGCAATGCGGTCGTCGGGATCAAGGCGCAGATCAATCCCGGACAGGATCACCGCATCCTCGCCATATCCCACCGATGCGCCGCGCAGCTGGAGCAATGGCGGGGCAAGCTTGTCGGTTGAGGTGGGGAAGGAAAACGGCGTGGTGCGTTCCTCGATCGGAACGGTGATTTCCTGCATTCGTTGCAGCATTTTCACGCGTGACTGGGCCTGGCTGGCCTTCGATGCCTTCGCGCCGAAGCGGTCAATGAACGACTGCAGATGCGCGCGGTCAGCTTCCTGCTTGGCGCGCTGGCTTTCCAGCAGGGCCGACCGGGCGGCGCGCAGCTTCAGCCAGGCATCATACCCGCCCGGCGAAATGGACAGCTGCTTGTGCTCCAGCGCCATGGTGTGGGTGACGCAGCGGTTCAGCATCTCGCGGTCATGGGAGACCATGATCACGGTGTGGGGATATTTCTTCAGATAGGTTTCGAGCCAGGCCGCGCCTTCGAGGTCAAGATAGTTCGTCGGCTCGTCCAGCAGCAACAAATCAGGCTCTGAGAACAATACGCCGGCAATGGCGGCGCGCATGCGCCAGCCGCCGGAAAACTCCCGCGTCGGCCGGTAAAGGTCGGCGTCGGTAAAGCCCAGACCCATCAGCACTTCTGCCGCCCGCGATTCAGCCGACCATGCATCGATGTCGGCCAGACGCATGTGGATCTCGCTGATGCGGTCCGGGTCCACAGCGGTTTCAGCTTCGAGCATCAGGGCATGGCGCTCGGTGTCTGTTGCCAGGACAACGTCGAGGATCGTATCGCCGGACGGCTCAACCTCCTGGGCTACCCAGCCCAGGCGCGCGCCTTTGCTCATGCGTATGGCGGTATCGGGCGATGGCTGTTCGATCTCCTCGCGGATAAGGCTGAGGAGGGTGGACTTTCCGGTGCCGTTGCGGCCGACCAGCCCGACCTTCCAGCCGCTGGAAATCTGCGCGGACGCATTCTCAAACAGGGAGCGTGCGCCGATGCGGTAATCAAGGTTTGAGATCGTAAGCATGGGGGCGGTTAAATCATCCCTGCTCGCAGCGCAATGGGGCCAGGCGGGCGGGCAGCACCTGCGCGTCGCGCCGTGCTCCGGGCCGGGATGCCTTGGGCATGGCCCATGACGTCCACTCGGCGTTCGTAACCAGTTGTGTCTACTACTATCTCGGCCTTAGCCATGACTTCCGGAAGGCGTGCATGTTCAGGGGCAGGTTTGCAACCGGCAAGAAATGGCGGAGGAGGAGTCCGTATAACTGGCATTTCAGGCCATTTCAGAGCGTTCCTATAAGCCCATGAAATAACGCTTTTTATTGAAACGACTGTCTCGACATGTTCCGGCCTGCTCCATACAATCCACGTCAGCCGTTAGGGCATTTGTTGGGGCAGAAGTTAGGGCAGGCGAGCGATGGCAGACAGGATGACCGGGCGGCAAGTGAACCGCATCAGCGCGCGGGGCTTTGCATCGCTGATGCGCGATGGAGCCAAGCCGGGCCGTCATGGCGATGGTGGCGGGCTTCACTTGAGTGTCGGCCCCGGTGGTGCGCGGCGCTGGGTGTTCCTGTTCCGCTGGCAGGGCCGCTTGCGGGAAATGGGGCTGGGTTCGGCGCACAAGGTGGGACTGGCCATGGCGCGCGAGAAAGCCGAAGCGGCACGCCAGCTATTGGGCGAGGGCCGCAACCCGCTGGACGCCAAGCGCGAGACGCTGGCCACTCCGATGTTTGGCGCATTTGCCAAGGACGTGGTGGCGAGCCTCGCCCCGCAATGGCGAAACCCGAAGCACAAGGCGCAATGGGAATCGACGCTGGCCAATGACGCCGCTGCCCTCAAATCCATGCCCGTTGACGCCATCGCGACCGATGACGTGCTGCGCGTCCTGAAACCGCTCTGGCAGGAAAAGCCGGAAACCGCCGCGCGCCTTCGCGGGCGGATCGAGCGCGTACTGGATGCCGCTGCGGCCAAGGGATACCGGACAGGCGAGAACCCGGCCCGCTGGAAAGGCCATCTGGAAAACCTCTTGCCTGCCCGCCAGAAGCTCACCAGAGGCCATCACGCCGCAATGGCATGGAAAGACCTTCCCGCCTTCCTTCGCGCTCTGAGGGGCCGTGAGGGGGCGTCTGCGCGTGCTCTGGAGTTTACCGTGCTGACAGCGGCCCGCTCTGGCGAGGTTCGCGGTGCGACATGGGCAGAGATTGACCTAGACACGAAGCTCTGGCGTATCCCGGCCCAACGCATGAAGGCAGGCCGCGAACATGTTGTGCCACTGACCGCTGGCGCGCTGGCCGTTCTGGAAGCCGTCAAGCCGCTGACTGGTGGCAAGCCGGATGCCGCGATTTTCCCCGGCAAGCGTAACCAGCCGCTATCTGACATGTCCTTAAGCGCCGTGTTGCGCCGCATGAAAATTGCCATGGACAAGGCCAGCGTTCACGGGTTCCGGTCTGCGTTCCGCGATTGGGCAGGCGATGCCACCGGCTTTGAGCGCGAAATTGTGGAAGCGGCGCTGGCGCATACGCTGGGTGCGGTCGAGCGCGCCTACCGGCGGGGCAGTGCTATCGAGCGGAGGCGTGCCCTGATGGCGGCTTGGGAGACCTATTGCGAGCGTGGGGCCATGCCGGGCGCGGACGTGGTGGCGATGGCGCGCGGCTAGTTCAGTACCGTTACAGCGCGTTACCCGGTGTGCCTGATGTCTGTCTGATTTATCCGACTCAGCGCATAAATCGCATGTCGTGTATTGTCGCTTGCTGCGCGCGGCCTTTTTTGATGTCGGGAAACCGCCTGAGATAACTGGACATAAGCTGCGACTCGTGGGCAAAATATGTCAGAAATCTGAAATCGGTAGTGTGCCTAGCGTTCCCCAAATCAGGAGAGCGCGCCGACGCGTATGGACACAGCCCGCGACTCGTGGCCTTTTTGTGCAAGAAATTCGAAATCAGAGCTGCGCCCCATGACGGGGCGTTTTGCGTTTCTGGCGATAAAACTCCCTTTTGCTACCCCGCCTATGAGGATGTGGACCCCAGACCGGAATCGGCAGACGCTACCGAAACTCAAAGTCACATTTGCGCCTTAGCCTCTTGCGGTTTGCCACTTGGCTGACCGCTGGACCTGCACTTGGAATCGACGGAAGCTGTAAAAACTCAAGGTCAGATTTGCGCCTACGCCCTGTAGGGTTTGCCCACCACATGACGGCCGGACGCGGACCCGGAACCGTTACAATGTGCAAAATGATGTGTGCGAAATTGTGCTCAAAGCTCGCGCAGCTTGCATGGGTTTTTCTGTTTGATGGGCTGGCGGGTACCCGTCTGCACCCGGTTATTGTGGACCGGGAAGCGGAATCGCCATAATTTCTGAAATGATGAAGTGAGAGACTTCACCCGTAGCCCGCGCCCCAAGCGCGGGTTTTTTCGTGTCTGGCAGGCCAGCCCGTCAGGCCCTGTCTGACCTGACCGGCGGGACACCAACTCGCCACCCTGATTCCTAGCGTTCTATCGCCCCGCATGGCCCCGCCAGCGGGGCTTTTTGCGTTCTAGCCCCCCCTGCAAAGGATTTTCCAAACATCACTGGAACCGGCAGGGGGCAGGCGGCCTTTCCTGCTAGGCCAGTGACAGCCCGCCCGGCGCTATCGCCCGTGCGGGCTTTTTTGTGCCCGAAAACTGCCGCCCGGAGATTAGCCCATGACTACCCAAACCAAGCGTGCCCTCTCGATTCTGGAGGCAGCGGCCTATCTCGGCATTTCGCGTTCGCAAGTGTATCGCCTGATGACCGATGGTTCGCTGAAAAACGTCAAGATCGGCGCACGGCGGCTCATCACCCGCGATGCATGCGATGCCTTGCTGGAGGCCGGAGTGAACCGGGATGAGCAAGACGCGGCGTAAAGCAAAGCCATGCGCCGTCGCAAGCCCTTCTCACCACCGCCGCCTAACCGGGCACGCAGTGACCGGGCACATGCCCGCCTCTATGCGTTCTGGCGGACCTTACCGGCCTACGCCACTCTCAGCCCGCACGCCAAGGTGTTGCTGGCCGAATTACTGATGGCCTACCGGCCGGAATCCCATAACGCGTTCGAGCTATCCGACGCCTTCACTGCTGCCCATCTGGGTGTGTGCCCGAATACGGCCCGCAAAGCCATTTTCGAGCTGGTAGAACGCGGCTGGATAGAGATTGAACGTGATGGCGGCACCACCGGAAAGAAGGCCCACCGCAAACGCATTGTGAGCTTATCCTGCTTTCAAACGGAAGTGCGGAGTGCCCAGCCTGGACGATATGAGTTCTGGAAAGAGCCGGGCGTGACCAAGGCGAAGCTGCGGCCCATCCTGCGGCCATGGGTTGGCGAGACATAGGCCGGATTCCAACGCATCAGAATGTGGTGCCGAACACATCATCTGGTGCAGCGTTGAAAAAATCCTGCTTTCCCTATTTGCCCACCCGAACCGCCAAGCCTGCAAGGAACATCGAGACATGTAGCGCGACACCATTCTGATGCCGCCGCACCGCTTATAGATAGGCCCCCTTTATCCGGGCACGTATCCTTGAGCGTCAGCGCGTGCGGATCACCCGTCTTTTCTGGCATTGGTTTCCGGCCAGACAAGAGAGGTATGCCCGAATGGTATTGCCCTGCCTCAACCAGCCCCACCCGCCAACCTGCGAAGGTTTTTCCACTATCACTACGCGCGGGCGAAGCGTGACGCCCGGACGGGGGTTTCAGAGGCCGGACAGAGCGCCACCCGATTAATCCGGGGTCACTACGCGAGGGAAAACCTTGAACACCCGCGCAATTAGCCGCTATCCATGGCAACCTGCCTGCCCGGCCCTGATGGCCCCCTGCCAAGGATGACGCTGCTTTGGACGTTGAAGGCTTCATTTCCCGCTGGAAACAGTCAGGTGGCAGCGAGCGGGCAAACTTCCAGACCTTCGCCAATGAGCTGATGGACCTTCTGGGCGTGCCGAAGCCCGCTCCAGTAACGGCATCTGCATCGGATGATAGTTACCGATTTGAGCGGCCCGTCACCTACATTCACAAAGTCAGCAAAACGCGCGGTTACATAGACCTGTATCGCGCTGGCCACTTCGTGATGGAGGCCAAGCAGGGCGTTGACGCTAAACCGGTGGAAAATGACGGGCAAGCGGCCCTGTTGCCAGACCTGCCCGCCGCCACCCGCAAAGGGCACGGCACACGCGGCACGCGGGGCTGGGATGATACCATGCTGCGCGCCAGAGGTCAGGCCGATGATTATGCACGCGCGGTTTCGCGTGCCGATGGCTGGCCACCCTTCCTGCTAATCGTGGATGTTGGCCACGTTATCGAGGTCTATGCGGACTTTTCCGGGCAGGGACAGGGCTATACCCAATTCCCGGACGGCAACCGATACCGGATCCCTTTGGATGATCTGCGCGATGAGAAAACGCGCGAACGCCTTCGCCTGATCTGGACAGACCCGCAGGCGCTGGACCCGTCCAAGGTTACGGCGCAAGTCACCCGTGAAGTGGCAGACCGGCTGGCCGCTCTGGGCCGCTCGTTTGAGGGCCAGGGCCATGAACCCGAAGCCGTGGCGCGCTTCCTGATGCGCTGCCTTTTCACGATGTTTGCAGAGGATGTGGACCTGATCCCGCGCGAGAGCTTCACAGAGCTTTTGCGGCGCTTGCGCGGGCACCCGGAACACGCCGCACCGGCTCTGACCAAGCTCTGGGAGACCATGAACACCGGCGGGTTTTCCGGCGTGCTGATGACGGACCTGATGCGCTTCAACGGCGGTCTGTTCAAGGAAGCCGACGCGCTGCCCTTGTCAGAAATCCAGCTCTCCCTGCTGATCGACGCCGCCGAACGCGACTGGCGCGAGGTGGAACCGGCGATATTCGGCACATTGCTGGAGCGCGCGCTGGACAAGCGCCAGCGTCACAAGCTGGGCGCACACTACACGCCGCGCGCCTATGTGGAGCGGCTGGTAGTGCCCACCATCATGGAACCCTTGCGGGCGGACTGGCGCAACGTACAGGCCGCTGCCTTCACGCTGGCCAAGGCAGGCAAGCTGGATGAAGCGCTGGGCACGGTGCGCGCCTTCCATTTGCAGCTTTGCGAAATCCGTGTGCTGGACCCGGCGTGCGGATCGGGAAACTTCCTCTATGTCGCGCTGGAGCTGATGAAGCGGCTTGAGGGCGAGGTAACGGCCCTTCTGGCAGAGCTGGGAGAGGAACAGGCCGCGCTGTCACTGGCCGGGCATACGGTGGACCCGCACCAGTTCTTAGGGCTGGAGCTGAACCCGTGGGCTGCGGCAGTGGCAGAGCTGGTGCTGTGGATTGGCTATCTGCAATGGCATTTCCGCACCCATGGCAAGGCCAGCCCGGCAGAACCCGTGCTGCGCGATTTCCACAATATTGAAAACCGCGATGCAGTGCTGACCTATGCCGAAACCCGGCCCCGGCTGGATGACAAAGGCCAGCCCGTTACCCGCTGGGATGGCGTCACCTTCACCCGGCACCCTGTCACCGGCGAAGCCGTGCCGGATGCCAGCGCTCGCACGGCGGTGCTGGACTATCTCAAACCCAAACCCGCCGCTTGGCCCGAAGCTGATTTCATCATTGGCAACCCGCCCTTCATCGGGGCCAGCCGGATGCGCGATGCACTGGGCGATGGCTATACGGAAGCGCTCTGGCAGGCTTATCCGAAAATGCCGCAAAGCGCCGATTTCGTGATGTTCTGGTGGGACAAGGCCGCGCTGGCGACCCGCGCGCGCAAACCCGCCACCGGCAAGACCCGCGCCAAGGGCACGCGCCGCTTTGGCCTGATCACCACCAACTCGCTGCGTCAGACCTTTAACCGCAAGGTGCTGGAGCCGCATCTGGCAGACACCAAATCGCCCCTGTCCCTGACCTTCGCCATACCTGACCACCCATGGGTGGATGCCAGCGACGGAGCCGCCGTGCGCATCGCCATGACCGTGGCAGAAAAGGGCCGGGCAAACGGACGGCTTCTGACAATCGCCAATGAGCGCAAGGGGGAATCCGAAGGCGAGGGACGGCCTGTCACATTCCAAACCCAAACCGGCAAGATATTCGCCAATCTGCGCACCGGCGCGGATGTGGCGGGGGCGGTGCCGCTGAAGGCGAATGCTGGGTTGGGGCATCGCGGAGTACAGTTGATAGGTGAGGGTTTCATCGTCACGCCAGCCGAGGCCCGCGCGCTGGGGCTTGGCACGTTGCCGGGGCTGGAAAACCATATCCGGGAATATCGCCATGGGCGCGACCTGACCGCCACCCCGCGCGGGGTGATGGTGATAGACCTTTTCGGGCTTTCGGAAGCCGAAGTCCGTCAGCGCTTTCCGGCGGTTTATCAGCACGTTCTGGACAAGGTGAAGCCCGAACGCGATCAGAACAATCGGGAAGGCTACAAGCGAAATTGGTGGATACACGGCGAGCCTCGCAAGGATTTGCGTCCGGCTCTCGCTGGACTACCTCGCTTTATCGCAACGGTGGAGACCACCAAGCATCGGGTATTCCAGTTTCTCGATGGAGCGACGCTGCCTGACAATATGCTGATAGCAATTGGCATGGACGATGCCGCCGCGCTGACCGTTCTGTCATCTCGCTTTCATGTCACATGGGCGCTGAAAGCGGGCGGCACATTAGAAGATCGGCCCCGCTATAACAAAACACAGTGCTTCGACCCCTTCCCCTTTCCGGCACCAAGTGATGCGCAGAAAACCCTGCTGCGCAGCCTTGGCGAACAACTGGACGCGCATCGCAAGGCGCAACAGGCCGCCCATCCCAAACTCACTTTGACCGGCATGTATAACGTGCTGGAGAAGCTGCGCGCAGGCGAGCGGATCGAAGGCAAGGACAAGGAAATCTATGACCAAGGGCTGGTGGGTATCTTGCGCGATATCCATGACCAGATAGATGCGGCAGTAGCAGATGCCTATGGCTGGCCCGCTGACCTCACCGATGACGAAATCCTGCACCGGCTGGTGGCTTTGAACCGGGAACGGGCGGCAGAGGAAGCGGGCGGGCATATCCGTTGGCTACGGCCCGAATACCAGAACCCGCAAGGCCATGCCGCACAGACTAAAGGCGCACAGGCCGCGATGGATTTGGGGCCAAAGGACTTGGGCACAAAATCGCCCTGGCCCTCATCCTTGCCCGAACAGATTGCCGCCGTGCGGGCCACCCTCACCGAAATGGGAGAGGCCACACCCGAACAGGTGGCGCGCCGCTTTGTCCGCGCCCGCACCACCACCGTGCAACCGCTTCTGGAAAGCCTTGCCGCGCTGGGCCATGCCCGCGTGACAGAGAACGGGCGCTTTGCGGCGTGATGCCCGGTAAGTATGGCGTCGTATTTCTGGAAACACCGAGGGCAAATTGAGCGATAAGATTCCTTCAGCTCTCGATTTGGCACTAGCTGATGTGCAAGAGCGACTAGCTGCCGAGAACCCCGGATACGCGGAGGACCATCGGCAGCTTGCCAGCCGGTTGCGCGGAGAAGAACACCAGCCCGGAACGGTTCCAGACGAAACTTACATCGCAATCGAAAGGGCACAGGTGTTTGGTGTCCAGAATGATCCGTCGATTGCGGAAGGGCGGTTATTCCGGGTGCTGGCAGACGGCACACTGAAGCCGTTAAACGGTGACGAGTTACGGAAGCTAGCCGATGACTTTCCCGGTTTTGTCAGAAGCTGGCGGCTCTCTCCAGAAGAATAGAACACAAACAAGAACCCGGATTTTTCTGGCCGCAACTACAGACAATCTGGGGTGCGAACATACCCGCGCCGCGCCCACCCTTGGGAGAACCTAAGCCACCGGGGGGATGGGCCGGAGGTTTTAACCCCGTATAAAAAGGCACCGGACAGGCTTTTGCGGACCCCCTAAAAAGGGTGGCCAGATGATTTCATTTATCGTCATGGATTGCCGCCGCCGGGCTTCGTCATTCTTCGTCCGCTGCCGCGTGAAATGTTACCATTTGTTGCCATCCCCATCCCGCCAGCCCGGCGCGCTCTGATGGCGAAAATTGAGGGCTTGGCGCGCAAGGGGAGGGGCGGGTGCATTCTCTGGAGGGGATGAGGCGCACACCGGCGTGATAGCCCGCTTGCCATAAACGGCCTGAAAAAAGTTTCGGCGCGGAGAGTTTTCGTCAGCGCCTACGCGCGAAGGTTTTCCGGGAGTCATAACGCGACGGGAGCGCGTGCCACCGGCCCGCACAAGAGCTGCACGGGCGGCACCATTGGGTATTTCGAGAGCAGTACGCGCGCGTGCGCGCGAGGCAGTGGAAAACCGTCCTTGCCCTATCCCCGCCTGTCCGGCTGGCGGTTATGCTGTGGCCCATGACAAACATGTATGTGTATGCGGCCCTGTCAGAATGCGCGCGGTGCGGACGGCGCGGCGGCATGCGCCTTGATCCGGCCATGTCATCACCTGACAGCGTAAAACTGTTTGCACGATTGCGGCGCAAGGCCGTGTGCGCTGAGTGCGGCTATCGCCCGGACATTCACCCGCTCTGGAGCGGCCCGCCAAACTCGAACCCGACGCAGATGAGCGAGGTGGCACGCTGGGAGTCGTGCGAAAGCGGCTTTGACTACCATTGCCGGACTCGCGGGCCGGTCAGGCCATCGGCGCAACCTGATGCGGGCCATCCTCGCGTTTGAGCGGGCGCACCGGGTAAATCTCCAGTGCGCCTGCCCACGGCTCCAGCACGCCTTGCGGCTCTGCCCCGCCCATCCATGCTTCGCGGGCGGGCGCATCCAGTATGGCGGGCATACGGTCATGGATAGGGGCCATCTGGGCATTGGCCGGGCAGGTGATGATGGTAAAGCTCGTTACCGGCTCGCCATCCTTCATGGCTCTGGCGCATAGACCGGCAAACACCAGAAGCGGCTCGCTGGCATGGCGGATGAAATGCGGCTGGCGCTGGCCCTTTGGCCCCGTCCACTCATAAAAACCCATGGCAGGCACAAGGCAGCGTCCATGGGCCAGCAAGGGCGCATAGAGGCGAGAGCTTTCCAGCCCCTCTGCGCGGGCGTTGAAGGTGGATAGGCGCTTGCCTTCCATCCATGGCTGCCAGATGCCCCATCGCCCGAATGTCAGGACGCGCTCCCCATCGGCTTCCATGGCAAACGGAGCGCTTGCGGTGGGGGCGATGTTATAGCGCGGCTCCAGATTGGAGCGGGGCGGCTCACCTGTCAGGTTCAGCCAAGCGCGGTATTGTTCCCAACTGGTGTTGCCGGTGGCATAGCGTCCGCACATTTTTCTAGCCGTCCGGTTGCTGAAAAGCGGTTCTAACGTGCGCATACGTTAGGGCTATTGTTGGGGCAGCCGTATAGGGCCAAGCCTTAATGCTTTGATTTCTTTTGATTAAATTCAATGTGGTGGCGGAGGAGGAGGGATTCGAACCCCCGGAACGCGTTAACGTTCAACGGTTTTCAAGACCGCCGCTATCGACCACTCAGCCACTCCTCCGGCGGGCATCGTTTAATCGGAATATGCGCTGCCGGGCAAGGGCTACGGCCAGCCTGCCGGGCAGTCATGGCCGGAGCTTCTCGCGCGCCGCGTCTGCAACCGTTTGTTTAATAGTCGGCGATTACCCTGCCTCGCATTGGTATTGGAGTGTGCAGCTTTGGCCGAAGCCAGTTCCGGACAGCGCAGGCGGCTCGAAGTGTTGCGCGTCCTCGTGGTGGACGACAACACTCACATGGCCTCAATCCTGCGCACGGTCCTCAACAGTTTCGGCATCCGCAATGTGGACGAGGTGCGCGGCGCCGTAGAGGCGCTCGAACTGATCCGGACGCGGTCCTACGATTTTGTCCTTCTGGACTACAATATGCCGATCCTGGACGGCATCGAGTTCACCCGGCTTGTGCGCTCCGGGCGCGATCACGGCCAGCAGATGGTCCCCATCATCATGATTACCGGCTTTACCGAGCGGTCCCGCGTGGTGGCCGCCCGCGATGCCGGCGTCACGGAGATGTGCGTCAAGCCGGTCACGGCGCGTGATCTGTGGAACCGGATCGCCGAAGTGATCAATGCGCCACGCCCCTTCGTACGCTCCAAAAACTTTCTGGGGCCAGACCGCCGCCGCCACAAGGACCATGTCTTTGAGGGCACCGAAAAGCGCATTGCACCAGGGCACAATGCCGGAGCAGCCGCCTGACCGGGCTGCGCGCCCAATCCAGCTCGCCAATTGCCCCTCTGCCTTCCGCCTGCTAGTGACCAGACATCAGGGGGCGGGCAGGGCGCAGGGATTGCCGATGATTGCAATGCGCATTCCCCTAACCGTCATTCTGGTCAGTTTCACGGCCCTGACCGTCACCGCCTGTTCCCAGACAGCTGACCCGCCGGGCCCGGCCGCCGCCGCCATTCCCGCTCAAACCCATGCAGCCAGCGCGGTGGTCATTGCCGGCAGCGCGGCGCCTGACCCGCTGGAACAGCCCGCCAGGCAGAGCCAGACAGGCATCGCGTCGTGGTATGGAGAGCCCTTTCATGGCCGCCTGACGGCGAGCGGCGAAGTCTTCGACATGGAGGCCCTGACAGCGGCGCACCCGGACCTGCCCTTGCGCAGCCTTGCCCGGGTCACACGGCTGGACAATGGCGCCAGCGTAGTGGTGCGCATCAATGACCGGGGGCCCTTTGTACACGGGCGCATCGTCGACCTTAGCCGGGCTGCCGCCCGCAGGCTGGGTCTGCTTGAAGACGGCGTAGCCGAAGTGCGCGTGGAGGCCTTCGGCCCTGCCGATCCGCGCGACAGGGCCGCCGTATCGGGCTTCGTGCCACGGCAGGCGGTCAGCGGTACGCGCGAAACCGGCAATCGCTGAGCCCGCCAGAGTGCGCGCATGTCTGGACGCGCGGCCCGGCGCACGGTTTTATAATCCTTCACGATCACACCTGCTTTTTTCGGAGAGCCGCCATGGCCCGCCTATTTGCCGCACTCGCCGGTCTGACCCTTCTTTTCGGCGGTTTTGCCAACGCTCAGGAGCCGGTTTTCCAGACAAGCGCCAGCCATGTCGCAATCATGGATTACGAGACGGGCGAGATACTGTTCTCGCTAAACGGCGATGAGCCCATGCCGCCTTCATCGATGAGCAAGCTGATGACGGCGCTGATGGTGTTCGAGGCCCTGGAGGCGGGCACCTTGTCGATGGATGACGAGTTGCCTGTCAGCGTACGCGCCTGGCGCGAGGGCGGGGCAGCATCCGGCGGATCAACGATGTTCCTTGAAGTGAATAGCCGCGCGCGCGTGGATGATCTGTTGCGGGGCATTATCGTGCAATCGGGCAATGATGCCTGCATCGTGGTGGCCGAGGCGCTGGGCGGCAGCGAAGAGGCATTCGCGGACATGATGACGCAGCGCGCGCGGGAAATCGGACTGGAAACCGCTTCGTTCCGCAACGCGTCCGGCCTGCCCGCCGATGGCCATGTGATCTCGGCAGCGGATCTGGCGCGTTTGGCTGCGCATATCATTAGAAATTACCCGCAATATTATGAATTATATAGCGAAACAACATTCACGTATAACGGCATCCGGCAAGCCAACCGCAATCCGCTGCTGGGTGTGTTTGACGGCGCTGACGGGCTGAAAACCGGCCATACCAGCGAGGCTGGCTACGGGCTTACCGCGTCGGCGGTGCGCGGTGATGAACGCCGTATCGTTGTGTTCAACGGCACAGACTCCATGCGCGAGCGGGCCAATGAGGCCGAACGTCTGATGCGCGCAGCCTTCTCCGACTTCATCATCGCTGACCTGGCTGAACCCGGCGCGGAAATTGGCACGGCTGATGTGTATATGGGCACCGCCCGAACCGTCGCCTTGCGTTCCGCTGAACCGGTACGCGCCGCGATGCACCGCCGCGAGCGTGACGCGATGCGCGCGGAGATCGTCTATGACGGGCCGCTGATTGCGCCGGTAACGGCAGGCGACGAAGTGGCGCGTCTTGTCATCACCATGCCGGACGGGCGCACGCGCGAATTCCCGCTGGAAGCAGCCAGCGACGTGCCGCGCCAGGGCATGGTGTCACGGGCCATGAGCGCGCTGGTCAATCTGGTCAGCGGCTGATTGCTGCCATGGCGCGCGGACGCTTCATCACGCTGGAAGGCGGGGAGGGGACGGGCAAGTCCACACTCGCCGCCGGTCTGGAGGCCGCACTGACCCAGCGCGGCATCAGCGTAAGGCGCACCCGCGAGCCGGGGGGAACTCCCGGAGCAGAGGAGATCCGCAAGCTTCTTGTCGAAGGTTCTGCGGAGCGCTGGGAACCGATGAGCGAGGCGCTGCTGCTCTATGCCGCGCGCCATGATCATGTCGAGCGCCTGATCAAGCCCGCGCTCGACACCGGCGGGTGGGTTATCTCCGACCGCTTCTTTGACTCCACCACGGCCTATCAGGGTGCGGCGGGCGGCGTGGACCGCAAAACGCTCGATCATCTGCGCCATATCACGCTGGGTGATTTTGCGCCGGACCTCACCCTTGTGCTCGATCTCGACCCGGAATTCGGACTGCGCAGGGCGGGATCGCGTGGCGGGTCCGAGCAACGATTTGAAAGCAAGGGACTGGGCTTCCATCAGCGCTTGCGCCAGGGCTTTCTGGACATTGCTGTAGCAGAGCCGGAGCGCTGCGCGCGCCTTGACGCTGACGCCGCGCCGGACGACGTTCTGGCATCTGCGCTGGAAATCATCGGCAAACGCCTCGGGTGGCCCGCATGAGCGAGGACTCGCTGCCCGAAGCCGACGCTGAACCGGGGCTGCCGCATCCGCGCCACGTCCAAACGATATTCGGCCATGAGGAAGCGGAAACAGCTGCCGCCGCCGCTATCGGTTCGGGCCGGATGCACCATGCCTGGATGATCACCGGGCCAAAGGGTGTCGGCAAGGCCACGTTCGCGTGGCGCATGGCACGGCGGCTTCTGGGCGTGCAGGCTGATCCGTCGGCACCGCTAGCGCATGTCCCTGACGACGCGGTAAACCGCCGTATCGAGGCATTGTCGCACTCTGATCTGCTGCTGGTGCGCCGCCCTTATGACGAGCAGCGAAAACGCCTCAAGGGCGAGATCACGATAGACGAGGCGCGGCGCATCCCGGCTTTCTTCTCGCGCCGGGCGGCAGAAGGTGGCTGGCGGGTTGCCATAATCGATAGCGCCGACGAGATGAATCGCAATGCGGCCAACGGCTTGCTGAAAAGTCTTGAGGAGCCGCCTGAGAAAGGCATTCTCCTTCTGGTGGTCACATCTCCGGGCCGTTTGCCAACAACCGTGCGGTCACGTTGCCGCCGCTTGCATCTGCGTCCCTCGCCAGAGGCGTCGTGTGCAGACTGGCTGACCAGTACGCACGAACTGCCGGACGATGAAGCCCGATTGCTGGCCCGTCTGGCCAAGGGCGCGCCCGGCCGGGCGCTGGCCTTTCACGTCAGCGGACTTGTCGGCATGCAGCGCGATCTGTCAAACGCGATCGGTCCGGGCGGCCGGCTTGACGCGGCGCGCGTCGAGGCGCTGATCGGCAAGGCAACAGGCAATGATAGTCATCAGGCGCGCGCGGTCCTGTTTGACATGATGGCCGCCGAAGCCGCCCGGCGCGCCCGCGATGCAGCGGGCAGAGGCGCGGCCATCGAGGGGGGATGCTGGGCCGATGCTGCCGGGCGCATTACCCGCCTCGCCCGGGAGGCCGAAACGCTCTATCTCGACCCGCGCCAGAGCCTGCTTGCCGCATTCTCCCTGATAGAGGACGCGGCCCGGCAGCCTGCCGTCTGAGCCAAACAGGATGTCTCGTTCATGCTCATCGATTCCCATGCCAATCTTCATGGAGAAACCTATGGCGATGATCTGGACGCAGCACTGGACCGCGCGCGTGCCGCGGGCGTGTCGCCTGTCATCGCCATCTGTTGCCGGCTTGGCGAGTTTGATGCGGTAAAGTCCATCGCCGAGGCGCACCAGGATGTCTGGTGCACGCTGGGCGCACACCCCCACCACGCCAAGGACCGGCCGGCCATCACCGCCGACGAATTACTGGCTATCGCGGACGATCACCCCAAGCTGGTGGCGATCGGCGAGACCGGGCTTGACCTGCATTATAATTACAGCCCGCTGGACCAGCAGATAGCGAGCCTGAAAGCCCATATCGAGGCGGCGCGCCGCACCCGGCTTCCCGTCATCCTGCATTGCCGCGAGGCTGACACCGAGATGGCAGACCTGCTGGAAGAGGAAATGGGGAAGGGGGCCTTCAAGGCGCTTCTGCACTGCTATACGGGCGGAGAGGCACTGGCCCGGCGCGCAAATGCTCTTGGCCTGTGGTTTTCGGCCTCCGGCATCATAACCTTCAAGAAGGCCGATGATGTGCGCGCCATTTTTCGCGACATCGTGCCCGCAGACCGGGTGATCATCGAGACCGATTGCCCGTACCTGGCGCCCGTGCCGCATCGCGGCTCGCGCAATGAACCGGCTTTCCTGCCCCATGTGGCTGAAAAACTGGCGGAACTTCGCGTCTGGACGCTCAACGAAACCGCGCAGCGCACAACCGCCAACTGCCTGGCGCTGTTTGACCGCATCAGGGTAACGCCATGAGTGCGCTGCTTCGCATCACGCTGCTCGGCTGCGGCTCGTCTGGCGGTGTGCCGCGCGTTGACGGAGACTGGGGTGATTGCGACCCGGCCGAACCGAAGAACTACCGTACGCGGTGCTCGCTTCTGGTGGAACGCGCCGAGAGCCTTTCTGCCTTTTCAGAAAACACGCAGATCACGCGCCTTGTCATTGATACATCACCAGATTTCCGGTTCCAGATGCTTCGCCAGAAGGTGCACGAACTCGATGGTGTTGTTTTCACACATGACCATGCTGATCAGTCACATGGTATTGATGATCTGCGCGCCATCGTCTATCGCCGCCGCGCGAAATTGCTTACCTATATGGCTGATTTTACGTATGAAGCGCTGTTTGAGCGCTTCGGCTATATCTTCGAGACGCCGGAGGGCTCAGGCTATCCGCCTATACTCGAAGCGGTCGTTCTGGACCCGGAATCCACATTTTCGGTTGAGGGTGCCGGCGGACGCATTGAAGGGCGCTTGTTCACCGTCGATCATGGCCATACGCCATGCAGCGGCGTGCGCATCGGGCCATTGGCCTATACGCCGGACGTGAAGGACATGCCGGAGCGTGCGTTTGATGCGATATCGGGCATAAGCCTCTGGGTTGCTGATGCTTTGCGCGACAAGCCGCATCCGTCTCATTCACATCTGGAACAGACACTGGGCTGGGCCAGGCGGGCACGTGCTGCGCAGACCGTGCTGACCAATATGCATATCGATCTTGATTACCGCGCGTTGCTGGTGCGTTGCCCAGACGGCGTGCGGCCGGGCTATGACGGGCTCAGGCTGGTTGTGGACGAAGCAAGCGGTGATATTGTCGCCGCCGACGCGCCTTAAGCGCTCCAGCCTTGTTTGGGATGCGACAACGTTTCTCATAATATTTATTATACGACAAGTTGATGTGGCAGGCAGGCCATGTAGGAGAACCGCCAAGATGCGCTTTCTGGAAACGCGTATCCCGCCTCCTCTCGTCGTGCTGGCGACGGGTGCGCTCGGCTGGGGCTTGATGACGCTGACGCCGGGCCTGAGTGTGAGCTTTCCCGGTCAGGCGGCGCTTGGATTGCTGGCCGCAGCGCTTGGCGTTGCGATAGCTGCGGCAGGCATTGTCTCCTTTGCCAAGGCGCGCACCACTGTCAGTCCGGTCAACCCCGGCAGGGCTACTGCGTTGGTCCGGTCCGGCATTTACCGCTGGACGCGCAATCCGATGTATCTGGGCATGGCGCTGCTCCTTCTGGGCTGGACCATCGTGCTTGGCCACCCGGGCGGGCTGGCGGCAATCATCGTGTTCGTCGCCTACATCGAGGTGTTCCAGATACGGCCCGAAGAACGCGCCCTGACGGAACTCTTTGGCGACGCCTACGTAGGCTATTGCAAGCGTGTCCGCCGCTGGATCTGAAGAGCCGGGCAGCTGACTTCGATCCGGCGCGCCACTGCAGACGGATATGAAGGAAAGCTCATGACCGCCAAAACGGCCACATTGTACCGCATGGACATGCCCGGCCATCTATGTCCGTACGGCCTGAAAAGCCGTCACTTCCTGCGCAGCAAGGGGTATGAGGTAGACGACCACCGCCTGACCAGTCGGGAGGAGACAGAGGCCTTCAAGGCCAAGCATGGCGTGAAGACCACGCCGCAAACCTTCATCAATGGCGAGCGTATCGGCGGATATGAAGCCTTGCGTGAACATTTCGGCGTCGCATCGGGCAAAGGCACAAGTTATGCGCCGGTCATCGCGTTGTTTTGCGTGGCAGCCCTGATGGCGCTCGGCGTCGCGTGGCAGACAGGCGGAGCGCTCCTGCAGCTCGGGACCATCGAATACTTCGTCGCCATCGCCATGGTGCTGCTGGGCCTGCAGAAGCTCACCGATATCGAGTCCTTCTCCACCATGTTCCTCAATTACGACCTGCTGGCGCGCCGCTGGGTGCCTTATGGACGGGTCTATCCGTTCGTGGAGACGGGAGCGGGCGTGCTCATGCTGGCCGGATCACTGATCTGGCTCGCCTCCCCGGCGGCCCTCTTCATTGGTAGCGTTGGCGCGATCTCGGTTTTCAAGGCGGTCTATATCGACCGGCGCGAGCTGAAATGCGCCTGCATGGGCGGGGAAAGCCGCGTGCCGCTGGGCTTTGTGTCCTTGACCGAGAACCTGATCATGATCGCGATGGCGATCTGGATGCCGCTGCGCATGTACGTGCTAGCATAGGACCACCCTGCCCGCTTTATTTTCTGCGCATGACAGCCCATGAAGGGTTGGAACGACGGAGATATGCCAGCGATGACTGCACCTGCATCTGACGACCGCCCTATCGACCGCCTGCTGGCCATCATGGCGCGCTTGCGCGACCCGCAAACCGGCTGTCCGTGGGATGTCGAGCAGGACTTCGCCTCCATCGCGCCCTACACGATCGAGGAAGCCTATGAGGTTGCTGACGCCATCGCGCGCAGTGACATGAATGATCTACGTTCCGAGCTGGGCGATCTGCTCTTTCAGGTCGTGTTTCACAGCCAGATGGCTCACGAGGCCGGACAATTCAGCTTCGATGATGTAGTCGAGGCGATTGCCGAAAAGATGGAGCGCCGCCACCCGCACGTCTTCGCTGATGGCGATGCCCGCGACGCTCAGGCGCAGACACTCGCCTGGGAAGCGCAGAAGGCCGAGGAGCGCGCCGCCCGCAATCCGGACCCGTCTGCCCTTGCCGACATTCCCCTCGCCCTGCCCGCGCTCTTGCGTGCGCTCAAGCTCACGAAGCGTGCGGCCCGGGTGGGGTTTGACTGGCCCGATGCCGCCCGCGTGCTCGACAAGTTTGAAGAGGAAGCGCGCGAGCTTCGCGAGGCCATCGCGGCAGACGACACCGCCAACATCAAGGAAGAAGTCGGCGATTTATTGTTTGTCTGCGCCAATTTGGCCCGCAAACTTGATGTTGATCCCGAAGAGGCGCTGCGCGAGGCCAATGCCAAGTTTGAACGCCGGTTCCGTTCGGTGGAGGCGCGGCTGGATGCGGCCGGCAATCCCGTGACCAAGGCCAGTCTGGACGAAATGGAAGCTGAATGGGGCCGGGTGAAAGCCGACGAGCGCGCGAGCGGCTAGCGCCTTACGCGTCCGCACCGTCATTGAGCAGAGCACCAAATTTGGCGCGGAAGCGCCCCGCATCGGGCCCGGCAAGGCGCGCTTCGATCCGCAGCTTTCCGGTCTTTGAATTGCGCTTTTCGCTGACCACTTCGCCGTGCTCGTGCAGCCATGCCGAGACTTCGTCCTGACCGGGTTCCAGTTCCACCGAAATGCGGTGGTCTTCGCGGCCGAGCGCGGCATCAATGGCTTCGAGCAGTTGCGCGACGCCTTCGCCAGTCACGGCAGAGACCGGGTGAACCGCCACGCGCGACTTGCCGGCGGCCATGCGCGCCGCCCAAACCATCTCGTCACGCGCCTCGTCGTCGAGACGATCAATCTTGTTCCACGCCTCGATCAGCGGTTGACCATGCGCCGGTCCGCAATCGAGCGCTGTCAGCACGCTTTCGACGTCCGCCTTGCGCCCTTCATGGTCGGGGTCTGACAGATCGCGGATGTGCACGAGAATGTCCGCCTCCCTCACCTCTTCCAGCGTGGCACGGAATGCGGCGATCAGCTCGGTCGGCAGATCGGTGATGAAGCCCACCGTGTCTGACACCAGCACACGCCGTCCTGATGGCAGGCGCACACCGCGCACGGTCGGGTCCAGCGTGGCAAACGGCATGTCTTTGGCCAGCACGCCTGCGGCTGTCAGCCGGTTGAACAGGGTGGACTTGCCCGCATTGGTGTAGCCGACCAGCGCAATCGACGGCCAGGGAGCGGCTTGCCGGCGCGTTCGGTGGAGCGCGCGCGTGCGTTTGACCTGCTCCAGCTCGCGGCGCAGCTTTGCCATCTTGGTGGCCAGCAGGCGGCGGTCGGTCTCGATCTGGGTTTCCCCCGGACCGGCCAGAAAACCCCCGCCCCCGCGCTGACGCTCAAGGTGGGTCCAGGTGCGCACAAGACGCGAGCGCTCATAGGTCAGGCGCGCCAGCTCTACCTGCAACGTGCCTTCGCGGGTCCGCGCGCGCTCTGCGAAAATCTCCAGAATGAGACCGGTGCGGTCGATCACCTTCACCTGCCAGCGCTTTTCCAGATTACGCTGCTGAACTGGTGACAGGGCAGCATCAATGATCACCGCCTGCACGCCGAGGGCCTGAATCCGCTCATGGAGCGTCTCCAGCTTGCCCTTGCCGAAGAAGGTCCCCGCTTCCAGCTTGCGCACTGGCTCGATGAACCCTTCGCGCGCCTCAAGCCCGAGCGCTATCGTAAGGCCAATGGCCTCCTCAAGCCGCGCATCCGCACGGCTGGCATCCGTGCCGGGCGGCAAGGGGTGAATGATCAGCGCGCTGTCAGTTGGCCGTGCAGTTTCGGTCAATCGCTGTCCCCGGCGGGATCATCCTCACTGCCATCAAAAAGCTGAACCGGCTGGCTCGGCATAATGGTGGAGATGGCGTGCTTGTAGACCAGCTGGATCTGGCCATCGCGGCGCAGAAGCACACAGAAATTGTCAAACCAGGTGACAATGCCCTGCAGCTTCACCCCGTTTACGAGGAAGATCGTCAGCGGCGTTTTGCTTTTACGGACCGTATTGAGAAACACGTCCTGAAGATTCTGCTTTTTATCGTTCGACATGGCCGTTCACCTTGGTCCGGAAAACCCGGATATCACACACAAGCCTCATAGGTAGCGGGGCTTGAGCGTGGCTGCAATGGGAGAAGCGTTCTCTGGCCTGTCACGCTTGCTCGCCTGCCTCATAGGATTGCCGCAATGCCCCCGCCAGCGACCCCGGCGCGCCGTTGGCCACCGGACGGCCGTCAATACTGACCACCGGCATGACCATGGATGTTGCCGAGCTGATGAAGGCTTCGCGCGCGGATAACGCTTCCTCGACCGTGAAGGCACGCTCCTCGAACCGCAATCCCTGGGCCTTGGCGATACGGATAATCCGCTGGCGGGTGATCCCGTTAAGTATGGTGCTGTCGGCGGCGCGGGTGACGAGAGCGCCCTCGCCTGTCACGATCCAGGCATTGCTGGAGCTGCCTTCGGTTACCTCCCCGGAATTGGAAACCAGCCAGGCTTCGAATGCCCCGGCCTCACGCGCCGCCTGTTTGGCCAGAACATTAGGAAGCAAAGATATACTCTTGATATCACAGCGCTTCCAGCGAAGGTCAGGTTGCGTTATCACCGCTATACCGGTTTCAGCGCGCGCCGCCACAGGCGCACGCGGCGCGGGCCGCACGGTGACGACAATGCTGGGCCTGACCGGCTTTACCGGAAAGGCATGGTCGCGCCGGGCAACCCCGCGCGTGATCTGCAGATAGACCAGTGCGTCCGTCAGCCGGTTGCGCCGCAGGGTTTCGCGCAAGACCGCGTCCAGCGCTGCATCACTCATCGGCAGGGCGATGCGCAATTCGCCCAGTGAACGCTTCAGGCGGTCGAGGTGACCGGCATGGTCCAGAAACGCGCCATCGCGCACCAGCCACACCTCATACACCCCGTCTGCGAACTGGAAGCCCCGGTCCTCGATCTGAACAGCCGGCGTATCAATCGGAATATATTGGCCATTTACATAGGCAATGCGGGCCATGCTCAATCAGTCTCCGCTGAACAGGAGGAACAGTACCGCCGCCAGCGGCAGTATCTCGATACGCCCCAGAATCATCAGGATCGAGGCGATAATCAGGCCGCCCGTCCCTACCTCGCCATAGACATCACCCGCAACCGGTCCGGCATTGGTGAGCGCGGCGCCTGCGACCGACCAGGCCAGCCCCATATCGGCTGCGAATGGCCCAAGCGCCAGCGCGCCAAGCGCCATTACTACTGGATACGCCAGTGCGTAGGCCCATACCGATACCAGCGCTGCCTCGTTGACGGTGCGTCCGGCAAACCGGGAACCGCCCACGGAGGATGGTTGCACCAGCAACAGGATATCGCGCCCTGCCCGGCGGATCAGCAGGCGCAGCCGCGCCATCTTGATGCCACCGGAAGTGGACACGGCGGCCCCGCCCGCCAGCGCCAGTGTAATCAGGGCAACCACGGGCAGCCCCGCATCAGCTTCGCTCACTGAATAGCCAGCGGTAGTGACAGCAAAAAGCGCATCAAAAAATCCCGCCAGCCCTGACCCGGCTCCGGATATCGCCGCTACAGCAAGCCCGCAAGCTAGCGAAACGGCCAGCATGGCGCGCATATCTCCAAACCGGCGCGTAACCCGTCCGCGTGTCACATGCTCATAAAGCACCGCCACATTGCCGGCACCCACCAGGCACATCACGGCGAGAACGCAGATGGCCGGCAAGGGCAGCCACTCGGTCAACTCGCCACCGCGCGGCACGTAGCCGCCTGTGGAAATGCCTGACATGGCCAGGTTGAAGGCCTCGAACGTGCTCGCTCCGGCAAACGCCAGCGCGACGAACCCGACAGCGGTCAATCCCGAGTAGACGGCGCCAAGACGGATCAGTGCGCGGCCAAGATTGGAGAACAGATCACCGCTCTCGATGGTCAGCAGTGACGAACGGCGCAGCCCGGCCCGGCGGTCGTCCAGCCCGGCCAGAACGGTCACTGCCAGCACCAGCGTTGCCAGCCCGCCCAGCCACTGCAAGGTTGACCGCCAGACGACAAGGCTGCGCGGCATGGCATCGGGGTCATTAAGCGTGGCACCCGTCGTCGTCAGAGCCGAGACGCTCTCGAAAATCGCCTCTACCCAGCCGTCCGATATCGCGCCAAACGCGGGAGCGGCCACCAGCGGCCCCGTCATCCATCCCAATATCAGCAGGCGCAGGGCCGCAGGCGCGCGCACGCGCCTATCCAGCCCGTTGGTCGCCACCAGGCATCCGCCGCCCAGAAAAATGCCAATCAGCGCACTGGTCCCAAGACCGCGTGCTGAGGACACCTCGCTCATGGCTGTCGCGTAAAACGTGAATGGCAGCGCGCACAGACCAATGACCAGCCAGCTCCAGCCTAGGGCGCGTATGGTGCGGGGAGAGGGCTTCATCGGATCAGAAGTATTCCAGCGAAACCCGGAATAGCTGCTCCACCTTGGGAACGCCGGCCTTCAACGCGAATACGACAAGCCGGTCATTGGTCTCGATAGTGACATTGTCCCGGCGGAAAAAGACCTTGTCGCCACGGACCAGCGCGCACACCGATACATCCTCTGGCAGTTCCAGATCACGCAAGGACTTGCCCACCAGCGGCGAGGTCGCCAGCGCCACGCCTTCGAGAGCCTCCGCCTGTCCGTCGGCCAGCGTTTGCAGGCCCGTAATCCGCCCCCGCCGGATATGCTGGAGAATGGTGGATACCGTCACGCCGCGCGGGTCGATCATGATGTCGATACCCAGCTCCTGACGGACATCCTTCAGGCCCGGCTCATTGACCAGGCACAGCGTGCGCTGCGCGCCTTCGCGCTTCGCCATGACGGCCGACAGCAAATTTACCTTGTCGTCATTGGTCAGGCAGATCGCCAGCTCTGCATCTTCGACACCGGCTTCGCGCAAAAGCCGCCGGTCCAGCCCGTCCCCGTGCAGCACCACCGTGCGCTGGAGATTGTCAGCGGCATGTTCGGCCTTGGCCTTGTCGGCCTCAATGATGCGAACGCGAACCCCTGCCATGCGCTCAAGCGCGCGCGCGACATACACGCCGATATTGCCCGCCCCGATAATGACCACGCGCCGGGCGCGCTGCACCTGATGGCCAAACACATCGAGGACACGCGGCACGTGCGGCCCGGCGACGGACACATAGATATCATCACCGACGCTAAGCGGGTCTCGCGCGTCGGGGATAAAGACCGAGTCGTCGCGGCGCACGCCGACCACATCCATGCCCAGATCAGGGAACAGTTCGCGCAAATGCTCGCGATTGGTGCCAGCGATGGGCGAGCCCTCGTCCACCCTCAGGCCCAGCACCTGCAGCCGGTTATTCGCAAAAGGCGCCGTCGCCGAGGCGCCGGGCGTTTCCAGCCGCTGGATGATCGACCGGCTCACCTCCAGCTCAGGCGAGATCGTCACATCGATGGGCAGCGCACCACGCGCGAACAGATCCCGCCATGCTTTCGCGAGATAGCTTTGCGCCCTCACCCGCGCGATTTTCAGCGGCGTGTCGAAAAGCGAATGCGCCACCTGGCAGGCCACCATATTCGTTTCATCAGAATAGGTGACCGCCACCAGCATGTCGGCGTCGGCAATACCTGCACGTTCAAGCGTATCGGGATGTGATCCATGGCCCACCACCCCGCGCACATCGAGATCGGTCGTCACCCGGTCAATCAGGGTCTGGGACCAGTCAACAACAGTTACCGAGTTACCTTCGGCGGCCAGCTCCCGGGCAATGCCGTAGCCGACGCGCCCTGCCCCGCATACGACGGCTTTCATGACCCTTCGCCTCCTCCGGCGGGTGCGTCATCGTTCTCCGCCAGACGATCCGGGCCACCGACGCCGAGACTCTTCAGCTTGCGGTGCAATGCGGAGCGTTCCATGCCGATAAACGAGGCGGTTCTGGAGATATTGCCGCCAAACCGGCTGATCTGCGCCTTGAGATACTCGCGCTCGAAGTTTTCGCGCGCATCGCGCAGCGGCATGGCAATCATGCGCTCGGTATCCATGCCTCCGGGCCCGCTGTCGCGTCCGACAACCTCCGACGGCAGAGCGTCCAGCGTGATGGCATCCTTGGGGTCGCCGGTCGCCAGGATCAGGACCCGCTCCACATTATTGCGCAACTGCCGGACATTGCCGGGCCAGCTGTGCGCCTGCAGCGCTGCCATCGCATCCGGCCCGATCTTGCGCGGGGTAAGCCCGGACATGGCCGTCAAACGGTCCAGGAAATGGGCGACGAGCATCGGTATGTCCTCGCGCCGTTCCGAAAGCGGCGGCACCTCGATGGGCACCACCGCAAGACGGTGGTACAAATCCTCTCGAAAGCGGCCCTGACTTATAAGCGCGCGCAGATCCCGTGAGCTTGATGACAGGACCCGCACATTCACTTCCACATCAACCCCGCCGCCAAGGCGGCGGAATCGTTGTTCGACCAGCATACGCAGCAGCTTGCCCTGCGTTGCCAGAGGCATATCAGCGACTTCATCGAGGAAGAGCGTCCCGCCATGGGCCTGCTCGAGAAATCCGACACGCTCGACGCCGCCATCGGCGCGCTCGGCTCCGAACAGCTCTTCTTCCACCCTGTCGGGGTTCATCATCGCGGAGCTGACAGGAACGAAATTCCCGTCCGCGCGCGGCGAGCGCGCATGTATGAGCCGGGCAATCAGTTCCTTGCCCGACCCGGCCGGCCCGCTTATCAAGACACGTGAATTTGCGGCGGCAACCCTGTCTATTGTCTGGCGAAGCTGGTTTGCGGCGCTCGACTTTCCGATCAGTTCGGAATGCATCTCGGTGCGGGCGCGCAGCTCGGCAACTTCGCGGCGCAGCTGGCTGGCTTCCAGCGCCCGCGCGACAGTCAGCAGCAGCTTGTCCGACTTGAACGGCTTCTCGATAAAATCATAGGCGCCCTTGCGGATCGCGGCGACAGCCGTCTCGATAGTTCCGTGTCCCGAAATCACGATAACGGGCAAACCCGGATCGGCAGAGCGGATTTCGTCCAGCAGCGCGATACCGTCCAGCCGGCTGCCCTGCAGCCAGACATCAAGAATGGCAAGCGAGGGTTTGCGCTGCCGGACTGCGGCCAGCGCTTCATCGGCGTCGCCGGCATAGCGCGCCATGTAGCCCTCATCCTCCAGCAAGCCACCAATCAGCTCGCGGATATCGGCTTCATCATCAACGACGAGAATGTCGTGTGCCATGCGTCATGCCTCTCTGGACAATGCGGACTCATTGGCCGCGTTCGTAATTTCAAGCAAGGGAAAGGCCAGACGGACAATCGCGCCGGGCATGCCGTCCGCACGCTCGTCCAGCTCAAGACGCCCCCCATGGTCTTCCATGACGCGCCGGACGATCGCCAGGCCCAATCCCGTGCCCTTCTCCCGTGTCGTCATATAGGGCTCGGTCAGCTTCGCCCTGTCCGCGAAAGGCCAGCCGAGGCCGTTATCGACCACTTCGATGACCGCTGTTCCGTCGACAGTCTTGAGCGATACGCTTACCTCGCCCCCCTGTTTGGCACCCTCTGCATCCAGGCGCGCCAGCACGCTCTCGCCGGCGTTTTTCAGGATATTGGCGAGAGCCTGCGTTGCCAGCCGGCCATCACACTCAACGATGACCGGCGAACCGGGCGTCTCCAGGGGCACCTTGATACGCGGCGAAGCAACGCGCTGCGAGAAAACAGCGCTTTCCACCACACCCACCAGATCCGACGCCTCCATCTTGGGGGTAGGCATACGGGCGAAAGCGGAGAATTCGTCGACCATTCTGCCGATATCGCTGACCTGACGGACAATGGTTTCCACGCACTTGTCGAAGGTCTCTGCCTGCTCGTCCGGTATCCCGGCCCGGTATTTACGCCGGATACGCTCTGCTGAAAGCTGGATCGGGGTCAGCGGGTTCTTGATCTCGTGGGCAATACGGCGGGCCACGTCTCGCCACGCGGCATTGCGCTGGGCCGAGACCAGCCGCGTCACGTCGTCAAAGGTGATCACAAGCTCGCCATCATCATCGGTCGATGCACGCACATTCAGATTGAGCAGCGCGCCGTCTACACCGGGTATATCTACCTGGCGCTCGATCAGGACCGCGCGCGAGCGCCGCGCCTCGCCGACGATCGGGGCAAATACGCCCAGAGCATCTTCGACCGGCTGACCCGTAAGACTTTCAGCCTCAACATCCAGCAGCGTTTCGGCCGACCGGTTCACAAGCGTGATGCGGTTCTGCGGATCAACACCGATAACACCCGCGCTGACGCCGGTAAGAACCGCCTCGATGAAGTTGCGGCGGCTTTCTGATTCCGCATTGGCCTCCAAAAGCGCCCGGCGCTGACTTCTCAGCTGGCGCGTCATCCGGTTGAAGGCGCGCCCGAGCGCTGCGATCTCGTCGTCCTCGCGCTGGACCAGCACCCGCGCTTCAAGATCACCCCTGCGCACCCGCTCGGCCGCGCCGACAAGCCGCGCTACAGGCGAAACCACGCGCGATGCTGCGCTCAAGGCCAGCCACAGCGCGCCCACCAGGATCAGCGCGACAGCTGCAAAATAAACCAGGATGAAGACCTGGCGCATCCCCTCTTCGCGGGCCACAGCCTGCCGGTAGGAGGCCGTTGCTTCTTCCGCGGCGGTCAGCACACCCAGATCCACATACCAGACGACATAGAGATAGGCGTCTTCGTAGGCCGGAAGGTTTACCAGCAGCCGGACATAGGCTGGCCCGTCTTCGCGCTGTGTCGGGTCACTGACACCGATATCGCGCGAGGCCGCGAACTCATACATCACCCGTGACGGGGCCACGAAAGGCGGTGCGCCCGGCGCCTCGGCCCGTGCCAGAACGGTCGACTGGCTGTCGAGAACATAGGCAGCGGCAAAGTTACGTCCGATAGCCTGATTGCGCAGATATTGGGTGTATTCGATACGGCTGTCGGTCATCGCAGCGACCGCTTCGGGATAGGACAGGTCTCCGGCCATGCTGACGAGTTGCAACTCGGCAAGGTTCAGTTCCAGCGGTGCCTGTGCCCGGCCCACCTCGGCCATGGTCTCGACAAGCGTTGTCACCCGCTCGCCAAACCAGAATTCCACCCCCCGGCCCAGAACCAGCGCTAGCAGAAGCGCCATCAGAATCGACGGCGCAACGGCCGCGAGCGCAAACAGGGCCATGAAGCGGATGTGAAGGCGCGGCGCAGGCGTTCCGAAACGCCGCCCCATGAAAATCCGGGCTGCACGCACACTGACAGCGCCCGCCAGGGCCGCGATAATCAGGGCCGACATGGTCAGCAATGCATAGAAAAGCGTGCCCAGGCCGCCAATGGCACCCTGCTCGGATACCGCCAGAATGGCGCATGCAATCACGCCGAAGGCTGCTACCAGAAATCCGGTTGCAAACAGCGACATGCGCAGGGATTGAACGCTATTTATAAGCCAGGATGGCAAGCTGATGCGCCTATCTAGAATTCGCCCCGGGGCGCATGTTGGACCGGGTGTGGCGAAATTTCAACGGTCAGTGTTGCGGCTATTCCTCACCATCCCCATCCATGCCCAGCGCTGCAAGGCGACGGGCCAGTGTGTTGCGGTTCAGTCCCAGATAGCGCGCCGCATCACGCCGCACCCCGCCGCAATGGGCCAGCACGGTTTCGATCATTGCCCTGTCAATGACGGCCGCGGCCTCATTGGCGATATCCTGGCTTTGTTCGCTCAGACGGGCAGCGACAAAAGCCCGCACCGCGTCTTCCAGAGTCGCGCCGGAACCCGGCGACACGGGTGCACCCAACGCGTCCTGCAGCGCAGCAAGGCCCAGCGTCCCGCGATCACCTTGCACGGCCAGACGCCCAGCGGTGCGCTCAAGCTCTGCCACCTCGCCCGGCCACGGATAGGCATTCACGAACTCGGCAGCATCGCGGGCAATGGCAAAGTCGGACCGGCCGTGCTTTTTCAGGAAATGCTCGAAAAGGCGCAGGCGATCATCGCCGCGCGAGCGTAGCGGTGGCAGATCAACATGTCCGACCGCGAGACGCTCGAACAAGGCAGGGGCCATGCGCGAGCGAATATCACCCAGCGCCGTTACATAGAGCCGGGTACCGTCAAGCTGGCCGAGCTGTTCCAGAACCATGTCCTGTACGCTTTCGTCCCAGCGTTCGGCGCGCCGAAGAAGCAACCCGCCGCCCTTGGCCTCGGCAAAGACCTGCGGCCCTTCGCGCTTCAGCCGGTCTGGCCCGGCTTCGGTAAGCGGCTTGTCAGGCATGCCCGCCCGATGAAGGGTGCGCGCGGCGCTCGCCCGCCCGGCCCCGTCCGGGCCGGTAAACAGAACCGGTGCATCTGACTGCGACAGCCTGGCAAGCAGGCGAAATGCTGTCTGCATGGCGGGAGAGCGGCCGACGAGATCCGGAAACGGATTGGCGTTGGAGCGTGGCTGCCCCGCACCCCTGCCGGTGTCGAGCGCGCGGCAGACGGCGTCGACCAGATCATCAAGATCAAACGGCTTGGGCAGATACTCGTATGCGCCCCCGCGTACAGCCTTGATCGCCGTGGCCGCCGTTGTCTGCGCGCTGATGACCAGCACTGGCGCATCGGGACGCACGTGCTGCAACTCTTCCAGCCGGTCGAGAAAATTCTCGTCACCCAGCAGCACGTCGGCGACCAGAAGATCAGCGTCACGCCTTGCCATACGTTCGATGGCAGACGATGGCGAAGCAGTTGCCCGCACGTCAAAACCGGCACGTGTCAGTGCTCGTGAGATGACCAGACGCAAGGTCTCGTCATCTTCAAGTACCAGAATCCGGCGTCCGGCTCCGCTGTCCTGGGTCATGCGCCCTCCTCCCGCAAATACAAGCGAAACACGGTGCGTCCGGGGCGGCTTTCGAATTCGAGCCCGCCTCCGTGCAGCTCCGCGATGCGCGACACCAGCGCCAGGCCCAGCCCCTCCCCGGCGGGCTTGCCCGTCACAAATGGCGAGAAAATGGACTCGCCCAGCGCTTCGGGCACGCCGGGGCCGTTATCAGCGACATCAATCTGCAGACGCGCCTCTGGCGCGACGCCGCCCGGCCGGGCCATCCGGTAGCGCGTGGTGATCTCGATCATCGGATCTTCCTGCCCGCTCAGCGCTTCAGCGGCATTGAGGAGCAGGTTCAGAATCGCTTGCAGGACAAGGTCCCGGTCACCAAACGCGTCAGGTAGCGACGGATCATAATCTTCGGTGAGTATCTGGGCCTTGCCGCTGGCCGCCGCCATGGATCGAAGTGCCTCGCTTGCCACAGCGTTCAGGCTGAAAGGCGAGAAAGGAAGCGGCGAGATATCGCCCACCTTGCTCCACCGTTCGGCAATACGCAGCGCCCGGTCCAGCTCCGCCATGATCAGCGCGGCAAGTTCTGCGGTTTCGGTGTCGGCCGAACCGGCAATGAGCTGCGCCGCCCCGCGTGCGCCGGCCATAGGATTTTTCAGCTCATGAGACAGCATCCGCCCGAAACCCGCAGCGGCATTGGCAGCCTGGTCACCGCGCGCAACCGCCCCCGCCTCCGGCCAGAGCCGGATCGAAATGCATGCGCCGCCATCGCGCGGCGCGGCGTCTATTGCTGCGCGTCGCGTATCATTTTCCAGATCAACGCGGACATCGTGGGCGAAGACCGCGCGGTCTTCCCTGATTGCACGATCTGCCACCTGACATGCCGCACCCCCCCACGGGCCAAGCACGCTAAGGGACTCTCCAACGAGTTTGCGGGCGGAGCGCTCGAACAAGGTTTCTGCGGGCGCGTTTACATACCGGATAATGCCGTCCCTGTCGGTCAGCAGCACCGCGCTGGGCAAAAAGTCAGCGGCCTGCGCGGTGATCGGATCGGAATGGTTCATGCCGCGCTGCGGACCCCGGTCTCGCCGACGAGGCGTTCCAGACCGGCAATCGCAGCCTTCACGCTGGCAGCCTGGCACAGAATACCGCGCCAGTGACGCGCTTGCGCCGGATCATCAAACAGATGGTCGACAAAACCCGCAAAATGCTTGCGCATGCAGCGCACGCCGAGAATTTCGCCATGCAGTGCCGCGGAGTCTTCCGTTGCCTGCGCCAGTGCTGCCAGAGCGCGATCCATGGGCGGTTCAATGGCCTCGCCGCCATCAAGCAGGGCGCGGCCAATCGCACCGGGCAGCCAGGGGCGTCCCGTGGCCGCGCGGCCGACCATCACCGCATCGGCGCGCGACAGCGCCAGGGCGCGGCGCGCCTCGCTGGCCGTCGTGATGTCACCATTGACGACGACCGGGATCGATACGGCGTCCTTGACCGGGGCCACCGCTGCCCAGTCGGCGGTGCCGGTGTAGAATTGCTGGCGGGTGCGGCCGTGGACCGTGACCATCTGGACGCCCGCGCTCTCGGCGCGCCGGGCCAGTTCAGGCGCGTTGATGGTGTCGTGGTCCCAGCCAAGCCGCATTTTCAGCGTGACCGGAACGGGCGAGGCTTCGACGGTTGCCTCTATCAGCTCCAGCGCATGATCGAGATCGCGCATCAGCGCAGACCCCGACAGGCCCTTGGTCACCTGACGCGCGGGGCAGCCCATATTGATGTCGATAATGTCGGCTCCGGCGTCGGCGGCAATGCGCGCACCGGCATCCATCCATTTCGCCTCACGCCCTGCCAGCTGGATCACGCGCGGCGCGACATCGGCATCGCCGGCCATGCGTCGCACGACATCGGCCCTGCCCTGTGCCAGGGTCTCGCACGCCACCATCTCCGACACGACCAGCCCCGCGCCAAAGGCCTTCGCCTGCTTGCGGATGGCATAATCGGTGACGCCGGACATGGGCGCGAGAATGCACGGCACGTCTACACGCACCTTGCCCACGGCAAAACCAGCGGCGCTGGCGATATGTGACACCCTTGTCATGGGGCTGCAGATACAGTGTATGGAGCCTCGCCGCCAGACGCTGCCATGCTGTCTGCACGGTTTTTGAGCCAGAGTGCTGCACGAAAGAGACCTGATGACGCCATTCAGTGCATGCATCGTCGCCGCAGGCCGCGGCACACGGGCCGGCAGCGCCGTGCCCAAGCAGTTTGCGATGGTTGCAGGCAAGCCGCTCCTGCGATGGTCTGTCGAGGTCTTTGCCGCCCACCCGGCATGCCGTCAGATTATTATCGCCATCCCGGCAAGCGAGCGCGGGCGGGCCGGGACGGCGCTGACCGGGCTTGATGTGGCTTTTGTTAATGGCGGCGAGACGCGAACCCGCTCGGTGCGCGCTTGTGTCGGCAAAGCCGATCAGCCGCTTGTTTTTATTCACGATGCAGCCCGTCCGGGACTGACATCGGCAACCATAGACCGGTTGCTTGACGCCCTTGAGACGGCACCGGGTTCCGCCCCCGCCCTGCCCATGGCCGATGCCCTGGCACGCGTGGCCGGTCGCGGCGTCGAGCCGGTATCGCGCGACGGTCTGATGCGCATCCAGACACCGCAGGCTTTTCATACAAGCGCCATTGTGAATGCCTTCGAGACGGCCGGCGGCGCCGACTTCCCCGATGAAGTTTCCCTCGCGCGCGCCGCTGGCCTTGATGTTACGCTGGTCCAGGGTGATGAAAAGGCGTTCAAGGTGACCTTTCCCGACGATTTTTCTCGCGCCGAGGCCGCGCTATCCGCCGCCACCGGCCTGCCTGTCATGGGCACCGGCTTTGATGTTCACCGGCTAAGGTCTGGCGAGGGCTTGCACCTGTGCGGCGTGTTCATCACCTGCGATATGGCCCTTGTTGGACATTCTGATGCGGATGTGGGCTTGCATGCCTTGACCGACGCTGTGCTCGGCGCGGCTGGAGCGGGCGATATCGGCCAGCATTTCCCGCCCAGCGATCAGCGCTGGCGCGGTGCCGACAGCGCGCAATTTCTTGTCCATGCGATGGAGCTGGCGCGAGAGGCGGGCATCCGCCCGGTTCATGCAGACATCACGCTGATCTGCGAGCGCCCGAAAATCGGACCTTTGCGCGATGCGATGCGTGCGCGCGTCGCCGAACTGACCGGACTGGCGCCCGCCCGGGTCAATATAAAGGCAACGACCACCGAGAAGCTGGGCTTTACCGGGCGCGGTGAGGGTATCGCCGCGCAGGCAGCCTTTACCGGAGTCCTGACATGAGCACCCTGCCCTCGATCCTCACGGACACGGCGCGCGAACTGGTAAAGCAATCGTCCAAACGCAAGGTCACACTCGCCAGCGCCGAAAGTTGCACCGGCGGTCTGGTGGCCGCAGCTATCACAGAGATTGCGGGCAGTTCGGCTGTGCTGGAGCGCGGCTTCGTCACCTATTCCAACGCTGCCAAGGCCGAAAGCCTGGGCGTGCCTGTGGCCCTGATCGCCCAGCACGGCGCCGTCAGCGAAGAGGTTGCGTGCGCGATGGCCGAAGGCGCCCTGTTCAATTCCCACGCACAAATCGCCGTCTCCATTACCGGTATTGCCGGGCCGGGCGGCGGCAGCGAACACAAGCCTGTCGGGCTGGTCTGGTTCGGGCTGGCAAGGCGCGGTGAAACCACCCGGACCGAACGGCACGTCTTCTCCCATCTGGACCGCCATGGCGTGCGTGAGGCCGCCGCCCTGGAGGCGCTACGCCTTCTGACCGAGGCGGTCCGGGCCTGATTCCACAGCCGTATAGCGCCTTGCGGCTTCTTCGCGGAAGCGCTCGACGAGATAGCGGATAGCGCGCGAGCGGCTGGCATCCATCAGCGCGTTCAGCACCGGGTTCCGGAAGCGATAGCGTATCCAGAAACTGATCTGGGTTGACCCGTCGGGCAGACCGGCAAACCGCCATTCATTGGCCAGTTCGTGAAACGGACCGGACAGATAGGTGACCTGTATCACCCGGCCAGGACGATCCAGCGTCACGCGGGTAGTGAAGCTTTCGCGCACAAACCGGAACTGCACCCGCGCTTCGGCATCCAGCTCTCCCACACCATCAACCACATTCTCACGTATCACGCGCAAAGCACTGATCAGCGGAATGAATTTGGGATAGGCGCGAACATCACTGACGAGGTCAAACAGATCGTCAGGATGGTAGGGAAGGCGCAGGCTCTCGCGGTGCTCTGAGGTCATCGGCTTGCCGCAACCTAGCGGCCGGCTTTCAGCGCCAGCTCGCGTGCATCACGCAGCCGTGCGAAATCATCTCCGGCATGATAGCTCGAGCGGGTGAGCGGTGACGCGGACACCATCAGGAAGCCCTTGGCACGGGCGATGGTCTCATAGCCCTTGAACTCATCGGGGGTGACAAAGCGGTCCACGGCAGCATGCTTGCGCGTCGGCTGGAGATACTGGCCGATGGTCAGGAAATCGATTCCCGCCGAGCGCATGTCATCCATGACCTGCATCACTTCTTCGCGGCTCTCGCCAAGACCAACCATGATGCCCGACTTGGTAAACTGAGATGGATCGCGCTCTTTGACGCGCTCCAGCAGGCGAAGCGAGTGATAGTAGCGCGCACCGGGGCGGATCGACAGGTAGAGCCGCGGCACCGTTTCCAGATTGTGGTTGAACACATCGGGGCGCGCATCAATCACGATTTCGGCGGCACCCGGCTTGCGCAGGAAGTCCGGCGTGAGAATCTCGATCGTGGTGTCAGGGTTAGCATCGCGGATAGCGCGGATGGTCTGGGCAAAATGCTCCGCGCCGCCATCACCCAGATCATCACGGTCCACCGACGTGATCACGACGTGCTTCAGGCCCATTGTGGCGGTGGCTTCGGCGACGCGGCGCGGCTCATCCGTATCGAGCGCGGCCGGCATGCCGGTCTTCACATTGCAGAAGCTGCACGCACGGGTGCAGGTATCACCCATGATCATGAAAGTGGCGTGCTTTTGCGCCCAGCACTCGCCGATATTGGGGCAGCCCGCCTCTTCACAAACCGTGACAAGATTATTGTCCCGGACCACTTTGCGCGTCTCGGAGAACACACCGCCTGCGGGCGCCTTCACGCGAATCCACTCCGGCTTTCGCAGGACCGGCGTATCGGGCCGCTTCTGCTTTTCGGGGTGGCGCTCGGCACGTTGCTGCTGGCGGGTATCGAACAGTGTTGTCATGGCGGGAACATGGCGCGCAAAGCGGCCCGGTTCAAGCGCTGAGAACCGGGCCGCTGCGCAAGTCAGTTATGCGTTGAAGGTCAGACGGCCACTTCTCCGTTGCGCTCTGCGGCAACAACGCGCGGATTGCGGTTGAAAAGGGCCAGTGTCCACGCTCCCAGGCCGATCCAGAAGACCACCGAGGCGACCAGCAAACCCAGCACCGGTACGACACCGAGAGCGCCGATCACAGCCAGCACAAGGAAGAGCGACAGGATACGCATCCCCAGCCCGATGCCATTGCCCGACCGGTTGAAGATGAGATCACCCAGCACCACCGCGCCGAAGGCATAAGCCAGCACCATGACGAACGGGAAGGCGAAGAGCAGGATAATACCAAGCGGTATGCCGATCACGGTAATGGCGAGGAAAACAAACACCGCCAGCAGAAGGATCGGCAGGAACGCCGCCAGTACCAGGCCCAGAAGGCCCGATGCCCAGGGGCGCGCCCGGAAATGGTCTGTAATACCGCTGACGGCGCGCGGCGAGATCAGGCAGGCCAGCAGGCCCAGCACGAAGGCGGCAATGCCCATGGCGGTGCCGACAGCCCAGACCGGTGGGCTGACATCGCTGACGCGGGGCCCATGATAGCGCGCCCCATTGCTGCTTTCGCTATAAGGCGCCTCTTCATAGCTGGTTTCACCGATGATCTGGGCGCCTTCAGCGATCACGGGCGCGTTTGGGCCACGCACACGCAGCTCACCGGCGATCTGTGCGCCCGGCATGATTTCAACATTTTCCGCGTGGAGTTCCACATCACCGGCAATCGTGCCTTCGATGACCACAGTTCGGGCGCGGCCCTTAAGACGGCCCTGCGCCGTGCCGGACATACGAATTTCGCTGCCTGCCAGGTCCATGTCCCCGCCAATCGAGGCGCTGCTATCGATAGCGATGAGAGCGCCGCCCGCAGCGAGGTCACGGCCAATCCGGCCGCCAACCTGAATGTCAGCGCCGGCCAGATCGGCACCTCCGGTCACGTCCGCCAGGACCGTGATGTTCGCGCCGGCCAGCGATACATCCCGGCCCACTGTGCCGCGCACAACAATATCGCCAGCGGCCAGCTGGATGCCACCACCGACATCGGCGGTAATATCGACATTCCCGGCCAAACCGCTGATATCGCCACCGACACGTCCGCGAAGCGTCACGTCGCCGGCGAGGAACTGCGCAGAGCGGTCCTGGTCGAGCTCAAGATTGAGGTCGCCGCCGATATACTGGGCCTGCGCAGGGGCAAGCGCGAGCATAAGCCCGGCTATCAACCCTCCCGCGGCACCGGCCCGGCTAACATTTCTGATCCACTTGCTGATCATGGTTCAAGCCTTTCTGTGATGGCTTAGAAATCGGAAGGCGGCTGCCACTAGCGGCGGCAGCGCGTATCGCCCCGGGGGGTATATTCAAGCTGGGGCGCGGAACCGCCCTCTTCGATAGCGACCGTCTCAAGAGCGCGGACACTCAACGGGCCGCTGACGGTCCCCGAGATAACCACACGTCTCGCGCAGACCGTGCCGCCGGCAATCTCGCCGGTAATTTCCACCAGCCCGTCCGTATCGCGATAGCGGCGGCGGTTACCTTCGTCGGCATAGATATCAATCTGGCCTTCAACCGAACCGCCCAGGCGCGCGTGGCGCACATTGGCGTAAACGTCCGACTGGTGCCGGGCACCGGACATCAGCTCTGCCGCGTTCACGCGAACCGGACCAGAGATGACCGTGTCTTCAGTGAACCGGATATCCGCCCCGTTAGCTGTAAAGCCCGCCAGCTCACCGGAAAAGCTGCCATCGGCAAAATTGCCGTCAAAGTCACCCGTGAGCATGCCGTCAAAGGCAATGTCCGCCGCACGGACACGCAGGTTTCCACCAATATTGCCGTCGAACCGGATGTCCGCACCCGTGACGCTGGCATCACCTTCGACATTGCCGGCAAAAATTATATCCGCGCCGGTCGCCGAAAGCGTTCCAATTTCGATGTCGCGCAAGGCAATATCCGCGCCCACGACGCGCAGTTCACCACCCACCCTGCCCGACAGCGAGACATCGGCGCCGGAAATGCGCGCATTGCCGTCTTCATTGAGAGTCGCGCCGATATCGCCGCCGGTGATTGTGGAGAAGGGACCGATGGCCAACGCGTCCGTATCGGACGAACAGGCGACCAGAATGACCGCCATCGCTGTAGCGGCGGTGAGGAGGAGACGATTTTTCATTTTTCTTACCTCTTTTGATGAGGGACCAACCATATCGAAACTCGATAACATATCGAAACTCGATAAGGAAGCGTTTTTTTCGAAAAACGATAAATTATTGTCGTCTGTCGCTAAAGCGTGAGGGAAATTGCGGTGTTGGTGGAAGGGGGCTCGGCAGGGTGTCATCACCCGCTTTAGGCGGGTGACCAATACCCGCAAACAGCAATCATGCTCGAAGGCCAAAGGCATGGGTGGCCCGGATAAACCGGGCCATGACAGACGTGGATGTCACTTAGTAGTGCAGCGCCCGCCCATAGGCATCCAACACGCTCTCATGCATCATTTCAGAGAGCGTGGGGTGGGCGAAGACCGTATGCATCAGTTCCGCCTCGGTGGTCTCCAGCTGGCGGGCCACGACATAGCCCTGAATGAGCTCGGTGACTTCCGCGCCGATCATGTGTGCGCCCAAGAGCTCGCCGGTCTTCTTGTCGAATACGGTCTTGATGAGACCCTGATCCTCGCCCAGCGCAATCGCCTTGCCATTGCCCACGAACGGAAAGCGCCCGACACGGACCTCATGGCCCGCCTCCTTGGCTTTCGCTTCTGTCAGGCCGACCGAGGCAATCTGCGGGTGGCAGTAGGTGCAGCCCGGGATATTGGACTTGTTCATCGGGTGGACGTCCTGTCCCGCGATTTTCTCCACGCAGATCACGCCCTCATGGCTGGCCTTGTGGGCCAGCCAGGGCGCGCCGGTGACATCGCCAATGGCATAGAGGCCCGGCACACCCGTCGCGCCATAGCCGTCCGCGACGACATGACCGCGCTCGATTTTCACGCCGAGCTCTTCAAGACCGAGATTTTCGACATTGCCCGTGATCCCGATGGCGAGAATCACCTTCTCGACCTCGACAGCCTCGCTCTTGCCATCGACCTTGATGGTGGCTTTTGCGCCGGATTTGGTTGTCTCCAGCTTTTCCACCTGCGCCTTGGTGAGGATTTTGAGCCCCTGCTTTTCGAAGGCTTTCTTCGCGTGCTGGCTGATCTCCTCGTCTTCGGCCGGCAATATGCGGTCAACCATCTCCACAACGGTCACCTTTGCGCCAAGCGTGGAATAGAAGCTCGCAAACTCCATCCCGATTGCGCCAGACCCGATGACGAGAATGGAGGCGGGCATGGTTTCAGGCACCATGGCTTCCTTGTAGGTCCAGATGGTCTTGCCATCAGGCTCCAGCCCCGCTGCCGGGATGGTGCGCGCGCGGGCACCTGTGGCCAGAATGACGTGTTTGGCTTCGTAGGTGGCGCTCTCGCCGTCCTTGCCCTTCACGACGACTTTCGGGGCCTGCGAGCCCTTCTCCAGCTTCGCCTCGCCGTCTATGACGGTCACCTTGTTCTTCTTCAGCAAGTGCCCCACCCCGCCCGACAGCCGCCCTGCCACCTTGCGTGAGCGCTTGACAATGGCCTCGATATCAAAACGGACATTGTCCGCTTTCAGGCCGAACTCCTCGGCGCGCTGGAAAAGGTGGTAGATGTCGGAAGTGCGCAGCAGCGCCTTGGTGGGAATGCAGCCCCAGTTCAGGCAGATGCCGCCCAGATGCTCGCGCTCCACCACGGCTGTTTTAAGCCCCAGCTGGCTGGCGCGGATCGCCGCGACATAGCCGCCCGGCCCGCCGCCAATGACGATGAGATCGAAGTTTTCAGAGGCCATGTTGATTTCCTTTTCTCGTCGTCAGATTCTACAGAAGAAGCCGGTCAGGCGGCCATCGCCATGCTCGTGTGAAACAGCCAGTTATCGGCGACAATCTCCAGCAGCGCGTAGGCCAGAACGACCCCGATCACCTTGCCGATAGCGGCCAGCCGGCCCATGCCGTAAAAGTGCCTGTCGGCCCGATAAAGCCAGAACAGGAAGATCGGCAGGGCAAACAGCGATACCAGATCCTCGTTTGCCGGCATGTCTAGCGTCATGGCGATATAGGCAACCAGCCCGGTAAACGTCGTCAACAGCAGAAAGATGGTCGTGGCCTCGAGGCCAACGAAGACATGGTCGGCGACGTAGCGTTTCTGCCGGAAGATCACGACACCAAACGCAAGATAGGGAACGACGATCAACAAGGGCAGGTAGGGCGCGACCGCGTAATAGCTGCTTCGCCAGTCCTCAGCGGCCAACGGGTCAGACAGGGCACGCTCGAAGAACGCCATCTGAACCGCATTGGCTTCAATCCGGCCGTCAGCGAAGGCTTCGCGAAAAGCCGGGGTGAAGGCGTCTTCTATCGCCTCCTGGTAGAGAAAAAACTCGACCGTCCAGCTATCGCCCTCTTCCTCATAGCCAAATTCAGTGTTGAGCCCGACGACGATCTGTCCGTCGCGCACAGGCGAAAGGGAGAAGAACAGGCCGTAGAAAATCAGGACAACGAAGAAGAGCTTGACCGGAATGACATAGGCTCCGCCCTGGTTTTCCAGCTTGAGCCGGGACAGCTCGCCGGGCGAGGTCATCATGAGCCAGAGCGATAGCAGCGCGCTGGATCTCAGGCCGAACGCGGTGTCGATCACTTCCTCGACATATTCCAGCCAGCGTTTGCGTGCAGGCACCTGAATCTGGCCGCATTCGGCGCAATACCGCCCCAGCTTGCTGTCCCCGCAATTGGGACAGATGAGCGTGTCGGGGACATCCGTCATTGCCGCCAGCCAGTTCGTCTAGAGCAACATCGTCACCGGGTCTTCGATGAGCGGCTTTAGGGCGGAGAGGAATTTCGCGCCGACAGAGCCATCGACCACGCGGTGATCACAGGTCAGCGTCACTGTCATCATTGTGGCGATGGCCAGCGCATCATTCTTCACAACCGGGCGCTTCTCCCCTGCCCCGACCGACAGGATCATGCCTTGCGGCTCGTTGATGATCGAGGCGAAGGACTTGATCCCCATCATTCCCAGATTGGAGATGGAGAACGTACCGCCCTGGAACTCTTCGGGTTTCAGCTTGCGCTCGCGGGCGCGGGCGGCAAGGTCCTTCATTTCAGACGATATCGCTGCCAACCCCTTGGTCTCGGCCTTTTTGATCACCGGCGTGATCAGCCCGCCATCAATGGCGACCGCCACCGCCACGTCGGCGTGCTTGTGAAGGACAAGCCCCTCATCGGTATAGCTGGCATTGCTTTCCGGCACGCGGATCAGCGCCAGCGCGCAGGCGCGGATCAGCATGTCGTTGACCGACACCTTCACGCCCTCGGGCGCCTTGCGGTTCAGCTCGGAGCGCAGCTCCAGCAGCCTGTCCAGTTCGATATCGATATTGAGCGGGAAGTGGGGCACATCGCGGAAGCTCGCCGTCATGCGGCGCGCGATGGTCTTGCGCATCCCATCAAGCGGAACGACTTCGTATGTGCCCTCTTCCAGATGGAGGCTTTCCACACTGATCTTGCCGGGCTCGGCCTTGGCGGGCGCACTCTTCGTCTCTGGCGCAGCGTCTTTTGTCGCCGCCTTGGGCGCGCCGTCTTTCAGCGCCGCTTCGACATCGCGCTTGACGATGCGGCCATTCGGGCCAGAGCCGTCCAGCGTGCTCAAGTCCAGTCCGCCCTGCTCTGCCATGCGTTTTGCCAGCGGAGAGGCCTTGAGGCGGGAGCTGCCGTTCCTGCCCTTGTCTGAACTCCCGGACGCGCGTTTCGCGCGATCCGGGACCTCGTCCTCATCCTGCTCCTGACCCCGGCTCTCACTGCGCTCGGCCGGGGTTTCAGACGTTTTGGATTCCTTGCCTTTGACTTCATTGTCAGGAGGAGGCTTTTGCGAGGTGGAAGACTGCGCCTCTTTCAGCGCGCTCTCATCCTCACCCTCTTCCAGTAGCAGGGCGATGACGGCATTGACCTTCACGCCTTCACTGCCACCCTCGACGAGGATTTTGCCGATCCGGCCTTCATCGACGGCCTCGACCTCCATCGTCGCCTTGTCGGTCTCGATCTCGGCGATCACATCGCCGGATTTGATCTCATCGCCTTCCTTGACGAGCCAGCGCGAGAGCGTGCCTTCCTCCATGGTCGGCGAGAGTGCGGGCATCAGGATTTCGATTGCCATGGCGCTTACTCCGCGTAGCAGACGGTTTTGACCGCCTTCACAATGTCATCGACGCCGGGCAGCGACAGCTTTTCAAGGTTCGCGGCATAAGGCAGCGGCACGTCTTCCTGATGCACGCGCGCAGGCGGGGCATCGAGATAGTCGAACGCTTCAGCCGTCACGACAGCGGCGATTTCCGCGCCGACGCCCATCCGGCCCCAGCCCTCCTCGGCGCAGACAATGCGGTTGGTCTTCTTCACGCTTTCCACGACCGTGTCGGTGTCCAGCGGACGCAGGGTGCGCAGATCAATCACCTCGCACTCAATGCCGTCTTCGGCGAGTTTTTCAGCAGCCTGCAGTGCAAACCCGACCATGCGCGAATGGGCCGTGATTGTGCAGTCACGCCCCTCGCGGCGGATGCGCGCCTTGCCGATAGGCAGCACCCAGTCATCCACATCCGGCACATCAAAGCTTTCGCCATAGATGAGCTCGTGTTCCAGGAACACGACCGGATTGGGATCACGGATGGCGGCCTTCAAGAGCCCCTTGGCGTCCGCCGCGCAGTATGGCGCGATGACTTTGAGGCCCGGCACGTTCGCGTACCAGGCCGAATAGTCCTGGCTGTGCTGCGCGCCGACGCGGCTGGCCGCGCCATTGGGCCCGCGAAACACGATGGGACAGCCCATCTGTCCGCCGGACATGTAGAGCGTTTTGGCCGCCGAATTGATGATGTGGTCAATCGCCTGCATGGCGAAGTTGAAGGTCATGAACTCCACGACGGGTTTGAGACCGGCAAAAGCCGCACCGACACCGACCCCGGCAAAGCCGTGCTCGGTGATGGGCGTGTCGACCACGCGCTTGGCGCCAAACTCCTGCAACAGCTCGCGCGTGACCTTGTAGGCGCCCTGATACTCGGCGACCTCCTCGCCGATGACGAAAACCGCGTCATCGCGGCGCATTTCTTCTGCCATTGCATCGCGCAGCGCGTCACGCACCGTGGTGGAAACCATCTTGGTGCCTTCGGGGACTTCAGGGTCTTTCAGGGAGGAAGAGGATCTGGCCTTCTGCCCGCCCTCGTCCTTCGCCTTGTCTGAACTCCCGGACGCGCTTTGCGCGCGATCCGGGGCCTCATCCCCTGTCGGCTCCTGGCCCCGGCTCTCGCTCTGCCGGGCCGGGGCTTCAGCGGAACTGGCAGCGGACTTCACATCCGCATCACTCTCGCCTTCCTCTCTCAGAATGGCGATGGGGGCGTTGACCTTCACGCCCTCACTGCCGGCCTCGACCAGCAGCTTGGCGACAATGCCTTCCTCGACAGCTTCCACTTCCATGGTGGCCTTGTCGGTCTCGATCTCGGCGATGACATCGCCCGATTTTACCGCATCGCCTTCCTTGACGAGCCAGCGTGTAAGCGTGCCCTCCTCCATGGTGGGAGAGAGGGCGGGCATGAGAACTTCGATGGTCATGTTTCCTGTTCCCTTGCCTTACGCGTCTATCAGCACGTCGGTGTAGAGCTCGGACGGGTCTGGCTCCGGGCTGTTCTGGGCAAATTCGGCCGATGCCTGGACGATACCCTTGATCTCTTTCTCCATCGCCTTCAGCTCATCCTCAGTGGCGAATTTGTTGTCGAGGATGCGCTTGCGAGCCAGATCAATCGGGTCCTTGTGGTCGCGATACTCATTCACCTCGTCGCGGGTGCGGTATTTGGCCGGATCGGACATGGAGTGGCCGCGATAGCGATAGGTCTTCATCTCCAGGATGTAGGGACCCTTGCCGGAGCGGGCGTGCTCCACGGCCTTTTTCGCGGCTTCATAGACCGCGTTCACATCCATCCCGTCGACTTCCTCGCCGGGGATATTGAACGACACGCCGCGCCTGTAGAGATGGGTTTCGGAGGAGGAGCGCTTCACGCTGGTGCCCATGGCGTACTGGTTGTTCTCGACGATGTAGATCACCGGCAGGTTCCAGATCTTCGCCATGTTGAAGCTCTCATAGACCTGGCCCTGATTGGCGGCCCCGTCACCGAAATAGGTGGCGCAAACCTTGCCATCCTCGCGGTAGGCGTTGGCGAACGCCAGGCCCGTGCCGAGCGAGACCTGCGCGCCGACAATGCCGTGCCCGCCGAAGAATTGCTTCTCGCGCGAAAACATGTGCATGGAGCCGCCCTTGCCGCGCGAGTAGCCGCCCTCACGGCCCGTCAGCTCGGCCATCACGCCGTTGGCGTCCATGCCGGTCGCCAGCATGTGGCCGTGATCGCGATAGCCGGTGATGACCTGGTCGCCCTCACGCAGCGCGCTTTGTACGCCCACAACGACCGCTTCCTGACCGATATAGAGGTGGCAGAAACCGGCAATCAGACCCATGCCATAAAGCTGCCCGGCCTTCTCCTCGAAGCGGCGGATCAGCAGCATGTCGCGGTACCAGCCGATATAGGCATCGGCGCCCGGCCCGGCGGCAGCGCCCTTGGCGGGCGCCTTGCGGGGCGATTTCGCATTTGCATTGCTGGAACTGGCCTTGCGGGCCGTGCCGGATTGCCTGGCAGCCATATTTCACACGCGAAATAGTATCGCGCTCCCTGAACCTCAACTGAGGCGGGAGTATCAGACAGATGCCATTCCGGTAAAGCCTGAAGCCGTTATTTGCGCACGCAAAATAGCGGCATGCAGCGCAGCAATTATCAGTATGCGACGGGTTGCGGGTCCAGCCGCACAATGATCTCGTGAGGATGCGCGAAGTTCAGGACTTCACGAGCGCGCTCCTCCACATAATCGAGATCGAGTTCGCCAGAATTCGGCGACAGGCGCGCCACCCGGTCTTCCAGGCGCGCACGCTCCGCGCGGACGGCGGCAAGTTCCGCCTCCGCCTGCGCGATCCGTCCAGACACGATTGCCTGCTGTACGAATCCACGCTCGGAAAAGAAGGCATGGTGAGCCACATAGCCAACCACGCCGACCAGCATTCCTATCAGGATGAAGCGCTTTAGCGCGTTCATTCCCGCCTCCATCCACCGTCCGCCTTTTGCGGATCGAACAGGATGGACGCTAACCTGATAGCGTAAAGGAAACGTTAGGCGAATCGCTAAGTGGAGCGATTCGCGGCGCTAGCCTGCAGCAATCGCGCTGCGTCCGGCATAGACCGCCATGTCACCCAGCTCGGCCTCGATGCGCAGAAGCTGGTTATACTTGGCGGTGCGGTCGGAACGCGCCAGCGAGCCGGTCTTGATCTGTCCGCAATTCGTCGCGACGGCCAGATCAGCGATCGTGTTGTCTTCGGTCTCGCCAGAGCGGTGGCTCATCACCGCGCCATAGCCGGCGCGCAGCGCCATTTCGACCGCGTCCAGCGTCTCTGACAGCGTGCCGATCTGGTTGACCTTGACCAGGATGGCATTGGCCGAGCCTTCCTGAATGCCACGGTAGAGGCGCTCCGGATTGGTCACGAACAGATCATCGCCCACCAGCTGGCAATCGCCTTCCAGCGCCGCTGTCAACAGGTTCCACCCCTCCCAGTCATCTTCGGCCATGCCGTCTTCGACAGAAATGATGGGGTAAGAGGCCACCATGCCCTGCAGATAGGCCGTGAAACCAGCACCATCATAGGTCTTGCCCGCCCCTTCCAGCACGTACTGGCCGTCGCGGTAAAACTCGGTGGACGCAACATCCAGCGCCAGAACAACGTTCTCGCCCGGCTTGTAGCCCGCGTTCTCGATAGCGGCCATGATGGCGTCGAGGGCTTCTTCCGGGCTACGCAGATTGGGCGCAAAACCACCCTCATCGCCGACATTGGTGTTGTGCCCGTCAGCTTTCAGCCGCGCGCGCAAGGCGTGGAAGATTTCCGCGCCGCACTGCAGAGCCTCGGAAAACCGGTCAAAGCCGGTCGGCATGATCATGAATTCCTGAAAATCAATCGGATTATCGGCATGCGCGCCGCCATTGATGATGTTCATCATCGGGGTCGGAAGGACGCGCGCATTCACGCCGCCCAGATAGCGGTAAAGCGGCATGTTGGCCGACAGGGCGGACGCCTTGGCCGTTGCCAGCGACACACCCAGCATCGCATTGGCACCCAGGCGCGACTTGTTGGGCGTGCCATCCAGAGCGATCAGCGTCTGGTCGATGCGGCGCTGTTCTTCTGCATCAAAGCCTGCCAGCGCATCAAAAATTTCGCCCTCGACGGCCTCAACCGCCTTGCGTACGCCCTTGCCGCGATACCGCTCGCCGCCATCGCGCAGCTCTACTGCCTCATGCGCACCCGTGGAGGCGCCGCTGGGCACCGCCGCGCGGCCAATGGAGCCATCTTCCAGCTCGACATCCACCTCGATAGTGGGATTACCCCGGCTATCGAGAATCTCACGCGCGACAATGTCTGTGATGGCGGTCATGGGGCTTTGTCCTTGGCATGGAAGACACGGGCGGCAGCGCCCGCGTGAAAAGGGTTTCTGGCGCGCTTGATAGCCGAGGCTCGGTCAAGACAAAAGCCCCGCGCGGGTGTTCGCGCAGGGCTTTTGAAAAATCGTCAGACTGGCCCGCGCCGTAGCGCCGGATGACTAGTCTTCTTTGGGCGTCAGAATCTGCTTGCCGCGATACATGCCGGTCTTCAGATCGACATGGTGCGGGCGGCGCAGTTCGCCGGTGTCCTTGTCCTCGACATAGGCCGTAGTTCCGATCGCGTCGTGGCCGCGGCGCATGCCGCGCTTGGACGGGGAGGTTTTGCGCTTAGGGACCGCCATGGGTCTCTCCTGAATTTGTCGTTTTCAAAAAATCCGTTCTGCCGCGCGCAGCAAGCGCGAAGCAATGAGCGGCGGGCTATACCTGTTTGCAAAAGCCAAGGCAACCGCTCTGGTGCGCCATCACTGACAGATGTGATCGCGTATCGCGTGATTCGCAGCCGATTATGCGCTATGGTCGTTATTGCGGAGTCCCGCCCGCAGGCCAGACGACATCAAGGCTCGGAACGTATTGTTGAGATGGGTCGATAGGACCTCTGGCGCGGACTGCCGCGCTTTCTTGTCTCCTACACCAGCCGTGAATGCTCCATCGCCGCCGCAATGAAGCTGGCAAACAGCGGATGCGGATCGAAGGGGCGTGACTTGTATTCCGGGTGGAACTGGACCCCGACAAACCAGGGATGGTCCTTGTGCTCGACGATTTCCGGCAGGAGGCCATCGGGTGAAATACCGGAGAAGATGAGGCCATGCGCCTCCAGCTGCTCACGCCAGTTGATATTCACCTCATAGCGGTGCCGGTGACGCTCGGAGATATCGTCCTGGCCGTATATTTCGCGCGCTTTCGTGCCAGCAACCAGACGGGCCGGATAGCCCCCCAGCCGCATCGTGCCCCCCAGATCGCCCGCCTTGGAGCGCCGCTCCAGCTGATTGCCCTTGGCCCATTCGGTCATCAGCCCGACAAGAGGCACCTCAGGCTCGCCAAATTCGGAACTGCCTGCGCCCTCGATACCGGCGAGATTACGCGCGGCCTCGATGACAGCCATCTGCATCCCGAAGCAAATGCCGAAATAGGGAATATGATGTTCGCGGGCAAAGCGCGCGGCAGCGATTTTGCCTTCCGCGCCGCGCTCGCCGAAACCGCCGGGCACCAGAATGCCATGGACGTCTTCGAGCGGACCGAAAGCATCAGGTTGTTCAAACTGCTCTGAATCCAGCCAGCGCAGCTTGACCTTCACCCGGTTGGCGATACCGCCATGATTGAGGGCTTCCATCAAGGATTTGTAGGCATCGATCAGCACGGTGTACTTGCCGACAATGGCAATCGTCACCTCGCCATCAGGCTCGTTGACGGCGCGTGAAATCTCCTGCCAGCGCGACAGGTCCGGCTCCGGCGCATCAGCTATCCCGAAGCGTTCCAGCACCACATTGTCAAAGCCCTGACCGTGATATTCCAGCGGCACATCATAAAGCGAGGACGCGTCGCGGCCCTCTATCACCGCGTTTTCCGGCACATTGCAGAACAGCGCGATCTTGCGCTTGTCGGACGGATCGATCGGAATCTCACACCGGCACAGCAGAATGTCTGGCTGGATACCGATCGAGCGCAATTCCTTGACCGAGTGCTGGGTCGGCTTGGTTTTCATCTCGCCGGCCGCCTTGATGTAGGGCAGCAAGGTGACGTGGATGAAAATGGCCCGGTCACGGCCGAGCTCCTGGCCGAGTTGGCGGATCGCTTCGAAGAAGGGCAGGCCCTCGATATCGCCAATCGTGCCGCCGATCTCGCACAATACGAAATCGACATCGCCGGCATCAGACAGAACGAACTGCTTGATGGTGTCGGTCACGTGCGGGATCACCTGCACGGTGGCGCCCAGATAGTCGCCCCGCCGTTCACGCTCGATAATGGTGGAGTAGATGCGGCCCGTCGTGATGTTATCGCCGCGCGTCGCTGACACGCCGGTAAAGCGCTCGTAATGGCCCAGATCCAGATCGGTCTCTGCCCCGTCCTCGGTGACATAAACCTCGCCATGCTGATAGGGCGACATCGTGCCCGGATCGACATTGAGATAGGGGTCGAGTTTGCGCAGCCGCACGCGGTATCCGCGTGCCTGCAATAGCGCACCGAGCGCGGCTGAAGCGAGGCCCTTTCCAAGGGATGAGACCACGCCGCCGGTTATGAATATGTATCGCGGCATGGAAGGACGGGTTAGCGCAGAATCACACGGGGCGAAAGGCGCGCCCTGTCACCATTTGTGTGAAAAGCCGGAAAAACGCAGCCCTCAGCCCAGATGCCGGAACAAAAACAAGGCCCAAAGACCGGCAAGCGCCAGAAAATTGATTGTAAATACCGCGCCGCGTAAAGGCACATTGCCGGTCAATGTCTGAACGGCGGTGTGCAACACCCTTCCGGCAACGAAAAGCCAGGCCAGTGCGATATCCGCGAACGTCACCGCTTCGACCGCCCAGATGGCAAGCGCGAGGGGATAGAGCAGCATCGGCGCTTCAAACTGGTTGCGCAGATTGGCGGCAACACGGGCGCCGCGATCCACGTCCGCGCCCGCAAACTGCAAGTCGGCATAGGTGCGCTTGCGCGCCCTGACGGCCAGCAGACGCTCAATGGTCAGCCAGCAATAGAGAAAACCGATCAGCGCCAGATGCGAGGCCATCGGCAGAAGAATCAAATGCGGATCAGCTGGCGAAAGAAGGCTTTCCGCCATAGCCGTCTACTGCTCCGGCGTCTCGTCGTCCGGCGAAGTCTCGTCTTCGCCCTCGAACGGCTCAGGCACGTCTTGAGAAGCGGGAAGCTCGGCTTCAGGCTCTGCGGGCGCGTCAGCTGCTGGTGCCTCAACGGGCGTTTCCGGTTCGGCTACGTCCTCATCGTCGAAGTTGAAGGGCAAGGGCGAGCCATCCTCGTCGGTACCGATACGCTCGATCACCGACTGGCTGGAGCGGTCAATCGTCGACAGGGCCGCCAGAGCGACCGAGTTTGCCATGAACACAATGCCCAGGATCATGGTGGTCCGCGTCAGCAGGCTGGCGGCGCTGCGACCGGTCATCATCCCGCCAGGACCGCCACCGCCCATGCCAAGGGCTCCGCCTTCGGAGCGCTGCATCAGCACGACTGCAACCAGGGCAATCGCGACAAGTATCTGGATGATAAGCAGAATAGTGGTCATGGAGCCTTGAAACGCCTTGCTGGCCGCAAGGCGGGAGCCCGGCGGCGGATCAACTTGCCGCGCGTTGTAGCTCAGCCTCTTTCGATTTGCCACTCTCCAACTGCCGCACAGGCGCGAGGCGCCGGCGCAGCGCTTCCACTGTCTTCTCGATTTCCTCGACCGAGGATTCAACCGAATCCCCGCCGGCAAACGCCGACAGCACGCCCATGGCCAGCTCCTTGATCAGGTGGAGATTGGCCATGGTGAAGCCGCCCTCGCCCATCAATTCCTCGCAGACCTGGTAAAGCGCAAAAGCAATACGCGATGCTTCGCCGGCGCCCTGACGGGCCAGCCGCAGGCGCAATTCCTTGGCGGTGCGGGTAAGGTCTTCGAGGTCCAGAACGGCGACATTGCCGGAATCCAGCTCGCGCACGCCCACCTCCACGCCAACCGTCAGGCGCATGCACAGGCGGCGGATGCGTTCCGCCTCGACCGTGCTGCGCGCTTCGGCGATCCAGCGGTTGGCTTCATCGATCGCGCTTTCATCACCTTCGGTGACGACTTGCAGCGTATTGGGCGCCTCGACGCGGTTGCCTGCGCCGATGCCGCGGTCAATGTCCTTGCGGCGGTCGGGTCCGATATAATCACTGGTGACAACGAAGGGCTTGCGCGCCTTGACCAGAGTGCGGATGCGCTCTTCGGCGAACGCGGTGGAAAACGGGCGGATGATCACATCATCAACGCCAGAATCGATGGCCTGCTTCACGACATTGCCGTCGCGCACCCAGCTGGTGAAAACGAAAACCACAAACGGATTGCGGCCCAGCTCACCGGAGCGCACGGCGCGAACAGCGCGCAGCAGCTCGTTCTCGTTATTGACCAGCTCGGCGATGATCAGGTCAGGCGAGGTGTCTTCAAGACGCCGCTTGAACTCGTTGACCGAGCTCAGGCAGCTGATCTCACGGAATCCAATTTCATGCAGGGCATAGCGCGTGTTGCGCAGATTGACCCCCACCGGATCGAACAGCAGCACCGAAGCGCGCCGGTAATCGATATTCCTCATCGCACCACCTTTTGCAGGAGGTATTGCTGCCACCCCCGCTTGATAGAACGATGCCATTGAAGTCTGAAAATCGCCTTACGAAGATAGGTTAACGAGGCGTGCAAAACTGGCGGGATCAAGACTGGCACCGCCAACAAGAGCGCCATCAATGTCCGCGCAGGCCATCAGGGCCTCGACATTGTCAGGCTTGACCGACCCGCCATAGAGAATGCGCAGTTGCGCGCCGTCCGCTCCCGGCCACGCGGCACGGATCGCGGCGTGCATCTCCTGGGCCTCGTCCGGACCGGCGCTGCGCCCGGTTCCGATAGCCCAGACCGGCTCATAGGCGATGACCAGACGAGTGGCATCGGCGTCTGGAAGACTGGCTGCCAGCTGGGCCAGCACGGCGCCTACGGCACGCCCGTCCTCACGCTCCTGGAGATGCTCGCCGACGCACAATATCGGCGTCAGACCTTCATTGAGCGCAGCTTCGGCCTTGCGGCGCACCAGCGCGTCCGTTTCGCCGTGTCCGTCGCGGCGCTCTGAATGACCAACGATGACATGAGTGCAGCCAATGTCTTTCAGCATGCGGGCGGAAATATCGCCCGTATAGGCGCCATCTGGCTCCGGCGAACAATCCTGCGCTCCGAGCGAAATCCCCTGCCCCTGGAATGCACCCGCAAACGCGTGCAGCAAAATGGCCGGAGGGCAGACCAGCACGTCGCAGTTATCGGCTGACACGGCTTCGGCGAAGGTCTCGACCCAGGCCAGATCTTTCAGCCGGCCATTCATTTTCCAGTTGCCGGCGATCAGCGGGCGTCGGGTTGGCATGATCTATCAGTCCCTTGCGGTCGTCTTTCGCAGCGATACCAGCCCTCCGCCCGGGGGGCAAACGTCCAGATTTTCAAGCAGGCAGCAGCCTTGCCCGGCGCGCCTGCCACGGCTAGGGTCCGCCGCCTTGGTCCGCCAAGCTCGTTGCAGCCCCTTTCCTGGTGTTATTGACGCTCCATGCTCTCATTTATCCGCAACCTCGCCCGCTCGCCGATTGCCGTTCTCGTCATCATCGTTCCGATGATTGCCGCGTTCGCCCTTTTTGGCGTCAACGACATCTTCACCGGAACGGGTAACGCCGTCGCCACGGTCGGGCCGGAGCGCGTGACCTTGCAGGAGACCAGCCGCGCGATGCAGCGCGAAATGCGCCGCCTGCAACAGGAAAATCCACGCCTGACACAGCAGGAAGCCGATGCGGCAGGGCTGGGCGACAATTTGGTCAATATGCTGGTCGCCCAGGCGGCCATCAGCGCGCAGGCCGGCGAATTGGGCATCGCCGCCACAGATGAGCAAATCGCGGAAATCATCCAGGAAGCCCCGGCTTTCCAGAGCGTGTTCTCAAACCGCTTCGATCCGGCGGCCTATGGAGAATGGCTGCGTCAGGAAGGCTGGACCGCGAACACATTCGAGGCGCAGCTGCGCGCCGATCTGCGCCGCCAGCAATTTGTCGACACCGCGCTTTCGGGCGCCGTCCCGCCCGCCGTCTTCGGAGCGTTGCGGGCGCGTTATGCCGGTGAAACCCGCACGATCAGGGCCCTGCTGATACCGCCCACGCTTGTTGACGAACCGGACGTCCCCAGCGACGAGGATTTGCAGGCCTTCATCGAAGAAAACGAACAGTTCTTTACCTTGCCGGAGCAGCGCCGCGTGACACTGGTGCGTCTCAACCCGGAACTGACAGCACCCAATATCGAGGTCGATGAGGCAGAGCTGCGTGAACTTTACGAAATGCGCCTGGAGGCCGGTGAGCTGTCCGATCCGTCCGTGCGCACTCTGTTGCAATGGGTGGCACCTGATCAGCAAACGGCTGAAAACATTGCAGAGCGCCTGAACGCCGGAGAGGCGCCATCGGGCATTTCTGAAGCTACCGGTCTGGGTGAGCCTGTCCGTCTTGAAAATGTCGAGCAGTTTGCGGTTCCCGATCAGGTCGTTGGCGAGGCGGCATTCGAAATGAGCCAGGGCGAGGCACGTGCCGTTCAAGGCCGGCTTGGCTGGCGCGCGGTCTACATCGAAGCGGCCACCGACCCGGAGACCCCCGCGTTCGAAGACGTGGCGGACACTTTGCGTACGGAACTGGCCGGCGAGGCGGCAGAATACCGTGTTCTGGACGCGCTGGCCGAATTTGAGGAGCAACGCGGGCGCGGTGCGTCGCTGGAAGAGGCTGCTGACATGGCGGGCATGCCGCTGGAGCGCTTCGATTTTATTACACCAGACGGCTTCGAGATCGCCACGGGCGCGCCCCTGATGAGCGTCGTTCAGGAAGAGCTGATCCTTGAAACCATCAACTCGACCGAACAAGGCTTTGAATCCGAACTCACACCCTATGGCGAGAACGGATATTTCATTGTCCGCGTCGATGCCGTGCGTCCCAGCGCGCTGGCGCCTCTTGAAGAGGTGCGTGAGCAGGCAGAATCGTTCTGGCGGCTGCGCCAGATCGATGACCGGCTGCAGGAAACCGTCACGGCCGCCCTCACACGTGCAGAGGCTGGCGAAACGCTGGACGCGATCGCCGCCAGCATTCCCGGCACTCGTGTCGAGGAGAGCACGCTGCGCCGTGAGCAGACGGCCGGACCGTTTACCGAAGGCTTTGTAAGCGCTGCGTTCCGCGCCCGCGAGGATGAACCGTTCGAGGCACGCGCGGGCGATCAGCGTACCCGCGCTGTGGCCATCGTGACCGCCATTACACCGGGTGACAGCGAACCCGATGCCGAAATGCAGCGCGAACTTGCCACAGGCTATGAAAACGATGTCGTGATCGCTCTGGAACGCGCTTTGATGGACACGTACGAGGTACGTATCAATCCCGAATTGCGCGACGCGGCCCTTGGCCGTTCCGACCTCCAGTAGGCAAGGCCATGGCGATAGCGTCAGCGGATATCGACGCAGCGATTGCGCGCTGCGAGGCAGATGGACGCGTGCTGCTGACAGCTCAGCGTGTGGACGATCTGGAAAATCCGGTTTCGGCCTATCTGAAATTGTCGGCAGGAGTCCGGCACTCCTGTCTTCTGGAAAGTGTCGAGGGCGGCACCTATCGTGGCCGGTATTCCGCGATCGGGCTTGATCCCGACCTGATCTGGCAAAGCCGGAACGGAACGGCCTTCATCGCCCGCGCCAGCGGGTTCGAAGACGTGCCCGAGCACTTCGAGGGCGACGGAAAACCGCTGGATTCGCTAAAGCGCGTGCTGGCCCAGTCGGCTCTTGAGGTCCCTGACGCCCTGGCACCCATCGCCGCCGGGATGTTTGGCTATCTCGGCTATGAGATGATCCGGCAGATCGAAAACCTGCCCTCGCTCGCACCCGCCGACCCGCTGGACACGCCGGAGGCTTTTCTTGTCCGGCCCCGCGTGGTGGTGGTTTTTGATGCCGTCCGCCAGGAAATACTGGCCGCTGCCCCTGCCCGCCTGTCGACGGGCGTCAGCGCCCGCCAGGCCGTCGAGGCCGCCGCGCGCCGGATTGATGCCGTCTTCGACCGGCTGGACGGTGCAGCGCCCGTGCGGCGGACCGCAGAGCCCGCACACCAGGCCGTAGAGCCGCAAAGCAATATGGCCGCGGCAGACTTCCACGCCAATGTGGACACGGCACGTCAATATATCCGCGCGGGCGATGCGTTCCAGATTGTCGCCAGCCAGCGTTTTTCCGCGCCTTTTCCCGCTCCGCCCTTTTCCCTCTATCGATCATTGCGGCGCACCAACCCATCGCCCTTCCTGTTCTTCTTTGACCTCGATGGATTTGCGATTGCAGGTTCCAGCCCGGAAATTCTCGTGCGGCTGCGCGACGGCACTGTCACCATGCGTCCCATTGCCGGAACACGCCCGCGCGGCGCCACGCCTGAAGAAGACAGCGCCAACGAGACTGAATTGCTGGCCGATCCCAAGGAGCGTGCCGAACACCTTATGTTGCTGGACCTTGGCCGGAATGATGTCGGCCGCGTCGCGAAGGCCGGCAGCGTGCGTGTGACCGAACGCGAAATCGTCGAGCGCTACAGCCATGTGATGCACATTGTCTCGAATGTCGAAGGCGAACTGAACGCCGGCGAGGACGCGGTCTCGGCGCTGTTTGCAGGCTTTCCGGCCGGCACCGTGTCCGGCGCGCCAAAGGTTCGGGCGATGGAGATAATCGACGAGCTGGAACCCCACCGGCGTGGCATTTATGCGGGCGCAGTTGGCTATTTCGGCGCCGGCGGCGGCATGGATACGTGCATCGCGCTGAGAACGGCCATCATCAAGGATGGCGTGATGCATGTGCAGGCCGGTGCCGGGATCGTGCTGGATTCCGACCCGGAAGCAGAACGCATGGAAACCGTCAACAAGGCCAAGGCCCTGTTCCGGGCCGCGTCGGAAGCCTGGCGGTTCAGCTAGCCTGCATCCGCGTGCGGGCCTCGGCCAGCCGCGAAACGGTGACCAGTTCCACCCCTGCCGCCTCGGCGCGCGCCGCCAGTCCTTCAAGGGCCGTGATCGTCATCGCGTGAGGATGGCCAATCGCGATCGCAGAACCCGATTGACGCGCACGCTGCAGCGCCTCTTCAATCGCGGCGTCAATCGCCTCAGGCGAGCGCACATGGTCCAGAAACACATCGCGGCGCAGCGCGGTCAGCCCGGACTGCGCTGCCATACCGGCCGCAACACTGCCCGGATGGGTGAGGGAATCGACAAATACCAGCCCTGAAGACTGAAGCGCGGAGAACACGCGCGCCATTGCAGCACGGTCGGCTGTCATGGCGCTGCCCATATGGTTGTTCAGCCCGGTAGCCCCTGGCACCCGCGACAGCGCCCAGCGCACGCGCCGCGCTATCTCCTCGGCGCCGTGCGCCCGCAACAGCGCATTCGGGCCCGGATCGGCCAGCCCGACCGGTTCCATCGGCATGTGGACAAACACTTCCAGCCCGGCCTGCGTAGCTGCGCGGGCAATGTCGGGCGCGGCCTCGGCAAACGGCAGGATGGAGAGCGTCACCGGCACGCCGCTGGCAATCAGGGTCTCGGCGACCGCCCTGTCAGGACCGATATCATCGAGTATCACCGCCAGCATGGGACGCGCGGGCACAAGCGGTGCTGGATCAAGGCCTGGTTCGGCGCTGGTCTCAGGTTGGGCAGCCGGAACTTCGACAATCGGCGCATTCTGCTCACCGGCAGCGTTCAAGGCCGCCGGCAGATCGTCATCGCGGCTGCCAAGCTGAAACGCCATACCGGCAAGCAGCAGCATCGCCGCAGCGGCGGCGCTGGCCATATGGATGACGCTGGTAGCGGGCGAAGACATCAAAATGATGCATAAGGTGAGTCGCAAGCGTTGGCGGCTACCCGTTGCCCGACTAGATTGACTTCGCCGCGCCGCAATATGGACCTTTCGGGCATGCTGCTCATCATCGACAATTACGACAGCTTCACCTTCAACCTGGTCCATTATTTCCAGGAGCTGGGGGCGCATACGCGCGTGATCCGCAACGATGTCATGAGCGCGCCGCAGGCACTGGCGCTCGGTGCCGATGCGATTGTGCTGTCGCCAGGACCGTGTGACCCGGATCGCGCGGGCATCTGCCTCGATGTGCTGCGTCAGGCACCGGCAGGGCTTCCCATTCTGGGCGTGTGCCTGGGCCATCAGGCGATGGGGCAGGTCTATGGCGGCAAGGTTGTTCAGGCCCGCCAGATCATGCACGGCAAGACCAGCCCCATTACCCATGACGGCACGGGGGTGTTTGCCGGACTGCCCTCCCCGTTCGAGGCCACGCGCTATCATTCGCTGGCCGTTGACCTGCCAGAAGGCAGCGACCTGCTGGTCAATGCGCGCACGGCTGACGGCGAGATCATGGGGCTGCGCCACCGCACCCGTCCGGTTCATGGCGTCCAGTTTCACCCCGAATCCATCGCCTCGCAGCACGGCCACGAGGTGCTGAAAAACTTCCTGAACGAGATCCCGCGCGCGACGGGCAAAGCGGCATGAGCGCGATGCGTCCGGCCATTGCCGCCCTGGCAAGCGGGCGGTTGCCCGCGCCTGAAGCGCTGGAGGCGGCCTTCGACGCGCTGATGGAGGGCGAAGCCGATACAGCAGAGATTGGCGGCTTTCTGATCGGTCTTGCGGCCGTTGGCGAAAGCCCCGCCGTTCTGGCCACGGGCGCGCGCGCCATGCGCGCCCGTATGCGCCCCGTCACCGCGCCTGAAAACGCCATCGATACGTGCGGCACGGGCGGCGATGCGCGCGGCACCTGGAACATCTCCACAGCCGCCGCCATCGTCGCGGCGGGTGCAGGCGCGATCGTCGCCAAGCACGGCAACAAGGCCGCCTCGTCGAAATCCGGTTCTGCCGAGGTTCTGGAATCGTGCGGCATCAATCTGATGGCCACGCCTGACCAGATCGAGCGGGCTCTGCGCGAGGCTGGTGTTGCCTTCCTGTTCGCGCAGGCTCATCACGGCGCAGTGCGCCATGTTGCCCCGGCCCGCAAGACGCTGGGCGTGCGCACCGTGTTCAACCTGCTTGGGCCGCTCTCAAACCCGGCAGGAACCCGGCGCCAGTTGCTCGGTGTGTTCGACCGGCGCTGGCTGGTGCCGATGGCCGAAGCGCTTCGCGATCTGGGGGCGCAGCGGGCGTGGATTGTTCACGGCGCAGACGGGCTTGACGAGATCACCACCACCGATGTGACCCATGTAGCCAGCCTGGAAGCCGATGGCAGCATACGCGAGTTTACATTATCGCCGAAGGATGCCGGCTTGCCCCGCGCCAGCCTTGATGATCTGAAAGGCGGTGAGCCGAAAGAAAATGCCGCTGCACTGCACCGCCTGCTCGACGGCGAAGCAGGTGCGTATCGCGACATCGTCCTTCTCAATGCCAGCGCTGCGCTGGTGCTCGCAGGCCAGGCGGACGGGCTGAAAGACGCCGTGCGGCTGGCGGCAGATGCGATTGATGATGGCCGCGCAAAAGCCACGCTTGAACAGCTTGTCCAGATTACAAACGCCTGAGGAATACCGCCCATGAGCGACACGCTGGCGCGCATCGGCGCCTATAAACGCGCTGACACGGCGCGCCGCAAGGCGCAGACCAGCTATGCGGACATGTCTGCGCAGGCGCACACGGCGCCGCCTGTGCGCGGCTTTCTCGAGCAATTGCGTAAACGTCAGGCCGTCGACGGGCTGGCGCTGATTGCCGAGGTCAAGAAGGCGAGCCCGTCGCGCGGGCTGATCCGCGCCGATTTCAACCCGCCTGCCCTCGCGCACGCCTATGAGGCAGGTGGTGCGACCTGTCTTTCCGTTCTTACCGATACGGAGAGCTTTCAGGGCGCCGATGAGCACCTTGTCGCGGCTCGTGCTGCCGTGGCTTTGCCCGTCCTGCGCAAGGATTTCCTCTACGATGCGTGGCAGGTCGCCGAGGCCCGCGCACTGGGCGCGGACTGCATCCTCGTCATCATGGCGGCAGTGGACGATGCCCTTGCCGCAGACCTGGTGGCCGAGGCCACGCACTGGAATATGGATGCGCTAATCGAAGTGCATGACCGCAGCGAGCTGGAACGCGCGCTGAACCTGCCCTCGCCGCTGGTCGGGATCAATAACCGCAATCTTCGCACTTTCGACGTCTCGCTTGAGACATTCGAGAGCTTGAGCGCCGATGTTCCCGCCGACCGCTTTCTGGTGGCGGAAAGCGGGATTTCTACCCCGGATGATGCCATGCGGGTGAAACATTCCGGCGCCGGTGCGTTGCTGGTCGGCGAGAGCCTGATGCGCCAGGACGATGTCACCGCTGCGGTGAGAACGCTGATGAATTTCGCCTGACTATACAGACGGACTTGACGCACTTGCGGAACAGGCATAGAACAAACCGTGTCTTTTCCGGCTTTGTTCCTGCTTTCTGGAGTTCAGATCCCCTCATGCTGACCCGCAAACAACACGAGCTTTTGCTCTTCATCCACAAGCGTCTGTCAGAAGATGGCGTATCCCCTTCCTTTGATGAAATGAAAGAGGCCCTTCAGCTCGCCTCCAAGTCCGGTGTCCACCGGCTTGTCAGCGCGCTGGAGGAGCGCGGCTTTATACGCCGACTGGCGCACAGGGCGCGGGCGCTGGAAGTGCTCAAAATGCCCGATTCGTCGGCGCCTCAACTCGCCGCCGCAACCAATGTGGTCAGCGGCAATTTCGCCCGCCGGGATATGGAAACCGATTCTGTCGATGTCCCGCTGCTGGGCAAGATCGCCGCCGGTGTGCCTATCGAGGCTATCCAGCACGAAACAGACCGCTTCGGTGTTCCGTCACAGATGGTCTCCTCTGGTGAGCATTTCGCGCTGGAAGTAGAGGGCGATTCCATGATCGAGGCCGGCATTCTCGATGGCGACTATGTGATTATCCGGCGCGGCGATACGGCCAATAGCGGCGAGATTGTCGTGGCACTGGTCGATAACGAGGAAGCCACCTTAAAGCGCCTGCGCCGCAAGGGTGGCTCCATCGCACTGGAAGCCGCCAACCCGGCGTATGAAACGCGCATTTTCGGGCCGGACCGCGTGAAGGTTCAGGGCCGTCTGGTCGGGCTTATCCGCCGCTATCACTGAGCGCTCTGCCCGTCAGATGCCGCGCGCCCAGACGCGCGCAGCGCTTGAGTCCTGCGCGCCGCGAAGCCGGGTGATCCGGCCGTCGCGCACCCAGAACTCCGCGCTGCCCAGCTCGGCGCGGGCAGGGTCGTCAAGAATGGGCACGGCGCAGCGCCGTTTCAGCCATTGGCTGACAGTGCCGCGCGCGATTACCAGATCGGCCCGGGTGCAATCCTCCTCCAGCGAGGCGGGATGTTCGCTGACTGCCACGCGCAAGCCTTCGGCGGTCACGATCATACAGCCCAGCCGATCGCAGGCATGGTCCCCGCGCGCAACGGACGACAGACCGGTGCCAGCACGCTGGAGCAGAACACCTACTTCAAACCGGCCGCGCCGGCGGTCACTGACATCCCAGTCTCCGGCTTCGCCCGTTTGTGTGTCAGCACTGCGCGAGACGAGTACGCCTGACGACGTAATCATCATGTCCGGGGGTGATTGAAGCGCCCACATGGACAGGGCGCATGCAGCAAACGGCACCCCGGCAAGGCGCACCAGTCCGCGCCCCAGCGTCGCCAGGGCAAATCCCGTCGCATAGAGGCCCAGCACAATTCCGGCAGGTGCCAGTGCGGGCATGGCCGCGCCGGGACGCGCCGCCGTCCATTCGGCGATCGCCAGCACGACGTCCATGCCTGCCGCGCTGACTTGAAGCGGCAGTGCCTCCAGGCCGAAGGGCGTCAGCAGCAGTCCGACCACGCCCGCAGGCATCACCCAGAAGCTGAACACGGGCATCGCGGCCAGATTGGCGCCAAACCCATAGACGGCCATGCGCTGGAAATGAAACGCCGCAAACAGGCCGGTTGCACTGCCCGCCACCAGGCTAGTGACGGCCAGTCCGGCAAACGCCGCCTGTATGCGGGCAAACCAGCCATAGTCGGCAAGTTCGCGGGTCATGCGCCATCGCTGCCAGCCTTCATACACCGCGATCAGCGCCGCAGTGGCGGCAAAGCTCATCTGGAAGCCCGGTTCGATAACGCTTTGCGGATCCAGCGCGATGACGATGAGCGCGGCAAGAACCAAAGACTGAAACGACACCGCCCGGCGGCCAATCAGAATGGCGGTAAACATCACAGCCGCCATGACAAACGCGCGCTGGGTGGACACTGCGCCGCCCGACAGCAGCAGATATCCCAGCGCAGCGATCAAGGCGATCACTGCGGCGGGCTTGCGCGGATCATGCGCACGCGCGAACGGTTCAATGGCTGAGAACAGCCAGCGCAAGGCGAAGAAGATTCCACCCGCCAGCAAGGCCATATGCATTCCGGAAATCGCCAGCAGGTGACCAAGCCCGGAAAGCCGCAAGGCCTCGGCGTGCGCTTCGGTGACACCGGAACGGTCTCCGGTCAGCAGCGCTGATATCACCGGGCCGGAGTTGGGCCCTGCGGTATCTGATATCCGTTGCGACAGGCGCCAACGCCATCCGAGAAACGCGCGCATCGCCTCATTGCCGGAAATCACGTCCGGCTGCGGCTGCGTGATCGAGTATCCCGTCAGCGCAATGCGCTGATACCAGGCCGCCCTTGCCCCGTCATATCCGCCGGCCGCTGCCGGGCCACGCGGATGCGACAGCACCGCGCTCACGCTGATCGCGTCGCCGGGAGCCAGCGTTTCGGTGTTGATTCTCAGACGGACCCGGTAGGGCGGCGTTTCCGTCCGTTGAAGTTCCCAAACTCGTAAAACCACGCGCCCGGACCGGCCCCGGCGTTCTATGCGCTCAACCCAGCCGGTCACCGTTCGCGCGCGGTCGGACACCTCGATATCGGGCGGAGCCAGCGAAAGCGTCCGGCCTTGCATGTGCGCATGACCGGCGAACGCACACGCGCCGAGCACGGCCGCAGCCAGCAATGCTGGACGGGCCGTCAGGACCGGAACGGCCGCAAGAGCCAGAAAAGCAGTGGCCCAGAAGGCCATGACCAGCCAGCCGGGCGGTTCAACCGGTCCGGCCAGATAAACGGCCGCGCCCAGACCGGCGGCCAGTGGCGCCCACAGGATCAGATCTGCGGCCCGGACCGCGCGCGAGGGCAGAAGTGGCTTCAGCCAGCGATACACAGCCGCGCGTTCGGCGCCGGAAACCGGGCTCCGGCCCCGCCTGATTGACGCCAAGACCGCGCGTGCATATCGGCGCATGCAGCCACCTGTGTTGTCACTTCATCAGGCACACTATCTCTTTACATGCCTAACATGCTAATCATCCCGCCTACTTCGCAGCGCAGCAAATCCTCGCACGTGCAAAACAGACAAGAAATCATCACGCGCTTCGCGCCGTCGCCTACAGGCTACCTCCATATCGGCGGAGCCCGTACTGCGTTGTTCAACTATCTGTTCGCGCGCAAATCCGGCGGCCAGTTCAAGCTGCGTATCGAGGACACCGACCGAGAACGCTCCACCACTCAGGCTGTCGACGCGATTCTGGCCGGCATGCGCTGGCTGGGTCTGGACTGGGATGGCGATGCGGTTTCCCAGCATGCACGCGCTGACCGTCACCGCGAAATCGCCGAGGCGCTGATCGCTGAAGGAAAAGCTTTCCGCTGCTACTGCACCGCCGAGGAAGTGGAAAAGCTGCGCGCAGACGCGTTCGCTGAGGGGCGTGCCTTGCGTTCACCCTGGCGCGATGGAGGAACAGCGCCCGATGACCGGCGCTTTACCGTGCGCTTTCGCGCACCGGACACAGATGTGGTTCTGGACGATGCCGTTCAGGGCGAGGTGCGCTGGGCCGCCAAGGAGTTTGATGACCTCATTCTCCTTCGAGCCGACGGCAACCCGACCTATAATCTCGCGGTTGTGGTTGATGACCATGATATGGGCGTGACGCACGTCATCCGCGGTGACGACCATCTGGTGAACGCCGCCCGTCAGGCCCAGCTTTACGACGCGATGGACTGGCCACGCCCGGTGTTTGCCCACATACCGCTCATTCACGGGCCGGACGGCAAGAAGCTGTCCAAACGCCATGGCGCGCTGGGTGCCGACGCCTATCGCGACATGGGCTATCTGCCCGAAGGCCTGCGCAATTATCTCGCGCGCCTCGGCTGGAGCCATGGCGACCAGGAATTGTTCAGCGATTCCGAGCTGATAGAGGCGTTCTCGTTGGACGGTCTCAACAAGGCCCCGGCGCGGCTGGATTTCGACAAGATGGCATTTGTGAACCATCACCATCTGCGTCTCGCCGATAACGCGCGCCTTCTGGCCTTGCTCACGAAGCGTCTGGAAGGCCAGAGCACACTGGTCGATGGCGCGGTCGCGAACGCACGGTTAACGCCTGCCATGGATATGCTGAAAGAGCGTTCAAAAACGCTCGCCGAAATGGAAACACAGGCTTATTTTCTGATCCGCAAGCGCCCGTTCCAGATTGATGAGGCATCGGGCAAGCACCTGTCCTCTGACGCGCTTGAGCGGCTGTCACGCCTGCGCGATGCGCTCTCCGCGCACCATGAGTGGGATGCAGACTCGCTGGGCGGGCTGCTCAAGGACTTCGCCGAAGCCGAAGGGGTGGGCTTTGGAAAGATCGGACAGCCGCTGCGCGCGGCACTGACGGGCGGCGCACCCGCGCCGGATATGAGCCTTGTCCTTGCCCTTCTGGGCCGGGACGAAACGATTGCCAGGCTGGATGACCAGATCAGCCCGGCCTGACCATACCTAAAGATGTAAAGGGATTGGACCGATGAAGAACAAGACCGAAAAAAAGGGCTCCGCCCAGCTTACCGTCAACGGCAAGACAATCGACCTGCCTGTACTGGGTGGCTCGGTTGGGCCTGACGTGATCGATATCCGCACGCTCTATCGCGACGCCGGCGTCTTCACCTACGATCCGGGCTTCACCTCGACGGGCAGCTGTGAAAGCCAGATCACCTATATCGACGGTGACGAGGGCGTCCTTCTTTATCGAGGCTATCCGATTGACGAGCTTGCAGAAAACTCCTCTTTCATCGAAGTCTCCTACCTCCTCCTGCATGGTGAATTGCCGAGCGCGAAAGAGCTTGAAGAGTTCGACTGGACGATCCGCCGCCACACCATGCTGCATGACCAGTTCGACCAGTTCTTCCGCGGCTATCGCCGCGATGCGCACCCGATGGCGGTGATGGTCGGGACGGTTGGCGCGCTGTCGGCCTTCTACCATGACTCAACGGACGTCAATGATCCCAAGGCGCGCACTATCGCCAGCCATCGCATGATCGCCAAAATGCCGACGATTGCCGCACGGGCCTTCAAATATTCGATCGGCCAGCCGTTTATCACCCCGCGCAATGAGCTGGACTATGCCTCCAACTTCCTGCGCATGTGCTTTGCTGTGCCGACAGAGGACTACAAGGTCTCCCCGACGCTGGCGCGCGCGATGGACCGTATTTTCATCCTGCATGCCGACCACGAGCAGAACGCCTCCACCTCCACGGTGCGCCTGGCGGGGTCATCGGGCGCCAATCCGTTCGCCTGTATCGCTGCGGGCATTGCCTCGCTCTGGGGCCCGGCTCATGGCGGCGCCAATGAAGCCGCACTCAACATGCTCGAAGAGATCGGCACGGTTGACCGCATCCCTGAATTTATCAAGCGCGCCAAGGACAAGGAGGACCCGTTCCGCCTGATGGGCTTTGGCCATCGCGTCTACAAGAACTACGACCCGCGCGCGAAAGTGATGCGCACCACGTGCCACGAAGTGCTGGATGAGCTGGGCGTGAAGGATGATCCGCTCCTGCAAGTGGCCATGGAGCTGGAACGCATTGCGCTGGAAGATCCCTACTTTGTCGAGAAAAAGCTCTATCCGAATATCGACTTCTATTCGGGCATCACGCTGCGTGCGATGGGCTTCCCGACCGAGATGTTCACGGTGCTGTTCGCACTGGCCCGCACCGTCGGCTGGATCGCCCAATGGTCTGAAATGATCGAGGATCCGACCCAGAAGATCGGCCGCCCGCGCCAGGTCTTCACCGGCGCGTCCGAGCGCGGCTATGTGCCGGTCAGCAAGCGTTAGGTTCTAGAGCGGTCCAAGATTGATAAGGGCGCGGGCGGCATTAACGCTCGCGCCCCCGCCTTCTCCGGCCATCTGCGCCGTTACATCCTTTAGCGCCTGCCCCACCGAGGCACGGTGTTCAGGGTCATCAAGCAGTCTGGCCATTTCGGGCACCAGATATTCGGGCACCGCCCGGGTCTGCAGCCGTTCGGGCAGAAGTTCGCGCCCGGCAGCGATGTTGACCAGGCTTACATAGGGTGCGCGAAGCATGAAATTCCATGCAATCGTCCACGCCACCGGGCCAAGCCGGTAGCCGACCACGCTGGGCACCCCCATCCGCGACAATTCCAGTGTCACAGTTCCTGAACACGCGAGCGCTGCGTCAGAGGCGGCAAACGCGTCAAGGCGCTCCTCCGCGCCCGTCACGACCATTCCCGCCAGCGCCGGGCGGGCTCTCAGGCGCTCCATCACGGGCTCTGCTACTGCAGGAGCCAGAACGGTGACGATGCGCAGATCCGGGCGATCCATCATCAACGCTTCAGCGGTGTCGGCAAAATCATCGAATAGCCTCTCCACTTCGGCCTTGCGGCTGCCGAACAGGACCAGCATCAGGCGTTCATCCGCCGAAATGCCATGGCGCGCCCGGAACGCCGCTCCGTCGCCGGTCAGATCGCGTTCCAGCGCGGGGTTTCCCACGACGATGGTCGGCAAGCCGTAAGGCTCGAAATATTCCGGATCGAAGGGATGGATCGCCAGAAGATTATCAACCGCGCGCCCCAGCGCCTTGGCCCGTCCCGGCCTGGTGGCAAAGGCCTGCGGGCCGATATATTTCACGATCCGGGCCGCTGGAGACGCCGCACGGACTTTCCACGCGACACGCAGCATGAAACCCCAGGAATCGATGAGGACCACCTGATCAGCGCCAAAGGCGGCCGCCGCGTCCGCACACGCGCCGGCGCGTTCGTGGACAAGCCGCCAGACACGCAAGCCATCGAACAGACCCAGCACCGACAAGGCCGACAGGTCGATATCGCTGGATATGCCTTCCGCTGCCATGGCTTCACGCCCGACGCCGGCGATCTGGATATCGCGGTTTTGTGCGCGCAGGGCGCGCACAAGCTCCGCCCCTACCATGTCGCCCGACGGCTCAGCCGCGACAATGAATATCCGCAAGGGCCGGTTGCTGGCTTGCATGATTCATGCGTCCGTTCAGCTAAGCGGTGTCACACCGGCCACAAACATGCCGTGACGGCGCGCGGCCTCATCCACCGCTTCGCGGCCGAGTATCAGCGCCGCGCCCGCTTCCACGGCAATGCCAGCCAGTCCGGCGGCGGCGGCGCGCTCAACCGTCGCTGCACCGATCACCGGCAGGTCGATCCGGCGCTCCTGCTGCGGCTTCGGCCGCTTGGCCAGCACGCCGCGCGGCACGTCCACCGTGCCGCGGATATTTTCCGGCAATTGTGCCACGCGCTCCAGCATGGCATCGGTGCCTTCCTGCGCTTCCAGTGCCAGAACCAGCCCGTCGCACACAACAGCCCCCTGCCCGGCGTCAAGAACACCAATGGCAGCAGCTATCTGCATCGCCTTGGCGATATCGCTCTGGTGCGGCCCGGCATCGGCATCCCCGCCAATGCGCCCTTCCGGTGCCAGCAGTGAGTCTGACAAGGTATCGGCACCGACGACCTGAAGCCCGTGTGCCTCGAACGCCTTGACCACCACGCGCAGCAAGGCGTCATCGCCGCGAACGGCAGCCGCCAGCAATCCAGGCAGCAATTTCGCGCCCTCCATGTCGGGCACGAAACTGCGAAAATCAGGCCGCGTCACAATACCGGCAAAACAAACAGCATCGCACCCGGCCGCTTTCATATCCCGCACGACATGGCCGAACTGACCGATAGTGCGCACCAGTGCGCCGTCATAATCGGCAGGATCAGCGAAGCCGGACAGCGCAATCACACACCCCAGCCTGCCATCGGCCGCACATGCCTGCGCCACCAGTCGGGGCAAAGCGCCGCCACCGGCTATCAGGCCAAGACGCGTCCAACGATCACTCATCGCCGATCAGCCCTGCTCCGGCCCGCACAGGGGCCGCGCGGCGGGCGCTTTGACAAAGTTGATGACCTCCATCACTTCGGGGCGCGCTTCAAATAATCGGCCTGCATCCTCCACCCGCTCGGAGAACGCTCCCTCCGCAGAGAAAATCAGGCGGTAGGCAGCGCGCAAATCATGGATTAGGTCACGCGAGAAGCCGCGCCGCTTCAGGCCAACCAGGTTGAGCCCCGCCAGGTATCCGTGATTGTCGACCATGCCATAAGGGATGACGTCGCCCGTCACTGGCGCACCGCCGCCGACAAAGGCATATCGCCCGACGCGACATTTCTGGTGAATGGCCGAAAGCCCGCCCATGATGACATAATCGCCAATAACGACCTCGCCGCCGAGCGTTGCGTTGTTGGCGAAAACAACATTGTCACCGACAACGCAGTCATGGCCAACATGGGCCCCGACCATGAAATAGCTGCCCGATCCCACACGCGTCTCGCCGCGCGCCGTCTCCGTGCCCAGATGCATGGTGACGTGCTCGCGCAGCGTGTTGCCGTCACCGATCACCAGGCTGACATCACCGCCCTTGTATTTGAAGTCCTGTGGCGGTGAGCCAAGGGCGGCGAAGGGATGAACCACGCAGTCCCGGCCGATGCTGGTCTGGTTCAGCACGCTGACATGGGAAATCAGGCGCGTCCGGTCACCGATCTTTACCTGCGGACCGATCTGACAGAACGGACCGATATCCACGCCCTCGCCGAGCTGTGCTTTCGGGTCAACAATGGCCGACGGATGAATTTGCGTGGTCAAGAAGCCTCTCCTGCATTCTGTCGTTCGGCTGACGTCGCGGAGAAGTCCGCATCGGCGACCTTGATGCCGTTCACCAACGCCACGCCCTCAAAGCGGAAAAGGCCGCGCCGCTGGGTCACCACTTTTACGGGCATTTCCAGCACATCACCTGGACGCACGGGGCGGCGGAAACGCGCCCGGTCCACACCAATGAACAGGATGAGCGTATTGGCGATGTCGGCATTAAGCGTTTTTGACATCAGCAGAGCACCGGTCTGGGCCAGCGCCTCGATCATCAGCACGCCCGGCATGACGGGATTGTCGGGAAAATGCCCTTGAAAACAGGGCTCTCCTGCCGACACGCATTTGATGCCGGTGATCGACTGGCCTTCGACATAGCTGTGCGCGCGATCAACCAGCAAAAAAGGATAACGGTGCGGCAGACGCGAAAGGATTTCGTCCGGGCCGATAGTGATGGCTGATTGCGTCATACCCGTTCCCTGACTGTGCTGATCAATCGTCGGTCTTGTCCTGCACCGAGGGTTTGCCAGCGTCAACAGCACGGCGTTTCGGGGCGGCCATTCGTTTCAATATTGCCAGTTCGCGCAACCAGCTCCGGATAGGTTGCGCCGGCTGCCCTGCCCAGGTCTCCCCGGCCGGGACATCCCACGCAGGCGAAGCATTGGCGGCAAGCCTTGCGCCTTCACCGATATTTACATGATCAACAATACCAACGCGCCCGCCAAACTGGGCACCGCGCCCGATCTTTACGCTGCCGGAAACACCGGCAAAGGCGGCCATCAGCGTGTGTTCGCCAACATCTACATTATGAGCGATGTGGCACAGATTATCGAGCTTCACCCCCGTGCGCAGAAGGGTGTCACCGAACATACCCCGGTCAATGGTGCAGTTCGCGCCAATGCGCACCTGATCACCCAGGACCACCCGCCCGAAATGGGGCAGCTCCACCAGACCGTCCGGTCCGGGGGCCAGGCCAAAACCGGCTTCGCCCAGAACGCTCCCGGGGCCAATGCGGCACTCCCGGCCAATCAGGGCAAAGCCGATTACCGCGCACGCGCCGACATGCGTGCGCTCTCCTATTTCGACGCCGGGCCCAATAACCGCGTTGGGGCCGATCTGGCAGTCATCGCCAATCCGCGCGCCTGCACCGATAGATGCGCCTGCCGAAATGACAGCGCTGGCAGCGATGCTGGCGGACGGGTCAATCGCGGCAAGCGCCATCCGCGTGTGAGGCACCACCAGCTGCGCGGCAATACGCGCAAAGGCAGCCCTGGGATGGGAATGGACGATGAATGCCGAACCGTCGCGCAGCGTCATCGTCTCGCGAAGAGCGGCCGGGCCGATAATGATGCCCTCATGCGCTTCGGGCAGATCGGCCTTCTCGCCGGCTCCTACAAATATCAGCGTGCCCGCCGAGGGCGCCGTGTGGGAGGCAACGTCATGGACGCTACACGCAGGGTTTCCGGCGAGCTCACCATCGAGCTCGCCGGAAATCTCCCGTGCGTTCAGTGATCCGACACGGCGATAGAACCGGGTGTCAGTACTCACCGGATCAACGGCTATTGACCGCTTTCGCCCTCAGGCGCGCGAACGCGGGTCACCGGCGTGGTCTGGATGCGCTGGTTGAGACGCTCGATGACCGTGTCGGTGACATCAATGCTGTCAGCGCCATAGACGACCTGCGAACGGTCAAGCAGAACGGTGGCGCTACGCTCGTCGACCAGCTCCTGCAACACCGTCTGAAGGGTCTGCAGAACCGGCTGCAGAGCCTGACGCTCGGTCTGCACCAGCTCTTGCTGGCGCACCCGGCGCAGGCGCTCAAGCTGTTGGGCGTTCGCCTGGAGCTGCTGAATGCGCTGCATCAGGTCGGGACGCTCCTGAATGGCTTCCTGGCTGAGCGCAGACGTTTCCGCTTGCAGTGCCTCATTCTCCTCAGAGAGCGGTCCGGCAGCCGCTTCCAGCTCGGTCTGGATTTCGCGGCCGATGGTTTCCAGCTGGCCGGCAATGTGCTGGCCGACCTGGCTTTCGGTGAGAATTCTCTCCTCGTCGATCATCAAGATGCTTTGCGCCTGCGCAGCTCCCATCGCACCCAGTGCGACAACGATGCCGGCAAACAAAGCGCGAAGACGCATGGAGGCCATCCGGCTGTTGTGAAAAGTCATGATACTAGAACCCTGTACTGGTGCTGAAACGGAAGAACTCGCGGCGGTCGTACTCTTGGTGAACCACAGCCTCGGCAAAGTCGAACCGGACCGGGCCGAACGGCGAGTCCCAGAAAATGCTGACGCCGACCGAAACGCGCGGTGCCAGCTCGTCTATCGTGAAGGGCGAAGTTGTCCCGCCGACGTCCTCAATCTGGTCAACTGATGGCAAAACGCCCATCGTGCCGAACTCGGTGAACACGCTGCCACGCACACCGTACTGTTCCGGCAAGCCGAGCGGGAAGCCCAGTTCCAGAGCGCCGATGGCGTAGAAATTACCGCCAAGCGAGTCGCCACGCGTCAACTCTCCGGTGTCGGTGCGCTGAACAACCCGCGGACCGATACCGGCGGTTTCAAACCCGCGGAAGGAATTGCCCCCCTTGAAGAAGCGGTCATTGATGCGAACCGCATCACCGCCCCACGCAAGGATCAGGCCAGCTTCCCCTGTGAGGCTCAGCACGACATCAGGCCGGAACACGTTGCGGTAGACCGCGCCGCGCCCTTCGGTGCGCACATAGCGCACGTCACCGCCTACGCCGGCAATCTCCTGATTGAGACTCACCTGGAAGCCGTTGGTCGGCTGCTGGAAGTCGTCAATGCGGTTCCAGGCCACCGAATAGCCCAGCAGCGACGTCACCCGAGAGCCCGCCGCTCTGGCGATCGCGCTCGACACGCCGGCGAATGTGCGAACCTCGTCGGTACGCAGCGTGTAATTCACACCGCCCTCCACCGACGCGGTCAACGGGAAGCCGGAGCGCAGGCTGAAGCCGGTCGATTCGGTTTCAAACGATGCTTCTTGCGAGAAGTTTGAGCGCACCTGGAACAGGTCAAAGCCTGCCGCGAGATTGCGGTCCAGGAAGCGCGGTTCGGTAAACCGGATATCGATCTGGCGGCGGCGCGAGCTCTCCGAAACCCGAAGACGCAGGAACTGGCCGCGGCCACGCAGATTGCGCTCTGACACCGAGAAATCAATCAGGAAGGCGTCCGTGGACGAATACCCGACGCCAAAGGCAAGCTCGCCGGTTGGCTGCTCTGTTACATTGACCTGAAGCCGCGCCCGGTCAGCATCCGTGCCCTGAACGGGCTCTATCTCGACCTCTTCAAAGAAGCCCAGGCGGCGCACACGCTGTTCGGAAAGATTGACCAGCACCTGGTTGAACGCGTCGCCCTCCACCAGCTCCAGCTCACGGCGGATAACCCGGTCGAGCGTCCGCGAATTGCCCAGAATATCGATCCGCTCGATATAGACACGCGGCGCCGGGTTGATGACGTATTCGATATCGACGGTCTGGTCCTCGCGATTGGTGGTCACACGCGGGCGCACATCCACAAATGCATAGCCTGCGGCCCCGGCAGCGAAGGTGAGCGTATCAACCGACTCTTCAATCCGGCTGCCGACATAGAGGCTGCCCGGCTGGGTGGCTACAATCGCCTCCAGATATTCAGAGCTCAGGTCTTCAATCTCGGTCGTGACTGTAATCTCACCGAAATTGTAAACCTGCCCCTCTTCAACCGTGTAGGTGATGTAGAAGCCCGACTGGTCAGGGACCAGCTCGGCAATCGCGGAGCTGACGCGGAAGTCGGCATAGCCCCGGTCTGCGTAGAATTCACGCAGCTGCTCGCGGTCAAACTCCAGCCGGTCGGGATCATAATTGTCATTGGAATCGAAGAAACGCCACCAGCGCGCTTCGCTGGTAACAGTCTCGCCGCGCAGGCGGCGATCCGAATAGGCGCGGTTGCCGACAAAGTTGATCCGGCGCACGCCGGTCGTCGGCCCTTCGGAAATCTCGAACACGAGATCGACCCGGTTCTGGGGCAATTCAACGATCTGGGGATTGACCTGCACGGCGAACCGGCCCGAACGGCGATAGACTTCCAGAATGCGCTGAACGTCGTCCTGGACACGCGCACGTGTAAACAACGCACGCGGCTGCAGCTGGATCTCGTCGGTGATCCGGTCGTCATTGATCGCGCGGTTACCTTCGAGAACCACCCGGTTGATGACGGGATTCTCACGCACGTAGACAATCAGGGTGGAGCGCTCGCGTGCCACCCGCACATCGGCGAACAGATTGGTGGCGAACAGCGTCTGGATGGAGAGGTTTATCAGGCGCGGATCAGCCACGTCACCGGGCCGGACCAGCATGTAAGACAGGATGGTATCGGCTTCGACGCGCTGGTTGCCCTCAACCAGGATCTGGAGGATTTGCGGAGGAGCCTCCTCCTGCTCAATTTCAGTTTCCACCGGCGCCTGTGCGCTGTCGCTGGCCGTATCAGCGTCCTGCACGGCCTGTGCATGTGCCAACGGCAAGCCGAGCATCGCCAGCGCTGCTATCGTCCAGACGAGAAACTTCATTGACTGCACCATCCAGGTCTCAATCGACCGGCCATTATGACAACAGGCCGACGAGATAACTCAAATCATTCCATGTGGCGACAACCATCAGCCCGAGTATCAGCGCCAGTCCGGCCTTGAGGCCGGCAGACTGAACAGCTGGACTGGGTGGATGTTTCGCCACGGCTTCGTAGGCGTAATACACAAGGTGGCCACCGTCTAGAACCGGGATCGGCAGGAGATTCATCAATCCGATGGCAACCGACAGCAATCCAGCCAGCAGCAAAAGGCTTGTCGCCAGCCGCAGCAACGCCGCGCCAACGTCGTATGAACCGGGATCCTGCACATCCGGAGCAGCAATCGCCGTATTGGCGATCTGCCCGGCCGTCGTCGCAATGCCCAGCGGGCCATTGATATGTTCGATGGAGGCCCGGAACGTCACCAAACGGGCCATGTAATCGACTATCGTCGCTGAAATGTCGGCGGTGCGCGCGACTCCATGTCCGACGGCCTCGACAGGGCCAAACCTGTGCCGGGTCAGCTCAGCGTCGGGTGATAGTCCAACACCCAGGAAGCCAAAAGCGCGCGTGCCGCCAAGCCCGTCGGGGCGCATCTCGCGGCGCGGTGCCGCCTCCAGCACCAGCTCGCGCCCGCCACGATCCACCGTGAAGCGCATTGTCGTTCCGGCACGTGTCATGACGGCCTGCGTCAGGTCAGTGAACGAGCCGACGCGCTGGCCATCAATGGACACCAGCAGATCGCCAGATTGAAATCCGGCCTCGTCAGCCGGACTGCCTTCAACGATCTCACCAATGCGCGGCTCGATCGTGACATCGCCGCGCACCATTCCCAGCGCTGCAAAAAGGGCTACCGCAAGCAGGAAATTGGCCGCCGGCCCTGCCAGCACGATCAACGCGCGCTGCCAGACAGGTTTGAAGTGATAGACCCTGTCGGCATCGTCGCGTCCGGCGCGCAAACTCTCAAGCGTTTTATGATCAGGAGCGCTCGCCGCATTGGCATCGCCCAGAAACCGCACATAGCCACCCAGCGGCAGCCCGGCAATGCGCCACAGCGTGCCGCGCTTGTCGTGCCAGCTCGCCAGGGTCGGTCCGAATCCGATGGAAAAGGCTTCCGCGTGCACGCCAAAAATCCGGCCGGCGAAATAATGGCCGAGTTCATGAATCACCACGACAAAAGAGATCACCGCGACGAACGCCACGATGCTGAGCAAGCCCGAACCGAGAAGATCCGTCACGTTAACTCAAGCCCCTCTTGCCATGCTGGCACCATGCCTGTTGCGGACAATCACACGCTCCGCCGCCAGCGTCCGTGCTATCGCGTCCGCTGCGTACACGGCCTCGAAGTCTTTTACTGGCCCTTTGAAAGCCCCCTCACCCTGATCGAGAGAGTCTGCAACGATGGCCGCGATGTCAAGGAAGCCGACATGACCATTCAGAAAGGCTTCGACCGCAACTTCATTGGCAGCGTTCAATATGATCGGGCTGGCGCCTCCCGCTTCAAAAGCTTCACGGGCCAGCCGCAGGGCGGGAAAGCGCTGCGGGTCGGGTGTTTCGAAAGTCAGCTGGCCGAGCGCCGGCAGGTCCAGCCGCGAGACGTTTGTATCGATGCGGTCCGGCCAGCCCAGCGCGTGGGCAATCGGCGTGCGCATGTCCGGCGAACCCATCTGGGCGAGCAGCCCGCCATCAACATGCTCCACCAGCCCGTGAACGATGGATTCGGGATGGACAATGACATCCACCTTCGACGGCGGCACTGCGAACAGATGGCAGGCCTCGATCACTTCGAGCCCCTTGTTCATCATCGTAGCCGAATCTACCGATATCTTCGCGCCCATCGACCAGACCGGGTGCGCGACCGCATCGTGAACGCTGGCGCGCCCCATCGCTTCAAGGCTGGCCGTGCGGAACGGCCCGCCCGATGCGGTAAGAATGATCCGGCGCAGCCGGCTGGCATCCACACCACCAAGGGCCTGGAAGATGGCATTATGCTCTGAATCCACCGGAAGAATGACCGCGCCAGAGCGCCGCGCACACTCCATGAAGAGACCGCCTGCGCAGACCAGCGCCTCCTTGTTGGCCAGCGCCACAATCTTTCCGCGATTCACTGCCGCCAGTGTAGGCGCGAGCCCGGCCGCGCCGACAATCGCGGCCATCGTCCAGTCGGCATCCATCGAGGCCGCCTCGGCAACCGCATCCGCGCCTGCGCCCCAATTCAGGCCAGATCCGGCCAGCGCGGCCTCCAGCACGGCGGCCTGACCGGAGTCAGCAAGGGCGGTAAACTGCGGGCGGAAACGCAAGGCCAGCGCGGCCAGTTCCGCCGCACGCGAATGAGCCGTCAGCGCCGTCACTGCATACGTGCCTTCAGGCGCTGCGCCGACAAGGTCCAGCGTCGCCAGCCCGACCGATCCGGTAGCGCCCAGTACGGTGATGCTACGGGTCATCTAAAGGCCTCCGCCCGGCCAGCCGCCGGGAACGAGCAGCGCAAAAAGACCAGCGAAAACGGTTGCAAGCATCAAGGCGTCCACCCTGTCGAGCACCCCGCCATGTCCGGGGATCAGCGTGCCGGCATCCTTCACGCCAAAGCGGCGCTTGGCGAGTGACATTACCAGATCACCGGCCACCGCCATCAGCGCCGTGGGCAGCGCTGCCGCCAGCGCAAGCAGCGGGTCCAGCCCCCACACGCCCGCCATCAATATGCCTGCGCTTACCCCGAATCCCACGCCTGCGATCAATCCGGTCCAGGTTTTGTTGGGGCTGGCAGCGGGCAGAAGCTTGGGTCCGCCCAGCCAGGTTCCCGCAAGATAGGCGAATGTGTCTGCCGCCCAGACAACGCACAGCAGGAACAGTATGGAGACAAGCCCCGCTTCTTCGCTGCGCAGCGCCACCAGAATACTGGCAGCTGACGCTACATAGATCACGCCGCAGGCCGCCTCGTACGCCCGGCCACGCCTGCGCCTGTCCAGATAAGCGCTCAACGCGCCCGCCAGCAGCCACACAGCACACCACAGAGCCTCTCCATGGGCCGCCATCAGAACCGACCCGACGGCGGTACCCGTGGCAATGGAGAAGGCACGCGGAGGCGCATCGCGGTCCGACATGCGCACCCATTCCCACGCCATCGCAGCCGCAAACGCGGCCACAAATATCGCGAACGGGTATCCGCCAAGCCAGACCAGTCCCAGCGCCAGCGGAGCCAGAACCAGCGCGGACACAAGCCGGCGGACAAACACCGGATCGCGTGGCCCCGGCAGGCGTGCCAGCAGGCTCACGGCCGGCCGCCAAACCGCCGATGGCGCGACTGGTAGATGGCGATAGCCTCTTTCATGTGCTCGATGGAAAAATCGGGCCACAATACATCGACGAAGACCAGCTCGGCATAGGCACCCTGCCAGAGCAGAAAATTGGAGATCCGCATCTCGCCGCTGGTCCTGATGATCATGTCGGGATCTGGCAGGCCGTGCGTGTCCAGCCGCGCGGCAAATCCGGCTTCGTCCAGCTCGCCATCAAACGCCCCGGAACCGGCTTCCGCGATGAGGGCGCGGGCCGCACGGACAATCTCGTCACGGCCACCATAATTGAAGGCGACAGTCAGGTTGAAGCGGCTGTTGGCGGCGGTGCGCGACTCGGCGCGGTCAATGATGGCACTGATATCGTCGGACAGGCCTGAACGGCTGCCCAGAATGCGAACCCGCACGCCGTTCTTCGCCAGATCGTCGAGATCGGCATCCACAAACTGCTTGAGCAGGTCAAACAGCGTGCTCACCTCTTCGGTGGAGCGGCGCCAGTTCTCGGTAGAAAACCCGAACAGCGTCAGATGGGTGACGCCCAGATCGCCCGCCCCGCGCACCAGTGCGCGCACAGCCTCGACCCCTTGCCGGTGTCCCATGGCCCTGGGCAGGCCGCGCGCTGCCGCCCAACGCCCATTGCCATCCATGATGACGGCAACATGGCGCGGCGTGGAAACTGGGCCGCCGGGATCGGCTGACATGGAAAACAGTCCTCCCCGGACCTGTCAGGCTGGTGCAGGCCGGTCAGACCTGCGTAATTTCGTCCTGCTTGGTTTTGAGCAGCTCATCAATCGACGCGATATTGTTGTCGGTCGCTTTCTGGACGAGATCAGAATTGCGCTTGTGCTCGTCCTCGCTGATCAAATTGTCTTTCTCGGCCTTCTTCAGCGCCTCCATACCGTCACGGCGCACATTGCGCACGGCCACGCGGGCCTGCTCGGCATAGGTGCCTGCCGTCTTCGCAAGCTCGGCGCGGCGCTCCTCGTTCAAGGGCGGGATGGGAATGCGGATCAGCGTGCCTTCGACAACCGGGTTCAGGCCAAGCGATGAATTGCGGATAGCCTTGTCGACGGCCGGTGCGAGATTCTTGTCCCAGACCTGTACAGACAGCATACGGGGCTCGGGGACAGAAACCGTGCCCACCTGATTGATCGGCGTCGGGCTGCCATAGGCATCGATCTTGATGGGATCGAGCAATCCGATGCTCGCCCGGCCCGTGCGCAGACCGCTGAACTCTTTCCTGAGTGCTTCGACTGCGCCATCCATGCGGCGCTGTATATCCTTCAGGTCAAAACCGCCGTCTTTGCTCATGTCGTCCTCATTTCCTTGCGGATGGTTTCGGCCCGACCACGGTGCAAACGCCCCGCCCGTCGAGTACATCGGCCAGCCCGCCTGTGCGGTGAATATCAAACACGACAATCGGAATCTGGTTATCGCGCATCAGGGTAACAGCCGAAGCGTCCATCACTTTCAGGTCGCGCGCAATGACATCAAGATAGTCCAGCTGGTCATAGCGTTCGGCGTTCGGATCCTTTTTCGGGTCAGCAGAATAGACCCCGTCAACCTGTGTGCCCTTGAAAAGGGCATCACAGCCCATCTCGGCGGCGCGAAGCGCGGCCGCTGTATCGGTGGTGAAAAACGGGTTTCCCGTACCAGCCGCGAAAATGACTACCCGGCCCTTTTCCATATGGCGCACCGCACGGCGGCGTATATAGGGCTCACAGACGGTCGTCATGGGAATGGCTGACTGGACGCGGGTGGGGACGCCGCGGCGTTCCAGCGCAGTCTGCATGGCCAGGGCATTCATCACCGTCGCCAGCATGCCCATATAGTCCGCGGCGGCGCGGTCCATGCCTTTTGCGGCCGCCTGGAGACCACGGAATATATTCCCGCCGCCAATGACCAGACACATCTCGTATCCGGCCTTGACCGCCGCACCGACCTCGTCGGAAATGCGTTCGGCGGTGTTCATGTCGATCCCGTAGGACTGGTCTCCCATCAGCGCTTCACCGGAAACCTTCAAAAGGACCCTTCGATAGGGTCCCGATGGCGTCGGGCGCGGCTCTGCGGGTATGTCGCTCACGGGTATCGTTGCTCCGTCATTGAAAGCGCTACTGGCTTTTTAAAGTGCGCCCGGCGGCAGCTTTTCTGCCGCCGGGACGCATTCAGATCACGATTTGCCGAGCGCCGCCACTTCGGCAGCGAAGTCTTCTTCTTTCTTCTCCACACCTTCACCGAGCACCATGCGGACAAAGCCTGTCAGCTTGACCGGCGCGCCGGCATCCTTGGCCGCTGCCGCGATGGCACCTTCCACGGTCAGGTCGGGATCGAAAACGAAGACCTGCTTGAGAAGCACGACTTCCTCGTAGAACTTGCGAAGACGGCCTTCGACCATCTTCTCGATAATCGCTTCGGGCTTGCCCGACTGACGGGCCTGATCGGCGAACACGGCCTTTTCGCGCTCGATGACGTCGGCAGACAGTTCATCAACGTCCACAGCGAGTGCAACCGCCGGTGAACCGGCCGCCACATGCATGGCCACTTTCCGGCCGAGCTCCTTGAGCACAGCCTTGTCGCCTGACGATTCCAGCGCCACCAGCACGCCGATCTTGCCGAGCCCGTCCGCCGCAGCATTGTGAACATAGCTGGCAACGACGCCGGACTCTACCGACAGACCCGACACGCGGCGAAGCGACATGTTCTCGCCGACCTTGGCGATCAGATTGGTCAGCTTGTCCTCGACCGTCTCGCCCGACGATGTTTTCGCCTGACGCAGCGCGTCCGCATCGCCCGCATCAATGCCCAGCGCAGTGATTTCGGACACCGCAGCCTGGAACAGCTCGTTGCGCGCCACAAAGTCCGTCTCGGCATTTACTTCGACGGCAGCGGCGGCCATGCCATCTCCACGTTCAGCCGACGCGACGCCAACCAGACCGTCCGCAGCGACGCGGTCAGCCTTCTTGGCGGCCTTGGACAGGCCCTTCTTGCGCAGCCAGTCGATAGCCGCCTCGATGTCACCATCGGTTTCAGCCAGCGCCTTCTTGCAATCCATCATGCCCGCGCCGGTGCGGTCGCGCAGGTCCTTGACGAGAGCGGCAGTGATCTCGGCCATGGGGAGTCTCCTGTTATTTTATGTCGTTCAGATCAGGCTTTGGCGGGTTCGTCAGCGGTTTCGGCTGCAGGAGCCTCCGCCTCGGCTGCCGGCACCTCGGCGTCTGCCTTGGGGGCTTCGGCCTCTTTGGGCGTTTCTTCGGTCAGCACCGGTTCAGCCACCGGGTTTACCGCGGCGCCCATGTCCACGCCGAGCGACGCCTGGCTGTCGGAGATGCCGTCGAGAACGGCATCGGCCACCAGGTCGCAGTACAGCGATATCGCGCGCGCCGCATCGTCATTGCCCGGGATCGGGAAATCGATCGGGTCGGGATCGCAGTTGGTATCAACCACGGCGACGACCGGAATGTTCAGCCGCTTGGCTTCCAGAATGGCGATCGCTTCCTTGTTGGTATCGATCACGAAAATCAGGTCCGGCGTGCCGCCCATCTCCTTGATGCCCCCGAGCGAGCGCTCAAGCTTCTCACGCTCGCGCGTCAGCATCAGGATCTCTTTCTTGGTGAGGCCTTGCGGGCCACCATCCTGATCGAGAATACCTTCCAGCTCACGCAGACGGGTGATGGAGATCGAGATCGTCCGCCAGTTGGTCAGCGTGCCGCCGAGCCAGCGATGATTCATGTAATACTGCGCGCAGCGCTGGGCCGCCTGGGCGATCGGGTCGGATGCCTGGCGCTTGGTGCCGACGAACAGCACGCGTCCGCCATTGGCTGCCACTTCGCGCACCTTCACAAGAGCCTGGTGAAGCAGCGGAACTGTCTGGGACAGATCAATAATATGGATATTGGAACGTTCGCCGAAGATGAAGGACTTCATCTTGGGGTTCCAGCGGTGGGTCTGGTGACCGAAGTGCGCACCAGCTTCAAGGAGCTGACGCATGGAGAAGTCAGGAAGGGCCATATCGATTTTCCTTTTCCGGTTGGCCTCCGCAGGGCGGAGCCGGTCTCCCTGCCAAAACAGGAAAGCCAGGCACCGGATCGACCGGATCGCTACGCGAACCAGCCGCTGCCCCACGTGCGGGATTGCGGGCGCGCTTATAGGCGTGGTTTGCTGTCTGCACAAGCGTCGGTATGCGGTGCGCGGGCAGGAAACGCTTCGACGGACGCCTAGACAGCCAGCGCGTCCACCGCGCCGACACCGGGCACTTCCTTCAGGGCGCTGCGAAGCGCCGGATCAAGCCGGTAGCCGCCCGGCAGGCGTACCCGGGCCCGCGCTGTTGCGCCAACCGGCATGTCCAGGACCACAACGCCGCGCGCCTCTCCGTCCGGGGCCGACAGGCGCGACAGACGGGCGTGTATGCCGTCAAGCGCGGACACATCGTCAAGCTCAACACACAGACCGGGCAGATGCGCCTCGCGCAGGAGCCCCTCGAGCGGCTCGCAACTGTCCATGATCAGCCGTATCAGATCATCTTGTTCTTCAACCCGGAAAGTGGCCAACACGCCGTTTCCGGCTTCAAGCATATCGCGCACTTCATTGAAGACTTTCGGCGGCACCAGCGCTTCGAACTCGCCGCTGGGGTCTGACAGCGTAATAAACGCGAACCGCTCATTGGAGCGGCGCGATATCTTTTCCTGGCGGCGCCGGACAATGCCCGCCATGCGCACCGCCTTCACCGCGCCTTCCTGAACCCGCTGCAACAGCTCGGCCCAGCCGACTGCGCCGCGGCGCGCCAATACTTCGCTGAACGCATCAAGCGGATGGCCGGACAGGTAAAAGCCGATGGCCGCCAGCTCTTCGTCCAGCCGCCGCGATGCTTCCCATGGCTCGAAAGACGGCAAGGGTGGCCGCTCCAGCGCCACCGGATCATCGCCACCTGCGCCGAACAGTGAAACCTGAGCGGACTCGCGCTCGGCATGCGAGGCTTGCGCAATGGCGCACAGCGTTTCAGCCGCCGCCACAACGCGCGCGCGCTCCGGCTCAAGGGCATCGAAGGCCCCCGCCTTGCCCAGTGTTTCGACAAGACGCCGGTTCACCTGCCGGGGATCAACGCGAGCGGCAAAGTCATGAAGATCGGCGAACGCTCCGCCGGCCTCGCGCACCCGCACGACATCCTCCATGGCACTCATGCCCGCGCTGCGCACTGCCCCCAGTCCGTAGCGTACCGCGCCATTCTCTACCGAAAAGTCCGCCAGTGACCGATTGATATCCGGCCCGAGCACACTGACTCCCATGCGCCGGCACTCCTGAAAGAATACCGCCAGCTTGTCGGTATTGGCTGCATCCAGGCTCATCAGCGCAGCCATGAACGCAACCGGGTGATGCGCCTTCAGCCAAGCCGTGCGGTACGCGATCAGCGCGTAGGCTGCGGCGTGCGACTTGTTGAAGCCGTATCCGGCAAATTCGGCCACAAGATCGAATATGTAGGACGCCTTTTCCTCTGCCACCCCGCGCTGCGCCGCTCCGGCAAGGAAACGCTCGCGCTGCAGGTCCATTTCCTCCTTTTTCTTCTTGCCCATGGCACGGCGCAGAAGGTCAGCCTCCCCAAGCGAATAGCCTGACAGGATCTGGGCAATCTGCATCACCTGCTCCTGATAGATAATGACCCCATGGGTCTCTTTCAGAACAGGCTCGAGATCAGGGTGGAGAAAATCGGGCTCGGACCGGCCGAACTTGCGTTCGACATAGATGTCGATGTTCTTCATCGGACCGGGCCGGTAAAGCGAGATCAGGGCGATAATGTCTTCAAACGTATCGGGCTTCACCTTTTTCAGGGTGTCGCGCATGCCCGAGCTTTCCATCTGGAACACGCCGATCGTGCCGCCCGAAGCCATCAGCGCGTAGGCATCAGGGTCATCCAGAGGCAGCGCGTCAAGATCAATGTCCTCGCCGGTCGATTTGCGGATGTACTCCACCGCACGCGCCATCACGGTGAGTGTTTTCAGGCCCAGAAAGTCGAACTTGACCAGCCCGGCCGGCTCTACCCATTTCATATTGAATTGGGTCGCCGGGATGTCCGAGCGCGGATCGCGGTAGAGCGGCACAAATTCGGTCAGCGGCCGGTCGCCGATAACGATCCCTGCCGCGTGGGTGGACGCATTGCGGTAGAGCCCTTCCAGTTGCAGCGCGACGGTCATCAGCCGGTCAACCGCCGCATCTTCACGCCGCATGGCCTGCAATTTGGGTTCTGTTTGGACAGCCTCTGCCAGCGTTACCGGCTGGGCCGGATTGTTGGGCACCAGCTTGGCAATCCGGTCAATGACCGGAAACGGAATCTGCAGCACACGCCCGACATCGCGTACGACCGCGCGGGCCTGCAATGTGCCGAATGTGATGATCTGCGCTACCCGGTCGCTGCCATAGCGCTCCTGCACATAGCGGATCACCTCACCGCGCCGCTCCTGACAAAAATCGATGTCGAAATCCGGCATCGAGACGCGTTCGGGGTTCAAGAAGCGCTCGAACAGAAGACCGAACCGCAAGGGATCAAGATCGGTGATCGTGAGGGCCCACGCCACGACAGAACCCGCACCAGAACCCCGGCCGGGGCCGACAGGAATGCCTTGCGCCTTTGACCACTGGATAAAGTCGGCAACGATCAGGAAATAGCCGGGAAAGCCCATGCGCTCGATGACGCCAAGCTCAAACGCGAGCCTGTCCTCATAGTCCTGACGCGGTGCCGCCGGATCGATAACCGCCAGACGGGCCGCAAGCCCTTCGCGCGCGCGCGCTCCCAGCTCTTCAGCCTCGGTGCGCCCTTCGAGCCCCGGAAACCGGGGCAGAACCGGGTCGCCGGTGCGCGGCCGGTATGCGCAGCGCCGCGCGATATCAATGGTATTTGAAATTGCCTCGGGCAGGTCGGCGAACAGGACCGCCATCTCCGCCGCGCTTTTGAAATAATGCTCGGGCGTCACCTTGCGCCGGTCGTCGACGATGACGTAGGTCGACTGCGCGATACACATCAGCGCGTCATGTGCCTCATAGCGTTCGGCTGCCGCAAAATAGGGTTCGTTAGTGGCCACAAGCGGCAGATCACGCGCATAGGCGCAAGGCACCAGCCAGTCCTCTGCGGTCACATCCTCTCGACGCCCATGCCGCTGAAGCTCGATATAAAGGCGCCCCGCGAACGCCTCATGCAATCGTTCCAGCACCGCTTCGGCCTTGGGTGCCTTGCCCGCCGCAACAAGACGGTTCAGCACACCATCATACCCGCCGGTAAGGCATATCAGCCCTTCATGGCGTTCAAGAATGGCCTCCAGCGTCACCGACGGCTCATCGGCCGGACCAACGTCCAGATAGGCCGATGACGACAGGGCGACGAGATTGCGGTACCCCGCCTCATCCTGGACCAGCAGCACCAGCGTACCCGCTGGCACCACCCGTTCACCGGGGCGTTCCGCTTCCAGCCGGACCGCCAGCGTACAACCGATAATCGGCTGCACCCCTGCCCCGGAGAGGTATTGCGAAAACTCGAGTGCGCCAAAAAGGTTGTTGCTATCAGTCAGGGCAAGTGCCGGCATGCCCTTGCTCCGGCAAAGCTCCGCCAGCTCGGGGATGCGAGTCGCGCCTTCCAGGAGCGAATAGGGCGAGCGGGCGCGCAAATGCACAAACGCTTCAGTGCTCATCGCCCACTCCTGTCCTCCTGCCCCGCTGCCTGGAGGCTTGCCGGATTCGCCCCTGCTGCCGACCCGTCTTGACCGGCTAGCCTGCGAGCGCCGTGCTCCATGTCAGGACAACGGCAACGAACCCGAGCGTTACAAAGGCGGTGCTGGCCTCTTCAATCAAGCGCTTCATCTGAGAACTCCTGTTGATATCTGTGATATTCGTGTTTTGTTCTCATTTAGATATTCGCTATTTGTTCCGCCGTCAAGCGCGAATCATCCCGGGCGTGCAAGCACGCCGTAATTGCCTGGCTGGATAGAAAAGACCGGGGCGTTTAGGCGGCGACGATGCGGCCGTTTTCAAGTGTCACGGCCCGGTCCATCCGGCCTGCGAGAGCCAGATTATGGGTCGCAACCAGCGCTGCGGCTCCGGCCTCACGGCAGGCAGACGCCAGCGCATCGAATACCTGGTCGGACGTGGCCGGATCGAGATTGCCGGTTGGCTCATCGGCCAGCACAACACGCGGTTCACCCACCAGCGCTCTGGCGATGGCCACACGCTGCTGCTCGCCGCCGGAAAGCTGACCGGGCAAATGCGTGAGGCGGGCGCCAAGGCCCAGCCGGCTCAGCCATTCGGCTGCCTTGGCCCGCGCGCGGGCACGGCTTTCACCCGCAATAAGGCGTGGCAGAGCAACATTTTCCAGTGCATCAAGTTCCGGCATCAAGTGATGGAATTGATAGACAAAACCGATTTCACGCCTTCGCAGCGCGGTGCGCCCGCGCTCGCCCAGCGCCAAGCCGTCAACACCGCCAATATGCACTGAACCGGCATTGGGCTTTTCCAGCAAGGCCGCCGCATGAAGCAGCGAGGATTTGCCGGAACCCGACGGCCCTACCAGCCCGACAAGCTCTCCGGCCATCAGATCGAGGTCGGCGCCATTGAGAACCTCGATCAGCTCGGCATCGGTCTGGTACTGACGCACCAGCCCGCGAATGGAGAGTGCAGCCTCACTCATAGCGAAGGGCCTCCACCGGGTCGATGCGCCCTGCCCGCCAGGACGGCGGCAGGGTAGCTATAAGCGCCGTTGCAAAACCCCACGCCGCGACGAAGACGACTTCAGCCCAGTCCAGCCGGGCAGGCAGGCGGTAGAGCAGGTAAACGGATGGATCGAACACATCAACGCCGGTCACAAAGGCGAGGAAATCCTGTATCGGGCCAATAAAGACGGCAATCAGCACACCCAGAACGATGCCAGCCGCCGTGCCCAGCACGCCGATGGCAGCGCCGGAGATCAGGAATATCCGCATCACCGCGCCTTGCGTTGCACCCATGGTCCGCAAGATGGCGATATCGCGGCTCTTGTTCTTCACCAGCATGACAAGGCCGGAAATGATGTTCATCGCGGCAATCAGCACGATAATGGACAGGATCATGCGCATGGCCATGCGCTCCACTTGCAGGGCCGTCCAGAAGGACTGGTTCTGCCGGCGCCAGTCAAAGACGGCCGAGCCCGCCGGCACAAGCTGGCGCACGGCGGCGACCACCGGATCGGGATTATCGGGATCGTCGACCCGGATATCGATATAATCCGCCCCGCCCTGACGCCCGAAGAACAGCGCTGCCTGCTCCAGCGGCATGAAGACATAAATTCGGTCAAGATCAAGAACGCCCATGGAAACAACGCCTTCCACGACATAGTTCTTGCGCCGTGGCACCGTGCCCATCGGCGTGGATGCGCCTTGCGGTGCCAGCAGCGTGACGGTGTCGCCGGCGCTGACCCCCAGCTGGCCTGCAATACCCGATCCGATCAGGATGGAATTCCCGCCATTAGTGCCGACGCCGAAATTTTCCGCAGTGCCTTGCACAATCCCGCCGCCGGCCTCGGCGGCATCGCCCTCACCGGCAATAAGGTCGAACTGGCTGAGGTCGGACGGGCGCACTCCGATGACCTGCGCGCCGGATGCGCCGCTTTCAGAGCTGATGAGCGCCTGTGCGGCAATTACCGGCCCTGCCTGACGCACGCCCGGCAGGGCATTGATGCTGTCGACCAGCTCGCCGGTCAGGGCCGCGCTTTCTGCGGTGTAGACATAAACATGCGGCTGTACGCCCAGAAGCCGCGACAGCAATTCGTGCCGGAACCCGTTCATGATCGACATGACCGCGATAAGTGCCGTCACCGCAAGGGTGATCCCGACAAACGAGATCACCGAGATCAGCGTCACACCGCCATGCTTTCTGCGCGTGCGCAGATAGCGGAACGCCAGCATGAACTCCCAGCCGCTGAACGCCCCTGCGCCTTTGTTCCCAGCATTGACTGCCGCTTCGCTCATTGGCCCGCCTGCTCTGCGGTCAGCCGGGACAGCGCGCTTTCAAAGCTGGCCTCGAAGCGTTCGCCGGTGGCCCGGCGCTTGATCTCGACCTTGCCCTCTTTCAGGCCGCGCGGACCGATGATCAGCTGCCAGGGCACACCGATCAGATCCATCGTCGCAAACTTGCCGCCCGGACGCTCGTTTGTATCGTCCAGCAGCGGATCCTTGCCGGCCTTGCTCATCGCCTCATAGGCTGTCTGGCAAGCGGCATCGGTGTCCGCATCACCGGGCTTGAGATTGATGATGCCGATACCGAATGGCGCGACGCTTTCCGGCCAGATGATACCGGCCTCGTCATGGTGCGCCTCAATGATGGCACCCAGAAGCCGCGACACACCGACGCCATACGAGCCCATATGCACAGGACGGTCCTTGCCGTCCGGATGGGTCACGTTTGCGCCCAGCGGGCCGGAATATTTCGTGCCGAAGTAAAAGATATGCCCGACCTCGATGCCGCGCGCGGACAGGCGGCGTTCCTCGGGCACTTCGGAGGCGAAGCGGTCAGCCTCATGCATTTCCTCGGTCGCGGCATAAAGCGAGGTGCGCGCATCAACGAGCGGCTGCAAATCGCCCTCGAAGTCAACCTGCGGCCCCGGCGCGCCCATATCCACCAGGCTGGAATCGCAGAACACCTCGCTCTCGCCGGTTTCGGCCAGGATGATGAATTCATGGCTGAGATCACCGCCAATAGGGCCCGTATCGGCGCGCATGGGCACCGCCTTCAGCCCTAGACGCGCAAACGTGTTCAGATAGGCAATGAACATGCGGTTATAGGCCTGGCGGGCAGTGGCTTCATCCAGATCGAACGAATAGCTGTCCTTCATCAGGAATTCACGCCCTCGCATGATGCCGAAGCGCGGGCGGATCTCATCGCGGAACTTCCACTGGATATGATAGAGGATTTTCGGCAAGTCCTTGTAGGACCGGCAGTATGAGCGGAAGATCGCCGTGATCATCTCCTCATTGGTCGGCCCGTAGAGAAGATCGCGCTCATGCCGGTCAACGATACGCAGCATCTCCTTGCCATAACCGTCATAGCGCCCGCTTTCGCGCCACAGATCGGCCGGCTGCAAGGTGGGCATCAGCAATTCGACAGCCCCGGCCCGATCCTGTTCCTCGCGCACGATCTGTTCGATCTTTTTAAGAACCCGGAAGCCCAGCGGCAGCCAGGAATAGATCCCGGCCGCCTCCTGCCGGATCATGCCTGCGCGCAGCATCAGCCGGTGCGAGACGATCTGCGCGTCGGCAGGCGTTTCCTTCAGGACAGGCAGGAAAAAGCGGCTAAGGCGCATGGAATGTATCTCGCGTCGCAGGCGGGTTGAAAATGTGCGTTCAACGATTAGACCGCGCTGGCGTGCCCGGCAAGGCAGGCTTTGCGGCTGGAGGCGGCAACGCCCACTTTACGACCTCGTGGTTTCTCCCCCCGCACGCGGGGGGAGTGGCCCGAAGGGCCGAGGGGGCAAGTTCACCCCCCTCCGTCAGCTGCGCTGACACCTCCCCCGTAAACGGGGGAGGAAAACGCCTCCATCGGCCCGGCTTTGCGCTGCGCCCGGCCGGGATTTCAGGCCCCAAGCCCGCCTACTGGAACTCAGGCCCCCAAAGCGCGTTGAGATCAACCAGCCCCAGCTCCATGACGGCAAAGAAAACCAGCCACAGCACACTGGTCACAACTGTCGTGATGAAGGCCTTCTGCTTCAGACGCGGATCAACGGGGGCACCCGGATCGGTGCCGTCCACAATCTCGCCCGCCTCGTGCTGACCCGTGATGCGCAAGGGCAGGACGGCAAATATGACTATCCACCAGCTGATCAGATAGACCACCAGCCCCTCGACAAAGCCAACCTCGCCGGACGTCACGAAAAGCTGTGCAAACAGGATGATCAGCGCCAGCGCGCTGACAAAAATACCCGCATAACGCAAATAGACCTGTACCGGCCTGCCCGCAGCGTCGCCCATCAATGCGCCCCTTCGCCCGGTGCCTGCATCAGCTCGACCAGCACGCCGCCGGTGTCCTTGGGGTGGACAAAAATCACCGGCACGCCGTGCGCACCGATATAGGGCTCGCCTGTGCCCAGCACGGTCGCACCACGTTCACGCATTGCGTCACGTGCCGCCAGTATATCACTGACTTCAAAGCACATATGATGCTGCCCGCCCTTGGGATTCTTCTCCAGGAATTTGTGGATAGGGCTATCTGCGCCCAGTGGCTCAATCAGTTCGATCTGCATGTTGGGCACGGAGACGAAGACCACCCGCACGCCCAGATGCGCAAAATCCTTGGGCTCGGTCGCGTCGGCCGCGCCGTAAAGCTCGGCATATACCTTTGCCGCCGCTTTCACATCGGGCGTCGCCACCCCCACATGGTTCAGTCGTCCGATTTTCATTGCCGGCAATCCTTACGTCATCAACACCATGGCTTCGACAATAGGCTTCTTGCCCCATAGCCGGTTGGCCTCGCGCCGTACGGCCTGGCGCACAACTTCTTCAACTTCTTCCTCGTCGCGGCGCGCCTTCCCGCCCATTTTCGAGAAAGCGCGTTCGGCCGCATCGGCGAGCGCATCAAGAAACTCATCAAGGGCTTCACCGCCCTCGTCCGGAACACCCAGCGCGCGGATGTCCGGCCCGGCGACGATATCGCCCTTGCCGGAAACCGCCATGCCGATGCTGATTGCTCCGGCATAGGCCATTTTGCGGCGCTCACGGATTGAGTTGGCATCCGCGTCGACAATGAAATTGCCATCAATATGCAAGCGGCCGGCAGGAACCTCGTCAATAATGCGCGCGCCGTCGGCGTTAATCGCAATCAGGCTGCCATTCTTCGGGATCACCGCAGAGGGCACGCCGAGCTGTTTGGCATAGGCCGCGTGTTCGATCAGATGGCGCGCTTCACCATGAACGGGAATGGCCACTTTCGGCCGCGCCCATTCATACATCTGTTTCAGCTCATCGCGGCACGGGTGGCCGGAAACGTGTACATGGCGGTCGCGCTCGGTAATGATCTTCACACCGCGCAAGGCCAGCCGGTTCATCAGATCATAAATGCTGCGCTCATTGCCGGGAATGACACGCGAGGAAAAGATGACGGTGTCGCCCGCCGACAGCGCAACATTGCGATGCTCCCGGTCGGCGATGCGTGACAGGGCCGCGCGCGGCTCCCCTTGAGACCCGGTGCACACAAAGGCGATCTTGTCGTTGGGGAAATACCCGGCCTCTTCCTCCTCGACGAAGGGCGCGCAGGATTGCAGAAGCCCCACTGACTTGGCCGCGCCTGCCATGCGGTGCATGGAGCGCCCGACCAGACACACGCGCCGTCCATTGGCCTCAGCCGCCAGAATCGCGGTTTCCAGCCGCGCGACATTGGAGGCAAAGGCGGCGATGGCCACCTTGCCCTTCTGCTCGGCGACAACCTTCGTCAGGTTCTCGCGCACCCCGGCTTCGGACCCCGCCTCGCCGGGCGTGAACACATTGGTGCTGTCGCATACCATGGCGAGAATGCCTTCATCGCCCAGCGCCTTGATGGCTTCAGGGTCGGTCGGCGCGCCGATCAGCGGTTCGGGGTCAATCTTCCAGTCGCCGGTGTGCAGGATCAGGCCGGCCGGCGTGCGGATTGCCAGACCATTGGGCTCCGGGATGGAGTGCGTCAGCGTAATCAGTTCCAGGTCAAACGGACCTATATCAAAGCGCCCGGTCAGCGAAATCTCGCGCACCTTGGCCTCTTTCGACAGGCCGCGCTCGGCCAGCCGGTCACGCATCAGATAAGCGGTGAAGGGCGTCGCCCAGATGGGGCAGCGCAAACGCTCCCACAGATAGGCCACCGCGCCCATATGATCTTCGTGGGCATGCGTCAGCACGATACCCAGAAGCTGGTGCTTGCGTTCCTCGATGAAGCGCGGGTCGGGCATGATCACGTCGATGCCGGGTGTAGACAGATCCCCGAACGTCACGCCGCAATCAACAATAATCCATTTGCGGTCCTCTTCCGGCCCGAAGCCGTAGAGGTTCAGATTCATGCCGATCTCGCCCGAACCGCCCAGCGGCAGGAAATAGACCGTGTTTTCACTCTCACTCACGCCTCAGGCTCCTTTGCGGACGCTATTGAGGCGCCAGACTTCCAGTAGTCCGCGAATGGTGACATCCGCGTCAAAATAATCGATGGCGTGCGACGCCCCCTCGAAGAGAGAGGCCACACCGCCCGTCGCGATTACGCTCATGGGCTTGCCATACTCGGCCTTGATGCGCCCGACCAGCCCGTCAATCAGGTCGATATAGCCCCAGAACACGCCCGATTGCATCGCGCCTACCGTATTCGTACCGATAACGCGCTCGGGCCGCTCGATGGCGATGCGCGGCAGCTGGGCGGCCGCATTGTGCAGGGCCTGCATGGACAGGTTTATGCCCGGCGCAATAATGCCGCCTTCAAACACACCCTCTTCAGATACCACATCAAATGTCGTCGCCGTCCCGGAATCCACGATGACAAGATTGCCGGGGTATTTCACCCGGCAGCCCAGCGCATTGACCAGCCGGTCGGCGCCCGCTTCGCCCGGCCTGTCCAGCGCGACCCGTATCGAAAGATCCACGCCTGCATCGCCGATTACCAGCGGTTCCGCCTTGAGATAGCGCCGGGCCAGATTGCGCAGATTGAACAGCGATTGCGGCACGACAGACGAAATGACGCACGCCGACAAATCATCAAAACCCAGCCCCTGAAGCCCCATGAGCTGCGACAGCCACACCGCGTACTCGTCGGCCGTCCGCGCCGTATGGGTTGCTGTCCGCCATTGCGCGCGCCAGCTGGTGCCATCATGGACAGCAAAGAGCGTGTTGGTGTTCCCGCAATCGATCGCCAGCAGCATGTGTCAGCCTTTCATCAGGCCAGGGAAGAAAACATCGCCCGCAGAGATAAGCCTGCGCGTACCGTCTGCCAGATCAAGCCGCAGTGCACCGTCGGGCATCAGGTCGGCAAACACGCCTTCCACCGTCTCGTTCTCCAGACGCGCCGTGGCCTTTTCGCCCAGCCCGTGCGCCCGCGCCAGCCACGCATCGCGCACCGGCGCGAAACCGCTGACCTGCCAGCGCTGAAGCCAGTTGTCAAAAAGGTGTGCCAGCCGCTCGCCGGCATGACGGGGATCAGGCTTCGTAACGTAAGCGGCCAGGCTGGTGGCCGGGCGCTCGGAATCGTCCGGGTGATGGGCGAGATTCACGCCAATCCCGGCCGCCAGCCAAAGCCCGCCGCCGGGCACGGCGCCCGATTCCAGCAAGATGCCGCACACCTTGCGCCCCTCGATCAGGACATCATTGGGCCATTTCAGGCGCGGATCGAGACCGGGACTCAGCTCCTCGATCAGATCGGCAACGCTCAAGGCTGCCGCGAAAGACAGCCGCGCGGCATCACCCGCTTGTGTGTCGAGAACATAAAGCCCGGTGATGAAAAGATTGCCCGGCTGGCTGACCCATTCACGTCCGCGCCGCCCCCGGCCGGCGTCCTGGCGGTCTGCGCGGATCCAGACAGGGCCACGCTCGCCGGCAATTGCCCGGCGGCGGGCCTCTTCATTCGTGGAGTCCAGCTCGGCGTAGTGATCGACCCGAAGCGCCATCTAGCCGCCGATTGCCGAGCCCGCCTCGATGACGCGGTTGAGCATGAACGGCACCACCAGCAGCAGGCCGACCGTCGCGATGCCGGTGACGCGCGTAATCACGGCCACGCTGGCAGGCGGATTGATGAACTCGCCGCCGGTTGGCTCATCAAACCAGACGCGTTTCAGAACCATCAGATAGTAAGCAATCGAAACGGCGGAAAACACACCGGCGATCACCACCAGCCAGACAAGGCCCGCCTGCACGGCCGCGTAGAACACAAACAGCTTGCCGAAAAAGCCGACGAGGAATGGCATGCCGCCGATGGAAAGCAGAAGGCCGGTAAAGGCGAGTGCCAGACCAGGCCGGTTCCTGGACAGCCCGGCCAGATCCTCAATCCGCTCCACCATGCCTTCGGCGCGGCGCATGGACAGGATCACCCCAAACGCACCGGCAACACCGATGACATAGAGCGTCATGTAGAGAAGTACCGCCCACACAGCGGCCTCGCTGCCAGCCGACAGGCCGACCAGCGCGTAGCCGACATTGCCGATCGAGGAATAAGCCATCAGGCGCTTGATATTGGTTTGCAGGAGCGCACCGAACGCGCCGATGGCCATCGAAAGGACGGCGAGCACAATCGTGATCTGTTGCCACTGATCGGCCATCGCCCCGAAGGGCTCCATCAGCACGCGGATGAGCAGAACCATCGCCGCCAGCTTCGGAGCGGTGGCGAAGAAAGCCGTTACCGGCGTCGGCGCGCCCTCATAGACGTCGGGCGTCCACATGTGGAACGGCGCGGCGGAAATCTTGAACGCGAGACCGGACACGACAAACACCATGCCGAAGATCAGGCCTATCGAGGGCGCCTCTGCGGCCAGTGCAATGGCGTTGAAATCGGTTGACCCGGCAAAGCCGTAGACCAGCGACGCGCCGTAAAGCAACAGGCCCGAAGACAATGCGCCCAGCACGAAATATTTCAGGCCCGCTTCCGAGGCGCGAAGGCTGTCGCGGTTAAACGCGGCCAGAATGTAAAGCGCCAGTGATTGCAGCTCGAGGCCAAGATAAAGCGCGATCAGGTCACCGGCCGAGACCATCACCGACATGCCCAGCGTCGCCAGCAGGATCAGCACCGGATACTCGAACCTGGCCAGCCGTTCCGTCTGCAGATAATGCCCGGCAAGCACCAGCGCGATAGCGGCAGCCAGATAGATCACGGCCTTGGCGTAGAGCGAGAAACTGTCGAGCACGAACGCCCCGAAAAACGCCGTTCCGCCGCCTTGCGGAGCCAAGAACACCGCAACGCCCGCTGCCAGTATCAGAAGCGCCATCGCCGCCAGCGACACAAGACGCGCAGCGGCCTCCTCACCCTTGATGAAGACGCCCGCCAGCAAGAGTCCCATCGCACCGATGGCAAGCACCAGCTCGGGAATGATAAGGCTCAGATTGGCAAGGAGCGCGGTCGCGGTCATGGGCATCAAGCCTTGAAGATTACGGGTTGGCGGAGGCGGCCAGCGCCCCCTGGTATTGCGAGATGAGCGCCTCGACAGAGGCCGTCGTGATGTCGGTGATCGGTGTGGTGAAGAAGCCCAGCCAGATGGCGAGGAATGCCAGCACGCTCAGGTTTATCCATTCACGCCAGTCCAGATCGGTGGCCGAATCCAGCTTCGGGTTCGTCATCTCGCCGAACACGACCTTCTTGTAGAGGGTCAGCATGTAGACCGCCGAGACGATCACGCCGAAAGCGGCGCCGAAGGCCACGCGCGGATCATACTCGAACGCGCCCATCATGGTCATGATCTCGCCGACAAAGCCGGACGTGCCGGGCAAGCCGACATTGGCCATGGTGAAGAGCGCGAAGAAGGCCGCATAGACCGGCATTTTGTGAACCAGGCCGCCATAGAAAGCGATGTCGCGCGTGTGGAAGCGGTCATAGATGACGCCTACACACAGGAAGAGCGCGCCAGAGATCACCCCGTGCGAGAGCATCTGAAAGATCGCCCCCTGCACACCCAGCGCGTTCATTGTGAACAGGCCCATCGTCACAAAGCCCATATGGGCGACGGACGAGTAGGCGATCAGCTTCTTGATATCAGTCTGCCGGAAGGCGACCAGCGAGGTGTAGATGATCGCGATGATGGAGAGCACCATCACCATCGGCGCGAAATACGCGCTGGCATCGGGGAACATCGGCAGCGAAAAGCGCAGGAAGCCATAGCCGCCAAGTTTCAACAGGATACCGGCCAGTATCACCGAACCAGCCGTCGGCGCTTCCACGTGGGCGTCCGGCAGCCAGGTATGGACCGGCCACATCGGCATTTTCACGGCGAAAGAGGCAAAGAAGGCCAGCCACAGCCATGTCTGCGCATCGCGCAGGAACTCATGCTCCAGCAGGACGGTGATGTCTGTCGTACCGGCGACGACAAACATGTAGATCATCGCCACCAGCATCAGCACCGAGCCGAGGAAGGTGTAGAGGAAGAATTTGAAGGCCGCATAGATGCGGTTGGCCCCGCCCCACACCCCGATGATCAGGAACATCGGGATCAGCGAGCCTTCAAAGAAGATGTAGAACAGGACCAGGTCGAGCGCGCAGAAAATGCCGATGACCAGCGCTTCGAGCAGCAGAAAAGCGGCCATGTAGTCGGCCACGCGCTTTTCTAGCTTCCAGCTGGCCAGAATACAAATGGGAAGAAGGAAGGCTGTCAGCAGCACGAACAGGACCGACAGGCCATCAACCCCCATGCGGTAATTGATACCCATCGCCGACAGCCACTCGGCCGATTCCACGAACTGGAAGCCGGGCTGGGCGGTGTCGAATTCGAACACTAGCAGAATGGAAAGCGCAAACACGAACAGCGAGACAAACAGCGCCACGCCGCGCGCATTACGGTCGAGCGCCGGGCGGTCTTCGGTGCGCATCAGCGCGCGCAGGACCAGTATCGCCACAGCGCCCAACGCAGGCAGGAAGGTCAGCGCAGAAAGGATGGGCAGTTGTCCCAGCATGCCTATTGTCCCCCGGCCCGCGCGACCAGCCAGACGGCAAGGCCCAGAACGCCGATCAGCATCACGAATGCGTAGTGGTAGAGATAGCCCGACTGTAGGCGCACGATCCGGCGGCCCGCCTGCATCACGGTGCCCGCCACGCCATCGGGGCCGAACCCGTCAATGATGCGCCGGTCACCCACTTTCCAGAACAGATCGCCAAGCCCGCGCGCGCCGCGCACGAAAACGAACTCGTAGATCTCGTCGAAATACCATTTATTGGCGAGGAAGCTGTGGAGCGGGCCGCCACGCGCGGCGATTTTCGCCGGCAGGCCTTCCTTGACCACATAGAACCAGTAGGCGAGCACGAAGCCCAGCACCGTCACGGCAATCGGGCTGAACAGCACCCATGTGGGCGGATGGTGCCCATGCGCCCCTTCGCCATAATTGCCCTCTGCATAGGGCCCCGGCGGCAAGCTGCCCGCCCAGAAGTCCAGCGCGCCCTGGCCGACGAAATCGCTGCGGAACAGACCGCCCGCGAACACGGCGCCGATAGCCAGCAAGACCAGCGGAACAATCATGATCCACGGGCTTTCATGGGCATGATCGAGCGTGTGCTTGTCGCCGCGATACTTGCCGTGGAAAGTCATGAAGATGAGGCGCCAGGAATAGAAGGAGGTCAGCCCCGCTGCGACGATGGCGACGAGATAGGCAAAATAGCCGAAGGTGACGCCGTCCGCGCCTGCCATGAAGGCTTCCTCGATGATCATGTCTTTGGAGAAGAAGCCGGCAAAGCCGAGATTGACCAGCGGAATGCCCACGCCTGTCAGCGCCAGCGTGCCAATGATCATCAATACCCAGGTGCCCGGCAGCAGCTTGTAGATGCCGCCCATATTGCGCATGTCCTGCTCATGATGAAGGCCGTGAATGACCGAGCCGGCCCCCAGGAACAGGAGCGCCTTGAAGAAGGCGTGCGTAAAGAGGTGGAACATCGCCGCCGAATAAAGGCCCAGCCCGGCCGCAAAGAACATGTAGCCAAGCTGCGAGCAGGTCGAGTACGCGATCACGCGCTTGATGTCGTTCTGGGCCAGGCCGACCGTAGCGGCAAACAGGGCCGTCGTCGCGCCGATAAAGGTGATGATGGCCGAGGTGTTCGGTGCCAGCTCGTAGATCGGATAGCAGCGGCACACCAGAAACACGCCCGCCGTCACCATGGTGGCTGCGTGGATGAGGGCGGAGACCGGCGTCGGACCTTCCATGGCATCGGGCAGCCAGACATGCAGGAAGAACTGCGCCGACTTGCCCATCGCCCCGATAAAGAGCAGGAAGGCAATCAGCTCCAGCGCCATGAACTCCATGCCGAACAGGGTCAACGTCTGGACCGTGCCGTCCTGGACCTGACCGAAGACGGTGTCGAAATCGAGCGTGCCGAACACGGCAAACACCGCCATGACGCCGAGCGCCAGTCCGAAATCGCCGACGCGGTTGGTGACGAACGCCTTGATCGCCGCGTCATTGGCCGACTTCTTCTTGTACCAGAAGCCGATCAGCAGATAGGAGGCGAGCCCCACCCCTTCCCAGCCGAAGAACATCTGCAGGAAATTGTCTGCCGTCACCAGCGACAGCATCGCGAAGGTGAACAGCGACAGATAGGCAAAGAAGCGTGACCGATGGGGGTCATCAGCCATATAGCCCCACGAATAGACGTGCACGAGCGCAGACACGCTGGTGACCACCACCAGCATGACGGCGGAAAGCGAATCCAGCCGCAAATCCCAGCTGATGTCGAAATTGCCGACCGCGATCCATTGCGCGAGCTCGTACGTGCGCGCATTGCCCAGCACGGCCACATCAACAAACAGCCAGGCCGATGCCAGCGCAGCGGCAATGGTTGCACCGGTGGTAATCAGCTGGCTGGCGCGTGTGCCGATCTGCTTGTGGAACAGACCGGCAATAATGGCTGCCAGAAGGGGTCCGAATACGACGATAAAAGCCATGTTAGCCGCTCTAGCCCTTCATCAGATTGACGCCCTCAACCGCGATATCACCGCGGTTGCGGAAGAAGACGACGAGGATGGCAAGGCCGACAGCAGCTTCAGCCGCTGCGACCGTTAGGATCAGCATGGCAAAGACCTGCCCGGTCATGTCGCCAAGATGGGCCGAGAACGCGACCATGTTCACGTTCACCGCCAGCAGGATCAGCTCGATCGACATCAGGAGGATGATGACGTTCTTGCGGTTCACGAAAATGCCGAACACCCCGATGGTGAACAGGATCGCCGCCAGTGTCAGATAATGTCCCAGACCAATCTCGAGCATTAGCCGATCCCCTCGCCTGATTTCACATCGACCATCTCGACGCCATCTTCCCGGGTTCGCTGGACCTGACGGGCGATGTTCTGGCGGCGCACACCTTCGCGGTGACGCAGCGTCAGGACGATGGCCCCGATCATCGCCACCAGCAGGACGAGGCCGGCCAGCTGGAAGAAGAAGACATAACGGTCATAGAGAATGGCCCCGAGCGCCTCGGCATTGGCCATGTCCGCCGGCACGGGCGATTGCAGCGCAGCGCCTGCGGTGTCGGACACCACCCAGGTCACGCCCGTCAGCGACAGGATGCCCACCAGCGCCAGCGCCACCACGCCGCCAAGCGGCAGATAATTGAGGAAGCCCTCTTTGAGCGCGGCAAAATCCACGTCGAGCATCATGACGACGAAAAGGAAGAGCACCGCCACCGCGCCGACATAGACAATCACCAGCAGCATGGCGAGGAACTCGGCGCCCAGCATGACGAACAGGCCCGCCGCCGAGAAGAAGGTCAGGATTAGGAACAGCACCGCGCGCACAGGATTGCGCGCCGCGACCACCATGAAGGCGGAGATAACAGCCGTCGCTGCCAGAATGTAAAACGCCGCTGCCTGCAGCATGGTCCCCCCTTGGGCCCCAACGGGCTGTGGGCTGTCTGGTCAATTGAAGCGCCGGAAAGGCTTTCCGGGCCGGGCTAGTATGAGTCGGGCGCCGTTCTAGCGTTACCTATACCGGGCGTCGAGTTCGAGATTGCGGGCAATTTCACGTTCCCAGCGGTCCCCGTTCTCCAGAAGCTTGTTCTTGTCGAAATACAGTTCTTCGCGCGTCTCCGTCGCGTATTCGAAATTCGGGCCTTCCACGATGGCATCGACCGGGCAGGCTTCCTCGCAGAAGCCGCAATAGATGCATTTGACCATGTCGATATCGTAGCGCGTCGTGCGGCGTGAGCCGTCTTCGCGCGGTTCAGCCTCGATGGTGATCGCCTGCGCCGGGCAGACCGCCTCGCACAGCTTGCAGGCAATGCAACGCTCTTCGCCATTGGCATAGCGGCGCAGCGCATGCTGGCCACGGAAGCGGGGCGACAGCCGCCCCTTCTCGAACGGATAGTTCACTGTCGGCTTCGGCGTGAAAAGCTGGCGCATGCCGAGACCGAAAGCGCCCCAGAAATCCATCAGGGCGGCTCCGCGCAGGGTTTGGGCGATACGGCTCATGGGTGTGTCCTAGCTTGCATTCGAGTAGACGACGATGGCGCCCATCACGGCGACCGCAACCAGCGAGGTCGGCAGGAAGATTTTCCAGCCCAGACGCATCAGCTGGTCATAGCGGTAGCGGGGCACGAGTGCCTTCACCATGGCGAACATGAAGAACAGGGCGAGCACTTTGAGCGCGAACCAGAAGACCGGCGGTATCCAGGTGAACGGCGCAACATCAAACGGCGCATGCCAGCCGCCCAGGAACAATACCGTCATCAGCGAGCACATCAGCACGATGTTGAGATATTCGCCGATCATGAACAGCAGGTAGGGCGTGGAGGAGTATTCCACCTGATAGCCCGCCACCAGCTCGGATTCCGCTTCCGGCAGGTCGAAGGGCGGCCGGTTAGTCTCTGCCAGCGCCGAGATGAAGAAGATCACGAACATCGGAATGGTGATCACGAAGACCGGCCAGGGCAGCAGATCGAACGACAGCACGTGCCAGTTCCAGAAGCCGCCCGATTGCGCCACCACGATCTCGGAAAGATTCATCGTGCCGGCCATCAGGAGAACGGTGACAATCACGAAACCGATGGAGACTTCATAGGAGACCATCTGCGCGGCCGAGCGCAGCGCGCCCAGAAACGGATATTTCGAGTTGGATGCCCAGCCGCCAATAATGATGCCGTACACGCCCAGCGAGGAAATCGCGAACAGGAAAAGAATGCCGACATTAATGTCGGAAATCACCCAGCCCGGCGCGACCGGGATCACCGCCCAGGCAATGAAGGCCAGCGTGAAGGTTATCAGCGGCGCGAGAATAAACAGCGGACGGTCCGCCCCCGCCGGAATGACGATTTCCTTCAGTACGAATTTCAGGAAGTCGGCGAAGGATTGCAGCAGACCGAATGCGCCGACCACGTTGGGACCTTTGCGCATCTGTACCGCTGCCCAGACCTTGCGGTCCATCAGCAGCAGGAAAGCCAGCGACAGGAGTAGTACGACCATGAAGGCCAGGATCTGGCCCACCGCCAGCGCCGTTCCCCAGACCGGACCGAATTCGGTGACGAAATCGTTCATCAGCCCCTACTCCGCTGCCTGCAGCGTGGTGCGCGCAGCTCTCGCCGCAGCCGAACACTCCGCCATGGTTTTCGACGCCCGCGCTATGGCGTTCGTCAGATAGAAATCGCTAACGCCGCTGGTGAAGGGTTCGTCCGACACGTCGCCGGCTTCACCGAGCGTGGCAGGGTCAAAGCTGGCCGAAGCTTCAGCCCCAGGCGCGTGATCGATCTGGCCGAAGCTCTCGATTTCCTCGATCAGTTTTGCGCGCAGCGCATTCAGGCTGTCATAGGGAAGCGTCTGGTTCAGACGCGCTGACAGCGCGCGGAAGATCGCCCAGTCCTCTTTCGCCTCACCTTTCGGGAAAACGGCGCGCTCGGCGATTTGCGTGCGCCCTTCCGTATTCACGTAAAGTCCAGGCTTTTCGGTGTAAGCCGCTGATGGCAATATAAGATCGGCGCGCATGGCACCGGCATCGCCGTGATGGCCAACATAGATCACGAAGGCCTTGCCAAGCTTGGCGGTGTCGATCTCGTCCGCGCCCAGCAGGACCAGTGTTTCCAGCTCGCCCTTACCGGCCCCGTCCAGAATGGCTGTGGTGTCGCGTCCGCCCTCACCCGGAATAAAGCCCAGGTCGAGGCCGCCAACGCGGCTGGCGGCTGTGTGCAGGACGCAGAAGCCGTTCCAGCCTGCACGTACCACGCCCGCCGCCTTGGCCAGTTCACCAGCCGCACGCAGCACCTGCGCGCCGTCTGCGCGGGCGGTCGCGCCGCTGCCCAGAATGATGATCGGGTTCTTGGCGTCTTTGAGCGTCTTGATGAAGCCTGAGCGCTTCTTGGCGAGCGCGCCAATCGCGTCCGGCCCGCTGCCCAGATGCGCGTAGGGATAGGTCAGGTCAACCGCCTCGCCGATCATCGCGACGTCCAGCTTGCCATTAAGCCAGCGCTGGCGGATGCGGGCATTGAGCACCGGCGCATCCATGCGCGGATTGGCGCCGATGAACAGGATCGCGTCGGCCTTGTCGATACCGGCAATCGTGGCGTTGAACAGATAACCTTCGCGCGGCCCGCCACCGAGTTTCGAACCATCCTGACGGCAGTCGAGCGAGGTCACGCCGAGCGCATCAAACAGGTCTTTGGCAGCTTTCAGGCCCTCGGCGTCATTGAGGTCACCGGCGATCACACCGATTTTCGACGCGTCACCAGAGAGCTTTTCTGCCGCGACGGTGAGCGCCTCGTCCCAGCCAATGGCGGTCAGCTTGCCATCTTTACGCACATAGGGCTTGTCGAGGCGCTGGCGGGACAGACCATCCCACACAAAGCGGGTCTTGTCGGAAATCCACTCCTCGTTCACGCCTTCATGGATACGCGGCAGGATCCGCAAGACTGCGCCGGAACGGCTGTCCACGCGGATATTGGCGCCCAGCGCATCCATCACATCGATGGTCTCGGTGCGGGTCAGCTCCCACGGGCGCGCATTGAAGGCGTAGGGGCGCGAGGTGAGCGCGCCGACCGGGCACAGATCGATGACATTGCCGGAAAGCTCCGACGTCATGGACTGCTCCAGATAGGTCGTGATCTCCATGTCTTCGCCGCGCCCGATGGCGCCGACTTCGGGGACACCGGCAATCTCGGTGGCAAAGCGCACGCAGCGCGTACACTGGATGCAGCGCGTCATCACGGTCTTGATGAGCGGACCCATGTATTTGTCTTCAACCGCGCGCTTGTTCTCGCCATAGCGCGAGCCCGCGCGGCCATACATGAGCGACTGGTCCTGCAGATCGCATTCACCGCCCTGGTCACAGATCGGGCAATCGAGCGGATGGTTGATGAGCAGGAACTCCATCACCCCTTCGCGCGCCTTTTTCACTAGCGGAGAGAGAGTGCGCATGGCAGGCGGCTCGCCATTGGGGCCGCCACGCATGTCACGCACCAGAAAGGCGCAAGACGCCACGGGCTTGGGCGCGCCGACCAGCTCGACCAGGCACATGCGACAATTACCGGCCACCGACAGGCGCTCGTGATAGCAGAAACGCGGAATCTCGCGGCCTGCCGCCTCGGCAGCCTGCAGCAGGTTATAATCCTGCGGGACGGTGACTTCCTCGCCGTCAATGATGATGGTGCGCGTATTCTCGCTCATCAAACCTGCTCCACGGCCCGTTCGGGCTTCAAACTTTCGTCAGGGCGCCGTCGCCCACTACGGTTGTCCATTCACGCACGTGCCAGTTGGCGATCAGCCCGTTCTTCACATACGGGTCCTCGTTCGCAAACCGCTCGGCAACGCTTTTGTCTTCACCCTTGAACACCAGCACCGCGCCATCGGGCGGATCGGCCAAGGCACCCGCCAGCACAAGCTCGCCGCGCGCCTGAAACTCGCGGGCAAGGTTGAGGTGTACCGAGCGGAACTCGCCCCGGCGCTCCATATAGTCGGGCGCGGTCTCGTAGAAGAGGATGAAGTGTTTCATCGCCCTACTCCGCTGCGACCGGAACAAACACCGGCTTGCCGGCGCGGTAATTATTGATCCGGTCCTCGATCTCGTGGCGGAAATGGCGGATCAGGCCCTGTACCGGCCAGGCCGCCGCATCGCCCAGCGCGCAGATCGTGTGGCCTTCGACCTGACTGGCGACGTCCAGCAGATCATCAATCTCGGAGGTTTCCGCCTCGCCGCGCGCCATGCGCTCCAGCACGCGCCACATCCAGCCCGTGCCCTCGCGGCACGGTGTGCACTGGCCGCAGCTTTCGTGCTTGTAGAAATAGCTGATGCGGGCAATCGCCTTCACCACATCGGTGGAGTTGTCCATCACGATGACGGCGGCTGTGCCCAGACCCGATTTCACATCACGCAGCGCGTCAAAATCCATCAGCACATCGTCGCAAATGTCTTTCGGGATCAGCGGCACGGACGAGCCGCCCGGAATGACGGCCTTGAGATTATCCCAGCCGCCGCGCACGCCGCCCGCATAGGTGTCGATCAGCTTTTTGAGCGGGATCGACATCGCTTCTTCCACGTTGCACGGCGCATTCACATGGCCGGAGATGGAGAAAATCTTGGTGCCCGAATTATTCGGACGGCCGAACTGCAGGAACCACTCCTTGCCCCGGCGTAGAATGGTCGGCGCAACGGCGATGGATTCCACATTGTTCACCGTGGTGGGGCAGCCATAGAGGCCCGCGCCGGCCGGGAATGGCGGCTTCATGCGCGGCTGGCCCTTCTTGCCCTCGAGGCTTTCCAGCAAGGCCGTTTCCTCGCCGCATATATACGCGCCCGCGCCGTGATGGATGTAAACGTCGAAATCCCAGCCGTTCACATTGTCCTTGCCGATGAGTTTCGCCTCATAGGCCTCGGCGACAGCGGCTTCCATGCGCTCGCGCTCATGCACGTATTCACCGCGCAGATAGATGTAGCAGGCATGGGCCTGCATCGCGAAACTGGCGATAAGGCAGCCTTCGATGAGGTGATGGGGATCATTGCGCATGATCTCCCGGTCCTTGCACGTGCCCGGCTCGGACTCGTCGGCATTGACCACGAGATAGTGCGGGCGCGCGCCGACTTCCTTGGGCATGAAGGACCATTTCAGGCCCGTGGGGAAGCCCGCCCCGCCGCGTCCACGCAGGCCCGAGCCTTTCATCTCGTCGATGATCCAGTCGCGGCCCTGCTGCAGGATTTCCGCCGTGCCATTCCAGCAGCCGCGCTTCTTCGCGCCCTCCAGGCGCCAGTCATGGCGGCCATAGAGATTGGTGAAAATCCGGTCTTTATCGTGAAGAAGCATTATTCAGCATCCTTCTTCGGAGCGGGTTTCTTCGCCGCAGGCTTTTTGGCCACCGGCTTTTTCGCGGCCGTTTTGGCGGCGGGCACCTTTTTCGCGCCGGTCTTTTTCTCGACGGCCTTGGCGGTCACCTTCTCAGGGCCAGAAGTTCCAGTCTTGGCGGCATCAGCCGCTTTTGAGGTTTTGCGCGGCGCGCTCTTCACCGCCCCTCCCGCCTCATCGGCGTCGGGTGCCTTGCGGGCCGGACGGGCCTTCTTGACCGGATGGGGATCTTCGCCAGCCTCAGCGGCTTTGGCCTCGGGCGAGTTCGGCAGGTAGGGCAACGGTTTTGCCCGACTGCCATCATACAATTCGGCCGCTGCCAGCACCGCCACATCCGCCTCGGTTGGCTCCGAGCAGGCGCGGCCCGTCACCGGGCCCATCTTGACCGGCTTGCCGGCGGCCAGATCGTCAAGAATCTGCTCCAGTGCCTGCGCCGTCAGGTCCTCATAGTAAAAATCGCCGTCCTTGTTGGCGATCTGCACCATGGGCGCATTGGAGCAAGCCCCCAGACACTCGACCTCTTCCCACGAAAACTTGCCGTCAGCGCTGACATTGCCGCGGCCCTTCTTGCCGATGCGGCTTTCACACACGGCTTTGAGATCATCAGCCCCGCGCAACCAGCACGGCGTGGTGCCGCACACCTGTATCAGGTGCTGACCCACCGGCTCCAGATTGAACATGGTGTAGAAGGTCGCGACCTCGTAGACGCGGATATAAGGCATCTCGCAGCGCACCGCGATTTCGCGCAGGGCCGGTTCGGACACCCAGCCCTCCTGCTTCTGGGCCAGCCAGAGCAGCGGAATGACGGCAGACGCTTTCCGGTCGTCCGGATACTTGTTCATCCAGAACGTGATCTTCTTCTCGCTTTCCTTTGAAAACGAGAAGCTTTCCGGTTGCACTTCGGCGGCTGCGAGGCGGCGCACGCTCATCCCGGCTACCCTTCCCTTATAAAGTCGACGCGCGCGATGAGCCCATCACGTACGGTGTAAATCACAACAAGATCGATGGGCGCAGACTTGCCCTCGCCTTCCAGCCAGACGCGCTCATGGTCGATCACGCGGGAGCCGATCACGGCGCGATGGACAGCGATGGCGTGGAGGCCATCGCTCTTGAACCGCTCCGCATAGCGCGCGCGGAAGGCGTCGCGTCCTTTCAGGCTCAAAGCCCCCGGAAAGTCATAGACTTCCACATCGTCGGCAAAGCACGCCGCGAACGCATCGAGATCGCGCGCGTTATACGCGGCCAGCTGGCGTTCGGCCAACAGCGCCGGGCTGGCGGCGGCATCAGCAATGGCGTGGGCGGCGAGCATTAGCGATCCACCTCCCCGAACACGATGTCGAGTGAGCCCAGAATGGCCGAGACGTCCGCCAGCATGTGGCCCTTGTTGAGATGATCCATGGCGGCAAGGTGGGCAAAGCCGGGCGCGCGGATTTTCACCCGGTAGGGCTTGTTGGAGCCGTCGGCCACCAGATAGACGCCGAACTCGCCCTTGGGCGCTTCCACCGAAGCGTAACAATGACCCGCCGGCACGTGAACGCCTTCGGTATAGAGCTTGAAGTGGTGGATCAGCGCTTCCATCGAACGCTTCATCTCGGCGCGGCGCGGCGGCGCGAACTTTGTATCGGTGGGCAGTACCTCGCCCTGATTTTCCGGCCTGGACAGCCACTCACAGCATTGCTGCATGATTTTGACTGACTCACGCATCTCCTCCATGCGGACGAGATAGCGGTCATAGCAATCACCATTCTTGCCAACGGCGATCTTGAAATCGAGCTCGTCATAGACCTCATAGGGCTGCGCGCGGCGCAGATCCCAGGCCATGCCCGAGCCACGCACCATCACGCCGGAAAAGCCCCAGGCCAGTGCGTCTTCTTTTGACACCACGCCGATATCGGCGTTGCGCTGTTTGAAGATCCGGTTATCGGTCAGCAGCGCATCAATATCGTTAAGCGCCTTGGGAAATTCCTCGCACCATTTGGCGATGTCGTCGATCAGCTCCTGCGGCAGATCCTGATGCACGCCGCCAGGGCGGAAATAGTGCGCGTGCAGGCGCGCGCCGGACGCGCGCTCGTAGAAGATCATCAGCTTCTCGCGCTCTTCAAAGCCCCATAGCGGCGGGGTGAGCGCGCCGACATCCATCGCCTGCGTGGTGACGTTCAGAAGGTGATTGAGGATGCGCCCGATCTCGCAATACAGCACGCGCACATACGAGCCACGCTTGGGCACCGGAATGCCGGCAAGCCGCTCGATGGCCAGGCAGAAGGCGTGCTCCTGATTCATCGGCGCGACATAGTCGAGCCGGTCGAAATAGCCGATGCCCTGCAGATAGGTCTTGTGTTCCAGCAGCTTTTCGGTGCCGCGATGAAGCAGACCGATATGCGGGTCTACACGCTCGACGACCTCGCCATCCAGCTCCAGCACCATGCGCAGAACGCCGTGCGCTGCCGGGTGGACGGGGCCAAAATTGATCGTGAAATTGCGGATGTCCTGCTCAGCCATTAGTTCGATCCCGCTTGCTGACGTAGGGCGGCAGCTGCCTCGAGCGCATCGCGCGCCTGCACGCAAGACCGGATGACTGCCTGGTAATCCGCGTCAGCCGGCTGGGCGCTGCCGGGAAGGTCCCGCGGTGCAGGCGCGTAATCCGAAGCCATGGTTTCACGCCCGCTCAGAAGAATTCTCTCGCGGATCGCCGCATTGCCTTCCATTTGCTGAAGCCGCTCGCCCCAGAAACCGGCGGCCTCACCATGGTCGTGCATGCTCAGCTGAGCCGCGCCCAGATATCTGGGCGCATCAGCGTTAAAGAGATGGCAGGTCGCCGCCTGACGCACTTCCTGCGGCATGGAGGGGTCCAGATTCAGCGGGCCGCCCGATCCGGCCGTAACACAGGCGGACAGGCTTACACCGGCGGCGCACATGCAAAGGGATTTCATCACGCCTCCCCTTCCGCCTTCTCGTCGCCGGGAATGACGAGCTTTGCGCCCTCCCAAGGCGAGAGGAAATCGAAGTCACGGTATTCCTGAACGAGGTTCACCGGCTCATACACGACACGCTTTTGCACTTCGTCGTAGCGGACCTCGACAAACCCGGTCAGCGGGAAGTCCTTGCGCAGCGGGAAGCCCTCAAACCCGTAATCGGTCAGGATGCGGCGCAGATCCGGATGACCGTCAAACACCACGCCATACATGTCGAACGCCTCGCGCTCGAACCAGCCAGCCGCCGGGAAAAGCTCGACAACGCTGTCCACCGAACCGCCTTCGGCTACCGTCAGCAGCACCCGGATGCGGGTATTATTGTGCATGGACAGCAGATGATAAACGACGTCGAAACGGTCGCTGCGTGAGGGCCAGTCCACCGCGCAGACATCGATCAGCGTCGTGAAGCGGCAGGCCTGATCGTCCCGCAGGAAACGCAAAACCTTCTTCACGCGGTCACGGTGAATGGTCAGCGTCAGCTCACCATGGGCAATCGCGTGCTCGCGCACATCCTCATCAAGCGCATCGCTGAGATGCGCTGCGAGTTCTGTGAGGGTATCAGGCTTGCTCAAGGGAGTGGCTCTCTTGCTGAAGGGGATTGCCTAGCGTTCGATAGTGCCTTCGCGGCGGATTTTCTTTTGTAGCTGAAGGATGCCGTAGACCAGCGCCTCGGCGGTGGGGGGACAGCCCGGCACGTAGATGTCCACCGGCACGATCCGGTCACAGCCGCGCACCACCGAATAGGAATAATGGTAATAGCCGCCGCCATTGGCGCAGCTGCCCATCGAGATGACGTAGCGCGGCTCTGGCATCTGGTCGTAGACCTTGCGCAGCGCCGGGGCCATCTTGTTGGTGAGCGTGCCCGCCACAATCATCACATCAGACTGGCGCGGTGAGCCGCGCGGCGCTGCCCCGAAGCGCTCAAGATCATACCGCGGCATGGCAGCCTGCATCATCTCTACCGCGCAGCATGCCAGACCGAACGTCATCCACATCAGCGAGCCGGTGCGCGCCCAGGTGATCAGGTCATCGGCGCGCGCCACCAGAAAGCCCTTGTCGGCAAGCTGGTCCGACAGGCCGTCAAAGAACGGGTCATGCTTTTTCGGGTCGTAGGCAGGCACGCCGGTGCGCGCCGCCGAGAGCGCCGGAACAGTGGGGGCCAGAACAGTGGGTTTCGCCATGATCGCCTACTCCCAGTCCAGGGCGCCCTTGCGCCATTCATAGAGGAACCCGACCGTCAGAACGCCGAGAAACACCATCATCGACCAGAAGGCGAAAACATTGCCTTCGAAGATCGGGAATATCCACGGAAACAGGAAGGCTACTTCGAGATCGAAAATGATGAAAAGGATCGCGACGAGGTAGAAGCGCACATCGAACTTCATGCGCGCGTCTTCGAACGCGTTGAACCCGCATTCATAGGTCGACACCTTTTCCGGGTCCGGGTCGGATGGCGCCAGCACGGCGGCAGCCACGATGAAACCGACACCCATTGCCAGCGCTATGGCAAAAAAGATCAGTACAGGAAGGTATTCCAGAAGTACCGCGTCCATGGTCCGCCCTGGCGTAGCTGTTCAGCCCCGGATGGCAGGCGCCCGGCTCATTGCGGGGGCATGCCTAAAAAGAAAAGTGCCTGACAGAAAGTTCGCATTCCTGTCAATTCGGGGCGGAAGCTAGTGCGCACCGGTCCCGCCCGCAAGCCGTTTGAGGCAGGAATTGAAGTGCATTTTGCCGCTACAAGCACCTGTTTTTGCGAGCTATTCGCATCTAGCTGGACAATTCTCAGCTCAGGTTCATCTAACCGACGGAAAATAGACTGTCATCACGTTGGACGGAACGAGCGGGTTCCGGCTAAAGCCAGACACCAAAGAATTATTTGCGAGCAAAGTTCACATGAAAAAACTCCTCCTCCCTGCAGCGGCGGTCCTCGCGATAGCTGTGGCAGCCTTTTGGGCATGGCAATCATTCGGGTCACAAACGGAGGGCGGGCTGGAGGTCGAGACGGCTCGCATTGAAGCCCGCGACATCTCTCGTCAGGTGGCGTCAACAGGCGCCATCGCGCCGCTTGTCACCGTTGAGGTGGGCTCCCAGCTCTCTGGCCAGATTCTCGAGCTCATGGCCGATTTCAACGACGAGGTCACGGCAGGCCAGATCATTGCTCGGCTGGATCCCCAGACATTCGAGACCCGTGTACGCGAGGCGCAGGCCAATCTCGAAGTCGCCCAGTCGCAGGTTTCGGTCAGTCAGGCCAATCTGACCAGAGCGCAGTCGGAGGCACGCGAAACGCAAAGGGCCTTCGAGCGCGCGCGCGAACTGGTAGAACGCGGCACCTATTCCCAGGTTCAATTCGATGCCGCCGAGACGGCACGCGATTCCGGCATTGCCTCGGTTCAGGTCGCTCAAGCCAATTTGCGCAACTCGCGGGCCACGCTGGATCAGCGTCAGGCAGCCCTCGAAAGTGCTCAGGTCGACCTGGAGCGGGCGACGATACGCTCTCCGATCGACGGGGTGGTGATCGACCGCCAGGTCGATGTCGGACAGACGGTGGCTGCAAGCTTGAATGCGCCGATACTGTTCATCATCGCGCAGGACCTGTCACGCATCCAGATAGAGGCCAGGGTGGACGAGTCCGATATTGGCCAGATTGCCGTCGGACAGCCCGTAACGTTTGAGGTTGATGCTTTTCGCGAGCGCCAGTTTAGCGGCGAAGTCCGGCAGGTCAGACTTGCCGCACTGGCCGAACAGACAGTGGTTACCTACACGGTGGTTGTCGAGGCGGACAATCCCGGTCAGCGCCTGCTGCCGGGTATGACGGCCAATGCCAACATCATTACGGGCGAAGTCTCCGGCGCGCTGACCGTGCCGGCAACGGCCCTGCGCTTTCAGCCACGCGGCGCGGCCGAGAACCTGGTGGCAGAAAGCTCAGCACGCAGCGAGCAAGGCCCGCGCGCCGGCGGCAATCCGATGATGGCCCGTCTCCTGGACCCGCTGGAACTGCCCGCTGACCGGCGCGCAGAGGCAGAACGCGCCCTGCAATCGGCATTTGAGTCCATGCGCCGGTCTGGCCCTCCCGGCGCCGGTGGCGGGAATTTCCAGGCCAACCTGCAACGTGCGCTGGGCGATATCCTCACCGTAGAGGAGTTGGTGCAACTGAACCGCATCATGTCGGAAGGCCGCCAGGGTGGCCGCGGTCAACGCCGCGAAGAGACGCAGCGCGGCACCGTCTGGGTCCAGCGCAGCGACGGGCGCATTGAATCCCGCCCGGTCCTGGTCGGCCTGTCTGACGGCCAGTACACACAGGTTCTGGGGGACGGCGTGAGTGAAGGCGAGACGGTGGTCGTGCGCGTGCGTGAGGTCCGCTGATGGCAGACGCGCCGGTTCTGATCCGCGCCCGGCAGCTGTCGCGCGTCTACAAGCTGGGCGGCGGCGATGTCCACGCCCTGCGCGGCGTAGACTGTGACATTGCGCAAGGCGCATACGTCGCGGTGATGGGCGCGTCCGGTTCGGGCAAGTCGACATTCATGAACATGCTCGGCGCGCTTGATACGCCCTCTGGAGGGCAGCTGACGATAGGCGGTCAGTCCTTGCTCAACCGCACGCCCGACGAGCTTGCCAAATTCCGCAATGAAATGGTCGGCTTTGTCTTCCAGCAGTTCAATCTGCTGCCGCGCACGACCGCGCTGGACAATGTGGCCTTGCCGCTTCTCTATCGGGGCATGCCCGCAGTACAACGTCGCGAGCGGGCCGAAGCCTGCCTTGACCTGGTTGGCCTCGCCGACCGGATGGATCACCACCCCTCCCAGCTTTCCGGCGGGCAGCAGCAGCGCGTGGCAATTGCCCGGGCGCTGGCCAATGAACCCAGCATCCTGCTCGCTGACGAGCCGACGGGCGCGCTGGATTCAAAGACGTCCGACGATGTGATGGACATATTCGACCAGCTCAATGCCGCCGGCATTACGCTTATCCTGGTCACGCACGAGGCTGATGTCGGTGCGCGTGCCCGGCGCCGTATCGTGTTCCGGGACGGCAATATCGTGGAGGATACACAATGAACCTCGCCGCCGCCGTGACCGTCGCGCTGACCGCGCTGAGAGTGAACGCCCTGCGCAGCTTCCTGGCCATGCTGGGGGTCATTATCGGGGTGGGCTCGGTAATTGTCATGATCTCCATTTCGCAAGGCGCCAAGGCCGCCGTCGATGCGCAGATCAGCGCGCTCGGTGCCAATTCGCTGCAGATCCGGCCCGGCTCTTCCTTTCGTGGTGGCGTGCGCGGCGGCTCGGGCTCGGCCACGCCGATGAGCGATGAGGACGTCGATGCCCTGCGCGAGAGCATTCCCTACGTCATCGCTGCTGCCGGCATCATCCAGCAGCGCGGCCTGACCGCCGTGGTGGACGGGGTGAACTGGGCGACTGAAACCGCCGGAACGCATCCCGACTATTTTATCGTGCGCGACTGGGAAATCGTCGAGGGGCGCTCGTTCAACGTTCCCGAATTTGACGGGGCAGCGCGTGTTGCCGTGATTGGCCGCACAGTCGCCAACGAGCTCTTTCCCGCTGGTGGAGCCATCGGCGCATCCATACGCATCAATGGCGTGCCGCTGGAGATCACAGGCATTCTCGCCGAGCGGGGTCAGTCCAGCTGGGGCCAGGATCAGGATGATGTCATCTTCGTACCGGCAACTACAATGCGCGACCGCTTGGGCGGAGTCACCACTACGGGGGTTCGAAACCCGGTCCAGTCCATCTGGGTTGGTATTGACCGGGCCCGCAATATGGACGCCGCAACCGGGGAAATCACCGACCTGCTGCGCGTGCGGCGCAATATCCGCATCGGCGGCGAGGATGATTTTTCCGTCGTAAACTTTGCTGAATTCCTGCGCGCGCGGAACGAGACAGAAAGCCAGCTCGGCCTGTTGCTGGCTGCCACCGCAATTATCTCACTTGTCGTCGGGGGCATCGGCATCATGAACATCATGCTGGTGTCCGTCACAGAGCGGACACGCGAAATCGGGCTGCGCCTTGCCATCGGCGCGCGCCAGGCAGATGTTCGCAACCAGTTCCTGATCGAAGCCGTCGTTCTGTGTGTCGCCGGAGGTCTCGTCGGGATGGCGGGCGGCGCAATGGGCGCGCTCTTCATCGAATCACTGGGGGAATTTCCGGTATCCATCGAACCGGCCATCGCACTTGTGGCCATCGGTGCCGCCGCCGGCGTGGGGATATTGTTTGGCTTTTACCCGGCGCATCGCGCCAGCAAGCTAAACCCCATCGAGGCCCTGCGCTACGAATAGCGGTCCAGCCTGACGCACAAAGCAAAAAGACCGCCCCACAGGGCGGTCTTTTTCATGCGTCTCCCGGTTCAGAAGAAGTGGCGCGAGTGACGGGGCTCGAACCCGCGACCTCCGGCGTGACAGGCCGGCACTCTAACCAACTGAGCTACACCCGCTTGGCACTTCTTCATCAGGGCTGGGCCCGGAGAGATGGGTTACTTAATCGGCACGTTATGTACGGTCAAGCCGGTTCGCTCATGGCAGGCGCACCAAACGCATCACATGGCCCGGACGACACAGCCTGGCATGCTAGCCCGAATAATAGCTGCGGTAATTCTTGTAGTAATAGGACGAGCCTTCATATCCGTATCGAGCCTGGGCGTTCATATCCACCTGGGACAGCGCAACACCCAGCACATTGGCATTCACATCGCGCAGAATATCGATGGCACTGGCAGCCGCCTCGCGCGGGGTCGTCTTCCACTTCACACTCACCACGACCGCATCCGCGCGCGCGGCGATAACACGCGTGTCGGTCACGGCCAGCACCGGCGCAGTATCAATCAGCACAAGATCATAACGCTGGCGCAGTACTGCGAGCAGCGATTTGAACGCATCGGAGCTGAATACATCACGCGGGGTAAACTGCGATTCCACCACAGGAAGGATGTGCAAGCCGGGCTCAGCATCGTCCATCAACACCTCATCCAGCGTGGCTTCACCCGCCAGCACCTCCATCAGCCCTTTTTGTGCATCGGGTGCAGCAGCTTTCGTCAGCAGGCGGCGGCGCAAATCACAGTCGAGAATGATGGTCTTCGACCCCGACATGGCCGAAATCCGGCCCAGCGAGTAGGTCGTGGTAGTCTTGCCTTCCCCTGGCAGGGCCGAGGTAATGGCAACCACCTTGTGGACCTTGTCCAGATTGGACAACAAAATCGCAGACCGTATCACCCGGAAGGATTCCGCGATGCCCGATAATGGATTTTCGCGGACATAATCATAGGGATGCCCCTCCCCGCCGCCCTGCTTACGGCCAAACCGGGCGCGCGCCAGCATGGGCACCGAGGCGATATGTCCGGCTCCCAGTTCGCGTTCGACGTCGGCTTCGCTGCGCACGCCGTTATCAAAGACCTCCAGCAGGACAATGACCCCGGCACCGGCCATCCCCGCCAGGATAAAGCCGAGTGCCAGGTTGAGCATCCAGTTTGGCGAGCTTGGAGTCACGGGCACGGGCGCACGTGCCACTATCCGTGCGTCTGCCGTTGCAAGGTCGTTCTGCTCACTGGTTTGCCGGAAGCGGTTCAGGAACGACTCAAACAGGGTGCGAGAAGCCTCTGCCTCGCGCTCCAGCTCGCGCAGCTGCACCAAAGCGCGATTATTTGTAACCAGCTCATCACGAACGCCCGAAAGCGTGCTTTGCAGCGAGCCAACGCGTTGGCGCGCCACGTTCACCTCGGTCTCAAGACCGGCGACGATACGCTGAATTTCGCGGTTTACCTGCTCCTCGAGATCGGCAGCTTCACGTTCGACCGCCAGAATTTCCGGGTGCCGCGGGCCATAGCGCGACGTCAGATCACTGCGCCGCCGGCTGGTATCGGTTTGCTGGGCGCGAAGGGCGCGTATTGTCTCCGAGCGCAAGACTTCGCCAATCGTGTCGAGCGACGCGCCGCGCTCTAGTTGGGTCTGGACATTGCGAAGAGAGGACTCTGCTGCCGACAGCTCCGCACGCTGGATAGCCAGTTGCGCGTTCAGATCGGAAATCTGCTGCTCGGTGAGCGTGCTTCCGCCCGTGTCGAGAAGACCGTTTTCGGCCCGGTACATCTCCACCGCCTGCTCGTCTGTCCGCACTTCTTCGCGAAGCGTTTCCAGCCGCTCGTTCAGCCACGTGTTCGCGCGCTCGGTGGCGTCAAACTTGGCTTCCAGCTGGGAGAGCAGATACTGGTCGGCGAACGCATTCGCGATGCGCGCGGCCTTCGCCGCATTTTCAGACGTGAAAGCAATGGTAAGCATGAAGGTCATGCCCGACCGGCGCGCACTCAGCCTGTCGAGCACGGCTGACGTCACCGCCTCCAGCTCCTGCTCGGCTTCGCCGCTTTGCGAGTCAGCTACCTGAGACGGCAGCAAAGCCGACAGAAACCCCGCCACGGCGCCTGCCACCGCGCCCAAGCCCGATGGTTCGCGCAGGCGGCTGTTGAATTCGGGGTCGGCCGCAAGATCGAGCTCGCTCACAACGGCCTGAGCCAGCGACCGGCTCTGGATAAGCTGGACTTCTGTATCGAGCGCCTGCGCATCAGATCCGACCCGACACCGGTCAGCACCGCTTCGATATCGACCACTTGCGAGCGGCGCTGGTCGATAATGACGCTGGCTGTGGCGGTGTATTGAGGCGTCATTTGCATCGTGATGACCACGACCAACACGAACACCGTAAATGCGACGGCCAGAAAAACCGGGAGCCTGCGGCGGAACACCCGCCAGAGATGGCGAAGATCAATCAGCTCATCTTCGTCTGCCCGGTCAATATCAGCATGATGCTGATTGGTAGTACTCGCCATTAGCGCCCTGGCCCTTCGTAACGACGTTGCACTGCGCATTCCCGCATTTTAACGCGGCAAGGGCAGCATCTGCTACTATCTGGTGGAAAGCAATTTCAGGTCCAGAGCAATCTGCCCCGCGGCATCAGTACTGCAGGAGGACCCCGACCATGAAGCGATTGGTCGTGAAATCACGGGGTGCGGCAATGCCGGAAGAAGATTGATCAAGGCGGCTATAGCTTGCCGAGAAACCCACATTCCGGTTCAACAGATAGGTCGCCTGGACGCTCGCCCCCCAGCGCTCATCCTCCCGGTCAATGCCTTGATAATCGTCGTTGGCGTAGTCAAGCCGCCCCGTGATAATCACGTTGCGCATCAGCTCATGATCGGCCTGCGCAGACAACGCCGTGCCGATATAGCCAGCCGATGCCGCGATGCCGGAATCCTCGATGCCGCGCCGTGCGGTGAAAGTCAGGGTGGTAAGCTGGGTCGGGAACCATTCCAGCAAGCCGTCAACACTGACGCCGTCGATGGTTCCAAAAACCGGGCTGTCATACTCCTGCTTGGTGTAACCTGCACCAATCTCGCCGCGCGCAACACCGCCAAGGTCGAATTCAACGCCGACATCAAGGGTGTAGCCGTCTGAATCGCGATTATTTGCGACGGCCGGCGGCGCGAGATCAAAATCACGCTGGTTGAAGCGGTACCGCGCAAACACGGCCGTGTCCGGACTGATTGCGAAATCACCGCGTAATGTGAAGCGGTGCGTGTCCTGATCCCGGAAATCCTGGCTGGCAACGCCGCCGCCGATCAGCAGGGCGCTGTCATAGTCTGCCTTTACGAAATCGTATCCGCCACGCAGGCGCAGACGATTGAACGTATGCTCTGCGCCAATCGCGAACGAGGTCGTGTCAAAGCGGATCGGCTCGGCGGCAAATCCTGCAGCTCCCGCCGACGTACGCGGCTCTGTTCCGCGGTTATGGGCCGCTGACGCATTGATCGAGCTGCCACGGGCAATATCCAGCCGTCCGCTGGCACCGAGCGAATAATCTGTCGTGCTTTCCGAACCAAAATCAGAGTATTCGTTACGCGTGACGTCGGCAAAAGCGCTGAAAGCGTGGTTCGACCACGTGGTGTCGACCGTAATCGACGGATTGACCACGAAAATCGTGTCCGATTCCTCGTTGGTCGCCGTCGCGAAGATATTGTCGTCAAGCTGGACACCCAGATAAAGCTCCGGCTTCCAGATAAAGGCTCCGGCACGCAGTCCCAGCGCGTCGTACTCAGGACGCGGGCGCTGAGACACGCTGACATTGCGATCACGGTCCCAGAGCCACTGCGCGGATGCTTCGGCCGATGTAATAACGGCGGCACCGCTCCCGGCCACAGCCGTGAAAGCGAGCGTTCCCACGCCGGAAAGCAGCTTGTCCTTGATGCCAAACATCGTATCCCCACCTCATCCTAGCATCGGCACTGAGTTGCCGGTGACGGCCGCTTCAGGAAACCTGAAAGCGGCCTCGTCCAATCATGGTGTTGAGCGGTCTCTAGTAATCAGAGCCGCCGCGGCCGCCAGGTGGAGGCGGAGGGGGAGGCGTCGGCGAGCTGCCGGCAGGACCGCCGGGAACGCCGGCAACGCCTTGGCTGGAAAGCTGACCGGAAACGCTCTGCGATGCCGTCTGCGCCGCAGGCGACTGCATTACCGGATTGGTTCCCGCAATCGCCAGAGCGGCCGATGCTGTTGCGCTGTCGGCACCACTCGAGATTATCGCAGCGACGATAGCCGCTTCGACATCAGCCTCGGTCGCATCCGGACCCAGCGCCGCGACCGCCGCAACGATGGCATCAGCCACCTCTTGCGCTGACGGCGCTTCCTGAACAAAAGCGGCAGCGTGGGCCGAAAGCCCGACAATGGCGACGGGCGCCAAGCTTACCATGGCAGCGCCCAGCGCGGCCCGTGACAGTGTGATCGCATATTTCATAGCGGGGTCCCCCAGCGATTTACATTTGATTTACAAATATCAAATTCCGCTGGAGATAGATAGGCAATTTCCTTGCGCCGTAGCGCTTTTGCCAGTTTCCAGCCCAAAAAATCAAATTTGCGCGTTTGCCGAGGCATATTTGCCACAAAACGGCGTAGCGGGCTGGCTGAAATCTGCGGGTTCGCTGCCAGTGGAGCCTGCAAATACTCCAAGTATCCAGCTCGCGAACCGGGGCCATCGATTATGATTTCGTTAAGTGCTTGAATCGCACTATTCGGGGCAAGCAAACATTCGGGAGACGGAGCGATGGCCGCCAAATCTCGGCAAAATACACACCCGCTGGAAACAGGCACCCCCAACCCTCCCGGCGGCCCTGCACGGATGGACGGCCAACCAAAACCGCTATCGCCTGATGCCTCAACGGCTGTGGCTATTGCGTCTCCGGCGCTGGATCTCCAGCAACGGCTTGGCGAACAGCTGTCGGCGTTCCATGCCCATCCGGAAGTCACGGCCCCGGAGCCATCAGAGCACTGGTCTACACGGCGAACACTCGCCTTCGTCATCGTCAGTAATGGCGTGGCTTGGGCATCCATTGCCTGGATGGTTTCGTCGCTGCTGGCCTAGAACAGCCAGCCACGCATCGGCGCAAACGCCTGCCTGCGCCAGCCGGCAATCACCGTGCCAGCCCATAGTCATCGAAACCGGGGATTGTCGCGGTGGCAGGCCCTAGGGGAATCGAACCCCTCTTTCCAGGTTGAAAACCTGGCGTCCTAACCGATAGACGAAGGGCCCGCATCGCATCAACGCGAGTGCGGTTCTATATCCAAGCCGAATCCCGCATGCAAGCCCCGCACGTAGCTTATTGTGCATCCAGATACATACCCGGCCGGTTCAACCGGCTGCGGCAAGGTCTTCCAGATGCAGCTCCGCCTTGCGGCCAAAACGGCCATCTTCCGACTTGATGCGCCCGGCGGCGTGCCACTTGCCATTCGGACCGGATGTCAGGGCGTCGCCGAGAGGCTTGCCCAAAGCGCGGAACGCTATCCCGGAAACCTGCGCGCCGGAATCCGCCTCGAACGTGAAGCGCAAATGCCCGACACCCACTTCCTTCACGAAGCGGATGCGCAAGTCTGACAGCGCAAAGCGCGGCTCTGGATTACCCATGCCGAACGGGGCCGCCTGTTTGAGCGCTTCGCCAAACTCGAAATTGACCGCCGAGGGATGCACGATGGCATCAAGCCGCAAGGTGCGTGCTTCGTCCGCAGCCGCCCATTCCGGTGCCAGACGTTCGATCAGAAAGGCGCGCAACGCATCAATCTTGTCCCCGGCTACCGTCAGACCGGCCGCCATGGCATGCCCGCCGCCTTTTTCCAGCAGCCCGGCCTCCCGCGCTGCAAGGATGGCATTGCCCAGATGCACGCCCGCGCAGGACCGCCCGGACCCCTTGCCGATACCGTCCTGCACACCAATCACAATGGTGGGCCGGTTGAACTGATCCTTGATGCGTCCGGCTGCAATCCCGATGACGCCCGGATGCCAGCCCTGGCCAGCCAGAACGATGACGGGCGCTTCGGGGTCCGCCGCGCCGCTCTCCACTTGCGCTATTGCCGCTGAAAGGACCTCGCTCTCAATCGCCTTGCGTTCGGCGTTGAGCTGATCGAGCTCTGAGGCAATGGCGCGCACACGGGCGGGATCATCGCTGGAAAGGAGTTCCAGCCCCAGCCCGGCATAGCCCACCCGGCCCCCGGCATTGATGCGCGGCCCCAGAAGAAAGCCGGCATGATAGGTGCTGGCTGGCCCGGACAGGCCCGAGATCTCGGCGAGCGCGGCGAGGCCCGGCTTCTGCCAGCCACTCATCACTTTCAGTCCTTGCGTGACGATGGCGCGGTTGGGCCCGGTCAGCGGCACGACATCGCAAATTGTCCCCAGCGCCGCCAGATCGGTCATGGCGACCAGATCAGGCTCCGCCCCCTTGAACGCGCCCCTCGCCCTGCCCTCGCGGTTCAGGGCCGCCAGCAGGACCAGCGTGACACCGGCTGCTGCCATATGGCCGCAGCCGGAGATGTCGCCTGGCTGGTTGGGATTGACGAGCGCAAGCGCGGGGGGTGGCGCACCGTCCATCAGATGATGGTCTATCACCACCACGGGCAGGCCGATGGATGCCGCGCTCTCCAGCGCAGCATGCGCCGCTGCGCCGCAATCAACAGTTACCACCAGGCCAGCGCCCCGGGACTGCAGGCTGGCAAAAGCTTCCGCCGACGGGCCGTATCCTTCCTCAATGCGGTCGGGCACATAGGTCAGCGGCTCCTGCCCCACCGCCCGCAACCAGCGGACCAGCTGTGCGCCGGAGCTGGCCCCGTCGACATCATAATCAGCAAAGACCGCGATCCGCGTTTCTTGCTCCACCGCGTCCCATATCGCGCGAGCGGCGTCATCCATCCCCTGGAAGGTGGAGGGGTCAGGAAAGCTGTCACGCAGGCGCGGCGCCAGAAAGGCCGCTGCCTCGTCAGCGCCAATTCCACGCGATGCCATCAGGCGGGCCAGCGCATCATTGCAACCGGTCGTGCGGACGATCGCTGCGATCTGCTCATCGCTAGCGTCGCTCAGCGCCCATGCCCGCCCGGTAACCGAGGCTGTGACGCCGAAAAGCGGTTCGCGGACAGCCATGCCGGTGTCAGCCGCCCTCCACAAAGCGCTGGGTCGTGATGACGCGGCGCGAGCGGGGTGCGGAGGACAGGAGCAGGGTCTGCGTCGTCACGGTCCCTAGCGCGTGTGTCACGCCATCGAGCAGCTGGCCGCCCGTCACGCCACTGGCAACAAACAGGCAGTCGGCAGAGGCCAGTTCTGCGCCGGAATATTTGCGGTCGAGATCCTTGATCCCGGTCTTGGCCGCCCTCGCACGCTCGTCATCGTTGCGAAAGAAGAGCCGGCATTCAATCTGCCCGCCCAGGCAGCGCAGGGCCGCCGCAGAAAGCACGCCTTCCGGCGCGCCGCCCTGTCCGACATACATATCGATTGTGGTCTTGGGATCGGCAGCGGCAATGACGGCGGCCACGTCACCGTCCGGGATCAGCACAACACGCGCACCGGCGGCGCGGATACCGTCAATGATCGCCTGGTGGCGCTCACGCTGCAGCACGCATACCGTGACATCAGACACGGGCACGCCCTTCGCTTTCGCGACCGCGGCAACATTCTCGCCTACCGGCCGGTCAAGATTGATCACACCATCAGGCAGGCCCGGGCCTACCGCGATCTTGTCCATATACGTGTCGGGCGCGTGCAATAGCCCGCCGCGCGGGGCGATAGCCAGCAGGGTCAGCGCCTCCGGCTTGCCACCGGCTGCCAGATCCGTGCCTTCCAGCGGATCGAGCGCAATATCAATCTCCGGCCCGTCGCCTGTTCCGACTTCCTCGCCAATATACAGCATCGGCGCCTCGTCGCGCTCGCCTTCGCCGATAACGATGCGCCCGCGCATCGCCATAGTGTTGAAGGCCTTGCGCATGGCATCGACAGCGGCCTGATCGGCAGCAATCTTGTCACCGCGCCCGGCAAGGCGGGCCGCTGCAATTGCGGCAAGCTCGGCGGCTTCAACCGCGCCCAGAGCGAGGTCGGCAAGGGAAGTCGAGGTCATTGGGCAAGCATTCCTTGTTGAAGAAGAGGGGCGGTCAGGCAGGCTGTTCAGTTGTCGCGCGCAGGTGCAGGAGGCGGTGTCGCCTGCTCTCGCGCCTGCTGGCCATAGGTGAGCGGGTCAATAGGCGGCAGCTCAAGCAGTTGCGCGCGGGACATGACAATATCTCGCGTGTCGGCGAGCTCGCTCGCGGCAGTCGCCATGCGCCAGCTTTCGTATTCCGGGCGCGCGATTTCCGGCACATATGCCGGCGCTTCGCGGTCAGGCGCGGCGGCAATTCGTTCATCTGTCCAGCTAGGCTCCGCCTCCGGGACAGAGACCAGGGCGCAGCCAGCCGGAATACCGCCCGCAAGAGCAAGAACTGGCAGCAGGGCGGGAATGAAGCGCACGATAATACCCTCCGTTAGGGAGTGGACGGATGACACGCTTTCTATACGCTTCGCCTGATCAGTGTCACGCCTTACCGGGAGTGCTGCCTGCCATGGCCGGGAAAAAAACCACCTCCAAACCCACCAGACCAGCCAAGTCCGCCTCATCGGCATCCAAAAAAGCGGCTGAAAAGCAGCCTGCGGACACACACGGAAAGCCCGATGCGGCACCCGGCCATGACCCGGCCTTCCCTTCCCTGCCCACAGCTGACCTCGAATCGCTGGAAACAATCTCGCGCAACGTCATGCAGTCGGCCCTGAAAAGCCAGAAGCTGATGGCCGACATGATGCGCCGCTCGCTGGAAGGCGATCCGTCGCTGTCACCGCAGGCCGATCCGCTGCACGCCTCGCCGGAGCTGGCCAAGACGTGGGAAAATGTTCTCGCCGATCCCGAATTGCTGCTGCAGGCGCAGTCTGATCTCTATCGCGGCTATCTCGACCTCTGGGCGGGCGCGGCGAAGAAGATGATGGGCGAAGAGGCACGGCCGGCCATCGAACCGGAAAAGGGAGACAAGCGCTGGCGCGCGCCGGAGTGGACCGAACATCCCATGTTCGATGCCATGCGCCAGTCCTACCTGCTCAACCAGCGCTTCCTGCTGAACCTCGTCAACAACGCCAAGGGCATTGATGATGAGACCCGGCGCAAGGTGAATTTCGTCACCCGCCAGATGATCGACGCGATGTCACCGACCAATTTCGCGCTGACCAACCCGGACGTGCTCAAGGCCACATTCGAGACCAAGGGCGAAAACCTGTCGCGCGGGCTGATGAACCTCGTCAACGATCTCGAACGCGGCAATGGCCGCCTCGCCCTCACCCAGACCGATATGGAAGGCTTCGAGGTCGGCAAGGATCTGGCCGCAACACCGGGCGATGTGATCTACCGCAACCGGGTCATGGAGCTGATCCAGTATGCGCCCGCCACCGAGACCGTGCGCCAGCGCCCGATCCTCATCGCCCCGCCCTGGATCAACAAGTTCTACATCATGGACATGCGCCCGCAGGGCTCTCTGATCCGCTGGCTGACCCAGCAGGGCTTCACCGTCTTCCTGATCTCATGGGTCAATCCCGACCAGTCGATGAAGGATGCGACGTTCGAGGACTATATCCGCGAAGGCCTGTTCCAGGCGCTCGATTGCGTCGAGCAAGCCACCGGCGAGCGGCAGGTGGACACCATCGGCTATTGCATTGGCGGCACGATGCTGGGCAGCGCGCTGGCCCTGATGGCGGCTGAAAAGGACGACCGGATCGCCTCGGCCACCTTCTTTGCCGCGCAGCTGGATTTCGAACTGGCCGGCGAGCTTCTCGTCTTCATCGACGAGGAATGGTTCAAGGAAATCAGCCGGCTGATGGACACACAAGGCGGTGTGCTGGACGGGCGCACCATGGCCGACACCTTCAACATGCTGCGCGCGAATGACCTCGTCTGGTCCTTCGTCATCAATAATTATCTGCTCGGCAAGACGCCGCAGGCATTTGACCTGCTCTACTGGAACGCCGACCAGACGCGCATGCCCAAGACGCTGCACCTCTACTATCTGCAGAAATTCTACAAGCAGAACGCGCTGGCCAAAGGCGAGCTGGAGCTGGGCGGCCACAAGCTCGACCTTAAAAAGGTGACAATCCCGGTCTTCATGCAGGCCAGCAAGGAAGACCATATCGCGCCGGCAGACTCCGTTTACCGCTCCGCGCGCCTGTTCGGCGGCAAGACGCAATACATGATGGCCGGCTCCGGCCATATCGCGGGCGTGGTCAACCATCCCGACGCCAACAAATACCAGCACTGGATCAATGAGGCCCTGCCGGAATCCCGTGAAGACTGGCTGAAAGCTGCCAAGGAGAATCCCGGCTCCTGGTGGCCGCACTGGAAGGCCTGGCTGGTGTCGATGAACGACACGCAAGTGGACGCGAGAAAGCCCGGCGGGGACAAGCTCAAGCCGATCTGCCCGGCTCCGGGCGAGTATGTGAAGGTGAGGAGTTAGGCGCTGGTCTCACCGCCTAGGGAAGCTGCACCTGCGACCCTTCGGTCACCAGCAAGGTCAGTTGCAGCCGGTCACCCTTGACGAGGTTATAGCCCGATACGCTGGCCAGCGGACGAACGCTGATCCCGCGCGCGGCCAGCGCCGCGTCAAAGCCCTCGCGTTCGGCCCCGTCAACAACGGCAAGCCCGCAGGCCGGATCGCCCGCCAGCACATCGGCAGCCGCATCCGCATTGTCGGCCAGCAGCGTGTTCGTTCCCAGATAGAAAGCGTTGGACGGTTCGCGATAGCCGAGCGTGGTGATGGAGAGCGTCTCGCATCCTTCCAGCTGGTCGACGACGCGCCCTACCCGCTCTGACGGCCACATGGCGTCGATATTGGGGATGACCACGCCAAACATCGCGCCATAGACGGCAATCGCGCCGACACCGGCCACGCCGAGCGTGCGCAGCGAGGGCGCATAGGCCAGCACGCCCACTGTTATCAGGCCGACCACACCGGCAATGGCCGCGATCCATGCGTCCAGCCCGATCTCGCCGTTAAATTCGATATGCGCGGCTATCGGCAGGGCGATCAGCACCCCGGACACCACAATGGCGGCTCCCGCCACAATCCAGTGAAACACGCGCTGTTTCAGGCCGGTCAGAAGCCCCGGCACGTCCTTTAGCGCCAGCCCCATCAGGAGCGCTATCGCCGGAAAGGTCGGCACCACATAGTGCGGCAGTTTGGTGCTGATCAGTTCAAATACGATCCAGGTCGGCACGATCCATGACACCAGAAACAGGATCGTGCCGTCTGAACGGTTCTTCCACGCCGCCAGCACCGCCAGCGCGATCAGCACCGCGCCGGGCCACAGCGTCACCGGCGACAGCATCAGGTGGAAGCCCAGCGGCCCGGTATGGTTCTCGGCGGCCTCGGACACCTTGCGCAGCATCGACCAGCCAATCGCCTCGGCCAGAAAGGCCCCGTCCGTCACGATCGTCACCGCGACCAGCCAGGGCGCAGCAATGGCAATGACAACCAGAAGGCCAAGACCGGGACGGATACGGCGCAGGAGGTCAAAATCACGCGTCAGCGCGATGAACCCGGCCAGCGTCAGGCCCGTCACCATGGTGAAGATCGGACCTTTGATGAGAATACAAACTGCCGTGGCCGCCCAAAGCGCCAATGGCCAGCCTATAAAGGCGGGGCGCTTTTGCGTGACTTTCAGAGCCAGCATGGCCAGCGAAATTTGCGCCAGCATGCCAAATCCGAGGAGGAGCGCGTCTGTCTTCGCGGTGCGCGCCTCGACCTGCAATGTCAGGCAGACCGCCAGAATAATGCCTGCCGCAAGGCCGACACCGGGTGAAAACAGACGGCTGCCCAGCCAGCCGGTCATGATGATCGCCGCCAGAATACCAAACAGGCTCGGCAGGCGGTGCGCCCAGACCGGCGCGTCCGCACCGCCAAAAGGCGCGGTGGTCAGGACCTGCGCCCAATAGGTGCCGACGGGCTGCTTGTGGCGCGCGGCATCCTGAAACCGGATATCGATGAAATCGCCGCTTTCCATCATCTGGCGGCTGGCCTGCATATAGCGCGACTCGTCACGGTCCATCGCCGGAATGGAGAAGAAGCCGGGCAGCATCGCCGCCAGCGCTATCAGCACCAGAAGAAGATAGGCGTAGCGATTGAGCCCGCCACGCGCACCTTGTGTCTGGAGCGTGTCGAGCCAGTGATTCATGTTACGACTGGCCGTTGACGCCGCGGCCCAGAAGTAGCTGCGGTGCGGGAACGTGCGTGCGGCGCATCAGCCAGACCACGCCCATCAGGTCGAAAAGGCCCGCAGCCGCCCGGCCGATATTGGTATATTTCGACTGCCCGCCCACGCGCGCCCGGTTCACCACCGGCACATTGACATATTTGAAGCCCAGATGGCCGGTGAATGCCGGAACGTAGCGGTGAAGGGCATCGAAATACGGCATGGCAAGGAAAAGATCGCGTACGATCAGTTTCAGCCCGCAGCCCGTATCCGGGCAGGAATCGTTCAGCAGGTTGCTTCGCAAAAAGTTCGCGAAACGTGACGCGTACTTGCGGCTATTGCCATCGGTCCGGTTCGACCGGCAGCCAGCGATCAGAGCGCATTCGCCCACCATATCGAGATCAACCAGCGGCAACATGTCCAGAAAGGCGCGCGGATCATCCTGACCATCGCCATCCATCGTCGCTATCCATAGCGAGCGCGCGGCGATCATGCCCGTGCGCAGGCCCGCGCTTTTGCCGCAGCGGACAGGGTGGCTGATCACGCTAATGCGGCTGTCCTCGGCAACCAGGCCGGCCAGTGCCTGCGCCGTACCGTCCGTGCTGCCATCATCAACGATGATGAAGGCGAGATCCTCCATGACGGGGGTGAGAACATCGCGCGCTTCGCGTACCACGCCCTCTATGCTCTCCGCCTCGTTGTGAGCGGCAATGAGAACGGTCAGGCGGGGGCGGTCAGCAGAAACAGTCATTAGCGCAGTAACTCTCGATCAGATCGCGGAAAACAAAAATTCCGCTTCGGAGAGGCTGCATAGCATGACAGTTCTGGTGTGGGGAGCCGCAATGTGCGCCAGATAAGTGCACGCCAAGTGCCGCGAAATAACTAGGCACGCCTCACCGAAATCACAAATACGGCGTGGGCGTTTGCCGGGCGCCACCGGAACACGGTGTCGAATCCCGCTCGCTCCAGCTCCTTCAGCAAACGCGCTTCGCGAAAAACCCGCACCATCGGAAGAAAGCCAAGCCAGCGGCCAAGCGGCGCTATAAGGGCAAACCAGGCCAGACGGTCCCCCAGGCACGCCTTACTGGAAATCAGAAAGCCGCCGGGCTTGAGAATACGGCGCACTGTTGCCAGAGCATGGGCGCGATCGGCCACCAGGTGCAGTAAACTCAGACACAGGACGGCATCGAAACTTTCGCCATCGCCGTCATACGAATCAATGTCCGCCAGCTCAAAGCGCAGATTCTGGCCCTCATAACCGGCCTTGCTCACCCGCTGGCGCGCCAGATCCAGCATGGACTGGGATATGTCGGTGGCGATCAGCTCTGCGACATATGGCGCATGGTGCAGAGCTGTCATGCCGGTGCCACAGCCGAACTCGATGACGCGGTGGTCACCCGACAGATATTCGCGGGTCTTGGCCAGCTTGAACTGGTAGGCGGCTTCGTCCTCAATGGGTGAGTTGAAGTATTTTCCGGCAATACGGTCCCAGTAGCGCGACTTGGCAGACATGCGGCCCATCCTGTGTGATTAAGAACCCATGTCGATTAGCCATCCGGCAACGCGATAGCGATTGCCCAATATCGCATTGCATATATACATATTTGCATGAATTGGCAGGCAATCACGTTCGACTGGAACCACGCACGGGCTTTCCTGGTCACGGTTCACACCGGCTCGCTGTCGGCGGCCGCTCGCGCGCTCGGTTCAACACAACCAACGCTCTCCCGGCAGGTGAGCGCTTTCGAGGCCGAGATCGGCGTCACCCTTTTCGAACGTACGCAGCGCTCGATGAGGCCCACGGCCGCAGGGCGAGCGATTGCGGTCCATGTGCGCCGCATGGCCGACAACGCGCTTGAACTTGCCCTCTCGGCGGCGGGCCAGTCAGCCAGCCTGAGCGGTACGGTCACCATCGCCGCCGCCGACCTGACTGCCGCCTATCACCTGCCCGCAGCCCTCATCCGCCTGCGTGAGATTGCCCCGCAGATCCGGGTTGGACTGGCCGTCAGCGACACGATATCCGACCTCAAGGCACGCGATGCCGACATCGCCATTCGTCATGTCCGCCCGACCCAACCGGACCTGATTGCGCGGCTGCTGGGCGAGGTGACAGCCGGCATCTACGCGTCACCGGCATATCTCTCCCGGCAAGGCCCGGTGCGGACCCGTGGCGACTTGCGGAAAATGACGTGGATAGGCTTCAGCGAGCCGGAGCGGGTCACTCACCATCTTGCCAACTACGATCTGGAGCTTCCGGCCAGCGCCATCGGCTACTGGACGGCGGACGGCAATGCGATTCTGGAAATGGTACGCGCCGGGCTGGGGCTGAGCGTACTTCCGGCGGATATTGCCGCAACGGGCAACGCGCTGGTCCCGGTTCTGCCAGACCTGTTTCGCATCCAGGTGCCGGTATGGCTGGTAACGCACCGCGAGTTGCTGACCAATCCACGCATACGGCTGGTGTTCGACGTTCTGGCAGAGCAGCTGGCGCCCTAGGCCCCAAACGAAAGCGGGCGGCACCCGCTGGCACCGCCCGTTTCGTATGATCGGCAGGGGCCCGCGGATACGCGGGAGCCAAACCCTAGCGCTTCGAGAACTGGAAGCTGCGGCGGGCTTTCTTCTTGCCGTACTTCTTGCGCTCGACGACGCGGCTGTCGCGGGTGAGGAAACCACCCGCTTTCAGCACGCCGCGCAGCGCCGGCTCGTAATAGGTCAAAGCCTTGGAGATGCCGTGACGCACGGCGCCGGCCTGACCGGACAATCCGCCGCCCGTAACCGTGGCGAAGACGTCATACTGGTCGAGGCGCTCGGCCGTTTCGAACGGCTGGGCCAGCATCATGCGCAGGACCGGACGGGCGAAATAGACTTCCTGTTCGCGGCCATTAACGACGATCTTGCCGGCGCCGGGCTTGATCCAGACACGGGCAATGGCGTTCTTGCGCTTGCCGGTGGCATAGGCGCGGCCATGCTCGTCGATCTTCGGTTCGGCAAGAACCGTGTCTTCGGTGGCGGCGACAACCGGAGCATCAGCCTGTTTCAGGGCCGATTTCAGATCTTCAAGAGAGCGTGCTTGTTCGGCCATTATGCGCTCCGCACGTTTTTGGTGTTGAGGGATTTGAAGTCGATGACTTCAGGCTGTTGAGCCTCATGCTTGTGCTCTGTGCCGGCATAGACGCGCAGCTTGGAGAACTGCGTGCGCGCAAGCGGGCTTTCTTTCGGCAGCATGCGCTTTACAGCGTTTTCCAGCACGCGCTCGGGAAACTTGCCCTCGATCAACTTGCGCGGGCTGGTTTCCTTGATACCGCCCGGGTGACCGGTGTGGCGGTAGTAGCGCTTGTCTTCAAACTTGTTGCCGGTGAACTTCACCTTCTCGGCGTTGATCACGACAACATAGTCGCCGCAATCGGTGTGAGGGGTAAAATCAGGACGGTGCTTGCCGCGCAGACGGGTCGCGATATAGGCCGCGAGGCGGCCAACAACGGCCCCTTCGGCATCGATCACAACCCATTTGTGTTCAACATCTGCGGGCTTGGCGGAGAAGGTCTTCATCGCGTCGGCCTTGAAACTGGAAATCGAAACCGGAACCGCCCGGCTTCCTATGGGATGCGGGCTGTTACGCTCACCTGCAATTAGTGTCAACACTGTCTGTGAAAAACGCTGTAATTCAGCGCACTAGCAATACGGTATTTAGTTACCGTATAAATGCCCCCCGATTGCGCCTCTGCCGGAATGCCGGGTGGAATCCACCGGTGCGCGCGAGCGCAAGAAGTGCGACAACAAGGCCTGAACTCCATGGTAGCCCTGTTGCTGCCCCACACTGACAACGAAGATAGCGAGACATCAGGCCCATGCTTTTTACCCGACGCACCGACAGCTTATCTGACCGTTCACGCTCCCTGCGCGCCTTGCTGGCCGGGCTTTGCCTCAGCGCTGCCCTGGCGGCCTGTGAACAGCCCGCGCCGACCGAGGACAGCAATGAACCGGCTGAAACGCGCACGGCAGTGCGTGCGGTGCCCGCGACGGGCATGACGCAGGATGCCGGTGCAGTGGATCATCTTGCCCTGCTGCCAAACGGCGAAGCGCGCGATGATGGCCTCATCATTGCAGCGATCAGCGGCGGCGGGTTTGATGCGTTCAACGATTTTGGCGAACGGGTATTCGAGACCGCCGGACCCTCCCTGACCAGCCTGGTTGCAATCCCCGCATTCGACATGCGCGGCACGCGGCTCGCGCTTCTGTTCGGCAGCGATTCTGACCGGATGTTGCGGGGCTTCATCGTCCTGCCGGGCGTCGAGGCTATCGAACCTCTGCCGCTGGACGTCTCTGCGGTCAGCGACCCGGTGGAAGGCGCCTGCCTCTACCGTCAGGGCACCGGCTTCATCGAGCTGGCCCTGCTGCACGCCAATCGCCGGGCCACCGTCTGGCGGATGATGGATACCGGCGGCGAACGTCTGACCCTTACCCGCTCGCTCGAAATCGCCCTTCCCTTCACGGCAGAGCGCTGCGCGGGTGTCGATGGCGACTTGGTAGTTGGCAGTTCCACCGGCGGCCTTGCCCGCGTGGACAGCAATGGCGGCGTGCTCGCCGACGCCGAAGGCATCGCGATCCGCGACTTTGCCTTCACCGAGCTTTATGGCCGGCCCGTCGTGCTGGTCCCGTTCGCTGACGAAGGCATTATCGCGGTATTCGACGGCAGGACGCTGGAAGAAATTTCAGCCATTGAGGTGCGCGCGGAAATGTCGATCGCCGGTCTTGCCCGGCCCGGCGCCATCACGGTCACAGAATTGCCGTTCAGCGGCATGGGCTTTTCGACGGGTCTGGCCGCTATCCATGACGGCGAAGACAACCGCATCAAGCTGGTCACGCGCGATGTGCTGGGCCGGGCGGTTACCGCGCCGGAGTAAACTCCGTCCTTGCCGCCAGCCACGCCGTAAAGCCAGCCATCAAAAACAGCGCAATCGCGCCGCCCTGGTGGGCCAGCGACAGGTGTAGCGGCGAGGCCGATACCAGCGTCCAGATGCCCAGCCCGACTTGCCCGGCGATCAGAACCGGCAGGACCGTTCCGGCGCGTATGAGGTCGCCCTGTCCGCTTCGCCAGAGCCGGAATGCCAGTACCGCGCCCAGCACGCCCAGAGCATAGCCGGTCCAGCGGTGCTGGAACTGCACCGCGGGCAGGCTTTCAAACACGGCCCGCCAGACCGGCAGATCAGAGAGATAGCCTTGCGGGAAGAGCTGGCCTTCAAATCCTGGCCAGGTCGTGAAGATACGTCCGGCCCCGGTGCCGGCCACCAGCGCGCCGAGCGCAATCTGGAACAGAACAGCACCCCAGAACACCCCCGCCAGCGTGAACAGTCTGCCACGCTTGAGGATTTCGGTTTTGCCATAGCGCAGCTCCAGCGCGGTCCACAGCGTCAGCCCCAGAATGGTGAATGCCATGATCAGGTGCGTCGCCAGCCTGTACTGGCTGACCGATACGCGCTCTGTCAGGCCGGACGCCACCATCCACCAGCCGATAGCACCCTGCAGCCCGCCCAGCGCAAACAGCACCCACAAACGTGTCTGCAAACGCTGGGGCACACGGCGCGTGAACAGGAAAAACGCAAATGGCACCGCGAACGCAAAGCCCAGGAAACGCCCAAGCTGGCGATGGCCCCACTCCCACCAGTAGATGAACTGGAACTCGGCCATGCTCATCCCGCGATTTTGCAGCTGGTATTGGGGGATCTGGCGGTACTTCTCCAGCTCCGCCTCCCAGCCCTGCGCCGTCATCGGAGGGATCGCGCCCGTGACAGGGCGCCACTCGGTAATGGACAGGCCAGACCCTGTCAGACGCGTCGCCCCGCCCACGACGATCATCGCAATTACCAGAAGGGCGATGGTCACCAGCCACCAGAACATGGCCCGGCTGGTGCCTTCTTGGGTGAACGGGCGCGCGAGCGCGGTCTTGGCAGACATGGCAGTCCTCTGGACGGGTGTCGGTGGCCAGCTAGATATCCTTTTGTCAGCGCGCCGCAAGCAATGCGCGCGCATTCGCCGCGCACCGGCGGACCTGCAAGCCGAAATTCGGGGCTGGCGTATGGCGCGGCCTCAGCCTAACCTTGACGTAAACGTAAACGGGAGGAGACCCATCATGTCCCTGGAAACATTCCGCAAGGAGACCCGCGACTGGCTTGAAGCCAACTGTCCGCCGGGCATGCGCGTGCCCGCCAAGGGCGAAGCCGATATCTGCTGGGGCGGACGCAATTGGACCTTTGCCAGTGATGACCAGCGCATCTGGCTGGAGCGCATGGCGGAGCGCGGCTGGACCGTGCCTACATGGCCGAAAGAATATGGCGGCGGCGGACTGTCCAAGGAAGAGGCCTTCATCCTCAAGGAAGAAATGAAGGCGATGAAAGCGCGCTCTCCGCTGGACTCCTTCGGCATCTGGATGCTTGGCCCGGCCCTTCTGAAATACGGCACCGAAGAGCAAAAGCGTGAGCACCTGCCAAAAATCGCGCGCGGCGAGATCCGCTGGTGTCAGGGCTATTCAGAGCCGGGTGCCGGTTCAGACCTCGCCAGCCTTCGCACCAAGGGCGTGCTGGACGGCGATGAGTATATCGTCAACGGCCAGAAAGTGTGGACCTCCTACGCCGACAAGTCCGACTGGATTTTTGCGCTGGTGCGCACCGAAGCCGACGCGCCGAAACATCTGGGCATCTCCTTTATCCTGATCGACATGGATACGCCCGGCGTCTCCACCAAGCCGATCAAGCTGATCTCGGGTAAATCGCCCTTCTGCGAGACCTTCTTCGACGATGCGCGCGCCAAGGTGTCCAACGTGGTAGGCCGGCCCGGACAGGGCTGGGAGATTGCAAAATATCTTCTGAGCCACGAACGCGCCGGCATCGTATCCGACGCCGTCTCAGGCGGGCTGAACCCGGTAGGGGCAGCGCATCTGGCAGGCGAAGTCGACGAGAAGGGCCAGATCGCCGATCCGATCCTGCGCGGCGATGTCGCCCGCCTGACCATCGACGCGCTGGCGTTTGAAGCCACGCTGCGCCGGGTCAAGGACGAGGCCGACAAGGGCGAAGGAGTAGGCGCGAAAGCCTCTATCCTGAAATATGTCGGCACCGAGCTGAACAAGCGCCGCCACGAGCTGAACATGTCCGCGCTCGGCTCGGACGGCCTGTTGTGGGAAGGCGAGAAGGAAGAAGACGGCGAGGCCGCCCGGTCCTGGCTGCGCAGCCGCGCCAACTCCATCGAAGGCGGCACCAGCGAGATCCAGCTCAATATCGTCGCCAAGCGCGTGCTTGAGCTTCCCGGCACCTGATTTTCAATAAGGCATTAAAACTCATGAGCTTTGTACTGAACGACGAAGAACAGATGCTGCGTGACAGCGCGCGCAGCTTCCTGTCCGAAACCGCGCCTGTCACGGCATTCCGCAAACTGCGCGACGAAAACAATGCCGACGGCTTCTCGCGCGAACTTTGGGCCGCGATGGCCGAAATGGGCTGGACCGGCGTGCTGGTGGAAGAGGATCATGGCGGCGTCGATCTGGGCGTCTCCGCTGCCGGCCTGCTGCTGCAGGAGATGGGCCGCACCCTGACCCCCTCGCCTTTCCTGTCCACAGCCGTGCTGGCCGCGACCGCCTTGCGCGTGGCGGGCAGCGAAGCTCAAAAATCGGCCTGGCTGCCGAAAATCGTCGCGGGAGAAACCGTGATCGGTTTTGCTGTGGACGAACGCGCCCGGCACAACCCCGAACACATCGCGACGACAGCGAAGAAACAGGGCAATGGTCTCGTTCTCAACGGCACCAAGCGTTTTGTCGCCAATGGTGCTGCCGCTGACGCCATCATCGTAGTAGCGCGCAATGATGATGGTGCGCCCTGCCTGGTGCTGGTCGATTGCCATCACAAAGGCGTCAGCCGCACCGCCCGCCGCACCGTCGACAGCCATCTGCCCGCAGACTTCACATTCGACAATGTCCAGCTGGACGGCGACGCCCTGCTGGATGCCGCCGAAGACACAGCTGGCGCGATAAGGCACGTTCTCGATGTGGGCCGGGCCTGCGTGGCCGCCGAGAGCCTGGGCGTGGCCGAACAGGCCTTCGATGTCACCATTGATTACATCAAGGAACGCGAACAGTTCGGCGTGCCCATCGCGAGCTTTCAAGGGTTGCAACACCGCGCCGCGCACTTGCTCTCGGAGATCGAGATGGCGCGCTCCATCGTGCTCAAGGCCCTGCGCACGCTCGATGAAACCCCCTCTCAGGCCCCGATCTGGGCCGCTGCCGCCAAAGCCAAGGCAACCGCCGTTTCCCGCTTTGCCACATCAGAAGGCATCCAGATGTTTGGCGGAGTCGGCATGACGGACGAGTACGATATCGGCCTGTATTACAAGCGCGCGCAGGCCGCTGGCGAGTTCCTCGGCGATGATGCCTGGGGCGCAGGCCAGGTGGCCAAGCTCTCGGGGTATTAGCGCTGCCAGCCCTCCCTCGTCGCTCCCGCGCAGGCGGGAGCCCAGAGATAATTGGCCCATGCCGATGACATGCCTTTCTGGATTCCCGCCTGCGCGGGAATGACGATGGATGGGATTGGCTGCGGACCTATGAGCCCTCTCGGGCCGCGTTGCGGCCCACAAGCGCGACCGCGCGCCCGAGCTCATGCGAAGAGCGACGGGGCGGATGCCCCGGAGCATCAAGGAAAATCGCCCCCGTTCCGCCACAATCTCCCCGGACGCTGTTAACCATGAGCGGGCAGGACGATCTTCAGATTAGGGATGAGCCTCACGGCACGGGCGGCGCGCTGGCCCGCGCCTTCCTGATCCTTGGCGTCGTTCTCTTCCCGCCTGGCATCATGCTGCCCCTGTTCGAGGCGCAGAGCCTTCTCGTCTTCAAGGTCAGCTATTCCATCCTCGACACGATTGCCGCCCTGATCGGCGCGCGCGAGCCTGTGCTGGCGCTCCTGATCGCGACCTTCTCGCTCGGCACGCCGCTCTTGAAGGTCTCCATGCTTATAACCATCCACCGGATGGCACCCTCGCGCGTCAGTCCGGTGGCCATGCGCTGGATCGAGCTCTTGGGCAAATGGTCCTTCACCGATGTGGTGGTCGTCGCGCTGGCCATCGTGATCTGGTCGAACGAGGCGCTGTCCACCGCTGCCAGCCAGCCCGGCCTGTGGTTCTTCGCCGCCAGCGCGCTCAGCCTAATGCTCGCCTCCGGCGTAATGGCGCGTGATTTGAGGGAGCGGGGTGCGGGGCAAGCTAGCTGACGCTGGCCCAGCCTTGACAGCAAAACGCAAGCCTTCAATGTCCCGAAATGACCTTCTTTATCCAGACCGACCAGTCCGGCATTCCGTACAGCCATTATGGCCAGTACGACGACAAAACTATCGGCACACAAGTTAGCTCGCTGTATGTTGCAGAGAATGGCTTGAGGGCGTGGAACAGATATCTGCGTGCACCGGACGAGAAAGAGGTACTGATCAGCGGGCGATGGCACCGGGTCCTGAAAAACCCTGAGAATGACCCTTCCAACACAACAGCGGCAGAGCGCGTTGTCCTCGCGTGCGCCAACTGGTTGGAACACAATGTCTCATCACGACAAGGGTTTCTGGCGTGGGAATATCCCTACCCGATGTCGTTTCGGACACCGCCCCACTGGATATCCGGGCACTCCCAGGTAGTTGGCTTACAGCTCCTTGAGCGAGCAGGCAGAACGGATCTCTTCGAGCCCCTTCTCCAAGCGCTGGAGGTGCCAGTGGACAATGGGGGTATTGCTGAACATCTCGATCCCAGCGCGATATGGTTTGAAAAGTTCGCGCACCCCGAAAATGAGCGGCCAAAGATTCTCAATGGCCACCTGTTTGCGGTGATTGGCCTGTTTGACCTGGCAGACCGAACGGGACGCAACCACATAAGAACATTGGCAGAAAAAGGCCTCGAAGCGGCGCGGCTTTTAATGCCAAAATTCGATCTTGGCGGCTGGACAGGTTACAGTATCCACGGAAAGCCCGCGTCCCAGCATTATCATGATGTCGTGGTGGAGCAGCTCTCCCTCTTGTCGCCACACGCTGACTGGGTGCAGACGTGGCATGACAAATTCAAGGGTTACCGTTTCTCCAAGAAGCTTCGCAAAGCTTGGAAGAGCCAGCGGGCCAAGGCCGGCAGCGCGCCAGGCTGAAACATTTTGAACAATGGCGACCCCGGCAGGATTCGAACCTGCGACCATTCGCTTAGAAGGCGAGCGCTCTATCCAGCTGAGCTACGGGGTCAATCATGTCTGCCGGAGACTGCAGCAAGACCGCGGTCAGTGCGACCAGGGCTCCTTGCGGTCGGCGGCAAAGTTGGACGCGTAGGATTTGATGCGCCGCGTGGTCTCGCGTGCCTCGCGGACCTGGAAGGCAATTCCGTAGCGCTTGGCGTAGGCCACCGCCTCATCGCGCGTGTCGAAGGACAGATGCACCTGACGGCGTGTATCACCCGATCCCGCCCAGCCCATCAGCGGATCTGGCCGCTTGGCCTGTGCCGGTTCGAACTCCAGCACCCAGGCCTTTGTCCGGGCACGGCCGGACTGCATGGCATTTCGCGAAGGCTGATAGATACGTGCAAACATCCCTGCCTCTTTCCTCGCTCGGCCGGCTTGGGACCCGGCCGTCATCCAATGCTGGTCGGGGCGGCAAGATTCGAACTTGCGACCCTCTGCTCCCAAAGCAGATGCGCTACCAGGCTGCGCTACGCCCCGAATTTCGTGTGCATCGTTTAGGCAAAGCCGTGCGGCTAGGCAAGGCCGGGACGCGCCCTACTCCGTAGCGGCCTCGCCGGTCTCGTCCGCCGCGTCCCCGGCGGCGTCATCGTCCGATTGCGCGTCCGTTTCCTCAGCGTCCGCGTCAGCCTCAGGCGCCTGCGTGTCCTCGGTCACCTCGGTGCCAAACAGGGAGTGGCGCACCAGATCGCCGGGCGCAATGCCCGTCTCGGCGGCGCGCCCGCCGACAATCTCGAGCACGGCCAGAACCGGGAAGTCAGACGGCATGGAGCGGCGCGAATAGGGCTGCGCATTGGCGACGATCTTGGCGATCGTGCCATCCTCGCGAATGAAGAGAATGTCCAGCGGGATCATCGTATTGGCCATCCAGATGGAAACCGGACGCACAATTTCGAAGTCGAACAGCATCGCCGCGTCCGGCTCCATCGATTCGCGATACATCATCCCGCGGGTGCGCGACGCTTCGGTGTCGGCAATCTCGGCGATGAACTCCACCGGGCCTTGCGTGGTCTCGATAATGACCGGGTCTGGCCCGCCATATTCGACCACCGCATCAGGCGCGGACGGATCGGTCTGGGCGAACGCCGTGGCGAAAAGGGCAAGCGCCAGGAAAGGCGCGGCGGACAGGATGAAGCGTGCTGTTTTCATGTCTGCCAAGCTAGCCAAGGCGCGCCCGGCGCGCAATCGCTCATGCAGGCGAGCGCACCGGCTTTATTGTGCAGTGCAAAAGACGGCTTGCCTCGCGCGCTCAAGCCGTTATCACACCGCCCGAAACCCGAGCCACCGCAGCGTCGATTTACGGACAGAAGGCCTTCTCCCATGCGCATCGACAAGATTTCTGCCGGCGAGAATCCGCCGTCCGATATCAACGTGATCATTGAGGTTCCCGTAGGCGGCGAGCCGGTCAAATACGAGATGGACAAGGCCTCCGGCACTGTCTTTGTGGACCGCTTCCTGCACACGCCGATGCGCTATCCGTGCAATTACGGCTTTATGCCGCACACCCTGTCCGAGGACGGCGACCCCATTGACGTGATGGTGCTGGGCCAGACCACGCTGGTGCCCGGCTGTGTGGTCCGCGCGCGCCCTATTGGCGTGCTGATGATGGAAGATGAAAGCGGGATGGACGAGAAAATCCTCGCCTGCCCGCATCCCAAGCTGACACCGCTCTACGACGATATCATCGAGTACACCGACGTCACCAAGGCGCAGATCATGCGCATCACCCACTTCTTCGAGCACTACAAGGATCTGGAGCCCAACAAATGGGTGAAGATCACCGGCTGGGCCGACAAGGCCCGCGCAGAAGAGCTGATCCTGGCGTCGCTGGAACGGGTAAAGGGCTGACAAACCCCTTTCGCGCCGCCGTGCGCGTGTGCTGGTATCGGTATCCGCAAGAAGGCTGGATACCGATGAAGAAGACCGAGTTTGTCAGCGAAACCCTGCCGGGCGACCCGGTGGAGGCATACAACAACCCCGACTTCATGGGGTCACCGGATGCACGCCCGCTGCGCATTCTGGCCGAATATCTCTATCCGAAAAAGCAGTTCGAAGCTCACAAGGTCGATGACACGATCTTGTTCTTCGGCTCGGCGCGCATCCCCGCCAAGGACGATGCCGACGCCGCGCTGGAGGCGGCCCGCAAGGCGGGCACTGACACCGCGCCAGCCGAACGTGGCGTCTTCATGTCGCAATATTACGAAGCGGCACGCGAGCTGGCCCGGCGCCTGACGGAGTGGTCGCTCAACCTCGAAGACTGCCATGGGCGCCGTTTCGTGATCTGCACAGGCGCAGGTCCGGGCATCATGGAAGCGGCAAATCGTGGCGCGCGCGATGCGGGCGGGGAAACCATCGGGCTGGGCATTACCCTGCCCAAGGAAGAGCAGAATAACCCTTACGTCACGGCGGAGCTCAATTTCGAGTTCCACTATTTCTTCACCCGCAAATTCTGGTTCCTCTACCCGGCCAAGGCGCTGGTGCTGATGCCAGGCGGGTTCGGTACGCTGGACGAGCTGTTTGAGACGCTGACACTGTTACAGACCCGCAAGATGAAAAAGCGCCTGCCCGTGGTGCTGTTCGGGTCAGAATACTGGGACAAGGTGCTCAATCTGGAGGCGCTGGCCGATTTCGGGGCCATCAATCACGCCGATCTGGACCTGATCTACCGCACCGACAGTGTCGAGGACGCCTACACGTATATTGTCGACGAGCTGTGCAAGTACGCCCTGCCCAATCCCGGCAAGGGCATGTGATCTGCGGATTATTCGGCCTGCTCTGCCAGCCGGGCTTCCAATTGTTCAATCAGCGCGAGTTGGTAGAAATCGCCCGTCTGGCTGCGCGCCCGTTCGAGAAAGCCGGCCATCTCGCCGGTGTCGATATGCGGTGCGTCAGGCGGGCAATCCTCGAACGCGCCGCTCAGGACGTAATGGGGAAACCCGATAAGGCCTGCCTGGCGGCCCGCCCGGGCTGAGCGCCGGACCAGTTCACCGCCATAGCATGCGTCGGCCGGCCGCCCATCCCAGCCGGTGATGCGGATATAGCCGATCACGAACAGTGACTGGGGGTAGCCCGCCCGTAACGCCGCTGACCGATACTCATCCCCCTCGCTGTGCTGGCCGGCGTAACCGTGAACGCGGGCCAGCTGGTAATTCAGACGCGGATTGGCGGGGTCGGCTGCAACCGCTTCGTGACAGGCGGCAAGCGCCGCGTCGATATCGACGCTGCTCTGGGGAATGCCCTGACTGACCCGTTCGGGGTCATCGGGGTGGGAGGCCAGCTCGTCGCAGCGCGTGACATCGCGGCTGAAGGCCTCTCGTTGGTAGTTCCCGATTTCAGCCAGATCGACCGCGTGCGGGCCGAACGCCAGCCCGGCCGCCAGAAACAGGCCGGTCAACGACAAATCCATGGCGCTCTCTCCTGAAACGCAAACCGCCCGGAGGGTGACCCTCCGGGCGGCAAGACACAATCAAAAAATCGCCGGCGTTACTGGCTGTAGAGCTCGGAAATATGCAGCTGGGCGTTGGCGTTGCCGCTCGACCCGTACGTGCCAACCCAGATGTCGTACTGGCCAGACATCGGGCTATTCCAGCGAACCGAAGGGTTAAGCCCGTTGCCGCCATCGTCATTGCAGTACCAGCGGCCATCGGGGCCGTTGATCACCAGCGTCGTATCAGAACCCGAATTGACGGAAATGATCAGCGGAAGGCTGCCCGCGCGGAAGTTCAGGCGCACATCAGGTGCCGTCGCGACATAGCCGCGGCAGCTGCCGCCCAGCGTTTGTGCGGTGTTGTTCACCCCGCCCGATTGCAGGTTGATGACGTATGGATCCGGCGTGAAGCCGCCGCTGAGCGAAATGTTCTGATAAATGGGGTTCAGGCGATAGTCCTGGGCAAGGGCGGCCGAAGCCAGGATTGCCACGCCGATAAAGGCGGTTGCAGCAGTACGAAGCATTGTTGTGATCTCCATTACTGGCCGACTCGGCTCCCCGCCCCGGCCTGAAAGCGTCCCTCTAGCGACCAGAACGCTATAACGCGCTCAAGGCAGCGTAAAGGTGAAAACAGGCCAGATTTAAATTTTTCGTAATCCTGACAGTAACTCTCAGAATTCAATGTCTGCGAGCGCTTGACGCACGGCGATGATGGGCCCGGCCCTACGCGAAACGAGAGCCTTTTCATGCTATTTGCCTGATACAGGCCGTATTTTCCTGGGTGCAGTCAAAGACAGGGCATGACTTCGGGAATGCGGGAGGGAGCTATCTGACCGCCAGGTTCAAATTCCCCGACCGGGGCCAGCCGCCCTAGCCCAACAGGCTCCCCGGGGTGGCCGCCGTCCCGGCTAGGACACAAGACCGGCCATGTTCTGCCAGGACAGCATGTTGCCCGGAGACTGGCGCGACAGCCAGACATAACCCGTCTGCGCCCAGGGCAAGATGTAGGGCGTCATATTGTCGAGTACATAATCGCCCTGATCAGTGCGCACCATCAGCACGGCGTGGCGCCCTGTCGCAACGGAATGTCCGACCGCAAGAAACAGCGCTTCGGGCGGCACGCCGGCTGCGACAAGCGCCCGGCGCTTCTCCAGCGCATAGTCCTCGCAATCACCCTGCGCGCTGCTGGCCTGGCCATCCACTGCACGGGTCAGCGGCAAGGTCCAGAACTCCTCAACACCATACTGATCGATATCATCGCGCGGACGGATCGACTGGTTGATAGACTGGTTGACCCGGTTCAGAAGCGCGAACAGTTCGGGATCTGCTGCCAGAGGAAGCGCCATGGAGGGGGACGGCGCGGCGTCCTCACCGGAAGTCCCGGCCGGTTTCCCGTCCGGCTCACCTTCCTCGATAGCAGCCAACGCTTCCTCTTCACCCATATCAAGGTCCAACAGATCCATTTGGGGGACGCCCATCTTCGCCGTTTCGGCAAAGATGGGCGTTTCCGGCGGGTTGGCACCGGTGGCCTCGGCGTCCGCCTCCACCACCAGGCTCGGCTCGGCCCCCTCAAGCGAGGCAAAAGCGAATACAGGCTCGGCGCCATGCACCTGGTCACACACGTCGGGCGACCGGCGGCAAAGATCGAGCAGGCCCGGCGGCGGCATGGTAACGCCGCCCTGCGGCATATGGCTGGATGATGGCGGCGTGGTCGCGCAGGCCGCGAGGCCCGCCATGCATACCAGAGCCGCGCCTGCGCCTCGCAAGAACCCTGCCGCGCGTCTGGAGACCATCCCGATCATGACCACCCCTCCGTTTTGTTATTGGAGGGCGATCTTCAGTAATGGGATTTAATTTGCGGCTATTTATTATAGTTAAGATATCGTATATTGTAGTGTTTATTATAGTTAATTGAAGTTAAGCATAACAAGCCGTCTACGCTCTGATAAAGCGCAGGCTTTCGTTTACCACGAATTGGGGGCTGGATTAGCCGGCGGGCAGGCCCTACCGCGTGCGTTCGAGGGCGAGTTCGGCTTCCGTCTGGAAGGGGCCGCCTGCCTCTTGCGCCAATCGCTGGAGCCAACGCCGGTCTTCGGCAGCGGCCGCATGAAGCTGGGAGCGAATTTCGCGCCGGTTCAGTTCGCCGAGATCGTCCCAGGCCGCAGCAGCGATTTGCAGACGCCAGCGCATAATATCCTGATCGCCATACGGGTTGAGATATAGGCTTTGCGCCAATGCATCCTGGCCGTTTTCAGTCAAACGCCCATTCTGCGCCAGATCGAGCCAGACCAGCCGGTTCCAGGCCGCCACCAGCCGCGGTTCGCGTTCGATGGCCGCCCGGCTAGCCCGTCCTGCAAAATCCAGATCAGCGATATCGCTGTCGATGGCGCGCGCGGCGTAGGCGTCGCGCAGATAGGCCGAAGGCGGCAGACTATTCCTTTGCGCAATAGCGGTCAGCGCTTCAGGCGACAGGGTATGGGCCAGATTGGCTTCGACGCGCAGATGGCCTTGCCAGCCCACCAGCCCGGCCACTGCGAACATCGCCAGCACAAAGGCAAGCCGTGAGGGCAATTCCAGCCGGCCGGGTGCGCTGTATTGACGTTTGCGTGCGCCCTGCCCGGCAGCGGCCATGCCTGCGCCGATACCAAGAACCCACGCCCACCACCACATGACGCCGGGCACTTCCAGGCCGAAATCGGTCAGGCCGTGCAGGATCACGAAAGCCGAAATACAGATCACGGCCCGTAAATACCCGCGCTGGCGCCGGCGATGGCTGAATCCCCGCGCAACCTGCGCGACCAGCCACGCCGCCGCGGCCCACATGGCAATCGCGCCGCTCCAGCCGGCCTGCAGCAGCCATTGCAGGAAAACATTGTGTGCGGCGTGGGTGGCGCCCAGCGAGTCGATGGTCTGACTGGTCGTGATCAGATCATTAGTGAAGACGAAACTGCCCAGACCATGCCCCAGCCACGGGGCCAGCGAGACCGCATCCCAGTAGGCTGCAAACATCTCGGCCCTGGCATTCTCGCCCATGCTCCGCCCGAAGCGGGAAACGGCCATCTCGCCCGACACAGTCCAGACAAGGCCGCCAATCACCAGAGCCGCAATCAGCCCGGCCACACCCAGCCCGGCACTGCGCTGACTGGCCCCGCCCTGCCGGGTCCACGCCAGCACGTGCCAGCCGACCAGCGCAAACGCGCTCAGGGCTCCGAACAGGATTCCCGCGCGCGATGCTGTCAGCACGAGGCAGGTCGCGGGCAGGACAACGCACACCAGTGACAGGCCAAGACCCATAGCGTGACGGTTGAATGCGGCCATGGTGCCAAATCCGCGCCGGATCCGGCCCAGCAATTCAGCTAGCCCCATCAGCGCGATCATGCCGAAAAAAGTCGCTGCTGTGTTGGCCGAGAGAAAGCCTGCAGACAGACGCGCAGCCGAACCGGCCCGGGGCTCAAGGGTGAAATCCAAAAACGCCCAGACCGCAATAAGAAGCCCGGCCGCGAGACTTGCCCGCCAGAGACGCACGCCGGTATCAGGCTCCAGGGAACTCCCCCTTGCCAGTAACCACACCGCGCCGCCCGCCGCCAGCGCCGCGAACTCGGGCGCGGCAGTATCCATCCAGCCCATCAACGCCTGGACGAGAGCAAAACCGGACAGCACAGCCAGCCCTGTCCAGACGGCTGCAGGCGGGCGGAAAGTACGGCTGAAGAGGGCGGCCAGCGCCGCCAGCGTGATCAATGCGCAGGAAAAAATTGCCTTGGCTGCGGGTATGTCGGCCCCGAAATAGAGTGCCGCCCCGGCAAGCAACGCCAGACATAGACCGGCGGGAAACAACAGCCGCACATACGCCCTGACGCTCTCTGGCATGCCGTTCGAGGCCGCTCTAGAAGAAGCGTTCCGCGATCCGGATCGTATCGCCGGGCTGAACCGGCGTGTTTACGGTCAGCGGATATTCCACCTCAAGCGCAGCGCCGGCACGCTTGATGAAAATCCGGCGGGTATTGGCGCGATAGGTAAAACCACCCGCCGTGGCGACAGCGTTTACAACGGTGAGGCCGGACGTGAACGGATACTCACCCGGCTCACGCACTTCGCCCATGATGTAGAAGGGCCGGAAATTCATCACCTCGGCGCTGACACGCGGGTCGTTGAGATAGCCTTCGCGCAACGACGCCTCCACCGCGCGCTGAAACTCGCGCAAGGTGAGACCGCCTGCGCGGACTTCGCCGATCAGCGGCAGGGACACAGTGCCACTGCCATCCACCGTGTATTCCCCGGAGAGCGTATCCTCGCCGAACACAATCAGGCGCAAGCGATCTCCCGACCCCAGACGGTAATCGCCCGGCTCGCGCTGTTCTTCGGACGGATCAGCCAGGACAATTTCCGCGCCCGTAGCGGTATCAACAATCTCGGCAGACGATCCCGATGTCGCGCAGGCGACATTGGAAAACGCCAGAACCAGCACGCACAAAAGACGATACATAGGTGTTCCCTCAAGGACGCTTCGGATGCCAGCATGCCCGTTTTCGCGGCAAAGCCAACACACACATTCGAGATTTAGCGTTCTCCCCGCCGCGTTTGCAAGAAAGATACAGCCTGCCCCTCCAGCCTGACAGCCGTCAGCACACCGGTGAGGTAAGCCCCGGTATCAATTCCGATACGTCGGTCATCGTGAAAGTAATCCTGCTCGGGCGTATGGCCATGGACCACGACGTACTCGAAGCGCCGGGGCGAGTAGAGGAATTTCTCCCGGATCCAGTAAAAATCCTGCTCGCTTTGCTGGGCCAGCGGCTTTGCCGGGTCCACGCCTGCATGAACAAACATGTAGGGCGCCTCGACGACATAGGGTTCAAGCCCGTCGAGAAACGCCCTGTGATGGTCAGGGATGGCGCGCGCAAGCGCCTCTTGGGCCTCCCGCCAGGCCTGCGGGCCGGCCTGTGCGGCGGGCGGTTTGACGCCATAGCCCGCCATCGTCTCCCCGCCGCCATATTGCACCCAGACCGGCCCGGCCGCCGGATCGGCAAGAAAGTCCAGCATAGCCTGTTCATGATTGCCCTTCAGGAAGCGCACATCAAATGGCATGTCCGTCAGGGTGGACAGCCGCTCGATCACACGCGCCGAGCCATGACCCCGGTCGACATAATCGCCCAGCATGATCAGCGTGGCGCTGACAAGACCGTCTGCTGCCAGCGTGTCATGGCGGATACGCGCCAGCATCCGGTCGAGAAGGTCGTCCTGCCCGTGCACATCGCCCACCGCGTAGAGCCGCACGCCCGGCGCCAGGCCGGCGGGCCGGGCCTTTGCGCGCGCCTGCGGCATGAAGAAGGGTTTGAGCCGGTCGAACATGGTGTGATGTATAGGCTGCACGCCATGCTACCGCAACGCGCGCGCCGGACCCTGTGCTGCAGCGCACTACAATCGCAGCCGCCGGGCGCGAAACCGTGATGATCCGGGCACTGGAGCCTTGACATGACGCCCTTTCGGGCAAACCGTCCCGGCGGGCAGCGGCTGGCACCGGGCGTGCATCTGCACACGCTGGCAGTCATCCGGCCGCATGGGGAATTATGGACGATCCTGGCAACATACCCGGCCCGCAAACGCCGCCCGGGCCCGGCCTGCGCGCCCGCGTCCTGCGCCTCGCATCGGGGCCGAAGGCGATGAAGATTGCCGGCCTGACAGTGCTGCGCGTGCTCGCTGCACTTGGCAGCCTGATCTCGGTAATGGCCATTGTGCGTCTGTTCCCGGCAAACGCGGCCGGCGAGTTCTTCGTCTTCCTCGCTATGGCCCAATTCGTGGCCGGAGCCGCGCTCGGCCCCCTACTCACGCTGGCGATCCGTTTTGGCCCGGTGCACCGGACCGATGGCGACCGCGAGGCGCTGGGCCGGCTTATCCTGTTTGGCGGCGGCGCGATCGGGCTCGTCACGGGCATCGTATTACTGGCCCACCCGCTGGTAATGCGAGCTGGCGCGCTTGTCCCGGGCGAAGCCTGGATTTTTGCTGCGGCTGCGGGGCTTACAGGCGCCATGGCCTTCCTCGGCGGGCTGGCGCGTGTGAACGACAAGGTGATTGCAGCCATTGTGCCTGAGAACATCCTGCGCCCCGCCGGTCTGGCGCTGGCCGCGATCACGCTATGGCTGACAGGCGCAGCGGCCTTCCCCGCGCTGAGCGCCGCTTATGGCCTCGTCCTGCTGACCGTCTGTGCGGTACTGGCGGCGATGGGACCCTGGCGCTCGGCGCGCTTTGCTCTGGCGGGACTGGCCGCCTACCGGCCCTATTTCAAGGCTTACGGACCACTTGTGGCCTACGGGCTGGTATCAACCGCCCTGACGACGTTCGACATTCTCATCGTGTCCCACGTAGTGTCGGTGGAAGCGGTGCCCGCCTACAAGGCCGCCCTGCAATACGCCATGCTGCTGACGACAGGCGTGATCTTCGCCAACCTGATCTACGGCCCGCAGATTGCGATAGCCCACGCGAAAAGCGACCTGCCCACCCTGCAGCGGCTGGCGCGTTCCTCCTCCCGGCTGGCGCTGGGGTTTTACGCGCTGGCCTTCGCGCCGCTGCTCACGGGGCCGTTCCTGTTCGAACTGGCCTTTGGAGAGGCTGGCAGGCAAGCGTGGGGCCTGGCGCTGATCCTGTGTGCGGGCCGCTTTGTGAATGCCTGGTTCGGCTCGGTGACGAATATCGCCAATCTATCAGGCCGAACGACTTTGTTGGCCCTTATGCAGGGCGCAAGCGTTGTGATACTGCTCGCCCTCGGCCCGGTTCTGGGCGCACAACTGGGCAGCACCGGCGTCGCAATCGCCTCGGCACTGGCAATAAGCAGCTGGGCCGCTGCCACATCCATCATGCTGCAGCAACGCCTGAAACTTAAAATGGGACCAATCTGATGGGTGAGACCCGGCCTCGCGTATTATTGCAAATGAATCGGCTCGCCAGTTACCGCGTGCCGGTCTTCAACCTGCTCGCCGAGCAGGTGGATCTCGATGTCGCGTCATTCGCCGACCTGGGCCGTATAGAGAATGTCCGCTTCAACACAATCCGCGGACGTCTGCTGAAACTAGGACCGTTCATGTATAACCGGTTCCCTGTGAAACTGGCTGATTACGACGTGATCATCACCGGCTTCGACGGACGCAATCTGAACAGCTATTATTATGCCCTCGCATACCCCCGAAGAACTATTTTGTTTGCTCAAGGATACGGGGCGAGCCTATTTACTGCTATTGTTCGACGCGCGTTCCATAAACGCACAGCGGCTACGCTCGTCTACACCCAAGCCAATGCCCAGCAGCTGATCAAGACTGGCGTACCAGGCGAAAAGGTATTCTTCACGGGCAACACCGTTGAGGTCGGCAACGCTCCAGAACGCCCGCGGCGAAGCTTTCTGAACATCGGAACGCCACGCCCGCTAAAGAGGATTGATGCCGTCTTGACGGCCGTCTCCATCATTCGCGACGAACTGCCCGACCACATCAGGATCGTACTCGCCGGCCCAGGAGTTGAAGCCGCTTATCGGCCCGTTGCTCAAAAACTCGGCGTTGCAGATCTCGTGGAGTTTCAAGGCGAGATACGCGATGAGACTGCGATAGCCGAACTGTTCGCCGAAGCCATTGCCTTCGTCACAGGCCATGTTGGCTTGAGCGCACCCCAAGCGTTGGGCCACGGTGTTCCGGTGGTGGCGCGGTCAGACATCGTGCAGGCACCAGAATACGAGTGCGTTGTCGATCATTACACTGGCCGGACGTACCGCACGGTTGAGGAATTGGCGCGGATCCTGCTGGAATTCGCACAGCAGCCACAAGCGGCACGGGGCATGGGCCGAACCGGACTCGCACTGTATAAAACTTCGCTGACGGCAGAGGCCATGCGGGACCGCATCTTGAACGCGATCAAATACGCAATGCGTGACCGGCCCGTGCAAAACAACAGATAGCGAGTAGGCGCCCTCATGGCCGTATACACACTTCAAGGGCAGTTTGACCATCAGGATCGAACGAGTACCTCACTGATATTCAGCCTATTCGTTATGGCAGCCTGCGTGCTGGTCGCTACCGCTCCTATTTATTGGCTTCCGGGCCTGCCGCTTCCGGTACTTACAGCTGTGAAGAATGCGGCATTCTTCACAGCTGTGGCCCTAGCCGTTGTGGTTTCTGGTGCCCGCTTCCTACAGTTTGGTATTGCTGCTCCGTTCATAATTGCGGCAGTACTGAATTTCAGCGCTTTCCAATTGAATGGTTCCGGCGAGTACGCTGTCTACCAAGCGTTCACCTTTCTAGCGCCAATGGCATGGGTGTTGGCGATCCGGTCATTGAGTCGGGACCAATCCGCAATCCTGCTAAGATACCTTCCCTTGCCATTGGGGCTCGTGATGGTAGCCGCAGCCTACGCTTTGCTTGCAAAGTTCGGCGCTGTCCCCGACTTTCGACCGCCCTTGGAAGGACTGCAGTTGCGGGAGTACCAGCTCTCGGGTCTAGCCCGCGCAAGCGTCTCCAATTCGGGATTTACTTTCGCTAGGACCGGGTGGGGAACCGGAACCGGCATGGCACTCGTTTTACTCGGCTCACTTCTGATCAGCCGTCACCGCAACTGGGCGGGCCTCGCCGTTCTCGCGCTAGCCGTAATTGCTCCGGCGGCAATGGGTGGCCGTGGAGCAGCAGTCGGTGCGATGGCGGCCTTCGCGCTGGCTGTACTGTATCTACGGCAACTCGGTCATCTTAGAATCCCGCTGATCCTGGGCATGGCTGTGGTTCCCGTTGTTTCAATCGACTACCTCGTATCCGCCGGCATACTGTCCGAACGCTTTTTCAATATTCGATCCAACACCGACTGGTTTTTCATGCTAGATGCGATGAGCACGGGCCGACTTAGCACGTGGATTCATGCGATCGAAAATTTCGCGGAAAGCCCTTTGATTGGCGTTGGCGTGGAGCAGAGCCGGTTGGCCATCTACACCGGACAGGTGGTTTCAGTTCATAACGCGTGGCTCGCCTTCCTGTCCGAGGGCGGTCTGATGGCGTTTCTGCCGGCAGCCTTTCTTTTCTTTTGGTGTTTGGGAATGGTATGGCGGATCCGTGAATTTCGCCCGCTGATCGCATTCGTTATCGTGATTTCCATGGTCGAGCCTGGCGTAATGTTCGGCTCATTTGGAAATCAGGTTTCAATATGGACGGCAGTTGGGCTCGCGATGCGGGCTTTCCGAAGATGACATGTGCCAAACTCCATGATGCAACGCACGCCACTGGCGGCAAAAAAACCAAGCCGACAATCCTAGTATTTTCTCGGTATTACCTGCCCGGCTACAAGGCCGGCGGACCAATTCAAAGCATTGCCAACCTGGTTGAAGCCCTCGGTGACGAGTTTGACTTCCGTATCGTGACATCAGATCGGGACTCTACCGACACCGAGGCGTACCCAAACATCCCAACGCCGGGTAACTGGGCTCCGCTTGGCAAGGCCCAGGTTTCATACTTGCCCCCGGGCGCCAACGGTCTCGCCTGTATCGTAGATATTCTGCGCCACACACCGCACGATACGCTTTATCTGAACAGCTTCTTTGATCCGAAATTTACCACGCTCCCCCTTCTCGCGCGGCGTTTGGGACTTACCCCTAAAGCACGCTGCGTTTTAGCTCCTCGAGGCGAGTTTTCGGCCGGCGCAATGAGGCTGAAGTCCATCAAGAAATCTGGATTTATTATCGGCTCACGCCTCGCTGGTATTCACAAGCACCTGACTTGGCATGCGTCAACCGAGCTTGAACGCGCAGACATATTCAAAGCGTTGAATTCGACGAAGCTTGAAGCCCGCATTGCGATGAACCTTTCACACTCACAAGAAGTCGAGCTGCCGGAATTTGAAGCGCGCCAGATTAGCGATCCGATCCGTATATGTTTCTTGTCCCGAATATCTCCGAAGAAAAATCTGGATTTTGCATTGTCAGTGCTGACCCGAACAGAATGCAAGGTCGTTTTCGACATCTTCGGCGAAATAAATGATCATTTATATTGGAATCACTGCAAAAAATTATTGTCATCTCTGCCAAATAATATTACCGCTTCGTACCATAGATCAGTCAAACACTCTGAAGTTATTTCTACAATTTCAAAATATGACTTGTTTTTTCTGCCGACACACGGCGAAAATTACGGACATGCCATTGTTGAAGCGTTCATTGCAGGCACGCCTGTCCTGATTTCCGATTCTACTCCGTGGCGGAATCTCGAAGCTCTCGGCGTCGGCAAAGACATTTCCCTTGAGCGGCCGGATCTATTTGTAAATTTTATTGAAAGCCTTGCTCGCCTCGATGCAGATGAGCAGGCAATGATGCGAAAAAGAGCGCTGACCTTCGGCAAAAAGATCGCATCTGATGCCTCGGCCATAGCCATGAACAGGGCGCTTTTCGGCGCTTCGCAACGATGAAGGAATATATCCGGCATACTGCCGCCGAACACATCAAGCGCATCGGGGCTTATTCTTCGCAAAAAGCGAAAATTGCATCAGCCCACTCAACCGCAGCGATCCGACTGGTTTCCATGGAGGAGACATATGGCCGTGACGGCCCGTTCGCTTCGTTGAAATTGCGCAATTGGCCGTGGCGCAATGCCAGCTCTTCAGGCACTAGCGGCGTTCCGCTGGTCTTTAAACAGCCGTTGTCAGCACTTCAACGCGAACAGGCATTTCTTGATTTTGCGTGGGAGAAGGCTGGTTTCCGGCACACCGCTAGGCTCGCAGTCATGCGCGGTACCCGATTATCGCAACCCACGCGCCTGATAGCCAATCGTCTGATGATCTCGATGTCAGGCTGGTCAGACATTGAAATTAAAGCCAAACACCAGGCGCTTGGTGAATTTCGTCCGGCCACCATCGCCTGCTATCCGTCAATCCTCGAGCGATTCCTGCTGACCTGCTCACGCCTCGAATTGCCCCCTCTTCCGAAAGTCCCGCTGGTGCTCGCAGGATCGGAAGCCTGCTCGCCGCAGCAAATGGGCTTGTTCCGCGATACGCTAGGAGCCCGCACGGTCAGTTGGTATGGCCAGTCAGAGCAGGTAGCGCTCTCCTTCCTGCAAAGAGACGGGGCCCATGAATTTGCACCCGGATATAGTGAATTGGCTTTCCTGCCGTGCGGAGAAATGTTTGAAATCTGTGGGCGCAGCTTGCTGAATCCGACTTTCGGCGGCCAAGGGTTTTATCGAACCGGGGATTTGTGCAAACGGCCTTTTCTGCGCTTCAGTCCTTTCTTTGGCACGGACGTCATAGCGACCGAAAAGCTGCTTGGCCGGGCTTCGGAACTTATCAGGTCGCACGAAGGTAAACTGTTTCCTCTGAACAATATCATTTTCGGGCTCCATGACGCCGACTGGCGCGGATTGGAACGCTATTGTGTTGTCCACACTCGCCCCGGCGAGTTTGTGTTTTTATACGTTCAAAGCGATGCAGATGCTGCATTCCGGGTTATCAGGGCGCTTTCCAACCGCATTCCTGATGGCTTTACTTTTGAAGCTCGTCCGTGCCCGGAACTTTCAGGTGTTGAACCGGCCAAGTGGCGCTACCTCGTGCGCGACTGGAGTAAACTCCCCCCTACCGCCAGGCCTCAAGGCTAGGGATCACGCCGTAATAGCGCTCTGGCGCCATGGGAATCAGGCCGGGTGTGGCCGTGAATGCCGCGAGCCAGAACACAGTGCCGGGCGTGGCGAAAATCTGGTGCAGAATGTTGTCATAGCCCACATAAGCGCGCGGATTGACGCGATAATGGCGCGTTATCTGGCGCCAGCCATCGGCGGACAGTATCTGGGTTGGCGCGCCTTGGCGCGTCCCGTCCAGATACAGCGCGTTATAACTGCCGGGAATGCCACATCCCACGCTGCCAGACTTCACCAATACATGGAAATTGAGCGTCAGCTCGGGTGGCAGCGGTAATTGCGGCGTAGCAAAGGGCAGATAGTGCGAAACGCCTCCGATCGTGCGCGCGGTGTTCGTGCCGCTGCCCGCCGTGATCTCCATGGCGAAAAACTCCACGCCATAGCGCCGGAAACCGGCATCGCGCCATTTGGAGACCAGGGCGTCGATATCGGGGTCCAATGCAGCGTCCGGCCCGCCATAGGTGCTGTTATTGTAGATGTATTTCGGGCCGCCCGCGATGCTCGCCCCGTTGGCGGGAAGGATATAGGCCGGCGCCTCGAAAGCGGAGACCGTAGCGCTTTGCGGTTCAGGGCTGCCTGCGAAGCGGCCCGCATCCTTGACCAGATTGAAACTATTGGCCACGGGCGCGGTGTGTGGCAGGGAGACGGCGCCGCTGGCCGCCTCGATAACCAGCGCCTCGTGCCAGTCGTCGCCATTGGCGCTGACCTTGATATGGAAATCATCATCACCCGACGTGCCGAACTCCGCCCGGCCCGACCAGCCGGTCTGGTAGATCACCGAGGCGGTATCGCCCGGCGCGGCCTTGTTCAGCTTCAGCTGGATGCCGCCATTGCCGGGCGTGACGTCGTCATGGCTGAGCAGGACAGCGTCCGATTTCACCGCCAGCCGGTTGGTCTCGTCCGCGCTTGCATTCACGCCCACCATTGCAGCCGGGTTGATTTCAGTGCCGCCAAACGGGCTCCAGGCCTCACCGTCAAAGACCAGCGCTTCGCCTTCATCAGCGATCCAGGCCATCCAGCCGGTCTGCGGCGCGAAGATCCGCCAGGCCCCGTCCTGAAACGCCGCGACATGGCCTTCAGGCACGCCGGTCCAGCCCGCGCTGGCGCCGCCGGCCACGATATGGCGCTCGCCGGCCTCAGGGTCTTCCGGGGGCGCCGATAGCTGGCGGCTGGCAACACTCAGCTGCACCAGCGCGTCCAGCATCAAAAGCGCATCATTGTGCGTGACGTGCTTTTGCGCCTGGGCGGGCATGATGAAAGGCAGGCTCAGATTGGAAGTGGTCTGCATGGATGGCGGCCCTGTCTGTGATCTGACAAGCGGCCATTCTCGCCGCAAACGCGTCCCGGCCGGATTGATTTGGCAGATTTCCCGGGCCTGCCGTCGATTTTCGCCCTCCGGACACTGGACAGGGGACGCATCTGTCCGCAAGAACGCCAACAATAACCGCATTCACGCCAAGCCGCCCGGAAGTCAGAGGTCGCGTAGTACGAAAACCGGGTTCGCGTAGTACAAATCCGGCCCTTCGGTACTATGAATCCGTAGGGATGGTGCTATGGGTCTATCCTCTTGTTTTAAGCTGATATGTCACCAGTCAGGACACGCGCCGTGAAGCAGCTTCTCCAGTCTCTCAAAACCGGCGCTACCGAAGTGGCAGACGTGCCTGCACCGCGCGCGGGACAGGGTCAGGTACTGGTACAGACGTCGCGTACGCTGGTCTCGGCAGGCACCGAGCGGATGCTGGTCGAGTTCGGCAAGAGCAATTTGATCGACAAGGCGCGCCAGCAGCCTGACAAGGTGAAGATGGTGCTGGAAAAGGTCCGCACAGACGGCCTCGCCGCCACGCTTGACGCCGTCCGGTCCAAGCTCGATCAACCCCTCGCGCTTGGCTACTGCAATGCAGGCACAGTGCTGGAGAGCCATGCTGCCGGCTTTGCCGCCGGAGACCGGGTGGTCTCTAACGGCCAGCACGCGGGCATTGTCGCCGTGCCGCAAAACCTGTGCGCGCGCATTCCCGACGGCGTCAGTGACGACAGTGCGGTCTTTACCGTTCTCGCCGCCATCGGCCTGCAGGGCATACGCCTTGCCTCGCCGACGCTGGGCGAATGCGTGGTGGTCACCGGGCTCGGCCTGATCGGGCTTCTCACCGTGCAGATGCTACGCGCCCAGGGCTGCCGTGTCATGGGCATCGACCTTGAGCCCGAACGCCTGGAGCTCGCCCGGCAGTTCGGCGCTGAGACCGTGAATCCCGGCGCGGGTGACGATGTGCTGGCCCGCGCGGCGTCCTTCTCGCGCGGGCGCGGCGTTGATGCGGTTCTAATCACCGCTTCCACAAAGAGCAATGAGCCCGTCTCGCAGGCGGCCCGCATGTGCCGCAAGCGCGGACGGATCGTACTGGTCGGCGTGACGGGTCTGGAACTCAGCCGGGCCGATTTCTACGAGAAGGAGCTCAGCTTCCAGGTCTCCTGCTCTTACGGTCCCGGACGCTATGACCCGGCCTATGAGCAAGGTGGCCAGGACTATCCGGTAGGGTTCGTGCGCTGGACCGAGCAGCGCAATTTCGAGGCCGTGCTGGACATGATGGCAGCAGGCAGCATCGACACCAGCGCGCTCGTCTCCCATCGTTTTGACATTGATGACGGCGCGAATGCGATGAGCCTGCTGACCTCGGGTGAACCATCGCTGGGCATCTTGCTGGATTACCCGGCTCCGGCGGACAAGGCCGGAGCGTCCGTGGCACGCCGCGTGGCTCTGCCGGGCGCGGCATCGCGCGGCCAGCCCTCTGCGTCGGCGGGCCGGATTGGCGTGCTCGGGGCGGGCAATTATGCCAGCCGCGTGCTGATCCCGGCCTTCAAGGCGGCCGGTGCAGAGCTTCACACGCTGGCCAGCGCAGGCGGCGTCAGCGCCGTGCATTTCGGCCGCAAGTTCGGTTTTCGCAATGCGGTCACGGACGCGGACGAGATATTCGCCGACCCGCAGATCGACACGGTCGTGATCGCCACACGCCATGACGCTCACGCCCGGCAGGTCCTGGCCGCCTTGCGCGCAGGCAAGCATGTCTTCTGCGAGAAGCCGCTCTGCCTGACGCTGGACGAGCTGGCCGAGATCGAAGCCGAGGCCGCCGCCCGGCCCGGCCAGCACCTGATGGTCGGTTTCAACCGCCGCTTTGCGCCCCAGATCGTGAAAATGAAGGCGCTGCTGGACACAGTTTCCGAGCCGAAAAGCTTTATCATCACAGTCAATGCGGGCGACATCCCCCCGGATCACTGGACTCAGGATCTTGATGTCGGTGGCGGGCGCATCATTGGCGAGGCATGCCATTTCATTGATCTGGCAAGGCATCTGGCCGGACACCCCATTGTGTCAGCCCGGGCGATCAGTGTGGGCGCACACCCCGGCCAGCCGGTGCGCAGTGACAAGACCAGCATCACGCTTGAATTTGCTGACGGATCTGTGGCCTCGATCCACTATCTGGCCAACGGCCATAAAAGCTTCCCCAAGGAGCGCATAGAGGCCTTCGCTGCCTGTCGCGTGCTGCAGCTGGACAACTACCGGACCCTCAGGGGTTGGGGCTGGCCGGGCTTTTCGAAGATGGGCAGCACGAAACAGGACAAGGGTGTGAATGACGCTATCCAGCGATTTCTGCAGCAGGTGCGTGGCGGGACTGGCACACCAATTCCCGCAGCGGAGACTGTTGAAACCAGCCGTGTGACGATCGAACTCGCTGAGAGTCTGAGCGAATGAGCCTCGTGACTTGGATGGATCAGACTTTTTACCCCGGCTTCTCGCGGAACTGGGACGATCTACTGTTTCGTGAGCGCATATTGGCAGCCATGCCAGAGAATGCTGAAATACTCGATGTAGGCGCCGGTGCCGGCATCGTTGAGATGATGAACTTTCGCGGTATCGCGAAGCGTGTATGCGGCGTTGATCTTGATCCGCGTGTAGAAACAAATCCGTATCTGGATGACGGCCGCCTCGCTGACGCCGGAACAATTCCTTACGACGACTCGCGCTTCGACCTTGTCTTTGCCGATAATGTCATGGAGCACCTTGAACACCCAGAAGAGGTATTCAAGGAGATTTGCCGGGTCTTGAAGCCCGGCGGGCGATTGCTATTCAAGACCCCGAACCGCAACCACTACATGCCATTGATTGCCCGGCTGACGCCGCACGGCTTTCATCAATGGGTGAATCGGAAGCGCGGTCGCTCGCAGGAGGACACCTTCCCGACGCGCTACAGGGCCAATTCCCGCGCGCAAATACGGCGCCTCGCCGACGCCACAGGATTTCGGGTAGAGAACATAGAACTGGTCGAAGGCCGTCCGGAATACCTGCGCATGTTCCCGGTGACTTATGCAGCCGGCACCCTTTATGAGCGTCTGGTCAATGCCACGCCGTGGTTTTCCGGACTACGCGTCTTGCTGGTTGCAACACTCATCAAGAGCGGGTGAAGCGCCAGCCATTATGCCCCCTTCGTCTCTGCACACACTGACCCGCTATTTCGAGACGCTGCGGCACCTGAAGCCGGGTCAGCTCTGCAGCCGTGTCTGGTTCCGGTTGACGCGCCCCCAACCGGACCTGCGCCCGCCGCCACCTGGCAGGGCGCAGTCGGGGGTCTGGGCACCGCCTTCACGGCGCAATGCCTCCATGACCGGCCCCGCCAGTTTCCGCTTCCTGTCAGAGCAGGCATCACTCAATGAGGCGGGTTGGGACGACCCGGCACACGACAAGCTGTGGCGATATAATCTGCACTATTTCGATGATCTGAACGCGGCTGACGCCAGCAAGCGCGCCGACTGGCACAGCGCGCTGATCCAGCGCTGGATCATCGAGAACGCACCCGGCCAAGGCACCGGCTGGGAGCCCTATCCCGCTTCGCTTCGCATCGTGAACTGGATCAAATGGCTGCTGGTAGGCAACACGCCGCTGCCGGGTATGGTGGACAGCCTTGCAACGCAGGCGCGCTGGCTGGCGGGGCGGCTGGAATATCATCTGCTAGGCAATCATTTGTTTGCCAACGCCAAGGCGCTCGTCTTCGCCGGGTTGTGGTTTGATGGACAGGAAGCCGATCAATGGCGCCAGAAAGGTTTTTCCATTCTCGCGCGGGAATTTGACGAGCAGGTACTGTCCGATGGCGGCCAGTTCGAGCTCAGCCCGATGTATCATGCGTTGGCCATCGAAGACGTTCTCGACCTTGTAAACATGGCAGCGGCCTTCTCTGACGCGCTGGCTCCCGGGCAGGCGTCGCAGGCTGATTACTGGCGGAACCGCGCCCCGCTTATGCTGCACTGGCTTCAGGCAATGTCGCATCCTGACGGACAGATCAGCTTTTTCAATGATGCCGCCTTCGGCATTGCACCTGACAATGACGAGCTGGGGGCCTATGCGCGGCGGCTAAATATTGCCCCCTCACCGGTCTCGTCCGGCCCGGTCTTCCTGGAAGCCAGCGGCTATGCCCGGCTGGAACTGGGCGATGCGGTAGCCATTGCCGATCTCGCTGCCATCGGCCCGGACTATCTGCCCGGCCACGCCCACGCCGATACGCTGAGCTTTGAGTTATCCCTGTCTGGACAGCGTGTAATCGTGAACGGTGGCACCTCCCTGTACGGCACCGGCCCTGAGCGCCAGCACCAGCGTGGCACGCCGGCGCATTCCACCGTGAACATCGCTGGCGCAAACTCCTCTGATGTCTGGAGCGGGTTCAGGGTGGGACGGCGCGCGCGGATATCAGACCGTCATGTGGAGCTGGGCCAGGACCGCCAGACCGTCACCGCCAGCCATGACGGATACCGCTACCGGCCGGGCAGGCCGGTCCATACACGCACCCTCACTCTGGAGGCCCGGCGCCTGACCATTGAGGACGCGGTTTCTGCGCCCGCCGGCAACCCTGCAGAGGCTGTCTTCCACCTTCACCCAGACGTGAAAGTACAGCAGGACGGCGACGCGCACGGCACGCTCACCCTGCCCGGCGGCAAGCACGTGCAATGGCAGGCTGCGGGTGGACGCCCGCGCATCGCCGCCGCCAGCTGGCACCCGGAATTTGGCGCCGCAATAGCCTCGCGCTGCCTTGTCATTCCGCTTGAGAATGGACGCGCGCGCCTGACCCTTCAGTGGGCGGACTAGGGCGCCATGCATATCCTGTTTCTCACCGACAATTTTCCGCCAGAGGTCAACGCACCAGCTAGCCGCACCTATGAGCACGCGCGCGAGTGGGTACGGCTGGGGGCGAAGGTGACCGTTATCACCTGCGCGCCAAACTTCCCCAGGGGCAAGGTCTTTCCCGGCTATCGCAACAAATTGCACAGCACCGAGGAGATGGATGGCATCACCGTTATCCGCGTCTGGACCTATATCACTGCCAATGAAGGCCGTTACCGGCGCACGCTCGATTATGTGAGCTTCATGCTATCGGCCTTCATCGCGTCGTTCGGTGTCCGCAAGGTCGACATCATTATCGGCACGTCGCCGCAATTTTTCACCGCGATTTCCGCATTTCTGGTCAGCCTCTTCCGGCGCCGTCCCTGGATATTCGAGCTGCGCGATCTCTGGCCAGCCTCAATCAAGGCCGTTGGTGCGGTCAGGGCGGGTCCGGTGCTCGCCACGCTCGAAGCGATAGAATTGTTTCTTTACCGCCGCGCCACCCGTATCATTGCGCTTACCGAAGCATTCAAAGCAGAGCTTTGCGCGCGCGGCATCGAGCCGGAAAAGATAGCCATCATCACCAATGGCGCCGACCTGACACACTTCCGTCCCTCTGCAAGGCCTGTATCTCTGGTGCGGGAACTGGGGCTGGAGGGCTGCTTTGTAGCAGGCTATGTCGGCACACACGGGCTGGCACACGGGCTGGAAACACTGCTGGAGGCAGCCAGCCTGTTGCAAGCACGAGACGACACTGCACATATCCGCATCCTGCTTTTGGGCGATGGCGCCAGAAAACCTGCCCTTCGCCAGCGCGCCAGCGAGCTTGGACTGGAAAACGTGGTTTTTGCCGATAGCGTGCCCAAAACAGACGTCCCGCAATACTGGGCGCTGCTGGATGTATCCATCATCCATCTGAAACGTGACCCGCTCTTCACCGGCGTGATCCCATCAAAGCTGTTCGAATGTATGGCGATGGGCCTGCCGGTTCTGCACGGGGTGGAGGGCGAGTCGGCCGAAATCGTCCGCCGGGAGGGTGTCGGCGAGACCTTCACGCCGCAGGATGCCGCTGACCTTGCATCACGTCTCGCAGAGCTCGCCCGCTCTCCCGGAACGCTGGCGGCCTACCGCGAAAAATGCCTTCGCGCAGCGCCGCGATATGACCGCAAGACCCTGGCCAACGCGATGCTGGACATCATCACCGGGACCGTAACGGCCCATTAGCCACCGCCCCTGAAACACGCCGCACGCTTAACAATCCGTTACGCAATTGCAACAAGGCGCCCGCAAAGCGCCGAAAGCCAGCGTGTTTTTTCCCACGACGGGCGATTCACATTGCGCTACCCCGCCAGCCAGTGTCACGGTCCCGGCGGGACGCAGGCAGGAACGATTACAGGTATGAGTATTCGCGGCACTCTTCTGGGGAGAGATGCAGACGGCCTGCAGGTACTCCGGCAGAACGTGCGCGCGCGCATGCCCGGTCAGCACGGGCCTGCACCGCGAGAAAAACCCGAACGTGCCCGTCGTGGCCACCAGACCGGAGGAATGGGCAAACGCCTCTTTGATCTGGTCATGGCCGGTTCGGCTCTGGTTTTCATGCTTCCGCTGCTACTCGCGGCGGCGCTGCTTGTAAGGCTGACTAGCCGGGGGCCGATCCTTTTCTGGTCGGCGCGCGATAACGGGAATGGCGGTACGTTTGCCATGCCCAAATTCCGCACCATGCGGGCAGGATCGCCGCTCCAGCCGCGCGAACAGTTCGCCAATGCGCACTCCAGCATGACGCCGCCGGGCCAGTTCCTCCGGCGGACAAGCCTGGACGAGTTGCCCCAGCTGATCCCTGTATTGACCGGCAAGATGAGCCTGATCGGCCCGCGCCCGCTATTGCCTAGCGACCCCACAATATTCGAGCGCCGACTGCTCGCCAACGGCAAGCTGTCCCGGCCGTGCCTGACCGGGCTGGCCCAGATCAGCGGGCGCAACAGCCTGACCCCTCGCAGAAAGGCACGCTACGACCAGTTCTATACCGATCACTGGTCCTGGCGCCTCGACATGTGGATTCTCTGGCGGACCGTAAAGGTCGTCATCTCGCGCGCCGGGGTGCTCTAGCGGGCTGCCGCCAGCCTCTTACTGTCCCTGGCGTACCGGCGGAACACGGGCGGCATCCAGGCTGTGCACTGTCACCACGCCAGTAGCCTCCCGCGAATTCCCACCACCGGCGCGCTGTGTAGCTGCCGGGAATATCATGATCTGGACGCTGCCGCCTCCATTCGCCGGCGGAATGATTGCCTCAACGAACACCCGTGAATCCTCGCCTATCGAGGACCGAAGTGCGGCAAACGCCTCCCCGCGCGCCCGGACCGATCCAGTCAGCGGATCCACATAGATATTATATTGCTGGAGCACATCACCATCAGCGACCTCCACCCGTATCAGAGTTTCTGAGTGCTCTCTTCCCTGCTGAAGCTCGGCGCGCAGGGCCAGCCCTTCGCCCGCGGCCAGCAGAAGCGGCACACGGTCTGCGCCGGAACGAATACTCCTGACAAAATATTCGTCACGTGTATGGTCTCTGAGAATCCGGGCACGAGAGCCGGCTTCTCCCAGCACTGCAGCCAGATCAACGGGCTGGAGCTCTTCCCAGACGATTACCGAGCCACGTGGTGTAAACCGCGCTAGCGGAGCAAAAATGACCTCCACCTGTGGATCATCCACCAGGATCTCGCCGACGAGCATTGATCCATGCCCGCTGATATGGCCGTCGTCATAATAAACAAGCTGGCTTCCGATAAACGACGAACATCGCCCGTCACGGCAGACCGCGTCGTTGAAATCGAAATAGCTCGCACCCGCACGACGCGCCACTTGCGCAACTACCGTGTTGATGCTGTCAATTGACGCACGCGATACACCAGACCGATTTCCGCAATCGAGAAACGGCAAACGCAATCTCTTCCACAAACAATTACGGTCGAAATTGCCAATTCTGGGCACCTGGCCCAGCACAATCACCTCTACGTCGGACTGGGCAAGCGAACGAATGGTCTCTTCCAGTTGCTCGACCATCAGCGCTTCATTACGCCTGAAGTAACTGTCCCAGCTCGCCGACATGATAACGGCATCTTGTCGCGCCGCAGCCGACGCCATCATCCGCGCAGCATTGGCACATTCCTCTTCGCGGCCACTTCGTGAAAAAGCTGTGGTCCCGTTTGCGAACGGCGGACAGGCGCTATGAGCGGCATTGCGGAATGCAAAATCATAGCGCTGCGCGAAGACTCTCAAGGCAGGCACGTAGTGCGCCGCGTGGGAATCTCCCCATAAAAGTATGCGCGGCTCGTTATTGCTGTTGATTGCGCAGGCACCATTGAGAAGGTCATTTGCCGTAAGGTTGGGACGCTGACAAACATACGGCAGTCGCGATGCCGGTTCTGACGCCCCTTCATAGCTCTCAACGCTCGCCCGGTAATTGGCGTCATAATAACGCCAGGCATATCCGCCCGTCAGGACCACCCCCGCTACGACAAGCCCGATCATCACCGACGGCACGGCAAAATGGACGGTGGCAAGCCGTACAAAGCTGGCCCGGCTATGGCGGACAGGCGTCTCGATGACATAATAAGACGCGGCCGACAGCCCAAAGGTCAGCGCGATGGCAACAAGCTGATGAACCAGCAACAAATCGCCAAACATGTAACGGGAATAAGCCAGTATCGGCCAATGCCAAAGATAGAGCGAGTACGAAAGCAGGCCGACCCAAACAACAGGACGCAATGCGAGCACTCTGCCAAGCGTGGTCGCGCCCGCTGCACCGGCGACAATGATCGCAGCCGTTCCAGCCGTGGCGGGCAGCGCGGCGAACCCCGGGAACACACTTTCAGCGTTGAGCGCTACCAGACTCCACGCGATGGCGAAAACGCCTGTCCACGACAAAATCTCTCGCCCCAACCGGCCGAGCGCTCGCGCTGCGCCGCGCTCGGTCAGCGCATAGGCCAGCGCGCCAAGCAATAGTTCACCGGCCCGCGCTGGTAGCATGTAATAGGCAAACATCGGATGATCGCTCACCAGTGCCTGCGCCAGAGCGAAAGATGCCAATGCTGCCACGACGAGTGCGGCAACACCGATACGCCGGGTCAGCCAGGCGGCACCGGCAAGCCCTAGAATAGCGGGCCAGACCAGATAGAACTGCTCCTCTACGCCGAGCGACCAGAGGTGAAGCAGCGGCTCCAGAGCGGCACTGTCTGCGAAGTAGTCGGTATCGAGACCGAATGTGAAAAATACATTGGCGGCAAAGAATACGCTTGCCAGCGCCGATAGCGCCATGCGCTGATTGTCAGGCTCGTTAAGGATAAACTGGCCGGCAAGAAGCGTTGTTCCTATTACAGTGAAGAGGACCGGAAACAGCCGCTTGATGCGCCGACGATAGAACTCCGCGTAGGTGAAACTTCCCGTCTGATGCGACTTGGCGATGACGCCGGTGATCAGAAATCCAGAAATGACAAAGAAAATATCAACGCCAATAAAGCCGCCAGGTACCCAGCTGGCATCGGCATGGAACAGGATGACTGACAGCACAGCAACTGCGCGCAACCCGTCAATATCGGCCCGATAGGCCAAATCAGGCGCATGTCCGCTAAATGACACGGTAACTTGAACTCCCCCGGAAGGGCTCACGCAGAGCCAAGGCCGGTCTAGCCGGCACCCGCATAACTATCAACGAACAAGCAGAAGCCGGGCTGCAATGCGATCAGACAAAGCCAGCGCTTTAAGGGCTCGGAAAATCGTCGAGCTTGAACCCGCGAGATGCTGGTGGGTGGTGACGGGGTCGAACCGCCGACCTACTCGGTGTAAACGAGTTGCTCTACCAGCTGAGCTAACCACCCTTCCAGAAGCGGCTGTTTAGCGCCAGCCGCCTGTTCGGGCAATCGCCTTGCTGTCATCGGGTCAGGCCAGCAAGCGCTATTTTCCGCCATCACGCGCTGCAGGCTCCAGACGGTCAGATCCGTAAGACCCGAACGAATGGACCGACAGCGCGTGCCGGCGCAGATTTTCCAAAGCTCGCGCGACATTGGGGTGATCTTCGTGTCCGTCCAGATCAAGGAAGAACATTTGCTGCCAGGGCTTTCCGGCAATCGGACGGCTTTCCAGCTTGGTCAGGCTGACGCCCTCCTGACGGAATCCATCAAGCGCACTGACCAGCGAACCGGCTTCATCGGAGGTGACGATCACCAGTGATGTCTTGCACGGAAGCAAGGGAGAGGCCGGCTCCGGATCGACGGCCAGCGCCACAAACCGCGTGTAGTTCTCCGGATGATCCGACGCGCTGGCATCAATGACGTTAAGGCCGAACAGGCGGGCGGCATCGCGGCCCGCCACTGCGGCAATATCCGGCTTTCCCGTCAACGCCTCGTTCAACGCTTCGGTCGACGAGCTGACGGCGCGGGTTTTCAGTTCCGGGTGCCGGGCAAAGAAGCGCTGTGACTGACGCAAGGCCTGCGGGTGACCCAGCACGGTGCGAACCGTGCCCAGATCATGCGCCTTGCCGACGATACAGTGCTCGACCTTGTAGTGATGCTCTCCGGCAATTTTCAGCCTGGTGTCACGCAGCAGGTCGTACACTTCCACGATACCGCCGGTAGTGGTGTTCTCGATCGGCGCAAAGCCGTAATCGGCCCCGCCCTTCTCCACTGCCTCGAAAATACCGGCAAAGTCACGCTGGATGACGGGCATTACGGCCGAATAGCGGCCGGCAAAATGGGCGTCAGCGGCAAACTGGCTATAACTGCCCGGCCCGCCCAGATACGCCACGCTCGCCTCGTTCAGCGTGGCGGTGCGAACCCGGGCATCCAGCCCGGCCCTCTGGCGGCGCAGGGAATCGTCAATAACCAGCTGAAACAGCTTTTCGACAAACGCCTCGTCCAGCCCCTGCTCGCGGCCAACCGAAACCGCCCTTTCCAGCACGGCGCGTTCCCGCTCGACATCGCGCACCAGCGCTCCGTCACCAGCTTTCAGCGCGCCCAGCGCTTCGGCGAGGCGGCGGCGCTCCACCAGCAAGCGGACAAGGTCTGCATCAGTCTGGTCGATGGCTGAGCGAAGGCTGGCACGTTCCTCTGCACGGCTGTCGGTCGGTGTGGTCATGACACCCTGTCCTGCTTCTCAAGCTACAAAAAAGGCCCCGTCCGTGTGGTTGGAGGGGGCCGTGAAATCCGTCTGGCTGAACTGTTTCGCGCAGATTTCACCCGCCCCCGGCAAAGAGGCTGAAATAATAGCGGGTGGCGAAAATGCTGCGATTGCTCATACAGGCACTGTGGGGTTGAAACTCGCTCCGGTCAACGCCGCACGGCAATAGTCTTGGCAATATCATCGGTCCGTGAAACGCTGACCGTTCGCCAGACGAAGGAATGACCATCGATGAAGCGCCTCGCCCTTGGACTTCTCACCCTGTCGCTTGCCGCCTGTTCGCCACCCGGCCCGAACGACGATCCCACAACGGCACCCGGCAATGCCGTGGATGCACAGATCATTACCTCGCTGGGCACCATAACGCTGGAACTCTACCCCGAAGCTGCGCCCGTGAGTGTGGCCAATTTCGTGGCCCATGCCCAAGCTGGCCATCTTGATGGCGGGTCATTCTACCGGGCCGTCCGCCCGGACAATGACCGGCCCGGCATCGAGCCGATGCACCTCATTCAGGGCGGGTACGGGTTTGATGGTTTGCCCGATGCAGCCGGTATCGAACACGAACCCACCGGAGATACCGGCCTCTCCCATGTGCGCGGCGCCATCTCGATGGCGCGCAACGAGCCCGGCACGGCAACCACCGAGTTCTTCATCATGGTGAATGACTATCCAGACCTCGATTCTGGACCCGACCGGCGCAACCCCGATGAGGCTGGCTACGCCGTGTTTGGCCAAGTGACGGGCGGAATGGATGTTGTCGAAGCTATCGCGGCACAGGACACTACTATCGACACCGCACCAGAGGACTTTCAGTATCCGCAATTCATTGTGGAGCCGGTGCGCATCGAGAGCGTCCGAATCCTGGACGGGGAGTAGGCTTTCGCCTAGAGGCCCCGGATCGGCTGCGCCGTCCGGGGTTTCAGTTTCTACTGAATGAGAAAGATGAAATCCCGGAAGCGGCGAAACCGCTGCTATCCGGGACCTCAATCATCACACCCTAATGGGCCCGTGCCTCGCCCGGCTCGCCTGACGACGGCATGGCAGCAAGCGCTGCTTCATCCGCTTCGGTCCATTCCACCGGTTCCACCGGACGGGCGAGCGCCAGCGACAGCACTTCGTCGACCGTATCGACCGGAATGATGGTCAGGCCCGCTTTGACATTGTCCGGCACCTCGGTGAGATCCTTCTTGTTCTCCATCGGGATCAGAACGGTCTTCACCCCGCCGCGAAGCGCAGCCAGAAGCTTTTCTTTCAGTCCGCCAATCGGCAGCACGCGCCCGCGCAGCGTGACCTCGCCCGTCATGGCGACATCCTTGCGGACCGGATTACCGGTCAGCGCCGAAACAATGGCGGTGACCATTGCGATACCCGCAGACGGACCATCCTTGGGCGTGGCGCCCTCAGGCACGTGAACGTGAATGTCGGTGCGGCGGAAGATTGTCGGCTTGATGCCTACTGACGGCGCGCGCGATTGCACGAACGAGTTTGCAGCCGAAATCGACTCTTTCATCACATCGCGCAGATTGCCGGTGACCTTCATCTGGCCACGGCCCGGCATGGTCACCGCCTCGATGGTCAGCAGATCACCGCCCACTTCGGTCCAGGCCAGCCCGGTAACGAGGCCGACCCGGTCGGCTTCCTCGGTTTCGCCGAAGCGGTATTTTTTCACGCCCAGGAAGCTTTCCAGGCTGTCTGGCGTGATGACGACATTGTCCGTCTCGCCTTTTTCCAGCTTCACCACGCTCTTGCGGGCCAGACGCGACATTTCGCGTTCCAGATTACGCACACCGGATTCGCGGGTGTAATAGCGGATCACATCGCGCAGCGCGTCATCGGTCAGCGACCACTCGCCCTCTTTGAGCGCGTGGTTTTTCAGCTGGCGCGGAATGAGGTGGCGCCGGGCAATCTCCAGCTTCTCGTCCTCGGTATAGCCGGCGATCCGGATAACCTCCATCCGGTCGAGAAGCGGCTGGGGCATATTCAGCGTGTTCGCCGTGGTGATAAACATCACGTCGGAGAGGTCATAATCCACTTCAAGATAGTGATCGTTGAACGTCGCATTCTGTTCAGGATCGAGCACCTCCAGCAAGGCGGAGGACGGATCACCGCGATAATCAGCGCCCAGCTTGTCGATCTCGTCCAGCAGGAAGAGCGGATTGGAATGCTTGGCCTTTTTCATCGACTGGATGATCCGGCCCGGCATCGATCCGATATAGGTGCGCCGGTGACCACGGATCTCGGCTTCGTCACGCACACCGCCCAGCGACACACGCACGAAATCGCGGCCCGTCGCCTCGGCAATGGACCGGCCAAGTGACGTCTTGCCGACACCCGGCGGGCCAACGAGGCACAGGATCGGACCGCGCATCTTCTTCGTGCGCGACTGCACAGCCAGATGTTCGACAATGCGCTCCTTGACCTTCTCAAGGCCGTAATGGTCGTCGTCGAGCGTGCTTTGTGCCTTGTCGAGATTGATCCGCGAGCGCTTGCGCTTGTTCCACGGAATCGACAGGAGCCAGTCGAGATAATTGCGCACGACAGTGGATTCTGCCGACATCGGGCTCATCTGGCGCAGCTTCTTGAACTCGGCATCAGCCTTGGTGCGCGCTTCCTTGGACAGCTTGGTGTTGGCAATGCGCTCTTCAAGCTCGGCCAACTCTTCGCGGCCATCATCGCCCTCGCCCAGCTCGCGCTGAATAGCCTTCATCTGCTCGTTAAGGTAATATTCGCGCTGGGTTTTCTCCATCTGGCGCTTCACACGCGAGCGGATTTTCTTCTCCACCTGCAGAACAGAAATCTCGCCTTCCATCAGGCCGAGCACCGTCTCCAGCCGCGCCGTGACATTGGCGTTCGACAGCAATTCCTGCTTCTCGGTCAGCTTGACGGCCAGGTGCGCAGAAATCGTATCGGCCATCTTGGCCGGGTCAGAGATTTCGCCCACTACCGACAATGCCTCTGGCGGCACCTTCTTGTTCAGCTTGGCGTACTCATCGAATTTCTCGGCCGCCGCGCGCATCAGCGCCTCGACTTCCGATTGCGGACCGACCGCCTCATCGACGATTTCGGCCTCTGCTTCAAAATAGGCCTGATTGTCCGTGAAGGCCTTGATGGTCACGCGCTGCGCGCCCTCGACCAGCACCTTCACCGTGCCGTCTGGCAGTTTGAGAAGCTGCAGCACGGAAGCCAGCACGCCCGTCTCGTAAATACCTTCCGGCTTGGGGTCATCATCGCCAGCGCTTTTCTGGGTAGCCAGCAATATCTGCTTGCCGCCGCGCATCACTTCTTCCAGCGCCCGCACGGACTTCTCGCGGCCAACAAAAAGCGGCACGATCATGTGGGGAAACACAACGATATCGCGCAGCGGCAGCAGCGGAAGCGTTTTCAACTCGGTCATCAATCTGTCTCCGTAGGCCGAGACGGGCTTTATAGCCCATCTGACAGCCGGAACCCTCAAACAGGGTCCACGAAAGGGTTTAACGGCGCGCTATGCACACAGCCTCGCGCGCTTTGCGTCGCACAACAAGTGGAAGCTGAAGGCCGCAGGTTCAAGGCGGGCTGCTGCCAGAGGCACGCGGCCAGCGGTCAGTACTGCTCACCTACGCGGCGAAACTCGAACTCACAGCTGGACTGATCCGGCCGGGGTGGAAAATCGGGCGGCAAGACCAGCTGCGATCAGCCTGGCAGAGCTCATTGCGGTCCTGCCCCCTGACGTCTGAAGACCAGCGTGCAACCGGCCTCGTCTGCCGAAATGCCCGGTGAAGGCGCGCCGCTTTCGCGCGTCCCGAAATGGAAACCCGACACGGCAAGGTGCCGGTCGCCTTCCAGCACAAGCTGGCCGTTCGCGCTGATATCAGCCGGGACCTGATTGCCACCGGTCGCCTCGAAACCGAAATCGCCACTGTCGGGCGACCATTCATAACGCCCCCAATAATCCCAATAGCGCTCGAACGGCGTCCACGTTACCGAGAGACCGTTATTGGCTTCGAATCGTATTTCGAGCGGCGCATCAACCTGGGTTGCGTCGCAGCCCCGCACCGCGTCGAATGACCAGGTGCCGATAAGCTGACGGGTAATCTCGTCAATGATGAGAATCCGCAATGTTTGCGAACCGGCCTCACCCTCGGCCCCGCGTATGGTTCCGGTCAGCAGGATTTCAGAACCCGGCCGGGCGGCTTCTGGTATCTCGATAACCGAGCCGTCTTGCGTTATCCGGGCGGCATCATCGGGGCGGACCTGCCAGTCCATGCATGGCAGGGGAATAGGCCGGATCGTGTAAGGCGGGTCAAAATTCCCCACGCTGATTGGAATGCTGACCCCGGCAGGCACCGCGATCCGTGCGGTTGGCAGGATGGACGCGACGTTAGGATCCATGGCGTGAAAGACCGGAGGGGCATCACTTTGGGCGTAACGGGAGCAATCGACGGCTGGCGTTTCCACGCCCGCTTCCATCACAGCTTGCCCCGGACCCGTTGACGCACAGGCCCCAGCCGCCATCCCCGTCAGCAACACACAGGCTGACGCGCAGCCCCTGATCATCGGTTTCACACGGCACCTCCCGCATAGATGAGAGTACTTGATACGAAAAACGCCCCGGCGGTAAGCCGGGGCGTTCAACATTTCAAAAAAAATGCGCTGAGCGTTACGCGCCCTGACGCGGAGCTTCCTCCAGCTTGGAGCGGGCCTTGGAGTATATGTAGAGAGGCTTGGCGTCGCCATTGACCACTTCGGCGTTGACCACGACCTCTTCCACGCCTTCGAGGCTGGGCAGGTCGAACATGGTATCGAGCAGAATGCCCTCCATGATCGAGCGCAGGCCGCGCGCGCCGGTCTTGCGCAGAATGGCCTTCTGCGCGATGGCGACGAGCGCATCCTCGGTAAAGGACAGGCCCACACCTTCCATCTCGAACAGGCGCTGATACTGCTTGACGAGCGCGTTTTTCGGCTCGGTCAGGATCTGCATGAGGGCTGTTTCGTCGAGATCTTCCAGCGTCGCGATGACAGGCAGACGGCCGACGAATTCCGGGATCAGGCCGAAGCGCTGCAAATCGTCAGGTTCCACCTCGCGCAGGACATCGCCCTGGCGGCGCGCATCGGGATCACGCACGTCGGCGCCAAAGCCGACAGCCGACCCTTTGCCACGCAGGGAGATGATTTTCTCGAGCCCCGCAAAGGCACCGCCGACGATGAACAGTATGTTCGTGGTGTCCACCTGCAGGAATTCCTGCTGGGGATGCTTGCGGCCGCCCTGCGGCGGAACCGAGGCCACCGTGCCTTCCATGATTTTCAGCAGGGCCTGCTGCACGCCCTCGCCCGACACGTCGCGCGTGATCGAGGGGTTGTCGGACTTGCGGCTGATCTTGTCGATCTCATCGATATAGACGATGCCGCGCTGGGCACGCTCGACATTGTAGTCAGCGGCCTGCAGCAGCTTCAGCACGATGTTTTCAACATCCTCGCCCACATAACCCGCTTCGGTCAGCGTGGTGGCATCAGCCATTGTGAACGGCACATCCAGGATGCGTGCCAGCGTCTGGGCCAGCAGCGTCTTGCCGCAACCCGTCGGGCCGATCAGCAGAATATTCGACTTGGACAGCTCGACATCGGCGTTCTGCGCCGCGTGATTGAGCCGCTTGTAGTGATTGTGGACCGCGACCGACAGCACGCGTTTCGCGTAGGCCTGCCCGATCACATAATCCTCGAGCACCTGGTAGATTTCCTGCGGGCTCGGCACACCCTCGCGGGACTTCACCAGCGAAGTCTTGTTCTCTTCACGGATAATATCCATGCACAGCTCGACGCATTCATCGCAAATGAACACGGTGGGACCGGCAATCAGCTTGCGCACCTCATGCTGGCTCTTGCCGCAGAAGGAGCAATAAAGGGTGCTCTTCCCGTCGCCTGTGGTCGCCTTGGTCATGCTCGCTCCAATCGGCAGCGCTAGCTCGTCATCTACCAGAGATCACCCTGCCGTCTGCGCTCCGTGCCACCAGAATCATCCGATGGATAACCCTGCAAGATCAGGGCCGGAGCTTGACGAAAGGTTTCCCTTACCACTCATTCGACCACCAGCGCGCCTGTCAATCAAGCGCGAGGTGCTGCCCGCAGCCTAAGCTCCGGTTTCAAAACAACAGATGAACAAGGGCAGAATTTTGTCAGCCTTCGGATTCAGTCCGGCGCTCATAGACCTTGTCGATAATACCGAAATCGGCCGCTTCCTGCGCGCTCATATAGGAATCGCGATCCAGCGTTTTCTCGACTACCGCCGGGTCCTGGCCGGTATGGCGCTCGTAAATGTCGTAGAGTCGGCGCTTCATCTTCACCAGATCCTCGCCGTGACGCTCGATGTCAGCGGTCGTACCGCGGAAGCCGCCATAGGGCTGGTGCATCATAATGCGCGCGTTCGGCGTCGCAAAACGCATGCCCTTCTCGCCACCCGCAAGCAGCAGAGAGCCCATGGACGCGGCCATGCCGATGCAGGCCGTCGCGACCGGCGAGGAGATGTATTGCATCGTGTCGTAGATCGCGAGACCGGCCGTCACCACGCCGCCCGGCGAATTGATATACATCGCGATCTCTTTTTTCGGGTTCTCCGACTCAAGGAAGAGAAGCTGGGCGACCATCAGGCTCGCCATGTGGTCCTCGATCGGGCCGGTCACGAAGATGATGCGCTCCTTGAGCAGGCGCGAATAGATATCGAACGCGCGCTCGCCCCGGCTGGTTTGTTCCACGACCATGGGAACAAGGTTCATCATCACGTCCTGAGGGTCTTTCATCACCGGCTCCGTTCGGAATATGCACATATCATGGCGGAACGGCCCGGACGGGCAGCGCCTCGACGTGCAAGCTGGAAGGCTTTGGCTAATTTGGCAAGCGCACACCGGGCCTGCAAGCAGACCCGGTGCACATCATGCTATGAAAGGCAGTTCAAGACAGGCGCGGCGATGCGCGCTAGCCCTTCTTGGCAGCGGCTTTCTTGGCCGGCGCCTTCTTGGCAGCAGGCTTGCTGTCTTCAGACTTTTTGGCAGCGGGCTTTTTGGCCGTAGGCTTGTCATCGCTTTTCGCCGCCGCTTCCTTGCCAGCGGTCTTCTTAGCTGCCGCTTTCTTGGCCGGAGCCTTTTTGGCCGGCTTTTTCGCCGGCGCTTCATCGTCTTCGGCAAACAGCGTGTCGCGATCGACCGTGACCTCTTTCACGTCTGCCAGCTCGATAACGTAGTCGACGACCTTCTCTTCATAGATCGGCGCGCGCAGGGCCTGAACCGCACCCGGATTATTCTGGAAATATTCCACGACCTGGCGTTCCTGGCCGGGATATTTCGTCGCTTCCTGATTGACCGCACGGGCAAGCTCTTCCTGCGTCACGTCAATCTTGGCGTTCCGGCCGATTTCGGCCAGCACCAGACCCAGACGCACCCGGCGCTCGGCGATGGAGCGGTAGTCCGCTTTCAGCTCGTCGTCGGATTTGTCCTTGTCCTCGTCTTCCAGCTCTCCGGCTTCCTTCGCTGCAAGAACTTCACGCCAGATATTCTCGAATTCCGCTTCGACCATGCGGCCGGGCAGATCGATATCGCCGTGGGCCGCATCAAGCTGGTCGAGAAGCTGACGCTTCATTTTCATGCGCGAAGCCTGATTGTGCTCCTGCTCGAAACGCTTGGTGAGCGCATCCTTGAGCGCTTCCAGATCAGACAGGCCGAGACGCTCGGCCAGACTATCGTCGATCTTGCTCTCTTGCGGGGCCTGAATGGCCTTCACCTTGGTCTCGAAGACAGCGTCCTTGCCGGCCAGATGCTCTGCGCCGTAGTCAGCCGGGAAGGTCACCTTGATCTCGACATCGTCACCGGCTTTCACACCGACAAGCTGCTCTTCAAAGCCGGGGATGAAAGCACCATCACCCAGTGCAACGCGCGAATCGGTGGCCGAACCGCCGGGGAAAACCTCGCCGGCGATCTTGCCAACAAAATCCACCACCACGACATCGCCCTTGGCCGCCTTGGCCGACTTCGCCTTGTCTTCGTAGGAACGGCTATCCTTGGCCAGACGCTCAAGCGCCTCGTCAATCTGCGTATCCTCGATCTTGGCAACCGGGCGCTCCAGCTTCAGCTTTTTCGGATCGCTGGCCTCGAACTCGGGCATCACTTCGACATTGATCTCGAAGCTGAAATCCTTGCCGTTCTTCAGAACGTCTTCGGCATCGGACTTGACTTCCACGTTCGGCTGGCTGGCCGGGCGCAGCTTGCGCTCATCCAGCGTGGACTGCGTGGCTTCAGGCACGATTTCCTGAAGGATATCGCTCATGATCGACGCACCGAACATCTTGCGGATGTGGGCGGCGGGCACCTTGCCGGGGCGGAAGCCCTTCAGGCGGACCTGAGGACGAATCTCCTCGATCTTGGCAGAGAGGCGCGATTGCAGGTCGGATGCAGGCACGACCACTTCGAACGTGCGCGAGAGTCCTTGGGAAGATTTTTCAACAACGTTCATCGTGGCAAGGCCTTGTCATGAATATATCGGCACCGGGCCCGCTCGCGCCAAACACCCGGGAAAGGCGCATGTCAGGGGCTGCCGGTAGTGAGGGCGCGTTATGTCACGCGGTTTCCATGGACGCAACGGGCCTATGGCGGTTGATGTGAAACGCGCTCACGCGGGCGTGGAACCCGGATTGTAGAACCCGGCCTGCGCGGCGAACAGACGGGCATACGCCCCGTCTGCTTCCAGAAGTTCGCCATGAGTGCCCTGCTCGGCAATCGCACCCTTTTGCAGAACGATGATGCGCTGCGCCGCGCGCAGATTGGAAAGCCGGTGGCTGATCAGGATCACGGTCTTGCCTGCGGCGCCAACAGTATCAATGAGCTGGGCTTCCGCTTCCGGGTCGAGCGCCGATGTCGGCTCGTCGAGTATCAGGGTATCCGCATCAGTGCGCAGCATGGCGCGCGCCAGCGCCAGGCGCTGCCATTGCCCGCCTGAAAGCTCCACACCCTCAAGCTGCTGTCGTGACAATTCGGTATCCAGCCCGCCTGGCAGATCGTCCACCACCTCGCGCGCCAAGCCTGCATCAATCGCGGCTTCCACGGACGCATCATCAACAGGGCGCAGCCCCTGCCCCATCGCCACATTGTCGCGGGCGGTAAAGGCATAGCGCTGGAAGGGCTGGAACAGGAGCGCGGTCCGCGCTGCCAGCACGTCCGGCGCCCATTCCTCAAGAGGCGCTCCGTCCAGCAGCACCCGGCCAGAGACTGGCGCGTACAGGCCGGCAAGGAGTTTCACCAGCGTTGACTTGCCCGAACCGTTGGCCCCGACAATGCCAAGGCGCAGGCCCGGCGGAATGTGCAGGCTGACCTGATGCAGGGCATCGCGCGCTGCACCCGGATAGCGGTAGCTCACCGATTCAAAGCGGTATCCGTCGCCCGGAACCGGTCCTTGTGTCAGCGTGCCGCCCGCAGCCGCCACAGGCCTGTCGAGCAGCGAAAACAGGTTCGACGCGTAGAGAATGTCTTCATACGCACCGCTGAACGCCGCCAGCAGCGAGGTAAACGTGTTCTGGCCCTGCTTCAGGGCAGCGATAAGCAGTGTCATCTGACCCAGCGATATGACGCCGGAAACCGCCTGCAACACTGCGTAGAGCTTGCCTGCAATGAAAATCAGGCTGGCCAGCCCCGTCAACGCGGCCCCGCCCCAGCTGCGCCGCCCTTGCAGGGCGCGGTCTTCGGCGAAAAGCGAGCGGTAGAGCGAGCGCTGCCGTCCGGCTATGGCGTCACTCGCTCCGGCGTGCAGGCGTTCCGGCGCGGAGCCGGGGGACACCAGCAGGCCTTCAAGATAGCTGCGCCGGCGCATTTCGGGTGTCCGGCCCGTATAGTAGCGAAACCCGGCGCCGGAAAATTTCAACTCGCCCAGAAAAAGCGGCAGTCCGCCAACGGCCACCAGAAGGATGAGCCACGGCGAATAGGCTGCCAGCAGTATAGCGAAACTGACCAGCGTGATCGCATTCTGGGCTGCATCGAACACGCGCTGGACCATGGAGAATGGCCGGGCGACAGCATTCTGACGCGCCAGCGTGATTTGCTGTTGAATGTCTGCGCGCTCCAGCGTTTCGAGATCCAGACTGGAGGTTTTTGAAAAAATGCGCCCGCCAATGGCATAACCCAGCTCAGCGCGCAGCATATTGAAATAAAAGCCCATGATCCGCCGCAGCGCGATCAGCGCGCCAATGACGGCCGCTTCGCCAGCTGCATAACCAAGGGCAAGATTGCGGTCCGTGGCCAAGCCGGTCTCGATAGCCAGCAGCACCGCATCTATCATCAGCTTGGCAAGGTAAACCGCCAGCGCCGGAGCCAGGGCGGCAGCCAGCGTCAGGATCGCCAGACCCGAGATCAGGCGCGGAGCGGCGCGCCAGGCCAGGCCAAGGGTGCGCAAGGCGAGCCCCGCCGCTTCGCGTGCGGGCGGGGTGCGGACACTGGCAGGATCCTCGGCCATTTACTGCGCCGCCACCGCTCCGGCGCGCGCTTCTTCCACCTGTTGGGTCAACAACGCGCCCTTGTGCGGGAACGGCTCGGCCGGAACAGGCACGTCCAGGAAGGGTGCCAGCTTGGCAAAGCCTTCGCCCGAGCACACATCAATGACAAGCAAATCCTCGGGCCGGTCCTTGAAATAGTCCTTCACCTCGGCGACGTGCCGGTCATACACCCAGGAAAAGCGCTCAGGCACATAGGTGTAGCACCCGTAAACGGCCGCCCTCAAAAGCTGGCGCATCAGGAAATGAACTTCCTGATCAGGGTCTTCCGCCTCGCCAAAGGCCGGGCGGTTGAACCAGTGATTGCGGCAGGAATTCAGCCAGCTTGCCTTGTCCCGCACGGTCAGCACGAACTTTGATCCGGGATATTGCTTGTCAAACTGCTGGTAGTAGGGCGCGCAGGTAATGTCGGTCAGCCCGTCATGGTATTTCAGCAAGGTCAGGTCATACTGCCCGTTGGCCAGCTCCGTGTACGTGTCCTCGTCGATCGGATAATGGCTGCAATCCCAGCCGAGCATTTGCAGGGCGTGCGTCAGCGAGCGTGTACCCGTGCGCGAAAGGCCAAGTCCGAACACTTTCGGGCGGTCGCCCGCTGACCCGTAAACCTCGCGATGATCGTTTTTCTCAAGCCAGGCCTCCAGATCAGCCATGGTGAAATTGGACTTTTCGGTCATGCCCATTTCAGCCAGAGCAGCATCAGCGTGGCTGGGAAGCGCGGCGATGAAGCTATGGACTTCGGCGGCGCTGGCCGTTCGCGCAACGTGGCGGCGGGCATAGTCAACGGCTGCAATGGCCACCTTGAAATCGGCATCCGCCTCGTCATCGCGGTTCCAGCGCGACATCGCCGAGCTCAGGCGTTTGAACTGGACCTTGGTGCGGCTGCGCAGCTCGCGCAGCGCGTATTTCTGGAAAATATGGCGGTGATACTGAAAATGGTCGTGCAGAATGTCGAAATTGCGGAACTGCTTGGACAGGCGCATCGGCTTCATCGCCAGATTGCGCAGGCGCGATTCCGGGCGCAGGGCATATTTGATATCATCGGCGGGAGGCGTGACCCTCGCCATCGCCCGCACCAGATCAATACGGGTGATATGCACGCCGCAATGGATGCGCCCGCGGAAGCGGTCTGACACATACGCGTCCACATAGGCCGCGTCACATTCCTCAATGAAGCTGCGCATATCCTCCAGGATCAGGCAGTCAGCATCAAGATAGACCACGTAGTCGCAGTCATGGTCGATCTTGAGCATTTCTTCCACGCAGCGCGTGAAGGGGCGAACATCGTCCATGATGTAGATGTTGTCCGGCCGGATATGCCGCTTGGCCAGCTCGAGGGAAATATCCGCCGTGCGCTCGTCAATGCGGCGGAAAACAAGATCAATCTTAGTCACTTATATTCCCCACTTCATGGGCTGGTTCACAGTGCCGGCCATCTGTTCGAACAGGGCGGCATGATCGGGCGCAAATTCGTCTTTCCATCTCAGGTCAAGGCGAATTTCGTCCGGATGATTGCGGTAATAGGCGGCCGAGCGTTCACCGGGCTGAATAGCTGCCGCGCCGGGCTGGCCGCGCGCGGCCAGAAACTGTGTGCCGTTATTACCGCCAAGCGGATGATGGTCGCGGGCGGAGAAAGCCAGCATGGCGGGATCAAACCGCGCACCGATGAAGGCGGCCAGCTTGCGCGCAATGTCTTCGGGGCGCGTGGCCAGTTCTTCATAGGCCAGATGCAATACAGGGCCGGGGAAGTTTTCCGCCAGTGCGCGGGCCGCGCCGATCTGCTCCATCCATTCGGTGATCTGGACGGCAAGATCGCGGTCGGGGTATTTGCGCAGGCGCGAATTGACCACCGCGCGTCCATCGCGCATCAGGACGATCAGCCGGGCCTCGTGCCCGCCTGTGCGCAGCTCATCGGCGCGCGCTGTTATCCAGTCCGGCTTTTTCGAAGAGTCGACAATGATATGTGCGCCACAATGGGCGGCGACCTGCTCATACAGCCCGCGCGTCATGTCCCAGCGAAAGCCGTTCCAGAATGCGCAATCATCGCCGCAAATCTTGCAGGCCCGCTTTTTCAACGGCTTGGACGTGTCGCCCAGATAGCGGACTTTGGCCCCTTCGCCAATATAGACAGCCCCCTCAAGCCCCGAGAGGATCATGCCGAGCAGGGTAGAGCCAGAATGGCCTGCTCCGCCAATCATCACCCCGGTCAGGGCAGCGCTTTCCATGTTTGAACGTCCCCCGCGACCGGCCCGCCTAACTGGCCGCCAGCGCAGCGCGTATCAGCCTTGTTTGCATGCTTTCTTGCAAGTGGATTTTTGCAGTTGCGTGCGTCGCTCTGGTGATGCTCCCCGCATCCACGTGTCGCGCCTGGCATAGGGTCGGACGCCCGTTCGGGCTTGCGTCGGCCAGAGGCCGCCGAAAAGGGCGACCGCCCGCCTGCGACTGCCTGTGCCCGCGCAGGCGGGTATTCGCGGAATATCGCAACGCGGATGCGTTGCGGAAACTAAAACTGGTGCGCCTCAGCGTCGCCCAGTCAAATCAACTGTTTGCGGAGCTTTCTAATTGGAATCATATCCTTAAGGACATTTCGACCGATCAGCTCGATCAGATAGATGATCCGGCAAACGACCCGGCGGATGCCGATGCGGCGTTGAAGGACGCGCTTGGGGGTGGTCATGACTGATCGTCCGGAAAAGCGCCTCGCACCATTCTCGCTGCGTCTCTCCTTTCAAGAGCGCGCTGAGCTCGAACAACTGGCCGCTGGCGAGAGCCTGTCTTCCTTCATCAAGCGCCATGTCTTTACCGAGGAAGGCCAGCGAAATGCTGCACCGCCCACCAAGCGTGGCAAGGCTCCGGTGAAGGATCATATCCTGCTCGGCCAGGTACTGGCCGCATTGGGACGTTCTCGGCTCTCACAGAACCTCAATCAGCTCGCAAAAGCGGCAAACACCGGCAATTTGCCGCTGCCATACGATATCGAGCGCGATCTGAAGCAGGCATGTGACGATATCAACGTCATGCGCTGGCTGTTGATGCGCGCCCTTGGCATGCACACAGAGGATGACACCAACCGGCGCGAGTCCGCTTCGCAGAATTTTGTGCGCGCCTCGCTCGATACGCGGGGGCTGACGCCATGATCCTGAAAGGCTCTCAGCGCGGTGGGGCTATCCAGCTAGCAAGCCACCTTCTCAAAGCTGAGAACGAGCATGTCGAGATTCACGAAATGCGCGGCTTCATCTCCGATGATCTGCACGGCGCATTCAATGAAGCCCACGCCATCGCCAAGGGTACAAAATGCCAGCAATTCCTGTTCTCGCTGAGCCTCAACCCGCCTCCTTTAGAGCCGGTCTCGACAGCGGCCTTTGAGCGCGCGGCTGATGCTGCCGAAGAGCGTCTGGGGCTGAAAGGCCAGCCTCGCGCGATTGTCTTCCATGAAAAGGAAGGCCGCCGTCATGCTCATGTGGTCTGGTCTCGGATCGATGCTGAGTCCATGACGGCGATCAACCTGCCGCACTACAAGCGCAAGCTCACTGAGCTTTCCAAAGAGATACATCTCGAACATGGCTGGGACTTACCCGACGGCCTGCGCGATCCGCATCTGCGTGATCCGCTCAGTTTCAATCAGGATGAATGGCAACAAGCCATGCGCGGCGGGCGTGATCCCAGAGAGATCAAACAGGTTTTCCAAAAGGCCTGGGAGCAATCGGATTCTGCCAAAGCCTTCGGCGCTGCGCTCATGGATCATGGCTTCATTATCGCGCGCGGTGATCGGCGCGGCCATGTCGCCATCGACTACACCGGCGAGACCTACGCCATCGCAAAATATGCAGGCGTGCGCACCAAGGAGGTGCGCGAACGTCTAGGCGATCCGGCTGAACTGGCCGGGGTGGAAGAGACAAAAGTTGCTCTGCGCGACAGGCTATCGCCTCGGCTGAATGAGCTGGCTGACGAGATGAAGGATCGGCAGGCCGAAGAGCGCCAGCCACTCGTCGATGAAGCCAAGCGCCTCGCGGCGCACCATCGCAGCGAACGGGATCGCTTGAACGAGGTGCAAGAGAAACGCTGGCTGGAAGACAATGCTGCGCGGCAAGAGCGGCTGCGCACCGGCTTGAAAGGCCTTTGGGACCGTCTCTCTGGCAAGGCGCAACAGGTCAAAGAGGCCAATGCGTTCGAGGCATGGGAAGCGGCCAAGCGCGATCAGGCACAGCGTGATCAGCTCATCCTCGATCAAATGCTGGAGCGCCGCACGGTTCAGCAACGCCTCGATAGCATGCGCCAGGATCAGCTTCTGGAACGCATCCGGCTCGACCGGACAATTGGACAGGTGCTGGGTATGAATGGCCGGAGTGCCATGAGTCAGGAAGAGCGAAACCGCGAACGCATGAAGGCGTATCTCGAACAGCCATCCCCCTCACCCAAGCCGAAATCACCGCATGACCGGGATCGCGAGCGATAGCCCGAAAAGGCATCGCGTGATAAAAGCCCAGCATGGCAGCGGTCGTCTGGAGGCCGCGTTTTCAGCGGGAGACGCTGGTCATGAGCAAGCCGCCGCCCTCGAAAGAGGAACTTGACCGCCTCAATGCCGAGATTAAACGGCTTCAGATGCCGCAAACGCCTCACATGGCTCCCGTACCGGGCGGCTCTATGCGCCAGCAAGCCACCGAGGTTCAAATCGCTGTCAGACGTCAGATCATTGAAGAGAAAACAGAGCGTCGTGACGAAATCGCGGATCGCCTTGGCGCGGCCAAGGGCTTAGCCAAGGACAATTTTGATCGCGAAAGGTGATGAAAATTCAATATCATGATGCTATACTAAGCGCATGCATGATGATGAAACTTTTGACTTTTTTCTTCGCGATTCAAAACGGCAGATTATCAAGGGTCGCATAGATTTTGAGCCTTATGCGCGCCTGTATTATCTCCTGTTCCACAAGCCTGAACTGGAAGCAGCAATTGCAGACAGACTTGTTGCATCAGCTCGCATCACGGATTCCGAAATTGATGACGATGTCATCCACGATGTGACGCAGCTGATCGCTTATGAGCACGACATTGAAATCCCATTGCTGCCAAGGGGATCAATGGAACAGGAACAATGGGAAGTGGCCTGGAATAAAATGCGAGAATATGACTGGAAAAAGCAGCAAGGCGGGCGGGCTTAAACGGAAGCAAAATATGCAATTCCAAAAGCACTAGCTAAAACAATTAGAATATCCAAACCGGACATAAAAAATGGGGAACCTTGGCGCGCACTCTGCGGTACTGTAATTCTTTCATAAACCCCAAAGGCAACACAAAATAAAGAAAAAACAACAACAATGTATATCATAAGCTCATCAAAGCTACGGATATAAAATGGTGGAACCTCGTAAACATAGCTAAATGACTGTGTATTTATAAACATTGCATCGATGATTCCGTAAGCCAGAAATAGCCATATCAATGAGAATACGTAGGACGAAATAATTGAATAAATATAGTAAATATTGTCAGTGTATCTCTTTCTAAAATTTCCTAAAAGCGGATTAATGGCGTAATAAAGGCCAAAGAATATTGATGCTCCGAATCCAATGGCTAATAAGGCATCATCGCTATTGCTTTCAGTTGGAAATAAACCCGACAATACGGAAGTGGCGAATGCAGTAGCGGAGGCAAATAATATAAACGGAATCCTCCAAAATTTTCGCCAATTCTTTACTGCTTCCCGTGCAAACCTAAACAACACAATCCAAGTTAGAACAAAAACGGACCCCCAGTGCGGAGATATATTAGTAAAGTTTAAATCAATAGCGCGAAAAATATTATACATTAAAGGAAAAATAGAGAATTCTACTAATGATATAATTATATCTAATTCAAATATGCTGCGAAGCCGGTCCATCCACATTTGAAATATGTCATTATATTCAACGAGATTTATTTCTGTTGCCAGCCGCAACATTGCGGCTAGGCCAATTGTTGTTCCCAAAATGCGAACGATTATGCGGCGCATGTCCCTAGTGCCCCCAAAATCCCAGCACACAACATGCAACATAATCGGCAGTCGATGAAGCTCTAATCGGCCTGTCAGCTCAAACCCACCTCAACCACCCAACATCCGAGACCGATAAGGCTCGGCCTCATAAGCCATTTGCTTCTTCATCTTGAAGGGGCGCATGGATTGCGAGAACCCCACAATCAGATCCCTGAATTCAGGCCCGGCCAGTGCCTGGGGCTCGACCACGCGCTGACGCGATCCGTCAAGCGGGCTGTCAAACATGCCAAGGGATTTGGCCAGATGCTCTGCCGTACCGTCGTGAAGGGCGGGATTCATGTAGCATTGCACCCGGCAATTGCCGATCATGCCATCGGCATTGGGATAGATGTTCCTGAGCTGACCTAGGCTTTGGGCGAACATCCATAGCTTGATCCCGTATTGCCGTCCGACCTCCAGCGCCTCTTCGATGGGCGGCATGTTGCCCAGGCGCGGCACCTCATCGAGCATGAACAAAACCGGCGGCGCTTTGCCGTTGGGCACCTCCTGCATCAGACCGCGTAGATGCTGCGCGACGATCACGCGCAAGAGGGAACGATAAGGATCAATCTCTCCCGGCCGCAATGTGATGTAGAGGGTTGGCGGATGATCATGACGCTGGAAGTCGGAGACGTCCCAGTCATTGCCGGTGATCACGCGCTCGACGCGCGGCCCTTCCCAGGCGGAGAGTGCTGATTGTGCGGTCTGGAGAACGCTATCGAGCGTCTTCTCCGTCATGCCCTCTATGGAATGGCCGGTGCGCATCATCGCCCGGATCGGCGATGATTTCAGGATCGCGAGGAACTCTTCCCACTCCACCCGGTAGAGATAATCGAGCACCGCTCCCATGCTGCGTGTTTCAGGTGGGTTGATCGCACAGACAGCCGCCACTGAGGCGGTGATCAGGTCTTGTGCCTTTGTCTCCCAAAACGGATCGGTGGCCTTCTTGTTCGGCACCAGAAGCATGGAAGCGAGAAAGCGCGAATCCTCCCACAGGAAGTCATCGGTATTGCGGATGGTCTTCAGCGGATTGAAGGCGTGGCTCTGATCGGGATCGAGCGGGGCGAAGCGATAGACCGGAAAGCCGCTCTCGGCGCGCCAGCGCGCGGTCGCCTCGAATATCTCACCCTTCACGTCGAGAACGACAGCGGCACCTGGCCATTCAAGAAGATTGGGAAGCACCTGGCTTTGGGTCTTGCCCGTGCCCGGTGAGGCGATGGTGATCAGCGAGCCTTCTCCGGAAAACCTTACCGGCGTGCCGCTTCCCTCATGGATGCCCAAAAGCAGGCCGGGCTTACCTGGGTCAAAGTCATCGGTGAGGTCGTTGACATTGGCCCAGGCGCTGCCGCCGCGAAGCCGTGCGATTGCGCGCCGGCTGAGCTGCGTGTCGGGATATTTTTGGACGAAGCGATCAATGAAGCCGATGAAGGTGTTGATCTGGTTGTCAGCGGAGATGCCGTAGAAGGCAAAAACCCGGTCGATGGCCGTCTTCTGATCACGCACGCCCTCACCGCTGCCACCTTCAAAGAGGTAGTGGATATGCATGATGTCGGCCTTGCCATCCCCCCAGATGAGGGTTCCGTACAAACCCTCCCGATAGTCGAGGACCTCTCCGGCCACGAAATACTCGAAGAGCCTGAGCATCTCGCGATCACGCGGCGGCATGGCTGCCAGCTCGCGGTAGATTTGCGCGTTGACCTTGGCCAGCGAGCCATTGACCATGCGCTTGAAATCGATGTCGAAGCTATACCCGCCGGTCTTTGCATCGAACTGCGCATCAATGCGGTCCAGCCGCGCGGCGATGTTGCTCGATTTTGAAGTCGCCATCTCCGCAAGCCTCCCCCATGATACGCCTGTCACAAGCCTGCGCTAACTTTTACAAGCTGGAGGCAGCAAGCGCGATCAATTAAGGAGGGCGGGATGTATAAGCATGAAGGTAAATGGAAAATCGAGCTTCAAAAGTCCGGCCTGCGCCGTGCCGATGGCAGCGCGGGAGGTGGCCGCATCATCCTGCTGCGCGCAAAGAACGTTTCCAAGGAAGACACCTTCCCTTTGACCTTCACCGCGAAGGTGAAATCGGACGGTATCATCACGGATCGCCTGAAGATGCAATTTGGCGTGCTTCATCCCGGCGAGACGGAAGAATTGCAGCTCCTGAAAGGCACCGGCACAAAGGCCAATATCCACGCCAAGGAGCATGTCGTCTCGATCTATTTCGATACGGCAGCGGTGGAATTTACCGCTTCGCCCATGGGCTGCGGCTTCAAGGGTGAAATCCCGAACCGTTCAGACATGTTCACCAAAGACAATCTCGGCGGCAATGACGGCGATATGCCTGTCTATAGCGAAGACTGAGCGGTAGCACCGCCTAAAGCGGGCAGCCATATCGGCTGCGCATAGCTCAATGGAAGTCAGCTATCTGGCCAAGCCTCGGCCTGGCCAGCGCCCTTCCGTCCTTCATTCAAAGATTTGGCCATAGGCCTCCCATCAGATTGCAAGCTGGGAGCAGCTCCTAGGCTGCGCGCGGCCCAAGGTGCGTGGATGCAATCGTGAGCGTCCCATGGCGCGGGCACTCCTTGAAAAGGTCGGAGATGGTTCTGGCCTGAAGCCCAAGGAGGCCATGATGATACCTGACTTCAAACCCTATGAGCTATGCGCCTTGAGCGATGATGAGCTGAACGCCTTATTCGCCTATATCCGCAACAAGCTGCCAGAAACTCAAATGGCCAGCCCTGAGAGCCGCAAAGCCCTCGATCTGCTCGAAGCCATCCGAATTGAATTCAAGCGCCGCATCGCCAATAAATTTGGCGGGATGAACCCAGCCCCCTAGAGGGGCTGGGCGATCCAGCTGCGTCCCATGATCTCGATCTCGGTGATATCACCTCCAAGCACCATGTCACGGGCAAAGGCCTCGGTATCGAAATAGTACCGGAGGTTCTCAGGCATTCCGTTCAAGAGGCCGGTATCCTCGATATAGCTCTCGGCATATTCGACCGGCGTGCCCTCGAAGAGATAAACCTCCTCCAAGCGGTCGATGATCTCATTGGGCGGGGTGCCCTGATGCTCGGCCAGGTAAATGGCTTTGACGGCATCATCGTCGTCAAGGTCTTCGAAGTGGTCGAACCAGAGCTTCAGATTGGCCTGATTGACCCCGATTGCTGCAAAAAGCGCGTGGTTTTCACCGTCGATGAATTGGATTTCATATTCCTCGACCGGATCACCGTACTCGTTCCGGTGAGACGCAGCCTTGTCGAGATACTCCTCAAGGCTCTTGAAATAGAAGCCTTCAGCTGAAATGTCGTAGGGTGTGGCGTGATAGATGTTGGTCATGGCGTTCCTCCTTTGCTTTGAACGCGCGGAGGAAAAGCGGCTGCTGATCACTGGCTGGTACAATTGCCTTCACGGGGCCGAAGGCCGTGGCGCGGAAGGTCTGTTGTGCCGGGCACGGCAGCCGCTAATGGTGCGGATATCTCAAAGCGGGTGGAACCAGCTTGCCTATTTCAACACTCGCCATCTTCATGGCTATTCGGTCTGAGGCAGTTGCGCGAAGCCATCCCATAGAGGCAATGAAGCGGATTAAAAAGCGGACATCTAACCGCTTGAAATTCAAATGGTATGTTTATCAATTATCTGATATATATAGAAATATGAGCGATTCAAAAGCGGACATAGAAGCGGACATGAAAGCGGCAGAGGATCGGGGTGAGGCTCCCGCCTCGATGGAGCCGCTCCTCATCGGGGAGTCCAATCCAAAGCGCGGTGAGCTGGCGGATTTGGCTGTCGATCTGGCGGCGCGATCAGCCGGACTAAAGCGCAGCCTGCCGGACGGTATCCGCTTGGCGCTTGCTGATCTCGTACGCGCCATGAACTGCTATTACAGCAATCTGATTGAAGGGCACGACACGCACCCGGTCGATATCGAGCGGGCGATGAACGACGATTACAGCCAGGACCCCAAAAAGCGCGATCTGCAATATGAGGCGCGTGCGCATATCACAGTCCAAAAGTGGATTGATGACGGCCATCTTGATGGCCGGGCAGCGACGAGCAATGGGCTTCTGGAATTGCATCGTCGCTTTTGCGAATTGCTGCCGGAAGACCTGTTGTGGGTAGAAAATCCCGACACCGGCGAACGCCTTCGCGTCGTTCCAGGAGCCTTGCGCCACCGCGATGTTCAGGTTGGCCGGCACATAGCGATCAGTCCGGGAGCGCTTCCACGCTTTCTTGGCCGATTTGAGCAGGTTTATGCGAACCCCAGGCTGGGAAGGGTCGATGCGATCCTCGCAGCAGCATGCGGACATCATCGGCTTTTATGGATGCACCCGTTTCTTGACGGCAATGGACGGGTTGCGCGGCTCATGTCCTACAGCCTGCTTCGTGAGGCTCTCGATACCGGCGGAGTGTGGTCGATTGCGCGTGGCCTTGCACGGCGTGAAGCAGACTATAAGGCCCAGCTTGCCAGTGCGGACAGTGAACGACGAGGCGATCTGGATGGCCGGGGCAATCTGAGCGAAGCAGCGCTCGCAGATTTTGCCCGTTTCTTTTTGGAAGTCTGTCTCGATCAGGTCGCCTTCATGGAAGAGCTTATCCAGCCTGATCGCCTGAGAGACCGGATTCTCATCTGGACGGAAGAGGAGATGCGCGGTGATCGCCTTCCTCCGAGGTCGGATACAATTTTGCAAGCCGTTCTATATCGCGGCCAGCTTCCACGTGGTGACGCTGCCGAGATACTCGGGACAACCGACCGTCAGGCGCGCCGCATTACATCGGCTCTACTGGATCGCGGCGTGCTCGTCTCGGAAGGTATTCGTGCGCCGCTCAAGCTGGCATTTCCAGCCGCACTCGCACCAAGGTGGATGCCAGGGCTGTTTCCAGACAAATAACGACCGAGCATTTGAGCGACCGCGCCGCGTCAGCGCAGCTCTTATAAATCATCAAACAACGAGGGCTGTTCGAACTGGGTCTGGATCTTTAGCCAGTGAGGCGCAAAGGCCTCACGCTTGATCCAGGCCAGAACGTAGGCCACCGGCCCGCCAGCTTCTTCGATGATGGTGGGATGGAGAAAATCTACCGGAGACGTTACGAACGATTTTACGCAAGAGCCAGGCTTCTAGCACGCCAAATTCTTGACGTGCAAATTTGCAGAAAAAAGATCTTCGCTTGAATTATCGACCGATAGGTTGCCGTCATACAGCAACTTCATCGTAGCCAGAAACTCGCTTTGTCCACCGTAGCTGGGGTGACGCACTTTGAAGACCTGATCGTCGCTGAAGGCAGTAGACAGCACATTAAAGGCGTCGTTGCCAATCGCAATTATCCGGCGAGGTTTGATGTAGTCAACGATTCGTAAGAGTATATCCGCGCCTGCTTTGCGTTCTCGCGCATTATGGGCTCGGTTCGAAAACGGATCACCCTCGTCGAAAGGATGGAGTGGAAAAACGTTCCAAAGGAATACCGGCGACTCCACGCGAAGGAGGACATCCCATATCGCGGCCGCCGTTCTTTCGGCCACAGGCTCACCGCTCGTGGGACTTGTAGGCTCAAGGTTCCAACGACGGAGGTGGTGATGGAAATGAACATCATCGGTTAGCGCCAGCCCTGTCCGACGGCCACCACGATAGCCAAGATCACGACCAACCCATATGGCATCAAGCTCTGCTGTTGCAGCACGCTCCAACATCTCTTCAAGATAGTAGCGCCGCAATTCTGGGGCATCGTCAGCGTCGTAGATCGGGCAACGGTCGAAATATGGATTAAATGTGTTTTCGAATTCCATCCCCTTGATGGCATTCAGGATGACTTTCGAACTCATACGCCTTTTCCTTCCGGCGGCTTGTAACGCAACGTCCGTTTTTCTCTATTTCCGATGACGATGCCACCCTCGTTCTTTCGCATTTGGCGGAACACATCATACCCTTGGAGAATAGCGTTCTCCCATAGATGAAGTGGGCACTGTTCGACTTCGTAGCCACGTACAAAGTTCTGAACAGATTTGAGCAGATCAAACGAGACGCCTTTCTGTTCTTCGAAGAAATCCAAGGATTTGGCATACGAAAAAATGTAAGCCGACAGGCCTTCATCGATGACAATCGCACGACCGCTATCCTGCGCCTCATCAACATCTTTCTTGCTCTTCCGCTTATGTTTGATCAGGGCGCGGAATGTAGGAGACCAGTGAAGGACAGCGGCATTAGCGAAGTGAAACACGTCATGAAAACGGTAGCCGTCCGGATCGCCAATATTGTCGGATAAGGGGTCGCCGATGAATACGCCATGCCAGCGCAGATAGCTTCGACCGTCCGCACGCTGAGTGATCTCGATTTCAAACTCGCGGGGAAGCTGTTCTTCCTCGGCAAAGTCGGCATCGAAGTCGGGCAGTTCATCAGGAGAAGGTTTAATAAACCGACCGCGTGTTTTCGCGATATTCCCGTTCAGCACGGCGGCGAAGGAAACCTCCGAGGCCTGCACTGCCTCGATATAAACGCGAGTGAAATCTACCAATAACTGCTTGGCGTTAGCCGAGTCCATGTCCAGATTGAGGAGACGCGCCGAACGTTCGCCGAGGCGCAACAAGATTGAATCGAGAGGTGCTAAATCAGCCGCGCTCACAACCTTGGAAACCGGCCCGCTAGGGTCGCCGTTCGCAGCCAAGCTGATCGTATAGCCTCGACCGTCAAGGGCCTCTGAAAATAGCTCAGAAAGGCTGGTTTGCAGCCGCCTACATAAGGCGGTTACATACCAGAGTGTGTCGCCTAATTCTTCTTCAACGTCTCGCATATAGCCTGCAAATGCGCTTTTCTCCCGATGCAGCTTCTTGGACGTACTCATAACGCTGCCCACCTCACCGAACAGTCCGAGGAGGATCGGCGTTAGTTCGGCATCAGGAAAGCGGTCAGTTTGGGCCACTGCAAGTTCATATTCCGAAAGCAGGACATTGGTGCTGGGCGACGATCTTTTCATTTCCGCTTCCTCGCTGCCTCAACCATATCGAATGGCCGCCCCTGGTACCCCTTCACGCCAAGTCCCTCCAGCCAAGTTTCGAAATTCGCGATACTGGCCGGTTCCTCGACTTTCTTTCGCCCTCTGCCGGACAGCACAAGACCCGCATCCCTTAAGACATCCGGAATCTTTGGGCCTTCTGCTCCGAAATAGACGAAGTCGTCGCTGATCAAAACACGATCGACGGAGGTGTCCCGGCTTATATGCTTCTGAACCGCCGTTCCGTCTTCTCCGCTGTGGTAGGAATTGAGCTGTCGCCATCCACCGCCTTCCAGCGGGCAATAGATGTTGTCACCGCAGGCCATCCGATAGCTGCCATGCAGGTTTGGTTTCTTTTTTTCGAAGCGGGGATCGTTCCAGTATTCGACAAATGTTAGGGCTTCACGCACACGCATGGCGTGAACAAGAAAGCCGCCGCGCCGCACGCCCTGCCTATTACTCCCTGTACCGACGATCCAGTCACCAAGAGACGCACGCTTTCTAATATCTGGCTTACACGTTGCAAGAGTACAAAACCCGTTGAAGGGGTTGGGTGCAAATCCGCTATCATAGGCTACAATATAACTGTGAATGACTGGCATGCTCGATTCGTTATCCACAAGGGTGTCGGCTAATTGACCGAGGGGCACAGGGTTTACCGTCTGGTGTCTCGAACTGCTCATAATTTCCGTTTATTGCATCAATTATCTTCTCTGCATTCCACCCGACAAGGGCGTGTCCGTATTCGTCCAACGCTTCCGGCACTTCGCAGCCATTTGCGCCTCGCTCCCAGACCCCAACGATGGTCTTATCCTGTTTGTGGGCGCGCTCTATCTCCCAATTCACCCATTCACTGTTCTTAGTTTCCGGAGAGATGTAAACGATCATTGTGCTTGCCCAGTCGATGCGCGGGGCAAGTATCTCAGACTTGATATATTCGGGCGATTTCGCGTTATTCGGCCTGTCGGAATTAATGGAACTGTCGCGAACCTCCATCCCCTTGCTTTTAAGCAGGTTCTTGAGGTCGGTGAGACCGCCGTCATCTTTGTGGACATGGCTGATGAATACGTTTTTTGTCTTGTTACTCATCGATGATATCCTTTCATTCTGGAAACCTGTAGTGTATTAATTTTTAGAGTACACTACATGTGCGCACAAGGCGAGCCTAGATTGCTCAAGGTGCGAAAGGAGTTAGATGCTACCGCCGATCCTAGAAATCTTCGTCATCTGGCACCCCGAGGATGGCAGTGGCGCGAATCTGGCGAAGACCATTTTCAGCCACTTCATGCACGGCCCGACCTTCTCGGGCGTGATCGGCGGCGGCATTCAGGTCTCATTGCGCAGCACGGGGTGGGAAGGCAATGGAAGTGCCCCAAGGCCAGTCTATGTGGAAGGCAATCCAGCCCCGAACGGTATTCGCCCCGCAAACTTCGTGGCTGTCGTCCCGCTGCTTGGAACCGAACTGGCTGCGAGCGTTCAGGATAAGGAATCACCCTGGCATCGCTTTATCGCCGCAATGCGGGATGCGCAGGCAGGCATGCCGAACCGGTTCGGAATTTTTCCATACCAGCTCTCGAAAAATGCAACCAAAGGCACAGAGCTAGGCCAGCTCTTGGGCGGTTATCAGTTCATTGCTGCAGGCCAGCCGGACGCCGACGGTGAAGATGTCGCCAGCATGCTCTGCCGCGACCTCACGCAGGGAATCGCTCAGCTTATTTCCCCCGATGAGATGGACAGACTGACAGCCTTCATTAGCCATACAAAGCGCCACAGCTATAGCGAAGGCGAGGATGTCGATGAACTGGTTGCTCTGGTGCGCCAGGTGATCGGGAGCACGCGGCTGAATGACTTCTTCGATGCCAACGATCTCCAGCCGGGTACGGATTGGGACGCAGAAATCAGGGAAAAGTCGGGCACCAGCGCGATGCTGGCCGTTCGCACCGACCTCTATTCAAGCCGCGAGTGGTGTCAGCGGGAAGTAGTGATCGCTAAGACGCACGGTATGCCGGTGATTATGATGGATGCCATCGGTCACGGTGAAGAGCGCGGCTCGTTCCTCATGGATCACGTGCCACGAGTGGCCGTTCGCAAATCAGAAGGCCGCTGGCAAAAGAGGGGCGTGTACCGCGCCCTAAATCTCCTCGTCGATGAGTGCCTGAAACGGGCGCTATGGATGCGCCAGAAAGAATTGGCGCAAGACCGCCCGGAATTGGATGTAGCATGGTGGGCACCGCATGCGCCGGAACCGCTAACGCTGTCTCACTGGATCAATGCCTATGTGCAGGATGAACCCGAAGGTGAAGGGGATATCCGAATCCTTCATCCTGATCCCCCGCTCGGCCCGGAGGAGCTGGAGGTTCTGCTCAATTATGCACGCAGTACACGGTTGGGGCGAGGTATTGATATCATGACCCCGCGCCAGCTCGCGACGAGAGGCGGATGATCATGAGCAAAGACGAAGGCCGCGCCAAATTGCTCCCGCCGGACGCTCTCAAGGGTAAACGCCTTGGGATTTCTGTATCGGACAGTCCGGACCTGGATCGCCTAGGTCTGCTCGACACTCATTTCCGCATGACGCTCGGAGAGCTTGCGCGCACTGTCGTTATCGCGGGCGGCTCGCTCTACTACGGCGGACATCTACAGCCTGATGGGATCACGAGCTTTCTCATTGAGGAACTGCATCGCTACGGGAGGCGCGACCGTCCACTCAAAGTCTGTCTTGCATGGACCATCCATCGTTCCATGAGCGCCGAACAGATCGCCGAACAGAAAGAATTCCTCGGCCTGTTCGGGGAAATCTATTTCCTGTCTTCTGACGGACAGCGCCTCAAAGGTCCCGTCAATGAGCCGCCACAACAATCATTCGCTCCAGAAGAACGTGCCGCCGCACTTTCGGGTTTGAGGGCGTACATGACAAACAATACCGATGCGCGGATTGTTATTGGCGGTAAACGGGCAGGCTTCCAAGGTGCTATGCCGGGTGTCGTCGAAGAGGTCCTATTCTCACTCGAGCGCCGTCAACCGCTCTACCTCGCTGGGGGATTTGGCGGCGCAGTATTAGATATTATTCGAGCGCTCCACCCAGCTTTAGCCGAATGGTTTCCGCTTGTTCAAGGTGGCCCCGATCCTGATGAGCGGATGTTAGTCGGGCTCAAGCAGATTGCTGAGACTGTAGACGCTAAAAATTGGGACGGGTACGAGAATGGTTTGACCGATGCCGAAAACAAGCTGCTCGCCGCTTCTTATAGACCAAGTGAAATTGCTGCACTTGTAGGAAGAGGGATAGGCAATCTAACCGACTGAACTAGATTGGTCGATTCGGCAATTTTTACACCATCAAAGAGCAATATTATTATTTATTCAAACCTATTCAATTCAAATTAATATTAAATAATGTCAAACAATGAGGGCTGTTCGAACTGGGTCTGGATCTTCAGCCAGTGGGGCGCATAGGCCTCGCGCTTGATCCAGGCCAGAACGTAGGCCACCGGCCCGCCAGCTTCTTCGATGATGGACGGGTGAATGAAGTGCGAGCGATAACCGGTCTCGGTGATCGGGAGAGCGGCACGTTCCGGCGCTATCGTCTGGATATTCAGATGAGCGACCTGATACTGGACATCGGGATCGTCTTGCCGACGGTTCAGCCAGTCGGGCTCATAGCGCACCTCGATACGGCGACCTTCCCATTCGACGATATGGGTCTCGAAGTGACGGGGGCTCATGCGAGCCTCCCGTCGTGATCGGCGAGTTGCATCTCGTCAGTGATGCTCACGAAGAGCGGGCGGATGATGACCTCGCCGTCGGTTTCTTCGACGATTGCGATGGCGGAAGCTGGTTCTCCGTTCACAAAGCAGGAGACAAGGGCGAAGTTTGCGAAGGCTCCGGAAAGCAGCGCGTTGAACGCGCTGCGATGCTCGAAGCGGACATTGGTCGAGCGGCTCATGAGCGGCCTCCTCTCACAGAGGATTTCGCCGGAGCGGAAGCGGATGCTTCCTTGGGCTCGATCAGGCGCATCACGATGCGGCCGGTGACAGGCAGTGCGTCAAGCTGAAGCGTGAAGCCTTTGCCGTCCTTGTTGGACCAGGCTGCGCCGATTTCTGTCCAGCGGGCAGTGTCGCCATCGCCTGAGACGGTGAAGAGCCTGTGCGTAGGCCTTGAAGAGTTGGATTGATCAGACATGTTTCTTCTCCTTTTTGAGATTTGCCAGCGGACCATCCGCCGGCCTCATGGGGAGAAAAGCGACCGGGACTATCGGTCGGGGATCAAACGCCTATAGCCCGCGCATGCGGGGGCGGAGCTGCACAGAGCAAGCGGAGTGAGGAACGAGCGAAGCGATGCGGCGGAAGCGAGCCGCGTTGAAGGCCGACGGGACTGGTCGATAACCCCATGAACTGAGGCACGGCGAGATGGGGTGCGCGGGGCAATCACGGGCAGAAGAGCGTGTACGAGTGTTCAATATCGAGAAGCAACACGATCACCCTATTACGAAAAAGGCGAGCGCCTCACATTGCTCACAGGGCGAAATATCCCCGACCCGAAAAACCTCCTGTGACACCCGCTAGTAATGTGGGCCACACTTAGCAGGCGGGATTATGCGCGCCGCCCAGAGCCTCCGTTAATCGTCCTGTTCGCGCTTCGGTCGGAATGCTTCAATGAACTTATCTCGGTCATTCAAGCGAATTAGGACTGGATCGTCACATGACGATGCCTTGCCAAAAAATACGGCGTGCCGTTCTTTTAACGTAGGTAAGATACGTGCGTACTCGGAACCAATGTAGTTCCCAAGAAAGTCCTTCCCGGTGTCATCAAAAGTTCTCATAGCAAATATAGTGTTGCACTGATTCAAGATGGTCTTTGTTACGTTCGCAGTGCGTTGCGTAACAAGCAAGCAACCAAGACCAAATTTGCGACCCTGCAAGATTGCACGAGCGCTTGCTGCGGTGGCGTTTTTGTCTCCATCATTGGCGACTGAATTCCATTCCGGTACAAGGCTGTGAGCTTCCTCATACACCAAACAGGTGCGGGCTGTATCGGTCATCCCCAGTTCTTGACTCGCCTTAAGAGCGGCACTAGAAAAAAGTGCAGTAATTTCACAAGGTGTTAAATCTCGGAACCCGGCAGGATCATTTTCCTTAAATTTGTTTGTAGTTTGCTGGCTAACACGAAACTCCGCAGGGTTGAAAATTAGGATAGTTTGCCTGGTTTCTGGATTGAGGAATTCGGAAACTGCCTTGATCACCGCCGCATTGAATGTGCCTACAGAGCCGCCCTCGTCCTTACCGATAACAGCCGGACGGCCTTGCGCGGCAGAGGACAACGCCTGATTGACAGCATTTTGATAGTCCTGATCTACGAAATCATTAAGCTCAGTTGCGTACTGATCGGTGAGGTCAAGGCATATCACTTTAATACCTTGGGAGATCATACGTTCGACCAGTTCGATGGAGAGGTAGCTCTTTCCTATCCCGAGAATTCCCAGAATGGCGGTATTGTGGGTGACGGCATCTGATACATCCATGGAAACTTGGTAATCTGTTCCCGGAAAATGCCCAATGGCATCCACATTATGAATAAATTCATCGGTCGTTTTGAGAAAAACTGGTGCATTGATACGTGGTAGCCATTCGGTAGGCTGAAACTTCCTCGCCGCGTCGTCCCACGTTCCGATTTTTCGAGCTTTCGCCCGGACGTAGCCATACTTGTTCTTTTGCTGCACGGCATCTTCTCGCGTAACGCCGCTGATAATCTGGTAGATTACGTCTTCGCCTCGCAGCTTGACGTCGACCAGCCGGCCTTCTGCAAGGCCTTGGTCATTGATCACCTCAATCTCGATAAATTCCAGATCGGAATCGCTGTCCACGATCCCGCAAAGCGAGCTAATCCGTTCAAGAACCTTGACCTCACGCTCTTCATCTTCGTCTACAAGTAGAAGGCTGGCGGCCGCGCTCCCTACAGCGGCTTCGTCAGCACGGGACTTGAGAGCCGGAGGGATCGGCAAACTTAGCGCGCGCAATAGAATGCCATCGTCGCGACCAACGTAATTCAAGGCAACACCAAGTGTGGTCGGCCCCTGATCATCTGACAGCGCCATCAATGTACCTGCCTTGTAGCGTACCTCATCATTCTGTCTGATCAGTACGAGGCCTGGCGACTGATGAGCTGCGACGGCGCCAATTATCGTTGTATCCCGCCTATCTGATCGATCAATTGTCCAAGAAGCGAAAGAGACAACTGCTTCGATGGGATTGAGCGCCACAATTAGCGTCCAGGAAGCAAGAATACTTATTAACTCTGTGGCTGAGTCTCGGTGGAAAACCCATGCCAAAATCAAAATCACAAAAGTGAAGACTGTCTTCGGGGCTCCGAACGCCTTTACGCCCTTTTCGAGAGCCTGTATCCATTTGCGATTCTCAATCCCGCGCGGCTCACGCAAGATAATGACTGAAATAGAGGCAAAAAAACAAAGCGCGGACAATGCCAACATTGACCAAATGAGTATCAGGTCAGAAAAAATATCAGGGTTGGCGGCTAGGGCAGCAACCAAAGTTCCACCGGCAACAAAAGAATTGGTCGCTGCGTCTGCAGGCGGAACGAAATGAGGGTTTAGAAGGCGACTACCCAGTATTAGGCTCGCTGCGCCATTTGCAAACCAAAGCAGTTTCTCATTTATTGGGAACCCATCGCCGATTACGAAAAACTGTATAAGAGCGAGCGTCGTGAGATAAGCGATTGCGGAGATTGTTCGCGTTCTTTTGCTAGCGCTTGTTGTTTCCATTAGCCCGCTCCTCTCGTAATCAATTGCATCGTGGAGGGACGCTCAAAAAACTGAAACAAGTGCTCGGTTTTGTGTGCCAGGTCGCCTTCATCATAAGCATCAACAGGAAGACCAGTCCGATCATCATATAGGAAGTCGTAGATGCTCTGCTTGAACCGATCGCGAGTAGAGGTCTTTGAGAATATGTCCTGAACGCCCCGCATTTGCGTTTCGAGCTCTCGCAGAAGCGAGACGGCCACTCTCTTGATCTTCTTGATGTCAGCCTTGGAGAGATCAGGCTTTAGCAAGATATCAAAGACGGCTAGCTGCTGCTCGTTCTCCAGACCTTCCTTGACGTAGCGATATTCTTCCTCGGTCATCTCGGCGGTCAGACGCATCAAAGCCTCGAAAGTCGCCTCGATCGTGTTTTTGTCTTTCTCCTTGTTGTAGTCGCGCACGATCTCATCGAAACGTTCTTGGAAGTCCATTCGAAGTGGGTTCGCCGCCAGCATCTTTTGTAGCCGAGTCTCAATAACGGACTTCATGTCCTGGACATCTGATCGCTTTGTTTCGCTCTTGGCGAATTCCTTGCGCAGCAGCTCAAAATTGATCTTCGAGATATCGAATATCTTGTCGTCGGACTCCGCGTCTTCCTTGACGTCGACGGCCTCGCTGACGATCGCATTGAGCGTCTGGATGATCGCAGACGTGTCTGCCTGATCCCGATCCTCTTGGAGAGTCTTGTAAAGGAAATTGATCGCCTCGCTGTCTGCTCGGTGGGCTTTCACACCTTCGAATGTCAAACAGGCTTTAAACTTCCGAAACACTGAGCGCGCCGAAATCTCGAACCGCTTGCGCGTCTCGTCATCGAAATTAACCGCTTCTTTCGCGTCGAGAATAGCCTTGTTGCGGGCAAAGCCAATTTCATTGATCAAGCGATTAAGGTCAAAATCCCGCTCACTCAGTTGCTCACGCACAAGCGCGATGGACTCCGCCAGCTCGACCAACAACTCTTCTTCGGGGTGGAGCGGATCGGTCTCTGGAGCATCTTCGCCATCCATCGCACCTTCGCCTTTATGACCCGCGAAGGTGGAGAGCGCTTTACGAAGGTTCTTCAGGATACCGCAATAATCAACGATCAGCCCGTTATTCTTGCCCTCTTTCACGCGATTGGCTCGGGCGATAGCCTGCATCAGCGTGTGAGCCTGCAAAGGTTTATCGAGATAAAGAGTGGATAGCGACGGCACGTCAAAGCCGGTGAGCCACATGGCGCAAACGATCGCGACGCGGAACGGGTGGTCTTCCCGCTTGAAGGCGCTGTCCACATCAAGCCGCTTGCCGTCTTGGAGAAGGAAGCCATCTTTCATCAGCTTTCGGTGGGGTAGGATGTCCAGGTTCCACTTGCGGAATTTATCAACCTCGCCCTGTTCATCGCTGACCACGACGGCGATCTCGGTCTCCTTCATCCACGCGATCTGGCGTTCTCGTAACGCCAGATCCTGGTCGTCACGCGCATTCACCAAATCGGATTCGAGAAACGTGATGCGTTCGGCCCACGCTTCTTCGATGTAATCGTGCATGCGAACGGCGGTGATCTTGTCGATGCTGACGAACATCGCCTTGCCGGTTTCCCAATTCGTCGAATAATGGGCGGCGAAGTCCTCCGCGATGTGTCGCAACCGCTTCTCGGCAGTGACGACGTGATACTCTCGCTTCAGCTCATTTTCGAGCTTCGCGGCAACGTCGGCATCTGAGACCTCGGCCTCTTCGATGGCTTTGGCGAGTTTCTCATTCAGCCCTTCAGCGGTCAGACCGAGCTTGTCGCCACGCGCGTCGTAATAAAGCGGCAAGGTCGCATTATCTTCGATCGCGCGCTGGAAGTCGTAGGTGGAAATATATCCGCCGAACACACGCTGCGTGATCTCATCGCCGGTGAAAAGCGGCGTGCCGGTGAATCCGATATAGCTCGCATTCGGCAAGGCATCTCGCATGTTCATGGCGAGCGTGCCGTACTGGGTCCGGTGCGCCTCGTCCGTCATCACGATGATGTTGTCGCGCGTCGAGTATTCCTCGCCTTCGCCAATCTCGTTGTTGAATTTCTGAACGAGCGAGAACACGAACGCCTTCTGCTGGCTGAGAAGCGCCTTCAGCTCCTCGCCGCTGTCGGCGCGACACGGGTCTTTCTCATTGTTGGCCAGGCCGACGCCCGCGAAGGTCTTGTAAATTTGATTGTCGAGATCGGTCCGGTCGGTCAGCACAAGGAAGGTGAAATCGCCGCCAAGCTTGCGGCGTACCTTCTGTGCGAACAGCGCCATCGAATAGGACTTGCCGGAGCCCTGAGTGTGCCAAAACACACCGAGCTTCCCGTCGCGCTTCTTCCGATCGATCACGGATTGGAGCGCTCGGTTTACACCGAGATATTGATGGTTCCGCGCGACGATCTTGATCAGCTTGCCCGAGCTGTCATCGAACAGAATGAAATTCTCAAACAGGTCGAGGAAATTGGCGCGGTCGCACACGCCCTTGATGAGCGTCTCCATCTGGACAACACCCTTGTCGCCCTCTGCCAGGCGCTTCCAATCACTGAAATGGTCATACTTCGCCGAAAGCGAGCCGATCTTCGCCTCAACGCCATTGGCCAGAACCACGAAGGCGTTGAAGTGAAAAAGCTGCGGGATCGTATCGAGATAGTCTTTGAAATTATCGTCATAGGCTCGGCGCAACGATTTGTCGGGCCGCTTCAGCTCGACAAACATCAGCGGCAGGCCGTTCACAAAGCCAATGATATCCGGGCGGCGGCGATGACCGTTTGGGCCGCTGATCCACATTTCCCTCACACAGAGGAAATGATTGTTGCTCGGGTTCTCGTAATCGAAAACCTTCAAACGGCGCTTCTTGATCTCGCCGTTCTTCTTATAGCTCGCGAGCACCCCGTCACGGATCAGCTCGTATTTTTCCTGATTGGTCTGAACGGCGGATTGAAAACCAAGCGTGTCGGTGATCTGGCGCAGCGCGTAGGTATAGGCTTCATCGGGCAGTCCGGGGTTCAGGCGAACGAGCGCGTCGCCGAGATACCGGGTGAGAATCACTTCATGATCGGATTGACGTCCAAGCGTACCTTCGGAGCCGAAAGTCTCGACGTTGAAAGCGAGAACGCTTTCATCCCACCCCAGATCATTCACGAGGTAGTCGGAGAGCGTTTCCTGTGCCAAGCGATCTTCGGTAAAGTCATTCATGCCGGCACCTCCAATCGGCCGTCCATGAGGCGTGGAAGAAGCAGGTCTCGTGCCTTCGCTAACTCAAGTGATTGCTGACGCAGAACTCGTATCTGATCAAAGCCATTTTTTGCAAAGTCAGTAAATTGGTTTGCCAACTCCGCATCGGGAATAATTACCTCTTGGTCTTTCAAAAACTTGAAGTGCCTAGCGTAGAAGTAGTTCGACAAATCGATATTCACCAAGCTCCAATAGAAAAGCTCTTGGCTGAGTCTCTGGTGGTTGGACTTGCAGAGCTGTGTCCCGTCCGCACCACGAGCGAACGGAAAGTTCACAAACTTCAGCGCTCTCGTGTGGTCGCCAAAAACAATCAGAGGCAACTCTTCGGTGTAAATTGCTTCTGTATTCTCCGTATATCCGCCGACGAAATCTTGTCCCTGATCAATGCATGGATAAGTGCCAACGTCCTGATACTCATCTTTCCTAACCTTGGGTTTAAGCTTTTGACGAGAAAGCAACTCACCTACTTTTTTCACTTCCCACCCATCAGGGATGCCATCAACGATTTTGACGTGCTCGTAGCCGGGAAAGCGGAAACGGACGAACCACTCGCGATACAGAAGCCGCGCCGCTTCCTCCAGCAACGCAATCCGCCGCCGGTTGTTTTCGATCAAGTCGTCGTAGGCGGAGAGAACTGAGGCGATGTGGTTCTGCTGCTTCACTGAAAAATTGGGCACTCTAAGTGACGCGATGTGATTTCGGTTTAGCGTAGGAACACCAGCTCCAGCATTAAAATTCGAAAAATCAATGCTTTTCAACAAATAATAAATAAATCTAGGGTTATTTCCCTTGAAATCTTTGACCCAAAGGGTCGTATTCAATGGCCAAAAATCTCGAGAGATATATTGCCCGCCTCCAATACTACCGCTTCGTCCTATCACCACACCAGGGCCCGCAACCTTGGACTCGTTGTGGAATCCGACAAAACCTGAAGATGCCACTATGGGCACTTCTCCTATCTTTCGGGACTGTGCCGGAAGGTCAAACCCCCTTTGCAAGGTAATAAGGTTTTCAAGTTTTTTAGATTCCACTCTTTCTTTATTCATATGATCAGCTCTTCAAAATTCTTCTTGATCGCGACTGTCAATTCCATCGCCTCGGCATTCAGCCCGTCAATTTCGATATGAATATCCCGAAGCACTTCAACAAAATCGAAGTCCTCGTCTTCTTCTTCCGGCGCAACGCCGACGTAACGCCCTGGGGTCAGGCTCCAGTCATTCGCTTTTAGCTCCTCGCGACTGACGAGCTTCACCAAGCCCTCAACATCACAAAACTCTGCATCCGGGAAGCGCGTTTGCAGCCATTCGGCCTGAGTGTGGAAATAGCGGGCGTCTTTCAGATGCTCGGCGACCGCTTTTCTCGCTTCATCCAGCGCGATCAGGCGTTTCTTTCCTTCGGCTGGCTTGGACCCGTTTGCGACATCCGCGTCATGAACACGGGTCGCGAGCTTGTAGAGGTAGTCCATCTCCTTGATCACTGCCTTGGCCCGCTCGGCAACTGGTGCGAGCGCCACTGACGCGGCTTTCATCCCGTCATTGTCGCGTGCCGCGTCTTGCCATTCGTTTTCAATGGTGGCCTTGGCGGCGGATTGGAGCGCTTGAATGTCGCCCACGACTGTCTTCGCGAGCTTCGTCAGCTCATCATCTTTGTGCGCATCAACAACGGCCTTGAGCGCGGTGTTGAACGTACTGAAGTCGTACGCCTGCATCTGTGCGAAGGCGGTGTCGAGATAGTTCTCGACAAGCTTCAGGAAGCGATCTGTATGGCCACGATAGAGCCAGACGATCGCGGTGATGTTTTGCTGCTGCTCCGGCGTGAAATCGTAAATCTTCCGCGTGACTTTGCGGAAAATGTTCCGCGCATCGATCATCAGGACCTTGTCTTTAAGATGATCCGGCTTGCCCTTGTCGAAGAACCAAAGCTCGCACGGCACAGAGCGTGTGTAAAAAAAGTTGCCACGAATGGCGACCATCACATCGACATCGCCTGTCTTGATCATGGCCTCACGGACCTTGGCCTCGCCACCATCAGCAGACGATGCTTGCGAAGACATGACGATCCCGGCGCGGCCGGTGTCTGACAGATATGAATAGAAGAACGACATCCAGACATAGTTGCCGTTCGAAACCTTGCCCGCCTTGTTCACGCCAGGCAGGCCGAACTCTAGGCGCGGATCATTCTTGATTTTTTCGGCGTCGATCTCATCCACATTGAAGGGCGGGTTAGCCATCACGAAGTCGGCCTGGCCGATCATTTCGTGTGGATCTTCGTAGTAGGAAATCGCCTTGCTGATATCACCCTCCAGCCCATGAACCGCGAGGTTCATTTTGGCGAGACGGATCGTCGTCGGGTTTTTCTCCATCCCGTAGAAGGTGACGCGGTCGCTGGGGTTAGCTTTCATCTTCTCAATGAAATGAGCGGACTGGACGAACATGCCGCCCGAGCCGCAGGCCGGATCGATGATCTTGCCGTGATCTGGCTCGATCACATTCACGATGGTCTGGACGATCGAGATGGGCGTGAAAAATTCACCGCCATCGTGGGCTTTCTGATCCGCGAACTGCGTTAGAAAATACTCGTAGATGCGCCCGAACACGTCACCATCGGCTTTCTGAAGCGCCGGGTCGTTGAACGTCCGCAAGAGCTGGCCGAGATCATCGTCGCCAAGCTCTTGGTATTCGGATTTGGGGAGTGCACCGTCGAGGCTGTCGTAATCAGCTTCGATGCTTTCCATCGCCGCGATAATCGCACCAGCACGATCGCCTCCGTCGGGGATGGAAACAAGATAATCGAACTGGGCTTCGGGCTTCAGGAAGATTGATCCGCGTTGCGAGAAGTCCTCCTTGGTCAGCTCGCGGGTTTTTCCACCACGCGATGGGAGCGTGGCTACGATTTCTTCCTTTACTCGAAGAAACCGGCTGTAGGCATGGCGCAGAAAAATCAGCCCCATGACAGGGAGAAAATACTCATTGCTCGCAAAATTAGAGTTTGCGCGGAGATGGTCAGCTACCGACCAAAGCCTTTTCTCGATCTCTCCTACGTGCTGCATCACCGCGTGCTCTCTTTGCCTGTCATACCTGTTGGAACCTATGTATTAGGTTTGGTTATCAATAGAAAAGCCTATCGCCTAAGGCGCTGATTGTGAAGAAGTATTTTAATGCAAGGGCTAACGACATGGTGATGCTACGCATCCCACCGAGGCATGGTTGGTCGAGGTTTCCAAAGGGCGCTGAAGGCTCTTTGGTCGATGGGATGGCTCCAAGGAAGGGCAGCGCGAAAGCTCCCGTCCTGGTCTCGATGAAATCGTCCCACTGACGGTGTCCCGCTGATGGCGTCCACAGACAGTGTCTCCATGACATGGCCATGGGGGTATCGGGGGAGCTTGGAGGCTCCTCTGATCTGTGATCGAACGGCTGCACGTTTGGACATGGGGAGGTGTCGGAGGGGAGAGGTCATTCTCCGCCTCTGATGAGGGATCAATCGGCGATACGATTGGATGGTGCTGGGCAGGCTCGAAGCCTCAACAGCGCCATGAGCGGGGGTATCCAACAGGGGGCGCAGCAGCCCCTTTGGCAAGAGGTGTGGTACTACCACACACATCTTGCACTCAGAATAAGCGGCTAAAACGGTGGTACTACCGCTCCCGTTCGCCCAGATCGCGGCTACGAGACATAGGCTCCGGGTTCTTCGCCAGCGGCTCCATGTTCCGGGCATAGCTCGGCGTGGTGTCAGCTTTGCCGATAGCGGCTTGTTTGGCCTCAGACGCCGCAATCTTCTCAGGCTCGACCGGGCCGCCCTTTTCATCGCGAAAGAGCTGCGGATAGGTCAGCCGCTCTGCCTTGTCGGCGATGCCGTGTTGGCCGGCGTCCCGCAAGACATCAAGCGGTAGGCGTCCGGCGTTATCCCGCGCCCATGGGGCACTGCTAGGCTCGCGGGTCATCACCTCGAATAGCAGACCGGAGCTGTCATATGCCGCCCAATGAAGGGGCGTCATACCGCTCTCATCGCGGCGCTCTAAAATGGCCGGGTCTTGCTGCACGGCGGCATGCAGACCTGCGGCATTGCCGGTTTGAATGAGGTCGAAAACACCGTGTTCATGCTCAAAAGCCCTCGCACCAAGCGCGCGGCGTTCGTCTTCAGACAAGGCCGCGACGTAGCTTTCAAGCTCTTGGAAGCGGGTGCTCATGCCTCTGCCTCGATCTCAATGGTCGAAAGCTCCAGCGATACGATATCGCGAAGGATCGCGATCAGCCGCTCGCCCTGGCGAACGGCGATGCCCTGACGCTTGCGCTCGATATCGACGCCGAATGGCTCTGCCGCTTGGCGCGTCTCTCGTGTTTGCGCGAATGCGTAGGGCCTACCTTCGATGGCTTCCACGTCCAGCCGGAGGCGCTCCACCACATAGCAGCCGGAGCTGGGCGTCTCACCTATCGCGCCAAAGCGAATGACGGCCTGGCCTAGAATATCGGCATCGGTGAGGGTCGGGCTAATCTCCTGCGGGCCGTATTTCTTGGTCAGATAGATATGCAGGCATGCCCAGAACTCATATCGGGGCGTCGAAGCCGATTTGAGCATTTTATCCATTGTCTGGTGCGAGAGCTTGGCCAGCCAGTCTTCAGCGACGCCGGTTGGCGCGATAAAGCGCGCCACGAGCTTCATATAGGTGGGAAGCTTCACGCCAGCCGCTTTCCAATCCTCCAGCATCAGCCGCCGGATACGGTGCTGTGCGTCTGGCGGATAGTGGCTCAAAAGGCCAAAGCTGGCAGGGTCGAAGCTCATAACCGGTCGATTTCTTTGTAATATTCCGGAATCTTCTCTTGCGCCTGGTACTACCAGACCGGGGGTTGATGGCAGTCTTGCACGCATGTTCCACGCCGCCAATGGCGATCACAGTGCGGGATTGACCATGCAAAACCATGAAAACACGCGAAAAATCAATGGTTTCGACGCCTGGAAAATTTCCAAGCTATTTCAGGGGGTTGTGAGGGCGGAAGCCCGCAAACCCTTGTTGTTGCTTGCATTGCACAACATCGAATATTTGACCGCGCCGGGATCAGTCGTGTTACAATGTAATTATAACACACTGAATTATTTCGAGAATTTTATATGAAAAGGCATGATCTTGATAAATACATGCCTCTCGTAGCGTCGTTCGATATTTCGGATGAGCATAAGAGAGAGCTGCTGAAGTCGGTCTGGCGTATTGCGCAGAACTTCGTTGACCGCGCCCATAATCTCGATTCTGTTCAGATTTCTGTTCAAAAGCGCGAAGCGGACTCTAGCGGAAACGCTACAGATTCCTTATACTTAGCGCCAAAGCAAAAAAGAAAGAACGACCTCAAAGGAGGGCCGAAATAATGAGCGAGAAAGCTGTCATCTATTGCCGGGTATCCGATACCAAGCAGCGCGTTGAAGGTCACGGGCTGGATAGCCAGGAAGTGCGCTGCATCGAATATGCAGGGCGCTGTGACTATGAGATCGTGAAGGTCTTTAAGGATGACGCTTCAGGCGGCATCGCTGATCGCCCACGCTTTTTGGAGATGCTCAGCTATCTCGAAGCGCGTAAAAGCGACGCCCATGTCGTGATCGTGGATGATATCAACCGGATTTCCCGCTCTCTCGAAGTCCATTTGATGTTCCGCGAGCGGCTAAAGGCCATTGGCGCGAGGTTCGAGTCCCCGACGCAAAAATTCGGCGAAGGCGCAGACGACCGCATGGTCGAGATGATGCTGGTCAATGTTGCGGAATACCAACGCCTCAAGAATGCGGAGCAAACCAAAAACCGCATGTGGGGGCGGATGAAGAACGGATACTGGGTCTTTCAGGCTCCGCGCGGTTACAAATACGAAAAGGTCGGCGCGCACGGCAAATTGCTGGTGCGTGATGAGCCGGTGGCTTCCATCCTACAGGAAGCTCTCGAAGGCTTTGCCTCCGGACGCCTTCAAACCATGTCGGAGATGAAGCGCTTCCTTGAAACCTTCCCCGAATATCCCCGCGACACGAAAGAGGGCGAAGTGCGGATTCAGCGCATTCGCGATCTGCTCACGCGTGTCGTCTATGCCGGATATGTCGAGCATGAGGCCTGGGCAATTCCCAAGACGCCCGGCCATCATGAGCCGCTGATCTCGCTGGAGACGTATCAGAAGATACAGGATCGCATTAACGGCAAGAGCCCGAAGGTGCCTTCAAAGATCAATCTGAACACGCTGGTGCCGCTGCGCGGCTTCGTGAAATGCGGCGATTGTGATCGCCCGCTCACCGGCAGCCGCTCCAAAGGCCGCTCGAAATACTACGTCTATTATGACTGCCACAACAAAGTGTGCCCGTCCTATCGCAAGGGAATCAAGAAGGAGCAGATCGAAGGTGACTTCGAAGAGCTGCTCTCGACCATGCGGCCAAGCAAGTACCTGTTCCGGCTGCTCCATGCCATGCTGAAAGACCTGTGGGATGCCCAGGCCGAACGCGGCGTGGCAATGGTGGATGCGGTCAAGAAAGAGCTTCTGGAGATCGAGCGGGATATCGAGCGCCTCGTCGACCGCACCCTCGATACGACCAATGGGACGCTGGCCAAACGTTATGAGCAACGCATTGGCGATCTGGAGGCCAGAAAGCTCGTTCTGGCTGAACAGCAAGGCAAAGTAGGCCAGCCGCAGACGACCTTCGAGCGGACTTTTCGAACCGCTATGCGCTTCCTGTCTAACCCATTGATTCTATGGAATTCTGACCGCCTTGAGGACAAGCGAGCGGTGCTGAAATTGACGTTTGCAGACCAAATCGCCTATCACCGAAATCAGGGCTTTCGAACCGCCGATTTATCGTTGCCTTTCAAGGCTTTAGGTTCCGTTTACGGAGGAGAAAAAGAGATGGTGCGGGTGAGAGGACTCGAACCTCCACGGATTGCTCCACTGGAACCTAAATCCAGCGCGTCTACCAGTTCCGCCACACCCGCGATTAACCGCCTTCTATGACGCAGGCGCACGATTGACCAGTGCCGTTATCCGCTGGGCCGCGGCAACGCCGGCTTGGACCAGTTTATACTTGCCATTGCCGACACATCGGAAAGGATCAGGCGATGGGCCATTCGATAAAATCGCGCGAGATCATCAAGCGCCTCAAACGCGATGGCTGGCGGCTGGCGCGTGTGACCGGCGATCATCATACTTTCGTGAAGGAGGGCGTAGAGCACCTTGTCACCGTGCCTCATCCCAAGCGCGACCTGCCCATTGGCACGTTGAGGGCCATATTCCGGACAGCTGGATGGAGCTGGCCGCCGCGTTGACCGGATGGCCATTAATTGTGTATAAGTTGTGTACCAATCTGGAGCCCCACCATGTCTGCACCCTTCATCGCCATAGTTCACCGCGACGCGGAGGATGTGTTTGGCGCCTTCTTTCCCGATGTGCCGGGCTGCTATGCCAGCGGCTCCACGCTGGACACGCTGCTTCATGACGCCGCGCACGCCCTGCGCGCCCATCTGGATGCCTTGGAGGACTTCGGGAAGCCGCTTCCGGCAGCGCGCTCCTTGCAGGCGGTGATGGAAGACCCTGCGCTGGACGACGACCGGGCGGACGCCTTCGTGATTGTGCCGGTATCTCCGCTCGCGCGCGCTGGAAAACCCAAACGCATCAATATCAATGTCGACGAGTTCGCCCTTGAGCGGATCGACAGGGCCGCCCGCAAAGCGGGTCTTTCCCGCTCGCGCTTCCTTGTGGAAAGCGCGCTGCAAGCCACATCAGAGCGCTGACCATCTCGTGAGTAACGCCCCCTGCCCCCATGGATTGGGATGCGCGCTTTCGCGCCGATGATGCGCCGTGGGAGAGGAAGGGCCTGCACCCGGCCTTTGCCCACTGGCACGGGCTTGGATTGCTTGAAGCGGGCAAATTGATCTATGTGCCCGGCTGCGGGCGCGGTGAGGAGCCGCTGGCGCTGGCAAAGGCGGGGCTGAACGTCACGGCCATAGACCTCTCGCCCACGGCGATTGACTGGCAGCGCGCACGGCTCCTCGACGCGGGTCTGACGGCGCATCTGGACGCCGGAGACGCCCTCGCCTTCCGGCCTGACACGCCGTTCGATCTCTACTGGGAGCAGACTTTCCTCTGCGCGATTCCGCCCAAGCTGCGAGAGGCTTATGAGGCTGCGGCCTATGCGCAGCTTCGCCCCGGGGGCGTGCTGCTCGCACTGTTCATGCAGAAAGAGGAGAGGGGCGGCCCGCCCTATGGGTGCGCGCTTCCCGCCATGCGCGAACTCTTCCCGGACGCCCGCTGGCGCTGGCCTGAGGTTGAGCCCACGGCCTTCCCGCATCCGGGCCTGAACGCCAAGGCGGAGCTGGGCGTGGCGCTGGTGCGGCGGTAGCTACCCAACAAACCCGCAGATCTGGTCGAGCGGCTTCTTGTCGAGGGCGTGCAGCGGCACGGTGGCACCCTCTGCAGGATAGCCGGTGACGATCAGCATGACCGGCTTTTCGTTCTCCGGGCGCCCGCACAGCTCGGTGAGGAAACCCATAGGGTTGGGGGTGTGGGTGAGCGTCGCAAGACCTGCCTGGTGCAGGCTCGCCAGCAGGAGTCCGCAGGCAATGCCGACGCTTTCAGAGACATAATAGTTCTTACGATGATCGCCCGGCTTCGGCCCGCCGCGGCGCTGCGCGAAGACCGCGATCAGCCAGGGCGCGGTTTCCAGAAACGGCTTGTCGGAATCAGTGCCGAGCGGGGCCAGAGCCTCCAGCCACTCCGTGCCAGCCTTGCCTTCATAGAAGGCACGTTCCTCCGCCTCGGCCGCCTCGCGAAGGGGTTTGCGCAAAGGCCCACACCCGATCACGGAGAAAAACCAGGGCTGATGATTGGCGCCACTGGGCGCGGTGCCGGCAGTCAGGATGGCATGCTCGATGATCTCGCGCGGCACCTGGCGGTCCGAGAAGTCACGCACCGTACGCCGCGTCTTCATCGCCTCGTAAAAGGCCAGCGCCCGCGCGCGCATCTCGCTTTCAGGCAGTTCGGAGAACTCAAGCGGGACGGTGGGGTGTCCGGCCACTACGCCACATCCCGCCAGTCAAGGATCACCTTGCCGGACTTGCCAGAGCGCATGGCGTCAAACCCGGTCTGGAATTCTTTCGCCGGCAGGCGGTGAGTGATGAGTTTCGACACATCGAGCCCGGATTGGAGCATGGCCAGCATTTTGTGCCAGGTCTCGAACATCTCGCGGCCATAAATGCCCTTGAACGTTATGGCGCGCATGATCAGCGAGCCCATATCCAGGCTGAACGGCTTGGCGGGCAGGCCCAGCATGGCGATTTTTCCGCCCATCACCATGTGGTCGACCATCTGCTTGAAGGCGGGTTCCGCCCCGCTCATCTCCAGCCCGACATCAAAGCCTTCGGTCATTTTCAGCTCCGCCATCACATCGCGCAGATCCTCTTTCATCGTGTTGACCGGGCGCACGCTGGGCGCCACACGCGTGGCGAGCTCCAGCCGGTCCGGGTTGATGTCGGTGATGACGATATGGCGTGCGCCGCAATGGCGCGCCACGGCCGCCGCCATGATGCCAATGGGCCCGGCGCCGGTGATCAGCACGTCCTCACCCACCAGATCAAAGGCGGTTGCCGTATGGACCGCATTGCCCAGCGGATCGAGGAAGGCGGCAATCTCCATCGGCACGTTGTCGGGCAGCGGCACGACGTTGAAGGCGGGAATGCGCAGGTATTCTGCAAACGCGCCAGGCATGTTCACGCCCACGCCTTTCGTCTCCGGGTCGAGATGGAAGCGCCCGGCCCGCACGGCCCGCGATTTCTCGCCTACCACATGGCCCTCGCCAGAGACGCGCATGCCGGGCTTGACCCGCGTCACATCGCTGCCGACTGCCTCAATGACGCCGCCGAACTCGTGGCCGACCACCATCGGCACGGGCACGTTCTTCTGCGCCCAGTCATCATAATTGTAGATGTGGATATCGGTGCCGCAGATCGCCGTCATGTGGACGCGGATCAGCACGTCGTCCGCGCCGATCTGCGGCTTGTCGACATCCTGCATCCAGAGGCCTTCACGCGGCTCGGCCTTCACTAGCGCTTTCATCGGGATTTCCTCCGGGGCAGGTGTGTTTTCGTTGCCGGAGTATCTAGCGCATCACGCAGGTCTGGCGAAGGGGAGGTTTGCAGAGGGAGTGAACACTCTTGCCAGCCGGGGACTCAAAGATCGGGCAGGGGCGGCGCGTTATATTCCGACACGCTATTCTTACAATTAGGACAAATAAAACGCCCTTCAGACAACCTATTCATCGGAACAAGCTTATCTTCCACCGAATTGCAACGGTCGCAAATACGGACCTCTGTGGGACATCCGTCGCTATCAAGCTCACGCAGCAAGCCGTTTATTCGTCTGACCGACTGTTTCCCAGCCAGCGCCGCCTCAAGATCAGAAATCGCTTGGTCACGAATGTGAATCTCCTCCCGAGCTTGTAGGAGCGCTTCCCTCAGCTCCAACACCCTCTCAGAGACGTCTAGAAGCTCCTTCTTCAACTCTACTTGGTCCAACTGGCGCTCTAGATCACGGAGCCCTTTAAGTTTACCGGTAAGTTCGGAAGACGTTTTTAGGCCTGCACTTAGCCATTCACCTAGATCACCGCCCATTGGATCACCTTGCTTCATCGTTAGCTTCTAGAATGCACTACGTATTGATTAACACCAAAATGATTCGTTCAAATTCACTTTGGCAGAAAACACACACTCAACAATCCCATCGTCTGGTATAGTGAAACCTCGAGATCTTAAGGCGTCGGCATCTTTGTCGTTAAGGCGAAATTTCGAGCCATGACTTGCGGAACCGTCGACATTAACGACGCCGATCTGGTTGCCCTTCCGCCCGAGAACGTGCGCATGCTTTTTCCCGACTCCGTGAGATGGAGCATCTATTCTTAGATTGTTTTGGAATCTACCAGATATCCAGTTGTTAGATTCATCTAAACGGAAAACTTCCGCACCCTCTCTAATGAAAACTTCGTCCAGCTCAACTGAAACGGCACCACTTCCCATTATATCTCGGATCTTCATAATCAGGGTCCTCATATCAACCATCAAACCACCCCCAGTTTTTTCCCTACCTTGGTGAAGGCCTCCACCGCGCGGTCGATCTGGTCCGGCGTGTGAGCCGCGCTCATCTGCGTGCGGATGCGCGCCTTTCCCTTCGGGACGACCGGGTAGAAGAAGCCGATCACGTAGACGCCCTCCTCCATCAGCGCGGTGGCCATGTCCTGGCTCAGCTTGGCATCGCCCAGCATGACCGGGATGATCGGGTGCTCGCCGGGCAGAAGCTCGAAGCCCGCCTCGCTCATGCCCTTGCGGAAGCGTTTGGCGTTGTCGAACAGCCGGGCTCGCAAGTCATCGCCGTTCGCGACCATGTCCAACGCCTTCAGGCTTGCGCCCGCAATCGCCGGGGCCAGCGAGTTGGAGAACAGATAGGGCCGCGAGCGCTGGCGCAGAATGTCGATCACGCTCTGGCTGGCGCAGGTGAACCCGCCCATCGCCCCGCCTAGCGCCTTGCCCAGCGTGCCGGTGACGATGTCGACCCGGCCCAGCACGCCGCAATGCTCCACACTGCCCCGGCCCTTTGCCCCCATGAAACCATGGGCGTGGCAATCATCGACCATGGTGATGGCGTCATACTTCTCGGCCAGATCGCAGATTTCTTTCAGCTTGGCGATATAGCCATCCATGGAGAACACGCCGTCCGTGGCGATCAGGATGTGGCGGGCACCGGCCGCGCGCGCTTCCTTCAGCTTGGCCTCCAGATCATCCATGTCCGAATTGGCATAGCGATAGCGCTTCGCCTTGCACAGGCGGATACCATCAATGATGGAGGCGTGATTGAGCGCATCTGAGATGATGGCGTCATTTTCATCCAGCAACGGCTCGAAGAGGCCGCCATTGGCGTCAAACGCCGCCGCATAGAGGATCGCGTCCTCGTGCCCGGTATAGGCGGCCAGCGCGGTTTCCAGCTCGCGATGAACGCTTTGCGTGCCGCAGATGAAGCGCACGGACGCCACGCCATAGCCATACCGGTCCAGCGCGGTCTTGGCGGCGTTGATCAGTTCGGGCAGGTTGGCGAGGCCGAGATAATTATTGGCGCAGAAATTGATGACATGGCTGTCGCCGCCCTTGGCCGCGACATCAATCTCGGAGAATTGCTGCGAGGTGATGACCCGCTCGCGCTTGTAGAGCCCGTCGGCCTCGATCTCCTGCAAGGTGCTGGCAAGATGGTCGTAAAAGCTGTTGGCCATGGCGCGGGTCTCCGGTTCTGCTTGCTGGTGAACGGGATAGGCCAAGCGCCCTGGCAGGGCAATGCGGCCAAACGCAAAACGCCCCGCTGCGAGAGCGGGGCGTTTGCCGGAAATTGCTTGCGGGGCGGTGCTACCGCACCGGCTCGGGCTTGCGCTTCGCGCCAGACCGGCCCTTGCCTTGCGGCTTGATACGGTCGCCGGGGATGATCTCGAAATCGAGACGATCCGCGTCGGCCGGGTCCACATCGACCTTGACGATCCCGCCCTTGCGCAGCTGGCCGAACAGAATCTCGTCTGCCAGCGGCTTCTTGATGTGCTCCTGGATCACGCGCCCCAGCGGACGCGCGCCAAACTTCTCATCATAGCCACGTGCCGCCAGCCAGGCCTTGGCCGGCTCGGTCAGCTCGAAGGTCACCCCGCGGTCGGTGAGCTGGGCTTCCAGCTCGAGCACGAATTTCTCGACCACGCGGGCAACCACGTCCTGTTTCAGGCCGGCAAAGCCGATCATCGCGTCCAGACGGTTGCGGAATTCCGGCGTGAACAGGCGCTCGATGGCGGCGGTGTCCTCGCCCTCTCGCTTGCCGCGCCCAAAGCCGATGGCTTCCTTGGCGGCATCCGATGCGCCGGCATTGGTGGTCATGATCAGCACGACGTTGCGGAAATCGATCTTCTTGCCGTTGGCATCGGTCAGCTCGCCATTATCCATCACCTGCAGGAGGATGTTGAAAATGTCGGGGTGGGCTTTCTCGATCTCATCCATCAGCAGCACAGAGTGCGGATGCTGATCGACAGCATCGGTCAGCTGCCCGCCCTGATCATAGCCGACATAGCCTGGAGGCGCGCCCAGAAGGCGGCTCACCGTATGGCGCTCCATGTATTCGCTCATGTCAAAGCGCAGGAGTTCCACGCCCAGCACGGAGGCGAGCTGGCGGGCCACTTCGGTCTTGCCCACGCCGGTCGGCCCGGAGAAGAGATAGCAGCCAATGGGCTTTCTCGGCTCGCGAAGCCCGGCCCGCGCCAGCTTGATCGCGCTGGAAAGCTTGCCGATAGCCTCGTCCTGACCGTAAACAACGCGCTTGAGCGACACATCGAGGTCCTTGAGCACGCGCTCGTCGGACTTCGAGACCGACTTGGCAGGAATGCGCGCAATCTTCGCGACGACGCTTTCCACCTCTTTCACGCCAATGGTTTTCTTGCGCTTTGAGGGCGCAACGAGGCGCATGGACGCGCCCGCCTCGTCGATCACATCAATCGCCTTGTCGGGTAATTTGCGGTCGCCGATATAGCGGTCGGCCAGCTCCACCGCGCTTTTCAGCGCATCATTGGTGAAGCGGACATCATGGAAATCCTCAAAATAGGGTTTGAGCCCTTGCAGGATCTTGATCGCATCGGGAACCGAAGGCTCCACCACATCAATCTTCTGGAAGCGGCGGGCCAGCGCCCGGTCCTTCTCGAAATGCTGGCGGTATTCCTTGTAGGTGGTTGAGCCCATGCAGCGCAGCGAGCCGGACTGCAAGGCGGGCTTCAGAAGGTTGGAGGCGTCCATCGCCCCGCCAGACGTCGCGCCCGCGCCGATAACGGTGTGAATCTCGTCTATGAACAGCACCGCATTGGGCCGCGCCTCGAGCGCCTTGACCACCTGCTTGACGCGTTCCTCGAAATCACCGCGATAGCGCGTGCCGGCCAGCAGAGCGCCCATATCAAGCGAGAAGATGGTCGCTTCCAGCAACACTTCGGGCACGCTGCCTTCAACGATGAGCCGGGCGAGGCCTTCGGCAATCGCTGTCTTGCCGACACCGGGATCACCGACCAGCAGCGGATTATTCTTGCGGCGGCGGCAGAGAATCTGCACGCAGCGCTCCACTTCCGCCGCCCGCCCGATCAGCGGATCAACGCTGCCTGCACGCGCCTTTGCATTGAGATCAACGCAATAGGCCGCCAGCGCATCATCCTTGTCTTCCGCGGCATCCTCCTCGCTTTCGGCCGCGCCGGTCGGGCGGCGGCTTTCATCCGCGCCGGGCTTTTTGGCGATGCCATGAGAGATAAAGTTGACCGCGTCGTAGCGGGTCATGTCGCGCTCGGCGAGGAAGTAGGCGGCGTGGCTCTCACGCTCGGCAAACAAGGCCACCAGAACATTGGCGCCGGTGACTTCCTCACGGCCCGAGTTCTGCACGTGGATGACGGCGCGCTGGATCACCCGTTGGAAGCCCGCTGTAGGCTTGGCGTCTTCCTCATTGTCAACGACCAGGCTGGCCAGCTCATTATCAACATAGTCACCGAGCGTGGAGCGCAATTCCTCAACATCCACGTCACAGGCCCGCATCACCGCCGTGGCATCCTCATCATCGCACAGGGCGAGCAGGAGGTGCTCCAGCGTGGCGAATTCATGCCGGTGCTCGTTGGCCGCTGTCAGCGCAACGTGCAGGCTTTGCTCAAGAGCAGGTGAGAATGACGGCACAGGATTAATCCTTTTCCATGGTGCATTGGAGAGGATGCTGTGCCCGGCGCGCGGCGTCCATCACCTGCGCTACCTTGGTCTCAGCCACCTCGTAGGTAAATACGCCGCAAACGCCCACCCCATTCTGGTGAACATGCAGCATGACGCGAGTCGCGTCTTCCTGGTCCTTGTGAAAAATCACCATCAGAACCTGGATGACGAATTCCATCGGCGTGAAGTCGTCGTTGAGCAACAACACCTTGTACATGGACGGCCGCTCGGTGCGCGGACGCGTCTTTACGGTGATGCCGGTCTGGCGTTCCGTATCACCTGGCCCCGGCGCCGATGGGCCCGGACCTGAAGGTTTTGGCCCCGATGGTTTGCGCGGGTCCGTCATGCCCATCCGCTGTTCCGCCTCACTTCACGCGCCGCCGTGTGACGGCTTTCGTCCAGTGGATTAAATAGGCATGCGAGGGCCTGTGAGAAGCCCCCATCGCGGCTTGTTAACAGTCGCGCGCCGCAAACAGGTGGCGATCAGCGAAATTTGGGGAAAACTTGGTGAGCCGGCCGGGGCTCGAACCCGGGACCTACTGATTAAAAGTCAGTTGCTCTACCAGCTGAGCTACCGGCTCTCATCAAGAGTGCGCGTATCTATAGAGGCGCGCCGCGCCGGTCAAGGCGCTCGCGTGTGTGACATCCGCGCGCAATACAGGCGTATTTGCCATCGCTTCGCCATCGTGAGACAGCATTATTGTGTACAGGGAGGAACCTGCTCATGCAGTACACGCCGCTATCAGCGATGTGCGCGCTTTGTGCGCTGGCCATGACTGCCTGCACAACATCCAGGGAAACAATTGATGAAGCGGCCGGGCGCACCATGCCAGCAGCCTATGACGCGCTGGGCGCACCGCGCGAGCGCCCCGGAGCGGTCATGGTGGAAGAGGACGAGCGCACGGTACCGACACCCTATGGCGGCACAGGCGCGCGGCGCGTGTGCTCCACTGTGGCAACTGATATTGCCCGGCTGACCGCTGTGTTGGGCCCGGACACCGAACAGCCCCCTGCCCCCACAGAAACGGCCGAGGAGGCGCGCGAACGCTCCGTGTGGGACAGCGGCCAGGATCTGCTCTCGCGCGCGCCTGACGCAGCCCAGGACGCCGCAGTGGACGCCTACTACTCGGCGATTGTCGGGCTCAATCCGGTACGGCCTGTCGCGCGCTTTGTACAGAACTCTGCACGCATTGAAGCGCAGGCCCGCGCGCAGCGCGAAATGGCTGACCGGCGCCGCGCCTATTTGCGCGGACTTTTCGATGGTTTTGGCTGTAACCGGCGCGTGCTGGAGCAGACCTTCATCCGCTATGGGCTGGCAGAGGGAGAATAGCGTCAATTAAACTAATGATTTTTATGGCTACTCCCGAATTGCCACCAATTTCCGGAACCGGGCACAGCCTGTCATCGTTGATCCTTTGCTAAGCCGCCTGTCTTCCCCGCGGGCGGAGTGGAAAAGGAGAGCTTCCGATGAAACGCATTTTGCTATCGTCGATCATGGTGACGGCCTTCGCAGCCGCGACCGCTCACTCGCAGCTGCCTGATGTGACGGGCCAGGTCTCCGGTACGATTGACCAGACCAGCCGGCTCGGGGTCGATGCTGACAGCCGAGACATCGCGGTGGACCAGCGCACCGGGTTGGCACTGGACACCCGCCTGACCAGTGAACTTGAGCAAGTGCTGACGCAGCACAGCAGGGCAAATGCCAATGCCTCACTGCAGAGCCAGCTCGAAGCGGATTCGCAGGCCTATGTGCGCACGCGCACGTCGTACAGGCCGCGCGCCCGGTCCAGTGCGCGCGTCGAGTACGCACCGGTTCGCGCCTATTCCAGCGATGGCTATTATGTCGGCCATGTCCACCGCACCCGCCGCTCGTCCGGCCAGCATTACGTGGTCATTCGCGCCGAAGGGTCATCTGAGACCTACGCGGTACTGGCCAGCGATGCGGCCTTCGACGCCAATGCCAATGCGGTCATTCTGGCGGCAACGCAAGCCGAACTGAGCTCACAGCTCAACCGTTAGCTTTCGCGCCTGCGAGCAAACTTCCCGCGGCCCCCTTCCAGGGGGCCGTTTTTCTTGCCTAAACCGGCTTGCCCGTCCCCTGTTCCCAACGGGCGAGAAACTCTGCGCGGAACACCTCGAAGCGTCCTTCAGCAATAGCCGCGCGCATACGCGCCATCAGATCCTCGTAATACGCGACATTGTGCCATGACAGCAGCATGGAGCCGAGATACTCCCCCGCCCGCACCAGATGGTGTATATAGGCCTTCGAATAGTCACGGCTGGCCGGGCAGTTCACCGCCTCATCGAGCGGACTTTCATCCTCGGCATATTGCGCGTTCTTGAGATTATACGGGCCGTAGTCCGACCAGGCCTGGCCGTGACGGCCCGAGCGCGTCGGCATCACGCAGTCGAACATGTCGACCCCGCGCGCCACAGCTTCCACCAGATCAACCGGGCGGCCCACCCCCATCAGATAGCGCGGACGTTCATGCGGAAGATGGGGCGTGGTGGCCTCCAGCACCGCACACATCGTCTCGAACCCCTCACCCACCGCGAGCCCGCCGACAGCATAGCCGTCAAACCCGGTCTCGATCAGGCCTTCTGCCGATTGCCGGCGCAGATCGGGATAGACCGACCCTTGAACGATACCGAACAGGTTTTGCGTCTCGCGCTCGCCAAATGCCTCTTTGGAACGCTTGCCCCAGCGGATCGAGAGCTCCATGGATTTGGCAGCCGCATCGCGCTCGCACGGGAAAGGCGTGCACTCGTCAAGCTGCATGGAGATGTCAGCGCCCAGAAGATCAGCCTGGATCTCGATGGAGCGTTCCGGTGTGAGCATGTGCTTGGAGCCATCAATATGGCTTTTGAAGGCCACGCCCTCCTCGCTCATCTTGCGAAGCCCGGACAGCGACCAGACCTGAAACCCGCCTGAGTCGGTCAGGATCGGCCCGTCCCAGCGCATGAAATGATGCAGGCCGCCCAGCCGTTTCACGCGCTCCGCGCCGGGGCGCAGCATGAGGTGATAGGTGTTGCCCAGCAATATGTCCGCGCCTGCCTGCCTTACCTGATCAGGGTAGAGCGCCTTCACCGTCGCAGCCGTCCCGACCGGCATGAAGGCCGGTGTGCGAATGTCCCCGCGCGCGGTTTTCAGGGTTCCGGTGCGCGCTTGGCCATCGACGGCGGCGATCTCAAAGGGAAAACTGGCCATGTGAGTCGGGTGTCCTGATGCGCGGGGAACAAGAAAAGATGAGCTGGAAAGACGAAATTGACGAGTTGCGCAAGCGTCAGGCGCTGACACGGGCGATGGGCGGACCGGAGAAGCTGGAGCGTCAGCGCGCCGCCGGCCGGCTGAATGTTCGCGAACGCATCACTCTTCTAGCCGATGAAGGCAGTTTTCGCGAGATCGGCTCCATCGCCGGTACAGCCAGCTATGACGAAAGCGGCCAGCTGACCGGGTTGATGCCGGCCAACTGCCTGTTCGGGCGCGCAAAAGTGCGCGGCCGCGATGTGGTTCTGGTGGCGGACGACTTCACGGTGCGCGGCGGCGCGGCCGATGCGGCCATCGTGGAAAAGCAGATCCAGGCCGAGGCCATGGCGCGCGATCTGCGCCTGCCGCTTGTGCGCCTGATCGAAGGCACGGGCGGTGGCGGCTCCGTCAAATCGATCCTCGACATGGGCGCCACTTATGTACCCTTCAATCCAGCCTGGGATCTGGTGGTCGAAAACCTCGAAACCGTGCCGGTCGTCTCGCTGCTGCTTGGCCCGGTAGCAGGGCTGGGTGCCGCGCGCGCGGTCTCCAGTCATTACTCGGTGATGGTGAAGGGACAGGCGCAAATGTTCGTCGCCGGGCCACCCGTCGTCGCCGGCATTGGCGAAGACGTTACCAAGGAAGAGCTCGGCGGAGCCGATATCCAGCTGGCCGCGGGTGCGGTGGACGATGCATTCGCCACCGAGGCCGACGCCATGGAGGCTGCGCGCTGGTTCCTGTCCTATCTGCCCAACTCGGTCCATGAATTGCCCGCGCGGGCGGCGCCGTCCGACGATCCGGCGCGAACTGACCCGTCTCTTTCCGCAATCGTGCCGCGCGACAAGCGCTACGCCTACGACATGCAGGCGATACTGGCCTCCACGATGGACCAGGGCAGCGTCTTCGAGATGGGCCGCAATTTCGGCCAGTCCGTGATCACCGCCTTTGCGCGCCTGGATGGCTGGCCGGTGGCCGTCATCGCGTCCAACCCGAAAGTGTATGGCGGCGGATGGACGGCTGAAGCCGCGCAGAAAGTGACACGCTTTATCGATCTGGCCGAGACCTTCCGCCTGCCCCTCGTCCATTTTGTCGACATACCCGGCTTCGTCATCGGCACACGCGCCGAACGCGCAGGCACGATCCGCCATGGCGCGCGGGCACTGGCGGCTCTGTATCAGGCATCGGTGCCGATGTGCGCTATCATCGTGCGCAAGGCATTCGGTGTCGCAGGCGCGGCAATGATGAACCATACGGGCTTTCGCTACCGCTATGCCTGGCCATCGGGCGACTGGGGCTCGCTTCCGCTGGAAGGCGGCGTGGAAGCGGCCTTCAAGTCGGCCCTCGAAACGGCCGCGGACCCGGAAGCCATGAAGGCCGAGCTGTCGCGCCAGATGCGGTCCTTCTCCTCGCCGTTCAAGACCGCTGAACGCTTCTGGGTGGAGGAGATCATCGACCCGGCCGATACCCGGCCCCTTCTAACCGAGTTTGCGAGGCTGTCTGCGCCTTTGCGAGGCCGGGGCGAGAAAAAGCCGCGCTATCGGCCCTAGGGGTTCCACCCCTCATCCTGAGGGTCAGCAAAGCGAACGTCTCGAAGGAACTGGGGTGACGGCACGCAGGCCCGAACCATGGGTCCCGGCTCGGGGACCGGGACCCCGGTGGAGAGGTCAGCAGCATAACTGGCAAAATTATCGAAACAGGAACACACGCCGGGGGCCCGGCCCCCGAGCCGGGGTCCATTTTTCGTTTCACCGGCAAAAGCCGGTGCCCAGTTTTCTGGATCCCGGGTCAAGCCCGGGAACCCGGTTGAGATTATAGAGCAAACCAGCGAGCTCAATAATCCGCACAAACCCAACACCTTGAAACCTTACGAGCTTCGTCAGATGCAAACCGGCAGGCTTTGAGACACGGTCGTGTCCATCAACTCCACGGGGGAGTGAGAAGGAGAACCGTGATGAAACGCATCCTGTTTGCCGGGCTGGCCATGGCCGCCCTGTCGGTGCCCGCCCTCGCCCAGGAAGGGCAGGTCATCCGCATGGGTGACAGCGCCCTGTCCTGCCGCGAAGTGGTCATGGAAGCGAACGCCGCTGCCGAAGTGCTCGGCGGCGCGCCGGAAGGCGGTGTGTTCGACTCCACTTACGCAACAGAGGCCGCCACCAGTGTGGCGACTCAGGCCGCGCTGATGTCGGGGGCGGGTCGGGCCATCCCCGGTATCAGCGCGGTCGGCGGCTTCATGCGCCAGCGGGCCGAACGGCGTGAAGCCGAGCTCGCCGCCCAACGCGACGTGGCAGAAAAGCGCTGGTACTGGCTGTCGGGCCTGTATGAAGGCGGACAATGCGACAGCCGTCTGCGCGCGGAAGCGGAAGCCGAAGCTGAAGCTGCTGCCGCTCAGACGGCCGAACCGGCAAATGACGAGCCGGTCTATGAAATGAACGACCCGGCCACGGACGGGGCAACCAGCGGCGGCGAGGAGTAAGTCCCGGCTCTTCGCACGGCGCGGGCGCGCTGCTTTCAGCCAGGACGTTCCCGGTTGCGGCCAAAAGCAGCGCGCAGCGCGTTCATCGCCTCGCGCGACAACGTGACATTCATGCCGGTTTCGCGGGTCTCGTAAGGCTCCCAGCCACTCGGCCAGCGAAACGCCGCCCAGTTTGCGCCCGCACTTTCCAGCGCTGCAATGCGTGTCTGGAAGTATCGTCCCACGGCCGGGGCATGGAGCGCTGCACCGAACTCCAGACAGGCCCAGCGTGGATAGTCCGCCATGGCCTCAGACAGGTGCTGTCCGTCACCACTCAGCCGGACCGTCGCGCCTTCAGCCTGATGGGTGTACGCCCAGGGGGCATAGTCATGCACATTGATCACGGCATGAGCCGAGACAGGCGCCATTTCGCCGGCCGCCCCGGCCCGCGCCCAGCGGTCCGGACTGAGGATTAGCGGAACGCCTGTCGCCACTGGCCAATTCCGGTCGAGCGCGGCGGCCATCGCAGGCCAGATACCGGGCTGGCCCAGATCACTGCCATTGGGCTCCACCATGGCCAGAATGCCGGCAAGGGCCGGGTGGCTGCCAAAATTGTGCGCTGCCAGCACACACATCGCCACCCAGGCCGCCTGGGATTCCTCATCATTCCAGACTGACTGGTTCAACAGATCGCGCGGATACCAGTCATTATCGGCATGAAAGGCAAAGGCGCTGCGCCCCGGCCCCGTGCGAAACCCGATAACAGTGTAGAGGCCCGCGCGCTGGCACATGTCCAGCCAGCGCCCGATATGGTCCTCGATCGCCGGATCGGCTGCAAACCGTCCACCTTCCGTGAACAGCCCCGCACCGGACCAGACAGCGAGATTGGCCCCGGCATCGGCCAGCGCGTTGAGCGTGCCTTGCGAGATGGGTGCGCCGAGTGGACCGGGCCCCAGAAACTCGGCGCCATCAAGCTCGCGGTAAACCCGCCTCTGGGTGAATACCGCGCCGCGCAGATGCGCCCCGGCCGCGTTGTCCCAGAGCGACATGCGCTGATCAGTGACCGTATCGAAAGACGCAAGCCGCAATTGGGGCGGGGCGAACGCGCCGCTCAACACTGCACCGCCCGAGGCGAGAAAATTGCGGCGGCTGGTCACGCGGCCCGGAACGCAGCGAGACGGTCAATTCTGCGAAAGGCGCGCCCGGGCAGGGTGGAAACAGCGCCCAGAGGCAGGCGCTGGGCCATGTGCTCGATCCGGTCGGCAAGGTGGCGGGCCACCCCTGTCAGTGACGGCGCTGTGGCAAACCCCGTCACCAGCGGAAACTGCCAGCTCGCCAGCTCGCGCTTGAACTCATATTCGCCCGGCCCGAGATGGATTTCCTGAAGACCTTCGGATGCCAGCTCCCGCGCAATTTCCAGAAGCAGGTTCAGCCCGGGACCAAGCTTGGAAAACTGTGGATCGTAGACCGGAAACCAGTAGTGCAGGACGCTGCCAGAGCGCATGCCGACATGCGCGGCAGCAAGCTCACCGTTGATCTCCAGGCTGGAGACCAGACCTGACGCATTGTCCAGCCGGTCGCCAAGCAGCGTGTCGATCAGCTGACGGGTCCACTCGACCGAAAAGACATCGAAATGGCCGGTGCGCCGGTACTGGGCAGACTTCCATTCGAGTGCCTTGGCAAGAATCTCCGGGCGGTCGTCGTGAATGCGGAACTGGAAGCTCGAAGCTTCCTTTTCCAGCTTGCGCCTGCGGGCGCGCAGATTGCGGAACGCCTTGGGCTCAATGGCACTGCGCGCGGCAACCCAGTCATCATAACCGCTTGCCAGATCAATGACCCAGGAGCCATCGGTTTCCTGTGCATGCTCGCGAAAGGCTGGCTGGCTAGCCAGCGCACCAAAGAAGTCGAAAACCTTCAGCCCGGCTTTGCGCAATACCGTGTGCAGGTCGAAGACCGCGCCGGGCGCTGCGATGAAGCCGTGGTGGTCGCTAAGCGGCCCACCCAGCGGGCGGGCATGGCCCAGCACACCTTTGTGAAAGGGCAAGAAGCCCTTGATGGCTCCCCCCTCGCGGATCACCAGCACGCGCGTATCGCGCCGCACCGCCGCCATGGCATCGAAAAAGCCGAGCGAGAAATACGGGCTCGCCAAAGCCGGGTCGGCGCTCTGAAAGCTGCGCCAGGCATCACGCTCGGTCTTGCCTAGCGACGCGGCGCGGCTTGTCTCGACTTCAATCATATGCCCTGCCCCTGTTTTCGCGCGTCGGCTGCACCTGACCCATTCCGGAACGGTTTGCGTCCGTTTCGGCCCGTTAAGGCGGTTCTTAAGGCTTGTTATGCATGCTGCGTTCCGCTGCGGCTCCGGCATCGGGCTTGCTAGCAAAACTATAACGTCACGCACCGGAACACCGTTTCATGCTGAACCGCCATCTGCTGACCTATCTGCCGGTCTATGCTGCGCAAATCCTCGTCGGATTTGGCAGCGTGGTGGTGTTCACCCGTGTGCTCCCGCCGGAAGACTATGGCCGCTACACGCTCGTACTTGCCGGCGCGCTGCTGCTCCAGACTTTGGTCTTCACCTGGCTGGATGCGGCTGTGGCGCGCCACCATGCGCGTGCGACCGCCAGAGGCCGTTTTGGCGGCCACCTTGCCACGGCGTTTTCGCTGTATGGTGCGCTGGCGTTTGTCAGTCTGGCCGTGTTCGGCGGCGCCATCGCGCTTGCCCCGGTCAGCACCGAAATGAAGGCCGTCTGCGGTTTCGCGCTGGTGTCGCAGGTATTGCGCTCGGCGATCATGATCGCGCTGGAAACCCGGCGCGCAGAGGGCGAGGCGGCGCGTTTTGCCCTGCTGGAGAGTTTCATTCTGGCGTCCGGTTTCGGCCTGGGTGTCGTTTTCATTCTGGCTGGTGGCATGGGGCCTGCCGGTCCCTTTGCGGGAATGGCGCTAGCCTGCCTGATTGCCATTCTGATCGACATTCCCGTCCTGCTGTCCAAAGCGAAGCGGGACCGGGCCGGGCCGCGCCGGGCACTGCGCTTTTTCGCCTACGGCGCCCCGGTTGCCGTCTCGCTGGTGTTTGAACACCTGCTCTCGACCGGCGACCGCTTCGTCATCGCGGCTTTGATGGGTGAAGCCTCCACAGGCGCCTATGCCGCCGGATACGGCATTACGGACCGCTCGCTGAACATCATTTTCATCTGGCTGGGCATGACGGCAGGCCCGCTGGCGATCAAGGCGTTCGAGCATGACGGCGCAGATGCCGCCCGCGCGGTCCTGCGTCAGGCGGCCAGCCTGATGGGCCTGATCGCCCTGCCCGCCGCCACCGGCATTGCGCTCCTGTCAGAACCCTTTGCGCGCCTGCTCATCGCAGAGAGCCTGGCCGGACCGGCGGCCTCCATCATGCCGCTGATCGCACTGGGCGCGATGCTGAACGGCTTCATGACCTATGTGTTCCACGAAAGCTTTGTGATCGGCCGCCAGCCGAAGATCATGGCCGGGCTGATGGCCGCTGGCGCTGTGCTCAACCTTGTCCTCAACCTTGCCCTGATCCCGGTCTTCGGACTGGTCGGCGCGGCGCTGGCGACCGTGATCTCCTACGCGATGGCGCTGATCGCCTGCGTCATCATGGGGCGCGGCATTTTCCGCCTGTCCCTGCCTCTTGAGGACTGGGTGAAAGCCGGCGCGGCAAGCGTGGTCATGGCAGCCGGCCTGATGGCCCTTCCGGTGCCTGAGACGGCCTTTGTCCATCTTGCCCTTCATATCCCCGCCGGAGCGGCGATCTATGCCATCGCAGCGCTGGCGCTCGACATCGCGGGGTGCCGCAGTGTCTTCGTCATGCCCGCCATGCGCCGCCTGCAATGGAGGGGAGCATGAGCCAGCCCTTCCTGTCAGTCCTGATTCCGTTTCATGGCGATGATCCGGCCAGCCTTCTGGATGCCCTTCTGGAGCAGGCAGACAGCGACACCGAAATCGTGCTGTTCGATGATGGTTCGCCGGACACTTCCGTCTTCGAGCGCCTGAGCGCGCATCTGGCTGTTGCAACTCAAAACGTGCGTGTTCTGCGCTCGGACACCAATCTCCAGCGTTCCGGTGCCCGCAACGCATTGGCCGACGCCGCGGATGGTGAATGGCTGCTCTATCTGGATGCCGACATGGAAATCCCGGCAGGATTCCTGCCGCGCTGGGTGCGTCTGATTAAAGACGCAGATTTTGATGCTGCCTATGGCGGATACACCCTGCCGGAGGCGCAGGCCGGACGCTACGCCGTCCATGCCGGTCTGGCGCGGGCTGGCGATGTGAACGATGCGGCGGCGCGCTCCCGGCGCGGGGCCTCGGCGTTTGCGGGATCCAACATGGCCGTGCGCGCGGAACTGATGGCCCGCATCCGCTTTGACGAGACCTATCGCGGCTGGGGCTGGGAAGATGTCGACTGGGCGGTGCGCGCCGGACGGGCCGGGCGCCTTGCCCATGTCGACAATCCGGCCGGTCACGGCGGGCTGCAGAGCGTTGACAGCCTGCTGGCCAAGTTTGCCGAGGGCGGCCTGAACTATGCCCGCTTTCTCGCCCGCCACCCCGATCAGGCCAGCCTGCCCGGCGCCCGTCTGGCGCGCCTTCTGGCCCAATGGAATCTGTTCACCGCCGTCAAGGCGCTGACCCCGGCACTCACGCGCGCCTCTGCGCTTCCCGTGCGCGCGCGCGTGCTCGCGCTCAAAGCCTATAAGGCAGCGTGCGCTGCAGCGGCGTTCAGGGAGGTCCGGCCATGACCGGCATCTACCAGCCCGCCGGGGGCTTGCTTGGCAAGGTGCGCCGCCTGACGGCACGCGCCGGTGTCCGTCGGCCTATTGATGCAAGCATTGATGCGCCGGTTATATCGTTCACTTTTGACGATTTCCCGCGCTCCGCGGCTCTTGTGGCGGCACCGATGCTCGAACAGCGCGGCTGGCGCGCCACCTACTACACGGCGCTTGGGTTCCTCGGAACGACCACGCATCTGGGCGCAATGATGGAGCGCGCGGATATCGAAGCCTTGCGGGCGCGCGGGCATGAGATCGTGTGCCATACGCATGCCCATCTTGATGCCAGCCATTGTGACCCTGCGGTCTTTGCAGATGATTGCGAGCGCAACTGCGCTGACCTGATGGATATGGGCATTTCCGCTCCGCACAGCAGCTTTGCCTTTCCTTACGGGGAAGCGACAAGGGCAACCAAGCGCGCCCTGCAATCGCGCTATGGTGCGCTGCGCGGTGTGCGCCATGGCATCAACCGGAAGGGTGATGATCTGAACCTGCTCAAGGCCGTCGCCCTTGATGGCGGTGAGGCCGGTCTGGACAAGGCCTTGCGGGCCATTCACGAGGCGGTGCGCCAGCCGGGCTGGCTGATTTTCTACGGACATGATGTGCGCGAAACACCGTCCGAATGGGGCTGCACGCCGGACTTTCTGGAAACCGTCTGCGCCGAAGTCCGGGCACAGGACATCCCTGTCCTGACCGTCGGCGATACGCTCTCCACGCTGTCAGACCAGCCCGGCAGGTTGAGCGCATGAACGACACCGGCGCTTCGGTCAGCGTGCTGATACCCACTTTTCGCCGTCCGATAGGGCTGGCGAGGGCGGTCGCCAGCGCTCTGGTCCAGACCCGCCTGCCGGACGAAATCATCATCGTCGACAATGACCCCGATGCCAGCGCGCGCGAGCTCGCCTCGGAGCTGGCCGAGGGCGCGCGGATCCCCGTGCGCTATGTCCACGAGCCCCGGCCCGGCGTCGCCAACGCACGCAATCTGGGATTTGCTACAGCCAGCGGCCGCTATATCGCGCAGCTTGACGATGACGAGGCGGCCCGCCCTGAATGGCTGGCTGCCTTGCTGGCTACCCGCGCCGCCATGGACTGCCCGGTCGTGTTTGGTCCGGTCACGCCGCTGGCCACAAATGCCGCTCCGATGGCGCGCGCGTTTCTGGAACGCCTCTACGCCCGCACCGGACCCAATAGCGACGCGGCACGCACGCGCGACTGGGGCTGCGGCAATTCGCTGATAGACCGGGAGGCCGTGCCGCTGCCCGACCCGCCCTTTGACGCCCGCACCAACGAGGTCGGCGGGGAGGATGATCTGCTGTTCGTCGGGCTGCAAAATGCGGGGATACGCTTCGCCTGGTCGGCAGACGCAGAGGTGATCGAGTATGTGGAGGGCGACCGCGCCCGCTGGCCGCACATGCTGGCGCGCAGCTTTGCCTACGGTCAGGGCGCAAGCCAAAACTGCGTTCACGGTGGCCGGGTAAATGTGCCGGGCCTCATGGGATGGATGGCGGTCGGACTGGCCCAGTCAGTGCTGTTTGGCCTTATCGCTCTCCCGGCCCGCCTTGTAGCTGGCCCTGCGCGCGGCGCAGCCTGCATCGACAAGGCGGTGCAAGGGCTTGGCAAGATATTCTGGGCCGACAAGCTGGCGCCGCGCTTTTACGGAGTGGCCTCACGCGGCTGAGCGAGCTTGGCTGCCGTCGCGGTAAACATCACCCACATGAGCGAATTCTGCTCGGCCAGATTGCTCTCTGAAAAGCTGATCAGGCCCCACATCACCAGAAAGGGCAGAGCCCAGTAGGTCTCATTGCCGCGAAAGAGCCGCAAGACAGCGCTGCCGAGCGCGCCAGCATAGGCAATCGCCGCGACGCCCACGCCAATGAGGCCCGTCGCCAGCGCGGTTTCGATCCAGCCGTTGTGGGCGGTGGGCACCGGCCAGCTTGTCTCCTGACGCACCCAGAAGGCCGGGCCCAGATCAACCTGCCAGAATACGCCATACCCGAACCCCAGAAGTGGCCGCTCGCCGATCTGGCGAAACAGCACTTCCCAGATTTCGGTGCGCCCCGTGAAGGTCGCATCGCGGCCCAGCGCCTCAAGAAGGACGCCCGGACCGATCACCAGCACAACGATGCCCAGCGACACCCCGACGACGCCGGACATGACCGCAATCGCCGAAGACGCCGCATCACGCCGCGCCAGCGCGATCATGCCGGGTCCGGCTACCGCAATGAAGCTGGCCAGCATGGCGGTGCGCGATGTTGCCAGCACAACAAGTGCGAGAGCAGGTATCACGAGGGCGAGCCAGATCAGGCGGCGCTTTGCGTCAAACGCGGCAGCGCCGACAAAGGCCAGAACCGCCCAGCCCATCATCGCGCCCAGCGTATTCTTCTCCCACCACAGGCCGCGCCATGCACCGGGGTGCACTTCCTGCATCACGCCAAAGCCGGGCACCAGCGCCCCGGCAATGGCGCTGCCCACCATAAGAATGGCGAAGCTGACGGCGATGATGGTGAGGAGGGGTTTCCAGTCGAAGCGAGAGGCCAGCCACAACCCGAACAAAGTCGTCATGGCCAGTGCCAGCGCGCGCCGTGAGGTGATGTCGGGATCGATCGACCAGAACGCCGACAAAGCGGCCAGCAGCGCCAGCAGAACAAGCGGCCACGCCCTCAAGGCCGTTTCCAGCACAGCCAGCGGGCGCATGGCGATGAGCAGGAGCGTCACGCCATAGACGGGCAGCCAGACCAGCCGCAGCGCTTCGGCGGCATCAGGGCGAAGCGGATCTACCAGCAAAGGCCCCAGCAAGGCCTGGGAAAACAAGAGGATCGCCAGTACTGCCAGCGCACCTTCCAGAAGCGGCAGGAATGTCAGGCGCGGCATCGCCGAACGCCAGATTTGCGCCCTGTGGAGCGCGTTCATTGCGCGGCCCTTCTCGCCTCACCCTGCCAGTCCTGAGCGCGATTGACCACGACGCCGAGAACTTTCGCGCCGAGCTTTTCCACATGGGCGGCAAGGCGTTCCGCGTCTGCGCGCTTGTCGCGCCGCGCATTGGCCACAAGGATCACACCGTCAAGATCAGGGGCCACAGCCGCTATGGCGGGAGAGCCGTGCGGCACATCAACGACGCTCAACGGTGCCATGGCGCGCAGCTGACGCCAGTAATCGGGCGCGCGCTTGTAGACGAGGCGCTCCATTTCGCCGGCCTTGTGCTGGAACCGCGTCACAAGGACATAAGCGGCCTCCAGCTTGCGCAGGACGAGCCGCCCGGTTCCGGCAGGCTCGGCAGACCAGAAAGGCTCAGCTCCAATTTCGGTGGAATAGGCCGAGCCATTCAGCCGCGCGCGGCTGGCCTGTGGGTTGTTGGCAAAATCCAGATCGACCAGCCAGACCGGACCACCTGTTTCAACCGCTGCGGCGCGTGCCAGACCGGCAGCCACGCTGGACGTGCCGGCCTTGGCGGTAATGCCCAGCATCATGACGGCCTTGCCGGGCGCTCCGGGAGGAGCCAGACGCCGCGCCAGATCGGCAAGTTCTGTCGCGAACGCATTCACGCCGTCGGTCTCCGCAAGCTGACTCAGGCCGGATGCGGGCATCGCCGTCATATCGGACGGGTCCCGGCCAGTGGCCTGGATCCAAAATCCCGCACGCGGGCCAGGACCGCAAGGGGCCTTTCAGGCGTTTCAGCAGGCACACTGCGCGGCCGCGCCTTCGGCGGCGGCTCTGAAACACTGGCTGCCTGCCGATAGGGTGATGGCGCGGGCTCCACTTCGGCTTCGAACAGGTCTGAATCGCGATCCAAACGGGCCGGGCGGCGCAGCGCGCGCGGATCGCGCGTCGCGTCAAAGTAGGCCGTCAGCAGGCCCAGCAGCATCGCCGCGCCAAGCGCGACTATTCCAGCTGCCGCAATACCGGCGCGGCGCAGCGAACGCGCTTCGGCAGGCGGGGTAGCCCGTTCAACGATCCGCACCGAGTCCGCAACACCCGTCGAGGCACCGCGGCGCGACGCCGCAGCGGCAGACTGGGCAGCCAGCCGCGAGGCCGCCTCGCTGCGCGAGACCTGCTCGCGGCTAAGCCTGTCATACTGGCTGGCCAGTCCGGAGAGCCGGTCTGCCTGTGTGCGCGCCGCCTCCAGCTGCGACCGCAGCGTCGAGGCGAGGCGCGCTTGAGCAGCTGCCTCTGACTCGCGTTGCAGCCGGGCCGTGTTGAGTTCCTGGTAGACAGGGTTTGCGCCCGTGCGGCGCTGCCCCGCCCCGTCCGCGCCGCCAGACTGGACCAGCTCGCGCAGACTGCGGATTTCACGGTCAATCGCCTGTACTGGCGGCGCATCATCCTGATACCGTGATGTCAGCTCGCGGCGGCGCACTTCAAGCGCCAGAAGCTGACCCGTGACATCATTTTCAACATAAAGCTCTATCGATTGCGGCATGTCCTGCAGGCGTTCGGAGAGCGCAGCTGCTCCGCCACGGGCCGACTGCATGGCTGCTTCGGCAGACAGCAGCGCATTTTCCAGCTCTGTCACCCGCGTGACCAGGGCGAGCCGCTCGGCCTGGAAATCAACAATGCCGTTCTCTGTCAGGAAAGTACGCAGATTGGTGTCCGCCACTGCGGCGGAAATCTCTGCAGCCCGGAGCCGGTCAGACAGCGCGTCGGCGCCATCTTCCACCAGCACTTCATGGCGATAGGCCAGATAGGCATCCACTATCGCATTGAGCGCATTGGCCGCCGATTGCGGTGTTTCACCGGCATAGCTGGCCTGAAGCACGCTGGCATTGGGCGCGCGTTCCACCGTAAATCCATCGCGCAGCGCCTTCAGGGTGGCGGCGTCGGCTGTCCCGCCCTGCCGCTCGATCGCCAGGCGGCGAACCGTTTCGGAATTAAGGATTTCCGCTTCCGATTGCAGCACCTGATCGAGCGTGAACGCTCCACCCGAACCGGCCGCGCCGGGTGCCTGATCCTCCGGATCGAGCAAGACCAGCAGCCGCGACTGCGCAACATATTCAGGCTTTAGAACCAGCCATGCCGCACCGGCCATCGGAATGAACAGGACTAGAAAAACGAGGACGATGAGAACCTTTTTCGACCATGCCAGCGCCAGCAGATCGAACAGGTCCAGCTCCCGGCGGGACACGCCCTCCGGAGCGGAATTTCCTGAACTGGACCCGCGCGTTGATTCCATGAGAACCATCTGGCGCGGGTGCGCTTAATTTTTTCTTAGCCGGACTGGTTGAAGGCTACACTTCATCAAACATGTCAGTGACTCGAGGGTGGCATTTCATGGCCGGATTTGACTGGACACGGCGCACGGCGCTCGGCGCACTTGTTGCCGCCGGCGGTGGCATCGCCCTGTCGGGATGCGGCGGGCGGGCAAGCCAGGCCAGCAGCGAGTTCGAGCCGTCGCGGTTCCAGACATGGTCGGGCGGAGATCCGGTCTATCGTCTGTATCCCGGCGACACAATTGAAGTCACGGTTCACACCGCGCCGGAATTGTCTCGTGAGGTAGAGGTAGGACCGGACGGACGGGCAAGCCTGCCGCTCGTCGGCAGCGTCATGGTCTCCCAGAAAACCGCGCCAGAGGCCGCTCGCGCCATTGCAGACGGATATGCACGCGTCTTGCGCGATCCGATTGTGGAGGTTCGCCCGATGAGCTTCGGCTCACAGCGCATTCTTGTCGGTGGGGAAGTCAACACGCCGGGCCCCTACGCCCTGCCGGACGGGCGTACCGGCGTACTTGAAGCCGTCATGCTCGCCGGTGGTTTTCAGACCACCGCGCGCCGAAGTTCCGTCATCGTCCTGCGGCGGGCACCTGACGGCGGAGCCATGATGCGCACGGTTGATGTGCGCGCGGCGCTACGCGGTCAGCCCGCTGACCAGATTCCGCTTGCCCGCCACGACGTTGTCTTCGTGCCGCGTTCGGGCATCGCCAGTGTCAACCTGTTCATCGAGCAGTATATACGCGGCATCCTGCCTCTGGACGCAGGCTTCAACTACCTGCTCTACGAGGCAACACGCGACTGATCTGCCGGACACCCTAGTGACGAGTAGAAAGCCATTCGCGTGCGGCGCGTTGCGCAGCAGCAATGTCTTCTGAACCCATCTCGCTGGACACTTCCTGACGGTAGTGCTTGGCGGGCTCCGAGCCCATCAGCGCAGCCAGGTTGAACCATTTGTGCGCTTCGACATAATCGACGACGCCGCCCTGGCCGGTTGAGTAGATCAGGCCGAGCTTGCACAAGTCCTCGCCAGTCGGATCCGTGTTGATCGCCTCGTGAACCTGACGGGTTTCCACATCGGTGAAAGCCATTTTCTTCCCCATTCCATTTGGGTTCAGCGGGGCTTTGCCCTCGTCTCCAACCCGTGATTGACACCCCACCACCCACGCAACCAATTGCGTCTGTGTGAGGTGATATTCGCGGGGAAATGTATCCACAGGGTTAAGGCGAACTAAGAATAATGCATTTTAAGCATTTATTTTTGTTAGGTTTTCCTACCAAGAAGTAACTCACGCATCGTGATATCGATACGCTGTCCCAGCCCGGCTTTCCCGCTGACGCGTACCGAAAATGCCGATACCAGCGCCGCCAGCACCATTCCAAAAGCAAGCACAACCAGAACGCCAGCCAGAATAAACCGGTCCCGCGCCGCCCGTGTCACGAGGGGCGATGGCGGCTCGGCATTGATGATGGTCAGCGCGTCACGGCCCTGAAAATGCGCCAGCGCCAGCGTTCTGGGACCCGCTTGCGCTGAGAGGCGGCGCAGAAGCGCCGCATCCTGAGGTCTCTCCAGAAGCGCCGTCAGCCGGATCGCATCGATATTGGCGGTATCGCGGGCGACAGCGCTCATCTCGCTGGCGACGGCATGGAGCACTTCGGCATCTGCCGCCGCGAGCGCCGAACGCAATTCCTCGCCAGCGTGCCCGGTGAGCAAAGCTGCCCGCAGCACGCGAGCCCCTTGCCCGGCACGCGGATCACTGCCCGTCCGCGCGAGCGCACATTCCAGGGCGATCCCTTCAGAGCAATAGGCCTGCCGGCCGTCCCGGTCTGATGGCAACCACAGCGCGCCGTCCATGTCTGCGCGCATAAGGCCAGGCAGGACAGCAAGATTAAGTGCGGCTTGCTCGTGTCCCGCAAACACGGCGGCGGCCGGCTGATTGGCGGCATCATACAGTCTGGCACTTCGTTCGATGCGCCTGCGCGCTGTAGCGGTGGCAAGCGCCAACACACCTGTTGCAGGCATGTCCGCTTGTGCGCCCTCCATCTGCCGCGCCCAGACCGCCTCCAGCTCACGGTCGCGCACCCAGACGGGCAAGGCCCGCAATATTGCTTCGGCCTCCTGGATTGAACCGGCATTCCTATCTGCCCAGACCATGCTGGAGAAGCGCTCACGGCCTACAACATCTTCAAATGCGGCGATAAGGCTCGCCGCCAGCGCGCTGTCAGGCGGGGTTTCAGCGTGCGGGCGCATTGCGGCATCAAGCTCGGAGCGCCAGATCGACGCCGCTGAAGCGGCGTCCGGCGCGAGCGCGGAAAAAGCGTGACTGACGCGCGCTTGTTCCTCCGCTACTGCAGCACGGGAATCCAGATGCTGCATTCCATCGAAGACGAGAACGCCTGCGCCGCCAGCAAGGGCTGCGAACAGTGCTGGCCGTACGAGCGACGCCACTGCCTGCCAGAGGGTCCATAACGCTCTGCGCGGCCAGCCCGCTTCATGCGGGCGGCGCACACGGCGTGACCGTGCTGCAATCCTGTGCAGATCGTGTCTTGAACCTCTGGCCAACAAGCCCCCCTGCCCGGCTGGCGCTATCTAACCATGCAGAGTGGTCAGGGAAAAGGCACGAAGGGCCAGGCCCTGGCGATATGCAGTCTAAAGCGCCTTCTGGCCGAACAGGATGGCACGGGCCTTTTTTGCGTCCTCGGAATCTTCGGCGAGATTGGAGCGAAGCTCCTTGCCCGCATCGCGGCCCCGGCGCAGGGCGGGTCGTTCCTTCAGGCGCTCGACCCAGGCTTTCAGGTTCGGAAAGTCCTCAAGATTCTGGCCCTGACCTTCCGGCAGTATCCACGGCCAGGCCGCCATGTCAGCGATGGAGTAAGGCCCGGCGAGGTAATCACGGTCCGCCAGACGGCGGTCCATGACACCATAAAGCCGATTGACCTCATTGGTGTAGCGGTTCGCACCGTATTCCAGCTTGCTTTCGTCCGGTTCGACCTTTCGGGCGTAGGAGCGGAAATGGTGCGCCTGACCGGCCATCGGCCCCAGCCCGCCCATCTGCCAGAACAGCCATTGCTCCACCTCGGCCTGCTCACGCGCGCTGGAGCCGTAGAACTGGCCCGTCTTGCGGGCAAGATATTGCAGGATAGCCCCGCTCTCGAACACGGAGATCGGCTTGCCGTCCGGGCCTTGCGGATCGGTGATCGCCGGCATGCGGTTATTCGGACTGATGGCAAGAAAGTCCGGCTTGAACTGCTCGCCCGTGCCGATATTGACCGGCCGCAAGATATAGGGAAGCCCCATCTCCTCCAGCGCGATAGTGACTTTCCACCCGTTCGGGGTCGGCCAGTAGAACACGTCGATGGGTTGGCTCATGGGTATCTCCTGCTTGGCGCGCGACAGTGAGCCGCGTCATTATGACTGGCAAGTCGTCTGCGCCCGCTGCATCGTCAAGGGTTAGAGCCCTTCATCCGAGTGGTAAGACGCGCTAAATGCCGTCCCCCGCCCTCTCATGCTGGTAAACTGATATGAGCACCATTCTTCACGACCTTATCAAGCCTGTCTCCTTCGCGCAGGCCACCCACGACCCGCAAGGCTTTGCCGATGCGTTGTGCGGGAGTTTTCGCGAATTCGGCTTCGCGGTCGTCAGTGACCACATCATTGACCAGAATGTCATTGACCACGCCATCTGCGACACCAAGGCGTTCTTCGCCCTGCCGGACGAGACCAAGCGCCGCTATCACCAGCCCGGCGGCGGCGGCCAGCGCGGCTATACGCCTTTCGGCGTGGAAGCAGCCAAGGGCGCAGCGGCGGTTGATCTCAAGGAATTCTGGCACCGGGGCCGTGATCTGCCGCGAGGACATCGCTATGGCGACGTGATGCCGGCCAATGTAAGCGTCAGCGATGTTGCGGGCTTCGATGAGACCACGCGAGATCTGTTCGATGCCCTTGATGCCATGGGCCGCATCCTGCTCAAGGCCATAGCGCGCCATCTGGAGCTGGAAGAAAGCTGGTTCGAGCCACGTGTCGCCGAAGGCAATTCGATCCTGCGCCTGTTGCATTATCCGCCTATCAAGGGCGAACCTGATGGAGTGCGGGCGGGCGCCCACGAGGATATCAACGTGATTACACTTCTGCTGGGCGCGGAAGAGGCGGGTCTGCAGGTGAAAACGCGTTCAGGCGAATGGCTGGCCATCAATCCGCCGCCCGGCGCTCTGGTGGTCAATGTGGGCGACATGTTGCAGCGCCTGACCAATCACGTCCTGCCCTCGACGACGCACCGCGTGGTCAATCCGGGCGAAGAGCGCATGGCCTTTTCGCGCTACTCCACCCCCTTCTTCCTGCATTTTGCTCCGGATGTGGAGATTAAGACCCTGCCACAATGTGTCAGCGCGCAAAATCCCAACCGCTATTTGCAGCCTATCACCGCCCATGAGTATCTTATGGAGCGGCTGCGCGAGATTCGCCTCGCCTGAACCCCTCGCGCTCCTGCCGCCGCTGACGGGAGAAACGCACATGGCGGCAACCGCGAAGACCGCAGGAGACAGTATTGAGGTCATACGTCTGATGACGCGCCTCAACGGCGTGGCCGTCATTACCTGGCAAGGCGGCGAAGCCCTGACCCTGATTGGCGGCGCAGGCGCCGGTGCCGGCTATCTGGCATCGGGCATCGGATTTGGCGTGTGGATGGTTAGCGCGATTTTGTGGGTATGGATCGTCATCTTTGCCCGCAATCGCTGGAAGCTTGACGTGCTGGGCGATACGGTTGCCCGCAAGGTGTTTATCCGTACCGGGCGCACCACCCTGCCGGTGCTGGTTGTTTGCATTGTAGTGGGCGGGGGCGTGACAATTTTCACGCCATTGTCCGGCACAATCGCATTGCACATATCGATTGCTGCGGTCGTGGGGACAGCGCTCCTGGTGGCTGCAGCCAGTGACCGCGAGTTACGGGGCAGCGCCGAACAGCAATAGGCTTTGACAATACCTTTTACTGAATTAATTCATTTTCGCTATCGCGTGATGCGCAGTAGTGTGTTTCTAACGGTCCAGTGATCGTTCGACCGACCTGGTGACTCTCAAGCGCTGCTGTCCCCCGGCAGGGGCGCTTTTTTGCGGCTTATTCCGGGTCCCTCACAGTTTCGTCAGAAGAAATCCTGCTGCACGGCGTTGAACCGGAGGGGGCCACACACTACCTTACGCTCCACGCATATATATCTGTTCACAAACAGCCTTGCGCAAAACGGCGCGAGGCACGGAGGATTCATGACCCCATCAAAACGTCCTTTTCGTCATCAACGTGAACCGCGCATCGACATCGCCCGTGTGGGCGAAGCCGGTGTCATCCTGGCCCTTGCTGCGCCGGGATTTTCGGTCCCCGACCTCAATGCGGCCGCAAGTGCCGCGGAACGCGGTGGCTACAAGCTCAAAGTGGCCTCCGGTGCGCGCGCACTGGTATCAGGCCGCACCGAAACCGGCGAGGAAATGAATTTCGTCGTCGATGCGGGACTTGACGAGGTGACGGCTGACGAGGGCGCGGGTCTGGTCCTGCCAGGTGGCCGCCGGGCGGTAGACGCCCTGAACGACTCCAACGACGCGCTGCGTCTGGTACAGGACATGTTTGCCAGCGGCCGTCCGATTTTTGCCGCTGGCGAGGCTCTCACTATGCTGGCTGAAGTGTCCGGCAAGGAGTTTGGAGAGGCCGACGCGGCGCTGGCGCTGAACGGCGAAGTGTTCGCCGCGAGCGGAGAAACGGCGCGCGAGGATGTCGCCAAGGCGTTTGCCGACTCCCTGCAGGCCCAGACGTTCGCCGCCGCATAAAGCGCAGCGCCGTTAAAAAGCCGGAAGCCCCGGAGCATCGCGCTCCGGGGTTTTTCTGTGCCGCTAGCCTTCCCAGTTTCTCGGCAGCCATCGGGCCGCGAGGAACATGAAGCCGGCCGCGACCAGATAGAGGCATGAGCCGATCAGGATCGAATAGCGCAGCGATTCATCGCCGAATGTGGGTGCCAGAATGGTCGACAGTTCGCCCAGCACGTATATCCCGACACCAATCCCGAGCAGATTATTGATCAGCAGGAAAACCGACGACGCGAGTGTGCGCATGGATGCAGGCACGAGGTTCTGAAACGCTGCCAGGACAGGGCCGAGCCACGCCAGCGCGAGCGCGTTGGGAATGATGAACACGAAGAACGCCACCGTGGCGTTCGGTGCCAGCACGCCCACCGCGTAGAACGGCATCGTGAACAGGAAGGCGATACCCGGAACCAGCGCGTACCAGGCCTTGGACTTCTTGCCGACCCAGTCGGAAATGAAACCGCCCAGAATGATCCCGGCCGCGCCGCCAATGATGAGCAGGCCGCCGAACATCCAGCCGGTGGTGACAAGATCCAGGCCATAAGAGCGCGCGAAGAAGCTGGGCACCCAGAAGAACACGCCATAGCCCATCATTGATGAACAGGCTGCCCCGAAGGTAAGGAACCAGAAGGCAGGCTTCTTCAGCAGCACTGCAATGACAGCAAAGAAGCTCGGCTTGGCCGCCTTCGCATCCATCTTCACCGTATCAAGCTGGCCACGTGCCGGTTCGCGCACCGTCAGGCGGAAAATCGGCGCCAACACCAGCCCGGCAAGCCCGACAATGGCAAACGCCCAGCGCCAGTCGAGGCCATCGCCCACATTGCCGCTGGCGATCTGCGCGCCTGCGATAACCCCGAAAGCGCTGCCCAGCGGGATTCCGAGCGAATAGAAGGCGAGCGCCCGCGCGCGCGCCTGCGGCGGGAAATAATCAGCGATAAGCGAATATGACGGCGCCACACCGCCCGCTTCGCCAACCCCCACGCCCACGCGGGCACCGAAAAGCTGCCAGAAATTCTGCGCCACGCCGCACAGCGCGGTGAAGCCGCTCCATATTCCCAGCGAAATGGTGATGATCCAGACGCGATTGGTGCGGTCTGCAAGCCAAGCGATAGGAACGCCCAGCACTGAATAAAGAAGCGCGAACGCAATGCCGCCCAGCAAGCCAAGCTGGCGGTCATCCAGATTAAGCTCGTCGCGGATCGGGATAGCGAGAATGGAGATGATCTGCCGGTCAAGGAAGTTGAACGCATAGACCAGGAACAGCATCACCATCACATACCCGCGATACAGGTTGGATGGCGGTTTTGGTACGGTCGTCGCAACGGCTACGCCCGGCGCGCCCGGTGGCGTTTCACTCATGGTCGGCTCCCCTCGCAGGCGTTTGCTGGCCGGCTGACTGGCTCAGCCCCGTTTTGGGTCATTTTGACGGTCTAAACCCGTGACGCAAAAGAAAAACGCCGCCGGAGCTGTAGAGCTTCCGGCAGCGCTTCTCTAGCCGTCCCCCGGCCTAGTAGCGGGCTGTGAACACCAGGCGCCAGGTGCGCGGCGCGCCATAATAGACGGTGCGGATATTACCGACCGAGGAGAACTCCTGGCCATCGGTCCGGTAGACTTCATCGGCAAGATTGCGCCCATAAAGCCCGATCGAATAATTGCCATCGCGGTTGGTCCACACCGCATTGGCGTCGTAAAGCCAGTAGGCATCCTGGAACAGACCGTCGATCTGCACATTGGAGTCGACCGGCGTGTTGTCGACGGCCAGCGCCATGCGCGAGCGATACCGGGCCGAGCCCGATACACGCAGCGTGCCATTCTCGGCGATATCAAAGTCGTAAGCCGCCCCGAAGCGCGTCGTCCAGTCCGGCGAGAAGGCCGGATCCTGGAAGGCGCGGCTGCCACCGAAACTGGTGAAGCGGGCGTCAGCGAACTCGCTGTATTCCGCATCGAGATAGCCAATCTGTGCGTCCAGCTGAAGTGCCTCGACCGGGTTCCAGGCCAGCTCGACTTCCGCACCTGAGATTTCAAGACCACCGGCGTTGAGGACGGTCAGCTCCGGAACCGGCAGGCCGGTGCCCGGATCATTGACGAGACCGGACACACGCGCCTGGAAGTCTTCGTAATCGTTGTAGAAGACCGTGAAGTTCGCACGAAGCGCATTGTCCATCCAGTCGGTCTTGATACCGAACTCGTAGGATGTGACCGTTTCAGGATCGTAGGGAGCCTGCTCGCCGGGATTGTTTGCCCGGCCATTGAAACCACCGGACTTGAAGCCTTGCGACACGCGGCCGTAGAGCAACACGTTGTCAGAGGCCCGGTAGTCCAGCGACACCATCGGAGAGGTATTCGTCCAGCTGTTGTCGATCGTGAAGGCCAGCGCAGGGTCCGCAGTCACGCCCGGAAAGGTCGAAAAGGTCGATGTGGTGCGGAAATAGTCTTTCTGCTCGTCGGTGTAGCGTACACCGGCCGTCACCGAGAGGCGGTCTGTCAGATCAAACGTGGCATTGGCATAGAGCGCCCAGCTGGTCGTCTGCAGATCGTCGTCAATGGTGCGCAGGAAGGTGAACCCGCCAGGACCCGTGAGCAGGTCATCGGCATAGGCCTCCTGATGGGACTGGATGTTCTCGACCATGTAGAACAGGCCACTGACAACGGTCAGCCGCTCGGATTCGTAGTTCAGCTGGAATTCCTGGCTGATCTGATCCTGATCCACCGCAACCAGCACATCGCCGGTCTCAAGCGCGGTAGCATCGATATCGATATAATCGTCGTATTCCAGCTCACGATAGGCGGTGATCGACCGCAGTGTGAGCTGATCAGACAGATCCCAGTTCATGGTCAGCGCCGAGCCCCAATGGGTCATCTCGGTCGAGTTGGGCAGGCCCGGCGTGGCGACGCCGGTGAAGTCATAGGGTGCTACCTGCGTAGGCAGAACCAGTATCGGAACTCCGAACAAGGTGGTCAGCGTATTGATCGGCTGGCCCATCGTCAGCGCATTGTTCTCGCGCGACCAGTCAGCATTCCAGTCAACGGTGAAGTTCGGCGCTGCATCCCAGGCCAGCGAAACGCGCGCGGCCGAGGCATTGCGGTCGTTATACTCCTCACCCGTGTTGGGATTGGTCACAAAACCATCGCGGCCCGTGCCGAACAGCGCGACGCTGCCGGCGAGGTTTTCAGCCAGACCACCGGAGACCGAAGCCCGGGCTTCCCACAGGGAGTAATTGCCCAGACCGACCTGGAACTGGCCCCGGGTTTCCTGGTCAGGACGACGGGTGATCACGCGCAGCGCGCCACCAATCGTGTTCTTGCCATAAAGCGTGCCTTGCGGTCCGCGCAGAACCTCGATGCGTTCAATGTCAAACAGGTCGAGCTGCGTGCCGCGGATACGCGAGAAATAGACGTCATCGACATAGAAGCCGACAGCAGGGTCAAAGGTCTGGAGGGCGTCGGGCTGGCCCACGCCGCGGATATAGATATTCGTCGCGTTTGAAGAGCCCCGGCCCTGAACGATGTTCAGGTTGGGGACTGCGCCCTGAAGACCGGTGGAATCGGTAACGTCGATCTGCTCCAGAGCCGCTTCGGAGAAGGCCGAAACGGCGCCCGGCACGTCCTGCAGGCTTTCTTCGGTACGGCGAGCCGTCACCACGATCACTTCGCGGTTCGGGCTGGCGCCCTCTTCCTGTGCCAGGGCAGCAGGCGTCATGAATGCAAGCGGTGACACGGTGGCCAGAATGGCCGCAGCACCGAATGTGCGCAGTTTCGTTGTCATGGTGATCCTCCCAATCGAATCATCGGCGCCTGATCCCTGCCAAGCGTCTCACGTTCAATTACTTTCAACGTTGAATGAAATGTCAATTAGTATCACACTCGAAGCCAGTCACGGGTTCGGGAGTGAGGCTATGCCGCAACAGATTGCAGTCGACGCGCGAAGCGAACCGGCCCAAAATCGGCATATGCCGACACGCACGAAAAATCGCCCGCAAAACCGCCGCGGGCAAAAAACCCGCGCCGCGCTGCTGGATGCCGCGGAGACACTGTTTGCAGAGACCGGGTTTCATGCTGTCACGGTGCGCGAGATTGCCCGCAAGGCCGAAGCCGACGCTGCCCTCGTCACCTATTATTTCGGCGGCAAGCGCGAACTCTTCGATGAGGTCCTGTTACGCCGGGCAACCGAGCTGAACGCCATACGCCTCAAGGAACTCGAGGAGCTGGAAGCCAATGCCGGGCCGGACGGACCAACGGTGGAGGAGATCATCAATGCCTTCACCCATCCGCTTCTGGACCGGACGGCCAATGGTGGCCCGGGCTGGAAAAGCTATTTTGCCCTGATCGGCCAGATCACCAATACGCCCGAATGGGGCGCGGCGGTGATGAACAAGTATTTCGATCCGATCGTGATCCGCTTTCTGGATGCGTTGAAGCCGAAAATTCCCGATTGCACGGAAGAGGACCTGTTCTGGAGCTATCATTTCCTGTCCGGCGTACTGGTGCTGACCTTCGCTCAGACCGGCCGGATCGATGTGTTGTCGAAGGGGCTGTGCAAGTCTTCCGACATAGCCAGTGTTCACGAGCGTATGCCCGGCTTCATCGCCGCCGGCATTCTCTACCTTCAGGAGCGTTCGCGGGCACAAAAGACCAGCGGGGCGTCGCCGTCATGAGCATTTTCACGCAGCACACCTTCACCGCAGCGGACGGCATCCGCACCGCCTATCGCCGCTATCAGGCTGACAGCGGCAAGCTGCCTGTCGTCTGCCTGCATGGCCTTACGCGCAACAGCAAGGATTTTGAGGACGTCGCGCCGCGCATTGCCGCTTCCGGCCGCACAGTAATCGCCGTTGATGTCCGCGGGCGCGGCCAGTCCGACCGGGGATCGCCGCCGGAAATGTACAATCCGCAGGTCTATGTCGAGGACCTGTTCGGCGTGCTGGGGCAGGAAGGCATCGGTCATTTCATCTCCATCGGCACCTCCATGGGTGGCCTGATGACAATGATCGCCGCGGCGATGCACCCCGGTGTGCTGGCCGGAGCGGTGCTCAACGATATCGGGCCGGAACTGGACCCTGCGGGCCTGAACCGCATTGCAGGCTATGTCGGGCGCTCCAAAGCACCCATGGCCAACTGGCAGGAGGCCGCCGCAGCAGTGCGAGCGGTCAATGGCGAGGCCTTCCCCGATGAAACGGGCGATGCTTTCTGGCTCGCCTTCGCCCGGCGAACCTGCCGCGAACTGCCCGACGGGCGCGTGGAGCTGGACTATGATCCCGCCATCGCAGAGCCCTTCAAGGCGCCGGACGGTGCCGCACCGCCCGATATGTGGCCGCTGTTTGATGCGCTGGCTCCGGTCCCGGTCCTAAGCATCCGAGGCGCGATCAGTGACCTCCTGTCACCGGACGTCGTGGCGCGCATGGCAGCCCGGCACCCCCGATTTACCCGTGTTGAGGTGCCGCGCGTGGGCCATGCCCCGCTGCTGACCGAAACGCCTGCCCGGAACGCCATTGATGCTTTCCTTCAAGGACTTGACTGATGCGCAGCGCTCTTTTGACAATTCTCGGCATCCTTATCCTGCTCGGCGTTGTCGCCGTGGCGGCGTTCGTGTGGCTGACGCGCACACCGCCCCCGGCCGATGCGCCGCCGCCGGAGCAAGGCGAACGCCTGGTCGAGGCTGCCGGGATGACATGGCGCGTGCATGAAGCGGGCCCTGCCGATGCCCCTGTCATTGTGCTCATCCACGGCTTTTCACATTCTCTGGAGAGCTTTGACGGCTGGGCAGAGGCTCTGTCTGACACCTATCGCGTTGTCCGTTTCGACCTGCCCGGGCATGGCGTGACCGGCCCGCACCCGGACAGCGCCTATTCCAACGAAGACACCGCCCTGCAGGTGGCAGAGCTGCTGGATACTCTCGCCATTGACCGGGCCGTGGTCGGCGGCAGCTCGCTGGGCGGCCTGATTGCGTGGCGTTACGCCGCCACAAATCCGGACCGGGTTGCCGGCCTGGTGCTAGTCAGTCCGGGCGGCTATTCGATCAACAATGTTGGCGATGAGCCTGTGGAAGTGCCCGTGGCCGTGCAGCTTTACCTGCGCCTTGCGCCCGATGCCGGTGTACGCATGGCCACGCAGACGCTCTACGGCGATCCTTCCCGGCTTACCGAGGAGCGCATCGCGCAGATCGGTCAGATGATGCGCCAGCCCGGCGTGGGAGAGGCCCTCATCACCCGGCTGGAACAGTTTACCCTGCCTGACCCCGAACCCCTGCTTGCCACGATCGAGGCCCCTGCCCTTATCCTTTGGGGTAGCGCTGATACCGTGGTGCCCGCAGAACATGGCGACCGCTTCGTATCCGTCATGCCCGATGCGCGGCTGATTAGCTATGACGGTGTGGGCCACGCGCTGATGGAGGAAATCCCGGAAGAGAGCGCCGGCGAGGTCCGCAGCTTTCTGCAGGAGATCGGCTGGGAGTAGCGATCGACCGCCTTCCACGGGATAGCCAGGCGACCCTCGCGAAATCTTGATGCCTCGGATGATATGAGCTCATCGCGTTCAAAACCCACCATAGGCACAATGAAGGGAAGGGAGCGAAATACTCCCTGTTGGTGTGGCTCTGGAAAAAAATACAAGAAGTGCCACCTAAACCGCGACGCCCAACCAAAAGAAAACCCTTGGGCAGCTGTCGAAGCCAACCGTAAGGCTTTCACACAACGGAAGTGCAGCGCCGAAGGCTTGGGTTTAGGCGCGTGCGGCGGGAACTTAATCAAAGCCCACACAGTTTCCCGTGGCTGTAACTTAGAAAAAATTGCCAAGAACGGTCATGTCATGCAGTACACTGCAAACATGTCAGAAATGAATAAAAACGGCGGAAAACTTACTATTGATAAAATTGGCATAAAAAATGCTTCGATATTTTATGGATTCTGTAGCAAGCACGATAGAGAGCTATTTTCCTGTATAGAGAATGAACCGTTTACCGGCCGGCCGGATCAGTGCCTCGCGATTGCCTATCGCACGATGAGCCGCGAACTCTACGGAAAAGATGCGAGCGCACACTTGCGAGATACACTTCGCAGTGCTGATAAAGGATGGCCCATAATCGATCAGTACTTTTTTCAATTTGCACTTGAACAAATAGAACAAGGAAATGAATTTGCGCGCCGGGAAACCCGACACACTCAAATAAAACTTGGCACCCTTATATCAGAAGACAATTTTGACGGACTTAAATCAATTGTATTTGAATTCTCTGAAATTATACCGTTCATGTTCGCCGGCGCTTGGTCCCCCTTCACTGATTTATATGGTGTAGAGCTTCAGAAGGGTTATACCGATGAAATTTTAGAACAAGTAATCGTTTCATCATCGGCAACAACCACCGGCACGATGGTCTGCGTTTCTTGGCTGACATCAGTCAATGCCCCAGGCAAAGCAATCGCAGAGCAGATAAATAATCTCCCCGTCGGCCAACAATCTTCAGCTATAATTCAAATGATGACGAAACACATAGAGAATATATTTTTTGATCCAGAATGGCATCGAAATCTAAGCAACAAGCACAGAATGCAACTGGAAATTCTAGCAGCGAGCGGCTTGGATTTTATGGGAAGCGTGCCATCGGCACCGATCCGCTTAGATTTAGATTTTGGCCTGCCTAATCCAAAAAGATCGTTTGAAGTTTAACTCCGCAATCGAGGGCAAACTCGGAATCGGCTTTCGCTTTTGAAACTCAACAGTTGGGGGGTATCTGTCGCAAGACAACATAAAGCGCCTTTAGTCCTCGAAGACAATCTCCGGCGCCGGCCGGTTGGCGGTTTCAGCCGTCCGCAGCATAGCTACTGCCGCCCCCGCAAAGGCACGTGCCAGCGGCCCGTCTTCAAGCGCCACCAGCCGGCCTGCGTCGCTGGCTTCGCGTAAAGACGGGTGAAGCGGTATCTCCCCAAGAAACGGAATACCCATCAGCTCGGCTTCAGCGCGCGCGCCGCCACGGCCGAATATCTCGCTTCCCTCGCCGCAATGCGGGCACAGGAAGAAGCTCATATTCTCGATCATGCCCAGCACCGGGATCTCGGTACGTTCAAACAGGGCCATTGCCTTGCGCGCATCGTCCAGCGCCACGGTCTGGGGTGTCGAGACGATCACGGCGCCGCTGATCGGTATGCCTTGAGCGATAGCCAGCTGGGCATCGCCGGTGCCAGGCGGCATGTCGATGAGCAGGACATCGAGCGGGCCGTCCCCGCCATCCCAGTCCACCTCGGTGAGGAACTGGCGGATGGCGCCCGTCACCATCGGGCCGCGCCAGACAACCGGTTCGCGGTCGCCAACCAGAAATCCGGTGGAAACCAGTTTCACGCCATGCGCCCGCAGAGGCTCGATGCCCGAATCGGTCTTTCGCAGCCCCGGCGCATCGGTCAGACCGAACAGACGCGGCGCACTGGGACCGAAAACATCGGCGTCCACCAGCCCCGTCCTCAATCCCTGCTTCACGCAGGCTCCGGCCAGATTGGCCGCCACGGTTGATTTTCCGACCCCGCCTTTTCCCGAAGCAACGGCAATGATCAGCCGGGCCGGTGGCTTGCCGCTAGCCTGCACCGGACGCGATTTTTGTGGAGCCGGCTTTCTTTCGCTTTCGACGATAACCCGGACGCGCGTGACGCCTTCCAGCGCCATCAGTGCCTCTTCGACGCCCAAGCGTATGGCCTGCTCGTCCTCACCGCCCGAACCCCCGGGCGGAGCAAGAATCACAGTTGCGATACCGCCACGGATTTCAACCGCGCGCAGGCGCTCTTCAATACCGGGCAGTTTGTCGAGCAGCTCCGCGCGCAGCGCGCCGGAATGTTGGTCAGCCATGGCCTGCTCTTAGCCGAGCTGGCGCCTGCGCGCCAACCGGCAGGGCAGAACGATGATGGTTAATTTTTTGGGATCGAATGCGGATCACGGGTGTTTTCCCTTTCGGACACGCCGCCGGACAGATATGGTTAACTATCTGCTAATGCGCTTTCCGGTGAGGGGACACTCTGGAAACGGGCATTTAGAGAGGGGAGTAAGGTCAGCTATGTCCAGAGAGGGCGAATCTCGCTTCGAGCGCCGGTACGACAGTGCCGTAAGCCCCATGGTCGTCTTGCTGTCCGTCATTGTCCTGCTCGTCATCATTGTGATTGCAGGGTATGTCATGTGGCCCTGCAGCGACAGGCCCGGCAGCTTCAAACCCTGCCAGATAGACCGTTTCCTCCTTCGCACGGCCATTGCGGACGCATGCCTGCGTGAAGGACAGAACCGTTATGTGGATGCCGCGCCGATTGTAGTGCCTTCGCGCTATGGTGACCGCCGCAACGGGCCGGTGACATTTGGCTCACAGGTCAGTAGCGCGCTGGATCGCCTGCCCCCTGTCGCATCGACGGTTCTGGGCGCGCGGGCGCGGCGGGGGCGTGAAGACGGGGAAATCAATTGCCCGGCGGTTACAGATTCCCTGATTCAGGCAGGAACGGACCGGTTCTCGCCGGGACGCGGCCTGCTTCAGTACGAAGCCGAGCTGGTCCTTTACCGGCTGCTGGTGGTCGAGCGCCGGCCGATGAGCCTGCGTGATGCCTATGCGTTTCTTCCGCAGCGTGATGCGGCCACTATCGAACAGGTTATCCAGCTCAACACCAGCTACGTATCAAACCGTGGTGGCACCTATCCGCCACGGCCCTGGTATGTGCGCTGGGATGTTTGCGGCTACGACGAAGATGGCCAGAGCCAGCCACGCGCAGCGCTGTATGTGGATCCCGACCGGGATTTTTATGAATGCATGTCGCGCGAAAATGCCTCCCGGCTCTACGCCGAGGGCGCGCGCTACTGGCTGTTGCTGGGCGATGCCGAACTGGCACGCAGCGATATCCAGTGTGTCTGGGACGCCGAATATGACGGCTTTTGCCCCGGCGGTTATCGCGATGGCTACACCAATCTTCGCCATGGCGGCTTTGAGCCGGTACCAACCGCGCTGGATCTGGCCATGCAGAACTGGCGGCGCGCGTCTGACTGGGGCCGTGTCTTCGGCGCGCAAGCCTCGCTGATGGCCCAGCGCCGTCTGCAGGCCCATACAGTGCAGTGCCAGAGCTCTCTGGACGGATCGAGCCTGCGCCGCATTTCGCGTGTTGGCCCTGACGGTATCGGCGAGGTGATCCGGCTTGCGCTGCGCCAGCGCGCGCTCAACGCGCTGGGCTATTATGCCGGTACCGTTGACGGTTATTATGGCCCGGGAACGCGCGACGCCGTTCGCGGATTTCAACGTGAGCTGGGCTTTGATGAAACCGGGGCCCTCACCCCGCGCCAGACAACCTTGCTGATCTGCCATGCCGCCCAGACGGCGCGCGAAGCCAGTGTGCAGAATACTCTGGGCATCATGTACGCCACGGGTCTGGGTGTGGAGCAAAACACTGACCTCGCGCTTGAGTGGCTAGAAACCGCTGCACGCCGCGATGATCAGGACGCATATTTCAACCTCGCCATCATCTACGGCACAGGCGCGGTGCTTGGCAGCTACCGCATGTGCGGCATCGTTGAGAATTTCGAGCGCGCCGAGTCCTATCTGGCCGAGGCGGCACGGCTGGGACACCCGCTGGCCCGTCGCTGGCGCGCCAGCCCCGAGTACAACCGGCTTCCAACACCACGCGCGCGCTGGGAGACGATTGCGGAGCGTATCCGCGCGGCGGCCATCGATGGCGGGGGGCTTTTCTACCTTGAATGGGAAGACCGCCATGTGCGCCTTCCCGATATCGACCAGTTACCGCCCGGCTGTCTCGAAGCCGAGCGCTTTGATGGAGGCTAGGCCATGAAGAGCACGCTTTTGGCGCCCTCCGCGCATCACGCACCAGTTGAAGGATGTCTGTCATGAGCCCGGTTCGAATCACAGCCACACTCGTGAGCCTGTCGATGCTGGCGGCCTGCGCTGTGCCCCAGCAATCAGTCCCGGCCCGCGACGTCCAGGCGCTCGAGACCGCCGAGCGCATATGCAATATCGGCAGCCTTACGCAGGAATATAACCGCCTGCGCAACGAGGCACGCACCGTGGTCACGCCGTCGCACTGGACATCCAACTGGCTGCTCGCCCCGTGGCCAGGAACCTATCTGGACAGCCACTCCAGCCAGTCTTCCAGCCGCTCGGAAGACGTCAATGTGCGCCCGCCTTTCGGCCCGTCGACGCCCACCATTGATCTGGTGCGCACATTCGAAGTCGACCTTGATGCCTCCTACCGCGCGTCCACCTCGTCATGCCAGGCGCACGCTGCCTGCATGTACCAGAACCGCTATAATGAGGGGTATTGCCAACGCTCTGCCGCCGACTGGCAGATCGCACAGGACCGCTTCCAGAGCCTCTCCTACCGGCTGGCCGATGTGCGCGTGCAGATGGCGCAAATCTGCCCGGACTGTCCGCCAGACTTCATCGTTCCGGGACATCACAGATTTGGCCATGGCCACGGCTACCCGACCCGCCATTATCCGCCCTATCGGCGCAGTCATGACTGTGAGGACTATGTCGGCGGCGTGTTTTCCACCCGCTCTTGCCCGCGCTAGGGGGACCGGCTCCATCCGGCACATTCGCTGGCGGACAGGCCAGACACCCCCAGCCGATGTGCCTGACCGTCCCCCGGGGAGCGGTCCACAGCTCCGCTTTGTCAGCGCACACCGATATATTGGCTTGATCGCCCTTCGCCATAGCGGCTAAACCGGCCAGTGGAGAGGTGGCCGAGTGGTCGAAGGCGCTCCCCTGCTAAGGGAGTATACCTCAAAAGGGTATCGTGGGTTCGAATCCCATCCTCTCCGCCACCTGCCTTCTTATTTCTTGCGCTATTTCATGTGCTTATAGGGAGGTGAGAGGGCCCTGCCCCAACATCTGCCCCAACAACCAACGGCCTGTAAGCCCATGAATCGGCGCTTTGGGGGCATTGTGCGTCGATCAATCCCGCCCCGCCCCAGCGTCCAATATCGCCCGGCCTAACCGGGAAGACTCAAGAATGGTGCAAGCAGCCTGATATGTAGACGGGCGGGCGAAGGCCAAGCCGGGAACCTCTAGGCGCTGACTTGACCTCTCCTCCATGCGCGACTACGAATCGACCGCAACTCAGCGGGAGGGGACAGTGCTTGCGCTTTTGCTCATAGGGCTAGTCGCGCTGATTGCGCTGATTCTGTTGTTTGGCCGCGCCGCCGTGCTCAACAGGCTCGGTCAGATATCCCTAGGCATCGTAGCGTTTGCGGCGGGCGTCGTGCTGCTAGTCATGGTCGATGACATCGGCCAATTCCTCTGGATAGTGGGGAGCATTATCGGTGGGTCGCTGATCCTACTTGCCGTGGTTGCGGCTACGTTGAAAGCGAAGATGCGACACGACATGAACGTGGCGCGAGAATCATCAAGAGCCAAACTAGAGGCGCTTGATCCGGCAGCGCGGCGAAGCGAGGAGATTAGGGAACGAACCGTTTTGCGATTAGTAGATCGCGGCATGACATGCGCTGAGGCTGCTGATTATCTCGCGTTGATTGATGCAGGCGAGGTAGAGAAGGCGGACGCGTTTTTTAACGCCAGTCTTGATCGCCCCAGCCCAAACCCTCACCCTCGGTAGCGAATCCCTTCCCAACGTGCCCCCTGTCGCGGCCATGACGATGCGCATCGTGAGGCGGTTGGCCTTTTTATAGAGGGCAAAAACCCCGCCGCGCCGGCAGGCTCCCTTGCCGCGTGCCTCGAGCGTGCGCGCGTAACGTGCCGGAAAACTCATCGTGCTCTCGCGCTGGGGTGACGCACAAACGGTGCGGGTTGCCTGCCCCCGCTCGCTACGCACGCGAGACACTGCCGAAAACTCCGATTTCCCTCGCGTAGTGACCGGGGATAAATCGGCCAGCCCCTTTTTATAGAGGGCAGAAACCCCTGCGCTGAAATTTTTTTCAGGCCGTTTATGAATGATAAGTGGGGACGCCGGTCTGTGGTTCTCGAGCGGTAGAGAATTGGACCGCCCCCGCCTCTACCGCCTTTCCGGAATTGAAAAGTGCGTCACGGTTGATGCTGGGCAGTCCGTTCCTCATTTTGTGGACGCAGGAAAATGTCCGCTCTGCCGGTCGGTGATGCCGTAAGCGGGGACTCATTGGACCGCCCCCGTCCAGAAAAATGTTACGGTTTATAAACGCTGGCAGGGGACGCCGGTAAGCACAGGACAACATCAAGAAATTGATCCGCCCCTAGGCAGAAGCGATCCAGACGGCAATCCGAACGCCCTCTAGACCAACCATGCTCTCGCCGATGAAATCGACATCTGCACCGCGATAGCGACCAGCCTTCATGGCCATATGAACAAGGTCCGTATCATTGCGGCCAATATAGCCAATCTGACCACGACGGGAAAACACTGCGATGGCGTTCGGATCGTATGGATTTTTAGGCTCCGGCCTCAACTCAATTGGATCGCCCTCATCCAGCTGCGCAATAATCTCTTGCCGGGAGGTTCCGTCATCATTTTCAAAAGATTCCCCAACGACCGACAAGATGCAGCTGGTTTCTTTTCCATCATCCGGAGGGCGCTTGGAAGCACCAAACAGAAATTTGAACATGTATCCCCCACCTCTTTTTCAGGACGATGCTCCGTTCAATTCTCCTATGCAACCGAAGAAAAAGGTATCGCGCCGCCCGGCCATTGAGAGCCCGCGACGCGATGATGCCAGACCTAATCGCCGCAATTTGTCAGTGATGTTTCTATTCTTAAAGCAACTCATACGGCGCGAACGTCCCAGAGCGCCTAGCCTTTGGTATCGGCCGGAATTGCCAGCGGGCCTAGCGATTTGCCGGATTTCGGGAGCGCAAATTGCCCAGCGTCAACGCATCATTTTTTGGTGCGTTCTGCACCATTTTTTGGTGCGTTGGAGTGGACGCTGGGCATCCAGTTTTCATAGCGCCAAGACTCCGCCGGACGGGCAGCGGTTGGGTATTGCGACAGACTGACCAACCGTGAGCGTGCCCGGCGTGGTCCTGTCATTCCGCCCGGCCTTTCAATCCGCATCCAGCCTTTCGTGATTAGTTCCCGAATAGCAGCGCCTCCCGTATTGGGGGAGCAATCCAGCAGAAGGGCCGCAGTCTGGTCATCCATTCGCCAGATATTCGGCCCGCCTGCCCTGTGCTCGCAAAGAACGTGGATCAGGAGGCGAAGGGCAGTCAGTGACAGGGCGCGGAAGGCTGGCAACGTGCGCCATGCTGAATAGACGCGCGCATGCGAGCCGCCGCGCCGGGCGTTGTGATTATTGGACATGATGATTCCGTTGGCAGGCGGGGCGGACCATCGGCCCGCCCAGCGCCCTACTCTATCAAGCCCAATTCGCGGGCTTTGGCTTCCGCAAGCCGAAGCGACTCCAGGAGTTGGGGAAGGTGCTTCACGGAAATGCTGAGCCCCTTCCGGCTGGGCCTCGTTTCGCCGGGGGCGTGCTCATAGAAAACCCGCTGGGCAATCAGATCCATTCCGTTGAATTGATCGAGCGTAACCCGGACGCTCTCACGCGCGTTCTTTCGCCATTCTGCTATCAGGATGGGCTCTGAGCGGTCTCCACTGGCCATTCAAGCCTCCCACGGTTTGCGGGCAGAAAGCGCAACAGCGGGCTCTGAGAGGCGATAGCGGCCTATTCTCGTTCCGTCCGGCACATTCTCCCAGATGGTTTCAATCGGCACGCCCAGCGCCCGCAACTGCGAGATGTATTCAGAGGTTCTCCGAGCCCATCCCAGCGGCGAGGCTTCGCCGGAGGTAAAACCCTGCTCCCCGACATCCAGCAAGAGGCGCATCGTCTGGGCTTGCCGCCCGGCTGGCACGGCGATAACCGGACCCTCTGGCGGTCTGATATGCACGCGCATTGCGGGGGCTTTTTGCTTGCGCTGGGCGCTGGGGGGTGCGAAAGTTAAAGGTGCCTGCTCTTGTGAAAAGGCTTTGCCCCCAAGCGACGTTGCCGCGCCGCTGGGGGTTTTTCTTTGCCGGTCCATCATTGCGCCCCCTGCTTCGCACCTGCATCCAACAGGGCATCCAGTGCGGCGGGACGGATCAAGCGGCGTCCGGCAATTTTGATGGAAGGCAAGTCGCCAGCGTCCATAAGCCGATACAGGGTCGAGCGGCTCAGGCCGGTATAATTCGCGGCCTGTGCAATCGACAAGGCCGCTCTCTCGTTTTGGGTTGCCATGATAGGGCTCCGTTTCTGTGACGCCGGAACACCCAGCGCCTTCAACGGACCCCATAATTCACATGGATTTGAACCTGTCGCGGGACTTTAAATGCGGCCTAATTAATGTCCCGCAATTTCAATTTTTGCCGGTATAGGCGCTCTAGTGTTTTCGCGCGGTTTTCGATACCAGCGCGCCGGGTTTTCTCCGCCGCTAAGCGGGCAGCCTTGGGTATAGAGTGTCCGCTGTAAACGCTCTGCCGAATCCACCCCATTTCTGTCCGGCAGCTTTCCCAAGGCAAGAGGTGCCGCCGTCTACCCTGCTTTCGTTTTGCAGGCTCAAGTGCCGCGATGAAAGGCACTATTTCGTGCAGCTCCATCGTAGCCAGACCCGCAGCCAGTCCGAAGCGCTCAAAGCGTGCTCGCTGATCCGGATCAGGCGAATTCTTGCCAGCCGTATAATTGTCGAAGGCATCGAAGGCTGCTTGGATTCTCGGTGTGATTTCCGGAGGAGCGCTCATCGCTCCCGACGGAATTTGCGCGGCCAGTCTCGCCCGTTCTTGTTCGTAGCTGCCGCTCACGATCAACCTGTCGATCCGCTGCAATGTCTCAGCACACTCGGCCCTCACCTTCCGAGCAAAGCTCTCGGCACTGTCTTGCAGGCCGTAGGCTTCGGCTTCGATTTGTTGTTCATCTCGATGAGCAATCCAGTAGTCCCGCATACGCACAGTCTCCGTGTACCAAAGCATGTCACTTTGCTCGCTTGCCAAGAGGGACAATCGTGCCGCTGGGGAGCGCTCCGGCCTCCAGATAGCCCGCCCATGCCTGCATCAGCTTGCGGCGCTTTTGGAGCGCGTCACCGCGCCGGTAGGCCCGTTCGACCTCGTTACCGACCACGTGCGCCAAAGCCGCTTCTGCGACCTCACGCGGGAATGTGCTGACCTCGCCGGCCCAATCGCGAAAGCTGGAGCGAAAGCCGTGAACGCTGGCCTGATGCGACGCATAGCCCATGCGGCGGAGCACGGCCGAAATCGACATATCCGACAGCGGTTTCCTGATCCGGCCTTGAAAGATTACGGCGCTGGCCTCTCCGCCGCTGGCCGGTCGCACCGCCTTGAGCACTGCCACTGCCTCATCCGTCAGGGGGACGCGGTGCGGCTTGCCTGCCTTCATGCGCTCGCCGGGAACGGTCCAGAGCTTGTTTTCAAGATCCATTTCCGCCCATGTCGCGCCGCGAACCTCGCCGGAGCGCGCCGCCGTGTGTATCAGGAATTCCAGCGCCCGCGCGCCCATGCCTTCGCGCGCCTTTAGGGCATGGCAAAACTCAGGAACATCGGCATAGGGCATGGCGGGATGATGCCCGCGTGCCAGCTTCGGAGGTTTCGGCAACAGGTGATCGAGATGCCCTTTCCAGCGCGCCGGGTTTTCACCCTCGCGCAAACCCTTTGCCGCCGCCGCATCCAGCACCCGCGCGATGCGGCCGCGAAGCCGCGACGCGGTTTCCGGCGTCTTGGTCCAGATCGGCTTGAGCACGCGCAACACGTCTTCCGTATCGACCTTATCGACCGGAATGGCCTTGAGCTTCGCAGCACCGTCTTTCAGCGTCGATTTCCATTGCGCCGCGTGTTTGGGGTTGCGCCACTGCGAACGCCACTCCTCGACCATCTGGAGGGCAAAGCGGCCGAACTCCGGCACTTCCGCCGTGGCGCGCTTCACGTCCAGCGGATTGCGCCCCTCGGCTTTCAGGGCGCGCGCCTCGCCAGCCCGCTCCCGCGCGCGCATCAGCGGCACGTCGAAGGCAGACCCCAGACCCATTTCGCGCAACCGCCCATGCCAGCGGTAGAGGAAGACCCAGCGGCGAGCGCCCCCTTGCCCAACGGACAGGTAGAGCCCGCCGCCATCCGCATGACGGCCCGGCTTGGCGTCCGCTTTCAGAAGCGAGGCCACGGCCCGCGCATTCAATCGGTAGAGATTCCGGCTGGCCATTCGGCGCTCCTGCCCTAACGTCTGCCCTAACACCCGCCCCAACAGCGAACTGCGATTCTATGGGATATGGTGAAACACGTCGAGACAGCAAATGCTATAAATCCCTTTCAGACAAAGGCTTGGCGGAACGGTGTAAGATACGCTGAAATACGAGTTAGGCGGACATCCTCTCCGCCACGCACCCCCACAAGGGGTCTCCCGGAAATCAGCGATCGCAATACAGGCGTTGTTACCGCGCCTTGGACGGCGCCATGCGTCACGCCGGTACTGTCAGATTAAAATCGCTTGAGCCGCCCTGCCCGGCTTCGTAGCGTTCCGGGATGAGCAACCCCTTCCGTTATTTCAAGACTTCACCCGAGATCATCCGCCTCGCTGTGATGATGTATGTCCGCTTTCCGCTGTCGCTCCGCAATGTCGAGGACCTGCTCCACGAACGCGGGATCGACGTGAGCCACGAAACGGTCCGCTTCTGGTGGAACCGGTTCGGGCCGAAGTTCGCTGCGCAGATCCGGAAGAAACGCGCCGATCGGATGCGCGCCTGGCCCCAGTGGCAATGGCATCTGGACGAGATGTTCGTGAAGATAAACGGCGTCACGCACTACCTCTGGCGGGCGGTCGATCATGAAGGTGAGGTGCTTGAGGCCTACGTTACCAAGCGCCGGGATCGCCATGCAGCATTGAAGTTTCTACGCAAGGCGATGAAGCGATTTGGCCAACCGCAGGTCATCGTTACTGACCGTCTGCGCAGCTACAAGGCGGCAATGCGCGATATGGGTAATGAGGCACGCCAGGAGACGGGCCGGTGGCTCAATAACCGGGCGGAAAACAGTCATCTGCCGCTGCGAAGGCGGGAGCGAGCGATGCTCCGGTTCCGGCGGATGCGAAGTCTGCAGACCTTCGTCTCGGTCCATTCATCGGTCCACAACCACTTCAATCTCGAACGCCACCTCTGCAGCCGCGAAAACTTCAAACACAACCGCAACGCCGCCTTGGCCGAGTGGCGTCAACTTGCCGCCTGATCACCGATGGCCTTGCCAAACCGAGACCCGTTCGCGTTCGTCTGACAGCACCGATTGGCTTGTTTCAGGGAATGTTTGAGAAAAACATTCTGACCTTTAATCCCGGATGGGATTCCAATGCAAACGAGACTGATGATTTTACCGATGTGCGTGATATTCAACGTGCCCTGAAGAAACAGGGCATTCAGCTCGAAACAGAGGCCGATGAAAGATCGTCAGGCCCGGCCAGCTTCATGGTAGCTGATCCAGACGGGAATCCGGTTCTGGTCGACCAGCATGTGAGCCGCCCGGCCAGCTAGATCCCTCGGGCTCACGTTATTCCGGCGACTGAAACGTCAGGCAGGCCATGTGACGCCCGGCGCCGACACACGGTTTCTGGCCGTTGCCGGCACTGGTTCGGGCACACGCGCGGCCAGCAGCGTCTTATTTGGAACGGTTTCAGGCTGAGTCCGTTGGTTGGAGACACGCTGCAAAAGGAGGACATTATGAGCGTTGCTCGTGTCACCGAAATTTCCGCAACATCACCCGAAAGCTTTGACGACGCGGTCCATCAGGGGATTGGCAGGGCATCGAAGACCCTGCGCAATATCAAGAGCGCCTGGATCAAGGACCAGAACGTCATGGTCGAGGACGGCAAGGTCACCCAGTTCAAGGTCAATATGTCTGTGACCTTCGTCCTGGAAGATAGCTGATCCGGGTTTGGCGGGTCGGCTGGCTTCCTTTGTCACCTAGACCGATAGTTGCGCCTCGCCATCACTTTCGCGGTGGCCGCGAACTTGCGCCAAGCTGGCTACAACGCACAATGACCGGATATCGCAGCCGCGATCCTGCCGGACCACGCACTCGCTGATATCCATCGCATCGAAACCGGCATTGGTGAGCAAAGTTTCCATATAATCCTGCGCGTGTGCGAAGCGCCGGCTCTCCCGCAAGATCACCGGCGGTTCATCTGCAGCGGCGGCCTCGACAGTGAAGGCTAGAATACCTCCCGGTGCCAGAGAGGCGTGGCACCATCCGATCACGCCTCCGAGTGCGCCAATATAGGCGAACACATCGGCGGCTACGATCAGGTCGTACTGCCTGCTGCCCGGACTGAGTTGAGCGATATCGTACTTCTCCAAGGCGTCGTAAGTGGCCTTGGCATTTGCTATGGCGAGCATCCCCGCAGACAGATCGAACCCCTCAAGCCAGTCCGCACGCGGACGCAAGACCTCGCCCGCCAGACCGGTCCCGCAGCCCAGATCAAGCACCCGTGCAGCCCGCGTAAACCCGCCCGCCAGCAGGCGCTGCATGATGATCTGCGGCCCCCTGTAGCCAAGCCTGTTAACGAGCGCCGCGTCAAATCCGGGCGCATACTGGTCAAACAGCAATTCGACAAAGGCTGGGGGCATAGACTCCGCGAGCGGTACTTCCCGAGCCAGGTCGCGCTTCAGGCTTGCCCCGAAAGGATCCTGTGGCTCCAGAACCAGGACGCGCTCCCATGCCGCAATCGCGGCCTCACCCCGTCCGGCAAGTTCGTTGAGCTCCCCGAGGCGGAACCAGCCGGCAGTCCATAGCGGCGCTATCTCCAGCGCACCGGTCAGCACCTCGATAGCGGCCAGTATGTCGCCGCGCTCGGCAAGCTGCTCTGCATAACTGGCGCGCCGGTCAGCCACCGGATCGCCGGACGTAAACCGCGTTGCGGCCATCATTCGCTATCTTTCCAGAAGAAGCCCCGCTCATTGCCCTTTTTCGAGAACATGCGGCGGAGCTGCACTGCCTGCCGCCAAGCGGGCGGTTGCATTGCCAACGCCATAATGAAGCGCCGGCATGCCTGTCAATCACGCGTCTCTGGCGCTGAAGGGATGGACGGCGTTGCCCGGTTCCGGCTAGTTTCCGTCACAATAGGTGAAGGCCTACGAGACCGCTCCTTCACCGGCATGTCCAGCCTTCCCGGCGCTGGACACCCATTTGCCAAGACCTCACCCGGCAGGTGTCTGCGTGCCGGGGTGAAGGTGTGTGACAGAGACAAGGCCGGGAAATATCATGACCGACACCAATCCACCGCACGACCGTCCGGGCGGACATGACCATGACGATGTGCCGCCCACCCCGGACCCGTTGACCATGGCGGTGAGAGCCGAGGTGCTCGGCGAGAAACCCAATTCGATGGTCAGGGCCGTGCTGGAGCGGCAGGCGCAGCTCATCAAGTCCGACGTCACTCACCGCAACTGGCAGATTGCCCGTGAGGCCGCCGGGGCCGCCCTGATGATCCTGGCGGCGATATCCGCTTTCACGGCGGTCATCATTGTCGCGGGCGTGCTGTGGAGCGCCACCCAGTACCGGGGGCTGACGATCCTGCCCTTTTCTGTTCCGCCGGTTCTCGAAGAGCGCGGCCTGACCGGCGCAGCCGTGGCATCGCGTGTTCTCGACAGGCTGGCTGAAATGCAGACCGCTACCCAGTCCATGCGCGCGGCAAACACCTATGCGGACAGCTGGGGCGACGAAGTGGCGGTGGAGATTCCGCAAACCGGAGTATCGGCGGGCGAGCTCTGGCGCTTCCTGAGATCATGGCTGGGCGAGGAAATCCGCATTACCGGGGAGCTGGTTAGCGATGGCGACGGATTCCGCGTGACGGCGCGTGCCGGTGGCCAGCCCGCCCGCGTGATCATGGCCGAGACCGGCGATATCTACGCGGCGCTGGACGATGCTGCCGATGCGATATTCGCGCAGACCCAGCCCTATCGCTACGCTGTGTATCTGCTGGATTCCGAGCGCAATGAGGACGCGCGCGGGGCCTTTGAACGCCTGATGGCATCGGGCACCCCCACCGACCGGCGATGGGCGGCTGCCGGGCTGACAGCACTGTATATGGAAGAAGGCCAGCCCGAACGCGCTGCCGCAATCGGCGAGAATGCTCTGGAACTCTATGGCGAGTTCGGACTGCTGCACGCCAATCTCTTCCAGGTCTATGACATGCTCGGCCAGCCGGGGCGCGCACTGCATCATTTGCGCCTGGCGACACGGCATTTGCGCGGCGGAGACGAATACAATCCCGGAGACCGCGACGCCATGCTGGTATCGCTTGAGGGCGAACTGCTCCTGCGCAGCCACCAATACCAGGACGCGGCCAGTTTTTTCACCGATGCCATACGCCGCCGCCCGGAGAACGCGGACGAACTTCGCTGGCAACAGGCCTACGCCCATGTGTGGATGTACGACACGGCGAGAGGGCGCGAGATTTTCGCCCGTCTTCCGGAATATGAATCCCTGCCCGGCGTGGCAGCGCGCGACGATCTGGCGTTCGATATCGCGATGCAGCTGGAGGATACGCCCGCCTGGCAGGCACAATGGCCCGCCATTCGCGAGGCGATAGAGGCGATACCGGAAGAATTCCGCCCGGCCGTCCAGACCAGCCGCTACCCCGGCGTGGCTATTGCGTTTGCGCGCGCCGGCGATCTGGAAAGCGCGCGCGCCCTTCTGTCGGAGCTGCCCGAGGGCAATTACTACGCTGATCTGACGCGCGTCTATGTCGATGGCCTGGCTGGCGACGGTCTGGCCGTCGAGCAACGCATGGAAACGCTCATCGAGCAGGCACCGGAAATTGCCTACGGCGAGTTCTTCTGGAGTGACGTAGCCCTGCAGCAGGGCGATGTGACCCGCGCCATTGACCTTCTGGCCGCCGCGCACCGCAAGGCGCCCGGCTGGGCTGACCCCTTGCGGTACTGGGGCGATGCGCTTGCGCAGAACGGCCAGCACCGGGCTGCGGTCCACCGATACCGGCAGGCTGCCGAGCGGGCCCCGCGCTGGGGTGCGCTGCATATCGCCTGGGGCAGAGCGGAAGAAGCACGCGGGCGCACGCGGCAGGCGCGCCAGCTTTACGAGCAAGCCGTTACCATGGATATGAGCGCTGCCGACCGGCAGACGGTCGAAGAGCGGCTGGAAGCCCTCTCTGACTAGAGAATGCCCGGCAGGTTGAGGCCATGTTCGCGCGCGCAATCCAGCGCGATGTCATAGCCCGCATCGGCGTGGCGCATGACGCCGGTGGCCGGATCGTTCCACAGAACACGCTCCAGCCGCCGGTGCGCATCTGCGCTTCCATCACAGCAGATCACCATGCCGGCATGCTGGGAGAAGCCCATGCCGACGCCGCCGCCATGGTGCAGGCTGACCCAGGTCGCCCCGGATGCTGTGTTCAATAGCGCATTGAGCAGCGGCCAGTCAGAGACGGCGTCCGAGCCGTCCCTCATCGCCTCGGTTTCGCGGTTGGGGGAGGCAACAGAGCCGCTATCGAGATGATCACGACCGATCACGACAGGCGCTTTCAGCTCACCGCTGCGCACCATCTCGTTGAAGGCGAGCCCCGCCTTATGCCGCTCGCCGAGGCCAATCCAGCAAATGCGCGCCGGCAGCCCCTGAAACGCGATGCGTGTCGCGGCCATGTCCAGCCAGCGATGAAGATGGGCGTTCTCAGGGAACAGCGCCTTCATCTTAGCATCGGTCTTGTAGATGTCGTCCGGGTCACCGGACAGAGCGCACCACCGGAACGGGCCAACACCCCGGCAGAACAGCGGACGGATATAGGCGGGCACAAAACCGGGGAAGGCGAAGGCATCGGCCAGCCCCTCCTCCAGCGCCACCTGGCGGATATTGTTTCCGTAATCAAGCGTCGGCACGCCGGCCTTATGGAATTCGACCATTGCCGCGACTTGGGTTTTCATGCTCGCCCGCGCGGCCTGTTCAACCGCCTTGGGATCGGTTTGCTGTTTGCTGCGCCAGTCGGCGACGCTCCAGCCCTGCGGCAGATAGCCGTGCAGCGGATCGTGCGCACTGGTCTGGTCGGTGACGATGTCTGGCCGGACACTGCCTGCCTCCATGCGCCGGACCAGTTCGGGGAAGATGTCAGCGGCATTGCCGATAAGGCCCACGGACTTTGCCTCGCCCGCTGCCGCCCAGCGCGCGATCTTTTCCAGAGCATCATCCAGCGTATACGATTTTTCATCCAGATACTTGGTACGTATACGAAAATCGATCCGAGACTCATCACACTCGACGGCCAGACAGGACGCACCGGCAAAGACAGCGGCCAGCGGCTGCGCGCCCCCCATACCGCCCAGCCCGGCGGTGAGAATCCATTTGCCTTTCAGATCGCCGCCATAATGTTGGCGCCCGGCCTCGGCGAAGGTTTCATAGGTTCCCTGAACAATGCCCTGCGTGCCGATATAGATCCAAGAACCGGCCGTCATCTGGCCGTACATCATCAGGCCCAGCTTATCGAGCGCGTTGAAATGCTCCCAGTTCGCCCAGTGTGGCACGAGGTTGGAATTGGCGATCAGCACGCGCGGCGCATCAGGATGGGTACGGAACACGCCGACCGGCTTGCCCGACTGCACCAGCAGCGTCTCATCCTCATTGAGGTCTTTGAGCGCCGCGACGATGCCGTCAAACGCTCCCCAGTTTCGCGCCGCCCGACCAATCCCGCCATAGACGACCAGTTCGTGCGGATTCTCGGCGACGTCCGGGTGCAGATTGTTCATCAGCATCCGCAAGGGCGCTTCGGTCATCCAGCTCTTGGCGTTCAGCGCCGTGCCGGTGGGCGGGTAAATATCGCGCGCATTGCGCCGGGAACCGGTCATGATGCCACCTTCAGCTCGGGTGCCAGCTCTTCGAGCCGGTGCAGGATTTGTGAAAGGACGGCGCGCAACGCGCCTGCCTTGCTGTCATCATAGGCAAAGGGCGCGTACTCGGTTGCCAGATAGGCCGATTGGGCCAGCTCCATCTGGATGGCGTGAATGCTTTGCCTGGGCTGGCCATAATGGCGCGTCGTCCAGCCCCCTTTAAACCGGCCATTGAGAATATGGCTATAGCCTGCTGATTTTGATACGATTTCTACCATCGCATCTGACAGCGCTTCAGCGCAACTCGCCCCGTCTGCCGTACCGATGCAGAAATCCGGTAGCCTGCCCTGGAAGAGGAAGGGTATTCGCGAGCGGATAGAGTGCGCATCGTAAAGGATGGCGACGCCGTGACGGGCTTTTGCAGCGTCCAGCGCCGCACGGACCGCCTGATGATAAGGCGCGTGATAGGCCGACACGCGCGCCGCAATCTCCGCGTCCGAAGGCGGCAAAGCCCAGATGGCCTCACCGTCAAAATCGGTGGCGGCAACAAGGCCGGTCGTGTTCTGCCCGGGATAAAGGCTGGCGCCGTCCGGCGGGCGGTTGGGATCCACGACATAGCGGTGGAAATTGGCGACGACCATCGCCGCGCAGGGAAGCAGGCCATCATACAGCCGGTCGACATGCCAGTCAGTGTCAGCAAGCCGGCGTCCGCGTGCATTCAGCCGCTCTCCCATCTCACGCGGCAACCAGGTGCCCGCGTGTGGCACGGCGATGACGACAGGGCTGGTCCCTTGCTTCACGCTGACCGGGTCGGTACGGCCCGGGCTCATGGATCGATCTCCAGCCCCGCTGCGCGCAGAAGTGCCCCGGAACGTACGAGTTCGGCGGCATGCTCGATATCACGGGCCATGTAGCGGTCCGCCTCCAGCACCGGAACATCTTCATGCAGGACACCAAGCGCTGCCTGCAGGGCGGGCGCCGTTTTCAGCGGCGTGCGGAACGCGATACCTTGCGCCGCACTCATCGCCTCGACCGCCAGAATACGTGCAAGATTGGCATTCATGCGCATCAGCCGCACCGCCGCATGGGCCGCCATTGAAACATGGTCTTCCTGATTGGCCGAGGTCGGCGTGGAATCGGTCGAGCATGGATTGGCCAGATGCTTGTTCTCGCTCATCAGCGCGGCCGTAGTGACCTCTGCGATCATGAAGCCGGAATTGAGGCCGGGTTCGGGCGTCAGAAACGGCGGCAGATCGTGGCTGAGCGTCGGATCAACCAACAGCGCGACACGGCGCTGGGCAATCGCGCCAATCTCGGCAATCGCCAGTGCGATCATGTCGGCAGCGAACGCCACAGGCTCGGCGTGGAAGTTTCCGCCCGACACAATCGCATCCTCAAGCACCAGCGGATTATCGGTCACCGCATTGGCCTCGATTTCCAGCGTCGCGCCGGCCTGACGCAACAAGTCCAGCGCTGCACCCGCCACCTGCGGCTGACAGCGTATGCAGTACGGGTCCTGAACGCGCGCATCATCATCGCGGTGGCTGTCGCGTATCTGCGAACCGTCCATCAGGGCGCGCATATGGTCTGCCACTTCGATCTGCCCGCGATGGCCCCGAAGCTTGTGAATTTGCGGGTGCAGTGGCGCAGTCGATCCCATCGCGGCATCGGTGGACAGGCAGGATATCAGCACCGCATTGGCGGTCAGGCGCACCGCATCGAAAAGCGCTGCCAGTGCCATCGCGGTTGAGAACTGGGTGCCGTTGATCAGCGCCAGCCCCTCCTTGGCCTCAAGCAGGACGGGTTTCAGCCCCGCCGCAACCAGCGCCTGCGCGCCGGGAAGGCGTTTGCCATCGTAAAACGCTTCGCCCTCCCCGATCATTACCGCAGCCATGTGGGCCAGCGGTGCCAGATCACCAGACGCCCCGACCGATCCTTGCAAGGGGATGACGGGTGTGACCCCTTGCTCCAGCATGTCCTCCAGCAGCGTTATCAATTCCCAGCGCACGCCGGATGCCCCGCGCCCCAGGCTGAGGAGCTTGAGCGCCATCATAAGGCGCACACTGGCAGGGTCCGTTTCATCGCCCACCCCGCAGCAATGGGACAGGACAAGGTTGCGCTGAAGCGTCCGGGTGTCGCTCGCCGCGATCTTCACATGGGCCAGCTTGCCGAAGCCTGTGTTGACGCCATAAACGGCTGCATTGCCCGCCGCCGCTTTGGCTATCTGTCCGGCTGATGCCTCCACCGCGGCACGCGCAGAGCTGTCTAGACGCGCAGGCAGTCCTTCACGCCAGATGCGTTCCAGATCGCCAAGCCGCACGTCACCGGGGTTGAAGGTCAGCATGGCCGGCCTCGGAAAATGCGCTGGTGAAGCGGGTTGAAGCCGATACGTCCGGCCAGCTCCGCTGGCGCGCTGGCGTTCCAGATGGCCAGGTCGGCACGCATGCCCGGCGCAATAACACCCCTGTCCGCCAGACCCAGCGCCTTCGCAGCGTTCACCGTTACCGCGCGCAGGGCCTCGTCCGGTGTCAGGCGGAACAGGGTGCAAGCCATGTTCATCGCCAGAAGCAGCGAGGTCAGGGGTGACGAGCCCGGATTGCAGTCGGTCGCCACGGCCATCGGCACGCCGTGTTCGCGCAGCGCCGCGACTGGCGGCCATTTGGTCTCCTGCAGGAAGTAGAAGGCACCGGGCAGCAGCACGGCCACCATGCCCGCCTCTGACATGGCCTTGGCATCGGCCTCATCGGCATATTCAAGATGGTCTGCGCTAAGCGCGTGGTAGCGGGCGGCGAGCTGTGTCCCGCCTTGGTGCGACAATTGTTCGGCATGGAGCTTTACCGGAAGGCCGAGTGATCGCGCCTCGACAAAAACACGCTCGATCTGGGCGGCGCTGAAGGCGATATTCTCGCAAAAGCCGTCCACAGCGTCAGCCAGACCGTCAGCGTGCGCAGCCCGCAAGGCCGGCAGGCATACATCGTCCAGATAGTCGTCGGCCCGGCCCTCGTATTCCGGCGGAATGGCATGCGCGCCCAGAAAGCTGGTGCGGATGCTAACCGGCCGCTCGCGCTCCAGCGCGCGCGCCACGCGCAGCATGGAAAGTTCCGTTTGAATATCGAGCCCATAGCCGGATTTGATCTCGACCGTAGACACGCCCTCGGCCAGCAGCGCATCCAGACGCGGCAGCGCGTCGGCCAGCAGATCGGCTTCACTGGCATCGCGCGTTGCCACAACGGTCGAGACGATGCCGCCGCCTGCCCGCGCAATATCCTCATAGCTCGCGCCCTCAAGACGCATCTCGAACTCGCGCGTGCGGTTGCCGCCATGTACCAGATGGGTGTGGCAATCGATCAATGCGGGCGTCACCAGCCGGCCCTCAAGATCATGCGTCTCCTTGTCCGCGAACTGCGCCGGCAACTCTGCCTGCGGCCCTGCCCAGGCGAGGGTCTCACCGTCTATGACGATAGCGCCAAGGCCCGTGACCGGGTCCGGCGTCACGGCGAGCCTTGCGCCGGTCAGTACACGCGTACGGGCGTGATCCAACTTGATTCCTCCTGCGAGCCGGCTCATTAAGTATAGACTTATTATGCGAGTCAACGGAGCGGGTATGACCGCCATTCACGCGAACGAAGCGCTTCTGGAATCCGGCTGGGCCCGCAATGTGCGCGTAAGGCTGGAGGGTGGATTTATCGCGTCGGTGGAGACGGACGCCGCCCCGCAGGCCGCAGATCACCGCGCGGGAATGCTGCTGGCCGCACCCGCAAACCTGCACTCGCACGCCTTCCAGCGGGCGATGGCGGGGCTGACCGAGCGGCGCGGCGCTGACCCGTCAGACAATTTCTGGACCTGGCGCAAGGCGATGTATGCCTTTCTCGACGCCCTCACCCCCGACGATCTGGAGGCCATCACCGCCTTTGTACAGATGGAAATGCTTGAGGCCGGCTACGCCGCCAATGTGGAATTCCACTATCTCCATCACGGCCCTGATGGCCGCCCCTATGACAATCTGGCGGAGATGAGCGCACGCATCGCTGCCGCCAGCGACACCACTGGTATAGGGCTGACCCTGCTGCCGGTACTTTACCAGCAGGGCGGATGCGATGGCCGGCCGCTCGGTGCAGGCCAGATCCGCTTTGGCAATGATATCAACCGGTTTGAAGCGCTTGTTGAATTAGCTGGCGAAGCGCTGCACGCCCTGCCCGCCGACACGCGCCTGGGCGTTGCGGCCCATTCCCTGCGTGCGGTCAGCCGCGAAGGGCTCGCCGCCTGTATCGCGCTTAAACCCGGCGCGCCCTTGCATATGCATCTGGCCGAACAGACCGGCGAGGTAGACGAGGTGCTGGCGGCCTACGGCGCAAGACCCGCCCAATGGCTGCTGGCCAATGCTGACCTGGATGCGCGCTGGTGCCTCATCCACTGCACGCAGATGACCGGCGGGGAGACACGCGCGCTGGCCGGCACCGGTGCGGTGGCGGGCTTGTGCCCGATCACGGAGGCCAATCTGGGTGATGGCATTTTCAACGCCACTACATGGCTCGAAGGCGGTGGCCGCTTCGGCGTCGGGTCCGACAGCAATGTGCGCATTTCCCTGTCCGAGGAATTGCGCCAGCTGGAATATTCCCAACGCCTGCGCGACCGCAGCCGGGCCGCACTGGCTACACGCGCGAAATCCGCAGGGCGGGTGCTGCTGGAGGGCGCGGCCAGAGGCGGGGCGCAAGCGGCGGGGCGCGAGGCGGGCGCAATCGCGCCGGGCAAGCTGGCCGACCTTCTTGCGCTGGACACCACCCATATCAGCTTTGAAGGGCGTTCAGCTGATCTTGCCATCGATAGCTGGGTCTTCGCAGGTGATGACAGCATGGTCAGCGATGTCTGGGCTGCCGGACGCCATCAGGTGCGAGATGGCCACCATATCGCGCATGAGGCGATTACGCAGCGTTACCGCGCCACGATTCGTCATCTGGGCGCACGCCTGTGAGCGCTTCTGTCACCTGGCAGAGCGTGCGGGCAGAAGCCTTGCGCCGCATCCGCACGCGTGAATGGCAGCCCGGCGCGCTCATCCCGCACGAGGCAGAGCTGGCGCAGGAGCTGGGCTGCGCGCGCGCGACCGTGAACCGCGCCCTGCGCGACCTTGCCGAGGCTGGCTATCTTGACCGGCGGCGCAAGGGTGGCACGCGCGTGACCGAAACGCCGGTCCGCCGCGCCGTGTTCGACATCGCCATCATCCGGCAGGAGGTGGAGCAATCGGGCGCGGCATACGCATACGCGCTGCTGGAAGACAGGCCAGAGCCCCTGCCCGCTGATCTCGCCGCCACGCTCGACATGAAGCCTGGTACACGCTGGCGGCACGTGATCGCGCTTCACAGCGCAGGCGGCCGCCCCTTCTGCCTTGAGGACCGCTGGCTGAATCCGCAGCTTGCTGCAAATGGCCGGGCGGACTTTACCGCCGTCAGCGCAAATGAATGGCTGGTGCGCAATGTGCCCTTCACCGGTGGCGAGCTGGCGTTCGGCGCTCGCAAGGCAGACACCGCGCTTGCCGCCCGGCTGGGATGCGCGCGCGGCAACGCCCTGTTTGCGGTGGAGCGCGTGACACGCACTGACAGCGCACCGGTCACCGCCGTCACGCTGATCTACGCGCCCGGATACCGGCTGGCGACACAGCTAGGCTGACAAGCGCTCGGCAATCGCGCGGCCCATGCCTTGGGTACCGACAACGCAACTCCCCTCGCCGCCCAGCAGGTCGGCGGTGCGGTAACCAGCGTTCAAGACCTCGCTGACAGCCGTCTCGGTCAGCGCGGCCAGATCAGGCCGGCCGAGCTGGTATCGCAGGGCCATGGCAAGGCTGAGGATCGCCGCACACGGGTTGGCGACACCCTTGCCGGCGATATCAGGCGCAGAGCCGTGGATCGGTTCGTAGAGCCCCGGCGCGCCAGTCTCACCCAGCGCCGCAGAGGGCAACATGCCCAGCGAGCCGGTCAACATGCCCGCCTCGTCGGAGAGAATGTCGCCAAAAAGATTGTCCGTCAGGATCACATCGAACTGGCGCGGATTGCGCACCAGCTGCATGGCGCAGTTATCGGCATACATGTGGCTCAGCGCGACGTCGGGATACTCGCTGGCCTGCAGAGCAGTAACGGTCTCGCGCCAGACCACACCTGATTCCATGACATTGGCTTTTTCAACGGAGCACACGCGGCTGTCCCGCTGGCGGGCCAGATCAAACGCCGTTCGGGCCACGCGCTCGATCTCGGCTGTCGTGTAGCTTTGGGTGTTGAAACCGCGCCTTGTGCCGTCGGGCAGTATCTCGATGCCACGCGGCTCGCCGAAATAGACCCCGCCAATCAGCTCACGCACGATGAGAATATCGAGGCCCTCGATAACGCCGCGTTTCAAGGTCGAGGCATCTGCCAGCGCGTCGAAGCAGTAAGCCGGGCGGAGATTGGCGAACAGTCCCAGTCCCTTGCGCAGGTTCAACAGGCCTTGCTCCGGGCGCAGTTCAAAGGCCATATCCGCCCATTGCGGCCCGCCGACCGCACCCATCAGAACAGCGTGACTTGCCCTGGCAAGGTCGAGAACAGAGGCCGTCAGCGACGTGCCGTGCCGTTCAATGGACGCGCCACCTATATCGCCGGTCTCGACGTCCAGGCCCAGACCGTGGTGCGCGTTCAAGACATTGATTACCCGGCGGGTCTCGGCCAGCACCTCCGGTCCGATCCCGTCACCGGGCAAAAGCAGCAATTTCATCGCGGGCACTCACCAGCCAGTATGAGAACAGAGCCTGCGTGACCGCCACCGATTACGCAAGTGCAGCAACGCGCACCGCCACCGCAGGGCGATCCTGAACGACTTCGGCCCGGGAGGCCTGGTGAAACGCTGATTGCGGCAACCCTGCCATGAAACGTGATGACAAGGCTTTTGGACGCATATCCAACACCTGCCGTCTGCCGGTACGCGCGCCCGCCTGATAGTCTTCGCCCACAGGGCCAATCAGCTATCGGGGACAAAACCATGCGATCATTCATAGCCGCTATCAGCCTGTCACTGGCAGCCAGCATGCCCGCCGCGGCACAGCTGTTTCCCGAAGGTCAGCGCCCGGCGCTCGGCTTTCTTGGCGCACCTGAAGTGCCGGTCAATATTCTGGGCGATATGAGCGACGGGTGCCAGATCGAAGGCCAGGCGGTGTTCGATGTCGTACTGGGCAGTCTCGATCACCACGGCGTCACCTGGGTGCGCGGAGAGGACCATCACAGCTGGCGCGTTCTGGTCACGCTGAACCTGTTTGGCGAGGGCGGTGACGCGGGCTGCGCAGGCAATCTTCTGGTCGAGCTGTATCATGCCGCCAGCGTGCCTCTCGAGTTTTCCAGCGAGACGTTTGAGGCCGACGCCATATTGCTGCGCGTTGAAAACCGCTTCGGGCCGACGCGCGCACAAGGCGAGGAGTTGCAGGAAGAATACCTGTCCTGGCTGGCCGCTGAGCTGGGCGCGGGCTGGGGGCTGATGCTGGAAGAGCGCCCCGGCGCCCAATAGCCGGCAACGCTGCCAGATCAGCGCTGAGGCCCCGCCTCCCCGTCTTCATCGGGCGTGGCGGCGGGCATCCCGGCCGGCTCGCCCGTATCCTGACTGTCATCAGACCCGGCATCAGACGTGTCATCTGAAGTGTCGTCAGTCCCGGCATCGGGGCTTTCGGAGGTGTCCCCGGGCGCAAGGGCGCGCTCTGCACCCTGGCCATCGTCTGCCTGGGCGGCCTCCTCGCGGCGGCGTTCTTCCAGAGCGTCCAGCTCGCGCAGGGCCGAAGTGCCTTCAAACATGCGCCGGAACACGCCCGGTGCCAGCGCGGATAGCGGATTGGCGGTCACACGCGTGGCATTAAACGGCCCTTCGACCGAGAAAGTCACACCGACAATGCCCTCGCCGCGCCGGGATGTCAGAAGCTCACCGACCACCGGAACACTGCCAAGCACCGAGTTCAACCCATAGGATGGCAGGATGGTGCCGCTGAGATTGAGCCGTTCGGCAGAGGTATCGACGACCCCGCTCCATGTCAGGCCAAGCGACGGACCGGCGACGCGGCCTTCGCGCATTTCAAGCAATCCGTTGCCGAACGTGTAGTCGACATCGAGCTGTTCAAAATCGACGCCTTCGCCGGAGAACAGGCTTGCCAGCCCTTCGAGTGAGCCGGCCGCCAGAATACGGGCCAGAAGCGGCATCTGCTCCAGACGGAAACCATTTGCCGTCAACCGGCCCTGAACGCCGCCGGCATCCCCGGCAGGCGGCAATACGCCGTCAATTTCCATCGTTCCGCCCGAAATGGTGCCAAAGCCGCCAAGGGTTGTGAGCACCGCGCCGGCATCGGCGCTTTGCGCCGCCAGACGCCGCGAACCATCGGCCTGCGATATGATCGCTAGCGAAACCGGCCCGCGCGGCAGCGCTGCCTCCAGGTTCAACCGCTGAAGTCCGGAATTATCAGCCTCCAGGGCCAGCGCGACGTCACCATATCGCACGCGGCCAGCCTGAACGGTTTCAACCTCCGCCGACAGCCTGACAGCGCCGCTGCCGCCGCCCGCAAGCAGATTGCCGGCTACAAGGTTGGAAATCAGATCGCTGGCGTCCAGAAAGCGGCCGTCCACAAGAATGTTCAAGGCACCCGCGCTGCCGTCGGGGCGATCAGCTATCACCGAAAGGTCGGCGCGCCCGCCGATCACGACGGTTTCGAACTCTGCGCCCAGCAATTGCCCATCTGGGGCAAGACTGGCTTGGCCACGGATATCAACATCCTCGCCGAGTACCGCCAGCCGTGAAATCTCCAGACCGCCTGTCGGGGATCGCTCCGCGATCATTTCCAGCGCGGCAGGCACGCCGTCCGGTTTGGTCCACAAATCTTCCGGCAGGATCAATGCCGTATCGGTAAGATCGCCCATCACGACATAACGTGAGAAATCGAACCCGTTGCCGGTGAGCGTGGCATCCAGCCCGATCTGGCCATTGAGGATGCTCCTCGCCGGAATGCCTGCCAGATCCAGATCGCGGGCATCAGCGTTCGATATGATGCGCACCCGCGTGCTCAGCTCGTCTTCGGGCGTCTGAAACCGCTCGCTCCATTCAAGTTGGGCCAGTGATCTGCCCATCCGCACATTCCCGCTGACATCCAGGCCCGCGCCATCGGCGCGAAAGGTCAGATCGCCTTCAGAAAAGCGCACATCGCCCAGCCCGCTGGGGCCAGCTGCATCCGCGAAGCGTCCGGACACATCAAAGCCGATATCCGCGTAGGGAACATCGCGCAGCATCGGCCGGGTGATTTCGAAGCGCACCGCGCCATCACCCTCCAGCGACTGCGGGTCAAACCCGTAATCACTGGCCAGGTTCAGTGGCGGCTGATCCAGCAGCGCGACGAGGCCGGGCAGCGAGCCTCGCCCCTCGCCGCCAAACCGGGCCGGCGCGCCACGCGGATTAAAGCGCGGTATTTCCACAAAGACGCTGTCGATCTGGAGATCATCAATACGGCCTTCACGGCCGGTAAGGCTGAGGGAATTGCCGCGCAGCTCTGCCGTTCCGGACAGACCGGTCAGGGGCGTCATGGTCGAGATGTAGCGCGCTGTGCCATTGGCATAATCAAAGGTTACCGACAAGTCGTCATCGGCCAGCGCCCCTACGATAAACGCCTCCGCCGGTATGTTGATCTCAGCGCGCAAATTTCGCGCCTCGCCCTCCAGGATGTTGGCCTCTACCCAGTCACGCCCGCCCAGCGCAAACTCTACCGGCCACAGCGCCAGCACCGCGCTCTTGCGGATGACGCCATCAATTTCGCCATTCATCGCGATGGCAGGTTTGCGGCCCTCAACGGTCTCGTCCAGACCAAGACGGCCGGAGAAGCGCGCCACGATATCCAGCAGGCTGGCCTCTGCCGTTTCAACAAGGATCTCGTATGCGCGCATATCGGCCGTTCCTGCGACCGCGCCATAAGTCCAGCCGACCGGCCCCGGCAATGTTCCCGGGAGAGACAGCTCGCCATCCTGAAACTCCAGCTCGAACCGCGCGCGCGATGGCAAAGCACTGTCGTAGTTGGTGAAGTCGTACAGGCGTCCGGAAGCGTTCAGGTTCAAAAGCTCACTGTCAAAGCGCAGCTCACGCAGGTCCAGGGCGCCCGCTGCCGCATCCAGCGACGCGCTGATATGGCCTGATACCACTTCAAGCGTGTCATCGGACCCGCGTATCATGCCCGCGCCGGCATCGAGGGTTAGCTCCACGGCCCGCAAGCCCTCTTCGCGGCTGGCGTCCAGAACCAGCTCGACATCCAGCGGCAAGTCGAACGCGCTGATACGCGACCAGTATCCATTGAGATTGCCCAGCGAAGCGGGAACGAGGCCGCGCGTTGAAAAGGCCAGAAACACAGAGTCGAAACGCGAGCCTGTCTCCAGCTCCAGCGAGACCGGCACGATACCTGCCGGTGCCAGCAGCCCCGCCTGTGCGGTCAGCCGTGTAGCGCCATCATCCCGGACGACAATAATATCAGCTTGCGTAAGGCGGGCAGACAGGCCGCTGAGCGCGTCATCAATCCGCAGTTCAGCGCCGCTGATGCGCGCACTGCGCAACCGGGCCAGCACGGCGCGTGCCTCGGGAATGTCCTCGCCGGAACCGGCCTGCGCGGTCCGGCCCCCGATGGAAGCGCTCAGAACACCGGACGCATCCCGGCGCAGCGAGAAGACGCCGCCAGTCGCATCAATGGCTACCGGACGGATACGGCCGATAACAAGTTCATCGAGCGCCAGTGCCAGTTCGACCCTGTCGGCCGCTGCCAGCACCTCGCCGTTCGCGCCGGAAACCTCCAGGGCGTGCAGATCAACTACCAGAGCGCGCGTATCGGGCGCATACCGGATGCTGGCGCTGTCATAGACCGCCAGTTCTCCGCCCAGCGCCGTCGCGATAGCTGGACGCAAACCCGAGGCAAGCGCGTCCACATCCACCGGGCCGCTGGCCAGACGCCACAGCAAGGCTGCAGCCGCAAAGATCAGCAACGCCATCAGAACGGCAGCCGCTTCCAGCGTGTAGATGAGTGCGAGGCGGGCGCTTCGAACTAGCACGGGCAACTGTTTTTCAGCGAAGGACTGGACGTGTGACCCTGTGTACCCACATTTGCCGTGTCCCGGCAGGGGACACGGCAAAGCATTTGAAGGAGCAGCCCAATGAGCATCTTACAGCCGGGTGACACCGCGCCCGATTTCTCGATGCCGACAGATGGTGATGGCACGGTTTCGCTGTCCGATTTCAAGGGCAAGAGCGTGGTTCTCTATTTCTACCCGAAGGATGACACTCCGGGCTGCACGAAAGAAGCTATCGGGTTTAGTGAGAAAATTGACGAGTTCGAGGCGGCAGGTGCAGTTGTTGTCGGTGTCTCAAAGGATACGGCTGCAAAGCATGGCAAGTTCCGCGCCAAGCATGAACTGAAGGTAATTCTGGCATCCGATGCCGATAGCGGTGTGACCGAACGCTATGGCGTATGGCAGGAAAAGCAGATGTACGGGAAGACCTATTGGGGGATTGAACGCTCGACCTTCCTCATCGGACCTGACGGAAAGCTCAAGTCTGTGTGGCGCAAGGTCAAGGTGCCCGGTCATGTTGACGCCGTGCTGGATGCCCTGCGCGCTGCCTCGTGACCCCTATATTCCAGGAAGCGGCCATATCTGTGCTGCTGACCTCTGATCCGGCAGGCAAGGCTTTCCGGGCGCGTGCGGTCGCCGCGCTCTGGCGGGCCGGCAAGCTGCGATTTGCCCCGGATTGGGACGGCAGTGTGCCGGAGCGCCCTGCCCGCCCCCGCGCTCCTGTTCTTGTGCCACCCGCCCAGGTTCCGCGCCGCAGGCTCAGCACGGCCGCCGGGCGGGCAGCCTTGCTGCACGCCGTGGCACATATCGAATTTAATGCCATTGATCTGGCCGTCGATATGGCGGTCCGGTTCGCGAGATCATCCGAACTGGATGCGAGCGCGCGCAGCGCCTTTATCACCGACTGGCTGACGGTCGGCGATGATGAAGCCCGCCACTTCATGATGGTCACTGATCGTCTGGGTGAGCTGGGCACCGCCTATGGCGATCTTGAAGCCCATGACGGCCTCTGGGAAGCAGCCATGGCTACCAGCGACGACATAGCCGCCCGTCTGGCAGTGGCGCCTCTGGTTCTCGAAGCGCGCGGGCTGGACGTGACACCGGCAATGATCAACCGGTTGAACAGCGCCGGGGACGATGCCAGCGCCGGCGTTCTGGAGATCATTTACCACGAGGAGATCGGCCATGTTTCCTGCGGCAGGCGATGGCTTGACCATGTGTGCGAGCGGCGCAGTGAAAATCCCCGCGAAACGTTCCACCGGCTTGTTCGTGAGCGATTCCCCGGTGGGTTGAAACTGCCGGTTAACGCCTTGGCCCGCGCAGCGGCAGGTCTGGAGCCGGACTTCTACGAGGCGCTGCTTCCGTAATAAAGCCGTAACACATTGAATTAAAAAGAGAGCGACCCACACCTACGCCAAACCGGCCCGAAGGTTGCATCCGAAAACACGGAACTGGTTGAAAAACGTCATATTGTTGTGCGAGTGTTTCGTCTTCGAGGCGGGATTTCAACGAAAAACCGGGCGGGAGCGCATGGTAAAACGTCTTCTCGCCGGCCCTTGGGAGCTGATCAAACAGCGCTTCCCGGACCGGCAGATATACCATCGCAGTGATGGACAGGTGCGGTACTTCGCCGTCACCACGGAAATGCAGGTGGGCGCGCTGGCTGTAGCGTGCGGCTTGGCAATATGGCTGACGATTTCCACCGTGAACATGATTTTGGAAGGCCGCACCGACATGATGCGGTCGGCCCGTTTCAACGAAACCCTCACCGCTTATCAGTCCCAGCTGGAAGAAGCGCGCGCCGCCGAGGCTGCTGCTATCGCCTTCCTGGAGTCACGCAGCGATGCCTTTGACCGCACGGCGGGTGAATTTCAGGTTCGCCATGACACCGTGCGCCGGCTGCTCGATTTCGCCGAAGATCTCGAGATTGGCGAGCAACAACTGAGCCCCAGTCTCGATAATGGCCGGATATTGATGGCCGCAGGTACGGCAGATGCCGCGCCGCGTGAATCCCTTATCCGGACGGATACCCGCACCACGGACGGAAGCGCGGCAGAAGAACGTGTCGCCGGCCTGATGACCGATCAGGAAGAGGCTCTGGCCCGCGCCGAGGAATCTGCAGAAGCACGGCTGGAAAACCTCCGCGCGGTGCTTCGCCTCACGGGCTTGCGTCTTGAGGAAGTCGTCCGCGACGGGCGTTCTGACGATGGCGGCACCGGCGGGCCATTCATCGCCCTCGACAATGCCGCGCTGATGGGTGAAGGGCTGGACCTTACCGACCCCTTCAACGCCCGCGTCGCACGCATTGCCTCGCGGCTGGTGGAACTCGAGGAGCTTGAGCGCGCTCTGTCTGCAACGCCATTGAACATGCCGGTCGCCGGACCCTACCGCGATACCAGCCCCTATGGTTCGAGGATCGACCCGTTCACCCGGCGTCCCGCCTTTCATAGCGGCCGCGACTTCGCAGGCGCACGCGGCACGCCGATTACTGCAGGCGCACGGGGTGATGTCGTTTACGCAGGCTGGCGCGCGGGCTATGGTAGAACTGTGGAGATAGACCACGGTTACGGGTTCCGGACGCGCTATGCGCACCTGCACTCGATAGATGTACGCCGTGGCGACGTGGTCGAAGCTGGACAGCGCCTAGGGGGAATGGGCAATACCGGGCGCTCGACAGCGACACATCTCCACTATGAAGTATGGTTCAGGGGCGATCACCTGAATCCGGAGCGTTTCTTGAGAGCAGGACATTATGTTCAATAAAAAGGACTCCCCCGCCGTCCCCGAAACGGGAAGCCCGCCTCCCCCAGCAAAAAGGTCTGCCATGAAATCGAAAGCCCCCTCCATTCTCAGCGCAGACCTCACCATCAAGGGCTCGATTTCGTCCGACGGCGAAGTCCAGCTTGATGGCACGGTTGAAGGTGATGTTCGCGCCGGCTCGCTGAGCATCGGTGAAGAGGCTACGGTAAAGGGTGAGGTTATCGCCGAGAGCGTGGTCGTTCGCGGCCGCGTTGAAGGCTCTGTGCGCGCCCGTCAGGTGCAGCTCGCTGCCACGGCACGCATTGAGGGCGATATCGTCCACGCGACGCTGGCTGTTGAAAGCGGCGCCTATTTTGACGGCCATTGCCGCCGCTCGTCCGACCCTTTGTCTGACAAGCCGGCCGGATCGGAAGCCATCACCCAGGACAAGCCGAAAGTGGCTTCGATGCCGCCGGCTCCGCCCAGCTCGTCTTCTTCGTCGACATCATCTCCCTCGCAGGCGCCGTCCGCACCGCGCCCTGCTGCCGCCAATAGCGATCCATTCGCGTCCAAGGCTTAGTCAGCGCGAGGCGCCTGACAGAACAGGAAAAGGGCGGCTCATCAGAGCCGCCCTTTTTCGTGCTTGCCCGCAGGCTCGAACCCTATCCGCCGGACGCTTCCTCTCCGCCCACCCGGGCGGCCAGCGAAGCGGCCATGAAGGCATCCAGATCGCCGTCCAGCACGCCTTGCGTATCGGACGTCTCGACGTTCGTGCGCAGGTCCTTGACCATCTGATAGGGCTGCAGGACGTAGGAGCGGATCTGGTGCCCCCAGCCGATATCAGTCTTGGCGTCCGCTTCTGCCTGCGCCGCTGCTTCACGGTTCTGCAGCTCCAGCTCGTACAGGCGCGCGCGCAGCATGTTCCACGCCATGTCACGGTTCCGATGCTGGGATCGGTCCGCCTGACACTGCACCACGATGCCGGTCGGCTCGTGGGTCAGACGTACAGCGCTGTCGGTCTTGTTGACGTGCTGGCCGCCCGCACCGGAGGCGCGGAAGGTATCGGTGCGTACATCCTTGTCGAGAATTTCGATGTCGATCGTATCGTCGATCAGCGGATAGACCCATACGCTGGCAAAGCTGGTATGGCGCCGGCCGGAGCCGTCGAATGGCGAGATGCGCACAAGCCGGTGAACCCCGGCCTCGGTCTTCAGCCATCCATAGGCATTATCGCCCTTGATGAGCAGGGTGGCCGATTTGAGACCCGCCTCTTCGCCCGCCTGCTCCTCGATCACTTCGACCTTGTAGCCTGATGCATTGGCCCAGCGCGTATACATGCGCGTCAGCATCGCCGCCCAGTCCTGCGCCTCGGTTCCGCCGGCGCCCGGATGAACCTCGACATAGCAATCATTGGCGTCAGCCTCGCCCGACAGCAAGGCTTCCAGCTCGGCGCGCCCGGCCCGCTCTTTCAAAGCTTTCAGATTAGCGAGCGCATCCTCGTAGAGCGCCTCGTCACCTTCTGCGTCGGCGAGTTCGGCCAGCTCCAGCGTATCGCCAAGCTCGGTCTCGATTTCGCGCACATTGGTCATTTGCTGATCGAGCGCATTGCGCTCGCGCATCAGGCTCTGCGCCCGCGTGGCATTGTCCCAGAAATCCGGCGCTTCCGCGCTGGCGTTCAGCTCATCCAGCCTGGCTTCGGACTGATCCCAGTCAAAGACGCCTCCTTAGCAGTTCCACTGACTGCTCGATGGAGGTTTTCAGGGACGCGATATCAGCGCGCATCGACAACTCACTTCATTTTACGAATTTCACAAAACCGGAAGTCAGCCTCCGGCATATGGCGCATAGCCAAATGGCTGCGCCCGCACAAGGTTCAGGCTGTGACGGTCAGTAGATGCCGCTGAGATCCTCGTCGGCTTCTTCGGCGTCGTCCGTATCGCCATCCGCGTCACGCAAGCGGCCGCTGCCAAAGCTGAGCGTCTCTTCTTCACGGCTGGTCCCGCGCACCGGCTCGGTTCCCGGACGGAAGGCTTCCAGGATCACACCTGGACGGCCCAGCACTGATGGCTCGCCTGACCGTGCATCGATCGGCACAAGGCGCACGCCCTCCGGCACGCGGAAGGGCGCGACGGGATATTCCTCAAGTACTGGCGCGAAGGTATCGCGGGCAATCGGCGCCGCCGCACGTCCACCTGCCTCGCCAGACCCGAGCGGCACCGGCGTGTCGAAGCCGACATAGACACCTACAACGAGATCCGGCGTGAAGCCGACAAACCACGCATCGCGAAATTCATTGGTGGTGCCGGTCTTGCCCGCTACCGGGCGGCCCAGCGAGTTGAGCGCGCTGCCTGTACCGCGCCGGACGGCGCCCTCCAGCATGGAAACGATCTGATAGGCGGTCACCGGCTCGATGATTTCCTCGCCAAGCTCATCAAGCTCCGGTTCGGCCAGACCGTCGCTCCACTCTTCCACATCACAGTCAACACAATCGCGCTGATCATGGATGTAGATCGTCTCGCCCGTGCGGTCCTGAACCCGGTCGATAACCGTCGGCTCGACACGGCGCCCGCCATTGACCAATGCGCCATAGGCACTCATCAGGCGCCACAGCGTTGTCTCACCGGCCCCGAGCGCCATTGAGAGCACAGGGTCCATCTGGTCATAAATTCCGAAGCGCTCGGCATAATCGGCAATAGGCTCCATGCCGGTATCCTGTGCGAGGCGCACCGTCATCACATTGCGTGACAGCTCCAGCCCCAGGCGCATGGTAGACGGGCCATAGAAGCGGTCCGAATAGTTCGAGGGCCGGTAAAAGCGTACATCGCCGCCACCGGTCGCCGCAAACGGCGCGTCAAGAATGATGCTGGCAGGGGTGAAGCCATTGTCCAGCGCGGCAGCATAGACAAAGGGCTTGAACGAGGACCCCGGTTGACGGCGCGCCTGTGTCGCACGGTTGAACTGGCTCTGCTGGAACGAATAGCCGCCGATCATGGCCAGAACCCGCCCCGTGTAGGGGTCAAGCGCCATCACCGCACCATTGATCTCGGGCACCTGGCGCAAACCGTATTCCGGCGTCTCTTCAGCGTCCTGAGCGTCCCCAGAGGCCTCACCGTCTTCAGCGTCGTCGTCGGCGCTGCCAAGACGCTCGACCAGTACGACATCGCCCAGTGCCAGAACGTCGGACGGACGCTGGATGGCCGGGCCAAGGACCGGGAAATTGTCCGACGACGATCGTGACGGACTGCGCGCCCAGGTCAGTTCAGACAAGGGAATCTCGCCACGCGTGCGATCAGCCGTGCCAATCAGCACATTGGACTCGCGCACTTCCAGCACGACGGCGTGGGTCCAGCCCTCGTCAAGATCGCGCGGCACCTCGATTTCGGCCAGCTGCTCCGGCCAGGCGTCAAAGCTTTCCAGCCGGGCCAGCGGGCCGCGATATCCGTAGCGCCGGTCATACTCTTCCAGCCCGTCACGCAGGGCCGTACGGGCCGCGAGCTGCGCGCGCGTATTAAGCGAGGTGCGCACCGAAAGTCCGCCGGAGTAAAGCTGCTCCTCGCCATACCGGTCGAAGAGCTCGCGGCGAACCTCTTCGACAAAATACTCGGCGGCCAGATAGGTTTCACCCTGGAGGCGATCAACCGTTTCAAGCGGCTGTGCCTGGGCCTCACGGGCCTCTTCATCGGTAATATAGCCGTTGGCAGCCATGCGCGAGAGCACATAGTTGCGCCGGCCAATAGCCTCTTCGGTGCGGCGTGTCGGGTGGTAGTTATTGGGCGCTTTGGGCAGCGCTGCCAGATAGGCAACCTCGTGCAGCTCCAGCTCGTCGAGCGAGCGGTCGAAATAATTCAGCGCTGCAGCCGCGACGCCGTAGGCACGATTGCCGAGGAAAATCTCGTTGAGATAAAGCTCGAGGATGCGGTCCTTGGTAAAGGCGCGCTCCATGCGCATGGCCAGCACCATTTCCTGAACTTTACGCGCGATACGCTGCTCGGACGACAGGAGGAAGTTCTTGGCGACCTGCTGGGTAATGGTCGAGCCGCCTTCAAGGCGGCGCCCATTGAGCACATTGCCGATATTGGCCACAGCCGCGCGCATCAGACCGGTAAGATCAATGCCGCCATGATCGTAGAAATTGGCATCTTCTGCGGCCAGAAATGCGTTCACGACATCAGGCGGAATGGCCTCGATAGGCACAAACACCCGGCGTTCAAAGGCATATTCGGCAATCAGCAGGCCATCACCGGCGTGCATCCGGCTCATGATGGGGGGCTCATACTCAGCGAGCTGTTCGTAGTCGGGAAGGTCCTGGGTGACCTGAACCACGTAAATTGACACCGAGACCAGGGCGATAATGCCAATAATCGCAATCGTGGAACCAGCCCAGAGAGCCAGCTTGCCCATGTTTCTCATATTGAAGATTGCCATTTGATACGCCTGTCCGGTCAACGGTATGGGCCTGCCGGCCATACTGCCGGGACTTTGCCCCTCACTGCGGCGCCATTATGGCGCGATGCAGCGGCGGCGTCCAAGCTACTTTCATGAAGCAGCGCTAGCGCGAGGCCGGACCGGCCCCGACCGTACCGGCAGAAGCTGTGCGCACGGTGCCAGAATTGTTGCACACCGCGAAATACTGGTCGATGGAATCGGCTACTGCCGTCATCAGCTGCTGGCGGTGCGCGGGCGTATTGAGATTGCGCGAGTCGTCGGGATTGGTCATGAAGCCCATCTCGAATAGCACGGCGGGAATCTGCGAATCGAGCAGCACCCAGAAGCCACGCTCCAGCGGTTCACGCCGGAAGAGCGGCGTCACAGAGGCCGAACTCTCGAGGATCGAACTGGCGAAGATGAGCGACTGGTTGCGCTTTTCCTGAAGCGACATTTCCAGAAGAAGATCGTTGACCTGCGGGGAACGGTTATTCGAGGCCGGCAGCCATTCGCCGTCCTGCCGGGCACGGTTACGCGCCCGGTTGGTGCCGGAATCAGACAGCGTGTAAACGGCCGCGCCGCGCGGACCTGTCGCGCTGTTGGGCGCCGCATCGGCGTGCAACGAGATGAAGATATCCGCCTGTGCCCGGCGTGCTACCTGAATGCGCTCGTCCAGCTCCAGAAACACGTCCCTGTCACGGGTCATGACGACTTCATACCGGCCGCGCGTATTGAGAATATCGCGCAAGGCAAGGCCTGCTGCCAGCGCCAGATGGGATTCCGAGACACTGCCGAAACGGCCCGGCGCGCCCGGATCACGTCCGCCATGGCCCGGATCTATGACGATGCGCGGACGCTCGCAGCGCGGTGGCACATAGCTGACCTGCACACGCTCAGCGAGAAACTGGGTCATGGTCTGGTCGCTTGGATCGAATCCGGAATTGGCCGCCGTGACAACCTGCGCGGGTACTGGTTCGATATCGATGACCATGCGGTAGCCGCCATCACCGGGCGGCAAGACAAAGCTTTCGCGGACCCGCACATTCTCGGTGAGGTCAAAAATCAGGCGCGGTGACTGCGCCGCCGGATCAAACCTGAACCGTCCGGCAAGGCCGTGACCTTGCCCCTGGCCGCCTTCAAGCCCGCTTACCGCCCATCCTGCACCGGGAATGTCAACGATCAGGCGCGGGGTCACTTCGCCAGAGGCAAAGGCGCGAAACTCCATCTCGGTACGCGTCTCGACAACGATCCGGGTATGGGTGTCGTGAACGCCGAAACGCACGGCGATAATCTCCTCGGCGTGCGCAATGGCGCTGGCCGACATCGCAGCAAATGCTGCAATCATCGTCTTCAGGACTGACAGACGCACTATGGCCACCACCGGTCTCACCCTCTTGAAAAGCACACCCTCAATGGTCCGCTTAACCGCGGATCTCGAGTGAAGGATAGCCCGTCCCGGTTTCGATTCGGTTACCGGAGCGTAACGATACTGGCTGGCTAACACGGATAAGCTTGCTTTTCATCCATGCGCGAATGGTGCATGGTGCGCTTCGGTGTTGATAACGCTGTCAGCCGAATCGCAGCAAATGCTGAGGTCTGGCACGCTTCACTACCTCGTCCTGCGCGACAGGAGCCCGGTCAACAGCCGACGGCTTCCAGAGCGGCAAACAGGGCAACAAGATTTAACGGGCAGACGCCGCAGACCGTATCCCGGTCATGCGCGCACGCGCCCAGACCAGATCAGGCGGCCGGTTCCGCGTAAAAATCCTGCCTGTCAGGACACGCAAGACCAGCCGACAAGGAACCTTTATCATGCGCCAGGCGCGTGCTTTCCCTTCGATATCATCAGAAGCGACGCCGCCCTTGCGCTCCCCACTCAGCGCCCAGCTTTCCGCCCTGGCCCCTCGTGGCCGGGCCACACCTGCTGGTGCGCGCACCGGAGCACGCCTTTATGTCCCGCAAAATGTTGATCGACGCCTCCCACCCGGAAGAAACCCGGGTGGTGATTGTGGAATCCAACCGCGTTGAGGATTTTGACTTTGAATCCGCCTCGCGCCGCCCGATCCGCGGCAATATCTATCTCGCCCAGATCACGCGGGTAGAACCATCCCTGCAAGCTGCCTTCGTTGAATATGGCGGCAACAAGCATGGCTTTCTGGCCTTCAACGAAATTCACCCCGATTACTATCAGATCCCGTTCGAGGACCGTCAGGCCCTGCGCGAGGCCGAGGCCGACATCACGCGCGAAACCGACGCCGAGGCCGGCGACGACAGCGATGATGACGAGGACATGATGGAGGAGATCGCCCGCAAGCGGCGCAATCTCTTACGCAAATACAAGATTCAGGAAGTCATCAAACGCCGCCAGGTCATGCTGGTTCAGGTCTCCAAGGAAGAGCGTGGCAACAAGGGCGCGGCCCTGACCACCTATCTCTCGCTTGCCGGGCGTTACTGCGTGCTGATGCCGAACACCGATCGCGGGGGCGGCATCTCGCGCAAGATTTCCAGCGCGACAGACCGCAAGCGCCTGAAAAGCGCCGTTCAGTCACTCGAGTTGCCGCGCGGCATGGGCCTGATCATCCGTACAGCGGGCGCGGCGCGCACCAAGCTGGAGATCAAGCGCGATTACGACTATCTGATCCGGCTTTGGGAGACGATCCGCGAAACGACGCTGAAATCGGTCGCCCCCTCGCTGATCTACGAGGAAGGCAATCTGGTCAAACGCGCCATCCGCGACCTTTACGACAAGGATATCGAGCACGTCCTGGTCGAAGGCGACGAAGCGTACAAGGAAGCCAAGGCCTTCATGCGCATGCTGATGCCCAGCCACGCGACCAAGGTTCAGCCCTATACCGACGACATGCCGCTTTTCCTGCGTCACGGCACAGAAAGCCAGCTGGAGGCGATCTACTCGCCGGTCGCCCAGCTGAAATCGGGCGGTTATCTGGTCATCAACCCGACAGAAGCGCTGGTCGCCATTGACGTGAACTCGGGCAAGTCCACCCGCGAGCGCAATATCGAGCAGACCGCGCTTCGTACCAATCTGGAAGCGGCAGAGGAAGCCGCCCGCCAGATGCGCCTTCGCGATCTGGCAGGCCTGGTCATCATCGATTTCATCGACATGGAGGACAGCAAGAATGTCCGTGCCGTCGAGAAGAAGATGAAAGACGTGCTGGCCAGGGACCGCGCCCGTATCCAGACATCGAAAATTTCCCAGTTCGGACTGATGGAGATTTCCCGGCAGCGCCGCCGCACAAGCCTGGTGGAAGGTTCCACCGAACCGTGCCCGCACTGCAACGGAATCGGGTATCTGCGAAGCATCGAGTCCAGCGCGCTGGCGGCCGTGCGCAGCGTGGAGGAGGAAGGCCTGAAAGGCCGCGCCTCGAAGATTGCCCTCCACCTGCCCAATGAAGTCGCCCTCTACCTGCTCAACGAAAAGCGCGAGTATCTGCGCGCGGTTGAGGAGCGCTTCGCGATGCGCGTTCTCATCGCGACCGATATCGACCTGAAACGTGACGGCTCGCGGATAGAACGTCTGGAAGCGCACAAGGACGGCGATCGCGGGCCTTATGTGCCCAAGCCCCTGACGGTGGAATCGGGCGTCCTGACACCAGAAGACGAAGCTGATCTGCGCGCGGCTCAGCAAGAGGCCGCACAAGCCGGAGCCGGCGACACGGACGAATCGGACGACACCGGCGCCACTGCTGACAACAACGCGGATAGTTCCGACGGTGAACGCCGCGGCCGCCGCCGCAGACGCAGGGGGCGCGGGCGTGACGACAATGAGGCGCGCGCCGACGCACCTGCTGACTCGCAGGACGCGAAAGCAGAGGCCGATGTCAGCAGCGAGGACGAGGACGGCAGCAAGCCCGAACCGGCACGCGCTGATGGCAATGACGACGACGGCAATCGCAAGCGCCGCCGCCGTGGCCGCAGAGGCGGACGCGGACGCCGCCGGCGCGGTGAAGGCGAAGCACGCGACAATCAGGCCAGTGCAGCAGATCAGGGCGGCGACCGTGACGCGCCCGTCAACGATGACATCCCTGGTCTGACGGTGATTGAGCCTGGTGAAGGCGAAGCACTGGGCTCTGGTGAAACACCGGCCGCGCGCAAACGCCCCACACGCCGCCGGAAGGCCGCCGGTACCGGCGAGACGCCAAGCGCAATCGAGACCGCGCCCGCCGAAACCGAAGCTGTCGAAACCCAGGCCGCAGAAACCGGGGCCGCAGAAACGGCCAGCCAGGAAACGGCTGGCGAAGAAACGGCCAAGCCCAAGCGGACGCGGCGCAAGAAGACCGATCCGGCAGCAGAAGCGGCCACAGCCGCACCTGCTGCGGAGACGCCCGCTGCCCAGGAAAAACCCAAGCGCACGCGCAAGCCCGCCAAAGCCAAGGTGGCAGATGCCGCCCCGGCCGAAGCGGCGGAGCCGGCTGCTGCGGAAGCCAAACCGGCCAGGCCGGCCCGCAAGCCGCGCGCAAAAAAGTCCGATCCGGCGCCAGAACAGGCACCTGAAGCACAAGGTGATGAAGTGCCTGCAGACAGCAGCGAGCCCGAAAAACAATCCGCCCCCCGCCGGTCAGGCTGGTGGCAGCGTTCCGGCAAGCTGTTTGGGCTTGGCTCCTAGATATCAGATTGCAGCCCGACAGTGCGTGCGCTGACGGGCTGCAATCGTGCCATAAAATGGCTATCGTTGCGGTGCCTAAGGGAGCGAACGCAGGATCGGAGTCCATGGCCCCATGATCACGATAGCCCGCTTGAGTAGCGCATTGGCCCGCGCCACGGCTTTCGCCGCCAGCGCCGTCATGGCGCTCACACCCGCCGCAACCGCGCAGCAAGGCGTAAGCCTGATCCGTGATACCGAGATCGAAGCGGTGATGCGCGAATACACTGAGCCGCTGCTTGATGCGGCGGGTCTCAATAGAGACTCGGTGGGGCTCTATCTGGTTGGCAATAACGAGTTCAACGCCTTCGTCTCGGGCGGACAGAACATCTTCATGCATACCGGCACGATCATCATCTCCGATACCCCCAGCGAGATCAAAGCGGTGCTGGCACACGAGATTGGCCATATCGAAGGGGCCCATCTGGTGAGGTTCGGCGACGGCACGCGCGGTGCCATGGTCACCATGATCGCTACACTGGGCCTTGGCATCGTGGCCGCCCTGGCCGGTTCGGGCGCAGGCGGCGCCGCCATCATCGCGTCCGCCCCGCAGTTCGCGACCCTGGACGTGATGCGATATACCCGCACACAGGAAGCCGCAGCCGATCAGGCCGCGATGACGTTTCTGGAGCGCACGGGTCAGTCAGCGCGCGGCCTGATCACCACGTTTGAACGCTTCCGCTATCAGGAAGTGATGAGCGAGGCACGGCGCTACGAATACTTCCGCTCCCACCCCCTCTCCTCCCAGCGTATCGACGCCATGCGGCGGCGGGTGGAAGCCTCGCCCTATGCCGATGTCGAGGAGAGTCCCGAACAGATTGCCGAACTGCGCCGCATTCAGGCGAAGATCATCGGCTTCACGGTGGCGCCTGCACAGGTCTTCCAGCGTTACCCTGAGAGTGATACCAGCCTGCCTGGCCAATATGCCCGCGCTGTGGCCTATTTCCGTCAGGGACGGCTTGAGCAGGCACAACAGCGTCTGGCTCAACTGATTGAGATGGAACCGGAAAATCCCTTCTTCCATGAGCTAGAAGGCCAGATGCTTTATGAGAGCGGACGGATTGAAGAATCCGTTGCGCCTCATCGCCGGGCCACCGAACTGATGCCCGACGCGCCGCTTTTGCGGGTCAATCTCGCTGCCTCCCTGATCGGCACAAATGAGGACGACGCCCTTCAAGAGGCCGTGTCCCATTTGCGCTTCGCGCTGGCACGCGAGGACGAAAATAGCTGGGCATGGTTCCAGCTGGCGCTGGCACACGAAGCATTGGGTGAAACCGCGATGGCACAGCTGGCCACCGCCGAACGCTTCTTCGCCGCCGGCAACAATATGCAGGCTTTTGTCTTTGCCAGCCGCGCGCGCGATGAGCTTGACCGGGGCACGCCTGCCTGGGTCCGGGCAAGCGAACTTGTCGCCGTGGCCGAACCCACGCCGCAGGAAATCCGCGACTGGAACCGAGCCGAGCGCGAACGGCGCAGTCCATTCACTCCGCAGGCCGACCGCCTGTTTCACTAACACAGCCACAGGACATTATTCGCCATGCGCTTTCTGACGGGCCTGCTGGCCGCCTGCCTTGTTTCCGCCTGCTCGGCCGCCAATGGCGAAGACGAAACGCTCGATACCGAAGCTGTGGAAGCCATCGTTCACCGCTATATCGTGGAAAACCCCGAAGTGGTGGAGGAAGCGCTCGTTGAGCTTCAGCGGCGGGCCCGCGCACGTGAACAAGCCGATCTGGTTGCCGGCACAGAGCAATTTCGCGACGCCATCTATGAAGATCCGCGCGATCCTGTAGCCGGCCCCGCCGACGCCGAACTGACCATCGTCGAATTTTTCGACTATCGCTGCCCCTACTGCATCCAGACCAATGACTGGATGAATGATGTGCTCGCCCGTCATGAGGGACGCGTCAGGATCGTCTTCAAGGAATTGCCGCTTCTGGGCGCAGCCTCGGACAAGGCGGCGCGCGCCGCGCTGGCGGTGTGGAACCTTTCGCCGGAGCATTACAGCGATTTTCATAACGCCCTGATGCAGGCGGGCTCGCCGATGAACGCTGAGCGGATAAACCAGATCGCCGCTGAACAGGGCATCGGCCGCGAGGCCCTGCGCGAAGCGATGGCTTCGCCGGAAATTCAGGCGCATCTCGATAGCGTTTATGAGCTTGCGCGCTCTATCGGCGTCAGCGGCACACCGTTTTTCATAATCGGCAATGACGTCATTCCCGGTGCTGACATCAACCGCCTGAATGCCGCCGTGGCAACAGCGCTGGACGGCTAGCGTTTACGCAACCACCAGCCGCACGCTACAAACCAGATCAGGAAGGCCGCTTCTGCGGTGCGCTGCAGTGCGCCGCGCCATTCGGGCAATGCCTCAAGCCCAGACAGGGCGGTAAAGGCCACCGCGGCGGCCGCCAGTCCAGCGGCGCCGAGCCAGCGTGCCCGCGGCCAGCTCAGGGCGGCAGCAGATACCAACGTCAGCCCGAGCACACCGATCAGATAGCCACCGCCACCGATCGCGTTGTGAAGCATCTGTGACGCGCTGGGCTCGGCCGGCATGCACCCGCTACCCGCATCACATGGGAATATGCCGCCCGCTATCGCGCCAACGCCATAACCGCAAAGCGCCACGAAACCGGCAATTGCCAACCCGGAACGCGGCGCGCGGCGCGCCGCTGTCAGGCAGAACAGACACTGGAATATGCCAATGGGAATGAAGCCCAGCCAGCCCGCCCAGGGATAGGTCGGGGCGTCCACCGCGCCCAGCTCGCTGATAAACTGCCCGGCCTGGTCATAGCCGGGATAGAACGCCCCGCCGATCGTGATGACGCCAAGCGTCCAGATGGCGGTGGCCAGTGCAAACGAGAGTAGCAAACTCGCGCGCGATGCCGTGGCCTGAGCGTCCATCAAAATACTCCTGGCACGTTGCCGACGAGGCGGCGCTCGGTCACAAACCCATATTGATCCGTCCTTCGGCATCAATCGTCCAGTAGGGATTGTACGCCACTTCCCAGGCGTGGCCGTCCGGGTCGGCGAAGTATCCCGAATACCCGCCCCAGCCGGCCTTGTGGGCTGCCTTCAACAGGCTGCCGCCGGAGGCGACGGCATGATCAATAATGGCGTCTACCTCGGCTTCGGTGCGCGTGTTGTGCGCGAGCGCGATATGGCCGTGCCCGGCATTCTCGCGCGCCATGTCGCCATCAAGATCTTTTTTGCCAAACAGCGCCAGCACCATGCCGCCCATTGGCAGGAAGACGATCTTGTCGTTCTCGAACGCAGTTTTGAAGCCCAAAGCCTCGTAAAACGCTTTCGACCGGGCGATGTCAGACACGCCGAGCGTGACGAGGGACAGGCGCGGTTCCATCATGGGCGGGACTCCCTTGTTCCTGAGCACAGGCACCATCGGAACATTAGAAGAACATGTCAAGGTGACCGGGGAACCCTACTCTCCGCCGAACCGCTCGCGCCATTCGTCCACAGACGCATCCTCGATCTTGGCGAAGAGAAGATTGGGCGGGGTGATGGCGAGGCCGCGCGGCAAGGCATCAAGCAGGGTCTTGTCCTGCCAGTCCGGCCAGGCCCGGTTGCCCTCCGGAACGCCGAGTGCGTCGAGAACTGCCTTCGCCGCGTCGGGTATGACAGGTTGCGCGATGATGGCAAATACCGCCGCGAGATTGAGCCCGGCGCGCACACCCACTGCCGCTGCGTCGACATCGGTCTTGTATTTCACCCACGGCTCGGCCTTGGTCAGGTACTCGTTGCCCGCCGCCCACAGTGCGCGGGTTTCTGCGGCCGCCTTGCGGAACTCCATCGCCTCGTAGTGAGCACTAAGGGCCTGGAGCCGTTCGGCCAGCTCTGCGGCCATCCATGCTTCCGCCTCGCCCGGAACGCCGACGTCAGGGACCTCGCCGTCAAATTTCGCGGCGCAGTATTTGGTGATCCGGTTGACAAAATTGCCCAGCACATTGGCCAGGTCGGAATTGATCACGCCTTGAAAGCTCTCCCAGGTGAACTGGGTGTCGGAGCCTTCAGGCGCGTTGGAGGTGAGATACCAGCGCCAATAGTCAGACGGCAGCAATTCCAGTGCGCTGTCCATGAACACGCCGCGTTTCGAGCTGGTGGAGAACTTGCCGCCATACCAGTTCAGCCAGTTGAAGGCTTTCAGCCGGTCAACGAGCTTCCACGGCTCTTCAGAGCCCAGAATGGTGGCCGGGAAGCTGACCGTATGGAAGGCCACATTGTCCTTGCCCATGAACTGAACATAGGTGACATCGTCCGCGCCCTTGTCGGTGCGCCACCAGCGCTCCCAGTCCTGCCCGGTCGCCTTGGCCCATTCGGCGGTCGCCGCGATATAGCCGATCGGCGCGTCGAACCAGACATAGAAGACCTTGTCTTCAAAGCCCTCGCGCACCGCGCCGTCGCGCATCACTTTCACGCCCCACGAGAGATCGCGTGTGATGGTGCGGTCGCGCAGGCCTTCATCGAGCCATTTATAGGCAATGGATCGGGCGAGCGGGGGCCAGCTGGTGGCGCCGTCCACCCATTGGCGCAGGCGCGGCTCCATCTTGCTCTGCTTCAGCTGGAGATGACGCGTGTCGCGCACCTCAAGGTCGCGAGAACCGGAAATGGTCGAGTAAGGCTCGATCAGCTCGGTCGGCTCCAGCAGCTTGCCACAATTATCGCACTGGTCGCCGCGCGCTTTCTCATAGCCGCAATTCGGGCACGTGCCTTCCACGTAGCGGTCGGGCAAAAACCGCTTGTCGGCCTTCGAATAAATCTGCTTCTCGACAATTTCCGCAATCAGGTCCCTGCCCTCGAGCACTTCGGCAAAGTGCTGCGTCAGCCCGGCATTTTCCGGAGATGAGGTGCGGCCAAAATAATCCCAAGACAGGGCAAAGCGCTCGCCGATTTCCTTCTGGATCGCATGCTGCTCATCACAATAGGTGCGCACGTCCTGCCCGGCGGCAGCGGCGGCCAGCTCGGCCGGGGTTCCGTGCTCGTCGGTGGCGCAGATATAAAGCACCTCATGGCCCCGCATCCTCTGGAAGCGCGCATAGACATCGGCGGGCAGCATGGAGCCCGCCAGATTGCCCAGGTGCTTGATTCCATTGATGTAAGGCAGGGCAGAGGTAATCAGTATGCGGGCCATGGCGGCGAATCCCCGATAGGCGTATGGTTAATCACTGGCGCATTAGCGCCGTCAACGACAGTTCGAGGGCGGAGCAATAGCCGCCCCGGACGGGGAGGAAAACACTCATGCCCAGAATTTTCGGTCACGACCTTCTAGCGGTCATCGCCGCTGCGGTCGCCATCTACATCATCGGTTTTCTCATCTACGGCCTGCTCTTCTCCGCCTACTGGATGGCGCAGTACGGCTACACGGCTGACAGCTTTGCCGGCCATGAATGGAAAATGTTGCTGGGGCCGGTCATGCCCATCCTTACGGTGCTGGGGCTGGCGGCGCTGTTCCAGACAGCGGGTGCCAGCGGGCTCAAAAGCCATTTGCGCATCGGCTTCATCGCCTGGGCAGGCTTCTCGCTCACCGCCCTGCTCTATGGCTTTGCCTACGGCGTCACCATGACACCGGGCGCGCTGGCCCTGGACGCGGTGCATCTACTGCTAGGGATTCTCGCGGCCTCGGCCATTCTCGTGTGGCGCAAATGACCGTTTGATACTGTATGCGGCAGCGGCGCGCTTGCCCGGCGCGCCGCTTTCGTTTTGCAACGCGCTTATAGCGAGTGCCAGAAAGCAATAAAAAACATTAGCCTAGCGGCATCTCGCTCATTCATACCACTTACTCGCTCGTTCATACCACAGACGCAAGAAGTAAATAATGGCGAGCAACACAGCGATTATAGAATTGCCGGATTCTTCCGTCGAATGGTTAGCCAACATCCAGGTGGTCCCAACTATTCCGACAGGGACCACGACCACAATAATTGTTGGGATAAGAAGGTTCCGACGCGCAATGCGGCACCCGATCATCGCGAATACCGCACCTAAAATCGGAAACGCATACATTTCGGCGAGTTCCTGACTGGTCGGTTCGCGCCACGTGACCATCCAAGATTCATCGCCAAACCAGTCTGCACGCACCGACTCCGGAAACATGCCTACCACCGCGAGCCCGGCTATGGTCATTGCGGCGCCAGCCCCCAAGTAAATCAGCAGCGAGAACAAAAAGCCTAACAGCGTAAATCGCGTTGTAGAGCCCGTAACAACATAAACTAGCTGCATCGTGCTTGGTCCCTATCGTCTATTCGCAGCGCACTCTGAAAAAGAGCGCTAAGTTTACTTTCTTCCGCGTGTAGCTCGACAGAAACCTAATCAAGGCACTTCCCAGTTGAAAACGGCTTTTCTGTCGTCACCATTCAGTATAGAGTGTCCGGGGCTAGCCCTTCATCTTTGACAGTTTAATTCTGGAAGCGCTGCGATGTCTACCTTTTTCCGGTGACAAGCAGACCCAAATACCGTCCAGCCATGACTGAAGCCGCCCCGGTATCCATGCCGCTTCGGCCATCCTCATCTGGCGCAAGTGAGGCTTTGATACTGTGTGCGGCAGCGGCGCGCTTGCCCGGCGCGCCGCTTTCGTTTTATGACGCAGCGCGCAAAGCGTATTGGCCGGCGTAGCACAGCGGTAGTGCAGCGGTTTTGTAAACCGAAGGTCGGGAGTTCGATTCTCTCCGCCGGCACCATTTTTAAGTTTCCGCAGCCCATCCGGGCTGCGATGTTCCGCGACTACCCGCCTGCGCGGGACACCGCAACGCGGATGCGTTGCGGAACGAGATCTAAGCCCGTTTGATCAGCCGGATCACGAAGAGCAGGATGACCGCGCCGATCGTGGCGTGAATGATCGCGCCAACAATGCCGGCCCCGATGCTGAGACCGACGCGCGGTAGAATGAAACCCGCAACAAACGCACCGATAATACCGATGACGATATTACCCAGCAGGCCATAGCCATAGCCCTTCACGATCAGGCCCGCGAGCCAGCCTGCAATGGCACCGATCAGAAGAATTACCAGTAAACTTTCGATTGTCATTAGTGATTTTCCTTGAGTTCAAAACGCAGTAAAATAATCCGGCAGCCGGATTCTGAGCGGCACTCGTGTTCAGCGAACCCCTGTCCATCTTACAATTTCGTGGAAATTGAAAGCCGTTCTTGGCTCCCAGCCTCAACAGGCACGCAATGACTATTGCGGACGAGTATTATGTATCACACGTTTTGAGCGTTCTTGATAGCGCCATCTTGGACTTGCCTGTCCGCGTGACAACGGCGAAGCTTGGATGTCAACAATACTCAGCTTTGCACGCGGTCGGGTCATCGGCGAACAATTTCGAACGCTTCGCAAGACAATCAGAGAAAACAGCATCAATACCAATAATGCACTATCATAAACAAAACGACAAGGTGACAGATTTATGTCTTAATTATGAAATCGGACTGCCTTTGTTTTTTTGTTGTTCAAGCACTCAATATGAGGAATTATTTTTCAGGTTTGAGGAGGATAATCTCATGTTCAAAGCCAATCTGAACTACGCACGCGCGCTTTCAATTGTGGCAACAATGTTTGTTGCGACCGAAGGTGTCTCATACGCACAGTGGTTTAACTCCGGGGAAGTTTATGACTGCCTGCAAGCGCGCCGGGAAGGGCGCGAATGCGAGACAGATCCATCGCAAAACGTACCGCCGCCAGAGATGATTGCCTATTTGCATTATGCCGGCATCGAAAACGTTGAGGATGCGGCTTTAAGCTATCTCGAACACTATAAGCCGGACGTGTATGCGCAAGTAAGAAATGACCAGTTCGCGCTTCGCCGAGAGCTTCCGCAGGCTGAAGAGGAATTACGTGAGCTTGTCGACGCTTACAATTCAGACGATCTCATTATGCTTACTGTGAACGCCGCAATCAGAGACTATGATTTTGATAACAATCAAATTCCTATACAGATGTCAGCAGGAGGCTATAGATACGATGGCCGCGGTGGCTGGGAATTTGGATTACGTCGCTTCGAAATAGAGATCGCTAGCCCTGAGGGTGGTTTGTTTCGCTTCGATCTGGCGCCAGAGACCGCAGAAGAATTTTACACGGCATACTGCTCTAGTGGCTCGTTGTCTCGTTGTGGCACGTCAGCGAATGAAATGATTTTTGCCTTGCAGGTGACAGAAGCCCGCGCCTTTACGACACAGGGTGTGGTTGTCGCTGATCTTGTCCGCGCCATCTACACAATCCAACACCCCTCCGATAACTCCAGACACGCCGTGATTGAAATCGGTGTCCGCGATGGCCGGGCTGTTCTCGAAAGTTTCGAATTCTAGGCCATGCGTCCAAAAAAAATGGCCCGGCAAAAAGCCGGGCCAGTCAGGGAGGACTTGTCACCAGCGGCGAAGGATTGGCTCTTCGCCTGCCGGAAACGTGTGTCAGCGCGAAAAATCTAGCGCTGGGATTGCATCAGCTCGACGGCTGCCGCAAAGCGCTCATTGAGCGGCTTCAGGGAGTCCTTCATCATCGAGGAAACATGGTCGGAGACCTTGTTCACTTCGGCGAGATAGGCTTCGAGCGAGGATTTGGTGTAATCGGAATGGATCTCGATCACTTCCTGGACCGACTTGGCCGAAGCAAGCGACTTGGCGGCAACCATGCCGTCTTCCATCGACTTCTTGGCGTAGCCGGCGGCCAGAGCGTTCAGCTCTTCAAAGCCTTTCGAGGTCGTGGTCGCCGAGGCGATCACGGCTTCGACGGAATTCTTGTGGAACGCGCTGAACTCGTTCATCGCGGTCATGGACTTCTCGATGCCTTCTTTCACGGCGTCGTTGGAAGCCGAGGTGAAGGTTTCGAAGGTTTCTTTGGCGAGGTCTTTTTTGGCAGCGGCCATGGTGGTGTCTCCTTTGGAAGCGCCCGTGAACTTGCGGGGAGCGGAGGGTTTGTGGGGCGCGGGTTTCTTCGGGGCCGGCGCGGCAGCCTTTGCAGGTGCAGCGTCCGGTTTGGCGGTCGATTTGGCTTTCGCGGCAGGTGCCTTGGCTTTCTCGACGCCCTCAACCGGCTTCGTCACAACGGGCTTGTCATCCGTAGTGGCCGTTTGCGCGGTCGTGTTTTCAACGTTGGTCGGCATGAGTCTGGCTCCTGCTTTCTAGTTCGCAACTGCAGCAAATATGTGGAATCAGGCCCACGAAGTCAAGAAGAATTTGTGCAGCGCACCATTTTTCTTTCGTGCGAGGCGGTTAACGCCCCTTCAACCCATTGCTGTGATCCTCCGGGCCCATGATCATTCGTCATCTGGCCGCCTGTCTTGTGGTGTGTGTGCTCGCCCTTCTGGTGCCGGGCGCGCCTGCTTCTGCCCAAGAGCGCTATGCGGCTTTCGTCGCGGATATGGAAACCGGCGAGGTGCTTCATGCACGCCGGCCTGACGCGTCACGCTACCCGGCATCGCTGACCAAGATGATGACGCTCTACATGCTGTTCGAGGCGCTCGAGCGCGGCGAGCTCACCCTTGCCACACCGCTCACCATGTCGGCGGAGGCCGCCTCACGGCCGCCATCAAAGCTCGGGGCGCCTGCAGGCAACACCATCAATACCGAAACCGCGATACGCGCGCTGGTGATCCGCAGCGCCAATGATGTGGCCGTGATGGTCGCCGAACACCTGGCGGGCAGCGAAGCCGCCTTTGCCGAAGCGATGACCGACCGGGCCGTAGCGCTTGGCCTCACCGCTACCGTTTTCCGCAATGCGTCCGGCCTGCCCGATGCAGCCCAGCGCACCACCGCGCGGGACATGGCCCGGCTGGCGCACGCACTGCACCGCGATTTCCCGCAATACTTCCCCTATTTCAACGAACGCAGCTTCAGCTATTCGGGGCGCACCTACACCAACCACAATTCACTGGTGGGGCGGGTGCGCGGCGTGGACGGGCTGAAGACCGGCTATATCCGCGCCTCGGGTTTCAATATTGCGGTCACAGCCGAACGCGAAGGCCGGCGCCTCGTCACCGTGGTGATGGGCGGCGCCACTGGCCCGGTGCGGGACGCCCATGCAACCGAGCTGGTCGAGGCGGCGTTTTCCACACTGGATGCGCGGCGCGACGGGCTGATCCTCGCCAGCCTCAACGCCCCGCGCCTCAACCCGATCCGGGAACAGGAAATCCTTACCGCCGAACTCTCCGGCATGCCCGGCCCGACGGCCATGGGATCGGCCAGCACAGGGGCCGGCGAAAGCCCTCCGCCTGTGCGCGTGGTGATCGAGGACTTGCCCGACCTCGACCGGCCAGCCGATGAAACGCACAGTGACCGGGTGCGGTTTGACTCCACCGCCGCCTCACGCCCCGCAGAACAACCCGCCACACCCAACCTGCTTGCGGCGGGCACGCCGAATGGCGGATGGGCAGTGCAAGTAGGCGCGTTCGGATCGCGCGCGGTCGCGCAGGCGCGTCTGGAAACGGTGCTGGGCCTCGCGCCTGCCCTGTCCGGTGCAATACCGGTGACAGAAGAGGTCGTGCGCGATACCGGCTCGCTATGGAGAGCCCGCTTTGAAGCGATCGACCCGGCTACGGCCCGTCAGATCTGCTCCGACCTTGCCCGGCTGGGCGAGGCCTGCTTTGCGGTAAATCAAGGCGCATAAGCGCTAGTCATCCAGCAACAAATCACGCGCCATCTGCACGCGGCGGGCGAGTGCGCCGCTGCCGCCCGTGTCGGGGTGGACCTTCTTCATCATCTCGCGATAGGCGCGCTGGATGTCGTCATGGCTGGCGCCGGGTTCCACACCCAGCGTGGCACGCGCCTCGGCGATGCTCATGCTCTCGCCTTGCGGCGTTTGGCTCTGGGAGCGGCCATTGCCCCCCTGCCCGCCGCCGAACCCCGGCCGCCCGCGCCACGTACCGGTGAGCAGGAAGCCGATCCCGGCCAGCACCATTGGCACGCCCAGAACACCCATCCCGCGCACGGTCATCACAATGCCGAGCAGGACCACGGCGACCGCCGCAACCGGGCGCGCGATCTTCACGACAAAGGAGGGCTTCGCCTTGGCAAACAGCCAGGCCAGCACCACCATCGCGCCGAGCGCAATCAGAACACCGAAAAGTACGCTCATCCTGCCGCCATCAGAAGGGGAAGGGCTTTCCCGCCAGAGCGGGCAGTTTGAGCACGATCAGCAGATCGCGCAATTCCTGACGCGCGGCAACATGGCTCATCGTGAAAGGGATGGCTGACCCGCTCTCGGTCAGATCCAGCAAGGTCAGGCCCACCGGGAACAGCTCGCGGTAGATAACCCGCTCTGAAAAGCCAGGCGCGATACGAAATCCGATCCGCTCGGACAGCTTGCGCAAGCCATCGGCAACGCGGCGCGTATTGCGCGCATCGAGCGTGGAGACGCGGTTGCGCATCACTACCCAGTCAATCGGCTTCTTGTCGCGTGCCACGCGTTGCTTGCGGCAATTCCAGACCATTTCCGAATAGACGCTGGGGCGTCCGACCTCGAAGGTTTCCGGATCAACATCGGCCAGCAGGTCGAAGTCGACAAAACTGTCATTGACCGGCGTGATAATGGTGTCGGCGCTGGAATGGGCGAGCCGCGAATAATGCGTGTCGTGGCCGGGCGCATCGACAACGATGAAATCACACCGCGCCTTCAGGCTCGCCAGCTCGCGCTCCCAGCTGGCGCGTTCTTCAGTCTCGGCGGCATCCATGTTGCGCGAAGGGCTGGTGCGCAGGACCACCTGGTCGGGGATGGGCAGGTCCACGCCGCGCGTATTCGCCCAACGGGTGCGGTTTTCGAGATGGCGGGTGAAGGACGCCTGGCGCAGGTCCAGATCTATAGCCGTCACCATCTGGCCCATCCGCATCAGGGCGATGGCCAGGTGGATGGCGACGGTGGACTTGCCGGCGCCGCCCTTTTCGTTGCCCACCACAATGACATGCGCCTCACGCGCGCCGGAACGCGGCGGCGGTGTGCCAGTGCGTGAAATTTGCAGGCCGGGCGGTGAGTTCATGACCAGGGCGGTTCCGAAGCAACTTGCCGTGCTACACAGATAACGATGCCCGGCGCGCGCGCAAACGGCTTGTTGCAGGCAGTCAGTGAACCGATGCCAGCGCCAGCGCCTATGGGAGCACGGGCATCCCGTCAAAAGCCGTTACGGCACACCAGTCCTGGCTGGCCTGGATGGTGCGGCACGCCTGCACAGCATCGTCTGCGGTATCAAACGGACCGGCCAGCAGACGCAGATAGACACCGCGCTCGCCCAGATCGGCTTCGACATAGCGCGCCTGCAACCGGCCGAGCGCGGCGTGCTGGCCCTGCAGGGCGCGCCAGCCTTCCGCCAGATGACGTTCTTCACGATAGGACGCGAGATGGATGGAATGCATCAGGCTGATCATGGACCGGGCATCCGGAGGCGCAGCCAGCGCGTGCGACGCTTCGCCCGCTTCAGCCTCGTGATTGCCTTGCTCCGGGAGGCCGCGCGCCAGCGCGTCCTCCAGACCCGTCATCTGGGCAGTTACGTGTTCCAGCACCGGATCGCCGCTGCGCGCCGCTTGGGTCAGTGTGGCGGCCAGCCGAACGGCCTGCTGCGAAGATGGCGAGTCATCGCGAGCGGCTTGGCCGGTAATGCTGCACGCGCCCAATGTCAGGGCACACATGAGGGAAAGGACCAGTTTTGTCATTGTGGAATTAATCTGTGCCGAGTCGGCGTCTTGCCTCCAGCATATTGCTCCGTCTAGCTTCCTGCCCTGCCCCGGAGAACCCGCCCCATGCTGCCTGCCCTGCACTGTCCTGCCGTTCACACTGCGGACGCCATCGCGCGCGAAGTCAGCCAGTGGCGCGCTGACGGCCACACTATCGGTTTCGTGCCCACCATGGGCGCGCTGCATGAAGGGCATATCGCACTGGTGCTAAAGGCGATGGAAGTATGCGACCGGGTGGTGACGAGCATTTTCGTAAACCCCTCACAGTTCGCGGCCCATGAGGACCTCGGCACCTACCCACGCACTCTGGAAGCGGATTCAGCGCTTCTGGCCGCGGCGGGGTGCCACCTGCTCTACGCGCCGGACGTGGACGAGGTCTATCCGGACGGATTTGCCACCGCGGTGACCGTCGAAGGCCCGGCAATCGGCCTGGAGAGCGATGCACGCCCGCACTTCTTTGCAGGCGTTGCCACCGTGGTAGCCCGACTGTTCGGACAGGTCCGGCCCGATATCGCCGTGTTCGGGGAGAAGGACTACCAGCAGCTCATGGTGGTCCGGCGGATGGTCAATGACCTCGCCCTGCCGGTGAAAATCCTCGGCATGGAAACCCGGCGCGAGGCGGATGGGCTCGCCCTCTCCTCCCGCAATGTCTACCTCTCGCCCACCGAGCGAATGCGGGCGGGACGCCTGAACGTGATCCTGCGCGATCTCGCGCACGCGCTCGAGGATGGCGAACCGGCGGCCAGAGCGCTGGAACACGCCCGCATTCTGGCCTCAAGCGTGTTCGACGCCGTGGATTATATCGAGGTGCGCGATGCCGATACTCTTGAAGAAACCGGCGCGGGCCTGCTGGAGCGTCCTGCGCGCGTGCTGGCAGCAATACGCGTCGGCAAGACACGCCTGATCGACAATGTGGCGGCAAGCCCGGCGCGGCGTGAAACCCCGGTGTAGCAGGCAAAAGCCAATCGGGCCGCATCTGTAGCCCGCAAGCGCGCCCGAGCTCATGCGAGGCGCGACGCACGGATGTGCGGAGCATCAGGAAGAATCTACCACGCCCCCATTTCGATCAGTTTCGCGCGCAGATCGTCGGGCAATTCCTCGCCGCCAGAGGCGGGCGATGAAAGGTCTGGAGGCGCATCGGCGGCGGTCAGATAGCGCCAGCCCTGAAACGGCTTTTTCGGGCGCGGCACGGTGCGGATGAGCTCGCGGTCCAGCCAGATGCAGCAACGCAAAATACCGTCGCTGCCGGTCACCTCTTCCAGCCCGATAATGCGCTGGCGCACCTGAATGACACGCTTGATGACCCAGTAGAGTGAGCCGCCATCGAGCAGTTCATCGGCGCGCTTCGGGCTCATGCGTGTGACGTGATACATCGGCTTGTTGCCGGGCGCGATTTTCCCGCGCCACGCTTCAAGATCCTCGATCGTGTCGGCACCGACACACAGCTTGATGAGATTAAGGCTCATGGATGCATGAGCTAGGACGAAACCCTGCTTCGGTCAAAGGCGCCTTGCCCGTCGGATGCAGCTTTCAGGCATGCTCCAGTGTACTGGCAAGCGACATGTCAGGCGCTTCGCTCCCCGTCCGCCGGTTGCGTATGGCGCTGGTGGACTTGGCTGCCCGCGAGATGGCGAGCTTCACCGCAGCGCCAAACCCGCTTGTGTTGGCATTTTTTGGATTGAACCCTGCACGGCGCATCAGGCCATTGGCATGTAGCACAGCATTTTTCAGCAGGGATTCCTGCGTCACCACTTCCAGCACGAGTGTCACTGACAGCTCGCTTCCAAAGCTGATCCGGTGCGGCGCGTGAAGCGGCCAGGCCGCGAAGCTGCCGCGTTCCATGGAGATGCCCGCTGCCTCGGCATCCCATGATGGGTCATAGGGCAGGTCCTCGCCGCTCTCGCCCAGAAGCACACCTTCAAGCGCGCGGTCGCTGACCCAGGGGTCACGGGGCGGATAGACAAATACCTGCTGGCTGCCGCGCACCTGAAACATCATGGTCTCGGAGATATCCGAGTGCAGGAAAACCTGCGCGCCCGGCGAAGCGATGACCACACCGCCATAAGCGCGCAAGGGTGCCCAGCCAGGATTGAGATGGCGCAGCTGCTCCATCATCGCGGCAAAAACCGGTTTCAGCTCGCTATCGGTATCGAGCGCGTGACGTGCATGGACCCAGAGCCGGGTCTGGCGAATAGCCTCGACAAGATGGTGTCCCGGCAGGTGACGGCAGACCGGCACATCACGCCAGCTGGAGCGCTCGGCGGGATCGCGGCCCATGGTGCAGACATCCAGATTGGCCCGGTCGTGCCGGTCCAGCATGGCCGCCAGCGCCGCGTCGTCAAACAAGGGCAGACGCGCGAGCTGATGGCGGGCGCTGACCACGCCGCGGGCAAATTCGATGCGATGATCCTCGCTCCAGTTTAGAAGTGGCGGGGCCCCGCGGGTGCGTGTTGCCGTCACCATCAGGCGCGTACGCCCAGCGGAGCGTCGGGATCGACCTCGAAACGGTATCCGCCCTCGTGCGGCGTCTCGACCGGCACGGATATGCCCGCCTTGCGCATCAGCGCGCCGGCAATATAGCGGGCCTGACGGTTGAAACCGTGTGTCTCGGCGATGCGGGGCGGCTGCCAGCCAAAGCGGCGGCGCATCACGCCGTTGAAATACATCGCATTGTTGAGCTGGCGTGCCTCAGGCGTTGTGTACTCGGTGGCCAGCGAAATGTTCAGCGTGCCCATATTTTCCACCCGGTGGGGCGTGTGCAGCGGCCAGCAGATCATCTCACCTGGCTCGAGATCGAAATAGCGCGCGTGCGGCTCGGCTTCCGGCCGGTGGATCAGCTCGTCATTGAACGCGTGCAGCAGCACTTCCTCGCGCTCGGCATCGGTCGCCACCTCGTCATGGTGGGGATAGACGAAGACGCGCTTTTTCCCGCTGATATGCCAGAGCATGGTGTCGGTGCGGTCCATGTGGAAGGGCACTTTCGCCTGCGGCGAGGAGACCAGCAGGCCGCCGAGAATGCGCACCGGGTGGAAGCCCGGATTCTCATCCTGCAGCTCCTCGAACATCTGGTCCAGCAGGGCGCGGTATTCGTCGTGAATACCGAACAGATTGCGCAGATTGATCCAGAGCCGGCCCGATTTGACGGCCCGGATCAGCTCTTTGCCGGTGAGCTTGCCCGGATCGCCGGTCTTCCAGGAGGTACGCGAACCGGTCTCGTCCATGGTGGCAAAATCGGCATACTCACGGGGGTGAATCTCGATCAGACGCTCTACCGCCTCTTCACTGAAGAGCGGCGACGTATGGAGATTGTGGTTGGCGCGCGTAATGCGCTTGCGGAAATCGTTGCGGGTCTGATCAGTCCAGTCTGCCAGCACGTCCATGGCCCAAACCTTTGCTCTGATACTGTCCGGTTGCGGGACAGCGTGAGGGGATCGGGCGTTCACCATGCGAGGGACGTGCCAGTTATTCGTAGTGCTGCGGAGCGTTGGCGCCATCGCTGCGGGCAAAAGTGCCCCGGCGCCCAGCCGCTGTGCTGCCTGAGGGATTGGAGAAGCGCCCGGCAACCAGCGGACACTCCGGCTCCGTCAGTGGCCGGGAAGACGCCTGACGGTCCACCGTCCTCTCGTCATGCCCGCGCAGGCGGGCATCCAGAGATCGCAGGGTGAAGACCGGGTTTCCCGCTCTGGGTTCCCGCCTGCGCGGGAACGACGAACCGGAAAAGACGGGGACAACCCCTAACTGGCCGCCTCTTCGGCCAGCGCGACCAGCACATCGCCTTCATTTACCTGCTGGCCCTCGGCGGCATTGACCGTCTCGATTACTCCGTCGCGCGGGGCGGTCAGCGCCATTTCCATCTTCATTGCTTCCATGACGGCGAGGGTCTGACCCTTGCTGACACTGTCGCCAGCCTTCACCTGCACGCTGAGCATCTTGCCGGGCATGGGCGCCTTGATGGCGTCCCCGCCCGCCAACGCATCGGCATCAACCGCCGCATCGTGATCGCGGACCAGCACAGCCTGGCCCTGCAAGGTGACGAGCAGGCCATCACGGTGATGCTCCACACCTGCCAGCAGGGTTTCCCCGTCCTGGGTGAACTCAACCACTCCGCCCTGTTCACCCAGATACCCTTGCACATCGGCAAGCGCGAGATGCTCGCCATTCACGGTCACGCCGCCATCGGAAAGGCGCACTGACAGGCGTTCACCGCCGGCGTCCAAGCCATATTCCACGTGCGGCGCACCATTGAGACGAAACCCGGCCAGAGAGTCCCAGGGATCACTGCCCCGCCCTGCCCCGGAGAGGACCAGCGCCGCCACAGCGTAATGCGTTGCAGGCAGGCCCGGAGGCACGAGTTCATCGAGATGCGCCTCGATAAAGCCGGTATAGACATCGCCTGCACCGAAATTGGGGTGGGCCAGTGCCCGGCGCAAAAAGCCCGCATTGGTGCGTACCGGCCAGACGCCGACATCGCTGTCGATGGCATCGACAAGGCGCTCGATCGCTTCTTCACGGTCGCCGCCATGGGCGATGATCTTGGCGATCATCGGATCGTAGAACATGGTGACTTCGCCGCCCTGCTCGACGCCGGAGTCCACGCGCACGCCCTCGCCCCCCTCGGGAAGATCCAGACGCTCCAGCACGCCGGTCGACGGCAGGAAACCGGTTGAGGGGTCTTCGGCATAAAGCCGCGCTTCGACGGCGTGGCCCGAAAGCGTGACCGCCTCTTGCGGCGGCACATGGCCGCCCGCAGCGACTTCAAGCTGCAGGCGCACCAGATCAAGGCCGGTGACCATCTCTGTGACAGGATGTTCCACCTGCAGGCGGGTATTCATCTCCATGAAATAGAAGCCGTCGGTGCGCAGCGCGCCAGAGCCATCCACGATGAATTCGACCGTGCCCGCACCGGCATAATTGACGGCCTGCGCCGCGCGCACCGCAGCCGAGCACATGGCCTCGCGCACGTCTTCGGACATGCCGGGCGCGGGCGCTTCCTCCAGCACTTTCTGGTGCCGGCGCTGCAGCGAACAATCGCGCTCGAACAGATGGATCACGTTGCCGTGGCTGTCGCCAAAGACCTGCACCTCGATATGGCGCGGGCTGGTGATGTATTTCTCGATAAGGACATTCTCATCGCCAAAGCTGGAGGCGGCCTCGCGCTTGCAGCTGTCTAGAGCCGCCGCGAAATCACCCGCCTTGTCCACCTTGCGCATACCCTTGCCGCCGCCACCGGCGACCGCCTTGATCAGGACCGGATAGCCGATCTCGTCAGCCTGTTTCTGAAGAAAGGCCGGATCCTGATTATCCCCGTGATAACCGGGCGTTACCGGAACGCCGGCCTTTTCCATCAGCGCCTTGGCGCGGTCTTTCAGACCCATCGCCTCAATGGCTTCCGGGCTTGGACCAACGAAGATGATGCCGTTCCTGGCGCATTCGCGCGCAAAGCCGGCATTTTCCGACAGGAAGCCATAGCCGGGGTGGATCGCATCAGCGCCGGTATCCCTGGCCGCCTTGATGATCCGTTCAGCAACCAAATAGCTCTCACGCGCCGGGGACGGCCCAATATGTACCGCCTCGTCCGCCATCTTGACGTGGACAGCCTTTGCGTCTGCGTCCGAGTAGACCGCGACCGTGGCAATGCCCATCTGGCGCGCCGATCTGATCACCCGGCAGGCGATCTCTCCGCGATTGGCAATGAGGAGTTTGTTGATCATGGGCGGGCCCTTTTTCTCTGATCCGGTCGCTTTGCGCGTTGTGGGCGATCAGCGCGGTACGCGCAAGCGCGCACCCGCCGCACGATGCACTGCAGCCACCAGAACAAAGCTGATAATCATCAGCAAATACCATGAACCCAGCTTGGCCAGGGACACCATGTGCCAGCCCGCCTCCTGCCCCGGATAGGCCCAGGCGCGCGCAAAAGTGCCAATATTCTCGGCAAACCAGATGAACAGCGCGACCAGCACCAGCCCGACAGCCAAGGGCATGCAGCGATGTGCCCGGTCGGGCCGGAACCAGACCACGCAAGGACCGTAGATCAGTACGCTGGCTGCAAACAATGCCCAGCGCATATCGACCGTGAAATGGTGGGTGAAGAAATTTACATAGACCGCCAGCGCCAGCAGGCCCTGCATCCACAAGGGCGGAAAGCGGTCATAATGGAAATCAAACAGGCGCCAGACCCGCGCCAGATAGCTGCCCACAGCCGCATACATGAAGCCGGAAAACAGCGGCACGCCCGCAATCGCCAGAATGGCCTGCCCCGCTTCGGGATAGATCCAGGAGCCCATCGCGACCTTGAAGACTTCCATCACCGTGCCGACGACGTGGAAGACCGCAATGACCTTCGCCTCCCCCAGCGTTTCAAGCCCGAAGGCCAGCATGGCAATCTGGATGAGGATTGCCGCAAGGGTAATGACATCATAGCGCGCTATCACAGCATCCGCCGGATAGAACAGGAAGCTCGCCAGCAACACCAAGAGCATCAGCGCCCCGAACAGGCACGCCCAGCCCTGCTTGATGCCAAAGGCCAGAAACTCAAACGCATACCCGCTCCAGCGCCCCTGTACGAGCCGGGTTCGCAGGGCTTCACGATGCCGGTGAAATGCCGCTTCCAGCTGGCGCAGGGTCAACATTGCCGAACCGCCGGTGGGCTATTTCACCCAGACGGGTTTGCGTTTCTCCAGGAAAGCGGCAAGCCCCTCACGGCCTTCCTCGCTGACGCGCCGGTCGGCGATCAGTCTGGCCGTGTGCTTGCCAAGCCGGTCGTCAATTTCCTGGCCGGCCACATCATCGACCAGCGCCTTGGCGGCAGCGACAGCCCCCGGCGCAGCAGAAAAGGCCAGCTTGGCCACCTCTTCCAGCATGTCATCAAGATCGTCCGCGCTGTCGACGACATATTGGACAAGACCGATCTTGTGGGCGAAATCGCCGTCAAAACCTTCACCTGTGGCAAAGAGTGCCTTTGCCCAGCGCGGCCCGATGGCGCGCACCACAAACGGCGAAATCGTGGCCGGCGTCAGGCCCAGGCGCACCTCTGAAAAGCGGAACTTGGTGTCCTTGGCGGCAATGGCGACATCACAGGCCGCGACCAGCCCGGCCCCGCCGCCCATTGCCGCGCCCTGCACCAGAGCCACGGTCAGTTGCGGCAGGTCGTGCAGCTTGCGCAGCATCCGCGCCAGCCCCAGCGCATCCTCCTCATTGTCCTCATGGGTCCAGTCGGCAGCGGCCTGCATCCATTCAAGGTCGGCGCCGGCCGAGAAGCTGGGTCCCGCCCCGCGCAGGACCACCATGCGCACCTCGTCGGTATTGGCGCGCAGCGTCTCGAACATGTCCGACAGAGCGGCGATCACATCCGCGTTGAAAGCATTGTGCTTTTCAGGCCGGTTCAGCGTGATAACCGCGGTGCCACCTTGTGTGACGGAAAGCAGGACATCGTTTGCGTTCATGGGGAGAGCTCCTGGCCGGGCGGTCAACGGGACTGCGGATTGCTCATCATTAAGCCAGCGCAGGGCGCAAAGCAAAGCGCCCCGGCCAGAGGACCGGGGCGGCTCGCACAGACTGCACGAAAACAGCACCAATCCCCCGATCAGCGCCCTCTCGTCCTGATACGCACGGTTTCGCCTAGCGGCGGAAAATCAAGCTCTTGACAATGAACAGCACGATCAGCGCGGCGAAATACGCCACACCGAGGAACGCCACATATTGCCAGTAGCTCATGTCGGACACAGGCGGCATGGAGAACGCTGCGCCGTCACGCACCATCGGCAGCACCTGATCGACCACGACGTGGATGATAATCCCCACCACGGTGAAAATCAGAATGGCACCAAAACTTTGCATCATCAGCGCCATGACAACAGCAATCACGCCCATCTGGATGCCAAGCTCGGTCCAGTTACCCGGCCCGTGCATATCCAGCCCGGCACGCAACCAGGCCCATACAGGCTCGAGATAGCCCCATACTGTATCAAGAATTTCCATTACATTTCCCCTCATTCGCCAGCCCGAACGGGCAGTCCCATCGGCAACCGTGCCAAAATCTTACCAAAAAGCAAACGAAATCACACCCTGCACGGGCGGGTTGAGCGCCCGGCACGCATGTTGCGGACGCAGCAATCCTACCGTTTAAGGAGCAAACGCTTGAGGAGCGCCAGCAGACTGATCACGATCAGATACCCGGCCAGCAAGACCGCCACATAGCGCCAGAACGGCATCGACAACACGTCGGGCAGGCGCAAGGCAGCGTTATTGGCCAGAACCGGTAGCAGAACATCAACCAGCAGGTGAACCAGCATCGCCCCCACCACAAAGACGATCAGCCGCCCCCAGGATGGCAACAGAAGCGCCGCCACCAGTGCGATGATAAGGCCCTGAACGCCGTTGACGGCGCTAAATCCCTGCCGGAAAAAATCCAGTACGGGTTGAAGTGCATCCATGAAATTGCCCCCCGGCTTTGCCTCGTATGGTTAACGCAGCAAACCGGAGATGGTTGCCCATGGCAAGCGAAAGCTGGCGGCCGTGCCGCCTGTGCTATTTTCCGGCGCGGCCCAGAGCGCGCATTTTCGCCAGCATGCGCTGGCGGTTTTCCACGCTCATTTCTATCGCGCCGAAAATGGTGTGGCGCACCGGGCTGAAGCCCGATAACTGGAACACGCCCGCTTTCAGGGCCTTGAACGAATGGGCGTGAAAGAAAATGCTGTAGGCAAAGGCGGGCATGCCCATGGTCATCACGATACGAGCCGATTTGCCGCGCATCCGCTTTGCCGGCCACAGGCCTTTCGCCTCTGTCTTTACGAGGAAATCATTGCGAGCCAAATGCTCCAGAAACGCCTTGGTCCGCGAGGGAAGCGTGCCCAGCCATAGTGGGTGAACCAGCACCATGTGTTCGGCGCGCGACAGCATAACCTGTACGGCAGCGATATCGGCCGGCGGCGGGGTGGTGAAGGCGTGCGCATTCTCCAAAAAGTCGAAATCAAGCGCGCCGATATCCACGCGCGAAACCGAATTGCCGCCCTCGTTCGCACCCTCATGATAGGCATTGCACAAGGCGTGGCAGAACCGGTCTTTTGAAGAATCCGGGTGTCCGTTTACCAGCAGAATCGAGCGCGCCATGACTGTTTTTCCTTAAAATGAATAGGGATATTAGACCCCAGCGGCGGCCAGCGCCATGCGGCAGATTAGTGAGTTCGCGGTTTACGGGTGACTTATCAGATCGCGCGTTTTCCAGGCGAAAGCCGGAATCCAGAAAGAGACTGGCCACCGGCTTTCGCCGGTGAAACGCGGGAGAACGGAAAACCTCTCCCAGGTCTCGTTCTCCAGCCGAGCGTAGCGAGGTCCCGGGAATCCATGCCTGCAACAAGCAGGCAGGGGGACTCTCTCAGGCATGGGTCACCCGCATGCGCGGGTGATGACACTCGTTGGAGGACTGTGATTCCCCGGCGTGCAGCGCCGCATGCGCAACCGCGTCCGAGCCAATGCGAGGAGCGAAGCCCGGAGGCGCTGAGCATTAGGAAAAACCGCCCCCTACATCCTGAACACGCCAAAGCGCGTCTTCTCGATGGGGGCGTTGAGGCAGGCCCAGAGGGCAAGGCCGACGACGTCGCGCGTCTGGTCGGGCGCGATTACGCCATCATCCCAGAGCCGCGCGGTGGAATAATAGGGCGAGCCCTCTTCCTCGTACTTTTCGCGGATCGGGGCCTTGAAGGCGGCTTCCTTTTCCGCGCTCCACTCCTCGCCGCGCGCCTCCATGCCGTCACGCTTGACGGTGGCAAGCACGCTGGCGGCCTGCTCCCCGCCCATCACCGAGATGCGCGCATTGGGCCACATGAACAGAAAGCGCGGGCCATAGGCGCGCCCGCACATGCCGTAATTGCCCGCACCATAGGAGCCGCCAATGATCACCGTGATTTTTGGCACGCGGGCGCAAGAGACGGCGGTGACCAGCTTGGCGCCGTCCTTGGCGATGCCGCCTGCCTCATACTTCGATCCGACCATGAAGCCGGTAATGTTCTGCAGGAAAAGAAGCGGAATGCCGCGCTGGCAGCACAGCTCGATGAAGTGTGCGCCTTTGAGCGCGCTTTCAGAGAAGATCACGCCATTATTGGCAATGATGCCAACCGGCATGCCGTGCAGGCGGGCGAAGCCGGTGACCAGTGTTTCGCCGTAGAGCGCCTTGAACTCGTCAAAGCGTGAGCCGTCGACGATGCGCGCGATTACCTCGCGCACATCATAGGGCGTGCGCACGTCTGACGGGATCACACCGTTGAGCGTCGCCGGATCGAGCGCCGGCGCTTCCGGTTCGGACAAGTCCATGTCCACGCGCTTGACGGTGTTCAGGCCCGCCACGATGCGCCGCGCGGTCTGCAAGGCGTGATCATCATTGGCGGCGTAGTGATCTACCACACCGGAGCGGCGGGCATGGACGTCCGCACCGCCGAGATCCTCTGCCGATATAACCTCGCCGGTCGCGGCCTTCACCAGCGGCGGACCGCCCAGGAAGATCGTGCCCTGCTTGCGCACGATGATCGTCTCATCGCTCATCGCGGGCACATAGGCACCGCCCGCCGTGCACGAGCCCATCACCACGGCCACTTGCGCGATGCCTTCAGAGGACAGGTTCGCCTGATTGAAGAAAATGCGGCCGAAATGCTCCCGGTCGGGGAAGACATCGGCCTGGAAGGGCAGGTTCGCGCCGCCAGAATCCACCAGATAGACGCATGGCAGGCGGTTCTCGCGGGCGATCTCCTGCGCGCGCAGATGCTTTTTCACCGTCAGCGGATAATAGGTGCCGCCCTTCACCGTGGCATCGTTGCAGACAATCATCACTTCGCGGCCCGACACACGGCCAATACCGGCAATCATGCCCGCGCCGTGGACATCGCCCTCATACATGCCATTGGCGGCCAAAGCGCCGATCTCCAGAAAGGGCGTGCCGGGGTCCAGCAGGCGCTGCACCCGCTCGCGCGGGAGCAGCTTACCGCGGGCAAGATGCTTCTCGCGTGCCCGCTCCGGCCCGCCCAGCGCGGCCTGCGCGGTGCGCGCTTTCAGCTCGGCGACCAGCTCGTCCATACGCGCGGCATTGGCCTTGAAACTGTCGGAGGCGGGATCAAGCTTGGTCGTGAGCTGGGTCATGGCACTTTCGCTGAAAACGGCTTTAATGGCGTGCCACTTATCCCGCCCGCATGGTGCAAGGCAACGCCTTTGCGTCGGTCAGGCCCACAGGTATCTGCCATTCGTCCTAGCAGGAAAGGACTTCCCATGACCGACTGGACCAGTTTCGCCCTGGCATCTGACGGCCCGATTGCCCGCCTGACGCTGAATCGGCCGGACAAGCGCAACACGATGATTCCCGCCTTCTGGCGCGAACTGCCCGAAGCGGTGAATGCGCTGTCAGACGCTGGCGAAACGCGGGTGCTGATCCTCGATGCTGAAGGCCCGGTCTTCACAGCCGGCATGGATATTTCGGTCTTTACCGATCCCAATGCGCTATCGACGGATACAGCCGCGATGCGCGAAGCCTTCATGAATGCCGCGCTGGCCCTGCAGGGCGCGTTCACGGCCTTTGAACGCGCGCGCTTTCCGGTGATCGCCGCCATGCAAGGCCCCTGCGTGGGCGGGGGCGTCGACATGGTCACGGCGTGTGATCTGCGCTATGCGACCAAAGATGCCTGGCTGCGCATCGAGGAAACCAATATCGGCATGATGGCCGATGTCGGCACGCTGCAGCGCCTGCCCCGCCTGATCCCGTCCGGCATCGCGCTGGAACTGGCCTATACCGGTGAGACACTGAGCCCTGAGCGCGCCCATGCGCTGGGCCTGGTCAATGGCGTGCTGCCCGACGAGGCAGCCCTGAAAGCCCATGTGAACGCCGTCGCCGAGCGCATTGCCAGCCGGCCGCCGCTGACGATTGCCGGGATCAAGAAATCCCATCTCTATTCGCGCGATCATTCCGTCGCCGACAGTCTCGAACATGTGATGACACTGCAGGCTTCCATCTGGAATCCCCATGATATCGTCGAGGCCATGTCGGCCCGCTCTGAAAAGCGTGACGGCAATTTCACACCGCTTGCGCCGCTCAAACGGCTGGGCCGCGACACCTAGACGACAAGAACCGGGGAGTTCGGAAATATGATCATCACACGGCGCCAGCGCCTTTCGGGCGCAGCCCTGGCGGCTCTTTTGCTGGCTACGCCTGCTGCCGCCGCACCTGCGCTGGCCAGCGCCGCGATTCACCAAGCGGCTGCCGAGCAGAGCGAAAGCGAAAGGCTGAATGCCTGGTTTGAAGAGATCGAGCAGGAAGACCTGGACCGCGCGCCGCTGATGAAAGCCTATCGCGGCATCATCGACGAGGATTACGGCCAATGGGGTGATTTCAGCACTGAATTTGCCGAGGAAAGCTATCAGATCGGCCAGGCGCGCCTTGCCCATATGCGCGAGAATTTCGACTTTGACGCGCTGGATGCGTCCGCCCGGCTGAGCTGGCGCCTGTTCGAATACCGGCAGGAAAACGAGGCGCGCGGCCATCCCTATTCCCGCCACGGCTATGTCTTCAACCAGATGGGCGGCATGCACACAACCGTGCCGGTCTTCCTGACCACGATCCACCGCATCAATTCGCTCGAAACCGCTGAAGCCTGGATCAGCCGCGCAGACAGCGTGGACGAGGTGATGACCACGCTGATCGACGAGGCCGAAGCGCGCTTTGACATGGGCATTCAGCCGCCGCGCTGGATGTATGACCATGTCATCGAGACAGCGGGCAATGTGGTCTCCGGAGCGCCCTTCGATGATGGCGAAACCAATGTCGTCTGGGAAAGCTTCGAGCGAAACATCAACCAGATCGATATCAGCGACGAAGACCGCTCACGCCTGCTCGATGAGGGGCGCGAAGCCCTGCTCAGCTGGACGGCTCCCTATGAACGCCTGATCAGCGTCATGACGGCGCAGCGCGAAAGGGCTGCCGACGGGGATGGCGTTTGGCGCCTGCCTGACGGCGAAGCCTATTACAATACGCGGCTGGCCAACTTCACCACGACCAGCCTGAGTGCGCAGGAAATCCACGAGCTGGGCCTGGCCAATGTGGAGCGTATCCATGGCGAGATGGAAGCCATCATGGCCGAGGTGGGCTTTGAGGGGAGCTTGCAGGAATTTTTCGTCTTCATGCGCGAAGACCCGCAATTCTACTACCCCAATACCGATGAGGGCCGTCAGGCCTATCTCGATGAGGCGACCGCCCTCATCGAGCGTATGAACGAACGCCTGCCCGAGTACTTCGTCACCCTGCCCGAACATGAACTTGAAGTGCGCCGCGTGGAGCCCTTCCGCGAGGCGTCAGCGGGCAAGGCCTTCTACTCGCGCCCGGCGGCCGACGGATCACGCCCCGGCATCTATTACGCGAACCTGCGCGATATGAACGACATGCCGATCTACCAGATGGAGGCGCTGGCCTATCACGAGGGCAATCCCGGCCACCACATGCAGCTGGCCATCATGACCGATCTGGAAGGTATCCCGTCCTTCCGCCGCTTTGGCGGGTTTACCGCCTATAGCGAGGGCTGGGGCCTCTATACCGAGTATCTGCCGTTGGAAATGGGCTTCTACGAAGACCCCTATTCCAATTTCGGGCGCCTTGCCATGGAGCTATGGCGGGCTGCGCGCCTGGTCGTCGATACCGGCCTGCACCACCACAAATGGTCACGCCAGGAGGCTATCGAGTATCTGATCGAGAACACGCCCAACTCGCGCGGCGATTCAACCAACGCTATCGAGCGCTATATCGTCATGCCCGGTCAGGCGACGGCCTACATGATCGGCATGCTGGAAATCCTCCAGCTGCGCGAACGCGCGGAGACCGAGCTCGGTGATGATTTCGACATCCGCATGTTCCATGAGGTAATCCTGCGCGACGGGGCGGTGCCGCTAGCCGTACTGGAAGAACTGGTCGATGCGTGGATCGCCGAGGTGCAGGCGGGGTAGGCGCGTGTCGATACGCCGCTGAACTCGTCACCCCCGCGCAGGCGGGGGTCCAGTGCAGACAGTCGAGGACACAAGAACAAGGCTCTGGGTTCCAGCCTGCGCCGGAACGACGAAAGACTGGAAGCCAGCGGCCAACCCGTGTTCAAAAAGCCAAACAAAGGAAGTAAGGGGGCCAGTGTGCCCCTGCCACCAAAGCCGGGTGTTCACCGCGGCGGACTCATGAGCGTATTCTGGGCGGTATCTCGACGAATGACCGGGTAGCGCGCAACGCACCCCGGCGAGGGCGTGACGCACCATGGACATGAAGCTCGGTTTTCTTCCGTTCCTCAATCGCCTTGAAAAGGCGGCGCTGAAGGCTGTCGAGGCCGAGGTAGAGTGGTTCTGCCTGCCCGCCGGCCAGACATTGTTCGAGGCCGGCGATCCCGCCGATGCCTTCTATCTGGTGCGCTCAGGTGCGCTGGCGGCGTTCCGCACCGGCGCGGACGGACGCCCGGAGCTGGTCGGACATATCCGGGCCGGCGAGCCCATCGGTGAAATGGCGCTGGTGGAGGACCGGCCTCATTCGGCCAATATCTATGCGCTGCGTGACAGCGAGCTGATCCGCCTGCCCAAGGCCGCGTTCGAAAAGCTGACCCGGCGTCATCCCAGCCTGATGCGCGAGCTCGCGCGAATGATGCTGTTCCGCCTGCGCGGCGGCACGCTGCGCTCCAAGGCGGAGCCGCGCATGTTTGCGCTGATTTCCACGTCGCCGACCATTGATCTCACCTTGCGCTCGCGCCAGCTCAAGGATGCGCTCGCCGCGCTGGGCCGCAATTGCACGATTGTTGAAGGCGATGGCGACGGGGTATCTCCGCGGGCGCTGGACGAAGCCGAGAGCTCCGGTGATATCGTCATCCTCACTGCGCGGCTGAATGATGTCTCCTGGGCGCGTCAGGCGATAGGCCGGGCCGACCGGGTCTGGTTGCTGGCGCGCGGCGATGCGAAGCCCTCTTTGCCTATCCTGCCGGAAGACCCGTCACCGGCGGCAAGACTGCGCCTGATCGATGTGGTGCTGCTCCATCATGGCGGCGGGCGCAGCGTCGCCTCGCCGCAGGAATGGATGGACGCCGCCGACGCCGCGCGCTGCCTGCACTGGCGCCAGTTCGAACAAAGCGATGTCGCCCATCTGGCCCGCACCATGGCGGGCTGTTCAGTCGGGCTTGTCCTGTCGGGCGGCGGCAGCCGGGCCTATGCCCATATCGGCGCCATTCAGGCCTTCCGCGACCATGGCATAGAGTTCGACTTTCTGGCCGGCACCTCGATGGGCGCGATCATCGCTGCCGGTGTTGCCATGGGCTGGAGTAATGAGGAAATCGACACCCGCATCCGCAAGGCATTCGTGGAAACCAGCCCGCTTAGCGACTGGACCCTGCCCGTCGTCAGTCTTGTACGGGGCAAGGAAGTGGAGCGCCGCCTCGCCGAACATTTCGGCGATGTCGATATCGCGGATTTGAAGCGCCCCTTCTTCTGCGTCTCGTCCAACATCACGGACGGCTCGGTGCGGGTACACCGGCGCGGACGCCTGCGCGACGCGCTGCGCGCCTCGCTGGCCATTCCCGGCCTGTTGCCGCCGGTCATTGATGGCGAGAATGTGCTGGTCGACGGGGCCGTATTCAACAACTTTCCCATCCGCGAGCTGAAAGCCAGCCATCGCGGCGCGAACATAGGCGTGGATGTCACGCGTAACCGCGCCATCAACCCGAAGGACTTCATCAATCCGCCGGGCTTTTTCGGCTGGGTGCTGCGCCACGGCCTGTCCGACCCGCCGCCCATCGCCTCATTGCTGATGCGCGCGGCCACCGCCGCCACGCTGGACGAGCACGAGGACACCCGCCAGGCCGCCGACATGCTGGTCCTGCCCGAGATCGAGATGGATCTGCGTGAATGGCGCCGCTATGACGACGCCATCATTGCGGGCTATGAAAGCACGCTGGCCATGCTCAACAGCGCCGATGCCCGCCTGATGGCGCGGCTGAAGCCGGGGAGGTAGTTTTTCGGACGTTTTCTGGATCCCGGGTCACGCCCGGGAACCTCGTTGAGAGGTCAGTGTATAATTCTCCGGGGTCCCCGCCCCCGAGCGGGGACCCAGATTTCCGGTGCGTTGAGATTTTAATCGGTGTCGGCACGCTCAACCTTCTAAATAGAAGGAGTCGAACATGACAACCGACGAAGTTACCAACTCAGTGAGTCTTTCGAGCCGCTCGTCCGGTACCCGGATAGAGCATTTCGTCCACGTCACGGAGAACGGGAAGCGCGGAAAACTGGGACCGTTCAGCAGGGACGAACAGCATCGCGTTGCACAATCCGAGTGCCTGCGGCTAGACCTGCCAAATCGAATGTTTGCGCCAATCGGATAGCTGGATCCCCGGTCAAGCCGGGGAACCCGGTGGAGAGGCCAGGGCCATAAAGCCGGGGTCCCCGCCCCCGGGGCGGGGACCCCGTTTTCGTGAAGCAAGGACTAGGTTCCAGATAGCGGCTCCGCCGCTTCTGGAATGACGAATAGAAAATACGAAAGTCGGCCCTACGCGCTCTCGCCGAACAGTTCGCGTCCGATCAGCCAGCGGCGGATTTCGCTGGTGCCGGCACCGATTTCATAAAGCTTGGCATCGCGCAGGAGGCGCCCGGTCGGGTATTCGTTGATATAGCCGTTCCCGCCGAGGATCTGGATGGCATCGAGCGCGCACTGGGTCGCCGTCTCGGCGGCAAACAGGATCGCGCCTGCAGCATCCTTGCGCGTGGTCTTGCCCGCGTCGCACGCCTGCGCCACCGCGTACACATAGGCGCGCGACGCATTCATGCGCGTGTACATGTCGGCAATCTTGCCCTGGATGAGCTGGAACTCGCCGATGGATTTGCCGAACTGCTTGCGCTCGTGGATGTAGGGCATGACCACATCCATGCATGCCTGCATGATACCGATCGGACCTGCCGCGAGGACGGCGCGCTCATAATCGAGACCGCTCATGAGCACGCGCACGCCCTGGCCGATGCCGCCGAGAATGTTTTCTTCGGGCACTTCGCAGTCTTGAAACACCAGTTCACCGGTTTCAGAGCCGCGCATGCCAAGCTTGTCGAGCTTCTGAGCGACAGAGAAGCCTTTCATATCCTTCTCGATCAGGAATGCGGTTATCCCCTTGGAGCCACCTTCGGGATCGGTCTTTGCATAGACCACCAGCACGTCCGCGCTCGGACCGTTGGTGATCCACATTTTCGAGCCGTTGAGGACGTAGCGGTCGCCCTTCTTGTCGGCTTTCAGGCGCATGGACACCACATCCGACCCTGCCCCCGGCTCACTCATCGCGAGTGCGCCGACCTGCGTGCCGCCTACAAGGCCCGGCAGGTATTTTTCACGCTGGGCATCATTGCCGTTCAGCTTGATCTGATTGACGCACAGGTTTGAGTGCGCACCGTAGGAAAGGCCCACCGAAGCGGAGGCGCGGGAGATTTCCTCCATCGCGACCACGTGTTCGAGATAGCCAAGGCCTGAGCCGCCATATTCCTCACCGACAGTAATGCCAAGAAGGCCCATCTCACCCATCTCGCGCCAGAGATGATGCGGGAACTGGTCCGTCACATCGATCTCGGCCGCCAGCGGCGCGATTTTGTCGGAAGCAAAGCTGCGCACAGTATCGCGCAGCATCTCTGCGGTCTCCCCCAGAGGGAATTCCAGCGTCGGGTATTGGTTTGATATCATGTCAGGCGAGATACCACGCCGGGCATTGCGGTCAAGCGTGTACTGCCATCAGGGCGCCGATGGTGGCAGCGGATCTGTCTTTTCCGCAGCCGGCTTTGCTGACTTTTTGCCGGTGATCAGCACCCAGGCCGAGGTCACCGTCAGGGCGATGCCCATGGCTGCAGCCACCGGGCCAAGCAGGCCGAAATCAACAATTTCAGGGTTGCTGCCACGCTCGATAATCGTCCACAGGCCAAAGCCGGTCATCGCCGCGCCAATTGCCAGATTGGCAACAAATAGCCAGCGGCCCTTAGCCGCGGGCGAAGCCCCGGAAGCCGGAGCCGGACCGGGCTCTGGCAATTGCGGGGCCGGAGCCGCCGAACCCACCAGCACGCCGGGGTGAATATCATCACTATCGGCAGGCTCATCGTCCTCAGGCATATCGGCCGGGCGGCCCACGGCCTGTATCTCGCCGGAAAATCCGGCGGCTGCAGCCGGCGCTTGGGCACGCCCCGAGGACACCTCGTCTGCTACAGGTTCGGGTTCGGGCGCGGGCGCTGGTTCGGTAACGGAAATCTCGGCACGCGAAACGGTGACCGAGGATATCGCGGCATAAACCGGGACCGGACCGACCTTGAAGCTGGGCTTGGCCGAGAGCGGCGCGGCTTGAGCCTCTGCTTGAGGCTCTGGCACTGGGGCTGGCTCTTCAGTTTCCCCGCGCGTCATGTAGCTGAAACCCAGCCGGGCATCACGGCGCACCGGCTCATCGGTGTTGGCCGGCTCTGCTTCACGCTCATCAGTTTCGGCCAGGGTCTCGGCCATTTGCGCGTTCATGCGCGCGATGACACTGCCTGTAGGATCCTCGGCTTCCTCAGCGCCCGGCTCAGCCTGCGCCTCGGCAGGCTCAATCTGAGTTTCCGGTTCGGCTGCGGCCTCCAGCTCGTGTTCGGGCTCCGGCTCGGCTTCGGGCTCAGCTTGGTGCGCCGGTTCAGCTTCGGGGCCTTCCCCGGCCATATCGGTGTCGAACACCATCCCGCCGGGCTCTGGCGGATCGACAAACTCCAGTTCCAGATCGACCAGTGGCCCGATGCGCGGTGCAGCCTCGGCTGCTTCCTCTGCCCGCGGCGCAGTCACGGGTTCGGGCGCAGGCTCTGCCCGTTCCTGAACGCCCTGCAAATACAATGCTTTTTCGGCGGCACGGCGGCGCACCAGGCGTTCCGAGACCACCAGACGGCCATCTTCCTCTGCCCGTACCCAGGTCTCCAGCGCCGCCGCCGCCTCGAGATGGCGGCTGTCGCGGGCAAGACGGGCCACGTCGGACACCTGGAATGCGCCCGGGCCGATGGAACAGGCAAACGAGACCAGCGCATCGCGCACAGGGCCGGGAATATCCTCGCCGACCGCCTTGCCAATGGCCTGCTCAGCCTGGATCACATCATACAGCATAAGCAGTTCGGCATCTTCGCGGCTGATGCGCGCGCCTTCCCTGGCGGCGGCGGTGTGGCCATAGCCCAGTGCCCAGCGGCGGCCACGGCGCGCAGCTTCACCCAGGAAGGGCTCATGGGTCTTTATGAGTTCGCGCGCGGCGCGGCTGGATTTCAAGCGCGGCTTCATGGTGTCCCGTTCCGAAACGCCCGTAAGGGGCTCTCCGGGTATCGTTGCAATTTGGTTGCCGCGCTAGGGCGTGCGTTCCAGAATGTCGACACTGGCCAGCGCGGTGAATGGCGCAAACACGCCGCCGCCGACGCCGCCACCGATCAGGAATATCGAATTGTCCAGCACCGCCGCTGCGGCTTCGGTGCGCGCTGCAGGCAAAGGTGCCTCGCGCTCCCAGGCTGCCCCGTCCGGGGTGATGGCGAACACCGTGTCATGGGTCGAGCGCAGATCTTCACCGCGGCCGCCCAGAGCGAGTATCCGCGACTGGCCGAATACCAGCACATGCCCGGCGCGCGCCTCTGGCAGGTCGGGACCGCGCCGCCAGCTGCCTGCCTCAATATCAAAAATATCGACCCGGGCCACAGCGCGGCGGTCGACGATGCCGCCAGCAACCCAGATTTCACCATCCACCAGCGCGATACCGGCATCCCGGCGGCGCAATTCAGACGGCGCTTCCAGCGCAGACCATTCGCGCGTTTCGATATCAAAAACGAAAATGCCACCGGGCTCTTCAGTACCACCCACGGCATACAGCCGGTTTTCGTGAGCAATCATGGCGAAAGCCGCACGCGCGGCCGGCATCGGCGTTTCGCTTTGCCAGACATCGGCCTCGGGGTCATAGGACCACATCAGCGCGACCGGCTCGCTGCCCGACTCGGCGCTGTAGCCTCCCGCGGCCCAGATGCGCCCATCGGCTGCGGCCAGCCCAAACCGTTCCAGCCCTTCTGGCAGCGGCGAAAGCGCCCGCCAGCGATGAATGTCGCTGTCATACACTTCGAAATCATCGCGCGGCGTAACCCGGCCCGCCCCGCCGGCAGCATAGATCTGCCCGTCCAGCGTAGCGGTGGCCAGCCCGGCGCGGGCGCTTTCCAGCTCGGGCCCGCTTTGCCAGCCCGAATGAAGCGCCAGGCCACTATTTACATTGTCCTGACCCAGAGCCGCAGAACAGGGCGCGGAAATCGCCAGCACGGCGCCTGCCAGCACAAGGGCGGTAGTTTGGACAAATCGGCGCAAGGCGCACCCTCCGGCATCGCTCAACATCGCAACCCTGACCTTTCTGCAGGCGAAAGGCAGGATTATGGCGGGCAGACTACCGCCTGCAGCCGGACAAGGCGAGTGGTGAGGTGAAGCTGAAGCGGGGCTGGAAACGAAAACACCCGGCACGCGAGAGCGTGCCGGGTGTTTTCGTTCATCTCCCGGAGGAGATAATGGTGCGGCCGAGAAGACTCGAACTTCCACGGGTTGCCCCACAGCGACCTCAACGCTGCGCGTCTACCAGTTCCGCCACGGCCGCAAACTGGGAGACGGGCGTTTAGCAAGACCCTGCGCGAAAGGAAAGCCCCTCACTGCGCGAGACGGCAAGATTCCACGAGGCATGAGGTGGGGTCTTCAGGCTGCGAAATAATCATGCACATCTGCAGTTTCGGTAATGGAAACAGCGATGTGGTCACCCTGGATAACAATCTCGCCGCGCGCAATGGGATGGTTGTTGGCCAGAATCCACACCTCTTCATGCTCGCCGGCATCAAGGGGAATCACCGCGCCGCGGCCCATCCGCAGGAATTGCTGGATCGGCAGGCGGGAGCGGCCCAGAAGGACCGATATTTCAATCTGCACAGCACCGAGCTGACTCATAGGATTTCCTGAAACCTTGTCCCGCGTGTCGCGCCGCACATCCTCACTTGAAAGCAGCGCATTTTGTCACGATGTTCCGGGCCGGTTTCCGAGGCGTTAAGCAATGCAACAAAAACCAGCGGGATGGGCAGTTTCTGCAGCTCCGGTCGACTACGAGGCGGCCGTTGCCGCCATGGAAGCGCGCGTGGACGCCATCCAGCGCGGAGAGGCGGGCGAGCTGGTCTGGCTTCTGGAGCACCCTGCCCTCTACACTGCCGGCACCAGCGCAGACGCATCAGATCTGCGCGAGGCAGAACGCTTTCCGGTCTACCGCTCCGGGCGCGGCGGTGAATACACCTATCACGGGCCCGGCCAGCGCGTAGCCTATGTGATGATGGATTTGCGTGCCCGTGGCCGCGATGCCCGCAAATTCGTCAATAATCTCGAAGACTGGATCATCGGCGCGCTGGACCGCTTTAACGTGAAGGGTGAGAAGCGCTGCGACCGGATCGGCGTCTGGGTCGACCGCACGAAACCGGGCGGGCCGCCTCGCGAGGACAAGATTGCCGCCATCGGAATCCGCCTGCGCCGCTGGGTGTCGTTTCACGGTATTGCGCTGAATGTAGAACCGGACCTGTCGCACTTTGGCGGGATCGTGCCCTGCGGAATCACCAATCCGGCATTCGGGGTGACCAGCCTGACCGATCTGGGCCTGCCCGTGACGATGGAGGATGCGGACTATGCGCTCAAACAGGCGTTTGTGGAGGTCTTCGGCCCCGTCACGGACGAGGACGCGCCGGTTTAGCGCACCATATGGCGGCCATGCACGCCGTTGCCGATCCTCGAAAACTGCAGTGCCACCAAGCGTGCACTGTGCCGCAAACGCCACACTAAATGGCCAACTCTTAAGCCATTCACGATCTTAGCTTGCACGACAATTAGATCATCTGCATCTTTGGTTTGTGAAGTTCAGCAGAAAGCTGAAATTTTTGAATACAGATGAGGAGAACAACTATGGGCATCATTTTAGCTTTGGTCGCAGTTATTTTATTTATAGTAGGAATAACCTTCAGCATGATTCGTGCGGGAATAGATAATAGCCCAAAACACCAAGTAAAGGCAAAGGCCGAATACCAAAAAAAGAAAAGAGAACAAAATTGGGATGAAAATAGCGGCCCAAGCGAGTCAGAATTCGTCGCCGACTACCTTGATAAAAAAAGGCCAGGTTTTTGGATGAGCCACGGTTTGGTAGTGATCGCGATACTTTTGATTGTTACCAGTTGCTTTGTTCCGGCAGGCTAGCGCAAACAGCGAAATGTGCCGCAGCGATATTGGAAGGAAGTGCCAGTATCTGCGGCTTTCAACCGGGATCCCGGCTCGGGGGCCGGGATCCCGGTTGAGGCGCTTGAGAACAGCCCCCTCACGCCCGGCGTGGCATGCGTGCGAACCAGAAGCCTATCGCGAACACCGTCAGCCAGAACGCCACAGCCGACGGCCAGTCGCCGGACGAGAACGCTGCCAGCGTTTCGGCCTCGTTCTCGATCATGCGCTCCTGGAATCCGGCGATCAGCTCTTCGTTCTGACCGGCGGCCTGCACCGCGGCAGGGTCTTCAAGATCGACGCCGGCGTCTTCCAGATAGTCCATGAAGCCCGGCAGCATGGCAGCGGTCACCGCGATGATCGCCACGATGGCCTTTACGGCCACCCCTGCAGCCAGCGGGATGATCACCAGCGGGGGCTGGCGGCCCGCATCGCGCAGCCGGTTGATATGCACCGAGGCCATGAAAAACAGGATCACCAGCCAGACCAGCATGGCCGGACCGGCGTCCAATACGGTCAGACGCAGCGCATCAAAAAACGCGATAATGCCAAGGCCCAGCCAGAACGTATCGGCATCGGCGCGCGCATCAGGCAGCAAAATGGCTCGTAAATTGAAGGGCACGCGGGGCGGCTCCGGAGGCTTGGCTTCGAATGCCCTGCTTCTAGCCCAAGCCGTTCAATCGTCAAACGCAAACGGGCGCGAGGATCACCTCGCGCCCGCCTGCAAAGCCGATGTCGAAAATCGCTAGCCGCCGGTTACCGCATCAGCGGCGGCCGCAATGACACCTTTGGGGTTCGGGCCGTACTTGTTGACGCCTGCCTCACTGTCCATGACGTAGAATACGATCAGGACAATCGGACCCACCAGCGGAATGAAGCTTAGGAGTATCCACCAGCCCGAACGGCCCGTGTCGTGCAGACGCCGCACCTGAACAGCAATCGACGGGATAATGCTAGCCAGAAGGAAGATAAGGTACAGGAACATTGTCCCCGTGACCATTGTTTCAACAGCAGACAGTATAAACGCGACGATGAAGACAAAAAGGAAGAACCACCAGTACTCGCTGCGGCGGGCACGGCCCTGGAAATTAGCATAATTGGAATAGACGGATTTTACAGCCTCGATGAAGTTCATGGTCTTGTCCCTCCGGGATCTGGCCAACACAAGCCGGACCGGCGCGCGGATAGCTTCAAGGGGGCCGGAGGCGCGATTCAGTCCTTGGCACGCAAGGTCGGCCCCGAATGCGGGCCGGGTCAACCAAAATCTATGGAAAGATTACTCGAGTTCGACCAGCAACTCGTCTGCCGCCACACTGTCGCCTGCCTTGACGCCCACCGATTTCACGGTGCCGTCACGCTCGGCGCGCAGCACGTTCTCCATTTTCATGGCTTCTACGGTCAGCAGCGTTTCGCCCGCTTTCACGTCCTGACCGGGTTCGACATTCACCGTCACGATCAGGCCCGGCATCGGGCTGACGATCAGCTTGCTGGTATCGGGTTCGGGGCGTTCGGGCAAGCGCGCGGCCAGTTCGGCAATGCGCGGGGAATACACGCGCACAAGCGCCGCAAACCCGCGATGGCGCAGCCAATAGCCCTGCGTCCGGTCTTCAACAGACAGGCTGAATTCTTCCTTGCCCAGGCTCGCCTCGAATATATGCAAGCCGGGCTGCCACGCGGTATCGAGATTGAGCGGCCCTGCGGCGAGGCCGGGCATGTAGACTGTGGCGGAGAAACCGCCGTCCAGCCGCGATTCCAGCGTGATCTCGACGGCAAATTGCTGGTCGTCGATCAATACCGTCCAGTCATGGGGCTTGCCTGCGCCGGTATGCGGCGTGATGCGTCCTTCGATGCGCGCCGCGCGCTCTACAAACACGGTATGGATGAGCGCCGAAGCGGCTACGAACGCTCGCCACTGATTCTCCTTGGGCACGGTGCCGGTAAAACCGTCAGGGAAGTGATCGGCGATATAGCCGGTATGGATGGTGCCTTTGCGAAAGTCCGGCTCATCCAGCACCGCCGCCAGGAAGGGCGCGTTGGATTGCAGGCCTGCGACATCGAGCCGGTCCAGCGCAGCCGACAGGGCGTCAATGGCCTTCTCGCGTGTATCGCCCTGCCCGATCACCTTGGCGATCATCGGATCATAGAACATCGAGATTTCGTCGCCCTCGCGCACACCGGAATCGATGCGCAGCGTGCCGGGGCCGCTCGGGCCTTCGGGCGGTTCGACATAGCGCGTCAGACGGCCAATGGAGGGCAGGAAGCCGCGATAGGGGTCTTCGGCATAAAGCCGCGCTTCGACGGCCCAGCCCTTGATCGTCACGTCCTTCTGCGTCAGTTCCAGCTTCTCGCCGGCGGCCACGCGGATCATCTGCTCCACCAGATCGAGATCATGGGTCAGCTCGGTGACAGGATGCTCCACCTGCAGGCGGGTATTCATCTCGAGGAAGTAGAAATTCTTCTTCGGATCGACGATGAACTCCACCGTCCCGGCGCTGTCATAATCGACTGCCTTTGCCAGCGCGACGGCCTGTTCGCCCATCTTTTCGCGCGTCTTCTTGTCGAGGAAGGGCGATGGCGCCTCCTCCAGAACCTTCTGGTTACGCCGCTGGACCGAGCATTCGCGCTCATCAAGATGGATGACGTTTCCGTGCTTGTCGCCCAGCACCTGTATCTCGATATGGCGCGGCTTCTCGACGAACTTTTCGATCAGGATGCGCTCGTCCCCGAAGGAAGACTTCGCCTCCGAACGCGCAGCACGGAAGCCTTCACGCACTTCGCTCTCGTCCCAGGCGATGCGCATGCCCTTGCCGCCACCGCCCGCAGACGCCTTGATCATCACCGGATAGCCGATATCGCCTGCCACTTCGACGGCCTGCTGATCGTCAACGATCTCACCCTTGAAGCCAGGCACAGTGCTGACACCGGCGGCGGCAGCGAGCTTTTTCGATTCCAGCTTGTCACCCATCGCCGAGATCGCGTGCGGGTTCGGGCCTATCCAGCCAATGCCTTCCTTTTTCAGCCGTTCGGCGAACTTGGCGTTCTCCGAAAGGAAGCCGAAGCCCGGATGGACGGCTTCCGCGCCGGTTTCCTTCACCGCCGCAATGATCTTATCCATGTCCAGATAGGACTGGGAGGGCAGCGATCCGCCGATGAAGACGCGCTCATCGGCCATTTCAACGGCCAGGCTATCGGCATCTGCTTCCGAGTATACCGCTACCGTCCTTATCCCCATGCGCTTGCAGGTCTTGATCACGCGCACGGCGATTTCGCCGCGATTGGCAATGAGGATTTTCTTGAACATGGATTGTGCCAGCCGGGCTAAAGAACGGGAAAGACAGTTTGCGCGCCCGGTTTAGCCCGCCCTGTCAACCTCCTGCAAGTCAGGCCTTCGGCGTCTCGCCCGTTCCTGCAGCAGGTTTCACCATTTCAGCGCCTGCGGTGAGGATGGGCGAGGCATCCACGTCGCTGGCATCCATCAGCTCGGCAACGCGCTGCAAAGACCCGATCAGCATGTGCTGCTCCCAGTCCGGGAGTTCGCGGAAAGCCTTGAGGAAGCCAACCTGCAACAGCTCCGGCGACGTTTCGATGACAGCCAGCCCCCTGGTGGTGATCTGCGCTGGCAGGGTGCGACGGTCGCTGGTGCTCTCGGTGCGCTCGATCAGTCCCGCGCGCTTGAGCCGGTCGAGAATCGCGGTCACCGTCGGCTGGCTCAGGGAGATTTCGCGAGACAAGGCGCTGGGCTTCATCGCGCCATGCCGGGCTAGCGCCTGAAGCACTATGAACTGCGGCGCGGTGAGACCGGTATCCTTCTCCAGCTTTTTGGACCGCAGGTGCACCGCCCGGATAATCCGGCGCACGGCGATGAGTATGTCATCATGATCTTTCACAGCGCTCACCCAGTCTGAAGAACCCCAGCTTTCTAGAACGCCAGTTGCGCGCACGCCAGCCGGTCCCGCAATTGCTTCGCCCACGATGGATTCGGTGAGTGCAGATGCCGATTCATCATTGTGTGCAGAATGCAATTCTAACCGTTGCATTCCTATCACAATATCTGTTTAAGCAATTATTTTCAGGAGTTTATAAACAAAAAAACCATACCCTCATGCTGAATTGCCCCGAATAATTGCTTTTTGCCGGAAGCAATTCTAGCCAGATACGGCGCGATGCCTATAACTCCGCCTCGAACCATCCAAGCAACAAAAGGGGCGGACCTTTGAGAACGTTCAAACAACGCGTGCTCACCAGCACCGTAATAACTGCGGCCATGCTGGCAGCAGGAGCATCCACCAGCGCCAATGCGCAGGTTGAAGTCATCACTGTGACGGCCACCAAGACAGAGGCCGATGCGCAGTCCATCCCCGTAGCCGTCAATGCGCTCGATTCCAGTGCGCTCGACGATCTTCGGGTCGACACCTTCACCGACTATCTGACCCAGCTTCCGGGCATTACGGCTGGCGGCAGCGGCCCCGGCCAGAGCACGATCTACATTCGCGGCCTCGCCTCGACGACGCCCAACCTCACGGTTGCGGGCGTGGCGGGCCTGTCGCCGAACGTGGCTTTTTACCTGGACGAGCAGCCGCTCACCCAGCCAGGCCGCAATCTCGATGTCTACGCGGCGGACATGGAACGGGTCGAAGTTCTGCCCGGACCACAAGGCACGCTGTACGGCGCCAGCTCGCAATCGGGCACGGTGCGCCTCATCACGAACAAGCCGGTCATTGGCGAGTTCTCTGCCTCATCGCTCGCCGGTGTGTCCTTCACCGAAGACGGCGACATGAGCAACCGGGTCGAGGCGGTCGTGAACCTGCCGTTTGGCGATAATTTTGCTGTGCGCGCGGTGGCCTATCTCGACAATCAGGGCGGCTATATTGACAATGTCGCGGGCACCCGCGACGCGTCTGAATCCGGTCGGTTCCGTGCGGCTGGCACCGTTCGCGACAACGGTGTCCCGGTTTCAGCCCAACGCGCCGGTTTCCAGGCTGGCGCCGATCTGTCGGGCGTCAACTTCATCGATGCTGACAATGCGGGTCTGGTCGAGGAAAATTTCAACGACACGGTCTATGCCGGTTTCCGGGTATCGGGCCGCTACGAGTTCGACAATGACTGGCGCCTGACCGTCGGCTATGCGCAGCAGCGCGTGGAGTCCGATGGCGTCTTCTTCGTCGATCCCGATCTTGGCGATCTCGAGATCCAGCGTTTCGAGCAAGACCGCATCGAGGACGAGTTCCGCAATGTGAACTGGACCGCCGAAGGCAGTGTCGGCATGCTCGACATTGTCTATGCCGGTGCCTTCACTGATCGTGCAACCGAGCAGCGGATCGACTATTCCGACTATCTCTTCGTCGGCCAGTACCTGCCTTACTATATCTGCGATACGTCCGTGGTTTATCCGGGATATACGGGCAATGCCGCGCCGACCGGAACGTGCTATGCGCCGAACCTGTTTGTGGCGTCTGACTCCCAGACCGATGTCTGGACGCATGAGCTGCGCGCCACCACACCGCAAGACCGCCGCCTGCGCGCCACGTTCGGCGCGTTCTACAGCGATCTCTCGCTGGAGGAACGCAACGACTTCCACTACCCAGGCTCAATGCAGACGGTAGGCGCGGACGGTGTTTCGGTGGGCTTCCTGCCGAACTACCCGCTGACAAACGTCACGGCGCCTCCCGGCGTCACCGGGAGCGCCGAGGCCGGATATTTCAGTGATCCGGGTCCCTTCCCGAACGGTGTCAATTTCCGCAACGATGTGCGCCGCACCGACGAACAGGTGGGTCTGTTCGGGGAAGTGACATTCGACCTCGTACCCGACGTCTTCGCCCTTACCGTGGGTGCGCGCTGGTACGACGTGGAAGTTGACCTTGAAGGCAGCGCCAACGCGTCCTTCTTCAATCGTGTCTCGCCGGTCTTCGGCAACAATGTCGGCGTGCCACTGGCCGACCGCGTTGATGCCCAGCAGGGCGGGACGAACATCAGTGCGCAGTATGCCGAAGGCAACCCCGCCGGGGCGCCGACATCGGCCCGCACTGACGGTGTGATCACCAAGTTCACGGGTACATGGACACCGACAGTGAACACGCTGTTCTACGCCACGTATTCGGAAGGCTTCCGTCCCGGCCTGCTCAACCGTCCGGGCGGCGCAGCCGGACCGGGTGGCTACACGGTGCCCTTCGCGCTCGATACAGATGATGTGAGCAATTACGAGTTCGGCTGGAAGACCGAGCTGTTTGACCGCCAGCTGCGGTTCAACGGCAGCGCCTTCTATGTGGAGGTCGAGCGTCTTCAGACCACGATCTTCGACCCGAGCATTGTGAACCTGTTCTTCTCGGACAATGCGGCTGACGCCGAAATCCGCGGCGTTGAAGGTGATGTCACCTGGGCCCCGTCCAGCGTGCCGGGCCTTACCGTCGCCGGTGCGTTCTCGTTCCTTGATACCGAGATCACGCGGGTCATCACGCCGACCGATGATGTGACAGCAGGAGCCGAGCTGGCCTTCGCCCCGAACGTGCAGGGCAATCTGCGGGCGCGCTATGAGTGGAACACCAATAATGGCTGGACGGCACACGTGATGCCCCAGATCATCTATTCGGACCGCTCTCGCAGTGATGTCATCGACATCAACTCGGCCGATCTGGACAGCTACACAGTCCTGTCCTTCTCCACCGGTATTGCTGCCGATCAGTGGCGCGTGGAGCTGTTCGCCGACAATATCACCAACGAACGCGCCGAGTTGAGCAACAACTTCGTGTTCGATCGTGAGCGTGTAACGGTCATGCGTCCACGCACGATCGGCCTGCGTGTCGGTGTCCAGTACTGATAACAGACACCTTATGGTGTTGTTTCAACGGCCACATGGCCGATAATGGAAAGCGTCCCGCAGCGCGGGGCGCTTTCTCTTTCTCTGGCGGGACCCTTTCTTGAACGAAACTTCCAACATACATGGCCCCTCGCTGAAGGCGGCCCAGGACAAGGTGATGGCGGGTTCGTTTGCCGAAGCGCTGGACCTGCTGGCTCCCGTGCTGGAGGCAGAACCCGGCCATGGCGAGGCGCTCTACATGACTGCGGTCTGCCAGCGCTATCTGGAACAGTTCGACAAGGCGCGCACCTGCCTGGAGACGCTCAAATCGGTGCAGCCGGAGTTTGGCCGCGCCTGGCAGGAAGAGGGCCACCTCCTTCGCGCTCAGGGTAATGCCGGACAAGCCTTGCAGGCCTATGCCCGCGCCTGTCAGTACAACCCCGCCCTGACCGCCAGCTGGTCAGCTCAGGCGGAGATTCTCACCGGTATGGGCCGCACTCACGAAGCCGCGCAGGCCCGCGCGCAGGGCGACAGGGTAGCATTGCTGCCCAAGCCGCTGGTCGCGGTCATGAACCATCTCCATGAGGGCCGCCTGATCAGGGCTGAAACGCTCTGCCGCGACTTCCTCAAGGCCAATCCCCGGCATGTGGAGGGGATGCGCCTGCTGGCCGAAATCGGCATGCGCTTCAACGTCACCGATGATGCCGAGATCCTGCTGAAAAGCGCACTGGAGTTCGAGCCGGACAATATCCAGGTGCGGCTGGACTTAATTCAGGTGCTTCGCAAGCGTCAGAAATTCGCCGCCGCGCTGGAGCAGGCGCAATACCTCCGCGACAAGGATCCGGCCAATCCCGTTTTCCTGTCCCATTACGCCATAGAGGCGATGCAGACGGGACATTACAAGCGCGCACTCGCAGCCTTTGACGGTGTGCTGAAAATGCTCCCCGGCGACCCGGCGACCCTCACCTCGCGCGGTCACGCGCTGAAAACCGCAGGCGAAACCGAAAAGGCCATCGCGTCTTACAAAGCGGCCATTGCCAGCCAGCCCGATCATGCCGACGCCTGGTATGCGCTGGCCAACCTCAAGACCTACAGCTTTTCAGATGATGAGCTGGCGGCCATGCAGGCCGCAGACGCCAGAGACACCCTGTCCCACGCCCAGCGCATCCATCTGAGCTTCGCCCTGGGCAAGGCACATGAAGACCGCAAGGACTATGAAAACGCCTTTGGCGCCTATGCGCGCGGCAATGATCTGAAGCGCCGCCAGACACGCTACACGTCCGACCAGATGGAGGAAGAACTGGAGGCGCAGAAAGCCATCTGCACCCCTGACCTGTTCGCCGCGCAGTCCGGCAAGGGCCACGAAGACCCCGCCCCCATCTTCATCGTCGGCCTGCCGCGCGCTGGCTCCACGCTGCTCGAACAGATACTGGCCTCGCACAGCCAGGTTGACGGCACACTCGAGCTGCCCAACATCCTGTCGACCGCCCATTCCTTGCGCGGCCGTAACCGCTCGGACAGGACGCGCTATCCGCGCATTCTCCATGAGCTTGACGCCGGGGCGCTCGCCGATATGGGGCGGCGGTTCATTGAAGAAACCGCGATCCACCGCAAGGGCGCACCCTTCTTCACAGATAAAATGCCCAATAATTTCCGGCATATCGCGCTGATCAAGCTGATCCTGCCCAATGCCAAGATCATCGATGCGCGCCGCCATCCGATGGCGTGCTGTTTCTCCGGCTTCAAGCAGCTTTTCGCCGAAGGGCAGGAATTTACCTACGGCCTTGAAGAAGTCGGGCGCTACTACCGCGCCTATGTGGACCTGATGGATCACTGGGACCGTGTGCTGCCCGGCGAAGTCCTGCGTGTCATCCATGAGGACGTCGTGGACGATATCGAAGGCCAGGTCCGCCGCATCCTCGATTTTTGCGGCCTGCCCTTCGAGCAGGCATGCGTCGACTTTCACAAGACAAGGCGCGAGGTGCGCACAGCCAGCTCAGAGCAGGTGCGCCAGCCGCTCTACCGCTCCGGGCTGGAACAATGGAAGGCATTCGAACCCTTCCTGGACCCGCTGAAAAACGCGCTCGGCCCCGCGCTTGACGACTGGCGGCATGATTCTCCGCCGCCTACCCGCCCCTGAACCCGAAACCCCGAGCTTCAAAAAAGGCCACGGCATGAGCAGGCAAATTGAACCGGCTGTCTTTATACCCGCCGCCATTCTCGCCATTGGCGGGGTAGCCGCCGTTCTGATGGCGGGAGACCAGGCAGAATTCATCTTTGGCACTGCGAGAGAGTTCATCACCGAGAAAGCCGGCTGGGTCTATTCGGTCGGCATCGGCGCGTTTCTCATCGCGGCCCTGATCGTGGCCCTGTCCGACTGGGGACGCATCAAGCTCGGCCCGGATGACAGCGTGGCCGAATACAGCTTCATGCCGTGGTTTGCGATGCTGTTCTCGGCCGGCATGGGTATCGGGCTGATGTTCTTCTCGGTCTCCGAGCCGATCACCCACTACCTCACTCCGCCTGATGCTGCACCGGAAACACAGGCCGCCGCACAGCAGGCCATGGTGCTGACCTTCTTTCACTGGGGCATCCATGCCTGGGCGGTCTATGTGATCGTGGGCCTGAGCCTGGCCTATTTCGCTTTTCGTCACGGCCTGCCGCTGACGATACGCTCCTCACTCTACCCGCTCATAGGCGACCGCATTTACGGGCCGATCGGGCATATCGTCGACATCATCGCTATACTCGGCACGCTTTTTGGGGTGGCGACATCGCTGGGTTATGGCGTCACCCAGATCAATGCCGGACTGAACACGCTTTTTGGCATCGACATTTCGGTGCAAGTTCAGATCGTGCTGATCGCTGTGATTACCGTGATGGCCACCACCTCGGTCCTGGCTGGCCTGGACAAGGGCATCAGACGGCTCTCGCAGATCAATCTTTACCTCGCCATCGGCCTTCTGGCCTTCGTGCTGATCACGGGACCAACACTTTTCCTGATCGGGGCTTATGTCCAGAATATCGGCCATTATGTCGATCAGCTGGCCACGCTGACATTCAATGTCGACGCGTATGGCGACGGCGTTTGGGTGAGCAACTGGACGCTGTTCTACTGGGGCTGGTGGATTTCCTGGTCGCCCTTCGTGGGCATGTTCATCGCGCGTATCTCGCGCGGGCGGACGGTGCGCGAATTCATTATCGGCGCGCTGTTCGCCCCCACCCTGTTCACCTTCCTGTGGATGACGGTGTACGGCAATTCCGCTCTGATGGCGGCCATGAGCGACGCTGCCAGCCCGATCATGGAGGCCGTGCGCGGCGGCCAGTCAGAGCTTGCCCTTTTCGCCCTGCTGGACACCTTGCCATTCGCCTCGATCACCTCGGTCATCGCCATCGTGCTGATCACGACATTTTTCGTAACCTCGTCAGATTCAGGGTCACTGGTGAAATCGACTCTGGCGACGGGCGGTGCGCTGACACCGCCTGTATGGCAGCGACTGTTCTGGGCGCTGCTGGAAGGTGTGGTGGCTGCCGTGCTGCTCGTTGGCGGGGGGCTGGCCGCGCTGCAATCCGCCACGATTGCTGCCGCCCTGCCCTTCACCCTTGTCATCGGGCTGGCGTTTTTCGGACTGATCCGGGCATGGTCCATGGAAACAGCCCGCAAGGCTGGTCAGGAAAGCGCGGCGCAAATGCCGGTGGAGGGTGTGGCCGTGCCCTGGAAAGTGCGCCTGCGCCTGATGTTCTCCCGGCCCGCCCCCGCCGAGGTGGAAAGCTGGATGGAACAGACGGCGAAAGCCGCATTCAATGAAGTCATCCCTGAGATGGAGAAGCTGGGTCACGGTGCGATCGTCGAGCGTGAGGGCGACCGGCTGTCCTTGCGCGTCAGCCATGGCGACGACCCCGACTTCATCTATGGCGTCGCGCTGAAAGCGTATGAGGCAAGCTCGGACGCCGAAATCGAACGCACCGACACTGATGACAATTCCTACGCGCGTGCTGAAGTGTTCCTGCGCGCCGGAGGGCGGCACTATGATGTGTTCGGGTATTCGAAGAACCAGCTCATCCGCGATCTGCTGCGCCATTATGAGCATCATCTGCAATGGCTGCACCACATGCAGCATGTCGGTTAGGCTGGGTCAGCCAGCTTGACCTTGGCTCCACCCGCTTGCAGCCTTGCGCAGAAAAGCGGGAGGAGACCGGCCATGGCCGTAAACGCAATGTCTGTAACGCCGTCAGGCAAGGCACTGGGCGCAAGCGTGACCGGGGTCGACCTGTCAAAGCCTCTGAGCACCGAAGACGTAGCCGCCATCCGGTCAGCCTGGCTGGAGCATCTGGTGCTAGCCTTTCCCGGCCAGAAAATGAACCACGCCGATCTGGAGCGCTTCACACAATATTTCGGGCCTTTTGGCGATGATCCCTTCATCGCGCCGATCGACGGCCATCCCCACATTATCGAGGTGAAGCGCGAGGCAAACGAGAAAGCCTCTGTTTTTGCCGCCGCCTGGCACTCGGACTGGAGCTTTCAGGACACGCCGCCCGCCGGCACCATACTGCACTCGAAGATCACCCCGCCAAAGGGCGGCGACACGCTCTTCTGCAACGGCTATGCCGCCTATGAAGCGCTATCAGACGACATGAAAGCAAAGCTGGAAGGGCTGGAGGCCATCCATTCAGCGGCGCTCGCCTATGCGCCGGATGGCGTCTATGGCGCCAATGACGCGAAAGACCGCTCGATGACGATTCGGGCTTCGGACGATGCCCGCAACACGAAAACCCACCCCATCGTGCGCGTACACCCCGAAACGGGCCGCAAGACGCTTTTCATCAATCCGGGCTATGTGAAGACGGTGAAGGGCCTGACAGATGAGGAGGCCTTCTTCCTGCTGGTCGAGCTTTATGGCGTCACCCATGACGAGCGCTTCGTCTACCGCCACCAATGGGAGCCGGACATGCTGCTCATGTGGGACAATCGCTGCACCCAGCACATGGCAACTGGCGGCTATGACGGCCATGCCCGCCTGATGCACCGCACCACGGTAGCTGGGCCGTAGCGAGAATTCGCTTCCGCGGTGGTCAGCTTTCCTCCCCCGTTTACGGGGGGTGAGACGCGTAGCGGCGAACGGCAGCGTAGGCGAGACGGAGGGGGGAGTGTCAGTCCATTCCCCCCCCTCGCCGCTTCGCGGCACTCCCCCCGCAAGCGGGGGGAGAAACCCCTACGCTTCTACGGCTTTACGAACCGCAGGGTCATGCGGTCACTTTCGCCGATGGCCTGCATGGCTTCACGGGTGTCCTCGCCACCACCAACGGACGGTGGCAACATCCATACACCCATCTCGTAATCGGCCGTGTCGTTCGGATTGGCATTGATGTCAGACGACGCGTCGAGAACGAAGCCGCGCGCTTCGAAAGCTGCGATCACATCGGCCTCGCGCAGGTAACCACGCGAGCCATCGGCGCGCTCATCAGTTTCATCGGCAGGGGCGCGGTGCTGAACAACACCGACAACACCGCCCGGCTCAAGCAGCGTCCAGGCATCATCCACCGCCGTGTCCAGCATGCCAAAGCGGGCCAGATTGTGCAGGGCGCGGATATAAAGCACCACGTCCGCTGAACCCGCAGCGCTCTCAGGGATCGAGCCGAAGGTGTAGCCGCCCTGCGCCGGGCCGCCCCATTCTGCTGCCACGCCGGGGAAGCTGGCTTCCCAGCCTTCCAGGTTTGCGCGCTGCTCCTCGCTGATGTTCGGGAAAAGCTGCTCGAACACGCTCATCGGATAGTTGAGGCCGTAATACTCACCCTCGGCTGCCAGCCAGGGAGCCAGGATGCGGCCATACCAGCCACCGCCGGGCAGCGCCTCGACCACGGTGTCATCGGCTTCGACGCCGAAGAATTCCAGCGTCTCAGCCGGATTGCGGTACTGGTCGCGCGCCCGGTCGTCCTCGCGGCGCGGATCGGCCAGAACCTGCTCCAGAGAAGGGGCGTCCATCGACGCGTCCACTTCGTCCTCGACAGACCCGGCCAGGTCCTCGACAGACTCAACGGCGTCATCTGCCATGTCGGTAGCGGTATCTGCCGCTGACTCCATGGCATCACCTGTCTGGTCAACAGCGTCATCAGCATTCTCAGGCGCCTCGCCATTGCAGGCAGACAGAAGGGCCAGGCTGGCGACACTCGTCAGAAGTACACGCATGTATCAATCTCCATGATCAGGTCCGGGGGGCGGACCGTCACCGTGAGATGTAGCACGCAATGCGGCGCGCGGGCAGCGGTATCGGCTAAAAAAGCGAACCTTGGTGCGTCGTACCGCCTTTTGGCGGTCTTGCCTTGGATGGCGGCTTCTTCTGGCGCGGCGGGGCTGCGCCACCGGCAATCGCCGCAGCCCGATCACCATCGTGCAGACGCAAGGTGACGGCGTCGCCCGGTGCCAGACCATCGGCAGAGCGCACCAGCTTTCCGCTCGCATCCTCGATGATCGCGTAACCGCGCTTGAGGACATTATGATAAGAGAGCGCCTCAAGCGTGGAGGTCAGCGCCGCCAGCCTGCGGCCATCATCGCCAAGCCTTCGCAGCTTGGCCGCGCGCATGCGTTCACCGGCCTGTGCGAGCCTCTGGCGGCGTTCGGTGATTTCGCGTTTGAGCGCCAGCGGACGCAGCTGCACCGACAGGCGCTCCAGCGTGCCGCGCCGCCGCTCAATGCCCAGCGTCAGCCCGCGCACGAGCGCTTCGTGGGCATAATCGAGCCGCTGGCGCGCATCGCCCAGCAAGCTTTCCGGGCGGGGCAAGCCGCGCGAGGCGGAGCGCAGATCGGACTCCTTGCGCTGGACCGTGCGCATCAAGGCCCCGGACAAACGCCCGCGCGCGCCCTCGATGCGCTCCAGCAGTTCGCGGCGTACCGGCACGGCGATTTCTGCGGCGCCTGTGGGCGTCGGCGCGCGCCGGTCGGACGCAAAATCGATCAGCGTGGTATCGGTCTCGTGGCCGACCGCGGAGATCAGTGGAATCTCCGAGCCCGCCGCCGCGCGCACCACTATCTCCTCGTTGAACGCCCACAGATCCTCTACAGAGCCGCCGCCGCGCGCAACGATCAGCACGTCCGGGCGCGGCACCGGCCCGCCGGGTTCAAGCGCGTTGAAACCTTCAATGCCGGCAGCGATCTGGGCAGCAGCCCCCTCGCCCTGCACCAGGACCGGCCAGATCAGCACATGCACCGGAAACCGGTCATCCAGCCGATGAAGAATATCGCGGATCACCGCGCCGGTGGGCGATGTCACCACGCCGACCACGCGCGGCAGATAGGGGATGGCGCGCTTGCGTTCGGGCGCGAACAGGCCTTCGCCCGCCAGCTTGCGCTTGCGCTCTTCGAGCAGCGCCATCAGCGCGCCCGCGCCCGCGGGCTCCATACGCTCAATGATGATCTGGTATTTGGACCGGCCGGGGAAGGTGGAGAGCCGCCCCTCGCAGATCACCTCCAGCCCCTCTTCAGGGCGGAAGGAAAGCCCCGCGACCACGCCTTTCCACATCACCCCGTCAATGACGGCTTCGGCGTCTTTCAGGTCGAGATACATGTGGCCCGATTTGGGGATGGTCACCCGGCCGAGTTCCCCGCGCACGCGTACATGGCCGTACTCTGTCTCCACCGTGCGTTTGAGCGCGCGGGCAAGATCGGAGACGGAGTATTCGGGCGTGTTGGCTAGATCGGTCATCAAGGGTCCGGGTGAGTCGGCGTGTCCCCAACCTAGCGCGGATGCGCCGCCATGGTCGACAAACCGTGCGCACCGCCGCTAAGACACGGCGCTGCTAACCGTAACAGGACCGGCCATGAACATTCTGATTATCGGCTCGGGCGGGCGCGAGCATGCGCTGGCCTGGAAAATCGCGCAGAGCCCGCTCGTCGACACGATCTGGTGTGCGCCCGGCAGTCCGGCCATGGACCTTTTGGGCCCGTGCTTTGATGTCGCCGCCGACGATGTGGATGCTCTGATAAAGCTCGCCCTGCAACTGGAGCCTGACCTGATCGTAGTCGGCCCCGAAGCGCCGCTGGCCAAGGGGTTGGCCGATTACTTACGCGCACGCGGGTTTGACGTATTCGGGCCGTCACAGGCGGCTGCCCAGCTGGAAGCCTCCAAGGGTTTTGCCAAGGACCGCATGGCCGCCTATGGCGTGCCTACCGCGCGCTATGGCCGGTTCACAGAGCTCGCCGCCGCCAAGGCTTTCCTGGATACGCTTGAGGCTCCCTTCGTGCTCAAAGCCGATGGCCTTGCCGCCGGCAAGGGCGTGGTGATTGCCGCGACCCGCGAGGAAGCCGACGCCGAGCTGGCCGACATGCTCTCTGGCAGGTTTGGCGATGCCTCCTCGGAGATCATCATCGAGGAATTCATGGAGGGCGAGGAAGCCTCCATCTTCGTCCTGACCGACGGCATCAATTTTCTCACCCTCCCGCCTGCGCAGGACCACAAGCGCATCGGTGATGGCGATACCGGCCCCAATACCGGCGGGATGGGCGCCTATGCCCCCGCGCCGGTGATGACGCCCGCGCTCATGCAGCGCGTCGAGGACGAGATCACCGTGCCGATGCTGCGCGGCATGGCGGGCGATGGCATGCCCTATCGCGGCGTGCTCTATATCGGTGTCATGGTGACGCCGGATGGCCCCAAGGTCGTCGAGTTCAACTGCCGCTTTGGCGACCCTGAATGCCAGGTGCTGATGATGCAGATGGAGGCCGACATCGTCCCGGCCCTGCTTGCCTGCTCTACCGGCGGCATGCGCGCGCGCGAATTTACCCAGCTTCTTCCTGTCGAGGCCAACCCCAAGCCTGCCGTGACCGTGGTGATCGCCGCGCCCGGCTATCCCGGCACGCCAGAGAAGGGGGCGGTGATCAGGAACCTGCACCATGCCGGCCATGGCGAAGAGGTGATGATCTTCCACGCCGGGACGGCGCTAGACGCAGACGGCAATTTCATCGCCAATGGCGGGCGCGTGCTGAACGTGACGGCGACCGGCGAGAGCTTGCGCGAAGCGGTGGACCGGGCCTATGCGGCCATTGACCAGATCGACTGGCCGCAAGGCGTCTACCGGCGCGATATCGGCTGGCGGGCGCTCTAGGATCTTGGTGACGTTCCGCCCATCCGGGCTGCGCGCCGATGCGCCAGTTCGGCCCCGTCAGAGGCCACAAGGATAAAGCCGGGTTCCCGGGCTTGACCCGGGATCCATGTTTGCGGCCATTGAATATCCCCATGGGTCCCGGCTCGGGGGCCGGGACCCCGGCGGAAAAGCCAATGAATTCTGGGCTACTGCCTCAAGCAGGAGCGACGAGGCGAAGAGACAAAAACCCCTACCCCTCCTCCACCTTCGGTTCGACCAGCTTCACTGCCAGAATGGAAAGCCCGTAAAGGCCGAACATGGCTGCGCCGAGGAATATCTGGCTGATCGGGTCCGGCGGGGTCACGAAACCGGCGAAAATGGCGATGCCTACCAGCGCAAATTTCCAGAAGCGGATGAGCTGCCCGGAATTGATGATCCCGACCTTGCCCAGAAGAGAAAGCAGGACGGGCAGCTGGAAGGAAATGCCGAACGCGAGGATCAGGGTGGTGACCAGATTGAGATACTCAGACACGCGCGGCAGGAGCTGAATGGATGAGCGCTCCTCATTGCCGATCTGCTCCTGACCCAGCGCAAAACCCATCACGAAGGGCAGGATGAAATAATAGACGAACGCCACCCCCGTCGCGAAGAGGATGGGCGAGGCGATGAGGAAGGGCGCAAAGGCCAGGCGCTCATTCTTGTAAAGACCGGGGCGCACAAACGCCCAGACCTGATAGGCAATCATCGGGAAGGCCACGATGATCGCGCCGAACAGGGCCAGCTTAAGCTTGACGAAGAAGAACTCCAGCGGACCGGTAAAGATGAGCTGGAGCTGCAAATCCTCGCCGCGGATCTGGCGTGCTGCGTCCTCGAACGGGACCAGAAGGACATTATAGATCCATTCGGCGAACGAGAAGCACAGGATGAAACCCACCGCCACCGCTCCCAGTATCCAGATCAGCCGGGTGCGCAATTCGGTGAGATGCTCCATCAGCGGCGCGCGCGAGGCTTCCACCTCGTCGTCTGCCGCCGGTTCGTCCGGCCCTGCCAGCTTTTCCTTGGCCGCCATCACCTAATCCTGCGTGGCTTTTGAAGACGGCGCAGGAGGCTTTGTGTCTGTGCCGGACTTCAGCGGCAACATGTCCTCATTACCCAGCGGCGGCTGTGCCGGCTTGGCGGCGCGCGGGTGGGGCTTGTCGAGGGCGGAGCGTTTCAGATCGGCCTCGGCGGCGCGCAACTCGTCAGTCACTTGCGAAACCGGATTGGCGTTCTTGAGCGCTTCGATTTCCTTTTTCAGCTCGGCCATTTCGGCCTCACGGCCCAACTCGTCAAAGCTGTTCTGGAAATCGCGCGCCATGGAGCGCATCTGGCCGATAAAGCGCCCGGCCTTGCGCATCATCAATGGCAGGTCCTTGGGTCCCACGACCACAAGAGCCAGGATCACGATGATGATGAGCTCGGCAGCGCCAAAGCCGGGATTCATGGGGCTAAGCTCCTGGCGGGCTTAAGAGCCGGTCCGCTCGTCTTCGCGCGACTCGGCAGAGATGCTGGCGGTGGGGCGCGACGCATCATCGCCCTCGCTCTCATCCTTGCTGTCATCTTTCAGACCCTTGCGGAAGGCCGTGATGCCCTTGGCGAAATCGCCCATCATGGACGAGATGCGTCCGCGCCCGCCAAACAGGACGAGCACGAGAATGCCAACGATGAGAAAGACGCTCCAATGCGGTCCCATATGCGCTCTCCGTGCGGGAATGCCGTTCTGGCAACTGGCCTATACCCGTAGAGGATAATGGCGCAAGGGTCCAATGGCGGATTCAGGTGGCCGCGGCCCCCTACTCCTCGCGCTCCTCCTCTGCGCCTTCCAGGAAATCGAGATGGAAGTGTGCGCTGTCCTCATCGTCGAACGGGTCTTCATCATCGCCGATACGCGCAGGGTCTGGAATGTCGAAATTGGCCGGCAGGCGCGAGGACAACAGGCCCGCGGCTTTCAGATCACCCAGCCCCGGCAGATCGGTAATAGCCGCGAGGCCGAAATACTCGAGGAATGCGTCAGTGGTGCCGAAGGTGACCGGCCGGCCCGGACTGCGCCGCCGTCCGCGCAGGCGTATCCATTTGAGCTCGAAAAGCAGGTCGATCGTGCCCTTGGATACGGCAACGCCGCGTATTTCCTCGATCTCGGCGCGGGTGACCGGCTGGTGATAGGCAATAATGGACAATGTTTCGAGGGCGGCCTGAGACAGCTTTTTCGGTTCCTCGCGGATCTCGGCCAGCAGATAAGCCAGATCCGGCGCAGTCTCAAACCGCCAGCGTCCACCCACCTCGCTTATTCGCACGCCTGCTTCAGCGTATTTTTCCTGCAAGCGGGCAATCGTGGCGGGAATATCCGTCCCTGCAGGCAGGCGCGCGGCGAGTGTCTCGGCATCCAGCGGTTCGGCCGCGGCAAACAGGAGCGCTTCGGCCATCCGCACCGCCTGCACGGAAGGCTCCGCGTGCGGCGACACAGCCGCATCGCCCTGTGGCCCCTGACGGGCGCGCAGGCGGGCAATGGCTTCAGCAATCGGATCGCTCATGAGCGCCCCTCCTGCCCGCGCATCCAGATCGGCCCGTAGACAGCTTCCTGGCGCAGCGCCGCTTCACCATCCTTGGTGATTTCCAGCGCTGCCAGCAGCGATGACGCCATCAGCGAGGCAGGCGGCGGAGCATCCGGCCCCAGCTCGTCATCGCCGGGCAGCAGGCTATCCAGCCGCTCCCAGCCCGTCAGGCGCTTTGCCAGCAGGCTGAGACGCGCGCGCGCCACTTCAAGGCTGTAGACCTTCGGCTTTTCCGGCTCATAGGTGGAAAAGGCAAACTTCTCGCGCGTGCCGGCATAGGCTTTGAGCAGGTCAAACAGGCTGGCCTCGTACTGCGGGGCGCGGATGGACCGCACGCCCTCGGGCGCACCGCGCTCGAATACATCGCGCTTGAGAAGCTGGCGCTCATACAGCGCCTCTCCTCCCGCACGCATCGCGTCAAGACGCATTAGCCGGAAGGCCAGCGCGGCGGCCATCATTTCCGGTTCCGGCTCGTCACTCTCCGGGCGCGGTTTCGGCAGCAGAAGACGCGATTTCAGATAGGCGAGCCAGGCCGCCATGACGAGGTATTCTGCTGCAATATCAAGGCGCTTCTCGCGCGCCTGCTCGATGAAGACGAGATACTGTTCGGCCAGGGCGAGGATGGAAATTTTCGCCAGATCAACCTTGTTCTTGCGCGCCAGATGCAAGAGCAGGTGCAGCGGACCTTCCCATCCCTCGATGTCGAGGATGAGCGCGCTGCCGGTTTCCTCGGCGTCGCTGGCCGCTTCAAAGCGGACATCTTCCTCGAAGAGGTCGCTCATGGCGCAGGCGCCTCCAGACCAGCCTCGGTAAAGCAGCGCGCCATCGCGTCATTGGTGGCGGCGACATCCAGCTCTTGCGCGGTGCCACGCGCCTCGCTTGCGGCATTAGCCCGCTCGAGCGCCTTGCCGTCCAGACGGATAGCGGCGTGAGCCACCGCGCGCATTTCCGCATGCTCGCCATTGCAGTGAAGCAGCATATCGCATCCGGCTTTGAGTGCGCGTTCTCCGCGCTGGCGAAGCGTGCCCGAAAGCGCCTTCATGGAGAGGTCATCACTCATCAGAAGGCCATCAAAGCCCATTTCGCCTCTGATGATCTGCGTGATCACGTCTTTTGAGAGGGTCGCGCAATGCTCGGGGTCTATCGCCTCGAACACGACATGGGCCGTCATCGCCACGGCAGCGGCGTCGGCCACACCCTTGAAGGCGGCAAAGTCGGTATCGTGCAAGGTCTCGTGATCCTCGCGCACTACTGGCAGCGCGTAATGGCTGTCGGCATCCGCGCGGCCATGCCCCGGAATATGTTTGATCACGCCGGCAACGCCCTGATCTTTCAGACCGGCCAGCGCCGCGCGCGCCATCTCGGCGACGGGTGCTGGTTGCGCATGAAAGGCACGGTCCCCGATCACGGCGTCAGCGCCGGGAATGGCGAGATCGACCACGGGCGCACAATCGCAATCAATGCCCAGATCGCGCAGTTCCTGCGCCAGCAGGCGATGGTTCTGACGCACGGCCTCAAGCGCCAGCTCAGGCTCGCGGTCCCATAGCTCGCCAAAACGCGCGGCAGGTGGAGCCGCACGCCACAGCGGGGCTTTCAGCCGCTGAACGCGTCCACCTTCCTGATCGATAAAGATAGGTGCGTCGCGGCCCACACAGTCGCGCAGCTCGCCGGTCAGGCGGGTGATCTGCTTTGGCCGGTCGATATTGCGCGCGAATAGAATGAAGCCCCACGGATCGGCGTCGCGGAAAAACGCCTTTTCGTGCGCTGTCAGACGTTCGCCAGACAGGCCGTAAATGGCCGCTGTCACGCTCATCTGGCTGCCACTAGGCAATCCTGCCCGCGGGAGGACAGGGTCTGGCAATAGCGCGAGGCGTCATCGCGCGTTTCAAACGCGGCAATCCGCAGCCGGTGATACACGCCGCGCGCGCCCAGATTGGCCTCCACGATGGAAGGGCTGCGCCCGGCGGACAGGTCCGGGAAGCGGGTTACGTAGGCGATCCAGGCCTCCTCGGCCTCTTCGATAGTCCGGAACGCTGCAATCTGGACCACGAAATTGCCATCCGCGCTGGCCGCTGGCAGGGCCGGACGCGGCTCTGGTGCCGATTCAGGTTCACCTTCAGGTTCGGGTTCAGACCCGGGCTGCTGGCGCGGCTGTTCGGCCGGCGCAGTTTCTTCAGGCGCATCGGCCTCCTGCGACGTTGACTGCCCGGCGTCACGTCCGCTTGGCTGGCCTTGCTCTTCAGGAACATCCTGAACGTCCTGACCATCGTCCGGCGATGTATCACCCAGCCGGTCAATGTCGTCGGCTTCTACGGTCAGGGAGGGCCGCTGCGGCTCTTCCACCGGTTCTTCGGGACCCGGACGCACGGACGGCTCAATCTCGACCGTATCGGGACCGTCACGCTCGCGCAGCCCATAGGCTTCAATATCCTGTCCGGGCGTTTCAAACCCGCCAGGATCATCCGGTTCAACCCGCCATGGCTCACTGTCAGCTGTCAGGATGGGCGCGGTGTTGCGTTCGCGAACCCCCAGATTATACGCGCTCCAGACTACGCCCAGGAACAGCACGAGCACGATGGCCGCAGCCAGCAGCAGGATCGGTCCACGCCGCCCTTGCCCGTCATCGCGCGCATCGAACGTATCGTAGTCGTCCGGTTCATAATCGGTCGAATTTCGGTCCCGTGAGGGCATGGCTTTTCCGTTAGTGGCGGTTGACGCGAATCAGTGCACGCGCCGCTGGTTAACAGAGTATCAAGATGCACGCCTTGATGCGCGATGGCAGGCACCCGCACTCCACAAAAAAAATCAGCGCCAGGCCTCCACATGGAAAAGCTGGCGGTGCTGGTCGATGGCGTAGCGGTCTGTCATCCCCGCAATATAGTCACAAACCACCCGCGCCGTGACGGGGCTGCCCGGCGCATCGGCCTTGCGCTGGAACTCGGTAGGCAGCAGGGCCGGGTCGTCAAGGAAAGCGCCAAACAGCTCCGAGGCAATGCGCTTGCCCTTCTCCTTGGCGCGCTTGACCTTGTAGTGCAGATACATGTTTGCGTAGAGGAAGCGGCGCACCGCTGACAGCTGCACCAGCATGGCTTCGGAGAAGCTGACGACCGGGTGGTCCAGCGCCCGCACCGCTTCGGGACTGTCAACGCGTGACGCCGCCAGACGCTGGCGGGTTTCCTCCAGCACATCATTGACCATCAGCCCGATCAGGCGGCGGATCGCCTCGTGGATCGTCAGGCTGGTGCCGATATCAGGGTACTGATCGCGCACGGCGCGGAACACATCGCCGACCATCGGCAATTCCATCACCTCGTCGAGCTGCAATATCCCCGCACGCAGACCGTCATCAATATCATGATTATTGTAGGCGATATCGTCTGACAGCGCCGCGATTTGCGCCTCGACCGAGGAGTGGGTGTGCAGCTCCAGCGCACGCCAGTCCTCATAGGCCGTAAAGCCCCAGGGCAGGGTTGCCGGATCGTCGCCCGGCTTCATCAGCGGGCCGTTATGCTTGACCACACCTTCAAGCGTCTCCCAGGCGAGATTGAGCCCGTCAAATTCAGGATAGCGCCGCTCCAGCAGCGTAATCACGCGCAAGGTCTGAGCATTATGGTCAAACCCGCCAAAACTCTTCATCGCCTCGGCAAGCCCGTCCTCGCCGGAATGACCGAAGGGCGGATGGCCCAGATCATGGGCGAGCGCGGCCGCTTCAGCGAGGTCTTCATCCACCTGAAGCGCGCGCGCCAGCGTGCGGGCAATCTGGGATACTTCCAGCGAATGGGTCAGGCGGGTGCGGAAATGGTCGCCCTCATGGGCAACGAAAACTTGCGTCTTTTCCTTGAGGCGCCGGAAGGCGGTGGAGTGGATGATGCGGTCTCGGTCGCGCTGAAAGGCCGAGCGCGTGGCGCTTTCGGCCTGCGGATGCAGACGCCCGCGCGTGTTCGCCGGATCACAGGCATAGGGCGCGCGGTTAAACACCATCAGACATAGCTCCTTCACCGGCCGCCCTTCCATCGGCGGCCCTCTACGTCCATATATCGGGTGCAAGGCCAATCGGGAACCGTTGAACGCCATGACCGAACCACAGATCAGCCTCTCGGAGACCGCGGCCCGCCAGATCCGCGAAATACTGAAAGGTCAGGACAAGAACTTCCTGCGCGTATCAGTGATTGGCGGCGGGTGTTCCGGCTTCTCCTACCAGTTCGATCTGGAAACCGACCGGGCAGACGATGATCTGGCCATCGAGCGCGACGGCGCGACCGTGCTGATCGACGAGATGAGCGTGGATTTCCTCAAAGGGTCGCAAATCGACTATGTGGACGAGCTCATCGGCGCGTCCTTCCGCATTCATAATCCGAACGCCACCGCAGCATGCGGCTGCGGGACGAGCTTTTCGATCTGACCTTCATACTTCGGCGGGGGACTCTCATGGACGTTATCGACGCTCTCAAGCGCCGCATTTCCACGCGCGCCTTTCTGGATACGCCCGTCAGCGAGGCGGAGGTGCGCGAACTGCTGGAAGCCGCGCGCTGGTCCGCCTCCGGCGGCAATCTGCAGCCCTGGCAGGTGCATGTTGTCACCGGCGAGGCCCGCCAGCGCGTGATCGATGCCGTGCAGAAGAAGCTATCCACCGACCCGTTCGCCAACGAATCCGCTTTCCCGGTTTACCCGGAAAGCCTGTGGGAGCCGTATCGCTCACGCCGCTTCCAGGTGGGCGAAGACATGTACGAGCTGCTCGGCATACCCCGCGAGGACAAGGGCGCGCGCCTGTCTCACCTGATGGCCAACTACCAGTTCTTCGGCGCGCCGGTCGGCGTCTTCTTCTCAATAGACGAGCGCATGAACCCCAATCAGTGGGCCCATCTGGGCATGTTCATGATGAGCTTTTGTCTTGCCGCCGAATCCAAGGGCCTGGCCACCTGCATGCAGGAGGCATGGACTCCCCAGGCCGGCACGGTGGCGCAGGCGCTGGGCATCGAAAAGCCGCAGATCGTCTATTGCGGGCTGGCGCTGGGTCATGCAGACCCCGCCGCCAAAGTGAACCAGCTTCGTACCCGCCGGGCCGATGTGGACGAGTTTGCGGTGTTCGAGGGGTTTTAGTTTCACGCTTCCCTCGCCCTCGTCATTCGAGAAGCGGCGAAGCCGCTATCTGGAACCCAGAGTTTTTGATTTCTGGGCACCGGCTTTCGCCGGTGGAACGCATTAGTGGAAGTGCGTATCTACGCCCCGCAGGTAAACTGCCCGTCACAGAAGCTGGAAATCGCCCACATATAGGCCAGCAACAGGCCCGCCCAGATAAGCGAGGGCAGGATGACCCACATCACGCCCGCACCCGGACGGCGTGTCCAGAACACGATCCAGCCGATCAGCAATCCGCCTCCGGCCACGAATGGCCCGGCCATAAGCAAGGCAAGCACGGCGCGCATCAGCGCCGGGTGCGCACCGCTTTCCAACGCGCCAGCATAGGTCATCAGGGATGCGCCCCATGTCGCGGCTCCGAACAGCGCTGCCACCAGTGACGCGGCACTTGCCAGAATGAGGGTGATCACTGCTAGAAAGGTGATGCGCCGGTCGCGCCCGCTGCCGGCCGAAATGTGATCCGGGTCTTCGCTCATCTCCGGCCCCAGTCATCCCTTTTACGAAAGCAGTCTAGCATGACTCTCTCCATCGCGACCTGGAATGTGAACTCCATCAAGGCGCGCCTGCCCAACGTGCTGGAATGGCTGGGAGAGGCCAAGCCGGACATTGCCTGCCTTCAGGAGATCAAATGCCAGGACGAAGGCTTCCCGCGCGAGGAGATCGAGCGGCTTGGCTATAATGTCGAGACGGTTGGCCAGAAGAGCTATAACGGCGTCGCCTTGCTGTCTCGCTTCCCGATAGAGGAAGTGGCGCAGCGCGCCCTGCCCGGCGGCGATGGCGGGGAGGAACAGGCCCGTTATATCGAAGCGGTAGTCAGTGCGCCCAACGGCCCGGTGCGCGTGGCCAGTATCTACCTGCCCAACGGCAATCCGGCACCGGGCCCCAAATACGATTACAAGCTGGAGTGGATGGCGCGTCTGCATGCGCACGCAGCAACGCTTCTGGCATATGAAGAACCGCTCATTCTGGCCGGCGACTACAACATCATTCCGCGCGACGCCGATGTGCATGACCCCGCTGCGTGGGAGGGGGATGCACTGACCCTGCCCGCCAGCCGCGACGCGTTCTTCGCCTTGCAATGGCTGGGCCTGACCGAAGCCTTCCAGCACATTGACGGACGCGCGCATCAATACACCTTCTGGGATTATCAGGCCGGTGCCTGGCCGAAGAATAACGGCATCCGCATCGACCATCTCCTGCTCTCGCCCCAGGCAGCCGACCGGCTGACGGGCGTGGAGATACACAAGGATGTGCGGGGCAAGGAGAAGGCCTCCGACCATGTGCCGGTCGTGGGTATTTTTGATCTTTAGGCTGGTGGTACTTCGCCCATCCATTCCGGCTTGTCTGCCGGTGCCAGCACCAGCGCAATGATCTGCTCGATCAGCTCGAAATCGCGGTAAAGCGTCTCCACTCTTTCGCGGACATTGAGCTGATTGAACAGCGAACCGGGCTCAAACAGATTGCCTGTCTCGGCGGCCAGCAACAGCTCGCCCTTGCCGAAGCCCTCGGCCAGACCTTCATCGAACACGCCGCGCACATTCTTGCCTTTGAGCGCCCGCTCCAGATCCAGCACGCGCTCCATGAAAGTGGGCGTCATCAGATAGCGCGCCATCACCTGATCGGTGCCGTAAACCTCGAAAATTCGTTCGAATTTCGGATCGACCAGCCCGATCCGCTCAAGCTTTTTCGATCCTGCCGACCGGCCAAGCGCCTCCAGTGCATTGAATATGCCCTTGTCGCGGGTGATCAGCGTGACGCCTTCAATAGTGCGCGGGAAGGCAATCCGGATCAGTACGCCGCGAAACACGGTGACGTAGTAGGTGCGCTTCTTGCTCCGGCGGCGCTGCTTGAGCTCTGCCTCGTACAGCTCGAAATCTGCGCCATGGGCTTCACCGGAAAAATGGTCCTCGAACGCCTGTTTGTCGGAATGAGGGATCAGGCCGTGGGCCCGGAAACTGTCGAACCGCGCCGGGCTGCCGGGCTGCGGCAGATAACCCAGCGAGAAGGCGTCCGCCAGGCGATTGTTAAGACCGTGCTTAACCTCGGTTCGAAGGTCGTTCAGGGGCGCAGCGGCCATGGCGATGATACCGAAGGCGGTAATCACCCCGGCCATCATCGTAAACGGAAAGGGAATACTCGCAGCAAAGCCCAGAGCGATGACAACAGGCGCCGCGACAACCGCGCAGGCGATGCCGATCAGCAGCCGCCGCACGGCCGCCTTGCGGCGCGTTTCGAGCCCGGCAAGCCAAGGCTCAATTTCCTCCCAGATACTCTCGAAATCGCGCAACCGGCAATGCCCCACACACAAAACAGACGCCCCTCTTGTAAGGGGCGTCTGCCTGGCACACCAGTATCAACCTGGTTATGTCACTGAATGTCAGTCTAGCGGCGGCGGCGCGCCACGCGCTCTATTTCTTCCTGGACCTTGGCCTCGACGATGGAAGGCAGGTTCTCGTCGAGCCACTGCTTGAGCATCGGGCGCATCAGCTCGCGGACAATCCCTTCAAGGGTCTGACCATTATCGCTGCTGACCCGCAAATTCTCGGTCAGAGCGGCGAACGCACCTGCGGCCGCACTGGCAGCAGGCTCCGCCAGCAGGCTGTCATCGTCTTCGGCAGGCGCCGGTGAGGGCGCAGGCTTCGGCGCTTCGGCCATAACGGGCTCCGGTTCAGGTGCAGGTTCCGGCTCAGGCTGGGGCTGGGCTTCAGCCTCGGTTTCGTCTTCGCGGTCGACAATCATCAGATCGTCGGCAATGGCCATGGGCGAGGTGCCCTCGCCCTCGTCCTCGACCCGGTCGGTCAGTTCAAGAACATCATCGTCGGCGCCTGCATCTTCCGGCTCCGCATGAAACTCCGGCTCAGGCTCGGGCTCCGGCTCGGCGGCAGCTTCCGGTTCGGGCGCGGGCTGAGCCTCGGCGGGCGCCGCATCGGCCTGCGGCTCGTCATCTTCGTTGATGATCCGCCGGATGGAGGCCAGAATTTCCTCCATGGTCGGTTCTTGTTCTGCGTTACTCTGGGCCATGGATCCGGTCCTTCGGATGGTCGCGAGGGGTTAGCTTGGGGTTTAGCCAAGCTTGTAATGCCCTAGCCGGGATGTCCAGCACTGCTTGTGCAGGAAATACCCTAATTACCGCCCGTTAAGGGGAAGTTAGGCCAGAACCCGTCATCTGCACCCGCGCTGGCTTCCTCATAGGGCTCCAGTCCGACCTGCACGGCGGTCAGCCGCCCCATGGCCTGCAGCAGCGCATATGCCGCCACCTGAAAATCGCGCTCCGCGCTGACAAGTTCCAGTCTGGAATTGAGCAATTCCTGCTCGGCGTTGAGCACATCCAGCGTGGTGCGAAGACCCACAAGGGCTTCCTGACGCACACCTTCAAAGGCAATTTCGTTGGCGCGCACGGCCTCGCGGCTCGACAGGATCACGGCCTCGGCGGCGAGATAGCTGTTCCACGCATTGGAAATGCCCTCGGTCACGACACGGCGGACATTAAGCACCTGCAGACGCGATTCGTCGGCAGCGGCGACCGCCTGACGGACACGCGATTCGTTCAGGCCGCCGGTGAAAATCGGCACCGACACCCGTGCGCCAACCGTTACCGAACCGCGGCCACGGCCTGTGAAATCCGACTCGCGCGATTCAGAGGCAGACGCAGACAGAGACAGGTCAGGGCGCAGCGCCGACCGGGCCACATCAATACCGGCCTGCGCCGCTTCCTCGCTGAACAGGGCAGACATAAGCTGCGGGTTGTTGGACAACGCAGCATCAGCGGCGATTGCGAGCGTTTCTGGAACGTCCGGCATGGTTTCAGGCTGTTCCACGTCCAGCGGCGCGATACCCGTCACACGCTCATAACCTGCGCGAGAAGCCGCCAGCGTTGCCTGCGCGGCAGAGAGCTGGGCCTGGGCACCCGATACGCGCGCTTCGGCCTGGGCCACGTCCGTACGGGTAATTTCTCCGACCTCGAACCGGTCTCGCGCGGCGCGCAATTGTTCCGACAGCACGTCCACATTATTGCGCCGGATTTCAACGATGGCGGTGTCTCGCACGACATCAAGATGGGCCGAGATGGCAGACAGGAGAACATCCTGCTCCGTGCTGACCAGACCCCAGCGGGCTGCCTCGATACGGGCAAGCGCCTGGTTCACCGATGCGTCTATACTGCCCCCCGAATACAGGCTCTGGCTGGCGCTGACGGAATAATTGACGTCTCCGCCACTCCCGCTACCCGCTCCGGCGCCGGCTCCCGGCCCCCAGCTATCGCCATCTGAAACGCCCGCGCTTGCCGACAGGGACGGCAGCCGCGCAGAGCGCGCCTGAACCACACCTTCGCTGGTCTGACGCAAGCGCGCGCGCTCGGCGGCCAGCACCGGATTGGTCCGGTAAGCTGCTTCCAGCGACTCTTCAAGCGATTGCGCACCCGCCGCCGTTGCCAGCGTGGCTATCCCAAGACCAGCGGCCAGCATTGCGGCTATTGGAAATTTCATGAATCCCTCTCCCGGCTCTCGGCCAACCCCGGCCCCGTATACATGGGCGCTGCGCCCTCAAATTCCATCCCCGGAAGCACGAAGCCAAGGAAAAAGTGAACACTGTTCACTTTTTCTACAGCGAGAATTCGGGCTCACGTTCGAAACCCGGCAGAACCGACGTCATCGAATCGAAGACATCGCGGCTGCCAACAACACCGCCGTGGCGGGTGAACAGTCTTGCCCGGCCCACGCCTCGTTCACGCACGATGACGGCCATCCGGCCACCTTCGGCGATCTGGTCCAGCCAGGCATCGGGCACTACCTCTACCGCGCCATTCACCAGTATAACGTCGAACGGGCCCTGTTCCGGCGCACCTTTTTTCACATCGCCGGTCACAATAACGGCATTGTCTGCGCCGACATCGCTCAACGCGCCTTCGGCTTTCGAGGCGAACGCCTTGTTGCTCTCGATACCGATAACGGTTTCGCACAGGCGCGACAGGATTGCGGTGGAGTATCCGCGGGCGCAAGCGAGATCGAGAACCAGGTCACCTGATTTCACCGCGAGTGCCTGCACGAGTTTTGCAAAATCGCGCGGGCGCATGAAACGCCGCCCCTCGCCCAGGTCGACCTCCATGTCGGCATAGGCCGAACCGGCCATGGAACGGGGAAGGAAGCGTTCACGCGGGATGGCCAGCATGGCGTCCTGCAAACGCCGGTCGGTCACATCGGCCGGGCGAACCTGGGAAGCAACCATCTTCCGCCGGGCGTCTTCGAGATCACTCATGGGATGACCACTCACATCGTTGCAGTGCTGCGCGCTTATATCGTGGCCTTGCGCCAAAGTGCAACGCACGCGCTGAGCGCCGCTGCATACCGTGGGCGCAGTCAATGCAAAGCGCGTTGCAGCGTGCCACTCGCCTCGCTATAGCTCTTTGCCCACCACACAGAGGCGCCATGGCGGAGTGGTGACGCAGAGGACTGCAAATCCTTGTACCCCGGTTCGATTCCGGGTGGCGCCTCCAAACGGCTTCCAGCGAACATTGCTGTGTGAAGCGCTCAGGCTCCCTGGCGGGCATGCGGGTGGTCTGTAACGCCCGCCTTTGCCAACTCTGAATCAAGCCGGCCGGTGACCCACAGCCAGAACATCCTGTAATCACCCATCAGCGACCAGAGCGGATACGTAAATGTCGCCGGCTTGTTGCGCTCGATGAAGGCGTGACTGACCCAGGCAAAAAAATAGCCCGTTACCGGCACAAGAAGCAGCGCCCACCAGGTCTGTGTGACAAGGGCCCAGATCAGAACGGCCGGCGCCAGCACAGTCCCCACGAAGTGCCAGTAGCGCGTCGCAGGTATGGCGTGCTCGCGCAGATAAAACGGAAAAAAGGACGAGAAGCTCGTATAGCGTCCGTTCACCATGTCGCTGTCATGCTGTGCCGCATCGTTCATAAGCCAGCCTCCGGGTCAGTGATGTCTGTTGAACACACACTAGCGCACCTTGGCAGCCACCGCGAGGCACGAGTTAAGGTCCTGGTCAGAGCGATGAGTCATTTCTCTCACCGGGCGGCCTTTGTTAGCGGGATATTAACCATCGAATCGTTAATGTCGGATCGTCTTCTCCATGAAGACACCCCACCATCCACCCATGCCTTTTCGGGAGCCTCACGGCTCCCGATTTTTTTTGCCCGGCACGCCCCGGTCTGAAGGCGCGGCTGAATTAACGGCAAAAGCGTCTTGCGGGACCGGACCCGTATTGCTAAAGACCACGCCTCGCTTGCGAGAGTGTTCCCCGGTAGCTCAGTTGGTAGAGCAGCGGACTGTTAATCCGCTTGTCGCTGGTTCGAGCCCGGCCCGGGGAGCCATCGCAACGCAGCCTCCCTTACATCGCTGTGTGTCACCAGCGTTTCCATACGCGCGAGCGTCAAGAGACAGACGGCCAGCCGCGCTGCTACGGGCAAATCAGTGCCGGTTCACTCGGAACCACCGCTGGAACAGGGCGTTATCGACCGGCATGACAGACACTTCCCAGGCCCGGCCCATCTCTCCATCTGACCGCAAGGTAAAGCGCGTCAGTGTGGTTCTGAATCCCAATGGCGGCAGCGTTCCTGCCGATGGCCGGGAGATTCTGGAACGCCTGCTCAGTGATATGGGGATAGAATCGCGCTTTCAGATGGTCGATCAGGACTGCGAGGCGGCCTGCCAGCGCGCCCGCGCCGGGGACTGCGATGCGATCATCGTCTGGGGCGGCGACGGCACGACAGCTTGCGCCCTCAATTCCCTGGCTCCGGAAGACCCGGCGATCCTGCCTCTCCCTGGCGGCACGATGAACATGTTGCATAAATTTGTTCACGGCGACGACCTTGATCCTGGCTCGTGTCTTCAGGCCGTGCTGGCCGATCCAGTGGAAATGGAAATCGCGGCCGGTGAAGTGTCTGGCCACCGCTTCTATGTCGGCGCGTTGCTGGGAGGACTGACCCGCCTCGCCGGACCGCGTGAGGCGTTGCGCAAATCGGCCTTTGTTCAGGCCGCCGCGGAGTTTGGTGAAGCCGACGCGTTCAGCCTGGATACGCCGATGCGCTACCACTCGGATGCAGGCGGGCAGCACGATGCACAGGCGCTCGGCATTTTCCTGTCCGAGGACCCCGGCCGGCCGGGCTTTGACGTCCTGGCAACGGCGCCGGAAGGCCTGCTGGATCTTGCCTATACGGGGCTGACCGTCTTGCTCGCTGACTGGCGCAACGCCTGGGGTGTCGAGCGCGACTTCGCGTCCATCGTTGACGTCGAGGCGCTGGAATCTACCGGAATTGAGGCCACACTTGATGGCGAACCTGTTACGCTGCCGCGCAATGTCCGATTCACCTTGGTCCGGAAGGCAGCCAGAGTGCTGACAGCTCGTAAGGCATGATGCGTATTATACAGCTCGCCGATCTGCATTTCGGCTCCGAGAATCCAGCAGCCATCGCGGACGCTGCCGAGCTGATAGCCAGTGAAGCGCCCGATGCGCTTATGATTTGCGGTGATCTCACCCAGCGCGGGGCACGATCAGAGTTTGAGGCCGCGCACGCCTGGCTTGATCAGTTTGATGTGCCGCAGCTGGTCGTCCCCGGCAATCACGATACTCCCCTGCTGAACGCTATCTCGCGCGTCTCGCGTCCGTTCTCGCGCTTCGGGCGATACTTCTCCGACCGCGCCGCTCCGGTTGATATCGGCCCGTGGCGGGCCGCCGGCCTCAATTCCGCGCGCGGCTGGCAGGCTCGTTCAAACTGGGCCGAGGGCTCTATCAACACAGCGCAGCTGAAAATTGTCCTGGAAGAGATCGGCGAGCGCCTGGGTATACTGGTGTGCCACCACCCGTTCAAACCGCCTGCGACTGCGCCAGCGCACACCCGCACGGCGCGGGGGATCAAGGCCAGCTCGCTGGTAGCACCCAGCTCCATTCACCTTGTTCTGTCAGGACACGTCCATGGCGCTTCGGCGGATCTGCAGACCTACTCGACCGGCTCATATCTCTCGCTGACATCGGGTACGCTGTCGACGCGGCTGCGCGAAGGCCAGGCCGCATTCAATGCGATTACGCTTGGCGAGAATGAGGTGGCAGCAACCGCCTATCGTCATAGCGGAAAACGCTTCAGCCCGCATCCGATGGGAGAATGGCGTATCGGACCGAAAGGTATAGAGGCGGCGTAGGCCATCACTTGCGAGTGCGCGGCTACCGGCTGATCAGCCGTTTGAACCAGCCGCTGACCCCGTTATCATCACCGCCTGCCTGCGCTTCTGTTCTGTTGGCGACAAGGAAAGCGTCAGCTTCTTCCAGCGTCGCAAACAAGCCCACCGTGCGCCCGGCCCGGTCCAGCTCCTCGGTAAACACTTCGATGAAGCGCGCATCATTGCTGTGCGCCGGACGGACAATCGCAATCAAGAGCTCCGCAGGGGTCTCCCGCGCAAACATGCGTGCCAGTTCAGGTGCTTCCGAATGGGAAATCAGAATCTCTGCGCCACCCATATCCATCAGCACTTCGCGGGCACCTTCGTCCTCCACCAGAGCCGCATAGAGCGCAAAAGACTCCATCGCGTCCTGCCAGTCGACACTGCCGACACGGTTTGAGGAAATCCGCCGGTTACGGGTTTGTACGGAACGTCCCATGGACAGCGCCTCTGCGATTGCCAAACGGACTTATCTATAAAGCCAACGTGTTGACAGGGACTGAAGAGTCCGCAGGGCGGATGCAGAGTACCGGGCTAAAGCTCGCGCGTACGCTCCGCATTGGCCGCTCTGATCTTGCGGGCCGCCTCGACCGCCTTGATCTGGCGATCCCACATGGCCGCATATTTTCCGCCGCTGGCGGTCAGCTCGTCATGGCTGCCCTGTTCGGCGATACCGCCTTCATGAAGGACATAGATCTTGTCAGCGCGGGCAATCGTCGACAGCCGGTGGGCGACCGAGATGACCGTGCGCCCCTTCATGACCTCATCAAGGGCTTCCTGGACATCGCCTTCGGTTTCTGAATCGAGCGCAGATGTCGCCTCGTCAAGGATCAGGATTGGCGGATCCTTCAGGATCGCGCGGGCAATCCCGACACGCTGCTTCTCCCCGCCGGACAGTTTCAGCCCGCGTTCACCGACACGGGTTTCAAGACCCTCTTCGAGATCTTCGACAAACTGGCGCAGCCGCGCCCGGTCAATCGCGTTCCAGAGTTGCTCCTCGGTGGCATCAGGCCGCCCGTAGAGCAGGTTCTGACGCAGCGTGTCGTTGAACAGCACCACGTCCTGCGGCACCAGTGCCATGGCATTGCGCAGGCTTTCCTGCGTCACATGGGCGATGTCCTGACCGTCAATCAACACCCGGCCCTTGTCAGGGTCAAAGAAGCGAAGGAGCAGGCGCAGCGTGGTCGACTTGCCCGAGCCGGACGGTCCGGCAATACCGACAAACGTTCCGCCCTTCACCTCAAAGCTGAGATTTTCAACCGAGCGTGACCGGCCCTCATGGGCGAAGGAGACATTTTCAAACGACATCGCCCCTTCCGTGACAACAAGGTCGGACGCCGCCGGCTTGTCCTGAACGTCCGGCACCAGCGTGAGCGTCTGGAACAATTTCTCGAGATCAACAGCCGCCTGACGTATCTGCCGGTAGGCAAAGCCCAGAATGTTGAGCGGCTGATAGACGCTCATCAGCATCAGTGTCAGCGCCGCGACGTCGCCGACCTGCAAACGCCCTTCCAGTGCCAGCAATGCGCCCATCAGCATCACCGCCAGAAGGCCGCCATTCATGATGGCGCTCTGCACAATGTTGAGCGTGTTCAGGCTTTGCTCGGACTTGGCAGCAGCCGTGGCGTAACGCCCCTTGGCGTCGTTATAGCGGTCAGCCTCACGCCGCTCGGCGGCGAAGGCTTTCACGGTTTCGAAATTGGCCAGTATGTCCACCGCGCGGGCGTTTACCTCGCTATCGGCCTCGTTCATCTGCCGGCGCAGCTTCACCCGCCACTCGGTCAGGAACCATGTGACCAGCGCGTAAGCGACAACCGCCACGACAATGATGACCGCAAAAATCCAGCCATAGAGCATAGCGGCAACTGTGGCCGCCAGGATCAGCTCGACAATGGCTGGAACGATGTTGAAGACCAGAAACCGCAACAGGAAGTCGACGGCATTTGCCCCGCGGTCAATGATGCGGTTGACCGCCCCTGCCCGGCGCGTCTGGTGATAGCGCAAGGACAGCGACTGGACGTGCAGGAAGCCTTTGAGCGCCATGATGCGCTGGGCATCCTGAGAAACCGGCGAGAACAGCGAATCGCGCAGTTGCGGAGCGGAATTGGCCGCAAACCGAGCCAGTGCATTGGCAATAAACGCGCCGCCGAACGCCCAGAACGCTACCGTGGTTCCGGTATTGATGCCTTCGCTAAGCGCGTTGATGCCCTGTCCGAAGAGAACCGGGGCCGAGACCGCAAACAGCTTGGCGACAAGTGTGAAAAGGAAGGCCAGCACCATGCGGAAGCGCCAGCGGGCCATGTCCTTCGAGGCAAGGATGTGTGCAACACGGACAATAGCTTCATCCAGCCGCCCCTCAGGCTGCTGGGCATCGGGTGTTTTGACGACATCGCTGGGTGTTGCCATGGTTAACCCATAGGCCGATTAGCCAATGACAACAACGTCTTTTGAACGCAAATCAGATGTAATTTATTCGTCGTCCGGCGTAGTCAGAACCTGGCCAGGATAAATCAGGTCAGGATCACGTATCTGGCTGCGGTTTGCCTGATAGATAACCGTGTACTGGAAGCCGTCACCGTAAAGGCGGCGCGCGATCCGCCAGAGCGAATTGCCTGGCTGGACGACAACACGCTCACCGCCCAGGTCAAGGGATTCGCGGCTGGCCCGCTCAAACGGCAACGCGATCACGGCTGTTACCCGGCCGTCTTCATCAAGCTGGTCGAGCTGAAGATCATAAACACCCGGTTCAAGACCGGCGCTGGCCGCTACGCTCCAGCGGCCGGATTCGTCAGCTTGCGTTTCGGCGATCAATTCTCCGTCTGCGAGGATGCGCACCCCGGCACCGGGCTCGGCACGGCCAGAGAAGATCACCGATCCATTCTCGTCATAATCGACCGTTTCCAGCACCAGCGGTCCGACGCCCACGCCGTCCTGCGGTCCCTGCAGCACGCGGCTGGCCTCGCCGGGACGGCCAAGCACCACCAGCGGTGTTTCATCACGGGACGCAGGCACGGAGACGACGACGACCTGATCGGAACGCACTTCCTGCCCGTCTGCTGTGCGCATCAGCAGGCTCAACTCCACCGTTCCGGCAGGAAGCGGATTTTGCAGAATGATGACCCATTCGCCTGCCGGCGTAATGGCCGCGCGGGTCAACTCGTCCTGATTGACCAGAAGGGCCACTTCCGCGCCCGGCGCGCCGCGCCCCGCAATGACCGCATTACCGCGCGCATCCACGCGAACAACGTCGAAGCTCGGCGGGGTGAGACTGGAGGCAGGCTGGGCCGGCGTCTGGCGTTCGGTTTGTTCGCCCGCTTCGGCTGGGGCTTGCGGCTCAGGTTCCGCCGAAGGGCGTGTCGCTATATACAGCCCGGCCGCGCCGATGGCAGCGACCAGAAGAACAGCAGCGATGATAAAAGACCGCGTGGCAGCCATGGCGTTCTCCAGAACGGCGTGCCCCTGTCGACAAGGCAGGGGCTTCGGTAACGAGTGTTCCCCACACCTCTTGCAAGGCGCGGGCCGCGTCAATGCGCTCCCCTGCCCTGACATTCATGCACACCATGCGTGGCAAAAATAGGGAGAGACTGCATACAGCCTCTGCCCGGCGCCGTTCGAGCCCGCAGATCAGCCGCGCGCGGGATGGAAGCTCGGATTTCGCAGGATACCGGCCCAAACCAGCGCGGCCTCGTTACACGCGAGATCCGGGACAACCACACCGGCGGCAAGCGGCAACGCACAGACGGGTGCCGATGTCCACATCGTGCGCCGGTGTCCCGGACGATTACACTCCCAGCTTTTTCTTCAGAATCTCGTTGACCGCCTGCGGGTTGGCCTTGCCGCCCGTGGCCTTCATGACCTGGCCGACAAACCAGCCGAGCGTTTGCGGTTTCACCTTCACCTTTTCGGCCTGGTCCGGATTGGCCGCGATCAGCTCGTCCACCACTTTCTCAATGGCGCCGGTATCGGTGACCTGCTTCATCCCGCGCGATTCAACGATTTGCTCCGGGTCTCCGCCTTCGGTCCAGACAATCTCGAAGACCTCCTTGGCGATCTTGCCGGAGATCACGTTCGACGTGATCAGGCCGACCAGCCCCGCAATCTGCTCCGGGCTGGCCGGGCTGTCGGTAATCCCCAGGCCTTCCTTGTTCAGGCGGCCAAAGAGCTCGTTATTGACCCAGTTGGCCGACAGCTTGCCATCGGCGCCCTTGGCAATCACCGCCTCGAAATAGTCCGCCCGGTCCTTGTCTGCGACCAGCACCGAGGCATCGTATTCGGACAGGCCCAGCACCTCGACAAAGCGCTTGCGCTTGGCTTCGGGCAGTTCAGGCAGGTTCACGCGGATGGTTTCCACGAAGCTCTCTTCCAGCTCCAGCGGCAGCAGGTCCGGATCAGGGAAGTAGCGGTAATCGTGGGCCTCTTCCTTGGAGCGCATCGCCCGCGTGACGCCCGTATTGGCGTCAAAAAGACGGGTCTGCTGCTCGATCTTGCCGCCCTCTTCGATAATGTCGATCTGGCGGCGGGCCTCATACTCGATAGCCTGCATGATGAAGCGCAGCGAGTTGACGTTCTTGATCTCGCAGCGCGTGCCCAGATGGGAAAAATCACCCGTCTCGCGGAACTTTTCATACTGGCCCGGACGGCAGACCGAGACGTTCACGTCCGCGCGCATCTGGCCCTTTTCCATGTCGCCGCCACAGGTGTCGAGATAGCGCAATATGGTGCGCAGCGTGCGCACATAGGCCGCTGCCTCGATGGGCGAGCGCACATGCGGCCGAGAGACAATCTCCATCAGCGCCACTCCGGAGCGGTTAAGATCGACATAGGTGGCGTCGGGATCGAGATCGTGGATCGACTTACCGGCATCCTGCTCCAGATGCAGGCGCTCAATGCCCACCGTGAAGCGCGAGCCGTCATCGCGCTCGCACACGATCTCGCCCTCGCCGACAATGGGAAACTGGAACTGGCTGATCTGATAGCCCTGCGGCAGGTCGGGGTAGAAGTAATTCTTGCGGTCAAAACGCGAGAACCGGTTGATCCGGGCGTTCAGGCCAAGGCCGGTTTTCACCGCCTGCTCCACGCAGTGCCTGTTGATCACGGGCAGCATGCCGGGCATCGCCGCATCGACCAGGCTGACATGCGTGTTCGGCGATGCGCCGAACTCGGTGGAGGCACCGGAAAACAGCTTGGCGTTGGACTGCACCTGCGCGTGGACTTCCAGACCGACAACTATCTCCCAGTCGCCCGTGGCGCCGGGCAGGGTGTAGCGGTGGGTGGCATCATCAAGCGGCATGACAGGGCTCGTTTCGTAAGGATGGGTGGTTCAAGGCATTTAATGTCGCGCATCCGCGCATTTGGCTAGGGATTTTGCTCACGCCCCGCCCGGCTGGACAATGACCGCGCCGGAGCGCTCGCCGCTCTCCACGCGCTCGTGCGCCTTCACCGTCTCGTCCAGAGACCAGACCGAATCGATGAGCGGACGCAAAAGACCCGCCTCCAGCGCACTAGTGATGTCGGCGACCGCACTGGCGCGCTGTTCCGATGTAATTGCGTAGAGGAAGATGCCGCGCAAGCTGACATTCCTGAACATCAGGGGATAGGCCGGAAAGACAGGCTCGCGTTCGGTTTCAGAGCCGTACCAGGCCAGCGTGCCGTGCTCGGCTATCAGCTTTGCGGACTGGGCAAAATTACCGCCCAGCTCAACCTCGACAATATGATCGACGCCTGCACCGCCGGTATCGGCAAGCACAGCCTCCACGACATCCTGCTGGCGGTAATTGATCACGTGATCGGCGCCTGCGGCCATGGCGATGGCGGCCTTCGCGGCGCTGGAAACGGTGGTGATGATCTTTTCGGCGCCCGCCCATTTGGCGATCTGGATCGCGCTATGACCGACCGCGCCCGCCCCGCCGGTCACCAGCACCGTCTTGCCCGCGACTGCGCCATCGCAGAACAGCGCCCGATGGGCCGTCATCGCCGGAATACCCAGCGCGGCCCCGGCCTTCACCGATATCTGGTCTGGCAGGGGAATGGCGTGCTCTGCGGGCAGCACGCATACTTCCGCGCACGTGCCCCCCGAACGCTTATAGGCCGCGCTGAACAGCCAGACGCGCTCGCCCAGCCGCGCCGGATCCACGCCCTCGCCGACAGCCTTGATGACTCCTGCGCCATCGGAATGGGGTATCTGCAGCGGGACTGCCATGGGCCCGCGCGCGCCGGATCGTATCTTCACGTCGGACGGGTTTACGCCAGACGCCTGAACCGTCACGGCTACCTCGCCCGGACCGGGCAAGGGTTCGGCGCGCTCGCCCAGCGTCAGCACATCGCTGGCCGCGCCCTGCTTTTCATACCAGATGGCTTTCACTCAGGTCTGTCCCGATCGGCTTTGCGCGCATTGTCCGCCAGGCCATCAACCCACACTTTGAGCCGCCGGGCAAACAGGAGCGTGCCAATGCCGGCTGCGCCAAACAAAAGCAGGGCGATACCAATCGCACGAAGGCCGGTGCCCTCGCCGAACCGGCCGGACAATATCGCCGCGCCCAGAATGGTGACACCGCAAAGCGGGATGAGGATGATGGTGGGATTCATTGGTCCTACCACCATCTCTCCGGCTTCGCCGTGAACCCTGCTGCATCCTCGATGGCGGCGGCAACGGAGAACATGGTTTCCTCGTCCAGAGCGGGGGTGATCACCTGCAGGCCAAGCGGCAGGCCTTGCCCGTCGAGGCCAGCGGGCACGCTGATAGCCGGGATACCGGCGATATTGGCCGTCACCGTGAAAATGTCGTTGAGATACATCTCGATCGGGTCGGCCTTGGACTTGGAGCCGATGCCGAAGGCGGCACTCGGCGTGGTGGGGGTCAGGATCGCGTCCACCTTTTCAAACGCGGCCTGGAAATCCTCATAGATGCGGCGGCGCACTTTGAGCGCTTTCACATAATAGGCGTCGTAATAGCCCGCCGAGAGCACATAGGTGCCAATCAGGATGCGGCGCTGGACTTCGGTACCGAACCCGGCTGCGCGCGTCTTCTCATAAGTGTCGATAAGATCCTCGCCATCCACGCGCAGGCCATAGCGCATGCCGTCATAGCGCGCGAGGTTGGAGGAGGCTTCGGCCGGCGCGATGATGTAATAGGCGGGCAGCGCGTATTTCGTCATCGGCAGCGAGATGTCGACAATCTCGCACCCCTGCGCCTTTAGCCAGTCCACGCCCTTGCTCCAGAGCGTGTCGATCTCGCCGGGCATGCCGTCCATGCGGTATTCCCTGGGCACACCGATGCGCAGGCCTTTGACCGGCTTGTCGCATGCGCCCAGCATGTCCGGCACCGCGCCGGGATAGCTGGTGGAATCCTTCGGATCATGGCCCGACATGGTTTGCGTCAGCAGCGCACTGTCGCGCACCGTTTTGCCAAAGGCGCCGGGGTGATCGAGCGAGGAGGCAAACGCCACCACGCCCCAGCGTGAGCAGCGGCCATAGGTCGGCTTCACGCCGACAAGCCCGGTAAACGCCGCAGGCTGGCGGATGGAGCCGCCCGTATCGGTGCCGGTCGCGCCATAGCCGATCCCGGCAGAGAGCGCGGCCACAGACCCTCCCGAAGAGCCACCCGGCACCAGCTTCTCGGTTGAGCCCTTGGCACGCCACGGATTGACCACGGGGCCGGTGGCAGCGGTTTCGTTGGAAGAGCCCATGGCGAACTCGTCCATGGAGGATTTCGCCACCATCACCGCGCCCTCATTCCAGAGGTTTTGCGTGACACTGGATTCGTATTCGGGCTTGAAGCCTTTGAGAATGTTGGAGGAGGCGGTGGTCTCGACGCCCTTGACCGCGAACAGATCCTTGATGACCAGCGGCACACCTTCCAGCACGCCCGCCTCGCCCTTCGCCCGGCGTGCGTCGGAGGCCTTTGCCATGGAAAGCGCATGATCGGGATCAATCACCGTGAAGCAGTTGAGCGCGCCTTGCGCGTCTTCAGCCGCTTTCACATGGGCTGCGGTCAGCTCGGCGCTGGAGGCATCACCTTTTGCCAGAGCGTCGCGGGCTTCGAGCAGGCTCATCGAAAACATGTCGGACATACCCGCCTACTCCACGCTTTTCGGGACGACGAAAAAGCCTTCTTCGGCCTTCGGCGCATTCTTCAGGACTTTTTCGCGGATTTCCCCATCGGTAACGGTGTCATCGCGCAGCGGTAAAGGCGTGGAGACGGGCGTGGTCATCGGCTCGACGCCATCAACATCCACCTCGTTCAGCATTTCCACCCATGCGAGGATGCCATTGAGTTCGCCGGTGAGCTTTGCCACGCGGTCCTTGGGTTCGGCGATACGGGCAAGCCGGGCGATCCGGCGGACATCGTCCTCAGATACGGACATGGGACGCGCACTCCATCTGGACAGGAAAACCAGCGGCCTGAGTAACAACGCGCCCCGCGCCGCGCAAGCGCTCCTGCCCTCGCCGCTGGCCTTGGGCTGCACCCTATGGCTAGATTGCTGCAAATCCGCACATTGCGCCCGCCAAATGGAGCATTTGCCATGGCCTTTGATTTCGCCCGAACCCTTGTCCCAGCATTTGCCGCTGCTACCGCTCTGGCGCTTTCTGCCTGCGGAGGCAATTCCGGCGCCGCCGATGACCGCAGCACCTTCGAGCGCGAAGGCGATTACGCGCGGGGGTCTGTCGACGCACCTGTGGTGATGATTGAGTACGCGTCGACCGCCTGCGGTGGCTGCGCGGCGTTCCATGCCGGCGTCTACCCTACCTTGAACCAGTATATCGAGGATGGCACGCTGCGCCTTGTCTTCCGCGAGATGCTGACCGGCTCCGCAGAACTGGCTCTGGCCGGCTTCATGCTGGCGCGTTGCTCGGGTGAGGAGCGCTATTTCGATGTGATCGACGTGCTCTTCGAGCAGCAGCAGGCTATCTTCATGGCGGCGCAGCGTGGCCAGGCCCGCCAGCAATTCCAGACCATCGCCCGCTCCGCTGGCCTGTCTGACGAGGAATTCCGCGCCTGCATGTCCGATGAAAGCGCCGTGGAAGCGATCAACGCGGCCAATCAGCAAGCCGCACGTGACGGCATCAATGCCACGCCCAGCTTCATCATCAACGGCGTCAATGTCCAGGCCAATCGCGCTCCCGACGGTTCCGGCGTCATCTATTTTGCCGGCGACACCCCCATCGAGGACGAGGAGGGCACCGTCCCGGCGCAATTCACCGGCGACAGCTTCTCACGAATCATCGAGTATTTCCGGTCTCGCGCCGAGGAGTAGCCTTCGCGCGAACTGGTGGCATAGTGAAGCCGCAAGCGGATGACTGCAAAGCAGCGGCGCGGGGCTTCAGGCGGGTTTCAGGAGACGTCTGGTGAAGTTCACCCGTCTGCGCGTTACGGGATTCAAGTCCTTCGTCGATCCGGCAGAGCTGCGCATTGATGCCGGCCTGACGGGCGTTATCGGCCCGAATGGCTGCGGCAAGTCCAACGTGCTTGAAGCCCTGCGCTGGGTTATGGGGGCCACGTCTGCCAAGTCACTGCGCGGCAGCGGCATGGAAGAGTTGATCTTCTCCGGCACAGCCACCCGCCCGGCGCGCGACCGCGCCGAAGCCATCCTGACAATCGACAATTCCGACCGGCGCGCGCCTGCCCGTTTCAACGATGCCGACATTCTGGAAGTCACCCGGCGCATCGCGCGCGGCAAGGGCTCTGACTACAAGATCAACGGCGAGGAAGTGCGCGCCAAAGACGTGCAGCTTCTATTCGCCGATGCCGGCACCGGCGCGAACTCGCCTGCCCTCGTGCGTCAGGGCCAGATCAGCGAACTGATCAATGCCAAGCCGGAGAACCGCCGCCGGGTACTGGAAGAAGCCGCTGGCGTGGCCGGTCTGCGGGCGCGGCGCCACGAAGCCCAGCTGCGCCTGAATGCGGCGGAAGCGAATCTGGACCGTCTTCAGGAAGTCGTCGATACGCTGCAGAGCCGCTATGAAGGCCTGCAAAAGCAGGCTCGCCAGGCGGGCCGCTATCGCAAGCTGTCAGCCGAAATCCGCGAACTGGAAGCCGTGTTGTGGCTGCGCCGCTGGCAGGAAGCCAGCGAGGCAGCGGCAGGCGCGCGCGAGCACCTTGCAGCCTGTGAGGTGCTCGTCGCAGAGGCCGCGCGTGTGGCGGCGTCAGCGACCAGTGCCGCCGAAGCGGCCACCAACGCCGTGGGGCCGCTGCGTGAGCGCGAGGCGGAGGCATCAGCGGCGCTGCGCCTGCTGGAGCGCGAACGCGACACGCTCGAGCGCGACATTGATCAGGCCAAAGCCAATATCGCCCGCCTGAACGCCCGGCTTGAGGAGCTGGCATCCAGCAAGGCGCGCGAAAGCGAGCTGTCCGCTGAGGCCACCCAGTCGCTGGAGCGCGTGCGGGCATCACTGAAAACCCTGCAGGGCGAGCTGGCCGGCGATGCGCAGCTGCAAGCGCGCGCCGAAGCGGCGATGAGCGAAGCAGACGCCGGGCGCAGCGAGGCCGAACGCACGCTCGATCAGGCCAGCGCAAGACTGGCCGAGGTGAAAGCCGCACGCGAGGCCGCCCGGCGCGACAGCGACAATGCCCGCCGCCGGTTTGAGTCATTGCGTCAGGAAGCAGACGAAGCCGCTGCGCGGGCCGCCGAACTGCCTGCCGATGACGGGCCGGGGCTGGAAGCGCTGGAAGCGGCTCTGGCCGAAGCCAATGCAGCGGCAGATGCCGCCCGGTCGCAGCTGGCTGATACAGAAGCGGCCAGCGCCGCGCTCAACGAAAGCGCCAGTGCCGCCCGCGACGCGTTGCGTACAGCCGAGGCTGAAACACAAGCACTGTCGCGCGAAGCCGACAGCTTGCGCCGCCTCGTCGCCTCCGGTGACAGCGATGGCGGTCTGGTGGAGCAGGTGCGGGCAAAGCCGGGCACCGAGAAAGCCCTGGCTGCCGCGCTCGGCGATGATCTGGAAGCGGGCCTTGCCGCGGACGCGCCTCGCCGCTGGACCGGCAGCGCCGCCATGCCGCCCTCCCTGCCATCGGGCGTGACGGCGCTCAGTGATGTGGTTGAGGCCCCTGCAGCCCTGAAGGCGCGGCTGGAATCCATCGGGCTGGTCGAGGATGAGGATCTGGAGCGGCTGGCCGGTCTGTTGCGGCCCGGCCAGCGCCTCGTGACACTGGACGGCGCGCTGCGGCGCTGGGACGGCTTTGCCGCCAATGCCGGCGCGCCTTCAAGCGCCGCTATCCGGCTGGAGACCCGCAACCGGCTGGATGCCACACTGAACGAACTGACGGCCGCGCAAGACCGCGAAGCGGCGTCGCGTGCCCTTCATAAGAAAAGTTCGGCGGCAGCGTCTGAAGCTGCGGCTGCGCACAGCCAGTCACGTAACGCGCTGGATCTCGCCCAGCATCAGGTGCGCGATGCTGAACGCGCATTGAGCGAGGGCAGAGAGGCAGCCGTGCGCGCCGAAGCGCGCCGGGCCAATCTTGTCGACACCGCCCGGCGCCTCGACACCGAAGCAGCCAGCGCAAAAGAAGCGCTGGCCGAGGCCGAAGCGGTCTTGCAGCAGGCAATGAATGCCGACGACGGCAGTATGGCACTGGAGGAAGCCCGCACGCAGGCCGAGCGCGCGCGTGCAGCCGCCGCCGACGCCCGCGCAGCACTGGAATCAGCGCGCCGCGATGCCCAGAGCCGGCGCCACCGCCTGGCCGGACTGGAACGCGAGGAAGCCGACTGGGCACGCCGCGCGCAAAGCGCTGCGGAGCGTCTGGCCGATATCAACACAGCGCAGGCGGAGACACGCTGCGCGCTCGCGGAAGCCGAATCGGTCCCTGCACAGCTCGAAGACCGGCGCAGCGTCATTTTCGATCAGCTGGGAGAGGCCGAATCGCGCGCGCGGCTGGCCCGCAGCGAAGTCGAGACTGCCGAAACCCGGCTGCGCGAGGCGGACTCAACCCTGCGCGCGGCCGAACGCGAGGCAAGCAGCGCCCGGGAGGCGCGTGCCGCTGCCGCGGCTACGCTGGAAGGCACCGAGGCGCGAATCACCGAGACCGCCGAACGTCTGGCAGACGCCACCGGCGAAACACCCGAAGCCCTTCAAACCCGCTCCGGTGCCAGCGAGTATGTCAGCCTGTCATCTGGCGAACTTGAGCGCCGGCTGGACGAGGCCCGCCTGTCACGCGAGCGGCTGGGCGCCGTAAACCTGCGTGCTGACGAAGAAGCCGAGGAGCTTACCTCCGAGCGTGACCGGCTGACGGCTGAGCGCGATGATCTGCTGCAGGCGATCGCCCGCTTGCGCAAAGCGGTGGACACCCTGTCTCGCGAAGGCCGGGCGCGGCTTCTCGCCGCATTCGAGGTGGTGGACGGTCATTTCCGCCAGCTCTTTGGCACCCTGTTTGGCGGCGGCGAAGCCGAGCTGCGCCTGACCGAGCACGACGACCCGCTGGAAGCCGGCCTTGAAATCATGGCCTGCCCGCCGGGCAAAAAGATGGAAACGATGTCGCTGATGTCGGGCGGCGAGCAGGCACTCACCGCTACAGCGCTGATTTTTGCCGTCTTCCTGTCGAACCCGGCGCCGGTTTGTGTGCTCGATGAGGTCGATGCGCCGCTTGATGACGCCAATGTCGACCGCTTCTGCCGAATGCTGGAGGAGATGCGAGAGCTGACAGACACCCGCTTCCTGATCATTACGCACAACCCGGTCACGATGAGCCGGATGGACCGTCTGTTCGGCGTCACGATGGGCGAACAGGGCGTCTCGCAGCTGGTGTCGGTGAACCTGCGTGCGGCAGAAGCGCTCCTCGCAGCGGAATAGCCAAAAACATCAAATTTTTCCGGTATTTGATGCCCGTCTCCGGTCACTTGACTTGTCTATAGCCCGCTTATAGTGTGCGCCCGCTTTCCGGGGGCTGTCCTTCGGGAGCAAACAGGCCCTCATGTCCAGTCCCAGCGACCATACGCGCCCTCCAGAACCGGATGATTTCGAGCATCGTCTTGCCGAGAAACTCAAGGCACGACAGGCACGGCAAGCCAAGGAAAACGCGGCACCATCGGGTTGGGCGACCGGAATGCGCTACGGATCGGAGTTTTTCGGCGGCGTCATTGCCGGAACGGTCATAGGCCTGTTGGCAGACCATTTCTTCGGCTGGTCGCCCTTCGGGCTGCTTGCCGGGGTCATGCTCGGCTTCGCAGCGGGTGCGCTCAATATCGTGCGCGCCGTGCGGTCGATGCAGAACTAGCACTTGCGCCCCGCGCCGCAGCGCGATAGGGGCGCATCTCATTTACAGGCAGACCGGATTTCCGGCGCGCCGCAGCACAGTCGAGGGGCCGGGCGTGGCTGACACCAACCCGATCAAGCAGTTCGAGATCCATCCCATCGCCGATCTGAGCGTGGGCGGTCTGAATCTGTCTTTTACGAACTCCAGCTATTTCATGGTGCTGGCTGTAGGCCTGACCGTGGGCCTTCTGGCCGTGGCGACCTCGCGCGCGGCGCTGGTCCCCGGACGCGCCCAGTCAGTGGCCGAACTGCTCTATGAGTTTATCGCCGACATGGTGCGCAGCTCGGCGGGCAATGACGGGCTGAAATTCTTCCCGCTGGTCTTCACGCTGTTTGCCTTCATCCTGATGGCCAACATGCTGGGCATGTTCCCCTATTTCCCGGCGCCCGAGTTTCACGGTTTTACCGTGACCAGCCACCTGATCATCACGGTCGCTCTGGCGATGCTGGTGATGGTGATCGTGATGGGATATGGCCTGTTCAAGAACGGGCTGAAATTCTTCTCCATCTTCTTCCCGTCAGGTGTACCGGTACCGCTCTATCTGATCGTGACGCCGATCGAGATCATTTCCTTCCTCTCGCGTCCGATCTCGCTGTCCATCCGTCTTTTCGCCAACATGCTGGCCGGCCACATCCTGCTTAAGGTGTTTGCCGGCTTCATCGTCATGCTGGGCGCAACAGGCGGCGCGCTGGCGGCGGTGGGCATCCTGCCTCTGCTCATGGTCATCGCCCTGACCGCGCTGGAATTCCTGGTCGCCTTCCTGCAGGCCTATGTGTTCGCAGTTCTGACCTGTATCTACCTCAACGACGCCCTGCACCCCGGGGCCCACTGATCCATCCAACCCGTTATCCCAATCCACTCACTATCAAGGAGCTACCTCAATGGAAGCGGAAGCCGCAAAATACATTGGTGCCGGTCTGGCCTGCCTGGGCATGCTGGGTGCCGCCGTCGGCGTGGGCAACATCTTCGGCTCGTTCCTGCAAGGCGCGATGCGTAACCCGGCTGCGGCGCAGGCCCAGTTCGGCAACCTGATCTTCGGCTTCGCCGTGACGGAAGCCATGGGCATCTTCTCGCTGCTGATCGCCCTTCTGCTCCTGTTCGCGGTCTAGCACTGCAACGGACCGGGCAAAGGGTTCGCCTTTTCCCGGCGCAGAATTTGCGCGTCCCCGCCGATACCGGCAGGGGCGCGTAATGACGGTTCACAGGAGACCGGCACGCAATGGCACCACCCAGCCCACCTGAGGGATATGAAGACGCCGCCAGCGGCGTGTTTCCCCCTTTTGATCCGACATACTTTGCGTCCCAGCTCTTCTGGCTGGCGATCAGCTTTGCTGTCCTCTACTTCCTGCTGTCGCGCTGGCTGCTGCCGCGCATCGGCTCGACGATTGAGGAACGCAAGGACCGCATTGCCGACGATCTGGACGCTGCTGCGGGCCTGAAGGCGCAAGCCGACGACGCCGTGAAGGCGTATGAGAAGTCGCTGGCCGATGCCCGCGCCAAGGCACAGGCCGTGGGCGCGGATGCCCGGGCCGAGGCCGAACGTGAAGCGGCGGCGGAAACCGCTGCGATGGAAGCCGAGCTGGTAGGGCGTCAGGCCGAGGCCGAGGCGCGTATTGCCAAGGCCCGCAGCGCAGCGATGGGCGAGGTTCGTAACGTCGCCGCTGATGTGGCCGGCGCCGTGACCGAGCATCTGGCAGGGCTCACCGTCAGTCGCGACGAGGCTGAAGCCGCTGTCGACGCCGTGCGCGGCTAGGAGGCGATGATGAGCTATCTTCTGCAGGATACATCGTTCTGGGCCTTTATCGGCCTGCTCGCATTCTTCGCCATTTTGTGGCGCTTCGGCATTCACAAAGTGCTGGCCACCAACCTCGATGCGCGCGCAAACACGATCCGCAACGAGCTGGACGAGGCGCGCCGCCTGCGCGAGGAAGCCCAGGAAATGCTGGCCAAGTATGAACGCCAGCAACGCGACGCGGCCAATGAGGCCGAGGAAATCGTCAAAAAGGCCAAGCTTGACGCTGAATTCATTCGCCAGAATGCGCGCAAGGAGCTGGCTGATCGTATCGAGCGGCGCACCGCGCTGGCCGAGCAACGCATTGCCCAGGCCGAAGCGCAAGCCGCCAAGGACGTAAAGGCATTGGCCGCCGAGATCGCCGTGGAAGCGGCCGCGAAACTGCTCTCCGACAAACTGACCAAGACCCAGCGCAATGCGCTCGTCAAGGACGCGGCAGGCCAGCTGGCCGAACGTCTGAACTAGCAGCGTTTCACGGGCATATAAGACAATGAAAACGGGGCCGCTCGGGCCCCGTTTTTTATTGCCTATTCAGCCGGCGTCTCGTCCTTGTCGCCGAACATGCGCCTGACGCGGTTCCAGACGGTCGGGAACCGCTTGAGCACATTCGTGACGATTGTGTGGGCAGTTCGCGAGGACGCCGCCAGCAAGAGCGCCGACAGCACGAAAAGAGGGATGCCCAGCGGTATGGGCAGGAAAAACAGGGGAACGGCTATCGCCAACAGGAAAAGCCCCAGCGCAACGCCGATCGCACGCAGAACGAGAACGACCACCCCGCCTATGCGGGATTTGCTGAACTCGTTGACGGCATCATTCATGACCAACGCTGTCTCCAGACTGATAAAACGCGTCCCATGGGGCATAGGTGCGCCGCCCGGCTCCGCCTGCAAGGTGCCCGGCGGCCAATTTCAGGCTAGTGTTGCATTCCGGCGATAATCCGCCCGCCAATTATGGCGCAATTGCGGAGATAGACGTTTGCCGCACCGATTACGACTGGCATGCGCACACATCGGTAACCCGCTGGCCGTTGATCAGGTTCCCGAAAGCGGGTGTAACGCCCGAACGTATTGCCCGGACGTGCCACGCCCGATAGCGTCGCTCTCGCTGCAAGAAACCGGAGGCGGCATGCGCTCTGCCATTACGTCGCTTCAGGGCCTGCGCGCGCTTGCCGCGTTACTGGTCCTGGCCGGGCATACGGCCCAGCTTGAGGGCCGATTCCTGCCAGACCCGATACTGGGCGATGCGTGGCTGCTCGGCTTTGGCGGCGTCGACCTGTTCTTCGTCATATCCGGCTTCGTGATGGTATATATCACCTGGGGCGCGCCGCGCGGACAGGGTTCTATCATTGGCCGCTTCGTGTATGCACGGGCCACGCGCGTCTATCCGGCCTACTGGCTCTACACGGTGCTCGCACTCGCCGCCTACATGATCATTCCCGGCTCACTTAACCGCGACCTGGCTGATCTTGAACTCTGGCGTTCATTCACGCTGTGGCCGATCGCCGGTGACTTGCCGGTCCTGCATGTCGGCTGGACCCTGTCCCACGAGATGTATTTCTATCTGGTCTTTGCCGCACTGCTGGCCCTGCCCGCCCGTTTTCTGCCCTGGCTGCTGGCCATGTGGGGGGCGCTCGCCGCATTGGCCGGAAGCCTGATACCCGAGCTTCCAGCGATTGGCGCGCTGATCACCCACCCTTTGACACTGGAGTTCATACTCGGGGCATTTGCCGGGCTTCTGGTCTGCTCGGGACGGCGCAAATTTGCCTATCCTGTACTGGCCGCAGCCGCTATCTGGCTCACTGTTGCCGCCGTGGTCCTCTGGCCGCAAAGCGAGGCTGACTTCCCCGGCGGATGGGCGCGCGTGGCCGCATTCGGCATCCCCTCCGCGCTCATCGTCTACGCCATTGTCAGCCTGGAGGCGGACGGGCAGTTCACCGCTCCGCAATGGCTGATCGATCTGGGGGACTGGTCCTATGCGCTTTACCTGTCGCACCTGCTGGTGCTGTCAGCGGCGGTGCGCGTCTGGGCAAGCGCCGTGCCCAATATTGGCGTGGCCGGAAACCTCGCCTTCATCACGCTGGCGACCGCCACCTGCATAGCGGCCGCATGGGCGAGCTACCGCTTTTTCGAGATTCCCGTTCTCAATGCCACGCGGGCGATTGGCGACAGGCTGTTCACGGTCCCGCCGCGCACCGGCTCGCCGGGTATGGCGAGCCGGATCTGGTAGCGGACACGTCTACTCGGCGGCCTGCGGCTGGTCTTGCGGCTCCTGCCACACCAGAACCGGGCTGCGCGCCGCGCGCGTCTCGTCGAGACGCTTGACGGGGGCATGGACCGGCGCAGATGTGAACCGCGCCGTATCGCCGGATTTGGCGGCTTCAGCGAGGCCTTCGAGTACGTCGCAGAAGCGGTCGAGGCCCGACTTGCTTTCGGTCTCGGTCGGCTCGATCAGCATCGCTCCGTGGACGACCAGCGGGAAGTACATGGTCATCGGGTGATAGCCCTCGTCGATCATCGCCTTGGCGAAATCGAGCGTCGTGACGCCGGTATCTTTCAGGAAGCGATCATCGAAGAGCGCCTCGTGCATGCACGTGCCGTCAAAGGCAGGCGTCATCACATGCTTCAGCCGCGCCAGCACATAGTTGGCGTTCAGCACGGAATCTTCCGCCACCAGACGCAGCCCGTCAGAGCCATGGCTCATCATGTAAGACAGCGCGCGGGTGAACATGCCCATCTGGCCGTGGAAGGCGACCATGCGGCCGAAGGGCTGCGCGCCGTCCGCGCGGGCCTCCTCCTCGTGCTCCACCATGTGCCAGCTATCGCCCTTTGTGACGACATACGGTACAGGCGCGAACGGCGCGAGCGCCTCGGAGAACACGGTCGGGCCGGAGCCGGGACCGCCCCCGCCATGCGGGGTGGAGAAGGTCTTGTGCAAATTGATGTGCATGGCGTCGATGCCCAGATCACCGGGGCGCACGCGGCCGACAATGGCGTTGAAGTTCGCGCCATCGCAGTAGAAATACCCGCCAGCCTCGTGGATCAGATCGGCGATTTCCTTGATGTCACGCTCGAACAGCCCGCACGTATTCGGATTGGTCAGCATGATGCCGGCAACATCCGGCCCCAGCTTCGCCTTGAAGGCTTCCATGTCGACCCGGCCATCAGGGCCAGCGGGGATCTCGTCGCAATGGAAACCGCACTGCACGGCGGTCGCCGGATTGGTGCCGTGCGCGCTTTCAGGCACCAGCACGCGGCGGCGGCCGGTTTCCCCGCGCGCATCCAGCGCTGCGCGAATGGCCATCATGCCGCACAGCTCGCCGTGGGCACCGGCTTTGGGGCTCATCGCCACGCAGGGCGTGTTGGTCAGCGTCATCAGCCAGTGGGCCAGCTCGCCAATCAGCTCCAGCGCGCCCTGCACCGTCGATTGCGGTTGCAGCGGGTGAATGTCACCAAAGCCCGGCAGGCGGGCCATCTTCTCGTTAAGGCGCGGATTGTGCTTCATCGTGCACGAGCCGAGCGGATAGATACCCAGATCAATCGCGTAATTCTTGCGGCTGAGGCGCACATAATGGCGCATCACTTCCGGCTCGGCGAGGCCGGGCAAGCCGATCTCGCTTCTGCGCTCCAGCCCGCCCAGGCGTGACTTCACGCCCCTCGGTTCGGGCAGGTCAACGCCGGTAAGGTCGGTGCGCCCGCGCTCGAAGATCAGCGGCTCGGCCTGATCGAGGCCGCGGCTGCCAGAGATGGTGTCGGCATAGCCGCCGGTCGCGGCATTGGTGTTCGGACGGGTGGGACGTCCCTGCTGGTTCATGGCCATGGTTAGATTTCCACTCCGGTGTGCTTCTTGAGTTGGGTCTTGATCAACCCGACGGCAACTTGTTTGAGAACATCAATTGTAAACCCGCCCGCTTTGCTGGCTGCATCTTTGGTTCGCCGCCAAAGTTCATCATCGCGAACAGCATCTAGATAATCGTATCCGTAGCTAGTAATGCCCCGAACCTCTGCGTAGTCGTCGGCAACGAGCCCACTACCATTCATTAGCAAGTTTGCAGTGACCATAATTTCGAGATGGCTCGCGACCACATCATAGCTAACGTTCGAAAAGGCGTTGTGCGGCAACACAAATACCGACTCATGACTTGGCATTTCACTTTCAACGTAGAGCAATATTTGCCGAATGAGGTCCATATCTCTTTTCATCTAGACCAGCCTTCGATCAACGGAAAAGCACACCTCCATGCACAGATTGAATATGCTTTCCCGAATGTCGTCCTTTTTCCGCCACCCCATTTTGCCCAAACGCGCCCCGATAGGCGTGATCATTTCCGTTGGATGGACCTCGTCGAGCGCAATTCCATACCGCTCGTCAAAAGAACCAAAACCACTCACGTCTAGTCCGGCAGCCTCCGCCACTGAACGGACCGTCTTCAGCTTCTGAAGGCCCCACAGTATTTGGCCCTTGATAGAATATCGGCTGGGCGTACAGATCATTACCAGCAAGCACTCCTCCGCCGCTTCAGACGCCTTGGAACCGAGGTACGGATCGTAGCTCAAAGCACCTCCTTCAGCCCTTTTACGAAAGCTGCGATATCGGCGTCGGTATTGGTTTCGGTCGCGGCGATGATGAGCCGGTCATCCAGCCCGCCACCGGGCCACAGACGGCTGGCCGGAACGCCGGCCAGCACGCCCTTGGCGATCAGCGCCTCGGTCACTGCGGCGGCATTCTTCGGCAGTTTCACCGTGAACTCGTTGAAGAAGGCATCCGTCTCGACGCTGACGCCCGGCACGGCAGATAGCGCATCGGCCAGCTCCACCGCGCGTTCATGGTTGAGCACGGCGAGGTGTTTCAAACCCTTCTCGCCCAGCAGCGTCATGTGAATGGTGAAGGCGAGCGCCATCAGCCCGGAATTGGTGCAGATATTGGAGGTCGCCCGGTCGCGGCGGATATGCTGTTCACGCGTGGACAGGGTCAGCACGAAGCCGCGCCGGCCATCGGCATCGACCGTTTCACCGGCCAGACGGCCCGGCATGTTGCGGATGAAATTCTTGTCATTGCGGCAGGCGAAAAGCCCCACATAGGGTCCGCCAAACTGCAGGCCGACGCCGATGGACTGGCCTTCACCAACGACAATGTCCGCGCCCATAGCGCCGGGGCTTTCGATAAGGCCCAAGGAGACGATTTCGGTGAACACCGCGATCAGCAGCGCGCCCTTGGCGTGGGCGGCCTCGGCAATCGGGCGCAGATCGTGAATGCCACCGAACACGTCAGGGTTCTGCACCACGACGCAGGCGGTTTCCTCGTCGATCTGGCTGATCACATCATCGAGCCCGCCGGGCACCGGCGCATCCGCCGCCACGTCGATATTCATGTAGCGCGCGAGCGTGCGCGTTGCTTCGGCATAGTGCGGGTGCAGATTGCCAGACAATACGGCGCGTGAGCGCTTGGTGACGCGAGCCGCCATCAACACAGCCTCCGCGCAGGCGGTCGAGCCGTCATACATGGACGCATTGGCGATATCCATGCCGGTCAGGCGCGCGACTTGCGTCTGGAATTCGAACAGTGTCTGCAGCGTGCCCTGGCTGATTTCCGGCTGGTAGGGGGTGTAGGCGGTCAGGAACTCGGAGCGCTGGATCAGATGATCCACGGTCGCCGGTATATGGTGTTTGTAGGCCCCTGCCCCGACAAAGAAGGCCGTCTCGCTGGCGGAGATGTTCTTCTTGGCCATCCGGGCGAAGGCGCGCTCCACCTCCAGCTCGGTCGCCCGGCGCGGCAAATTCACCGGGCCGTCAAGGCGCGCAGCCTGCGGCACATCGGCAAACAGCGCATCAATGGAGCTGACGCCAATGACGCCGAGCATTTCGGTACGGTCTTCAGGGGTAAGCGGCAGATAGCGCATGGCGGTCTTCGACCTTCAGGTTGTCGTGATTATCAAGCGATATGTTGCGCGTAGGCGGCGTCGTCCATCAGCCCGTCCAACTCGCTCTTGTCTGTGATTTTCAGCTTGGCAAACCAGCCGCCACCCAGCGGCTCGTCATTGACGGTTTGCGGCGCGTCTTCGATGCCATCATTAATCTCGATGACTTCGCCAGAGACTGGCGCATAGACCTCGGCAGCGGTTTTCACCGAGTCCACAACGGCGATCTCGTCACCCTTCTTGTAGCTCTTGCCGACGTCCGGCAGCTCCACGCTGATGACGTCACCGAGCTGCTCGGTCGCATACTGGGTAATGCCGATAACGGCGATATCGCCCTCGAGGCGGACCCATTCATGGTCTTTGGTGAAACGTGTGGTCATGGCGATATCTCCTGTCACAGATGCCATAAAAACAATTATCTAGCCGCGGTGGAAACGATGCGGGGCGAAAGGAAGACTGGCAACTTCAGCGGTGCGGGCCTTGCCACGAACCATCAGTTCCAGCGGCGTGCCCGGCTTGGCCAGATCCGCGCGCACATAGCCCATCGCGACCGGCGCGCCATAGCTGGGCCCGAACCCGCCAGAGGTGACGACACCGACGACTTCGCCTTCATGAACAATCTCTGCGCCTTCGCGCGCCGGTGATTTGTCATGAGGCTTGATGCCAACGCGCTTCTGGCCTGCGCCATCAGCAATCTGTTTGAGGATTTTGGCAGCGCCCGGAAAGTCCGCGCGCTCGCGGCGCACCTTGGCAATCGCCCACGTCAGAGACGCTTCGACCGGGGTGCGGTCTTCGTCCATGTCATGCCCGTAAAGGCAAAGCCCGGCTTCCAGGCGCAGGCTGTCGCGCGCGCCGAGGCCAATCGGCTTTACGCGCTCATCGGCCAGCAGCAGGCGCGCTATGTGCGCGGCCTCGTCTGCGGGAACCGAAATTTCAAACCCGTCCTCGCCGGTATAGCCCGAGCGCGAGGCATAGATTTCCACCCCGTCCAGCGTGAACACACCTGCCTGCATGAAGACGAGCTTTGCGGCGTCAGGAACAAGGCCGGTGAACACGTCTGCGGCTTTGGGCCCTTGCAGGGCCAGCAGGGCGCGGTCAGAGAGTTCGTGAAGCTGCGCCTTGCCGCCAAATGCCGCGCGCATATGAGCGAAATCCTTGCCCTTGGTGCCGGCATTGACGACGGCAAAAATGCCGCCGTCCGCGCCGAAGGGCCTCGAGACCATGAGATCGTCCATGATCCCGCCTTCGGCGTTCAGGAGCAGGGTGTATTTCTGCTCGCCAGCGCCCAGCGCGGAAAGGTCAGCGGTGATCAGCGCCTCCAGAGCGCTCTCATCACCCGTCACGCGCGCCTGGCCCATATGGGACACATCAAACAGGCCGGCGCTTTCGCGCGTGTGCAGATGCTCGGTCATGATGCCGGCCGGGTACTGCACGGGCATGGCATAGCCGGCAAACTCGACCATGCGCGCGCCAAGCTCGACATGCAGGTCGTATAGCGGAGTTTTGAGAAGGTCTGCTGTGTCGGCCATGGGTCACGAAATCCTGAACGCGGGTTTGCAATCACTGCCGTGCGTGAGCCAGGCTCACGTGGCAGTCCTGCCCCCGCTGTCTCGTGACCTGAGAGATTCCCGCTGCAACAGGGCTGACCCGTCCGTGCAGCTTGCTCCTTCGGTGGGATGCTGCGCTTGGCAACACCCTCTTTCCAGCGTCGGCGGTCCCAGCGGTCCTGCGGCCTGAGCGTTTCCGGGGCGGTTGCGCCTTCGGCGCCGGCGTCTTCGGCCGGTCTCTCCCGCTTGGGTGCCTTATGTCGAACGGGTCTCCCCGGTCGCTGCGCAAACTAGTCCGGCGCGCGCGCGAGTCAATCGGGAGAAAGCGCCCTGCACCGTTACATCTGGTCGGGTGCTTCAATGCCTATCAGCGACAGGCCCAGTTCGAGCTGTTTCAGTGCCAGTGCGGCGAGGGCAAGCCGCGAGCGGCGCACTGCTTCGTCCTTCTCGGGAAGAATCGGACAGGCGGCGTAGAAGCTCGAAAACGCCTGTGACAGGCCATAGACGTGCTCGCAGATATGGTTCGGCGCGCGGTCATCATGGGCGCGCATCAATGCGCCGTGAAAACCGTCCAGCCGACGCACCAGCGCGGCTTCTTCCGGTGCCGCAACGCTGATCTCTCCGGTCTGCAGTCCCTCAGCTGCGGCCTTCCTCATCAGCGATTTGATACGCACGGCCTGATAGAGCAGATAAGGCCCCGTCTTGCCTTCGAAGGACACGAAACGGTCCATCTCGAAAATGTAATTGGTCGTGCGGTAGTTCTGCAGATCGGCAAACTTGATGGCGGCGTTGGCCACTTTGCGCGCCACATCTTCCAGCGCGCCAGCGTCCAGCGTCTCGCCAAGGCCGGCTTCGGCCAGACGTGCGCGGGCGCGGTCACGCGCCTCTTCAATCAAGTCAGTCAGCCGGAACGTGCCACCCGAACGGGTGCGCAGACGCTTGCCATCAGGCCCATTGACTGTGCCGAACTTCACATGCTCCAGCCCGCCTTCGGCAGCGAGCCCAGCCTTCACGGCGGCGCGGAAGACCTGTTCGAAATGGTCCGACTGGCCCAGATCCACCACGTACAGAACCAGATCCGGGTCAACCGACTGGCGGCGGTCCAGAATGGTCGCCAGATCGGTCGTCGCGTAGAGCGCGGAGCCTTGGGAGCTAACGAGGATCAGTGGCGCCAGCTCCTTCCTGTCGTCCTCGCGGGCCACCCGCACGATCCATGCGCTGTCTGACAGCTCGGCGACGCCGCGAGTCTTGAAGTCCTCCACAAGGCCGGAGATCAGATCGTTGACGTCGCTCTCGCCTTTCCAGAGGTCAAAATGCACGCCCAGCGCAGAGAAATCCTCTTTCAGCGCGGCAATCGACACATTGATGAAATGCTTCAGCAGCGCCCGGTAACCGGCGCGTCCGGCCTGTAATTCTGCCGTCGCCCTGCGCGAGCGCTCCTGGCGGGCCGGGTCTTCCTTGCCCTTGGCGCTCGCCTGCGGATAGAGCCGGGCCAGATCGTCAATGGTAACGGGTGGCGTCTGCGGGTATGGCCCGGTGAAGCTTTCATCGAAGTAAGGCAGGTCCGGCTGCTCGTCCTCCAGCTCGGTGATCAGCTGGCCCATTTGCAGGCCCCAGTCACCCAGATGGATATCGCTGGTCACCTTATGACCCAGGAAGCGGAAAAGCCGCTGCAGGCTGTCGCCAATGACCGATGAGCGCAAATGGCCGACATGCATCGGCTTGGCGACATTGGGTCCGCCAAAATCGATCATGACATTCTTCGGCGCATCGGCATGGCCTGCACCCGTGCGGTCATCGCCCGCCAGCACACGGGCCCGCGCCGTATAAAGCTGCGGCGACGGCGTGATATTCAGGAAACCCGGGCCGGCTATCTCGATATCGAGATCAGGGGCTGTGCCCGCCAGAAAGGCCTTCACCGCTTCGGCAATCGCGCGCGGCGGCTTGCCCGCGGCCTTGGCGGCAGCCATTGCGCCATTGCACTGATAGGGCGCCAGATCCGGCCGGTCGCTTTCGGACACACGTCCAAGCGACGGATCAAGTTCCATAGTGGAAAAGGCATCGCCCAGCAGGGCGCTGAGCTGATCGGCAAGACGGGTCATGTCGGTCCTGAAATCTATTCGACGGGGACGCGGAAACGCAGGCCGGAGCGGTTGAACTCAATCTGCTCGGGCGTCAGGACAAAGCCGATGATCACTTCGAAATTGGCGCCCGACGTGGTCGGCGCGACGCGCGGTATCAGGATCGAGCTGATTTCCTCTGTCACTTCCACGCGGTCCTGGCCCGGCTCGAAACGCACCGTGATCGGGAACACTTCGCGCTCGATCACCACATCGTCGGTGCGCGTCACCGCCACGAAGTAATAATAGGTCTTCTCGCTACCCTCTGCAGCCGCGCCCCGTCCGAATGCGAATTGTGCGGCGAGCTGCAAATCAATCGGCGTCGCGCGGTCATCGGTATAGGCGCAGTCTGACACGACATTGAGAATCTCGCCGGTGAAGCCCACATTCCCGAGAACACGCTCTTCTCCGCGGAACTCGACGAGGCGGTGCGCATCGTAAAGTGAAAGCGCGTTTGGGCATGGCCCCGGATTGGGCTGGGGGCCATCAAGCCGGTCACGCAGGCTTTGGCAACCGGACAGAACAAGGGCGGCGGCAAATATGGCGGCGATTGAGCGCATGGGGTCTCCCGGGTGCCAGTTCGTCTATATGCTACAGCCGCGGGCAGTACGGGTTGCGGGCGCGCCGGGCTCTGCTAAACCCTGTGTCTAAGCCGTGCAATGCGCGAGGGCAACGCCGTCGCGCCCCTGCCACTGAGGAAAACCGTGAGCACGTTGCCGACCCTCCACATTCTGACGGCCGCCCCGCGCGGGTTCTGTGCGGGCGTGGACCGGGCTATCCAGATCGTCGAAAAGGCACTGGAGCGCTACGGCGCGCCGGTCTATGTCCGCCATGAAATCGTCCACAACAAACACGTGGTCAACCGGCTGAAAGCCATGGGCGCGGTGTTCGTGAAGGAGCTGGACGAGTGCCCCGACGACCGCCCGGTCGTCTTCTCCGCCCATGGCGTTCCCAAGCGCGTGCCGGAGACCGCCGCGCGGCGCAACATGCTGTTCGTGGACGCGACCTGCCCGCTGGTCTCCAAGGTTCATGTAGAGGCTGGCCGTCATCACAGGAACGGTCTCGAAATCGTGCTGATCGGCCATGCCGGACACCCCGAGGTGATCGGCACGATGGGCCAGCTTCCCGAAGGCGCCATCCACCTCATCGAGACGGTGGACGATGCGAAAGCCTTCACCCCGCGCGATCCGCAAAAGCTCGCCTACGTTACCCAGACCACGCTGTCGGTCGACGACACGGCAGCGATAGTGGAGGCTTTGCAAGCGCGCTTTCCCGCCATGGCCGCTCCACACAAGGAAGACATTTGCTACGCCACGACAAACCGCCAGGAAGCGGTGAAAGCCATTGCCCCGCGTGCGGATATGGTCCTGGTCGTTGGTGCGCCCAACTCGTCCAACTCGGTGCGTCTGGTGGAAGTGGCCAAACGTGCCGGAGCCAGCGATGCGCGCCTTGTCCAGAGCGCGTCAGAGCTCGACATGAACTGGCTGCACGGCGTGAACACGCTGGGTCTGAGCGCTGGCGCCTCCGCGCCGGAAGAGCTGGTGGAAGATTTGCTCGCGAAGCTGGCAGGCCACTACACGCTCACCATCGAGGAAGTGCGCGTCGCCAGTGAAGACGTTGTCTTCAAACTGCCCAAGGAAGTGGCCTGATGGGCGCGAACAAGACGCAAGCCACAGCCCTGTCGGTAGACGATTTCCTCTCCCGCGTGGAACCTGAACAAAAGCGTGAGGAAGCCCGCCAGCTTGACACGCTGTTCCGGCGTGTGACGGGCTTTGAACCGGTGATGTGGGGACCGTCGATTATCGGCTATGGCCGCTATCATTATCGCTACGACACGGGGCGCGAGGACGATTTTCTGGCTACCGGCTTTTCACCGCGAAAGGCTCAGCACTCCATCCATATCCTGCCCGGCTATACTGATTACAGCGACATTCTCGCGCGCCTCGGCAAGCACTCAACCGGCAAATCGTGTCTCTACATCAAGCGCCTGTCCGATATCGACATGGATGTGCTGGCCGAACTGATCGCAGCAGGCCTCAAAGACCTGGATGCGAAATGGAAAGTCCATCCGCGTTGAGCACCCTCATTACCATCCATACTGACGGCGCGTGCTCGGGCAATCCCGGGCCGGGCGGCTGGGGCGCGCTGCTCGAGTGGAAGGGCCATGAGAAAGAGCTCTTTGGCGGCGAGGGCGACACCACCAATAACCGCATGGAGCTGACGGCCGCGATTGAAGCGCTCAATGCCCTGAAACGCCCTTCCAACGTGCGCCTGGTCACCGACAGCGTCTACGTGCGCGACGGGGTGATGAAATGGATCCATGGCTGGAAGAAGAATGGCTGGAAGACGGCAGCAAAAAAGCCCGTAAAGAACGCTGATCTGTGGCAGGCGCTTGATGAGGCCACCCGGCGGCACACGATCGAATGGGTCTGGGTGAAGGGCCATAATGGCGATCCGGGCAATGAGCGCGCCGATGCGCTGGCGAGGGCGGGCATAGCGGCGCTCAAAGGCGACGCGGCCACCCCCGCCCCTTGACCTTCCCCGGCGAAGGCGCGACAGAGCGCGCATCCCACACAAGTCGCAACGAGGCGCGCTGATGATCCCCCGCTATACCCGGCCCGAAATGGACGCGATCTGGAGCCCGCAGAGCCGCTATCGCATCTGGTTCGAGATCGAGGCACACGCCACCGACAAGCTGGCCGAGCTGGGCGTTGTCCCCGCCTCTGCCGCGAAGGCGGTGTGGAAAGCCAAGGACATGGAGTTTGACGTCGCGCGCATCGACGCCATCGAGCGCGAGGTAAAGCACGACGTCATCGCCTTCCTGACGCATCTGTCTGAACTGGTCGGCGAGGAGGCGCGTTTTGTCCATCAGGGCCTGACCAGCTCTGACGTACTGGATACCTGCCTGGCGGTACAACTCACCCGCGCCAGCGATCTTCTGCTGGAGGGCATGGACCGCGTGCTGGCGGCGCTGAAAAAGCGGGCACTCGAACACAAGATGACGGTGTGCATCGGGCGCAGTCATGGCATCCATGCCGAGCCGACCACGATGGGCCTGAAATTTGCGCGGTTTTATGCCGAGTTCGCCCGCAACCGGGAACGGCTGGTACGCGTGCGTGAGGAAATTGCCACCTGCGCCATTTCCGGTGCCATCGGCACATTTGCCAATGTCGACCCGGCGGTGGAAGCCCATGTTGCCGAAAAGCTGGGCCTGACAATCGAGCCGATCTCCACCCAGGTGATACCGCGCGACCGGCATGCGAATTTCTTCGCCGTGCTCGGTCTTATCGCCTCGGCGATCGAGAATATCGCGGTAGAGGTGCGCCATCTGCAGCGCTCTGAAGTGCGCGAGGCGCAGGAATATTTCTCGCCGGGGCAGAAGGGCTCCTCGGCCATGCCGCACAAGCGCAATCCGATCCTGACCGAGAACTTGACCGGACTTGCCCGCCTGGTGCGCTCCGCCGTTACGCCCGCGATGGAGAATGTCGCCTTGTGGCATGAGCGCGATATCTCGCACTCATCGGTCGAACGCGGTATCGGCCCGGACGCCACGGCGCATCTGGACTTCGCCCTGCACCGCACCGCCTCAATGATTGAAGGCCTGATCGTGCATGCTGATCGCTGCCGGGAGAATCTGGAAGCCCATGGCGGCATCCATAACTCCCAGCGCGTTCTGCTGGCGCTCACGCAGGCCGGCGCCAGCCGCGAGGATTCCTACCGGCTCGTCCAGCGCAATGGCATGAAGACCTGGGATGAGGGCGGGATGCTCGCCGACCATCTCAAAGCCGATGCGGACGTCACCGCCCTGCTCTCACCGGCTCAGATCGATGCCTGCTTTGACGAGGCTTATCACCTCAAGCATGTCGATACGATTTTCGGCCGGGTGTTCGGGTAGATCACATTGCGGAACACTCTTGCCCTCCCGCCCGTTATCGGGAGCGGAGGACAAGATGCCCGAATGGCTCAATGATGCCGGCCCGCCCGGCACCATGGTGGAAAGTCTGATGCGGCTGGGACTGGCCGCGATTGCCGGTGCCCTTATCGGTCTTGAGCGCGAAGGCCCGCACCGCCATGTCGGCCTGCGCACCAACATGCTGGTGGCTCTGGCGGCGTGCCTCTTCACCCTGCTCGCCTTCCAGATCGCGCTGTCTACGGGCGATGACGACGCTGGGATCACGGCTGACCCAGTGCGCGTGATCGAGGCCGTCACCGCCGGTGTCGCCTTCATAGCCGCCGGTGCGATTATCCGTGCCGGTGGAGATATTCACGGCGTTACCACTGCCGCCGCTCTGTGGCTCTCAGGGGCTGTGGGCGTCTCTTTCGGAGCAGGCGCGTTCGGTATTGGCGCGGCCGCCGTCGTGCTGGCTCTCATTGTGCTGACTGTGCTGGTCCAGGTGGAGCTCCACATCCTCAAAAGCAAGCAGCCGGACAGGAGCGAAGAGGGCTAGCCCGCTTCGCGTGCCGCCCGTGAGGTCATCACACACAAACGCTACAGTTCGTCATCCCGGTGCCTGGGATGGCGTTTGTAGATTGAACCCTTGCCCTTTTTGGCCGGCATGGCACCGGCCTTGCGCGAACGGCGGGCAAGCCCGCGTGCGACCGGGTTAGGCTTTGGCGTTCGCGCCTTCGGGCTCAATCGTCGTCGCCTTCCTCGCCGCGCGCTACCCGCTCGGGCATCTCATTGGCCTCCGGGTTGGCGTCAGGGTCAGCCTTGCGCCCGTGGGCTTTGACCTTCGGCGGCACGAACACTTCCACACCATCGTCCATGTAGACACTGGTCGACGGGAAGGCGAAGCCTGTCCCCGCCTCTTCGACAATGTCTTTAAGCGCCAGCGCCAGCTCCTCTTTCAGTTCCAGCCACTCGCCCCAGTTTGTCGTGTGGGTGAAGCAGTAGAGCAGATAGTCGATGGAAGACGGGCCAAAACTGTCCACCCGCATGAGGGTGGCCACCTCCGGCGGCTTGGCAAAGCCGGGGTGATTGTCCAGCCATTCCAGAGTCTTGTCGCGGATGAACTGGAGCTGTTCCTTGGTCGTCTTGTACTCGACGCCGACCATCCAGCGGATACGCCGGTGGGTCATGCGCGAGAAATTCGTGACCGCCTCGTCAGACAGATAGGAATTGGGAACATAGACGGGGCTTTTGTCGAACCGCCTGACAAGCGTGGAGCGGAAATTGATCTGCTCAACAGTGCCTTCAACGATCCCCTCAACATGAATCCACTCGCCCGGCAGGAAGCGCTTCTCGGCCAGCACGAGCAAGCCGGAAATGAGATTCTTGAACAGGTCCTGCGCGCCCAGCCCGACCGCAACACCCAGCAGGCCCAGACCGGCCACGATGGGGGCAACGGGAATGCCCCAGAGCTGCAGCACTGCGCCAATGCCGACCACAACAAAGAGGATACGCAAGGTCTTGGCCAGCCAGTCTACCAGGACCGGACCCAGCGTACGCTGAAGCGGCTTTAGCAGGTAGGAGACCGGCGTCACCACATTGTGGAGCGCCCAGAAGATCGCAATCACGAGCAATGTGCGGACCAGATTGAGGCCCGGTCCCTCGCCATCAGGCTGATCGAGCCCCACGATCAGAACCGCGAAATAGACACCGATAATGACCGGAATCAACCGGATGGGACCGGACAATGCCTGAACGATCTTGTCGTCCAGCTGCGTCGTGGTCTTCGATGCATACGCCATCAGGAATTTGGTGATCAGCCAGCCGCACAGGCCCCGCACAGCGAGCGCCAGCGCTACGACCAGCAGCGCGACAAGCGCCTGACCGACATTCAGGCCCAGAAAGCTGGTGTTCCAGACATCGACAGCAATCGCCCAGAGATCGTTCAGGGATTCCATCATGATCGGCGCTCCTTTGCCTTGTGGAACTCGACGTGTGGCCATTTTTCCTGGATGTAGGATACCTCCCACGCATTCTTGGCCATGAAGACAAGCGCGCCATCAATGTCCTCGGCAATCGCCGATTTGTGCCGGTCGATCAGGGCTTCCAGCTTGTCACGCTCGCCGGTAATCCAGCGCGCGGTTTCATAAGGTGATGGCTCGAACGTGACCTCCAGCCCGTACTCGGCCGCCACGCGCTCGGCCATCACATCGATCTGAAGCGCGCCGACCGCGCCCACTACAAAGTCCCCGCCGACCTGCAGGCGGAAGAGCTGTGTCACGCCCTCCTCGGCGAGGCTTTCCAGCGCCTTTTTCAGATGCTTGGCTTTCAGCGGGTCTTTCAGGCGCGCCCGGCGCAGCAATTCCGGCGCAAAGTTGGGAATGCCCGCCACGCGCCATTTCCCGCTTTCAGAGAGCGTGTCGCCGACACGCAGCGCGCCGTGATTGGGCACGCCGATCACGTCGCCGGCAAATGCCTCGTCGGCCAGCTCACGGTCCTGGGCGAAAAACATGATCGGGCTGGCCACAGTCAGCAGCTTGCCGCTATCGGTCTTCAGCTTCATGCCGCGCTTGAACGTGCCCGAACACAGCCGGGTGAACGCCACCCGGTCGCGGTGATTGGGGTCCATATTGGCCTGCACCTTGAAGACAAATCCGGCCACTTCCTTGCCGCCCGGTTCCAGTTCGGGAGCCGGACCGCCGGTTGCGGGCTGGGCCTCGGGGCCGGGCGCGACCGTTCTGAGCGCTTCGAGCAGCTCGAAAATACCGAACTGGCGCAAGGCCGAGCCGAAATAGACCGGCGTCATGTGGCCTTCGCGATAGCTCTGCTCGTTGAAGACCGGGCAGACCTCGCGGGCAAGCTCGGCGCCCTCGCGCAGCTCGGCCAGCTCTTTCTCGCCAAGAATGGAGGCTATCTCGTTACCCGACAGCGAGACGCGCTCGCTCTGGACAGGTTCCGCATCATCAGCCGACGGGCGGCGATAGACGACAAACTCGTCGCGCTCCAGATCGGCCACGCCCTTGAAGCGGTTGCCGGAGCCCGATGGCCATTGCATCGGCGCGGCGTCCAGCGCCAGCTTGTCCTGAATGTCGTCCAGCAGCTCCCAGGGTTCCATCGCCTCACGGTCCATCTTGTTGATGAAGGTGAGGATCGGGATATCGCGCAGGCGGCACACCTCGACGAGTTTGAGCGTGCGCGGTTCCACGCCCTTGGCGGCGTCCAGCACCATGATCGCACTGTCAGCGGCGGTCAGCGTGCGGTAGGTGTCTTCGGAGAAATCCTCGTGGCCCGGCGTGTCAAGCAGGTTGAAGATCAGCCCGCCATATTCATAGGTCATCACCGAGGCGGACACCGAAATCCCGCGCTCGCGCTCGATCTTCATCCAGTCGGACTGGGTGCGCCGGTTCTGGCCGCGCGCCTTCACCTGCCCTGCCAGCCGGATCGCGCCCGCGCTGAGCAGCACGTTCTCCGTCAGCGTGGTCTTGCCCGCATCAGGGTGTGAAATGATGGCAAACGTGCGCCGGCGCGCCCATTCGGGCACAGCGCTGGAGGGGGAGGTCATGGCCGGTCCTGGCTAGCGAAACAGTTTCGCTGCCGGACCTAGCAACCGCGCATCACGCGCGCAAGCGCTGGGGCGCGTGATGCCATACCGCGTCATTGGCCGAACGGGCGCTGAGCATGTCCATTTCCTGAAGGCCCTTGAGCTGGGTCAGCACGACCAGCCCGACCGACGCCAGACGCACCTGGACGTCTTCCGGCCCGCGCGCATTGGTCGGGCAAACCGCCAGAAGCGCATTGGCCTCATCGCTTTTCCAGCCGATCAGTGCGGCCAGAAAGCGCGCTTTCTCCGGCGCATTCCGGGCCAGCATGGGATCGGTATACACCGCCTCGCGGATCAGCTTTACCGCCTTGCCCAGCGTCAGGGCGCTGAGCGCCTGTTCGCTTAACGGGCTGCCCGCAGAGCGCGCGGCGCGTTCAGGATCACCCAGCTTGAACACAACATCATTGAACAGGAACAGCACGGCACCTGACCCCACTTCTAGCGGCCTGCCAGCCCCGCCCCGGCCGCGCCATCGCAATGTGACGCTGGCCCATGACCGGCAGCCCGGATGAAACCCTTGATGATGCCAGTGTGACGCGCGCGTATTAAAACTGCGTCACCGTGCCGTTGAGAAATTGGCAGTGTTACCCGTGAGTTAACCTCGTTTCGCCGCGTCGTGCCGAGGAGGCCGAACGCCGTCTCCGGACACGAGCATTGCAACGCCCCTACTCCTCCACCCGCTCCATGAGGAAGTGGCGGCCCTGCCGGTCAATGATCTCCAGCGCCCAGATATCGGGGTCATCCTCGCGGCGGCGCGCGATATAGGCGTCGGCACGCGCTTCCTCGACAGGCAAGCCACCGAGTGGCTGGGACCAGACCCGCTCACCCTCCATGTCGCGCACCGGGACAAAGAGCCGGGCCAGCCCGTCGCCGTCGACCAGCTTGAGCAGAACCACGCCTGCATCCGCATCGCCCTTGTGCAGGACAAAGCAGGACGCGCCCTCGCGTTCAGCGCGCCAGCGCAGGGCGTCTACCCAGATCCATGTGCTGAGTTCAGGCATGATTCGCCCTTGCTGGCCGGACAATTGCTTAATAATGTGTAAATCGAGGGGAGCGTTTCATGACGATACAGGCACGCTGGTTAAGTGTCATGTGTGTGGCCGTTGCAATGACAATGGCCATGCCGGTGAATTTCAGTCCCGTAGCTGGGGCGATTCCCGATAGTGAGGCGAGCGGCGCATCCACTACCCTGGCCGCGCCCGAGCGCATAGCCCGGTCGGAAGAGCGCACCCTTTCAGGCATCATCAATAGCGGCGTGACCCGGCACCGTCTGGATTCGAACGCCCGCGAACTGCGCATCCCCTTTATGCTTGCCCCCGGTTCGGCACCGGAAGGAGTGGAACTCATCTTGTCCGCAGCGCCGGTCTCCCAGCGTTCGGGCGGGCGGCTGGAAGCGTTTATCTCCGGTTCCCGGACGATCGCGCTGACACCGCGCGCCGAAAGCTTCGAGGCGCGCTTCACCCTCTACTCGGAGAGCCTGCGTCCGGGTGAAAACACACTCATCATCCGTTTCGACGCCGGCAACGCCGATGGGTGGCGCATTGACCTTCGTGCCAGCCGCCTGCGCGTGACGGCCTTGCCATCGGCCGGACATGAGACGCTCGAAGCGCTTGAAACAGCGCTGGCCGCCCATTTTGCGGCTCCCCGGCGCGTCTTCATTGAAGCGGATGCGTCGGGCCGCGAGCAGCTTGCCGTCGAAGCGCTGATCGCGCAGGGTCTTGCCTTGCGCATGGGTCAGGCCCCGGTGCTCGTGGAGCGTCCCGAGGCCGCAGAGCTTGTGGTGCGCGCCGCCGTCGATCCGCTGGCACCCACCGCCTCGCTGTCGCTTGGCGACCCCTATACCGTCCGGCTGGCCGGCCCCGACACCACAACCGTTGCCGCCGCGGCGCGCCTGTTTGCCGCCCGCAGCTTTGCCGGAACGCAAACGCGGATGACGCCATCAGATGCACTGTCCGCGCCGCAACTGGCACGCGCCGACGCTCCGGGCCGGTCCGTCCATGACAATCTGCAGGCGCTTGCCGAAACCGGCACGCCATTCGCACGCGAGCATGGCGGACGCGCCGCCATTGTCCTGGCCGGCGATACCACTGCAGAGCGGCTGGGCGCGCTCAGCCTTCTGTCGCGGGCATCGCTCGCATCAGGCTCTGCCTGGCTGTTTGCCTGGTACGGGACCGATGCCCGGCTTGCGCCAGCCGATCACGACCTGTTCCTGATGGGGCCGATCGCCGCGCTCGATGCCGGTCTGGTAAATGCTGCTCCGGCTGAAGTGCGTGCAGCCACACAAGCTGCCGACCGGCGTGTGCCGCGCCAGCGCCGTTCCTACGGCTCTACGGCCTTTGCCGATGAAGGCAATCCGGTCGCCGGAGCCGTCACCGGAATCGCCGCACTGTACCGCGAGCCGGGCGGGCGTACCGTGGCTCTGGTCACAGCACCCGAAGGGGCGGATTTCTCCCGCGCCGCCCGCAGGCTTGCCCACTCCGATCTCTGGCATGAGTTGCAAGGCCGGGCGGTTCTCTGGGATTCCGGTTCGGTTACCGCATTCGGCCCGACAGCGCACTCGGCCGCTCCGCTGGGCGACCAGCTCATCGAGCTGTTCCGACAGCATGACCGTATCCTGGCCCTGATCGCTTTCACGCTGGCTGTAGTTTTGCTGTTTGCCGGCAACGCCGTAAACCGGAGATCAACCCGGAGCGTGTAACATGCGTCTCCATGATCACTCTGGCACTCACTTCCGCGCTCGCCCTGACCGCCGCAGGCAATGATGTACGCACCGATGCATCGGCGCGGCTGGCCCGGCTTGTCGAGGTGGCCACTATCGATGAGGCGTGCGCCATACTGGAGCCGTCAGAGCGCGACATTCTGGAACGCGAAATCAACACCGCGCGGCACTATGCCGAGCGCAATGGCCTGTCTTCGGCCACCTACACCGCAGGCTTAGACCGCATTCAGCGGCGCTGGAGCACGCCCGATTGCGACAGCTCCGCAACCGCCCGCCCCGTCACGCGCTACCGTCAAGCCATGCATGGCTGGCTGATGGGGGGCGAACAGAGCTTCGGCGGACATGCGCGCACATGGACGGCAATGCGCGCCGTGGAACCGGCGGGACACTGGACACTTGCGCAGGACGCCCTTCATGGGGATGTCGCGGCGCGGTTCGGTTCAGCGCTGATCGAGAGCGGTCCGGTGATCCTTTTGTCTGTCCGCTCACCGCATGTTCCGGCCAGTGCCGTGCTGGTGATGCGCGACACAGACCTCTCGCCGCGCCCTGTCGACTTTACCTCCGGCGGACGCCGCCCGCCGCCCGGCGGCGAACCTCTGGCGGCGCTGGGAGCGCTCGCATCGGGGCAGCAGCGGATATGGACCAGCGGGCGCCTGCGCGATGACGCGCTGCTCGCCCCGGAAGGCGATGGGCATTCGGCGAGCTTTACCTTTCCCGCCGATACGCTTGAACAGATGATGGCGCTGGAAACAGCCGAAGCGGCCCGTGTCGAACTGTATGACGCGACAGGAAGCCGGGTCGGGCGCGTCTGGATCGAGATCGGCGCACTGCGTCAGGCCCGTGACTATGCGCTGGCAGTCAACGCCGAACGATAAACGCGCAACGGATTAGCTGGCGGCTGCCTGCTGCACGATGGCTTCGCCAGCGGCCTGTGCCCGGCGGATCTGCTCATGCACGGCCGGTATTTCCGGATCCGGTACAGAAGCGACGCCATCACCCGCAACGACCGGCAGGCAGATCGTGGCTGTCGTGCCCTGGCCCGGCCGGCTCTGCAGGCTCATCGTGCCGCCATGCAGCGCCGCCAGCGCCTGCACCAGCGCCAGCCCCAGTCCGGACCCGCGCTCATCGCTATGACGGGCGCTGGATGCCTGTTCGAATGCCTGCCCGAGGCGGCTCAACTCGTCAGCGCTCATGCCCGGCCCGCTATCGCCCACGGCAATAACGAGGTCCCGGCGGCTGGCCTGCACCATGACCACCACCGCGCCCCCATCGGGTGTGAACTTGATGGCGTTTGACAAAAGGTTCAGGACAATCTGGCGCACGGCCTTGCGATCGGCATTCACGATCAAGCCGCTTTTGCGCACATTGAAGCTCAGACGGATATTCTTGTCCTCGGCCCGAAGGCGCATCATGCGCACACAGGTCTCGACGACTTCACCGGCATCAAATGTTTCGCGCACCAGCTCATAGCGGTCCGCCTCGATCTTCGACATGTCCAGCACATCACCGATGAGATCGAGCAGATGCACACCGCTTTCGTGGATGAGATCAGCGTACTCCGCATAGCGGGCGGGCATCGGGCCGAACAGGCGCTGCTTCATCAGATCGGAGAAGCCGATAATCGCATTGAGCGGTGTGCGCAGCTCGTGACTGATGGCTGCCAGAAACTCTGATTTGGCTTTACTGGCCGCGACAGCCTCGTCGCGTTCGCGCGCAACACGATCAAGCAGCTTGTCATCGCGGCTTGGCGCAGACAGTGCCACCACAAACCCGGTACCTGCCGCATGGGCGCGCGCCTCGAGATATACCGGGCGGCCTCCGGCACCTCGCATTTCGGTGACGATCGACCCGCTGGCCGGGCGCAGATTGCGCTGCAGAAGATCCCGGCCATCATCCTCATAGGCCAGGTCTGCAACCGGCAGTCCTTCAATCTCGCGCGGCAAGCCGGGCAACAGGGCGCGCGCTGCGCCCGAAATAGCGCGCATGCGTCCAGCCTCGTCACACACGATGAGCGCTGACGGTGAATAGGAAAAACCCTCTGCCTGTGGTGCCAGCAAGGTCCGGGTTTGCTCCAGCCGGTTCAGATCGGGAAGGAGACCGCCGATGGCAACCAGCCCGCATATCGCCAGATAGGCGGCAAGACCCGCTTCCAGCGCCATCGGCGCACTCGCAAATGCGCCATCTGCCCCGCCAGCGTAGGCCATCACCCCGAACGCCGCCGCATTGGCACACAGGCTGACAAGCGCAGCCCCGAACTGACGGCTGGCAGCAAGCGCGCATGCACCGGCCAGAAAGGCAAACGCCGAGAGCCCGTGCATGCCGCCAGCCAGTCCGGCCAGCGTCAGGCCGGGTATGACCCAGCTAACAACAATCAGCGCGCGCGTAATGTCAGTCCAGGAGCCGGCACGCGCGAACCGCCAGCCCACGAGCCCCGGCAACGCCGTCGCGCCGGTTAACCCGGCTGCTTCAAGGCTGACACCGGACGCCAGCGCCCAGAAGGCCGCACCGAGCCAGAACGCCGCCCAGAGCGCATGTATCCAGCGCGCCCGGGTGCGCGCCATCCATCGGCCAAGCTTTGCTGCAAGGGAGGTCATAACGCTTGTGGGCACCCGACTCAGTTGACACGCCTGATGCCCGCAAGCTCTGCCCGCGGCGTTAACAATTATTGAATCCGGGTTAAGCGCATATCGAATCCGGCTCGGGCGCTGCGCGCCACCTTGGACAACGGCAAAATTCCCGGCAAAGTGAGATGTCTCTAAGCTGCGCGGAGCATACCCCCATGATCACATCCCTGCTGGTCATCCTTTCGCTGTCTTCAGTGTCCGCAACCGGACAGGAGGCACAAGAGGCCGCGCCTCAGACAGAAGACGCCGTCATCAGCGATGGACCGGAGCTGGCACTGGACGCGCCCGCAGAGCAACCCTTTGCCCTGCAAGGTTACGCCAACACCTACGCAGCCTTTCATTCCGATGTCAGCGAGGCGGGCCGCCGGGAACTGAACTCGGTGCTCGCCCTCGACGAAACGATGGACTCGCTGGCCGCCTATTATACCGATGACCGTCTGGTCGATGCCCAGATCGCCTACGCGGCGCTGGTCGCCGCCCAGCACCCGGAGTTTATCGACTCCGTACGTGCTATCTCGGACTATTATGGCGCAGACGTCACGGCAGCGAGCCTGATGAATGATCCGGTGTTCGTGACCGGCTTTATGGGCGCGGACGCCGCGTCGGAGAACGTGGTCGGCGCACTCAGCGCCGACAATCGCCAGATTGACACGGTGGCTGTCCGCTACCGCGAGGCCGCCTATGATCTGCAAGGGGAAACGTGGGCGCGTGCGCGGGCGCTGGACCGCCGCACCCGGCTGGACCAGATCGAAAGCGGCTCGGTCCGTCTGCAAACGCCATTCACTATGGCACAGGGTGCCAACGGAGCGCGGCTCGGTGCCGCATCGGACCTTTTTGCCATTGCCCAGACCGGACCGCGCCCTGAGGCTCCGTCGCCGGGCCTGGCCCTGACTGTCGGGGAAACCCAGCTTCAGCCCGACGAGCGCCGGGTTGGCCGCATTCTGGCGGTTGCCGCGCTGCAGTCGATTGAGTCCGGTGACATGCGGGCGATGGACATCCTTCTGGCGGATCCCGGCGTGGAGCGCTGCATCGTCACGGCCCGGCTGAACCTTGCCCAGTGCGTGGCAGCCGGTCACTTCAAGTATGAGGACGCGTTTTGCATCGCTGAGCATGCGCTGGAGGAAGTGGCTGTCTGTCTGACGGCCACGCGCGCGCCGGTGAGCGAATAGCCTGGCGTTAACGCTTCAGGAACCAAGCTTAAGCAGCGTTAATAGGGCATTTACCCCGAACCGGGCTTTCGCTGGAAATGGCCGGCGCCCTCACCTAGCCTTCATGATGCGGGTCAGAATTTCCCGCGTAGCAGAGGCTAAGGCGAGCCGATGATGTTCATATTGCGCGCTGCATTCTGGATGGCGTTAGTTGCCGCTTTTGTGCCGCCCGGCTTTACGGCGGCCGGCGGCCTGTTCGCCAGCGATATGGAAAGGCTGCTGGCTGAACCGGCGGCCCGCGCGGCACATTCGCTGAACGCCCAGCCATCGTCTCCGGCAGGAACCAGCAGCCAGCATCATTCGGGCGTGTGCGCCGACTATGGCGAACTGTGCGAGATCTGGGAGCTTGTCACCGGGTTTGGCGGGTATGTCGGCACGGTGGCTCTCTCCCAGGCGGACGCGATGATTGAATCCTCGCGCGAAACCGGCACCGACAAGGCGGCCGCGCAGACCCGCTAGGCGCGCTTCGCGTCTTGCCCTTTGCGGTGGGCGCGCCTAGGTCAGGCGCATGGATACAAAAGACCCCGTCATTGAAGCTCTTGTGGACGAGTTCGACTTCCTGGGCGATTGGGAAGAGCGCTATCGCTATCTCATCGATATGGGCCGCGCGCTGGAACCGCTGAGCGCAGACGAACACTGCGACACCAACAAGGTGCAGGGCTGCGTAAGCCAGGTATGGCTGGTCCTGAACACCGCCCCCGATGGCACGCTTGCCATACGCGGCGATTCCGATGCTCACATCGTCAAGGGTCTGGTGGCGCTGCTGATCCGTCTCTATTCGGGGCGCCCGCCCGCCGAAGCCGCCGCGATTGATGCGCGCGAAGTGCTGGGCCGTATCGGATTGGGCGAGCATTTATCCCCCCAGCGCTCCAACGGGCTGGCCGCGATGGTAACGCGCATCCGCGCCGTTGCCGGCAATAGCTAGAACGGACTGGCCACACGCGCCGGGCGTTTCAGACCGTAATGCACCGCCAGACGCTCCAGCGCGAGACGCAACGCCGTGAGACCGGCCTTGTCCGGCCAGTCCAGATCACGCACCGCACGCTCCATCCCCGTTTCGCGGATCACGATGCTGACCAGCAGCCGGTCAAGGCCGGGTCCCGCAGCGGCCAGCGCATCCATGACGCGGGTGCGCGCATCGAGGGCCCGGGCCGGCGCATCCGCCGTATCCTGTCCGCCACGCCGCCCTGACCGGGGCAGGCCGGACCAGTCCGATGTAACGCGTGAGCGCAAGGTGGACGCATCATAATCGGCGCGCAGGCGTTCCGCCGCCGTGACGTGAACGCGTTCCAGGGCCGCCGGACGGGCCGGCCGGTCAACCGCATAGCGCGCCAGCGGAGAGGCTTCGAGGCTGGCTTGCGCTACCACGATGCGTCCATCCGCCTGCATCACCGGCCTGGCATGAAGCGTGCGGTGCTGGGCCTGAAACCCTTGCCCTTCGTCATCATCGGACCGTTCCAGCCGCTTCAGCCGCGCGCGGCCAGCGTCACCGAGACACCAATGGCTGCCGTCTGCGCCCGCCACCAGCGTCCCGTCGGCCAGGCCGGCCTTCAACTCGGACTCTGACAGCCGGGCCAGCGGGCGCCTGCGCCGGTCGGCGCTGGCGAAAACGCCATAGCCCCGGCGTCCGGGAAGCGGGGCAATCCGGCAGCCGGGACGGGCCGCCCGGGCGAGCCATGACGGCGTGCTCACCACGCCGCTCCTGCCCTGGAAGCACTATCCTGGGGCAGCCGGCTGAACATGGGGCGCGCAGGCGACGGCATGGCGCGAAGCGATGTCTCCAGATCATCGAGACGCTGATCAAATGCCGCATCGTCGCGCATATCCTCGATCTTGTGACACGCATAGGCGACCGTACTGCGGTCCCGGCCGAAGGCCTGTGCCACCCGCGCCAGCGACATTTCAAAAGCGATATGGGCCAGATACATCGCCATCTGGCGCGCCAGCGCGGTCGGGGCAGCGCCTCGTGTCGCGCCATCTACAGCCTCGACCGGAACCCCCATGCAGAAGGCGGCCGCCTGACGGGCAAGCTGGGCGCGGGCGCGGTCCTGCTCAGCGCGTGCGTGCTTGATATCCATTTCCTCAACTCCCTGATCACAACGTGTCGAGCTCCATCCTAGCCACGCACGCAGGAAGCGAGGATAATATTCCTAGCTTGATTGTAAAACCTCAAATGTGTTCGCGTTTTCGGACAGGGATAAACGGATTCAAGCGCCTTGCAGCGGCTTGAAATCAACCAATGATTGAATCTTGAGGCGGGGACAACTCACGCCGCCGCGCAAAGCCCGGCGCGGCATCTGGATGAGGATAAATGCCAGGCTCAGGCCGCAGGGCGCGTCAGCGACCAGTTCCAATAGCGCAAGACCGTCTGCGCCTTGTCGACTGACAGAGTATCAAACACGTATCGGGCCTGTTCCGGTGCAGGCTCGCTACGGCCTGCGGCCTGAAGCAGCAGCAGAAGATGTTCGCGCGACAGGCCCGTCGCCTTGGTGAGTACGGCCAGAGGCTCACCGCCAAAATCTGCCAGCATCCGGTCCATGACAGAGCGCTGAATATTGGCCAGCCTCGCCATTTCTCCAGCCAGCTCGCCCGTCAGGCCCGAGCGGGCCGCTTCCTCGATAGCGCCTTCCAGCGAACCATAGGCCGACTTGTCTGCTGCCGCCCTGTCGCGCTGGCGCCGTTCGATATAGCTGAGCGCGCGTCCAATCAGTTCATCGCGCGGCGTTTCGCCCGCAGCCAGCGGAAACACATCCGCCGCCGCGTCCTGAAGGATCGTCCGGCCAACGGCGAAACGCTCCAGCAAGGTGCGCCGCTCTGCATGACCGCAATCCCAGAACATGGCCAGTGCCTGTGCCGGGCGAAGCTCCGGGCGTTTGATCAACAAGCGGGCAAGGCCGGGTTCGCTGCCCGTCATCTGCAGAAGCCGGTCAACCGTCTGGCTTGCCAGCCGCGCGCCGGGATTGGCCAGCAACGCTGAAATTTCAGATATGTCCGATGACGAGACCAGCGCGGCAGACACCACTTCGGTGACGTGCTCGCGCCGGGCGATGGCGAGGCGATGGCGCGTCTCGCCCTTGGCCACCACCTCCATCAGATCAAAATCGGTCAGCGCCCGTGCCGACCGCAGGATCGGCTCGGCAATTTCATACGCATCCAGCGCCAGCCGGCGTATCAGGCCGGGCGGTGCCTCGGCCTGCTCTGCAAGACGCCGCGCGATCCGCAAACGCAGATCCGGGGCGGCATGACGCAATATCTCGTCAAGTACATCGGCGACGATCCAGCGCTCCTGCGGGCTCACCTCACTGGATGGCAGGCAGACGATGTCGGCCAGGCGCCGCGTCAGCCGGGATCGGGCCGTCACGGCCGGTGAGATGACAGGATCGGGGCGGTCCATCTGTGCGTGGCTCCCTGAAACACACGAATACAGTCGTTGCAAAGCTTGCCCCGCGCCGATTAAGGAAACGTGGCGAAGCCTGCACAATCGGCCTAAGAGTTTGATTTCTGCCCACCACGAAGGTGCCAAAGCTGACATGGCTGATGATCGCCAAACCCGCCTTCCGGCCCCACCCAAACGGTTCAGGCCCGATCCGTTCTGGGCCTATATGGCTGTGGTCAGCGCCTGGTTTGCGAGCTTTGGCCTTCAGACAACGCTTTTCCCTGGCGTCATCAATTTCACTCTGGCCGAAACCCCTGCGCGCCTGGGCATTGCCCAGGCGGCCCTGACCGCGCCCATGCTGTTCCTTCTGCCTCTGACCGGCGTCCTCGCCGAACGGGTCGACCGGCGCACGCTTCTCCTGGTCTTTCACGCCGTGGCAGGTCTGTCAGCGGCGGTCCTTTCTGCCATGCTGTTTGCCGGCATGCTCAGCTACGAAACGCTTGTCGTGTACGCGCTGGTGGTCGGTACGGCCGGTGCTTTTGTCATGCCCGCGCGCGATTCCGCGATTAACGGTGTGACCCGCGTCACCCAGCGTCTGGGCCGGCCTTTAAGTCTTCAGCGCGCCGTTGTGTTCGCCTCGCTGGTGCAGTTTGGCGCACAGATTTCCGGCATGGGAGCAGGCTTTCTGGCCAGCTATACCGGGCCGGCGCCGCTCTTTGCCATACAGGCGGCCATCCTTGTTCTTGGCGGACTGACCGCCCTGTTCATGCCCCGGCTGCCACAGCCGCGTGAACATGGAGAGCCGGTGCTCCGGGCGCTCCTGACCGGGCTGCAGACCGTGATCGGATCGCCGGTGATCTGGCCGATGACGCTGATCATGATTGCGGTCGGCGCGCTGGTCGTCGGCGGTGGATTCTTCGTCATCATCCCGGTACTGGTCCGCGATATCTACAATGGCGGCTATGACGTGCTGGCCGGGCTGATGGTGACATTCTGGCTGGGCGCGTTCTTTTCCAACATCATTCTGACCCGCCTGCCCCTCATAGAGCGTCCCGGACGCACGCTGATGGTGGTACAGGCCGCCGCGGCGTTCAGTCTGGCGTGTATCGCCCTGCCCCTGTCGCTGATCCAGCTCTTCGTCGTGATCTTCGTGTGGGGGCTGGCGGGCGGAGTTGCCATGTCGCTGTCGCGCGCGCTGGTGCAGGAAAACGCGCCCAAACGCCAGATCGCACGCGTCATGAGCGTCTATCAGCTTGGCCTGTTCGGCGGCATGCCTGCCGGAGCCGTGACCATGGGCTATGTCGTGCAATGGATGGGGCCACGCGACGCCGCCCTGATCCCGGCTGTGGGGATTCTCGCCGTTCTCATTGTCATCGTGCTGACAACGCCCATCTTGTCAGTAAGGCGTGCCGATCCATCCTGACCGCCAGCACGCCATACACATCGAGGAGCCGCCATGCCGCGCCTGTCTGCCGACGAGATAAAGAGCCTGCGCGCAAAACTGACGCCGGAGCAGGACCGGATCGCTTTCCACGAAGGCACCGAGCCGCCAGGGTGCTCGCTCCTGAACGCGGAAAAGCGCGATGGAATCTATCACTGCGTTGTGTGCGGCGAGGCCCTGTTTGCCTCCAGCGCCAAGTATGAATCGCGCTCCGGATGGCCCAGCTTTTTCGAGCCAATCAGCGCCGATGCCGTCGGCCAGAAGACCGACTTCAAGCTGCTGATGCCGCGCACCGAATTTCATTGCGCAAACTGCGGGGCCCATGGCGGCCATGTGTTCAATGACGGTCCGCCACCGACCGGCCAGCGCTGGTGTGCAAATGGCGAAGTACTGGACTTTCGCCCGGCCGGAAATGAAGGCTAGAGTATCGCACTCACCGCGTGGCGGTGTGCCCTTTCATGGTCCGGAGCCCAATTCATGTCCGCTATCCGTTTACGCGCCAGCCTTATGGCCGGTGTTGCCGGTCTTGCCCTTCTCGGCCTGACCGCCTGCGAACCCGCCACTTCCCCTGAAGACACCAGTGCGACGAGCCAGTCTGAAATGAACGAGAATGCCACGCAATCTGCCCTGATCGACCGGGCCCTGGCCATCTCCGCACCGAGCGTGGAAGCGCGCCCTGTCACGATCGAGCAACTGGGCCGTACCCGGACTGACAATTACGCCTGGCTGCGTGACGAAAACTGGCAACAGGTCATGCGCGACCCGTCTGTTCTGACGCCCGAAATCCGCACCTTCCTGGAAACCGAGAACAGCTATTACGAAGACGTGATGGCTCCGCTCGCCGATCTGCAGGAGACGATCTATCAGGAGATGCGCGGCCGCATCCGCGAGGATGACAGCTCTGTGCCGACCCGTGATGGCGACTGGTTCTACTATTCGCGCTTCCGCGAGGGTGGCCAGTATCCGATCATGGCCCGCCGCCCCGCCGGCGAAAACGGCGAGATCTCCGGCGAAGAGCAGATCATCCTGGACGGCGATGCCGAAGCCGAAGGCGTGGAGTATTTCTCCCTTGGCGCCTTCGAGCACAGCCCCGACCAGCGCTATGTCGCCTGGGCCGTCGATACGAACGGCTCGGAATATTATGAGATCCGCATTCGCGATTTGGAAACCGGCGAAGACATCGCGACCCTGACCGATGAGGGTTACGGCTCGCTGGAATGGGCAAACGATTCGCGCACACTCTACTGGGTCTGGCGCGACGAGAATGCCCGCCCGAAACGCGTCTACCGTCAGGCCATCGACTCCACCGAGCGCGAGCTGGTCTACGAAGAATCCGATGACGGTTACTTCGTCGGCGTCGGCCGCACCGAGGGCGATAGCTGGGTTGTGATCTCCACCGGCGACCATACTACCAGCGAAGTGCGCCTCTATGATGCCAACGACCCGGCGGCGGACGCGTTGCTGGTCTCCGAACGCGAAGAGGGTGTGGAATATTCGCTTACCGAAACCGGCGATGGCATGTTCATCCGCACCAATCAGGACGATGCGGTGGACTTCCAGATCATGCGCGCGCCGGTGGACGATCCGCGCCGCGAGAACTGGGAACCCTTCGTCGAGCACCGCTCGGGGACTTACGTGAACGGGCTGATCGGTTTTGAGAACTGGCTGGTGCGTTCCGAGCGCTCCAACGCCCTGCCGCGCATCATCGTGCGCAATGTGGAAAGCGGCGACGAATTCGAGGTCGCTTTCGAGGAGGAGGCCTATTCGCTTGGCATGAGTGGCGGATATGAATTTGCCACCGACGAGATGCGCTTCACCTATGAGAGCCCCTCAACGCCGCGCCAGACCTGGGACTTCAACATGGCGACGCGCGAGCGGACCTTGCGCAAGGAGCAGGAAATCCCCTCCGGCCACAATCCGGACGATTACACCGTGCGCCGCATCAACATCACCGCGCGCGACGGGACGGCTGTGCCGGTCACCATTCTGCACCGCGCAGATACACCGGTTGATGGCTCTGCACCGCTTCTGCTCTACGGATATGGCTCATACGGCTATTCCATGCCCGCCAGCTTCTCCATCGGCAATCTGTCGCTGGTTGACCGGGGCATGGTCTATGCCATCGCCCACATTCGCGGCGGCACCGACAACGGATATCAATGGTATCTCGACGGCAAGCTCGACCGGAAGATGAACACCTTCAACGACTATGTTGATGCGGGCCGGGCGCTCGCCGAGCAGGGCTATACCAGCGAAGGCAATATCGTCGCGTTTGGCGGATCGGCCGGCGGGCTTCTGGTCGGGGCGGCCATGAACCAGGCACCCGAATTGTTCTCGGGCGTCATTGGCGCGGTGCCCTTCGTCGATGTGATCAACACCATCTCCGATCCCACCCTGCCGCTGACCCCGCCGGAGTGGAACGAATGGGGCAACCCGATCACCGATGAGGATGCGTATGACTATATGCTCTCCTACAGCCCGTACGATCAGGTCAGCGCTCAGGACTATCCGCACTTGCTGGCAACGGCAGGTCTGACCGATCCGCGCGTTACCTATTGGGAGCCGGCCAAATGGGTCGCACGCGTGCGCGAGCTGCGCACCGATGACGGCCTGACCCTGCTTCGCACCAATATGGGTGCAGGCCATGGCGGCGCCTCGGGACGCTTCGACTCGCTTCGTGAGCGGGCACAGGACTGGGCCTTCGCGCTCATGGTATCCGGTCTTGCCGACAGCGAGGCGCAAGCCACAGAGGATGCAGCCGAGTAGGCATCCAGTATTACCCTCGGGCGAAGGCTCCGGACGCCGCCTTTACGGCGCCCGGAGCCTTCTACCGGCCGCCATACAGCAATAAAAAAAAAGCCCCGGCCAAGGCCGGGGCTTTTCGTTTGTCATAGGCGGCAGACGCGGCGCCGAAACGCCGCCTCGCGGGCTAGCCTTCGGCGGCTGCACGGGCATTGGCTTCGAGTTGCGCGCGGCGCTCCTCGGCCTGCTCGTCGGTCATGCCAACTTCGCGGAACTGCTCACCATACTGGTTGAAATAGGCCTGACAGCGTTCGGGAATATCGATCCGCACGCGGCCATCTTCATCGGCTTCACCGATAACCGTTGCGATACGGCGCTCGGATTCCACCGACAGGCGGCACTCGTCAATCTGCACCTGCTCGCGTTGGCGGGCACGACGGGCCACACCCTCAATCTGACCATTCACAAAAGTGATCCAGCCATTGGCCTGGGTGCGCGAGGTTCCAAAACGGGCACCCTCACGGAACGCGGCAAGCGCGCCCTCATTGTCATTCAGGTTGAAGCGGGCCGTGCCCAGCAGAACCCAGGCTTCGCCGGGCTGGCGCAAGCCGCCCCGGTTCAGGGCGGTCTGGAAGGCCTGAGCCGCCTCTTCCCACTGGTTCAGCTGATAGTGGGCTTCGGCCAGAACCAGAGCTGTCTGACCATCCTGACGAATATTGGAAAGTTGACGCAGAACCGGCAGTGCCCGTTCAAACTCGGCAGCCTGGCGCCACATATTGGCAAGGAGCTCGACATTGTCAGCCGTGCTCTCGATGCGGCCCGCATTCATCTCGCGCTCAAGGATGACCGCGCCACGATAAGGGTTCTCGTAGAAGCTGTAGTATTGAGCCAGCCGGAGAAGCTCGTCGCCTTCAGTGAACAAGCCGTTGAGATACATGAGCTTGTTGGCTTCGAACGCTTGCTGCTCCTGCTCGGTACGGGCCAGAAGGCTGACAAGGTTCTGCCAGGCCGTGCGCTCTTGCGGAAAGCGATTGACCTGTTCACGCACGACACGAAGTTCATCGGTCGGCCGGTCCAGCTGCTGATAGTAAACCAGCATGATGGGATACTCGTTGAGCGACTTGTCCGGCGTCGCCTCATACCATTGTTCGGCATAGCGCAGCCCGTCATTATACCGCTCGGCCTGGGCGTACGCGATGGCAAGAAGCTTGGCGATACCCGTATTGACCGTCGCACCGGCGGCAATCGCCGCTTCCAGTTCACGAATGCCTTCGTTGATCTGGTCCATGCTGATCAGGATCTGACCCAGATTGATCCGCAAATCACGCACTTCGGTCTCGTTGAGGCCGCCCGAATTGATGGCCGAACGGAAGTCGGAGACCGTCTGGTTCATATTGTCGACCTGGAACTGGAGACGTCCGCGCTGTGCGTACATGACGCCTGCCTCATAGGCGCTGGGTTCCATGCCGAGGCCGCGGGTCAAGGCCGCTATGGCTTCCTGATAACGCTCTTCGGCGACCAGCTCCTGTGCCTCGAGCACAAGCGTGCCGATCTGGGTGGAGAAGGTGCGGTTCTCGTCATTTTGTTCCCGCTCCTGATCCCGGTCGCGGCGCTGTGCTTCGGCCGCATCGCCCAACGCGGTCAGGCCGATGAAACCGGCCACCAGTACGGCCGCAAAAACACGCCCTATTCCGGTCATGTTGTGGCTTTGGCGGTTCATGTCGTCACTCCTGTAGAACGCCGCCGACTGGCGCGCTGGCACAACAGATGCCTGTTACTCGTCAAGATTGTAGTCGAACTGGGTTTGCACGCCACGGCGCCACTGGGCCACACCGTCTTCGACGCGGGGCTCATAGCGCCAACGCTCGACCGCGCGGATCGTTTCGCGTTCGAAAACCGAGTTCGAGCAGGTCAGGATGCTCACATTTGTCGGGTTCCCATCGGGCGACACGTCAAACTGGACCGAACATTGGCCTTCCAGTCCACGTTCTGCGGCCCGGGGAGGGTATTGCGGCGGAATCCGGACAAGCGGCTGCGCATCACGGTCAGATACATCAAAGCTGATATCCCCACCGGTAAGAGAAGGCCGGTCGAACTCCGGCAGACCGCCAACGACCGTGGACAGGCTCTCGGTCGGCTGATCAGCACTCGCCCGCTCGATATCGGGTGGCGGAGGGGGCGGTGTGACCTCTTCCACTTCGTCGATATTCTGGTCGCGTGTGCGGGCCTGAATCTCTTCAGGTGCCTCCGAGATCGTAATGCGGACATCGTCGCCCGCATCTTCGGGAGGCGCGCCCTCCTCGAAAATCAGGATCTGCATCAGCGTGAAAAGCAAGAAGGTGATGATCGCCGCAAGCGGAGCACCTACCAGAAGACGGACAATACTCGCCATCGTTAAGTTCCTTGTTCGCCTGCTACCGCGGCCGGGTCGAGATGGTTACAGGAACATCCATATCCTGGAGGAGCTCCTGCACGTCGAGCACCGTACCGACCGGTGCGCCCCCATCGCCCTGGACCATGGCCTCGGCGCGGGGATTTTCCTGGAGCAGCTGCTCCAGAACGTTACGCAGCTGGTTCAACTGGTAAACCTGACGGTTGACCCAGATTTCGCCGTCCGATGTAACCGCCACCAGAATGGTTGGCCGGACACGCTCTTCGGTCTGGGTCAGCGGACGTTCAACGTCCACTCCAGGCTCTTTCACGAATACTGCCGTCACGATGAAGAAGATCAGGAGGATGAACACAACGTCCAGCATGGGCGTCATGTTCAGTTCTGTATCTTCGTCTTCAGTGCTGACCCGGCTTTGTCGACGCGCCATATCTAAAACTCCTCGCTACGACTGATCGCCGGATTCATCTCGGTTGATCGATACCGGGATGCCATTTGCCATCATCTCGTCCCATATCTGCACCGTGACGCCGTGATGCGCCTCGTCATCGGGCTGGATCAGCACCGCAGAGTTCGGCTGCTCGGCCCGGATACGTGACACCGCGGCCATGACCCGGTCTGCAGAGGTCTGATCCTGATTCACGAACACCTGATTTTGACCCGTGATCTGAACCAGAATAACCGGGTTGCTGTCTTCCGGCGGGGTTTCCGGCGGAGGCGGCGGGCGCATGTCAACGCCCTCTTCCTGGAGGAAGGTCGCCGTGACGATGAAGAAGATCAGCAGGATGAACACGATATCCAGCATCGGTGTCATATCGGGGTCAGCGGACTCGTTCCCCCGTTGCTTACGTCTACGCATGGGCTACCCCACTTCCAGTTCGTCGGCCAGCTCGTGTACCCGGCGTTTGGCCAGGCGTTCGATCTGGCTGGAGAAAATCAGTCCCGAAAGCGCAGAGACCATACCAGCCATCGTGGGGATAGTGGCGCGGGCGACGCCCGCAGACATTGCACGGGCATCCGACGAGCCGGAAATGGCCATCACGTCGAACACCGCCACCATGCCGGTCACCGTACCCAGCAGACCAAAGAGCGGAGCAATCGCCACGAGGGTCTTGATAAGCTCCACATTCTGGTCCGCCTTCAGCTTGACCTCGGAAATGAGCTGGTCGCGGATGGCGTGGGCGTGCCAGGAGCTGTGATCGCTGCGCGACCCCCACTCCCGGATTGCCCGGCCGGCCACTCCCTTGTGGGCCAGCCCGAAATAGGCCAGCCGCTCAAGGATGAACGCCCACATCACAAAGGTCAGAGCCATGATCCATGTCAGGATCGGGCCACCGCGCTCCAGGAATTCCTGCAGGCCGGAAAAGGCACCTTGGAAATCCATGATTGCCGGTCCTTCTAGCCAGCACGCTCTTCAGCGTGACGTGCAATGATACCAGCGGCCTGCTCTTCAAGCGTCTGCTGGGCTCCGCGGGCGAAGCTGGCAGCGAACGAGTGGATGAAGAGCAGCGGGATGGCGGCGACAAGGCCCATAACGGTGGTCACGAGAGCCTCGGAGATACCGCCCGCCATGATGCGGGGGTCGCCGGTGCCGAACAGTGTGATCTGCGTAAACGTGCGGATCATACCCGTAACCGTACCCAGAAGACCCAGCAGCGGCGCAACGGCAGCAGCGAGCTTCAGGAAGTTCAGGCCGAACTCGAGTTTGGGTGTCTCGCGCAGGATGGCTTCATCCAGCTTGAGCTCGATCGTCTCGACCGGGCGGGTTTTCACCTCCTCATAGGCCAGCATGATGCGGCCAAGAGGATTGCCCTTGGAGGCCGTGGAGCGGCGCTTCTGACCATTGATCGCGGAGTTCGTGGTGAACAGCGAGAACAGGCGGAAGAGACCGAAAGCGGCCGAGAAGATCAGCAGGCCTAGAATGATCTGGGCAACGATACCGCCCTGATTGAAGCGCTCAACCGTGTTGGGAACATCCTTGTAGATATTCAGGAGCTGGCCACGCGACGGGTCAACCGGGCCGGAGACAATTTCGCCCTCGGATGCGTTGGCCAGCGCATTGGCCGCATCAAGCAGACGGCCCGGGGGCTGCCGCTGAAGCGGGACCAGACGGTAGCCGGCAGCCGCGTTGGTTTCCTCGGACTGCCACAGGACGTAGCGCGTACCGCCATCGGTGATGAATGCGTTGAACACGCCAACGCGGGTCACCGGAACCGGCTCGCCTTCATTCACGCCCGAAACGCGGGCATTGAACGTCACGACATCGCCCTGAAGCTCCATCTCGGTGATCATGGCTTGCCAGATGCGGTCCAGCTCAATCCGGTCAGGCAGGGTCCGGCTTTGCGCCAGCTCGCGAAGCGGCTGGTGACGGCCAGGAGCCTCGGCCGAAGCGATGGACGCTTCGATCGTGGAAGCGAACTCGCCGGCCTTTTGACGGGCGGCACCGAACAACTCGCCAAACGCGCCCTGCTCTTCACGAAGCTGGGCGTCCAGCTCCTGGATCTGCTCCTGGTTGGCCTCGAACTGGGCCTGATTGGCTTCCCCGGTCGACTCCAGCGCGTTGAGCTGGCTGCGGGCCTGGGCAACGAGAGCCGCCTGGCGGTCCCGGTCTGCCCGGAACTCCTGCAGGCGGCGCTGGTTTTCGGCTGCCGCATCGCGCGCATCGGCACGGACACGGTCAAGCAGCTGGGAAATCGAGGTGACCGGCTGGCGGTCTTCCTGGGCGATCGCAGGTGCAGCAAGAAGGCTGGCGCCAAGCGAGACAGCCGCAGCAATTTTGAAAAGCGTTTTCATCGCTTTGTTTCTCCGTCTCTCTAGCGCTAGCGGGTCGCCGGGCCCGGAAGGGGCGCGACAAACACGTCAGGCGTGGTAACTTCCTGTGCGATCCGCAGAGCGCGCTGGACGTTGTTGGCATGGGAACCGGACAGCTCGCGCCATTCCGGGTTCGACTGCGTCATGATCTCCATCGAGCCGTCCTGGAAAATCCGGACGAGAGCGACGCGGCCAAACTGAAGCACGTCCACTTCGTTGGGAACGCCGTCGATGACGACTTCTTCGCCATACGTGCGAAGGCTGCGCCCGTAGGCCGCCTCGATTTCGTAGACGTTCAGGATGACGCGGTATTTTTCAGCCGGCGGGATGTTGGAATCGCCAAGAAGCTGCTCGATATTGTCGAGCCGCGGCTGACGCACATCCATCTGGAAGGGAAGGTCGTTCTGAATGAACTCTTCCAGCCCGACATACATTTCCAGCAGCATCGGCGTGAGGTCACGTTCAATCGTGCCCACCCGCTCAAGCTGGAATTCCAGCGTCTCGAGCTCGTTCGCCTGCGAACGCAGGAAGACTTCCTGCTGCTCGACATAAACGCGCTGATCCTCGATCTGCTGACGCAGAGCGAGATATTCACGCTCGAGATCGCCGGCGCGGTCCGCGACGTCATTGATCTCTTCTTGCGCGCGCGCGCCCTCCTGGGTGGACTGACGGGCCACCTGAAGCGCTTGATCAAGCTGGGCGTGGGCTGCGCCCGCAACCAGCATGGAACCCAATCCGACGGCAAGAGCCGTACGGAGACCTGATTTCAATTGTGACATGTCTCGCCTCACAGAAGCCGGCCAGCAATCAGGAAATGATGCTCGTCCGGATACCCTCGAAAAAAACTGCCAGGATGAACTCTCTCAGCCTGACGCCCCCAACACACGCATGGCACTAAGCGTGCCAGAGCCCGCCGGGGCCCGCGAATCGTCCGCAGGGAATAACCATCTCGATCAATTATCCCCTTTCAAACGCGGCGTTTCCCGCCGTCTTTTGAACGAACGGCTGCCAAGGCAGGCCGCTCCATATCAACGACGCTAGCGCTCAAAACGCCCACGATCAACCGTGGAAGCTCTGCAAAAGCTGTGCCGCTCGCAGTTAACGCTTGGTAGTGCGAAACGGTTTCGAAATTGCGACAGTTTATTTTTGAGTTTGCATGGCCCGATGGGCAGCAAAATGGATTCCGGCACGTGTCTGGAAGCCGGACAAGACCGCAGCCGCCTTGATGCGCAGGCGGGAGGAGTGGCTGGGGTGCCAGGATTCGAACCTGGGAATGGCGGTACCAAAAACCGCTGCCTTACCGCTTGGCCACACCCCAGCAGAGCGCCCGGAGGCGCTTGCGGAACGGCTAGATAGCCCGCGCCGGAACGCGATGCAACGCCCTGCTGCAACTGTCTGACACAATCTTCTGCACAAAACCCCGTCCAGCGTGATTGCCATGCCGTTGGCGACTGGATATACAGCGCGCCTCGGTTCGGAGTATAGCTCAGCCTGGTAGAGCACCGTCTTCGGGAGGCGGGGGTCGCAAGTTCGAATCTTGCTACTCCGACCAATCTTATCCCGCCCCCGTTTTCAAACACCCTGTTTGCAGGCCCTGCTGACAATGGCGCCTCACGGCCTCGACCGGCCCCTCGACCGGACCGGGTGCTGTCTGTATCGTCTCGCCCGAAGCGTCCGCAAAGCGGATCGTCAGAGGGAAAGCAGGAGGACGGCAATGCGCCAGTTCTGGATAACATTTTTCGGGTCCATAGCCGGCGTCATCGTCGGTGCCGTGCTGACAGTATTGCTGCTCGGCTTCATGGTGGCCGGGCTCATCGCCTCGGCGGCACAGCAGGCCAGCGAGGGACACAATCAGGCCTCGGGCGGCGACGTGGTCCTGCAACTTGATCTGCGCCGCGACCGGCTGGACCAGCCCAACCGCTCCCCCTTCGCTTTCGCCGAGCCCCTGTCGGTTGTCGAGATCGTCACAACACTGCAACGCGCGCAGAATGACGAACAGGTGCGCGGCGTGTTCATTCGCGCCAATGAATACGGCATGTCGCCTGCCCAGGCGGAGGAAATCCGCGCCGCCCTTAGCCGGTTCTCCGAAAGCGGGCGCTTCGTCATTGCCCATGCGCAAGGATTTGAAGGCACCGGCATCACCAACTATTTCGCGGTCAGCGGCGCAGACGAAATCTGGATGCAGGATACATCCAGCTTCTCGGCGGTCGGGCTGGCCAGTGAATCGCTGTTCCTGGGCGGCCTGTTCGAGCAATTCGGCGCACAGGCCCAATACTTCCAGTTCCACGAATACAAGAATGCCGCCAACACCTACACCCAGGACGGGTTCACCGAAGCGCATCTGGAGGCAACCACCTCCTACCTCAACGCCATTCTGGATTCCGCGCTGACGGCCTCAGCCGCCGACCGTGGAACCGATATCGACACCTTCCGCAGCCGCATCGAATCCGGCCCGCATTCGGCCGAGGAGGCCCTTCAGGCCGGGCTGGTTGACCAGCTTGGACACCCGGCAGCCGCACGCGACGCGGCCCTTGAACGCGCCGGCGACACGGCGACATTTCAGGATATCGAAGTGTATGCCCGCAACCGGGTGACTGCTCCGTCCTCCGGCGGGCCCGTGATCGCGCTTGTCAGCGGGCAAGGCACGATCAATACCGGCTCTGGTGAAGCGGGCCTGGGCGGCGGCGCGGCTATCGGCGGCGATGCCATGGCAGACGCCATCGATGCAGCCGCGGCGGCCGATGAAGTGCGCGCCATTATCGTGCGGGTCGATAGCGGCGGCGGCGATGCCATCGCCTCGGACCAGATCTGGGACGCCGTCGTGCGCGCCCGTGAGGCAGGCAAGCCGGTCGTCGTATCGATGGCCTCGCTGGCCGCATCGGGCGGGTATTATCTGGCCGCGCCGGCAGACCTGATTATTGCCAATGCGACCACTTTGACCGGCTCCATCGGGGTATTGTTTGGCAAGGTCGTCGTTGACGAGGCACTGGAGAGGGTCGGCATCAATATCGAACCGGTATCCGTGGGCGGCGAGTTTGCCACCGCGTATTCGGCGCAGACGCCCTTCAGCGAAAGCCAGGAAGCTGCTATCGAGGCCATGTCCTCCGGCATTTATGACGACTTCACGAGCCGCGTGGCCGAAGGCCGCGACCTGCCGATTGCGCGGGTCCGCGAAATTGCCCGCGGGCGGGTGTGGACCGGAGCGCAAGCGCTGGAGCTGGGCCTGGTGGACCGTATTGGCGGCCTGCACGAGGCCATCGCCGCAGCCCGCGAGCTGGCCGGCATCGGCGAAGACGCATCAGTGCAGCTGCGTGCCTATCCGCGCCAGCCTACGCCGATGGAGGCCTTCCAGCAGCTGTTCGGGCTGACCGCCGAAGGGGCCGAAGCGGCGTCCCGCGTTGGTGCCCTGATGGATCTGCCCGAGGTCCGCGCGGCCATGGAAGCCCATGAGCGTGCCACAGCGCGCGGCGTGCAGCTGCGCAGTGACGGGCAATCACCGCGCTAGCCCTTAACTCAGACGGGCTGACACACATGAAAGTCCGCCGGGCCATCCCGGCGGACTTTTTTTTATCCGAACGCCGATACAGCGCCGAGAGCAACGGCGGTCATCAGGCCGAGCATCAGCACGATAAAATAGAGAAAATCGAGCATCAGCACGCGCAAGACCGAGCTCACCCGTCCGCGCTCGTAGACCACCCGGTTGATCTTGTAGAGATAGGCGTTGGAATACAGCAGCAGCCCCAGCATCACCCAGCCCCAGCCGACCAGCATCGCCGCCACCGCGCCCAGCGACATGGCAAAAAACAAAGCTGCGTGGAAATGCAGCGATACGATCAGATGGTCGAAGTAGAAAAAACGTTTGCGCCACAGATAAACCAGTGCCAGCAAAGCCGCATAGACGGGCAGCATCACAAACATGATGCGCGGTATCCACCGGCGCGTTTCTTCGGCAAGACGCTCGGGGTCTTCCAAGGCACGCGCTACACGCGCCGCATCTGTATTGCCCGCCTCGCCAGACTGGCGCATGGCTTCGAGCGCTTCGTCAGGCACGATGCCCGGCAAGCCCTGTGCTGCCGGGCTGGCCTCCGCAGAATTCTCCCCGCCGGCATCGGCCGCAGGGGGAGCAGGCGCGGCAAGCCCGGGCACATTGCCCTGCCCTATGCCCTCCAGCTGGTCCAGTCCGTCCAGGGCTTCCTGATACTCTTCCTCGCTCATCGTGCCGGCTTCACGGGCCTGCTCGACCTGTTCGCGGACCTCGCCAAGCCCCGGCGCCTCGCCGATCAGCCCGCCCCCCTGCCCCGTCACCAGTGGCAACAGCACAAAGAACACCAGCGATGCCAGGACATAGAGGCGAAAGGGCGGGATGAAACGCGCGCGGCGACCGTCCAGATAATCGCGCGAAATGCGCCCCGGATAAACCATGAGCGCGGGAAGCGTCTGAGCAACCCGCCCATCCATCAGAAACAGCGTTTCGACACTATCGGTCAGAATGGACCAGAACGGACGGCGAAGGCTGCGGGCGCTTTGCCCGCAGCCATGGCAGAACTCTCCGGCCAGCTCTACGCCGCAATTGCGGCAGAACTTCTCGCCCGCTTCATCACCTTCGGGCTTTCCAAGCCCGGCAAGTGAATCGGCCTGGACGTGCTCGATGGCAGTGTCTGCCGCATCCTCCAGCTGGCCGTTCAACGGCGTCAGCCCTCGGCAGCCGTCTCCTCCAGATCGGAGAAGCACATCCAGCGCGTGCGGTGGATATGGGTGATATTGTCTTCCCACCCCGTGACACGGGGGTTCACCAGCGACTTGTTCACATAATAGACGATCGGAATGTAGGGCATGTCATCAAGCATGATCTGCTCGGCTTCCTGCAACATGCGGCCGCGTTCCTCAGCGTCAGCTGTGCGGTTGGCCTGCGCCACCAGCGTGTCGTACTGCTCGTTCGACCAGCGGCTATAGTTCATCGGCACAGAGTCTGTTTCCGCCAGGAACAGGAAATTGTAGGCGTCATTGTAGTCACCGATCCAGCCGCCATCGCCCAGCTCGTAATCGGCTGAACGCAGATTGGAGTAGTGGATCTGGGTTTCGACAACCTGGATATCGACATCAACCCAGTCGGCGATCAGTTGCCAGTCCTGCTGGACCACCGGCGCGATGCGCGGATTGTCGCCCGTCGCACGGAACGTATAGGTGAATTCCAGTGGATTGTCCGGTCCATAGCCCGCTTCTTCGAGAAGCTCGCGCGCCAGCAGGCGGCGTTCCTCGATGGGTGCATCAAACCAGCCAATGCGGGCATTTCCCGGATAATTGTCGACGCCCGGCGGGATGAAGGAATGGGCCGGTATCTGCCCTGCCCGCAGGATGTTCTCGGCGATGAATTCGCGATCAATCGCCATGCCCAGCGCGTTGCGCACGCGTGCATCGGAGAACGCTTCCTGCGTGGTGTTGAACGAGAAATAGACAATGCCGAGATAGGGATGAACGCGCACATAATCGGGCACTTGCTGCTGCAGGAAGGGCAGGCTCTGACCGGCGAAATCGGTGATCAGGTCCAGCTCGCCATTGCGCACCCGGCGTTCGGCCGCTGCATTGTCGACGGTGGGGTAGAAAAACACTTCGTCAATGCAGACATTCTCATTGTCCCAGAACAATTCGTTGCGCGTCACGTGCACGAAGTTGCTCGCGCGCCAGTCCACCAGCCTGTAGGGGCCATTGGTCTGGATATTCTGCGGCTGGATCCACGCATCGCCAAAACGCTCGACAACATGGCTGGGCACCGGGAAGGTCGTGTAATGGGTCAGAAGGCCCGGCAAGTAAGGAGCCGGGAATTCCAGTTCGATGACGAGCGTACGCTCATCCACCGCGCGCACACCCAGCTCCGTCGGGGCCACATCGCCGACATTGACAGCGCGGGCATTGCGAATGGGGTAGAGGATGGAGGCGTAGTTCGCCAGCGTCTCAGGCGTCAGAATCCGGCGCAGCGCATACTCAAAATCATAGGCCGTGACCGGCTCGCCATCGCTCCAGAGCGCTTCACGCAAGGTGAACGTCCAGCTAAGCCCGTCTTCGGACATTTCCCAGCTTTCGGCCATGCCCGGAATGGCTTCGCCGGCGGCGTTCTCGGTAAACAGGCCGATGAACATGTCACCGATAATATTGTTTTCCCAGGTACCCGACGCCTTATGAGGGTCGAGGGTCAACGGCTCGGCCATATTGCCCCGGTGAAGGACAATCGAATCGCTCTCTTCGCCGCTCCGCCCGCACGCATTCAGCGCCAGCGCTGCAATACCGGCCAGCGCCGCAGCGCCCGCCTGCCTCAGTATCCCCATGGGTTATCTCCTTGTTTGCTTATGGCGCGGCGCGCTTCCCCTCGCGGCCGGGCCGGTATTTCAGATCAAAGCTGGTCCAGACCATATCCAACGTTGGCAGGCGAGGCTATGGCAAGGCACGTTTCCACGCCAGCGGCGCGTTGTCATGGTCTGGCGCACCCGTTTCTGGACCAAACCTGTGACCACTGCGTTGACACAGGCGTACACAACAGACTCAATCTGACAAACAGCCATTGTCTGGAGGACACCCGTCATGAACCGCCTCTGCGCCCGCCGCCTGCTCCCGTTTGCGCTGGCAGCCAGCACTCTCGCCCTCACAGCCGGTGTCTCCTCGGCCCAGCCGCTTCAGGGGTCACAACTGATGGATGACCTTCTTGCGTGCCGTGCGCTCGATAGCGATGCCGAGCGGTTTGCCTGTCTTGACCGCACATCGGCAGCCCTGGAAGCCGCGATTGATGCCGGGTCTGTCACCGTGGTCGAGCGCGAGCGCGCGCAACAGGCCGAACGCGACAGTTTTGGCTCCGCGGTTGTCGGCACGGGCCGTTTCTTCAGCTCGCTTTTCGACCGTGGAGGCGCATCTGAGGGCCCGCAGGTGGAGACCTATGACGACGGCGTGGAGGCCGTGCGTGCAGCCGATGGCGATATCGAGTCGCTGCGCAATGTGCCGGTACGCAGTATCCGCGCTGACCTTTACGACAAGCTGGTCATCACGTTGGAGAACGGGCAGGTATGGCGCCAGACTGACCAGCGCAGGATCCGCGTTCCGCGCGATCTGGATGGTGTGACCGCCGATATTCGCCGGGGCGCTATCGGGTCGTTCTTCATGCAGCTCAGCACCAGCGATTTACAATTCAGGGCGAGCCGGGACGAGTGAGCGGCGCGCGGCGCGAACAGCACCCTACCTGTCTTTGGGGTCAATCGCGTCGCCCCGGTTATTACGAGCCGCGCGAGCGCTAGCGATCCTTCGGATCGATAGCGTCACGCAGGCCGTCGCCGATGAAGTTGAAGCAGAACAGGGTCAGCATCATCGTCAGCGCGGGCACGATCAGCGTCCATGGAGCCACTTCCATGTCGCGGGCGCCGTTGGAAATCAGATTGCCGAGCGAGGTCAGCGGCTCCTGCACCCCCAGGCCCAGGAAGCTGAGGAAGCTTTCTGCCAGGATCACCGCCGGAATGGTGAGCGTGACATAGACCACCACCGGGCCCAGCACGTTGGGAACGATGTGGCGGCGGATGATGGACAGGCGGCCGACACCGGCTGCCTGGGCGGCCTCGACGAACTCCATGCCTTTGAGTGCAATGGTCTGGCCGCGCACAATGCGCGCCATGGTCAGCCATTCCACCGCGCCGATGGCGACGAAGATCAGGATGATATTGCGCCCGAACACCACCATCAAAATGATGACGAAAAAGATGAAGGGCAGAGAATACAGAACATCGACGATACGCATCATCAGCTGGTCCACACGCCCGCCGATGAAACCCGCCGTGGCGCCCCACATGACGCCGATCAGCAATGATACCGCCGTCGCCACGACACCCACCATCAGCGACATGCGAAGCCCGACAAGCGTGCGTGCCAGCAGGTCACGCCCCTGAGCGTCGGTGCCAAACAGGTGCAAATTCTCCCAGCCGGGCGGGATCTGTACCCGGTCGCGGTAGATGAAGCTGGAATCATGGACCCACAAAAGCGGTCCGATGAAGGCTAGGAAGGTCAGCACGCCCAGCAGCACAAGGCTGGCCACCGCCGCCTTGTTGCGCAGGAGGCGCGTGCGCGCATCATCCCAAAGGGACCGGCCGCGCACAGCCACGCGCTCCATCATCTCGGTCTTCTCGGCGGGAGGAGCGGTGAACGCCATCAGTCGTACTTCACTTTCGGGTTTAGCGCCGCATACAGGAGGTCCGCGATCAGATTGAGCACGATTATAAGGCTGGCGTAGAGAATGACGACGCCCATCACCACGGTGTAATCGCGCTGCAGGGCGGCCTGCACGAACTGCCGGCCAATGCCGGGCAACTGGAAGACCTGTTCGATCACGATGGAGCCGGTCAACAGCGCAGCAGCAGCCGGACCCAGATAGCTGACCAGCGGAAGGACAGCGCTGCGCAGGGCGTGGCGTACGATCACGCTGGCCGCCGGCAGGCCCTTGGCCCGCGCGGTGCGCACATAATTGGAACGCAGCACCTCGATCATCGAGGCGCGCATAAGCCGGGAGATGATGGCAATTTGCGGCAGCGCCAGCGTGACAACCGGCAGGATCAGCCGGTCCCAGGTCATGCCATACCTCGGATCAAGCCCGCCAGTTGGCAGTAATCCCCAGTGCAGACCAACCAGAAGGGCCAGAATCGGCCCCATGACAAAGGGCGGGATGACGATGCCGACGGTGGATATGCCTACCACCGTGTAGTCAGCGGGACTGTTCTGCCTGAGCGCAGCAATCGACCCCATGATCGTTCCGACAAAGACCGCCAGTGTGATCGACAGCGCGCCGATGACAGCCGACACCGGAAAGCCCTCGGAAATGATGTCGGCCACAGACTTGTCGCGGAATTTCAGCGACGGCCCCAGATCGAACCGGGCGATGCCGGCCATGTAGTCGACATACTGCTTCCAGACAGGCTGATCCATGCCATAGGCCGCCATGACGTTCTGGCGGATTTCCTCCGGCATCGGGCGCTCAAGGTCGAACGGCCCGCCGGGCGCGGCGCGCATCATGAAGAAAGCAACCGTGATAATCACCAGGATCGTCGGGATTGCGACGAGCAGGCGCCGGGCGAGATAACTGAGCATGAAGCCTTGCGCTGTGACTAACCAGAGCGGCGAAGTCTTGGCCGGATAGCGCGCGGCTTTCAAGCAAACCTCGCAGTCATTTCTGCGATAAACTACGGAACTTGCTGGTCCAGCGCGATGCGGGCCGCGCCAGCGGACCCGTCTGAACTGGTAATCGGCGCACTGTTTGCATAGGTCACAAGCTTGATCGCCAGCGCCGCGAGAATTGCCATGAAAACAACACGAAGACGTGCGGAAAATCCGGTTGCCAGTGTTTTGAAAAGCCGCTTCACCGTGTCCCAACCTGCGTCACTGCCGATGATCATGCCTGTCTGGCCGCAAGAAATGCGCCGCCCGGCGTACTGTGCAAAGCACACCAATGACATTGCCAAGGTTTGTCCAAACGCTACAGTGCGCGCGATTATGTCGGGGAGCCTAGCCTGATGGCCTTTTCTGCCTGGTGGAATGATTTCCGTTACGCCAATGGCACGATGCACGTGAAAAAGACGGGTGCGGCCGTCCGCATCGAACCCGCCATCGTGCGCGATTTTCTGAACTGGTGCGTATTCCATGGCTGGGTGGAGTGCGCGCGCCGGACGGTAGCGTCCGATGGCCCGAAAATCTGGTTCACACCGGACATGCCCCGGCCATGGTATCTGATCTGGCCGGTGATGGCGCTCAGCCGGGCGCGCTTCGCCCGGAACGCTGCGGACGCCGATATCGTATTTGTCTTTGACGATTCGACATGGCTTTCAGACCGCGCCCTGCCAGCGGGTGTGCCTGCCATGAACGCCGCCTGCACCGACATTTCCAAGACGCGCGTCGCGCAGGTCTTCGAACAGGTGACGGGCCGCGCGCTGGCCTGTGATCCGATGAATCCCGGCGGGCGCTATGTCGAGAAATCCGAGCAGAATGCCGCCCATGACGGGCGCGTGCTCAGCGAGCCGCAAGCCGCCCGCGACGGCTACACCTATCAGCGCCTTATCAACAATACCGACGATAACGGGAATGTGCTGGACCTGCGCTGCTCGACGATTGGCGGCGAGATCGTACAGGTCTACCTCAAGCGCCGCCCGGTCGAGCGCCGGTTCGCCAACTGCAACACCGAGGTCGCGCTGGCGGACCCGTCTGCCGTGTTCTCGGCTGTGGAGCGGGCCATGATCTCGCGCTTCTGTCAGGCCATGGGGCTGGACTGGGGCGGCATAGATGTGCTGCGCGACCGCGATACTGGCGAATTGTGGATCGTTGACGTGAACAAGACGGATATGGGCCCGGTCGTGGCGCTGAACCTTACTGACAAGATCACAGCTGTGCGCAAGCTGGCCAGCCGCCTCGATGCCTATCTTGCCGCGCGGCTTCGCGAGCAACTCGCGATTGCGGCGTGACGCGCCAGGTACCCACACCGCCTGCGCCTGTACCCTTCGTCCGGGAGATGAATTTCGAACCCGGACGCGCCGATCAGGTGTCCCCGGCAATCCGCCGCGTGGTCGCCAGCAATTCGGGCGCCTTCACCTATACCGGGACCGGCACATACCTGATTGGCCGCGGCAAGGTGGCCGTCATCGACCCCGGCCCGGCAGACGATGCGCATTTCGACGCCTTGAACCGCGCGCTGGACGGCGAACAGGTCAGCCACGTCATCGTGACCCATCACCATCTCGATCATTCGGCGCTTGCCCGCCGGTTCGCCGATCATCATGGCGCGAAGATCTATGGCCGGCCCGCCGACGGTGGCCGCCCGATGGACCCGGACGCGCCGCAAATGGAGGAAGGCGCTGATTTCGGCTTCAGGCCCGACCACAGTCTCAATGATGGCGATGCGATAGCAGGGCCCGGCTGGACGCTGGACGTGCTGCACACGCCCGGCCATACGGCCAATCATATCTGTCTGGCGCTGATGGAAGAGAACGCGCTTCTATGCGGTGATCACATCATGGGATGGGCGACCTCCGTCGTTCTGCCGCCAGACGGGGATATGGGCGATTATCTGGAACAGCTTGAGCGCGTGCGCCTGCGCGGCTTTGCCACGCTTTGGCCCGCTCATGGCCCGCCGGTCACCGATCCCGATCCGTTCATCAGGGCCTATATCGCCCACCGTCATTACCGCGAGGCGCAAATTCTTTACGCGCTCGAAGACGGCCCATCGACCATTCAGGCCCTGTTGCCGGTCATGTATGCGGGGCTGGACGAGCGCCTTTACCCGGCGGCCGCCATGTCGGTCTGGTCACACATGGTCGACCTTCACCGGCGCGGACGCGTACTCACCGATGGCGAACCGGCGCTGGACAGCATCTACGCGCTCGCGCGCTAATTCTGCTCCGGAAACCGGCCACGAAGCCGGGCTGAGAAGGCGCGCAGGCGCGCAGCATTGGCACCCAGATCCGAGACGCCGACCCGCGACACCGAGCGGGCATCCACAACTGAACCTCCGCCCGTCAGCGGCGTTACCCGGACGACAATGTCGTCACGGAAACCGTACCAGAACGTCGTCGCTGTGGCCTCGAACATAAGCTCCTGCCCGGACTCGGTAGACACGGTCCATCCCAGCTCGCGTGCGACACCCAGGGCGGCGCCATAGGCGGCTTCCGGTGTAGCGTCGACTGTGACGGGCTGGATATCGGGATAGGCTTCGGCCTGCACCTCCGGCAGGGGGCGCCCCGACCGGGGATCGGTTTTCGACGCATAGTCGACCGAATTGGCATCCTCGCCGCGCCGGGTGATCAGCGACGCGGTAAATTGTGGCGGGTTGGATGTGTCGGTGGTGATGTCGTGAATGGGGGGAATTTCGCCAGCGCGCGCACTAACCGATGCCGCATACCAGAGGCCGCCCGCACCGATCACGATCGCGCAGACCGCGGCGATCCATCCGCCAATACTGGCGCGCCGCTCCTTGACGAAAACCGCCGTGGCAATCAGCGCGATCAGCGCCAGCACGCCAAGACCCAGCGCGGCAAACAGCAGGTTCGGCCCTATCTCGCGCGTCATGGTGCCAAGGCCAAAGCGCCAGTCCCACAGGCCAAAGCGAGAGCCGAGCCCCGCCGCCGCAAACCAGAACGGGACCAGTACCGCTGTCAGTCCCGCCAGCCAGACCAGACCTGTCCGGATCGTCAGCACAATGTTCATGGAAACCCCCTGCCCCGTTTGAAGTCCTAAGGATAGAGCCTTGTCTGCGTGAAGGGCGAGTCCAAATCGCCCCGTTCGAAAACCAGCCGGTCATGCAGGCGGAATGGCCGGTCGCGCCAGAACTCGATGCGCAGTGGCGCAATCCGGAAGCCCGACCAGAAGGGCGGACGCGGAATCTCGCCAATGCCAAACTTGGCCGCGAACTTCGCCACGTTCTTTTCCAGCGCATGACGGCTTTCCAGCGGGCGCGACTGGCTAGAGGCCCAAGCCCCGATCCGGCTGTCGCGCGCGCGGCTGGCGAAATAGGCATCGGCCTCCGCCTCGCTGACCGGCTCCACCTTGCCCCTCACCCGAACCTGACGGCGCAGGGATTTCCAGTGAAAGCACAGGGCAGCTTTTGGCTCGCCGGCCAGCTGCCCGCCCTTGGCGCTTTCCAGATTGGTGTAGAACACGAACCCCGACGGATCGGCATGTTTGAGGAGCACCATGCGGACATCGGGCAGCCCGTCAGAGTCCACCGTCGCGAGCGCCATCGCATTGGGATCATTGGGCTCTTTGTCTTTCGCCAGCGTGAGCCACTCAGCAAACAGCACAAAAGGGTCATTGCCTTCGGTCAGGGCCGCATCCCCTGCCTTGCCCTCGCGCTGGTAGTCGGACTGGCTGGGGCTGGGCGGGATCAGGTCACGGGACGCCATGGGGCACACTCCTGGAGGAAAGGCACTCTAGCACGCACAGATGGCGCACAGGGCGATATCGTCAACCTTTCGCCAACCCCAAAGCAGCTAGTTTGCGCCTATGAACAATGCGAACGATGCCATTTTTGCCGCCTATCGCGTGTTGGGGCTGGAGCCCGACAGCGATTATGCGGCTGTCAAATCTGCCTTCCGGCAGAAAGTGAAATCTGTACATCCTGACCATGTGGAGCCAACCCCTGCGACGCTGGCACGCTTGCAGGTACTGCTCAAGGCGCACGAAATTCTCAAAGTGTGTGCACCGCGCCAGATTGATCTGGTGCTGACCCCTGATGAAGCGCGCGCGGGAGGTTTGCGCACGGTCGATCTGGAGGGCCGCAGCGCCATGATGCGCGTTCCGCCGGTCACGAAGACAGGCGCCCTTGTCGCTCCGATCGGTGAACCGGCCTGGCGGGTGCGCATTCTGGTTCGCGATCCCATGGCCGACTGCACCGCAGACGAAGGTCCCGCCGAGCGGGCCGCGCGCGAGGCCAAGGCAAGCCAGCTTGCCGAAGCCAGCGCCCGCGCCGAGGCCAATGCCAGTGCCAGCCTGCTGACCGAATTCTACGAGCGCTTTGTCAAAGCCACACCGGCCGCGCGCTTCGCCCGCTGGGTGCGCCGCAGCGCAGCGTGAGACCAAGGGCGGGATGACGCCAGCGCTAACGCGCTCTAGGATACCTGCAAATCCTTGATCCGGCGGCGGCTTACCCCATGTCCCACAACAGTTTCGGCCATTTGTTCCGCTTCACCACATGGGGTGAAAGCCATGGGCCCGCGCTGGGCTGCGTGGTCGATGGCTGTCCGCCGGGCATCCCCCTCACCGAGGCCGACATCCAGCCCTTCATGGACCGGCGCAAGCCCGGCCAGTCCCGTCACGTCACCCAGCGGCGCGAGGATGATGCGGTGCGTATTCTTTCCGGCGTGTTTGAGGATGACCGCACCGGCGGACAGGTGACCACCGGCGCGCCGGTCAGCCTGATGATCGAGAATATCGACCAGCGCTCAAAGGATTACAGCGATATCCGCGATAGCTGGCGGCCCGGCCATGCCGATTACACGTACGATGCCAAGTACGGCGTGCGCGATTATCGCGGCGGCGGCCGGTCCAGTGCACGCGAGACGGCGGCGCGTGTCGCTGCCGGCGCCATTGCCCGCAAGGTTCTGGGCTCGGGCATCACCATACGCGGCGCACTGGTCCAGATCGGCCCGCGCGCCATCGACCGTTCCCGCTGGGACTGGGACGAGGTGGGCCGGAACGACTTCTTCTGCCCGGATGGTGAGACCGCCAAGCTCTGGGAAGCGGACATGGATCAGATCCGCAAGGACGGCTCCTCGCTCGGCGCATTGGTGGAAGTCGTTGCCTCCGGCGTGCCCGCGGGCTGGGGCGCGCCGGTCTATGGCAAGCTGGATGCAGACTTGGCCAGCGCGATGATGAGCATCAATGCCGCCAAATCCGTCGAGATCGGGGCGGGGCTCGAAGCGGCCAGCCTACGCGGCGAGGACGCCGCCGACGAAATGTATCTGGATGACAGCGGCCAGCCCGCCTTCCGTGCCAATCATAATGGCGGCGTGCTGGGCGGCATCTCTACGGGGCAGGACATTGTCGTGCGCGTTGCCATCAAACCCACCTCCTCCATCCGCATTGCCCGCCAGAGCCTGAACCGCAGCCTCGAGCCGGTGGACGTCGTCACCAAGGGCCGTCACGACCCCTGCGTGGGCATCCGGGCCGTGCCGGTGGGTGAAGCGATGATGGCGCTCGTGCTGGCCGATCACATGCTGCGCCACCGCGCGCAAACCGGCCGATGATCACGCATTCGGGACCCAAACTCGCCGTCGGCGGCGTGGTCTGGCGCGGCGGCGATGTCCTGCTGATCCGGCGCGCCAAGGAACCATGGAAGGGTCAATGGTCCATCCCTGGCGGCAAGGTGGATTTCGGCGAAAAACTTGAAGCCGCCCTGATGCGTGAAATCCTGGAAGAAACCGGAATCCGCGCCAGGCTGCGCGGCTTTGTCGGAGCCTTTGAGTCCATTACGGCGCACGGCCATTATGTGATGATCGACTATGCCTGCGAGTGGGAAGCGGGTGAACCAGCCGCCGCCGATGACGCGCTGGATGCGGCCTTCTTCCCCTTTGCCCAAGCGATGGACAAGGTGAGCTGGGACGAGACCCGCAATGTCATCTCGCTTTCAAAATCACTGATCGCGCCATGAACATGCCGCTTTTTTCAACCAAGAGAGCGGCCATGATCGCGCGCCTCGCCCTCCTTATTGTCCTGACGCCCGCCCTGATGGGGTTCGCGCCCAAGCCGGGCTCCGGCCCCTTGCAGGCAGCCGCGCAAAGCGTCTCGCAGTCAGAGGCGACCTACCCGCTCGAACAACTGGCCGGCGTGCTGGGCGAGCTGCACGCGCTTGCCTTCCTGTGCGAGGGGTCGGGCGCCCAGCAATGGCGCCAGCGCATGGAGGAAATGCTCTCGCTTGAAGCGCCAGACGGCGGTGTGCGCCAGCGCATGATTTCACGCTTCAATGAAGGCTTCCGCCAGCATCAGCAACGCCGCACGCGCTGCGGCGCGGAAAGCGAGATGGAGGCCCAGCGCCTCGCGCTTCAGGGACAGGCCCTCTCCGAGACGCTGCGCCGCAATTACGCGGACTAGGGACTTTCGCCCTCCGGGCGTTTTTCCGGCGTGCGCCGGGAAAATGCATTCTATGAGCCACTCTCGTCGTTCCCGCGCAGGCGGGAACCCAGAGCCGTTGGCAACTGGCGGAGCGCTATGATCTCTAGACCCCCGCCTGCGCGGGGGTGACGAGGAGAAGTTGCAAGCGCCCGATATACCGGGGTTCCGGTCCGCGCCCGTCCCCGTGGAAACGGGAAGCCGGGACCCGTAGATCGCAAATCTAGATCCCGGCATACTCCCGGAGAACGCGTTTGAGAGTTTTCCCGCTCAGGCCGCGCGTTCATTGACTTTCTGTCCGGCGATCTCTGTCATGGTCTTGTCGCCGGAATAGGCGGCATCGAGCATCGCGTTGAGCTGTTGCGCGTCGTCGTCCAGGCCCAGTTGCCGGGCGAAGGACCGCGCACAGCCATAGCCTGCGATGGCATAGTGGGCCATGCGTTGATACTGGGTGATGATCACGGCATCGCGCACGGCACCAGCGCTGAAATCCTCCTTGAGCGCATGGGCGCGCGCCTCCTTGACGAGGCCCTCCATGCCTTTGCAGTGCTCGCCTCTGGGGTCCTTGCCGTGCTTCTCGATCAGGCTCTTGAGGCTCTCGCGGCCGTCTTCGATGCCCTCAACGCCGCGCTCGAGCGCGCGGCGCAGCGTGTCGCTCGCCGCCGCGCCGGCCAGTTCGCGCACAATACCTCTGGCTTGCTGATTGGCGCTCCACAAATCCTGAAGCTGATCCAGATAGATGTCTTTCAGATTGTCCATTGACCTGTCTCCGGTTGCTGCGGTGTACACGTAGACAACCTCCAGACGGCGAAACAGGTTCCTGCCTGTTATCACCCCCACTTATCCCCCTCTCGTTCATCGTCGCGCATAATGCCCCTTGTTCATCTCCGGCAAGACGGCGGTCCGGAATGCGTCCCGGCCGGGAGATGAAGCGGTGACTTGAGACGGGGTGCGCCTTGGTGTCCGGCCAATTGCCGGGCATCGACGCAGGGCGCATCCTCAGGTTCAGGCGGCCGGCCGAGCGGAAAACCGTAGCGGGCGCGGCATGTCTCACCCTTGTGGACGGCTTTTGAGGTCCCACCGGACCGGCTGACCCTTGGGAGGGCTTATCGACGTCACGGATGCTACGGCTATGGAGCAGCGTAAGGTATCCGCCCCGGCTGAAGAAACACCTGCGTGCGGCGGCCTTGAGAGGGCCCGTTTGAACGTTCGCGATTGGCCATCCCATGGCCGCCCGCGCCATCCGTCCCCTTACCCTCGCCCGGAGACCGGCGGGGATGGGGGTGCTTGGGGGGAAGCGCTTTATGCTCCCATCTCGTCGTTCCCGTGAAGACGGGAACCCAGAGCCGCTGCCAACCGACGGAGCGCTATGATCTCTGGACCCCCGCCTGCGCGGGGGTGACGAGGACGTGAAGTAATTCGATCAATAGGTGAGTGTTTCGAAGAGATCGTTCCAGGATAAAGGACACTTGCCTCCCCTCGTCATGCCCGCGCCGGCGGGCATCCAGAGATCGTAGAGCAAGGCCGGCGCTCAACTCATCTGGGTCCCCGCTCGGGGGCGGGGACCCCGGTGGAGAGGTCAGCAGCCCATTGGCAAACTCAGCGCACACCCCCGATACCGGGTTCCCGGGCTTGACCCGGGATCCAGCTTTGATGCGCCCCTGGGTTCCCGCGCACGCGGGAACGACGAGGAGTCAACAAAATATTCTTGTTTTGTTCTTCGCTATAAATTACCTCACAGGGCATAAGAGAACTATCATGGCCCGCAAGAAAGAGCAGACCGGAAAGAAAGCTGCTTCGGCAGCATCGAAAACCCTCAAAAGTTCAACTGCATCGCCAACAGCAAAAAGCGCTGCTGGGTCGGCGTTAGCGCAAAGCCGCACAACCAAGGAAACCTCGGCTAAAGCAGCGTCGACGGCAGCCAAGACGTTGGCAAGCCCGAAAGCGTCAAAAGCCGCCAAGTCTGCCGCTGCATCAGCGCTGACCCAACGTCGGGACAAGAACAAGCGCTGAGGACATTATCCCTCGTCATGCCCGCGCAGGCGGGCATCCAGAGATCGTCGGGCGAAGGCAGACCGCCACTCATGGATGCAACCTACTTCTTACTGTCTCGCCACTCTATCGCGGCTCTCTTTGTCTCAGGTATGCCATCAAACAATGTATCTATTTCCTTCGGGTCGGAAATAAGTTTCTCAACTATCAGATTAACTAACTTGAACAGCTTAACAGCAGTCTCTCTGTCGTCCCCCCTATCTAGTGAGTTCGGATGGACAGCGTCATTTCCTGTTACACGGACAATATCAAGAGCTCTCTGAATTCGTACATCAAGGCCACTTCTGACAAGCTTCCCAATGCCTTCGTTTACACTATCCTGAGAACCGTTGATGTGGTTACACAGCCGTTCAATTGAGCTCCTCAAAAGAGCTGCCGCTGCTCGTGGCGAAGCGTCCAGAACCGCCCTCGCCTCCTCAAAATCAGAGCGGACATCGTCCGGCATATCATGGGAGGGCGCGATATCGAATACGGGAGCTGGCCAACTCTGCTTGCCTGCTAGCCAAACCGTGAATTTCTTACAGCTGAAACACTTCGACAAGTGAACATTTTGAACGCCCTGCGACCAATTTGAATCCTCGCTCCCCCAAATAAAAATCTCCCCCAAAATCGCTCTTCTGGCCAGTGTAATTGAATTAAGAACATCCTGATCCTCATCACGCCCAGTAAGACGTTTTTCTATCTCGTCCACCAGTTCCGACTTGTAGAACAGAGGTAGTTTGTCGCCGTCACGATTGATCGAAGATGCGAACACTTCGTACCAGTCCTGGTGAGCCATCGCACCACAGTGGGGGCAGGTAAATGATTGCTTGTCGACAGCTGGCGTCACCATTTTCTCTCTCACAAAGGAATATTGTCGTGCTTCTTCCACGGATTGGTGAGTTTCTTGTCACGCAGGGTGCGCAGCGCCTTGATCAGGCGTACCCGCGTATTGCGCGGCTGGATCACGTCATCAAGATAGCCGCGTGAGGCGGCGACGAACGGGTTGGCAAAGCGCGTCTCGTAATCCTTCACGTGCTCGGCCATTTTTTCCGGATCATCGACATCCTTGCGGAAGATGATCTCGGCGGCGCCTTTGGGGCCCATCACGGCGATCTCCGCTGTCGGCCAGGCATAGTTCACATCGCCGCGAAGGTGTTTCGACGCCATCACGTCATACGCGCCGCCATAGGCCTTTCGCGTGATGACGGTGAGTTTGGGCACGGTGGCCTCGGCATAGGCAAAGAGCAGTTTCGCGCCGTGCTTGATCAGGCCGCCATATTCCTGGCGCGTGCCGGGCAGGAAGCCGGGCACATCGACAAAGGTGATGATCGGGATTTCAAACGCATCGCAGAACCGCACAAAGCGCGCGGCCTTTTTCGAGGCATCGATATCGAGCACGCCAGCGAGCGATAGCGGCTGGTTGGCGACAAAGCCGACCGTCTGGCCTTCCAGACGGCCAAAGCCGACCACGATATTCTTGGCGTAGTCGGGCGCGATCTCGAAGAAATCGCCCTCATCGGCGGTCTTCACGATCAGCTCGCGAATGTCATAGGGCTTGTTGGGGTTGGGCGGGACCAGCGTATCAAGGCTCGGCTCCACGCGGATCGGGCTGTCATATGCCTCGCGCACCGGCGCCTTGTTGCGATTGTTCAAGGGGAGAAAATCGATCAGGCGGCGCATCTGCGCCAGCGCCTCGATATCGTTGGAAAAGGCCCCGTCGGCGACACCCGACTTCTTGGCGTGGATACTCGCCCCGCCCAGCTCCTCATGGGTGACAATCTCGTTGGTGACGGTTTTGACCACATCCGGCCCCGTCACATACATATAGCTGGTATCCTTCACCATGAAGATGAAGTCGGTCATGGCGGGCGAGTAGACATCACCGCCTGCACATGGCCCCATGATGACGCTGATCTGCGGGATCACGCCCGATGCCAGCACATTGTTCTGGAAAATCTCCGCATAGCCGCCCAGCGCATCGACACCTTCCTGGATGCGCGCGCCGCCGGCATCAAACAGGCCGATGATGGGCGCGCCGTTTTTCAGCGCGGTTTCCTGCAGCCGGGTGATCTTGCGGGCATGGGCCAGCGAGAGCGAACCGCCAAACACGGTGAAGTCCTTGGCGAACACATAGACCAGCCGGCCGTTCACCGTGCCTGAACCTGTCACCACGCCGTCACCGGGGATTTTCGAATCGCCCATCCCGAAATCGGTACACTGATGCTCCACGAACATGCCCGTTTCCTCGAACGAGCCAGGGTCCAGCAGCACATCGAGCCGCTCGCGCGCGGTCAGCTTGCCCTTGTCATGCTGGGCGGCAATCCGCTTTTCACCGCCGCCAAGACGTGCGGCTGAACGTTTGTCATCAAGCTGTTCGAGAATGGGTTTCATCGGTATTGCCGTCCGCCCTGAACTGGAGTTGTTGTATCTGTGTTGCTGGTTAGCACGCAGACGGCCAAGGGCAAATCCCGCGCGCCGTGCAGGCGAAACGCGCTAAGCCCGCGACAAGCAGGCCAAACCCTTGCTAGAAAGCGCCCATGACAACCAACGACACCACCCGCCCCGCCGACACATTTGAAGAAATGGAAGAGGCCGAGGCCTCCAGTGAACTGACGGCAACCGATCCGGGTGCTGCTCACGGACGCTTCCGCCCCGGCCTTACCTCGCGACTTGGCATGGCCATCGGGCGGGCCCTGCCGCGCGGCCGCACGGGGCTGAAGCTGGCCGGGATTGCCCAGCCACTGGCGATGAGCGCTCTGAAGGACGGCGTCGCTGACATTGAGGCGCTGGGCATGAAGCTGCGCTTGCACCCGCTGGACAATCTGTCGGAAAAGCGCGCCTTCCTGACCCCGCAATGTTTTGACGTGGTGGAGCTGGACGCGCTGCGCGCGGCGATGGGACCGGGCAAGACCTTCATCGATATCGGCGCCAATGCCGGGCTGTACAGCCTGGTTGCCGCCCGCGCCGGTGGCCCGGCCTCGCGGGTGATCGCGGTCGAACCGCAAGACGAGATGCGCCGCCGCATGGCCTATAACGCCCGTACGAACGGGCTGGCAAATATCGAGATTTCCGGCGTGGCACTGTCCGACTATGAAGGCGAGAGCGTGATGCGTCTGGTCGGGAATAATCGCGGCAGTACGCAGCTTGCGGTCACTGACGACAGCAGTGCGGCGCGCTCCAGCGCGGTGCGTGTGGCTATGCTCTCCACGCTGTTGAAGGAAATGCGCGTTGCGCGGCTGGACGTGATGAAGATTGATGTGGAGGGCGGAGAGCTGGCCATTCTGGCGCCGTTTTTTGCCAATGCGCCGCGCGAGATCTGGCCGGAGCTCATCATTATGGAACGTCCGGCCATCAACCAGCTAGAGGCATCGCGCGATGCGCTGTCACTGGCCTGCTCTCACGGCTACCGCGTTGAGACCGAGACCCACGCCAACGCCATTCTGACACTGCCCCGCACCGAGGGCTGACGCGAACACGCGGGGGGCAGACCAGGCATGGTATTCAGCACGCCGATATTCCTGTTCGTCTTTCTGCCGCTCACGGTTTTGGCCTTCTATATGGTCAACCGGCGGCTCGGCCACGAAGCCGGACTGATCCTGCTGCTCGCCGCCTCGCTGATCTTCTATGGCTGGTGGGATGTGCGCTTCATGCCGCTCATCCTCGGCTCTATCCTTGTCAATTATGTGATTGCGCGCGCCATCACGCCAGGCAATGGCGGCTGGCTGCTGGGCTTGGGCGTGGCGCTCAATCTCGGTGCGCTGGGCGTTTTCAAATATGCCGATTTCCTTGTCAGCAATGTGAATGCGCTGACAGGGCTGGAGCTCGCCGAGCCGGGCCTGCCCCTGCCGCTGGCCATTTCCTTCTTCACCTTCCAGCAGATCGCGTTTCTGGTCGATTGCTCGCGCCGGATCACAGCGCCCGACGCCAGGCCCCACCGCTATGGCATGTTCGTCGCCTTTTTCCCGCAGCTGATCGCCGGGCCGATTGTCCACCACCGCCTGCTGTCACCGCAGCTGGGTGAAAAGGACCGCCAGCGCGATATCAGTGCCAATCTGGGCATCGGCCTGTCGATCTTTGCCGTCGGCCTCGCCAAGAAGGTGTTGCTGGCCGACAATCTGGCCGAATACGCCAATACCGCCTTTGACACCGCCGCCGCTGGAGAACCTGTCGGGCTCTGGCTGGCCTGGACCGGGGCGCTCGCCTACACGCTGCAGATCTATTTCGATTTTTCCGGCTATTCGGACATGGCGATGGGCGTTGCGCGCATGTTCGGCTTTCAGCTGCCGGTCAATTTCAATGCGCCCTACAAGGCGCGAAACATCACCGATTTCTGGCGGCGCTGGCACATCACCCTGTCGCAATTCCTGCGCGACTATCTCTATGTGTCGCTCGGCGGAAACCGCAAGGGCTATGCGCGGACCCTCGCCAATCTGATGATCGTCATGCTGCTGGGCGGGCTGTGGCACGGCGCGGCGTGGACCTTCGTGGTCTGGGGCGGACTGCATGGCGCGGCTTTGATCTGGTGCCGGGTGCTGGACCGCTATTTGCCCAACGGGCTGTTCGGACGTTTCTGGATGCTCTCCAGCGCCTGCACCTTCCTGTTTGTTGTCATCACCTGGGTGTTCTTCCGCGCCACCAGCTTTGACGCCGCGTCGATCATGCTGCAGGGCATGGCGGGGTTCAACGGGCTGGGCATCAATCCCGGGGACGGGCCGTTCATCGCGGCGGCCATCGGCCTGATACTGGTCTGGTCACTGCCGGAAACCGCGCAAGTTTTCTACCGCCAGATCGATCCGGAGATACTGGCGGCGGCCCATGTGACGCCGCCGCGAAAAGAGCGCTGGAAGCCGAACGCGCGCTGGGGCGTTGGCCTCGCCGTCCTGCTGTTTGCCTGCATGATCGCCAGCTGGTCCTATTCCGAATTCATCTATTACAATTTCTGATCTGATGCAGCGATACACCCGCCTTTTCCTTATCGTCCTTGGCACCGCGCTGGCCGCGTTCGTCGCGTTCAATGCATTTGTCGACCCGTATGACACAGGCACCGGACCGGATATTGAGGGTCTGACGGCAAACAAGACCCGCGCCCACGAGGACGGACGCCGGGTCCAGGTCGGCCACGCAATCGGCCAGGTGGAAGCGGGCACGCTCATCACCGGCTCATCGCGCACCGTGGACGGCTTCCCAATGGAGGTCGGGGACTGGCCGGGCGGGCTTTACAATGCGGGCATCAGGGGCTCGAACGCGTTCGAGCTGGCCCATCTGGCCGCCATTGCCGGACAGGACCCTGGCCTGCGCTGTTTCATTGTCGGGCTGGATATGGGCGAGTTCGCCAGCGGTGAGAAATACAAGCCGGCCTTTCCGATCAGCCGCCTTGCTGACGGCCGCCGGTGGCTGGCCACAGCGCGCGTCACACTGTCACCCAACACGTTTGCAAGGGCCGTCCAGACGGTTTCGGAGAATGTCACCGCAACAGCGCCGCAACCACCCTTCCGCGATGTCTACGAGGCCGGAGAACAGTATCGCCGCTTCATGAATACGCCCGTCCCGACGCTTCGCTATTACAGCGCGATGCGCATGTCGGATGAGCGCATGGACTTCCTGTTTGAGGCGCTGGCGTCACTGGCACGCGAGGGGGTGCAGGTAATCGGCTTTCTCCAGCCGGTCCATGCCTGGAACGAGGAAAGCCTGTTTGCCGCGGGCCGGGCCGACGAGTATTTCGACTTCCGCGCTGAAATGGCCCGGCGATTTGCCGCCCTCGCTGAGGCCGGATCACCCGTCAATGCGTGCGTACCCGGCCAGGCCGGTGTGCTGTGGGATTTTACCGGCTATCAGCCGCCTTCCACGACACCGCTGCCGGAACCCGACCAGACGGCCACCCACCCCGTCTACCATGAGCCCGCGCATTATTTGCCCGCACTCGGTCTGGAAATGCTGTCGGTGATGCAATCGGGCGAGGCGCAGGACGGGTTCGGGGTCAATCTGAGCCGGACCGATCCGCGAGACAGCGAGGCCGGCATACTGGCGCGCCGCGAGGCTTATCTGGCCACGCCCGAAGGCGAGGCCCTGCAAGCTCTGCTCGAGCCGGCGCTTTCAGAACGCGGCGCACGCGGCTGGCAGAGCGTGTCGATCAGCCACGCCGAGTGGCGCAGCCTGATCGCCCTGAATGCAGCGATAGCCAGCCACCGTGAGCGGCAAGAGGCTCTGGCGATGGCAAGTGAGGATTAACTGCGCTGGCGCAGCAGCTTCTTGAAGAAGTATTGCAGCCCGCCGCGGTTTTCCTTGCGGTCCAGCTCGTCCTGACTGGTCAGGAACGTCACCTGGATGACATAGCGCTCGCCCTCGAAGGGCAGATGGCCATGCCAGGAATTGTCAGAGCGCAGAAAGGCGAAGACCTGTCCGGCGAGCGGCGGCACCTGGGCGGCATAATCGTCAAAATCGTCCGGCCCGTTGAGGACGCGGATACAGCCCGCATCACTCTCATCCCAGTGCTCATTGAGATAGAGCAGCATGGTAAGGATTTTTGATTTTGAATCGTTGTGGATCGGCCCGTCAGAGAGTTTCGACACGCGGCGCACCGTGATCATGCGCGGCTTGTCCGTCAGATCAATGCCCAGCTTCTCGCCGAGTATCTCGGCCAGCCGGGCGCTCATGAGATCGTCCGTGACCTTGGCGAAGGCGCCTTTGCGCTCCAGTTTCGAGAGCGGCAGATAGCCCGGCTCGTTGATAGCCGGATAATCAGCGCGGATCTGCGCGGCCTGCTGCGGCGTTACCACGTCGCTGGCCATTAGATAGGTGTAGGGTTCGCGCTTGACCGGGCCGGCGGCCAAAGCCTCGAAATTCATCACAGATGCGCCGCTCATTGCCTGTCCTTTGAAACCGTCCGGTTTGCTGTAAGTTCTGTCTACTATCGGTGCGTTTCTCATTCAATCGGCCTGCGCGCCCAAGCCGCAACCCCTCTATACAGGAGCAGTCCATGTCCAAGCCCGACATCATCATAGACGGACGCAAGAAGGATCTGGGCGGATTTCAGGTCGCGCGCGTCCTGCCATTTGCGAAGAAACGCATGGTCGGCCCGTTCGTGTTCTTCGACGAAATGGGACCGGCAACATTCGCGCCCGGCGACGGCATCGATGTCCGCCCTCACCCGCATATCGGTCTGGCAACGGTCACCTATCTGTTTGAAGGCGAGATGCACCATGCCGACAGTCTGGGCGTTTCGCAGGCAATTCAGCCGGGCGCGGTCAATCTGATGATTGCCGGCAGCGGCATCACGCATTCGGAGCGCACCGACCCGCAAGTTCGCGCACGCGGGTTTTCCCTGCATGGCATCCAGACATGGATCGCCCTGCCCGAAGCACGCGAAGAGGACATGGCCAGTTTCGAGCACCACGCTGCCGAAACCCTGCCGGTATTTTCCGAAGGCGGCGCCGACATCCGCCTGATTATCGGCAGCGCCTACGGCCACACGGCGCCCACGACCATGCTGTCGCCGACCATCTATTTTCACGCCGAGATGGCGCCGGGCGCGTCCCTGACACTGCCCGGCGGCCATGATGAGCTGGCGGTCTATCTGGTGTCGGGCGATGCCGACATGGGCGGTGTAGCGCTTGAACCCGGACAGATGGGCACGATTGACGGCAGCTCCACCACCGTGTCCAGCCGGTCTGGCGCGCGGGTGATGGTCCTTGGCGGTGCCGTGATCGGCAAGCGCTTCATTGAATGGAATTTTGTCTCGTCCTCCAAAGAGCGGCTTGAAAAAGCCAAGGAGGACTGGCGCACCAGCGCCGCCGGCGGATGGGACCGCACGCCCTTTACGCTCCCACCGGGAGAAAACGAATACATTCCCCTGCCCGGCGACGATTTGCCCGGACCGCCTGCCCAGTCAAAAGACTGCCCGACGACCTAGAGCTCTTTACCGAGCGCTTCCAGACGAGCAGCCAGATCACTGCGGACGTGCAGGAAGTCGAGTATTTCGACGTCTGGGCGCATTCGCCTGAAGACGATGAAATGCATGGACGCGCGCACGTATAGAACGGGTCCGGAGGCCGCCGGCCCGAAACCATCGACACATCGCTCAATCGGCGAGGGCGTGATCAGGCCCTGACACGTCGTGATCAGTTCAGCACGATAAATTTCAGCCTGCTGTGGACCGAAGCGTGAGAACGTCCAGTCGGCGATGTCTGCCAGCGTTGCGGCAGCACGCCGGGTAAGGCGGACTGTCGTCACTTCCCGGCTTGCTGATGATAGCGCCGTGAAGCAGCGTCAAATGCCCGGTTGATAGCGTCCCCGGCGCTGCCTTCAGCAAACTCGCCTGCATCAGCCTGAGCAAGACTGTCCGTGATCCTCGCCCGAAGATCGGCCATTTCAGCCTCCTCGCGCTCTAGCAGACGCAAGCCTGCACGCATGGCCTCACTCACATTCTGGTAACGGCCCGACTGCACGAGACCATCCAGCAGAGCCGCCTGATTATCGGTGAGCACTACATTGCGCGTGACCATTACCACTCCTCAAACCAGATGGCATAATATGCCAATCAGCGGGGCAAAACTAGTCGGGCAATTGTGCCTCCAGCGCCTTGGCCGTCACCAGATAGGTGGCAAAGCTGGCCAGCCAGTGGCTGCCCTCATAATGCTCCTCTGTCACCGATTCCACGCCCGCCTCGCGATGTTCATCTGCCGCTGCGAGCAGGGAGGCAATGCGCGCATCGCCCTCGGGCAGGCGGGCCGCGATGGCCTCCAGATTCCAGGCGCGTGACAGGTTGAAACCGTCCAGATGCACCAGCTTGCCATCGGTCGGGTCCAGCACCATTCCAGGGCTGATCCAGTCTGCGCTGCCATCTTCAGGGATTTGCGGCAGGAAGGCGGCAAGCCAGTCAGAGAACGCTTCGCGCGTCATCACACGGCGCATCAGATCGGCTTCCATCAGGCACGGCGACAGGAAATCTTCCCCAGATGGCTCGTAGGCGAGCGGGCAGCTGACATCATCCTGATGGAAGCTCAGCGTGCGCTCCACCAGCAGGGCTTCGAGTTCGTCATGTCCGGTCTGGCGTGCCCAGTCGAGCGCCAGCGCAAAACCGAACGCGGTCTGGTTATGGGTGCCCGAACGCACCGGATAGACCAGGTTGGGCAGCCATTCGAGATAGCGGTCGACGGCCACCGCTTCGAGCGGCTGCAGGGTCTGTGCCCAGCGCTGCGCGTCGGCATCGTCGAAGCTGCGCAGCTCTGCGGTTAGCTGCAATAGCCAGGCAAGGCCATAGGGGCGTTCAAACGAGGCGCGGCCATCGCCGGCCATATACGCGGCCTCGATGTCTGCGGCCTCGGCGGTGAAGCTGGTATTCAGCGCTGCACGCGCCTCCGCGGCAAACGGCGCATCGGGATAAAGGCGCAGCAAGCGTACCAGCAGCCAGTGGCCATGGACGGCCGAATGCCAGTCATAGCAGCCGTAGAAAATGGGTGTCAGCTCACTCGGCGGCAGGGCGTCGGCGTCCGACTGGAGTACATGGGCGATCTTGTTGGGATACTCGCGGTGCACGCAATCAAGCGCCAGGCGCGCGAAACGCTCCACGTCTGCGACTTCCAGCATCGCGCCCTCCTCCTGTGCACTTGCACCACCCCCGGCAACCAGCAGACACGCACCCGCTGCCATGCCCGCCAGCATCTTTGCCCAATGTTTCATCTTCGGCCTTCCCTTTTGCCTTCGGGGTGGAAGCCTAGGCGGTGCGGCGGCGTTGGGAAAGCGCTGCACTTTGAACCCTTGGCGCGGCGGTCAATTCGGGGCTAGAAAGAGCACATACACGACAAGGCTCCGGCAAGCGGGCCCGTCCGAGGGAGAGATCATGTCTGACGTAGCCACGCCGATCCGCGATCTGCGCGATCTGGGTATCAGCCGTCCGGGCAAGCTGAATATCAACTGGCTTGAGCCTGCACTGTATGAAGAAGCTATCCGGCGCGGCGAGGGGCGCGTTGCCAATGGCGGCGCACTGGTCGTCGAGACCGGCCAGCACACCGGGCGCTCCGCGCGTGACAAGTTCACCGTGCGTGACGATACCACCGACGGCAATATCTGGTGGGACTTCAACACTGCCATGACCCCGGCCCATTTCGATGCCCTGTGGGCGGACATGCGCGCCCATATGGAAGGGCGCGAACTGTTCGTGCAGGAGCTGTTCGGCGGTGCCGACCACACTCACCGCCTGCCGGTGCGAATCGTATCGGAACTGGCTTGGCATTCACTCTTCATCCGCCACCTGCTGCGCCGGCCAAGCCCGGCCGAGCTGGAAGATTTTGCGCCCAAGTTCACCATCGTGAACCTGCCGAGCTTCCGCGCCGATGAAGCGCGCCACGGCACGCGCCATGGCTCTGAAACCGTCATCGCCATCAATTTCACCGAAAAGCTGGTGCTGATTGGCGGCACCTCCTATGCGGGCGAGACCAAGAAAGCGGTCTTCACGATCCTGAACTACCTCCTGCCCGAAAAGCACATCATGCCGATGCATTGCTCGGTGAATGTGGGCGAAAAAGGTGACAGCGCGGTCTTTTTTGGATTGTCCGGTACCGGCAAGACCACCCTCTCCGCCGATCCCAACCGTAAGCTGATCGGTGATGATGAACATGGCTGGAGCGAGAACGGCCTCTTCAATTTCGAGGGCGGCTGCTACGCCAAGATGATCCGGCTGTCCAAGGAGGCCGAACCGGATATCTACGCCACAACCGCCATGTGGGGGACCGTGCTTGAAAACGTGGTCATGGACCCGTCCACGCGCGAACTCGATCTTGACAGCGCCGAGCTGGCCGAGAACTCGCGCGGGGCCTACCCGCTGCACTATATCCCCAACGCCTGCGACAGGAATGTGTGCGAACACCCGTCCACGCTCGTCATGCTGACCTGTGATGCGTTCGGTGTGATGCCGCCCATCGCAAGGCTGACGCCCGCGCAGGCCATGTACCATTTCCTGTCCGGCTATACGGCGAAAGTGGCGGGCACCGAGAAGGGGGTGGACGAGCCTTCGGCTACCTTCTCCACCTGCTTTGGCGCGCCCTTCATGCCCCGCCATCCGGCCGAGTACGGCAATTTGCTGCGTGAGCTGATCGCGCGCCATGGCGTCCAGTGCTGGCTGGTCAATACCGGCTGGACGGGCGGCGCCTATGGCACGGGCCATCGCATGCCGATCCGCGCGACGCGCACCCTGCTCAATGCGGCCATTGATGGAACGCTGTCGGCGGCGCAATTCCGCAAGGATCCGGTATTCGGGTTTGATGTGCCGGTCTCGGTGCCGGGTATTGACCCGGCCATCCTCGACCCGCGCCAGACCTGGTCTGATGCCACCGCCTATGACGCGCAGGCGCTCAAGCTGGCCGACATGTTCGTAGCGAATTTTGAAAAGTTCGAGACCCATGTCGATCCGGCGGTGCGCGCATCGGCTCCCAGCCCCGACGCCATCCGGGCGGCGGCGGAGTAAGGCGGACTGGCAGCGCATGGGAATCATCCGGCTAACGCCCGATGATGAGAGCCGGTATGGCGAATGGCTTGCCGTGTTCGGCAAGCCATTCGACGAGCTGGAGACCTACACCGGCGCGATGCCGTCGGCCGGTTATCGCAATCGCCTGCTGGCAGACCCCCGTTTCATCGCGCTGGCGGCGCTGAACGGGGAAACCATCGTCGGCGCCCTCGCGGCCTATGTGCTTGTGAAGTTCGAGCAGGAACGCAGCGAAATCTACATTTACGACCTCGCCGTGGACGAGGCGCACCGACGCCAGGGTATCGGGCAGGCCCTTGTCAACGAGACGCGCCACATCGCGCACGATGTCGGGGCCTGGGTGGTGTATGTGCAGGCCGACCATGTCGATCCGCCAGCCATTGCGCTCTACACAAAACTCGGCACGCGCGAAGACGTGCTGCATTTCGACATGACGCCGATGGAGCGGGACTAGTCCTCGTGCTTCGAAACGCGCTCTTGCGGAGCCTCCTAAGCATGAGGGCTTGGGTCGCGCTTTTCCGTCATCCTGAGGGTAAGCGAAGCGAACGTCTCGAAGGACGAGGGAAAAGCAACCCTGCCGGCATGGTTCCCCCGGACCGCTGACGCGGCCGGAGGATGACAAATTGAGGATGTGCTACGCGCTCTGGCGATTACCGCCCTGCCCGCCACCAGGCTTGCGGCGGCGATTATTCGACCGCTTCTGACCGCCGCCGCCGGCCTGCTGGCCGCGATGACCACCTCCGCCCTGACCGCCGCCATTGCGGCGCTGGCCACCCTGTCCGCGCTGGGGCTGGACCGGACGGGTCGGGCCGGAGATCGGCGGAGCGTCATTCAGCCCCTTGATCCGCAAGCCGGTGAGCTTCTCGATATCCTGCAGCAGGCCGCGCTCATCAGGCGCGACAAGGGCCACAGCCCGGCCTTCCGCGCCCGCCCGGGCCGTGCGGCCAATGCGGTGGACATAGGATTCGGGCACATTGGGCAGCTCGAAATTCACCACCAGTTGCACGCCGTCGATATCGAGACCGCGCGCGGCAATGTCGGTGGCGACCAGCACGCGCATCTCACCGGACTTGAAAGCCTCAAGGGCCTTTTCACGCTGGTTCTGGCTTTTATTGCCGTGGATGGCCGCGGCCTTGTGGCCGTACTCGACGAGGAATTTGGCGACCTTGTCTGCCCCGCGTTTTGTACGGGTGAAGATGATGGTGCTCTTCCTGGCTTCCGGCGCCATCAGGTCAATGAGCGCCTGACGCTTCTCGGCCGTTCCGACATAGATGACGGCCTGGTCGATACGTTCGACCGGTTTTGCCTGATTGGCCACAGCGACAGTGACGGGGTCGCGCAGGAAATCATCAGCCAGCGCACGGATGGGCGGGGGCATGGTGGCCGAGAACATCACCGTCTGGCGGGGCTTGCCTACCATGTGCAGGATTTTGCGAAGCGCCGGCATGAAGCCCAGATCAAGCATCTGGTCGGCCTCGTCCAGCACGACCAGCGATGTCAGGTCCAGGCGCGCCTTGCGGTCAGCCACGTGGTCCAGCAAACGGCCGGGCGTCGCGACAAGAATATCAAGGCCGCGCGCCAGGGCGCGCACTTGGGGTCCGTGCTTCACACCGCCAAAGACAACCGCGTGGGTCAGCCCGGTATTACGGCCATAGACCGCGATGGAGTTGCCGATCTGGGCCGCCAGCTCGCGCGTCGGGGCGAGGATCAGGCAACGGCAGGACAGGCCGGGCGCCTGCTTTTTCTCTTCGATCAGCCGGGTAAGGATGGGCAGCACAAAGGCCGCCGTCTTACCGGTGCCCGTCTGGGCGATGCCGACAACATCCTTGCCGTCCAGCAAGGGCGGTATGGCGCGCACCTGAATCGGCGTCGGCGTCTCATAGCCTTCTTCAGATACAGCGCGTTCAACCGGGGCCGCGAGGCCCAGTTCGGAAAATTTGGTCATTTCAATGCCTTTCATGCGGGCGCGCGTATCAACGCGCCGGCCCGCCGGGGGAGTTATGTTTTTGACAACTGCGCAGATCAGCCGCCGGTTAGGGGGTGAGGCCGCCACTATTGGCAAACCATGCATCCCACGCCCGGACTTGAGGTTCGCGGGGGTATTCCCGCTGCCGGTCCGATCAGGCCACGCTTGAAGCCTTGTGAAGGCCCTTCTACGCACGTGGCACTTATGCGCTGGGCGGGGGTATGCGCAGGCTTTGCGGCAAATGCAAGGCCTGTTGCCGTCAGATCACGAGATCGGGATCGAGAAATACCGCCATCTGGCTGGCCCCGCCTATATCCTCACGAACGCCGGCAATGTCGCGCACCAGCCAGCGGCGGCGGTGTCGCCCCGCTACACCTTCGGCCCATTGGCGGAAACGTGGGCGGTCCCATTCAAACTTGTGCCCGGGGTGGCGAAAGCGGTGCGCAGGCACGCCCAGCAGCGGATTATACCCTGCATTGGGTGTGGTGATGATGACGGTTTTCGGCGCGATCACGTCAAAGACCGCCCGCTCCCAGCGCGACAGCTGATCAGGCGGCAGATGCTCGATCGTTTCCACCATTACCACGGCATCAAAGCCCGCCAGCTGGCGGTGCGGGTCCAGCATGGAACCTTCGACCAGCGTCACGCGGTCTCGAATGGCTTCATCAAGGACGGCCAGGGCTGCGCGCAACGCCCCCAGCGCCGTAACGGATTGTTCAACACCCACAAGGCGCACAAAGGCTGGGTCATCGATCAGACGCAGCAACAGCGCGCCATCGCCACACCCCAGATCCGCCACCGAGCGGGCGCCCGTAATGCGCAGGACGTCCATCACGGCCTGCAGCCGTTCCTCGTGCAGCGCCGTGCTCATGCCGGTTTGTGCATCAGGGTGATATCCTTGGCCGGAATGGTGCAGGCCCAACCATGCTCATGGGCCAGCCAGCGCATCGTCTCCTCGCGGTAGAACACCACATGTGTGGGATCCAGGCGGTAATACCAGTTCGCGAACCGCGCGTCATCGATGTGAAAGCAGGTCATCACGGCCAGCCAGCCCCCCGGTTTGAGCAGGCCGTCAAGGCGAGCAAACTCGCGTGCCGGATCATGAAAATGTTCGGCGACTTCCGTACATGTGACGAAATCATAGGTCCGCTCCAGCACCGTGCGGTCTGGCGCGTAGAACGGGTCAAAAAGCGCTACCGAATGGCCGGCCTCCTCCAGCATGGCCGCCAGTGCCGGCCCTGGACCGCAACCGTAATCCAGCCCTTCGCACCCCGCTTGGAGTCGGTCCAGCAAAGGCTCGGACACGCGCGACAGAAAGCGCCGGTAGCCAGCATCGGCTAGATCATTTTCATGCCGGTCATACTGGGTCCTCTCCGCATCGGCCGACGGAAAGCTGCACGGATCGAGGAAACGGGCCCCGCATGTGCCGCACCGAAAATAGTTGCGTTCGCCATCGGCGAAAAAGGCGTCGGCACCGGGAGTGCGGCAAACAATGCACGGCAAACCCATGATCCCCGCCTTTCCGAGATGCCCTGACATAACACACCCAAAGCCACCATTCACATTCAGTATTTGTCGCAAGGGCCAGAGAGTATTACTGTGATTTGCCTTGAAGCCACCATGCCGGTCAGACTGGTCTTGTTAAAGACGGCCAGACCCGCCGTATAAGGGAAAGCGCGCTGAACGCTGCGAGTAACATCCACGGCGGCATGCGCCTCAAACCATGCGCTTCGACGGCGCTGACGAAAGGCGCGTGCAGGTGATTTTCAATGAACTAGACCAGGTCTTTGACTGGCCCCGGCCGGTCAAGCGGGCGATCCTCACGATTGTCGACACCATATTCATTGCGGCCAGCTTTCTGGCAGCAATGGTGCTGCGTCTCGATAGCCTGCACTGGGTTGTTGCCCCCCAAATCTGGGTCGCGCTGGCCATTACCATACCGGCAACGCTGCTGATCTTCGACCGGGTAGGTATATACCGCAGCGTGGTGCGCTTTATTGGCATCGACTCGCTCAAAGCCATCGGCCTGGGCGTTGTGCTGTCCGCACTTTTCATTCTGACGGCGAGCCATTTCTTTCAGCTTGATGTCCCGAGGGCCGTTCCGTTCATCTACGCCTTGATGCTGTTTGTGATGGTCGGCGGCGCACGTTTCCTGGTGCGCTCCATCTTCCTGCAGCGCCAATCCTTGCAAAAATCGCGGGTCATCATTTATGGCGCGGGCATGTGCGGCCGCCAGGTCCTCGTCTCGCTGCAGCAGGCATCAGACTATCTGCCGGTCGCCTTTGTGGACGACGCGCCCGATTTGCAAGGCGCGCATGTCGGCGGGCTTGAGGTTCACGCCTCCCACGATATCCCGCGGCTGATGGCATCCACCGGTGCCAAAATGATCTTGCTGGCCATACCCAGTGCGACGCTCGGCCAGCGAAAGCGGATACTGGCAAATCTCGAAAAACTGCCTGTGCGCGTCCAGACCATACCGGACATGCGCGACATCGTGGCCGGACGGGCAAGCGTGAATGAAATCCAGCAGGTGGCCGCCGACGATCTGCTGGGGCGCGATCCCGTACCGCCCGATCCAGCCCTGATCGGCGCGAACATTACCGGCAAGGTGGTCATGGTAACGGGTGCAGGCGGCTCGATCGGTTCCGAGCTCTGCCGCCAGATCGTCCGGCACAAGCCCAGCCAGCTCGTCCTCATCGAGCAGTCCGAAATAGCCTTGTATGGCATCGAACGCGAGCTGGAGGCGATGGCCTCCAAGGAGGGGCTGTCGGTCACGATCACGCCGCTGCTCGGATCCGTCCAGCATGAAGGCCGGATGGGCGCTGTGCTGTCACGTCTTGGCGTCAACACCATCTTCCACGCGGCCGCCTACAAGCACGTGCATCTGGTGGAAGAAAACGTTGTTGAAGGCCTGCGCAACAACACGTTCGGCACCTTGACCATGGCACGGTGCGCCATCCGTGCAGGCGTCGGCATGTTTGTTCTGGTTTCTACCGACAAGGCCGTCCGCCCGACAAACATCATGGGCGCGAGCAAGAGGATCGCCGAACTGATCTGCCAGTCGCTGGCTGCAGAACAGTCGGGCACGCGGTTTTGTATGGTCCGCTTCGGCAATGTCCTGGAATCGTCTGGCTCCGTGGTTCCGCTGTTCCGGCGCCAGATAGCCGCCGGTGGCCCCATAACCGTAACGCACCGCGATGTGACCCGCTATTTCATGACGATCCCCGAAGCCGCCCAGCTGGTCATTCAGGCCAGTGCGCTGGCACGCGGCGGTGACGTCTTCGTGCTGGATATGGGAGAACCGGTAAAAGTTCTCGATCTCGCCCGGCGCATTGTGCGGCTATCGGGCCTGAGACCGTTTGTGGCCGGAGAACCTGGCGCGGAGTCCGGTGATATCGAGATCGTCTTCAGCAAGCTGCGGCCGGGCGAAAAGCTCTATGAAGAGCTGCTGATTTCCGATCACGCACGCCCTACCCGGCATCCCAGGATCCTGACCGAAGCGGTTACATCCATGGCCTGGGACGAGCTTGAGGTCATGCTCGATCGCCTGAGGGAGGCGTGCGATCAATATAATGTCACCAATATTCGCAACATACTGGTGAACGCACCGGCGGAGTACTCTCCCGACCCGCGCATAGCAGACCTTCTGTGGCGCCTGGCCGCCAGGGATGCGGCGGCTGAATAGGGAACGCGTCTTCACTCAGGGCAGACGCGCTCCGGCAGTGTTGACTATGTCGACTGAATGGTCTGTACACCTGACTTAACCGCAAGAACCGACAGGCCGTCCATGTCCGACATAAAAGCAGCTCTTGAAAACTATGCCGGACGCTTTTCGGGGGCCGCTCACCCCCGCTCGCGGCCGTTGTCACCGCATCTCAAGGCCTTGGAAGCAGAATCCATTCACATCATGAGGGAGGTCGCAGCGGAGTTTGAGCGTCCGGTCATGCTCTATTCGATCGGCAAGGATTCAGCGGTCATGCTGCATCTGGCGCTGAAGGCCTTCTACCCGTCTCGTCCCCCCTTCCCGCTCCAGCATGTCGATACCGGCTGGAAGTTCCGCGACATGATCACCTACCGCGATACCCTGGCCAAGGCGCTGGGACTGGAATTGCGCGTGGAGATGAACGAAGAGGGCGTGAAGCGTGGCATCAACCCGTTCGACAGCGGCTCCAACCTTCATACCCAGGTGATGAAAACCGAAGCGCTGCGCAACGCGATGAACCGCCATCGCTATGACGCAGCATTTGGCGGGGCGCGGCGCGATGAGGAAAAGTCGCGCGCAAAGGAACGTATTTTCTCATTCCGCGACGCCCACCATGCCTGGGATCCGCGCAATCAGCGCCCGGAACTGTGGCGCACGTTCAACACGCGCATCAAGGCCGGTGAGTCCATCCGCGTTTTCCCGCTCTCCAACTGGACCGAGCTGGATATCTGGCAATACATTCTGGAGGACGATATCCCGATTGTGCCGCTGTATCTGGCCGCAGACCGCCCCGTGGTGGAGCGTGACGGGACGCTGCTCATGGTCGATGATGACCGCTTCCGGCTTCACGCCGGCGAGACGCCGCAAATCCGCCGGATCCGGTTTCGTACACTTGGGTGTTATCCCTTGACCGGGGCCATCGAGTCCGACGCTGCTTCGCTGGAAGACATCGTACTGGAAATGCTGACCGCGCGAACGTCAGAGCGCTCCGGGCGCCTTATCGACCACGACGAATCCGGCTCAATGGAAAAGAAAAAGCGTGAGGGATATTTCTGATATGGCCGAGGGGGACGCACGCAGCGCCGTGCTGAGCCGGCTCACGCGAGCGGGCGACAAGGGGGTTTTACGCTTCATCACCTGTGGGTCCGTTGATGACGGCAAGTCGACGTTGATCGGGCGGCTGCTCTACGATTCCAAGCTACTGTTCGAAGATCAGATCGCGACGCTGCAGCGTGACTCCAAAAAGCACGGCACGACCGGCGAGAACACGATGGATTTCGCGCTCCTGCTCGACGGGCTGGAAGCCGAGCGCGAACAAGGCATCACCATCGATGTCGCCTACCGTTTCTTCAACACCGAGAAGCGCAAGTTCGTCGTCGCCGACACACCCGGCCACGAGCAATACACCCGCAACATGGCGACCGGCGCGTCTACGGCCGACCTGGCGATCATTCTGGTCGATGCCCGCAAAGGCGTGCTGACGCAGACCCGCCGCCACACCTATATCGCCAACATGATGGGGATCCGCCACGCGGTGCTTGCCGTCAACAAGATGGACGTTGCCGAGTATTCAAGATCGCGCTTCCACGAGATCGTCTCCGACTATCTGCGTGTTGCCGAGACGCTGGGCTTTGATTCCATCACGCCGATACCGATCTCGGCGCTGCATGGCGACAATATCTTCGCCCCGTCAAAAGCCATGAGCTGGCATGATGGCCCCACCCTGCTGGCCCACCTGGAGAGCGTGGAAACCGCAACCGAGGAAGTGGCCAGCCGGCCCTTCCGCATGCCGGTCCAGTGGGTCAACCGGCCCAATCTCGATTTTCGCGGCTTCTCTGGTGCCGTAACATCGGGCCGCATCGCGGCCGGTGACGAAATCGTCGCGGCCCTGAGCGGCAAGACAGCCAATGTCGCGCGCATTGTGACCGCTGATGGAGACCAGCCTGAGGCGGTGGCAGGAGACGCGGTCACTATCGTGCTCGACCGGGATATTGACGTGTCGCGCGGCGACGTTCTCGCCGATCCGAAGGCGCGCCCGGAAGTCTCCGGCCAATTCGCGGCCGAGCTGTTGTGGATGGCCGAGGAGGAAATGCTCCCGGGCCGTTCCTACCTGCTCAAGGCGGGCGGACAGGCAACCCCCGCCTCGGTCACGACACTCAAGCACAAGCTGAATGTGAACACGTTCGAAAAAGAGCCTGGCACCAGCCTGAAGCTCAACGAGATCGGCGTTTGCACCCTGGCAGCCTCGCGCGCCGTCGCTTTCGACCCCTATGCTGACCAGCGCGATACCGGCTCCTTCATTCTGGTGGACCGCTTCACCAATCAGACTGTCGCTGCAGGCATGATCGAGTTTGGCCTGCGCCGGGCCAGCAATGTCCACACCCACGCGATGGATGTCGACAAGTCCCGCCGCTCCGTCATGAAGGGGCAAAAGCCCGGCGTGCTCTGGTTTACCGGCCTGTCAGGAGCCGGCAAATCGACCATCGCCAACCTGGTCGAACGCAAGCTCGCCGAGGCAGGGCGGCATACCTATTCGCTGGACGGCGATAATGTGCGCCACGGGCTGAACCGCGATCTGGGCTTCACCGATGCCGACCGGGTGGAGAATATCCGCCGGATCGGTGAGGTGGCGCGCCTGTTTGTCGATGCCGGCCTGATCGTGACCTGCTCATTCATCTCGCCCTTCCGCGCGGAGCGCCAGATGGTGCGCGACATGCTCGACGACGGCAGCTTCATCGAAGTGTTCGTCGATGCCCCTCTGGAGCTGTGCATACAGCGCGACCCGAAAGGCCTCTACAAGAAGGCACAGGCGGGCGAGATCAAGAACTTCACAGGCTTTGACAGTCCCTATGAAACGCCGGAGGCGCCTGAGCTGCACCTGCGCACCGGGGAAATGTCCGCCGATGAGGCCGCCGAACAGGTGATCGAACAGCTGATCCGGCAAGGGTTGATCGGGTAAGGGGGGATTGCGATCATCTCGGCGTGATGATGGGAAGGTCAATCCTGAAGGCGGCATTCAACCGTTCAACCGCTGCTCTCAAATCCGCATTCTTATTCAGAAAGTGGCGCTCCTCATCGGTAAGCTCGGCGCGCGCCGGCTTACCAGTGACATTTAGCGTGGAGTTCCGGTTTCCGGTATTCGCGACAGCTTGCGCGGCGGCTTCCCGCGCCTCATCACCAAAAAGCGGCCGGTAGACACGGTCAAATAACCAGTCTTCGTGAGATACAGAATCGATAAACGCATTGAGATGGAGCAGATGGATGTGCCATCCACCGCCCTTTTTGTCGTTCCACGTCTTGAACTTCACAATGGACCGCAGGAGAGGCAACAGGCGCTCAACGTACTCCTCAACATCTTTCCTCCACCCCCGGCTGTGAAGCGAAAGAAAGTTCTGATCCAAATTGCGGATACAAAAAAAGAAATAACGCTCATTCTCAAATCCACCGTAGAGCTCATGCATGAGCCGCCAGCGCTTCTCTATCTGCGGCGTCTTGAAGCCCACCACCTGCGTCGGTGTGAGGGCATTGAAATTGAACGGCAATTGCGGACTCTTTGCATACATGCCCGTGAGCGTTAGCGCAACGCGATGTGGTGTGAAGTTCTTCGAGCGGCCACGCCCCCTCAAGGTTCGCCGCTCCTCTTCTTCAGCATGATAAGCTGACATTTCGTTCAGGACGCGCTTCACATTAGGCAAGGCGTAATGACCGACCTCGCCGAAGAGCTGCGCATCAGGGTGCGAGGATACAAGGTCAGCAAAATTGCGCGTCCCGCTTCGGGGGCTGCCACCAATGATACAGAGTTTGGGGTCGTTCAACTGAATGCCTCCAATGTATTGAAGCCCTGGCCTGGATAAATTTCCGCGAGCTTCCCGAGCAGCTGCCAAAGCTCAGCATCTTGCAGGCAGTAGTTCCAGTCAGATTCGGCAAAGACGACTTCACGTGGTTTTCCAGTGGCTCGCGCCGTTGAGTTGCGGTTCGTGGTGTTTTGAAAGAATTGCATGGCATCGCGTGCAGAAACAATAACATTGAGCGGTTGGAAAATCTTCTGCTGGATCCATTCGCCTTTTTCATCTGCAGACAAAAACTGGTCGAGGCTCACTATATTTATATCCCATTCTTTGATGACACTTTCACTTCTTGACATTTCAATCAGAGATCGCAATGAGCGCTTGTAGAATCGAACAAAACTTTCTATTTCCATCTTCCAACCGAGCGTTTTTAAAGAAAGAAATACATCGCGAAAGTCTCGATTGCAAAATAAGAATACCTTTTTCGTACTATTTGAGCTAAAAATATCCGCGATTTGATCAAAATACCACTCAGACCTTGGCGTTTTAAATCCGACGACTGACCCACTGCCCTTCAACTGAATATTTTTGGGGTATTTCGCATATAAGGCGCTTGTTGCGACCGCCAGCTGGACATCAAGACGGGCGTTAAGTTCGCCACCATGCTTGGCATGAAAGGATCGAAGTCGTTTGACTGCTCTGCGAATTTTGACGAAGGAGTGCCTGCCGATCTCACCGGATATCTGAATATCCGGATGCTGATTTAGGATATCTGTGAACTGCCGCGTTCCACTGCGCTGGTATCCGCCCACAACACATACAGTAATCATAAGAAACCCCACACCCCAGCAAACTCGCCATCGTATAAATTTTTCATCATCACTTAGAATTTGGGATAAATAACTGGGCATATGTCAGGTCAAGGGACCCAATACGTTGCGGTAACATAGATTGGTCAAGCCGGCAGAGGTTGGCTATTCGCCGACAGGGCTTTTAGCCGTTCCGCTTCCGGCAGGCTGGCAAACTCGTCCGAGGACAGGATATCAAAGTCCTTGGCAATCATGCCCACAAGCTTACGGTATTCCTCACTGCGCTGATCGCTTACGTAGGTCGCGATTTTCCCGCCATCTTCAAACTCAAGCAACGACCAGGAATGGGTTAGAAGATTGAGGAATTTACGCTTCTCGCCATTTTGGTCATGCAGAGCGTACTTACGATAAAGTGCTTTTACATTATGCGCCCCGTCGCGCTTCATCGGGAAAGCAAACGACGCAAAAACATCCTCGTCCCGTTGCTCCTCGGTTAGTGGAATTTCGATGACACCATTGGACCAGCGGTATGGACCATCAACGCTGGGTGGCTGCGCGCCACGCCTCATGGTAGCAGATTTATGACTAGCGTTGAATGACAGCTTCAACCCGGCGTCCGCCATCGCCTCGATCGTAGCGCCGCTCCAGCGGAATGATCCCGCCCTGTAGGCGAGCGTCGTCCTGCCGGTCAGTTCGGCGAGCCTGTCCGCGAAGTGTTTCAGGACGAAATGGGCGCGGCCTCTGTCAAACTCGTTCATCTGGGAGGGTTCAGATGGCAGGCCGTGGCGCACCCAGAACGTGTCAGGCAGAATTTCCGGGTGAGCATGTAGCTGCACATCCTCTCCGGCATCGCCAAGATAGCGAGCCACTTCCGCAATCGGTTCGCCAAAAAGCTCCTCCTCGCACATATCGAGGAAGAAGACATGGCGGGCGCCGAATTCCTTGCCGATGGCAGCCATCTCCCGGATGCCTGCCTGGCCCTTGGGATGTTCTCCCCAGATCAGCTTGTTGACATGGCGGTTTTTCGCCCTGTACCGCATCGCCTCGGTATCAACCGTAAGAAACGCCAACCGCTTGCCCAGCCGTCTGATGTGGGGGGCAGCAGGATGCTCTGCCTGAGCCTTGATTGCCGGCGCAGGCGCATATCGGCGAAACGTCGACCACCTGCCGGAATCTACAATGCCTCGGGCCTCCAGGGCGCGCACGCCATCGGCCAGCGCCTTGCCAGCAGATTCCTTCTCCGCCTCCGTCAGACTGACCTTGTGGACGGTCTCCGTAAGCTTGGTGCGAACGTAGGGCACTTCATCAAACGCAAACGCCTCGATTTGAAGAAACCCGGACAGGCGCTCCAGCAATTCGTTGCGGCTCTGTTGCAGTTCCTCAAGGGCATAGGTGAAGAAGCGTTTGCCGGGAAACGCTGCCTCAAAGCGCTGAAGCTGGAGATTGTAGTCGGAATAGGCCGTCGCCTGTTCGAGAAATCTGGCGCGGGCCTCAGGGTTTTCCGGGTCCACATAGCCCTTGCCGGCATTGTGAACGAAGTGGCTTTCAATCCGCTCGATGGGATCGCGCATCGCGTAGATGAACGTGAAATCCAGCCCAGAGCGCCGCATACGCTCCGGAACCTTTTTAATAAATGGGTATTTGGTGTAGTGCGTGGACGATTCGAGCCCAAACTGGTGGGCCGCAGGATCAAACCGGGACCAGCCCGACAAGTACCAGTCGAGCCCCTTTTTCCAGTTCTCATCGCTCGAAAAGAAGTGAGGGTCATGAGCTTTGTCGTGCGCACAAAGCTGTGGATGTTGCGAGAGGTAGCGCAGCATCGCCCGGGTACCACAACGCATACCACCTATCATAACCAGAAGCTTGGCCGGCAGAACCGGCTTTATTGATTGCGGATCGACCGGCTTGTCATTCATGGATTTGACCTCGGCAAATATCCGAAACGAGATGACGCCGCACCAGCGCCCGAACAAACCAAACCAAACCAGCGCGAGGTCATAACAAAATTTTATCCAATCCTAAGCCCTTAAGATCCTTGTGAACAATAATTCCTATCAAAAGCCAAGCCGCTAACATGCAAAGGCTTGCTTCCCTTGCTTACTTCTTTGCAATTTAGAGGCAATTTTGAATCATTACTTCACATGGAGCTTCGGAAAAATACATTTAGCTTCTGGATCGGCCTTTGCTCACGACCCATGGCCAGTGCGTTGATAGCGTTCACGAACAAGTGCCCAGCGCACTTTTCGTTCATTTACCATCAGCACCACCTCACCGTCTGGAAATAGCTCTCGAAGGCGCGCGAGGTCGTAACGCTGCTTATGGTAAGTCGGTAGAGGCTCCTGCTCGCAGTAGGGCACCGTGATGATAAGTTCACGTCCGGCTACGCGGCGCAGCTCCGCCAGCGCGGCATTCATCGCCGAAGTCTCAAGGTGTTCGATCACCTCAAGGCAGGTCACCACGTCGAATTCTCCGTCGGCGTACGGCATATCTGTAGCGCTCGCATAGGTCATCTTCACCGGGTCTTTGTCTCGGGGCAGGAATTTGCCATGCGGCTTGACATCGAGACCTTCCACGCGCTCGAATCCGGCGCTCGCCTTCAAAGCGCTGACGAACTGCCCCGCGCCGACCCCGACATCGAGCACAGCGCCGCCAGACGGCATCATGTCCAGGACAGCTGGCCAGCGAACGTAGTCCGGCCTGCGAAGAAGATTAGGCGAGGACTTCTTATAGACCTTGGCGAAACGTTTGAGCTCGGCCTCGATCAGTGGGTGCATGTCGCGCCCGTCCATCACCACGGCAGTAACGGCGGCAGGATCAGCGGCGAACTCGGCAACGGTGCTCTGAGCGCCTGCTTGCAGATTGGATTCTTCAAACATGGTCTTCCTCACGATTGCCGCGGCGGATTTTGCTATTAGCTGAATCACGGCAGAAATGCAGCTATGGTACAATGCGCCTGCCGGACGTCACTGGCGTCGTGCAGCCAGCACCTTTCGGTAAACATCCGCCACGCGGGCACCGGCAACATCCCAGGTGCGGTTCTCGAGCACCCAGCGGCGTGCCTCGGAACCTAGCCGTGCGCGCAAAGCCGGATCGAGGATCAGCCGCTCCAGGGCATCAGCGAGCGACTGTACAGAACCTTTGGCAAACTGAAGGCCGCGCTCTTCGTGTTCCACGATCTCCGCGAGTGCCCTCACGTTCGATACAAGGACAGCCTTTTCCATCGCCATTGCCTCGAACGGCTTAAGGGGCGAGACAACCTCGCATACCTCCCACGGCTTGCGGGGGAATGGCGCGATATCCACCAGCGAATAGTATGATTCCACCTCCTCGTGCGGCACACGGCCCGGTGCGATGAATGCCTCGCCGAGACCTGCTTTCTCCGCGCGGTAAATCAGGTCAGGGGTTTCCTTGCCGTCTCCAACCAGCAGCAGGCGAAAATCGATCCCTTTCGCGCGCAAACGTGCGCATGCGGCGATCAGATCATCAAGACCCTCATAAATCACGTGGGAGCCGATATAGCCAATCACCGGCACGCCCGCGGGTATACCCAGCCGTTCGGCCAGTGCCTCGTCGCGGGCTTGCGGCAGGAAGCGCGCCGCATCGACACTGTTGTGGACCAGCGTGATCTGGGCTTCCTCTACGCCGCGCGCGATCAACTCGTCCTTCATGGCCGTTGTAAGGGTGATCGCCGCATCGGCTTCACGGGCACATACCGCTTCAAGCCGCGCCATGCCCCGAAACTGCTGGCTGCGGCGGAACGCAGGCTCGCGAGATGCCCGCGTGATCTCCCAGAACCCCCTCGCCTCGTAGATGAAGGGCACACCGCAACGCCGCGCCGCGATCAGTGCGGGAAAGCCCGTCATGTAGTTCGATGCGGCGTGGACAACCGCCGGACGGATCTGACGGATGAACTTTTCAAACTCGTCGGCGGCTTTGTGAATGTATTCCGGCTCGGTGTGTTCCGGACGGCCGAATACGGTATTGTAAACATAGGTGACGCCATCGATCTCGCAGCTCGGCGGTATCACCTCGGGAACAGATGGACCAACATCGAGATCGTGCGGAAATCCTGGCCGTGTAGCCGGCATCACCTGGATTCCTGCCTTGATCAGTCCAAGGCAAATGCCATGGCTGCGGGTAGCGTATCCGGCAGACACATAAGGCAATGCGTTGTGCAGGAAGTAGATCGATTTGCCGCTATCGGGCTCAAACGCCGACTCGCCTGGCTTGCCCAGACGTTCCAGCTCACCTTCCGCGTTCTCCCAGAGAAACTTCTTGTCGATCAGCTGGGCAATCTTGAGCACGTCCTCGCGTCCTTGCGCGTCGTCCCGGGTACGGAGCTGATCCACCACGGCACGGGCTTCTCCAATGCGGCCGCGTCGCGCAAGAAAACGTGCCAACTCCACCATGTGTGATGGCGCGGCGTGTATCTTGACCGCCTTGGACAACAGTTCGTGCTGGATTTCGACCTTGCGCATGGAACTAGCCGCTGCAGCGGCATATCCGTATAGCGCCGAGTGTGCATAATCCGGTCGCCCCTCGCCCACGCGATCGAGCCACTCCTCGAGTTCGCGCATTTTGTTGGCGCTGATCTGCGAACGTGCAAACGCGCGAACACGGGCCCGGTCAACCGGCAGGATGGGCCCGTGGAGAGGGCTTATCACAACCGGAGCCCCGTCTTTCTCCGGGGCTGGCGCGCCAGCGAACAACGCCGCGCGGGCGAGCGTGCCGTCTGCAGGCGGATTGACCGCCGTCGGGCGGAATCGATTACGCAATTTACGTACAAGCCCGCCCAACCGGACCATGACATTACGCCCCACGCTGTCCTGCGATGAGGCCAGTGCCAGCACCGCCTGGTTCAGAGCAATGACGTCTGCCGCCAGACCGCGGCTCCGTTGGTCAACCTCATTTAGCCTGACCTCGGCACGCCGGGCGCGGATTTCCGCGCTCTGTATACGCTTAAGCAGTCTGAGCGCGTGCTCGCGCGTCCTGGTCAACCGGAAGTCAGTTGCCTCCAGCCTCTCGTGCACCTGCCAACGGGCCAGTGGAGCCAACCAATACAGGTTTGGTGATATCAGGGTCAGGTTCGCCGGCGCCTCGACCGGTCGAAAGCGGTTGGCGAGCCGCAACGCCTGATTCTCTGTTACCCCCGGCCCGTACAACGCCAGTCTTCCATTTTCGGTCAACATCCGGTCAATCAGCCTTGCGAACGCGCGGCCTCCCAGATCAAAAAATACATCACCGTTCGTCGACGCGACCGAAACGACAATATCAAACGTCTCGCCGGCATTCGCGATGTCTACAAGCGTCTGGCCGCTGTCGGGCAACCAGAATGAAACCTTGAAGCCCGCCTGCCCCAAAGCGCCGGCTAATTCACTGTCTGGCGATGCGAGTAACAGTGCCGCACCCTCGCGTCCCGCGCCAACCTTGGCAGCGAAGCCATCGCGCGGCTCCGATAGCGTTTTCATGACGTTGTCGCTCATAAAGTGTTTGCCTTGCTATTGTGGACGGAACAGGCGCTTGAGGCCTGCAAAGGAAGGCGCTCTCCCCGAGGTTCAAGCTGCTTTGGCCATACTCAACACGCGCCGCGCAAAATACCCCAAGTAGACACGACGGAACTTGCAGAATTTGGCCCCACAACCAGTCTTAACACCGCAGCGAATGCCCCCAGCCTTGATGGTTGTTTTGGTAACGATGGGGACTGTAACTGGCAAGAGGCGAACCGGCCACCGGGGCGGTTTTCGTAGTGATTGCTGTAGAACTACGCGCCTCGAGCTTGGCCCACGGGCCACCATGCCGGCTGCGAAAGAATCTGAAGCCATTGCGCACGATCAACGCGAGTCCTGCGAGGACTAGGCGCTGCCTTGGCATGGCGATTGCCGTGAGACGCTCAGTCAGAGGCTTGTTCTGCCGCGAGCGCGAAACGTCTCTCCAGCTCATTGGCAAGAGTGCGGCTGAATGTAGCGGTGAAATGGCCGCTATCGCGCCAGACCAGTACATTCCCAATAACCGGCGGGCATTCGGTTTGCGTGCAGAACGCATCCGTCATATCCACCACAGGAACCCCAAGCTCTGTCGCCGCCTGGTAGGCGAGGTCATCACCGCTCAGCGCCGACACCCGAGGCGTAATACAATCACCGCCACCAGCAAGACATTGTGGAGCATCGTTATCCATTCGCGGGTTGTTTCGCAGGACAATGACGCGGAGCCCCGCGTCCCTTAACTGAGCCAAGGTGTCGCGCGCCGACCGGGCGAAGCGCTCCCGCAAAACGTCGGTGTCCTCGCCCGGACCATATGCCACACCGCCAGAGCTGTAAGAAACGACGACGAAGTCGGGCGCATCTTCTCGAAGAGTATCAATCACGGCAGCCACCCATTGCGAGCACTCGGTATATGGACGCCGCCCGATCCGCGCCGTTTCGAGCACGAACCGGCAGGCCGACTTCGTATGAACGATCAGTGTGCCTTGATTGCGTTCCGCCAGCTCTTGGAAGGCCGGGACGAAGCTGGCCGCGTGCGAGTTTCCCAAGAGCGCAATGACAGGACCACCTCGCCCGGGCCCGTAGCGGCAGGGGATCGGCACAACGCCTTCCGGCCTCACCTGACAGCCGTCGCCATACACGTCCGCCCGATCGTCACGAACGAGACGGAGTGACGGCACAAAATCGACGTTCTCTGGTGCGGCTACACCGTCAGTTAGCACCAACGCTCCAGGGTGGTCGGTCTGCATTCCGTTTTCGGGATTGAGCAGGCGCGGGAGATAGGCGGCTCCGGCGGCCAGCAGCGGCAACGCGATTGCCGCCACACCAAGAGGAGCAACGACCGTCCGGGTCTGGTGATGCCGCCCACGAAAGGGTTGTTCTATGAGATAGTAACTCGCTGCCCCCAGTCCGATGGACGCCGCCGCCAGCACAATGCCTTCAACAGCCGATAGCTGCGCATCAGCCACTCGGAGATAGAAGAAGATCACTGGCCAGTGAACCAGATAGATCGAATAGGACCAGTCTCCGATTGATCTGAACCCGGCATTGCGGATAGCAAGGCGCCAGGTCCAACTGCGCTGTGTATCGCTGAAATAAATAAATCCTGCAGCTAGCGCGACCGGCGCGACGGCAACAGCACCCGGAAACGCCATTGATGCGTCAATAAGAAATATGCACGCCACAAGCCCTGAAATGCAAAACCACGAAATCGCTTCGGACACCCGGTGATCAAACCGGACCTTCGGGGCGAAAGATAAAAGGCCACCTGCCGCCAGCTCCCAAAACCGGACCTGCGACAAGTAGTAGACATCGGCACCCAAAATCACGCCATAATAGAGCGACGCTCCAAGTGAAATAGTAAATATGATCAATATACCTGCAAATATAAACTCGCGGGAGCGAATTTTTAAAATTCCGCCGACCAGCCCAAACGCCAATACTATAAAGGGGAAGCCTATATAAAACTGCTCTTCAATCGACAACGACCAGAAATGCATAAGCGGCGAATGTTCCGCCGCCAAAAAATAATCCTGGCCGCGGGAATGCAGGCTAAAATTCTGAAAATAAAATGCAGATGAAATCAGCTCGAAAGTCGTTTCATACAAAATATCTTCTGCAAAAAAATATACCAATAAAAAAAACAGTCAGTGTTGATAGGGCTGCCGGAAAAAGTCTTACCGCTCTCTTTTTGTAAAATCTATAAAAATCAATGCTATTTTTACTTGAAAATTCGTCTGCCAAAATTCTCGTGATCAGAAAGCCGGAAATGACGAAGAATGCATCGACCCCGATGAAACCGCCGGGGAAAGCCGCAGGCCAAATGTGAAAGAGCAGAACGGCGCTGACCGCGAACGCCCTTAGAGATTGAATATCCTGATTGATCTTCACAAACGCCCCCTCTACGAGTTGTGGCTGCACATCGCCCGCAATTTCCAATCGTCAGCCTGCTGTGCATTGCAGTGCCTCGGGAGAAAAAATTGACCAGAGTTTCGGTATCATACGGCTTTTTCGGCAGCAATCTGGGCGATGTTGCTGTCACCATGGGAGCCGTCGCCTTAATCAAGCATTTTGTGCCGGACGCCAACATCAAAATCATCTCCCCTCCCCTGACAGAACGCTCACGTCCCTCCTGGCGCCGATTTAAAAAGGAGCTCGATGACGTCAACCGCCACACCTTTGATCATCGCCTGCTAACCTTCGCACTCGACACGCCGCCTTGCGAAGATTTCATTGATGAGATGCTCAAACCCGGCCCGATTAGAGATCAGCTGGCCCGTTCGGCCGGCGTTCATGATGCTGATATGGTTGTGTACTCGGGAGGGGAGCATTTATTTTCGTATGGTGGAGCTCGCGAAGACTGGAGCTTGCTGGGGCGGCTTTTGCCTGTGCTTTTGGCACCAGATTCAGCGATTTGCTTGTCGATGCCGACCACTTTCGGTCCTTTTGAAAGTCCGGTTTCAAAGGAGTTGATAGCACGCGTTTCAAGGCGGATCAGCGCGCCCATCGCCCGTGACAAACGGTCCCTTGCCGCGTTTCCCGGACACATTGACCTTGGATTGGATCCCGCCTTTTTCCTTTCATATGGAAAGGTTACCAGCGAACCGGAGCTTGCAAGGGCCATCACCAATGCGAACCCGACAAAAGATGGGCCAGTGGCACTAGTGACAAGACGCCAGCATGCCGGCCTGCGTGCCGGCCCCAACAAGACAAAAGCCTTGCGTGCCAAGGTCGCCGACGGGCAAGGCGCTCAGCAATTCGATTTCAAATATTCCGCGAGCCTCATCGAGAAAATCAACGAGTCGGGCCGTGAAACCAAGGTGTTGGTACAATGCGACGCCGATTACGAAATGGCAGCGCTGCTAGGAAAGAGATTTAAAGACATCCATATAGAACAGCCAAAGACACTTCCTGAATATATAACGGCACTTTCTAATTGCTCTGGATGCATATCATCACGGTTTCATTCTGTTATATTTTCCGCAATAACACGAGTGCCCACCGTAGGCTTCTATTATAAGAATCATGGGCACAAAATGCCCGGCTTGCTCGAAGCACTCGATCGGCCTGACCTGGCATTTGACGCCGAAACCACTGCACCGGACATAGTTGTAGCCGCTCTCTCAACGGCGATTTCCGAAGGCCCGCTCCCGGTGAGCAGTGCGCAGAATCATACGATGGAATTGCTCACCCGCGCGTTCGGAGGCGGGCAGCAAGCAGTGGAAAAGCCACCGACGTCCTAGTCCGTTGAGCGTCTGGTTTTCTTGCTCAACCCGGTATCCAGTGACTTGATTTCAATACGCCATTGCAATTTCACCTTCCTACCCGAGCGGCGCAAGGCGAGAGTATGGCAAGGTTCCAGCTGCCGATATTCGCGAGATCGCCAGCCATATCGGGGCTCGATCGAGCCATAATAATGAATGAGCGTCCCGCCCTTCCACGACACACGCACCTTTGTCATACCGCGTTGAATAACGATCGTTGACCGCTGCAGCTTTCGCACCCTTGCCTTACCGTCGATCTGCAGCAGACTTTCGACCGCATGGCGGGTGAGATTTTCCACGTTATCGTTAATTTCGAGAAGAACGCCGGGCCGATAAAGAAGCTGCCGCGACTGCCGGAAGAGGCCCGGGCGATGCACTTTTCCCTGTATTTCCAGACCATTTTGGTCACAAGCATAAACGCTCGTAATGCCGCTACCGGATGCCGGCCATTCGATTGAGTCTGGTGCTGGCAACTGCGTGGCAAGCGATACGGTGTTGTGTGCGCGGCACGAAACAATGAAGTCACGCAAATCGTTCTTGTCGTAGCTGTACTTTCCTCCATCTATAAATAGAGGGGCCGCCGAATCTGACCAGATAAATGACAAATCGTCAGCGTGCTTGTGCGTTGATGAGTGCGCTGCTGAATGCGCTATAAACACTTCACCTTTTCGCCGTGATATTACATATCCATCTTCAGAATAATCAGAAAGATGAACATTCTTTCCAGCCAAAACAGCATTTCTTTCTTTGATTTTTATTTTAAATTTGCGTGACGTACTTGTATCCCCGATCTGGAAAAGTACGTTGCCTGGCCCAACAAATTTCTCGGTCAAAGCGTCGGCACGCTCGAGCAACCCGGACAATCGCTCGGTGCGCAACGCTGCGGGCAGTCGCAAAAGTTCACGCGTTACAAACGCATGGTACTCTGGCGAATGCTCCATATGAATCCCACGCGGCGTAAACCATTTGGTTGTCCGATCTTCGAGAAAGTCGCGCGCCAGAGCGCACGCACCGGCCCCAGCTTCGCCGCCAAAGGCCAGCCCCGCTGCATAAAGACCGACGATCTGAAAAAGCGCATGATTATTTCGCGCCAGAAAATCTGGGTTGCCAAGCGCTTCCATGTGTTCGCTCGCTAGCGCCCTGAGGATGTTCAACTCGCTGGCCTCAACCGGAAAATTGCCAGCTTCGGCGTGCTGCAGTACATAAGCGATACGTCCGGCTCGGAGCCCACTTGCCATATCGTGGTTGGCAAACTCACTTGCAGTTCCTTCGAGTTGTGCCCGCCTCCAGTCGAGAATCCAGCTGAGCGCATATCGCAGCGCTTCTGGTTTGCCGGTGCGAATATGCTTGTCCAGAGCGGGGTCAATGGCCCTCAAGGCGTGCAGATTGAAGCACCAGTTGCGGTCGTTAAACGGGTCCTGCCCCCAGTCTATAGGCGGCTTCAGGCGCAGCGAGTCACCGTCTTTGCGAAAGACAGTTCCAAGCCGTTTCGTCTGCCCAAACGACCGGGCGAGCAACAGGAACAGCATGTCGCGGGTGATTGCAGTTTCCATTGTGCCGAGGGCTTTCCTTGCGTTGTTCAGCCTACAGCGAAGTTAGCTGCCGAAGCTTTGACCAAACTTGCATCGCGGTCGGGTTCAACTTGCCCGCTTGATCATTCTGTAGATCAGGCTGAGGTGTCATGCCGTTTACGGCGTACTTTTCTGGCGCAACCTCCCCATAGAAGTGGGAAGGTTTTGGCAACACCGCGAAATGCCGACGGCAGGAGCGTACTTATTCGTCCATATTCTCGTCGATCTGCAAGCCGGCCTCAGCTTGTCCCTCGATCTCTGCCTTCGCCGCGAGCACGTCTTTCAACCTGCCGCTCATCCGCATAACCCCGCGATCCAGCCAGATCGCCTTGGTGCAGAATTTGCGGATCAGCCCTATATTCTGGGAGGCGAGCACGAAAATGCGCGAGTTCTCGAGCATCCCTTCAACGCGCTTGCGGGCCTTTTTCTGAAATTCGGGATCACCGGCGCCAAACACCTCGTCGATCAGCAGGATTTCGGGTTTCAGCGAGCTGACGATAGAAAAACCGAGGCGCGTCCTCATGCCCGTCGAATAGGCGCTGATCGGCAGATCGAGATAATTGCCAAGCTCGGAGAAATCGGCAATTTCCGCAGCAAGAGCCGGGATGTCCTTCAACGGCACATCGTAAAGCATGCTGGCAAAACGGATATTCTCCCAGCCGGTCGCTTCGTTGCGCAAACCAAGTCCGGAGGAGAACAGGCATGTCACCCGCCCCTGAACCTCCATATGCCCGGACGAAGCGTGATAGATGCCAGCCAGCAGGCGCAGCAAGGTAGTCTTGCCACTGCCATTGCGGCCGATGATCGCGACTTGCTCGCCATCGCGTATATCAAGACTGATATTATCCAGCGCGGCGATGCTCGCCTTGCCAGCGCCTTTGGTGATCCTTGCTCCGACGAGCGCCTGCGCTGTCGAAAGCTTTCCCCAGACGCCGGAATGGCGAACGGGCAGGTCCAGGCAGACATCCTTCAGATGAATGTAGGGCTTGCTACTGGCCATCAGACGAGCGCCGAAATGCGAGGGCGGATGAGACTGAACAGCACCACGCCCACAATCCAGAAACCAACCAGGCAAGCCGCGACAACGAGGTAGTCCAGCATGGTCGGCATATTCCCGCGCAAGGGCTCGCGCACGACGTTCAGAAAGTAAGTGAAAGGATTATAGGTCGATAACAGGCCACGAAACCCGCCGCGCGTTTCCGCGACCCAGAATACTGGCGTCATGAAAAACAAAAGCCGGGTCATGGCTGCGATGGCCAATGAAAGGTCATGCACGACCACGCACGCCGTGCCGACGGCAAGTGCAAGCCCGGTGAATGCCGCGCTAACGAGAACCACGCCCGCGCAGGCGACTATCAGCTCCATCAGGTTCGGCCACTGATTGGTATAGACAATGGCGATCAGGATGATCGGCGCCGCGAAACACGCCAATATGATCTGCTTGTAGAATAGCCGGAATACGTAGAGCGATATGGGATGTGGAACGTTCTTTATCAGCCCTGCCTGCTTGGAGAACGTCGTCGATCCGTCAACCAGCCCAATCGAAATAAACTGGTAAACGGTAACACCGGCCGAAACATAGATAGCGTAGTCGACAACATCCTGACCCCGCAGATCGCGGAACAGCAGATACAGGACCAGTACCAGAAGGCCAATCTGCAAGCTCGCCCAAACAAGGCCCAGATAGGAGCTGCGTAACGGCATCACCGTATCGTTCCAGCTCAATGCTAAGCCGAGCTGCCAGCGCCGGATTCCCCCTGCGAGGTCCTGAAACGGCGTGCGGATCATCACGCGTCCATCCGCGGTGCGCCGACAGGTATCACAGTGAAGCCCGCAGCAACCAGGGCCACGCGATCAGCCAGATTTCGGCCATCTGCAACGATAGTGCCGGACATGGCAGCCAATGCCTGCGGGCCAAGCCCGCGATAATCTGAATGATCGGTCATGATGATGACCGCATCGGCCCCCTCAAGCGTTTTCGACAGATCAGCGCTAATCGGAATGTCGCGCCCATCATGCAGCCGGAACTTCGACACGTGCGGGTCGTGTACGGTGTAGCCCACGCCGTCGGCTTCGAGCGCATGAATGAGGTGCTCGGCTGGCGTATCACGCGCGTCATCAAGGTCGCCGCGATACGCTGCACCCAGTATGGCCACCTTGCGAACAGAAGCACCCGTTTCCTTTACTCGGCCCCAGATCCGCAATGCCTGGTTATCGTTTATCTTGCGCGACTGCAGCAACAACTCCGTGTCGTCCGGAAACCCGTCAATGAGGAACCACGGGTCGACTGGAATGCAGTGGCCGCCCACACCCGGTCCAGGCGTGTGCACGTTCACACGCGGATGCCGGTTCGCGAGCGCAATGACGTTGTTAACATCGATGCCGGCGGCCTCGGCAATATGACCAAACACGTTGGCCAGCGCGATATTTACGTCCCGATACGTGTTTTCCATCAACTTGGAAAACTCTGCGGTTGCCGATGTTGTCCGGAGCTGGGGACCGGTGCAGAAGCGCGCATAAATGGCGCTGGCACGCTCTGCAGCGCGCGGCGTCAGGCCACCAATGATCCGGTCATTTTCAACGATCTCTGAAATGGTTGATCCCGGAAAGACGCGCTCAGGGCAGTAGCAGAGGTCAATATCCTGCCGGATATCAAACCCTTGCGCAGCCAGCTCTTGGCCGACCGTCAACTCGGTCGTGCCGATGGGACTGGTGGATTCCAGAATGACCAGATCGCCCTTCTTCACGTGTTTCGCCAGAGCGCGTGTAGCGGCGCGCACAATGGACACATCGGCCTTCTTGTCATCGGTGACAGGCGTAGGCACGCAGATGATAAAGACATCTCCGGCCTCAGGCTCACTGGAAACCTTGAACCGGCCTGACGCGAGAGCATCGCTCACAAGCTGGACAACTTCCGGCTCACCAATCGGGCAACGGCCCGCGTTAAGAGCGTCAAGAGTATCAGGATTGATGTCCACGCCGTGAACATCGAAGCCGGCGTTGGCCATAAGGGCGGCTGTGGGCAATCCGACATAGCCGAGCCCGATTACAACGATTTTGTTGTCACTCATAATCAGTCCTTGAATTCAGTAATCTGGGAAACCCCGGCTTATTGTGCCCGGAACGGAGCATACTCACGCCCGGTCAGAACATCACAGATACGTTTTGACGCCAGCCCGTCTCCAAACGGGTTTGGCGTATGACGCGCCGTGAAACGCTCCGGATGAGCGAGCAATTCGTGGGCCCGCTCCACCATCCGCTCCGGGTTATTTCCGACAAGTTCGCAAACACCGGCGTCCACAGCCTCCTGACGCTCCGTAGTCTGCCGCATTACTAGCACAGGCACACCAAAACTGGGTGCCTCCTCCTGAATGCCACCGGAATCCGTGCAGATAACAGCCGCGCCAAGCATCAGGCGAACAATCTCGGGATAGCTAACCGGCTCGGTCAGGTGAATGTTTTGTTTACCGCCGAGATGGGCGCGCGCCGCCTTCTGAACATTCGGATTAAGATGGACCGGATAGATGAAGTCCACATCGGGATTCATTTCTGCCAGACGGGCCAAGGCCCCGAAGAGCGCATCAAACGCAGCCCCATGATTTTCGCGGCGATGTCCGGTGATCAGGACATAACGCCGGCCGCGAGCCGGTCCATCTGTCTGCTTGACCCGCTCCGCCGTACTCAGCAGTGCATCGACGACGGTATTGCCAACCACGTGAACAATCCCCTGCCCCTTCTCGCTGCGGACGGCCTGCGCCGCGCGCTCCGTCGGGCAGAAATGCCACTGCGTGATACGGCTGACCAGCTGGCGGTAGCCTTCCTCCGGAAAGGGGTGCTGCAGATTATAGGTCCGCAAGCCCGCCTCAACGTGTCCGAAAGGTATCTGGCGGTGAAAGGCAGACAATGCGGCAGCAAAGACGGTCGCGGTATCACCCTGCGCCACCACCGCGTCCGGGGCGTGCTCCAGAATAAGCGCGTCCAGACCCTTCATTGACTGGGTGACAACATCGGTAAGCGTCTGATTTGGGGTCATGATCGCCAGATCGTGGTCGGGTGAGATCCCGAACCAGTCCAGCGCTGTTGCCACCATTTCGCGATGCTGGCCGGTGGAAACGACTATCGGCTGGATATCGGGATCCGCGCGCATCGCTTCTATCACCGGGGCGAGCTTTATCGCCTCAGGCCGCGTGCCCAGAACAACGAGAACCCTCATGCCTGCCCCTCATCTTCATCATTGCGCGCTAACTATCCTAGTGCCATGTCATACGCAACAGCTTACACGTGACCCGCGCTGTGCAACCTGAACCGAGTCCATGATACAATTAGAAGCTGAAGCCGAATCTGCTCCGGCAAGCGTTGACGCCCCGGATACAGGTGCGAGCGTCTCCGCCCGCGAGCAAATGGGATGGTTGCTTGCCAAGGCGGCGATATCGCCAAGGCAAGCTCCGGCACACCTGTTTACCGCAGCCAGAATATTTTTCGTGTACATGCGTGCGCGCCGCCAGTTCGTGCATTCGCTAAGAAAGCGCCGCGAGCAGCGAATCTTCTCCGGCCTGCTGGGTATCGAGCCGCAAGTGTCCGCTCACCTTTCCATCCCGGAATTGCGCCAGCTTGCCGACCTTGCACGTCACGAGAACCCGACAGCCCTGATTGGCGAGCTACTGAACTCACCCTCCACGCAACGCAGCCTGCCGCTTGCCGTCCGCGCAAAACTCATTCGATTTAACGAGTACCTGCTTGCGAACGACGGCCGCTTCATGGATCCGCCACCTCGCAACAAAGCCGCCCCGGCGATCAAATCCCATACAGTGGCAATGGCCTTCCACTCGGCCGCTCCTCTCGTCGTCAACGGCTACGCGGCGCGCTCCGAGGAGATGATCGCAGCTGCGGAAGCGGCCGGCTGGGAGCCAAAGCCGGTTTTGCGTCTGGGTTACCCCCATGAGCTTCAGCGGTTCCGCAATGAACCGGACATCGATACCGAAACCATAAATGGACGTGAATGGAAGCGACTGCCCGATCACCGCAAGGGGCTGCTCACGCGCGGACTTAACGACTATGTTGAGACCTACGGCAAGCGTCTCGCTGAATTCGCAACAAGAAACGATGCGCGCATCATCCATGCTGCATCAAACTATGTGAACGGGCTCGCGGCGTCATACGCGGCCAGGCTTGCGGGCAATAAATGCATCTACGAAGTGCGCGGCCTCTGGCACGTTACCAAGGCGGCCGCCGGCCACGACATGGAAAACGATGTCTTCTACCAAGGCGACGACGCGTTCGAGGTGGAAGCGGTTCGCCGGGCCGACGCCACGATTTGCATTAGCGGGCCTGTCAGGGACTATCTGGCCGAACGGGGCGCGCGCCCGGAGAGCATGAGCGTCATCCCGAATGCTGTCTGTGCGCGACGTTATGCTCCCGTGCCCCGCAATCTCTCCCTGGCGAGAGAATGGGGGCTTGATCCGGATCGTATAACCATCGGCTACTTCGGAAGTTTCACGCCGTATGAAGGCTTGGAAACGTTGGTTTCGGCACTGGAAACCGTCATTCACGATGGCATCAAGGTGCAGGCCCTGCTCGTGGGCGAAGGGCCGATGAAGGACGAGATCAGCCGCCGGATCGCCCGCGCACGTCTGTCAGGGCTGGTTCGTCTTGGCAGCCGCGTGCCACGCGAAGAGATCGTCCAGCTGTACAGCTTGGTCGATATCGCCCCGATTGCACGGCACGACCGGCCGGTTACCCGGCTGGTGCCGCCGATAAAGCTGATCGAGGCGATGTCATGCGGTGTTTGTCCGATTGTCTCCGGCCTCGCACCGCTGAAGGAAATAGTTGAGCATGAGCGCAACGGACTTGTCGTGCCGGCCGGTGATGCAGACGCACTGGCGGCAGCTGTGAAGCGCCTGAGCGCTGAGGCGGACTTGCGCCAGCAACTGGCGGCAGCCGCGCGCAGAGACGTTGAACAGCGATACAGCCGCGAAATCGTGTCGAAGGGGCTGAACGCCGTCTACGCAAAGGTTTTGGCCCAATGACAAGCACCGGCCCCTCAAAAGACCGGCAAACAGATCGCATTGCAGAGCTGGAGACCGAACTCGAACGACTGCAATCTTCAGCACGATTTCAACTGGGAGATCTTCTCGTCAGCCTCGGCTCGCCCGCAAGCTGGCTCGGTGCACCGCGGCGTCTGGCTCGCATCACACACGCCTTGCTTGCACGCGCGGATGTCCACCGCCTTGCTATAGCCTTGGAGTGGGGTACGGGAGACCAGGCCGCACGTCAGATTGCAACATTGTCATCGCATGAACGCCGTCAGCTGGCGCGCGAGTGTGCAGGCAAAGCGTCAGACGCCCTGCCTGGCAGAACAAGCACGCTTGACGCCCTATCCGCTCTCGTACAGGAGCTGCGTATGGGCGCAGACGCCCCAGCCTCCCTGTTTGCGCCGGGCAGCCAGGAGGCCGGGCCATCGCCGTCCTCCACCAACCGCGTACTCTTCATTGTAAGAAGCGCACTTCCAGCGGTGCGGAACGGCTATGCCTTGAGAACCCACGCCCTTGCACGTGCCTTGATTGATGCCGGATGGACTGTCTGCGTCGCTGTGCTTGACGAGGCCGACCGCATTCCCGAAGAGATCGACGGCGTACTGTATCAAGGCGCTGATGCCGCTGCTGGCAGGCTTGGGCCTGAAGCGTGGATTTCAGCCCGCACGGCAAGTGTCAGCAAGATCGCAGCTGGTTTCGCTCCCGATATCATCCACGCGGCATCAAACTTTCTGTGTGCGGCCGTTGCCAGCCGGATAGCGGCAGCGGAGCGCAAGATCTGGACCTACGAGGTCCGCGGTCTTTGGCACATAACGCGATCCAGCGTTGAACCCAGATTTGCCAACGGACCGGGCTTTGCTTTTCAGCAATCCATGGAACGCGAGGCCGTCCGCCAGGCGAATTATGTTTTTGCCAACGGACCAGCACTGGAAGCGTGGGCAGCAGAGGCTGGTGCCCTGAATACACAAAGCATCCCGAATTGTGCTTCGGCCGGTCCGACGCCGCCTATGCAGCTCATACAGGCGACCCGCGAACAATGGGGCGTCAAACCGGACGTTCCGGTAATTGGCTACTTGGGACGATTCACAAGCTATGAGGGGCTTCAGGTGCTGATGGAGGCCAGCGCGCTCCTCACGAAGCGAAACGTCCACCACACACTGGTTCTGGCGGGCGATGGTCCGGAGTACAGCATTCTGCGGCGACGCGCCGCCGGCACCGGCCAGCAGGTGGTATTCACCGGACAGCTTGATGACAACAACGCGCTGCTGGCCAGCCATGCGTTTGATATACACGCCGTGCCCCGGCTGGACCTGCCCGTGACAAGGCTGGTCCCGCCCTTGAAGCCCTTGGAGGCCATGACCGCCGGACGCCCCTTGGTCGTATCAGACCTTCCGTCAATGTCCGACATCATTGCGGCCGGAGCCGCTCTTGCCTGCAGGGCGAACGACGCCAAGAGTCTCGCCTCGGCCCTCGAACGCCTCATTCGCGACGAGGCACTCCGCGCTCGCTTGGGCAAAGCCGGACGACGGCTGGTAAATGAGCAACGCAGCTGGGACCAGGCCGCAGACCACCTGTCTGAACGCTGGCGCGCAATCGCTGGCAGCGAGGCATAAGAGCGGTCGGCCGGGCGCCCGCGAGCTGGACCATCCTCTTCAGTGAGGCGCTCTGCTACCGGGCGCGGATGCCGTGCGTACTGCCTTCCTCCAGCCACAAGCGCAGTTGTGCACCAGTCTCCTGCGCGCTTGGCGGGACCGGCAGAACAACCCCGTCGGCAAGCCCTGCGAGAACCGCCGGGGCATTTTTAGCCCGCCAGCCCGCTTCATCGACCCAACGCCCCCCTCCGATTACAAGAACCGGGGTTTTGCTTGCGGCGTACTCGAAAAGCTTTCCCGGAACAGCGGGGCTTCCCGGTGAGGCGAGGACAAGGCCGAGATCGGCGGCCGCTTGCAGCTCCCGGGCATGCACGAGAGGCAGGATGCCGTGGTGTAGAATTGCCTCGCCCAAGCCGGCCCTTGCGATCGCGGCCTGTTCGGCATCTGTCAGCCGGCCGGCAAGGTGCAGGACCAGTTTTTGATTGAGAGCCAGCGCCTCGCGAAATACCGCGAGAACGTCTTCAATCCGGCGACACGGATCAGACAGGCTGAATGACCCGGTGTGAACGACATGCCGGAACCCGGCGGGGAGCATCATCGGCCCAGGCGGCGGATCGGCAGCCTGAGGCAATACCTTTCGCTTGCACGCCGTGCCTGGCTTCAGCCTCGAGAGCTCCTCGTCGATCCGCAGGTTCACGCTGGTAACGAGATCAGCAGCGCTCAGATAGCGGCGAGCCCAATACCGCTCGATATACCGCCTGATGGAATAGTGGCGAACAGGGCGAAGCGGGCTTTCGAGCCAGTGATCGCGAAAATCAGCGAGCCATTTGCATCCCAGTCTGCGTTGCAGGATCAGGCCACACTCGTGAATGGATTCCGGGGGAGCGCTGGTGATAACCCAGTCAGGTTGCCAGTCAGCCGCCTGGAGTATGGCCTTGGCGGCGCGCCTCGCCCAACGCACATCTGGATCGGGAAATAGCAGCCATTCCCGCAAGTGGTCCCTGACTGCTGGCCGTGCTGGCGGGCCTTGCGAAGGAGACACGTTGGGATGATAGACCAAATAGTCGACATCCCCTCGCCCGCATTCCGGCTGGGGTGCAGCGACACGCACCTCGACCCCGGCGGAGCGAAGCCCCGTCACTAGCGTGTGCGCCCGCCGTGATCCGCCCGAGACTGTTGGTGGGTAATGTCTGGCGACCAGCAGAACCTTCATCGTCGATGATCCTCACATGCCGCGCAGCTCTGCCGTGCTTCGCCCGTTTACACCAGAGCGCACCTTTCGATCATCGTGGCAAAGGACACACGGCAGCCGCGCCCTAAGTGCCGCCTGTGCGGCAGTCATTCGCCGCGCTACATGCAGCCGTCAGGCAATAGCCCCGATCCAGAAGGCGTATTTTGTGTCACCAAACTCGCTGCTGACGCGCACCTCTGCCGGACTGACCGGAACGTGCGAGGACCGCAGGCAGGAAGGGCTCACCCCAAACCGGGCACGGAAACACCGCGAAAAATGCGCGGCATCAGCAAAACCCCACGCGTACGCGATATCAGCGATCTGGCGGTGATAACTGGCCGGAGAGGCAAGATCTGTGAAAGCCCTGCACAAACGCATTTCGCGTACATAGCTGGCAATCCCGCCGCACGGTTCGAAAATGCGGTAGAGCCGGGCCCGAGACACGCCTGCCGCGCGGGCGACCAGTTCCGGCCCCAATGTAGGCAACGACAGATTATCCTTTATGTAGACTTGGGCTTTGAGCAGGAGCGCATGGTCGGCTATCGCCGGCGGATCTTCCGCCGCCACCGAACTGCCATTCATCGCCATTGCCGCGAGCTCCACAAGAGGTTGCGCTGCGGCAGGGGCGTCAACCAGCGACAGCGTGCCAGAAACCCGGCAAAGAGACACGATATAGTCACGCAACAGCCGCCCGGCGCTGCTGCGGGAATCAAATACATGCCCGTGTACGCTGTCGGGTGACCTGAGGAGCGGTGCCAGCCGGCGCCGCGGTATGAAAACGTTCAGGATCTCGTAGTCGGTTGTCCGCGAACTGAATGTATCGGCATGGTCGAGAACAACAAAATCCCCCGGCCCGGCACTGGCTGAAAGAGCGCCGCACTCCATTTCCACCGAGCCGCGCAAAAATACATGCAGCTGGTAGTGATCAATGCCGTCGCGCGCAATACGCCCGGCCGAGCGCGAGAAACACTGAGCCCCGAGCTTGCAGTGGTTGACCACTATCCCGTCGAGCAGAAAACTGTCCACTCGCGCAGAAAAGCGCTCCTCCGATTTCTGGTCATGCGACGTGACGTCGAAAACCACACCAATATTTTCACGCCAAGCTGCAAACCGGTCTGCCGGCGCGATGCCGCGTGTATTGAAATAGGACGTCTCTATCAATCCCATGCAATTATTTCCCGCCCCCAGCGCGTAACACCCCGTTTATTACACCACAAAATGCCAGGAGACGAGAAAAAAGCCGATATCGCCGGGTGCACGTGTCAGCCGGCCCACACCGGTGACCGCCGGGCCAATCCATAGGCTATTTATCTCATTTTCTTGTCTGCACGTCTCAAGTTGACGGCAGTGACTTCCCGCCAAACGCCGAAACGGCACAAATTCCATCGGGGTTTTCCGGCTGCCCACTGCAGCCCGAACTCGCGTCTTTGGGGAAGCAAAGCGGGCCCGGGAACAGACCGGCGGCCGCCAACACGCCGGGGGAATATCGCATGTTACCGACCTGTCTTTCCGCCATTGTACGCGCCACAGGCATCGTCTGTGTCCTCGCGGCGTCCTGCCTTGCCGCCGCCACGCCAGCACCCGCGCAAGAAGCCTCGGACGATGTGGAAATCCGCTTCGTGCGCGGAACACCGGGTCAATCCATCTTCTGGACAGTTTATTCATGGCATCCGTCACCCTGGCCGGGCGAATGTATCCAGGAACGCTACATGCAGTTCCCCGGACAGGACGCGAGTCTTGACCAGCGCGGACTTGCATCGAACGCGTTCTGCAATCGCGACTGGCAGGGAAATGCGCGGCCAGCCGAAGCCGCAGACCGGTTCGGCCTAGTGCCATATGATGGCCCGCTGGAGGACGCAGGCCGTGGCAACGCCCTGCCCTTCTGGGGCGACTATACGGCCACACGCCGACAATGGGATGACCCGTGGAACGCACACACCGGTGAGCGGGTGAGCCGCGCAAACATGATATTCGAGGACGATTTACCGCCGGGCGACGCCGTCGACACCGGCATGCTCCTGCCAAACATGGCCTATCTTGGAATCGAAACAGCGGCGGGCGGGGGCAGTTGCAGCGGTACCGTCATCAATCGCCGCCAGATCCTGACCGCTGCGCACTGCGTGGATATGGCCGATCTTGAAAACATCCGGGTTGGCTTTGGCAATCCCGTCAACTCACCGGCCTTTGGTGTATTGTCCGTCAGCTATCACGAAGACTGGACCGGCAATTTCTTCAACGGCGCTGATATCGCCATCATCACACTGGATGACCCGGTGCTGTTCGTGTCCCCTGTCCGGCTTGATGGCAATAATACCAGCGCCGCCGCCCTGGGCGATACCGTGTTCATTGGCGGCTATGGCTCGTTTGGCAATCCCGCCACGGGCCTTGTCAGCGCGGGGGACGGACAGCGCCGTATCGGCCAGAACACGCTGGATTTCGTGGGGACGATAAGTGATGTGCCCTCTCTGGCCGGTCTGGCAGGGCCAGGCACACAATACCCGCTTTTTGCCCTTGATCTTGACGATCCGTCCGGTTCGGGGCCGAACATATTGGGCGGCGGCGCCATTGACGGCGAGGCCATAGCCTCCCCCGGCGACAGCGGCGGCGGCCTGTTCATCGAAACGGCGGACGGGGTCGTACAAATTGGTATTGTATCGTTTGGTTATGGCGTCGCAGACCCGGCCAACCGCTTTACATATGGCGCAGCTGATTTCTACACGCCTGTCATCGCGCTGCGCGACTGGATCGACGCCGCCTCGCCCTTCGTCCAAGCCTCCACACTAGGCGGTGATGGCAGCTGGACCGATGCCGGCCACTGGGCAGATGGCGCAATCCCGCAGAATTTCGGCGGCCCGTTTACCGTAGCGGCCGGACCGCTCGCCACACCGCTTTACGAGGTGTCTCTCGATTTGCCCGGCGTGACGCGCATCGAGGATGGCGATTTCTTTGAAATTGACACACTGGCACTCTCCGACCCTGACGCCGCACTCGCCATTGCGCCATTTGGCATACTGGTTGCCGAAAGCGCCATTGATGTCCGGGCCGGCGCGATCCAGGTTGACGGACTTTTGGGTGCCAGCCAGATGCGCGTTCAGGATGGCGGTGAACTGCTGGTGACAGAGACTGGCATTGTTATTGAAACCGCGCCCATGTTCGACGGGGGCATCTGGCAGGAAGGCGGTCTGATAGATGTAGCCGGTCTGGTCATCACTGACGGGCTGATCCTCTCGGACGGCCAGTTCACCTTGCGCGATACCGGCTATTATTTCGACTATGGGGGATCGCTGGTCCTGGGCGGGCGGCTGGATGTCGACGGGTATTGGGATAGCGAATTATACACCCAGCTCGGTGGCATCACCGATATCGGCGAAACCGGAATCCTGTTCGACTATCAGGGCATATCCCTGATGGGTGGCGGCAGTCTCAATGTTGATGGCGCGTTTGATACACTCGCCTTCCTGCATGAGGACGGTATCGTCTCCGGGAGCGGCACAATCCTGGCCCCCGATCTCTATCTCCACGCCGGCGGCACGATCATGCCGGGCGGACCAGTCCCGGGCACGCTGACGATTGACGGCAATTACTTCATGGATTCCGGCGCCGCAGGCTTATTCAGCCTCAATGCGGACCCCGCCCTGTCAAACACACTCTTCGTGACAGGTTGGGCCGAGATTTACGGAACCATTATTCCGGTGTTCGAGCGCGACCTGCCCGCGCGCGGCGACAGCTTCGTGCTCGTTCGGACGCTGGACGGCACAGGCGGCGAACCGCAACTGGACCGGCAGGGCCTCTCGCCGATGATCAATTTCGAGCTGAGCCTTACCGAGAACGCCCTGGTACTGTCGCTTCTCGCGCGGGATTTCACTGACTGGGCCGTATCATCGCAGCAAGGCGCCGTCGCCGGCGCGCTCGACGAAGCCCTCGCCCCATTTGAGGGTGAGCTGCCTTCCGGCAGCTTTGGCGAGCTGGTCAATACACTGGACCATCTGCCTGAAGGCGAGGACGTGTCGCGCGCGCTGGAAAGCCTGAACCCGACCGAAACCTTCATGCCCGACAGCTTCGGATTCGCCCTGACGCGGGCGCAGGGCAATATTCTGGCAGGGCGCACCGCGGCGCTCGCGCGCGGCACACAAGGCGGTTACGCGTTAACCGGCAACACGCGCGTGGCAGGGCTGTCAGGCTTTGCACCCGGCCCGGCCAGCCTCGCTCTGGCCTCCTCGGCCATGCAGCTTGACGCCCCGCGGCCTGCCCACGCATGGGACCGGCTGCCCGATCATACCGGCGTGTTCCTTACCGGCACGGTAAGCTCTGCCGGCTACGAGTTTGTTCACGGGCGATCTGATTCCAACATGGTATTTGTCACCGGCGGGGTCGACCGGCGCGTGGGCGAAAACGCCCTCATCGGCGTTTCGGCCGGGTATGGCCAGTTCGAAACCCGCTCACAATACCGCAAGGCACAAGGCGAAGCGCTGTCGGTCAGCCTTTATGGCGGTTACGCCTCGGATCATGCCTATATCAGCGCCTATACCGGCTATGCCCTCTTGGACTACGACATCGCCCGCCCGGTATTTCTCGGAGCGCCGGGCGCGGGCGGGACAGTGCTGACGGCCCGCGCCGACACAGGCGGATCGCAATTCATGGCCGGCTTGGATGCCGGTCTGTCCCTTGATACCGGCGCGTATCAGTGGGGACCGGCGCTGCGCCTTCGCCACACCGGCGCCGATTTCGACGCCTACACTGAAACAGGCGCCGGCATATTTGGCGCCCGCCTTGATGCGCGCACCAGGACGGAGACGATAGCTGGCTTCGGGGCCTACCTCTCCCAGTCATTCAGCGAAAATGGCCGCCAGAGCGAGATTTATGTACGCGGCTTCCACCAGATCGCGCTGTCGGATTCCCGGCAATCCGCGCGCGCCACACTGACCGGCGCACCGGTCTCCTTCGCCGTCCAGGGGCTCGCTCGTGATGAGCAGTTCTATACCGTCGAGACCGGTGCCCGGATCGATATCTCACCGCGCTGGAGCGTTGACGCGGCGTTCTCGGCTGATGCAGGCCGTGCAACAGGCAATGAGACCAGCCTGTCCTTGCAGGCAAGCTGGCGTTTCTAACGGCCGTAACGGACATGAAAACGGCCCGCCGGATTGCTCCAGCGGGCCGTCTTTACTGGGTGCGGGGGCAGGATTTGAACCTGCGACCTTCAGGTTATGAGCCTGACGAGCTACCGGGCTGCTCCACCCCGCGTCAATACCGGTTTACCCCCCGGCGATGGTGAGCGGTGTAACTAGCCAACGTGCCAGCGTGCGTCAACCGCTTGTTCAGTAAAGCGCCTGGTCTGCCGGCCGTTGTCCGCCGCCAGGGCAGTCTGCCAACACTGGACACGTGTACTGGTTAGGCAGGCCGCGTCGCCGAAATCATAAAAAAACCCCCGCCGAAGCGGGGGTTTTCATTTGAATTGGAAAGAAAAAGGATAACTGGCGTCAAACGGGCAGACCGGGCGGCGACCTACTCTCCCATGCCTTAAGACATAGTACCATCGGCGCTGAGGGTCTTAACGGCCGTGTTCGGGATGGGAACGGGTGGGATCCCCTCGCTATAACCACCCGGTCGGCGCGTTTGACGCGGTTTCACAGAGACATTTTATCCTGACTGTTTACGGGCTGTCATGATGGACGAGGCGATCGCCATTCATGAGCAACGCGTGATCAAGCCTATCGAGCAATTAGTACTGGTCCGCTCCACGCATCGCTGCGCTTCCACTTCCAGCCTATCAACGTGGTGGTCTTCCACGGCTCTCAAGGGATACCTGGTTTTGAGGGGGGCTTCCCGCTTAGATGCTTTCAGCGGTTATCCCTTCCGCACTTAGCTACCCTGCTATGCTGCTGGCGCAACAACAGGTCCACCAGAGGTGCGTCCATCCCGGTCCTCTCGTACTAGGGACAGCTCCTCTCAAGTATCCGACACCCACGGCAGATAGGGACCGAACTGTCTCACGACGTTCTAAACCCAGCTCACGTACCGCTTTAATTGGCGAACAGCCAAACCCTTGGGACCTGCTCCAGCCCCAGGATGCGATGAGCCGACATCGAGGTGCCAAACAATGCCGTCGATATGGACTCTTGGGCATCATCAGCCTGTTATCCCCGGCGTACCTTTTATCCGTTGAGCGATGGCCCTTCCACTCGGGACCACCGGATCA
>LJSH01000008.1 GCA_001314625.1 Oceanicaulis sp. HLUCCA04
CGTAATCGCCGCCGTCAGCGTCGTCTTGCCGTGGTCAACGTGACCAATCGTGCCAACGTTCGCATGCGGCTTGTTACGCTCAAACTTTGCCTTGGCCATTTTCTCTACTCACTCTTTTCGTTTCCAACCCCGAAGGGCTAATTGTTCACGCCTCAGGCGATCTTGGAGATCACCTGATCGGCCACCGCTTGCGGCACCGGTTCATAGTGATCGAACTGCATGGTGAACTGGGCGCGGCCCTGAGTTGCCGAGCGCAGATTGTTCACATAGCCGAACATGTTCGCCAGCGGCACCATGGCGTTCACCACGGTGGCGTTGCCGCGCATCTCCTGATCGCGGATCTGGCCGCGGCGGGAGTTCAGATCGCCGATGACAGACCCGGTATACTCGTCCGGTGTCACAACTTCGACCTTCATGATCGGCTCAAGCAGTTTCACGCGCATGCGGCCCTTGGCCTCGCGCATGGCGGCACGTGCCGCGATTTCGAACGCCAGCACGCTGGAGTCCACGTCGTGGTAGGCGCCGTCGATGAGCGTCGCCTTGAAGTCGATCAGCGGGAAGCCCGCCAGAAGGCCGGTTTCGCGCACCGAATTGATGCCCTTTTCGACGCCCGGAATGTATTCCTTGGGCACCGAACCGCCGACAATCTTGGATTCGAACGAATAGCCTTCGCCCGGCTCCACCGGCTCGAACTGCAGCTTGATCCGCGCGAACTGACCGGTACCGCCGGTCTGTTTCTTGTGCGTGTAGTCGATTTCGCACGCCTCGCCGATCGTCTCGCGGTAAGCAACCTGCGGCTGGCCGACATTGGCCTCGACCTTGAACTCGCGGCGCATGCGATCCACCAGGATGTCGAGGTGAAGCTCGCCCATGCCGGCAATGATCGTCTGGCCGGACTCTTCGTCGGTCGACATGCGGAAAGACGGATCCTCCGCCGCCAGACGCTGCAGCGCGATGCCGAGCTTCTCCTGGTCACCCTTCGATTTCGGCTCGATAGCAAGCTCGATGACCGGCTCGGGGAATTCCATGCGCTCGAGAATGACCGGTTTCATCGGATCACACAGCGTGTCACCCGTGGTCGTGTCTTTCAGGCCCGCAATGGCGACGATATCGCCAGCGAATGCTTCCTTGATGTCTTCACGGCTGTTCGAATGCATCAGCAGCATGCGGCCGATACGCTCTTTCTTGTCCTTGACCGTGTTCATCAGCGATGTGCCGGTTTCAACATGACCGGAATACACGCGGCAGAAGGTGAGCGAGCCCACAAACGGGTCGTTCATGATCTTGAACGCCAGCAGGGAGGTCGGCTCGCCATCGTCCGCCTTGCGCAGGATTTCACCTTCGGTTTTCGGATCAATGCCCTTGATCGCCAGAACGTCGACCGGAGACGGCAGGTAATCAACAACCGCGTCGAGCAGGGGCTGAACACCCTTGTTCTTGAAGGCCGTGCCGCACAGGATCGGGTTGAACGCCAGCTCGATCGTGCCTTTGCGGATGAGCTTCATCAGCTCTTCCTCGCCGGGCATATTGCCTTCCAGATAGGCTTCCATCGCGGCTTCGTCGACTTCGACAGCGCCCTCGATCAGCTTCTCGCGATATTCCTCGGCCTGGGCCTGAAGCTCGGCAGGGATGTCGGTGTAATGGAACGCCGCACCCAGGTTTTCTTCTTCCCAGATGATGGCGCGCATCTTGATGAGATCGATGCAGCCCGTGTACTCGGTCTCCGCGCCAATCGGCAGCTGGAGCACGAGCGGGGTGGCCCCCAGGCGCGACTTGATCATCTCGACGCAACGGAAGAAGTCCGCGCCGAGCTTGTCCATCTTGTTGACGAAGATCATCCGCGGAACTTTGTACTTGTCCGCCTGACGCCAGACCGTTTCGGTCTGCGGCTCGACACCGGCATTGGCATCCAGCAGCGCAATGGCGCCGTCAAGCACGCGAAGCGAGCGCTCCACTTCAATGGTGAAGTCCACGTGGCCGGGCGTGTCGATGATGTTCAGGCGCTTTTCACGCCAGAAACAGGTCGTCGCGGCCGACGTGATCGTGATGCCGCGCTCTTGCTCCTGTTCCATCCAGTCCATGGTGGCCGCGCCGTCATGGACCTCACCGATTTTGTGGGATTTACCGGTATAATAGAGGATCCGCTCCGTAGTCGTGGTTTTCCCGGCATCAATGTGGGCCATGATGCCGAAATTGCGGTAGTCCTCGATCTTGTGCGTGCGGGCCATGGGGAGAGGTCCTTGGTGTGATCGGTCGTTTAGCCGGAATTACCAGCGGTAATGCGAGAAGGCGCGGTTGGCTTCGGCCATGCGGTGCGTGTCTTCACGCTTCTTCACAGCCGTGCCGCGATTGGAGGCAGCATCAAGAAGCTCGCCTGCCAGACGCTCGCGCATCGTGTTTTCATTGCGCGCCCGTGCAGCGGCTGCCAGCCAGCGGATGGCCAGCGCCTTGCGGCGGTCGGGACGCACTTCGACGGGGACCTGATAGGTCGCACCGCCGACGCGGCGGGAGCGCACCTCGATTTCCGGGGCGATATTGCCCAGGGCATCGTGGAACACGCGGACCGGCTCGCGCTTGGCCTTTTCTTCAACGATTTCCAGCGCTCCATAAATAATGCGCTCGGCGACGGACTTCTTACCGTCAACCATGATGTAGTTCATGAACTTCGTGAGATCGCGATCTCCGAATTTGGGATCGGGCAGAATCTCGCGTTTCTCTGCGCGGTGACGACGGGACATCCAGGTCTCTCCTTATTTCGGACGCTTCGCGCCGTATTTCGAACGGCGCTGACGGCGGTCCTTGACGCCCTGGGTATCCAGAACGCCGCGCAGGATGTGGTAACGAACGCCGGGAAGGTCTTTCACACGGCCGCCACGGATCAGGACCACGGAGTGTTCCTGAAGGTTGTGGCCCTCACCGGGAATGTAGCTAACGACTTCATAGCCGTTGGTCAGACGCACCTTGGCCACTTTACGAAGCGCCGAGTTCGGCTTCTTCGGGGTGGTGGTGTACACACGCGTGCAAACGCCGCGCCGTTGAGGGCACGACTGCAGCGCCGGCACCTTGTTGCGCTTCGGCTTGTCTTTCCGCGGCTTGCGGATGAGCTGGTTAATCGTAGGCATGCAGCTGCGTCCGTTCCTGATCCCAATGCACACTTGAAGCCCGGCTACGGACTTCGCATGCGCGTAAACCCGGCCGCCGGACGGGAGCCTCACTGCTCACGCCCACGGACGGTGTTGAATAATGTCGTTGTTTCAGGCGACGTCTAACCTGGCCTTGGCACTTGGCGCGGGCAAAGGTTACGGCTCACCCCTGAAAACGAGCGCGGAACCTACTGATCGGACCTGCCCGCGTCAAGAGACGCATGACGGGATTTTTACACCCCGTTCACACGAGCCCGATCAGCCCCGCATATAAAAGGAAAGGGCCGCCGGTATATCCGGCGGCCCCTGCCCTCATTCACTGCCTGGAAAAGGCTATCAGCCTTCTTCGCTGGCTGCGGCCTCGGCGATTTCGGCCGGCAGGGCCTCAGCCCCCTTGGCCGCTTCCTTCTCACGCTCGGCGAGACGGTCGCGGTCACGCTTGTCAGCCACAGCCTGATATTCGCGCATCGTGCCACCCGTCCCGGCGGGAATCAGGCGGCCCACGATCACGTTCTCCTTCAGGCCTTCAAGCATGTCGACCTTGCCCTGAATGGAAGCCTCGGTCAGCACGCGTGTGGTTTCCTGGAAGGAGGCCGCGGAGATGAAGGAGCGGGTCTGCAAGCTCGCCTTGGTGATGCCCAGCAACACCGGCTCGCCAACGGCGGGACGCTTCTTCTCTTTCTCCAGACGCTCGTTCATTTCGAGGAAGTCGAGCTTCTCGACATGCTCACCGTTCAGATAGCCACTATCGCCCGGATCAAGGATTTCCATTTTCTGCAGCATCTGCCGGACAATCACTTCGATGTGCTTGTCGTTGATCGGCACGCCCTGCAGCCGGTAGACCTCCTGGATCTCGTTGACGAGATACTTGGCGAGCGCCTCCACACCCAGAATACGCAGGATGTCGTGCGGTGCCGGATTGCCATCGAGCAGATACTCGCCGCGCTGGATGATATCGCCTTCCTGCACGGTCAGGTGCTTGCCGCGCGGAACGAGATATTCCACGGGCTCTGCCCCCTCGCCGTCTGGCGTGATGACGATCCGGCGCTTGTTCTTGTAGTCGCGCCCGAATTCAACACGGCCGGTGGTTTCGGCAATGATCGCATGGTCTTTCGGACGGCGTGCCTCGAACAGCTCGGCAACACGCGGCAGACCGCCGGTGATGTCGCGCGTCTTGGCGCCCTCGGTCGGGATCCGGGCGATAACGTCTCCAGGTCTCACATCGTCGCCATCGCTGATCGACAGGATCGCGCCCACCGACAGCATGTAATTGGCCGGAGACCCGTTGGCGAGCTTGACCGGCTCGCCCTTGTCGTCGCTGACGACAATGGCCGGCTGGATCGAGCTGGATTTCGATGACGTACCGCGCCAGTCGATAACCACCTTCGAGGCAATGCCCGTCGCATCGTCGGTCTCGTCGCGAACGGTAAGTCCTTCGATGGTGTCGATGAACTTCACGCGTCCACCCACTTCGGTCACGATGGGAGCCGTGTACGGATCCCACTCGGCCAGGCGGTCGCCCCGCTTGACCTTGTTGCCCGCGTCCACGCGCAGCTTGGCGCCGTAGGGGAGCTTGTAGACTTCACGCTCCTTGCCTTCGGAATCCATCACCACGAGCTGCATGTTGCGGCTCATGACAATGAGGGCGCCTTCGGAATTCTTCACGGTCGAGCGGTCGTTGAAGGCGATCTTGCCGTCATTGAGCGCTTCGATGAAGGACTGCTCGGAGACCTGCGCCGTACCGCCGATGTGGAAGGTCCGCATCGTCAGCTGGGTACCCGGCTCACCGATGGACTGGGCAGCGATAACACCGACAGCCTCGCCCATATTCACCCGGGTGCCGCGTGCAAGGTCGCGGCCATAGCAGGTTGCGCAGACGCCGCGGCGGGATTCGCATGTCAGCGGTGAACGCGTCTTGACCGAGATCACGCCCGCAGCCTCGATAGCCGCGCACAGATCCTCGTCCAGATAGGTGTCCGCCGGAGCGATAACGTCGCCCGTCGCCGGATCCTTCACCGCCTCGGCCGTCGTCCGGCCAAGGATACGCGCGGCGACCGACACAACGATCTCGCCGCCGTCAACAACGGCGCTGAGCTCGATGCCTTGCGAGGTGCCGCAATCATCTTCGGTGATGATGCAGTCCTGGGCCACGTCGACCAGACGGCGGGTCAGATAACCCGAGTTGGCGGTTTTCAGCGCCGTATCAGCCAGGCCCTTGCGCGCGCCGTGGGTCGAGTTGAAGTATTCAAGGACGGTCAGGCCTTCCTTGAAGTTGGAGATGATCGGCGTCTCGATGATCGAGCCGTCCGGACGGGCCATCAGGCCGCGCATACCGGCAAGCTGCTTCATCTGGTTCTTTGAACCACGCGCGCCGGAGTGGGCCATCATGTAGACCGAGTTCACCTCGCCGGTGCGGCCGTTACCGGCATCAATCGGCTTGGATATCTCGTCCATCATGGCGTCGGCCACCTTGTCGGTGCACTTGGCCCACGCATCAACGACCTTGTTGTACTTCTCACCACGGGTGATGAGGCCATCGACATATTGCTGCTCGTAATCGGACACCAGCGTGCGCGTCTCGTTGACGAGCGTCGCCTTGGCGTCCGGGATCAGCATGTCGTCCTTGCCGAAGGAAATGCCGGCCCGGGCCGCTTCGCGGAAGCCCAGCTGCATGATGCGGTCGCAGAAGATGACCGTCGCCTTCTGGCCGGTGTGGCGATAGACCTCGTCGATGAGATTGCCGACGGCCTTCTTGGTCAGAAGCTCGTCGAGCAGGCTCGGCGGCAGAAGCTTGTGGCGCGGCAGGTGCTCAAGCAGCTTCATCCGGCCGGGCGTGGTATCGATCACGCTGACCTTGCGCTCACCCTCCTCATCGACGCCCTCATAGCGCGCCTTGATCTTGGTGTGCAGGGTGACAAAGCCGGAATCCAGCGCGGCATCGATCTCGGCCATGGAGCCGAAGACCATGCCTTCACCGGGCTCGCCGTCTTTGGCGATCGACAGATAGTACAGACCCAGCACGATATCCTGCGACGGCACGATGATCGGCTTGCCGTTGGCCGGCGAGAGGATGTTGTTGGTCGACATCATCAGCACGCGCGCTTCCAGCTGGGCCTCAAGGCTCAGCGGAACGTGCACGGCCATCTGGTCGCCGTCGAAGTCGGCGTTGAACGCGGCGCAGACCAGCGGGTGAAGCTGGATGGCCTTGCCCTCGATCAGCTTGGGCTCGAACGCCTGAATGCCCAGGCGGTGAAGCGTCGGTGCCCGGTTCAGCAGAACCGGATGCTCGCGGATCACTTCATCAAGCACGTCCCACACTTCGGGACGCTCTTTTTCCACCAGCTTTTTCGACTGCTTGACGGTGCCAGACAGACCCTTCGCGTCGAGGCGCGCGTAGATGAACGGCTTGAACAGCTCCAGCGCCATCTTCTTGGGAAGGCCGCACTCATGCAGTTTCAGGTCCGGACCAACCACGATGACCGAGCGGCCCGAATAGTCCACGCGCTTGCCGAGCAGGTTCTGACGGAACCGGCCCTGCTTGCCTTTCAGCATGTCGGACAGTGATTTGAGCGGACGCTTGTTGGTGCCCGTGATCACGCGGCCACGCCGACCATTGTCAAACAGCGCATCGACCGCTTCTTGAAGCATGCGCTTCTCGTTGCGGATGATGATGTCCGGCGCGCGCAGCTCTATCAGGCGCTTCAGGCGGTTATTGCGGTTGATGACCCGGCGGTAGAGATCGTTCAGGTCCGACGTCGCAAAGCGGCCACCATCCAGCGGCACGAGCGGGCGCAGTTCCGGCGGAATGACCGGAACGACCGTCATGATCATCCACTCAGGGCGGTTCTTCGAGAAGATGAAGGACTCAAGGAGCTTGATGCGCTTGGAGAGCTTTTTCAGCTTCAGCTCCGAGCCGGTCTCCTTCATGTCTTCCTTCATGCGCTCGACTTGCGCAGGCAGGTCCATATTGCCCATCAGTTCGCGGATGGCTTCCGCGCCGATCCCGGCGGTGAAGGCGTCCTCGCCGTACTCGTCCACGGCCTGATAATATTCTTCCTCGCTCAGAAGCTGGTGCTGCTGCAGCGGCGTCAGGCCCGGCTCCATGACGATATAGGCCTCGAAATAGAGCACGCGCTCCACATCTTTCAGGGCCATGTCCATCATCAGCGCGATGCGCGACGGGAGCGATTTCAGGAACCAGATATGCGCAACCGGCGCGGCCAGCTCGATATGGCCCATGCGCTCGCGGCGCACGCGCGCCAGCGTGACTTCCACGGCGCACTTCTCGCAGACAATGCCTTTATACTTGATGCGCTTGTACTTGCCGCACAGGCACTCATAGTCCTTGATCGGACCAAAGATGCGCGCGCAGAACAGGCCATCACGCTCCGGCTTGAACGTGCGGTAATTGATCGTTTCGGGCTTCTTCACCTCGCCAAACGACCAGGAGAGAATCTTCTCCGGGCTCGCCAGCGAAATCCGGATCCGGTCAAAGGCGGGGCCTTCGGCGGACGGGTTGAAGATATTCATGACCTCTTGGTTCATGTCCGTCTCCTTGACGGTGGCGGCGGCAGGGCCTTGAGGGCGAGCCCTGCCACCTGATCACAATGTGGCCGATAGCGGCCTATTCGTTGACGAGTTCCACGTTCAGGCCGAGAGAGCGCATCTCCTTGACCAGCACGTTGAAGCTCTCCGGAATGCCCGCCTCGAAGGCGTCATCGCCGCGCACAATGGCCTCGTAGACCTTGGTGCGTCCGGCCACGTCATCCGACTTGACGGTGAGCATTTCCTGCAAGGTGTAGGCAGCGCCATACGCCTGCAGCGCCCACACTTCCATCTCGCCGAAGCGCTGGCCGCCAAACTGGGCCTTGCCGCCCAGCGGCTGCTGGGTCACCAGGCTGTACGGGCCGATGGAACGGGCATGGATCTTGTCGTCGACAAGGTGGTGCAGCTTGAGCAGGTGCTTGATGCCGACCGTGACCTTGCGCTTGAAGGGCTCGCCAGTCTGGCCGTCATAGAGCGTCGACTGACCGCTTTCATCCATGCCGGCACGCTTGAGATACTCGACAATGTCGGGTTCGCGCGCACCGTCAAAGACCGGCGTGGCAATCGGGATGCCGGCGGTCAGGTTACGGGCCAGCTCGGCGATGTCCGCCTCGTCCTCGGGAAGTTCCTGGTCCTCACCATAGGCCGAATTGATGGCCTTCTTGAGCGTATTGGCATCGCCGTCACGCGTGTAGGCGTCATAGGCAAGGCCGATCTGCTGGCCAAGGCCCTTACAGGCCCAGCCAAGGTGGGTTTCGAGGATCTGACCCACATTCATGCGCGAAGGCACGCCCAGCGGGTTCAGCACGATATCAACCGGCGTGCCGTCTTCCAGGAAGGGCATGTCCTCAAGCGGGTTGATCTTGGAGATCACACCCTTGTTGCCGTGACGGCCGGCCATCTTGTCGCCCGGTTGAAGCTTGCGCTTCACCGCGACGAACACCTTCACCATTTTCATCACGCCCGGAGGCATCTCGTCGCCGCGCTGCAGCTTCTCGACCTTGTCCTCGAAGCGGCGGTCAAGGCGAGCCTTGGACTCGTCATACTGCTTCTTGAGGGCTTCGACCTCGGCCATGGCCTTTTCATCTTCAAGGCCGATCTTCCACCACTGGGAGGCAGGCACGTCTTCCAGCGAGGCTTCTGTCACCTTGCCCTTGGCGAACCCGCGCGGACCTGACACCGCAGAGCGGCCCAGAAGGATCGTTTTCAGACGCGAGAAGATGTCGCGCTCGAGGATTTCGAGCTCGTCATCACGGTCTTCGCCAAGACGCGCGATTTCGTCACGCTCAATGGAGATAGCCCGCTCGTCCTTGTCGACGCCGTGACGGTTGAACACGCGCACTTCCACGATCGTGCCGGTGGTACCCGGCGGCAGACGTAGCGACGTATCACGCACGTCAGACGCCTTCTCGCCGAAGATGGCGCGCAGGAGTTTCTCCTCCGGCGTCATCGGGCTTTCGCCCTTCGGCGTCACCTTGCCGACCAGGATGTCACCGGATTCAACCTCGGCACCAACAGCTACAATGCCGGCCTCGTCGAGATTGCGCAGGGCCTCTTCGCCCACATTCGGGATGTCGCGCGTAATCTCTTCCGGTCCGAGCTTGGTGTCACGGGCCATGACTTCAAACTCCTCGATATGGATCGAGGTGAAGACGTCATCGCGCACGATACGCTCGGAGATGAGGATGGAATCCTCGAAATTGTAGCCATTCCAAGGCATGAACGCGACAATGATGTTCCGGCCGAGCGCGAGCTCACCCAGATCGGTCGACGGTCCGTCACCAATAATGTCACCAGCCTTCACCACGTCACCGACCTTCACGATCGGGCGCTGATTGATGCAGGTGGACTGGTTGGAACGCTGGAACTTGGCCAGGCGGTAGATGTCGACGCCAGACGCTGCCGCATCAATATCACCGGTCGCACGCACCACGATACGCTGCGCATCCACCTGTTCGACCACGCCGTCACGGCGGGCGATGATCGCCGCACCGGAATCGCGGGCCACAACCGCTTCCATGCCCGTTCCCACAAGCGGCGCTTCGTTGCGCAGCAGCGGGACTGCCTGGCGTTGCATGTTCGAGCCCATCAGCGCGCGGTTGGCGTCATCGTTCTCCAGGAACGGGATGAGCGCCGCGGCCACGGACACGACCTGCTTGGGCGACACGTCGATATAATCAACATCCTCGCGCGGGATCAGGGTCGCATCGCGGTTCGGACCGATACGGCAATTGACGAACTCGTTGGCCAGCTCGCCCTTGTCGCTCACAGCCGCATTGGCCTGGGCGATGTTGAACTTGGCTTCCTGCATGGCCGACAGATAGTCGACCTGATCGATCAGCTTGCCGTTTTCCACCTTGCGGTACGGGCTTTCGATAAAGCCGTACTTGTTCACGCGCGCAAATGTGGAAAGCGAGTTGATAAGGCCGATATTCGGGCCTTCCGGCGTCTCGATCGGGCAGATCCGGCCATAATGGGTCGGGTGCACGTCGCGTACTTCAAAGCCGGCACGCTCGCGGGTCAGACCACCCGGGCCAAGCGCTGACATGCGGCGCTTGTGGGTGACTTCCGACAGAGGGTTGGTCTGGTCCATGAACTGCGACAGCTGGGAGGAGCCGAAGAACTCACGTACCGCCGCCGCAGCCGGCTTGGCATTGACGAGGTCGTGCGGCATCACCGTCTCGATATCGACCGAGCTCATGCGCTCCTTGATGGCGCGCTCCATGCGCAGCAGGCCGACACGGTACTGATTTTCCATCAGTTCGCCGACCGAGCGCACACGGCGATTGCCGAGATTGTCGATATCGTCGATCTCGCCCTTGCCGTCACGCAGGCCATGAATGACCTTGAGGACCTCGACAATGTCCTCGCGGCGCAGCACACGCACATCATCGGGACATTCCAGATCCAGGCGCATATTCATCTTCACCCGGCCAACCGGGGACAGATCATAGCGCTCGGGATCGAAGAACAGGCCATTGAACAGCGCTTCGGCGGTTTCCGGGGTCGGCGGCTCGCCCGGACGCATGACACGGTAGATGTCCACCAGAGCCTGGTCACGGGTATCATTCTTGTCAGCCGCAAGCGTGGTGCGGATATATCCGCCCACATTCACGCCATCAATGTCGAGCACCTCGATCGCGTCATAGCCCGCCTGCTCGATCTCCTCGAGGAGCTCCAGCGTGATCTCGTCGCCAGCCTCGGCGAAAATCTCGCCGGTTTCGGCATTGACGATATCTTCAGCAAAGAAACGACCGACCAGATCATCACCGGCTACCAGCAGCTTCTTGACGCCGTCTTCGGCCAGCTTGTTGGCAGCGCGCGCGGCAATCTTCTTGCCGGCAGGCGCAATTACCTCGCCCGACTTGGCATCCACGAGGTCGCGCAGCGGCTTCACGCCGCGCCAGTTTTCCTTGATGAACGGCGTCGTCCAGCCCGCCTTGACCTTGGTATAGGCAACACGGCCATAGAAGATCGACAGGATCGCTTCCTTGTCGAGGCCCAGCGCATAGAGCAGCGTCGTCGCGGGAAGTTTCCGGCGGCGGTCGATACGCACATGGATGATGTCCTTGGCGTCGAACTCGAAGTCCAGCCAGGAACCGCGATAGGGAATAATCCGCGCAGCAAACAGGTATTTGCCCGACGCGTGGGTCTTGCCACGGTCATGGTCAAAGAACACGCCCGGCGAGCGGTGCATCTGCGAGACGATCACCCGCTCGGTACCGTTTACAACAAACGTGCCCTTGTCGGTCATGAGCGGGATATCGCCCATGAAGACGTCCTGTTCCTTGATGTCCTTGACCGAGCGCGCGCCGGTTTCCTCGTCCACATCAAACACGATGAGACGCATTTTCACTTTCAGCGGCGCTGCGAACGTCATGTCGCGCTGCACGCATTCCTCGACATCAAACTTGGGCGGTTCGAACTCGTAGGACACGAATTCGAGAACAGCCCTTTCGGAGAAATCCTTGACGGGGAAGACGGATTTGAAAACCGCCTGCAACCCTTCGTCCGGGCGTTCGCCCGCCCGCGATTCCTTCAGCAGGAACTGCTCGTAGGAATGCTTTTGCACCTCGATGAGGTTAGGCATCTCCAGCGCTTCGGGGATGCGACCAAACGACTTGCGAATGCGCTTCTTGCCGGTGAACGACAGACCCATTTCCGCTCCCTTTGCCAGGCTTCAAGCCCGGCATCGTCCTACGGGGACGCGAAATGCGTCCCGCCCGCCCCGGTGAAAGTGGCAACAAGCGTGAGGGGGCTTGCCACCCAGACCTGGCACACCCGGGGCAGACCGGAATGCCAGACGGTATCTTCAAACGCCCTCACGGGCGCGTGGCATCACGCCACACGCCCGCCAGGACTATGGTGCCAGGAACCGGAAACGGCCCCCGATCCCTTACTTCAGCTCGACAGTAGCGCCTGCTTCTTCGAGCTGCTTCTTGATGGTTTCGGCTTCGGCTTTCGGCGCGCCTTCCTTGACGGCCTTGCCACCGGCTTCCACCAGGTCCTTGGCTTCTTTCAGACCAAGGCCCGTAATCGCACGGACTTCCTTGATGACGTTGATTTTCTTGTCGCCTGCGGCAACGAGGATCACGTCAAATTCGGTCTTCTCTTCAGCAGCAGCGGCATCACCGCCACCAGCGCCACCAGCAGCGGCAACCGCCACCGGAGCAGCAGCAGAAACGCCCCACTTCTCTTCAAGAAGCTTGGCGAGATCAGCAGCTTCCAGCACGGTCAGGCTGGAGAGATCTTCAACGAGTTGTTCGAGTTTCGACATGGTTTTCAGTCCTGTTTGAATGCGTTGTCACTAGAGATGCGGAGACGGCGTCATGCAGCCTGTTTGTCTGCATAGGCCTGAAGCAGGCGGGCCAGCTGGCCGGCGGGGGCTTGAACAACCCCGGCAACCTTGGTGGCAGGCGCCTGGATGAGACCGATCAGCTTGCCGCGCAGCTCGTCGAGAGACGGCAGAGTGGCAAGAGCCTTGACCTGGCCTTCATCAAGAATCGTCGATTCCATGAACCCGCCCAGCAGAACGAGCTTCTCGTTCTTCTTGGCAAAGTCCGCAGCGGCCTTGGGCGCCACAACCGGGTCTGCGGCAAAGGCAATGGCGACAGGTCCGGTGAACATGTCGGCAGCGCCTTCGGCCGGAGAACCCTGAAGGGCAATCTTGGCCAGACGGTTCTTCACAACCTTCAACTGCCCGCCGGACTTACCAAGTTCGACACGCAGAGACGTCATTTCCGCAACAGTGAGTCCGGAGTAGTGAGCAATCACTACCGAGCCGGCGCCGGCGAAAATGCCCTTATAGGCATCGACGGCTTCGACTTTCTGGGCTCGCTCCATTGCGGTCTCCCGTTACAGTATGACCGGACTGTCCGGTCATCTTGCGGTGATGGGGACGCCGCTTGCGCCGGGACCATCCCGGTGCGCGCTCACCCCCGCCTTGTATCCTGCCCGGGGAACGAAATGACGCCGTTTGCACGTGTGACACGCGAAACAGGTGTTTTCCGTACTCCCGTCTGCGCAGGGCCATCATGATTAAGCGGTTCGGAGCGAAGCTCCTTACCCACCCCTGCGGTCTCGGACAGGTGGCTGATCGCCCGGACAAGCCCGGCAAACCAGCCGCCAGAACCGGGGCGAACCCCGGCGCTGGAAACTTCAATCACGCAGCCGCGGCAGCGCCGCTGCTGGCTTCACTCACATCGATCTTCACGCCCGGCCCCATGGTCGAGCTGATAGAGATCTTGCGGATATACTGACCCTTGGCACCGGCCGGCTTGGCCTTGTTCAGGGCATCGAGAAGCGCGCGGACATTCTCGCCAAGCTGTTTGGCAGAGAAGCTCGCCTTGCCGACACCGGCGTGAACGATACCGGCCTTTTCCACGCGGAACTCGACAGCGCCGCCCTTCGATTGGGCGATGGCCTTGGCCACATCCATGGTCACGGTGCCAACCTTCGGGTTGGGCATCATGCCGCGCGGACCGAGCACCTTACCCAGACGGCCGACCAGCGGCATCATGTCGGGCGTGGCGATCACCTTGTCAAAATCGATATTGCCGGCCTGAACAGCCTCAACGAGGTCCTCTGCACCAACAATGTCAGCACCGGCCTTTTTGGCTTCTTCAGCCTTCGGCCCCTTGGCGAACACCGCCACACGCGCCGTACGGCCCGTACCGTTCGGCAGCGGGCAGACGCCGCGCACCATCTGGTCAGCGTGACGCGGGTCAACGCCCAGATTGATGGCAACTTCAACGGTCTCGTCGAATTTTGCAGTGGCTTTGGACTTCACAAGGGCGACGGCATCGTCGATCGAGTGAAGCTTGTTGCGGTCAAGCCCGTCACGGGCGGCGGCAACGCGTTTTGCGATCTTTACCATATCCGCTTACCCCGTCACTTCCAGGCCCATGGACCGAGCCGAACCTGCGATGATGTTCGTGGCGTGGTCCAGATCGTTGGCGTTGAGATCTTTCATCTTCAACTCCGCAATCTCGCGGCACTGGGCGCGCGAAATCTTGCCGATGGGACCAGACTTGCCTGTGGTGGCGCTGCCCTTCTGGACCTTGGCGGCCTTCTTCAGAAGGAAGCTCGCCGGCGGCGTCTTCGTCTCGAAGGTGAAAGACTTGTCCTGATAGACGGTGATGACAGTGGGGATCGGCATCCCCTTTTCCATCTCTTGCGTCTTGGCGTTGAACGCCTTGCAGAACTCCATGATGTTCACACCGCGCTGACCCAGAGCCGGCCCGATGGGCGGCGAGGGGTTAGCGGCTCCGGCGGGAACCTGCAGCTTGATATAGCCGGTAATTTTCTTGGCCATGTCCCTGTCACTCTTTTCGGGGGCTCGCCCCCGGTTTCAAGATGCCCTGCGGCGATGAGCCGTCAGGACGCGGGTGGCGCGGTGAGCGGACCCGGAATGGACTTTCCCGGAACCTCCCGCACCGTTGTTACAGTCAGCTGGCTTTTTCCACCTGGCTGTATTCGAGCTCGACCGGCGTTGCCCGGCCGAAAATATTGATCGCGACCTTCAGGACCGAGCGCCCCTCATCCACTTCTTCAACGATACCGTTGAAGCTGGAGAAGTGGCCGTCGGTGACGCGAACGGTCTCGCCGATCTCGTAGGAAATGGTCGGGCGCGGATTTTCCGCATCCTCTTCCATCTGCCCCATGATGCGAAGGACTTCCGATTCGGGGACCGGCAGCGGACGCGCGCCTGATCCCAGAAAGCCCGTAACCTTGGGCGTGTTCTTGACGAGGTGATAGGCCTCGTCGGTCATGTCCATTTTCACCAGCACATAGCCGGGAAAGTATTTGCGCTCTGTATTGACCTTGCGGCCCTTGCGGATCTCGGTGACTTCCTCGGTGGGAACCACGATCTCCTCAAAGTTTTCAGACATGCCCTTTTGCGCAGCTTCGGAGCGGATCGCCTCGGCGACCTTCTTCTCGAAGTTCGAATAGGCATGAACGATGTACCATTTCGCCGGCATATGCCTCAGGCTCCCAGTCCAAGCAGGAAGTTGATGACCATGCCGATGAAGGAATCGACACCGAAGAAAAAGATGGCGGCCAGCGTGGCCATCACCAGCACGAAGATCGACGAGACAATCGTCTCGTTGCGGCTCGTCCAGGTAACCTTGCGGCCCTCCTGACGCACCTCACCGATAAACCGGAAGGGGTTCACCGTCTTCTTGCGCGCAGGCGTTGCCGCACCGCCGGAAGAACCGCCGCCGCTGCCCTGCGCGGATGCGCCTGCACGCGCCGGCTGCCTCGATTTGCCTGCTTTTGCCATCGCCTCTTTCAAACTCTAATATCCGGGTGCGCGGAACATCGCGCACAACCTGCAACTGGCAGGGGCGGAGGGGCTCGAACCCCCGGCCTGCGGTTTTGGAGACCGCCGCTCTACCAGCTGAGCTACACCCCTATCAAAGTCCAACGCAAAGCCGCCCGGAGCGCGTCACTGACCTGCGCACCGGACGGCAGAACCCGTCCTTCGAGCCGCGCCTTGTAGCCGGTTGCTGCGCCCGTGAAAACCCTTCTGAGCGGTTAAATCACATTTTTTATCCACACACGGCTGCAACCGGGTTTGCCCGGCCTCTCCATGTGCGCCGCCCGGCGCTCCGGGCAGGCTATCCCACAAAAGAAGAAAGGCGGGCATGAAGCCCGCCTTTCCCCGAAGTCCAAGACGCGATCTTACTAGAAGCGCGCCGTGATACCGACATTGTAGGTACGGCCCAGGGTAAACGCACCCCGGAACGCACGGTTCAGATCGTCCGGCACCGTGTTGAACGCATTGTTCACGCTGGCACGCAGGGTCACATTCCCGATGTCATAGGAACCACCGAAGTCATAGGTCGTCGAGTCGTCGAGGTTGTAGACCACGCCGCCTTGCTGATCGATGTACTGGAGCGGTTGGGTCGAGAACTTGTTGATCAAGCCGCTACCAACGTACTCCACTTGCGAGAACAGGGTCAGAGGACCGCGGTTCCAGGTGACGTTCAGGTCACCGCGCCAGTTCGGGTTGCCCCGGTTGCCGACGGTATCGTTGTAGTCAGAACCGGTGTTCGAGCTGGTTTGCGACTGCAGGTTATAAGCCCGCAGACGGACGTTGATACCACCCAGATCGGTCTGAACCTGATCAAGGAAGAACAGGTCGTTCAGCTCGGTGGCATAAGCCGCCTGGATCTCGACAGCGTCAAACCGGTTGGTCGCCGCATTCACGAAGCCGGACGTGTAGGCGCCAAGCGTCGGGAACTGACCGTTCGGCAGACGCGTGAACTGCGTGCAGAACGCGTTCGGGAACTGCGTCGAGTCGTAGCACGCATTCACGATCTGGGTCGGCGTGAACGAGGTGATGGCCTGGTCAATGGCGATATTGATGTAGTCAATACCCAGGGTCAGACCCGGCACCCAGCGCGGGCTCCAGATCAGGCCGATATTGTAGGAGTTGGCCAGTTCCGGGGTCAGGTTCGGGTTACCCCCGGTAAAGCCCTGAACGGACGCATTCACCGCGTTTGCCGTGAAGCCGACCGGGATCGGCGGCAGGCCGGCACCGGCCGAGCCCGCACGGCAGTTCGCTTCGCGAACGGCCGGGTTCGGGCCGCTGCCAATGAAGCGGTCATCGCACGGGTCGGTGATGAAGTTGCCCGTCTGCACACGCGGCAGGAAGAGTTCCTGCACGGCCGGGGTCCGCACGGTGCGGGCCACGTTACCGCGAAGGCGCACATTTTCGATGAAACCGACATCAATGCCAACAGCCCACGCCTCGGAACGGCCGGCGCGTGTGTTGTCGATCGTCCGGTAGGAACCTTCAACATCGATCGTCTCGATGAACGGGAGCGGCGTGAAGCCACCACCGATGACCGGGATCAGGGTCTCAACATAGAAGTCGGTGGTGTAGTATTCACCTTGCACCGACTCACCGCTGCCATCACGCGTGATGCTCAGACGGCGGCTGCCGTCAGGAGCGTACGACGCGAATTCACGGCGGTGTTCGAAACCGGTTGCAACACCCAGCTCACCTGCAGGCAGATCAAAGAGGCTGCCAGAGACGAAGCCGGAGAAGATCTCCTGTTCGATCTCGGTGTTGGCAGTCGACTTGACCAGCATGTAGTCCAGGTTTTCCTGGGTGGCGTTGCTGAACGGGTTGTAAGGTACACAGAAGCCTGCCTCGCCGAGCACACCGATATCATCAAACGCACCGAAGCCACCAGCGATGGGCGCATCGTAGGTCGGGTCGTAGTTGAAGCGGCAGTCAATCTCGCCGGTGGCCGGGTTGATACCGACATCCATGGCCGCGAAGAAGCGGTCTTCGGACAGGTCATCGACACTGGCGAAGATGGAGGTCGAACCGTACTGGTAGTTCAGCTCCCAGTTGAAGATACGGCCCATGAATTCCGGCAGGGTGCCGTCAAGACCGAAATTGTAGCTGAAGGTCGTGGTGCGGTTGAACGGATCTTTTTCGCCAAGATCGGTGAAACCACGCTGCATGAACAGGCCGGCAGCGCCGTTATTGGCGAGCAGGTTCTGCGCATCCGCCGACAGGTAAGGATAGCTGGCCGGGAAGAACAGCGAGGTCGAGGTCGCACCAAACAGGCCCGAAGCGTAGTAGGGCTGGGTGACCGGCGAGCTTGCCGTGTACTGGTTTGCGAACACGTTCATGCTGAAATTGACAGTGTCGGTCAGCTGATAGTTCACAAAGGACGAGAAGTTGTAGCGGCGCAGCGGTTCGCGCAGCGGATCAACCAGGTTGGTGTCGAGGCCGTCACCGCCAGAACCGAACACTACGTTGCCGGTGGGCGTGCCCGGGTCGAACGGCACCAGCGAGCCATCGCCATTCGGGTTGTTCTGGAAGAAGCCGCCAGGACCGCCATCCGGGCCCACTGCCCAGGAGCCAATGCCGAGGCCAGTGATGGCCGCAGAACCGGGCGTGAGAAGGCCGGAGAAGGACAGGATGCCCGCGACCGGGTTCGGGTAGACGCGAACCTGACCGGGAACCGGGTTGCCATTGTCGAGCACACGGTCAGCCGTACGGGGCGTGGTGGCAAACAGGCCATTGCGGATATTGGCAACGTCAGCCTGGATCAGCGGCGAGGTTTCGTTGAACTCGAACGAAGCCACGATATTACCACGGCCACCGTCGAAATTGCCGCCGACGAGAGCGCGGACAGAATACTCGTCCGCATCGGTTTCGTCATAGAGGCCGACATAGTTGGCCGAGAATTCTGCGCCTTCGAAATCGTCACGCAGGATGTAGTTGATAACACCGGCAACCGCGTCCGAACCGTAAACGGCAGCGCCGCCCACTTTCACGACTTCCACGCGCTCGATGAGCGAGACCGGGATGTTGTTCAGGTCAACCTGCGTACCGGCAGCGCCCGCACCGCCACTCGGCGAGTTGGACGAGACGAACCGGCGGCCGTCGATCAGGGTCAGCGTACGCTGGGAACCGAGGCCGAACAGGCTGGGCAGGCTCTGGCCGAGGCCCGAACCGGCCGGACCCGTGATGGCAGCGGTCGGTTGCACAGCGGCCGTACCCGGGATGTCAAACACCGCGCCAGCTGCGTTGTTGTAACCACGCAGCTCGATCTCGGCCCCGTCGACGACTTCCGCCGGCTGGGTCAGATCAAGCGAACGGCGCGCAATACGCGAACCCGTTACGGTAATGGTCTCGGTGGTCTGCTCCGCAGTTTCCTGCTCCTCAGTCTCGATAGGAGCTTCCTGAGCAACCGCTCCGGCGGTCAGCGCAAGCGCCATCCCGGCCAGCACGCTGCTACGAAGCAACATGTCCTTGTTAAACTTTTTCACGGTGTTTCCCCTTTGGTTTAAGGCAGTCAAACGCGACGAGGCAAAAAGCCACGAATCCACAAACAGCGGATCAGCGGGCCTTTCACAGCCTCGCTTGCCCCTACCATTGCGGAAACTTCATATTGCGCCAAGCGCTTGCTGCTGCCCTGACACATGTTCGCCTACTACCTGTTGCAAAAAGGTCATCAAACAGGGCGTTAGCGGCTGCAATTTACCATAGCCGCGAAAAAAGAAACGGCCCGGAGCGATGCTCCGGGCCGTTCTGAAACGCGTTCCAGGACGATTTCGCGATTCGCCTGGGCGAAAGCGCGATTCTCCCTTAATCGACGATTTTGGAGACGACGCCTGCGCCGACGGTGCGGCCGCCTTCGCGGATGGCAAAGCGCAGCTTTTCTTCCATCGCGATCGGCTGGATCAGATCCACCAGCACTTCAAC
>LJSH01000004.1:0-50020 GCA_001314625.1 Oceanicaulis sp. HLUCCA04
TGTGCGTGTGGTTTGCACGATGGTATTTCCCGGTGCGGGCCGGTTTCAGATTGACAGACGGGCTTTCAAGCGGGTTCCCGGCCCCCGAGCCGGGATCCTTATGCTCTACACGCTGCCAGCATGTCATCCTCCGGTCGCGGAGCCATCCGGGGGCCCATGCCACAAAGCCCTCATCCATCGGCCAGCTGGCACGCGCAGGACAACGCAAAAGCAACCTCTGGGGTATGGACCACCCGCATGCGCCGGTGATGACAATCTGTTGGCGCTTGAAGAGGGGTGCCCGCTTGGAGGCGGGGACCCCGGCTAGGGGTTCTAGGAAAAACCCGAAAAACTACCCCAACCTTTCCCGTATCGCCTCCACAACCGGCTTTGCCAGTGCATCGAAGAAGGCTTCGAGATGATCGGCAGGCCGGGCGGCGGCCGCATCATTGCCGATCACGATATCGGCGCAGCTCGCATTGGGGTGGGTCCATTCATGATGCATGGGCCGCACGGTGCCAAGATACTGGCCGACGACCGATTGCGCGGTGCGCCCGCGCTCATTCACATCGCGCAAGAGGCGCCGGGCGAGGCGTATATCATCAGGCGCATCCACATAGACACGGATATCAAACAGGTTTTTGAGCGGTTCATCACAGAAGAGGTGAATGCCCTCGACCAGGATGATGTCGCACGGGGCGATCGCGCGCGTATCTGCGCGGCGGCGGTGAATGGTGAAATCATAGATCGGTGCGTTGACGGTCTCGCCGCGCCGGAGCGCTTCAAGATGGCTGGCCAGCAGCGCGTGATCGCGCGAGGCCGGATGGTCGAAATTGAAGCGGGCGGCGTCGAAATCGGGCGAGGCGCCGTGATCGCCGTAATAATCATCTTCGGCCATGACGAGCGCTGTCATCGGCCTTACGGCGCGGGCCGTGGCGCGCGCAATCTCGGTCTTGCCGGAGGCAGAGCCACCGCTCACCCCCACGATCAGCCGTGCCATGGCCGCACCCTTCCCGTCTGCCTAGTCGTCATCACCGACGCCGGGATCATCCGGCGCAAAGCGCGGACCCGCAGAGGGCGTCTCCTCGCGCTTTCGTGTCTCCCGGTCTGGCAAGGGGGCAGGCGCGATAATGACAGAACCGGAGTCCGTGCCCGCCTCGGGGGTGCTTGTCTCTTTTGCCGCGCGCTTTGGCGCTTCAAGCAGAATGCGGTCCGGGATGGCCTCAGCAATCATTTCAAAGCGCTCATGGCGCGGATGGATCAGGCGCTCTTCATCCCCCCAGGCATAGACAAGGCGCTGCCAGTCGGCCTCGGCAAAATTGAACGCCTCGCCATTGCCATCAATGTCTGACCAGTCAGGCTCTCCGGGCGCATGGGCGGCGCGGGCCAGATAGCGCTGGGCAGCGTCCTCATCACCTTCAAGGCGCGACAGGCGCGCGGCCAGTGTGCATATTCGCGCCGATAGCGGGTTTTCGGCCAGCAGCGGCGTGATCGCGCTGCGGGCCGCGTCCATATTGCCCTGTTGCAGGGCGATGCCGGTGAGCAGTAGGCGCGATTCGCGATGATCGGGATTGAACTCGGCCAGCGCACGCAGGCGCGCCGCGCGCTTGGCGGCGGTGTCGGATTTGCGCAAATCGCCATAGGCGCGCGCGATGGCCGGGTGGGGGTGCAGGCGCCAGGCGGTTTCGAGAATGTCAGCCGCCTTGCGGTGGCGGCGGCGCGATGGAAGCAGGTCTCCGGCGAGCACGGCGGCGGGTGCAAATCCGGGCGAGGCGTGGGCGGCCTTCTCGGCCAGCTCTGCGGCCTTTTCCGCATCGCTCTGGCGCATCTGGCGGGCCTTGACCGTCAGGACGACTGCACGGCGGCGCGCGGCGCTGTCCGGCGCGATATGGCGGCGTTTCTCACCCTCGGAGAGGGTTTCGAGCGCCTCGTCCCAGCGCGCGGCGGCGATCTGCGCATTGAAAAGGCTGTCAAACGCCCAGCGCGCGGTGCGCGCCTCGGCAAAGGCCTTGCCCGCATGGGTTATGACATTGGCGGTCTCGCCTTGCGTTTCAGCGAGTACTGACAGGCCGCGATGGGCGACCATGCGGGTTCTGGGGTCTTCCAGCAGGGCTTCGTAATGCCCGCGTGCCGCCAGCAGATTACCGGCGGCCTCCGCGGCTCTTGCCGCCAGAAGGCGTGAGAGGGCCGGGCGCTCCAGCAGGGCGTCGGCGCGTGCCGCTTGCCGGACGGCCAGCTCGCCTTCACCCGCGGCAGCGGCGATAAGCGCGCGTTCGAGCGCATCGACACCCTGATCACGGCGGCGGCGGCGGCGCAGCTTGCGCCACGCATCGGGCGCGCCCCACATCTTGGCGATCAGCCACCACAGGACGGTCAGCAGGAAGGCTGCGACAATCAGCACGCCCATGAACAGGGCAAAACTGGTCTCGGCTTGCCAGCCCAGGAATTCGAAGCTTGCCGTGCCGGGATTGAGGGTCAGCCAGACGGCAAGGATCGCGGTGATGACGCACAAGGCAACGGTGAGGATGAGGCGGATCATGGTGTGCTCCTGCCCGGGGTGGCGGCGTCCTGGCTCAGATCATTGCGCAGGGTGGTGAGCGCGGTCTCGATGTCCAGCCGGGCGCGGGCCTGCGCCAGCCAGCCGGCGGCGGCATCGGCCGGTGCGCCGTCCAGCCGCGCGGCGGCGTCCACGGCGCCGGCCAGATCATCGCGCGTCAGGCGGCTTTCAGCCTGGCCTACCAGTGCCAGCGCGCTGTCAGGGCTGCTATTGGCGGGACGAATTTCAAACAGGCCGAGAAAACGCCGCGTCTCGCCGGACGCCGTCATGATGGCTTCTGCCGGGAAGCTTTCCGCCAGATCATCGGTTGAGGGGACGCCCCGGCGCGCATGAGGCTGCAAGGCGGAAAGGCCGGCAGCCTCTGGCCAGAGCCGGGCCAGTGCCGCGCGCTCTGCCTCGAAACTTTCTGATGTCCGGGCGGTTTCGCGTAAAGCCGTGAAGGCGAGAATACGGGCCGCCGAGCGTTCCAGTGCGGCGGTCTCGCCATGGGTGTTCGCCGCTGCCTGTTCGGTACGCGCTTCCAGCGCTGCGATGCGGTCCAGCAAGGCCTGCTCGCGCGCGTCCATCGTCTCGCGCATTTCGTTGGATAGCTGGCTGCTGGCGTCATTCTGGCGCTGTTCCAGTGCCGATAGTTCTGTGTTCAGACTCTCTTCGAGCGCGGCCAAGCGCGTCTGCATACCGTCCAGCGCGTCCTGCAAGGGCGCAGGGTCGAAGTCGGGCGCGCCGCCGCCCGCCGCCGCGCTCCGGGCAAGCGCCCGGACCTCATCCAGCTCGTCGCGCAGCGCGGCGTCGCGCTCGTCCAGAAGGGCTTCGACACGGGACGCATCCAGACCCGTTACTCGCTCAGCGGCGGCGCGTGCCTCGACCGTTTCCAGCCGCTGTTCAAGCGCGCGGATATCGCTGTCAAACGTGCGCAAGGCTTCGGTGGGGACCATTTCCGTCAGCGGACGGTCCTCGGCGGCGTTCAGGCGCGCCTCAAGGCCCGCAATCTGGCTTTCCAGCCGGGTAATTTCATCTCCCGCTTGCGCGCCGCTGTCTGGCCGGTTCAACCCGGCGGCATACCACCCGGCCATGCCGCCCGCGCCTGCGGCGAGCGCTAGCGCCAGCACGAACCCGGCCACCCGGGCCAGTGCCTTCGCGCCGCCGCCACGCTTTTCAGGCTTTGCCGGCTCGAACTCGGCATCAATCGGCTCTGCCTCGCCGGGCGGAATGGTGTTGTCAGGGGCGTCGGCTTGCATGATCGGGTTTTCGCGCCTTCGGTTTTGCGTTCCCGCGCACTCTAGGGTGCGCCGTTCGACTTCGCCAGTTCGGCAAGTGCGGCCAACAGGTTGTTCTCGGTGGGGTGCGCGGCAATGCGCGCCTTCAGGGCGCGATCATGAAGCGGCACGGCGGCGCGTTCCGAAATGGCGATGAATTCCAGACGCGCCAGGCAGTCAGTCAGTTCCGCAGCGTCCACAAGCGTCAGAAAGCGCTCGGCGCCGCGCGCTGAATGAATGACGACGACAGCCGGACCCTTCGCCAGAACTGCGTGTGCCCGCGCCGTCAGCCCGCGCGCCAGCCGGGTGCGATAGACAATGCGTGTCGTCACCGCGAAGCCGAGCACGTCCAGCATGCCGCCCAGATCCCCCGCCCGCTCCTCGCCGCTCAGATGCAGGACATGGCTGCCCGAAGGCAGTGTGCGCGCGATTTCCCGGGCCAGCGCCTCGGCGTCCCCTTCCGCGCTCGTGACGCGCGAAAATCCGGCGACGCGTGCGGCACGTGCAGTGCCGGCTCCCACGGCAAACACCGGCAGATGAACGAGCGGGCCGGTGTCAGCGATTGCGCGCAGGGCGTTTGCGCTGGTCAGGGCCAAGGCATCTGCGCAACCGGGATTGATGGCGTCACGCGAGCGGACCAGCTGCGCCACCGGGCAGGCGATCGCGGCAAGTCCCAGCGCGCGCACGGATTTCGCGGTGTGTGCATTGCCCGGCTGGGTGCGGGTGATGATGACCGGTATGCCGGGTTTCATGATCCGGTCTTGGCAAGGATGGCTTCGACGTCTGCCCCTCCATCTCGCCGCAGTGCCTGGCCCAGCGACACGCCGAAGGCGCGTGCGGCTTCCAGCGTATCGATGCCGTCCCGGGTCTCTTCTGTCCGCCAACGCCGCTTGCCGTCGGGCTGCAGTATTTCGGCGATGAGATGCAGCCTGCCGTCTGCAAAAGCGGCATGCGCCGCCAGAGGCGTGCGGCACGACCCGTCCAGCGCTTCCAGCGCGCCGCGTTCAGCTGCGATGGCAAGGGCAGTGGGGACATGGTTCAGCGGCTCCAGCGCTGCCCGTGCGCGCGTGTCATTGCTGCGTATCGTGATGCCGATCGCGCCTTGCGCGGGGGCGGGCAGGCAATGGTCAAAGCTCAGCCCGGGCCAGCTGCCTTCCGGCCGCCCGAGACGCTTCAGTCCCGCCTTGGCCAGAAACGTCGCCGCGATCGGCCCGTCTTTGAGCTTTTGCAGGCGGGTACCGACATTGCCGCGCAAAAGCGTGATCTGAAGGTCCGGGCGTGCATACAGCGCCTGTGCCTGCCGGCGCAGGGACGCCGTGCCGATCAAGGCGCTTTCGGGAAGGCTTTCCAGCGTTCCGGCGCCCGAGGCCGTCAGCAATATGTCGGAGGGGTCTTCGCGCTCCAGCACACACGCCAGCGCCAGACCGTCCGGCAAATGCGTGGGCACATCTTTCATCGAGTGAACAGCAAAGGCGGCCTGCCCGTCCAGCTGGGCCCGGTCCAGCTCGCGTGTGAACAAACCCTTGCCGCCTGCCTCCAGCAGGGCCCGGTCGGTGATCCGGTCGCCTGTGGTGACAAGGCCGAGTATCGGGAAACCCGCTTCGGCATCATCCAGGCCGTGCGCGGCAGCGAGCTTCGCCTGCACCATCCGTGCCTGCGCCATGGCCAGCGGAGAGGTGCGGGTGGCTATCGCCAGGACGGGCAGGGAAGCGGCCAAGATGAACTCCGTGAGTTGTCAGCCTGCCGGGGCGGCGCTAACGGATGGGTATGGCGTTATCGCATTCACATACACCTGTGCAAGCAGACCGGCCGGTTACGGTGCTGGGTCTTGAATCGAGCTGTGATGACAGCGCGGCGGCGATTGTGCGCCTCCACGGGGATGGACGCGTGGACGTGCTCGCCGAGCGTGTCATCAACCAGAACAGCGCCCATGCGCCCTTTGGCGGTGTGGTGCCGGAGATTGCCGCGCGCAGCCATGCCGAGCGCATGGATCATCTCGCCCGCGAGGTGATGGAGGAAGCCGGGCTGGATTTTGGCGCGCTGGACGCCATTGCTGCTACGGCCGGTCCCGGCCTGATCGGCGGGGTGATGGCCGCACTGATGACAGCCAAGGGATTGGCTATCGGCTCCGGCAAACCCTTGATTGCGGTCAATCATCTGGAAGGCCATGCGCTGTCGCCGCGCCTTGTCGAGCCGCTGGCCTTTCCCTGGCTGCTTTTGCTGGTGTCGGGCGGGCATACCCAGCTTTTGAGCGTGGAAGGTGTGGGGCAGATGACCCGGCTCGGTTCCACGATTGACGATGCCGCTGGCGAAGCCTTCGACAAGTCGGCCAAGGTGCTGGGTCTTGGCTTTCCCGGCGGACCCGCGCTGGAAAAACTCGCCGGCGCGGCAACAGACCCCTCGCGTTTTGCGCTGCCGCGCATGCTGGCCCGCGACCCATCGTGCAATTTCTCTTTTGCCGGTCTGAAAACGGCTGTGAAGCGCAGTTTCGATGGGCTGCATACACCTTCAGATGCCGACCGGGCTGATCTGGCCGCCGCTGCGCAAGCGGCCATTGCCGCTCATCTGGCGCAACGGACAGGACGGGCGATGGATATCTATGCGCAAGATAACCCGCAGGGCCGGGTACTGGTCGCCGCTGGCGGGGTGGCGGCCAATACCGCTGTCCGCAAGGCGCTGGTGAAAGAAGCCGATGCGCGCGGGTTCCGGACGCTATTCCCGCCGCTGAAATACTGCACGGACAATGCCGCGATGATCGCGCTGGCGGGCGCGGAGCGGTTCCGGCTGGGGCGGACCGACGCTCTGGACGTGCCTGCGCGGGCGCGCTGGCCTCTTGATACAGGTGCCGCCATCGCAGATCCCCTGCTAGGGTCGGGGCGAAAGGGGCCAAAGGCATGAGCGCACGACTGGGCATTATCGGCGCGGGCGCGTGGGGAACGGCGCTGGCACAGGCAGCCGCGCGCGCCGGCACGCCTTCAACCCTATGGGCGTTTGAAGCCGAGCTGGTAGCGGCGATCAATGAAGGCCATGAAAATCCGCTGTATCTGAAAGGCGTCACGCTGGACCGCAAGGTGCGTGCAACGAATGATGCGGCCGGTCTGGCCGATGCCGATGCGTGGCTGGTCGTCACGCCCGCCCAGCACATGCGCGCCAGCCTTGCCGGGTTCGCGGCGCATCTCAGACCGGGCACCCCGGTGGCGCTGTGCTCGAAAGGCATTGAACGCGGCACGCTCAAACTGATGAGCGATGTGCTGGCCGAAACCCTGCCGGACGCCGTTCCGGCGGTCCTGTCCGGCCCGTCCTTTGCTGCTGACGTGGCGCGCGGCCTGCCAACGGCGGTGACGCTGGCGTGTACCGATGCCGGTGCAGGCGAAAAGCTCATTGCCATGATCGGCTCGGCGAGCTTCCGGCCCTATCTGGCCGATGATCTTGTCGGCGCGGAGATTGGCGGGTCGGTAAAGAATGTTCTGGCTATTGCGGCCGGGATTGTCGAAGGGCGTGAGCTGGGCCGGTCGGCCCATGCCGCCCTGATCGCGCGCGGATTTGCCGAGATGACGCGGCTGGCAGTGGCGCTGGGCGCGCAGCGTGAAACCCTCACCGGCCTGTGCGGACTGGGTGATCTGGTGCTGACCTGTTCATCGCCCCAATCGCGCAACATGTCGTGCGGGCTGGCGCTCGGGCGCGGGGAGGCACTGGCTGACATCATGGCATCGCGCAACTCGGTCACCGAAGGCGTTGCTACCGCCCCGGCAGTGATGGAGCTTGCGGCCCGCCATGGCGTCGACATGCCGATCTGTGAGGCCGTTGCTGCAATCGTTGAAGGCAAGGCCAGTGTCGATGCCGCGATTACCGGCCTGCTCTCGCGCCCCTTCACCAGCGAGAGCGCCTGACGATGAGCGATATGCCGCCACCTGGCACGGTGCTGGGCCGTCTGGATAAGCTGGCCGATCCCGGCGCCTTCCCGTCAGACTATGAGCCCCTGCCCATATTGCTGGTGCGCAAGGGGGATGAGGCGTTTGCCTATGTGAATGTCTGCCCGCATCAGGGGCGGCCCTTATGCCTGCCGTCGGGGCGCACCCTGATCAGCGAAGACCAGTTCCTTGTCTGTCCGTTTCACGGCGCCAGCTTCGCGCTCGACAGCGGCGCCTGCACAGGCGGACCTGCCGGCAAGTCCAGCCTGAAGCCCGTGCCGGTGGAGGTGAAAGACGGCGAGATCATCGCCGCCTGACCGTGTTTCCTATTCAGACGCAGCGTTCTGGGCGAGCTCGCGCAGCTCGGTGGAGGCGATGGCGATCTTGGAGAGCGTCCACCCACCCGATGCGGATAATTGTTCGATCAGGTGATCGGTACGGTCCACCTCATGGGCATGAACGACTTGCCATGACGATACCAGATCATCCGCCCAGCCGTCTGACGGGTCCTCGATGCCGGCTTTCAGCTTGCCCCCTGCCGCATCCGCGTAGCGGGCAATGGAGCCGGAAATGGCGAGCTGGCTGGCAAAGAGATCCTCTGCCAGACGGCGCGTGGCCAATCTGTCCCAGTGCTGGTCGGAGGTGAGAAGCCCCGCTGCCGTGCGCAAGGGATCAAAGCTGAAGCGTTCGCCGATCGCGTGATAGAGCCGGGCCGCAGCCACTAGCGGCCAGCCAGCGGCCTTGGCCAGATCGATAATGTCGGTGGAGGGGATCAGGGGTGCAAGAAGCGCCACCTCGCCAGCCAGCCGGGCGGGCGCGCCCGCATCGGCCAGGCGTGAGCTCCGGCCAGCAACACCGGCTCGCTCGTGCGAGGAGAGGACTGTTTCGCCCCATTCACTCAGCTGGTCTACGCCGCCCTGATAGCGGGCAAGCAGTTCGCCCACGGGCGTCGCCTTGCCCGCTTCCTCGGCGCGGGCGCGCCGCGCCAGCCAGACGGTCTGCTTGAAGAGAAGCCGGCGCACCTCCTCGTGCAATATGTTCTGGGCACTGGCAGGAGCCTTGTTGTCGAGTGCGTTGATCTTTGTGGTCAGCGCATCGATCCGGAAAATCTCGCGGGCGGCGGCGAAGGCGCGGGCAATGGCCGGCGTATCAGCACCGCTCAGCTCCAGCGCACGCTGGAGGAAGTCCGGCCCGCCCATATTCACCATGTCATTGGCCAGCCGGGTGGCAATGATCTCGCGTTTCAGCCGGTGGGCCTGCATGGCGTCGGCAAACTTGTGCAGAGCCTTGGGGAAATAGGTGATGAGCGTATCGGTGAAGTGCGGATCATCGGGCACGTCACAGGCCACGATCTGGTCAAACAGCGCAATCTTCACATAGCTGGTAATGATCGCGATTTCCGGGGTGGTCAGGCCCCGGCCCTGCTCTTTCAGGCCACGGATGATCTCGGCCCCCGGCAGGCCTTCGACCTTGCGGTCCAGACGGCCTTCGGCCTCCAGCCGCTCCATGACGCGCTCATGGACGTCGAGGTCTTCGGGCGCCCGCCCGGCGGCGAGGGAAAGGGTCAGTGTCTGATCGTAATTGTGCTGCAGGACGTGATCGGCGACGTCGCTGGTCATGGACTCCAGAAGCTTGTTGCGGGCCGCCAGCGTCATGTCGCCGGAGCGCACCATCGGGTTGAGGAGAATCTTGATATTCACCTCATGGTCGGAGCTGTCCACGCCGGCCGAATTGTCGATGAAGTCGCCATTGACCCGTCCGCCCTTGCGCGCAAACGCGATCCGGGAGGCCTGCGTCATCGCCAGGTTTGCCCCCTCGCCGACAACGCATGCCTGCAATTCCTCGGCATCGATCCGGATGGCGTCGTTATTCTTGTCGCCGACCTCGTAATTCTGCTCCGAACGCGCCTTCACATAGGTGCCGATACCGCCGAACCAGAGCAATTCCACCGAGCTTTTCAGCAAGGCGTTCATCAGGGCGTTCGGGGTCGCGCTCTTGCCCTCCAGGCCGGTAAGCGCGCGCATCTCGTCGGTCAGCGCAATCGATTTGGCCGTGCGCGAGAACACGCCGCCGCCCTTGGAGATCAGTTTTGCATCATAGTCCTGCCAGCTCGAACGCTCCATTTCGAACAGGCGCTTGCGCTCCGCCCAGCTGGCTTCAAGGTCTTGCGGGTCAGGATCGATAAAGATGTCGCGATGGTCGAAGGCGGCGAGCAGCCGGGTCTGCTTTGACAACAGCATGCCATTGCCAAATACGTCCCCGGACATGTCGCCAACGCCGACGACGGTGAACGGTTCAGCCTGGATGTCCTTGCCCAGCTCGCGGAAATGGCGTTTGACCGATTCCCAGCCGCCCCGCGCGGTGATGCCCATCTTCTTGTGGTCGTAGCCGGCCGAACCGCCCGAGGCGAAGGCATCGCCCAGCCAGAAATCATATTCGTCTGTCGCGACGCCGTTTGCGATGTCGGAGAAGGTGGCGGTGCCCTTGTCAGCGGCAACAACCAGATAGGGGTCTTCCCTGTCCCAGCGCACGGTATCGTCCGGGGCGAGCATCTTGCCGTCGCTGTCCAGATTGTCGGTAATGTCCAGAAGCCCACGCAGGAAGGTGCGATAGCTCTCGCGGCCTTCTTCCATGAAAGCGGCCCTGTCCGAGGACTTTGGCAGCTGCTTGGGGTAGAAACCGCCCTTGGAGCCTACCGGCACGATGACCGCATTCTTGACCTGCTGGGCCTTGACCAGGCCAAGCACCTCGGTGCGGAAATCCTCACGCCGGTCGGACCAGCGCAGTCCACCGCGCGCGACAGGCCCGAAGCGCAAATGGACGCCTTCCACGCGCGGGCTCCAGACGAAAATCTCGCGATAAGGCTTGGGCGCTGGCAGATCGCGAATCTTGCGGCTGGCGATTTTCAGTGAAATCCAGGGCTTGGGGCGGCCGTCTTCGCCTGTCTGGTAGAAATTTGTCCGCAGGGTGTACTTGATCAGCTTCACCAGCCGGCGCAGTGCCTTGTCATGGTCGAGGCTGGAGACGCCATCGAGCTTTTCGCGCAATTCGCGTTCGCTCGCGTCGCATTTCTCCTCGCGCGCCTTGAGGTCGAGATCCAGCGAGGGGTCAAAGCGCAGGCGGGCAAATTCAAGCAGGCAGCGTGCGATATCGGGATAGCCAGCCAGGGCTTCTTCCTGAATGGATTGCGACGGGTCCATGCCCGATTGCTGGCGGTAGCGGGCACAGGTGCGCAGGAAGGCCGCCTCGCGCCAGCTCACGCCGATGGCGGGCACCAGCGTGTTGAAGCCATCATCCTCGGTGCGCCCGTCCAGAACGGCCAGAACAGCGTCTTCAAACAGCGGTGCAAGCGTGTCGAGCTCGGCAAACTCGCCCGAGCGCGCGCTGACCTCGAACTCGTGAACCCACAAGGTTTCCGCAGCAGCGTCCTCGCGCTTGCGCTGGACCGGATAACCGGCTTCGGCCTCGACATGCAGGCCCAGATTCTCCAGCACAGGCAGGACGTCGGACAGGGCCAGCATGTGGCCGTGACTGTAGAGTTTGACGCGCAGATGGGCGTTATCATCCTGGGCCAGGCGATAGACGCGTGCCGCGCGCGGATTGCCCTCAGACAGCGGGTCGAGCCGTTCGATATCGGCAAGGGCCGAGGCCGGGGTGAACCGCTCGCGATAGCCGGCCGTGTATCCGTCCAGATAGGTGCGCACCGCGCGCAACAGGTCGGGATCGCCGCCGCGCCGCGCTTCGGCCTCCAGCTCGTCTTCCCAGGTGCGCGCCAGCAGCGCGATGTCGCGCTCCAGTTCAGCCGTGTCCGGTTCGGGGTGGTTGAACGGGTCCAGTCCGATGATGAAATGCACGCGCGCCAGCGAGCCGTCGCCGAACATCGGGTAGAAGGCTGACAGCCGGCCGTTGAAAGCCTTGCGGATCAGCTCACCGGCCTCGGTGCGCACCCTTGTGTTATAGCGGTCGCGCGGGACGAAGAGCAGCACCGACACAAAGCGGTCGAACTGGTCGCGGCGCAGGAAAAGCCGTGTTCTGGGCCGGTCGAACAGATGCAGTATGCCCTGGCTGATCTCCAGCAAATCCTCTTCGGATGTCTGGAACAGCTCGTCGCGCGGATAGTTCTCGACAATGTGCTGGAGCTTCTTGGCCGAGTGCGAGCCGGGCGTCTTGCCGGCCTTGTCCAGCACGCGGCGGACCTTGCGGCGGATCAGCGGCACATCGCGTGCCATCTGGTCATAGGCCTCGGCGGTGAACAGGCCGACAAAGCGGGTTTCGCCGGTCACCGCGCCATCATCGCGATAGCGCTTGACGCCGATATAATCCATGTAGACGCGCCGGTGGACGCGGCTTTTCATGTTGGCCTTGGCCACGATGACCGGGCTGGGCGCGCGCAGGAACGCCTCGATGGCCGGCACGATCACCAGCGGTTCGGAGGTGCGGCGCAGTATGGTGCGTTCAGGATCGCGCAAAATACCCCGGCCGCTATCGCGGGCAATGGACGGCTCGCGTGAGCGCAGCTTGCCCTCTTCGTCCACATCAAATTCATAGGACCGGCAGCCGATAAAGGCGAAATGGTCATCGCGCAGCCAGCTGAGGAAGGCCAGCGCCTCCTCGACCTCCTCGCGCGGGGCGCGGGTGTTGGCGGCTTTCAGATGTTCCAGGCACTCATCCATGCGCGCACGCATGTCACGCCAGTCTTCCACCGCTTCGCGCACATCACTGAGCGTGGCGCGGACCTCGGCTTCAAGCGCATCGCGCGCCGCCTTGTCCAGCACATCGACATGCACCTGGATCATCGATTCGGCGATGACGCGACCGCCTGACTCTACCCGGTTGCCGTCGTCGTCGCGGCGCACCTGCAAGACCGGGTGAACCATGGCCAGCACGTCCAGCCCGTGCGAGGCGATTTCGCCCATGACGGAGTCCACAAGGAAAGGCCGGTCCTGGCCTATCACTTCCACGATATCGCGCCCGAGCGGCTTGCCGGACTTGTCCAGCCCCTCACGCACGCGAACCTTGATGCGGTCACTGCTGCGCTCGTGCGCGAATTCCCAGAAATCGCCGAACACAGTCAGCGCATCGTCCAGCGCAATCCCTTGCAGATCATCGGCCAGCGAATCATCCCAGACCTGCTCGGCAAAGCTGATTCCGGCCTCGTCCAGCGCTCCGAAGCGCGGCTTCCACTGCTTGCGTGCCGCTTTCAAAAACGCATCACGTTCAAAGGCATGGGCGGAACTGACGACAGCAGTCATGCGCGGGGCGCTCCGTAACGGGTTGGCCGGCGCATACCGGGCGGTGCGCCGGAAGAACGGGTGTCAGCCTAGCCGTGACAGCGCGCCGTTCAAGCGGTGAACGCCACTGCCGCATTATGAGCACGAAGGCTGGACCAATTGGCGCGCGGTGTGGTTCGTTGGGAAGCTGAAAACAAGTCCTTTTTCTTCGGAGACTGTCGAAACCATGCCCCACATGCTTATTACTGGCGCCAATCGCGGCATTGGCCTGGAACACACTCGCGTTCTGCTGTCGCGCGGCTGGCATGTCAGCGCGGCCTGCCGCAATCCAGATCAGGCCAGTGAACTCAAAAAGCTTGATCCGGGCGATGGCCGGCTAGCCGTTCTGGCCTATGACGCCGGTCAGGCCGATGCGGCCGAAACGCTGAAAGCCAAGGTGAAAGGGCCGATCGATATTCTCTTTGCCAATGCCGGCATGATGGGTCCCAAAGAGCAGAGCTTCGGGAGTAGCGATTTTGATGCGATGACACGCACAATCCAGGTCAATGCGCTTGCGCCGCTAAAGCTGGCCGAGGCGTTCGCTGATCAGGTCGCCAAATCGCAGATGAAGGTGATTGCCTTGCAATCCTCGCGCATGGGATCGATCGCGGACAATGATTCTGGCGGGCGGTATGCCTACCGGGCCTCGAAAGCGGCACTGAACGCGATCGGCAAGTCGCTGAGCGTTGATCTCAAGTCCAAGGGCATCGTCACCCTTATCTTCCATCCCGGCTGGGTGCGCACCGATATGGGCGGGCCGAACGGCAATCTGACGGTGAATGAATGCGTGGAGGGCCAGCTTGATCTCATCGCGCGCGCCAACCCGGCGATGAATGGCCGCTTCTTCCATGTCAGCGGAGAAGATCTCGACTGGTAAGGCGGGAAGCGGGCGCTACCGGACGGGGACAGGTCTGTCCGGCAGCGCCCTTCGGGTCTCACAACAGGCAGGCTGGGGACGCTCATTGGAGACCCGCTTTCCTTTACGCAAGTGCGGCGCGACCGGATCAGGGGCGGAACAGGTGTGCGGGTTTCCGGGTTGTATGGGGTTCAGGCCGCTATCCACGAGCGGCCCGCCCCTTCAAGGAGCCTGTCATGCCCGATACACATCGAGATCCTGAAAAGCGTGAGGACAAACCCCGCCTGCCGGAAAAGCCCAGCCATGCCGAGGAGCAACTCGACGAAGCGCTCGAGGAGAGTTTCCCCGCGTCCGATCCGCCCTCTCCGGCCAGGCCGGAAGGGCGGAAACCGGAAAAGAACTAATCCAGTCGCCTGTCAGCGTTTTCCGCCACAATGCCTTGCAGTGCCAGATGTATCACCCGGCGTGTAACTAGTATTCGAAACGTGTAATGATTTTCAGATACGCGCTGGGGGTCTGCCCGATGCGCGATCTGGACCCAAATCATGATTTTCGAGATCATTGTTGTGCTGGCCCTGACGCTCCTGAACGGCATTCTGGCCATGTCGGAGCTGGCAATTGTCTCGTCGCGGACAGCCCGGCTGAAGGTGATGGCAGACCAGGGCAGCCGGGGAGCCCGGACTGCCATTCAACTGGCCTCCGACCCGGGCCGGTTCCTCTCCAGCGTGCAGATCGGCATAACCCTTGTGGGGGTGCTCTCGGGGGCTTTTTCCGGGGCAACGCTGGGGCTTCGCCTTGCAGGAGCGCTCGAAGCAGCGGGCCTGAACCCGGCAATGGCACAAGGCTTGGGCGTGGGAGGCGTGGTAGTGGTCATCACCTATCTGTCGCTCATTTTCGGGGAGCTTGTGCCCAAGCAGGTGGCGTTGCGGGCACCGGAAGCGGTGGCCGTACGCATCGCCCCGCTGCTGCAAGGCATTTCCATGCTCGCCGCACCGGTCGTCTGGGTGCTCGACAAGTCCGGAAAGCTTGTGCTGGCCCTGATAGGGCAATCCGGTGCCGCGGATCGCAACATGACGGATGAGGAGGTGCGGCTGGTGCTTGCGGAGGCCCGCACAGCAGGTGTGCTGGAAAAGGCCGAGACCGACATGATCGCCGGTGTGATGCGCATTGCGGATCGCACCGCGCGCGGCCTTATGGTGCCGCGCGGAGAAGTGGAACTGGTGGACGCCTCCGACAGCCCTGCGGAGATCACCGCGCATTTCCGAAAGACCGGGCGCACGCGTCTGCTGGTCCGTGACGGTGGTCCGGACGATATTGTTGGCGTCATCCGGTCACTGGATTTCCTCGACAATTCGGTGCTGCCCCCCGCGCGTGAAGGGCAGCGTGCGCCATGGCACAAGCGGATTGTGGAAACGCCGATGGTGCTCGATGGCATGGCGGCCCTTGATGTCGTGGACGTATTGCGCAGCGCTCCCGCCCACATGGTGCTGGTCTATGATGAACACGGCCATTTTGAAGGCATTATCACACCCATGGATGTACTTGAGGCGATCGCCGGCGAATTCCCTGAAGACGGGTTCGCCGAGGCGAAAATCCTGCAACGCGAGGATGGGAGTTTTCTGGTTTCGGGATGGATGCCGGTGGACGAGTTTGCAGAACGGTTTGGCATCACGCTCGGTACCGACCGGGACTTCGAGACCGTCGCCGGTTTCGTCCTTGATCAGACAGGTAGCTTGCCGCGTCTGGGCGAGCACTTGAGCATCTCTGGCTGGCGCATCGAGGTGGTCGACATGGATGGCCGCCGGATCGACAAACTGCTAGTGAGCCCAGTCGTTCCCGCAGCGTGAATGCGCATCAGATCGAACCGGACAGCGATCACAGTCTATCGGAATCGGCTGTCTACCTATTGATTCTGGGCGGTGTGTACACCGCCAGAAGCACATGGAGCGGGCGATGAGATTCGAACTCACGACCCTCACCTTGGCAAGGTGATGCTCTACCCCTGAGCTACGCCCGCTCATATGCGTCACCGGGGCTGGCCACGATGGACCAGAGGGCGCGGTATATCGCGCATCGCTGACGCTTTGGCAAGCCTTCACTGCGGTGGCCGTTTCATCTCTTGCATTGCAGGCCCGCCAGAGGGCAGGAAGGGAATATGACCCTTTCTGCCCCACATCCTGCGCTTCCCGCCCGGCCCGCAACCCGCGAAGGCCTGCTGGCGTTTCTGGACGCGCTGGGCATCGCCCACACCACGCAGGACCATGCGCCGGTGTTCACGGTGGCGCAAAGCGATGGCATCAAGGCCAGCATGCCCGGCGGGCACACCAAAAATCTCTTCCTGAAGGACAAGAAGGGCGCCCTGATCCTCATATCGGCCCTGCAGTCGACACAGATCGAGCTCAAACGCCTGCATGAGCGTCTGGGCTGCGGGCGGCTCTCCTTCGGCTCGCCGGACCGGTTGGCCGATGCGCTGTGCGTGACGCCGGGCTCGGTGACGGCCTTTGCTCTGGTGAACGATCCGCAGCGGCGCGTGCGTTTCATTCTTGATGCCGCGCTGATGGCACACGAGACGCTGAATTTTCATCCGCTCAAAAATGACGCGACGACAGCCATATCGCGCGCCGGACTGCTGACGTTTCTGGATGCTCTGGGACGTGAGCCAGAGATCCTGGATTTTTCCGCCGCGTGAGCGGTCAGGGCTTGCAGTGGCTGGCCTGCCAGTCCACCTATGAGCCAGGCACAACCCGGCAGGCGCCCCGACGCGCGGCCGGACCAGATTTCAGGGATTTTCCATGCAGATTTTCGGCAATCAGCCCGCCAATGCACCCGCCACAGCCCCGGCGGCAGGCGGCCATGTCAAGGACAGCAGCGACCAGAGCTTCATGGCCGATGTGGTCGAAGTGTCAAAGCAGGTGCCGGTTCTGGTCGATTTCTGGGCGCCCTGGTGCGGCCCCTGCCGCCAGCTTGGCCCGGTGATCGAGAAAGCGGTGAACGCGGCCGGCGGCAAGGTCAAGCTGGTCAAGATCAATATCGACGAGAACCCGCAAGTCGCCGGTCAGCTGCGGATCCAGTCGATTCCCGCCGTGCTGGCCTTTGTGAACGGCCAGCCGGTCGATGGCTTCATGGGCGCGCTGCCTGAAAGTCAGGTCAATGATTTCATCAAGCGGGTCAGCGGCGAGATTGACGAAGCGGCGCTGGACGAGGTTCTGGAGCGGGCCGAAACCGCTCTGGCGCAAGGTGATGCGGGCGGCGCGGCGCAGGATTTTGCTGCCGTCCTGCAGGCTGACCCTAAGAGTGCGCGCGCGATCGCCGGCATGGCGCGCGTTTATCTGTCACAAGGCGATCAGGAGGATGCCCGGGAGGTGCTCTCACAGGTGCCGCCAGGCATGGAGTCCGACCCCGCCATTGCCGGCGTGCGCGCTGCCATGGAGCTGGCTGCCGAGGGCGAAGATGCCGGTGATCCGGCTGATGCACGGGCCGCGCTGGAAGCCGCAGGCGGAAAGGGCGCACAGCTGCGCTTTGACCTGGCGCGCGCGCTGGTCGGTTCGGGTGATCTTGCCGGGGCTGCCGATCAACTTCTGGCCAGCATTGCCGAAGACCGCGAGTGGAATGACGGCGCGGCGCGCCATCTGCTCTTGCGGGTGTTTGATGCAGCCGGTCAGGGCTCCGAACTGACAAAGGCCGGCAGGAAGCGATTGTCCTCGGTCCTGTTCAGCTAGCTGGCAGGCCATTTTCTGCGGACTATGTCCTGGTACGGCCCTGTTTGCCATGAAGGAGCATCGCAACGCATGACCGCCCATCCTGCCTTGCCCGAGACGCTGCCACTATTTCCCATTCGCGGTTGTATTCTGCTGCCGGGTGAAGCGCTGCCGCTGAATGTTTTCGAGCCCCGCTATCTGAACATGGTCGATGATGCGATGGCCGGGAATGGCTTTATCGGCATGATCCAGCCGCGCGAGACAGGCCCGCGTGATCGTCCCGATCTTGAACGGGTTGGCACTGCCGGGCGGATCGCGAAGTATTCGGAGACCGAAGACGGGCGCTATCTGATTGTGCTTATCGGTCTCTCGCGCTTCACGCTGACGGGCGAAGCGCATTTGAAGACGCCCTATCGTGCCGGGCGGGCCGACTATTCCGGGTTTGAAGCAGACATTGCCGGGCCGGTGGCGGACGAAGCGGGTGCCGACAGGGCGGGGTTTTTGTCCCTCGTCAAGGCGTTCTTTATCCAGACCGGCATAGAGGCGGACTGGGACTCCATGGCTCACGCCCCGCTGTCGGCCATTACCAACAAGGTAGCGATGGCAGCACCCTTTGATGCGGCGTCCCGCCAGGCCCTGCTGCAGGCCGGACGGGCCAGCGTGCGCCGGGAATTGCTGGTGACGCTGATGCGCGGCGCGCTGGAACAGCCTGTGCGGGACCCGTTCAGCGGACAGGCCGGAGGGCCGCAGGGCCGCCTGCACTGAGTGTGATCCGGCTTGCCTGGCCGCAAGGCGATAGCGTAGACATTGGGCCATGAGCACCGACACCCAGTCTGATACACCCAATCCGCGCCGGTCTGCGCACGTGGACCCCAAGCTTCTCGAAATTCTTGTCTGCCCGGTCACCCGGACGACACTGGAATATGACCGCGAGGCGGGGGAGTTGATCTCCCGGGCTGCTGGCCTTGCCTATCCGGTTCGCGAAGGTGTGCCGGTGATGTTGCCTGATGAGGCGCGCCGGCTCGATGGCTGATCAGGCGCGGTCTTCCTGGCCGGTGCGCCTTGCGTTCAGCGGTTCGCGCAAATCGTTGCGTGTCAGCTTTGATGACGGGGCCCGGTTCGACATCGCGTATGCGCTCTTGCGGCGCGAAAGCCCGTCCGCCGAGGTGCAAGGCCACGGGCCGGGGCAAAAGCGGGCCGTTCCCCATGCAGACCGCGTTCTGGTAACCGGCGCCGAGCCGGTCGGGCGGTATGCCGTCCGTCTTGTCTTTGATGACGGGCACGATAGCGGGATCTATTCGTGGGCCTATTTGCGCGCGCTGGGAGAGGCGTCCCCTGCTCCGCAAGCGGGCTGATTTGCGCGAGCGGGCGTCAACCGTCACACTCTGGTTCAGACCGCCGCACCTGCCAGTCCGGCTTCGACCTGCAAGGACAATCACATGAGATTCATTGACCGTTCTGCCATCGCCGTTTTTGTGGCCTGCATGATGTTTGCCCCGGCAAGCCATGCACAAGAAGGCGTTATCGAGCGTATCGATGCGCAGGCACTGCGCGCGCTGGTTACGGGGCTGGGCCACGAAATTACCACCGAGACCGTTTCAGAAGCCGGCCAGCCTGTCGTGGCGGCCAGTAACGGGCAGGTGAATTACGTCGTTGCCGGGACGGTCTGCGAGGACGGGCAATGCCAGGGCATGTTGTCTGAACTGGTGTTTACCGACACGCCGGTGACGCTGGAAGTGGTCAATCAGGTCAACCAGAATTACGCAGCCATAAAGATTGTCGCGATGGATGACGATCACGTGGTGTTCTCGCGCTATGATGTCATCAATGGCGGCACAACGCTGGGGGCCTTGTCCACCTCCGTCGTGACGCTTCTTGAAGTTTCGAGCGTGATCGTGCGGGGCAATGAGGAATAGGGCTCAGGGCGAGGCAGTGGCGCCATTATCGGATTGCGGTTCGGGCTCTGCTCGGGCTTTCACCGGCTCGGCAGGCTGAATACGGGCCAATAGACCCTGCAATTCCTGCAATTTGGCAGGCCCGTGCTCTTCGCGGGCTTCGCTGCGCCCCATTTCCGATGAGAGAAGGCGCATGGCGCGCGCCTGCGCATCCTGCTGGCAACGCCCGAGCGGCAGGATGTCCTGCGCGGCCAGCCGCAAAAGCCCGGTCGCGCGGTCCAGCGCGGGCAGGTTCGAGCCGGTAATCCGCTCGAACAGCTGATTGTCGTGGATGATCATCATGCCCAGCGCGTCGAACGCGTCGCTCATTTCGGCCTTGGCGCTTTCCGGGAAGCTGCCTTTCAGGGCCCGCTTTTGCAGTGCCGACAGCTGGGCGAGCCGTTCGAAAGGCTGGCCGGGGCCCTTGGCAAACCAGCTTACAGTTTTCTGTCCGGAAAGCCGCGCGCGCACATAGCTTGCCAGCTTCACCTTGTTCTGTTCGCCGACCAGATTGTCTTCCATGGACAGAAGGCGTGATATCTCTTCTGCAGGCGAGCTGGCTTCCTTGAGGGCCTCTTCCACTGATTCCGGTGATAACAGCCGGGCCGAACGCACCGTGAAGGCCTCGACGAGGGCTTGCGGGTTGAGGTGATCACCCGACGCGGCAATCAGGCGCTGCGCCAGAGAGCGGGCGAGCGCAATTTCTTCAAGAACATTGTCAGGTTTGAAGCGTTTGGGCTGGCGCAGCGCATCCAGCACGCGCCGTGCGATCTCGCCCTTGCTGCCGGGCAGCTCACGCGCTTCGAACTTGGCCGCCAGCCGCCTTGCATTGTCTGGTGCGCCGGACATGCTGGGATGGGTCTGGGCGCCGGCAAACACGCTCGTCAGGCGCTCCACATGGCTGCCCAGATCCCGGCTCTGGCCGACGATCTGGTGCAAGGCGCGGTCAAATGACAGCATTTCGGCCAGAAACGCATCGGCCTCTTTGGCTGCGAAGTCACGCGCTTCTGGCTCATCGGGCAGGTCATCGTGGAAATCGAGCAGCATCTCTGCCTTGCGGGCCATGCCCGGCGCATTGGCAAGACGTTCAGCGATCGCGCGGCGCAGACGCGTCTCTGCGCTGCCTTCGGCGTATATCTTCTCGGTCAGTTCGCGAAAGCTGGCATTCTTGGGGTCTTGCGTCTTGCGCTTGGCTTCCTTGCGGGATTTTTCGATGCCTTTTTCCACCAGCTCGGTCAGCAGGCGTACATAGGCGTGGACGGAGGCGTCGGAGTTCTGAGATCGGGCAATCGCCACTTTCTGGATTGCGTGCTGAAGATCGCTTTCGCACGCATCAAGTGCCTCGATCATGTCGGGCCGGTAGAGCAATTCAAGCGGGCACACTTCCTGGCGCTCCAGCCAGGGGGCCAGCACGCGCCGGACCGTATCGCGTGCCGCAGGCCCGGCCAGATCATCCGGCGTGACGCAAGGCAGCTTGGCCTCGCCGGTCTTTTCCTTGGGTACGGCAAAGCGCTCGGCACCAATTTCGTGGATTGTTACGGTTCTGAATGTGCCACTGGTTTCAATCCAGGTTTCGCGGGCAACGCGGGCAGAGCCGCGCGGGGCTTTGGCCACCAGCCTGTCGGCGAGCGCTATCGCGTCGGAGCGCTCATTCAACGCCTCGACCAGCACCCACTCGCCCTTGGGGTGCTTTTTGAAGAAGACCTCGAAATGGACTTTTCCTGAGGCCATGGACCTGTTGTTGAACCTTGCCTGTTACCCGTAGCTGCGTGCTGAAAGCGCACACTGGCGTGGTATGCTTAACCACAGGTAACCATGACGCGCGTTTAACCCTCTTGCCCCGTTCCCTATGCGCTGTAGGTTTGGCATGACTTGCCCCGCTCGAAGGATTGGATGCGCATGGCCAATATCGCCCTGGTAGATGATGACGAGAACATCCTGACCTCGGTCTCCCTGTTTCTCGAGGGGGAAGGCTATCAGGTTCAGACCTTTACCGACGGGGTGGAGGCGCTCGCCGTGCTGGCGGACAATCCGCCTGATCTGGCGATTTTCGACATCAAGATGCCGCGCATGGACGGGCTGGAGCTTCTCCGGCGCGTGCGCCAGAGCTCCAACCTCCCGGTGATTTTCCTGACATCGAAGGACGGCGAGTTTGACGAGGCGCTGGGTCTGGATCTGGGCGCTGACGACTACATCGCCAAGCCGTTTTCCCATCAGCTTCTGGCCAAGCGCATCAAGGCGGTTTTGCGCCGCGCCCAGCCTGATGATGCCGAGCTGGCTCCAGGGGAAACGGACCAGAAGGCGCTGGTGCGCGGATCGCTGACCCTTGATCCCAACCGGCATGCCTGTTTGTGGAACGGCAAGCCGGTCCGGCTGACGGTCACAGAATTCCTTATCCTGCAGGCTCTGGCAAACCGGCCAGGCTATGTGAAAAGCCGGGATAATCTGATGGATGCGGCCTATGATGATCAGGTCTATGTCGATGACCGCACGATCGACAGCCACATAAAGCGGATCCGCAAGAAATTCCGGGTCGTTGATGACAGTTTTGACGGGATCGAGACCCTTTATGGCGTCGGATACCGCTACAAGGAGGCCTGAGTCCGCGCAGAAGCCGTTCCGGCGGCTGAAGGCGCGGCTGGCCCAGCTCCCGTCAACGCTGCGTCAGGCCCTGTTTTCGCGGCTGGCGGCGGGAATCCTCATTGCCAACCTGCTGGCGCTGGGCTTGCTGGCACTGGGGACGCTGGCGCTCACCGAGAACCGGACCGGCCTGATCGATGCCAAGCTCGACTCGCTGACCCAGCAAGCCGACATCATCCGCAATGTGATCACGGAAACGGCGGTCGAAGGCTCGCCCGAACCGGTGCTCAACGCCCGCATCGCGGCAGAGGTGCTGGCCCGGCTTTATGTGCCTGAAGGCACGCGCGCCTTGATTCACGGGCCGGAGGGGCGGCTGGCGGCTGACAGCTATCTCAGCGCCGGGCGGGTCAGTGTCGAGCTGTTGCCGCCGCCGGGCCATCGCGATGTCGAAGGGCTTTTTACCGGCCTGTGGCGCTCCGCGCGTGACTTCGTTGGCGGGTTCTTCCTGTCGTCGGAGGAGCTGGAGGCGCGCGACCGCACACTCGCTGATGAAATCGCCTTTGCCCAGTCAACGGGCGAGGCCGTCGCCGGTGTGCGCCGCGGCCGCTATGGCGAGCGCGTGGTCTCGGTCACGTTGGCGATTGCGCCGGTACAGACGATTGTCGGCTCGGTGACATATGAATCCTATGATTATGACGCCCTGATTGCCGCTGACCGGCTGGCGATCCTGCCCTATCTGGGGTTTGCGGCCCTGATTATTGTCGCTTTTGGAGGTCTGCTGGCGCTGCGTATCGCTGGTCCGGTCAAGCGCCTGTCGGACGCGGCCCGCAGCGTACAGCTGGCAGGCGGGCGGCGCGTGCCCTTGCCCGACTTCTCGCGCCGGGGCGACGAGATCGGCGATCTCGAACAGGCCTTCCGCGCGATGACGGACGCGCTCTATGACCGGCTCGACGCGATCGAGAATTTTGCCGCTGATGTAGCGCACGAGATCAAGAACCCGCTGACCTCCATCCGCTCTGCAGCAGAGGTTCTTGTGCGGGCAAAGGACGACAATGCCCGCCAGCGCCTTGTCGGGGTGATCCAGAAGGACGTGCAGCGCCTGGACCGTCTGATCACAGACATCTCCAATGCCTCAAGGCTTGATGCGGAACTTGCCCGCGACAGCGTATCGCCGGTCGATCTGGTGCGGCTGATCCGTGATATCGTGCGCGTCTACACCGATGGCGAGCGCGCCGCACCGGGTCAGATCATCATCGAGACAACATTGTCCCAGGCGTTCAGCCCGGCGCGCGAAGAGCCGCTGGGGCGTGTTTTCACCAATCTGATCGACAATGCGCTGACTTTTTCGCCGCCCGATGGAACCGTGCGGATCTCTGTCAGGCGGGGACAGGGTGCCAATCGCGACAGCTATGTGGTGGCCATCGAGGATGACGGACCGGGTATACCGCCGGAAGCGCTGGAAACCATATTCAACCGCTTTTACACGCAGCGCCCCGCCGGTGCGGCATTTGGCACCCATTCCGGGCTGGGTCTTGCCATAGCCCGCCAGATCATGTCGGCGCATGGCGGCAGCATTCATGCTGAAAACCGGGAGCCCCCGGCAAGCGGCGCGCGATTTGTCGTCCGGCTTCCAGGCGTGTCCTGACGGGCACGCCTGTGTCTTCATTGCCAGACAACCCCTTTCACATATCTGAAATGCAAGGTTACATAGCGGTCACACTGTGTTCGTCCCCCTTATCCCGTGCTGAGTTTTCATGATCGGCCTTGTCATCGTCACTCATGGTCAGCTTGCCCAGGAACTGGTGGCGGCGACCGAACATGTCGTGGGCGCTCTTGCCGCCTGTGTGGCGGTATCAATCGGCGCTGATGACGACATGGAACAGCGCCGCGACGATATACGGGCGGCTATCCGCAGCGCGGATGCAGGCGAAGGGGTGATTATCGTCACCGATATATTTGGCGGCACGCCTTCCAACCTTGCCATGTCGCTGCTCAGCGAAAACCGCGTTGAAGTCATTGCCGGCGCCAACCTGCCGATGATGATAACGCTCGCAGAGGCGCGAGGCCGGATGGGGCTGGCCGATCTGGCGGCTAACGCCTCCAGTGCGGGCAGGCGCTATATTACGGTCGGCTCGCATCTGATTGACGGGCTGTCGTGACCAGCCGTACCGCCGACGTCATGATCGTCAACAAGCGCGGCCTGCATGCCCGCGCGGCAGCCAAATTTGTCGGGGTAGCGCGCGGCTTTGAGGCGCAGCTGCGTGTCACACGGGATGGAGAGTGCGCTGACGGGCGATCCATCATGGACCTGCTCATGCTCGGCGCGGGGCCGGGCATCTCTTTGACCCTGACAGCCGAAGGCGCCGATGCTCCCGCGCTTGTCGGTGCCCTGAAGGCCCTTGTCGAAAGCGGATTTGACGAAGGTGAATGAGGATCAGCCCTGGCGGGGCTGATCGCCATCCTGGCTGACATAGGCGTCACCCGCCTCAAAGGCGTCATCTTCGGCGATGTCGGTGGCAGGCTCCCCATCAGGCGCGGCAGACGGCTCACCGGCATTATCCGAAGCTCCGGCAGGTATGCCGCCTGATGTGATAGGCGCGCCGGGCTGGAGTGTTGTCGTGTCTGTCACTGCCGGTTCTGACGGGGATGTCTCGCCCTGTTCGGCATCGCGATTGACCCGCTCGCCAGCGCCATTGCCGGCGTCCGGCTCGGTCGCCATGGGCGGCGGCGGGGGAATGTCCATGGAACGGGCTTCTGCACGCGCATCGGAGCCAGTCTCGATCGCGGTCTCATCCAAACCGGATTGGACCGATTCAGGCTCTTCGTTGTCGATGTCTGCGCCGCTTTGCGGCCCATCCGTGTCTTCGGCACCTGCCTGCACGGTGTTTGCATCCGTGGCGTCGGCATCGGATGCGGCGCTCTGGTCAGCGGTGTCCTGAGCGCTGCTTCCCTCATCGGCAGCATTATCAGCGTCGATGGCTTCGCCGGTTTCAGGAGGCGTGGTCCCACTCTCGGCGGTGCGTGCTGAAATCGCAGCAGTAGCTGCTACAGGGGTGATCCCCGGTGCGGCGGCGCCGTCCCGGGCAGGCTCTTGCCCGGCCTCTGCCGTGTCAGATGCCGGATGGTCGGCCATGGCTGGTGTGGCTTCGCGCCGTGTCACCATCTCCTGTGGTGGATGGCGCAAGACGTGATCGGCCAGCCGGGCGATGCGCGCTTCCAGGCGCGCCGCGTCACGCCAGCGATTGATGATACCGGCAAGGAAGAAGAAGCCGATACTGCCCGCAAGAGCCAGCAGAGCCGGTATGGCAGCCGTTTGGGGTCCGCTGATCGCAATGGCTGCTGCCAGCAGCAGGACCAGGAAGACGGGAACCCACGCAAACCGCCACGAGCGGGCGGCAAAGGCCAGCAGCGTGCCCAGAGCGGTCAATCCGGCAAATATGACGAGGCTCTCATAGCCGGCAAGGGCTGGCGCGATGGTGGCGATGGATTCGGTCAGGCCCGGTGCTAGGTCTGCCAGCCGGGCATCAGCGAGGCCGGGTTGAAGGTTGACCATGGCCGAGAACACATCAAATGCGGGCAAGCCAGCGGCCAGGCCGGGCGCCAATATGTCCACCACGCCAACGAGCTGCGGCCACACGACGAGCAGGGCCAGCACCGTCATCGCCATGATGGTCAAAAACCAGTTGGCGTTGCGCGAGACCCCGGCACTCGACAGCAGACCGGTATTGTCCTGATGGGTGCGCGTCCAGGTGCCTGCACGGTAATTGACCACGGCTACGGGGCGTGAACGGCGCTTCGGGCCGGGTTGCAGGCGGATCACCGCAGCATAGTCTCCGGCATCCAGGGCGAAGTCGCGCCTGCCGATGCGCACGGGATGGCGCTCGCCATCAAGGTCCTGAATGCGCCGCTCGTCTGCGCGGGCGCGCGGATCAGATCCGATGACCTGTCCGGGTGCGACATAGAAATCGACTGCCCGGCTGCCAAATCGCTGTGTTGCGTGCGCTGTCGGCAAAATCGCCATACCTGATATCCCCTCATCATGCGCCGTATTCGTGCTCACCGGGCTGTCAGCCATTGGCACAGGCGCCCCTCGTTAACAGAGTGTATACAAAAATCGGGCCGGTTTAACCTCTTGTTTGCAAATTACCTGTGTCAGCGTGATGACAGCGGGCACGCAGCCGTTTGCTCCGGCCCGGCTTGCGGTCTATACACCGCCCGGAAGGCCCACTCCTGTTTTCCGTTTTTTTCCGAAGAATGAAGGATCGTCCATGACCCTGCTTTTCAACACGCCTGAAGGCAAAGATTTTCTCGTCAAGGACCTCTCGCTCGCCCGCTGGGGACGGATCGAGCTGGACATGGCAGAAATCGAAATGCCAGGCCTTATGGCACTACGTGAAGAGTTCGGAGAATCCAAACCGCTAAAGGGCGCGCGCATTGCGGGCTCCCTGCACATGACCGTGCAGACAGCTGTTCTGATTGAGACGCTGACGGCACTGGGCGCAGAGGTGCGCTGGGCCTCCTGCAATATCTTCTCCACGCAGGACCATGCCGCCGCGGCCATTGCCGAAACCGGCGTGCCGGTTTTCGCGGTCAAGGGCGAAACCTTGCAGGAATACTGGGATTATGCCGACGCCATCTTCCATTGGCCGGGCGGCGAGACTGCCAACATGATCCTGGATGATGGCGGCGACGCCACCATGTATCTCCAGCTTGGCGAAAAGGCGGAGAAGGATCCGTCCGTGCTTGGCGAGCCGAAATCGGAAGAAGAGCGCTGGCTGTTTGACGCCATCAAGCGGCGCATCAAGGCGAGCCCTGGCTGGTTTGCCAAGGCCAAGGCCAGCATCAAGGGCGTCTCCGAGGAAACTACCACGGGCGTCATGCGCCTCTACCAGATGGCCAAGCGCGGCGAGCTGGCATTCCCCGCCATCAATGTGAATGATTCCGTGACCAAGTCGAAGTTCGACAATCGCTATGGTTGCCGCGAAAGCCTGGTCGATGCCATCCGCCGGGGCACCGATGTGATGATGGCCGGCAAGACCGCGATCGTCTGCGGCTATGGCGATGTCGGCAAAGGCTCGGCAGAATCGCTGGCCAAGGCGGGCTGCCGGGTGTCGGTCACCGAGATCGACCCGATCTGTGCCCTGCAGGCCGCCATGGATGGCTACGGGGTCGTCCGGCTGGAAGATGTGATCGGCGATGTCGATATTGTCGTCACCGCGACCGGCAACAAGGACGTCATCACGGTCGACCATATGCGTGCGATGAAGAACATGGCCATCGTGTGCAATATCGGCCATTTCGATAACGAGATTCAGGTCGAGGCCCTGCGCAACTTTCAGTGGACCAATGTGAAGCCGCAGGTCGATCTGATCGAGTTCCCCGAAGGCCACAAGATCATCCTCCTGTCGGAAGGACGTCTTGTGAATCTGGGCAATGCCAATGGCCATCCCAGCTTCGTGATGTCGGCCTCCTTCACCAATCAGGTGCTGGCCCAGATCGAGCTGTGGACGCGCGGCGACCAGTACAAGAACGATGTCTACATCCTGCCCAAGCATCTCGACGAGAAAGTCGCGGCGCTCCACCTCGACAAGCTGGGCGCAAAGCTCTCGGTTCTGTCGCCCGAGCAGGCCGATTATATCGGTGTGGAGCAGGCCGGTCCGTTCAAGGCCGAGCATTACCGCTACTAGGCGCTTCGCCCGACACGCATGAAGAAAGCCCCGGTGGAATATTCCACCGGGGCTTTTTTATCTACCGGCCCCAGGCAAGCGCCTCTGCCTGAGCGAGTATGGCGGCTGTTGCCTCTGCCTCGTTACCGGGAATGTCGCGTGCGGGCACAGGGTCTGAAAAGCGTAAGCGATAGGTCTTGCCGCGCTGGCGCATCAGGCCGTGAAACAGGGTGATATCGCGCAATTCCTCGTGGATCTGGTCGAGCGCATAAAAAGCGATCGGCATGGACTGGCGCACGCCCAGCGTCACTACCGGCACATTGAAGCGCCGGGCCAGCGAGATCGCGGTTGGCGCCCACGGTTCCTCGACCAGCCCCCAGCGCTTCCAGCGCCAGCGGGCCATGCGCCCGGAGGGAAAAATGGCGAGGCACCGGCCCTGATTGAGCGCTTCCATGGAGCCTTTCAGCGTGTCGCGCGCATTGGCGCGGCTACGCTCGTTCTTGCGCCATTCAACAGGGATCAGCATGTCCTCCAGGCCGGGACAGACCCGCATGGCGTCGCGATTGGCGAGGAAGCACAGATCGGGGCGCTTCTCGCGGATTGCCTGCCAGAGCGCTATGCCGTCGGCTATTCCGCCTGGATGATTGCCGATAATGACGCACGCGCCGGTTCGGGGGATGGCATCCAGGCCGTGCGTCTTGACGGTCAGATCGAGATAGTCCGCCGCCCAGTCAAAAGCTTCGCGTGCCCGCATGGGCCTCACGGTTTCCACCATGCGAACCGCTTCGCGATAGCCCATCAACGCGCCTGCGGCCGGGCGGACTACACCCCAGAGGCGCGGATGCTTTCGCAAACGCGGCGCGCGCTCGTCGATCAGCTGGTCGACGAGTTCCTTTGCCGATTGCGGCGGTGCGGGCGGGACCGGATACAGGTCAGCGGGATACGGATTCATTATCCCTAGTTCAAACGCGCTGGCGTCAGTTGCAAGCCTTGATTGCGGCTGCACCAAGATTGGCGGTCACACTGCGGCACAGCTCAGGATCACCGCCACAGCAATCGGCGACGAGAAAGCTTACGAGTTCGGCCGTTGCCACCAGATCGGCCGCATAGATGCGCTGGCGCCCGGCCTTGCGGACCTGCGTCAGGCCCGCTCCGGTCAGCACCGCCAGATGCGCCGACAGATTGCTCGGACTGATGTCCAGCTGCTCTGCCAGCCTGCCGGCGGGCATCCCGGCTGGTCCGGCAGCGACGAGGGCACGGAATATGCGCAGCCGTCCTTCATGGGCGAGGGCGGAAAGCTGGCCGCAGGCCTGCGGTTCGGTGAGGTCAACACGATCTGTCATTTCATTTCAATACTTCTTGAAATATTGAAATGTCAAGGCTAGGGATGTGCCAACCGCGCTACACCGGAGTTTGTCCATGATCCGTATCCTTGTCCTGTGTACCGGCAATTCGGCCCGGTCAATCCTTGGCGAGGCGCTGTTCAATGCGCTGGGCGCGGGCGCTGTCAGCGCCGTCTCCGCCGGATCGAAACCCAAGGGCGAACCGCACCCGGTGGCGCTGGAAACCCTCACGCGCCACGGGCTGTCCACGCAGGGGCTTTCCTCCAAAAGCTGGGACGTGTTTGCTGGTCCGGACGCGCCGCACATTCATGGCGTGATCACGGTATGCGATTCTGCGGCCAGCGAGGCCTGTCCGATATGGCCCGGCGCGCCGGTTCAGGTGCATTGGGGACTGCCCGACCCGGCCTATGTGACGCCTGATAACGCCTGCCGCGACGCATTCGAGCAGACATTTCAGGCGCTAAAATCCCGCATTGAAGCGGTTCTGGCATCGGTCACTGATCTGACTGACCCGGCCGCCCTGAAAGCCGCCCTGAAGGCCGCGCACGAGACCGCGCCTGTTCCCGAGTTCCAGAGCTGAGAGAGCCGCCATGACCGCACACGACGACGCAGCCCCGGCCGGTATCGGCCGGTTTGAAAAATGGCTCTCGGTCTGGGTAGGGCTGGCCATTATTGCCGGCATCGCGCTGGGCGCACTGGTGCCGGGCCTGTTCGGGTTTCTGGCGGGGCTGGAATATGCCTCGGTCAATCTCGCCGTTGCCGTGATGATCTGGGCGATGGTGTTCCCGATGATGGTGAATGTGGATTTCGCGTCGCTGACGCGCATCGGCGAAAGACCAAAGGGCCTGATCATCACGATCGTGGTCAACTGGCTGATAAAGCCTTTCACGATGGCGCTGCTGGCCGTTGTCTTTTTTGAAGGCGTGTTCGCCCGCTTCATCGCGCCGGAAAATGCCGAGCAATACATTGCCGGACTGATCATTCTGGGGGCGGCGCCATGCACCGCCATGGTGTTTGTGTGGTCGCAGCTGACCAGGGGCGACCCGGCCTATACGCTTGTTCAGGTCTCGGTGAATGACGCGATCATGGTCGTGGCCTTCGCGCCTATCGTCGCCCTTCTGCTGGGTGTGACCTCGATTGCGGTTCCGTGGGAGACACTGATCCTGTCAGTGGTGCTCTATGTGGTGATCCCGCTGGCCGCTGGCGCGGCGGTAAGGCGCTGGCTTCTGAGCTCGGGCGGTGTGAGCCGTCTGGACGGTTTCAACGCGGCCATGAAGCCGGTGTCGATCAGCGCCCTCATCGCCACGGTCGTCCTGCTCTTCGGCTTTCAGGGCGGCACGATCCTCAGCGCGCCGCTGGTCATCGCGATGATCGCCGTGCCGATCATCATCCAGTCCTATGCGATATTCGGCGTCGCCTATGGCGCTGCCTATCTCTGGAAAGTGCCGCACAATGTTGCCGCCCCGTGCGCACTGATCGGCACATCGAACTTCTTCGAGCTGGCCGTTGCGGTGGCGATCGGTGTGTTCGGCCTCAATTCCGGAGCCGCGCTGGCGACCGTGGTCGGTGTACTGGTGGAGGTTCCGGTAATGCTGTCACTGGTCGCGCTGGCCAACCGCACCCGCGCCCGTTTCCCGGAAGGCTAGGCATGGCAAACGATGATCTTTCCACGCCGCAGCTTGATGAGCAGAGCTATCGCGATATAGACACCCAGGCGCTGCTTGCGCCCGCGCGCTCTGGCCACAAGCCGCGCATACTCTTGCTCTACGGGTCGGTCAGGGAACGCTCCTTCAGCCGCCTGGCCACGCAGGAGGCCGCGCGCATTTTGACGCGTCTGGGCGCCGAAACGCGCATTTACAACCCGTCCGGCCTGCCACTGCCTGACGATGCGGATGCCACCCATCCCAAGGTCGCCGAGCTGCGCGAGGCAGTCATGTGGTCAGAAGGCATGGTGTGGTGCTCGCCGGAGCGCCATGGCGCGATGACCGGCATCATGAAGGCCCAGATCGACTGGATACCCCTGTCGTTGGGCGGGTTGCGCCCCACGCAAGGCAAGACGCTGGCTGTGATGCAGGTGTCTGGCGGGTCACAAAGCTTCAATACCGTCAACCAGTTGCGCGTGCTTGGCCGCTGGATGCGCCTGATCACCATTCCAAACCAGTCCTCGGTCCCGAAAGCCTGGCTGGAGTTTGACGAGGACGACCGGATGAAGCCGTCCGCGCTTTATGACCGGATTGTCGATGTCATGGAGGAGCTGGTGAAATTCACCCTGCTGACGCGCGACTGCGCCGATTATCTCGTCGACCGCTATAGCGAGCGCAAGGAGAGTGCTGAAGAGGTCTCGCGCCGGGTCAGCCAGCGCTCCATGTAGATGGCAGGCGCAAGGGGGCGACGGGTGCGCGCCGACGCGCTAGGTTGCACGCAACGACGTTATTCAGGATCCATGCGCCATGAGTTTTTTGATCGCCCTTGTCCTCGCGGTGCAGACGCCGCAGGCCGCCTCGATTGCCGGGAATTATACAGCCATCAGTGAAAGCGGAACCGAGTGTGCGCTTGTTCTGATGCCGCCGGCACGCCGCCCCGATGGTGCGATGGCCCTGATGGCAGGCGCGGCTGGCCTCGCCGCTGTTGCGCCGGACTGCGAGCTGGCTCTGGCCGAAACCATGTTCTGGCAACTTGAGGAAGATGACGGGGCGATAGCGTTCGTTGATGCGGCGGGTGAAACCCTGTTCGCGGGCGAGCGCCAAAGCGCTGACGCGCCGTGGACTGGCACCATGTCAGATGGCGCGCGCGTGCGCCTGGAACGCAACCGCTAGTCTTTCGCCAACTCTGAACACAAAAAGGCCGCCCCGGGGCCCCGGGGCGGCCTTTTCTGCTTATGGCGTCAGCGCCCTAGAAGCGCGTACGCAGGCCAATCATCAGCACATCGAGGTCGCGGACGCGGCCATCGCCTGTGCGGGTTTCATAGGCCAGCGAGGCACTCAGGCCGTTGTTCAGGTGTGCCGTAGCGCCCACCGAGAGCTCGACCCAGTCCTCTTCAGGCGCAATACCCGTGCCAATGAGCACACCGCCCGTTCCCGGCGCACCGGCAAAGTCACCCGGCAGCGTCTCGTCCGCTTTTTCGAAGCGGCTGGCGTAGCCGACATAGATCTGCGGCTCGAGCGTGAAGCTGGCATTCTCGATACGATAGCCCGCATCAAGGCCGACCCGGCCGGTGGAATACCGGTCATTGGCGGTCAGCAGGGTGAACGCGGCCGGCGAACCTGTAACGTCGGCCGGATCATACGTGACACCCGTGAAGTTCACCGCAGCAACCGGCGTAAGCCGAAGCTGGCCGCGTTCCACCGTGTAGCTCAGCTGGGCATCCACGCTCCAGCTGCTCGCATTCAGCGTGCCGGAGACAGGCAGGTTGACCCCTCCAACGACCGCCGTGCGGCGGGCCTGCGAGTTGTGATCGCCAAAGCTGGCGGCCACGAGAGCCTGGAGGCCCTGATCACCCTGATAGCTGGCGTAAAGGGTCGCTTGCGACGACTCCACGCGGCTTTCGGCAACGCCGCCGCCAACGAGAGCCTGTTCACTCTCGGACGTGGCAAAGCCGACAGCGGCACCCAGCCGCAGGCCCAGGCTTGAACCGTAGTCGAGACCGGCCATTGCAAAGCCGCCTTCGAGCGTCGCGTCGGCGGAACTTGCAGTCGTCGGCGCAGAACCGTCCACCAGACCGGCAGAGAAGAAGACTTCAAACCCGTTGCCCAGATCACGTGTTTCGGGCTGTGAGCTGCCGGCATTCTGGCGGGCGGCGGCTGCCAGGGAATCCCCTGTCATGTGTTCACCGGTCTCGGAACCCATCAGGTTGAACATGGCCTGGGCTGACCCGTTACCGCTATCGCCCTGGGCACCGGCCAGCATGCGGCCGCGAAGAGCGTGCGTGAAGACATCCCCATGCGACGCGACCGTGCGGCGCAGCTGGAAGCCTTCATGAGGCAGGAGATTCTCAAACCCTTCCTCAAGCGGTCCGGACGGCAGAAGGTCGATGATGGAGTAAAGGCTTTCATAGCCGGCACCCGTCGACTCGCCGCGCAAGTCGTCAAGCCGGCCACCCAACGCTTCCTGACCGGGATTGGTGAAATTGGCGAACTCGGTAAAGTCTTCGGCATCAATGACGAGGGAAACCACGCCATCATTGTACACCGGAGCAATGAACAGTACGCCGGGCAGATCCATGACGGCATCAAATTCGCCGACCAGCTCGCCCGAATAGGCCAGCACGGAACGGACATCGCCAAACTCGGGCAGATAGCCGTCAGTCGGGTTCACCATCACCGCACCGCCCAGCGAGACATTGCCGTCAACCAGCAGCAGGCTGTTGGTGGTGTCATTCCAGTCAACCAGGAAGCCGCCGCCCGATGTCTGGATGAAATCACCATTGATCAGAAGGCCGCCGTCGCTTTCCAGCCCCGGATTCACAATGCCGGCTACGTTAAAGAACGCGCCGGACATGAGCTGTCTGTTGCCGAACAGGAGGTTCGGATCAAACAGGTCAATCGTGCCCGTGCCGCGGACCAGACCGCCCCAGTTGACGAGCTCACGCGTGATGAAACCGCCATTGACCGTCAGAGTGCCGGCCAGCAGTTCAGCCGAAATCAGGCTCCACATGTCCGCGTCAGCGTCGATGGTCAGTTCGGCCCCTTCGCCGGCAATCGCCAGCCGGTCGATCTCCACGAACGCGTCCGACAAGGTCACAGTGCCGTCAGCGGTCAGGGTTACATCATAGAAGCGCGGTGCCTCGACGCCCTGCTCGCCGTAGAAATTGTCCGGCACAAAGCCGGTCGAACCCGGCCCGGCATTCTGTGTGCCCGCATCTGTGTCACCGGCGATCTCCAGCGATTCTTCCGTCGTACTGGAATCACTGCCCGGATTGTCGCGGCCCTCAGGGCCCGAGCCATTGATATTGGTCACGAGGCCACTGGCAGCAAAATCGATGGCAGACGTCGCTGCCGCATTGCTGCTGCCGCTTGCCGGTTCCGAAGAACCATCGTCGGTGAAGTCGGCCGGATCGGAGTCAAACACTGTTCCGATAGGGGCACCTGCGCCCGTCTCGAGATCAGGCCCGTCAGGCAGGCCGTTTACGATCTCTCCGTCCTCGTAAATGAAATAGTTGGGATCAAGCGCCTGGACCCAGATGGTTTCGTCAAACCAGTCCCCGCCGCCTGTATTGGTGACGTATTTGTAGGGGTTGTTCTCCGCGATCCACCCGGCATACGCATACAGCGCATTGTAGTAGCTGACAGATCCGTACTCCTGTCCGGCAGCCTGGAACGAACCGTCAACAAATCCGCCCGACAGCACGCCGAGGATGAGCGGGTTGGAGAAAATGTTCATGGCCATGAGCGGTCCGCCGGAATCGCCGCCAGCCGTGGCCACCTCGTTCGGCAGGGCGTCGCCGGGGAACATGTCGAGTGACGGCCCGGGCAGAAGAAGCTCACTGGCACCGACAAAAGTGCCGCTGGAGCCATCCCAGTCCGAACAGACAATAGAGTTCGTGCTGAAGCCGAACGGATCTCCACCACGCTCACACTCACCCGTCCGGTCCGGCAGATCGAAATCGATCCAGTACATCATCTGGGAGTTGCTGCCGCCCGGAACCGCATTGTCCTGCTGGCCAAGCGCGCTGAAGAACTGGTTGAAATTGCCCAGGAAGCCCAACATGTTTTCACCGGCACGGCGGCGGCCATTAATGCCGGCAACCGAGGTATCAGACCCCGGATTGAAGGTGCCATAGCCGATCATGTTCACATGTACGCCTTCGGCGAATACGTCCTCGGGGATGGGGCTGAAAAGCATGCCATAGGTAGGCAGCGTGAAAAGCGGGTCGAAAGTCGTCAGCAGCGCCACATCCCCGGCCGGGAAGCCATCACCGCCAAAAGCGCCCGCTTCCGGCGTCAGGACGTTCAGCGCAAAGGTCAGGCCATTGCGATCGTCAATGAACTGGTTGCCGGTATCAATCCAGTTGAACAGCGCATCGAACGTGTCCGGCCCATAGGCGATGATCGGGGTAAGCGGACCATCGTCCAGCCCGTAGACCTCGTTGGGATTGCTGTTGAAGCAGTGCGCCGCGCTGATCACCGTGCGCGGATTGATCATGGACCCGGTGCAGTTGAAATTGATCCCGCCCGTAATCCGGTTCCACATATAGATCTGGATGACGCCATCCCATTCGGCTGCAAAAGCCTGCGAGCCCTCGTCCCCCACATCGTCACGGTACGGTAGTGCGGCCGATGGCGCCGTCATTGCCAGAGCGAGCGTGCTTGCCGAGACTGCCGCATACAGTCCGGCCTTGATACCTTTTAGCATGGAAATTTCCCCTTTTTGGTCGCCTCATTCCGGCCCGGACCTAGTTTCGACACGGACCCGACATCGTGGTAAGTTTAGGGGCAATGAGCATGTAAACAATCGTTTTCGCGATGAAACCGCTAAATTTGTTACATATCTGTGTCCTCACCGTGACGATTGCATATGGCTGCGCGGCGCCGCCATCGGCACCGTCTTCTAACGCATCGGCGCCTTATCCGGCCCAGCAGCCAGCCCCATATCTTGATCGGGATTCGCAGCCCCCCTCCAACCGGATCGCACCCCCGCACATGGCCAGTATTTCCGGCATGGTCTCACCGGTCGTAGCCGAACAGATCACGGGCATCTGGCGGGCCGGCGCGTGCGAACTGATCCTGACCGGCAACGCAATGCGCGGCGCCGCCTCTGCATCCGGTAATTGCCAGCACGGTGTTGAAAACGTTGCTGGCTGGGTGATTGATACCGGGCAACGCACGCGCATTGCCCTGCTCGATCAGGCTGGCGACGAGCTGTGGGCCGGCGTTTACACCCGCGCTGAACGGCTAAGCGGGATGTCGGCGCGCGGCGGCGCGCTGGAGTTCGCCCGCTAGCACTGGCATGTCACGCCTCGACACTCGCCGCTTGAGCCGCTAATCCCGTCGCCAAAGACGATGAAGGAGCGGGCCGGTCATGGCCCGCCATCAGGAGGTCACATCAATGAGCGCTGATATCCGCACTATCCCCCATTTCATCAAGGGCCGGCATGAAACCGGCAATTCAGACCGCTTCGGCGATGTGTTCGATCCCAGCGCCGGCGAAGTTCAGGCGCGTGTGCCGCTGGCCACCAAGGCCGAGCTGGCCCATGCGGTGGAGATCGCAAAGGAAGCGCAAGCCGACTGGGCCGCGACCAATCCGCAGCGCCGCGCCCGCGTCATGTTCCGCTTCAAGGCGCTCGTGGAAGAGAATATGGACGACCTTGCCCGCCTGCTCGCCAGCGAGCACGGCAAGGTGGTGGCTGACGCCAAGGGTGATATCCAGCGCGGTCTGGAAGTCATCGAATTTGCCTGCGGCGTGCCGCACCTGCTCAAGGGCGAGTACACCGAAGGCGCAGGCCCCGGCATTGACGTCTATTCCATGCGCCAGCCTCTGGGCGTGGTCGCCGGCATTACACCGTTCAACTTCCCGGCCATGATCCCGATGTGGATGTTCGGTGTCGCCATTGCGTGCGGCAATGCCTTCATCCTGAAGCCGTCAGAGCGTGATCCGTCCGTACCGCTGCGCCTGGCCGAGCTGATGCGCGAAGCGGGGCTGCCCGACGGCGTGCTCAACGTAGTCCATGGCGACAAGGAAGTCGTGGATGCCATTCTGGAGCACCCGGACGTCAAGGCTGTCAGCTTTGTCGGCTCGTCTGACATAGCCCAGTACGTCTATGTGAAAGGTGCTGAGAACGGCAAGCGCGTGCAGGCCATGGGCGGCGCGAAGAACCACGGCATCATCATGCCCGACGCCGACATGGATCAGGTTGTCAAGGATCTGGTCGGCTCTGCCTTTGGTTCGGCTGGTGAGCGCTGCATGGCGCTGCCCGTTGCGGTGCCGGTGGGCGAAGATACTGCCAATAAACTTATTGAAGCGCTGATCCCGGAGATTGAAAAGCTTACCCCCGGCCACTCGCTCGATCCCGATGCCGTCTATGGCCCGGTCGTCACTGCCGCCCACAAGGCGCGCATCGAGAGCTATATCGAGATGGGCGTGAAAGAGGGTGCAGAGCTGCTGATCGACGGGCGCGGCTTCGAGCTTCAGGGCCATGAGAAAGGCTTCTTTGTCGGCCCGTCCCTGTTTGACCGCGTCCGCCCGGACATGCGCTCCTACAGGGAAGAGATTTTCGGTCCCGTCCTGCAGATCGTGCGGGCAAAAGACCTTGAGGAAGCCGCCCGCCTGCCCAGCGAGCATCAGTATGGCAATGGCGTGGCGATCTTTACCCGCAATGGCCTGGCAGCGCGCGAGTTCGCTGCCAAGGTGAATGTCGGCATGGTCGGCATCAATGTGCCGATCCCGGTGCCGGTCGCCTACCACACATTCGGCGGCTGGAAGCGGTCCGCCTTTGGCGATTCCAACCAGCACGGCATGGAAGGGGTGCGTTTCTTCACCAAGATCAAGACCGTCACCCAGCGCTGGCCCACCGGCGAGATCACCGACCAGTCCTTCATCATCCCCACCATGGGGTAGGGGTGCGGGCGGCAAATCCGTGCTAATACCGTGCACATGGAAGCCATGCTCGCCGTACCGACACTCGATGAGGCCCGCGCCCGCCTGTTGGCGGACGCGGCGGCTTTCCGGGCGCTCGGTGTATCGGCGGTTACCCTGTTTGGTTCTATCGCCAGCGGCAAGGCTCACCCGGCCAGCGATGTAGACGCGGTTCTGGAGACGGTCACGGACAGCTTCGGCTACGACGCCCTGATAGCGGTCGCCGAACGGCTGGAAGACCTGTTCCTGCGTGATGTGGACGTAATCCACGTCCGCTCCCTCTCGCCGGAACTTGCCAGCGAGGTAAAGGCAACAGGCGTGAGGGTGTTATAATCTAAGCTATTAGTTGCATTTTCGACCAATTAGCGGGATGCGGCTAAACAGTTTTGATTACAATGAGACCTTGAATATGACCCAGTTCAACATCCGACTTCGCCGCCGCGATATTCCTGACGAAGATATTCTAGATGACTTGAAGCGTGTTGCGCAGTTGCGCGGAGAGAACTCTCTCACACGACTTGAGTATGAAAAGTACGGCACTTTCGGACCGACTACGATCATTCGGCGGTTTGGCTCATGGAACTCAGCTATCGTGAAGGCTGGTCTGGAGCGGGCAAGCCGACAAGATATTTCCAACGAAGAGTTATTCGAAAACTTGGCAGCAGTCTGGACGCGACTAGGCCGACAGCCATACGGAAGGCATATGTCTGATCGCTCAACAGGCTCCATGTTTTCAACGGGAACCTATGAGAAGCGCTTTGGTAGCTGGAATAACGCGCTTACTGCGTTTGCAAGCTACATTGCTAACGATGAGCAGAGTTTCAATATCTCAGGCGCTTCATCACTACAGTCAGTCGAGAGGACAGCTTCGGTTAGTCGACGGACTCGGCGGGAAATTAACTGGCGGTTGCGAGCAAAAATCCTGATCCGAGACGCCTGCATATGCCAGATGTGCGGCGTTAGTCCGGCTAAAGACCCGGAGACGGTTCTGCACGTAGATCACATATTGCCTTGGTCTAAGGGGGGAGAGACCGTCGATGAAAATCTGCAGACGCTTTGCGCTGTCTGCAATATTGGAAAATCCGATACCGTCATCGAATAAAAATCCAAGCTCCCCCTAACCCCGCTCTGTCTTCTCCGGCGCCGTATCTGCCTTCTCCGCCAGCCACGCCTTGATAAGGGACTGGTAGGGCATGTCGCGCTTGTTGGCGGCGATCTTGATCCGCTCAAGGAGCGCGACTGGCAGGCGCAGGGAGATGGAGGCAGAGCTGGGTTTGAGGGCCGGCATGCGAACGCGCTCTGCCTTGCTCCAGTCCACGTGATCAGCGGAATCATGCTCTTCCCACCAGGCGCGTTCCTCGGCTTCACTGGAGAAGACGGGCGGCTGTTTATCGTTCGCGCTCATAGATTTCCCTTTCCTTGCGGCTCATATCCCGTGCCGAGATCACCCGGATCAGACTGCTGTCGCCGCGCAGCGTGAAGCTGATATGCAGCAAGCGTTGATCATCGGTTTTTCCCAGAGCGTGTAACCGCATCTCACTTTGACTATGGGCCGTATCGGCCACGACCAGCAGCGGGTCGTTGAAGAATATCTGCTCGGCCTCGCCCTGGCTGACCGCATGCTTGTCCGCGCTCTTGCGCCGATTGCCGTCATCCCAGTCAAATCCGGCTATCCGGCCCCAGTCGATCATGTCTGTATATTACCATAATATACAATCACCGCAATAGCACAAAAACCCCGCCGAAGTGCTCCGGCGGGGTCTTCTTTCAGGACATCTGGCTAGAGGCGTCTATTCGTCTTCACCATCCATCAGGTTCTGCATCAGGAAGGTGTATTCCAGCGCGAGGCGATTGGCCGTCTCGCGCAAGTTTGCCGCTGCCGAGTGTCCACCTTCCATGTTCTCGTAATAGAGCATGTCCAGGCCCAGCGCGTCGGTCAGATACGCCATCTTGCGGGCATGGGCCGGGTGAACGCGGTCATCCTTGGTCGAGGTCAGAAGGAAGAGCGGCGGGTAGTCCTGGTCCGGGTCCACATTGTGGAGCGGCGAGATGGAGCGCAGGAAGGCCCGCTCATCGGGGTTCTCGTCCGGGAAGCCGTATTCCGCCTGCCAGCTGGCCCCGGCCAGCATGGTGTGGAAGCGCATCATGTCCAGCAAGGGCACCTGGCTGATGACGGCGCCGAACAGGTCGGGGCGCTGGGTGTACATCACCCCGGTCAGCAGCCCTCCATTGGAGCCGCCCATCACACCGAGCCGGTCTGTCGTGGTGACGCCATCCTCCACCAGCGCTTCGGCGACCGCGATCAGGTCATCATAGATGCGCTGACGGTTCACGGTCAGGCCGGCCTGGTGCCAGGCCGGGCCGAACTCGCCGCCGCCCCGGATATTGGCCAGTACATAGGTGCCGCCATTCTCCAGCCAGAGACGGCCCATTGTGCCCGAATAGCTGGGGTTCAGGCTGACCTGGAAACCGCCATATCCATAAAGCAGGGTCGGGCCGGGCTCCGCGCCGGTGCGCTCAGGGTTGTGGATGATGAAATAGGGTATCTGCGTGCCGTCCGCGCTCGTGGCTTCGCGCTGTTCCACTACCAGACCCTCTGTGTCGAACCAGCTCGGCATGGTTCGCGACGGGTTGAGCGCCGTGGCATCATCGCTGACGCGGTAGAGCGTGTTGGGCGTCAGATAGCCTTGGGCGGAGACAAAGGCGAGGTCGGACTGGTCATCGGCCGTAACGATGGAGACCGAGGTGTTTTCCGGGGTCTCGATCTGGCGGCGCTGCCAGCCATTGTCGCCGCGGGTAAAGACCCACAGGCCTCCAACGACATTCTCGTCGATGACAGCAAGAAGGTGATTGGCCGTGGCAGAAAACCCGCTGACGGACTGACGTTCGCCGGGGATGAAGATCGTCTCGATTTCGGGCAGCTCTCCGGTGTCAGCGAGCTGCGACATAGAGAGCGACAGGACCGCGCCTTGCGGGAACGTCTCGCCGCCTTCAGCGGGGGTCCAGTCTTCCTCGATGGAGAAGACAAGCTGGTCACCGAACAGGGCTTGCGGGGTGACCCGGCGGGGCAGGGTGAGCCGGATCGGCTCGCCTCGCGCATTGTCAGGCAGGAGCCAGTAGACGCTTTCAAAGAAGGTCTCGGCTTGTGTGGCCATCAGGTAGAACGTGCCATCGGCCTGTTCAAACCGGGCTGGCCACACGCCCACATCACTGGCCGCGCCGGTAAAGACGATTTCGGCGTCCTCGATCGGCGTGCCGCGCGTCCAGCGCTTGACCACGAACGGGTAGCCGGAGCTGGTAGTTTCATCGGCTTCCAGCGCGGTCGCGATCAGAAGCGTGTCCTCGTCGATCCAGGCGGTAGAGCCCTTGGTGGCATCAATCTCGAAGCCGCCCTCGACAAAGCTGCGCGTTTCCATATCCCATTCACGGCGCACGGCCGCATCAGACCCGCCATCCGACAGGGTCAGGATGCAGCGATTATACTCCGGCGCCAGGCAGGACGAGCCTTGCCAGACCCAGTTGCGGCCCTCTTCTTCGGCCAGCGCGTCCAGATCCAGCACGACGTCCCATTGGGTATTGCCGCTCTCATAGCTTTCCAGCGTCGTGCGCCGCCACAGCCCGTGTGTGTTCTGCGCGTCCTGCCAGAAATTCCACAGCTCGCCGCCGCGTACCGATACGTAGGGGATGCGGTCGGTGCTCTCGAGCACTTCCAGCGCGCTGTCATAAAGTTGCTGATAGCGCGGATCGGCCTGAAGATGGCCGAGCGAGCGTTCATTCTGGGCCGAGGCGAAAGCGAGCGCTTCCTCTCCCTCAACCTCTTCCAGCCATAAAAGCTCTTCGGCGCCCGACTGGATGGCCGCATTCAGCGCCCGCGCTTCGGCGTCCGGGCTTGCGCGTTCTTCACTCTGGGTGTCAGGCGCGGGGGCAGGTTCATTCACAGCTTCGTCTCCGGTACCGGCGGGTTCGCAGGCGGCCAGTATCAGGGCCGAGCCGGCAACCATCAGGGCAGCTCTGTGCAAGTTCATGGAATTCATATTCCCCCAAATTAACGGACTGGCGCGCATTGAACGCCGATGCCATGCAGGCGTCAAAGCCCGATACATTACAAACCGGAAAGCTTGCCTGCCCTCTTGCGGGCCGGGGCGATGGAGCGTATCGGCTGGATCCATGAAAGCCTTTGCCATGAACGGGGCGGGAAACGCCTTCATCGTCATAGATGCGCGTGACCGGCGTGGCGGGCTGCACCTGTCCCGTCAGCAGGTGGCGAACCTGCATGCGCACCATCCGTTCGACCAGATCATGGGTCTGGAAGACCACAATGTTGCCGACGCCCATTTGCGTGTCTGGAACGCCGATGGCGGCGAGGTGGGCGCATGCGGCAACGGTACGCGCGCGGCGGCCTGGCTGATATTTGAAGATACCAGCCAGTCACGCCTGACACTGGCCTCCAAGGGCGGCGTGCTGGGCGCGCGCAGGCTGGAGGGCGGCACTGTCGAGGTCGATCTTGGCCAGCCGCGACTGCGCTGGCAGGAAATTCCGCTGGCCCGACCTATGGATACGGTGCAGCTCGACTATAGCGTGGCATTGCCCGGCGGCGCCGTGCTGGAAGGTCCGGGCGCGGTCTCGATGGGTAATCCCCATGCTGTGTTCTTCGTTGATGATGTCACTGCGCTGCCGCTGGCCGAAATCGGCCCGAAAATTGAGCATGACCCGCTCTTTCCTGAGCGGGTGAATGCGGGCTTTGCGCAGACCATCGACCGCCAGACCATCAGGCTGAAGGTGTGGGAGCGCGGTGCGGGGCTGACACTGGCCTGCGGGACGGGGGCGTGCGCGGCCCTGGTGGCGGCCAACCGGCGCGGTCTGACAGGGCGTGAGGCCGCCATTATCGCGGATGGCGGTGAGTTGTCTGCGCGCTGGGATGCGGACGGGCATGTCCATCTGTCGGGGCCGGTCGAGATGGAAGGCGCGCTCGACCTGACGGGTATCCTCTAGCTGTCGGTCTCGCGCAGCAGGGTCATTTCATAGACAAAACGATTGCCCGGATGGACGGTATCGGACAGCGCGATGACCCGTCCGCTCTTGTCATAATAGCGCCGCCGCGTGCGCAGCGCGGCGGCCCCGGCTTCACAGTCCAGGCTTGCTGCTTCACGCTCGGTCAGGGCGCCGGCCAGGATCGCCTGATCCACCCGCGCGGTGGCCACACCGTGCGCGCTGGCAATCCATTCAATGATCAGCCCGTTCATCTCGACCAGTTTTTCCACCGGAGGGGCAAGGTCGGCGCGGATATAGATGTCGGTAAGGGCCAGTGGCGGCTCGCCAGGCACGGCCCGCAACCCCGACACGCGCATATATTCCCCGCCCGGAGCAACGCCGAGCGTGCGGGCCAGATGGGATTCCAGCGCAACCATGGCGGTGGCGTCGGGGATAAGGCGCGCATCGCGCGCATATTGCATCAGATCATCGACATTGCCGAGGCGCTGCGAGAACGCGGCCTTGCTCTCGGTTGCGATGACTAGTGTGCCGGCTCCGCGCCGGCGCACGATAAGCCCGGCCTCGGCCAGCAGGCGCAGGGCCTCGCGGGCGGTGTGCCGGGAGACATTATAGGTCTCGCACAAAGCATGTTCGGTCGGCAGCAGCTTGCCGACAGGCGGGTCATTGGCGGCGATACGTTTTTTCAGCGTTTCGGCAAGCCACACATAGCGCGGCGCGGACGTCTCGTTGCTGATGTCGTCGGACCCTGAGGTCAAGGGCACCCTCCCGGACGCTGATAATCAGCAGCGCTCATAGCATGGACCGGCGCTGCCGCGTCAGCCTTTCTCACGGCGAGGCTGTGCCGATGCGTTCCGGCAACTTGCCATGCGGCGCCGGAAAATGGTGCAATCGCGCAGTCATCTGATGGAAAGACCATAACCATGATGCTACTTGCCGCCTTGTCTCTTGCCCTTCTTCAGCCCGAGGAACCGGCGGCAGAAGCCGCAGAGCCCGTCCATGGCAACCCCGCCCATGCCGCCGGGTTCCTGACAGGGCGCTTTTCCAACCAGCGCCAATGGGACAATGCCGGGCCGGAACGCGAGCGCGAACCGGTCGCGGGGGACGCACACGAATGGCTGGATCTGCAATTTGCCACGCACACGCTCGTCGAGGCGCCGCAGCTGGGCGAGCATGTCATCTATGTGGAGTGGCGTTCAGGCGACGAGGACGGCGCGATCAGCCGCCAGCGCATCTGGGTGCTGCGTGAGGACGAGGCAGGCGGGCTGGCCGGCTTTGATTTCTTCACTTTTCGCGATCCGGCGCCGTACGAAGGACGGGGCCAGGAACCGGGCGCCTTCGCAGATCTGAGTGCCGAGGACCTGATCGGATACCCTGAAGGCTGCCTGGCCGAGGCACAAAATGCCGCCCACGTTGGATATTATTTCACCGTGGACCCCGAAACCTGCGCGATCACTGCGCAGTCCGGGACGCCGATGCGTATCCACGCCAGCATACGGGCGCTGGGCAACAGCCTGACCTATCGCGAACAGGGCACGATGGAGGACAATACAATCGTGTTCCGCGTGCCGGGCACTGCCATGCCCTACAGCTTTGTGCGCATTCGTGATGAGGGCGAGGAGGGTTCGGACGGGCCGGATACTCCAGACACTCCAGACACTTCGGACACCCCGGGTAATGCGGACGGGCCGGACAGCGCGGCGGAGCCACTATGATGGAACCGCGTGCCCTGGTCATGGGCATCGTCAATGTCACGCCGGACAGCTTTTCCGATGGCGGACAGCATTCAGATACCAACGCCGCCATCGCGCATGGCCGGGCGCTGATCGCCGCCGGGGCGGACTGGCTCGATATTGGCGGAGAAAGCACGCGGCCCGGCGCCCAGCCGGTGAGCGAAACCGATGAGCTGGCGCGTGTGATCCCCGTGATCGAGGCGCTGGCAGGTGCAGGCGTCCCGCTATCTATCGACACCATGAAGCCTGAGATCGCGCGGCAGGCCGTGAAAGCGGGCGCGGTGATGTGGAATGATGTCAACGCCTTGCGAGCGTCCGGTGCGCCGAAAATGGCCGCAGAGCTGGGCTGCGCGGCCTGCCTGATGCACATGCAGGGCGAACCGCGGACCATGCAGGCAAACCCGCATTATGAGGATGTTGTGGCCGAGGTGGAGGCCTTCCTGCTGGAGCGGGCAGAGCGCGTCATGAGCGCGGGTGTTTCACGGGAAAACATATGGCTTGATCCAGGGATCGGCTTTGGCAAGACGCCCGCGCACAATCTGGCCCTGATGGCAGCCTTGCCGCGCCTTGCTTCCCATGGCTTCGCGACCCTTTTTGGCGCTTCACGCAAGCGCTTCATTGCGGCGGTGGACGATGACGCTCCCGCGGATGGTCGTCTGGGCGGCTCAATTGCCGCCGCCCTCCATGCCGCGCGCTCCGGCGTCCGCATGGTGCGCGTCCATGATGTGCGCGAGACCGTGCAGGCGCTGAAAGTTCAGGCCGTCATCGCCGGTGTGGGCTAGCTGTCCTTGCGCGGCTTGCGCTTCACGCGTTTCAGGGTCGCATCGCCGCCCGTCTTGCCGTCCGGCTTGTAGGGTTTTCCCGCTCCGGCGGGCTTGCCGCCAGCGGGTCTGGTGTCGGCACCGGGCTTGCCTGTACGGGCAGGCCGGTCACCGGTTGATGCCTTGTCCTTACGGAAAGGCTTGTCGCCCTTGTAGGGTTTGCCGGCCTTGTGCGGCCCGTCCGGCTTCTTGCCTTCGCGGATCGGCTTGATGTTGACCGTTGGTGCGGGCGGTTTGTCCTCGTAGAGCTTTTCCTCGTCGCGGTCTGCCTTGCGCGCGAAGCGCTCATGGCGGCCGGGGCGGGCATCACGGGGCGGGCGCTGGCGGGTCGGCGGCGCATCCGGGTTGGCAGGCTGCAGAGGCGTCTCGCCAGCGCGCTTGACCACGACATTCTGGTCGCGTTCACGCGGGCCGCCCAGCGCCTTTTCGAAATGCTCGACCTGGGAGGCGGTGATCTCGAAACGGGTCGCCACTTCGCCAATATCGATCGCGCCGATATCACGTCCTGTGACATCACCCAGACGGCAGATCATGGGGACCAGCCAGCGCGGCTCGGCGCGCTGGCGGCGGCCGATATCGACCTCAAACCAGACGCCCGGTTCAAAGCCCGCACGCGGCGGGCGCGGTGTGCGTTCACGCCGCTCGAACGGCTCGCTGCGGTCGCGCGCGGTGCGCTCATCGCGCCGCACCGGGCCGGTATCGGCACCCAGATCTTCCGGCGCAGGCAGGCGGCGTTCCAGCTCGGTCAGGAAGGCAAGCGCGATGCGTTCAGCGCCGAAACGCTCAATGATTTCGCGCGCCTCGGCCAGCCGGTCCTCATCGATTTCGTCGGCAAAGGCGGGCAGTTCACCCAGCCGCTCTCGGTCTTTGGCGCGCACGGCTTCGGCGTCCGGCGCGTCCATCCATTCGGCGTCCAGCCTGGCATCGCGCAAGAGCCGCGTGGCGCGGCCCCTCTGGTTGAAGCCCGCCACCAGAACGCTGATGCCCTTTGCCCCGGCGCGCCCGGTGCGGCCTGAACGGTGCAGCAGGGTCTCGCCATTATTGGGCAGGTCGGCATGGACGACCAGATCAAGGCCGGGCAGGTCAATCCCGCGCGCGGCCACGTCGGTTGCCACACACACGGCCGCGCGGCCATCACGCAGCGATTGCAGCGCCTTGGTGCGTTCGGCCTGACTCAGCTCGCCTGACAGCGCCACCGAAGCAAAACCGCGATTATGCAGGCGCGCCGCCATGCGGTTCACGCCCTCGCGCGTACCGCAAAACACCAGCGCGCGCGGCGCGCCGTGATAGCGCAGCACGTTGATTACCGCGTTTTCCCGGTCGCGCGGCGCAACCGCGTGCACGACATAGGCGATATCGGCGTGCTGGCTGCCATGGCTGATCGTGGAGATACGCAGCGCGTCAGACTGATAGGTCTGCGCGATGCGGGCGATCTCTTTCGAGACGGTTGCAGAAAACAGCAAGGTGCGCCGTTCCTGCGGGGCCGATCCGAGAATGAACTCAAGGTCTTCGCGGAAGCCGAAATCGAGCATCTCGTCGGCTTCGTCCAGTACGATGGCGCGGATGGCAGACAGGTCCAGCGCGCCGCGCTCGATATGGTCCTTGAGGCGTCCAGGCGTGCCGACAATGATGTGTGCGCCGCGCTCCATGGCCCGGCGTTCCGCGCGCGGATCCATGCCGCCGACCGCCGAAGCTATACGCGCGCCGGCATCGGCATAGAGCCAGGCCAGTTCTCGCTGGACCTGCAGGGCCAGTTCGCGCGTCGGTGCGATTACCAGCGCCAGGGGGCTTTGCGCATGCGGCAGTGTCGCGGCGTCACCCAGCAGATTGGCGGCCATCGCCATGCCGAATGCCACCGTCTTGCCTGATCCGGTCTGGGCAGAGACCAGAAGATCGCGGCCTAGGGCGTCATCGCGCAAGACCGCGTCCTGCACGTCGGTCAGCGTCTCATATCCCTTGCGCGCCAGCGCTGCGCGCAGCGCGGGGTGGATGGTATCAGGCAGCGTCATGGAAGGCCTCGCCAGGCGCGCGGAAGACAGTCTCGCTGCGCCCCATAAAAACATCAGGCGCGGGCAGCCTGCCCGTCACCCTTTCAGCGCGGCGCTATAGCAGCTTCGCCGCGATAAGGGAAATGCCCTTGTCGTGTGGGCTCACAATCCCTCAAACACCGGATCGAAGCGCACTGTGCCCCTGACCTCCTCCATCGCGGCGCGGTCCAGCCTTGCGATCATGAAGGCCTCTTCAGGCACGCCGTCATAAGGGCATTGGATGCCCAGCGGGCCGGCGGGCACAAATCCGAAGCGCGGATAGTAGGCCGGATGGCCGATCAGCACCACAAAGGGCGTGCCGCGCGCCTGCGCACACGACAGCGCCGAACGGCACAGCGCGGAGCCGACACCGCTGCGCTGGCCTGCCGGATCCACACTGACAGGGGCCAGCGCCAGCCCTTCGCGAACCACGCTGCCCCTCTCATCCAGAATGGCGACGGGCGAGAGCATGATATGCCCGGCAAGATCACTGCCGGGCACATCGGCTACCAGCGAGATTGCGGCATCACCATGCTTGGCTCTCAAAAGATCCACCAACCGGGCCTCGTCATCGCGCTGGAAGGCGGCGCTGATCAGGGCGTGGACGCGCGCGTGATCCGGCTCGGTCTCAGGTCTGATCAGCATGGCCTCTACTCCGCTGCTGCCAGCGCGGCCAGGCGCGCATAGACGCCCTCGCCCTGCGCGCTCAGTTCACGATGTGTCCCCTGCTCGACAATGCGGCCCTCATTGAAGACCAGAATGCGGTCGGCGTCGCGAATGGTGGACAGGCGGTGGGCGATGACGATGCCGGTGCGCCCGGCCATCACATCGGCCATGGCCTCCTGCACGTCGCGCTCGGTCTCGTTGTCGAGACTGGACGTGGCTTCATCGAAGATCAGGATCGGCGCATCGGCCAGCACCGCGCGGGCAATCGCCACGCGCTGGCGCTCGCCGCCGGACAGCTTCACGCCCCGCTCGCCCACAAGGGTCTCATAGCCGCCCGGCAGACGGGTGATGAAATCATGGGCGCGGGCACGCCGCGCGGCCTCGATGATCTGGTCCATCGGCGCGTCGGGCCGGGCATAGGCGATATTCTCCGCAATGGTGCGGTGGAACAGGGCCGGGTCCTGTGGCACCAGCGCAATCGCGCGGCGCAGGCTCATCTGTGCTACGGCGCGCACATCCTGACCGTCAATGCGAATGGCCCCTTCATCCACATCGTAGAGCCGCTGGACCAGCTTCACGAAGGTGGATTTGCCAGACCCGGTCGGCCCGACGAGGGCCACTTTCTCGCCAGCGGAGATATCCAGCGAGAAATTCTCGTAGAGCGGACGGTGCTGTCCGGCATAGGTGAAACGGACCCGGTCAAAGCTGATCTGGCCGGGGCCCGGCACAAAGTCCGGCGCGTCCGGTGCATCGGCGATTTGCGCCTCCTGCAAGGCGTAGGCGGCGATGTCCTGAATCTCGTCCAGACCGCGCTGGATGTTCTGCACCTCTTCGCCAAAGCGGCGCATATAGCCTGCCATCAGCATGAAGGCGGTGATGGTAAACACGACGGCGCCGGGGCTCGCCTCGCCGCGCTGCCACAACCAGATCAGAAGGCCCGTCAGGCCGGCCTGCAAGGCCAGAACGGCGATGATCTGGACCAGCCAGGTGTTCACAAAGCGCAGCCAGGTCTTCTTCACCTCGCCGCGCCAGCGCCATGCAAGGCTTTGAAAACGCTGATCCTCGCGCGCTTCCGCGCCAAAGCTCTTCACCGTGGCAATGCCCGATACGGCGTCGGCGACCGCGCCGCCCAGCTCTGAATCCAGCCGATTGGAACGCAGGTTCTGCGGGCGCACATAGAGCGTCGACATCAGCACAGAGACGGTGATGAAAATGACCGTGACGGCGAGCGCATAAAGGCCGACCAACGGCCAGGTAAACAGCATGTAGACGCTCAGACCTGCCATCACGAGAACGGACGGGATCAGCCCGAACCAGAGCGTCGCCGTGATCGTGTCATAGGCCCACATGCCGCGCGTGATCTTGCGCACGACCGAGCCGGCAAATGTGTTGGCATGCCAGTCAAGCGCGAAGCGTTGCACGCGGGCAAAGGACTCCGTCGTCATGTCGGCCATGTTGGCGCTGGAAAAGCGTATCTCGAAGCGCACGGCGATCTGGCGCAGGGCGTTGAAGGCAATCGCCAGGCCCAGAAACAGCGCGAACGCCATCCAGTGCCCGCCATCACTGCCCGGTGCCATGGAATCGATGAGGCGTCCGGCGGCGACGGGAATGAACACATCCACGGCGGTGGCGATCAGGGTGAACCCTGCCAGCGCCGAGAAAAACCACGGACGGCGCATCCACTGACGCAGGAGAAAAGCCAGCACAGCGGTGTTGGACAGGACACGCGGCGCGCGCGCGTCATCGTCGAAATCTTCGGTCATGATCGTCTCGAAAGCGGGATCTGCATGCCGGTCTGACACGCCGCGCAGATCATCAGGTCTGAAAAGGAATGCGAAGCAGAGGCGGCAAGGAGAAGCGTTACGCAGGATTGCGGCCTTTCGGCAGGCAAGCCCGGTGCCTTCAAGCCGCGCTACCGCGTGCGCGAGAGGGCGCTCCAGATTTCAGATCGCATGGGTCAGACGAGACCTCCTATGGGCGGCAAGTGCCGTTAGTAAGGTCAGCGTGTTACACCTGCACGGTATTGTGGCCAAGCGCTGGCATGAAGAACTGTGGCATTGTGGTTAACGGGTGTGGCGATAGGGGCACAGGGTGTGCACCGGTAGCAATGCTGGTTTCCTCCCCCGTTCACGGGGGAGGTGTCTGGCTTGCCAGACGGAGGGG
>LJSH01000004.1:50038-417723 GCA_001314625.1 Oceanicaulis sp. HLUCCA04
CCCCCCTCGGCCCTTCGGGCCACTCCCCCCGCAAGCGGGGGGAGAAACCTCAGATATCCACGACAAGCGTTGGACTGAGTGGTTCGAAGAGTAACTTGCGGTGAGCCAGCGCCCTTAAAAATCCAGATCGGCATACCAGCGCGCGGGCGGCAGGCCCGGCAGGCGGTCATCCAGCAAGGAGCGGAAGGACGGGCGGCACTTGATGCGCTCATACCAGGCTTTGGCCGCCGGAAAGCTGTCCCAGGGCACATCGCCCAGATAATCGACGCAGGACAGATGCGCCGCCGCGACCAGATCGGCCAGCGAGAAGCGCGGCCCGGCCAGCCCGTCGCGGCGCTCCAGCAACATGCTCATATAATCGAGATGCGCGCGCAGATAGTCGCGCCCGGCCCGGATCATGGCCGCGTCGGGCGAGCCCAGATTCTGCATGCGCTTTTCCAGCTTCTCGTGCAGCAGATAAGCGTTCACCTCGGCGTCGAACTTGCGGTCAAACCAGGTGACAAGGCGGCGCACCTCGGCGCGCCCGGCCTGGTCAGCGGGCAGAAGCGGCGGGTCGCGGCGGGTTTCTTCCAGATGGGCCAAGATCGCATCGGCCTGCACGATGACCAGCGGCGTGTCGCCCGAACGGTCTTCCAGAACCGGTGTGAGACCGGACGGGTTGAGGTCAAAAAAGGCGTCCTCGGGCTCCCAGACACGCTGGAAGCGCAGCTCCACGGCGCACTTTTTCTCCGCGAGCGCAAGACGCGCCTGCCGCGACCAGGGATCAAGGGGCCAGTGGTGCAAAATGAACATGGTCAAAGACGCTAGTGCGCTTTGCGCGGCTGTTTAAGCGCGCTTTCAGCGCGCCCCGCCATCATGGGGCTCCGGGTCGGCATCGAAAAAGCCGCGCCCGTGCGCCTCGCCATAACCTTTGGGGTCGGAATGGATCAGCAGATCTGCTGCCGGGTAATGGGCCAGAACGCGCATCTCGGCGGCCACCACGACATCGTGGGCCTGTTTGAGTGTCTGGAACGGGTCAAGGTCCATATGGACCTGAATATGGATGAGTGGCCCGGCCGCGCGGGTGCGCAGCTCATGCACGCCCAGCACGCGCGGATCATCGGTCAGCAGGGCTGCGATATGCGCGCGCGTGGCGTCCGGAAGTTCGCGGTCGAGAAGCTGGTTGACCGAATCGCGTCCCAGCTCGAAGGCTGATTTCGCCAGCAGCGCACCGACAAACAGGGCCAGAACCGGATCGGCGCGCTCCAACCCTGCGAACACGGCAATCGCAACACCGCCCATCACGGCGATATTGGACAGCAAGTCGGCAGAATAGTGCGCGCGGTCGCCGGTGACCGCAATCGAGCCGGTGCGCCGGATCACCAGGGTCTGCATCCGGATCAGCCCCAGCGTCAGCAGCACCGACAATACCATGACGCCGAGCGCCCAGCCGCCGGCCTCAACCGGCTCAGGGTCTATCAGACGGCGCGTGCCTTCGAAAAACAGGAATACCGCAGAGGCGGCCACCAGCACGGCCTGGAGCAGGCTCGAAAAGGCTTCCGCCTTGCCGTGTCCGAAGCGGTGCTCATTGTCCGCCGGGCGGGCGGCATAGCGCACCGCCAGGAAGGCGGTGATGGAGGCAGCCAGATCGAGCAGGGAGTCAAAAAAGCTGGCGAGCAGGGCAATAGAGCCCGATGCTGCCCAGGCGGCAAGCTTGGCACCAACCAGAATCAGCGCCACGCTGACCGACAGGGCGGTCGCCATCGAATTGATGCGCTGGGAGTCAGCCGGGTTCATCCGGCCCGGTCCGGTCTGAACGGCGGTGTCTTCAGCGGTTGATAGGGGCGCGGACGCTGTCATGACGCCGATATAGGCGTGCGCGCCGCGCCTGTCACGCAAAGCGGGCGGGTATCAGCTTGCGAAGAAGGCTTCGACCTCACGGATAAGCGCCTTGCTGGCAACTTCGACGATGCGCTTTCCCTTTTCCGGCGTTGCCTGCGACGGGTCAGATCCGATCCGGCCATCGGGAAAGTTCTTGCGATAGTCTGCTGCGTCGGTGAACCGGCCTTCCGGTGCGATTTTCGGGGTCATCACCACATCTTTCACCGCGTCGGGATAGGCGTGGTAGGTGACGGCGACTTCAGACGCCGTGGCGTGGCTGCCATCGCCTTGCGGGAAGATCTCCTTGCAGACATCGGCCACTTCCTGAAACATCCACCAGGAGGTCTGTTTGAGCTTGTAGGGGCAGGCCTCGCCATCAAGTGACCAGGCCGCATAGCTCTCCACAAACGCCGCATCGATGGTGGTGATATTGCCGCCATGGCCGTTGAGCAGGAAGATGCGCTTGAAGCCATGCCGGTGCAGGCTGTCGATCCAGTCATTGAGTGCGGCAATCATGGTCGTCGGACGCAGCGTGATCGTTCCATTAAAGCCCAGATGGTGCTGGGCGGAGCCGACCGAGAAGGTGGGGCCGACCAGAAAACCTGCCTCGTCGCCGGCTGCTTTCGCGATCACTTCCGGACAGATCGCGTCGGTACCCAGCAAACCGTTTGGCCCGTGCTGCTCGATAGAGCCAATCGGGATGACGATGCCTTTGGACTTTTTCAGATAGGCTTCGATTTCCGGCCAGGACGACGTGTTCAGCTGCATCTTCCATCCACTCCAGCGGGGTAAGGGCGTTCAGGTGGCGGAGATCAACGCATCCCGGCCCCGCTTGCAAGAGGAGAGGCGCATAAAGGCGAACTGGCGGCAACATGGTGCGCGCGCTTGCACCGTTCGCGGTCTATCGGCCAAGCTTGTCTTGGCATAGTCACAAAGCGGGAAAGCGAGGATGAGTTCCATGTCCGACGAGATCATTCCGGTAGCCTCCAGCTTTTCAGGCACGGACATGAATGCGGAGCGCTACAAGACCCTCTATGCGCGCTCCATCGCGGAGCCGGATACGTTCTGGCGCGAGGAGCTGAAACGCCTGAAATGGGTGCGTATGCCGGAGAAAATCTCCGATGTGTCCTTTCACAAGGATGATTTCCGCATTCGCTGGTTCGAGGATGGCATCCTGAATGTCTCGGTGAACTGCATTGACCGTCATCTGGACACCCGCGCGAGCAAGCCGGCCCTGATCTGGGAGGGCGACCACCCCGCCCACCACCATTCCATCACCTACCGCCAGCTGCATGACCATGTCTGCCGGTTTGCCAATGTTCTGAAAATGCTGGGCGTGAAGAAGGGCGACCGGGTCACGCTCTACATGCCGATGATCCCGCAGGCGGTCTATGCCATGCTGGCCTGCACGCGCATCGGCGCGGTGCATTCGGTGGTGTTTGGCGGCTTCTCGCCCGATGCGCTGGCCGGGCGGATCAATGACTGCCAGAGCGAGTTTGTCATCACCGCCGACCAGGGTGTGCGCGGCGGCAAGGCGGTTGCGCTAAAGGATAATGTCGATGCGGCGCTGAAATCCGCGCCGGGCGTGAAGCGCGTGCTGTGCGTGAAACATACCGGCGCGCCGGTCCACTGGGAGGAGGGGCGCGACTACTGGTATCACGACCTGTCCATCCAGGTGGATGCGCATTGCGAGCCCGAACCGATGAACGCGGAAGACCCGATGTTCATCCTCTACACGTCAGGGTCCACCGGAAAACCCAAGGGCGTGCTGCATACCACGGGCGGGTATCTGTTGTGGGCGGCGATGACCCACGCACTGACCTTTGATGCGAAGGAAGACGATATCTTCTGGTGCACCGCCGATATCGGCTGGGTGACGGGCCATTCCTATATCGTCTACGGGCCGCTGGCGAACGGCGCGACGAGCCTGATGTTCGAGGGCGTGCCGACCTGGCCGGATGCCTCGCGCTTCTGGCAGGTGATTGAAAAGCATAAAGTCTCCGTCTTCTACACGGCGCCGACCGCGATCCGGGCGCTGATGCGTCTGGGCGACGGACCGGTGGAGAAGCATGACCGCTCATCCTTGCGCCTGCTCGGCACGGTGGGAGAGCCAATCAATCCGGAAGCCTGGCGCTGGTATCACAAGACGGTAGGCGACGGGCATTGCCCGATTGTGGACACCTGGTGGCAGACCGAAACCGGCGGGCATCTGATCACGCCGCTTCCCGGCGCGCATGATCTCAAGCCCGGATCGGCGGGTTTTCCCATGTTCGGGGTGCGCCCTGCCCTTGTCGACAATGAGGGCAAGCGCCTGCCCGACGGCAGCGCGGCGCAAGGCAATCTGGTGCTGCTGGGCTCATGGCCCGGCCAGATGCGCGGCGTTTACGGTGACCAGCAGCGCTTCTTCGATACGTATTTCTCCACCTATCCGGGCTATTACTTCACAGGCGACGGTGCGCGCCGCGACGAGGAGGGATACTGGTGGATTACCGGCCGCGTGGATGATGTGCTCAACGTGTCCGGCCACCGGCTGGGTACCGCAGAGATTGAAAGCGCGCTTGTGCTTCACCCTGATGTCGCCGAGGCGGCGGTGGTTGGCTATCCCCATGACATCAAGGGTCAGGGCGTTTGGTGCTATGTCACGCTCAATGAGGGTGTAGAGGCCACGCCGGAGCTTGAACAGGCGCTCAAGGACCAGGTGCGCAAGGAAATCGGCCCCGTCGCCAGCCCGGATGTGATCCAGTTCACGCCCGGACTGCCCAAGACGCGCTCGGGCAAGATCATGCGGCGCATCTTGCGCAAGATTGCCGAGAACGAGCTGGGATCGCTGGGTGACACCTCGACACTGGCTGATCCGGGCGTTGTTGACGCTTTGGTCGAGGGGCGTGCAAAAGTGGCCGGTTAGCGGCCCGCTAACCCAAATACGCGCTTTGGCTGGCGGAATCGGGCGCGTGGCTTATCCTTCTGGCGGGCATTTCAAGGCTCACGAGGGGGTAGAACACGCCATGAATCGCAGGACCGTATCGGTGCTTTTTGTCTGCACGGGCAATATATGCCGCTCGCCCATGGCGCAGGGCGTGGCCGAGACGGTAGCGGCAAAGCTGGGCAAGGCGATGGTGTTGGATTCTGCCGGAACCGGAGACTGGCATGCCGGCGAGGCGCCCGACCCGCGTGCTGCCGAGGCGGCAGCCCGGCGCGGCTATGACATTTCAGACCAGCGCGCGCGGGCCATCAGTGACGATGATTTTGACCGTTTTGACCATATTATCGGCATGGACGCCGGTCACAAGCGCTGGCTGGTGACCGCGCGCGACGCGCGCCGTCTGGAAGAACGCCCTGTCTCCATGCTGATGGACTGGTCAGTGGGGTTGGCGGGCCGCGATGTGCCCGACCCGTTCTATGGCGACGACAAGGCGTTCGAGCACGCGCTGGACCTGATCGAGAAGGGCGTGGACGGGCTGATCAAGCGGATCTGAGGCTGTGCAGTCTCACCCTTCCAGCGGATATTCCGCTTCGATCTCATAGGCGTTGGGGCCGCGGCCACGGGCATGGCTGGAGTAGAGGTGGAAGCGGTCGGCCAGGAAAGGCTCTGACGTCCATAAGTTAAGCCGTTCTTCAAATCTCTGCACGCGCCTGATCTCGGCCATGTTTAGATAGGCAACGGTCAGATGCGGCGTGTAGCTGCGCTTCTCCATCTCCATACCCGCCTTTACCCCCGCGCGGTGGCACTGGCGGGCCAGGCGCTCCAGCGGCTCGCCGCCATCGACGCCCAGCCAGAGCTGGGTGGGGTTTGCCTTGCCGAAATGGCCGGTGCCTTTCAGGCGTAGATCGAACGGCGCCACACGGATCAGCGAAAGTTCATGGTCCAGCTCGGCGATTATGTCTTCGGGCCACTCGCCGTAATAGGCCAGCGTGATGTGGAAGTTTTCCTCCGGGCGCCATTTTGCACCCGGCACGCCTTTCAGGAGCGGCGTGACGCGTTCGCAGATTTCCTCCGGTACGGGCAAGGCGGCAAAGACACGTAGCGACATTGCCAAAGAGCGCCATATTTCCTGGTGAGGGGTCAAGCCAGCCGCCCACCCCCATTGCATTCAGGCCTTCAGGCGCGTATAAGCGCGTTCATCAGGTTCGATGTGCCGGATGGCACTATCGGGCGGCTCTCTACCGGGGGCCGCCTTTTTCATTGCCTATTGGCCGCCCTTGCCTTTCGGAGCCCTTGGTTGAGAACACGCAATCGCCAGGACGAGATCATCGCCGCGCAGGCCGATCCGGTTGCGCAGGCGCTCGGCTATGAGATTGTGCGCATCCGCGTTCTGTCGGGCAAGCGCCAGACCGTGCAGATCATGGCCGAGAAAGCCGATGGCACGATGGATGTGGAAGATTGCGCACGCCTGTCGCGCGCCCTGTCCGAAGTGTTCGAGACCAATGATCCGATTTCGGGTGAATACGTGCTGGAAGTGTCCTCGCCCGGCATTGACCGGCCGCTGACCATGCTTGCGCATTTTGAGCGCTGGGAAGGGTTTGAGGCCAAGATCGAGCTGGACCGGCTGGTGGAGAACCGCAAGCGCTTTCGCGGCGTTCTGGCCGGGATTGAAGGCGCGAATGTGCTGATCGACCTCGAGGGCGAGGACGAGACCGCCATGCTGCCGTTTGACTGGATTGCCGAGGCGCGTCTGGTCCTGACCGATGCGCTCATTGCCGAGTCCCTGAAAGGGCGAGGCGGCGAGGCCCCGGTCTGGACGGATGGGGCCGACACTGTGAATGACGACACACAAGACAAGTAAACCCTTAAAGACCAACAGATAACAGGATACTCATCATGGCCATCGGGGTCAGTGCCAACAGGCTGGAACTTCTTCAGATCGCCCGCGCGGTCGCGCAGGAAAAGATGATTGACGAGCCGCTCGTGCTCGCCGCTATCGAGGAAGCGATCCAGAAAGCGGCGCGCTCGCGCTATGGCAGCGAGCTGGATATTCGCTGCTCCATTCATCCCAAGACCGGCGAGATGAAGCTGACGCGCCACACCACGGTGGTGGAAGAGGTCGAGAACGACTCCCAGGAGATCAGCTTGGAAGAAGCCAGGACCATGGATCCGAACGCTGAAATCGGCACCGTGTTCGAGGAGGAGCTTCCTCCGATCGAATTTGGCCGCGTCGCGTCCCAGACCGCCAAGCAGGTGATCACGCAGAAAGTGCGCGAGGCCGAGCGCGAGCGTCAGTACGAAGAGTACAAGGACCGTATCGGCGAGATCATCAACGGTATCGTCAAGCGCGTCGAATACGGCAATGCGATCATCGATCTGGGCAAGGCCGAAGGCATTATCCGCCGCAATGACGCCATCCCGCGTGAAGCGCTGCAGCCTAATGACCGCGTGCGCGCTTATATCTACGATGTACGCACCGAGGTGCGCGGCCCGCAGATTTTCCTGTCGCGCGCGCATCCTGATTTCATGGCTGCCCTGTTCGCGCAGGAAGTGCCGGAAGTCTATGAAGGCATTATCGAAATACCGCGCGTGGCGCGTGACCCCGGCAGCCGGGCGAAAATCGCCGTCATCTCCAATGACAGCTCCATCGACCCTGTGGGCGCGTGCGTGGGCATGCGCGGCAGCCGCGTTCAGGCGGTGGTCAACGAGCTGGCGGGCGAGAAGATCGACATCATCCCGTGGAACCCGGATCCGGCGACCTTCATCGTCAACGCCCTGCAACCGGCTGAAGTGGCCAAGGTGGTGCTGGATGAGGAAAACCAGCGCATTGAAGTGGTCGTGCCTGATGACCAGCTTTCGCTGGCTATTGGCCGCCGGGGCCAGAATGTGCGCCTCGCCAGCCAGCTGACCGGCTGGTCCATTGATATCCTGACCGAGGTTGAAGAGAGCGAGCGCCGCCAGAAAGAGTTCACCGAACGCACGGCGCTGTTTATGGAAGCCCTTGATGTTGACGAGGTCATTGCCCAGCTTCTGGCCACCGAGGGCTTCACCGATGTCGAGGATCTTGCCTTTGTCGAGATGGACGAGATCGCGGCTATCGAGGGCTTTGACGAGGAGACGGCTGAAGAGATCCAGACGCGTGCGCGCGAATTCCTCGACCGTCAGGCTTCCGAGCAGGATGCCCGCCGCAAGGAGCTCGGGGTAGAAGACGATGTTCTGGCCATTGAGGGCGTCACCCTGCCGATGGCCGTCAAGTTCGGCGAGAACGAGGTGTTCTCGGTTGATGATCTGGCCGGCATGACGCCGGACGATCTGCGCGGCTGGTACGAAACCCGTGATGGCGAGCGTGTGCGCGAGCCGGGTATTCTGGACGGGTTTGATATCGACGCGGCCGATGCGGAACGCATGATCATGAAGGCCCGCGTCGCCGCCGGATGGATTTCGGAAGAAGATCTTCCGGTTGAAGAGCCGGCCGAAGACGAAGCGGAAGCCGACGTCCAGGGTGAAGACGCTGCTGACGCGGAGCCCGCCGAGGATGGCGAGTTCGATCTGGCTGCCCTGGAAGCGGAAGCCGAGCGTCTGGGCGTTGATCTTGAAACCCTCATCAATGCGGGCGGGGACAGCGAAACGGCGGAGGAAGACGAGACAAAGTGAGCCGCGGCGCACGGGAAACCCGCGTGAAGACGCCCCGGGAGAGGCGCTGTATCGCGACCGGTGAAACGGCTCACGAGGACAGGCTTGTTCGGGTTGTTGCCGGGCCGGACGGTACTGTGGTGCCGGACATTCTGGCCAAACTGCCCGGACGCGGGGCCTGGATCAGCGCAAGCCGGGAGGCCATCGCGCTGGCGGTCCGCCGCAGGGCCTTCCAGCGGGCGCTCGAAACGCCTGTGTCGGTGCCCGACGGGCTGGATGACCAGATTGAGACCCTGCTGGCTGCGAGAGCTTTGTCAGTTTTGGGGCTCGCGAGGCGCGCGGGACGGCTCGCAATGGGGTATGATGCCGCCAGAGGCGCCATCACCGGATCGCCTTCACCCGCCTGGCGGATCGAGGCGAGCGACGGTTCTGCCGACGGACGGCGCAAGCTGGACCAGCTGGCGCACGCGGCGGTGCCCGGTGTGCCGGTGGTCATGTGCTTCAGCGCCGAGGAGCTTGGGGCAGCACTGGGGCGCTCGGGCGTCGTGCATCTGGTGCTGGCACCGGGACCCGAGGCCGAGACATTTGGTGTGCTGATGGGCAAGCTGGCCGGGTTCAGGCCGGTTAGCCCGCAAAAGCCGGAACGACCGGCACGAGAGAGTTGAAACGGCAGGCAAGGCCGCTAGGTTAGCGAGCCTTTCGCCAGAGCCGGATGGACAGGGCAGGACGCGTTGCTGCGGCGCAGCGCTTCGATACGCCTTCTATAGCAAGAGCCGCGATGAAAGACGTTTATGAGCGACGCTGACGAACGCAATCCTTCGGGCCGCAAGCCCCTCACCCTCGGCGCACGCACCGGATCGGGCACCGTGCAGCAGAGCTTTGCGCGCGGCCGCTCCAAGGCGGTTGTCGTCGAGAAGAAGCGCAAGCGGATCGCTCCGGGCGCTGCGGCCGGTGCGCCTGCGGGCAAGGAAGCCGGCACGCCGCCGGGCAAGCCCGGCATCAGTGATGCTGACAAGGCGCGCGCTGCGCTGGCTGCCAAGGCCAAGCAGCTGGGGCTGTCGGAAGAAGAGCTGGTGAGGCGCCAGCGTGCCATTGCGCGTGCCCGCGCAGAGGCTGAAGAACGCGACGTCAAGAAAAAGGCTGAGGAAGCCGAGCTTGAGCGCAAGGCTGAAGAAGACCGCAAGGCGCTGGAAGACCAGCGCAAGCGCGAGGAAGACGCGCGCAAGCAGGCCGAGGCCCGCAAGCAGGCCGAGGCCGAGCGTGTGGCTATTCCCGACCCGGCCGATATCCCGGTCCCGGTCGATCCCGATACCGCCAAGCCCCAGCGCAAGGTCGTCGACAAGGAAGCCCGTGCCAAGGACGATGTTCGCGGCGCTGACCGTGACGATGATGAGGGCCGTGCCAAGAAGAAGCTCACCGCGGCAGCCAAAGCGCCTGTCGCGCGTTCCAAGGATGGCGGCGAGCGCCGTCCCAAGGGCCGCCTGACCATTCAGAACCTGGTTGAGGATGATGAAGGCCGTCAGCGTTCGCTGGCGTCCATGCGCCGTGCCCGCGAACGTGAAAAGCAGCGCCGCACCCAGGGTGGCACCGAACGCGAGAAGGTCGCCCGCGATGTGGTCGTGCCGGAAAGCATCACGGTGCAGGAGCTGGCCAATCGTATGGCAGAGCGCGCGGCTGATGTCGTGAAATTCCTGATGAAGCAGGGCCAGATGGTCCGTGCTGTCGACTATCTGGAAGCTGACGACGCGGAGCTGATCGTTGAAGAGTTCGGCCACCGCGTGAAGCGGGTGTCGGACGCTGACGTGGAAGAAGGCTTCATCTCGGCAGACGATCCTGAAGAGGCCAAGCAGCCGCGTCCCCCGGTTGTCACCATTATGGGCCATGTCGACCACGGCAAGACATCGCTTCTGGATGCGCTGCGCTCGACGGATGTGGCTGGCGGCGAGGCCGGTGGCATCACCCAGCATATCGGCGCCTATCAGGTTCAACTCAAATCCGGTGAAAAGATCACCTTCCTGGACACACCCGGCCACGCGGCGTTTTCCGCGATGCGCGCCCGTGGTGCCCAGGCAACCGATATCGTCATTCTGGTGGTGGCCGCCGATGATGGTGTGATGCCGCAAACGGCAGAAGCCATCAATCATGCGAAGGCGGCCGGTGTGCCGATGATTGTCGCCATCAACAAGATCGACAAGCCGGATGCGACCCCGGACAAGGTGCTCAACAATCTTCTTCAGCACGAGATTGTCACTGAATCGATGGGCGGCGATGTTCAGGCCGTCCCCGTCTCGGCCCTGAAGAAAATCGGGCTGGAAGAGCTGACCGAGGCCATTTCGCTGCAGGCAGAGATGCTCGAGCTGAAAGCCAATCCGGACCGCTCGGCCGAAGGCATCGTGATCGAGAGCCAGATTGACAAGGGCCGGGGGCCGGTTGCCACCGTGCTGGTCAAGCGCGGCACCCTGAAACGCAGTGATATCGTTGTGGCGGGCGTCCAGTGGGGCAAGGTGCGGGCCCTGACCAATGAGCGCGGTGCGCAGATGACCGAAGCCGGTCCGTCGCTCCCGGCGGAGATTCTCGGTCTGGATGGTGCGCCGGATCCGGGCGAGGTCTTCTCGGTCGTGGAAAGCGAGGCCCGAGCCCGCGAAATCGTCGATTACCGTATGCGCCAGCGCCGCGACAAGACCGCCGGAACGGGCGGTGGCGCCACGTCGCTCGAGCAGATGATGGCGCGCCTGCAACAGAACGAGGTTCAGGAACTGCCCATCCTTATCAAGGCGGACGTGCAGGGATCGGCCGAGGCGCTGACCGGCGCTCTTGAAAAAGTGGGCAATGAGGAAGTGCGCGCGCGCGTTATCCATTCGGCTCCCGGCGGTGTGTCCGAAGCCGATGTGCAGCTTGCCAAGGCATCGGGTGCGCCGATCTTCGCGTTCAACGTGCGGGCCAACAAGCAGGCGCGTGAGCTGGCCGAGGCCGAAAAGGTCGAGATCCGCTATTATTCGATCATCTATGATGTCATCGATGACGTGAAGAAGACGCTCGAAGGCCTGCTGACACCGGAAAAGCGCGAAACCTTCATCGGTTACGCGGAAATTCTCGAGGTCTTCAATATCACCAAGCTTGGCAAAGTGGCCGGTTGCCGCGTTACCGAGGGTGTGGTGCGCCGTGGCTGCGGTGTGCGCCTGCTGCGCAATGATACGGTCATCCATGAAGGGGAGCTCTCGACGCTCAAGCGCTTCAAGGACGAGGTCAATGAAGTGCGTGCCGGCACCGAGTGCGGCATGGGCTTTGTCGGCTATCAGGACCTGCAGAAGGGTGACCAGATCGAGTGCTTCACGGTCGAGGAGGTCGAGCGCAAGCTGTGATCTGTCCGGCCCTGAACGCAGAGTGACAATGCCCCGGCTGGCAACAGCCGGGGTTTTTGTTGGCGCCGCGCCGGTGACATGCTGAACGGAACAGGGGGCGGCGCAATACCGTTGATGCGTCACCGCCCTCGAAACGAAGGAAACTGGATGAACGCCTCTGTTGCCTTTCCCATTCTCATGGTTGTTGTCGCTGGCGCCGCCGTGGCGACCCAGCCCGCCTTCAATGCCCAGCTGGCGGCTCTGTTGAACTCGCCATTTCGCGCCGCGCTGGTGAATTTTTCCGCCGGCGCGTTGGTCATGCTGAGCGTGGTCGCGATGCTTGCGCTGCGCAGCGGATTGCCGAGCCGCGAGACAGCCGCGTCAGTGCCGCCCCATCTGTGGATCGTCGGCGGGGCGCTGGGTGCGCTTTTCGTCACCACGGCGGCCTGGGCGACACCGAAGATCGGCGTGGGGGCGTTCTTCTCCGTGCTGATTGCCGCGCAGCTGATCGCGGCGCTGGTGATGGACCATTTCGGCCTGATCGGTCTTGATGTGCGTCCGGCCAATCTGGTGCGTGTTGGCGGTGTGGTCCTGCTTGTGGCCGGTGCGATCATGGTGGTGCGCGGCTGACCCGCTTGCCAGCGCGCTGCCGAGCGCGTATCACCCGCCCCCTTCTCAACGGGCGTCCCGGTTCAATCCCGGCCTGCCCCGAGCGGAAACGAGGTCCAGAGCGATGAAATCCCAGTCCCAGAGGCAGTTGCGTGCCGGCGAGCTTGTCCGCCGCGCGCTGGCCGACATTATCGCTGAAGGTGCCATACATGATCCGGCGGTTTCCGGTCTGCCGGTTACCGTCAGCGAGGCACGCATGAGCCCGGATCTGCGCCACGCCACGGTGTTTGTGGCGGCCATGGGCCAGGCCGACCGGTCCAAGCTGGCCAAGGCGCTCAATCACGCTTCGGGCTATCTCCAGCGCGAGCTCGCCAAGCGGATCGATCTGCGCTTTACGCCGAAACTGCGCTTTGAAGGCGATGACCGATTCGAGGATGCTGCCCATGTGGATGACATCCTCTCGCGCCCGCAGGTGAAGCGCGATCTGGAGTAGAGGCCGGCCGCCCTCCTCAGCCCCGCGAAAGCGGGGTCAAGATGATCTCACGGCGAACGCCGTGCAGCCTGCTCTGGATTCCCGCCTCCGCGGGAATGACGAATGTGAAGTTCTTTGGGAATCAAGACATCATGGCACGCAGGAAAAAGGGCAATCCGGTCGATGGCTGGGTCTTGCTGGACAAGTCCCCCGAGATGACCTCCACGCAGGCCGTGTCCGCCGTGCGGCGCATTTTTGATGCCCGCAAAGCCGGCCATGCCGGTACGCTCGACCCGCTGGCCACCGGGCTATTGCCGATTGCGCTGGGCGAGGCCACCAAGACGGTACCGTTCGCGCAGGACGGGATGAAGACCTATCGCTTCACCATCCGCTGGGGGGTCTCCACCGACACGCTCGACGCAGAAGGCGACGTGACAGCCACCAGCGATGTGCGCCCCGCGCGCGAGGCCATTGAGGCCGTATTGCCGCGCTTTATCGGTGAGATTGACCAGATACCGCCCGCCTATTCGGCGATCCGCATTGATGGCGCGCGCGCTTATGATCTGGCCCGCGCAGGCGAGATGGTGGAGCTGGACGCCCGTACGGTGCGTATTGATGCCTTGCGCCTGCTCGACACGCCGTCAGCCGACTTGGCCGTGCTGGAAATGCAGTGCGGCAAGGGCACCTATGTGCGCTCCCTGGTGCGCGATATCGCGGCGGCGCTGGGCGCACGAGGCCATGTGGCGGCGCTGCGCCGTGTGGCGGTCGGACCGTTTGACATCACCAATGCCATCACGCTGGACGAACTGGACGCGCTCGCAGGCGAAGGCCGCGCGGGCGAAGCGCTGGAGCCGCTGCATGCGGCTGCGTGCGATCTGCCGCTACTGGAGGTGACCCCCGATCAGGTGGCCTACCTCAGGCAGGGGCGCGCGATCGTGGTCACGCCGCGCAAGGTGGAAGCCTTGCGGGCGCTTCGCTGCGAGCGGGTCATTGGCGACCGGGACTGTTCGCGCTCGGTTCTGGCCATGGATGGCGATGAGCCGGTGGCCATCGGCGATCTGCAGGCAGGCAAGCTTTTGCCCTGGCGCGTCTTTGTGCCAGCCCAGGGCTGAAGCTCGCGCGGAATTGACGGGCGAAATCGCCTTGCACGCCTTGCTATCGGCGCACTTTGCGTCCATAAGCGGCGCGCATGAAGGCCGACCTTGCTGGACGGTGCCCTGGCAAGGCCGGAATTGACCGGCACTGAGGAGATGACAGATATGTCAATCACTGCAGAGCGCAAAGCTGCGCTCATCAAGGAATATGCCCGTGAGGCCAATGACACCGGCTCGCCGGAGGTTCAGGTGGCCGTGCTCTCCGAGCGCATCGCCAACCTCACAGGCCATTTCAAGACACACAAGAAGGACAACCATTCGCGCCGGGGCCTGCTCAAGCTCGTTTCCCAGCGCCGCCGCCTTCTTGACTACCTGGCCCGTATTGACGAACCGCGTTACCGGGTCCTGATCGCAAAGCTGGGCCTGCGCCGTTAGGCCCGGCTTCCCTTCGCGCCGGTCACCTCCCAGGTGACCGGCGTTTCCTTATGGGCCGTGATGGTCATGGCCCTGTCCGTACGTACGAGAGAACATGTTCAACATTCAAAAAGAGACGATTGACTGGGCTGGACGCCAGCTCACCATTGAAACCGGCCGCATGGCCCGCCAGGCAACCGGATCGGTTGTGGTCACTTACGGCGAGACAACCGTGCTCGCGACTGCCGTGGCGATGAAACAGGTCAAGGAAGGAATGGATTTCTTCCCGCTGACCGTAAACTACCAGGAAAAATACTTCGCCGCCGGCAAGATCCCGGGTGGCTTTTTCAAACGCGAAGGCCGTCCGACCGACAAGGAGACGCTGACCTCGCGTCTCATCGACCGGCCGATCCGCCCGCTCTTCCCCAAAGGCTTCAAGAACGACACGCAGGTCATGCTGACCGTGCTGTCGCACGACATGGAGAACGATCCTGATATCGTCGCCATGGTCGGTGCGTCGGCCGCGCTGGTCCTGTCCGGCCTGCCCTTCCTGGGTCCGATCGGCGCTGCGCGCGTGGGCTACAAGGATGGCGCCTACATTATCAACCCTACCATCGCTGAAATGGACGACACCGAGCTTGACCTCGTGGTTGCCGGCACCGGCGACGCCGTGATGATGGTGGAATCGGAAGCCAAGGAGCTGACCGAAGAGGTCATGCTCGGCGCGGTGATGGCCGGCCACGAGGCGTTCCAGCCCGTGATCGACATGATCATCCGCCTGGCGGAAAAAGCAGCCAAAGAGCCCTGGGACTTCGTGCCGGAAGACAATTCCGAGCTGGAGGCCAAGGTTCAAAAGCTCGTCGGCAAGGACATTGCCAAGGCCTATACCATCAAGGACAAGACCGAGCGCTACGCAGCGGTCGGCTTGGCCAAGGACAAGGCGATTGCCGAGTTCGGCCAGTCTGAAGACAACCCCGATGGCGTGCCGCTGGCAACGCTCAAGGGCGTGCTCAAAGACGTGGAAGCGTCGGTCGTGCGCGGCGGTATCATCAAGACCGGCAAGCGCATTGATGGCCGCAAGCTGGATGATGTGCGCCAGATCGTGTCCGAAGCGGGCGTTCTGCCGCGCACGCACGGTTCGGCCCTTTTCACCCGCGGTGAAACCCAGGCTCTGTGTGTCGCCACGCTGGGCACCGGCGAAGACGAGCAGATGATCGACGACCTGACGGGGATGTATAAGGAGCGTTTCATGCTCCACTACAATTTCCCGCCTTACTCGGTTGGTGAAACTTCGTTCCGTCTGGCTCCGGGCCGCCGCGAAATCGGCCACGGCAAGCTGGCCTGGCGGGCCATGCGCGCGGTTCTGCCGAGCGCAGAGGACTTCCCCTACACGATCCGTCTCGTCTCCGAGATCACCGAGTCCAACGGCTCGTCCTCGATGGCGACGGTGTGCGGTTCATCTCTCGCGCTGATGGATGCCGGCGTGCCGATCACCCGCCCGGTGTCAGGTATCGCCATGGGTCTGATCAAGGATCCTGACGGTATTGCCGTTCTCTCCGACATTCTCGGCGATGAAGACCATCTCGGTGATATGGACTTCAAGGTGGCCGGCACGGAAATCGGCATCACCTCGCTGCAGATGGACATCAAGATCGCCGGTATCACCCGTGAGATCATGGAAACTGCGCTGAGCCAGGCTCATGCGGGACGTGCCCATATTCTGGGTGAGATGAGCAAGGCGCTTACCGGTGCCCGCGGCGAACTGGCCGATACGGCTCCGCGCATCGAGCAGATGAAGATCCCGGTCGACAAGATCCGGGACGTCATCGGCACGGGCGGCAAGGTGATCCGCGAGATCGTGGAGAAGACCGGTGCCAAGGTGAATGTGGAAGACGATGGCACGATCAAGATCGCCTCGTCCGATGCTGGCTCCATCAAGGCGGCCCGCGACTGGATTCACTCCCTGACGGCCGAGCCCGAACAGGGCGCGATCTATCAGGGCAAGGTCGTCAAGGTCATGGACTTTGGCGCCTTCGTGAACTTCTTCGGTGCGCGTGACGGGCTTGTCCACGTCTCGCAGCTGAAAGCCGAACGCGTCAATCATCCCAACGACGTCGTCAAGGAAGGCGATTTGGTCTGGGTGAAGCTGATGGGCTTTGACGATCGCGGGAAGGTGAAACTTTCCATGAAAGTCGTTGATCAGGAGAGCGGCGAGGAAATCGCTGCCGACGCCGAATAGGCGTTACGGTCCTGAATGAAACGAAGAGCCCCGGACAGAAACGTCCGGGGCTTTTTGTTGCCGCGAGTCCAGCTGGAACCGGGCAGCGGGACCAGAGCTGCGTTGCCACCGCCCGATTGGGCCGGTTTGCATTGACGAACAGGTTGCTTGCTTTATGAGACTTTCTGCCGGGCGGGGCCGGTCAAGCGAATCATCCGGGGTTATCCAGTAAAATGAAGAGTTTGTTTGCCGGGGCCGCTCTTGCGGCCACTGTCGCTGCGGGCGCATTCGCCCAGAATTCTGGGCAAGCCGGGTCTGACTATACACCGCTCGGGCGCTATATCCGGGTCAATCCCGAGCTTGGCGCGGTCATGACCGATACGCAGGAGCACGTGACCGGAGACGCGGCCTGGCTGCTGCGGGCGCGCCAGTCGGATCTGCTTGAAAACAACACGCTGACGATCAGCGGGTATTTAAAGGCCGCCCATTTCTTTGAACGGACTGACTCCGCCGGCAAGTTTCCGATCCTGAACCGGTTTCCCAACCAGCACGGGCCGGGCACACGCAACGATGATTTTGTCGTCAACGCGGCAGGTGTTGCCTTTACCGGCACGCTGGGTGACTGGCTGACCGGCTATGTCCAATACGAGTATTCCGAAGTGACCTTCACCGGCGACCAGAGTCAGGTCCAGGCCCGTGAATATTACGGTGTGCTGGGCAATCTGGACGTGTTCGGCGGCTATCTGGCCTATGGCCGCAAGACGATCGATTTTGGCGAGCAGACGGGCTATAATCCGTTCACGCACACCATCAACCAGCACTTCTTCTGGACATTGGCGGATTCGCCGGTGGTCGAGCTGGGCTATGTAGGTGATGACTGGCGCGTCTCGGCAACGCTGGCCAGTGGTGACCGGATGCTGCGCACAGGCCAGACGCTGGACCGCAATGGCGATCTTGGCAGCAATTTCGCGCTGAAGGCAGAACGCAGCTTCCAGCTTGGCGCTGAGCGCCAGCTTCGTGTCTCGGCCAGCTATCTGCACGACACGATCTATAACAACAATTTCACCGCCCATACCTTCCAGGCGATTGACCGGTTCGGCCCGCCCAACGCGCCGCGTCCGCCGCGCGTCTATATCGCCGAGCGTGTCGGCCTTTGGGATATCGCTGCCGAATACACCACGCCGCGCTATGATCTCGCGGTGGAGTACACCCAGACCACGGCGCCCTGGGTGGCGGTTTCCTACAATAACGACACTGGCCAGCCGCTTCCCGGAGCGCGTGAACTGTCCGCCCTGAGCGTGATGGGGCGTTATCGCACGCGGATTGCCGGCCATGACGCCACGCTGGCGGCGGTATTTTCCGGCTCCATTCTGGGTCCGGACGACACCGAGTTCGATGCCGTCTACCAGCATGTCGTCAGCGGAGAACTGCACCTGAACCGCTTTATTGATCTGGGTGTCGAGCTGGTCCTGAATGAAGGCTGGCAGCCCTTCGTGGGCATTCAGGACGTGGCCGATAGTGATGTGCAGTCGCAGGCCCTGCTGATCGGTCTGACCGCGCGCTTCTGATCGCCGGTTTCAGGTAGATATGAAAAACCCCGGACGGAGACGTCCGGGGTTTTTTGTTGTTTCCCTCGTCACTTCCGCCGTTCCAGTATGAAGGGGTTTCCTGCGAAAGCTCGCGTCCCGCTCTTGTCTGGATCCCCGGTCAAGCCGGGGAACCCGGCTGAGAGGTTTTGGCATTACATTCCGGGGTCCCCGCCGCCGAGCGGGGACCCAGAAACCGGTGGCCAAAAATGGAAAACCCCGGACGCTTCTGTCCGGGGTTTTCTTTTTCACTTTTCGAGACACGCGCTCTCAAGATGAGCAGGCAGGGCGTGAAAGCCCCCTCTACGCCGCTGCGCGCTGGCGCAGCACGTAATGCAGGATGCCGCCGTTTTTGAAGTAGTCGAGCTCGTTCTCGGTATCGATGGCGGCACGCAGCGTGATCGTTTTCGAGGTGCCGTCAGACGAGGTGATGACGGCCTTCACATCGGCGCGCGGGGTGATGGCCGACACGCCATCGAGCGTGACAAGCTCATCGCCCTTCAGGCCCAGAGATGTCCAGCTTTGCCCGTCCTTGAAGAGGAGCGGGAGCACGCCCATGCCGATCAGGTTGGAGCGGTGGATGCGTTCAAAGCTCTCGGTGATGACCGCACGCACACCCAGAAGGCGCGTGCCCTTGGCCGCCCAGTCCCGCGAGGAGCCGGTGCCGTATTCCTTGCCGCCAAAGACGACCAGCGGACGGCTTTCCTCGGCATATTTCATCGCCGCGTCATAGATGGACATTTGTTCGCCCGAGGGGTGGTGAATGGTCACCCCGCCTTCGACGCCCGGCACCATCTGGTTCTTGATACGGATATTGGCGAATGTGCCCCGCATCATCACGTCGTGATTGCCCCGGCGTGCGCCATAGGAGTTGAACTCCAGCGGTTCCACGCCATTGGTCTGCAGCCAGCGCCCGGCCGGGCTCGATGCCTTGATGGAACCGGCAGGCGAGATGTGGTCGGTGGTGATGGAGTCGCCAAACAGGCCCAGAATGCGCGCCTCCTTCACATCGGCCGGCGCGGTGACATCGGTGGTCATGCCTTCGAAGAAGGGCGGGTTGGCGACATAGGTGGAGTCCGGCCAGTCATAGGTCAGGCCCGAACCGCTCTCAATGTCCTGCCAGTGCTCATCGCCCTTGAAGACGTCGGCATAGCGGGTGGCGAACATGTCCGGCGTGACGGCTGAGCGCACCACTTCGGCAATCTCGGCAGAGGTCGGCCAGATGTCTTTGAGGTAAACCGGCTCATTGCCCTCGTCATAGCCGATCGGGTCTTCGGTGAGGTTGATATTCATGGTGCCGGCGAGCGCGTAGGCGACAACCAGGGGCGGGCTGGCCAGATAGTTGGCGCGCACATCCGGGTTCACCCGGCCTTCAAAATTGCGATTGCCTGACAGGACCGAGCAGGCGACCAGATCGCCTTCGGCAACCGCCTTGGAGATCTTTTCAGGCAGAGGCCCGGAATTGCCGATGCAGGTGGTGCAGCCATAGCCAACCAGATTGAAGCCGAGCGCATCAAGGTCGTCCTGCAGGCCGGCGCGAAGCAGATAGTCGGTCACAACCTGCGAGCCCGGCGCCAGAGAGGTTTTCACCCAGGGCTGAACTTTCAGGCCGCGCTTCACTGCATTGCGGGCGACAAGACCCGCGCCCAGCATCACGGACGGGTTGGACGTGTTGGTGCAGGATGTGATTGCGGCGATCACCACGCTGCCATGACCTACCGAGTACTGCTCACCCTCGACACGGACCTGACGGGCACCGTCCTCCAGCTTCTTGAACTCGCTGTCCAGGACCATGGCAAACTCATCGGCGGCGTCTTTCAGCGCCACGCGGTCCTGCGGGCGTTTCGGCCCGGCCAGGGACGGTTCGACCGATGTCAGGTCAAGATGGAGCGTATCGGTATAAACCGGTTCTTCCTTGCGGTCGGGACGGTACATGTCCTGCGCCTTGGAATACTGCTCGACCAGTTTGACGCGCGATGCATCGCGGCCCGTAGCGGCCAGATAATCAATGGTTTCCTTGTCGACCGGGAAGAAGCCGCAGGTCGCGCCGTATTCGGGCGCCATGTTGGCGATGGTGGCCGCGTCTTCCAGTGACAGCGTGTCGATGCCTTCGCCGTAGAATTCCACGAACTTGCCGACCACGCCCTTCTTGCGCAGCATCTGCACCACGGTGAGCACGAGATCGGTGGCCGTCGCGCCTTCGGGCAGCTTGCCGGTCAGTTTGAAGCCGACGACTTCCGGGATCAGCATGGAGACGGGCTGGCCCAGCATGGCCGCCTCGGCCTCGATACCGCCCACACCCCAGCCCAGAACGGCCATGCCGTTGACCATGGTGGTATGGCTATCGGTGCCGACCAGCGTGTCGGGGAAAGCGTAAGCGACGCCGTCCTCATCCTTGGTCCAGACGGTCTGGGCGAGATATTCCAGATTGACCTGGTGGCAGATGCCGGTGCCGGGCGGCACGACGCGGAAATTGTCAAACGCGCTCGCGCCCCATTTGAGGAATTTGTAGCGCTCGCCATTGCGCTCGTACTCGCGCTCCACATTGCTTCTGAAGCTGTCAGCGGTGCCGAACGTGTCGACCATGACGGAGTGGTCAATGACCAGATCGACCGGGACGAGCGGATTGACGCTTTTGGGATCACCGCCAAGGGCCTTGGTCGCGTCGCGCATGGCGGCCAGATCGACCACGGCGGGAACGCCGGTGAAGTCCTGCATCAGCACGCGCGCCGGGCGGTACTGGATTTCGTGGGAGGATTTGCCGGTCTTGACCCATTCAGCGATGGCTTCGATGTCGGCCTTGGTGACGGTGGAGCCGTCCTCAAATCGAAGGAGATTCTCCAGCAGCACTTTGAGCGTGTAGGGGAGTTTCGACACGCCGGTCAGGCCGTTCTTTTCGGCCTCCTTCAGGTCGAAATACTGGTAGGATTTGCCGTCGACAGTCATTTCGCGGCGGCATTTGAAGCTGTCCAGAGAAGCCATGTCATTTCCTTGTCGCGGGTCGGCCTGGCCGGTTGGGCGAGGGGTGAGGGAAATCCCGCTGTCCGGCGCGTCAGGCTTGAAGGAAGACGGTTTCCGGCTGGTTGCGCATATCGCACGCGTCCGGCCATGTTCCGCCTTTGGCGGGCGTTTTAGCCCTGCTTCCCCTGCGCTGCAATGGAGTGGCACGCTATTTCATCATGGCCGGATCATTATGACCCATTCCGCGTGCCGGGATATTGCGCTAGGGCGTCTGGAATGAGCACGCCGCAATTGCCGATAGTTTCTGATCTGCGCGTTGACGCCCTCACCCTGTCGCGGGGCGGGCGTGTGCTGGTGCGTGATCTGTCGTTCGCCTTGAAGCCCGGTGACGCGTTGATCCTGACAGGAGCCAATGGATCGGGCAAGACAACGCTCCTGCGCGCCATTGCCAGCCTCGTACGTCCCGACAATGGTGTGATCACTGCACCCGCGTCCAGCTATCTGGGCCATGCCGACGGGCTGAAGGCATCGGAAACCGTACTGGAAGTGCTGCGCTTCTGGGCGGGCATGGACGCGTCGGCCGCGCCAGACGATGATGCGGCGCGAATTGATGATATCGCCAGCGCGCTGGGCGTGCGCCCGCTTTACCTGACCTCTTGCCGGCATTTGTCAGCCGGTCAGAAACGGCGCGTGGCGCTGGCCCGCATGGCGTTGAAGCGCGATGCGGCGCTCTGGCTGATGGATGAACCGGCGGCGCCGCTGGACACGCAGGGCAAGGCGCTGCTGGCCGATATGGTGGCCGGGTTTCGCCAGCGCGGCGGCATGGTGATCGCCGCAACCCATGCCGATCTTGGCTGGAAAGACACCCAATTCGCGGAGATCGGCGCATGATGGCGCTTCGCATTCTTTTTCTTCGCGAGCTGCACCTGGCTGTGGCCGGTGGCGGCGGCGCGGCCGGGCCGGCCGCCTTTATGCTCGCCGCGCTGGCGCTGGTGCCGCTGGGTGTCGGGCCGGACCCGGAGATTCTGCGCGCTGCCGCGCCCGGTGTTGTCGCTTTTGCGGCTTTGCTGGCCAGCCTGCAAGGAGCCGAGCGGATGTTTGGCGATGACCTCGCCGATGGCACGCTTGAGCTGTATGCCCTGTCTCCGGTCAGCCTGACCGGGCTGGCACTGGCAAAAGCGGGCGCATTTGCGCTGGGTGTGCTCTGGCCGGCCCCCGTGATCGGTTTTGTTGCCGCGCTCGCCTACGGCATGGACGTTCAAAGTGCCGGCGTGCTGGCTGCCGCTCTGTTGCTGGCCGTGCCGGGGCTGGCGCTGGGAGCCGGCTTTGCCGGGGCACTGGCAGCGGGGCTATCGCGGGCAGGGTTGCTGATCGCGCTGATTGCTGCGCCTTTGCAGGTGCCGCTGCTGGTCTTTGTCGCGGGGGCCGGGCGCGCCGCGATGGAGGATACCGGGCTTGCCGGTGCAAACCTCATGCTGGCGGGCGCGTTTTCCCTCGCTGCTCTGGCCCTCGCACCCTTTGGCATGGCGGCGGCGCTGAAGGCGCGGCTGGAGTAGGCTAGGCTTGTCATCCTCGGGCCGCATAGCGGTGGCGGGGACCCAAGCCTCTTTTAGTTCCGCAACGCATCCGCGTTGCGGTGTTACGCGAAAAGTCGCGGGCGCGCGTTCGCGCTTTTCAGGCCGCTTTGCGGCCTGCGAGGCCAAAGGCCGCCCGAGCACATGCGAGGGCCGACCCCACGGATGTGGGGGAGGACAAAAAAGGTGCGGCGCTGCGTCCGCTTGCGGAGACAAGCCCCAAAGTCTAGGTGAAGCCCCATGTGGAGCGCCTTTGCCAATCCTGAACGTTTCGAGCGTCTTGCCGCGCGGGCCGTGCCGTGGTTCGGCTGGGGCGCGCTGATCCTGTTTGCGATCGGCCTGCCCTGGGCGCTGATCTTCTCGCCGCCCGATTATCAGCAGGGCGATACCGTGCGCATCATGTATGTGCATGTGCCCGCGGCCTGGCTGTCCATGGCCGTCTATGCGGGCCTTGGCGCGGCCAGCTTTGTCTACTTTATCTGGCGTCACAATATCGCTGATCTGGCCGCGCAGGCGCTGGCGCCGATAGGGGCGGTCTTTGCCTTTCTCACGCTGACCACCGGCTCGCTCTGGGGCAGGCCCATGTGGGGCACGTGGTGGGAGTGGGATGCGCGCCTGACTTCCATGCTGGTGCTGTTCCTTCTCTATCTGGGCTATATGGCGCTGCGCTCGGCCATCGAGGATGAGCGCCTTGCCGCGCGCGCCGGGGCGATCCTCGCCATGGCGGGCCTTATCAATCTGCCGATCATCAAATTCTCCGTGGACTGGTGGAACACGCTGCACCAGCCAGCCAGCGTTATCCGGCTGGATGGCCCGACCATCCATGCCAGCCAGCTCTGGCCGCTGGCCATCATGGCCTTGGCGTTTACTGCCCTGATGACGGCGCTGGTATTCATGAATGTGCGTAATATGAGCCTGGCGCGGCGCTTTGAAGCGCGGGTGCGCCAGCAAATTCGCAATGGCGGGGGCGGAGCGGTCTGATGGCAGAGTTTCTGGCTATGGGCGGTCATGCCATCTGGGTGTGGAGCTGCTACGGGCTGACCCTTCTGGGTATTGGCGTCGTGATCGCTCTGGCCTTGCGCCAGCGCCGCAAGGCGGCGCACTGGCGGGCACTGGCCGAGGGCTCTGCGCGGAGGCAGGCATGAGGCGGCTCGTCGTCTGGGCGCCTCTGGCCGCGATTGCGGTATTGCTGACGGTTTTTGCCATTGCGCTGACCGGGAGGCCGGAAGGCACGCCGGGCGACCCGATGGCGGGACAGCCCCTGCCAGAGCTTCCGGTTACGGAGTTTGGCGCAGGCTTTGCTCCGTTCGACCCCGCAACGATCGACGGGCCCTATCTGCTCAATTTCTGGGCCAGCTGGTGTGCGCCCTGCCGGATAGAGCATCCCTTGCTGATGGATCTCGCTGAAGCGGGCATTCCCGTTCACGGCATTACCTACGCCGACCGGCCGGAGAATGCGCGGGCCTTCCTCTCGGAGCTTGGCAATCCGTTTACGTCGCTGGCCGCAGACCATGAGCGCCGCGCCGCGCTGGAGCTGGGTGTGACCGGCGCGCCGGAAACCTTCATCATAGATGGAAGCGGAATCATCCGTGCGCGCTGGCGCGGGGCGATCACGCCGCAAATCTGGGAACAGAGGCTGGAGCCAGTCTGGCAGGCAGCGGCCGATGAGGCAGAAGCACGGTAGCAGGTCTGACGGCCGCATTGTCGAACCGCAAATCCGGTGCCCACCTTTGCCGGAAAGGCTCCGCGCCTACTTCTTCTTTTTCTTCTTTTTCTTCTTGTCTTTGTCCTTGCCGTCCTTTTTGTCGGCCTTGTCCTTGGCCTTCGGATCGGCTTGCGGGTCCAGCGCGCGGGCAATACGCACCAGCGCCTCGGTGAAATTGGCCCGCTTGTTCTTGGCAAGCACCGACAGGATCGCTTCGTCGGCGGCCTTGGCGCCATCCACGGCGGTCTGGTAGAGGGCGCGTCCCTCATCGGTCAGTTTTACCGCATTGGCCCGTGCATCGCCGGGTGCCTTTTCCCTCGCGACAAGACCGCGCGTCGCCATGCGGCTGACCAGTTCAGCCAGCGTGGAGCGGTCGATGCCGGTGCGCTGGACAAGCTGGGTCTGGGTTTGTCCGTCTGCTTCGCTCAGCGCGCTCAGCACGGCAAACTGGCGCTGCGTGACTTCCACGCCGCCCGTGGCTGCCGAGAAGCGCTCGGCGGCGAATTGTTGCGCGCGGTGCAGGAGCTGGCCGGGAGAGGCCGCGAGATCAAATTCTGCCTTGTCACCCATAATGCCCTCTTCATCCGATGACTGAGCTTCGGGTAGACTACACGGGAAATGTCACGGTTCAATGTCATTTCCGTCCTGATACGGAAAAGGGGCGGTTCCCAGCCCTGCACAAGGAGGCCCGCGCAGCACCATGCCCGACCAGCCCGTCAAGTTCGAACGTGCCGTGCCCGAAGGCGATAACCGGACCCGTAATGTCTGCAGCACGTGCGGCTTCATCGACTATGTGAACCCGAAAATCGTTGCCGGCGCGGTGGTGTTCAATACGGACGGTGAGGTGCTCATGTGCCGCCGGGCGATAGAGCCGCGTGCCGGTTTCTGGACATTGCCTGCCGGCTTCATGGAACAGGGCGAGAGTGTCGAGGAGGCTGCGAAACGTGAAACCCGCGAAGAAGCCTGCGCTGAGATCGAGATCGAGGACCTGATCGGGGTGTATTCCGTCCCGCGTATTTCGCAGGTTCAGATTTTCTTCCGCGCGCGGCTGGCAAAGCCCGGGATCAGCGCTGGCCCGGAAAGTCTCGAAGTGCGTTTCTTCGCGCTGGATAATCTGCCGGAAGCCGAATTTGCCTTTCCGTCCGTGCGCTGGGCCATCGACGATTATCTTGCCCGTCAGGGCAAGACGGGTGTCGCGCCGGAACTGCGCACGCAAGCCAAGGGTATCACGCCTTACTGATACGCCGCCTCGATCAGCCGCATCGCGCGCGGATCGCCAATCAGCACATCCATCTGCCGGTTAATCACATAGGCGCCGGAAAGGCCGGTCACGGGGTCGGCAAAGGCGCACGAGCCGCCAAACCCGTAATGGCCGACGGCTTTGGGCTCCGGCCCGAACCAGCCTGAATCCCGGTTCACATTCACCCCTGCGCCAAATGCGATATCGAAGGGCAGGACACGGTCTTCGCCCGCCACGCGGATTGTCATGGCCTCGTTCGTGACAGCTTCGCTCAACAGGGGTTCGCCACGCAGCAGTCCGCCATTGGCGAACACGCCCATCAGTTCGGCAAGGCCTCTGGCGGTCGCGTGCGTATTGGCAGCGGGAAACTCCGCCGAGCGCCACTCGGCTGCGCCCCGCCGTCCCGGCGAGGACCAGGCTTTCAGGAAGGCCGCCTGCTTTTGGGCATTCATCGTGCCCAGATGCGGCGGGCGGGGCGGCAGCACATGCTCGGCGGCGCGGGTGTGGAGCGCTTCGGGCAGGCCGATATGCACATCGATGCCGCGCGGCCCGGCGATAACCTCGCGAAGCAGCCCGCCAATCGTGCGGCCTTGCGGGTCCGCGCGCCTTATGGCGGCATCGGCCAGAAATCCGAAGGTGATGGGGTGATAGCCGCTACCCTCTCCCAGTGGCCACATCGGCTCCATAGCGGCAAGGCGCGCTTCTATCAGATCACGGTCAAACCAGTCTGACGCCTCCATCGGTTCGGGAAAACCCGGCAGGCCCGCCTGATGGGACAGCGCATCACCAAAGGTCACGCGCTGCTTTCCATGCGCGCCAAACTCCGGCCAGATATCTGCCAGCGCCGTGTCATAGGACAGCCAGCCCTGATCGACGGCCCAGGCGGCCACAATCGCGCTGATCGCCTTGCCGGTGGAGAAGACCGGGATCAGCGTGTCCGCCTGCCAGCGCTTCGTGCGGGCGCGGTCTGAATGGCCGGCCCAGATATCGACGCGTTTTTCGCCCTTCTCGAACAGGGTAAAGGCCGCGCCGATCTCGTTACCGGCTTCGAAATTGGCTTTCATGGCCTCGGCGACAGCTTCAAAGCCGGGCGCGACCTGTCCGTGTATCGTGATGCTCATGGGACAGGGCCGTAGCGCGGCTTACCGGCGCAATCAAGCGGGCTAGAGAACAATGCGCATCGGCAGGCCGCGCGCGTCGCGCTGGGGCTCGGCAGGCAGACTCATCGCCTCGCCGCGCACGACCCTCAATGCGGTCAGGGCGCACATGGCGGCGTCGAGCACATCATCGGGTGCGCAGTCCTTCTTGCGGAAGGGGTGCGGGTCAAGCAGGTCTGCGGGCAGGCCGTGCCTCGCCAGCAGGGCAAGACGCTCCGCGCGGCCTTCAAGGGTTTTCTTGTTGTGCGCCATGGGCGCGCCGCTCAGCACCGCAAAGCCGGCCTCCGGGTGCGTCTCGTATACACGTGTGCTCATGTCCGGCCTGATGGCGGCGTCCACTTCGCGAAGCTTTTTGAATAGCGCAAAGCTCTGCGCTGACAGGCCAGGACCCCCGGCCGCGCGATTGAGGGCGATGGCTTGTACGTGGCTCTCACCGGCCAGCGCCGCGCGCAAGGGCGAGGAGAATATGCTGGAGGCCCGGCCTTTGAGGATTTTGCGCGCCAGCCGCTCGCATTCGCGTCCTGATCCGCTGGGTGAGGCTTCAAACCCGATCGGTATATCGATGGCGATGACGGCAGGGTTTTCCGGCGCGTTCAGCGCCTCGGTTATGGTGGGGAACAGACGCAGAGCCGGTTCGGCTTGCCCGCTGGTGTCGAGCAGCACGCCGACCCAGCCCGCCTTGCAGCCATCAAGGCCGAGCACCCATTCGGGCGAGGTCACGGCAGCGAGCCCAGCAGCAGGTCGTGGCTTTTGGCCCTCAGGCTTGCCTTGATCACGTGCTCGCACGCCTGCGTGACGTGATCGCACAGGACCTGTCCGCTCTCGCCTTCCAGCTGCGCCGCCAGCGCCAGCGCAGCCAGCAGATCGCCTGTGCCGTGAGGCACGCCGTCCAGGCGCTGCGTGTGTGATGTGTAGCTGTTGTCTGCCATGGTCAGCATGACGGCAAGCCGGTCCGCGCCATCGGGCACCGACGTGACGAGTACGGGCCGTCCCAGCGCACGGGCGGCGCTCCGGGCCGTTGCTGTGTCCGTGACCGACTGTCCGGTCAGAAAGGCCAGCTCGAAGGCGTTGGGGGTGACAAGATCAGCCAGCGGCACCAGCCGGGCGGCAATCGCCTCGGCGATCTCGCGCTTCACATAAAGACCGTCTGCCGAGCCGTCCGCCACGCCATCCCCGCAGATCGGATCGACGAGCACGAGAATATCCGGGTTCGCGGCTTTCGCGGCCTGAATGAAGGCGCTCGTGGCGCGCACCTGCTCAGCGCTGGCGAAATAGCCGGTGAGGATGGCGCGCGCCCGCGCGGGCGCTGCGTGCGCCAGCAGGCCGTCCAGTGCGCCGGTGAACACATCATCGGGTACTGGCCCGCCGCCGGGTGCGCCCAGCCCCGGATGGCGGCCGAAAATCACGGTGGGCACGTGTTCGGGCGAGAAGCCGGCACGCGTCAGCACAGCAGCGCTGACGCCGCCGCCCACGCGGCTGCCTGCGACCAGCGAGCTGAAAATGATGACAGTCTGATCCAATGCGGTGACGCTTTATTCTGACCGTTCGACGCTGACGCTCAGCCCCAGCTGGTCGATATCAAACTCGCCAGACGCGCTGGTCAGTTCCGGCAAGGGCACCGGCGCAGGTGGATCGAGCGCTATGACCAGTGTCCCGCCATCGCGGACAAAGTCTGACAGGGGCCCGGCGATAGCGTTCAGAAAGGGGCGGGGAATTTCCGCCGGCAATGCCGACAGGCCGAGCGCAATCAGCGCCGATGCCTGCACGCGCATCTGCGCAGGCGTTACCCCGTTCATCAGTGCGTAGGCCGAAAAGCTGCGGTCCAGAAGTGACTGGTCCTCCAGCCGCACTTCGAGGCGTTGCAGGCGCAAGAGGCTCTCGAGCGCAGCCAGGGTCTGCGGATCGGCGATACCGCTGGCGTGAGCGGTGGCGACAGCATCGCTGTAGGCCTGCACGCCGATAATCTCCTGGTGCGCATCGAGCGTCAGCCCGTCTTCCCAGATGAAACGGTTATTGTTTTGCGTGATGATCGTGTCGGTCGCGGGATCATAAACCGCATCCGTTTCAAACCGCAGCACGATTTCCTCATAGCCCAGAAAGCCGAGCGCGGCTTCCACTTGCGCGCCCGGATCGCTGTCCGCCTCGGCGCGCAGGCGCAGCGATGGCATGCTGGCTAGCGTGCGCAGGCTTTCACCTTCAGGCGTTACTTCCCCGGCCAGGCTGTCCATCTCGAAAGCCATGCCGTTGGCCACTCCGGCAAGCCCGGTGATTTCAAGCTGCCGGTAGTAATCGGCGGGACTTCCGGTGATCATGAGCTGAAGCGGGCTGGCATCGCTGTCCCGGAACATCGCCGCCAGCATACGGCTCCCGACGCCTTCAATGCGGGCCGTTTCAATGCCGAAGCGCACGGCCGGGCTATCAAACCGGATGCTCTCCACGCTGGCCAGCTCAAGACCGGTTTCGTCGAGCCCGCGCAAGGTCACGGTGCTGGCCTGCAACGCGCCTTCTTCGCCGGGCAGGGTTACCGCCAGACCTGTCAGCGCCAATTCGCGGAAGCTGTAGGCGGCCAGGTTTCCGGCCAGATCGGGAAGGGCTGGCGCGCTGCCGGTAAACGATGCGGCGACGGCGCGTGACAGCGCCGGTCCCGGCCGGTCGATAACAAGGCGTTCAAACCGCGTTTCGCCGCCATCTGAATCATACAGGACGGCGTTCTCTAGGCTCAGCCTGTCAAACCGCACGATGTCGCCTTCGAGATAGGGTGAGGCAATTTCCATGATTTCGGCGCGCAATACGGCCCCGGTCTCTCCAGATGCCTCTTCGGCCTCGCCAAGTGTCAGCTCGAAATTTTCAAACCGGAATGCGCCGCCAGTATACTCGCGGGCGCTCCAGCTTGCCCGGCCCTGTTCTTCAAGCCCCAATATGGCAGCGGCCTGCGCGGCTTCATCGGCGGTGACACGGGTCGCATCGGGCTCGCGGGCCTCCTGTCCGTCACCGCAGGCGGCGAGCAGCACAATCGTGGCAAGCAAGGCAGGCAGGAGACGCAAGACGGACATGGCTTGGCCCTTCGGCTGACGTAAGAACGCCTTTTGAGCCTAAAGCCTGCCCGGTCAAAGAGCTAGTTCAGTCCTGCGGCAAGCGCGCCAGCAAGCCGGCGATCGGATCGTCGGCACTGTCCGCGTCCGGCTGCGCTTCCTTTGTGACCGCTCCCTCCTGCGGCGGGTCGGCTGTGCCGAGATTTTCGTCTTCCAGTGCACTCAGCAGCCGGGCCAGACGGTCAGGATCAGGTTCCGGCGCGCGGGGCGCGTCAGCCGGCAGGGAGATGACCGGTGATGCCGCTGTCATCTGTGCGAAAATACGCGCCGGACCCGCGCCGCCAGAGCCGGCATCGGTGGGTGTGTTGTCGTCATTTCCGGTCCACACGACCGTGACGAGACCGTCGGCCCAGCCGGCAAACCAGGCATCGCGGAAGCCGTTCGTGGTGCCGGTCTTGCCACGCACCAGACGTCCGGGCACGGCTGCGGCGCGGGCGGTGCCATAGCTTACCGTCGCGGCGAAAAGCTGGTCCATCTGGCGCACAACACGCGCAGCCAGCACGATCTGACCCGGCTGGACATCACGCTGCCACAGCACTTCGCCGGACGGCGTTTCAAGGCGTGTGACGCCGTGAACCTCGACGCTGCGGCCGCCATTCATGAAGGGGACGTAGGCGCTGGCGAGCTCAAGCGGGGTGACTTCATAGGCACCCAGCGACAGGGCGTGGGTGTTCTCCATCGGGCTTTCAATGCCCAGGCGCCGGGCGAGGCGCAGCGTATAGGCCCTGCCTGATTGCTCGGCGAGCTGGGCGGCGATGGAGTTTGACGAGCGGGCAAAGGCGCGTTCCAGCGTCATCTCGCCTTCATAGCGGTCTTCCCAGTTGGCCGGAGCCCAGCTGCCATAGCTCACCGGCTCGTCAATCATCACATCTTCGGGCGACCAGCCTGCCTCGAAAGCCGACGCAAAGATAAAGGGTTTGAAGGCCGAGCCCGGCTGGCGGCGCGCTGATATAGCCCTGTTGAAGGGCGAGCGGGCATAGTCTGTCCCGCCGCTCATGGCAGTGATCGCTCCGCTGGCGTCCAGCGCGATGACCGCGCCATTGGCTGCGCCGCGCGCGATCTCCGGGTCGGCCAGACCGTCCCTCAAAGCGCTGTCGGCGGCCCTTTGTACATTGACATCCAGCGTCGTGCGCACGACCACGTCGCCGTTCCATGATGGCGCATGCAAGGCCAGAAGCGTACGCGCCTCGGTGGTGGCCCAGTCTGCAAACCAGCCTGCGCCCGGGCTGGACGAGCCGCGCGATACGCGGATCGGCGCGGAGGCGGCGGCCAGCCGCTCCTCTTCGGTGATCCGGCCTGTCGCCAGCATCAGGTCAAGCACAACAGTTGCCCGCACGGCCGCGCGCGCCGTGTCACTGGCGGGCGAATAGCGCGACGGGGCTTTGAGAAGACCGGCCAGCAAGGCGGACTGGCCGATATCCAGCTCATGCGGGCCACGGCCGAAATAGCGCCGCGAGGCATTCTCCGCGCCCCACGCACCAGCCCCGAAATAGACCCGGTTGAGATAGAGGGCGAGAATTTCATCCTTGGAAAACCGGCTTTCCAGCCACAGGGCCAGCATCATTTCCTGAACCTTGCGCCGCAAGGTCCGGTCGGGGGTCAAAAACAGGTTCTTGGCAAGCTGCTGGGTGATGGTCGAGCCGCCCTGCACCACGCGTCCAGCCCTGAGATTGGCCAGCGCAGCGCGGGCCGTGCCGATCAGATCAATGCCGAAATGTGCGTAGAAGCGGCGGTCTTCGACCGCCAGCACGGCATCGACGAGGTGCTCGGGCAGATTGTCTGCCGTGATCGTGGTGCCCGAGGATTCCCCGCGCCGGGCAATCACACGCCCCTCTCGGTCAAGAAAGGTCATCGCCGTTCCGGACGGGGCCAGGGTAAGCGAAGAGGTATCAGGCAGATCGCGCGCCAGTCCGACCACGTAAAGGCTGCCGAGCAGGATCGTTACAACGGCCAGAGCCGTGACGGCACGCGCCAGCAGCATCCAGACTGAGGGACGGCGCCGGGTTCTGCCTACGGGAACTCTGATGGATGTGCGGGTCACGAAATTCTGGCTCACCGATTATGGACCTCCATGGCCTAGCCAATCAGCGTTAAGGCGGCGTGAACCTTGGCAGTGCGGGCAAAACACCTTGCGAGTCCGGCGCAGGCGGGTGATCATCGCGCCAGCAGAGGGGAGCGCCTTCATCATGACCTTCAATCCACGCCTTCGGCGCGGAGCCTGCCTTGCAGGCGTCGTTACGGCACTGGGAATCCTGGGCGCGTGTGCCAATGTGCCCGGAGAAACCGTGTGCCCCGATCGCGGCCAGAATACCGGCAGCTGGCCCTATTGCGCCCCGTCCGATCCCGGTGGCGGAGGCGGTATCATGCGTGATGACCGGATCAATCCGTCGGGCGGCCGGGACTGACCGGAGCTGCCCCGGCTTTTGAGATGAAATGGCGATGGCAGCGATACCCTATGAAGTTCAGATATTTGCCATCGCACTGGCGGCAAGCCTGGCTATTGGGCTTCCCGTGCGCATTGCCGGCTGGCGCGCGACTGTCCTCGCCGTGCGCGGCTTCTGGCGGCTTACACGGCGCTACCGCATCTGGATCTTCCTGATCGCGATTATCGGCATGCTCGCCGGACTCTGGACATTCGACAGTATTCGCGGACTGGTTTTCGGCTGGTGGAACTGAGCCGGTCCGTCACCGAATTGTCACTGCCCGCCCCGCATCAGGCAGGCTAGCCTTCCCGCCCACAGCCAGTTTTCAAAGGGGTCATCATGCAATCCATGCGCACCGGTCTTGCCCTTCTTGCCGCTGCCTTCGTGCTGGCGGCGTGCAGCCCGCCTGCCGAACCGCCTGCTGACGAGGCCGCGCCTGCCCGCAGCACCGGAGAAGCGGTGTCCGCCCAGCTGGCCGAAGATGCCCGGGACATAGGGACCTTCCCGACCCTGACAGGTGAACTGCCGGCGATCATCGCGCACAGAGGGGCCAATGGTTACCGGCCCGAGCATACGCGCTCAGCCTATCTGCTGGCGCTGGAGCAGGGTGCGGACATTCTCGAGCCTGACCTTGTGGTGTCACGCGATGGCGTGCTGATCGTGCGTCATGACCCTTTCCTCTCCACCTCCACCGATGTCGCCGATCGTGAAGAGTTTGCGGACCGCCGCCGTGAGCTGATGGGCCGCGAGGACTGGTGGGCGGTAGACTTCACGGCTGAGGAATTGCGTACGCTGCGGGCGCGCCAGGTCTATCCGGGCCGGTCAGACGAATATGACGATACTGACACTGTCATGACGTTTGGCGAATTTCTCGATCTCGTTGCTGAGGCCGAAGCGGCCTGTGCATGCGAGATACCCGTCGAGCCGGAAATCAAACTGCCGGCAGAGCATACGGCTCTGGGGCTGGATCCGGCGCCCATTCTCATTGCCGAGCTGGAAGCGCGCGGGCTGAACATCGATACGGCGCTGGTCATCATCCAGTCGTTTGATGCGCCGTTCCTGCAGCGCCTGCGCGAGATGACGCCTCTGCCGCTGGCCATGCTGCACTATGGCGACGAGCCGGGCGGCGACATGAACGGGTACAGCCTGGAGGACGTCGCGCAGTTTGCCGACGCCGTGGGTGCCTATAAGGGCCTGTTGATGAACCCGGATGGTTCCAGCACGGGCTATCTGGAGCGCGCCCACGCGCTCGGTCTTGCGGTTCACACCTGGACCCATCGCGATGATGCGCCCTCACTGCTGGCCGAGGGAGACACCGATGCGGAGCTGCGGGGCCTGCTGGCGCTGGGCGTTGATGGCGTCTTCACCGACTTTCCCGATACCGCCGTGCGTATCCGCGAGGAGATGCTGAACGCTGAATAGATTTTTCAGGCAAGCCCGGGCAGGCTTGGCACCTCCCGCTTGCCAGCGAGGCTTGCCCATGGATCGCCGCTCTGCTCTGAAGCTTATTGCCGGTGCCAGTGTTGGCATGGCCGCTGCGCCGCTGGCATCGGCGCGCACCCCTTCACTTGACCAGCCGCCGAACTTTGTTCCCGCAGACATTTCGCCGCGCCGGATCATCCGGCAGGTCGTGGGGCTGCGCCCGTTCCGCCCGGCGGGCTATGTCGTGCGTGCAGAGCGTTTCAGCCGGCGCAAGACGCTGGTTCATCATTACGGGCATGGCGGCGCCGGCGTGACGATGAGCTGGGGCACGGCGGCGCAGGCCGAGCGCGCGCTGCTGAGCGCCAGCAACGAGCGGACAGTGGCCGTGCTGGGGTGCGGGGTAATCGGTCTGACGACCGCGCTGCTATTACGCCGCCGGGGCATGGATGTGACCATCTATGCGCAGGCCCTGCCGCCCCATACCACCTCCAATATCGCCGGCGCCGTCTGGGGACCGTCCAGCCTTTACCGGCGCGAAGCGGTCGATGAGACTTTCGCCGCGCGTTTCGTGGATGCAGCGCGGGTCAGCCAGCGGGCGTTTCAGCATTTTGCCAATGATCCGCGCTATGGCGTGTACTGGCTGCGCCAGTATGATTTTTCCTTGCGCGAGCCGTCTGGCGAGCGCGAGGCCCAGCCGCTCGATCATCTCTATCCCGGCCTTGTGCGCCATACCGAACCGGATCGCTGGTTCGGCTATCCGTCGGTTACGGAAAACCATGTCCTGATGATTGATCCGGATATCTATCTGCGTGCGCTGATGGCCGATTTTGAAAACGCGGGCGGGCGTATTGTGATGACACGCTTTGAAACGCCGTCAGACGTGGCAAGGCTATCAGAGCGTGTCATCGTCAACTGTACCGGGCTGGGAGCTCGAGACCTTTTTGGCGATGAGGATTTGCGCCCGATGCGCGGGCAGCTGACCATGCTCCTGCCCCAGCCTGAACTCGATTATGCCTATACGGCGTGGGAGGGCGGGATACTCTACATGTTTCCGCGCCGCAGCTCGGTCGTGCTGGGCGGCACAACCGATCTGGATGAATACTCCACAGAGCCATCAGCGGCGGAGACCGCCCGCCAGATCGAAGGTCATGCCCGCATTGCGCGCCGTCTGGCAGGGCTGGAGCGGGTCGGCGGCTGAACGCTCTTCCCCGCTAGGTGATCTGCGCGCCCAGCGCGGCCATATCGTCGAAAAAGCCGGGATAGCTGGTGGCGATCATCGCCACATCATCCACCGTCACGACCTCCTTCGCGCCCAGTCCCAGAATGAGGCCCGACATGGCAAGGCGGTGATCGTGCAGCGTCTTCACCGCTCCGCCGCCGGGCACGCCGCCCGGTCCCATGCCGTAGACAGTCAGGCTGTCTTCACCCAGCTCCACCCTGACACCGTTGGCGGTGAGCAGCGCGGCGGAGGCGGCGAGGCGGTCGCTTTCCTTGGCCCGTAATTCTGCCAGACCGGTCATGCGCGTCACCCCTTCGGCAAATGCCGCGATGACGGAAAGAACCGGATATTCATCGATCATGGACGGCGCGATCTCCGGCGGCACGTCTACACCTTTAAGCGTGCCGGGCCGCACGGTGATGTCGGCCAGCGCTTCGCCTGCGCAGTGGCCTGCGGGCGTTATCGTCATGTCCGCGCCCATGGCCTTGAGCACCTCGTAGAGGCCGAAACGGGCAGGGTTGGTTATGATGCCCGTGACGGTCACTGTGCCACTGCCTGCGACCAGCCCTGCGGCCAGCGGGAAGGCGGCCGACGACGGATCACCGGGAATGTGCACATCTGCCGCGTGCAAGGCCTGCCTGCCACGCACCCGCGCTATCTGGCCCGCGCCGTCGCGCTGCACATCCATATCGGCGCCAAACAGCGGGGCGAGAGTCTCGGTGTGGGCCCGCGTGGCGTGCGGCTCGATCACCATTGTCTCGCCATCCGCGCCGAGCCCGGCCAGCAATATGGCGCTTTTCACCTGCGCGGAGGCTATTGGCGGCGTGTAGGTGATGGCTTTGAGCCGCGACGAGCCGGTGAGCGTCACCGGCAGCCGCCCGCCATCGGCGGTTTGTGCTGTTACGCCCATCAGGCGCAGCGGGGCCAGTGCGCGCTCCATCGGACGTGAGGACAGGCTTGCGTCTCCGGTAAAGCGCGCGCTCAGGTCAAAGCGTGCCGCTGCGCCCATGAGAAGGCGTACGCCTGTGCCCGAATTGCCCAGATCAAGCGCGGCGGACGGTGTTTGCCAGCAAGGCTGGCCGGTAACCCGCCAATGGCCCGCGCCCATCTGCTCTACACTGGCCCCGAGCGCGCGTACCGCGCCGGCGGTCGCCATCACATCATCACTTTCCAGCAAGTTTGTGATCTTGCTCTCCCCGTTGGCCATCCCTGCAAGAATGATGGCCCGGTGGGAGATGGACTTGTCCGGCGATGCCGCGCAACGGCCCCCGATCTGTGGGCTTTTTGCGGCCTTGCGCGCTTCTTGTGCAGTGGCGCGCACACCGGCTTTGTCGTTGGAAACCATAGGTTTGTCTTTCGCGCTTGTAACGGCGTGGAAATCGGGTTTTGACAGCGCGGTGCGGACGTGGCAACAGGCGCGCCGTTTTGAAAATTGACGCATGGGGTAAGCTGTGCCGAAACCCGACCTTGGTGAAAAGCGCATTTGCGGTAATTGCGATGCGAAATTCTATGATCTGAACAAGGATCCGATCGTGTGCCCGAAATGTGGCACCGTGTATGATCCGATCGTCGTCATTTCCAAAAAGGCCCGCAAGGCGGCTCCTCCGCTGGAAGAGGACGCGCCCAAGGCCAAGCCCGGAAAATCCTCCGATGACGATGAGGACGAGGACGACGAGGCTGAAATCGCCGACGCGGACGACAGCGAAGATGATGACGAGGACGAGGCCGATGATGCGCCCGAACTCGACGAGGAACCCATTGATCTGGGTGAAGACGACGAGGACGAGGACGATGTTGCGCCGGTAAAAGGCAAGAAGACGGCCGTCGATGACGATCTTGACGGTTTTTCCGACGAGGAAGCCGATCTGGACGACGAAGACGAGGACGATGGCATCCTTCTCGATGATGAAGAGGATGATGCCTTCGACGCCGATATCGCCGTCGATGACGATGATGACGACACGCCCTAGACAAGGGTGGCGCGCCGATGCGAAGCGGTTGCGTTTGCCACTTGATCGGCGCGCGCAAGCTGACTAGTTTCCGCGCTCCAAATCCGGCGGGCCCCAACCCGCCATGCCATGAGACATAAGGGGCCATAGCTCAGTTGGGAGAGCGCTTGAATGGCATTCAAGAGGTCGGCGGTTCGATTCCGCCTGGCTCCACCATCTGTCACAAGCCCCGCCAGTACCATGCTGGCGGGGCTTTTTTGTCTGCATGCCAACCTTGCGATGAACGCCCGTTAAACATCGCACTCCGGCTGCGTTCAGCTTGCCGCTGCCAGTCTGGTTGTCAGCAGCCGGGTATTGGACCCGGCCCGGAGCTGGAGGTCAGGTCATGGCACATCCCGAAACACGCGTTGGCGCCGCAAGCCCGTCGGGGCGCAAAAGTCAGGCCGGTATTGCTGCAGCCATCATGGTGCTCGCCACGATACTGACCGGCGCGGCCACCGCCCAGCAGCCTTATTTCAATCCGCCTCCGCCGCGCGCGCCCGACATTCGTCCCGGCGAAGCCTGCTCGCTGGTTCTTGTTCACAGCTATGGCGCGCGCCAGCTGGTCGCGCGCGCTGCACCCGGTGTGACGGGGCGCTGGGAGCTGTCCGCCCGAAGCCGTGACCTTGATATCGATCAATCGGGTGCCCTTTCGGGCGCTGGCCGCTTGCAGGAACTGACCCGCATCACAATCGACGGCCAGTTGCGGCCTGCCGTGGATCGTTCCGCAGCAGGTCTTTACGGCCCTGTTTCGGTGCCCGGACGCAGCCCCGTGCGCGCCACGCTTGTGATACGCAACCGGCAGGGTCAGGTGGTCTGCCGCGCGTCACCGGAACGGCGTTGAAGCCGCCCTTTGGCAATGTCACACGCCGGGCACATGTGCAGCCGATCACGCGTTTGAGACTTGCTACCCGGTCCTGCGCGGTTAGGCTTTGCCCCCGTATCAGAAAAGCCGGGGGAATGCATACGTGATATCTGTCAGTATTTTACTGGTGCTGCTGGCAGGCGGAGCGCTGTCAGGTCCGCCTATCCTGCAGCCTGGCGCGCCGGGCGCGCCGAGCCGCGAGATCAGCGTGGAACAGTCGCGTGCGCTAAGCCAGACACGCCATACCGCCGCAGACACGCGCTTCATGCAGCACATGATTGTCCATCACCAGCAGGCGGTCGACATGGTCGCGCTGATTGAAGGACGCACCGCCAATCCCTCCGTCATCGCCATGGGCGGACGCATTACACTCTCGCAGGATGACGAGATGGAGATGATGCGAAACTGGCTGCTCCAGCGCGGTGAGGCGGTCGAGGCCGGTGATCTGCACGCCCATCATGGCCATGACGGGCATGCCGGGCACGGCGAACATGATCATGGCGCAGCAGATCCGGATGATATCGCGCTGATGACCGGGATGCTGACGCCCAACCAGATGCGTGCGCTCGAAGCTGCTGACGGGACACAATTCGACCAGCTGTTTCTGGAAGGTATGATCCATCACCACGAAGGCGCATTGTTGATGGTGGATGAATTGCTGAGCCAGCCGGGCGCAGCCGAGGATATCATCATGTCCGACTTCACCGGCCATATCGTGGCTGACCAGACCGCCGAGATATTGCGGATGCAATCCATCCTTGCACAATTGCCAGACAGCGAAGCGGCTGAAACCGGCGTGGACGGCCACGCACATCACCACAACCATCACTAGACGCAGAACAATCCTGCGCGAATAACGGGGAAAGACCAGTAGCCATGAAAAACCTGCTTAAATGTACCGTCGCGCTCGGCATGCTCTCGCTTGCCGTTGGCGCCGCCCATGCCCAGACAAGCACGGTCGGGGAAGATGAGCGCACAGCGCTCGCCGGAGGCCTGTTTGACGCCCAGAGCGCGAGCTGGAACATGGCGCTGGAGCATAATGTAGCGCCCATTGACGCCTTCTTTGATGAGCGGGCCCTGTTTTCGCCTGCCGAGTTTGCGGCGGCGATGGCGGCTGCGCGTGAAGCGCGTGAGAACGGCGAGGACGTGCCGCCGCCTGCGTTCACGCCTCTGGCCATGGCCAATACCGATTTCGCCTTCCAGGGCGATCACGTGATCATGGGCAATTACCATGGCTTTCTGGTCTATAACGTCGCGGGCGATGCGCCCGAGCTGGTGACGGCGGTGGTCTGCCCCGGCGGACAGGGCGATGTCAGCGTCCACGGCGATCTTTTGTTCCTGTCGGTAGAAAGCAATCGGGCGCGTCTGGACTGCGGGTCGGAAGCGGCGGAAGGCGATGTCAATCCGGACCGTTTCCGCGGCATCCGCGTGTTTGATATTTCCGATATCACCGCGCCGCGCCAGGTCGCAGCGGTCCAGACCTGCCGGGGTTCGCACACGCACACGCTGTTGCCGGACCCGAACGACGACAACATCCTCTACGTCTACAATTCGGGCACCCAGCCGGTGCGTTCAGGCGATGAGCTGGAGTTCTGCTCGGACGGCCAGCCGGGCGAGAACCCGGACACATCGCTGTACTCCATCGATATCATCCGCGTTCCGCTGGATGCGCCGGAAACCGCCGAGCTGATCTCCAGCCCGCGCATCTTTGCCGACCGTGATAGCGGCGCGATTGCCGGTCTCTGGCAGGGCGGCCAGCTGGGTGTTGCCAGCCAGCGCACCGCGCAGACCAATCACTGCCATGACATCACGGTCTATCCGGAACTGAACATTGCGGGCGGGGCGTGCAGCGGCAACGGGATCCTGCTGGATATTTCCGATCCGGCCAATCCGTCGCGCATTTCGGAAATGTTTGATCCGGACATGGCCTATTGGCATTCCGCTACCTTCAACAATGCCGGTGACGCCGTGGTCTTCACCGATGAGTGGGGCGGCGGTGTTGCCGCCCGCTGCACCAGCGAGGCCCCCGCCAACTGGGGTGCCAATCTGATTGCCACAATTCAGGGCAATGTGCTGCGCGGCCAGCGCTTCTTCAAGCTGCCGTCCATTCAGGGCGAGAGTGAAAACTGCGTCGCCCATAACGGTTCGCTCGTGCCCGTGCCGGGCCGCGATATCATGGTCCAGGCCTGGTATCAGGGCGGCATCTCGCTGATGGATTTCACCGATCCGCAGAATCCTTTCGAGATCGCCTATTTCGACCGGGGTCCGGTCGATGCGGACAATCTCTATGTCGCCGGATACTGGTCGGCCTACTGGCATAATGGCCGTATCTACGGCAGTGAAATTGCGCGCGGTCTCGATGTGCTCCGTCTGGAAGCGGGCGAGCACCTGTCGGAAGCCGAGCTGGCCGCAGCAGAGGCGGTCGTCCAGGACCAGTTCAATCCGCAGACCCAGACCCGCATCGAATGGGACGACACGCCGGTTGTGGCCCAGGCCTATCTTGACCAGCTTGCCCGCGGCGAGGCCGTCGAAGCGGACTTGCTGGATCGGGCCGGCACCGAGATTGCCCGCTGGGCGGATGGCCGGGCGAATAATCGCAATCTGCGCCGTCTTGCTGGCGATCTTGCAGACGCTGCGGCCGGGACCGAGGGCCGTGATGGCGTGCGCCTGACGGCTCTGGGTGAGCTGCTTGGCCGTGTAGCGGGCTAGCACCTGTCCCAACGCCGGACGTGACAAGGCCCCGCCGGCAATGCTGGCGGGGCTTTTTGCCGGTCTGCCGTCGCTGCAACCCGTCCTCTTGACCCCGTGCTGCCCGGTCCCCACTTCTCATTGCGAGGGCGATGATGAGGAGGACCAGACATGGCTCCTGAAGAAGTTGAACAAACCGAAGCTGGCGTTCCCGCCATTGTTTATGTGCGGCCGATTGCAGCCGCAGATGTGTTTGAGCATGCGGTTTCCGGCCAGCAGATTGAGATTGATGGCGTGACTCTGGAACCCGACCAGCAGTTATTCGCTATTCACGATGAAGACGGTCGGCGCGTTGGCCTGTTCGCGGACCGCGATGCGGCTTTTGCTGCCGCGCGCTGGCACGGCGCAGCCCCCGTTAGCGTGCATTAGGCTTAGCGTTTATCAGCAACGCTTATAGACAGCGTGCCTGTCAGTCCCTCCCCCGGACGGCACGCTTGAATGGAGCGCCTCCCGGTCCCCCGCCGGGAGGCGTTCTACTTTTTGGGGAGGCCATCACAGTGAGAGCGGCTCGCCCTTGAGCAGCCGGGGCAGATCGCCTGTCTCGCCGCCCGCCGTGCGCATGAAAAACTGGCGTGCCGCCGGGACAGCATTGGCCAGTGACAGGCCGAGCCCGCGCACATGGTGAAGCGCGGCATTGTCATTGGAAAACAGCAGATTGAACGCGTCAGTGCTAAGCGCCAGAGCGGCTGAGTCCGTCTTGCGCCAGCGTTCATAACGGCTGAGCACGGCGCTGGACCCCGGATCGAGGCCGGCGCGCAGGGTATCAACGATCACGTCCGAGAGGGCGGCTGCATCGCGAATACCCAGATTGAAGCCCTGCCCGGCAATGGGGTGGATGGTGCGCGCCGCATCGCCGGCGAGCGCCAGCCGTTCAGCCGTAAAGCGCTCGGCGAGCATCAGGCCAAGCGGATAGACATGCACCTGGCTGACAGGCCTGACCCAGCCCAGAAAGTCACCAAAGCGCGCTTCCAGCGCTTCCTGGAAGCCCTCGGCGTCCAGTGCCTTTATGGCGCGCGCCGGGCCATCCTTCTCGGTCCAGACGAGACTTGCGCGATTACCCGTCAGCGGCAGGATCGCAAACGGCCCGCCGGGCATGAAATATTCGTAGGCGACGCCGTCATGGGCCATCTCGTGCTCGACGGTGAGCACGATGGCTGACTGGCCATATGACCGCCCGATGGTGCGTATGCCAGCTTGCTCGCGCAGGCGCGACATCCTGCCGTCACACGCGACCACAAGATTTGCCCGGATCGTATCGCCGTCATCAAGTTCCAGCAGGGCGTGGCCGGAATGGGCCTGCATGGACAGGGCCCGGCGCGGCGCAAAGACGGGCAGGCCACTGTCCTCAGCGCACCTTGCTGCGGCGATGCGGGTATGGCGGTTTTCCACCATGTATCCCAGCGGCTCGTCCTCATCGCGCGGATGGATTTCGCGGCGGTCGAAATGCAGGCTGTCAACGCCCGGCCCGCCGGGTTTGAGCCCATCTAGCGGACGTCCATCGACGACCAGAATGTCCTCAATGCGCTGCGCCTGCCCGCGCAAATGAGCGGCGACACCGATTTGCTCCAGCATCCGCCAGGAGGTGTAGGCGAGCGCGGAGGCGCGCCCGTCAAAGGCAGCATCCAGCCTGGCATCCAGCGGCAGGGCGTCGATCAACGCCACTTTCACACCCGCCCGGTGCAAGGCCAGCGCCAGCGTCAGGCCGGCAAGCCCCCCGCCGGATATCACCACATCGCCATTGAAGAGTGTCTTGCCTGTCATGGCAGCGAGTCTAGACGATCAGGCGGTGAAGGAAAGCGGGGCAAATGCCGCAGGGGGCAAGGGTGATGCAGGGAGGCCGTTAACGGACACCAAGGAGCTAGCAGGAGCCGCAGTCATCCGACGCGGGGTGCCAGCTCAAAGGTGGGTGGGCTGCGGCCTCCCAGATTTATTTTGGAGCACTTTCCAGCACTCCACTCCAACAGACTTGCTGATCTTGCTGGCGGGACTCCCCGGCGTCGCCGGACCCCCATTCCTCTTGCATCAATATATCCTGTATGCGCCACCGTCCGGGTCAGCAAACCCGGGCCTTACTCCAGGAACTCTATGAAACGGGCCATAAATAGCTCCTTTCCACACGGAAGAACATAACAGGAATACGATTCGTTCAGGCTGGCAAGATATGGGTCCCTGTTCGGGGACCGGGACCCCGGTGGCTCTCATATGCGCAAAACAACAGGCGTAAACCTCAGCTCATGCCGCCCAGTGCGCGCTGAACCCAGCCCAGCGGCCCGGTGAAGGCGAGAGGCCCGTCCGTGACCGCCAGCGCGATGCACACCTCGCCGGGCTCTGCCACAGGGCGGTGCTCGATCTCCGGGTCGGCGACGCTCATCTCGCCTTTGGCGTAGCGGGCAAGCCCATCGTCGAAGGCACCGCACAGGACGAGCGTGAATTCCTTGCAATCGTGGGTGTGGCGCGGCACGCCATAGCCCGGCTCGAGGCGGATGAGCTCCGCCTTCGCGCCGTTTTCGCGCATCAGTTCCAGCGTGCGCACGCCCGGCCCGCCAAACTGCCAGTTCCCACCGCTTTCCAGCGCCAGATCACGCACGGGTTCGGGAAGACCCAGCAATTCATCCAGAGCGCTGCTGGCCAGCTTTGCAGCCTTGCGGCTTTCGTTCGCCGAATCGGTGTCGCTGCTGTGGCGGACAAGCGGTCCTGCCTCGCCAGCGCCTGCCAGCTCGGCGTCGATTGCCGCCAGCACGCCGCTCAGCGCATCGCGGCGCAAGGGCACAGGCGATGCGGTTTCCAGCAGCAGCCCTGCCACCCGGTCCGCGTCGTCGCGCAGGCGCGCAATGTCGGGGTTCAGCCGGCTTTGGGTCTCCAGCAGAAGGCGCATCGGGCCAGACAATGTACCCGAGGCGTAGGCTGTGAAGATTTCGTCACCGAGGCTCTGGTGGGTCATGGGCGTACTCTGGTCTCGTTCTGATGTGTCCGGTTCGGTGATATTGACCGCGCCTATGACACTTCAAGGCTTGGGCGATAGTTTGTTGCAGCAGGTCTTACCTTTACGTTGCTACAGCTCATCCGGATCGAGATGTTTGCGCAGCTTGTCGAAGGCCAGGCGCAGGCGGGATTTGACGGTGCCCAGCGGCAGCTCCAGCCGGACGGCGATCTCGCTATGGGAGAGGCCGTCAAAGAAGGCGAGCTGCAACAGGGATAATTGTTCGTGCGGCAGTTCCTTGAGCGCGGCCTGCACACGCAAGTCACGCGCGCTGGCATGGGCGGCGTCATCCGGTGCGGTTTCCGCAGGCGGCTGCAGGGCTGGTTCTTCCGGCTCGAGCAATGGTCTGGCGGCGCGGCGTGCCACGTCAATGCGCTTGTTGCGCGCGATCCTGAAAATCCATGTGGAGGCGGCTGCCTGGGTGCGGTCAAACTGGGCCGCCTTGCGCCATACCGTCAGCATGACTTCCTGGGCCAGCTCCTCGGCCAGCCCGTCATCGGCATTCAGGCGCAAAAGGTAGGATTTCACGCGCGGCGCAAAAAAATTGAACAGCTTGCCAAACGCCGCGCGGTCCTGGCGGGCGGTGGCTTCCACAAGGGCGTCGAGCGTCTCTCGCCCGCCCGGGGCGTCAGTCCTGATCTTGTAGTCCGCCAAGGAGGATATCCGCTTTCGCGCCCCGGATTGCATCAAACAGGTCTGCACCTTAACGCGGTTTAAACCCGGACGCGCCTTGAAATCGCCGTTAGCGCACGCGACACATGTTCAAGCGCCGCACCCACCTGCCAGAAGGACATACGCCCTTATGCGCCTTGTCACCGCCTTCGCCGCTCTTTGCATCCTCGCCGTTACCGCGCCCGTGGGCGCGCAGGCGCCCGACTTTCAGGGCCAGCACAATGACTGGCGGGTCTTTACCCGCGGCAGCGGAGCGGAGCGGATATGCTATGCCGTCAGCCGGCCAACCGATTCCCGCCCCGGCGATGTTGATCATGGCGATGTGTATTTTTTCGTGTCGAGCTGGGCCAATGACGCGGCACGCGAGCAGCCGAGCTTCCTCGCCGGCTATGAATTGCGCGCTGACAATCCGCCGCGCGCCAGTGTCGGCTCTGACCGGGTCATGATGTATGTGGCCGAGCGTGAAGGCTTCGTCGAGGAACCGCGCGAGGAAGCGCGTCTGGTCAATGCCATGCGCCGCGGCGCCACCATGCGCCTTGAAGCCGTGTCCGCTCGCGGCACCAACACCGCTTACACCTTCTCGCTGTCAGGGGTGACTGCCGCCCTCAATCAGGCCAACGAGCTTTGCCGCTAAGGGCAGCTTACGATGCCTTGCCCTTTGCGGCGCGCGCATGGCGTTCCATGAAGGCTGTCATGCGCGGGGCGATCTCTTCACGGAAGCGGCGGCCGTTAAACACGCCGTAATGACCAACATCAGGCTGGATATAGTCTTCGCGCAGCGCCTCGGGCAGGCCGGTACACAGCGTATGGGCAGCCTGCGTCTGGCCGATGCCGGAAATGTCGTCATTCTCGCCCTCGACGGTGAGAAGCGCGATATCGGTAATGGCTGACGGGTCGACAAGCCGGCCCTTCACCTCGAACTTGCCTTGCGGCAGGGCGTGGGCCTGGAACACATCGGCGATGGTTTCCAGATAAAACTCCTCGGTCAGGTCCATCACCGAGAGATATTCGTCATAGAACTGGCGGTGCTTTTCGGTGCTGTCGCCGTCGCCTTTCACCAGATTGTTGAAATACGCATAGTGCGCATCGACATGGCGTTCATAGTTCATGTTGATGAAGCCGGTGAGCTGCAGGAAACCGGGATAGACGCGGCGCAGACCGCCGGGATACACGCTGGGGACGGTGTGGATCAGATTGTCGCGGAACCATTCAAACGGGCGTTCCTCGGCCAGCTTGTTGGGCACGGTGGGGCTTTTGCGCGCATCAATGGGCGAGCCCATGAAGGTCATCGTCGCGGGGCGGGCGGGATCCTTGTCTTCAGCCATCAGGGAGAGGGCTGCCAGAACCGGCGGGCCGGGCTGGCAGACGGCGGCCACGTGAACGCCGGGGCCCATCGCCGTGATCATCTCGCGAATATATTCGACATAATCGCCCAGCCCAAAGCGGCCTTCGAGGACGGGGACCATGCGCGCATCGGCCCAGTCGGTGATATAGACCTCATGGGTCGGCAGGAAGGCTTCGACCGTGCCGCGCAGCAAGGTGGCGTAATGGCCGGACATCGGCGCAACCAGCAAAAGCTTGGGATCCTCGATTGACGATGCCTTGACCTTGCGGGCGGCTGCGAGCGCTGAACGGTCGCGTGTGAAGTGGATGAGGTCGCCAAACGGCTTGCGCAGAACGGTCTCGATATTGATGCCTACCGGCAGGCCATTCACTTCGGTGGCGTCGATCGCCCATTCAGGCTTGCCGTAATAGCGCGTCAGGCTTTCAAACACGTCGGCTGCAGCGGCGGCGGTCCGCCCTGCCAGAGTGTCACTCATCGGGTTCAGCGGCGAGCGCAGAGAGTTGCGCGTCACATTGGCCGCTGTCCGCCAGGGCAGCATGGCCGCCCGGGTCATTTCCATGAAGGTGTAAAGCATCAAAAATCAGGCCTCCGGCCTTTTGAAAAAGTCAGTTCACGCTTCCCGGTCCGCGATCATGCGGCGTCTTCCTGTAAAAAGCGTTGCAGACGCTGGGCAATGCGCTCAGGCGGCGTGGCGTGGGGAAATACCTCCACAAACCGGCCTTGCTGGTCCATCAGATAGATCAGCGAGGAATGGTCGATCAGGTAATCGGCCATCGAGGCATCGGCCTCGGCGCGGGCATAGTAGACCCGGTAGGCGCTGGCCACACCGGCAATCTGCTCAGGAGAGCCTGTCAGCCCGACTAGACCTTCGGGGAAGACGGGTGTTTCAACATATTGTGCCAGCGCTTCGGGCGTGTCGCGTTCGGGGTCAAGACTGATCAGGAGCGGCTGGAACTGGGCGCGCTCGTTCTCGTCGAGCTGTTGGAGTGCCTGCGCCATAACCTGCAGCGACATCGGGCAGATATCGGGGCAGTAGGTGAAGCCGAAATAGATCAGCATGGGGCGGCCTTCGAAATCGGCCTGTGTGACGGTTTCGCCGGTATGGGCAACAAGCTCGAAATCGCCGCCGATGAGGGCCTGGCCGGATTCGCGCGCGGTTGGCGTGCCAGACGGTGCCTGACCGGTGGCATTTATCAGCGCGATCACAGCGATCACGACGCAGACAGCGCTGGCGATGACGGGTAAAAGCCAGGCTGGACGGTTCGACCAGTTCACGGACGCCCACTCCTCTAAATGCTTCCTATGCGATAGATAGGGCGCGAGACACCCTCCTGTCGAGGCAGTACGCTGCGTTGCAGCAAGAACATGGGAGCCGGCCCTTGGCCCTTTTTCACGCCGACGCCGACGAGCATAGCACTGATCCATCGTTGACACCGCGCTTTGGGCGGGTGCGTCTGCGCACGCTTATCGTGTTGAGATGGCTGGCAGTTACCGGCCAGACCCTGACCGTTCTGGGCGTCCATTTCGGGCTGGGCTTTGATCTGCCGCTGGCCCTTTGCCTTCTGGCGATTGCGGCCAGCGCGGCTCTCAACCTTGTGATCTCACTGACGCAGCCTGTGCAGCGCTTCGCGTCGGAGCGGGAGAGCTTTGCCCAGCTGGCGTATGATGTGTTCCAGGTGCTGGCACTAGTAAGCCTGACCGGGGGTACGGCCAATCCTTTCGCCTTTGTGGTTGCCGCGCCGGTACTGATCGGGGTCGCGGCGCTTCCCGTTCGCTGGTGGATGACGCTGGCCGCGCTGACCATTGCCGGGTCACTGGCCATGAGTGTCTGGCATTTGCCGCTGCCATGGCATGAATCGGCCGGGCTGCTGGAACTGCCTGCGCTCTACCGGACGGGGCTGTGGCTGGCGCTAGTCATCACCATTGCCTTCACCGCGTTTTATGCCTGGCGGGTGGGTAGCGAAGCGCGTCGCATGGGCGCGGCGCTGGCGGCCACGCAAAGCGTTCTGGCGCGCGAGCAGCGCCTGTCGGCGCTGGGGGCCCTGTCGGCTGCGGCCGCGCACGAGCTGGGCACGCCGCTGGCAACCATTCAGCTGACCGCCAAGGAAATGGCCCGGGCGCTTAAGGATCCGGAGCTGCGCGAAGATGCCGCCCTTCTGGTTTCGCAGGCCGAGCGCTGCCGTGATATTCTCAAACGCCTGTCACAGGCTCCCAGCGATTCTGACCAGATGCATGACAGGATCGCGCTTGGCGATCTCCTGGAAGAGGCCGCAGCACCGCTCAACGGGCTCGGCGCGCCGGTCATCATCTCACTGCCGCCGGGCGAGGATATGCCCCGGCTGCGCCGGCGGCCGGAGCTTATCTATGCGCTTGGCAATTTCGTCGAGAACGCCGTCGATTTTGGCCGCGCGGAGGTCAGCCTGTCGGCCAGCTGGTCGCCAACGGAATTCACCATCACGCTCGCCGATGACGGGCCGGGTTTTCCGGCCGACATTCTCTCCAAGCTGGGTGAGCCCTACATCTCCACACGGCGCAACCAAGCGGGTCCGGGCGGGTTGGGGCTGGGCGTCTTTATCGCCACCACGCTTATCGAGCGGCTGGGCGGAACGGTGCGGTTTGAGAACCGGCCGGGACGCTCCGGCGCACTGGTGGAAATGAGGCTGCCGCGGGCCAGACTGGAGCTGGAGGCCTGACGCGCGCCTGCACGAAGGCTTTCCCTTCGGCGCGCCCTCGCCTAGATCAGTGTCACATGTATTGCTATGGGTGACGCTGAAAGGACCGGCCCTGACCATGACAGAGACACTCGACCTGCCAGCCGACCGGACGCTTCTCATCCTTGATGATGATGCGCCCTTCCGCAATCGCCTTGACCGGGCGATGTCACAGCGCGGTTTCGAGGTCACCTCTGTTGCAAGCGTTGCCGAGGCGCTGGAGCTGGCGCGGACCAGCCCTCCGGCCTTTGCTGTCGTGGATCTGCGCCTGGAAGATGGTGACGGGCTGGATGTGGTGCGCGCCCTGCACCGGCAGCGCCCTGACTGCCGCGCCGTGATGCTGACCGGATACGGCAATATTGCCACCGCCGTGGCGGCGGTAAAATCGGGCGCCGTCGACTACCTTTCCAAACCCGCTGACGCCGATGATGTCGTCAAGGCGTTGCTGGCCCCGCCGGGGATCAAGCCTGAGCCGCCGGAAAACCCGATGAGCGCCGACCGGGTGCGCTGGGAGCATATCCAGCGCGTATTCGAGCTGTGCAATCACAATGTGTCGGAAACCGCGCGGCGGCTGAACATGCACCGGCGCACCTTGCAGCGCATTCTCGCCAAGCGCGCCCCGCGCTAGGGCAAGCGGTCCAGCCGCATCGCGCGTTCGGCTGCGGTGCGGGCAAAGCGCAAGGTGATCGATTTGCGCCGTGCGGGGGCGAGGCGGTTGACCGGGCTTTCGCGCACTATCGCTCCGCCGAACGCGTCCGCGATGATGAGGCCGGTATGCTCTGGCAGAAGCGTGCGCGGAAACCGTTCCGACACGGCAAAGAAATAGCGGTCGCACCAGTCGAAATATTCGGGCCATTTGCCGTCTGCGCGAAAGTCGGCGACGCCCGACTTGACCTCTACAATCACCAGCTCGCCCTTTGGACCCAGCGCCATCAGGTCGGCGCGCCGGCCGCAGGGCAGCGAAAATTCCGGTATCGCGGCCAGGCCAAAGCTTGCCAGCACGCGCGCCGCGCCACGCATCAGGCCTTGCGCATCGTCAATGGCCGGGTTGGTCAGGGAGGCGAAGGGGAAGGGTTCGGCAGACATGAGCGGCATTCTGTTCGAACTTTGTTCCGTTTGCAAGTCTCGCACAAGCCGGGTCTAGGCTGGCGCCGTGCGGCGCGCTAGGAAGAGGCATGACCGAAGTCCTTCGCGATATGCTCGCCCCTTCAGACGCTGACTTTCTCGATATGGCGGAGGCGGCTTTCGCGTCCCTGCCGGAAGGCTTTCGCGCGTTATGCGGTAATGTGGTGATCCAGATTGCCGATTTTGCCGATGCGCAGACGCTCGCGGCGCTGGAAATCGAGCATCCTTACGAGCTGACGGGCCTCTATCACGGCGTCGATCTGACGGAGAAGTCGGTGATGGATCCCGGTGCCATGCCCGACCATGTCTTCCTCTATCGCCTGCCGATCCTGCTGGAATGGTGCGAGCGTGGAGATGTGACGCTGGGAGAGCTCATCGCCCATGTCCTTGTCCACGAGATCGGCCATCATTTCGGCCTGTCCGATGATGACATGCACGCGATTGAGGACAGTGTGGACTAGCGCTTTTCTGAACATCACCCGATTGTTCAGAGCTTCAGGGCAGAGTGTAGAGACCGGCCGGTTTCATAAACGCTCACCGCCGTTCAGGCTTGCTGGAAACCTGTTTCCGGGTCCCCGATCAAGCCGGGGACCCCGGACAGAGGGTCTTTAGACCTCAAATCCTCCCTGCCCATTCCGGCACTATTCGCGTCGCCGGCCCGTAATGGCGCTCGTCAAACAGTGTGCTGACCTCGCCTGGTTCCAGTGACAACTCCACCGTCCACGCGCCTGCCGCTTTTGCCTCGGCAACAAATCCGGCAGCGGGATAGACCGTGCCCGACGTGCCGATGGCCACGAAGAGATCGCAGGCGGCAAGGGCCTCATAGATCGTATCTAGACCCAGCGGCATTTCACCGAACCAGACCACGTGTGGGCGCAGCCCGCCGGGCTGGCCACAGTCCGGACACGGCGTATCGGGTGTAATGGCGTGCTCATGCTCGAACAGATGGCCGCAAGGGTTGCAGCGGCTCTTGAGCAGCTCGCCATGCATGTGCAGCACTTCGCGCGAGCCGCCGCGCGCATGCAGATCATCGATATTCTGGGTGACAAGCAGAAAATCTCCGCGCTCTTCGGCCTGCCAGAGCAATTCCAGCGCCGCCAGGGCGCGGTGCGCGTCATTGGGCTGCGCGGCGACCAGATTCTCCCGGCGGGCATTGTAAAAGGCGTGAACGCTGTGCGGATCGGCGGCGAAGGCTTCGGGCGTTGCCAGCTTCTGCCAGTCGAACGTTTCCCAGAGTCCACCCTTGTCGCGGAATGTGCCGAGCCCGGATTCGGCGCTGATGCCAGCCCCGGTCAGCATAACGATATTGCCGGGCGCCCGCGCGCTCATCCAGCGTTGCGGGTCAGCGTGTAGACCGCAAGTGGAGCGGCTCGCGAACTGCTATCCTCGCCAGCCAGCGTGAACCCGCATTTTTCCAATACCCGGCGCGAGGCGGTGCCGGACAGGGGTGTGCGGGCCCGGATCGCGTGAACAGCGGGCTGCGCCAGCGCCCAGTCGCAAAGAGCCTGGACCGCTTCGGTCGCCAGACCTTGCTCGCGAAAGCTTGGCAACATGGAATAGCCAATTTCGACACTGCCGTTCTCATCGGGCGGCCCATAGAAGCCACCATTGCCCACGAGGCGTCCGGGTGCATCATCGGCCCAGCGCATGATGAACACCCAGGCATGCCAGCCGGCCTCGTTGGGTTGAGCAGCCAGCCGGTCGCGCGTTTGCGCCAGGGATTCAGTATTGTTCAGCTCCGGCGGCCAGGTGGCTTCTGCCTGAACGTTCAGAATACGGAAAAACCCTTTTCGGTCGTCCAGCTGCAAGCCGGCCAGATGTGCATCCAGAGCCACCAGGCGCAGGCGCGGTGTCGATTTCATCGGGCCTGCTGAAATGGTCTCGTGCGCTGGCATGGTGCCGCCTGTCGGGAGATTGGCGAGGAGTTTCGAGACTACATCTGCATTGTCCAGCCTTCCACCCCCATTGCCGCCTGACGGATGGCTTCTGACAGGGTGGGGTGGGCGTGGCTGGTGCGGGCAATGTCTTCAGACGCCGCGCGGAATTCCATGGCCAGTGCGATTTCGCCGATCATCTCGCCGGCATGGGGCCCCATGATATGGCCGCCGAGGATTTCATCGGTTTTCGCGTCAGCCAGGATTTTCACAAATCCGTCCGTATCGTGATTGGTGCGCGCCCGGCTATTGGCCATAAAGGGGAATTTGCCGGCTTTGTAGCTGCGGCCGATCTCCTTTAGCTGCTCCTCGGTATAGCCGACACTGGCGATCTCGGGGCGCGTATAGACGACGCTCGGTGTCGCCAGATAGTTCACGTGACCTGCCTTGCCCGCGATCAGCTCGGCACAGGCCGTGCCGTCATCCTCGGCCTTGTGCGCCAGCATCGGACCGTGCGTGGTATCGCCGACAACCCAGACGCCTTCGGCAGACGTCTTGAAGTGCGTGTTCGCGATAAAGCCGCGCTTGTCGGCTTCGATGCCGACCGTTTCCAGACCCAGACCGTCCGTGTAGGGACGCCGGCCAATGCAGACGATCACCACATCGGCATCAAGCGTCTCCTCGTCACCGCCGGAGGCGGCCTCGGTCTTTACCTTCAGGCCATTGTCTGTCTTCTCGACACCGGCAACCTTGCGGCCGAGCTTGAAGATCATGCCCTGTTTTTCAAACAGGCGTTTGGCCTGTTTGGAAATCTCGCCATCCATGGTGGGCAGGACGCGGTCGAGATACTCCACCACGGTCACTTCAGATCCCAGGCGGCGCCAGACCGAGCCCAGCTCCAGCCCGATCACGCCCGCGCCGATCAGCAACAGCTTGCCCGGAACGCTCTCCAGCTCCAGCGCGCCGGTGGATGAAACGATCTGCTTTTCGTCAATCTCGACGCCCGGCAGTGGTGTGACCTCGGAGCCGGTGGCGATGACGATGTTTTTCGTCTCCAGCGTCGTCTCCGAGCCATCATCAAGCGTGACGACGACCTTGCCCTTGCCGGCGATACGCCCCTTGCCGTGGAAATGCTCGACCTTGTTCTTCTTCATCAGGCCGTCGACGCCCTTGGTCAGGCCTTCGACCGCATCGGCCTTCTGGCCCATCATCTTTTCAAGATTGAGCGTGATCTTGCCGGTGCCGATGCCAAGACCGGCAAATTCGGTATTGGCCATCTCGTAGAGTTCAGAGGCGTGCAACAGGGCCTTGGAGGGAATGCAGCCGACATTCAGGCAGGTGCCGCCCAGCGTCTTGCGCATCTCGATAATGGCGGTCTTCAGACCCAGCTGTCCGGCGCGGATGGCGCAGTTATAGCCGCCCGGCCCGCCGCCAATGATTACAACGTCATACATGTCAGCCATGAGATGTCCTCCGGCCCGGCATGTCGGAATGGGGAGGGGGTCCGGGCCTGTCCTTGCGCAAACTAGCCAAGCGGGGCACCGCGTCAATCTTCTGTGGCGTCAATCCGGCCTTGCGCAGATGGCGCAGCTGCCCGTCCTGTTTCAGGACTTGATCCGCGTGCCGGTCTGGCTTTTGATCCGGCCTTGCAGGGGGCCGTCACAGGCAAAGGGACAAAGAGCTTGGAAACGTTTCTGGTATCGCTGGTATCGGGATTGCTGGCGGCAATCGTGTTTGAGCTGCTTCACCATCCAGAGGATCGTAAACGCACGGCCGGAGCCCGGCTCTCAGGACGCCTCTTTGTCTCCGATCACAACCGCCCGCGTCATCGCGCCGCCTTGCTGACCATGGCCGGCATACGTTGGTCGCTGGTCGCGCTCGGGGCGGGGCTGGCGGGCCTTTACGGCCTCAACCTGATGGTTTTGCTGGGCGCCAATGGCGCAGAACTGCCTGCCAGCGCGATGACGGGGCTGGCCGTGATTACCGCGCTCTTCATCGCCAATGCCACCCGCTCGCAAGGCCATATCCTGCGCGGTATCGCCGCCGCCATTATCGGGCTGGGCCTTGCCGCCATCATTATCCGGCTAACGGGCGATGCCATGGTGACAGCCCTGATGGTTACAGGGCTGTCCGTTGCCTTGATCTGGCGGGCTCTAGGGCTGGCCCCGCCGCTGCGCTAGATATCCAGCAGCAGGCGTTCGGGCTTCTCCAGGCTCTCTTTCACGCGCACCAGGAAGGTGACCGCGTCCTTGCCGTCAACGATGCGGTGATCATAGGAGAGCGCCAGATACATCATCGGACGGATCACGACCTGGCCGTTAATGGCGACAGGGCGTTCCTGGATCTTGTGCATGCCCAGAATGCCCGATTGCGGTGCGTTCAGGATGGGCGAGCTCATCAGCGAGCCATAGACCCCGCCGTTGGAAATGGTGAAAGTCGCGCCCTGCATCTCGTCCAGGCCGAGCTGGCCGTCACGGGCGCGCTTGCCGAGATCCATGATACCTTTCTCGATGCCCGCGAGTGATTTCTGGTCACAATCGCGCACCACCGGCACGACGAGGCCTCTGTCGGTGCCGACCGCCACGCCGATATCGTAGTAATTCTTGTAGACGATGTCGGTGCCATCGATCTCGGCATTGACCGCCGGTATGTCTTGCAGCGCGGCCACACAGGCTTTCACGAAAAAGCTCATGAAGCCGAGCTTGACGCCGTGCTTGGCCGTGAAATCGTCCTGTATCTCCTTGCGCAGCGCCATGATCGCGCTCATGTCGGCCTCGTTATACGTGGTCAGCATGGCAGCCGCGTTCTGCGCTTCCTTCAGGCGGCGCGCGATGGTCTGGCGCAGCCGGGTCATCTTCACGCGCTCTTCGCGCTCGCCGGTCTCGCGCGGCGCAGATTGCTGCGTCACGGCGGCCGGTTCGGGTGCGCGCGCACCCTGCTCGACGGCTTTCAGCGCATCACCCTTGGTCACGCGGCCATCGCGGCCCGTGCCTTCGATGTTCGACAGATCGACCGCGTTTTCCAATGCCACGCGCTGGGCGGACGGCATGGCCTTGACCTCGTCTGATGACTTGCTTTCGGCTTTGGGCGCGTCGCTCTTGCTTTCAGACTTGGCCGAGCCGCCGGACGCGCCTTCGCGGATTTTCGCGACCACCTGGCCGGGCTCCACGCTATCGCCTTCCTTGACGAGGGCGTCTTCCAGCACACCTGCCACGGGCGAGGGCACTTCGACGGCGACCTTGTCTGTCTCGATCTCCATGAGCGGCTGGTCGACGCTGACGCTATCGCCGACTTTCACCAGCCAGTTGCCGACCGTGCCTTCAGAGACGCTTTCGCCCATGACCGGCACTTTCGCCTCGGTCAGTGCGCCGTCCTGCGCGCCATTCTTCTGGCCGGCATCACCCTTGTTCGCGTCCTTCTTGTCAGCCGGCGCAGTGTCCTTGTCTTCCGCCTTCGAGTCCGGTTTTGGCGCCTCAGCCTTCTTGTCGGCCTTTTTGGACTCCGAAGACTTGGCGCCCGACGCTCCCGCCTCGAACTCGGCCAGCTCTGCGCCGATCTCTACAGTGTCGCCTTCCTGGGCGCGGATGGCGGTGATGACGCCATCTTCCTCGGCGCGCACCTCCACCGAGACCTTGTCAGTTTCCAGCTCGACGAGGATGTCATCCTTTTTCACGGACTGGCCTTCGGAAACCAGCCAAGAGCCGACGGTGGCTTCTGAAACGGATTCGCCAAGGGTGGGGACGGTGATTGCGCTCATGATACTGTCATCCGGGTCGGGTGTGAGAGGGGTCAGTCTTCTGCGAGGGCTTCGTCAACGAGGGCCTGTTGCTGGGCCTGGTGGCGCGAAAGCAGTCCGGTAGCGGTCGAGGCGGAAGCAGCACGCCCCACATAGCGCGGGCGTTTGGACTTGCCACCCACCTTCTCAAGGCAGAACTCCAGATAGGGTTCGACGAAAGTCCAGCCGCCCATATTCTTCGGTTCTTCCTGACACCAGACAATGTCGGCATCGGGGAAACGTTTCAGCTCGTCGATGATGGACTTGGCCGGGAAGGGATAGAATTGCTCGACGCGCAGCAGGTAAACGTCATTCAGCCCCTTGTTCTCGCGCGCTTCAAGCAGGTCGTAATAGACCTTGCCCGAACACAGCACGACGCGGCGTATATCCTTGTCGGCGGCTACAGGCTCGGCGCGCGCTGGCGCCAGATCCTCGCGGTCCTTGCGCACGCTTGTGTCGCCATCATCCCACAGGACACGGTGGAAAGAGGAGTTGGGGCCAAACTCGGACAGGTCGGACACGCAGCGCTTGTGACGCAGCAATGATTTGGGCGTCATGATCACCAGCGGCTTGCGGAAGCCGCGATGGATCTGCCGGCGCAGAATATGGAAATAGTTGGCCGGCGTGGAACAGTTGGCCACTTGCATATTGTCTTCGGCGCATTGCTGCAGGAAGCGCTCGAGGCGGGCCGAAGAGTGCTCCGGCCCCTGACCCTCATAACCATGCGGCAATAGCAGGACCAGGCCCGACATGCGCAGCCATTTGCGCTCAGAGGACGAGATGAACTGGTCGATGATGACCTGCGCGCCATTGGTGAAGTCACCAAACTGGGCTTCCCACATTACCAGCGTGTTGGGGGCCGACAGCGAGTAGCCGTACTCGAAGCCCAGAACGGCTTCTTCCGACAACATGGAATCGATCACCTCATAGCGCGCCTGATCCTCGCTCAGATGGTTGAGGAAGGTGTAGCGCTCCTGGTTTTCCTGATCGATGAGGTGGGAATGGCGCTGGGAGAAGGTGCCCCGGCCGCAATCCTGTCCGGACAGGCGCACCGGGAAGCCTTCGATGAGAAGCGTGCCGAAGGCCAGATGCTCAGCCGTGGCCCAGTCGAGCCCCTCGCCCTTTTCAATAGCCTCCCTGCGGCCGGCGATAACGCGTTTGAGCGTCTTGTGGATGTTGTAATCGTCAGGAATGCGGGTCATCGCCTGCCCGACGGCCTTCAAGGTATCGATATCGACCGCGGTCTGGCCGCGCCGGTCATCTTCGTCTGGCAGGCCGAGGCCTGACCAGACACCGTCCAGCCAGTCGGCCTTGTTGGCCTTGTAGGATTTTCCGAGTTCAAACTCGTCATCGAGGAAGGCTTCGGCCTCCTCCAGCCAGCCTTCGACCTCTTCGTTGGTGACAATGCCCTCGTCGGCGAGACGGCGCGTATAAAGCTCGCGCGTTGTCGGATGGCCGCTGATCGCCTTGTACATGATCGGCTGGGTGAAGGAAGGATCGTCACCCTCGTTGTGGCCGAAGCGGCGGTAGCAGAACATGTCGATAACGACGTCCTTGCCGAACTTCTGGCGGTATTCGGTGGCGACCTTGGCGGCAAACACGACCGCTTCGGGATCGTCCCCGTTCACGTGGAAGATCGGCGCCTGCACCATCAGCGCCACGTCTGACGGGTAAGGCGAGGACCGGCTGTCGCGCGGATCGGTGGTAAAGCCGATCTGGTTGTTGACGATGAAATGGATGGCCCCGCCCGTGCGGTGGCCGCGCAGGCCCGACAGGCCCAGGCATTCCGCGACAATGCCCTGACCTGCGAACGCGGCATCCCCGTGCAGCAGCAGAGGCAGAACCTTGTGGCTTGACGGCTCTCCCGTCTGCACCTGGTATTTGCTCATCTTGGCGCGCGCCTTGCCGAGCACGACCGGATCAACAGCTTCGAGGTGAGAGGGGTTGGCGGTCAGCGACAGATGCACGCTATTGCCATCGAATTCGCGCGTTGATGACGAGCCCAGATGGTATTTCACGTCACCGGAAGAGAACTCGTCCTCACCGATGGTCGAGCCGCCCTGGAATTCATGGAAAATCACATGATAGGGCTTGCCCATCACGGCGGCGAGCACGTTCAGGCGTCCGCGGTGCGGCATGCCGACAATGATGTCGCTCATGCCCATGGCCCCGCCGCGCTTGATGATCTGCTCCAGCGCCGGGATCATCGCTTCACCGCCATCAATGCCGAACCGCTTGGTGCCGGGATAGCGCTTGTGCAGGAACCGTTCGAACGCTTCTGTCTCGACCAGCTTGCGCAGGATGGCCTGCTTGCCGTTGGCCGAGAAGGCGATTTCCTTGTCCGGCCCTTCGATGCGCTCTTGCAGCCATGCCTTCTCCTCCGGGTTGGAGATGTGCATGAACTCGATGCCGAAGGTTGAGCAATAGGTGCGTTTGAGGATTTCGATAATTTCGCGGACGGTCGCGGTCTCAAGGCCCAGATAGCCATTGATGAAGATTTCGCGGTCCAGATCGGCTTCGGCAAAGCCGTAGCTCGACGGATCAAGCTCGGGTTGGGGCTCGCGCTCGCCAATGCGCAGCGGATCGAGATCAGCGGCCAGATGCCCGCGCATCCGGTAGGCGCGGATCAGCATGATGGCCGAAATGCTGTCCTTGACGGCAGAATGGACGTCTTCAGGTGACGCTCCCTCGCCCATCCGGGCCGCGACCTTTTCGGGCAGGGCGGGGACAACGCTCTCGATATCGCCGAGCGCGGCAACCATCTCGCCATTGGCCGGACGCGGCCAGCCTTCACGTTTCCAGCCCGGCCCCTTGGCGGCGCTCGTCGAGGTGGCCGCCTCGTCGCCGACGGCAGCGAAGAATTTGCGCCAGGAGGCCGGCACCGATGCCGGATTCTGCGCGTAGCGCGCGGCCATGTCTTCAAGATAGACGGCGTTGGTGCCGAACAGGAAGGATGTGTCGAGGAAGGTCTGGTTGCGGGGGGAGCGTGCGTCGGTCATCGGGGCCCTTCAGGGCAGATTGTCGTGAGCGCCGGGATGGCGCCAGGTTGAATATTCGACACTTATGCCTCTCCGGCGCAAAAGAGAAGCCTTAATGGGCGTAAATCACCCCTTCCAGCGGCATCGCGCACGAACGGGCGTGCTATTCGCCGGGTGCGCCCATGCGCCATGCTCCCGACCATGATGTGGCGCACGGGCCAGAAGTGTTCACAAAGCATTATGCAGAAGTGAAATTTAACCAGAAATTCATCGCGTTGTTGAGCTGACAAGCCGGTTCTGTTTGCTTGATGTGCGGCGGAAAGTTTTCAGCAGCCTGCCGGCAGTGCAAGCCATGTCCGTCCTCTCCTCTCTGGCGAAGTATCGCCACTCGCTCAAAAGTGCCACCCATCTGGAGACTACCCAGCTCCAGCTGATCAATCTCGATATGCTCAAAAGCCGCTATCAGGAGCGCTGGCCGAAGGTGCGCTCGCGCATCTTTGACACGTGTGAGCAGTTCATCCAGAAGCGCATGGGCCCGGACGACGCCGTGCTGCGGGCGAAGAATGGTTTCGTCATCCTTCCGGGTCCGTCACGCGCCGAGCCCGCCGCGGAATTTACCGCGCGCATCGAGCTTGAGCTGAAAGCCTTTTTCCTGGGCACCGATTACCTCAAGGAGTTGGGACTTGAGGCCGAAACCGTCAATCTCGCCGTGGCCGAACTTTTTGGCGCGTTTCAGTCGAAGCCGCTGGACGAGGCCGCTTCGGCGCATGAAAGGGGCCCTGCCAGCACAGACGCGGAACCGGCGCCGCCCCCTCTCACCTATTCGCCCTTTACGCTCTCGTTTGAGCCGTTCTGGGCCACCGCCAGTGGCTATGTCGCCCTGCACGGTGCGCGGCCTTTTGGCCGGATGGATGGAAATGGCCCGGTAGTGCGCGATCATATGCTGTGCCCGGCGGACGGCGGCAGCGCCTTGCGCATGGAGTTTGACCGCGAAGTGGTGACGCGCGCAGCCCGCCACTGGAACGCGGTTGCGGCCCGTCAGCCTGCCGGCGCCCTGGCTGTTCCTGTACACTTTGAGACCCTGGCTGCGACCAAATACCGTCTTCCGTACATTGCCTGTCTGAATGAGGCAGACGAGCGCACGCGCGCCGGCTTGATCCTGCATATACTCGGCCTGCCTATGGATGCGCCTGCCGGCCTCATCACAGAGGTTTGCCATGTGGCCGGCCTGCTGACGCGGCGGATCATGGTGCGCATTGATCCTCGTACGGTACGCCTTGATCGCTTTGACAATGCAAGGGTGAGTATTTTTTCCATTACACTGCCATCTGTCGCTGCCTTGCAATGCAAGAACGGACTGGTGGCCAGATTGTCCGAACGGCTCACTCTGTCCAGCCAGATGTTGGCCATTGAAGGGTGCGATAGGCCCGGCCAGCTCGCAGCCAGCCTGGCAGTCCGGCCCGATTATGTGAGCGGCCTTGCTGTAGGACACGATGTTGCAGAACTTCCGCCGCCTTACCCGCTGAACCCAATCGCAAGAGCATCCTGACTATTGCCTGAAAGGCTGACCTCATGACACGTACGCTGACACTCGGCCGTAGCCGCGCAGGTTTGCAGGGCGAGCCGCTAGCGCGTCTCGTATATCTGTCAGTATGCGCGGTGCCGCGCGGGAAGGGGCATTTCCGGGCAGAGATAGCCGACATCATCTCTGCATGTGAACGCAACAACACCCCCGCTGGTATCACCGGTATCCTCATTCACGACAGGGGGCGGTTCATTCAGCTTCTGGAGGGCCCAGAGGAAGCGATAAACCGCCTGTTCGAGCGGATCCGAAGCGACACAAGACACACGCGGGTCGCTCTGCTGCTGCACGAACCGTGCAGCCGCCGCGTCACCCCGGATTGGTCAATGGTCTTCGTCAATGCCGGAGACGCCTCGTTGCGGGACGATGAGGAGTGTCACTGGCAGGGCCTTGACCGTGAAACACTCCTCGCGCGCGTGGAGCAGGCGCGCGAGGAGCTGTCGGTAATCCGCTTGCCGCTTGCCGGGGAGCAGGCGATGGCTAGTTCTTGAGGAGCTCTGCCAGCGTCTTACCGAGGCGGGCCGGGCTGTCGGAGACGGTAATGCCAGCGGCTTTCATCGCTTCGATCTTGCTGTCGGCATCGCCCTTGCCGCCCGCAACAATCGCGCCGGCATGGCCCATTGTGCGGCCCTTGGGCGCCGTGCGCCCGGCGATAAAGCCGACGGTGGGCTTCCGGCGGCCTTTCTTCGCCTCATCGCGCAGGAACTGGGCGGCTTCTTCCTCGGCCGATCCGCCGATCTCGCCGATCATGATGATTGATTTGGTGTCGTCGTCAGCGAGGAACATTTCCAGTATGTCGATAAACTCGGTGCCTTTGACAGGATCGCCGCCAATACCGACCGCCGTGGTCTGGCCAAGGCCTTCAGCCGTGGTCTGGAATACCGCCTCATAGGTCAGCGTGCCCGACCGCGACACCACGCCCACAGACCCTTTCTTGAAGATATTGCCCGGCATGATGCCGATCTTGCATTCTTCAGGGGTCAGCACGCCCGGGCAGTTCGGCCCCAGCAGGCGGGAGCTGGACTTCTCAAGGCGGGCTTTCACCTTGACCATGTCCATGACCGGAATGCCTTCGGTGATGCAGACAATCAGCTCAATGCCCGCATCAATCGCCTCGATGATGGCCGCGCCTGCGCCTGCGGGCGGCACGTAGACCACGCTTGCGGTTGCGCCGGTGCGTTCCTTGCCTTCGGCCACGGTGGAAAAGATCGGCAGCGAGGCCGCGCCGTCCATGCCGCTGGTCCAGCTCTCTCCGCCCTTCTTGGGGTGGATGCCGCCGACCATTCTGGTGCCGAAATAGGCAAGAGCCTGCTCGGTGTGGAAGGTGCCGGTCTTGCCGGTGAGGCCCTGGACGAGGATTTTGGTGTCTTTGTTGACGAGGATGGACATGGTTCCTAGCCCTTCTTCACGGCAGCGACGATTTTCTGCGCGGCGTCGTCGAGATCGTCAGCCGACGTAATGTCCAGCCCGCTCTCATTGAGGATTTTCTTGCCCTGATCGACATTGGTGCCTTCCAGGCGCACGACCAGCGGCACTTTCAGGCCCACTTCCTTCACCGCGGCGACAACGCCTTCGGCGATAACATCGCAGCGCATGATGCCGCCAAAGATGTTGACCAATATGCCTTTGACGTTCTTGTCGGCGGTGATGATCTTGAAGGCGTGGGTGACTTTTTCCTTGGATGCGCCGCCGCCCACATCGAGGAAGTTGGCCGGTTCTGCGCCATAGAGCTTGATGATGTCCATCGTCGCCATGGCGAGCCCTGCGCCATTGACCATGCAGCCGATATTGCCGTCGAGCGCGATATAGGCGAGGTCGTATTTGGACGCCTCGATTTCCTTTTCATCCTCTTCGGTGAGATCGCGCAGGGCGCGGATATCATCGTGACGGAAGAGGGCATTGCCGTCGAACGACACCTTGGCGTCGAGAACCCGCAAATGACCGTCCTTCATCACGATCAGCGGATTGACCTCCAGAAGGCTCATATCCTTCTCGGTGAAGGCCCGGTAAAGGATCGGCGCCAGTGACAGCATGTCCTCGCGCGCAGGCCCTTTGAGCTCGAGCGCATCGGCAATCCTGCCTGCATCGCTGGAGGTAACGCCCGTTTGCGGGTCGATATTGATGGTGAGGATTTTTTCCGGAGTCTCTTCGGCCACCGCCTCGATATCCATGCCGCCTTCGGTCGAGACGACAAAGGCGACGCGGCCCGTTTCGCGGTTGACCAGCAAGGACAGGTAAAGCTCGGTCTCGATATCGGCGCCGTCCTCGATATAGAGACGGTTGACCTGTTTGCCGGCCGGGCCGGTCTGGTGCGTGACGAGCGTATTGCCCAGCATGTCTTTCGCGTGCGCGATCACCTCGTCACGGCTGAAGGCCAGGCGCACGCCGCCCTTGGCGTCCGGGCCCAGCTCCTTGAACTTGCCTTTGCCCCGGCCACCGGCATGGATCTGCGATTTCACCACCCAGAGCGGGCCTGGCAGTTTGTCGGCAGCAGCGCCCGCCTCATCGGCGGAAAAAATGGCAACTCCGTCCGCGACGGGGGCGCCAAACGCTTTCAGCACGGCTTTGGCCTGATGCTCGTGGATGTTCATGGGGCAGCACTCACCTTGTTACCGGGCAGGGACAATCCGGCGGAGCGGATTGCTACAGGAGAAGAGTCGCGTCGGCTTATACCATCGCCCTGCCGCAGCGCAACGCGCGTGCCTGCAAGCGGTCAGGAGCGGCGCCGGGTGAGGCGCAAACCGGCTGTGATGAACGCCCAGCCCAATCCTGCGCAAAAGCCGGTGACGAGAATGAAGGGGGCTGCCGGGTCCGGTCCGCCGCTGGTATCGGAGGCCAGAGCCAGAAAGCCGAGCTGGCCAATAAGGACAGGCATACCCGTGCCGACCAGCAGCCAGCCTATCCATGTCAGTAGGGACAGCCGCCCCAGCTGCGAACGCAAAAGGAATGACGCCGCCGCCCCGATCACTGCGCCGAGCACTATGGCGAACAGCATTTACGCGTCTCCTTGGCTGCGCGGTGCAGTTTCGGCCTCTGGCGCCTCGATCTCGGCCAGCTCGGCGGATGTCGCCATCAGATTGACGAAGGGCTCGCGTTCGCTGGCTCTGACCGGCGCGCGTATACGCGCACGCCAGAGTGCCCCGGCGCACAGGATCAGATTGCCGATCGCGCCGACCAGAAAGAGGCCCCGGCTGCCCAGCACGCTTTCATACGCAATACCGGCCAGAACCGGCCCGATCATCGATCCGGCTGCCCACAGCATCAGCACGCCTGATGCGATGGCGGGAAGCTCCTCCACCGTGGAGCGGTCGGCGGCGTGGGCAACAGCAACGCCGTAATAGCTCAGACTGACCGCGCCCCAAGCCCCGGCGAGCGCCGCGCCATAGACCAGTCCGGGATTGATGAAGATGGCGAGTATCAGGGCGAAAACCGTGCCCAGAGCGGCAGCCCCGGCGATGATCCAGCGGCGGTCAAGCCTGTCTGAAAGGCGGCCCACAGGCCATTGGACGATCATGGACGCGCCGTAAATGACAGCCATCACAATCGCTGCGCCACCGGCCACCGCGCCCGGTTCCAGCGAGTCTGCCCAGATCGGGATGAAGGCGAGCAGGCCGGTATTGACCACTCCGGCGATGAAGGCGGCCAGCGCCGCCGCCGGGGCTATCCGGAACAGGAGCCAGGGCGGCGCGCGTTCGCCCTCGGGGATGGCCGGCTGGGCGCGGCGGGTGACAGTGACGGGCACCAGCGCCAGCGCCAGAAAAATACCGGCGACGATGAAGCTCTGCGTCAGCTCCAGCCCCGGCAACGCAATCAGGAACGGTCCGAAAATCAGCCCGGCACGCCCGACGATCTGATAGGCGGAAATTACCGCGCCGCGGCGCTGGGACGGGGTGGCGTCAGCGATCCAGCTCTCGGCGACGGCAAACAGGCCTGCGGTGCACACGCCAAATCCGAACCGCGCCAGAAGCCACCACCACATCTGCGAATCCAGGGCCAGCATGAGGGTGAGTGCGGCAGACAGTCCGGCAAAGGCGGCATAGGCGCGGATATGACCGATGGCGCGGATCGCGGACGGCGCAAACCAGGCGCCCAGCATGAACCCGGCTCCATAGGAGGCTGCGACGAAACCGATCAGGGTCCCGCTCCAGCCCTGCGCCAGCATGGCCAGCGGCATGGATACGCCCAGAACGCCGACCGACGCCTGCAGAAGAAAAGCTCCGCCCAGCACCGTGGCGATATTTCGGTAAATAACCATGGGGCGGGCCGGTCCCGGTTGCAGGAAAGGGGGAGAAGGCGGGCGTCAGAACATCACGCCGGGAAGGCCGGTTCAAGGCTGCAGATACACGCGCGCTGACCGCGCGTGCAAAGCCGGGGGTGCTCAGCCCATCCGGGCAAGGCGCGCTGCGCCCCAGTCCAGCGATAGCGGCCCGGCTCCGCGCAAGGCCAGATAAAGCCCCAGCGCACCGGCGATCAGGGCAAAGCTCCAGCCTTCGGGCACGATGGCCATGACGAAGAATACCGCGCCCAGCAGAATGGCCAGCCCGGCCAGCCGGGTGAGCAATCCGGCCAGCAGCGTGACCGGCAGAAGCGTGCCCCACAGGACAAGCTGGAAGGCAACGCTGTGCGCATCGGCGAGCCCCGGCAGCCAGACGGATGCAGCCATGACCAGGCCGGGATCGGGCTGGAACCAGCTTTGCCAGTTGCTCCAGTCGGTTACGGTGAGGGCGTTGGACCGCGCCCAGCTCCACAGCGCGGCGGCAAGACCAAAGCGCACGGCAAGGCCCACTATTGCATCAATCGGGGTGCTGCCATGGCGGCGCGGCGGCGGGCAGGGCGGACACCAGGAATCCATCGGATGCGCGCCGGGACCGGCCGCTTCGCCGCCGGCATCGGCATATAGCCGCACAAATCGCGTGGTGCGTTGATCGCGCATCCCTCATCCCCCCGTTGGCGGGCATGATAGCGCGGCGATTGGCGGGCGCAATTAGAACCCCTCCACACATGCCTGTGTGGAGGGGCCGGTATGGCTTTGGCGCAACGCGCCGCTATCCGCCAAACGTGACCGTGTGCATCAGCCGGCCGGGAAAGAAGCTCAGCACGCCGGGGATCATCAGGGCGCCCAGATAGGTTCCCAGCACCGTGTTGCGGTGCTGGGCAACAAGCCCTTTGCGTGCCTCGAAGATCAGCAAGGCGATGAATATGAAAGTCAGCGGTACAAAAACATGTATCCAGCTGAAACCGCCCGTGGAGCGGATGAAGATTGCCGTCGTCGCGGTCATGATCATCAAGAACACCCAGACATAGCCCAGCTGACGGTGCGGCAGCGTCCCCTTGGGCGCGATCAACTGGACCGCGCCAAGACCCAGCGCGCCAAGCGCAGAGGCGGCGTGAAGCTGGACATGCCAGGGGGCCGCGAAGAAAGCCTCGATATTCATCAGCCCATCGCTCCGGCAAGGCGAATGCGCTCGGCGCGGGTTTCGCCCGCCGACAGATTGATGATGGCCGCGTCAAAGCGCGCCGGGCCAAACCGGCCGCGTGCGCCAGCGCTATAGCCAAGCCGTTCGCTGGGAATGCCCATGGCGCCGGTATCCAGATCGCCATTGGCGTTGACGTCGTGATAGGCGACGGCGGCATACTGGCCCGGCGGCAGGCCTTCAAAGGTGACGGTCACGCTGGCGCCATCCACTGGCACACTCCGGCTGGCGACGGCACCGTCACCCAGCCAGCTTTCGGCGTCGGCGTAGAGGGCAATAGAGACTTGTCCGGCCTGTCCGTCAAAGCCGGTCAGTTCAAACCGGATGGTCGCCGTTTCCTCTGCCGTCTGTGCGCTGGCCTGACCGAAGCCGCCAAGGCTCGCGGCCAGCGGAAGAACGAACACCCCTGCGAGGGCAATCGCGCCAGCAAGGCCTGTCATGGTCTGTCTTACGGAATGTGTCATGGTCGGGTTCCTCGAGCGGGTCTGTTTTGACAAGAGGCAGGGCTGCTGCCCCGCTGATCTGAGCCATGACCGGGCCGAGCGGTGTAAACCAGCGCCGTTTCGCTGATTGACTGGACCTGTTCGTGAATGGCGCTATGCCTGTCATTCACGCTTCGTGAGTGGCAGGGCGAGGGATCCCGGCGTGTCGGAAACTGTGCGCAAAGAGGTTCGCGACTGGGTTGCCAGGCTGGCCTGGCTGGTGGCCCTGGGCACCTTCCTCGCCATTCTGGGCCCCTATAATACCGGAGGGCTCGGCTGGCCGGCGGTCTGGATCTACTGGGTCGGCCTCATTGCGCTGGGTTCCGGTGTAGGCTGGACTGCCGCCCCCGTGGCCGAGCGGGTTGTTCCCGGCCTGCCGTCCTGGGCCTATCATGTCATTGCCGGGTTTTGTGTGTCCCTGCCCGTGACGGCGGTAGTCTTCGGTATCAATGCGGCCATGGAAGGCCGGATCGTCTGGCAGGTTCTGCCCCTCACCTGGTTCTTTGTCCTGGTGATCTGCGCCTTCGTGACCGGAATAGCCTGGCTGTCTGAACACATGCAGGCTTTGCGTGAGGCGGCCGCGAACCCGCCATCAGCTTCAACGGCTTCCGCTTCGCCTGCCCTGACAGACAAGCTGCCCCACCGCCTGCGCGCGGCCCGGCTGATCTCGATGTGCGCCGAGGATCATTATCTGCGGGTGCGCACCGATGCGGGCGAGGCCCTGATCCTCATGCGCCTGTCGGATGCGATTGCCGCCTGCGGCGCGCTGGCGGGCGCGCAAGTCCATCGGTCATGGTGGGTTGCACGCGATGCCGTTACCGATGCCCGCAAAGGCGATGGCCGCGGCACGCTCATCCTTGAAGATGGCAGCGAGGTGCCGGTCAGCCGCAGCTATTATCCGGCCCTTCGCGAGGCGGGGTGGTTCTAGCTGATCTGACTATTTGAACATGCCCTCGCGCAGATTGATGCCGTGTTCGGTCCAGGCTTTCAGCGCGCACAGCATCTGCATCCAGCCGCCGCAATTACCGTAAGACGCTTTCAGGCCTTCCGGCGTCGGCCGCCAGCCTTCCTCGCGAATGGATACCAGCGTGCGCCCATCTTCCAGTGCCTCGAAACTCATCGTCACGCGGGTCTTGTAAGGGGCATCAGGCTCGTCCGCGTCCCAGTCAAAGACAATGCGCTCGTTCTCGATCACCTCGACGATATGGACGGGAAAGCTGCCGGGAAAATCATGAAACGACCATTGGACAACCGCGCCGGTTTCCATGCGCCCTTGCGCGCCGCCGGTCGTGAAATAACGCGATAGCGTGTCAGGGTTCACCACGGCCTCGAAGACCTCTGCCACAGGGCGGGCGATGCGCGCGCCGACCCTGAATTTCAGCTCCATATCCATGCTGCACCTGTCCTGATTATGGGGTTGCCTTGATGAAGCCAAATCATGTTATAAAAATATAACATGTCAAGCGCAGATAAAATGGATACGATTTTCAAGGCTTTGGCCTCGTCCACGCGGCGGGAGTTGCTGGATTGCCTGAAAAACACGCCGCGCACGACCGGCGAGCTTTGCGAGCGCTTTGACGCGCTGGACCGCTGCACGGTGATGCAGCACCTCAACGTGCTGGAAAAAGCAGACCTGATCATCGTGCAGCGCAAGGGCCGCGAGCGGTGGAATCACCTCAATCCGCTGCCGATCCATCATATCCATGAGCGCTGGATCGGGCCGCACGCGCAGCGGGCGGTTGGGATGCTTGATCAGCTCAAGTCAGATCTTGAGCGATGAAACGGCTAGAGCGCGTCCAGCCCTGCCAGTACATCGTCCACACTCACCCGCACCGCATAGCCGCGCTCTTCGCCCAGTCCTTGCGCATGCAGGAAGCGGGCAAGCACCTCGCCCTCCGGCGAAATGACGAAGGCCACCGGGTAGGGAACGCCATGGGCGCGATGGTCCGGGTCGGCATAGACCGGATCGGCCACGCCAAACGCGTTGATGACGGCCGAGCCTTCGTCGGAAACCAGTGCCAATTCAAGCGCGTGGCGCTGTGCGGCCTGCGCCAGTGTCTCCGGAGAATCATAGGTGAGCACAGCAACCGTGAAGCCGCGCTCGGCAAACTGATCGCGTGCCGCGTTGATCTCGATCGTCTGGGCGATGCAGACCGGACACCAGGACAGCGAGCGATTGAAATAGACCACCAGGCCGTTTTCACCTGCCAGCGCGCGAAGCTCCGTGGGCGAGCCGTCTGCGAGCCGGACCGGACTGTCCGGTATCGTGCTGCCGATAGATGGGCCGAACGCGTTATCGGCCTGTGCGCGGGCATCGGGACCGCCGGCCAGCCCGGCAAGCACCAGGCAGGCGAACACGGCCAAGGCCGAACGGCGAAAGGCGTGCAGGGTCAGCATGGGTGAGTCTCCTGTCGGGAATATTGCCGGGATGATGGCGCAAGATCGATACGCACAAATGCTAGCTCAAAGCCCACGGCGCGCGTCTACACAGTCTTGTGAACGCCGCTTCTAGCGCCGCCGCCACAGGATGAGCGCACAGACGGCGATCACGGCCGCGATGGCGCCCAGTTCCAGTACCGACGCGCCCAGCAGGACAGGTTCTGCCAGCGGCCCCAGCCGGGCGGCGAGGCCGCCGATGGCCTGGGCAGTCTCCTCGCCGCGAAAGCCGGCGGCGACGGCCAGTGTGACGAGGATCAAGGCAACCAGGACGGCCAGACGCATCGTGCCGCCCGGATCGCCGGAAGCGGACTGGCGGGCACGGGCGGCGCGGGCGCGATGGGTGCGGGACAGGAAGGGGCGGCGGCTCATGGGTCTGACACTAGCAGCGCCCGTTCCCATTCAAAACCGGCAAGATTTCGCCCGGATCTTGTCGCCGTGCCGGATTTACGGCATAACTATCAGGCACGGGCGGCCGTTTCGGCCCGGCGGAACACTGGAAGACCTCGCGTGAGAACACGCCTACCCCTTCAGCCTTCCCCGCATTGCAAGTCCGTTCGCCGCGACCGGGACGCCGGACGCGACTGAACTCGTGCGCCGGACGCGGCGCAACACTACGGGAAAGGTTACCCCGAAAATGACGACCGGAACTGTCAAATTCTTCAACACCACCAAAGGCTTCGGCTTTATCACCCCGGATGATGGCGGCAAGGATGTGTTCGTGCACATCACGGCTGTCCAGGCCGCTGGCCTGACGGGCCTCAATGATGGCCAGCGCGTGTCTTTCGAGACCGAGCCGGATACGCGCGGCAAGGGCCCGAAAGCTGTGGAACTGCAGCTGGCTGACTAGTTTAATGCCTGCCCTGTGACCTCGGGGCAGACACTGAAAGCCGCAAGGCTGAAGGCGCGGAAGGGCAACTCTTCCGCGCCTTTTTTGTGTGCCGGACCAGAATGTAATATTGTTACATGACTGCAAGGCGTGGGCGAACAGCGCCCGCGCCTTTATTTGTCAATGCCGGCCGCTAGGATGCGGCAGACTTTTTGCCCCTGCACCACCCAGCAAACCGATAGGTGAGGATATGATTGATCGTCTGATATACGGTGCCGCTGCGGCCGCCCTCGTTCTGGCCGCCTGCGAGCAGCAGCCTGCAACCAGCCCCGCCCCCGAAGACGGCACCATGAGCGAAACCGGGACCGAAACCGCCATGCCTGTTGAAGCGCCTGCTGCCGATGCCACGATAGAACCCGCCGCTGAAGGCGGTGCGCTGGCTGCGCTGGAAAACAATCCGTTCGCCGAGGAGTGGACGGAAAACTTTGGTGCTCCGCCGCTGGACCGGATTACCGAAGCTCACTTCATGCCGGCATTCGAGGCGGGGATGGCTGACCATTCCGCCCACATTGATGCGATCGCAAACAATCGCGAAGCGCCGACCTTTGAAAATACCCTGTTGGCCATGGAAATGGCGGGGCGGGGCCTTGGCCGCGTCAGCGCTGTGTTCAACAGCCTGACCAGCTCTGCCTCCAACGACGAGCTGCGCGACATCCAGCGCGAAGTCAGCCCGATGCTGGCCCGTCACAGCGCGTCGATCACGCTCAATGCGGACCTGTTTGCCCGCATCGACACGCTTTACCAGAACCGCGCCGATCTGGACCTTGACGATCAGCAGGCGCGCTTGCTGGAAGTCTATCACGACAACTTCATCCGCGCGGGCGCACAACTGACCGAGGAAGAGCGCGAGCGCTATGCTGAAATCCGCTCTGAGCTCGCCACGCTCTATACACAGTTCTCCCAGAACGAGCTTGGTGACCGCGAGAGCTGGTATATGGAGCTGCCTGAAAGCGCGCTGGAAAATCTGCCCGAGGGCATGGTCAGCGCGGCCCGGTCGGCGGCCAGCGCCCGTGACATGGAAGGCCATATCATCACGCTGGACCGTTCCAGCGTGGAGCCCTTCCTTGAAACCTCTCCTGACCGCGAACTGCGCGAGCAGGCCTGGCGCGGCTTCTATAATCGCGGCAATAACGACAATGAATTCAACAATACCCAGCTGATCCGCGATATCCTGGTCCTGCGCCGGGAACAGGCGCAGCTTCTGGGCTTTGACAGCTGGGCGCATTACCGCACCGCTGGCACGATGGCCGAAACGCCTGAAGCGGCTATCGATCTGATGGAACAGGTCTGGTGGCCCGCCCGTCAGCGCGCGGTTGAGGAACTGGCCGACATTCAGGCGATGATCGATGCCGAAGGCGGCGATTATGAAGCCGAGGGCTGGGACTGGCGTTACTATACCCAGCGTGTGCGCGAAGAGCGCTTCGATATCGATCCTGCCGAAGTGGCCCAGTATCTGGAACTCGACAGCATGATCGAAGCGATGTTCTACACCGCCGGACGCCTGTTCGATATCAGCTTCCATGAGCGCACCGACATTCCCGTTTACCATCCCGATGTGCGCGTCTGGGAAGTTCACAATGGCGAAGGCGAAGTGATTGCCCTCTTCTACGGCGATTATTATGCCCGCCCGGGCAAGCGCTCAGGCGCGTGGATGAGCTCGTTCCGCGCCCAGAATGGTATCACTGGCGATATTCCGCTCATCATCAACAACTGCAATTACAACCGGCCTGATGATGGCGAACCGGCGCTGATATCGTTCACCGACGCGACGACGCTCTTCCACGAGCTGGGCCATGGCCTTCACGGCATCCTGTCCAACACCGACTACCCGTCGCTGGCGGGCACCTCGGTGGATCGTGATTTCGTGGAGTTCCATGCCCAGATTCTCGAGCACTGGCTGTCCCAGCCGGAAATTCTCGAGCGCTTTGCAACCCACCACGAAACCGGCGAGCCAATGCCGGTGGTACTGCTCGAGCGCATTCTGGCCGCCCAGACCTTCAATGCCGGCTTCGAGAATGTCGAATTCCTCAATTCCGGCTTTGTCGACATGGCCTATCATCTGGAGGAAAATCCGTCCGGGATTGATGTCGAGGCGTTCGAGGCGGAGGTTCTGGAAAGCCGGGACAATCTGCGCCAGATCCCGATGCGTCACCGCTCCACCCACTTCCTGCACAGCTTCTCCGGCGAGGGCTATGCAGCGGGCTATTACAGCTATCTGTGGGCGGGCGTGCTCGATAATGACGGCTTTGCCGCCTTCGAGGAAGCAGACGATATCTTTGATCCCGAAACGTCCCAGCGTCTTTACGAGGTCTTCTCGGGCGGCAATACCCGCCCGGCGATGGACATGTTTACGGGCTTTCGTGGCCGGGAGCCTTCCGTTGAGCCGCTCCTGCGCAATCGCGGCCTGCTGACCGAGGTCGAAGGCTAGACTGCACTAGCCATTGCCAGGCTGAAGAAGGCGTGCCTCCTCGCGGAGGCGCGCCTTTTTTCGCTACCGCGTGCGTCATCGAACTGACAAGCCTGACCTGTAATCGGTGGTCTGGCGACCGCTTTTCAAAGGAGACCCCCGCATGGCCCCTGATCTGCGAATCTGCATCGGCGTGCTCGCGCTGCTGGCGATGCCGTCTGCCAGTCTGGCGCAAAACTGGATGGCGGGCCCTGAAGTGGTCAGAGGTCTGTCTGGCAGCTCCATTTCCGGTGTGGTGTTCGAGGATCTGAACGGCGACGGGATCCACCAGACGGGCGAGCCGGGCGTGGAGGGTGTCCTGGTCTCCAACGGGCTTGAGGTGACGCAGACCGGGCGGTCGGGCGCCTATGAACTTCCGGCGCGCGCGGACATGGATCTGTTCGTCGTCCAGCCTTCAGGCTGGCGTGTCCCGGTCAATGACAGCAACATCCCGCAGTTTTCCTATACCCACAAGCCGGGCGGCTCTGCGCAGGCGCTGCGCTATGGCGGCCTGCCCGATACCGGCCCGGCGCCCGAACGGGTGAATTTCCCCTTGCGCCGCGCGCAGGATGATGACGCGTTCAGCTGCGCTGTTATCGGCGACAGCCAGACCTATTCGGGTTTCGAGATCAGCCAGTTCCGCGACAGCGCGATTGCCGATCTTGTGGCCCGTGATCTGACCGGCAATGACTGCATGCTCTATCTGGGCGATGTCGTTGGCGATGATCTGGAATTGCTGACGCGCATTTTCGAGGTGGGCTCCAGCGTGGGCGTGCCGCAATGGGCCGTTGTCGGCAATCACGACATTGATCTTGATGCCGCCAGCCCGGCGGAATCCACCGACACCTGGCGGCGCCTGTACGGCCCGGCCTATTACGCGTTCGAGATCGGTGAGGTGACCTTCATCGTCCTGAACAATATCTATTTTCCGTGCGGGGAAGAGGATGCCGGCGTGCCGGGCCGCGGGTTCTGCACGCAAAGCGAGACCGCCCGCTATAATGCCCGCGTCAGCGATACGCAGATGGAATGGCTGGAAAACCTCTTGCGCCGGATACCGCAAGACCGGCTGATCGTGATGGCCCACCATGCGCCCTTCGTCAGCTTCGTGGATGCCGCCAGCCCGGTGCACCAGACCGACAATGCCCCGCAAATCTACGCGCTTCTGGAAGGGCGCGAGGTGCTGTCGCTGTCGGGTCATACCCATACGCTGGAAAACCTGTCACCCGGTCAGCACTATGAAGGCTGGCAGGAGGCGGTGGGCGTCGGCCCGCTGCCCTTCCGCCATATCGTGGCCGGTGCGGCTTCGGGCAATTGGTGGCAGGGTGATTTCAATGTGGATGGCGATGCGCAGGCCCTTCAGCGCATGGGCGCGCCCAAGGGCGTTCTGATGATCGATTTTGCCGGCAGCGCCTATCAGGAACATTATTTTGGCTCGCGCCTGGATGCCGGGCGCGGCCAGTGGGTGGATTTCAACACGCCCGCTTTTCGTGAATGGTTTGACGCGCTCAATGCCTGGCGGGCCGAACCCCAAGACACACGCGACGCCGTGCCACCGGTCTCGGTCAATGATCTTCCCGATACGCGCATCCTGACCCGTCAGGATCTGGCCGAGGGCACCTATCTCACCGCCAATGTCTGGAATGGTGCCGCTGAAACCATCGTCGAGGCGCGCATCAATGACGGCGCGCCGTTTGCGCTCACCCGCACGCAGGAAGGCGCTGGCGAGGCACCGCGTGTCGGGGCGATGTATGCTGACCCGTTTGCGGTCAGACGGCAGGCCAGCGTCGGGCGCTACGCGGTGGAAAGCCGGTCAGGCGAGGAACGCGATCAGGGCTTCGAGGCGTTTCGCGGTTCGCGCTTTCAGGGCGTGCCCCAGCCCCAGACCTCTCTTGCAGACCGCAATGTCCATCTGTGGACGGCCCGCCTGCCGGCCGATCTGCCCGAAGGCGTCCACCGCATGACCGTCACCAGCACCGACAGGCATGGCCGCGAGTACAGCGATACGGTTGTGTTCGAGGTCAGAAGCGAGCGCCCGCCCGCCCGTTTCCGCAGCGATGTCTGGGAGGCAGGCGCGGCCGAGTAATTCCGGCTAGCCGCTGAAATAGCTTTTCAGATTGCGCGCCGCCTGGCGGATGCGCTGCTCGTTCTCGACGAGCGCGAGACGGATATGGGTGTCGCCGCGCTCGCCAAAACCCAGCCCCGGCGCGACGGCGACGCCGGTCTTGTCCAGCAGATCCTTGGCAAACTCCACCGAGCCCATGTGGGCAAAGCGCGCGGGTATCGGGGCCCAGGCGAACATGGTGGCCGGCGGTGAGGGGATGTCGAAGCCTGCACGGCCAAAGCTTTCCACCAGCACGTCGCGCCGCTTTTTGTAGGTTTCGCGGGCAAAGGCTACATGATCCTGCGGCCCGTCGAGCGCCGCCACGGCGGCGACCTGCACAGGCGTGAATGCACCATAATCAAGATAGGATTTGACGCGTTTGAGCGCAGCGATAAGGCGCGCGGACCCGGCGGCAAAGCCGATGCGCCAGCCCGGCATGGAATAGGTTTTTGACATGGAGGTGAACTCCACCGCGACCTCGCGCGCGCCCTCAACCTGCAGGATGGACGGGGGCGGGGCGCCGTCGAAATAAATCTCCGAATAGGCAAGGTCGGAAATGAGCACGATATCGTTGGCTTTCGCGACCTTCACCGCCTCCTTGTAGAAATCCAGATCGACCACTTGCGCGGTCGGGTTGGACGGGAAGTTCAGTACCATCGCCGAGGGCGCAGGCACCGAGCGCCTGCAGGCCGTCACCGCGTCGGCGAGGAATTGTTCGGGCGAATTGAAGCTCACAGCGCGGACGGCTGCGCCCGCGATAATGAAGCCGAACATGTGAATAGGGTAGGAGGGGTCGGGCACGATGATGACATCGCCCGGCGCCGTGATGGCTTGCGCCAGATTGGCCAGCCCCTCCTTGGAGCCCAGCGTGACGCAGACCTCGGTCTCCGGGTTCAGTCCGACATCAAAGCGGCGCTCGTAATAGCGCGTGAAGGCCCGGCGCAGCGCGGGCACGCCCTGACTGGCCGAATAGCGGTGCGCGCGCGGATCGCCAGCGACCTCCTTGAGCTTGTCAATGATGTGCGGCGCAGGGGCCAGATCAGGATTGCCCATGCCGAAATCGATGATGTCGCGGCCTTCCTGGCGCCAGGCCGCCTTCATCCGGTTCACCTCGGCAAAGACATAAGGTGGCAGGCGGCGTTCGCGATAATAGGGGTCGCTGCTGGACGGGGCCATGTCCGCCTATTCCTCGTCGGTAACCGGCTTCTTGCGGGAAAATACGCGCTTGACGGAATCGGCGTTAGCGTGGCCCAGCGCACCTTGCTGGAACACTGCGGCAGCGCCCCACAGGACCAGCGCCAGTGTTGCCAGCATGACAAGGCTGGTGCCGGCGATTTCCCACAGCGGTGGCTGTGACGGCAGGCGCGCGATCATCACGAACGGCGTCCAGAGCGGCACCCAGGAGACCACCTGGACGGCCAACGAATCGATGGAGCGCATGGCAAAGACCAGAATCATCAGCGGCAGCATCAAGACCAGAATGAGCGGGCTCATCAGCGTCTGGGCGTCGTGAAGCGTCTCGCACAGCGAGCCCAGTGCCAGGAAGATCGCGCCATACATGAGATAGCCGACCATGAAGTATGCCAGCGCCGCCAGGAACAGGCCGGGCTGGATGGCTTCACCGAGAAATCCGGCAATTTCCGGGTCCACATCTTGCAGGAAGCTTCCGGCAATGATCAGGCCTGACGTGCCGATCAGGCCCCAGACCGCAAACAGGGTGAAGGAGACGGCGGCGACACCCAGAAGCTTGCCGATCAGCAGATCGCTGACGCGCACCGTTGAAAGCAGGAGCTCGATGATCTTGCCGCCCTTTTCCTCGACCAGGCTGGTCAGCAGCATGTTCGCGACCGAGAAGATGGCCGTCCACAGCATGATGGCGAGAATGACCGCCACTATGTAGGGCGCAAAGTCGGCGGCCCCGACTTCGGTATCGTCAACCGTTTCAGGGTTGAGATTGCGCATTTCCGGCTCCAGCGAGGACAGGGCCTCGATCTCTGCCGGATCAAGTCCGCGTGCGGCGAGAGCCTGTTCGCGCACATGGTCGCGCAAGGCGCGCCGGACAGCACCGGACAGGCTCTGCTCGGTGACATTGGTGGAGTAATAGGTGATCAGGGGCAGATCGCTCCCGGCCTCCCGGGTCAGGAAGACGGCAGCAAACAGGGAACGCTCGCCCGATGGTGTCGATACCGGCTGATCGCCCACAAGATAGGGGCGCAGCGCATCAATCGTGCGCGCCGGCGCATCCACACGCACCAGAAGGCCGCTACCGGCCTCAATCATGTCCGCGCTGCCCTCCATGCCGAGGATTTCCAGGGCATCGTCAAGGCCATCAAGACCAACCGGGTCGGCGTCGAACGCGGCCAGTGCACGTTCGCGTGCCTCTGCATCGGCTGACACTTGAGCGGCAGCTTCCAGCGCTGCGCGGGTCTGCTCGCGCCGCTCACGCTCGATAGATGCCTGGATGACCGTATCGAGGCCGGAATTGGTCTCGTCGATAATCACATAATGGCGCACCGGCTGGGCCGATTGCACCAAGGCAGGAATTGCGGCGCCGACGAGCATGAACAGAGGCACCGAAGCCAGTGACAGCCAGAATCCCCACGTGGCGACATAAGAGAGGTATTCGCGGCGGGCTATGAGATAGATGGCGCGCATGGCTTACTTGCCTCCTGCGGGCTGGGCCGTTTCGCTGGCAGAGACCAGCCGGACAAAGGCATCATGCAGGTGCGGACGCACGGGCTCGAACCGGGTCAGGCGCACACCGGCTTCCACGCAGGCGCGCAGGACATGCTGGGGATCCACGCCGGATGTCAGGGCAATCTGCCAGACCGCAGCGCCGTCCGCATCGGGTTCCAGCCTCGTCACCTCGCCAAAGCGCGACAGCAAAGCGCTGATATCGTCGTGTGAATCGACCCCGATCGTGACAAGACGTGGAACAACGGAAAGGGCCTCATCGACCTTGCCGTCAAAAATTTTCGAGCCCCGGGCCATCAGCACGATCCGGTCGCAGATCCGTTCGGCCTGCGCCATCACATGGGTGGAAAACAATATCGTGCGCCCGGCCTTGGCCTGTTCCAGGATCACATCCTCGAGCATGGCCTGATTGACCGGGTCGAGGCCGGAAAACGGCTCATCAAGAATAATGAAGTCCGGCTCGTGAATGATGGCGGCGATGATCTGAACTTTCTGGGCCATGCCCTTGGACAGTTCCTTGATCTTCTTGCCTGCGCTGGCCGCAAGGCCAAAACGCTCCAGCGAGGTCAAGGCCCGGCGTCTTGCTTCGGCTGCCGGAACGCCCTTCAGCCGCGCAAACAGGGCGATCACCTGCTCGGCCGTCATCTTGCGGTAGACGCCGCGCTCCTCGGGCAGGAAGCCGACCCGGTCCAGCGTGCGTTGGGTGGGCGGCTGACCGAACAGCAGCGCCTTGCCAGCGTCGGGCCGGATGATCCCCAGCGCCATGCGCAACGTTGTGGTCTTGCCCGCCCCGTTGGGCCCCAAAAAGCCGGTGATCGAGCCTGACGGCACGGAAAAGCTGACCTGACGGACCGCCGGAAAACCGGAGAAGGTTTTTGTCAGGCCGTCTACATCGAGGGCAGGCATGGTCATTGGCAAAAATTCCGGTTGTATGGCGGGAAATCAGGCTATTTGATCTTGTGTTTAGGATGCCCGGCACGGCCTGTCATCCCGGCGAAGCCGGATTCGGCCCAGCTAACATGGATTTAATGTCAGGCGAGGGAAGAAACATGGCTGATGGCGAGATTTTTCCGATTGATTTCTCCGCGTTGACACCCCCGCGCCAGCCGCGCTGGTTCCTCGCGCTGCCAGAGGGATTTGAAAGCAGCGCCACGCCCCATATCCGCACAGCCAGTGTGCCCGGAGAGCCGGCAGACCTGCTGGCACGCTTCAGGGCGATCGCGCTGGATGCGCCGCGCACGCGCCTGCGGTGCGAGGCGGGCTTGCAGATCGAGCTGGAACAGAAAAGCGCGGTGTTCGGCTTCACCGACCGGATCACCGTCGAGGCTATCACGGTGCAGCCGGGCCATTGTGCGCTGGCGGTCTATTCACGTGCCTTGCTGGGCTATTACGATTTTGGCGTAAACCGCAAACGCGTCACCGCCTGGCTGGACGCCTGTCAAGCAGCGGGCAGCGCGAAATAGAGCAGATCAAGTGATGGCGGCTCGTTGACGCCAAGCTGGCGCAAGATGTGGCTGGCCTGCCCGCGATGATGGGTCTGGTGGTTGAACAGATGCGCCAGAATCACGCCCAGAGGCAGTTGTTTGCTTTCGCCGCGGGTGTTGCCGTAGCGCACGGGCGTATCAAAGCCTGATCCATCCAGGCTGGCCACATAGGCCGCAAGCCGGGCATCTTCGGCTTCGCGCGCCTGTCTGAGCTCTGCAAAGCTGTCGTAGAGGATGGTATCCAGACGGGCGGGCGCCTCGCCCTCCCCGGTCAGGCGATGGAGCCAGATCCGGTCAGCCACAAGAATATGGTTGAGAACACCGTGAAGGCTGCGGAAATAGCCTTTCACATCCTTCTTGCGCTCAGTGTCCTTGAGCGCCGTCGCCGCGTCATACAACCGGGCATTGGCCCATGTATTGTAGGCCGCAAAGCGGACAAAATGATCTTGCACGAAGCAGTTTACCTTTCGCTCAGTCGCACTCTCATACCATGAGCGCTGCCCTTACTGGCGGGCGATTGCAGGCTGGGCGGCAAATTGCGGTGCGATCTTCAGATCGCTGGCCCATTTGAGCTTCTCAAACAGCAAGAGCAGCGTGCCATTATAGTCGACAACCCGGTTGACCAGCCCCTTGCGCGGCAGGTGCAGCGCGCTTTGCGGGTGCTCGTGATGGTGGTCGTGAATGGCCTCGCCGCCGGTCAGCAGTGCCAGCGTCCAGTCCAGCCAGGCCGGGGTTTTCAAATGCCCGAATACATTCACGCCCAGCGTGGTGGCGTGAAACTGCACGCCGCGCGCCGTGACAGCGGCCGCATGCAGGAGGAAGGTCAGCAGGATCGAACCACCAGCGAGGAATACCGCCAGATAGATCAGTGCCGGGATGATCAGATGCATCACCAGAGACAGCCAGTTATAGTGCCGGTCCACCCATTTCACGCCCGGCATGTCGCGCAGCCACATGGCCAGGGGGCGCTGCAGATCGTTGGGGTCGCGGAAGATGATCCAGCCAAACCAGGCCCAGACCTTGCTCTCATGGGGATTGTGGGGATCGCCCGGCTTGTCGGACAGGCGGTGATGCTGGGAGTGATAGTTGATCCAGTCCTTGAACCGGCCCTGCATGGCGATGATGCAGTTGAAGGCGGTCAGTATCTGCGCAGGCCATTTGAGCTCGCCGGAGCGGTGCTGCCAGACCCGGTGCAGGACGCCGATACCGAAATTGCACACCACCAGGGTGACGGCACCCACGGTCATTGCCAGCGGCACATACCACCAGTGGAAAACAAGGCTCTCCAGAGCCAGGCCGAGAATAATGGCGCCGGTCATGCCGGCAACGCCGATGGCGGGGTAGATCAACGCAGCGAACACGCTGGTCCAGTCCACATTTGCCCAGCTCTTCTCGATAGCTTCGGAGCGGGCGCGGGCAACAAGTTTCGTCAAATTCAATCCTCTGGCTTGCAGGCCGGTATGGCAGCCCTGAACGGGCCAATGTGATGACGCTGGCATGATCTGACGGATCTGACCAGTGACGCGCATCATAATTTGCCGATCAAATTGACGTCATTATGACTGCCGTGTTGAAACGCCTGCGGCTCGACGCCGCAGCGCCTATCGGTTATTCGACGGACAGCTATCCTGCGCCGGTCCCATTTCAGGTCCGGGAGCAGTCATATATTTCGGGAGGGACTAACCCCATGAGCGACAGCGTTTTTCCGGCCGGTAATCTGATGAAGGGCAAGCGCGGGCTTGTCATGGGCGTGGCCAACAAGAACTCGATTGCCTGGGGTATTGCCCAGCAACTCGCCGCACAAGGCGCTGAGCTGGCTTTCTCCTATCAGGGCGAAGAGCTGGAAAAACGCGTGCGGCCGCTGGTCGAAAGCCTGCCCGGCGAGCCCTTCATGGTCACCGCCGACGTGACCGATGACGCCTCGATGGATGCCTGCTTTGACACGCTCAAGGCCAGATGGGGAAAGATGGATTTCCTGGTCCATGCCATCGCCTTTGCCGGCAAGGACGAGCTGCAGGGCTCGTTTACCCACAATACGACGCGCGAAGGCTTCAAGCGCGCGATGGATGTTTCGGCCTTCTCCTTTGTCGATGCCGCCAAGCGCGCCAGCGCCCTGATGCCGCCGCGCGAAGAGGGCGGCGGCGCGATGATCTCGATGACCTATCTGGGCTCGGAGCGCGTGGTGCCCAATTACAATGTGATGGGCGTGGCCAAGGCCGCTCTGGAGGCTTGCACGCGCTATATCGCCCGCGATCTGGGGCCGCTGGGTATCCGGGTGAATGCAATCTCGGCCGGTCCGATGCGCACGCTGGCCATGGCCGGGATTTCCGGCGGACGCACGCTGATGAAAACCGGCAAGGAATGGTCGATGCTCAAGGAAGATACGCGCATGGAAGGCGTGGCCGGGGCCGCGCTATACCTGCTGTCCGATCTGGGCCATTCGTGCACCGGCGAAGTGCTGCACGTGGATGCCGGCTTCCATGCGGTCGCCGTGCCGGATCTGGCGGATGAGGACTAGCCGGAATCGACACGCCGCCCGCTTTGTGTTACATGTAACACTGAAAGGGGTGAGCCATGGGCGTCAATGAGCGTGTCAGCAAGCACCGGAACGCATTGAGGGCAGAAGGTCTGCGGCCTTTGCAGATATGGGTGCCCGACACCCGTCAGCCCGGTTTCCAAAAGGCCTGCCGAGAGCAGGCTGAACGCGCGGCCCAGGCCGATCAGGCTGATACCAGTCTGATCGGGTTCGCCGACGCGGCCTTGGCCGATATCGACGATTCATAGCGCCGTGAAGCGCGGGGAAATTGTAACCGTGGCAATGCCCGGTGATTTCGGCAAGCCCCGCCCGGCGCTGGTGCTGCAGGCTGACTATTTCGCCGCGACCTCAACGGTGACACTCGCCCTCATCTCCTCGACACTGGTAGATGCGCCGCTATTGCGGATCACACTGGAGCCGTCGAATGAAAACGGACTTCGCGCCCGGTCACAAATCATGGTCGACAAGGTGATGAGTGTGCGCCGCGAGCGGATTGGAAAGGTGATCGGCAAAGCCGATGCCGACACGCTACTGAGCGTCAACAGGACACTCGCCGTCTTTCTTGGCTTTGCCTAGAACCGCCGGCCAAGCCAGTCCAGCAGATGGGCGCTCAGCGCCTCTGGTGCCTCATACTGCGTCCAGTGGCCGCAATCCTCGATAATGTGCATCTCGAAATCGGCGCACAGGGCGGGCATCCACCCGGCCAGCTTGGGCGGCAGCATGAAATCGCACTCGGCCGATATCATCAGGCAGGGCATGGCCAGGCGATGGTCCACCCCGCCCATGCGCTGCCAGTTCGCGTCGAAATTGCGGTACCAGTTGAGCCCGCCGCGAAAGCCGGTCTGGGCGTAGACGCGCGCATATTCGGCGCGGGTCTTCCCGGGCACCACCACATCGTCTTGCGATTTCAAACCGCCGCGCGCCACGAACTTTTCAAAGCGTTTGGGCAGATGGGTCATCGAGGGCGGCAGCTTGGCCAGATCAGCCGAAGGTGGCGGGGCGCCGAACACGAAATCGAAGAAGTGGGCTTCCCGGCCGGCGAAAATCGCGTCCGCTGCCTCGTCCTGGAAGCGCACGATATAGTGCTCCTCCCCGCCCAGCTCGCGGAAAACCTCCAGGGGCGGGCGCGCGCCGCGCGGCAAATGGGGCGTGTTCACCCCCACCGCGCCCAGAAAGCGCTCCGGGATCAGGCAGGCTGCCTGCCACATCACGATGCCGCCCCAGTCATGGCCGGCGATCACGGCCTTTTCGATGCCAAGCGCGTCGAGAAGACCGGCAATATCGCCGGTCAGCCGGTCGACATGGTAGGCGCTTACCTCGCGGGGTGCATCCGATGCGCCAAAGCCGCGATTGTCCGGCGCGATGACCCGGTAGCCGGCATCGGCCAGCGCCTTGATCTGCGCCGCCCAGGAGAGCGCCAGTTCCGGCCAGCCATGCAGCAGCAGAACCGGCAGGCCATCGTCTGGCCCCGCCTCATGCACCGACAGCGTCACCTCGCCTGCATTGATGCGGCGGGCAGGCGGCATGGGCGGATGGGTCATCTAGCTCTCCCTGGCGACAGCGCGCTGGCGAGACCTTAGAAGATCAAGGGTGAAGACGGCCAGCCCTGCCCAGATAAAGGCGAAAGTGATGGCGTGGGCGAAGGAGAAGGTCTCGCCCCAGATGATCCCGACCGTAAACTGCAAGGTGGGTGCGACGAACTGCAAAAGCCCGATCGTGGCAAAGTGCAATCCGCGCGCCCCGATGATGAAGAGCAGCAGGGGCGCCACCGTCATCGGGCCGGTGAGGATCAGCATGATGGCCTCATACGGCCCTGAGAAGAAGCGCCCGTCCGGCCCCGCCTCGATGAAGAATAGCGCAATGAGCGAGGGCAGGGAGATGATCAGCGTTTCCCAGAACAGCCCGACGCGCCCATCGGTGGAGATGGTCTTCCTGATATAGCCATAGGCGGTGAAGGAGGCGGCCAGGAACAGGCCGATCCAGGGGATTTCACCAACCGCGATGATCTGGTTGGCAACGCCGATGACGGCGAGTGCCACCGCGATCATGCGCGCCCGGCCAAAACGCTCGCCCGCGATGAAGACGCCGACGGCCACGTTCATCAGCGGGTTGATGAAATATCCCAGTGATACATCGAGTACCCGGTCGGCATTGATCGCCCAGACAAACACCCACCAGTTCGAGGCGATGAGGATGGCGCTCAACAGGAGCGTTGCCAGAGCCCGCTTGTCGGCCATCACCCGCAGCGCAGCCGGAGCACGGCCCGCCATCCAGACCAGCAGGGCCAGCAAGGGCACTGACCAGACAGCGCGGTGCAGCACTATCTCGGTGGAGCTGGCAAAATCCAGAAACTTGTAGAAGGCCGCTGACAGGCCCCAGATCACATAGGCCAGAAGCGCCGCCGCGCCGGCCCGCCCCGCATCAAGGCGTCCGCTGTCCGGGGGCGGCGAAGGGGGCGCGACAGGTCCGGCGGATCGATCGGCGGGCGTGGTCATGACCCGGCTCATACTCCTGCCAGCACCCTGACGTCATTCTGTTTCTTGCGTGCGATGCAGCCAGACATGCAAAGGCCCCGCTCCTGGCGGAACGGGGCCTGATGCAGGCACGGGAAAATGAAGGAAAAGCCTAGCGGCCTTCCATCATGGCGTCGCGAAGGCCGCGGAACTCGTTGCCCTCATACCAGTTCGGCCATTCATCGCTGTCGGCCATGCGGCGCGCGACCCGATAGAGAAGGCCGGTGTCCTGCTCAAGGCCCGACAGATCCCAGTCCGGGTCATACTCGTCGCCGGGCTGGTGATAGCGGTTCATACGGTAGGCGAGCGCCGCCGTTTCCACATGGTCCCGGCCAAGCTCTGCATGGACTGAGCCACCACCGGCATAGAGCATGGGCACGCCCACACGGGCGAGGCTGACATGGTCGGAGCGGTAGAAATAGCCTGCTTCCGGGTTGGGGTCCGGCGTCAGATAGCGCCCGTCTGCCTCGGCCTCCTCGCGCAGAATGTCTTCCAGCTCGGACGCGCCAAAGCCGACAACGACAATGTCTTCGGTGGGGCCAATGGGCAATTCGCCATCGATATTGAGGCCACCCACGATGGAATTGAGCGGCACGGTGGGATTGGCGCCATACCAGGCCGAACCCAGCAGGCCGGATTCCTCAGCCGTAACGGCAACAAGCAGCACAGAGCGGCGCGGCTGCTCGCCACGCGCGAAGGCTTCGGCCATTTCCATAATGGCCGCGGTGCCCGTCGCGTTGTCCACTGCGCCGTTATAGATCTGATCATCAGAGGCGAAATTCAGCCGGACGCCCAGATGGTCCCAATGGCCCATCAGCAGGACATATTCATCCGGGGCTTCTGACCCTTCGATCACGCCCACGACATTGTTGGAGGTCAGGCGGCGCAGATCGGTATTCAGTTCCGCGCTCATGCGTGCGCCTTCCAGGGCCACCGGCTCGAAACCCGGCTCTGCGGCCGCTTCGGCCAGCGCATCGAAATCCTGCCCCGTGGCCGCGAAAAGCTCGCGTGCGGCGGTCTCACTGATCCAGCCCTGTACCGGCACCAGATCAGAGGGCGGCATGTCGAGAGTGAATTGCGGACCCGTCCATGAGGCGACGACCGTATCCCAGCCATAGCTGGCCGGCTCGGTCTGGTGAACGATGATGGCGCCAGCAGCGCCCTGCCGGCCCGCTTCCTCATACTTGTAGGTCCAGCGCCCGTAATAGGTCATGGATTCGCCGTTGAACCGGCCGGCATCGGGCCGGGCATAGCCGGGATCATTGACGAGGATGACGACTGTCTTGCCCTCGACATCAAGGCCCTCATAGTCATTCCAGTCATATTCCGGCGCGACCACGCCATAGCCGACAAAGACCAGCTCTGTGTCTTCAATGGAAACCTGCTCGTCCGGGTTCTGGCTCCAGTAGACAACGTCCTCGCCCATGGCCATGCCCATCGGTCCGTCATTGACCGTGATCTCGAGGCTGGAATTGCCTTCATCCAGCGTTGCCTCGATCAGTGGCACCGGCTGGTACCAGCCGTCCGTGCCCGCAGGCTGAACGCCCGCGCGGGCCATCTCGTCGGCGATCCACTGGGCGGAACGTTCGCCGCTTTCCGATGCCGGTGCCCGGCCCTCGAAGCGGTCATCGGCCAGTGTGGCGATGCGAAAATGCAGGTCATCCTGCGTAATGTCCGCGCTGGTCTCGCCCACCGGCGGCCAGGCGGCTTCGGCGGTCTCGAGGGTGTCTGTTCCGGCATCAGGCTGAGCCGGTGCGGCCTCATCTGCCGGGGCCGGTGCGTCAGCCGGGGCTGCCGGCTCATTGCCGGCCGGCTCGCTGCAGGCTGCCAGCAGGGCAGCGGCTGCCGTCAGGGTCAAGAAACGTAACATTATAACGCCCTCCCAAGGGTTTAGCGGAATTTTCTCCACCATGCCCTGTCCGGCGCGAAGGTTAAAGTGTGCATGCGCGCCCCTCGACAGCCGCCCTCCAACCTGTCCATTGTGGCGCTCTCTTCCTTGCGTGCCCCTTCTTGCGAGATACCGATGACTGACCCTGCCAGCCTGGATGCGGTACAGCTCAGCCTTGGCCCGGTCTTCCAGAGCGTGCTGCCGGTCAGTCTGGCCGTGATCATGTTTGCCGTATCACTGTCCTTGCGGGTGGAGGATTTCGTCGCGCTGACACGCCGGCCGGTCCGCTTTGCGGGAGCTGCCATCACGCAGATCCTGCTTTTGCCGCTGGCGACGCTCGGGCTTGTGATGGTGCTGCAGCCCCAGCCCTCCATCGCGCTGGGTATGATCGTGGTGGCGTGCTGCCCCGGCGGGAATGTATCCAATTTCTTCACCCATCTGGCCCGTGGCGACACGGCGCTGTCCGTATCGCTGACGGCGACGTCCAGCCTGCTGGCGGCGCTGGCCACGCCGGTCTCGATCCTGTTCTGGAGCGGGCTTTACGGCCCGACACGCGAACTGGTGGACGCGCTGGACGTTGATGCGCTGCCGTTCGTGTTACAGACCATGTTGATACTGGCGGTGCCGCTGATCGCGGGCATGGTGCTGGCGGCGCGTGCGCCCGGCCTTGCTGCCCGTCTGCGCCCGGTAATGTCCATGCTGGCGATGGCGATCCTCGTTCTGATCATACTGGGCAGCCTTGCCGGCAATGCCGATCTCTTGCTGATGGGCGCTATCGCCATCCTGCCGACCGTGATCCTTCACAACGCGCTGGCGCTGCTGCTCGGCTATGCCGCCGGATGGGCGCTGCGCTTTGATGTACGCGGGCGCCGCGCCATGACGATAGAAGTTGGCATCCAGAATTCGGGCCTTGGCCTCGTTATCCTGCTGGGCGCGCTGGGAGGACTGGGCGGGGCAGCCGCCATCATTGCCGTCTGGGGCATCTGGCATCTGATTTCCGGTGTAGGGCTTGCCTATGCTTTTCGCCTGACAGACCATTGGCGGCAGGAAAAGCTTGCCGGAGGCGCCCCATGACCCATCAGCTCAAAATCGTGAACGGCCTTGTCCATGACGGGTCGGGCGGTGAACCGGTGAGAGCGGACATCGCCATCGATCATGGCCGGATCAGCGCCATAGGCGGCGATCTGGGTGATGCGCACGAAGTCATTGATGCCAAAGGCTGTATCGTTACACCGGGCTTTATCGACATCCACACCCATTATGACGGTCAGGCAACCTGGGATGACCGGATGGAGCCCTCCATCCGCCATGGGGTGACCACGGCCATTCTGGGTAATTGCGGGGTCGGCTTTGCGCCGGTGCGCTCATCAGACCATGACCGGCTGGTGCGCCTGATGGAAGGGGTGGAGGATATTCCCGGCACCGCCCTGCATGAGGGGCTGAAATGGAACTGGGAAAGCTTCACCGATTATCTGGACGCGCTGGAGGCGAAGCCCCGCACGCTCGATGTCGCTGCGATGATCACCCACGACCCTTTGCGGGTCTATGTGATGGACGAGCGCGCCAGCTTTGACGCGCAGGCCTCAGACGAAGACATCGCAAAGATGCGCAAGCTGGTGCGCGAGGCGCTGGAGGCAGGCGCTATCGGGTTTTCCACCGGCCGGTCAGACCTGCATCGCACGGCAGACGGCGAATGGACGCCGGCCTCTGAAGCGACAGCGAAAGAGCTGATCGGCATTGCCGAGGCGTTCAAGGGCCTCACCCATGGCGTGCTGCAGGCCGTGTCCGACTTTGACCTGCAACGCTCTGAAGAAGCCTTCCCGAAGGAATGGGAGGTAGTGGAGAAATACGTCAAGGCAGGCGGCGGACGCCCGGCCTCGATCTCGCTGATGCAGCGCGATCTGGCACCCAATCAGTGGCGGGACATTCTCAAGGGCGTGGAGAAGCTCAACGCCGACGGCTTTGACATGCGCGTGCAGGTCGCCCCGCGCGCCATCGGTGTGTTTCTCGGCCTGCAATGCACCTTCCATCCCTTCATGGGCCATCCGTCCTACAAGAAAATTGCGCACCTGCCGCTGGCAGAACGGGTCGCGCGGATGAACGATCCGGCCGTGAAAGCGCAGATGCTGTCTGAAAAGCCGGACAAGGTGTCGGTGGAAGGCTCCTCCGTGCCGCCGATTGCCGACATCATGCTGGAAAGCATGGAGTTTGTGGCTGAGAAGCTGTTCATGCTCTCTGACGATCCCGATTATGAGCAGTCCGGCGAGCAGTCGATTGCGGGCCGGGCCCGCGCGCGCGGCGTCCCCGTGTGGGAAGAGCTTTACGACACGGTGATCGCGCGCGACGGGCAGGAGCTGATCTATCTGCCCATCTATAACTATACCGAGATGAGCTATGACAATGTGCTGACAATGATGCGCCATCCGCAGGCGTTGATCGGCCTGTCGGACGGCGGCGCGCATGTCGGGACGGTCTGTGATGCCAGCTTCCCGAGCTATCTATTGAAATACTGGACGCAGGAGCGCACCCGCGGCGAGCGTATCGAGCTGCCGCGCGCGGTGCAGATGCTGTCGGGCGATATCGCCGATTTTCTGGGCCTGACCGACCGGGGCCGCATCAAGGTGGGCCTGAAAGCTGATCTGAATGTCATCGATCTGGATAACCTCAAGCTGGAAGCTCCGCACATGGTCGCGGACCTGCCGGCAGGCGGGCAGCGCCTGCTGCAGGGGGCGAGCGGCTACAAGGCCACTATCGTGTCGGGTGAAATCGTTGTGCGCGATGACAAGATCACGTCCGCGCGCCCCGGCCGCCTGATCCGCGCCGGGCAGCAAATGGCGATGGCGGCAGAGTAAATCTGCATCGACAAGGCCCGCGTTCAGGCGCAAGACTGATTCATCAGGGATCAGCGCGTCATCCGCCAAGAGGACGGATGGCAGACCGGCGCGCCCTGCCCGCACCGGCATGGGCCGGACTTTCGCGGGTCAGCCGGTGGAGTGACGCCCATGGCCAAGGGTCAGATGAAGGGCAATAAAGAAGCGAAAAAGCCCAAGAAGGAAAAGGCGAAAGTGACGGCCGCCGCGCCGGCGCGCACGGCTATCGACCGGATGAAAGAGTCGCAGGACCGCTCCAAGGCCCGCAAGCCCAGCTAGGGCTTGCGGCTCCTCAAGCCTTCACCTTTTCCAAGCCGCCGCTTTCCATATAGCCGGCCTCGAAGGGGCGGACATGGCGGATGGCGCGCTTGCGGCGTTCCCAGTCGGCCAGTATCGCCGCCCCATGGCGTGAGCCGGTGGCGGCGACATGCGCCTCGATCATCGAGCGGCAGCGCATCTCCGCTTCGGCGTCCAGATCGCTGACAAACACGGTCTCTGCGTTGAGGCGCGGCTCCAGCCGGTCATCCTCGTCCAGCACGAAGGCTTCGCCGCCGGTCATGCCGGCGGCGAAATTATCGCCGACCTTGCCCAGGATCACGGCCACGCCGCCGGTCATGTATTCACAGCCATTGGCCCCGCAGCCTTCCACGACCACGCTGGCGCCGGAATTGCGCACCGCAAAGCGCTGGCCCGCACCGCCCGCCGCATAAAGCGCGCCGGAGGTTGCCCCGTAAAGCACCGTATTGCCGATGATCGCATCGCCGGGCGCTTCGCGGGTGCAGCCGCCGAACGGACGGATGGCGATAACCGCGCCGGACAGGCCCTTGGCGACATAATCATTGGCATCGCCTTCAAGTTCGATGCGCAAGCCCTTGGCCGCAAACGCGCCGAGCGACTGCCCGGCAGAGCCGTTCAGATGCAGCGTGAGCTGGCCGTCTGTCAGGCCATCGGGTCCGAACTTGCGCACAATGGCAGACGAGACACGCGTGCCGACGGCACGGTCGGTGTTTCTGACATCATAGACCAGCTGCATCTTCTCGCCGCGCGAGAACACGGCGCTGGCGTCTTTGAGGATTTGCTCGTCAAGGCTCGGCGCGACGGCGTTGCGTTGCACGCGCGTGGAGCGCGGCGGGCGGGCATGGGGGTCAACGCGGACCAGAAGCGGGTTCAGATCGAGATCATCGAGATGTTCTGCGCCCCGGCTGACCTGATCGAGCAGGTCGGCGCGCCCTATCACGTCCTCGATGGAGTTTGCGCCGAGCCGGGCGAGGATTTCGCGCGCGTCACGGGCGATAAAGGTCATCAGATTGACGACATGATCGGCCAGGCCGGTAAAGCGCTTTCTGAGTTCATCGTCCTGCGTGCACACGCCCACCGGGCAGGTGTTGGAATGGCACTGGCGCACCATCAGGCAGCCCAGCGCGACCAGGCTGGTCGTGCCGATGCCGAACTCTTCAGCGCCCAGCATGGCGGCGATGACCACATCGCGCCCGGTGCGGATACCGCCATCGGCGCGCAGGGTGACGCGCTCACGCAGACCGTTGAGCGACAGCACCTGATGGGCCTCTGACAGGCCGAGCTCCAGCGGCGCGCCGGCAAACTTGATCGAGGTTTGCGGGCTGGCCCCCGTGCCGCCGACACTGCCGGAAATGAGAATGACGTCGGCATGCGCCTTGGCGACGCCTGCGGCCACGGCGCCGACCCCGGCCGCGCTGACCAGCTTTACTGCGACGCGGGCATCGGGATTGATCTGTTTGAGGTCGTAGATGAGCTGGGCCAGATCCTCGATCGAGTAGATATCGTGGTGGGGCGGCGGCGAGATCAGCGTCGTGCCGGGAATGGCATGGCGCATTTTCGCGATAAACTCTGTCACCTTGAAGCCGGGCAGCTGGCCGCCCTCGCCGGGCTTGGCCCCTTGCGCCACCTTGATCTCGATCTCGCGGCATTCATTGAGATAGTGCGCGGTGACACCAAACCGGCCCGACGCGATCTGCTTGACGGCAGAGTTCATATTGTCGCCATTGGGCAGCGGTGTGTAGCGCGCCGGGTCTTCGCCGCCCTCGCCGGAGACAGATTTGGCACCGATCCGGTTCATGGCGACGTTGAGGGCCCCATGGGCTTCGGGCGAGAGCGCGCCAAGGCTCATGCCGGGCGTGACGAAGCGCTGGCGTATCTCGTTCACGCTCTCACAGGCTGAAATGTCGATTGAGGGTCCGAGTGCGCGCATGTCCAAAAGATCGCGTAGCTGGATGGGCGGCTTTGCCTGCTGCAGCTCCACAAAATGGCGGAAGGAGGCGTAATCCTCGTTGCGCACGGCCTTTTGCAGGGCGGTGACGCTCTGCGCCTCGACCGCATGCACCTCTCCGGAAGCGCGCTGGCGGTAGAAGCCGCCCACCGGCAGGCGCACTGCGCCATCGCCATTCCACGCCCAGCGATGTAGCTCGGCCAGCTTCTGTTCAAGCCCGGAGAGGCCCACGCCGGAAATGCGGCTTGTCACGCCGCCCAGATATTCCGACGCCACGGCGCGCGAGAGGCCCAGCACCTCGAAATTGCACCCGCCGCGATAGGAGGAAACCACCGCAATCCCCATCTTGGAGAGGATTTTCATCAGGCCCGCGTCGAGTGCCTTCTTCATGTGATAGGCGCGTTTTTCCGGGCTGAGCTGGCCGAGCCCGCGCAAGCTGCGCGTCACCACGGTTTCAAAGGCGATATAGGGGTTCACGGTTGTGGCGCCGAGCCCCACCAGTACCGCGCAGGCATGGGCGTCGCTTGCGTCGGCGGCGCGCACATTGAGCGAAATATGGGTGCGCAGCCCTTCGCGCGTCAGGTGCGTGTGGGCTGCGCCGACGGCCAGCGCCATGGGTATGGCGCAGCGGTCGGGCCCTTGCGCCTCATCGGTGAGGACCAGATGCTGGGCCTTGCCTTCGCGCACCGCCCTGGCGGCGTCGGCGCGAACCCGGTCGAGCGCATCGCGCAGGCCAGCGCCGCTGCCGGACGCATCTTCCAGGGCGAATGTGCAGTCGATCTCGGCCACGCCCTCGCCCAGAACACCGCGCAGGCGCTGATACATGCCATTGGTCAGGATCGGGCTTTCCAGCACGAAGACATCGGTCTGGGTCTCGTCGGTCGCCAGAATGTTTCCGAGATTTTTAAACCGGGTTTTCAGGCTCATCACCCGGCCCTCGCGCAAGGGGTCGATGGGCGGGTTCGTCACTTGCGAGAAGTTCTGCCGGAAATAGTGATAGACGGGCCGGTAGCGGTTCGACAGCACGGCCAGCGGGCTGTCATCGCCCATTGAGCCGATGGCTTCCTTGCCGTCCTCGGCCATGGGCGCAAGGATGATCTCGATGTCTTCAAGGCTCAGCCCGGCAGCGGCTTGACGGCGTGCGCGGCCCTCATCATCCCATAATACAGGTTCGGGACCGGGGCCGACTTCGGCCTCGACATCGCGGATATTGGACAGCCATTCGTCATAAGGGTGTTTGGCGGCGAGATGGTCGAGTATCTCGTTGGCGTCATAGAACCGCCCGGCATCCAGATCGACCGCGATCATCCGTCCCGGCTCGATCGAACCGCGCCGCGCCACGCGTGATTGCGGCAAGGGCGTCATGCCGGTTTCCGAGCCGACGACCAGCAGATCGTCATGGGTGCGCATCCAGCGCAGCGGGCGCAGCCCGTTGCGGTCAAGCCCGGCCACGGCCCAGCGCCCGTCACAGGCGGCCAAGGCTGCGGGGCCATCCCAGGGTTCCATCACCGAGTTGCAGTGCTCGTAAAGCCCGCGCCAGCGTGCGGGCATGATATCGGCCTTTTTCGACCAGGCCTCCGGGATGAGCAGGGCCTTGGCCATCGGCGCGGTGCGGCCGGCGCGCACCAATACCTCGAACACCTGGTCGAGCGCGGCGGAATCTGATGAGCCCGCCTGAATGACCGGCTTTACGAAGTCCTCGGCATCGGCGAACGCCTTGGACGCCATGAGAATCTCATGGCTCTTCATCCAGTTCACATTGCCTTTGAGCGTGTTGATCTCGCCATTATGGGCAAGCATGCGGAAAGGCTGAGCGAGGCGCCATTCAGGAAAGGTGTTGGTCGAATAGCGCTGATGGAAGATGGCAAAGGACGAAACGAAGCGCTCGTCTTTCAGGTCCGGATAGAAGCGGTCGATGGCTTCGGCCAAGAACATGCCCTTGTAGATGATGTCTCGTGTGGACAGCGAGGCAATATAGAAACCGGGCAGGTTCTCCTCGCGCGCGCGTTTCTCGATACGGCGGCGCACGATGTAGAGCTGGCGGTCGAGAATGTGGGCCTTCTTGCCGTGGGGGTCATCAAAGAGGATCTGTTCAATGGCTGGCCGCGTCGCATTGGCCTTGTCGCCCAGACAGGATGGATCGACAGGCGTCTGGCGCCAGCCATAGAGGCGGAAACCCGCGCGCAGGATTTCGGTTTCCACAATGGTGCGCCCGCGCTCCTGCGCGGCAAAATCGGTACGCGGCAGGAAGATCATCCCCACTGCCACCGGGCTTTCGCCCGGCACATGGCCGGTACGCGCGACCTGCTCTTTAAAGAAGTCCTGCGGCACGCCCACGCGCACGCCCGCCCCGTCGCCGGTCTTGCCATCGGCATCGACCGCGCCGCGGTGCCAGACCGCTTTGAGTGACTTGATGGCGAGCTCCACCACTTCGCGGCGCGGCTCGCCATCAATAGCGGCAATGAGGCCGACACCGCAGGCATCGCGTTCGGAGGCCGGGTCATAGCTGCCCGCATCAATGAGGCGCTGGCGCTGGTCCAGATAGGTCTTCATCGCGGTCATTCGGCAGGCTCCAGCTCGCGCGTCTGTTCTGCGGCGGCGCGCGCCATCAGGTCGGCATGGATGGTGGCGGCAGCGTCCTGTCCGTCTTTAATGGCCCACACCACCAGCGAGGCGCCGCGCACAATGTCCCCGCCGGCATAGACGCCCGGCAGGCTGGTGCGGCAGCGCTCTGTCACACGGATCGTGCCGCGCGGCGTGCAACTGATATTGCCTGTGGCGGCGAGGTCTTCGGCTTCATAGCCCAGTGCGGCAATGACCAGATCGGCGGCCATATCCGTCTCGGCCCCGTCCAGCACGATGGGCTGGCGGCGGCCATCTGCGTCTGGCGCGCCCAGCCCCATGCGCTGTACACGCACGCCGGACAGCGTGTCCGCATCGCCTTTGAGCGCCAGCGGCGCGGACAGCCATTCAAACACTACGCCCTCTTCCTCGGCATGGGTCACTTCGCGCAAGGAGCCGGGCATGTTCTCCCGGTCGCGCCGGTAAAGGCAGGTGACAGCGCTCGCGCCCTGACGGATCGCGGTGCGGACGCAATCCATCGCGGTATCGCCGCCACCGATAACAACTACCTTGCGACCTTTAGCCTGCAGGCGGTCTTCATCGCGAATGGCTTCGCCAAACCCGCGCCGGTTGGAGGCGGTTAGATAGTCCAGAGCCGGGATCAGCCCCTTACTGCCAGAGCCGGGGCAGGTGAGGGCGCGCGCCTTGTAGGTGCCGATGGCCAGAAAGACCGCGTCATGGCCGCTTCGCAGTTCATCAAGGCTCACATCCTTGCCCAGCTCGGTATTGAGCTGGAAGGCAACGCCGCTATCGGCAAGGCGCCGGGTGCGGCGCTCCACGACCGATTTGTCCATCTTGAAGTTCGGAATGCCATAGATCAGGAGCCCGCCCGCACGGTCATGGCGGTCATAAACGGTGACGGCGTGGCCCTGTTCGCGCAGGCGCTCTGCCGCCGCAAGACCCGCCGGGCCCGCGCCGACCACGCCCACCGAGAAGCCGGTTTCGCGTTTCGGGCGGATCGGCTTGATCCAGCCCTGCTTCCACGCGGTCTCGGTGATATGGGTTTCCACCGCGCCAATGGTCACCGCGCCATGACCAGATTGCTCGATCACGCACGAGCCTTCGCACAGACGGTCCTGCGGGCAGATGCGCCCGCAAATCTCCGGCAGGGTGGAGGTGGCGCTGGAGCGCTCCCACGCCTCTTCCATGCGCCCTTCCGCCGCCAGCATCAGCCAGTCTGGGATATCATTATGCAACGGGCAGCCCGACTGGCAGAAGGGCACGCCGCATTGTGAACAGCGTGCGGCCTGATCGGCCCCGGCTTGCGGATTGAAGGGCGCATAAATCTCGTCGAAATCCGCGCGCCGCTCTGTCGCGGAGCGCTTGGCCGGGTAGCTCTGATCCAGCTCGGTGAAACGGAGCATGGCGCTCTCCTTCTCGGCGAGAGTGTGATTGAAGGCGGATGTCCGGACCGCGTCAAATCGGGCGGACGCTTTGTCCGGACAAGTGCTGCATTGCAACATGAAGATGACACTTCCGCAAGCGTCTGCGATGGCCCCGCTGGCAGGCGTAATTGACAATCATTCGCAGGTGTGGAACATGCAAATGCGAATGCGTCGCGATACGGGCGCACTCCCATTATCAAGAAGCGGTCCCCGCCCATGTATGTGTGCATCTGCAACGCCCTGAAATGCTCGCAGTTCCGCGAAGCCGCGCAAAGCGGCGCGCAGGACGTGACGAGCGCGTTCAAGGCATGCGGGGCCCGGCCGCGCTGCGGGCGCTGCCTTGAAGACGCGGCCAGCCTGATTGAGCAGTCGCTTCCACGGCTTGACGCCCTGCCGCAAGCTGTCGCTGCCGAATAGCGGCGTCTGCAAACGCCTCTTAGAAACAAAAGCAAACAAAATCAGGGGCTTGGGCTTTCGCCCGTTGCGCCTATCGGCTAGTCTGTATGCAAATCAGGCGAGCTGACAGGAGGCGAGGCCATGAAAGGCGATAGCGGCGTTATCGAGCATCTCAACAAGGCGCTCAAACTGGAGCTGACCACGGTCAACCAGTATTTCCTGCATGCACGCATGTTCAAGAACTGGGGCTTCAACAAAATTGCCAAGATCGAGTACGAGGAATCCATCGACGAGATGAAGCATGCCGACATGCTCATCGACCGCATCCTCTTTCTCGACGGCCTGCCCAATGTGCAGGATCTGGGCAAGGTGATGATCGGCGAGACGCTCAAAGAGTGTCTGGAGCTTGATCTGAAGGCCGAGCACAAGGCGCACCCGATCTACAAGGACGCCATCGCCTATTGCGAGGAGGTGCGCGACTACGGCTCGCGTGATCTGCTCGAAGTGATCCTGAAATCAGAAGAAGAGCATATCGACTTCCTTGAAACCCAGCTGGAAATCATCGGCCGCATCGGCGAGGAACGCTATATGCAGTCCATGCTGGGCGAGCAGGAGCCGGGCTAGGGGCGGGGATGCGCACAATGTGGTGGTGTGGATAGAGGCCCCGGATAGCTGCGGTGCAGCTTCCGGGGTTTCAGGATTCTCACCAGTGTGAACTCCCGGAAAGCGCGGAGCGCTTGTCCGGGATCTCTTGCAGGGGGAAGCGGGGCGGTTTTGCCGCCACGATCATTCCCACACTTTTCTCACTCTCCCCGCCTTGCCAAGGCGGGTCTGAGCGGTTAATTCCAGACATCGTTATTAAATAACATTACGGCGGCGCGTCTCAAAATGGTGCTGCCTGCCGGTCTGGAGCCCTCTTGGATTCGGTGACGCTCACCCTTGTGTTTGCCCTGCTGGCCGCCGGGCTGGTGCTGGTGACGCTTTGCGGCCTGCGCTTTGCGGCCGCCTATACGCGTGCGCACTCGCCGCTGCTGGCGGCGTTTTCCGCCGGGTTGTTGCTGACGATTGCGGTGCTGCACCTGATCCCGGAATCGCTGGCCGGATCGGACATCGCGCTGTGGATGGTCGCTGCCGGTCTGGGGCTGGGCATTGTGCTGCGCAGCCTGTCCGGGCGCATTGCGCCCGACCGGGTGAAAGCCGCCGCGATGGCGCCTGTTTTCGCGATCGCGCTGCATGCCGGTTTTGACGGGCTGACCTACACGATCGCCTTTGCCTCCGATTCCTTTTCCGGGCTGGCTGCTGGCGCAGGCCTGCTCCTGCACAAGCCCGCCGACGCGGCGGTGTGCTTCATCCTCTTGCAGCGCGCAGGCCTGTCAGATAGCCGCGCGGCGCTGTGGTCATTCCTCGCTGCGGGCGTGTCCACGCTGGTGTTTGCCGGCGTGACCGCGCCGTTTGCCGGGGCGCTGTCGCCGGCACTGGTGGCCGGATTGCTGGGTCTGGCGGCAGGCGTGCTGATCCATGTATCGGCCGCCCATCTTCTGGTTCATGCCCGCACGGGCGGGCTTCGCCGCGCCGTGCCGATGGTGGTGCTGGGCATTGTCGCCGCCACAGGCCTGACCGCTGCACACCGCGCCGGTCATGATCACGGGCATCATCACGAGCATGTGCAGGACACGCACAGCCATGATGCGGCCTCGCTGGAGGCAATGCCGCATTTTGGCCCGGTCGGCGGTCCAACCTCGGGGCGGAACGCGTCGGCTGACGCCCGCGTTGTACTGGCAAGCCATCCGGGAGACTGACCATGAAACGCCTCCTCCTTGCAGCCCTGCTGACCGGAAAGGCCATGGTACCGGCCATGGCGCAGGAGCATGAGCACCGCCAGGCGGGCACCCATGTGCACGGGCTGGCTGAGCTGTCCGTGGCGCTCAACCCGGACGGCAGGCTGGTCGCCGAGCTGGAAAGCCCGCTCTATAATCTGGTCGGTTTTGAACGCGCGCCGCGCGATGAGGCCGAAGGGCAGGCGGTTGCGCAGGCTTTGTCACAGCTCAATGATACAGCCGTCCCGGCGTTCAACGCGCAAGCGCGCTGTGTTGCGGGTGAAACGGCCATAGACGGCTTCCCGCATTCTCATCTGGACGAAGACGGCGCCGATCATGACCACGAGCACATGGATCATGATGGCGATGATGATCATGCTCACGATGAGCATGCCCACGATGGCAGCGCTGACGATCACTATCATCATGACGCTGGCGGTGACAACGCGGACCATGTTCATGATCATTTCGGCGATCACAGCGAGGCGCAAACGCCAGCTGCCGGTGACAGTGATGATGCCATGAGCGCTGATAACGGATCTGGGGCGCACCGCTATTCGGATGCGCTTGTCAGCTGGACATTTGCCTGCGAGGCGCCTGAGCGGCTTACCCGTGTTGATCTGCGTGCCATGTTCGAGCGCTTTGAGCGGCTCGAAGAGGTGAATGTGCAGTTCTTTGACGGCCAGCGCAGCGCCTCGGATACGCTGACACCATCGGCTCCGGCGCTGTCCATCCGCGAGTAAGCGTTATACTATAACGTGTAAGCGGTCCTTGCCGCCCGCCGGGTGTATGCACACATTTGGCGAATGATGATCCGAGCGCTTTTCCTTTGCCTTGTTCTCGTGACCGGTCTTGCCGGTGCGCACGCTGCTGCCAATGATGGCGGCGATGTTCGCACGATTGTGTGGGCAGACTTGCTGCCAGAGGGTGAAAGTGATCGCCTGGCCCGCCTGCAGCAGATGCAGGCTGTCGAGATGGGGTTTGAACATTTCGGCACCGACCAGATGCCCCAGATCATGAGCTTTGCTGCCGTTGAGGAGCTGGACGGCCAGCGCGTGCGCCTGGGCGGCTATATCCTGCCGTTTGACTATTTTTCCGGCGGGCGCGTAACGCGCTTCTTGCTGGTGCCCTATGTAGGCGCGTGTATCCACGTGCCGCCGCCGCCGCCCAACCAGCTCGTGTTCGTCGAGACTGACGAGCCGATAGAGGTTGAGGGCCTGTGGGACCCGGTCTATGCCGAGGGCGTACTGCGCATCCAGCGCCAGGATACCGATCTGGCCAGCGTGGCCTATACGCTGGAACTGGACTCGGTCTCGCCCTACCGTCCCTGAGTGCTTTTTTCTTTCTGAGCCGTGTGAAAGCAGGTTGCCGGGCCGGAGCCGAAGCGCCAGTGCGCCTGAAGCCTGTTGTAACGTTACATCCCGTTCGGGATTGAGTTCTCTGATCAGGATTGCTTTTTCCATGCGGGAGTGGTTCCCTCTTAAGCGCGTATCGCGCTGTTTCGAGGGAGGGCATCATGAAACGCCTGTTTTGTATCATTGCGCTGGCGCTGTTCACCGGGCTGCCGGCTGCTGCCCCGGCGAGCGCATTCCAGACCGGCGAGGCCAGCGAGGCCCCTGTTCCGGCGGGTCTGGAAGCGGCCGTAGACGGTTTCGCGCAGGATATTCTCGACGAAGGGCAGGCACCGGGGCTTTCCATCGGCATAGCGCGAGCCGGCGAGCCGCTGCTGATACGCGGCTATGGCCTCGCCAATCTCGAACATGCGGTGCCGGTGACGGCCGACACGGTTTTCCGCATCGGCTCGATCACCAAGCAGTTTACCGCCGCAGCCATATTAATGCTGGCCGAAGACGGGTTGCTCTCGCTCGATGACACGCTCGACCAGTACTTTCCCGATTTTCCGCGCAGCAGCGAAGTGACCCTCCGCCAGCTCCTCCAGCACACATCGGGCATCCACAATTATACCTCGCTGGAAGGCTTCATGGGCACAACCGCGCCGCTCGATCATGATGCAGACCGGATGGTGGCTTATATCGCGAGCGCCGACCCGCTCTATGATTTCGATCCTGGCACGGGATGGAGCTACAGCAATTCCGGCTACATGCTGCTGGACTATATCGTGGAGCAGGTGGCCGGGCAGCCGCTGGCTGAAGTCCTGCGGACGCGCATTTTCGATCCGCTTGGCATGACCCGCACGCGCATGGACGACTTGGCAGAGATCGTGCCGGGCCGCGCACAGGGCTATGACGCTGCGCCAGACGGGGCGCAGGGTTTCACCAATACCAAGCATTTGTCGCTGTCTGTGGCGGCCGGGGCGGGCGCTATTCGCTCCTCACCGCGCGATCTCATTGTCTGGACCGACGCCCTGCTCGGCGGAGAAGTCGTGTCGCAGGACAGCCTCGAGCTGATGCTGGCACCAGCGCGTCTGGCGGACGGGAGTCTTGCCAGCGCCGCGCGCCCCGCGCCGGAAAACGGGCCAGCGCGTCCAGATTACGGTTTCGGCATCATGACCGGAGAGCGTGATGGCATCGCCTTTATCGGTCATGGCGGGTCGATCAACGGCTTCAACGCCTCGCTGATCCATTATCCCGGCCAGGACATCACGATTGTGCTTCTGGTCAACACGATCGGCCCGGCTGCGCGCGGTGCGCCGGTCCTGGCCAGCGCGGTCCTCGACGAGCTCGCAGCCCCGCAAGACGACTGACAGCCAGGCTGGCTCAATCACCTATTTTCAGGAGGGAGTTCAACATGCACTCTGCAGGAAAACTGCTACTGGCAATATCCGCCGCCACGCTGGCCCTGATACCAGCCAGCGCGCCGGGCGCCGGGGCTCAGGAGACGCACAGTGCTGCGCCGGTCTTCAATGAACAGGCGATTGAAACCCTGCCAGCCTTTGTCGATGGCGTGATGGCCCAGCAGATCGCCTCGCGCGATGTGTCCAGCGCCATCGTCACGGTCGTGCATCGCGGCGAGGTGATCCTCAATCGCGGTTATGGCTTTGCCGATTTCGAAAACCGCATACCCGCAAACGGTGAAACCACGCTCTGCCGGCCCGGCTCCTTGTCGAAAATGTTTACATGGATCGCGCTGACGCAGCTGATCGAGCAGGGCCGCGTCTCCCTGGACGATGATGTCAACGCGCATATCGATTTCGAGATCGAGCCTTTTGAAGGCCAGCCCATCACGGTGCGCGACCTGTTTCAGCATACGCCGGGCCTCAGCGATGTCGGCGGGTTTACCACCACCGATGAGGCCGAGCTGGTCGATCATGCCGAATGGACGCGCAACAATATCCCTGAGCGCGTCGCCCTGCCCGGTCAGGAAGTGGCCTATTCCAACTGGGGCACATCGCTGGCGGGTTATATCGTCGAGCAGGTATCGGGCGAGTCCTTTGCCACATACGTGGAAAATCACATCTTCACGCCGCTGGGCATGAATTCATCGACTTTCCGCGAACCCTTGCCCGAAGGGCTCATTGACCGTATCGCGCTCGGCCATGACCTTGAGGACGGGCGCTTCACGCCGCGCAGCTTCGATTATTATTCCATGGTCATGCCGGCCGGGTCGGCGACGGTGAGCGGGCCGGACATGGCGCGCTTCATGATCGCCATGCTCAATGATGGCGAAATTGATGGCGAGCGCATTCTCTCGCCGGAATCGGTGGCGCTGCTGGAAACCAATTCCATTGCCAATGCGCCGCGCCTGCCGGGCATGGCGCACGGCTATCTGGTGTATCGCGATGCGGGCCCGCGCCTTATCGGTCATGCCGGTGCGATGCGTGATTTCCGCTCCAACATGATCCTGTCGCCCGAAACGGGCACCGGCATTTTCCTGTCCATTGTTGCCGCACCGGCCGGACGCCCCGCCCAAGGCGAGCTGAGCGCTGCCATCACCGGACGGCTGTTTCCCCAATCGCCCGCCCCGCGCTGGAGTGAGACGGCCGAGGCGGAGCAGTTCGAGGGCCGTTATCTGGTCAACCGGCGCGACCATTCGCGTGAGGCGCACCCCTTGCAACATGCGATTGTGCGCGCCGCCGGGGACAATGCCATCACGATCGAGGCGCTCGGCCAGACGATCTATTTCGAGCAGACCGGTCCGGCCCTGTTTGAACAGGCAACCGGGCTTCGTGAAGGCGGCCCGTTTGATCAGGTGGAGTTCTACGGCGAACCGGGCGCATGGCGGCTGTCATTTGCCAGCCAGCCCTTCATGAACTGGCACCTCGTCGGACCTCTGGAGGACGAGGCCGCACAGGACGGTGAGGCAGACGGCGCCGGGGCCGGCTAGTCTTGACGTGCATCGCGTGTGCCCGCCGCGCAATTGCCCCATTCGTGAACGTTTAAAGCCACGCTTGGCGACCAGCCTTGATGGGCCGGAGCTGCCGACTCCGGCATGGCGCATCTGTCGTGAGCACCAATCTTGCGATGCGTGTGCCGGGATCCGCCCGGCTGTCCCAGCGCGGCACACAAATCGCACTGAGGGGGGCGATGGAGCGCCAGCGCGGCACCGCGGCGGGTCCCACCTCGCGCTTTTGAGCGCTTTGAATATCGCGTTTTCCGAAATATGCTGGCCCCGACTCATTGAGGGGTTTTCGATGCACGCACCAATCCTTGCCGGCCTGGCGGCCATTTTGTGTTTGACCGGAACGGCTCAGGCCCAGATCAGCGAAGTCAGGGTGGGCGTTGTCGTCCACGACCTGGCTCGCGATATTGAAGACGGCGTGCAGATCGCCGGGCAGATCGTCTTTGACAGCCCGGATTTTCTGTCTCCGGTCTGGTCTCCCCGGCCTTATGTGTACGGGTCATTCAACTCGCAGGGGAATACCAATCTGGGATCGGCCGGCCTCCTGTGGACCGGCAGTTTCACCGACCGGCTGTCGGTCGATGGCGGATTTGGCATCGCCTATCATGACGGTGTGCGCGATGTGTCCCAGCTTCCGGCCGATGATCCCGACCGTATCCGGCTGGCCGGATCGCGCGCCCTTCTGGGTTCGCGCTTCCTGTTCCATACCCAGCTGGGTGTGGATTACGCGGTCACGCCGCGCCTCGCTGTCGGCGTCTATTACGAGCATTTCTCGAACGGCCAGATTCTCGGCCAGGGCCGCAATCAGGGGCTCGATGAAATTGGTGCCCGCCTGTCCTGGCGGTTCGGCCGCTAGCGGCCAGCGCCTACTCGAACCATTCAGCCCCGAGCGTCGGACCTTGAGCATCAGGGGCCGGCGTTTCGCCGTTCGGATCGGATCCGCGCGGCACATAGGTCCAGGCGCCCATAATGTCCCAGCGGTCCGTGCCCGGCGGGCTGACCTGCATGACGAAGGCGAACCCGCCCTCATCAAGAGGCGTCCAGCGCGCGCGCAGCGCCTCGCGCACCGATCCGTCCTCGCCGCTATCGGTCCAGCCGGTCATCACCAGTGACCCATCTGAATCAATGTCGCCTGACAGGTCATAGTAGAAGAAATCGGGATTGTAGGTCTCGCGCCACACGCCGGTATCGGGGTCGATAAAGAGCGCGCGCTGAAGCTCGTTCTCCTCTCCGCCTTCACGCATTTCGACCACTTCGCAGGCATCGGCGTCGAGCACGTAATAGCTTTGTCCGCCGTAAATGCCGGTCTGTTCATAAAGATTCCAGTCGCCCGACAGGAAGACAAGTTCCTCCAGCCGGTCGGTATCGCACTGGGCAAACGCCGCGCCGCCGAGCACAGCCATGCTGGCGCTTGCGGTAAGTAGATAGCGTGTCATGGGCCTTATCTCCGGGTGATGTCCACCGCGCCCAATGAAGCCATAAACTGCCCGTGCCGCCAAGAAAAACCGCAAGGATGCGGCGTGTAATTATTCTTGGTCAAACAAGGCGGCTGGCGCATCCGGGCCGGCCGTGCCCGGCTCAGGGTCTGTCCCGTTCGGGTCTTGCCCGCGTGGCACATAGGTCAGCAGGGCCCAGTCATTCCAGGTTTCAGTGTCGGCATCAAATTGCTGGAAATGCTGGATGACGTGGCCGTTCTCCAGTCGTTGCCAGCGTCCTCGGAATGGCGCGCTGCGATGGCCCTCGCCGGGGCGGAAATAGGTGATCTCGCCTTCCAGGTGCATGGAATCCTCGCCATAGGGTGCACCGGAATAGTCGATATGAACATTGGAGCTGAGCCAGACCTGCCGCCACTGACCGGTCAGCGGATCAACAAAATTCAGGCTGTGGCCGTCCATACCGCTTTGGGGCGGTTGCCAGTGCTCGTGCAACACACATCCATTGGCACCGGGACGTATCGTATTGTGCCCGCCAAATCGACCGTGAACCCCGTACACATTCCACTCGCCTTCCCAGAGGTTGAAGGCGGTGTGCAGCGCGCTTTCGCTGCAGCCGGCTTGTTGCCCGTATGCCGGGCCTGACGGGCCGGCGAGGGCAATGGAAAAGCCGGCAAGCGCGGCGCAAAAGGCGGTTCTGGCAATCATCTTCAGCTCTCCCTGATCCACGCCTGAAGAGCTTGCGGCGTTAATCCGGACAGGGACAACCCACATTCACGTGAGCACGCGCCCTTGCGGGCTTCGCGCGGGCGCTATAAGCCGTCATTCCGCGTATCGAAGCGGAGTCTCTGACATGGCCAATGTAGTCGTCGTCGGCGCCCAGTGGGGTGACGAGGGCAAAGGCAAGATCGTCGACTGGTTGTCCCACCGGGCCGATGTGGTGGCGCGCTTTCAGGGCGGGCACAATGCCGGTCACACCCTCGTGGTGGACGGTGTAGTCTACAAGCTCTCGCTGATGCCGTCAGGCGTGGTGCGCGGCAAGCTCTCGCTTCTGGGCAATGGCGTCGTCATCGACCCCTGGGCGTTTCTGGCCGAGGTGGACAAGGTGCGCGCGCAAGGCGTCGCGGTCACACCGGACCTCGTGAAAATTGCCGAGACGGCCGCCCTCATCCTGCCGGTCCATCGCGAACTCGACGGTTTCCGCGAGACACGCGATGACGGCATGAAGATCGGCACGACGCGCCGCGGTATCGGCCCCGCCTATGAAGACAAGGTGGGCCGCCGCGCGGTACGCGTGATCGATCTGGCCGACGAGAAGGGCCTGCGGGCACGTATTGGCGACCTGCTTCACCACCATAATGCGCTGCGGCGCGGCTATGGCGAGGCGGAGTACCAGGCCGGCGAGCTGGTGTCCTCACTATTGGAAATCGCGCCGAAAATCCTGCCCTATGCCGCGCCGGTCTGGCGGTTGCTGGATGATGCCATCGCCGATGGCCAGAAAGTCCTGTTTGAAGGCGCGCAAGGCGCTTTCCTCGATGTGGATCACGGCACCTATCCGTTTGTCACCAGCTCCAACACCGTTTCGGGGCAGGCAGCGGCGGGTACCGGCGTCGGTCCGGGCAAGACCGGCTATGTGCTCGGCATCGTCAAGGCTTACACGACGCGCGTGGGCGAAGGGCCGTTCCCGACCGAGCTGACCGACGAGACCGGCCGGCTGATCGGCGAGAAGGGCCATGAGTTTGGCACCGTCACCAGCCGTCAGCGGCGCTGTGGCTGGTTTGACGCTGTGCTGGTGCGCCAGTCTGCCAAGATCAACGGGCTTCACGGCATTGCCCTGACCAAGCTGGATGTGCTGGACGGGTTTGAAACGCTCAAAGTGTGCACCGGCTATGAGCTGGACGGCAAAACCCTCGACCGGCTTCCCGCCTCGACGGCCGATCAGGCGCGCGTCACGCCCGTCTATGAGGAGATGGAAGGCTGGAGCGGCTCCACCAGGGGCGCGCGTTCCTGGGCCGATCTGCCGGCCGAGGCGGTCAAATATGTGCGCCGGATCGAGGAACTGATCGAAGCGCCTGTGGCCATGCTCTCCACCAGCCCGGAGCGCGAGGACGTCATTCTCATGCAGGATCCGTTCAGGGGCTGAGCGGCGCCAACCCCCTTGCGCGCTTGCGCTTGAAGCCGTGATGGAGTAAGGACGCGCGCGTTTCGCTTGCGGCCCTATCGTAGGCGGTGCGTTTAACCGGGCACGAATTTGTCATCGGCCCTCTGGCTGCTCCAATCCCCTTGTCATCACTGACCGACGGGCCCGGAGTTGCCGGGCACCGATGGCAGGCACGTGTCCAGACATTCACAATTCCGGCTGCGGCGGGGTGTTCCCGCAAGCAGCAAGACCGCCGGAAACAACCGGCCGGCCGGAATATAACCGACTAAGCTGGAGACTGTCTTTTCGCATGAATGATACATCTTCCTCGGCGGCTAGCCGCGATGATTTTGCCTCAATGCTCGAAGCGAGCTTTGCAGGCCGTGACCTTGTAGAAGGGTCTGTGGTGCGCGGCACCGTGACCGCCGTTGAACACGACATGATCGTGATCGATATCGGCCTGAAAACCGAAGGGCGCATCTCGCTGCGCGAGTTTGCCGGCCCCGGTTCGACCACCCCGAAAGCCGGTGACGAGGTCGAGGTTTATCTCGAGCGCATCGAGAACGCGATGGGCGAAGCGGTTCTGTCGCGCGACAAGGCGCGCCGCGAGGAAGCGTGGGACCGTCTGGAAAAAATGTTCGAAGCCAAGGAGCCGGTCAACGGCGCCATTGTCGGCCGGGTCAAGGGCGGGTTCACCGTCGATCTGGGCGGTGCTTCGGCCTTCCTGCCTGGGTCGCAAGTTGATATCCGCCCCGTGCGCGATGTCGGCCCGCTGATGAACAAGGAACAGCCGTTTGCGGTTCTGAAAATGGACCGTCCGCGCGGCAATATCGTTGTCTCGCGCCGCGCTGTGCTCGAAGAGTCGCGTGCTGAACAGCGCGCCGAGCTTGTCGGCAATCTGGCCGAGGGCGAGACGCGCGAAGGCGTGGTCAAGAACATCACCGATTACGGTGCGTTCGTGGACCTGGGCGGCATTGACGGCCTGCTGCACGTCACCGACATGAGCTGGAGCCGTGTCGGCCATCCCAGCGAAGTGGTGGAAGTCGGCCAGACGGTCAAAGTCCAGATCATCAAGATCAACAAGGATACCCAGCGTATCTCGCTGGGCATGAAGCAGCTCCTGTCCGATCCGTGGGACGCGGTGGCCGCCAAGTATCCGGTAGGCGCGACCTTTGAAGGCCGCGTGACGAATATCGCCGAATACGGCGCGTTCGTGGAACTGGAATCGGGTGTTGAAGGCCTTGTCCACGTCTCGGAAATGAGCTGGACGAAGAAGAACATCCATCCCGGCAAGATCGTCTCCACCTCCCAGGAAGTCACCGTCATGGTGCTGGACGTGGACGAGGAGAAGCGCCGTATCTCGCTTGGTATCAAGCAGACCCAGCGCAATCCGTGGGAAATCTTCGCCGAAACCCACCCCGCCGGTACGGTCGTGAAGGGTGAAGTGAAGAACATCACCGAGTTCGGCCTGTTCGTCGGCGTCGGCGAAGACATTGACGGTATGGTCCACCTGTCCGACATCGACTGGGACCGCTCCGGCGAGGAAGCCCTGGCCGAGTTCAACAAGGGCGACATGGTCGAAGCCAAGGTGCTGGACGTTGATGTCGAAAAAGAGCGCGTGTCGCTCGGCATCAAGCAGCTGGCCGGTGACCCGATGGAAGATTCCGGCGGGTTCAAGCGCGGCGAGACCGTGACCTGCACCGTGACCGAGATCACCACGGGCGGTATCGAGGTGTCCTTCGGTGAAGGCGGACACATGAAGTCCTTCATCCGCAAGTCGGACCTGTCACGTGACCGTGCCGAGCAGCGCCCCGAGCGCTATTCGGTCGGCGACAAGGTTGATGCGCGTGTCACCAATGTTGACAAGGGTGCGCGCCGCGTGGGCGTCTCCATCAAGGCCCTTGAAATGGCCGAGGAAAAAGAGGCGGTTCAGCAATATGGCTCCTCGGAGTCCGGCGCTTCGCTGGGCGATATTCTGGGCGCTGCGCTCAAACAGCAGGACACCAAGAAGGACGAATAGTTCTTCTGGCTGAGTAACCGGAAAATGGCCGGACCTCCTGCGGGTCCGGCCATTTTCTTTTGTCCGGACCACTCTTTTTGCCTTGAGGTGATTGACCTTGGCGGGTACCCGTCCCAAGCTTTCACACTTTGTTATCCCGGGGACGCGAAACCATGATCAAGTCTGAACTGATCGAAAAACTGGCGGCCGCCAATCCGCACCTTTTCCAGCGTGACGTGGAGCGGGTCGTCAATACGATATTTGAAGAAATCACGCAGGCTCTTGAACGCGGAGAGCGCGTGGAATTGCGGGGCTTTGGCGCTTTCTCGGTGCGCAACCGGCCGCCGCGCCAGGGCCGCAATCCGCGCACCGGCGATGCGGTGTCGGTGAAGGAAAAGCACGTGCCTTTCTTCAAGACAGGCAAGGAATTGCGCGAACGCGTAGACGGCAAATCGTAATTGCCTTTCGTCTAGGCGCTGATCGCGAAATCAGCTTAAGGTTTCCTCCGGCTCCACCGGGAGGATCTTATCATGCTCAATGAATTCAAGAAGTTTGCCATGCGCGGCAATGTGGTTGACCTTGCGGTCGGCTTCATTCTGGGCGGGGCGTTCTCTACCATCGTATCGTCGTTTGTGAACGACATCTTGATGCCGCCCATCGGGCTGGTTCTGGGCGGGGTGGACTTTTCCGAGCTTTTTGTAGCGCTGGACGGGGTGGACTATGCCTCGCGCGCGGCCGCCGCCGAGGCCGGGGCCGCCACCATCAATTATGGCGTCTTCATCAACGCGCTCATCAGCTTCATCATTGTCGCCTTTGCCCTGTTCCTGCTCATCAAGGGCATGAACACCATGATGGACCGGAAGAAGGACGATGTGCCCGCCGAACCGCCCGCCAAGCCGCGCAGTGAAGAGCTGCTCGAAGAGATCCGCGACCTTTTGAAGAAGTAGCGCCTTTTCACACTGCCGGGAGCGGGCTAAGTCCCGCTCCATGAGCACACGCGTGAAAATCTGCGGGATGAGCGATGAGGCCTCGGTGCGTACTGCCGCAGCGGCGGGCGCCGACTGGCTGGGCTTCATCATTTTTCCCAAAAGCCCGCGCGCAGTGACGCTGGCGCAGGCCGCGCGCCTGTCAGCCTTCAGGGACAGCGCGAAAACCGTCGCGGTACTTGTCGACCCGGATGACGCGCTGCTGGGCGATGTCCTGCGCGTGCTGGCACCCGACATCATCCAGCTGCATGGGGATGAAAGCCCGCAGCGCTGCCTTGATGTCAGGAATTATGTCCGCGAGGCCGTATGGAAAGTGGTGCCGGTCAGCGGGCCGGATGATGTAGCCCGCGCCGAGAAATATGCCGGCTATGCCGATGCGATCCTGTTTGATGCCAAGCCGCCTGCGAATGCCGACCGGCCGGGCGGCTGGGGGCAGGGCTATGATTACGGGCTGGTCAAAGGGTTCGATGCCCTGCCCTTCATCCTGGCGGGCGGTCTGGGCTCGGACACGGTGCGCGGCGCCATTGCCGCCTCAGGCGCGCCGGCGGTCGATGTGGTGTCAGGTGTGGAAAGCGCGCCGGGCGTGAAGGACATCGCGAAGATCGCGGCGTTCATCGCTGCGGCGAAGCCAGGCTAGGTGCGGCGCGGCCACATTCCCCGCTTCCCTCACCCGCCCTCACGCTCTAGATCAAACCCTCTTTCCTGCAAGCTCGGTGAATGATCCCATGACCCAGCCCAATGCCTTTTCACACTATCCTGACGCAAACGGCCTGTTTGGCGCCTATGGCGGACGCTTTGTCGCCGAGACGCTGATGCCCAACGTGCTGGCGCTGGAAAAGGCCTATGCGAAATGGAAGGATGATCCGGCCTTCGTGGCGGAGCTGGAGGAATTTGCGCGCGATTTCGTGGGCCGTCCGAGCCCGCTCTATTTCGCCGAGCGCCTGACCGAAGAATTTGGCGGGGCACAAATCTGGTTCAAGCGCGACGAGCTCAATCACACCGGCGCGCACAAGATCAATAACTGTCTGGGCCAGGTGCTGCTCGCCCGCCTAATGGGCAAGACGCGCATCATCGCGGAAACCGGCGCAGGCCAGCACGGCGTTGCCACCGCCACCGTGGCCGCCCGCTTTGGCATTCCGTGCGAGGTCTATATGGGCGCCACAGATGTGGAGCGCCAAAAGCCCAACGTGTTCCGCATGAAGCTCCTGGGCGCGAAGGTGCATGCCGTCACCAGCGGGCGCGGCACGCTGAAAGATGCGATGAACGAGGCCTTGCGCGACTGGGTGACCAATCCGGACGATACGTTTTATGTCATCGGCACGGTGGCCGGCCCGCACCCCTATCCGATGATGGTGCGCGATTTTCAAAGCGTGATCGGGCGCGAGGCGCGCGCGCAGATGCTTGAGCGCATCGGCCGCCTGCCGGATGCGGCTGTCGCGTGTATTGGCGGCGGCTCGAACGCGATGGGCCTGTTCTATCCCTTCCTGGAAGATGACGCGGTGCGCCTGATCGGCGTCGAGGCTGCGGGCAAGGGCGTCGATACGCCAGACCACGCGGCCAGCCTGAATGGCGGACGCCCTGGCATATTGCACGGCAACCGCACCTATCTCTTGCAGGACGATGACGGCCAGATCGTGGAAGGTCATTCCATCTCCGCGGGCCTCGACTATCCCGGTATCGGCCCGGAACACGCCTTCCTGCATGATGCCGGGCGCGCCGAATACCGCCACGCCACCGATGCCGAGGCGCTGGAAATGTTCCAAGTCTGCTCGAAACTTGAAGGCATTATCCCGGCGCTGGAGCCCGCCCACGCGCTCGCGCGCGTGCGCGACCTCGCCAAGGAGCTGGGCCCCGACGGTGTGATCCTGATGAATATGTGCGGGCGCGGCGACAAGGACGTGTTCTCGGTCGCGCAGGCATTGGGGGTGGAGCTTTAGCCATGCGCCTTGAATGTAACGACATTTGTAGTTACATTTGATGGAGTTCGAATGGGATGAGGCAAAGAACCGCGTCAACCGGGAAAAGCACGGGATAAGCTTTGATCGGGCAGTGCGGGTGTTTGAAGGTCACCACGTCGAAATTGATGGTAAGCCCGGCGCGGATGGGGAGTGGCGTACCATCACGGTGGGCTGGCTTGATGATCTGCTATTGATTGCCGTGGTGCATACGGATCGACACGGCGTTACGCGGTTGATCTCGGCGCGGCCCGCAGGACGCAAAGAACGGAGAATCTTCCATGGGACGCACGGTCCGGGTAAAGCTTGAAGACTTGCCGCCTCTGACGGACGCAGAGCGCGAGGAGTTGCGCCGTCTGGCAGATATCCCCGACGAAGAGATCGACTTCTCCGATATCCCTGAGCTGACCGAAGAGGATTTCGCGCGCGGCGTCTGGCATACCGGCCATGGAAAGCAGCAGGTGACGGTGCGCCTCGACAAGGATGTGCTGGCCTTTTTCAAAAAAGGCGGTCGGGGCTATCAGACCCGCATCAACGCGGTACTGCGCGCCTTCATGGAGGCCCAGCGCAAGACCCCGGCGGAGTAGACGGCAGCGGGCCCTTGCCGAACAGGCATAAAGCGTTATTCAGGCCCCGGATCGCGCGCGCCGCGCGTCCGGGGTTTCATCTTGGACTGGCTGGACGGTAAGAACTCTCATGACACGCCTTTCCGATACATTCGCGCGCCTGAAAGCTGACGGCAAAGCCGGGTTTGTCGCCTATGTGATGGCTGGCGATCCTGATGGCGCCACCACGCTGGAGGTCATGCACGGGCTGGTCGAAGCCGGGGCCGATGTGATCGAGCTGGGGGCGCCCTTCACCGATCCGATGGCTGATGGCCCGCCCATTCAGCGTGCCGCGCTGCGCGCTCTGGCCAGCGGCATGACGCTTCGCGGCGTGCTGGCGCTCATTGCCGAGTTTCGCAAGACCAATAGCGCCACGCCTGTCGTCATCATGGGCTATGCCAACCCGTTCCATGCAATGGGTTATCAGGCGTTTGTGGATGCGGCCGCTGCGGCGGGCGCGGACGGCGTGATCTGTGTGGATCTGCCCCCTGAAGAGGACGCGCCGCTTCGCGAGCCGATGGACAGGGCCGGCCTTTCCCTGATCCGGCTGGCCACCCCCACCACCGATGATGAACGCTTGCCGCAAGTGGTGAAAAACACGTCCGGCTTTGTCTATTATGTGTCCACCACCGGCGTCACCGGCGCGGGGATAGGGCAGACGGCGGTGGTGTCCGGCGCGGTCGACCGGGTACGCAAGGCGTCCGGTCTTCCGGTGGCCGTGGGCTTTGGCGTGAAGACGGCGGCCCGCGCCGCAGAGATCGCGAAAGTCGCCGATGCGGTGGTGGTTGGCTCGGCGATTGTCGACGCGCTGGCGGATGGCGGTGTGGACGGCGCGGTCAAGCTGGCCAAAGAACTGGCATCTGCTACCCATAATGCGCGATAATCATCGCCACAGGCAGCCCGGGATACATTTATGAACTGGCTATCCAAGCTTACCCCTCCGGGCGTTTCGCGCATGTTCGACAAGCGCGACACGCCGGAGAATCTCTGGATGAAATGCCCGGTATCGGGCGAGATGGTGTTTCACAAGGATCTGGAGGCGGGCCTGCATGTCACGCCGGCCGGCCATCATGTGCGCATCGGGCCGGAGGTGCGGCTGCGTTATACGTTCGACGCAACCTGGGAAGAGTTTGCGCTGCCTGAAGTGGCCAAGGACCCGCTGAAATTCCGCGACGACAAGCCCTATGCCTCGCGCCTGGCCGCCGCCCGCAAGAAGACGGGCCGCGAAGACGCGATGGTGATCGCGGTGGGGCGCATCCAGGGTGTTGAGACAACCGTGCTGGTGCAGGACTTTTCCTTCATGGGCGGGTCGCTGGGCATGGCCGCTGGCGAATCCTTCCTGAAAGCGGCTGAAACTGCGGTCGAGCGCCGCACGCCGCTGGTGGTGTTCACCGCGGCTGGCGGCGCGCGCATGCAGGAGGGCTGCCTGTCGCTGATGCAGATGCCGCGCACTACGATCGGCGTTGAAATGCTGCGCGAGGCCAAGCTGCCCTATATCGTGGTGCTGACCGACCCGACCACGGGCGGGGTGACGGCCTCCTATGCCATGCTGGGCGATGTGCATCTGGCCGAGCCGGGCGCGCTTATCGGCTTTGCCGGCCAGCGCGTGATCGAGCAGACCATCCGCGAGAAACTGCCCGAAGGCTTCCAGCGCGCCGAATACCTGCTCGAAAAAGGCATGGTGGACCGGGTCGTGCACCGCCGCGACCTGCCGCGCGTTCTGGGCAATGTGCTGCGCACGCTGATGAAACGCCCCGCCGCGCCCGTCAATCTGCCTGCGCCCGCAGCCTGATAGCTCTATGAGCATTCCTGATGCGCTGGCCCGGCTGTCGACCCTGCATCCGGCCAGCATGGATCTGTCGCTGGACCGGCTGCGGCGGCTGCTGGCAGACCTTGGCAATCCCCATACCCGCCTGCCCTCCACGGTTCATATCGCAGGCACCAATGGAAAGGGCTCCAGCGCGGCCTTCCTCAAGGCTATCTGCCAGGCGGCAGGCGAGCGCGTACATGTCTATACCTCGCCGCATCTGGTGCGTTTCAACGAGCGTATCGTGCTGGCCGGCAGCGAGGTCGAGGATGCGCAGCTTGAAGAGGCTCTGGCGCGCGTGGAAGCGGCCAATGCCTGTCAGCCTCTGACCTTTTTTGAGGCCACCACAGCGGCTGCCTTCCTGCTGTTCAGCGAGACGCAAGCTGACCGGCTAATCCTCGAAGTCGGGCTCGGCGGCAGGCTGGATGCCACCAATGTCGTCGACAATCCGGATGTCACGCTGATCACGCCGGTCAGCCTCGACCATCAGGCCTATCTGGGTGACACGCTGGAAAAGATTGCCGCTGAAAAGGCCGGGATCATCAAGGGCGGCGTGCCTTGTGTGGTGGGCCCGCAGGCCGATGAGGCGCTGATGTCCATCGAGCGGGCGGCCATGCGGGCGGGCGCGCCCCTGACGCTTTACGAGCGCGATTACCGCGCTTTCGTCGAGCATGACCGGCTGGTCTATGAAGAAGAAAGCCTGCTCTGGGATCTGCCTTTACCCGGCCTTGCCGGTTCTCATCAGATCAGGAATGCGGCAGGCGCGATTGCTGTGGCGCGCCAGCTTGGACTTGGCGAGGAGGCGGTGCGCGGCGGCCTGCCCAAAGCGCGCTGGCGCGCGCGGATGCAGCGTCTGCAATCGGGTGTCCTCGCAGACATCGCAAAAGCCGCCGACGCCGAGCTGTGGCTCGATGGCGGTCACAACCCGTCAGCAGGCGAAGTGCTGGCCCAGGCGATAGGCGAGCTGGAAGCGCGCGAGGAACGCCCGCTGGTGCTGATCTGCGGATTTTCGGCCGGGCGTGACGCGAGCGCCTTTCTCAAACCCTTTGCGGGACTGGCGGGCCTTGTCATCACCGTTTCAGGCTTTGCGGCCCGAGAAGGCGCGATGAGCGCACATGACGCCGCCGAGGCCGCGCGCAAGGCGGGTCATTTTGCGCAGACGAGCGCGGGGCTGACCGAAGCGCTTACCGATGCCTGTCATCTGGTTGACCGTCCGCGTGTCGTGATCTGCGGATCGCTTTATCTGGCGGGCGCCGTCTTGAGTCTGGGGGCAGAGCCGCCTCTGGTGACACCGGGCTGAGTGTGGTTTGCGGCTGGAGCCGAAACTACCCATTGTGCGCAGGCCGTTTAACGCCATATCCTGTAGCGGACCGTTGAAGGAGGCAGGCAGATGGCAGAATTTTTCCGAATGCTCCTGCATCGCCACGGCACGCTGGAGGATGGACGCCCCTGTGCGCCGGGCTTCCTGGCGCTGTTCCGCCCATCACGCAATACGGCCAAGGCCGTGACCTATGCGGTCATGCACCTGATTGTGGCCATGACGGTGGCCTTCCTGCTGACCTGGGACTGGCGCGCCGCGCTGGCCATCGGCCTGATCGAGCCTGCGGTGCAGACGGTTGCCTATTACTTCCACGAGAAGGCCTGGGCGAAGGCCGAGCGCAAGCGTCAGGAACGGCTCGCCGAAGCCTCCTGAGCGGTCTCAAGCGAGGATTCCAGAGAAGGGCACCAGCCACCGCGCGCGCTGTAGGGTGTGGCGAGGCCTTCCTCGATCAGCACGGCACCCAGATCGCGATTGTCCGGCAAGGTGATGGCGGCAATGACCCGGCCGGCAAAGCTGCCAAGCGTCACATTGCGGATATGCAGGCGCCCGCCCGGCATCAGCTGATCCTCCACGAATAGTCTGGCGGCATGGCCGGCCTCGCGCTCGGCTTCGCATTCAACCCGGCGGATCTCCGGAGCGTCCACATCAGCCAGACGCACATGCGTCTCCACGCTGTGACCGGGCCAGATGAAGGCGCGCACTTCGACCGTATCGCCATCAATCACGCGCAGGATTTCGGCCTCGATCGGGCCGGCAATGGTCTGCTGCGCCGTCGCCATGGGCGCGGTAATCATGCTTAATAAAACGATAATATTCCGCATTACTTGATATTATCGGAATATATTCCTGTGCCAAGCGGATTGGGCAGCAATCCCGGGCTCGGATTCCCGCTCCCCCCGTGCAGAGGCAAACCTGCGGTGGCTTTGTCCTATCTCTCGCTCGGTGGCATGGGTCGCCCGGACCTCGCTGACGCTCGGCCGGACGATGACAAAGTGGAGATAGCTCAAAATTGTCATGGCCCGGTTTATCCGGGCCGCCCATGCCTGAGGTATGCCGCTTTGACTTGCGTTCGTTGTTGGAGACAGCCCGATTTATCCCACCTCGTTGAGTCCGCCCGTATGATTTGCGTCCCGGTTCATGGGACGGCCAGTGCTCGCGACGCGGCTGATGACGGACCGGGGGCAGGCTGAGCGGCTTGCCGCTCCAGGTGTCCGGCGCGCGGTCTCAACTGGCCCCGCAGAAGCCGGTTCACTGCGCCCCTGTGGTGCTTAATGGGGATACGGCCAAAAGGCATTTTCAGCTCCGCCAGCAGCGGATAGCCCGACCGGGCATGAGACGTCCGCCTTCAGAGTGAAAACACATTGCGCCCGGCATGCCGGGCTATCCGCTGCGCCGTCCCGCCCCTTGCCGTAGAAATCCGGCGAGAGGATGGTCCTGTGCGTAACGGTCCGCCAACCCTCAAAAATCGTGGGCGATGCCCTTTTTCTCCCAGTCGCCATAGCGGGTGGGTTCGGGGCCTCTGGGGCCGCCCAGCTCTTCGGGCAGCGCCTCTTGCGTTTGCGCCGCTTTGCGGCGCGCTTCAGCTTCGGCAAGCGCACGCTTGGCCGCGTCGCTTATCGGCTTGATCGCATCTTGTGAAATGTCATCGCTCATACCAGATATCTAGTCGCGCCAGCGGCCACGTGCCAGTGCGCACTGCTCACCTTCGCGAGTTTTCAAATGAACAGGGCTTCCCCATGACCGCAAACACGATGCGCACCTTTATCCTGCTCGCTGCCCTGACCGGCCTGTTCGGCGCGGTGGGATATCTGATCGGCGGGCCGGGCGGCGCGATGATCGCGCTGATCATTGCCGGCGCCCTGAACGTGCTGGCGTGGTGGAATTCGGACAAGATGGTGCTGAAAATGCACGGCGCGCGCGAGATTGCTCCCAACGAGGCCGATCCGGCTTTGCGCCGGTTTGCCGAGGACACGATTGCGATGGCTGACCGCGCGCACATGCCGCGTCCGCGCGTCTATGTCATCGACACGCCCCAGCCCAACGCCTTTGCCACGGGCCGCGATCCCCGCAATGCCGCCGTGGCGGCCACAACCGGGCTTCTGGCGCGGCTGACGCGCGACGAAGTGGCCGGCGTGATGGCGCACGAGCTCGCTCATGTGAAAAACCGCGATACGCTGACCATGACGGTGACAGCCACGCTCGCCGGTGCCATCGGCTTTCTGGCCAATTTCGCTCTTTTCTTCGGGGGTGGAAATGGCCGGGGCGGGCTGATCGGCGCGATTGCGCTGGCGATCTTCGCGCCGATGGCGGCCGGTCTTGTCCAGATGGCGATCTCGCGTTCGCGCGAATACGAGGCGGACCGGGTGGGCGCGGAAATTTCGGGCAATCCGATGTCGCTGGCCGCAGCGCTGGAGAAGATCGAGCGCGGCGCGCGCACCACGCTCAACCCGTCTGCGGAGCGCAACCCCGCCACCGCCCACATGTTCATCATCAATCCCCTGAACGGCCAAGGGGCCAACAATCTGTTCTCCACCCACCCCGCGACGGCCAACCGCATCGCCCGGCTGCGCCAGATGGCGGGCGCGGGGCGTTATCCGGGCGGGCCGTGGGGCGAGGAAGGGCCGTGGTCACGCGGGCCAGCGGTCTCGCGCTCTGATGACCCGGACCGCTTTGGCGGGCCCTGGGGGTAGGGCTCAATAGCAAAGGGCCGCTCTTTTGGAGCGGCCCTTCGGGCTGGACGGCGGCGGGAGGTGCCGCCCTGCCTTGTGCCTGGCCCCCTGCCAGTCCGCCTCCGGGGATTGGGCGGGGAGGAGACGGGTGACAGAGGACCAGGCCGGTGTCAGGAACTCACCCTATTTCCAGGGATCGCTCTCTTCACCGTCTTCTTCATCGGTGTCGTCGTAATCGTCGGACTCCTCGTCCTCGGATTCTTCGTCATCACCGTGATCATCACCGTACTCGTCCGCATAGGCGAGCTTTTCGGCCTCGTTTTCAAACGAATGGCTGTTCGGCTCAGGCGCCTCGCCGGTGTACTCACCCTTGTCCTCATCATCGGTGAAGGACTTTTCAGGCGACGGCTCGTACGGCTCGTCGGGCACTTCGTCCAGATCAGCCGGCTCACTGTCGGCGAGCGGATCGTCGTCCATCGGATCTTCGGTCATGGGCTCATCCATGACGGGATCGTCCGTCTCGGGCTGTTCATACATGTACTCGGACTCGGACTCACCCTCGCCTTGCGTGGCAACGCGCCAGGTGGCGTACTCTTCCTCGTTCAGCTCACCGTCAAGATCGACGTCATAGAGCGTGAACTCGGCTTCGGAGGTGGCCGGGTCAATCGCCTGGACTTCGCTCAGGCTGACCGAACCATCGTCATTGGCGTCAGCATCCTCAAACGGAGTCGCGAAAGCCGTGCCGGCCAGCGCGAGAGCCGAAACGCCAGAAATCAGAAATGTCTTCATGTCTGTCATTCCTCTATTGCGCCGGTCCGTCATTGCGGGGGAAGCGGGGGCAGACCGGCCAGACACCCCATCAATGCGGCGGCGCTTCGAATCGTTCCCGGTGGCGGTGCACAAAAGCGCAGCCGCCCTTCCACCGGTGAGATATGGATAACGAATTGTTATCGAGAACAGGCGATTAGGAGGGATGGAAGTGTGCGCGGCAGGTGAGCGCGCGCATTGGACGAACCGGGCATCAACTCATGAAGGCGCCTTATCAGAGCAAAGCTGTCTGGCCGTTGGCGCTGATGCTGACGCTGGTGTGTCTTGGTCCCGTCGCGCTGATGCTTGCCCCGCCCGCAACGGGAACAATGCTGGCAATCTATGGGCCGGGCATGTCGGCGCGCGAGACCTTGCTGGCTGCATCGGCTGCGGGTGCGCGCGCCGCCGAACCGCTGGCAGGCGGCATTATGGTGCGTGCCGAAATGCCTGCCACGGCGCTCGGCCCGTCCGGTGCCTCAGCGCTGCGCGCGCAGGGCGCCCTTCTTGTAATAGCCCCAATAGCAGGCTGGGCGTGTCCACCCGGACCGTCCCCGTCCGAGGAGAACCGGCAATGACGCGTATCGATTCTGTAAGAGAACAGTCCCAGCGGGTCTTGCTGGTCCTTCTGGGCGTGTTCGTGGTGGTGTATGGGGCGAGCGCCGCTGTGATCGCACCCGGCAGGCTGGTTGCGGGTGTGATTTTCCTGGCATTGGTGGCAGGCGTGTCCTTTGCGGCCTGGCGCAGCGCGCCGCAGGCCGCTTCCACACGCATGACGATTGCGGCCGCGCTCATCGGCTTTCCGGCGGCCCTGACATGGATGGCGTCGGGCACCGCGCTGCAGCTCGACATGCATATGCTGTTCTTTGCTATGCTGGCCGGTGCGACGCTGCTTTGCGACTGGCGGGCTGTGCTGGCTGCGGCTGCGGTGACAGCCTTCCACCATCTCGTGCTGAATTTTGCGCTGCCCTTTGCTGTGTTCCCTGACGGGGCGAATTTCGGCCGGGTGCTGCTGCATGCGGTTGTGGTGATTGTGCAGACCGGTGCGCTGGTCTGGCTGTGCCAACGGATCACGTCGGCACTGGATAATGCCGGGATGGCGATTGCGGAGGCCGAGGCAGCCAATCTGCAAGCGCGCCAGCTTGCCGAGGCAGACCGCGAGCGCTCGCAGGCGATCGAGGCCAGCCGGGAAGCGGTGAACAGTATTGCCAACGCGTTTGAGCAGCGCGTGGCCGATGTTCTGGGTGAATTGCGCGCGGTATCGGGCGAGATGGAGGCGCTGGCAGGCGAGTTGCGCCAGGATGCCGGTTCGACCCGGCAGGGCGCGCGAGATGCAGCCGGCAAGTCAGCCGAGACATCGGCCCATTTTGAAGCGGTAGCCGCTGCGGCGCAGGAGCTGGCGGCGTCTATCAGCGAAGTCTCGCGCATCATGGAAAATGCCGACACCGTGTCTGCCCGCGCGACCGAGGAAGCGGTCAGGGCCAGCTCGTCCATGCGCGAGCTCGACAAGGCTGGACGCGAGGTTCAGACCATCGCCGGGCTGGTTGCCGATATCGCAGAACAGACCAACCTTCTGGCGTTGAACGCGACTATCGAGGCCGCCCGTGCCGGTGAAGCGGGCAAAGGCTTTGCGGTCGTGGCCAGCGAAGTGAAGGCGCTGGCCGAGCAGACCTCCAAGGCGACATCGGATATCCGTACGCGCGTCGAGGCGATCAGCTCGGCGTCCAGCGGTGCTGGCGAGGCATTGTCGCGTATCTCCGGCATCATCGAGGAAGTGCGCGCGACGTCGGCGAGTGCCCGCGGCGCATTTGGTGAGCAATCGGGCGCCACTGGAGAGATTGCGCAGCTTGCCGAGCGGGCGGCGGCGTCAACCAGTGGCATCAATGCGCGCATAGAAGGTGTCAACACAGCGGCCGAGCGCACGCACCTGGCCGCCGACCGGTTTGCCGGCTCCTCGAAAGCCCTCAGCTATGCTGCCGAACGTCTGGGCAGTGAGCTGGCAGGCTTTCGCGAGGCCTTGCGTGACGCGTCCTAGCCGATCGGCGCAGGCGTCTGGAAGGTAGAGCTGCAGGCATCGGTCAGCCGCCATTCGCCGTCGATCTGGCGGAAATGGCAGCGCGCATGGTCGCGGGCCGGTGTGCCCAGATTGGCCTCGGTCACGCCTTCGGGATTGAGGCTCTGGAAGCGCCCGTTCGGGAAGACATAGGAAATGCGTTCGGTCGGTGAGACGGCCTGTTCATACACGCATAGCGGGGGCTGCATCAGCACGGTGCGAACCGAATAATCGCCCATGCGCTGGCCGAAAATCTGGTTGCGCAGCGCCGGGTCCTCGGCGCGCAGCTGGCTGGCGAGCGCCGCACTTTCGGCAGGCAGGCTGTCGGCCAGGCCGCCGGGATGACCGGCCACGATCTGTCCGAAGGCCATGCGTTCGGCGGCGTCCGCCTCGCGGCAGACCGGCGTGGTGGCACAGGCGCTGACAGCAAGGCTGCAAAGGGCGGTAACCAGGGCAAGTCGTTTCATGGCGCAGATCAGCTCCGTTGACGTGACAGGCGTGACAATGCCCCAGCCTGCGGGTTTCGCCAAGCGGGCCGTGTCACCGGGGCGTGTCACCGGGGCGGGCTAGCAGCCGCCAGCCATGGCATCGATCCAGCGTGCAACCAGAGCCACGCCTTCTTCATGGGCCACGCTGCGGCCGAGCTCTGGCATCATCGCGTCGGCACGCAGACTTTCCATGCGGAAGGTAAAGATCGAGGCGTGGCTGTCGCCGGGCACAATGGAATAGCGCCTGTTGCCGGTGCCCCGCCCCGCCGCAATGGGCGGTTTGCACACGCCAAGCCCCGGCCCGGCCGGATCCGCCGGTTCCAGATACAGCCCCGAGGTGCGTGCATGGCCGGTGCGCGAATGGCAATGGGCGCAGTTAATGTCGATATAGGCGCGCGCCGCGCCCTCCAGTGCCAGTCCTGACAGCTCGAGTTCACCATGCCAGACGGCATTGCGCGGCGCTGCGTCTGCTTGCGGTCCGCCGGTCAGGAGGCCGGCGGCGCGCCAATGATCAAGCTGGTTCTGTTCCCCGTCAGCGTACGGATAATCGCCATTGAGATGGCGTGCGCGAGGACCGATGGGGCGGATTTCACCATCGCTGGCATCGGTGACATGGCACTGGGCGCACTGGTTCACGTCCGGCACCTGATAGGCGAGCGCCTGGCTGCGCCCGCCCGCCTCCAGCAGCGTCAGGTCCACAAACGCGCCCGACCTGGCGAGCCGGGTAGAGCGCTGATCATCGTTCCAGACATAGGGGATGGCGGCCCAGCCCTCCTCGCGCCTCACCAGAATACGCGTCTCGATCAGGCGCACAGCCGAAAGATCGAGCGCCGCGCCGTCAAAATGGGCATTCGGGTCCAGCTCCAGCGCGACCGCATCAAAGCTGCCTGCCGTCCGGGGATAGTAAAATGTCTTGGTGATGACCGTGCCGACCGGAAAATCGAAGGTTTCATCGTCGTGCCATTGCGCAGGCTGCGCGCCATCAGGCAGCCAGACTGTGCGCAGCTTCAGCGCATAGTCGGAGAACAATGCGGTGTTAAGCGCGTAGGGCGTGACGCCCTGTGCCAGCACCAGCCGCTCTCCCTCGATGCGAAACTGCCCCCAGTCTTCCAGCCGGGCCGGATTGCCGCTGGTATGGAAGGCCGGATCATTGTCCCAAGCTGCCATATCCACCGGCGCGGACGCAGGCGGCGTGTTGGCGGCATCATTGCCGCAGGCGGCCAGCGCAAGGGCCGCAGCAAGGAGGGCGATGGCACGCTTCATCACTCGACGCCTAAAAGGGCAGCTCAACGGCTTCGCGCGGTTCGTGGCTGCAATCATGCTCGTCCGTCGCGACACGCGGATTGCCATAATCGCCAGGCCCGTCGGCATTGAGCACCTGCGCCCCTGAGACGCACAGGCGCAAATCATCGGGCAGCGCGCCATCCACCATCCTGTCCGCGTTCACATACCCATCCCACAGCACGTCCGGGATGCGGCCCGTGGGGCCGAACAGGGCGATGCGCAGCGCCTGCAGGTCCATCCCGTCAGGATTATTGCCGCCGCCCTCGAAGCTGTTGGAATGGATGTGGATGCGTTCCGGATAGGGGTCGAAATCGCTCTCCACGCCCAGTTCGGAAAAACCCGCCGAGTGCAGCGAGGAGATGATCACGTTCGCGGTACGGTTATTGGAGACACGGTTGTCAAAAATCTCCACATCATCATTGGAATTGACCAATATGCCCGTACCCGCCGGCACATTGGCAACCGGCGTGCCTTCATGGCCGAAATTGCGCGTGTTGTTCTCGAACACGTCATTGTCAAACACGCGCGTGCCGTGGCCGGGGCGGGGGAGGTTGGGCATGTTGAAGACCAGTATACCGCCGGTATTGTGGGTGGCGGTGTTGCCATAGACATCGGCGTTCATCGAGTTTTCGATCTCGATGCCCGCCACATTGTATTCGGCGCGGTTATTACGCACGACGATATTGTCCGACTGGCCGACATAAATGCCCGCGTCCGACGCGCCGATGGCCACCGATTCCTCGATCAGTACATTCGTCGTCAGAACCGGATAAATGCCATAGGCACCGTTATCGGTGGAGGCGCCGCTGGTCCATTCGGTGCGCACCCGGCGAATGATGACATTCTCAGACCCGGTGATTTTCAGCGCATCGCCGATGGAATCCTCGATGGCGAGGTCCTCAATGGTGAAATTGTCCGCGCTGGTGACCAGCAGGCCCTCGGCTCCGGCGCGCTGCTCGGCAAACGACAGCACCGTCTCGTCCAGCCCCGCGCCGCGTATGGTGACGTCGTCCACATTGGCCAGCGACAGGCCGCGCTCGATGATGAACACGCCGGCGGGCAGTTCGATCACGCTGCCCTCCTGCGCATCCAGCAGAGCTTCCATCAGCACGTGCTGATACTCGCGGTCAGCGTCAGTCAGGTCGCGGGTATCGCCGCCCTGCTGGCCGCAGGCCTGAAGCATGAACAGGGCTGAAAACCCCGCAAGCGCAGCGCGCCAGAATGATGACATCGGATTGTCCTCCCCAGACATGGCTCGTCGAATGCGTGGAAGCGCATTTCATTGAGCGATCAGTTTGCGAGTTTATGGGCGGTAAGGGAAGGGGGTGAATTCTCTTCTGGTTGGAAGGACGTTCGTCACCCCCCGCCTGCGCGGGAACGACGAGAGGAAGTTGCCACAACAAAAAACGCCCACCGTTGCCGATGGGCGTTCCTGAAGTTCCGGCAATACCGGAAAAACTAGTCGCGGCTCTCGATGCCGTGGCCCGAGGTGCGCTCGGCGATACGCGCGGATTTACCGCGGCGGTCACGCAGATAGTAGAGCTTGGCGCGGCGGACATGGCCCTTGCGCTTGACTTCAATGCTCTCCAGCAGCGGGGAATAGACCGGGAAGACCCGCTCCACACCTTCGCCGAAGGAGATCTTGCGCACGGTGAAGCTCTCATTGAGCCCGCCGCCGCTGCGCGCAATGCAGACGCCTTCAAAGCGCTGCACACGCTCGCGCTCGCCTTCACGGATGCGCACGCCGACGATCAGCGTGTCACCGGCGGAAAATTCCGGAATGGTTTTCTCGCCAAGAACGCGCGCGGCTTCTTCCTGTTCGAGCTTCTGAATGAGGTTCATTACGTCTCTCCATCCCGCCGCTGATATCTCGCCCAGAGATCCGGACGGCGGTCCTGCGTTGCCTGTTCTGCCTGCTCGCGCCGCCAGCTTGCGACCTTACCATGGTCGCCGCCCAGCAGCACTCCGGGGATCTCCCGCCCCTCCCACACCCGCGGGCGGGTGTATTGGGGGTATTCGAGGAGATCACCCTCGAAACTTTCATCCGTCGTCGAGGCCATTTTGCCCAGTACGCCGGGGAGCAATCGCACGCACGCCTCGATGACGTATTGCGCGGGTATCTCTCCACCGGCAAGGACGGCATCGCCGACGCTTACCTCTTCCATGCCGCGCGCCTCGATGACTCTCTGGTCGAAGCCCTCAAAGCGCCCGCATACCAAAATCACGCCCGGCCCGCCGGCCCACTCTCGGACCCTGCCTTGAGTAAGCGGTTTGCCGCGCGGTGTCAGGCAGATGAGGGGGCGATCATTACGCTCCACACTGTCTGCCGCCTCCGCAATCACATCCGGGCGCAGCACCATTCCAGGGCCGCCGCCAGCGGGGGTGTCATCAACGGAGGCGTGCTTATGACGGGAAAATGACCGGATGTCCACCGTCTCTAGCGCCCATTTGCCCTCTTTGAGTGCAGTGCCGATCAGCGACACGCCAAGCGCGCCGGGAAAGGCTTCCGGATAGAGGGTCAGGACAGTGGCGGTGAAGGTCATGGGAGGGGGTGTATGCGCCAGCAGACGCGTAGGGGCAAGACCCTATCCCGCCTCGCACAAATTCGCCAGCAAGGCCGGGTCTGGCGCCGGGGGGAGGGCTTCCGGCCGGCCAGTGGCCCCATCAATAAGCGCCGCTGTGACCATCACCTGCTCGTCCAGGCAGTATTGCACATTGACAGGGGCAAAGCGCCACACGGCGCCAGCGCGCATCATGGCGTCATTCTGCCAGCGCTCCACCAACGAGTTGGAGACATTGCTGATGCATGACGCTGCGGGGTCTGTGTCCGTCCCGGCTGCGTCGGGCCTGAAGGCGAGCGCGCACAGCATGTGGACTGCTCCGCGCTCGGCAGCGCGGACAGGGAAGACGGGCACGGCCCGCACAAGGGCCTGACCGGGCGCAGCACGCCAGGCTCCGCCCGCCGGCTCTACAACCAGTGCATCAGACGTTTCGAAGCGTGGCGGAAAATTGCGGCCCCGCCGGTGCTGTTCGGGCACAGGCAGGTCCATGGCCGCGATGGCGGTTTCGGCGGCGCTCTGAATGGCGGCGGCGTCGGCGTGACCAGCCGGACATTCAACAGTGAAGCCGGCCGGGCCTCGAGCCTCCAGCTCTTCGCCCAGCGGCGTCAGCTCGCACGCTACGGGTTCGGATATCAGGGCCAGCGCACTCGTCAGTGCCAGGATCATCGCACTTGCCTCCTTACAGCTCGGCGAGAAGTCTAGGCAGGCGGACAGACAGGGCGCAAGTGCAAAGCGGTCATACCGCTACGGCTCCACCCCTTCATCGCCTGCATCGATTTCTTCAGGCGGGTTGATGACGAGGCGGGATTTGGCGATCTCGATCACCGGCACGGCCTCGCGCGTGAACGGAATGAAGAGCGCCCCATCGGGGCCTGTCAGTTCCAGTATCTCGCCCGCGCCGAAATCATGCACGGCCTTCACCCGGCCTGCGGGAGAGCCGTCCAGATGCTCGGCTGAGAGGCCGATCAGGTCTGAATAGTAGAACTCGTCCTCGTCCGTCTCGGGTAATGCGGAGCGCGGCACATGCAATAGCGTGCCCTTCATGGCCATGATCTGTTCGCGGGTGACGGATTCTTCAAACGATACGATCACCGCCTCGCCGCCCGACGAACGGGCGGTTTTTGGGGTGAGGATGGTCTTGCCGTCCTTATCGAGGAACGGGCCGTAGGAGGCGACATTGGCCGCCTCGCCAAAGGCGCGCAGCTTCGCCTCGCCCCTCACCCCATGGGCGCCGACAATGGCGGCAATGACGATGAGGGGATTGGTCATGCGATAGTTGTCTTCCCTCGCCCTTCGAGACGTTCGCTTCGCTCACCCTCACAGATGAGGGTCAATTGGCCTTCCCCCTCATGCTGAGGAGGGCGCAGCCCGTCCCGAAGCACGAGGGGAGGAAAGAAAAAAGCCTTAGGCCTTTTCTTCTTCAGCCTTGGGTTCTTCAGCAGCCGCTTCTTCGGCAGGCGCTTCAGCCGGAGCCTCTTCAGCTTTGGCTTCTTCGGCCGGGGCCTCGGCAGCCGGCTCTTCAGCAGGCGCTTCCTCAGCAGGGGCCGCCTTGGCTTCGGCTTCGGCGGCCTTTTTGGCTTCTTCCTTCTCGGCACGCTCGGCGGCGCGTTCCTTGGCGGCCTGACCGGGCTGGGCCTTGTTCGGGTTATTGCCCGCCTTCCAGTCATAGAGGCCTTCGGCAGCCAGGAAGCGCGCGACGCGGTCGGTCGGCTTGGCGCCTTTCTTGATCCATTCGGCGGCCTTTTCGGCGTCGAATTTCACGCGCTCTTCGTGGCCCTTTGGCAGCATCGGGTTGTAGGAACCGATACGCTCGATGAAGCGGCCATCGCGCGGATCGCGGCTATCGGCCACGACGATGCGGTAATAGGGGCGTTTCTTGGCGCCCGCGCGGGCAAGACGGATTTTAACAGCCATGAGTTTAGTCCTTTTGGAGTGTTGAAACGATTATTTCTTCTTCGGGAAGCCGGGCGGCAGGCCATCAGGCCCCAAAGGTGCGCCAGTGCCCGGCAGGCCCGGCAAACCACTTAATCCCGTCGGGGATTTTCCTTTCAAAAGGTCGTCGGCAGCAGAGCCAAGCCCCGCGCCCGGACCACCCAGACCGCCCATGCCAGCGCCCATACCCCCGGCCATTCCGGGCGGCATGCGCCCGCCCGGCATACCGGGCAGACCCTTGCCCTTGCCGGCGCGCTTCATCATGCCGGCCATCTGCATATGCATTTTCAAAAGCCGGTTGACCTCCGGCACGCCGACGCCCGCGCCAGCGGCGATGCGCTTCTTGCGGCTGGCTTTGAGAATGTCGGGCTTGGCGCGCTCGGCCGGCGTCATCGACAGGATGATGGCTTCCTGGCGCTTGATCGACTTGTCGTCAAACCCGCTGGCAGCGGCCTGCGCCTTCATCTGCTTGTTCATGCCGGGCAGCAGACCCATGATACCGCTAAGCCCGCCCATTTTCTGCAATTGCAAGAGCTGGTCGCGCAGATCATTGAGGTCGAACTTGCCTTTCGCCATTTTCCTGGCGAGGGCTTCGGCCTTCTCATGGTCAATCTGGGCGGAGGCTTTTTCCACCAGCGAGACGATGTCGCCGCGCCCCAGAATGCGCCCCGCCAGCCGTTTGGCGTCAAACCCGTCAAGGCCGTCAATCTTTTCGGACGTGCCCAGAAACTTGATCGGCAGGCCGGTGACCCAGCGCATGGAAAGGGCCGCGCCGCCGCGCCCGTCACCATCCATGCGCGTCAGCACAAGGCCGGTCAGTTTCAGCCGTTCGTTAAAGCGTCTGGCGGTTTCCACCGCGTCCTGGCCGGTCAGCGCGTCGGCGACCAGCAATATCTCGCGCGGGCGGGTTTCAGAGGCGATTTTCGCCGCCTCGCCCATCATCTCCTCGTCCAGCGTGGTGCGGCCCGCCGTATCGAGGATGACGACGTCAAAGCCCTGCAGGCGCGCCGAATTCATCGCCCGGCGGGCAATCTCGATGGCGGTCTGGCCGGCAACGATCGGCAGGCTAGGCACACCGGCCTTCTCGGCCATCTGGGCGAGCTGCTCCATCGCGGCCGGGCGGCGCGTATCGAGCGAGGCGACGAGCACCTTCTTCTTTTCACGCTCGGCAATGCGTTTGGCGATCTTGGCGGTGGTGGTGGTTTTACCCGAACCCTGCAGACCCGCCATCAGGATGGCGATGGGGGGCTCGCCTTCAAGCTGTAGGCGTTCCGGCTCGCTTGTCCCGCCGAGCAGCTCCACCAGAGCGTCATGAACGATCTTGATGACCTGCTGGCCCGGCGCGACCGAGCGGATGACCGCGTCGCCAACGGCCTTCTCGCGGACTTTTGAGATGAAATCCTTCACCGCAGGCAGGGCGACATCGGCTTCCAGCAGCGCCACGCGTATCTCGCGCAGGGCCGCGTCCACGTCCTTTTCAGACAGCGCGCCGCGCCCGGTGATCCGGTCGAATACGCCTGACAGTCTTTCGCTTAACGCGTCAAACATGTTGCCGTCCAAACCCTTGGTTTGCCACTCGCGCAAACGCAAAACCACCCCGCCGGGCGAGCCTTCGCCGGGCAGGGCACCTTCCCAGCCTCCGGGAGTTGGTCCGCCCCGTCGATGCGGGCAAGCGGCTCCGTGTGCTGGCAAGGCAAGCGGTTGTTACGCTTGCTTATGATCGCGAGGCATTACGCGGGTGGGCGCGCAGAGTCAAGGAAAGACCCGTCTGGGCCGTGTTGCGGCTGGCGTGTCAGTCGTTGGCCGGGCCGTCATCGGGCTCGCTATCGTGCTGGCTTTTCAGTGTCACGTACATCAGCGTCAAATAGACAATGGGTATGACGCCCAGCACCAGGAACTCGACCAGCCCTCCGGGATGGCCGCACTCCATGCAGGCGAAGCGGTAGGCGATATACGCAACAGCGGCCAGCACGATGGCCACACCGATCCACCAGGACAGCAGATAGTGTCGTCGCATGGCCAGCTCCTTTGCGGATGCAAGGCCACCAGCATACGCCGGATCGCGAGACGGCGCGATCGGCAAATCGAGGGCTGTCAGCCCTTCGCCGCCAGACGGTCCAGAATGCGCGCCCAGGAGCGTATGCCCTTGCGGAAGCTCTCCAGCTCGTACTTCTCGTTCGGGCTGTGGATATTGTCGTCCTCAAGGCCGAAACCGGCCAGGATCGTATCCATGCCCAGATGGCGCTTGAAATCGCCCACAATGGGGATGGAGCCGCCACAGCCCATCAGGGCGGGCTCGGTCTGCCATTCATCGCGCAGCGCCTCGACGCAGGCCTGCAAGGCCGGGTTTGTCACATCGACGGCGAGTGCGGGCGCGCCGGTATCGCGGCGCGCGAATACCGCCTCGCAGTCGGCGGGCAGGCGGCTCGTTACATGCGCCTCGAACGCCTCCCACACTTTTTGCGGGTCCTGACCGGGCACCAGCCGGAAGGAGATTTTCGCGCTGGCCTCAGCCGGGATCACCGTCTTGAAGCCTTCGCCGGTATAGCCGCCCTGAATGCCGTTGATCTCGGCGGTCGGGCGCGTCCAAATCTGTTCGAGCACCATGCGGCCCTGCTCGCCCGCAGGCACGGAGAGACCGATGTCGCCCAGGAAGCGCTCTTCGGAGAAGTTCAGCGCCTTCCATTGCTCCAGCACAGGCGCGGGCACCTCCTCCACGCCATCATAAAAACCGTCCAGCGTCACCCGGCCCGTCTGGTCATGAAGCTGGCCAAGAATCTGCGTCAGCAGGGTGATCGGGTTACGCGCCGCGCCGCCATAAAGACCGGAATGCAGATCACGGCTCGCCGCATTCAGGGTCACTTCGCCCGCGGTCATGCCGCGAAGGCTCGCCGTGATGGCGGGGGTGGAGCGGTCCCACATATTCGTGTCGCACACGAGGGCGAAATCGGCCTTGATCTCGTCGCCATGGGCTTTCAGCCAGGGCTCAAGGCTGGGAGAGCCGCTTTCCTCCTCGCCCTCAAAGAAGATCGTCACCTTGCAGGGCAGCGACCCGGTCTCTTCCTTCCAGGCGCGGCACGCCTCGATAAAGGTGCGCAGCTGGCCCTTGTCATCGGCGGCGCCGCGCGCGCGGATGTATTTACTGCCATCGGCGCGGGTCTTGATTTCCGGCTCGAACGGGTCGGCCTCCCACAGATTTAGCGGATCAACCGGCTGCACATCATAATGGCCGTAAAAGAGCACGTGCGGCACGCCCTCTTTCGCGCCGTCATGATGGGCCACCACGAAGGGATGGCCGGTTGCCGGGGCAACGCGCGCGTCAAACCCCAGCGAGACCAGCTCGTCAGCGAGGCTCTGCGCGGCTTTAAGGCACTCGGCCTTATAGGCCGGATCGGTGGAGATGGACTTGATGCGCAAAAGCTGCTCATAGCGCGCCAGCGCGCCCTCAAACCCAGCCTCCTGACGGGCCAGAACCGCGTCCAGCGTGCTGGAACTTTTGGCTTGTCCGTCCATGGCGGTCTCTCCGGTGGCGAGGGGCGTTGAGGGGTCAAAGGCTTGAGGGCCTTATCTACGCTCTAAGGGGAGAGAGGGGCAAGGATGGTGGTTAGCTAAGGTGTCCACTCACCAGTAATCCACATAGGAGGTATTGGACGGTAGGAGTGCCCTATGAGGTTGCAGAAAAGGCACTCAAATATGAATTGCGCTCGCGCCAAGCTGTAGAATACAAGGTTGGCGTCATCTAAAACTTCCCCATGTACAATTTTATTGCGGCAATCAATTATTTCCTTAATTTTCGATTTAATTTTAATTGATGGTGGGGCCCACCTTTTATTTTGGCTAATTATAACTTTTTGTATCCTTTCGTGTAGCGATATGCTTGGTGGGTATATCAACGTGTCGCACGCGATCTTTCTTAATTCAGATGAGACGGCTTCGCAGTTGCGGATTGCCGATCTGAATTTTCTTCCGGCTGCCTTCCAAGTTTTTCGGTCAGCGCTATCCCTTCTCCAACCCTTATTCTTCTCGTATAGATTCACAAGTGCTTCAAGCGCCTCAACACATTCTACCAGTTGGCGTTCAATTGCGGGGCCACGATGTGAGCTTACATACCTAAAAACCGATCCAAACAATTCTGATTTCTGAATTTCGTGACTTATAAGGTATTCTGCAACCTTGGCCATAACGGCTTCTGATTTTCCCAAAATCAATCTGTCACGAAGCATTTTGCCTATAGCTTTTTGTGGCAATTGGACCGGAAATCGAATGAAGGTGGAGCTGCTTTGGCCCAATTCGGTCCGCGAAATCTCATAGAAGTGGTCGCAATAAATAAACATATTAGCGATATTGATATACTCGGCAATTTCTTCAAATTTGAAATCAATTCTGTGTTCCATGGATTCGAATTTTTCTATTTCAATTGACGGGATCCATATTATAAAATCTTGATCGAAAACTCTATCATCTTTTTGAACTTGCCCGTAAAGACGGCGTCTAAAACGTAGATTAGTACCGGTAATGCTTTTCCATTGACCAAAATTTACTAGCGGGTTTCTAAGTGATGCCCCCCTTCTGTAGGGGCGCCATGAGTCGGGGGTGGGAAGGAATGAAAATATATACGTGTCGCAACCGTTCCTGTCGTGCTGGTTTATTTCCTTGAAATCTGTAATGATAAAATCAGCAATTATTTGGATGCTGTTTTTGCCGATGTTGTATCCAGATGTAGCTCCGGCCGATTTATAATAGCATTCTCCACATTCAAACGTTTTTACGCTACTGTTGGCGTGTTCGAGCCAGTCTTCATTTTCATACATGTGCCACGCGATCACGTGTTTGTCAGAGAGGAGCATGAATTTGAGTTCATCGCCTCTAACTCCAAAAATTTCGATCCGGTTGGCGCTTGTATAATTGGGGTCAGTGACCAACTGACCGTGAGCCGTTATTTCTTCGGCAGTTCCGGGAGCTAGAATGAATGTGGCGACTTGTCGGTGGGGTGAGCGATTGGACATGCAACTCTCCGGCCTCTTAGCAACGTTGTTTGATTAAGATACGATTCGTCACGCCAAAGCTGAAAGCGCTGTCCCATGCTGAAAATTGCCTTCCAGATGGACCCGATCGGGGCCGTCAATGTGAATGCCGATTCCACCTTCGACATCGCGCTGGAGGCGTTTCAGCGCGGCCACGAAATCTGGGTCTATGAGCCGCGCGACATGGCGATGGAGGATGGCAAGGTGCGCGCGCGGGCGAGCCGGGTGAGCGCGATGCAGCGCGTGCAGGGCGAACATGCGGCGCTGGAGGAGGCGGTGGTTCTCGACCTTTCCACGCTCGACGTGATCTTCCTGCGCCAGGACCCGCCCTTTGACATGGCCTATATCACGAGCACCCACATGCTGGAGGCGTTGCAGCCGGGCGTGCTGGTGGTCAATGACCCGGCCGAGGTCAGGAATGCGCCGGAAAAGCTGTTCGTCACGCGCTTTGAAGGGCTGATGCCGCCGACGCTCATTTCCTCGTCGCTCTCTGATATCCGCGCCTTCTTCGAGGCGCACGGGCGCGACATCGTGGTGAAGCCATTGTTCGGCAATGGCGGCGCCGGCGTGTTCCGCATCCGCGACTCGGCGGAGAATCTCGCCTCCCTGCTGGAACTCTTCGCCCAGATCAGCCGCGAGCCGCTGATGGCGCAAGCCTTTGTTCCCGATGTGAAAAATGGCGATAAGCGGGTGATCCTGGTCGATGGCGAGCCTGCGGGCGCGATCAACCGCGTGCCGGCAGAGGGCGAGATGCGCGCGAACATGCATGTCGGCGGCAAGGCGGTGCAGTCCGACCTGTCGCCGCGCGACCTTGAAATCTGCCGCATTATCGGCCCGGAACTTAAAAGCCGCGGGCTCGTCTTTGTGGGGATCGACGTGATCGGCAATTACCTGACCGAGATCAATGTCACCTCCCCGACGGGCATTCAGGAGCTGCGCCGCTTCTCTGGCATTGATGTCAGCAAGATGCTGATCGACTGGGTGGAGGCAAAACGGGGCAAGTCCTCGTGATCGATCCGCTTCACCTGAAAATGCAATGGGCGCTCTCCTATCCGTTCACGCGGCCGGAGGGGGATTTCCTGTTTGTCGATGGCCGCACGCTCGATATCCGGTCCACCAAGGGGCCGATCAGCGGCTGGCAGGTGGTCGATGGCGGCCATATCCGCACGCTGGCCGATGTGGTGGGGGCGCAGAGGGCCAAACGTCTTGATGACGGCGCATACCATCCGGTGGTGGCGGTGGGCTCCAATGCGGCGCCGGTACAGCTCCAGCGCAAGTTCGCCGCGCACATCAACGATGTGGTGATCCCGGTCATCGCGGTCAGCCTGCCCGGCCATGTCATCTGCTGGGCGAACCGCATCGCCGCCTATGGCTCGGTGCCCGCCACGCTGGCCGAGGAGCCGGGCGCGAGCGTCTCGGCTTGGGCAACCCTGCTTTCTCCGCGCGACTATGCGCTGATGAATGCGACCGAAGATCTGGGCGTCGTCTATGAGGCGGTGCCGGTAGCGGTGGAAGGCGCGCCGGAGGCTGTGCACGGGAATTTCGAGGCCTATCGCTGCCTGACCGGGCATTTTGATGTGCGCGTCAGCGCGTTTGCGGCGACCGGGTCCGGCCTGCCGGCGGGCAATCAATGGACGGCGCAGGAGCTGGCGATCTCACGCCTCGGCCTTGAAACGCCGGTGGACAGGTTCGTGGCCGAGACGGTGAGTGATGCGGGCCTCGCGGCGCAAAGGGATCGGGATTTGAGTGGGAAATAGGTGATTGCCTTTCGTCGTTCCCGCGCAGGCGGGAACCCAGAGCCGCGTTAACTGCCTTTGCCCTGTTCCCTCTGGATCCCCGCCTTCGCGGGGATGACGAGTTGAAACACCTTCCTACCCCACCAGAAACGGGCGGCCGCAGCGCACATCGCGCAAATAGAGCTCGGACTCGCCAATCGTCAGGCCCATATCGACCAGCAGCGCATCAACCACGCCCAGCGAATGATTGAGCGCGCCTGATAGCGGCAGGCCAAGACCCAGCAGGTTCACCTGCGCGCCAAGCCCGGAGCGGATAATCTCCGGCTCGCCGCTTTCCATGTGCTCTGTCGTCAGTACCGCCTCCACCGTGCGCCCGGAGGAGAGGTCCACATTCAACAGCGAACCCAGCAGCCCCAGCGCCCCGCCAATGCGGGCGGTGGCCGGAGAGGTTTGCACCTCGAAGCGCGCCTCGGCCCGGCCATCGCCATGGCAGGTCAGCGAGACCAGCCGGGCGGTGGCGGTGGCATTCTCGATATCGACGCTGAGCCGGCCCAGCCCTGCGCCCACGCTGACATCAAGGCCGAGCTGGCGGGTATGGGCTTCAGCCCCCTCCAGCCCGGCGCCGTAGATAGAGGCGAATTGCGGGGGCTGGCCGATACCCAGATCGATACTGGCCAGCGGGGCGCTGACCGCCACGCCCACCTGCTGGCCGCCCTGCGCGGCAAGCGCGCTGGCCATCACCAGATCTGCCAGACCGATCTGGGCCCCGCTGGCGAGGCCCGCGCGCGTCATCCCCGGATCAAGGCTCAATATGTCGCCAATGCGCACCTGCCGGTTGGTGTGGGCGGACTGGCGCGCGAGCACGTCCAGAATGGCGGGGGCATCAGAGCCCATGGCTGTCATGGCGGCGTTCAGCGCCTCGCCCAGCTTGACCCGGCTGTCTAGCAGCGTGTCATAGCTGACCGCCATCAGGCCTGCCTCCAGTGCCAGCGCATCGAGAAAGCCCGGTACCGAAACGCGCGCATCGGCGAGTGCACGGTAATCCATGACGCTGATGGCACCTGAATAGCCGGACAGCGCGGCGAGTACCGCGCCCGAATATCCGCCTTCCAGCCGCACCAGGCGCGAGGCGATGGCAAAGCTGACCATGTCCTGACGGGCGGCGGTCGCCTCAGCGCGCGCCCGCCAAGGCCGGTCATCGGAGCGAATGCGCGTGGTGTTGGCCGAGCGCAGCTCCACCTGGGCGGCATTATAGGGCTGGAGGGCCGGGGTGAAGCGCGCCTGCGGGTCCAGCGCCGGGTCTGGCTCGTACTGGCCGGGTTCGACCACAATGTCGAATGTGTCCGGGTCAAAACCCTGATCGGCGAGCACGGCTCTGGCCTTTGTGAGGGAATAATCCTGGTCACGCACCGCGATGAGGGCCACCAGATCGGCGGTCGCCTGCAACTCGCGCTTGTGCAGATGGTTCAGAACCTGCGTCAGGGTCAGCACCAGAAGCAGGGCGCCCGCCGCAATGCCGCTGGCCATCAGGGGCGCGGCTGCGCCGGCTGTGTCCTTGATGAAGCGCGCAATCATGACAGCCCCCCGTCGCGGATGATCTGGCTGTAGGTGACCTGATCGGACGGGAGCGGCAGCAATCCCCGGAAGACATAAGCCGGGTGGGCGCTCGCATCATAGCGCACGACGATCTCGCTATAGCCGGTCCGGGGTGTTTCCACCGCAACGCTGGCGCGTTCGGGGTCGATCAGGAAATAGCGCGGCAGCGTATCGGCGACATGGGCCTCGACGATGGCCGCGCGCTCATCGCCCGACAGCCCGGCAATCGAGGACCGGGCCGCTTCGGCGGTCAGCTGCTGCAGGCTGATATGGGTGGAAAACAGCAGCCCGTAGGCGATGGTGCCGACCAGAAGCAGGATCATCACCGGGGCGAGCAGCGCAAACTCCACCGCCGAGACGGCGCGTGTATCGCGCAGGAAAGTGCCGCGTGGCCCGGCGGTGATCCGGGCGGCGGGAAACGGGATTGGCATGACGCACCTCCTTATTGCAGGCGCGATCATGTGCAACCTGCAAGTGTAGAGATACGCGAAACGGATTAATGCAACTTATACGAGAGCGGTTAATCTGCCGGCGCGGGTCTCAGCCGGGTGGCCAGAGCGGTCAGCCGCCAGACGATCCAGACCGCCGCCCAGATATTGCCCAGAAAGGGCAGAGGCAGGATGAAGGCCAGCGCGATCAGCTTGTTACGCTCAAACAGCCAGATGAGGACAGCCAGGAAGACAAAGCCGAGATAGAGATCAATGAGCGCGACAACGCCCCATGGATCGGCGGCCATGGCTGAAAAGCTGGCGCCGATACTGGCCGTTTGCGAGGCCCATATGATGCTGGCCAGCAGGACAAGCCCGCCTGTAGCCAGAAGGATGCGAAGAATGGTCATGGCACGGCTCCTTTGTATCGGCGATACGTTACGCACCGATACGACGTCACGCCATGGCCGGTTCAGCCTTGCGGCGTGCCGTCTTGTGTTTGCGACGGCACGGGCTGGTCTGCCGGAGCGTAGTAACGCTCCTCGTCCAGCTCGCCTTCCCATTTGGCAACAGCCACCGCCACAGCGGCATCGCCGGTCACGTTCACCGCGGTGCGAGCCATGTCCATGATGCGGTCCACCGGCAGGATGAAGCCGACAATGATGGCGATCTGCTCTGGCGGCACGTTGAACGTGCTCAGGACTATCGCCAGCAGGAACAGGCCCGCGCTGGGGATGCCCGCCGCGCCGATGGAGGCGATGGCGGCGGTAAAGGCGATCATGAAGTAATGGGTCAGCGTCAGGTCGTATCCGAAGGCCTGCGCGGTGAAGAGCGCCAGAATGCCCAGATAGAGCGCGGTGCCGTCCATATTGATGGTCGCGCCCAGCGGCAGAACCGAACCGGCGACAGAGCGCTTCACGCCCAGATTATCGACCACATTGGTAATGGTGACCGGCAGGGTCGCCGAGGAGGAGGCGGTAGAGTAGGCAACCGCCTGCGCATCGACAATGCCGCGCATGAAGTTCAGCACGGGCAGGCGCAGGACGAACCGTATCAGCCCGCCATAGACCAGTACCGCGTGGGTGAAGAGGCCCAGATACACGGTCAGGATGAGAAGGCCGATGGACGCAAATGCCTCCAGCCCCTGGCTGACCGTGGTGTAGGCGACCAGCGCAAACACGCCGAACGGGGCGACTTCCATCACCATATGGGTGACTTTCAGCACGACATCGGACGCCGAATTGAACAGATCACCGACCGGCTTTCCGGCTTTGCCGGCCAGAAGAATGCCGATGCCCAGCAGCACCGCAAAGAAGATCACGGCGAGCACATCGCCATCGGCGAGCGCAGCCACCGGGTTATCCGGCACGATGGCGAGAAGCCGGCTGGACAGCGCTTCGGTCTCGGTTGAAACCGGCACGGCATCGGCTCCGCCCAGATCCGCGCCCGCGCCGGGGCGGAAAAGCAGTCCGAAAATGATACCGATAATGTTGGCAAAGAAGGTGGTGGCAAAATAGAGCAGCAGCGTCTTGCCGCCGATGGGCCCAAGGCGCTTGGGGTCGCCCAGCGCGTAGACGCCAGCCACCAGCGTGGTCAGGATTAGCGGTATGATGAGCATGCGGATGAGGCGGATGAACAGATCACCCACCGGCCGGACATAGCTCTCGATCAGGTTTGTGGCGGCCTCTGCGCCCATGAGCTGGGACATCAGCGCCCCGAACCCGATACCCAGAACGAGGGCAGCCAGCACCCGTTTCCACAATGCCGTCCCGAACCACCAGCGCATATCGCTTGCCCCTTCACCGTGAATGGGCACAGCCTAAGCGCACGGCTCGCAGCGTCAATCAGGCGATGCGGCAAGCTAGGGCGAAGGGAGGCTGGCCATGGGTGAGCACACCGCGCGTGTTGTGTGGAGTCTGGGGGCGGGCGAGGACTTTACGTCCAGCCGCTATTCGCGCGCCCATCACTGGCATTTCGATGGCGGGGCGGTGGTGCCGGCATCGTCCTCGCCGCTCTCGGTGCCGGTGCCGATGTCTGATGCCAGCGCGGTTGACCCTGAAGAGGCCTTGGTCGCGGCCACCAGTGCCTGCCACATGCTGTGGTTTCTGGCGTTGGCCGCGCGCAAGGGCATCGCCATCACCAGCTATGACGATGAGGCGATTGGCCTTATGGGACCGGATGATGAGGGCCGCACCGCGATGACCGAAATCATCCTGCGTCCGCGCCTGACCTTTGAGGCAGGCGCTGAACCGGAGCCGGGCGTGCTGGAAAGCCTGCATCACGATGCGCACGCAGCGTGCTATATTGCACGCTCCTTGCGATGTCCGGTGCGGGTCGAGCCTGCCTAGCCGGCAGCGCGGCGGCGCGTCAGGGCGTCGAAGCCCTTGATGAACGCAATGCGGATCATGAGGAACGCCCAGATTCCGCCCACGATGAGCAGAAGGGGGCCCTGCGGTTCCGCCGCCCAGATGCGCGAGATCAGCGCAATGGCGAGCGCAAAGATCATGTGCCGGCCGACATGGCGCCAGGTCAGGTCGCGATAGCGCGAGGCGCGGCGCATGGTGCGCGCTGAAAACCAGCGCCATGCACTGACGGCCCGCCCGGCATCGTGCCGGTCGCGGTCTGTGGCGGTTTGCCCGTTATGGTGGATCGTATCAGCCATAAGATCAGAATACGGAACTTATCAGCGTTCGTCAAGCTCGATCAAATAGCTGATTTTTATGGCGTTAAATTCTTTTATGACATTCGTGTGACTGTCACAGTTTTTAATAATGTATGATCGGCGGCGGATTCCGGCCGACCTACAGGGAAAGATCGAGCGCGATCATAAGCTCGGGCAGGCCGTGCAGGGGGTCATCAAAACGGCTGTCGCTCTGCTCGCTGTCGGGGGCAGTGTCCTGGGACGGTCCGGCACAGTCGGGCCGCTCGCGGATCAACGCATCCACGTGGCTGTGGTCGCTCCAGAAGTCAGCCAGCAGGCCCCGCCAGGCCTCCCCGACGGCGCGGGCATGGTCTGCGCAGCCCTCGGCCTCCAGATGCGCCATGGCGGCGTCAAGATCGCTGGCGAAGGCCGGGTCATCCAGCCGCACCGCATGCACCGCCCACCAATAGGGTGTCGAGAAGGGGTCATTCCAGGCAATGCCATCGCCATTGCGATCTTCGCCTTGGCCGTCCCAGCCATTGTCCAGAAAGGCACGAGTGGCTTCGTCATGGCCACGCGCAACGGCGGTACGCAAGTTTTCTCGCGTGTCCGGGCTCTCATATAAGTCGTTGTAAGAATGCGCGAGAGCGAAAGGTTGAGCGCCTTCTCCGGGATGCCACCGCCAAATCAGATACCGTTGCCAGATGGCTTCCATATCAATCCATGATGCGTGGTTAAGGTCGTGCCACGCCCATCTTTGAATTGAGCCGTTCGGATGGTGAGCAAAACTCAGAGCAAGATCACGCCGATCAGCATTTCGCCGGAAAGCTTCTGCTGCGGCTTGCGCATGAAATCGGCGTTGGTTGACTTCTCCGCTCAGGAAGCGCGTTAAAATACCTTCGATATCAATGTGTTCCGGAACTTCTGATAGAATACTCGTCCTTGGTAACAATCCACGTCGCCGCTGCGCATACTGGTACCGCAACACGCCGTCCGCATCGGCAGTCAGAAGGCCCATCGCGGCTTCTGCCGTGTCCTGGAGAAAGGCTGAGGGCACCGGCTGATAGCCGAAGCTCCAGGGGAATTGTTCGATCTCGATGCGCCTCGAGCGCAACTCGTCTTCGCCGAGGCGTACACCGCAGGCTTCACGCTCTGCCAATTCAATCTCAATCCGGCGAGCCGAGTTCTCCAGAAAGAGACCTGCCGCGATGTCGCGCGCTTCACCGATCCAGAGGCAGTCCTCGTCATCGAATGTGCTGGCGTCGATCCGGTCCATGACAGCGGTTTGGAAGCGCGCGTCCAGCCGTTCGACCCGTTCGGCCAATGCCGCCTCGCGCCAGTATTGCCCGGCGACATAGGCCAGTCCCGCTGACACGGCGAGGAAACCGGCCAGCAGCAGGAGAAGTATGAGGAAAATCCGCCCGATCCATTTCATGGCAAGGACGCTAATCACCGATAATGCAACCCGCAAACGAAAACCCCGCCACGGGCGCTCCGCAGCGGGGTTCTTCAGGACGCTGTGTGGCGGGCGCGATCCTGCGCTGAAATCACGCCGCAGCGGCGGCTTCGGCCTCGATCACGCCGGCGGCGGCATTGACCACCGAGGCGATGCGCACGGCGGTCTGGATCTGCTCGGCGGTAACGCCGTGTGTGCGCAGTTCTGTGTCATGCGCGTCGATGCACATGCCGCAGCCATTGATGGCCGAGACGGCCAGCGACCAGAGCTCGAAATCGGCCTTTTCCACGCCGGGATTGGCGATGACATTCATGCGCAGGCGGGCGGGCAGTGTCTTGTAGTCCTTCGCCGAGGCCAGATGCACGAAGCGGTAATAGACATTGTTCATGCCCATTACGGCAGCGGCGGCCTTGGCGGCGTTTACGGCTTCGGCTGACAGCTTGCCGTCCACTTCGCCCGTAATCGCGCGGATCAGCGCCGGATTGCCGGTGGCCCAGGCCGAGGCCAGGAAGCAGCCATATTTTTTCTGGTCATCGAGCGCGGTCTCGCGCGCCAGCGAGGACAGGTTTAGCCGGATGTCCTTGGCGTAATCGGGAATATGCTCTTTGAGGCTCTCAAGGCTCATGGGGAGGCTCCTTGTCCTTGTCGTCAGATATGAAAACGGGCCGCGCCGGGAGGAGATGACGCGGCCCGTTTCCTGTAAGCACGAGGGGCGACTACGCCGCCTTGAGTGTCTCGCCGCCAACCGAACGGTTGCACGGGCACAGCTCGTCGGTCTGCAGCGCGTCGAGCACGCGCAGCGTGTCTTCCGGGTTGCGCCCGACATTGAGATTGGTCGCATAGACGTGCTGGATCGTGTTCTCTTCATCGACGATGAAGGTGTAGCGATAGGCGACGCCTTCGGGCGAACGGATGCCAAGCTGGTCAACCAGCGAGCCGGTCGTGTCGGCAAACTGCCACTGGTTCAGCTTGTTCAGATCGGGGTGCTCGCGGCGCCAGGCCAGCTTGCAGAACTCATTGTCGGTCGAGCCGGTCATGACGACCGCGTCCCGGTCGGCAAATTCGTCGCCCAGCTTGGCAAAGGCGGTGATCTCGGTCGGGCACACGAAGGTGAAATCCTTCGGGTAGAACACGATCACCTTCCACTTGCCGGGGAAACTGGCTTGCGTCAGCGTTTCAAACGCGGACTCGCCGTTTTCCTCGTGATGGTTGAAACCCGGCTTTACGCCCGTGACTTCAAATTCGGGAAGTTTCTGACCTATACCCAGCATGGTGTTCTCCTGAATGACTTTGTAGGATTGGCAACGCGCCCATAGCGGCGTTTGCAGTTGCAGCAAATGTCATGCTGCACTTGCGAAAGCAAATCGATTGTCTCTGCACCGGCGATAGGTTATCTCGATAGCCATGAGCGCGAATCTTCCCACACTGCGTCAGCTACAATTTCTTATCGTGCTGGCAGAGCACGGTAATTTCAGCCGTGCTGCAGAGGCGGCCCACGTCACCCAGCCCACGCTTTCAGCGGGCATCAAGGAGCTGGAGCTGAGCCTTGGTATCACGCTGGTGGAACGCGGCGCCCGCGGGGCCAACCTGACGCCCGCCGGAGAGACGGCGGCGGCGCGCGCGCGCACCATCCTTACCGAAGCAGAAGATCTTGTGCATGCTGCGCGTGCGGCGGGCGAGCCGCTGGCCGGGCAGTTCCGCCTTGGCGTGATCCCGACGATTGCGCCCTTCCTGTTGCCGCGCGTCCTGCCGGCCCTGCGTGACCAGTTTGCCCAGCTGGAGCTGTTCCTGCGAGAGGATCTCACCCCGCGGCTTGTCGATGCGCTCAAGGAACGGCGGCTTGATGCTGCGCTGATCGCCCTGCCCTATGATGCTGCAGGCATCGAGACGCGCGCCATCGCGATGGACGAATTCCTGTTTGCCTGTGCGCCGGATCACAAGCTGGCCGGAGCCGATCCGCTCAATCCGGCCATGCTGGCTGATGAGTCCCTGCTTCTGCTGGAAGACGGGCATTGCCTGCGCGATCACGCCTTGAGTATCTGCTCGGCCAGCCATAGCGCGGCGGGCCCCGGTTCCGGGCGCAGCGATGCCGCGCGGTCCGACTTTGCCGCCACCAGCCTGCACACGTTGGTCCAGATGGTCAGAAGCGGGCTGGGCGCCACCTTGCTGCCGCGCCTGGCCGTTGATGGCGGTGTGGCCGACGGGCTCGGTCTGGTGATCAAGCCTTTTGATCCGCCCGTAGCGGGCCGCGAGATCGGCATGGCGTGGCGGCGCGGATCCGCGCGCGCCGATGAGGCGGCAAAGCTGTCCGAGGCGGTCAAGGCGGCTCTGGCACCGCGCTGATTTTCATCACCTCGCAACACAGCTGTGCGTAGCTGGCGGCGAAACCGGACTGACGGGGAGATATGACGCCATGAGCCTGACCCTTCTCATCCTGATCGCCATCGTACAGGGCCTGACCGAGTTCTTGCCCGTCTCATCCTCGGCGCATCTCATCCTCGCCCCGCTGGCCTTTGGCGTGGAGCCGCAGAGCGTGCTCATCGATGTGATGGCGCATCTGGGCTCATTGCTGGCGGTACTGGTCTATTTCCGCAAGGACATTGCGGGCGTGATCATGGGCGTCTTTGGCTGGTTCACAGGCCGGATGACCCAAGGCGGCAGGCTCGCCCTGCTGGTGCTGATCGCCACCCCGCCGGTGATGATCGTTGCAGCAATCCTGTATTTTTCGGGCTGGCTGGATGCGGTGCGCTCACCCGCCATCGTTGCCGCAGCCACGCTGGTCTTTGCCCTGCCGCTCTGGCTGGCTGACAAATATGGCGCGCGGGTGAAATCGGTAGAGACGCTGACCTACAAGGATGCGGCGCTGATCGGTCTTGCCCAGGCCGTGGCCATGATCCCCGGCGCCAGCCGCTCCGGCCTGATGATGACGGCCGCGCGGATACTGGGGGCGGAGCGCTCGGCTGCCGCGCGGTTTGCCATGCTGACCAGTATTCCCGTTATCGCCGCTTTCGGCCTGCAATCGGGCATTGATCTGGCACGCGGGGAAGCACCGGGCGCGAGCCTTGGCGACGGGCTCATCGCGGTGGGGCTGTCGTTTGCGGCCAGCCTGGTGGCCATCCACCTGCTCTTGAAGCTGGTCGACCGGTTCGGCTTCCTGCCCTTCGTGATCTACCGCATCGCGCTGGCATTCGCGATTCTCGCGGTGATCGTGTGGGTGGTGTGAGAATCCCGACACACTGAAACCCCGGACGCGCAGCGATCCGGGGCCTGCCTCCAGCAAACCTGAAACAGGTCCCGGCTCTGCGCTATCGCTTGGCCGGGATTTCACCGATTGCGGGGAGCCCCCTACCCCGCTGGCGCGAACTGGCCGCCCTTGCGGAAGCGGTAGAGATAACTCGGCACGATAGCCTCGACACTGTCCGGCCGGATGCCCAGATCGGACAGGCCCGGCAGGGTGCCGGACACGACATTGTCGGTCTTGAGCAAAGTCACCTGGTCGCGCGTCAGCACGGTGGGGACAAAGGGCAGAGCGCCGGCAATCTCGCCGGCAAACCCGATCCCGTAGGCCGCCAGCCACGGCACTGGCACCAGCAAGCGCGGGCGCTGGATGGTGGCGGTGATATATTGCAGCAATTGCTTGAACGAGTAGGTGGCCGGCCCGCCCAGCTCGTACGTCTTGCCTTGTGCGGCGGGGCTTTCCAGCGCTGCCAGAATGGCTGCGCCGACATCACCGGCCCAGACCGGCTGGAACAGCGTCTTGCCGCCGCCAATCAGGGGCAGGGCGGGCGTATAGAGCGCCATTTGCGCAAAGCGGTTGAAGAAGCTGTCTTCGGCTCCGAACACGATGGACGGGCGCAGGACTGTCGCGGTGGGGATGGTGTCCATCACCGCCTTTTCACCCGCAGCCTTGGTCTGTGCATAGACGGACTGGCTTTCGGCGTCGGCGCCAATGGCAGAGATATGCACCAGCCGTGTAATGCCTGCGTCTCTGGCGGCTTCGGCAATGAGCGCCGCGCCTTGCGCCTGCACGGAACGGAATGTCTGGCGGCCCGACTGCGCCAGAATGCCGGTCAGGTTTACCACCGCGCTCGCGCCCTCGACGGCGCGCGCAATCGAGGCCTTGTTGCGCACATTGCCCTGGACCAGCTGGATCTGGCCGACCGAGCCGATCGGTTTGAGATCAATGGCCGTATGGGGCAGGCGTGTGACGACACGTACCCGGTAACCGGCCTTTACGAGCGCGCGTACGCCATAGCGTCCGACAAAGCCCGAACCGCCAAATACCGTGATCATCTCATCGCGCAGCATGTGGGCCTCTCCCTTGAGCCTGGCCGGTCCGCAGGCATGTGCCTCGCGAACGCATCCCGTGTCGGTAGCGGATAGACCAAATTTGCGCGGCGTTGGCAACGCCGCACAAGGCGCGTTGACAGCGCCCCTGCCCGCATTTATCACCGCGCCTCCGACGCCCTCAAACATATGCCCAGGTGGCGGAATTGGTAGACGCGCTGGCTTCAGGTGCCAGTTCCCGAAAGGGAGTGGAAGTTCGAGTCTTCTCCTGGGCACCATATCCCGCTTGGCGCGGATCGTACAAAACACGGCCCCTCACCGGGGCCGTTTTTGCGTTTGGGGACCGGCTTTTCAGGATATCTGGTGATGCTCCCGCGGTCTTGGGGCCGGAAGGGGTACAAAAATCTTGCCGGTGCTGATCTCGATCAGCTATGGCCGGGCCGTGCTGAGCTAGCGTGATCATGGCGGCGACCTCCAGCCGCCAGTTGCCTGCCTCGAATCTGGCAACAACTCCCCGCTGATGGTGCACTTACGCCCCGCAATGCACTGTCAGCGGGAAATATCCTGCCGCCCGTTCAGCCCGCACAGGCTGGTGCAAATGCATGACAGCCGCCAAGGGCCGGGCCGATAAGGCCCGCAGGAACAAGCATGCCAGAGAGGCAGGCCGCCGAGCCCGGTGAAGCTGCGAGCCTCGTGGCACCCTACCGCCTCCCTCGTTGGCAGGCTCCTTTGGCAGACCGGCCAGAGGAGCCCGTCACTCAGCGAAGCAGAGGCCCGTCCTGATCTAGATAATTTGCGTCGAAGCCCGCCAGGTCCCTGAGCCGCTCGAAATCCAGAATGGACACATGGCCATCGCGGAACATCAGCAGATTGTCCTCACGCAAACGGCGAAGCACGCGGTTCACATGGACCGCACTCAGCCCCAGCGCGTCCGCAAGATGGTACTGCGTCAGCGGGCAGGCAAAGCCGTTCATATCGCCGATACCCACCACTTTCAGGCGCGCGCCGAGTTCCAGCAGGAAATGCGCCGTGCGCTCCTCGGCCGACCGGCGGCCCAGATTGCACAAATGCTCCACCACCATCGCTTCGTCGCGCGATGCTGCCCACAGAACGGCGGCGGCGAGCCGGGGCGCATCGGAGAACGCGTTGAGAATATCTGATGACAGCACTTCGGAGGCCTCGATGCGCGTTACGGCCCGGACGCTGTGATCAGACGTCCGGAACAGTATGCTGCGCAGTCCCAGAAAGTCTCCGGGCACCTGGATGTCCACGATCTGACGCTCGCCACTGGGCAGCATCTTGAACGAACACGCCCAACCCTCTGCCAGAACAAAGGCGGATTGGCGCGTCTCGCCCTCATGCACCAGCTCATGGCCAGGCAAAAACGTCCGGCGGCGCTGATGAAAGCGCACCAGAGTGTCCAGATCGGCATCCATCAGCGAGACGAACGCCGAGAGTTTCTTCGTCAGGGCACTTTGCAGGATCAAAATCGCGGCTTTCGGCAAGCACGGGCAACGCATTACTCGCCCCGTCAGATAGCCGTTAAAAGAGCGGCTCGCGCTGCTTTAGATCAGCATTGTCTAGCATATTGCGCGTATTGTCGCGACACATTCCGTCCCGGCGATGGCGGACACAACAACGCCCCGGCACGAAAGTGAACCCAATATGAAGCCACCACACGACTTTGCCGGAGCCGCCGCCCTGTCCATCTGCGAAGCGCTGCTGCTGGCACTCAACGACCATAAAATCCTGCCCGAAGCAGAGATTGTCGGTGTGCTGAAAGATGCCGCGTCGGCCCACGAGGCTGCTGCAAAGCTGGAAGAGTCTGAGGCGCACGCAGCTGTGGCGGCGTTGATCAATGCGATTCTTGACGGGGGTAACTCGGTGCGCAGGCCTGCATCAGACCAGCCCGCCTAGCGCTGCAGCAGCCAGGCGCGGGCTTCGGTCTCGCAGGCAAAGGGCTGCAGCTTCACGGCAAAGGCGCGCGCCGTGCTTTCCATCACCATGTAGGGACGAGTGCGCTCGCCATGGGAGACATGGGCGCAGCGGCGCGGCGACAGCTCGTCCATGATCATCTCGATGGCGCTGACCACATCGGCGATCTCATAGGCGATGCTGGTATCAATGGTCTCGATCAGCACGCCAGTGACGCGCCGGCCCTGCCCGGCCGCGACCAGCCGTTCGGCGGCATCACGCAGCACCTCGCCCGTCAGCTCGCCGGAAAGGCGCAAGGTCAAAATGCCGTGAATATCGGTCTCGATGCGGACCGGGTCCGCATCGTGTGTCTTGTGGACGAGAGGCATGGGGAGGCGGCCTTTATGGCTCTGGGTGGTAGTTGAGAATTTCGGGATAGCCATGCCTAGCGGCAGATTGTTGCCAAATCGTGGCACACCACGCGCATGGCGGGTCTGCAAATATGCAAGAGTGGCGCAGCCCAAGTTGACCTGGGGCGAAGCGCGGCCCATAGCAGGGCAAACCCGCCAAATCCTGTCTGAAGGCCGGAGTCATCATGAGCATTCATTTTCACAAAGCCGATCTGCCTGCCGGGCTGGACCTTGGCAGCCGGGTTGCGATCGACACCGAAACGCTGGGCCTGTCGCTGGTGCGCGACCGGCTGTGCCTGGTCCAGCTGTCGGCAGGCGATGGCGATGCGCATATCGTCCAGCTCGACCGGACATCGTATGACTGTCCGAATCTTCAAAAGCTTCTGGCCGATGAGAGCGTGGAGAAAATCCTGCATTTTGCGCGCTTTGACGTGGCCATGATCGCGCGCGATCTGGGCGTCACGTTGCGCCCGGTCTTCTGCACCAAGATCGCGTCGAAACTGGTGCGCACCTATACAGACCGCCACGGGCTGAAAGATGTGGCGCGCGAGATTGCGGGCGTGGAGCTGTCCAAGCAGCAGCAGAGTTCTGACTGGGGCGCGGACGAGATCAGCGAGGCGCAGCTCAAATACGCCGCTGACGATGTGCTCTACCTGCACCAGATCCGTGACGGGCTCGAAGCCATGCTGGTGCGCGAGGGGCGCATGGAGCTGGCGAAAGCCTGTTTCAGCTTCCTGCCGACCCGCGCCGCGCTGGATCTGGCCGGCTGGGCCGAGGCCGACATTTTCGCCCATAGCTGACCGGGCGATGGATGGGGCATCCGCCCGGCTTGTGATGCCTGCCTTGAAAACGCCCCGGCAAGCGTCCACAAAGGCGGCGGGGAAAGCATTCGGGCCAACACAATGAGCACGCTAGTCTTTGCAGCCGGGGAGCCATCGGCAAACCGCGCGCTTGCCGCAGCGCGCCTGCGGGGCCGCGTCTTGCGTAATCTGCGCCGCGTACTGGTTGTGCTGATTGGCCTGCTGGCGCTGAATATCGTCATCCAGTCGGTACTGTCAGGCGGGCGCCAGGCCGCAATCCAGCCGGCCGTGGCGGGTGATGCGGAGCGGATCATCAATCCGCGCTTTACCGGGCGCGATGCTGACGGGCGGGCCTATGTGCTGACGGCTGACAATGCCGTGCGCCGGGCCGGCGGGCTGGGCAATCTCACGGATCTGGAAAACCCGCGTATCGACTATGCCCTGCTGTTTGGCGCTGCCAACCGGCCCGACGCGTCCGAGGTGCTGTCGCGCGTGGGTGTGTATGACGACCAGACGCGTATTTTGCGCATGACAGATACGGTGCGGTTCATCACAAGGTCCGGCTACCGGTTCCAGACCGAAGGCGCGGCGATAGATCTCGACAATGCCATCGTCTTCGGCGATGAGCCGGTGGAGGGGTTTGCGCCCTGGGGCGGCGTTCAGGCGAACGGATTCGAGCTTGATGAGGATGGACGGCGTTTGCGCTTTACCGCAGGCGTGGTAACGCGCTTTTATACCGGTGAGGCGCCCGCGCCCGAGGAGGTTGAATGAGGCATATATTCGCCGTTACAGGCATGGTGTGCATGCTGGGTGCAGCTGCACTGCCGCCTGTTGCTCCGGCGCAGGCCCGCCAGGACATTCCCGATTTTGTTGATATCAGTTCTGATGACCAGGAAATCCTGGACCAGCAGGATCAGGTCCGTTTCATCGGCAATGTGAACGCTATCCGCGGCGATACGCGCCTGCGTGCCGACGAGGCTGAAGCGCACATAGCGCGTAATGCCGAGACCGGCCGGCGCCAGATCGAGCGCATCACGGCGCGCGGTGACGTCTTCTATGTCACCGCAACAGAAACCGCCCGGGGCGACAGTGCCGTCTACACCCTGACGGATGAAGTTGTGGTGCTGACAGGATCGGTTGTCCTCACCCAGGGCTGCAATGTCTCGACGGGCGAGGAGCTTGTCATCAATCTGCAGACAGGCATTTCGCGTCTGACGGGCGGCAATGGCCGCGTGCGCAGCCTGTTCTTCTCGCAGGATGAAGAAGAGGAAGCGGCCTCGGACGACTGCCCGGCTCCGCCGGTTCCCGGCCCTGAGCCGCGAGAGTATCGCGAGGATTTCCTCGCCAGCGAACCGGGCACGCCGTAGCGCAATCCTATAAAATTCAAGGCATAAGCGTCGTAGTTGCCGGGCCGGACTGCATTTCATGCACCGGCGCGCCTTGCCAGCAGGGCGCGGTGCCTTGCAAGGATGGGGCCAGTTTCGCGGGCTTCACCAAATGTTAGGTCTGCCGCGCTAACCCTGTTTTTGAAAAGGTCCAGGGGTGATGACGGGAATGACCATGCCACACAGCATAGCTGACGGCCTGCATGTCGATTCAATCGGCAAGGCGTTTGGCAAGCGCGTCGTGGTAAAGTCTGTATCGCTCACGCTCCGGCGCGGCGAGGTGGTCGGGCTTCTGGGGCCGAACGGGGCGGGCAAGACGACCTGCTTTTACATGATTACCGGCCTGATCCCCGCCGATCACGGACGCATCCTGCTTGATGGCGAGGACATTACGGCGTTTCCGATGTTCCAGCGCGCCCGGCTGGGGATTGGCTATCTGCCGCAGGAGGCGTCGATTTTCCGCGGCATGACCGTCTATGAGAATGTGAGCGCCACCGCAGAGATTGCAGAAAAGGATGTGGCTGCGCGCAAGCTTCTGGTCGAGGAATTGCTTGAGGAGCTGGGCGTGGATCATCTGCGCGACAGCCCCGCCATGGCCCTGTCTGGCGGTGAACGCCGCCGCGTTGAAATTGCGCGGGCGCTGGCGACCCGGCCCGGCTTCATCCTGCTCGACGAACCCTTCGCCGGTATTGATCCGCTGGCCATTGCCGATATTCGCGACCTGATCCTGTTCCTCAAACAGCGCGGGATCGGCATTCTCATCACCGATCACAATGTTCGCGAGACGCTTCAGATCACCGACCGCGCCGCCATCATCCATGAGGGCGAAGTGCTGTTCGAGGGTCAGCCGGACGCCGTGCGCAGCGACGCGTCAGTGCGCCGGGTCTATCTCGGCGACAGCTTCCAGTAGGGCAGAAGATATGGCCAAGCTAGGACAGAGGCTGGAGGCAAGGCAGGGGCAGGGGCTCGTCATGACCCCGCAGCTCCAGCAGGCCATCAAGCTGTTGCAGCTCAACAATTTGGAGCTGGCCGAGTTCGTCGAGGAAGAGCTGGAGCGTAACCCGCTGCTGGAGCGCGACGAGCGCGTTGAAGCTGGCGGCGAGGACGAGCGGCCGGCCCAGGCCGAGACCACCGATCCCCATGGCGAGCTGAGCTTTGATGCGTCCTCGACGTCTGTTGCCGACGAGGCGCTCGATGCAGACCGCGAGGCGATGTATGCCGACAGTGCGCCGGATATGGCCGGCGCGCGCGATACCGGCGGCGCTGTGGACTGGTCGCGCGCGGGCAAGGGCGGCGGCGGGTTTGATGGCGAGGAGTTTGACGCGGCCGCCCATACCAGCCGGGAAAAGACCCTTCGCGAGCATTTGCATGATCAGCTGGCCGATCTGGCGCTGACCAGCTCTGACCGCCTGATTGCGGCGCATCTGATCGATATGGCTGATGATGACGGATATATGCGCGCGGATCTGGCCGAAACGGCAGAGCGTCTGGGCGTTACCGTATCGGAGGTAGAGGCCATATTGTCGTGCGTGCAGGGGTTCGAGCCGGCCGGGGTCATGGCGCGCGGCCTGCAGGAATGCCTGGCGATACAGCTGGCAGAACGTGACCGGCTTGATCCGGCGATGGCGGCGCTTGTCGATAATCTCCCGCTGCTGGCCAAGCATGATTATGTGGCGCTGCGCGGGCTGTGCGAGGTCGACCAGGACGATCTGGAAGACATGATTGGCGAGCTCAAACGCCTGACACCCAAGCCCGGCCTTGCCTTCGGGTCTGACAGCACCCGCGCGGTGGAACCGGATGTCTATGTACGCGAGCGTCCCGATGGCAGCTGGGCGGTAGAGCTCAATACCGACACGCTGCCGCGCGTACTGATGAATAATCGCTATGCCGCGCAGATTGCCGGCAGTGCCCGCTCGGCAGAGGAAAAGACCTTCATCACCGAATGCGCCCAGAATGCCTCCTGGCTGGTCAAAAGCCTCGATCAGCGCGCGCGCACTATTCTGAAAGTGGCCAGCGAGATTGTCCGTCAGCAGGATGCGTTCTTCGCCAAGGGCGTGGCGTGGCTGCGTCCGCTGAACCTGAAAACTGTGGCCGATGCGGTCGGCATGCATGAAAGCACGGTCAGCCGCGTGACCTCGAACAAATATGTATCGACGCCGCGCGGCCTGTTCGAGCTGAAATATTTCTTCACATCCTCCATCGCCTCTGCTGATGGCGGTGAGGCCTATTCGGCCGAGGCGGTGCGCTTTCGGATCAAGGCGATGATCCAGGGCGAGACGATTGAAGAGATCATGAGCGATGACGCCATTGTCGACCGGCTGCTGGCCGACGGCATCGAGATCGCCCGGCGCACGGTCGCCAAATACCGCGAGGCAATGAATATTCCCTCCTCGGTACAGCGCCGGCGGATGATGAAGCGCTAGGAACCGGGCGGACGCAAACCTGTCCGCTGCGTCATTAACCAGTTATGCGCATTGACGCGCCCGCCCCGCTTGCTACCGTCAAACCGTCCGGTACAGAACCGGTATTCGGCCACGCGTTGCCTTGCACGCCGGGGGCCTTCTGAAAAAGAGGCTCCTGCAGCCAGGCCAGCGCGCCAGCGGCAGATGGAGTCCCCATGCACATCCAGTTTGTTTCCAAAGGTATTGACGTTTCTCCAGCCCTTCGCGAACGCATTGAAGGCAGGGTGGAGGAAGGCACGGCGAAATATTTCAGCCGTCCCGGCGAGGCGTTTGTCACCGCTGCCAAGGAAGGGTTCGGCTTCAAGGTGGAGTGCGCGCTGCACTTGCCTTCAGGTGCCTTTCTGCAGGCAACAGGTGAAGGCGCAGATGCCTATGCAGCCGCTGAAGTCGCCGTGGGTCATCTGGAGAAACGGCTGCGCCGCTACAAGCGCCGGCTGAAAGACCATCATGCTGAAAACAAGATGGATCTGCCTGCAGAGGAAACCCCCATCGTCGTGTTCCGGGGCAATGGCCGCGCCGTTACGCTGGAAGAGGATGAAAGCGATCATGATGATGGCGGCGCGCTGGGCGGCAGTGAGCCGGTCATCGTCGCCGAGACCGTAGGCGAGCTGAGCACGCTGACGGTGTCCATGGCTGTCCATGAGATGGATGTGCTCGATACGCCGTTCATGCTGTTTCGCAATGCGGCAAGCGGATCGCTCAATGTGGTCTATAGACGTCCTGACGGTCATGTGGGGTGGATTGATCCGGCCCGAGAGGCTAAAGACGGCGCCGTTCGCTGACGGGGGCCGCTACCGGCCCTGCAGACAAGCAAAGGCGTGACATGGCATTGTCAGACCTGATTCCGTCCGGAGGGGCGGTGGCAGACCTGCCCGGCACCAGCCGCAAGCAGGTGCTCCAGTCATTGTGTGATCTGGCACAGCGCACGTTGCATGTGCCGGCCCGCAAGGTGCTGGACGCGGTCATGGAGCGCGAGAAGCTCGGCTCGACGGGTGTGGGTGATGGCGTCGCCATTCCCCATGCCCGCACGGGCGATGTGGACCGTGTGTGCGGCGTGTTCGCGCGGCTGAAAACGCCGGTGGATTTCGACGCCATTGACGGGCGCCATGCCGATCTGGTGTTTCTGCTGCTGGCACCGGAAGATTCCGGGGCCGAGCATCTCAAAGCCCTTGCCCGCGTGGCGCGCCTGTTCCGCCGGGAAGACATCCGCACAGCCTTGCGCGCTGCGCCGGACTCTGCTGCCGTCAACGCGATTCTCTCCGGCATGGCCCATACCGACGCGGCCTGACAGGCGGTTTTACGCTAGCGCGTGATACCCGCTTCGATGCGGCCATCGGCATGGACAATCGCGTGCTTCATGCCTTGCGAGTTGTATTGCGCACAGACATGACCGCGTGAATCGACCGCGATAATGCCGCCATCCCCGCCCAGCTCGGCGATGTCATCAAGTACGCCTTTCACGGCGGCATCCAGATCCGCGCCGAGATAGCGCATGCGCGCCGACACATCGGCGGCCGCATTGGCGCGCATGAAGAACTCGCCCTGGCCTGTGCAGGAGACGGCGACGCGCGCATCCGCCCAGGTGCCCGAGCCGATAATGGGCGTGTCACCGACGCGGCCCCAGCGCTTTCTGAGCGTGCCGCCCGTCGAGGTGGCCCCGCACAGCACGCCGTGGGAATCCAGCACCACACAGCCGACTGTTCCGGTGGCGATCTCGCGGCCATCGGGCACGGCGGCAGGCTGGTAATAGCTGTCCGGGTCGCCGATTTCCTCAATCTTGTGCGCGCGCGCGATATCGGCGGCGCCAGCAGCCGCAATCAGCACGTGGGGCGTTGCCTCCATCACCACGCGCGCTGCCGTGATGGGCGAGGCAAAGCCCTCCAGCGCGGCAACCGCGCCTGCCTTGCGCGACGGTCCCTCCATAATGGATGCATCCAGCTCATAGCGCCCGGCCGTGTTGGGTGAAGCGCCCCGCCCCGCCACATAGAGCGCACTTTCCTCCATCGCCCGGACCAGCCTGACCGCGATATCGACGGCCTTGTCCCCGCCTGCCAGAAGCGCTTTGCCTTCTTCGGCGAGGCCGCGCAGATGCACCACTTCGCGCTCATAGGAGCGGTCGGCGAGCACACCGGCTCCGCCATGCAGGACAAGGGCGGTCGGTCGGGTCATGGGCATGTCTCCGTCGGGCAGGAAAGTTTCAGGTGAGGCTCATAACATTCCCGTGCTTCCCTCAGAAGCGCCAAGGCGCTATTTCGTCATGCCAAGGGCGGTGCGAAAGCGCATCGCATGTGAAAAGCGGCACACCGTTTCAACGGGGAGAGAGTTCATGCAATTCAAGGGCGCAAGCGCAATCATTACCGGCGGAGCATCAGGTCTGGGCGAGGGCACGGCCCGGCGTCTGGCTGCTGAAGGATGCAAGGTCGGCATTTTCGATCTCAATGAAGAGCGCGGCGAAGCGCTGGCCAAAGAGCTGGGCGGTGTGTTTGCGAAAGTGAATGTGGCCGATGTGGACAGCGTGAAAGCCGGTTTTGAAAAGGTGCGCGCGGCCAATGGCCAGGAACGCATCCTGGTAAACTGCGCGGGCATTGGCTGGGCGGAAAAGACCGCGCGCCGCTCGTCCTCGGGCGATATTATCGGCCACCAGCTCGACAAGTTTGCCCTGGTCGTGAACATCAACCTTATCGGCTCGTTCAACTGCGCCGTGCTGGCCGCCGAAGGCATGCTGACCCTTGATCCTGATGCGTCGGGACGCGGTGTGATCGTCAATACGGCGTCTGTCGCTGCGCAGGACGGCCAGATTGGCCAGGTCGCGTATTCAGCGTCCAAGGGCGGCATTTACGGCATGACCCTGCCAATGGCGCGTGACCTCGCGCGTGAAGGGATCCGCGTGAACACCATCCTGCCGGGCTTTTTCGAAACGCCGATCTACCAGCAAATGCCGCCGGAAGTGAAAGTAAACCTCGCCAGCCATCTGCAGTTCCCGCAGCGTTTTGGCACGCCGGCCGAATACGCCGATCTGGTCGCCTTCATGGTCGGCAATGACTATATCAACGCCGAATGTGTGCGCCTTGATGCCGGCGCGCGTATGCCCCCGAAATAGGGGTTGGGCGGCTTCTGGCGCTGCCCCTTCAATCTTTCGTCGTTCCCGCGCAGGCGGGAACCCAGAGCCGTCTGCGAGGCTTTCGCGCTTCAGCTCTGGACCCCCACCTGCGTGGGGGTGACGAGTGTTGAGTGGAACGCCGCCGCCCGCTTATCCACCTAACTGCAATTCATTCTCAGAAGCTATTGGCAGCGCATGGCCCGTCCTGTAGGTGAGACTTATTCTCACTTTCAGCTTACGTCAGGGACGACGCCACCTCATGCGCACGCTTCTTCTTGCCGGTACGGCCATGCTGGCCCTTGCAGCCCAGGCGGCTGCTGACACCTCCCATAACTCAGGCAATGACTCTGGCAATGATGCCGGTCTCGATGTCGAGACGATCACGATTATCGGCCTGAAGGGTGATGCGCGTGATGTCGCGGGCGCGGCCGCGCTGCTGCCCAGCGAAGTGCTGCAACTGCAGGACTATACCGATATCAACCGCGTGCTGCGTCAGGTGCCGGGTGTGAATATCCAGGAAGAAGATGGCTACGGCCTGCGCCCGAATATCGGCCTGCGCGGTACCGGACTGGACCGTTCGGCCAATATTGTCCTGATGGAAGACGGCATTCTGGCCGCGCCTGCTCCCTACGCGGCGTCGGCAGCGTATTATTCTCCTTATGTAGGCCGGATGGCGGGTGTCGAGATCGTCAAGGGCGCGGCCGGTGTGCGCTACGGCCCGCGCACGCAAGGCGGCTCGGTCAACTTCCTGTCCACGCCGGTGCCTGACAGCTGGTCGGGGCGTCTGGCCATTACCGCAGGTGAGGAAGAGGCGCGGCGCATCCACGCCTATGCCGGTGGCATGAGCGAAGTCTCGCCCGGCATGCGTCTGGGCGGTCTTGTCGAGGCCTATACCGACAGCGCCGAGGGCTTCAAGACCATCGATTTCAATGCAGACCGCAGCACGGGCTTTGACCTGACCGATTTTGGCGCGCGGCTACGCGCCGAGTTCGACGGAGAGGGCGTTACTCATGCTGTCGAGCTGCGCTACCAGACGTCTGACGAGACCTCCGACGAGACCTATATGGGCCTCACCGATGCCGATTTCGCGGCCAGTCCGTACCGGCGCTATGCGGCTAGCGCCAATGACCAGATCAATGTCGATCAGTCGCGCTGGGTGCTGCGTTATGATGCCGCCTTCGACAATGGCCTGAACTTCACGGCGCTGACCTACCGCAACGAGGTGGCGCGCAACTGGTTCAAGGTGGAAGGCGTCAATGCCGGCGCTGGCCGACGCTCGCTGGGGGCGGTCTTGTCCGATCCGGTGACCTTCGCAGCCGAGTATGCCGTGCTCACGGGCCAGCCGGGCCTTGTCTCGGTCGATGATGCCGTGATCTCACGCAATAATAACCGCTCTTATCTGGCGGAAGGCGTTCAGGCCGAATTGGCCGGTGATGCCGCGCTGTTCGGCGCCAATCATCGCTGGCGGGTGGGCGTGCGCGCCCACCGCGACTCCGAAGACCGCTTCCAGAACGAGGTCTTCTACCGCATGGACAACTCGCAACTGGTGCAGACCGGCGCGCAGACGCCCGGCCAGCACGCCAACCGGGTAAGCGAGGCCGAGGCGCTGGCCATTTTCGTTCAGGACGAGATCAGCTTTGGCGCGCTCACCCTGGTACCGGGCCTGCGTTATGAGCGCATTGAAGGCACGCAAACGCGCTGGGCCGGGACCGACCAGAACCGCACAGGCGCGACGACCGTAAGCGGCAGCACCACCGATGTGCTTATTCCGGGTCTTGGCGTGCGCTACCAGCTCAACGGAAGCGTATCCCTGTTTGGCGGTGTGCATCGCGGCTTTGCGCCGTCCTCCCCGTCCTCGCAGAGCGATCCCGAAGACGCGGTGAACTGGGAGGCCGGTGTGCGCTGGACTGGCGCAGCCGCCTTTGTCGAGGCGGTTGGCTTCTTCAACGATTACTCCAACCTCATAGGCACCTGCACGGCCTCCACGGGCGGCGGCTGCACCATCGGCACGCAGTTCGATGGCGGCGAGGTGGATGTGCGCGGGCTGGAATTGTCGGCAGGCACGGATCTGGCGAGCCTTGCCGGCTGGAGCACAGTCTCGGTGCCTGTGCGCGGGGCGTATACCTGGACCGATGCCGAGTTTCAGACCGCGTTTACGTCGGGCTATGGCCCGTGGGGCAGTGTGCAGGCCGGTGACCAGCTGCCCTACCTGCCCGAGCACCAATGGTTTGCCTCTATCGGGCTGGAGCAGGGCCGCTTTGGCAGCCAGCTCGCCCTGACATGGAATGGCGAGCGCCGCACCGTGGCCGGGCAGGGCGCCATTCCGGCGGGCCGCTTCCTTGACTCCTATGCGGTAGCCGATCTGGCGGTCTGGTATGATCTCAGCGACGCGCTGCGCGCGCGTGTGCAGGTCAGAAACCTCACCGATGAGGTCTACGCCGCGTCACGCAGTCCGGCGGGCCTGCGCCCCGGCGCACCGCGCGCAGTATTGTTCGGCCTGTCGGCAAACTTCTAGCCGCTTCCAGCCAGCCTGAACACAAAAGCCCCGGACGGAAACGTCCGGGGCTTTTGCCGTCGATGTGTTTTGCCCTACTGAACGGGCGGGCGAACCAACGGACCCAGATTGCGGATCACGTCAGCGGCGTCAAACGCATCCGGGCTGTCGGGGGTTTCGCCCCGGCCCAGCTGGACTTCGGCCATTGCTTCATAGCGTGTGACCTCACGCAGATTCACGTCATCCCAGAACGGATCGCGCCAGCCATACCAGCCGTGACGCGGATGGTAGTAGCGATAAAAGACATCAAAGCGGTCGTGATAGCGCGTTGCCGTGCCGGTGAAACGGCGCTCGGCCTCGGTATCGCGGCGGATCAGGCGGAAATAGTCATATCCCCGCTCGCGGGTCAGCTCCGCTGCGCGGTAGAGCAGGAATGTCTCGACAGACTGGCGCTCGGTCAGCGAATTGCCCGAGAAGCTCACCATGAAGCGGTTCTCTTCGACCTGCTGTTCGGAATAGCCATATCCGCCTTCGGCGGTGGCGCGCTGGTAGGGGGTGGATTCAGCGCATGCAACCAAAAGGGCCGCGCTGGCGGCAAACCCCGTCAAAAGGTGTTTCATGGCTCATAGCTCCCACGAGTTTTTGGTCCCAACCCGATAACTGATATGGGGCGGGTTCGTTCCGCAGCCAAGTATAGCCGCTGGCGGCCTTGCGGGCTACGGGGCCGCACCGGTGAGGCCCAGCTGGGCCAGATGCGCTTTCAGGGCCGGCGCGCCCGTGAAATGGTGAACCGCAAAGCCCGCCTTTGCGCCTGCCTCGATATTGTCCAGCCGGTCATCAATGAAGAGCGTGTCTTCCGGCGGCGTGGCGATACGCTCAATCGTCAGGCGGTAGATCGCCGGATCGGGTTTTACAATGCCCTCCTGTCCGGAAATCACGGCAGTCTGGAAGAGCGAGAAGGCCGGGAACAGGGCCTGGACATCCGGCCATTTTTCCGCCGGCATGTTGGAGAGCGCGTACTGGGGCACGCCGCGGCGGTGGAGGGCTTCGATGAGCCCCTCCATGCCGGGCATATAGCCGTGGAACATGTCGTTCCAGCCGGTGTCCCACGCCTTTATGAGGTCTGCCTTGCCGGGATGCCGGGCGATAAGCGCAGCGCGATTGTCCGCCATGGTGACGCCCCGGTCATGGGCTTCGTGCCAGCCCATCGTACAGACAGACGCAAGAAAATCCCGGCGCGACTCAGCGTCCGGGATCAGCCTGGAATAGAGATATTCGGGGTCCCAGTCTGCCAGTGTGCGTCCCAGATCCCACAGGATGGCGCGCACGGGCACGGACGGCCCTGACTAGCCGGCGCGGGCCTTGAAGCGCGGATCGGTCTTGTTGATCACGTAGACGCGGCCACGGCGGCGCACCACCTGGCAATCGCGGTGCCGGGCTTTCAGGGAGCGGATGGAGCTGCGCACTTTCATGGTCTTGTCTCGTACCTGGTGCGGAGCGCGTAGCGCCCGCGTTTTCAAGGGAGCGCAGGTGTTACAGTCCGCTCCCGCGCAAGTCAACCTGGTAAGGGCCCGTGCTGCACACGCGTCGCGTCAGACTACTCGATCAGGCGGACATAGCGCTCGGCGCTGGTATCAATCTGCGGACATTCCATGACGATGCGGATATCGTCATAATCACGGTCGGTCCAGCCCATCTGGGTCCAGTTGGCGGTGCCGCCGGGCAGGCCGGGCGGACGGTCTTCCCAACCGTAATACATGTAGCGGCCCGGGCTGCACCCGCGTTCGGCCTGTGCCGGTGTCCGGTTTTTCCCGGACGTGATAATGCCGCCCTCGCTCGTTGGCCGGCATTCGTCTGCGCTTTCACACAATACCGTTTCGAGAATGTCGTACTGGAGCCCGGTATGGTTCTCCTGGCCGTTCCCAAGCGCGGTATCGGTAAAATAGCGGTGACGGCACGGATTGGGAACGCCTGCGGTCGGGCTGTGCTGGCACCAGTTTGCGTCATTATCCGGATTGTGGTCGATGCGCTCGGGGTTCGTCCGCGAGAAGCGCAGATTGTACAGCTCGAAACTGATCGTCTCGCCTTCCTCGCAGCGCGGCCAGCTATACTGGTTGGGCCAGCGGGTGAGGTAGTTGATTCCGTTATTGTCCTGCACCGGGGTGCGCTGGGTCCGGCGTTGCTCCGGCGTCTTGTCCGCTTCCGGGTCAGGATCATAGCAATAGACATAGATGCGGTTGTAATCGCCCGCTTCGGGGTCCAGCCAGCTGACTTCGGGCGGCTCATACTGGAGGAGCGGCTGGTGCAGGCGCGCGGTGGCGCGCACCGAAACGCGCACGCTGTCACCGATGGCGGGCAGCGTATGGATCAGCATGGTGGACACGCGCGCACTGGCGTTGACACGAAAGTCCAGACCGTCCCATGCGCCATTGATACTCAGATCGCTCAAGCCCGCATCGCCGAAATTGGCCAGCACCCGGCTGTTCATCGCGCTGATCTGCGCGCCGTGATTCTGGTCCGGTCCGCCCACGGCGGCGTTGAGCGCGGTAGCGTCGGCTTCGGCCTGCAGGGCGGTGCGTACATTGACCAGGCGCGCGGTATCGACCGATACGCCTGCGAGCCCCATTACCGGCACCAGAGACAGCGCAAAGACGACCGCGATATTGCCGGACTTGTCCTTGAAAAAGCGTGAGACGCGTTTCATGCCCAAAGCCACCCCATTGAACCGGCGTGCAGGGAAATCTGCCGGAGATCACCGGGGAAATTAACAGGCAAGACTTAATGGGGCGTAAGAAAACATAATTAATTTAGTGTGTTAGCGTAAAGCTTCTGCTAACCATGATAGCGTTGGCGTTCATCACGCATTGATCTTGCAGCTGCTAGAAGGAAGACTTCGCTCCATGGGGTTGGCGCACGGCTTCACGGTGAGGACATAAAGATGCTCGATTTTGAAGGTTTTTCGCGGCGCCTGGTGGCGCATGGTGGCGCATGTCTGGCCGGGCTGGCGCTGGGCGCTGTCCCTGCGGGCGCCATCGCACAGGACATTCCCTTCACCGCCTGGCGCGACGGGTTTGCGTCCGATCTGCGCAATGACGGCGTTGATGAGGCGATTGTCGCATCCATGCTGGACGGGCTGGAGCCTGACCCCACCGTGATCGAGCGCGACCAGACGCAGCCGGAGTTCGTGCGCCCGATCTGGCAGTATCTGGAAGGCGCGGTATCCGATGCGCGCGTCACCAACGGCCAGAACGCGTCGGCGGGCATTGCCGATACGCTGATGGCCGTCGAGGAGCGCTTCGAGGTCGACCGGCACATTCTTGTCGGCATCTGGGGGCTGGAAAGCGCCTATGGCGAGATCCAGGGCAATTTTGATGTGGTGCGTTCACTGGCCACGCTGGCCTGGGAAGGCCGCCGCCGCGGTTTCGCCGAGGCACAGCTTCGCGCCATCGCCGACATGATTGACCGCGGCTATGCGAGCCGCGATGACCTTCTGGGCTCGTGGGCGGGCGCGATGGGCCAGACCCAGTTCATCCCGGCCACCTATATGGAGCGCGCGGTCGATTTTGATGGCGATGGCCGGCGCGATATCTGGCGCAATGAAGGCGATGCGCTGGGCAGCGCCGCCAATCTGCTCGCGCGCGCAGGCTGGGAATACCGCCAGCCGGTCTTCACCGAGATCACCTTGCCGCAAGGGTTTGACTTTGCCGGATGGAGCGAGGGCCAGCGTCGCACCGTGGCCGAGTGGGCCGCCCAGGGCATTGATCCGGTATCGGGGGACTGGTCTGCTGATGATCTCTATCGCTCTGCGCGGCTGGTGATACCTGCCGGTGCGAACGCGCCTGCCTTCCTAGTCTATCGCAATTTCGAGGCGCTGCTGCGCTATAATAACTCCACCGCCTACGCGCTGGGTGTGGCCTATCTCGCCCGTGCGTTCGAGCATGGCGATGCGGGCATGGCAACGGGCTGGCCAACAGACAATCCGCCGATCAACCGCACCCAGTCACGCGAACTGCAAGAAGCGCTGGCGCGGCTGGGCTATGATCCGGGCGGGCTGGACGGTGTGGTGGGCCCCAATACCCGAAGCGCCATCCGCGACTTCCAGAGCGCCAATGGCTTCGAGCCGGACGGCTATGCAGGGCTTGCCCTTTATAATGCGGTGATGGCGGCGGACGCGGACGAGTAGGGGTATTTTCCCCTCGTTCGCCGTGAAACCCCGGAACCGCGCAGCGGTATCCGGGGCCATTCTCCACTGTTTCTGAACCCGGTCCCGGCTCTCCCTGCGGTCGGCCGGGATTTCAGGGGATGGAGGCAAGACGCAAGCCCGCCTCAAACCACCCCGCCTTCATCCTCGCCCGCCTCGAAGGGTTCGGCGGCAAGGCGCACGCGTGGGTGGAAGGCGGCGATGGCCAGTGCCACCAGCGATAGCGCGACATTCAGCATGAAAGGCGCGGTCGGGCCGACGGTCTGGTAGAGCCACAAGCCCGACAGGGGCGCGATGAGAAAGCCAAGCCCCGCCGTCGCCGCGGTCACGCCGGCCGCCCGTCCCTGTTCGCCGGGCGTGACCGCCAGGCTCGACCCGCCGGTAAAGCCGGAACGGGCAAAGCCAAAGCCCAGCGAGTTCAAGAGAAAGCCTAGCACGATGGAGGCATAGCCGCCTGAGAAGATCAGCTCGGCCTGTCCGGCAAGCGTCAGCGCCGCACCGATCATCATCAGCATGCGCGGCGAGACTTTCAGCGCCGGTACGGCCACAAGCTGGGCAAAGATCAGCGCCGCTGCGCCTGCCGTCAGGGCGACACCTGCGAGCTGCAGCCCGGCTGTGGTGTCCAGCGCCAGCCGGTCCATGACGAAAAAGCCGATCGCCTGCAGGCTGGCCGCCTGCACCAGCCAGGCCGCGCAGCCATAGAGCACGAAGGCGCGCACCCTGTGGTCAGCGGCGAAGGCAAACTGGGCAATCGGGTTCAGCGGACGCCGGCCCCGGTCGCGCGGCGGTGTGTTTTCGGGAAGGGTCAGGCGCACGATGATGGCGCACGCGCCAACCAGAACCGCAATCATGATCATGAACGGTACCATGCCGATGCGTTCGGAGAAGGCTGCCGCGAGCGCCGGACCGATCATCCCGCCCAGCGCAAACGCGGCTGTCATGCCGGCCAGCGCCTGCGTGCGTTCTGCCGGTGCCGTGCGGTCGGCGACATAGGCCTGCGCGGCCGGTCCCGTGGCCGAGCCGAACGCGCCAAACAGCGCGCGCGCCAGCGCCATGGCCAGTACGGCAACAAGCGGCGGCAGGAAGCCGCTCTGGCCCGCCCAGGCGCCAGCAGCCAGGATCAGGGTGGAGATGGCATAGGTGGCCAGGCCGAAAATCACCAGCGGGCGGCGGCCATACTGGTCTGACAATCCGCCCCAGACCGGGCTCATCGTCAGATACATCAGGGCGGAGAGTGTGTAGATCGCGCCGACATAGATCTCGGCAATGCCGATATCGCGCGCCAGCGGCGGCAGAATGGCAAACAGCATGGAATTGCCGATCCCCACCGCCATCAGGCAGATGAAGAGCAGGCGGAAGGCACCGCGCCGGTCCGCCCGTGTCTGCTGGTTGGCGCTCAAGGGCATGGGGCGGATGCATACGCCGCCCCGCGCGCGTCGTAAACGCTCCGCTAACAGCATGAAAACCGGGCTTTAAGCATCTTCGCGTAGAAACGTCCCGAAACCGGACATGGGCCGGGTGGAGAGAAGCGGAAAAATCCGCCCTTCGCCCGCGCCCTGCCAGAACGGCTCCGGAAGACTGCGGGATGGTGGGTACATGTTTCAGATAATCGGCATTGTCGTTGTGTTCGGCATGGTGTTTGGCGGGTTCATGCTCGCGGGCGGCCATTTCGACGTCATTATCAAGGCGCTGCCCTTCGAGCTGATGATGATTGGCGGCGCGGCGGTTGGCGCTTTCCTCATCGGTAATTCGGGCAAGACGGTGGGCAAGACGGCGGGCGATCTGTCCAAGCTTTTTGCCGGGCCGAAATGGAAGCCGCAGGATTACCGCGATCTTCTGGCGCTCTTGTTTGCGCTGACCAAGACGATGAAGACAAAGGGTGTCATCGCGCTGGAAGCCCATATCGAGAAGCCGCATGAAAGCGCGCTCTTCTCCAAGTATCCGCGCATCATCAAGGATCATTTCGCTGTCGATTTCATCTGCGACACGCTGCGCATGATGACGATGAATCTCGAAGATCCCCACCAGGTCGAAGACGCGATGGAAAAGCAGCTGGAAAAGCACCATCACGAAGCCTCCGGCCCCGCCCATGCCCTGCAGAGCATGGCCGATGCGCTGCCAGCGCTCGGCATTGTCGCGGCGGTGCTGGGTATCATCAAGACCATGGGGGCTATCACCCAGCCGCCGGAATATCTTGGCGCGATGATCGGCTCGGCGCTGGTCGGCACCTTCCTCGGCGTGTTTCTGGCCTACGGCTTTGTCGGCCCGTTCGCCAACCGGATGAAGGAAATCTATGACGAGGAAGCGATTTTCTACAAAATCATCCAGAGCGTTCTCGTCGCGCACCTGCACGGCAATGCGGCGCAGATCTCTGTCGAGATCGGCCGGGGCAATGTGCCCAGCGCCATGCAGCCCAGCTTTGTCGAGCTCGAAGAAGCGCTTTCGAACGTCGGCGCCGAATAGCACAATAACAAGAATAATCGGGGGAAGCACCTTGAACGGGCCGGAGCGCAATGCTCCGGCCCTTTTTGCTTGTCTGACGGGTGGCCATTGCCCGGCTCGCCCATCGCGTGTAGCCGGTTGATCATGAGTGACAGCCTTGTCAGACCCTTTGCCAGCCTGGACTGGAGCGAGCCCGGCACGCCGCGCGCCAGCGGCGGTGATGTCTATTTCTCCGCTGAGGACGGGCTGGCCGAGACGCGCGCCGTGTTTCTGGCCGGTTGCCGGCTTGAGGAGCGCTTTGCCGGCGGCGGCACCACTATCTTGGGGGAGCTGGGTTTCGGTACGGGGCTGAATTTCCTCAGCGCGTGGCAGCTTTTTGATGAGACGGCCCCGGCCAATGCCCGTCTGCATTTTGTCTCGCTGGAAGGCTTTCCCTTGAGTTTGGCCGATGCCCGGCGGGCCCTGTCGGCATTTGACGAGCTGGCTGACAAGGCAGGCGCGCTTGCGAGCCAATGGCCCCCGCCCCTGAAGGGCCCGCACAGACGCGTCTTTGCGGGCGGGCGCGTCACGCTGACCGTGTTTCACGACACCGTGGAAGCGGCCCTGGCGCAGATGGATTTTGCCGCCGACGCCTGGTTTCTCGACGGGTTTGCGCCTGCGCTCAATGGCGAGATGTGGTCGGCGGACGTGTTCGCCCATCTCGCCCGGCTGTCAAAAGCGGGTGCGCGCCTTGGTACATTCACCGTGGCGGGCGCGGTCCGGCGCGGGCTCGCCGATGCAGGCTTTGCGGTGGAGAAAGTGCCGGGCTTCGGGCGCAAGCGCGAACGGCTGGAGGGCGTGTTTAAGGGCAGTGCCGCCACCGCCCCGCCTGCACCGCCCGGCAGCGTGGCCATTATTGGCGGCGGCATTGCGGCGGCCAGTCTCGTCAAGGCGCTGAGCTGGCGCGGCAAAAGGCCATGCGTGATTGCCAAAGGCGGATGGGGCGCAGGCGCGTCCGGCGGGCCGGCGGCCCTCTTCACACCGCGCCTTGAGGCCGCCGACCGTCCCCATGTGCGGGCGACATTGAACGCGTTTGAATACGCCCGCGCCCTCTATGACGGGCTGGACGGATTTCATGGTTCCGGCGTGGTGCGCGCAGCCTCCGCCCATGATGGCGCGGAGCGCCTCAAGCGTATCGCCGCGATGATGGCGGGTGCCGGCATCGTTGCGCAGGATACTGGACTGCTGCTGGAGCGCGCCGGCTGGGTAGAGCCGTCCCGGCTTCTGCCCGCGCTGGCCGGTGATGTGCCGGTTATGGACGCGCGGGCCGCGCGCATCGCGCCGTTGGTCACTGGCGGCTGGCAGGTCAGTGATGGCGAGGGCCGGGTGCTGGCCGACGCGGACCAGCTCATCCTGGCATCGGGCGCGGACGCGCTGCCAGAGGGTGCGGATATGTATCTGCCCGCTGACGTGCTGCCGGGGCAGATCGCGCGCTTTGCCTATGACAGTCCGCCCATTCACCGCCCGGTGGCCTGGGGGCATTATCTGGCCACGCTGCCCGATGGCACGTTATTGGCCGGGGCTACGCATGAGCGCGGCGAGCGTCTGACGCCTGATGAGGCGGCAGAGGAAATCCGGGCAGCGGTCAGCGCTTTTGATGCAGGCATCGGCGCCGTGCTTGGCGCCGTTCTGGAACACTGGGGGGCGGCACGCTGCGTCCTGCCAGACCGCCTGCCGGCGGCCGGACAGGCCGTGCGCGCGGACGGATCGGCTATCGCAGGACTTCACCTGCTGACCGGGTTTGGTGCGCGCGGCTTTGCCCACGCGCCTTTGCTGGCTGAGCATCTGATCAGTGTAATGTGCGGTGAACCCTCTGCGCTGGAGCGCGCCGGCGCAGCCAGTCTTGACCCGGCACGTTTCGCGCTCAGGGCATTGCGCCGTAAGGGAAATTCGCCCCGCAGATGAATTCCGGTCCGGTCTGAAGTTTGCAACTCCCGTCTGAGAGAGCCGAAAGGCTGACCCGGAACGGGACGCTTGATGACACTGCCGCTGGATACATCAACATTGCAGGCCCGCCCCGTCAGGGGCGCTGACCGGCGTGTGCGCTCGCGCCATATCTGGTTTTTGAACTCGGCCTTTGACCGTATCGGCTTTGACGTGGCGCTGGAGCGCATTGTCCGGCGCGATCCGGAGCGGCCCTTCGCCTTTGTTGTGACGCCCAATGTGGATCATCTGGTGCGCCTGTCGCGCGGCGGGGAGCTGGCACCGCTTTATGCGCAGGCCTGGCTGACCGTGTGTGACAGCCGGGTGCTGGAACTGATCGCGGCCTTCTCCGGCGAAGAGGTGGAGGTGACCCCCGGGTCAGACCTCACCGCTGCCCTGTTTGACAACGCGATCGATCCTGATGAGCCGGTCGTGGTGATCGGCGGGGATGAAGACGTGATTGCCGGTGTTACGGCCCGCTACGGCCTCACCAATATACGCTGGCACCAGCCGCCGATGGGGCTTCGCACCAACCCGCAAGCGGTGGCCGAATGCGCGGCGTTTGTCGCGGCCAATCCGGCCCGCTTTGTTTTCCTGTGCGTGGGTTCGCCCCAGCAGGAAATGATCGCGGCAGCCTGTATAGAGCGCGGCGACTGCACCGGCGTTGGCCTGTGCGTGGGCGCGTCGCTGGATTTTCTGTCCGGCAAGGCCCAGCGCGCGCCGCAATGGATGCAACGCACGCGCCTTGAGTGGCTGCACCGCCTGCTCGAAGAACCAAGGCGCATGTGGCGGCGCTATCTGGTGGACGGCCCGCAAGTCCTGCTGATCTGGTGGGAATGGCGCCGGGCGCGCGCGAAACTCAAAGCCTTCGAGCGCTCCATAGCGGCGCGCATGCGCGCCTGAACCGCTTGATTGCTGACCCAAAAGTCGCTTGTCTAGTGAAACTCGCTTAATGAGTGAGCAGGCAGGGGCAGGGGCATTTCATGTTGACCAAACCGGAGCGGCCTTCTCGGCGCGACTTCTCATGGTTTCACACATTGCGGGTGCGCTGGGCGGAAGCTGATCCGCAAGGCATTGTCTTTAATGGGAATTATTTCCTCTATTTCGATGTGGCGCTGACCGAGTTCTGGCGGGCTGCCGGCATCCGCATCCCGCAGGATCTGACCATGGAGGGCAGCGAATCCTTCGCCGTCAGCGCCCATGCGGATTATTACGCCCCGGCGGTGTTTGACGAGCTGATCGAGATCGGTGTGCGCCTGGAACGGGTCGGAAACAGTTCGGCCACTTTCCGCATGGGCATATTCAGAGGCGATGAAGCGCTGACCGGCGGGCGGATGATTTATGCCTGGGCGACCACATCCTTGCCGCGTACGCCCTGTCCGCCACCGGCCGTGATCGTCGAAAAGCTCAGGGCGATTTAAGTGATGGTCTTCAAGTGGTGCTCCGCACATCCGTGCGTCGCGCCTCGCATGAGCTCGGGCGGCCGGTCGGCCTTGCAGGCCGCAAAGGGGCCTGAAAAGCGCGAACGCGCGTCCGCGACTTTTCGCGGAACCGACTGAGCGCAAGCGAAGGAAGACAGGAAAATGGTGGGCGCGACAAGAGTCGAACTTGTGACCTCTACGATGTCAACGTAGCGCTCTAACCAACTGAGCTACGCGCCCCGTCCGCAATCAAGGTGCGAAACGAGCGGGCGATATAGCCCGCCCGATCTGGCTGTGCAAGCGTTCGTGCTGAAGCTTTACGCCGCTTCCATCGCCCGGGCGACCTCGTCGACGAGGTCACGCAAGTGGAAGGGCTTGGAGAGCACCTTGGCCTCGCGCTGGGCCGACAGGCCGGCATTGAGCGCTACAGCGGCAAAGCCGGTAATGAACATGATCTTCAGGCCGGGATCGATCTCGGCGGCGCGCCGTGCCAGCTCGATGCCATCGACGCCGGGCATCACGATATCGGTAAGCAGCAGCTCGAATGTGCCGGCGCTCTCGCCCAGCGCATCAAGGCCTTCCTCGCCATCGGCCACGCTCTCGACTTCATGCCCGGCGCGGGTCAGCGCCTTGGCGAGAAAGTCACGCATGGAATCGTCGTCTTCTGCGAGCAGTATCTTGGCCATGGCCCGTCCCCTCTGGAGTTATTTTATCCACCGCAACGCCACTCTAGGGCAAGGAGGTAAAATTCCGTTGAACGCGAATGGCCTCTTGCAGTGATAATTGCGCCCGCTGGCCGGTGAAGTGATTGACGCTGCGTGCTGGCGCGTGATGATAGAAGAATGAGCCTGTCTGATCTCCCATCTTCCGCCGCCTGTGAATCGAGCGCGATCGACGTTGTTCGGCCAGAGATCCGGCGCTGCGCACTTGTCTTCGCCTCGCCTCATTCGGGGTCTGACTACCCTGAGGCATTCCTGGGCCGTTCGGCCCTGCCGCTCAAAATTCTGCGCCGGTCTGAAGACGCGCATATCGATGTGCTGTTCAGCGCGGCGCCATCGCTGGGCGCGCCGCTGGTACGCGCCCTGTTTCCCCGGTCCTATGTTGACCCCAACAGGGCCGAGTACGAGCTTGATCCGGTTCTGTTCGGCGCCCGCGTCCATGCGATAAGCGGACGGGTCAGCCAGCGTGCTTCGGCGGGTCTGGGCGTTATCCCGCGCCTTGCCGGTGATGGCTGCGCCATCTATGGCGGCATGTTGCCGCTTGAAGAGGCGTTTGACCGTCTGGCGTCATGCTACCGGCCCTATCACCAGGCGCTGGCCGCCGAGCTTGGCGCCGCCTACGACCAGTTCGGCCGCAGCGTGCTGATTGACTGCCATTCCATGCCGGCCGCCAGCGCACGCGGCGCCGATATCGTGCTGGGTGACCGGTTCGGCTCATCATGCAGTCCGGATCTGACCGATCAGGCCGAGCACATTTTCCGCTCGCTGGGGTTCAAGGTGGTGCGCAACCGCCCCTATGCGGGCGGATTTGCGACCGAGTATTATGGCCAGCCCGCAGAGGGACGCCACGCCTTGCAGATCGAGATCAGCCGGGCCCTCTACATGGATGAGCTTACAACCGAGCCGCATGGCGGCTTTGCGTCCCTCAAAGGCCGTCTGGAAGCGTTCATTTCGGCCTTGCAGGACTCTTACGGGGCGCAAACGCTTGCCGCCGAATAAACCATAAGTTGTTTATTGCGTCGAAGCACGCTAATGCTGGCCCATGGCGCGAATCGCGCTGGTCAGCAGAGGCGATGGGCAAGATGCAAACGGATACGGCGCAATCTGGTGCAGCAAGCGGCGCGGCAATGAACGGCCAGCGCCCGGATATCGACCGCCATGTCGGCGAGCGGCTGCGCCGCCGGCGGCGGCTGATGGGCCTGACGCAAAAAGAGCTGGCTGACAGGGTCGGAATACGCTTTCAGCAAATCCACAAATACGAGACCGGGATAAATCGTATGTCGGCCAGCCGGCTTTACGAGATTTCCCAGGCACTCGGGGCTCCGGTGGAGCACTTCTACGAAGGCCTTAATGGCGACGGAGCAACCCGGAGTGTCCACACCGATTTGCTGTCGCGGCGAGAAACCATGGAGCTGGTGCGGGCCTATTACCGTCTGGGCCGGGCACCGCGGCAGCGCCTGCTGGATCTGGCCAAGACGCTCCAGACCGCGCTTGACCCCTCCGCCCGCAGCCCCGATACCGGACAGGCCTGACGCCGGTCTGTCTCTGCGGTTGACTGTCTGTGGCGTGAGGTGAATTGCCTGTGGACGGGGGGCCAGTCTTGGATCCATACGAAAGCGACCGTGCGCTGATTGCGCTGCTGGCAGACGCGGCGCGGGCGGCCAGCCTGGCGTATTTTCGCAATGGCGTGGTGGCGCAGAACAAGGCGCAAAGCGGCTTTGATCCTGTCACCGCCGCAGACAAGGCTGCCGAGGCGGCTATCCGCGCCCTGCTGGCAGAGCACCGCCCGGATGATGGCATTCTGGGGGAGGAAGACGCCCCGAAGCCGTCGCGCTCGGGCCGCACCTGGATCATTGATCCGATCGACGGCACGCGTGCCTTTCTGGCCGGTCTGCCCAGCTGGTGCGTTCTTATCGCACTGGCTGACGAGACCGGCCCTGTCCTCTCGGTGATTGACCAGCCCCATATCGGGGAGCGGTTTTTCGGCTCAACCGGCAAGGCCGGACGCAGCGCCTGTCTGGAACGCGGTACACAACGCCTGGCCTTGCAGACCCACGCGGCCCGTTCGCTCGCCGAGGCGATTGGAGAAACCACCGACCCGTATCTCTTCGGGGGGGCAGAAGCGGAAGTTTTCCAGAGCGTCCGTGCGCGTGCGCGGCTGATGCGTTACGGGCTGGATGCCTATGGCTATGCCATGGTCGCGCAAGGCGGGCTGGATTTTGTCATCGAGTCCGGGCTGAAGACATGGGATGTGGCCGCGCTCGTCCCGGTTGTGGAAGGGGCAGGCGGTGTCCTGACCAACTGGCAGGGCGGTCCGGCCCATGAAGGCGGACAGGTCGTGGCCGCCTCCAGCGAAGCGCTCCACACGCAATTGCTGGCGCTTCTGGCTCCTGCTGCGCGTTAACGCGCTTCCAGCACGACCGTGTGCGGCGCCGCGTCCAGTATGATCTCGCCGCCGGTACGCGCCACTCTGCCCGTCATGCGCACGAATAGTGTATCGTGCAGCGCACCGAGCGGGCGGCGTTCGCCCCGCGCGGTGACATGCCAGCCATCAGGGGCAGGCCCGTCAAAGCGAAACACGACCACATCAAAACGCGGGGCCATCAGGGCAGCAAAGCCCATCGCCGAGCGCTGAAACTGGTCCACTTCACTGACCAGAGCCGCCAGATCGCCAACCGCATAGCGCTGGCCGGGCTCCAGCCGCGCATGGATTTCCAGGCGTATCGCCGGCAACGGTCTGTCGCCATCATGCAGTATGCGGGTATCGCGGCTGAAAAAGCCGTCTGAGCGCGCCGCTTCCGGCACCACTAGATAGCCTTGCCGGTCGACGTCCAACGCCAGCAACGCGCCGTCAGGGGCTTCCAGCCAGAAGCCGGAGCTTTGCGTGCCGGTATCGGGCGGCGGGTCCAGCCGGTAGGCAGGCGTGAACATCGCTTCCTCTGCGCCCGGATCATGGCTGAGGGTGTATTGCCTCCAGAAGGGAAGCAGCCGGTCAGCCGGGTACGGGTTCAGTGCCTCGGCAGGCGGCGCCCCTGCCGCAGCCGGTCCTGCTCCGGTCAGAAACAGGACCGCAATAAGCGTCGTCGCGAAGGCCCCGATCACTCCTGACCTGAGCTTTCCGGTTTGCGGAATAGCAGCGTCATACGGTCGGATTCTCCGATGGATTCGTAGGGTGCGGTATCGAAGTCCGGGTCCGGTTCCTCACCGCGCGGCGAGGTGCGCAAGACCGGCGGCAGCGTCCAGACGCCAAACGGATGGTCGGCCGTGTCGGCGGCATTCGCGTTGATTTCCGAAGCGTTGACCAGTTCGAACCCGGCTTCGGCTGCCAGTGCCACGACATAATCTTCCTGGACATAGCCCGATGAAGCGCGCGGATCCTGCGGCTGGCTGGCCGGCAGGCGGTGTTCAACAACGCCCAGTATGCCACCGGGCCGCAAGGCAGCGTAAAAATCGGCAAAGGCCTTCTCGGCAAAACCGCGCGCCATCCAGTTGTGCACATTGCGGAAGGTCAGCACGGCATCCGCGCTGCCATCCGGCACGATGGGACCGGTTTCCGGTCCGAAAGCGGCGATCTCGATTTCGCCGAACAGGGGCGCCGAGAAGCGTTCTACATACCCGTCAATAAAGGCCTGGGTCTGCGCATTGCCATCGGCGGGAAAATGCGCGGCGACATAGGTGCCGTCATTGGCGGCAATCCATGGGGCGAGCACCTGAGTATACCAGCCGCCGGCAGGCCAGATCTCGATTATGGTGCCCGACGGATCGACGCCGAAAAACTCCAACGTCTCTGCCGGGTGGCGCCAGACATCGCGGGTCACCGCGTCAGCGCGCCACTCACCCGCCACCGCCCAGGCCAGCGAGCCGGTTTGCGCCTCGGTGGACATTGGCGCTGCTTCTCCCGATGCATCGTCAGCAGAAAGCTCTGCTGCGGAGGACGGGGCCTGTTGCGCATCGCCTTCAGCCTCACTGTCCTCGGCAGGCGTTTGTGTGGCCTCGCCAGCAGTGTCTTCAGAGATAGCGCCGGTCGCGGGTGCTTCGGTGTCGGCGCTGTCACCGCAAGCCATAAGCGGCAGGCACAGGGCGAGAGCAGAAACGGCAAGTGAAAGGCGCATGCGGTGTATCCCTTTCGCGTGGGCATCCGTGCCGGTCACGAATGCGCATCGAGCCTCAAGACTAGCGCTCCAGCGCGCTCTGGCAAAATCCCAAAAAACACGCCGCCAGACCTCTTGCACACCGCAATTCATCTACCCATGTCTGGATGGCCGGGGCGCCATAACGGGTTCCGGCACAGTGTGAAACCAACAGGCGCGACTCGCCTGCCGCATGCTCACGAGAGGTGCGCAGTTAAAAACGGGCCGCGTCAAACTGATCGCTTCTGAAGGAGGATCTTCATGCGTACTATCGATTACACACCCCTATACCGCACGATTGTCGGCTTTGACCGTATGGCCAACATGATCGACTCGGCGGCCAAGCAGGAAGCGGGTAATGGCTACCCGCCCTACAATATCGAACAGCTCAATGAGCACGAATATGTCATCGAGCTGGCTGTTGCCGGTTTCGGCGAGGCCGACCTTGACATTCAGGTGCAGGAAAATGTGCTGATGGTGTCCGGCAAGCGCGAAAGCGATGCTGGCGAACCGCGCCAGTTCATCCATCGTGGCATTGCCGAGCGTTCCTTCGAGCGCCGCTTCCACCTGGCTGATCACATTCAGGTGCGTGATGCGCACCTTGAAAACGGGCTTCTGGTTCTCAGACTTGAGCGCGAGATTCCAGAAGAGAAAAAGCCCCGCCAGATTGCCATTAACGGCAAGTCCGGCACCAAGCTGATCGGCGGCTCGAAGAACAAGGCCGCATAACAGCGCATACCGCTCCGCTGACGGAGCGAAGGCTGGCTGGCGCCGAGGCGCGCGGTTTTCCCCTGCCGCATAAGCGCCGCGGCCTTGCCAGCAGACTAACGTGAAGACGCCCGCGTGCTTTTCCCCTGGCACGCGGGCGTTTTTTGTTTTCCCTCAGCTGAAATCCCGGACGCACGCAGTGCGATCCGGGACCAGGTGCAGGAGAACGGGCAGAGAGGCCCCGGTTCCCGCTTCGCTCGTCCGGGATTTCAGTAATGGGCCGCCTTAAACCCCCAGCTCGTCCTTCAGCCGGGCAATCGCCTCGCGCCACAGCTTGGCGCTCATGTCAGAGGGCATGCGCCAATCCCCGCGCGGGGAAAGGGCGCCTGCAGAGGTGAGTTTGGGCCCGTTGGGCACGGCGGAGCGTTTGAACTGGCTCTGGCCAAAAAAGCGGGTGTGAAACACATCCAGCCATTTGAGAATATCGGCCATTGTATAGTGGTGCCTGTCGGCCTCTGGCACATGGCCGGGCCAGTCGCTGCGCGAGTTTTCGCCCCAGGCGCTTTCCTGCAGGAAGGCAATCTTCTCCGGCCCGAACCCGTAGCGCACGACATAGTGCAAGGTGAAATCCTGCAAGGGGTAGGGCCCGATCACGCCTTGCGTGCTCTGGATGGTGCCGTCTTCTCCTGCGGGTATGAGCTCTGGCGAGATTTCGGTAGACAGAATGCGCTCCAGCACAGGGTTTGCCGCCTCACCCGCCCGGCCTGTGCGCGCCGCCCAGGCAATCAGATGCTGGATCAGCGTCTTGGGCAGGCCCGCATTGACGTTGTAATGCGACATGTGATCGCCCACGCCATAGGTGCACCAGCCCAGCGCGGCTTCGGACAGATCGCCCGTGCCGATGACCAGCGCGCCCTCATGATTGGCCGCGCGGAACAGGTAATCGGTGCGCAGGCCCGCCTGCACATTCTCAAACGTCACGTCGTAATCGGCCTTGCCGTCCGCATAGGGATGGCCGAGATCGGCCAGCACACGCTGCGCAGCCGGACGGATATCGATCTCGCGGCGCGTCACCCCCAGCGCATCGGCGAGCGCGATGGCCTGATCGCGTGTCGCGGCGCTGCTGGCAAAGCCGGGCAGGGTGTAGGCCAGAATGTCTGTGCGCGGCAGGTCCAGCCGGTCAAAGGCGCGCGCCGTGACGATAAGGGCCTGCGTGGAATCCAGCCCGCCGGAAATGCCGATCACGGCGCGCTTTATGCCGCTGGAACGCAGGCGCTGAACCAGTGCCTCGACCTGTATCGACCATGCCTCGAAGCAATCTTCATCCAGTCGGTCCGGGTCAGACGGCACGAACGGGAAGCGCTTTATCGCGCGCTCCAGAGACAGGGTCTCGTCCACAGGCGGGGCGAGCGTGAAGCTGATCTTTCGCCAGCCGGTCAGGCGCTCTGCCGCATGGCGCGCGCCATCGCGGAAGGTGGAAAAGCGCAGGCGGTCCTGCGTGATGCGTTCGACATCAATATCGGTGACAAGCCCGCCATTGTCGTCAAAGCGCGGGCCTTGGGCGATGGTTTCGCCCAGCTCGCAGGTAAGCGTCTGGCCGTCCCAGGTCAGGTCGGTCGTGCTCTCGCCCGGCCCGGACGCAGCGAAGATATAGGCGCCCAGCGTGCGCTGGGATTGCACGCGCACCAGTGCCTCGCGCTCGCGCGCCTTGCCGATCAGCGCGTTGGAGGCCGACAGATTGACCATGATGCTGGCGCCTGCCAGCGCTCCGTCGAGGCTGGGCGGATGAACGGCCCACAAATCCTCGCAGATTTCCGCCATGAAGCTGAAGCCGGGCAAATCATCTGCCGCGAACAGCAACTTTGTCCCGAAGGCTGCGTCCTGGCCGGCATAGCGCACATGGCTGGCAATCGCCGCGCCGCCTTCGGCAAACCAGCGCTTCTCGTAGAACTCGCGGTAATTGGGCAGATAGGTTTTCGGGACAATGCCCAGAAGCTGTCCGCGATGGATGATCAGCGCGCAGTTATAAAGCTGTCCGTTTGCCACGACAGGCGCGCCGGCAATGATTACCGGCATCAGCTCACGAGAAGCGGTGAGAAGATCTTCTGCCGCCTGCTCTGCGGCGGCCAGCATGAGCGCCTGATGGTGCAGATCATCGAGCGCATAGCCGGTGAGCGATAGCTCGGGGAAGAGAACCAGTCCCGCACGCGCCGCGTCAGCCTCATGTGCTAGCGCGATGAGGCGCTGTGCGTTTTGCGCCGGATCGCCCAGCGCGACATGGGGCGCATAGGCTGCAACGCGCACAAAGCCGTGGCGGTAAAGATTATGAAAGGCCGGCATGTCGCCCCTTTTGCTCATATTGAGTATTTCGGGTGTGCCAGAGACGCCTTTCGGCCGGAAAAATCAAGAGGGAAAGGGAAAGCCTAGGCCGCCGGTTCGATCAGCGTACGCCCGATAGCCAGGAAGCGCTCTCGGCGCTTCCTGCGCAGCGTGGCCGGATCGAGCCCTTCAAGGCTGGAGAGGTTTTCTTCCATCGCGTCGCCGACGGCCTTGATCGTGTGAGTGCGGTCGCGGTGCGCGCCGCCTACCGGCTCGGGGATGATCTTGTCGATGATTTTCAGGCCGATCAGGTCTTGCGCCGTGATTTTCATGGCGATGGCCGCATCGCGGGCCTTGGCCCCGTCACGCCAGAGTATCGAGGCGCAGCCTTCCGGCGAGATCACCGAATAGATGGAGTGTTCCAGCATCATCACCGTATTGGCAGAGGCCAGCGCGACCGCGCCGCCCGATCCGCCCTCGCCGGTGATGACCGAGATGATGGGGGTGCCCAGCGTCAGGCAGCGCTCGGTCGAGCGGGCAATGGCTTCAGACTGGCCGCGCTCCTCGGCGCCGACGCCCGGATAGGCGCCTGCGGTGTCGACAAAGGTCAGGACGGGCAGGCCAAACTTGTCGGCCAGGTCCATCAGGCGCACCGCCTTGCGGTAGCCTTCAGGGCGCGCCATGCCGAAATTGTGCTTCAGGCGCGTCTGGGTGTCGTGACCCTTCTCATGGCCCATCACCACGACCGCGCGGCCCCGGAAACGGCCCAGCCCGCCGACAATGGCATGATCCTCGGCAAAGCGGCGGTCGCCGGACAATTCCTCGAAATCGGTGATCAGGCCCGCCAGATAGTCGCGCAAATGCGGGCGTTCGGGGTGGCGTGCGACCATGGTCTTGCGCCACGGATCCAGCTTTGCGTAGAGCTGTTTGAGCTGATCGGCTGACTTCTGACGCAGCTTGGCGACTTCATCTGCCACGTTCGGCGCATCCTCGCCATTGCGTTCGGAGACCGATTGCAATTCCTCGATTTTGGCATCGAGCTCGGCAATCGGACGTTCGAAATCAAGATAGGTGCGCGTCGGGTTGGACATGGATCCCCTTGGATGAAGGCTGCCGGCCAAGGATCGCTGGCCGAACGCGCAAACTAGCCGCGCCTCACCCCTTTCGCAATCACAGCCCGCTGCTGCTGATGCGCGCCTGCCGGCAAGCCCGATACCGCTGAGCGGGCCGGTTGACGCGTCTTCCGTATATTGCGAATAACTCGCAAAATCATTCTCACCCCGCGAGGGGAAAGGGTATCGCCGTGAAGAAAGCCAGTTACCGCGCAGGCGTCTGCCTCGCCTTTGCCAGCCTGATCGCGCCCGCCTACGCCCAGAATACCGATACCGGCATTGTTCAGGCCGGTGAGGTACGCGAGGTTATCATCGTGACGGGCGGTTCGCAGGTGCGCCTTGCCGATCTCTATGCTGGCGGCCAGGTCGCGCGCGGTGCGCGCGCCGGCCTGCTGGGCAATATCGACATGATGGATCTGCCGTTCAGCGCCACGGCCTATACCGACATTCTGATACGCGACCAGCAGGCGCGCAGCGTCGGCGATGTTCTGGAGAATGATCCGGTGGTGCGCGTGGCCAAGGGCTTCGGCAATTTCCAGGAGCTTTATGTCATCCGGGGCTTCCCGGTCTATTCCGACGACATCACCTATAACGGCGTGTACGGAATTCTTCCGCGCCAGTATGTGGCGGCCGAGTTCATCGAGCGTGTGGAAGTGTTCCGCGGCGCCAATTCCTTCCTGAATGGCGCATCACCGGGCGGCAGCGGCGCAGGCGGCGCGTTCAACCTGGTCGCCAAGCGCGCGCCGGAGGAGGATCTCAACCGGCTGACACTGGGCTATGAATCCTCTGCCCATGTCTATGGCGCGGCCGATATTGCGCGCCGTTTCGGACAGGCAGACGCGTTTGGCCTGCGCCTTAATGTGGCAGGGCGCAGCGGCGAGACGGCCATCGAGGATCAGGACCGTTCGCTGTCCGTGTTTTCGCTCGGTGGTGATTATCGCGGCGAGCGAGTGCGCCTGTCGGCCGATATCGGCTATCAGGACCATCATATCGACGCCCCGCGACCGCAAGTGACACCTCTTGGCGCCATCCCGGATGCGCCGGACTCCACCACCAATTACGCCCAGCGCTGGACCTATACCGATGAGCAGCAATTATTCGGTGTGGTCCGCGCGGAAATGGACTTCACCGGCTGGCTGTCCGGCTGGGCGGCGGCGGGTGCGCGCAACGGCGAAGAAGCCAATGTGCTCGCCAACCCGTCCGCGCTCGCAGACGGTACGACTAGCGCCTACCGGTTTGACAATACGCGAGAGGACAATGTGGTGTCAGCCGATATCGGCCTGCGCGCCGATTTCGCGACCGGCCCGGCTGCCCATCGCCTGATCGCCTCGGCTTCGGCGATCCGGCTGGAGTCGCAGAACGCCTATGCTTTCTCCGAATTTGCAGGCTTCTCGGGCGATCTCTACAACCCGGTGGATGTAGCCCCGCCGGTGCCCGACTTCTTCATTGGCGGCGATCTGTCCAATCCGCTGACCACCGAAGATGTCGATAATCGCAGTTTTGCCCTCGCCGACATCGTGTCCATCCTTGATGGCCGGGTCCTCGCGACGCTGGGCGTGCGCTTCCAGGACATCGAGACAACCACATATGATTACAATACCGGCGCCCAGCTCTCGCAATACAGCGATGATGCGGTGACACCGGCCCTGGGCCTGGTGTTCCGTCCGTCCGACCAGATTTCGCTCTATGCCAATTATGCTGAAAGCCTGCAGCCCGGGCAGATCGCGCCGGCAAACTCTGGCGGCACGCCGATCAGCAATGCCGGTGAAGTGCTGGCGCCTTTCCGCGGCGAACAGGTGGAGGCGGGTATCAAGTATGATAGCGGCTCGTTCGGCGCGGTGCTGTCCGTGTTCGAACTGTCGCGGCCCAATGCCATCGTCCTAGGCGATGTCTTCACCGATTCCGGTGAGCAGACGACGCGCGGCCTCGAGCTGTCCATGTTCGGAACGCCGATTGAAGGGGTGCGGCTGATTGGCGGCGCAACGCTGCTCGATGCCGAGCTGTCGCGGACGCAAGGCGGTGTCAACGAAGGCAATACGCCCATCGGCGTCCCCGATCTCCAGCTTAATCTCAATGCGGAATGGGATGTGCCGGGTGTCTCCGGCCTGACACTGGACGGGCGTGTGCTGCACACATCCAGCCAGTATATCGACGCGGCCAATACGGTAAGCATTCCCGACTGGACACGCGTTGATGCCGGTGTGCGCTACACATTCACCGTTGACGGGCGCGAGCTGGCACTGCGCGCCAGGTTGGAGAATGTATTCGATGAAGCGTATTGGGCGTCCACCGGTGGCTTCCCCGGCGCCAATTATCTCGTCCAGGGTGCGCCCCGGACGCTGCGCATCTCGGCGTCCGCCAGCTTCTAGGCAAGGGCCTTAAGCGGGCGTTCCGCGCCCGCTTAAGGCTGAATGATCCCATGACCGCAAGCACCATCAGGGCCTGGTCGTTTGTGCACACCTGGACAAGCCTGGTGTGTACGGCCTTCCTGTTGATGCTGTGCGTGACCGGGCTGCCTCTGATCTTTCATGACGAGTTCGAGGCCGCGCTCAACCCGCACGAATGGACACCGGCCAATCCGGACGGGCCGCGTCTGGATCTCGATACCATCCTTGACCGCGCGCTGGAAAACCGGCCCGGCGAGGTGCCGCTCTTCATGAGCTTTGATACCGATCGCCCGGTCGTCAACGTGACGACCGGGCCGGTACCCGATGCGCCCGGCTCACAGATGCATTTCGAGCGCTTCGATGCCACCAGCGGCGATATGGTGCCCGCCCCGGCCGATGCGGGCGGGTTCATGGACTTTCTCCTGCAGTTTCATACCGACATGTTCCTTGGCCTGCCGGGCATGCTGTTTCTGGGGGCGATGGGCGTGGCGTTCCTTGCCGCCATAATTTCGGGCCTTGTCCTGTACTGGCCGTTTACCCGCAAGCAGAGCTTTGGCGTGGTCAGGGTGCAGCGCTCGGCGCGCGTGAAATGGCTCGATTATCACAATCTGCTGGGCGTGGTGATCCTGGCCTGGGTGATGGTGGTGGGCGTGACCGGCGTGATCAACACGCTCGCCACGCCGATATACGACACTTGGCGATCGCACGCGCTGGCCGATCTGATCGCGCCGTATGGCGAGCGTGAGGTGCCAAATCCTGACGCGATGGCCTCGCTGGACAGCGCCGTGCGGCGCGCTGTTGAAGCGGCACCGGACATGCAGCTGCAATTTGTCGCCTTTCCCGGCGGCGGCTTCTCGACCGACTTTCACTACGCCATCTTCCTGCATGGCAATAGCGCTGTGACCGAACATCTGATTGCGCCGGTACTGGTGGACGCACAGACCGGCGAATTTGCCGGGCTTCGCGAAATGCCCTGGTATGTGAAGATGTTGTCTTTGTCCCAGCCTCTGCATTTTGGCGATTATGGCGGGTTGCCCCTGAAAATCCTGTGGGCGCTGCTGGATATCGCCACCATCGTGGTGCTGGTCAGCGGGCTGTATCTGTGGATCGCGCGCAGGCGTTCATCGCGGCGACCTCTACTGGCGGCTGCGGCTACGCGGCAAGGCGCATGACGATGCGCGTTACGCCGTCCGCCCGTCTTGCTCTGCTGGCGCGGGTATTTGCCTGGCCGTGCGTGATTGCGGTGTCGAGCTTTGCCGGTCTGGTAATTGCGCTTCTGGGCGGGACGTTGCACGACGCGGCGGGGTCGGCCCTTTTGTGTGCGCCGGTGCTGGCGGTAATCTGGGCGATGCTTGCCCGGCGGCGGTGATCAGGGCCGGTCCCGGCTCAGCGGATGGGCGTCTTCCATCAGCGAGCGCAGGCGCGCCTCGAGCACATGGGTGTAGATTTCAGTGGTGGAGACATCGGCATGACCCAGCAGGGTCTGCAGGCTGCGCAGATCCGCGCCATTGGCCAGAAGATGCGTGGCAAATGCATGGCGCAGCACGTGGGGTGAGACGCGCGCCGGGTCCAGCCCGGCTTTCACGGCCAGATCGCCCAGCATCTGGGCAAAGCGCTCACGGGTCAGATGACCGCCCTTTGCGCTCACCGAGCAGAACAGATAGCGCTCGGCGCGGGCGCGCAAGGGCGAGGCCTTGCCCGGCAGGAAGTCCTCGCGCACCTGCCTGTAGGCATCGACTGCCTCCAGGGCAGAGGGCGTCAGCGGAACGATACGGTCCTTGTTGCCCTTGCCGGTGACGACCAGATAGCGCTCTGCGCGCGAGAAAGCGGCAATCGGCAAGGTCACCAGCTCGCTGACGCGAAGCCCGCCCGCATAGAGCAGCTCCAGAGCCGCGCGCAGGCGCAGCCCTGCCGCGCCCTCTATCGTGTCTGCGGCGTCAAACAGGCGGCCCACCTCGGCTTCGGAGAGGATTTTGGGCAAGGCGCGGGCCTGTTTGGGGCCTTTTTGTCCGGCGGTGGGGTCATCGCTGCGCACGCCTTCCTTCAGCAGGAAGCGGTAATAGCGCTTGAGCGCGGACAGGCGGCGCGCGGCGGTGGCGGGTTTGAGCCCGTCAGCTGCCAGCGAACGCATCAATCCCTCGATATGGGCAGGCGACGCATCGTCCAGACAGGTGCCAAGGCGCGACAGGCGCTGCGAGGCATCATCCAGATCGTGGCGATAGGCGGCGAGCGTGTTGGCGGCGGCACCGCGTTCGGCGCTCAGCATGTCGAGGAAAAGCGCTATGTGCGGCGCGCTCACGCGGTCTCCTCAGCCAGTGCCTCCAGTATCAGTTGCAGGGCTTCAGCCCGGTAGCCCGCGCGTTCCAGAAGAAAGCAGGCCACCGCATAGCTGCGCGCATTGCCATCGCCGGCCTCGATCAGCGCGGCAGCCAGAAGCAGGCTTTCCGCCTCCGATCCGTTCATCAGGGACAGCAGCGCCATGGCGGCCAAACCGGCCTCCTGGTCCGCGTTGCCGCCGCCGGACTCCGCCAGCTGGATACGTACCTCTTCAGGCACCGTGGCTCCCAAAGCTGCAAGCCCGGCAAGCTGGGCGAGACGTTCAGGCCCGGCAGACTCTGCGCGCGCGGCCAGAACGGCGGCAAACGGGCCGGAACTGATGTCGTCGGCGGCTATCCCGATTGCCGCATCCAGAGCGACCATGACCGCCGGTGCAGGCGGCTCCCACGGGTCGGGCTCAGGATAGGAATTATAGGCGGGAGGGGGCGGTGTCAGGCTGCCCGGCTGACCGGGTGCCGCTTCGGACCAGCCTTCACCTGCCATGACGGCAGGGCGCTCGGGCTCCGGCCCGGACAGCAGCGCTTCTCGCCAGCGCCAGGCGGTTTCGATCTCGCCTTCAAGCGCCAGCGCCAGCACGAAGCGCGGGCCATGGGCCAGCGTCTGCTCCGTAATCGGGATGGTTTCAATTTCGATCGCATAGGCGCGCGCCACCTCGGCAAAGCGCCCTTCGCTAACCGCGTCGTCGAGCCTGGCAGCCAGCGCCTCGGCTGCAATCAGCCGGTCAATATCCTGCTGGGCAATGGCGGCGAGCGCGGCGGCGCGGTCTGCGCCATTCATGGCCATGGCCGCTTCCAGTGCCTCGTCAAGAATTTCTGGCAAGGTAATGGCCGGGCCGGTGCGCTCTGCGGCGCGTTCCAGCCAGACAGGAGCGCCCTCGGCGACAGCGATCGATTCTCCGGGCGCGAGCGCGATGGCTATGGCCAGCTCCAGCCCGGTGCTGGCGCGTGTGCCAGCGGGCAAGCTGCGCTCGAGTACCAGTGCATCAAACAGCGTTCTGAAATTGCCTGAACCTTCGGCGCCGTTTGCCAGATCGGCCGTCAGTTCTGCGGCCGGCAGATTACCCGCAAAGGCAAGGCAGGTGGCGCGCGCACGAAGCCAGTAGGGTTCGTCACGGCCCCGCAGCAGCGCGTCGGCGGTGCGGCATGCCGCATCGGCTTCGCCCAGCGCAAAGGCCGTCTCGGCGTGCAGGCGCGAGAGCGCGCTGGATTCGTTGAGGCGCGGCGTGCGCTCCAGAAGCTGGTAAACCTGCTCGGCGCGTCCGGCAGCCAGCGCCCGGTCTGCGCGCAAGGCAGCCAGCGCAAAGTCATCACGTCCGCCACGCGGCGGCTCGCCAGACGCCAGCAATACCCGTTCGGCCAGCCGTGCTGCTCCGCCTTGCTGCCAGCCATCACTATCGCTGGCGGGCAAACCGGTCAGGATCGCGCGCAGTGCCTCTGAATCGCTCGATACCCAGATATTGGATGGCAGCACATTGCGTGAGCCGACCTGGAACGGATCAACGGCCCCCAGCTCCTCGACCTCGATCGTACTGCCGGGTTGCTGCGCGAGCGCGGGTGCTCCGGCCAGGGCCGCGCACAGGACCAGTGTCTTAATCGCCGAGCGCATCAGTCACCTCGACACGCACTTCGCTCTGCTCCGGTGTCATGGTGTCGGCCATGACGATCAGGATGGCAAAAATGGCCCCGACGCAAATGACGCCGATGCCCACTCCTATCAGCAGTCCGCGCATGATGAGCGCCCCTCGTGGCTGGATGCGGTTCGCGATTATCTACACTAGCGCGGACAATGCGGCGTTTTCCAGACATCGCACGCGGTAATTGCTCATTATGTGCTGCGGGCTTATAGCGTTGGAGCATCATGAACCGTGTGAATATCGCAAAGAGACTGGGACGTCCGGTTGCTCTGGTGGGCCTGATGGGGGCCGGCAAGACCACAATCGGCCGGCGCCTGGCCGACCGGCTGGGCTGGCAGTTCCACGATTCCGACCATGAAGTGGAAGAGGCCGCCGGCCGCAGCGTGTCGGACATATTTGCCGATTTCGGCGAAGCCGCTTTTCGTGACGGGGAGCGGCGGGTCATCGCCCGCCTGATCGAAGAGTCCGGCCGGGCTGTGATTGCGCTGGGAGGCGGTGCCTTTATCGACCCGCAGACGCGGACTCTTCTCAAAGAACGGGCTTTGTCGGTCTGGCTGCAGGCCGATATCGACACGCTCATGGAACGCGTCCAGCGGCGCGATACACGCCCGCTTCTTAAGACTGAAGACCCGCGCGCCGTGATGGAGAGGCTTCTGGCCGAGCGCGCACCCATTTATGCCGAGGCTGATATTCATATTGAATCGCCGGGCGCACCGCATGATGCCGGTGTTACCGCCATCATTGATGCGATGGCAGCGCGTGTGGAGGCGCAAGACGCGTGAGCGAGCTTTTCCGTATCCCGGTAGACACGGCTTCGAAGCGTTACGAGGTGCTGGCAGGCGCAGGCGCGCTTGAGGCGGCTGTGCCGCAGCTTGAACACCTCTGCCCGAAAGGCCGCGCCATTATCGCTGCGGATTCGGCCGCCCTGCGTGCGCACAAACCCCGCCTGGATGCGGCGCTGGCAGGGGCAGGACTGACGGCGGATATCATCGCGCTGGATGGCGGTGAGGGCGTGAAAACCTGGGACGGGGTGCGTGACCTTGTGAACGCGCTTCTGGACCGTGAAATGGCCCGCTCCGAAAGCCTGATCGCGTTTGGCGGCGGCACGGTGGGCGATCTTGCCGGATTTGCCGCGGCGATCATGAAGCGCGGATGCGGTTTCATCCAGATGCCGACAACGCTGCTGGCGCAGGTGGATTCCTCGGTCGGCGGCAAGACCGGCATCAATACCGGTCATGGCAAGAATCTGGTTGGCAGCTTTCATCAGCCCGATCTGGTGATCGCAGACAGCGCCTTTCTGGAAAGCCTGCCCCGGCGTGAGCTGGCGGCCGGCTATGCAGAAATCGTCAAGGCGGGCCTGATCGAGGGTGGCGCGCTGTTTGACAGCATGGAAGCCGTACCGGGCGATCCGCTGGCGCTGGATGGCCTGGTGCCCTTTATCGCCGAAGCGGTGCGCTTCAAGGCGCGCATCGTAGCGCAGGACGAGCGCGAAGCCGGGCTCCGCGCCCTCCTCAATCTGGGGCACACCTTCGCCCATGCCTTTGAAGCGGAAGCGAAAAAGGGCGCGCTCATTCATGGGGAGGCGGTCGCCTGCGGCATTGTCATGGCGCTGCGGTTTTCCGCGCAGGCCGGGCTGTGCGAACCCGGCGCGGCCAGAAGGGCGGCAAGCGTTTTCCAGCGGGCGGGACTGCCTGTATCGCTTAGCGATCTGCCGGGCGGGCCCTATACCCCATCGGCACTGACCGCGCGCATGGGTCAGGACAAGAAGAATGCCGGAGCGGGCATTACCCTCATTCTGGCACGCGGCATTGGCGAGGTCTTTATCTCTACCGGTCACGACCCGGCGCAGATCGAAACCTTCCTTCAAGGAGAAATCTAGATGGACATCGTGTTCGAGCCCTGGATGGGCTGGGCGTTTGCCGGCATCCTCGTTCTGCTCATCCTGTCGGCGTTTTTTTCCGGCTCGGAGACGGCTCTGACGGCGACCTCCAAGGCGCGCATGCTGGCACTGGAGAAGGACAGGAATGCCGCTGCCACCCGCGTCGGTTTGCTCATCGAGGACCGCGAGAGCCTGATCGGCGCGATCCTGTTGGGCAATAATCTGGTCAATATCCTGGCATCGTCGATCGCGGCGGCGGTTTTTCTCGCCATGTTCGGGGAAGCGGGTGTGCCTATCGCCACGCTGGTCATGACGGCCTTGGTTCTGGTGTTCTCCGAGGTGATGCCCAAGACCTATGCCCTGTCCAATCCGGACCGGCTGGCCATGTTCGTATCCTTGCCGATCCGCATCGTGACGGCGGTGTTCGGGCCTGTGGTGGCCGGCGTTCAGGTAGTCGTGCGCGGCACGTTGCGCCTGATCGGCGCGGACGTGACCGGCCCTGTCCTGTCGGCGCATGAGGAAATCCGCGGCCAGATCGACCTGCACCTGCAGGAAGGCGGCGTGGTCAAGCATGACCGTGACATGCTGGGCGGGGTTCTGGATTTGCGCGAGCTGACCATGGATGACGTAATGGTCCACCGCAAGAACCTTGTCATGCTGGATATTGACCAGCCGGTCGAGACACTGGTGGAAAGCGCCCTGACCAGCCCGCATACGCGTCTGCCGCTCTGGCAGGGCGAACCGGAAAATATTGTCGGCATTTTGCATGTGCGCGATCTTGCGCGCGCCTTGCACGGGGTAGGCGGGGACAGCTCGAAGGTCGATATCGATGCGCTCAAGCGCGAGCCCTGGTTTGTCCCGGAGACCAAGGAACTGTTTGACCAGCTCAACGAGTTCCGAGCCAAGCGGGAGCACTTCGCCCTGGTGGTCGATGAGTATGGGGCGCTGCAGGGCGTGGTGACGCTGGAGGATATTCTCGAGGAGATTGTCGGCGAAATCGAGGATGAGCACGATCTGCCACCACCGGAAATGTTCCGGCCGGACGCGGATGGCTCGATAATCGTGGATGGCGCCACCGGCATTCGCGAGATCAACCGGGCGCTCGACTGGGATCTGCCCGATGACGAGGCGGTGACCATCGCCGGTATCGTCATCCACGAGGCGCAGACCATCCCGGAGCCCGGCCAGCGCTTCCGCTTTCACGGCGTCCAGTTCGACATCATTGAGCGCCGCCGCAACCAGATCACCAAGGTGAAACTCACCCCTCTGGGAGAGGACGCGTAGCGGCGAAGCCTACTCCGCCTTCCCGCCCTTGATGACGGTAAAGCGCGGGCGGGTCTTTTGCGGTGACGGGGGTGTTGTCGAGGCCGGTGCGTGGCGCGGCACGTGTTCCGTGTCAGGCGGGCCGGGTGGGGGTGAAGCCTCCGGGAAGTCTGGCTCCACATCCTCGTTGACATCGCGGGTACTGGACCGCCGCTCAGGACGTTTCGAGGAAAAGCTGGAGCGTGCGCCGCCCTCTTTCGGCTTGAAGCTGGAGCGCAGCCAGGGCCGGGTCTCCTTGCCCTTTGCCTTGGCTTCCAGCTCTTTGAGCTTGGCGGCCTGAAGCTGGGACAAAGGTTCGTCCAGCGCGCCTTTTTCCGGGTCGGTGAAGGCGGACCCGAACGTATTGAGGCGCTCCTCGACGCTGCCGAGGAATTCATCTTCCCATTCGGTCAGAAGGGCGCGGGCCTCACGGGCGGCCTCGCTGTCACCATCGGCTTGCGCCTCGGCGAGCGCGCGGCGCACGCGGTCCAGGCGGCGCAGGGCCTTTTTCTTCTTGCGGTCGTCTATTTCGCGGCTCATGGCACCGCGAGCGTATCAGAGATCGCCGAGCGCGCCGAGATAGGTTTCAAGCACCGCTTCCATTTCCATGCGTTCCTGACGGTCCTGCTTGCGGATGCGGATGACCTGGCGGAGCACTTTGACGTCAAAGCCATTGCCCTTGGCCTCGTCGTAGACCTCCTTGATATCGGCCATCAGCGCCTTCTTCTCCTCTTCCAGCCGCTCGATGCGCGCGACGATGGCGCGCAGCTGTTCGTCGGCTTTGGGCGTGCCGCCCTGAACGGGCGCGCTGGAGGCATCGGCGGGGACTTGAGTGAAGGGTTCGGCCATGGGGGCGTCCTCATCTGGCAGGGGCTTTGATCTGGCCATGAGGCTTACGGTGCGAGGGCCTGCGGGGCAATGGGGGCGTGTAGGCTAATCCACACCTCTTGCGCGAGCGTGCACGGCGCGCACAGCCTCTGCCACGCGGTCGGCATGGGCAAAGTGCGGGGCGTGGCCCGCACCCTCGATCAGGACCAGTTCTGCATTGGGCATGGTCTGCGTTACCGGCACGGAATGGCGCGGTGTGGCGACTACACTGTCTTCGGTCCCGGCAATCAGTATGGCCGGCTGCGTGATCTCGCCATATCGGCCCTCCTGGGCCTCCAGATGGTCGTTCACACGGGCCATGTCGGCAGCATTGGCCCGCCACACGGACGGTTCCAGCAGCAGTGCCAGAGCGGTGTCCTCGACATAGTTTTGCGGAACCGGCTCGGGCGAGAAGGCGCTGGCGGCGGCTGATTCCAGCTGGGCGCGTCCATAGGTGGGCACCACAAGGCGGGTGATCAGCGTGCCGATGACCGGCCAGTGTGTGGCCTTGTTGTAAAAGGCAGCCTCGCCGACATGGGCGCGAATGGCGGGCGCGATCAGCACAATGCCGGAGACGGCCTGCGGATGATCCATGGCAAGGCGCAAGGCTATCGCTCCGCCCCAGGAATGCCCGGCGACAATGACGGGCCCCGCGTCGATCCCTTGCAGGAAACCGGCAATCAGCGTGGCTTCGCGCTGCGGGTTCCATGCGCCGGACGGGCGCTGCGAATGGCCGAGCCCGGGCCGGTCCAGCCAGATCACGCGCTCGTCTGACAGGGCATCGCCAAGCCCGGTGAGCGGTTCACGCAAATTGGACGAGGCCCCGTGCAGGACCAGCACCGGCGGCGCGTCCTCGGGCCCGGTGATATGATAATGCAGGCGTGTGCCGCCGATCTCGATAAACTGGCCGACAGGCTGAAGCGGATCGTCGCTACTGGGCATGGTTCGGCCTCCGGCACAGGCGGTGAGGAGCACAAGACACGCAGCAATGAGGATGGGTCTAAAGCGCACGGCCTGCCAGCTGGTCTTCGAGGCGCGCGCGGGCCTGACGGGCCTGCGGGTGCCATGGGTGGACACGCAATGCCTCTTCATACGCAGCCAGAGCGGCTTCCGGTTCACTGGCCTGTTCCAGCGTGCGTCCCAGAAGGGCATAGGCGTCAAACCGGCGCGGCTCCAGCGCGACAGCACGCGTGAGCGCATCCAGCGCGAAATCCCAGTCACCGTCCGACATGGCCAGCTGCGCCGAGGCGATCCAGCCTTCGGCAAAGTCCGGCTCCAGATTGCGCAAATGCGTGTAGGCCCGCTCGGCCGTATCTGTGTCACGCTCGGCAAGTCCGCGCTCGGCCCGGTCCAGCAGGAGTGAGGCTGTCGCCCCGCCCGATTGCCGCCAGATGGAGCGCACCTCGTCGGCTATCGTCTCGCCTTCTGATTCCGATGATGCGCCGGCCAGAGCTGCCAGGCGCTCATCAAGACGTTCTTCCAGCGTCATGTAGGCGCCCGCTTCCGCCTCATCCTCCTCAGGATTGAGGGTGATGCCGGGCGGTACGGCCAAAGCCAGCACCAGGGCCAGCCAGAATGAGGTGATAGACGCTATCATGGCTGCAAGGATAACGGCGCATTGCGGCGCGGCAAGCGTGTGGTATCACCTGCCGGGCAGGGTATCGGCGTTTGCGAAACGGCCCTAACCCTCCTGAAGGCGGCGGGCATCATTGATGCGGCCCCGCAAGACAAGCGTCTCGATATTCTCATCGTCCCGGGCGAGCGCCTGCTCGATATCGCTGGCAGCGCCATCAAGATCGCCGCGCTGGAGACGCGCTTCAGCCCGCACCCGCCAGCTTCGCGCCAGGCCGGCGTCCAGACGCATTGCGTCCGATGCGGCCTCTTCTGCCAGCTCCCAGTTCTCCTGAAGGGCTGCCGCCTCGGCCACACCCAGCGCCAGACCGGCATCATCAGGGCCGAAATCCCGGCCCCGGCGGAAAGCGCGCTCGGCATTGGCCGCTTCTTCAGCGGCCAGCCACGCATCACCGGCCTGCCCCAGAATGATGGCGCGCGTCGCATCCGTGGCGACAATGGCGCCTTCGGCAGTGGTCTCCAGCCGCCGTGCGGCAATGCCGTATTGCTCCAGCGCGACCTGTGACAGCGCGATGCAGTGCATGGCCGGCCAGCCGCCGCCCTGCGCCCGCCAGGCAAGCCCTTCCTCGTAGGCGGCTTCGGCATTGTCATTGATCAGGCTCAGGCAGGCTTCGTATTGTTGCTGCTCAAAGCTTGCCCCGGCCTCCTGCGCCATGGCCGGTGCGGCGATGGCCGCCAGCAGGGCGGTGCCCCATACTATCCCGCGAAAGCTGCGCATCGGCCTGTATCCTGTCCCTCTTCCTCGCCGACACGCTAGCGCGAGGCACGCGGCACGGTCTATGGGTGATACCATGAATGTACTCTTCCTGGGCTTTGGCTATGTCGCGCGTGCAACAGCGCGAGCGTTGGCCGGACATGCCGAATTGACCGCGACAACCCGTGACCCGGCCAAGGCAGATGCCTTGCGGGCGCAAGGCATCACGCCCGTCCAGATGGATGACAGGGCCGCGCTGAAAGCGGCAATGCGCGCCGCCAGCCATATTCTGGTCAGTGCGCCGCCGGGCGAGGCCGGCGATCCATTCCTGCCCGCGCTGGATGCGAAAACGGCGCAGGCGCGCTGGATCGGCTATCTGTCCACCACGGGTGTCTATGGCGACCGGCGCGGCGGCTGGGCATTTGAATGGGACGCCGCCCATCCCACGCAAGCGCGTTCCGTGCGGCGCATGGAAGCGGAAGCGGGCTGGCAGGCGGCAGGCGCGCGCATTTTTCGTCTGGCGGGCATTTATGGACCGGGCCGAAGCGCGCTTGACGCACTACGGCAGGGGCGTGCCCGGCGCATCATCAAGCCCGGCCATGTCTTCAGCCGTATCCATGCCGATGACATCGCCTCGGCGCTGGTGCGGGCCATGGACCGGCCCGGCGCCAGCGGGATTTTCAATCTGGCTGATGATCTGCCCAGCCCCCAATCGGCAGTCGTGGAAGAGGCGGCGCGCCTTCTGGGCGTGGAGCCCCCGCTGCCCGAAGCCTTCGATCCGGGCGCGATGAGCGCGATGCTGGCAAGCTTTTATGCCGACTGCCGCCGGGTTTCCAATGCCCGCGCCAAGCAGGTGCTTGGCTGGCGGCCCGCCTACCCGTCATACCGCCAGGGGCTCGCCGCGATTTACGAGAGCGAAAAGGCCTCCACCGCGCCTGCGCCATAAAATCCGCGCGCCTGCAGGGCGGGCAGATCATCGATTGCCACGCCGCCCAGCGCCAGTACGGGGCCTGCCACCTGCCGGGCCATGGACGATGCGCGCAGCAGCCCCAGCGGCGTGCCTGCGCTGGGGCTATTGGAGGCAAAGACGGGCGAGAGGAACACACCGTCTGCCAGAGTGCTGGCGCGGCGCAGCGCGGCGGGACTGTGTGCGGCGGCCGTGACCAGAAGGTGCGGGGCGCGTCTACGCCAGCGGCGTATCTGCGCCATATCGCGCTCCGGCCAGTGCACGCCATCGGCTTTCACCCGCAATGCCAGCACCGGGTCAGCGGCAATAAAAAGGAGAGAGCCCTGCCGCATGGCCATCTGTGCCAGAGGCGCGGCCAGCGCCTTGATGTCCGCCCGCCCGAAATGGCGCAGGATCATCCCGGTGCCCGGCCCCAGCCGCGCGGCGAGGGCCAGCAGATTGGGCGTGCGGTCCGGGTCAGTAAAGGCAAACAGGGCAGGCAATGCGTGTCCCCGTTCCCTTGCCAGCCCGCCCGTTCGCGCATAGGTGAAGCCCGTCATGACACACACTCCTGAAAACCTCACCATCGCCGGGCGCCGCGCCGCCATCCTTGAGGAATTGGCCGAAGCTGCCAAGGCGGGCGGGCGCGAAGGCGCAGATGTGAGGCTGGTGGCTGTCTCCAAGGTGCAGCCAGAACCGCGCATCGAGGAAGCGCTCGCCGCCGGCCAGCGCGTGTTTGGTGAAAACCGGGTGCAGGAAGCGCAAACGCGCTGGACCGCCCGGCGCGCGCAATACGCCGACCTCGAACTGCGCCTGATAGGCCCGCTGCAGACCAATAAGGCCGAGGATGCGGTGGCCCTGTTTGACGTGATCGAGACGCTCGACCGTGAAAAGCTCGCCCGCGCGATTCTCAAGGCCATGGACAAGACCGGCCGCTCCCCGCGCCTTTATGTGCAGGTCAATACCGGCGAGGAGCCGCAAAAGGCCGGAGTTATCCCCAAGGACGTGCCGGCCTTTGTGGAGGAGATGCGCGCCCTCATGCCGCAAGGCATTGAGGGGCTGATGTGCATTCCTCCGGTGGAGGAACCGGCGAGCCTGCATTTTGCGCTGCTGGCCAAACTCGCGCGCGAAACGGGCCTCTCACACCTCTCCATGGGCATGAGCGCGGACTATGCCCTCGCCGCCCGCCTCGGCGCGACATCGGTGCGCGTCGGCTCGGGCCTGTTCGGGGAGCGCGAGGGGTAGGGGTTGATCCCGTTCCTCTCACTCGTCATTCCGGAAAGCGCGGCAGCGCTTATCCGGAACCCAGTCGGCGCGCAGCGCCGCCAGGCCGAACGCCCGCCCGCGGCTTTTCGCGGAACACCGCAACGCGGATGCGTTGCGAAACTAAAACTCTCGACCCCGGCTTCCCCGTTTTCACGGGGACAGGCGGAGGCCGGGGCCCCGGCTGTGTTTCCGTTACGATAAACTCTGACGGTTTCAACACCGACCTCTCTACCGGGGTCCCGGCCCCCGAGCCGGGACCTAGAGGTCATCAAGAGGCTGGGTTCCGGATAGGCCCTGACGGGCCTTCCGGAATGACGAAGAGTATGAGGACACACCCCCACTTATCCCCCTGCCTTCATCCTCGCGCATAATGCCCCTTGTTCATCTCCGGCAAGACGGCGGTCCGGAATGCGTCCCGGCCGGGAGATGAAGCGGTGACTTGAGACGAGGTGCGCCCTGGTGTCCGGCCAATCGCCGGGCATCGACGCAGGGCGCATCCTCAGGTTCAGGCGGCCGGCCGAGCGGAAAACCGTAGCGGGCGCGGCATGTCTCACCCTTGTGGAACGGCTTGATGGTCCCGGTGGGACCGGCTGACCCTTGGGAGGGCTTATCGACGTCACGGATGCTACGGCTATGGAGCAGCGTAAGGTATCCGCCCCGGCTGAAGAAACACCTGCGTGCGTGCGGGCGGCCTTGAGAGGGCCCGTTTGAACGTTCGCGATTGGCCATCCCATGGCCGCCCGCGCCATCCGTTGCTTTACCCTCGCCCGGAAAACCGGCGGGGATGGGGGTGCTGGTGATTCCCCACCTCTTTGCGCTTCCCCGGCGAAAGCCGGGGGCCAGAAAAAGTCTGGGCACCGGCGTGTCGCTGGAGCAAGGGAGGGCAGTAGCGTTAAGGGTGACCCTCAACGTAGTTAGTCGTGGTAAGCGTAGTTCTTCGCAATCAAAATAACCTGTTCACGTAACGCTTTAATCTTCCGATTTAAATCAGATGATTTATTGCCTAGGCGTTGCTCTAATTCAGCAAACTTGAGCCTCATTTGTACAAGATTTGAATGTGCCCTTAATGTCCAGTTTGGAAGAGCAAGGTCGGTTGTTTCAAAAACTCGACCATGAAGTGTGTGCCCGTGATCGAAGAAATCTTTCCACCAGCTGTCTTCGGCGTTAGCGAAGCCATTCTCCCGCAGGAACGGAGCAACTGCAGCGTCGAGAGTTGCAATGTACTCTGAAAGAGACTCGCCAGCGGTCGCCAACCCGCTGATCGCATTTTCTAGTTCGCCCGCTAGTGCGTCAAAATCTACTTCCTCAGATAGTGGCATAACCAGATCAAATTCGTGCCGAGCCGCTACATTCGCCGCCAGCGTCGCTGCCCAGAAATCAGCTTGCTCTTGGAGAATGCGATCGATCGCTTCTTTGGCGACATGATATGGAGCTTCTGCGAATTTTGCCTCATGCTCTCTTTTCATAGCGGTGATCTCTTCGACCGTGGTCGAAGTATTCATGTCTATTTCTCTATGATGCCGGTAGCAAAGGATAATCAAATTTTCAGCGGACCGTCTGAACTCATCATCTAGACTATTGTTATATCTGGGCCCGCCGGGTTCCGCCGAAGAGACATGAGCTATTTGCGCGACAAAGAGCCCATCATCATTGACCAAAATATGATCACACTCAGGATGCGCGCACCGATTTCCACTTAGAGCGAATAAGTGGCGCAGCGTCTTGGTTGTTATTGGTTTTCTGGCCACATCAGTCGCCTTTCGCCCCCCTCACCCCTTCTCTACATACACTTCCCCGCCAAGCTCTTTGAACTTCTCGCTCATCTCCGCCATCCCCTGTTCGGCCTCTTCCTTAGAGACGGCGTCTGGCGACGCCTCCGCAGGATGAGGGGCGTTGGGCGCGCGGGCCGTGCCGAACTGGTCGCGAATGTCCTGCGTGATTTTCATCGAGCAGAATTTCGGCCCGCACATGGAGCAGAAATGCGCCACCTTGTGCGCGTCTTTCGGCAGGGTCTGGTCGTGGAAATCGCGGGCCGTGTCGGGGTCGAGCGAGAGGTTGAACTGGTCCTCCCAGCGGAACTCGAAGCGGGCGCGGCTGAGCGCATCATCGCGTAATTTCGCCGCCGGGTGACCCTTGGCGAGATCGGCCGCATGGGCCGCGATCTTGTAGGTAATGACGCCGGTTTTCACATCATCGCGATCAGGCAGGCCCAGATGCTCTTTCGGGGTGACATAGCAGAGCATCGCGCAGCCATACCAGCCGATCATCGCCGCGCCGATCCCGGAGGTGATGTGGTCATAACCCGGCGCAATATCGGTGGTGAGCGGGCCCAGCGTATAGAAGGGGGCCTCGCCGCACGCCTCCAGCTGCTTTTCCATATTCAGCTTGATCTTGTGCATGGGCACATGGCCCGGCCCTTCGATCATCACCTGGCAGCCGCGCTCCCAGGCGATTCTGGTGAGCTCGCCGAGCGTTTCCAGCTCGGCAAACTGGGCGCGGTCATTGGCGTCGGCAATGGAGCCGGGGCGCAAACCGTCACCCAGAGAGAAGCTCACATCATAGGCGCGCAGGATCTCGCAGATCTCGTCAAAGCGCTCATAGAGGAAGCTCTCCTTGTGGTGGGAGAGGCACCATTTGGCCATGATCGAGCCGCCACGGCTGACAATGCCGGTCACCCGGTTGGCGGTCAGCGGCACGTAAGGAAGCCGCACCCCGGCATGGATGGTGAAATAATCCACCCCCTGCTCGGCCTGTTCTATAAGCGTATCGGCGAAGATATCGAAGTTCAGGTCCTCGGCGACGCCGCCCACTTTTTCGAGGGCCTGATAGATCGGAACCGTGCCGATGGGGACGGGCGAATTGCGCAATATCCATTCGCGCGTGTTGTGGATATTCTTCCCCGTAGAGAGGTCCATAACCGTATCCGCGCCCCAGCGGATCGCCCAGACCATCTTGTCCACTTCCTCCTCAACGGAGGAAGCGACGGCGGAGTTACCGATATTGGCGTTGATCTTCACCAGGAAGTTCCGCCCTATCACCATGGGTTCCAGCTCGCCATGGTTGATGTTCGCCGGGATGATCGCCCGGCCGCGCGCGATCTCCGAGCGGACAAATTCCGGCGTCACGAACTCAGGCACTTCCGCGCCGAAGCTCTCGCCATCGCCATGGCGTTCAGCCGCGCCGGGCAGGGCACGCGCCCGGCCCAGATTCTCGCGCTCGGCGGCATAGATCATCTCCTCGGTGATGATCCCCGCCCGCGCGAACTCATACTGCGTGACCGGACCTGTGCCGGTGCCACGCAGCGGCGTGTGGCGCACCGGGAAGGCGCGCGCCAGATACTTGCCCGTCGCCCCGCCATTATCGAGCGCGGTCGGCTCACGCCCCTCATAGGCTTCCACATGCCCCCTTGCCTTCACCCAGTCGATGCGGGTGCGCGCCAGGCCTTTCTCCACGTCGATTGTCTGGCGCTCGTCCGTGTACGGACCAGAGCAGTCATAGACGCGCACCGGCGGCTCCATCGCCGTCGGGTGCAGCTCGATCTCGCGATGCGGCACGGCCAGGTGCGGCGCGGCTGCGGGGTGCGAATACACCCGGCGCGACCCGGCCAGCGGCCCGGTGGTGACTTTGGGGGTCGGAAACTCGGACTGGCTGACGGGCTTGTTCATGGCGGGCTTTCGAAATCAGTGGAAAAAGGGAGGGGGCTTGGCCGGGTTCAGCCAATGACGGCCCAGCGCACAGCAGGCGATAGCAGGGCAAATTCGCCATCGTCCTGCTCGCGCACATTGAAGCGGTAATGCGCGGTTGCCTCGCGGTACTCGTCCATATCAGCGCCCTCCAGCGGCCGCGATACGAAGGTCAGCGTGCAGTCATAGGCATTGGCCGGTTCGGGCAGGGGTGTGCACGCTGCGCTGCGGTCGGCGTCCACGTCGAGCGGGGGCAGGTGCCAGTAGGCGAGGGCGCTGTCAGGAGCCGGCTCGCCGCTATTCCAGACCGATGGCACCAGATCGTCCGCATTGGCAACCAGCAGGGCGTGCAGGGCGCCATCGTCCAGCGCGACAGGATTTGCCGTGTCCGTGGCGGCGGGCTGTGCAGGGTCAGCCTGCGCTGGCGTGTTGTCAGCGCCCTGTTCGGCCATGTCCGGTGCGGGCTGCGCCGGTTCGGGATCGGCGCCGCAGGCAGCGAGAAGCCCGGCGAGGGCGGTTAGGGCAAGCATGCGAATGGCGGTCATCGGTCTGTCTCCTTTGCAAGTCCTGGCCGCACGGGCGCAGGGATGGCCTACAGGCGGGATGATGGGGGTCATCCCGATTCGATGATGCAGGCAGGGAAAAGACAAAACGGGCGTGGCCGCCCCCGTTCTTGCTCCATCCCGACGCCGGCATGATCCGGATCCGGTCCTTAAGGGTAAGCTCTCAGCCCCGCAACAGCGTTCGGGACACCCCTTGGAACGTCTGGCTCAAGCATGTGGCAAAGCGGTGGTTCACGCAAGGGGGCGCGAGGGGTGCGAACCTGCTCTGCGACCGTCATCCCCGTCTCACGCGGGAACGACTAGGGGTGAGGGCAGTCCCATGGTTAAGGGTTGCTTTACCTTTCGGCACACGTTTTGCGTGTGCTCTCCTGAACACAATCAGGAGTCGTAATTATGGACACTTGCACCAAAATACTCTTTGCCCCCGGCCATGGCCGGCTGGAGGATCAGGACAATCTGTTCACGCCGATGCGCATGGCGTTCGCGGGCATCGTCCTCTACGCGCACGCGCTGATGATGGTGCTGCCTTGGCCGGTCACGGGGCCGTGGGCGCAAACGATAGACTTTGCGGGCCAGCACGCGCTCAACGCCTTCTTCGTGCTGTCGGGCTACATGATCCTGGCGAGCCTGCGCGCCTCGCGCTCGGTGACGGCCTATGCCATCAACCGGGCCTTCCGCGTGTTTCCGCTCCTGATCGTGGTCACCTTGCTGACGGTCATCATCGTGGGCCCGGCCCTTTCGGGCATCGCCCCCCTCGACTATCTCACCCGGACTGAAAGCTGGACCTATGCGGCGGGCGTGATCAGCCAGGCGCACCCGACCGCGCCCCTGCCCTTCGATGTCTCGGGGATTGAGGCCGCGCGGAGCGCCAATGCGCCTTTATGGACCGTGCGCTATGAGCTGATCGGCTATGCCGGGCTGGGCGCGCTGATGCTGATGGGTGCCTTGCGCAAGGGCTGGACCCTGCCGGTCCTGCTGGCGCTGGTGGTGGCGGGGAGCGCCCTGCACGCCAATACCGGCTATGCCGGGCCGCACCCGGAAGGGCTCGCTGCGGGCTTACGCTTTGCGACTGGCTTTCTTCTGGGCGCGGTGTTGTGGGACTGGCGCGACCGGGCGGGTTTAAGCTGGGCGCTGATCGCGGCCTCGGTCTTTGCCGCCATCGCCACCCATGGCACGCCCTTCCACCAGACATTCGACATTCTGGCGACGGCCTTGCTGGCCCTGCGTATCGGCTATCTCACAGTGCCCGCCACGAAGGTGTGGCAGCGGATCAAGGGCGTGGAGGACCTCTCCTACGGCATCTACATCATCCACTGGCCGGTCGGCCTGATCATCATGGTGCTGGCTGGCGCTATCGGCTGGCAGCCGGGCACAGCCAGTGTGGCCGCCCTGATGGCGCTGATCTCCATCGCGCTCGCCTGGCCCTTGCGGGTGTGGGTGGAGCGGCCCTTCCAGCGCTGGGGCAGAGCTGTTGCGCGAGGGCGGTGGGCGGTACGCACGGTTCCTGCCCGCACGATCGAGCCGCCACCCTTTCCAAAGGAGGCGTGAGGGCCTAACGCCAGAAGGGGCCGTGCAGGGTGTCTCCCCCCGCTTGCGGGGGGAGTGCCGCGAAGCGGCGAGGGGGGCATTACCGAAACACCCCCCTCCGGTCCTTCGGACCACCTCCCCCGCAGGCGGGGGAGGACACCTGCTTCCCGGCCATGGGCCGCCCGGGCCTCGCCTGCGCCCGTCGCCAGAGAGCCAGCGCCTACCTTGCTGCTGCTTCCACCGCGCGCATCACACGCAGCACATTGCCGCCCCAGAGTTTGGCGATGTCTTCCTCTGAATAGCCCCGGCGCAAGAGCTCTGCGGTTACGTTGGGCGTTTCGCTGGCATCGTCCCAGCCGCGCACACCGCCGCCGCCATCAAAGTCGGAGACGATGCCGACATGGTCTATCCCGGCAACCGAAACGGCATGGTCAATATGATCGGCTACGTCCGAGACCGTGGCATCGGGATATTCGCTGCGCAGCTGCGCCATGCGCTCCTGATACTGCGCCCGGCTTTCCGGGGTCGATTGTTCCCAGCCGCCCGGCTGGTCGAGGCCGAACTCGGTGCGCAGCTCGGCAATGGCTTCGGTCAGGCCCGGATCAATCGGGCGAATATAGCCGCGAAAGGCCACCATCTGCGCTACACCGCCATTATCGCGGATGGCTTCAAGAATCTCATCGGTCAGGTTGCGCGGATGGTCATAGACCGCGCGCGCGCCCGAATGGCTGGCAATCACCGGCGCGCGCGACAGCTCTATCGCTTCCAGCGAGGTTTGCGGGCCGACATGGGAGATATCGACCATGATGCCGTGATCATTGAGAAGCTCGACAAGCCGGCGGCCGAGATCAGTGAGGCCGGGATCCTCCACCGGATCGCCGGCAGAGAGATTGGGATTGGACGAGCCGCCAAACTGGTTATTGCCAAAATGGGTGAGGGCCGCGTAGCGCGCGCCACGCGCGGCCCATAGCGGCACTTCCTCCTCGATATTCTCGGCCATGAAATAGCTGTTCTCGATGCCGATCAGCGCCACCAGACGCCCGGATTCGTGAATGGCTTCCACTTCGTCGGCGGTGGTGGCCAGCGCAATGCGCTCCGGGTTGGCGCGCACCATGCGCGTGATCGCCTGATAGGTTTCCTCGGCGCGGGCGCGGGCGACGCCATAGCCTTCCTCATCGAGCGGCCCCTGGCCGACATAGACAATGAAAAATGCTGAATCGAGCCCGCCTGCGCGCATTTTGGGCAGGTCGACCTGCAGGCGCGTCCAGGTATTGGGGTCCAGCGCGTGGGTTGCATAGCCCGACGGGATATCGACATGAGTGTCGAGCGTGAAGACGCGGTCATGAATCTCGCGCAACTCAAGCTCGCTGAGTTCCCCGGCGGGTTCCTGTGCGAAGCCGGCTCCGGCGATGAAGGGCGCGATGGCGGCCCCGCTGATGAGTTTACGCAGCATGGAAAATCTCCCCCTTGAATGGTGTTGCTGCCAGCTAAGGCGCTGGCGCTGATAAGGGCAAGGCGTGGTGTGCGGTTGGGTCGTGAGTTTCCCTGCCCTTTTTTGTCCCGTCATCCCCGCGCAGGCGGGGATCCAGCAGGTCATAGCGCTCAGGCAGTGATCGTCATTCTGGGTTCCCGCCTCCCGCGGGAACGACGAAATGGAAGGGCCGCTACCCCTCCATCCCGGCCTCTGAAATCACGGTGCGGAAATAACTGACCATGCCGGGCAGGGCATCGGTGCGGATGCGCTCATCATCGCCGTGAATGCGCGACAGATCCTCCATCTCCATGCGCATGGGCACATAGCGATAGATATGATCGGCGACATTCTTGAAGGCGCGAGAGTCGGTTGCGCCAGCGAGCAGGTTGGGCACGACGGGCGCGCCCTCGGGCAAATGGCTAACGGCGGCCCCGGCAATGATCTCCCACGCTCTGCCGTTCGTGGGGCTGATCGCGGGCGCTTCGGAAATGCTGCCCGCCGGTTCGACGGTGACCCCGTCCAGATGAGCGACGTTGGCGCGCAAATGCGCCAGCGCGCTCGCCGAGCTGTCGCGTGGATGCAGGCGCAGATTGATGATGGCGCGCGCTTCCTGCGGCAGCACATTGTCTACCGAGCCGCCGGAAATAATGGTGGGCGCGATCGTGGTGCCGATCGTGGCCCGCGTCGCGTCATCTTCCATCAGCTGGCCGCGCAAGGTCGAGCCGAACAGGCCCGGCCGCGCCATCACAAAGCCCGCCATGCCGTCCATTTCCGGGGCCAGCGCGCGCATCATGTCCGGTATCGGGTGGTCGATGCTGTGCTCGAACGGATTGTCCACAATGGCATTGACCGCGCGCGAGAGCAGGCCAATGGCTGTCTCGGGCGGCGGGGTGGAGGAATGCCCGCCGCGCGCCCGCGCCGTCACCTCCACTGACAAAAAGCCCTTCTCGCCGACACCGATCAGCCCGGCCGGACCGCCCGTGATGGGAAAATTGTCAAACGAGCTGCCGCCTTCATCAAGGACAAACCAGGCCCGGCGGCCTTGCGCCTCCAGCTGCGCCGCCATGGCTTGCGCGCCGGTGCCGCCGACCTCCTCATCATGGCCAAGCCCGATATGGATGGTGCGTTCGGGCGCAAAGCCCTCTTCCAGCAATGTCTCCATCGCGGCCAGCACCGTGACGAGGAAGCCTTTCATGTCCAGCGCGCCGCGCCCCCAGACATAACCGTCCGCAATCGTGCCCGCGAAGGGCGGGTAGTCCCACTGGTCTTGCGTGCCGGGCTCCACCGGCACCACGTCCTGATGGGCGAGGATGACAATCGGGTCGAGCGCGGGGTTCGCCCCCTCCAGCGTGTACCAGAGCGAGCCGTGCAGAATATCCTGCGGGTTCATCTGCGCATGGACCAGCGGGAAGCTGGCGGCGAGCCATGCGCGGAAGGCGTCGAACTCGGCGCGGCTGGCTTGCGGGTTATCGGCTTCCGCGATGGTTTCAAACCGGATCGCTTCGCTTAAAGTGCGCGCCAGCGCGTCAGCGGAGAAGCTGGACGGGTTGGGCTCGATGGCTTCAGGTGTGGCCGGGGGCTGCGAACAGGCGGTGAGCGCCAGCAGGCCAGAGCCGATAATCCCGGCAAGATACTGTTTCATCTGTCTGCCCTCCCCGGCGGTTCTCATGGGTCGCGCCAAAGGCTAGAACGCGTACGAAGAAACGCCAAGCGATGAGGATGCCATGACCGCGACCGAGACAGATTTGCCGCCAGAGCCGAAGGGCCGGGTATTGATCATTGCCGGATCGGATTCATCGGGAGGGGCGGGCATTCAGGCCGATATCAAGGCGGTGACCGTGCTGGGCGGTTATGCGGCCACCGCCATCACCGCGCTGACCGTGCAGAACACGAAGGGCGTTATGGCGGTGCATGGCGCGCCGATGGACATCGTGTCGGGCCAGATTGCGGCGGTGCTTGATGATATCGGCGCGGACGCGATCAAGACCGGCATGCTGGCAAGCGCAGAGGTCATTGATGCGGTCATCGCCGCGCTGGACGAGGCGGGGGCCGAATTGATCCCGCTGATTGTCGATCCGGTGATGGTGGCAAGCTCCGGCGCGCGCCTGATCGGCGAGGATGCCGTCGAGGCCTTGAAAAAAAAGCTGGTCCGCCGGGCCATGCTGGTCACGCCCAACGTGCCCGAGGCCGAGGCGCTGACGGGCGTGAAGGTTGAAGATGTGGACGGCCAGCGGGAGGCGGGCGAGGCCTTGCTGAAGCTTGGCGCGCGCGCCGCGCTAATCAAGGGCGGGCATCTGGACGGGCCCCAGGTGATCGACGTGCTGGTGACGCGCAATGGCATGCGCATCTTCTCGCGCCCGCGCATCAAGACCCGCCATACCCATGGCACGGGCTGTACGCTGGCGAGCGCCATTGCGGCGCTGGTGGCGCAAGGTGCGCCGCTGGACCGGGCGGTCGAAGAGGCCGGTGATTATCTGCACGAGGCGATAAGGCGTGCGCCCGGCTTTGGCTCAGGCGCGGGGCCGGTCCATCATGGCTGGCCGCTGGATATGGAAGCGGAGGCCGAGGCGCCCTCCGGCCCACTGGCTGCCGGGCTGGCCGGGCTCGCCGGACTGGCCGGGAGTGTTCCGGACAAAGACGCGTAGACCATTTCCTGCGCCCCCTGTGCCTGCAGCAATAGCAGCGCGGCGAGCCGGATTTCGCTGTCCGATGGACGGTGCTGACGCGGCGGGGAGTGCTCCGGTGCGCGTCCTGCCAGCCAGTCCATCGCGTCAAAGCCGAGCGAAAAGCGGACAAAGGCGTCGAGCTGCCGGCTGCGCGCGATCAGCGCCGGTACAGGGCGGTGGCGCGCGATATGCCGGGCCAGCGCCAATGCCATGTATTGCTGAAGGGTCTCGCTGTTCGCAGCCAGCGCAAAGTCGCGGGCAACAAACAGCGTATCACTGGCGATCCAGACCGCCTGACGGCGCCCGTCTGCCAGACTGACCGGCACCAGCCGCACCCGCGCAGCGCAGGCAGGCTGCGGGGTAAGCACCAGATCCATTCCTTCTCCGCCGCGCATGATCCGCAGCCGCGTTTCGCCCTGGCGCAGGGCGGCGGGGAAGGTGCGGGCGAGAAAATCATCATGCCAGCGCGCGCTCGGCGCGCTCCACCGGCCATTGAGACTGATCAGGACATCGCCCGGCATCAGACCGGCGCGTGCCGCCGGGCCGTCCTGCGCCACGATCCACACGCTGGCGCGATGGCCGGTGCCCAGATGGCGGGCCGCGCTGTCACGCCGTGATGGCGGCCAGTCGCCGATCGTGGTCGTCACCAGCCCGGCGAAGGGATGGGTTTGCGGACAATAAGGCGCGTTTTGGGTGATGACAGGCGTTGCCAGCGCCAGAATTTCTGCCTGCAGCCGGGTCTCCGCCACGGCCTCCAGACGAGGCTCCACGCCGGGATTGAAGCTGGCGCAGGCAGACAGGCACAGGCTTGCCAGCCCGGCCAGAATGCCGCCGGTCAAATGCCTGCCAGGAGAGTTCCAGCCACCCATTAACCTTATGGTGGAATCGCTGAACCGCGCTTTCAACCGGAATCTGGTCTCGTCCGCCAACAGAGTATTTGACGTCTGCGTGCCTGCGGCCTAGGCCAGCAGCCAGTTTGCCGCCGCTTGCCCGAGGGACGCGCCCCATGCCGAACCCGCCTTCCATCCGCCCGTCCGATCCGCGCTTTTCCTGTGGCCCGACGCGCAAGCGGCCAGGCTGGGAAGCTGCCGCGCTCGGCACCAGCTCGCTGGGGCGCAGCCATAGGGCCAGCCTGCCCAAGCAGAAGCTGGGCGAGGCGATTGAACGGGCCGGGGCAATCCTCGAAATTCCCGCTGATTACCGCATCATTATTGTGCCGGCATCTGACACGGGCGCGTTTGAGGCGGCGATGTGGTCCATGCTGGGCCAGCGCGGCGTGGATGTGTTCAGCTGGGATGCGTTCGGTGATCGCTGGCTGAAAGATGCGCAGAACGAGCTGAAACTGCCCGATCTGCGGGTGTTTCACGCGTCTTATGGCGAACTGCCGGACCTGTCCAAAGCCGATCCGGCGCGCGACATACTGTTCACATGGAATGCCACCGCGGCGGGCCTGAAAGTGCCGCACGCGGACTGGATTTCAGATACCCGCGAAGGGCTGACCTTCTGTGATGCCACCTCGGCGGCCTTTGCCATGGAGATGCCATGGGACAAGCTCGATGTGACGACTTTCTCCTGGCAGAAATGCCTCGGAGGAGAAGCCCAGCACGGCATGGTGGTGCTCTCGCCGCGCGCACGGCAGCGCCTGTCGGACTGGCGCCCCGCCTGGCCGGTGCCCAGCGTTCTGGCGCTGTTTGGAGCGGGCGATGAGCAGTCGGTGATGTTTGAAGGCTCCACCATCAACACGCCCTCATTGCTGGCGACTGAGGATTTCCTTGATGCGCTGCGCTGGGCGGCCAAAGAAGGCGGGCTTTCAGGCCTGATTGCGCGCAGTCATGCCAATCTGGCCGTGCTTTCCCAATGGGTGGAGCGCACACCCTGGATCGACTTTATGGCCGCGGACGAAGCCTCGCGCTCGAACACCTCGGTAACACTGAAATTTGCCGGGACAGACACGGCCGATATGGATGACGAGGCCCAGCGTGCGCTGGTCAAACGCATGACACAGATGCTGGAGCGCGAAGGCGCGGCGCTGGACATTCTGCCCTATCCCAAGGCCCCGCCGGGCCTGCGCATCTGGTGCGGGCCGACCATCGATACCGATGATCTCGCCGCGCTCTGCCCCTGGCTGGACTGGGCCTATGAAGAGGCGCGGGGGTAGGGGTTCCACTGCTCTTCCTCTGGTTCTCCCGACGGCAGCCGGGACCCGGAATTTGACTGGGCACCGGCTTGCGCCGGTGAAACGCCATATCTGCAGCTGCGTCGTTCCCGCGGCGGCGGGAACCCAGAGCCAGTTGGCTCAGCTTTCGCCCTATGATCTCTGGATCCCCGCCTGCACGGGGATGACGACGGGAGGGGCCGGGCACTGCCTGTCCCCGGCCACGACCGGGGATTGCCCGCAGCGACGCACGGCCTGCCCCCGCGGAGGCGGGGGATGTGCGGAGCATGAGGAAAAGCCCCCTACCCCAATCGCTCCACCGTCAGATTGCCATTGGAGAAGACGCAGATTTCTGACGCTATCTCCATCGCCTTGCGGGCGATCACTTCCGGGTCGTCTTCATAAGAGAGCAGGGCGCGCGCGGCCGACAGCGCGAAATTGCCGCCAGAGCCGATGGCCGCAATGCCGTGTTCAGGTTCCAGCACATCACCCGCCCCGGTGATCAGATAGGTCTCCGTCTCGTCGGCCACGATCAGCATGGCTTCCAGACGGCGCAAATAGCGGTCGGTGCGCCAGTCCTTGGCGAGCTCGACGCAGGCCCGGGCGAGCTGGCCGGAATGGGCTTCCAGCTTGCCTTCCAGGCGTTCAAACAGGGCAAAGGCGTCGGCGGTAGCGCCGGCAAACCCTGCGATCACCTTGCCGCCGCCGATACGGCGCACCTTGCGGGCGGATGATTTGACCACCGTATTGCCGATGGAGACCTGTCCATCACCTGCCATGACGACCGCGCCGCCCTTCCTGACGCATAAAATGGTGGTGCCCCGCCAGCCGGGAAAGGCGCGTTCTTCGCTCATCGGTGACATGTCCTTCATCATTGTGTGGCCACAGACATGGCTGCTGGGCAGGGTCAGCGCAAGCCTCGGCTATGGTGTGTGCCGGTTTGACGGAGGTTGAAAATCGTCTAGGAGAAGCGTCTCTCCATTGCCCGCCCCGCATAAAGATGAAGGCCGTCCCATGAAGCCGTTTCCTGACCGCTACAAGCCGCAAGAGGCTGAAAATCAGTGCAATGCGCGCTGGCTGAAGGATGAGGCGTTCAAATGGGACCCGTCCCTGCCGGCAGACACCGATTATGTGATCGATACGCCGCCGCCGACCGTGTCGGGCACGCTGCATGTAGGCCATGTGTACAGCTATACGCAGGCCGACATCATGGCACGCTATTTCCGGATGGCCGGCAGGAACGTGCTCTATCCCATTGGGTGGGATGATAACGGGCTGCCTACCGAGCGGCTGGTGGAAAAGAAGAAGAAAGTGCGCGGCGGCACCATGGCGCGCGAGGAATTTGTTGCGCTGTGCCGCGAGGTGATCCCTGAGTACGAGCAGCAATTCCGTGACCTGTTCACCCGGCTTGCCCTGTCAGTGGACTGGAGCCGCGAATACCAGACGATTTCGGATGAAAGCCGCACCGTCTCGCAAATGTCCTTCCTGGACCTGTACCGCAAGGGCCTGCTGGAGCGCCGTCTTGAGCCCACCTTGTGGGACCCGGCAGACCGCACCGCGATTGCGCAGGCGGAAGTCGAAGAGACCGAGCGCGAAGGCAAGCTGAACTATGTCGCATTCGAGATTGAGGGCGGCGGCGAACCTGCGGTCATCGCGACGACGCGCCCCGAACTTATTGCGGCCTGCGGCGCGCTGATCATTCACCCGGAGCATAAGCGCGCCAAGGAGCTGATCGGCAAACGCGCCATCACGCCGCTTTACGGCGTGCTGGTGCCGATTGTCGCCGACGACACGGTGGACCCGGAAAAGGGCACCGGCATGGTGATGTGCTGCACATTCGGTGATGTCACCGATATCCAGTGGTACCGCACGCATAAACTGCCCTTGCGTATCGTCATCGGGCCGGACGGCAAGATGATCGAGCATCTCGATATCGGCTCTGATGACTGGCCGAGCGTGGATGCCGAGGGCGCCAGGGCCACTGTCGCGGCGCTGGCTGGCCAGAAGGCCGAAGCGGCCAAGGCCGCGATCATCGAGATGCTCAGTGAAAAAGGCGTCCTCCTGAAACAGGAGGTGACCCATCAGGTGATCCCGGTCGCCGAGCGTTCACGCGCGCCGCTGGAGATCATCGTCACGCCGCAATGGTTCATCCGCACGCTGGACTTCAAGGACGAGATTCTGGCCAAGGGCCGGGAAATTGCGTGGAAGCCCGAATATATGCGCCAGCGCTTTGAAAGCTGGGTGGAGGGCCTCAAATGGGACTGGGCGATCTCGCGCCAGCGCCATTTCGGTGTGGCCCTGCCGGTGTGGTATTCGCGCCGTCCCGGCGAGGAGGGCAAGGTGATTGTGCCTGATCCCGCCGATCTGCCCGTCGATCCGACGGTTGATCTGCCGCGCGGCTATACGCGTGACGAGATTGAGGGCGAGCGCGATGTGATGGACACGTGGGCGACCAGCTCGGTCAGCCCGCAGCTAGTGACCCGCTCGATCAATGAGGAGCTGGCGCTGGACATTGATGTCCACAAACGCCTTTTCCCGATGAGCGTGCGCCCGCAAGCCCATGAGATCATCCGCACCTGGGCTTTCTACACCATCGTGAAAGCGCTCCACCACCAGAACACGGTGCCGTGGAACACGATTGCCATCTCCGGCTGGTGCCTGGCGAGTGACGGCTCGAAGATGAGCAAGTCCAAAGGCAATGTGATCGATCCGGTGAAGTTGCTGGATGATTATGGCGCGGACGCGGTGCGCTACTGGACGGGCACGTCGCGCCTTGGCCATGATACGGCGCTGGCACCCAACGTGCTCAATCAGGGCAAGCGCCTTGTCACCAAGCTGTGGAACGCGGTGAAACTGGCGCATATGGCGCTCGAGCAGGCCGGTATAGAGCCAGTCTCACCCAAGGCCGATATCGAGGCCGGCCTGATCACTCACCCGATGGACAAATGGCTTCTGGGCGAGCTGTCCGAGACGGTGGAGAAAGCCACCAAAGCCTTTGAATCCTACGAGTACGCGCAGGCCCTTCGGGTGACTGACGATTTCTTCTGGCGCACCTATTGCGACAATTATCTGGAGATCGTCAAAAGCCGCACCCGCTTTGAAGGCAAACCCGATGCGGGCCAGCTCTCGGCCCTGCACACGCTGTGGCATGCCAGCGTCATTCAACTGAAACTGTTCGCGCCGTTCATCCCCTACGTCACCGACACGCTGCACGATGTGCTGACCGGCAAGGACGATGCCGACACCCGCACGCTCCATGCGCGCGGCCACTGGCCAAAGCTGGACGAGCAGGCTGACAAGGACGGCTTCCGCGCTGAAGGCGATGCGTTCGTGTCCATCCTGGCCGGTGTGCGCAAGGTGAAGAGCGAGCTTCAGGTCTCCATGAAGGCACCGATTCAGGTGCTGACCGTGGCAGCAGACGCTGATCAGGACATTGCCGATCTGATTGGTCCGGTTGAGGAGGACCTCAAGGCCGTTGCCAATGCGCTCGAAGTGCGCATGGGGCTGGTTCCCTCCGGCGCGCGCACTTCGCGCTCGCCCGATGACCGCTTCGAGATCGCGCTGGAAATGGCACCGGTCGAAGACGGAGCGTAAAGCGGCGGCGGCAAGCCTGGATATCGGTTCACGGTTTTGTGTCCGAAGCGATTATCGCTGAAAACACGCACTGGGGCAGCGCTCTGCACATGACGGCCCGTCCGGCGGGCACCCGATCGGGCGTGCAAGGTGCCGTTGCAACTTGCCGGTTTCGCTGCCGCATTCCATCCTCTGACGCACAAAAACAAGTGTCGGGGGATCAACCATCATGTTTCAACGTGTTCTCGTTTCCGTCTGCGCGGCGGGCATCGCTCTGTTTGCATGCGCTGGGTCAGAAGCCCGGCAAGCCGGGGAGCAGACCCTCATGGTCGGCGAACCGTCGCTGCACGGCGAAAGGCTGGCCTTCACCTATGCGGGCGATATCTGGCTGGCAGGGCGCGACGGTTCGGCTGCGCGCCGGCTGACCACGGATCCGGCCAACGAGCACAGCCCGCACTTTTCTCCTGACGGCCGCTGGATTGCCTTCAGCGCAGCCTATGACGGCAATGACGACGTTTACGTGATCCCCGCCGGGGGCGGGCAGCCGCAGCGCCTGACCTGGCATCCCGGCCGCGATGCGGTCCAGGGCTGGAGCCCGGATGGCCGCGTCCTGTTCTCTTCCGGCCGCGAAGTAAATCATGGCCGGTCGGCCCAGCTCTGGTCGATCGCGCCAGGTGAAGGCTATCCCCGCAGGGAAATGCTGGCGCGCTATTTTGCCGGTGATCTTCACGCTGACGGCAACCGGCTTGCCTATATCAGTTTTGGCCCGGCCTATAACGCGCTCTATGGCGGCTCGTCCGGCTGGCGTCAGCACCGTGGCGGTACCACGCCCAGCATCACGGTGCTGGATATGGCCGCGGAGACCTACACCACAATTCCAGGCGAACGGGTCAATGACATCAATCCGATCTGGGTGGGCGATGATCTCTATTTCCTGTCTGACCGCGATGATACATCGCTCGCGCTCTATCGCTCGGCAGGTGGCACAGGTGCTCCCGAACTGGTCCACACCGAAGCCCCGTGGGACATCGTCCGCGCGCAGGCCCATGAGGGCACCATCGTCTTTGCGGCGGGCGGACGTATCAAGGCGCTCGATATAGCGTCAGGCGCGGTGGAGGAGATTGTCCTCTCACTGCGCGCCGACCTGCCCCAGCTTGCCGAACGCTGGGTAGATGCTTCAAGCACGATCCAGTCTTCTGCCATCTCGCCCACTGGCGTGCGGGCCCTGTTCACGGCGCGCGGCGAGGTATTCACGGTGCCCGTCGAAGACGGCTCGGTGCGTAACATCTCCGGCACGCCGGCAGAACGCGAATACACCGCGCTATGGTCGCCCCAGGGTGACGAGATTGCCTATATCTCCGATGCGGGCGGGCGGCAGCATCTGCACATCACCGACCAGCGGGGATTTTCCGCGCCGCGCGAGCGGCCGCTTGGCGGTGACGAGGACGCTTTCTACTTCCTGCAGGCCTGGTCGCCAGACGGCCAGCACATCGCCTATACGGATAATCACCTCAATCTCTATGTGATGAATCTGGAGACCGGGCGGAGCCGCGTTGTCGGCACCCAGCTGCGGCGCACCGACGTGTCACTCGATTTCAGCCCGGACAGCCGCTGGCTCGCATGGACGCTGCAGCAGCGTAATCACCTGCAGGATGTCGTCATCTTCGACATGCAAAGCGGTGAGAACCAAACGATTACGGACGGCATGGCCGACGCCGGAGCCGTGGCCTTCTCGCGCGATGGAAACTACCTTTACTTTACCGCCTCGACCAATACCGGCCCACGTCAGGTAGGCCTTAACATGTCCACCCAGGAGCGGCCGGCGCGGTTTGGCATCTATGCCGCTGTTCTGGCCAGCGATGGCAGCTCACCCCTGTTGCCCGAGACGGGTGACGAGTCTGCGGACGGCGAGGATGACGACACCTCCGGCAGCGAGGCTGATGCCACCGGTGATGAACGCCCGGCAGCCCGGCGCGGGCGCAACGTCGCGCCGGTACGGATTGATTTTGCCGGACTTAACCGCCGCATTGTTGCGCTGCCGCTGGCCGAACGCGCTTATGACAGCCTGATGGTTGCCGATAATGGCGATCTCTACTTCATCGAGCGGCCCCAGCCTGGCGCGAGTAATGAGCCGCCTGGCAGCACGCTGGCCGATCAGAACCGGCTGTTGCGCTTCAGTTTCTCCGACAAAGAGGTGTCCACGGCGCTTGAGGGCGTGGTGGCGGCAAGCGTCGCTCAGGACGGGCGCACCTTGCTTTTGAACCTGACGGGTGGCTGGGCGACGGCACCGGTGCAGAGCGAGAGGCTGGAACCGTCCGACCTCACCCTGACGGGCCTGCGTCTGCGCGTCAGCCCGCGTGCCGAATGGGCCCATATTTTTGACGAAGCCTGGCGGATGCAGTCTCAGTACTTCTACGATCCGGACCTGCAAGGGCTCGACTGGCAGGCTGTACGCGAGCGCTATGAGCCTCTGCTGGAACATGTTGTACGCCGTGAGGATCTCAACAGCCTCATCGCGGAAATGATCGGCGAGCTTCAAGCCGGCCATAACCGGATCGGCGGCGGCGATATCTACCGTCCTGCAAGCACGTTCCGTCCCGGATTCCTCGGAGCGGACTTTGAAATCTCTGGCGGATATTACCAGATCGCCCGCATCTATTCAGGCGAGAGCTGGAACCCGTATCTGGAAGGTCCGCTGGCCGCCCCCGGCCTGGGCATCGAGGCGGGGAACTTCATTATGGCCATCAATGGCCGCCCGATCACTGACCGCGACAATATCTTCGCGGCCCTTGAAGGCACGTCCGGCGAACAGGTCACGCTGCTGATCAACACGGTTCCGCGGACGTCGGGCGCCCGTGAGGTCATCGTTCGTCCCGTTGGCACCGAGAGCCAGCTTCGCCTGTGGGGGTGGGTCGAGCAGAACCGCCGCGCGGTAGCCGAGGCCACTGACGGCAGGGTGGGATATGTCTACCTGCCCAATACCGGGTCAGGTGGCTACACCTTCTTCAACCGCATGTATTTTGCCCAGTTTGACCGCGACGCCATCATCTTCGATGAGCGCGCCAATGGCGGTGGTCAGGCTGCCAACTACATCACCGACGTATTGAGCCCGTTCCATCTGGGCGGATGGCTGGACTTTGCAGGCATGCCATACAATACACCCTCGGCCGGGCATTACGGCCCGAAACTGATGCTGATTGACCAGGATGCGGGCTCGGGTGGCGATTTCCTTCCCTATTCCTTCCGCGCCCAGGGTATTGGTCCCCTCATGGGCACGCGCACTTGGGGAGGGCTGATCGGTATTTCCACCAATCCGCCGCTCATTGACGGCGGCACGATGACGGTGCCGTATTTCCGCTTCTACACACCTGATGGCCAATGGAGCATCGAGAATGAGGGGGTGGCGCCTGATATCGAGGTGCATCTCGATCCGGTGCTGACCAATCAGGGCCGCGACAGCCAGCTTACCCGTGCCATAGCAGAGATGCTCGACAGGCTTGAAGGTGCGGGACCCTCGGTGCCATGGGTGGCGCCAAGCCTCCCTTCGCGGCCAGGCGAATAGAATACAACTGATCAGGCTACGCTGGCACTGCTTGTTGCGGTGCCAGCGGGCAGGGTGAAGTGAAAGCGCGATCCCTTGCCGGGCGCGGTATCAACCCAGATGGTGCCGCCATGGCGCTCCACGGCCTGCTGGCAGATCGCCAGCCCGATACCTGTGCCTTCATATTCCTCACGCCCGTGCAGGCGCTGGAACGGGGCGAACACCTTTTCTGAAAACCGCGGATCAAAGCCGATCCCGTTATCGCTCACGGTAAACTGCCACTCCTCGCCATCCGGCACTGCCGAGATCGAAATCACTACATCGTCGCCCTTGCGGTATTTCAGCGCGTTGGAAACGAGGTTCTGGACCAGCAGTCTCAGCAAGGTGGCGTCGCCCGTCACGGTGGGAAGTTCGCTCGCGTCAATGCGCGCATTGGCATCCAGGGCCAGAAGTTCCAGCTCGGACAGGGTTTCGGCGAGGAGCTGGTTCATATCAACCTCGCCGACTTCCAGTGCCCGTTTGGAGGCGCGCGAATAGCTCAGAAGATCGTCGATCAGGCGGCGCATCCGCCCCGCCGCGTCGACCAGAAACTCCAGGCTCCGGTCCGTTTCGGCATCCAGCACGCCCTGATGGCGGCGCTTGATAAGGCTGGCAAAGGCCGAAATCTTGCGCAACGGCTCCTGCAAATCGTGCGAGGCGACGGCGGCAAACCTGTCCAGCTCCCGGTTCGTGCGCTCCAGCTCTGCGGCGTAACGCTTGAGTTCCCTGTCCTTGGCGAGCTTCTCGGTAACATCAATGCTGATGCCGTGAATCGCGACAGGCTTGCCGTCCGGGCCGTGCTCGACCGTGGCCGACGATATGATGTCGATGATGTCGCCATCGGCCGTCACCATCTGCGCGTAAATGTCTTCCATGCCGCCCGCCGCGATCAGGGCGTCCATGCCGCCGAGGCGTTCCATCGTGTCTCTCGACCCGGCGGTGAGGAAGTTGTTGTAGAGCTGGCCGATGACGGCGCCGCGTTCATAGCCGGTAGAGCTCAGCCAGTACTCGCTCACATCCAGGATCGTGCCCGAAGGATGTATGGAGGCCAGCATGACGGGCGTGGTCGCATAAATCTGGCGCAGACGTTCGCGTTCGATGTCCAGCGCCTCGGCGAACTGTTTCTCGGCGGTGATGTCGATAACCACCCCGCCCGAGCGGATGGCCTTGCCGTTTTCGTCCCAGGCGGTGGGTTGACCCTTCGCGCGCACCCAGCGCCATGTGTCTCCGTCGCGCAGGCGGTAGTCGATAGGGCCTGCACTTTCGCCTTGCATCAGCTTGCCAAGCGCGGTGCGGGCGAGCATCCGGTCATCGGGGTGAATGATGGGCTGCCAGTCGGCGGCCTCGATGTCTCCGTCGCTGATCTTGCGGCCCATCCATTCGAGCAGGCGGCCGCGTACCGACTGGGTGCCGCTTCGCAGATCAACGCTCCATATGGCGGAAAGACCCGCATCCATGGATTCGTTCAGGCGCAGTTCGCGCTCGGCCAGTTCAATTTCCAGCAGACGCCGTGAGGTGATGTCGACCAGTGTGCCGATGGCCTCGACGGGCACACCGGCGCAATCACGCGCGCTTAACGCGCCCCGGTCTTCCACCCAGCGCCAGCCGCCTTGTCCGTCGCCTACCCGGTAAATGGCTTCCATGGCTTCGCCGCCGAGCATCGTGGTAACGCCCGCTTCGCACAGATGCCGGTCGTCGGGGTGGATCAACTTGCGCCATTGCTGGACGTCCAGCCGGCCGTCATGGCCTTGCGGCAGGCACATGACGATCCGTGCGAACTCGGACAGTTCGACCTGACCAGCCTGAATATCGAAGCGCCATGTGCCTTGACGGGCGCTCTCAAGGGCGCGGCCAAGGCGTTCCTCACTCCTTGCCAGACTGACTTCAAGCGCCTTGCGGTGGGAGATGTCGAGCACAATACCGGCGCAGTCGGCGCGATGGCTTTCCGGGCCAAGGCGGCTGCCGCGCGCTTCCACCCAGAGATACTCACCGGTGCGGTGGTCCATGATGCGGTATTCGGCAGTCCGGCTGGAGCCGGGCGCGCTCTTCATGATGCCGCCAATCGAGCGGTCAAGCATGGTGCGGTCGTCAGGATGCACCAGTTCGCGCCAGCGCGTCACAGGAATCCATTTATTTGAATCGTCCAGGCCCAGCAGGGTGCGTATCTCGCCTCTGGGCAGAAATTCGCCAGCCTTGTAGTCCACTTCCCATGCGCCCAGCGTGGCGGCCGACACGGCGTGGGAGAGGAGACGTTCACTGTCAGAGAGGCGGCGCTCCTGCTCCTTGCGCCGTGTCGCTTCGGCAAACACGCCCGAGGCGCGCAAGGGTTCGCCGGTGCTTGACTGGGCGCTCAGCCCGCCGCGCAGGCTTAGCCAGATCCAGTGACCGCCTTCGGTGATAACGCGGAACTCGACATGGGCATTGCCCGTCAGGGCCATGGCTGCGAGTGCCTCCGCGACAAGGGGTTGGTCGGCCCGGTGGATACGGTCCCTGAAAGCGTCGGTAGTCAGGGTGGCGTCCTCGGCAGAAAGGCCCAACGCCGCCAGCACCTGGCCGGACAATGTCACCTCCCGGGCGCTGTAATCATACGACCAGCTGCTCAGGCCTGCGCGGTCCAGCACACCGGCAATATCGCCGCCGAGTGCCTCCAGCACGTCGTCCTCGCGGTGCGGCAGGGCAAACCAGTAGCCGAACGCCTTCATCGACCGCCGTTCGCCATCGGGAGCCGCCTCCAGTTCTCCCCAGCTGCGATACCAGAGCCAGTGACCGCTCTGCGACCGCAGGCGGAAGGTCTCGTCATACTGGCCGCCGAACTGCAGGCTCATGAAGGCGGCGTAGATGCGTTCAGCATCGTCCGGGTGGAGGCGGTGACGCAGCACTTCCTCGGTGATGGGATGAGGACCAGCCCCCAAGCCCAGCGCGGTGTTGACCGGGCCGGACATCGTGCCCTTGAGCGTTTCGAAATCAAACGTCCAGCGGCTTACATCCAGCTTTTCGAGCAAGACTTCCGCCTTGCGGCGTTCGGCGCGGGCGAGACTGTCCGCCTGGTGATCGGCCGACAGGTCATGAACCAGCCCGGTGATACGCAGCGGACTGCCAGCGCCGTCATGCTCCACAACGCGCACATCGTGACGCGTAGGCGTCCATTGGCCATCTTGTGCGCGCATCCGGCAGTTGAAGCTGATCACGGTGTCTGCGCCGGACGGATTTCCTGTCAGCACGGCGCGGGCCCGGGCGAGATCGTCCGGATGAAGCCGCGACAGCCAGCGTGACAGGCGCACGGGATTGTCGGCAGCACCGTCTCCGACAAACCGCTCCAGCAGACCGGAGACCACTACCTCGCGGCGGCGGAAGTCCACGCTATAGGCGCCCGAACTGTGTTCTTCAAAAGCCATGGCCACGCGCTGGCGCGCAGCGCGTAACTGCATTTCGCGCTGGGAGGCGTCAACCACCGGTTCGATCGTCACCACACGAACACCGGGTTCCGCGCGCCGTATAATCAGCCTGACCGGCAAGGGATCGCCGCTGGCGGTTCGCAGCAGGGCCATGTCGGCAAGTTCGGCCGCTTTTGCCGTGCGCGGCCGCTTCCAGCGCGCCGTCAGGCCGTCCAGCGGGTCGCAATACAGCTGGGCAAGGCTGGACCCCGGTACAATACGGTCGGAAAACAGTGCCTTGAAGCGGGCATTGAGCGCGATGATGCGGCCATCATCGTCCAGCAGCACGCACGCACCGGGCAACGCGTCAAACGCGTGTTCAAACATGTGCGCACTGTTCATGCCATTCCTTGTGCGTTGCCACGCGGGCCGATGCGAATCAGCCCTTTGTGCGCATAGTATTGGAAGGAAGATTAAGCAGGGGCTATCGTTTTCGCCCATCCAGTGATTTGGGCCGTGCGCCCGGCAGATTTTGAAGTGAGGACGGATTGACCGACGCTTCTGCGCCGATCCTTGAAGTTCGCGGCCTGAACGTGCGCTTTGCCACTCCTGATGGCGAGGTTCACGCTGTTCGCGGCATTGATCTGGAAATCAGTGCCGGAGAGTGCCTGGCGGTTGTGGGCGAGTCGGGGTCGGGCAAAAGCCAGACCTTTCTGGCTGCTATGGGTCTTTTGGCATCCAATGGCCGGGCCGAGGGCTCTATCCGCTATCGTGGCAAGGAAATTCTGGGCCTGCCTGCGCGCCGCCTCAACAAGGTGCGCGGCAAATCCATGACGATGATCTTTCAGGATCCGCTGACCTCGCTGACGCCGCATATGCGTGTAGGGGATCAGATGACCGAAGTGCTGGCGGCCCACCTTTCTTTGAGGGGCGAGGCGGCCAACAAGCGCTGCGTGGAGTGGCTGGACCGCGTCCGCATTCCCGAGGCGGCCCGGCGGCTGCGCCAGTACCCGCATGAACTTTCAGGCGGTATGCGCCAGCGCGTGATGATCGCCATGTCCATGCTGTGCGAGCCGGATCTGCTGATCGCCGACGAGCCGACGACTGCGCTGGATGTGACCGTCCAGGCGCAGGTGCTCGACATCATGGACGAGCTGAAGGCCGAAACCGGAGCCGCGATTGCGCTGATCACCCATGATATGGGTGTCGTCGCGCGCATGGCAGACCGCGTTCAGGTCATGCAGAACGGTGCCTATGTCGAGACAGGCGGCGTTGACCAGGTGTTTGCCGAGCCGGCCCACCCTTATACGCGCATGCTGCTGGATGCGATGCCGCGCCTTGACCGGCCAGACCGGATCACCGGGCCCATCACCCAAAACCGCGCTGTGGTTGAAGGGGAAAAGCCGGTACTGGAAGTTGATGATCTCAAGGTCTGGTTCCCGGTGAAGACCGGAACGGGGCTATTTCCCAAGACCACACCGCTCAAGGCCGTCGACGGCATCAGCTTTGATTTGTTCCCCGGCGAGACGATCGGGATCGTGGGCGAATCCGGCTGCGGCAAGTCAACGCTGGCACGCGCCATATTGCGCCTGGTCAAGGCCGAACATGGCGTGGTCAGCTGGATCGGCAAGAACCTGCTGGAGAAGAACGCGAAAGCCATGCGTCAGGCGCGCAAGGACATGCAGATCGTGTTCCAGGATCCGCTGGCCTCGCTCAATCCGCGCATGACGATCGGCGCGTCGATTGCCGAGCCGCTGGTAACTTTCCGGCCGGGCATCAAGGCGCGTGAGCGCGAGGAGCAAGTGCGCGCGATGATGAAACGGGTCGGTCTCGACCCCGACATGATCAACCGCTATCCGCACGAGCTCTCTGGCGGCCAGAACCAGCGCGTCGGCATTGCCCGCGCCATGATACTGGGTCCCAAGCTGGTTATCTGCGACGAGGCTGTGTCCGCGCTGGATGTCTCGATACAGGCCCAGATCATCGATCTGCTGGCCGATCTCCAGCGGGAAATGGGCCTGTCCATGCTGTTTATCTCGCACGATCTGTCAGTGGTGCGCGAGGTGTCACACCGCGTCATGGTGCTGTATCTGGGCCGCATGGTCGAGTTTGCATCGCGCGATGCCATTTATGAGGATGCGCGCCATCCCTACACCAAGGCCCTGATTTCGGCGGTGCCGATCCCTGACCCGCAGATTGAGCGCAACCGGGAACGTGTCAAGCTGGTGGGCGATTTGCCCAGCCCGCTGGACAGCCGCGCCCAGCTTCGCTTCCTGAAGTCGAAACTGGTCGATGATCCTGATGCCGAGCAATACAGGCCGGTTCTGATCGAGGTGTCGCCCGGTCACTGGGTCGCCGAGCATGATCCGGTTGAGGATGTGAGCGCCGACTGAGCCGGGCCGGGAGCCTGACATCTACTGTCAGCGGGCAGGGCAACTGCGCGCCAAACGCCGTGTGACGGCTTTTTCATTTGAAGCCCCGTCAGTGTGCCTTAGTTTCGCCAGAATGATGAACGCGGCAGCCTATCGGGGAAACGCCATGAAATTCGACATTGCAGGCAAGGGCCTGCTGGCCAGCCTTATATTGTTTGTACTTGCGGCCTGCGCTGATGATCCGGCCCAGACTGCCAACGTGCCGCCAGAGGACGAAGAACAGGCTGGCATCCAGACCGAATTTGCCCACCTTTCCAGCGGCATACCGGCCGATCCGGGCATGCGCTTCGGGCAGTTCGATAATGGCCTGCGCTATGTCATCATGCCGAACTCCACCCCGACAGGTACCGCGGCCCTGCGGCTCGTGTTCAATATGGGCTCGCTGGCGGAGGCCGAACACCAGCGCGGCCTGGCGCACTTTATCGAGCACATGGCGTTCAACGGCACGACGAATGTGCCCGAAGGCGAGATGATCCCGCTTCTGGAGCGCTATGGCCTCGCCTTTGGTCCCGATACCAATGCATTCACGGGCCAGCAGGTTGTCGGCTATCAGCTCGACCTGCCCTCTGTCGAAGACCAGATCGTCAAGACGGGGCTTTTCCTGATGCGCGAGACGGCGTCGGAAATGGTCTTCGATACGGCCGCGATTGATGCCGAGCGCGGCGTGATCCGCGGCGAGATGCGTTTCCGCGATACGCCCATTCAGCGCTTCCTGATGAGCTATTACGGCTTCCTCTACCCGGATGCCATCGTGGACGAGCGCAGCCCTATCGGCACGGTCGAGGTTATCGACAACGCGCCGCGCGAAGCGTTCGTGGAGTATTACGAGGACTTCTACGTGCCTCAGCGCGCGCTTCTGGTGGTCACGGGCGATATTGATGCCGACGCGGTCGAGGCGATGATCCGTGACGGATTTGACATTGAAATCCCCGGCCTTGAGGTCAGCAGCGTTGAAGGCTTTGCCAGCTGGCAGGCGCGCGAGGATGCGCCCGAGCTTCCCGAAATCGGTACCGCCTCTACGGTCGGGGAATCCCGTTTTGGATATTTCCACGATCCTGATGTTTTCACCCTCGTGTCCTACGATGTCGTTGTTCCCGGTGAGCCGCGCGCGGACAGCGCGCAGGCGCGTGTAGATTCAGCCTTGCGCCGGCTCGGCAACGCGATCGTGCAGCGCCGCCTGCAATCGCAGATCAATTCCGGCCTGTCACCGCTGGTTCAGGTGAGCCTGTCCTATTCCAATGATTTTGATCTGGCCAACCGGGCAGGTGTGTTCGCCGTGTCCTCGCCCGAGCGCTGGCGCGAGGGTCTCGCTGTGATTGAGCAGGAAGTGCGCCGCGCGATGGAGCACGGGTTCAGCCAGGCCGAGCTGGACGAGCAGATGTCCAATCTGCGCACGAGCATCCGTAATGCGGTCAATGAGGCGCGTACCCGGACCACCCCGCAGCTGGCTGACAGTATCTGGCAGGACTGGCTGGGCGAGAGCACGATCAATCATCCGCAATGGGATGCCGAGTGGCTTGAAGCCAGTGAAGGGCAGCTGACGCTTGAGAATGTCGAAGCCGCCTTCCGCGCGATATGGGCCGCGGCACCGCCACAGGTCTATGTCGCGGTCAACGAGCCGCTCGAAGATGGCGAGGCCGCGGTGCGCGATGCCTTCGAGGCGTCGCGCGACACGCCCGTCGATCCGCTCGACGATAGCGGTGCGACCGAGTTCGCCTACACCGATTTTGGTCCGGCCGGGGAGGTCGTCTCCAGCGAGCACGTGGAAGATCTCGACTTCCATCAGATCGTCTTTGCCAACGGCGTGCGCCTGAACGTCAAGCAGACCGATTTTGAGGACAATATCATCCGCGTCCGGGCAGAATTCGGCGCCGGCGACCTCACTCCACAACCTACCCCCGCTGCCGGAACCATTCTGGGAGCGGTGTTCGGCGGCGGCGGGCTGGAAGCCCATGACCGTGACGAGCTGCAGCGTCTTTTTGCCGGCCGCTCGGTCGGCTACGGGCTGGGTGTCGGTGCCGACAGCTTCTCGTTCACATCGGCCACCACGCCGGAGGATTTCGAGCTGCAAATGCAGGTTCTCACGGCGTTCATGGTGGCTCCGGGCTGGCGTGATGACGGGCTGAACCAGTTCCGTTCGATTGCCGAGGAAGTGCGCCGCGGACAGAACGCGCAGGCCGTTCAGGTAGCGGTCAACCGTGTCAGCCGGATGCTGCGTAATGGTGATCCGCGCTGGGGCTTTCCCGAGCGCAGCGAGATCGAGGCCTTCACCATGGACGATGCCCGCGCCATGGTCGCCGAGGCGCTCAGCTCTGCGCCGCTAGAGGTGACCATTGTCGGTGACGTCACACTGGACGATGCGATAGCCGCGACGGCCAGCACGTTCGGCGCATTGCCGCAGCGCGCTCAGAACTGGCCCGACTATGACGACGCCCGCCAGCTCAGCTTCCCCGATCCGCGTCAGGATCCGGCGATCGTCGAGTTCAACGGACAGCCCGATAGCGGCATGGCCAATATCTACTGGCCGGTCGGCGATGCCTTCGACGCCCGGCGTGGCCGGGCACTCGATCTGATGGCGGAGGTTTACAATCTCAAGGCCACCGACCGTTTCCGCGAGCGCGAAGGCGCGACCTACTCGCCCATCGTCTCCAGTCAGGCCTCGATCATTTTCCCCGATTACGGATTCCTGTGGGTCGGGCTTGATGTGGATCGCAGCGAGGTCGAGCGGATGTACGCCATTGCCGACGAGCTGGCGGCCGACATGGCTGGCGGCAATATCACCGAGGACGAGCTGCAGCGGGCGCGCCAGCCTGTGCTGGAGCGTCTCAGCCAGAGCATGGAGAGCAATCAGATGTGGCTGGGCCAGATCAGCCGGACACAGACCTATCCCGAACGGCTCGACCGCCTGCGCACCGCGATGGACGACTATAATGCGGTGACGGTGGAGGAGATCACCGCGCTGGCGGCAGAGTATTTGCAGCCAGATCGGGCCTACCGCGTGTCCATCCTGCCACGCGACGCCGCTCCTGCCGGCGAATAGACAAGGACAAGAAAGCATGGCCCGGCATCGTGAAAGCGCTGCCGGGCCTCTTTCCTTTACGGAGACAAGCACATGAAGACACTCATTCTGGGCGCTTGCGCCGCCATTGCTCTGGCCGTCCCGGCGCTGGGTCAAACCGCCCCCGAGCGCGTCACGCGCGGCAATCTGGTGATGGAAAACATCCCCGAAATTCCCGGCGAGGTCCGCGAGCGTCTTCGTCAGTATCAGAATGTGCGCGGCGCGGGTTTCTCCGATTTCGCGCCCGATGGCGGCATCTACATCACCACCCGGTTTGGTGAGACGAACCAGATTCACTCTGTTGCCCAGCCTATGGGCGCGCGCCGGCAGATCACCTTCTATGACGAGCGCACGAGCGGCGCGAATGTGCGCCCCGACGGGTCCGGACAGTTCCTTTTCACGCGCGATGTCGGCGGTGATGAGTTCTTTCAGGGCTTCCTGTTTGATCCGGAACGCTCGCGGTCGATCCAGTTCACCACCGACCAGATCCGCAATCAGGGCTTTTCGTGGTCACGGGATGGCGGAATGATCGCCTGGGCGGCGGCTGGCTGGGGCGATGCGGACTACACGGTCTACATGGCCGATCCCGCCGATCCGACCAGCGCGCAGGAGATCCTGCAGGGCGAAGGCGCGATGAGCCCGGTCGACTGGTCACCGGACGGTTCGCGCCTGCTGATCGGGCGCTATTTCTCGATCAATGAGGCGCGCCTTTACGTGCTCGATATCGAGGAGGGTACGCTCACCCAGATTAATCCTGACGAGACCAATGCCTATGGGGCTGCCAGTTTCTCGGCCAGCGGTGACAGCGTTTTCGTGGTCACCGACGAAGGCTCTGAGTTCCGCCGGATCATGGAAATTCCTGTCAATGGCGGCGAAAAGCGTGTGGTCGCCGAACATGACTGGGACGTACAGGCCATGGCCCTGTCACCGGATGGATCAACGATCGCCTATACCACCAATGAAGGCGGCATCTCAGAGATCTACATCATTGATGCCGCGACCGGCGAACGTCTGCCGGGCCCGGATCTGCCTGTCGGCCTGATTGGCGGCATCCGTTTCAGCCCTGATGGCGAACGCATCGGCTTCACGCACAGTTCGGCGGCGTCACCTGGCGATGCCTGGACCTATGAGCTGGCGTCACGCGAACTGGTGCGGTGGACGGAATCGGAAGTCGGCGGGCTGGATACCAGCAGTTTCTCGCCGCCCGAACTCGTCCGCTTTGAGAGCTTTGACGGTCTGGAAGTGCCCGCCTTTGTGCACCGTCCCGAAGGCGAGGGGCCGCATCCGGTCATCATTTCCATTCATGGCGGCCCGGAAAGCCAGGCCCGTCCCGGTTTCAGCTCCACCTATCAGTACTGGGTGCGCGAGCTGGGCGCGGCGGTGATCGTTCCCAATGTGCGCGGCTCTGCCGGGTACGGGAATGATTACGTCAATCTGGACAATGTGCGCCTGCGCGAGAACTCCGTGCGCGATATCGGTGCACTGCTCGACTGGATCGCAGAGCAACCTGATCTCGATGCAGACCGGGTGGTTGTCTATGGCGGGTCGTATGGCGGCTATATGGTGCTGGCTTCGATGGTTCACTATTCGGACCGGCTGGCGGGCGGCATCAATATTGTCGGCATCTCCAACTTCGTGACCTTCCTGGAAAACACTGCTGGCTACCGGCAGGATTTGCGCCGTGCCGAGTATGGTGATGAACGTGACCCGGAGGTGCGCGAGTTCCTCGAAAGCATTTCCCCGGCCAATCACGCCCATCGCATTACCGCGCCGCTCTTCATCATTCAGGGCGCCAATGATCCGCGTGTGCCGCTTTCCGAAGCCGAGCAGATCCTGGCCGCCGTGCGTGAGGCGGGCGGTGATCCCTGGTATCTGGTGGCCATGGACGAGGGGCATGGTTTTGCCCGCCAGTCCAACCGGGACTTCCAGCGCGAGGCCGAAACCCTGTTCCTGACCGATGTGCTGGGGCTGGAATGATGCGCGCTCTCCTGATCGTCTGTCTGGCGCTGGCCGCTTCATCGGCGGCGGCTCAGGACCGCCCGCCTGCTGAACGTGTGGTGACCGCGAGCGTTGTTGCCGATGTGCCGGTCTCGGAAGCGTGGCGGCTCTGGACAACGAATGAGGGGGTCACGAGCTTCTTCGCACCCGCGGCCAATATCGAACTGCGTCCGCAAGGCCCGTTCGAGCTTTTCTTCGCGCCGGATGCCGAACCCGGACAACGTGGCTCTGACGGCACTATCATCCTGGGCTACCAGGAGGAGCGCATGTTGTCGGCCAGTTGGGCCTTGCCGCCCTATATGGAAGAGGTGCGCCCGCACCATACCCATTTGCTGATCCGGTTCGAGCCGCTGGACGAGGACCGCACGCGCGTCAGCCTGACCCATTCCGGCTGGGGCGAGGGCGAGGCCTGGGACACCGCCTATGCCTATTTCGAAAATGTCTGGCCCCGTGTGCTGGAGGCCATGCAGGCCAGCGACAGCGACAGCGACAGCGCCACTGAAGAGGCGGGTGACTGACGCCCGCCATCTGGTATGAATAGGCAAGGGCGCTGTGATCCGGCGCCTGCCAGCCCTTGGAGAGTGTTCATGCCGTTCCGTCTTGCCGCCACTGTCTCGATTGCCGCGCTCGTGCTCGCCGCTTGCGGGGAACGCCCCGCGCCCGACGAAACCGCGCCAGCCGATGAAGCCCCGGCTGTGCAGCAGGAAGCGGACGTGCCGCAGGCGGCTGAACCCGAAGCTGAGGAGGAGGCAGTCACCCTGTCACCGCTGGAGCCCGAAGAAAGCGCTGAAGCTTTCCGCGCCCGCGTCGAAGGTATGAGCGAGGACGATCAGGCCCGCGAAGTGTTTTTGCGCGAGTTGCGCACAGCGCGCGGATGTGAGCCGGGCGATGCGCCGCTTCACAGTTTCGAGCCGCGAGAGCGCGGCGAGGACGAGGACAGCGCCGATTACAATGCGGCCCTCGCCGAAGCATTTCTTCAGGAAAATGTCGAACAGCCTTGCGTCTATGAGACGCCCAGCGGGCTGCAATACCGCATAGAGCGCGCCGCCGGGCCGGACAATCCCTCGCCGGTGCGCGGCGAGTATGTGCGCGTCCACTACGCCGGACAGCTTCTCGACGGCACCGAGTTCGACAGCTCCTATGCGCGCGGTGAACCGGCTGAATTTCCCTCTGACCGGCTGATCGCGGGCTGGGTCGAGGCCCTGCCGCTGATGCGGGCAGGCGAGAAATGGACGCTCTATATCGCGCCGGAGCTCGGCTATGGTGAGCGTGGCACGCCCGGCGGGCCGATCCCGCCGAACGCGGCGCTGATCTTCGAGCTAGAACTGCTTGGACTGCCGGAGCGCGAATGAGCCGTAGCATGCAAGCCATCGGGCTGCTTGAACGCCTGATCGCGTTCGATACGACCTCGCGCTATTCCAACCTCGCCCTCATCGGCTGGGTGGAGGACTATCTGACGGCTCATGGCGCGCGCTGCGAGCGTGTGATGAACGCTGATGGCACCAAGTCCAACCTGCATGCCTTTATCGGGCCGGAAACCGATGGCGGGGTTGTGCTGTCGGGCCATACCGATGTTGTCCCGGTCGATGGCCAGAACTGGTCGACCGATCCCTTCGTCCTGACTGAAAAAGACGGCAAGCTTTACGGGCGCGGCACGTGCGACATGAAAGGGTTCGTCGCGTGCGCTCTGGCGGCGGTGCCGGATCTCGCCGCAGCGCCGCTGAAACGGCCCGTCCATTTCGCCTTTTCCTACGATGAGGAAGTGGGCTGTCAGGGCGCGCCGTCCATGATCCGCGCGATTGCCGCCGGCCATCCAAAGCCCTCTGCCGTGCTGGTGGGTGAACCGACCGGCATGAAAGTGGTCACCGGACACAAGGGGCTCTACTCGGTCCGCGTCGAGATTACCGGGCATGAAGCTCATTCCAGCCTCGTCAATTCGGGAGCGTGCGCGGTGACAAATGCCGTGATCCTGATGGATTTTCTGCGCCGGGAAGCCGAGGCGCTTAGATTGGCCGCGCCCGAAGACAGCCCGTTTGATCCGCCTTTCGGCACGCTCACCATCGGGCGCATGGGCGGCGGGTCGGCGATGAATATTCTGGCGAAAGATGCCTGGTTCGAGGCGCTGATGCGCCCGGCTCCGTGGGATGATGGGCCGGGTGTGGGCCGGCGCCTGCGTGAGCTGGCTGCGCAAGTCGAGGCGGATATGAAAAAGACCGCGCCGAACGCGTCCATCCGTATAGAGGAAGTCTCCAACGTGCCGCCCCTGCGCCCTGAGAATGACGGTGAGGCCGAGCAGATTGCCCGCGCCCTGACCGGAGACAACGCGCCGCGCGTGGTGTCCTACGGCACTGAGGGCGGCCAGTTTCAGGATGGCGGGATGTCGGCGGTCATCTGTGGTCCGGGCCACATCGACCAGGCCCACCAGAGCGACGAGTTTGTTGAAATCAGCCAGCTCGACGCCTGCATGGGCTTCTTGAAAAAGCTCGAGCAGCGCCTGAGCGCGTAAGGCGCGTTACGCCTCGCCCTTTTCGATCTGCACGCGTAAAGGTCCGTGCGCATCCAGATGCACATCGCGCTGCGGGAAGGGGAACTGGATGCCTTCGGCCTGAAACGCCTTCCAGATCGCCAGCAGCACTTCAGATGAGACATTGTTGACGCCCTGTTGGGGGTCGGCGATCCAGAAGCGCACTTCCAGATCGATGGAATTATCGCCGAACCCGCGCAGCAGGCACCGCGTTTCCGGTTTGGCCAGCACGCGCTCCACCGAGCTGGCGGCCTCAACCACTACCTTCATGGCATGGGGCACATCGGTGCTGTAGGCGACGCCCACCGGCTTCTTGATGCGCACCGCTTCGTCGGAGAATGACCAGTTGATCACCTTGGTGGTGATGAACTCCTCATTGGGGATGAGGTGCTCCAGACCATCGCGCGTCACGACGCTGGCAAAGCGCATCCCCAGCGCATTCACCCGGCCATAGGTCTCTTCCAGCGTGATGACATCGCCCGGCTTGATCGAGCGGTCCATCAGCAGGATCAGGCCGGAAATGAGGTTGGAGAATATCTTCTGCAGGCCAAACCCGATGCCAAGCCCCACCGCGCCGGAAAAGATGGTCAGGGCGGCCAGATCCACGCCGGCGATCGAGAGCGCGGCCGCGACGACCACGACCAGAAGCGCTATCTGCACGCTCTTGGTGATCAGCAGGCGTGCAGATGGGGTGAGCGTCGGTACCTGTTCCACCCGCGCGGCGAGCAATTTCGATAGACGGCTGGCCAGCCAGTAGAGCACGGCAAGCAGGATCGCGGCGCGCACCACGGTCAGCAGCGAAATCCGGCTGTCTCCGACATCAAATCCCACCGAAGCCAGCAACGCCATCAACGGGCCCAGCAATCCGACAATATTGAGTGCAGCCACGATCCAGATCAGTGTCGCAGCGGTGCGTGACCAGAACGGCTCGGCAATGAAGGCCGTCAGGATGCGTATCAGCACCCAGGCGCCGGTCAGGCTGGCCGCCAGATTGATGGCAAAACTGCCAAGCCCGGCCTCGTCAAACCCGACACGGGTCAGTGACAGGAGGGTGAAGGCGAGAACCGGCGTGACCAGCGACAGCACAAGGTCGCGTGCGCTTGTGTTGACCCGCGACATGAAGCGCCAGCCAAACGCCCTCTCAAACCCGGTGCGTACGGGCGCGCGCAACAGCCAGCTGATGCCAAAGGCGATGGCAATAGCGGCGGCCTGCAAGCCGATTTCCGGCGTGATGACGCCATCGCGCGCTTCGATCAACATGGCTTGCGCCTGTTCGATCAGCGAGCCTGTCCAATCGGTGGAGAAAAGCGCCGGTTCGTTTGCAGCCATATCAGGACGTTAGGCGGGTGCGTCTTTGCGGGCAAGTGTGATCGGACGGGCGCCCTACTTGCCCTCGCGCCACCAGCCAGCCCCCATCAGCGCAAGAATGAGCGCGGCGAGAAGCAGCCCCGGTGCCAGCGGCGTGCGCCGTGATTCTGCGACCGTATAGGCACCATTGCGCTGCAACCCTGCCCAGCCGGGGCCTGCCTGCAATCCTTCGGGGCGGGTGCGGCGCAAGGATGGCATTTGCGGGGTCTCGCCCCCGCCGAGCAGGAAGCTGCCACCGCCCGTTGCCTGTACCAGCGGCGCCAGAGCGGCACGTGTAACCCGCAAATCCAGATATTCGCGCGGATTGAGCGGACCAGCTGAAATGACGGTTGTCGCATCGCCTGAACGCAGGCGGATCAGCCCGGCCTCATTGCCGGTTTCGGTACTCGCGGTAAACCGGCCCGGCCCAGCTTCGCCCATTTCGATGGATTGTTCGCGTCCCGATGGCCAGGTGATGTCAAGGTCGGGGGCCGTATCATCCAGCGTGGTGCGGGTGGCGGTCAGCATGCCGTCTGCGAGGGTCGCCGTCAGACGCTCCTCGTCCAGTTCGGGCTCGTTCATCAGCCAGTGCGCCACCCGGCGGAATAGCTCGTCATGTGGCCCGCCGCCATCATGGCCGCGCGCCCACAGCCAGGACTGGTCGGACAGCAATATCGCCGCGCGCCCCTCTCCCTGGCGCGACAGCACCAGCAGAGGATCACCGGAGGGTGTATCCAGCAGGGTCTCGCCGGACAGGGCCTGCCCGCCGACATAGCGGTACCAATGGCCCCACTCACCCTCCTGCCCGGCCATGGGTGCGGTCACCGGATGACGCTCCCCGGCTGTGGAGATACGCGGGCGGAAAGCGCCCTCGCGCACTTCTCCGGTGGGCCGCGCAGGCAGGACGGTGGTCAGAAGCGAGCGGGCAATGGATTCTGGTCCGGCATAGTCCGGCCCTGCCGTGATCAGAAGCGCGCCGCCCTCATCGACATAGCGCGCGATATTCTGGAAATAGTTGGCTGGCAATATGCCGCGCCGCCGGTAGCGGTCGAAAATGACCAGGTCGAATTCGTGCAGGCGCAGCTCGAACAGCTCGAAGACCGGAAAGGCGATGAGAGCCAGCTCTTCGGGCAGGGCGCCATCGCCCCGGTCCAGCGGACGCAGGATCGTGAAATGCACCAGATCGACAGACGGGTCTGATTTGAGAAGGTTACGCCAAGCCCGCGCGCCATTATGCGGCTCGCCGGTAACCAGCAAAACCCGCAGCCGGTCACGCACGCCGGTCACGCTCACCGCCGCCCGATTATTGATCAGGGACAGCTCGCTCGCGCCGGGTTCGACCTCGATCTCGATCACATTCGCGCCGCGATTTTCCACCAGCGCTTCCACCGATACGGTTTCGCCAATCGCGGCGCGGGCCTGTATCGGGTCGCCGCCATCCAGGCGCAGGGTCAGCATGGCTGTGCCTTCAGGCGCGCCCTCATCCTCGACACGAAGCTGGAAGCGCACCGGCTCGCCGACAATGCCAAAGCGCGGGGCTTCCTCCACGATCAGGCGCCGGTCGGTCGCGCGCGCATCGCCGGTGGCAAACTGGTGGACGGGTACATCAAGGCCGAGCGAGTCCGGGTCGGACGGCGCGTCATGGACCTGACCGTCAGTCAGCATGACAATGCCGGCCAGCCGGTTTCTCGGGATATCGCCGAGCCCCGCGCGCAGCGTGTCAAACAGGCGGGTGCCGTCAGGCGTTGCCCCGCCATCCACTTCGACAATATCCAGGCTCTCATCGGCGTCTGCGTACCGGGCAAGGGCTGTGCTGGCGTTTTGCGCGCTGGCGCTTCGTTCGCCGATTTCCATGGACGCGGAAGTGTCACGCACTACCAGCAAGATGTCGCTCAGCGGATCGCGTATCTCGCGCACGAGCGCCGGATTGGCGAGCGCGCCCAAGAGGGCCAGCCCGGCCAGGGCCCGCCATGTCCAGCCCTTCAGCCCGCGCCAGGCCGCGAAGGCGCTTGCTGCAAGGAGCACGATGGCCAGCGCGGCGAGTATCCACTGATCTGCGAGCGGGGCGAGTACCAGGCTGGAGGCGCTCAACGGTCCAGCGGCTGCGGTTCGTCCCGCTGCCCTCCCTGTCCGAGGCGTTCGAGGATGGCCGGGACATGCACCTGATCGGTCTTGTAATTGCCGGTCAGGGCGTACATCGCCAGATTGACGCCGACCCGGTAGGCCATTTCACGCTGACGCTCCCCGCCCTCGACGGGTAGCAGCGCCGTGCCATTATCCCGGCGCGCCCACGCACCGGCCCAGTCGGCAGAGCCGATGACGATTCCCGACACGCCGTCGCGTGCCGTGCCGTCGGGGCTGGATTCAACCCAGACATCACTGCTGCCCATCCGGCCGGGCAATTCGCGCAGCAGATAGAAGGTCCGCCCCAGCACATGATCCTCGCCGACGCGGGCAAGAGCCGGGATTTCCAGCCCGTCCATGACCTGTTCAAGGCCGGGATGGGCTCCGCCGCGCATCCCGGCCCCGCCGTCGCGCGTATCGAAAATGATCATGCCGCCTGACCGCAGATAGGCGTTGATATTGCGCGCGGCGGCGTCGGTGACAGGCCGCGCATCCGCAGTTACTGGCCAGTAGATGAGCGGGAAGAAGATCAGTTCGTCACTGGCAGGATCAACGCCGCGCGGGGCTTGCGGTTCGATCGAGCTGCGCCGCGTGACCTCGGCGGAAAGTCCCGCCAGCCCTGCTTGGCTGACGCGGTCGGTCTCCGGGTCGCCGGTCAGGATATAGCCGAACCGGACGGCGAGCGCCCGGTCCAGTGCCTCGGCAGTGTCGCTGGACACCGCTTCGCCGTCGTCTGCCGGTTGGGCCATAGCGGGAGGCGGCGCTGCCAGCGACAGGGCGGCGATCATGGCGGCTGCGCCAGCCGCAGCGGCGCGCGATGCCCTGACAGCGGGCAGACGCCCGGCAAATGCCAGCGCGATAATCATGTCAGCGGCCAGCAGGATCAGGGCCAGCGCAAGAAGCGGCCCGCCAAAGCGCTGCTCGCGCAACCCGTCGCGTATTTCGTAAAGCGCGCCGGGCAGGTTGCGGGCCATCGGCTCCAGTCTTGTGTTCTCCCGGACTGTGTTGAGGGCGGCGCTCGCCGCGCCCAGCCGCCAGATGCCCGGCGGTGTGCCCGGTGACGCCCCGGCCGATCCAAAATCCCCTGCCGGTATGGCGCGCGGTTGCCCGGTGGGTGCGCCCAGACGGCCAAACCCGTCCAGCGCCCGCTCTATCTGCCAGGTCCCTTCGCTGTCTGCGCCACCAGCCCCGGCCCCCTCGGCCAGCGCAATGATGCGGCGCATCATGGCCGGGAATGTCCCGGTCAGCGGCAGGCTGGACCAGTCAGGGCCAGCTGTCACGTGGACGAGCACGATCCAGCCCTCCCCGCGCCGGTCAGCCGTGACAAGCGGTGTGCCGTCCTCAAGACGTGCCCAGACCCGCCGGTCAAGATCGGCCTCGGGCTCGGCCAGCACCTGACTGCGGATGGTCGCGTCTTCGCTCGCCGATAGCCCGGCGAACGGGCTGTCATCGGCGAACGGGGCCATGCGTTGGGGTTCATCCCAGTTCAGCGCCCCGCCCAGCAGGCGGCCGCCGGTTCTGAGCCGTACTGGCAGAAGGTCGTCGCTGCGGGCGGCAAGGCGCGGTCCGGCAAAGCGGACAAGCAGTCCGCCTGCCTCCACGAATGCGGCCAGAGCCGGGTCTTCGCTGCGTGCGGCATCGACCATGACGAGGCCGGACGGTTCATCTTCGAGCACCTGTTCGAGCGGTCCGCGCACCAGTTCGGCATGGGGTGCCAGCGCCTGCTCGGCGTAATGCAGGTCAGACAGTAGCGGCTGACGGTTCTCCCCGCCCTCCGGCTCGATCAGCGCCATGCGCGGGCGCTGCCAGCTATCGTCGAGCAGCTGGACAGCGCCTGCCGAGCTGACACCCTCCACGCGCACAGAGCGCACGCGGTTTCTCAGATCGAGCGGCAGGCGTGCGGAGGCTTCCGCCTCGCGCTCCCCGGCCTCGAAACGGGCAGGGGCACGTGCAATGACCTGACCGTCCTGCGCGATGGCCGTAATTTCCACATCGCGCGCCGCGCCGCTGCCCATCCGGCGCACGCGGGCGGTAAATCCGTCAGCGGCGGCGTCCACGCGGGCAAGGGCCAGAACGTCGTCCTCAACACCGGGCAGGCTGATCGTCAGGCGTCCGCGCTCGGAGAGAACGCGGGCGAGCGTGCTGTCGCCCCCACTCTCGACGCCGTCGCTCAACCAGCGTGTTTCAAAGCTTGCCGGCGCGGTGCCTGCCTCGATTGCGGCGAGAACGCTTTCGCGCGCCGCGCCCCGGTCCGGGGGCCAGCTTTGCGGTTCTGCCGCATTCAGACGCGAGATCACGGTTCCGGCGGCAGCAAATTCGACCGCGTCCGGGTTGGCGGTCAGCAGGAGTGCAACCTGCCTGCCATCCGCATTAGCGCCGTCCAGCCAGACACGCGCCTGTGCAATCGTGCGGGGCCACGCCGCAGCGCTTTGCCAGCCATTGTCGATAACCACGAGGAGCGGGGCGTCGCTGGCGCGGGTGTCAGCGGGACGCCAGACCGGCTGGGCCAGGGCGATGACGATGATGGCTGCCGTCAACAGGCGCAGGAATATCAGCCACCAGGGCGCGCTCTGCGGGGTTTGCGGGGTCTGGGCAAGGCGTTGCAAAAGCCGCAGCGGCGCGAACACCACATGGCGCGGTGCAGGCGGTGTGGCGCGCAGCAGCAGCCAGAGCAGCGGCAGAGCCACCAGCGCGATCAGGGCCAGCGGCGCCGCGAAGCCTATCGGACCCAGCGACACCATCAAACCCGCTCCATCGCGCCGGGCGCCAGCGCCTCGTAAAGGGCCAGAACCGCGGTGCCGGCCGGCCGGTCGGTACGGTGTGTGACAAGCGTCCAGCCTGCCTTGCGCGCGATCGCCGCAATCGCCGCGCCATGTTCGGCCCAGAGGCGGCGATAGCTCTCCCGGGCATCTTCAGCCCGGCCAAGCAGCAAGGGCGCACCTTTGCCGGAGGGTTCGGCAAACCTTGTACGCCCGCTAAAGGGAAAATCGTCTTCCGCCGGGTCGATGATGCGCAACAGGATGCCGCTGGCATTGCTGGCATTCAGGCGCGCGAGACGCGCTGCCCAGGTTTCCGGGGGATCAAGAAAATCGCTCGCCAGCACGATGCGCGCATGGCGCACGATATCGGCCTTCTCAACCGACTGGACAGCGCCCGGACCTTCGGCCAGCGCGCGCGCGGTGATCTCCAGCCCGGTGCGTCCGGTGCGGGTGCGTCCCGTCTCGCCCAGTGCCGAGATGCGTTCGCCGCCGCGCGTCAGCAAGGATGCCAGCGCCATCAGGCAAACGGCTGCGCGGTCTTTCTTCAACGGCTGGCTTCTCGATGCCAATGCCATGCCGGGCGAGCCATCGCGCCACAGATAGACGGCATTGGCCGCTTCCCACTCGGTCTCACGCACGAAGAGTTGCTGGCTTCGCGCCGAACGCCGCCAGTCGACCGCCTGCGCCCCGTCTTCGGTGCGGTGACGGCGGTATTCCCAGAAGGTTTCGCCATGCCCTGAACGGCGGCGGCCATGCGTGCCCAGCGATGCGCTGGCAGCAATCCGCTCTGCCTCTGCCAGCAAGGCGGGGAAGGGCGCAGCGGCCTGTTCTGCCGCGCGGCGCAGGGTGGGGGATTGAGGCTGGCTCATAACGGACTTTCCAGTCCGCCGGTCCCTTTCTCCCCCCGTTCACGGGGGGAGTGGCCCGGCAGGGCCGAGGGGGGGAGAGCAGCAAGTAGCGCGTCCATGACGCCATTCAGATTGTCGTAAATGTCGGTATTCCAAACGCGCAGCACCCGCCAGCCTTCGTTTTTCAGATAGGTGGTGCGTGCCGCGTCGTGCGCCCTTTGTTTGGGACTGGAATGGGTCGCTCCATCCACCTCAATTATCAGATGGGCTTTCACACAGGCAAAGTCGGCCACATAGTTGCCAACTGGGTGCTGTCTGCGAAACCGCCAGCCATTTAGGCCTCCCCCACGGAGCCGTGACCATAGAATGGTCTCTGCGTCGGTCAGTTTTCTGCGAAGAACGCGAGCCATGGAACGGGAGCGGGTTTCTTTTTCACGCATATATCCCCCCTCCGTCAGCTGCGCTGACACCTCCCCCGTAAACGGGGGAGGAAAGAGCGATGGCGAAGGCGAACCGAGAAATCCACTGGCCAATTTTTACGCTGCCTCGGAGGCGAGCCGTGCAATCAGCCGGTCAACATTGAGCCCGTCTGCCCTGGCTGCAAAGGTCAGCGCCATGCGGTGCTTGAGAACCGGACCTGCCAGCGCGGCGACGTCCTCGGTTGACGGCGCAAGCCGCCCCTGAAGAAGCGCGCGGGCGCGGACGGCCAGCATCAGGGCCTGACCGCCTCTCGGGCCGGGACCCCATGCTACCGCTTCGGCGACCTCGCCATCGGCGGACCCGTCGGGTCTGGCGCGCGCCAGCAGGTCGAGAATGGCCTTGAGGGTCTGCTCGCCAACGGGCATGGCCCGAACCAGTGCCTGAAGATTGGTCAGCTCCTGCGCGTCGAGCACCGGCGCAGCGCTGTCTTCTTCCGTGCCGGTAGTGGCGATCAGGATCGCGCGCTCGGCTTCACGCGTGGGATAGGGCACGTCGATCTGCATCGTGAACCGGTCAAGCTGGGCTTCAGGCAGCGGATAGGTGCCTTCCTGCTCGATCGGGTTCTGGGTGGCGAGCACATGGAAGGGTTTTGGCAGATCATGACGCACGCCCGCGACCGTAACGAAACCCTCCTGCATGGCCTGCAGGAGCGCGGCTTGTGTGCGCGGGCTGGCCCGGTTGATCTCGTCGGCCATCAATAGCCGGGTAAAGACGGGGCCGGGAATGAAGCGGAAACTGCGCTTGCCGGCGGCGTCCTCTTCAAGAACTTCGGAGCCGACAATGTCAGCCGGCATCAGGTCGGGGGTGAACTGGACACGCTTGTCATCCAGGCCCGTGACGACCGCGAGCGTGTGTACCAGCCGCGTCTTGGCAAGGCCCGGCGCGCCGACCAGAAGGCCGTGGCCTCCTGACAGCAATACACACAAGGCTTGCTCGACCACCTCTTCAAGGCCGAAGATGGAGCGGGCGATCGAGGCACGCACCTCGGCGAGCCGCACGGTGGCGGCATCGGCGCGGGCTGCAAGCTGGCTGACATCTTCATTCGGCGCGGTCATGAGCCTATGTCCTTGGTTCGCATTGCTGTTGCCCCCATTTATGCAGCATGCCCCGCTGAAGCTTGAGGTGTCCATGGGTTCACAGCGCTCAAAGACGGATGGAATGCAGTCCCTGCTCGAGGCTGCGCGCGATTCCGGCAAGGGATTGCCGCCGGTTGACCGCTGGCATCCTGAATATTGCGGCGAAATGGACATGGTCATCCGCCGTGACGGAAGCTGGTGGCATGAAGGCACGCGCATCGGCCGGACGGCGCTGGTGCGCCTGTTCGCCCGCATTCTGAGAAAAGATGAGGATGGCGAAACCTATCTTGTCACCCCGGCAGAGAAAATCCGCATCGTGGTCGAGGCCGGTCACTTTCTGGCGGTGCGCGTCGATGCCCTAGGCGAGGGCGAGGCGCAAAAGCTCGTGTTTACGACCGATCACGAAGAACAAGTTGTGGCCGGGCCGGATCACCCGTTGCGCATCGCCTTTGGCAAGGATGGCGAGCCGGAACCTTATGTCCATGTGCGCGGGCGGCTTGAGGCCTTGCTGACCCGGCCCGTCTATTACGAGCTGGCCAATCTGGCCGTCGAGGGACGCGCGCCCGATGGCCGCCAATGCCTGGGCGTCTGGTCGGACGGCATGTTCGTCCCGCTGGAGCGGGGTTGATGCTGGACGATCCGTTTCATGTGAACAGCCTGGTCGAGCGCCTCAGCCGCGCGCTTGACCCTGTGGATGGGCGCCCCGGTGAGCCTTTGCGCGGCGATGGTGATCTCAATGGTGCGCCATCGCCCACGGGCCGGGCCTTGCGCCCTGCGGCTGTGCTGGCTCCGCTGGTGATGCGCAAGACGGGCCTTAGCGTGGTATTCACGCGCAGGGCTGACCATCTGAGCGCCCATGCCGGGCAGATCAGCTTTCCCGGAGGCCGCCTCAATGTGGGCGAGAACCCGGTCGACGCGGCCTTGCGCGAAAGCGAGGAGGAGATCGGCCTGCTTCGCAGTCAGGTGCGCCTGATCGGGCAGTTTGACCCTTATGAAACCGTGACGGGGTTCCAGATCACGCCTTTTGTCGGGCTTGTCGATCCGGCTGCCGGGTTTCGTGCCGATCCCGGCGAAGTCGCGGAAATCTTTGAAACGCCGTTCGACTTTCTGATGAATCCTGCCAACCATGTGCTCGAAGAACGTATGTTCGCCGGGCAGCTGCGCCGTTACTACGCCATGCCCCATGAAGGGCGCTATATCTGGGGTGCGACGGCGGGGCTTCTCAAGGCGCTGGCGGATCGTTTCAACGCCTCTCGCTGAAGGGTTTCAACGACATATGCGCTTCCTCCTGACGATCATGGTCCTCTTTGTCCTGCCCTTTGCGGGGTATTACACTTGGCGGGGCATCAAGTCCGCCATGGCGGCGCGCCGTGCAGACGGGGATGCTGGCGGCGATGACGACGACGCAACCGGCTTGCCGCCTGCACCCCTGCAGGTGCTGGCGCTTGTCGGCGCCGGTCTGGCCATTACCGGCATTCTGGCCCTGGCCCTTGGCGGCGTGTTAGGCGGTTCGGGCCAGACTGGCCAGTTCCATCCGCCGGCGCTGGAAGACGGGCGCCTGGTGCCTGGCCGCATTGATCCTCCAGACGATCAATAGGAGGGTGTATGGCGGTGCCTGCGCAGCTTGATCCGGCTCGCCATGACTGGCTGCGAGACCCCGCCGGACGCGCCGTGATGGACGCCTTGCTGGCCGCAGCGCCGGGCGGTGCACGCTATGTCGGTGGATGCGTGCGCAATGCGCTGCTGGGTGCCGCCGTCAGCGATACCGACATTGCCACGGTGCTGACCCCTGCGCGGGCGGTTGCGGCGCTCGAAGCGGCAGGTATCCGCGCGGTGCCCACCGGGTTCGACCACGGCACCGTGACGGCTGTCGCTGGCAAGCGCGGGTTCGAGATCACGACGCTGCGCAAGGATGTCGCAACAGACGGGCGCCGCGCGGTGGTGGCTTTCTCGACCGACTGGGAGGAAGATGCCAGCCGCCGCGATTTCCGCCTCAACGCCATCTATGCCGACACTGACGGGCGCCTTTTCGATCCGGTTGGCGGGATTGCAGACGCGCTTGAGGGCCGGGTTCGCTTTATCGGCGAGCCACAGGCGCGGATTGAAGAGGATTACTTGAGAATCCTGCGGTTTTACCGCTTTCACGCCTGGTATGGCCGCACGCCGCTTGACGCCGATGGACATGCCGCAAGCTCGCGCTTGCGGGCCGGATTGCGCCAGCTTTCGGCAGAACGGGTGTGGTCAGAGCTGAAGAAATTACTGTCCGCGCCGGACCCTCGGGCCGTGCTCGAAGCGATGCAGGAAGGCAACGTTCTTAACGAAGTATTACCGTCAGCTATCGACTTGAACGTTTTCTTAAGCCTAAACTCCCTACAGTTACAGGAATCCCGACCAGCCGAGCCGCTTGTGAGGGTGGCGGCGCTCCTGGCGGGGGGAGACGCTATGAGGGTAGACGCGCTCTGTGACACCATGAAGGTGTCTAATGCGGAAAGGACGCGGCTTGGCGCCGCCGTCCGGCGCGCGGGCGTGTATCCGGGCATGGACCGCAAGGCCCTGCGTGCGGCGCTCTACGAACAGGGTTTTCAGGCCGTCGAGGACCAGCTCATGCTGGCCGCTGCGCGCGGCGAAGGAAGCCGCGATGTCCTTTCACGCGACCTTGATGCCATCAGCCGCTGGCAGCGGCCGGCCTTTCCCGTCAAGGCGGCGGACCTTCTGGCTGCCGGTTTTGAACGCGGTCCCGCCCTCGGGCGGCTGATGAAGCGCCTCGAGGCGCGCTGGGTGGAAACCGATTTTGTGCTGAACCGCGCCGACCTCCTGGCTCTTGCACGCAAGGAAGGGGAGGGCTGATGGACGTCTTCTCCCGCCGCTTCCAGTACCGCATCGGCTCCGGGCTCTATGACAAGCAGCTTCAGCTTCATGATTTCGAGGCTGTCGGACGCTTTTTGAAACAGCGCCGCGGCGAGATCGGCAGCGTGACCGCCAATGAGCAGGTCACGCGCGAACTGGTGCTGCGCCATCAGGTGCGCGTGGCTGTCACCCAGAGCCTTGGCGGGCGGGGCGCCGGCACTTTGCCTGACGGTCCGCGGATGGCGCTGGCGGACCTCTATGAGCAGGTGGGCAATCCGCTTGCCAGCGTGATCAAGCGCCCGAGCCTTGACTGGCTGATGCCGCCGGCAACGCCGGACGCCACCCAGTCCATCCAGCCCCCGAATGGCGAGCCTGTCTGCGCGGACAGGTTCGCGATGTGGTCGTGCGTGCTGTTGATGGACTATGTCGAAATGCACTATGCGGCGCTGGCCGACAGTGTGAAGACGGAGTTCGCGCGCGACCTCAATTCGCGCCTGGCCAATGGCCGTTCCCCGTGGATGCTGGTCATGGGCCGCTGGCGCCGCGAAGGCTGGCCGGCTGATCGCGACAGCCCGTTTGACGCGGTTCTCCACTCGCTCTGGTCGGAGACCGACGAGGCACTGCGCCGTCAACTCAATGCCCGCCTTGGCGAAGACTATGTGGTCGGCGATGAAAGCACGGCGCTCGCCCCCTTGCCGGCAGATGCCGAGGAGCGCCGCAAGGAAATACAGGACAAGCTGCGCCAGGCCGCACACGAGCTGGCCACGGCAGACCGGCTCCTGGATACCGATCCGGCGCTGACCGATGAAGGCTACCGCAAGGCGGTCAATGTCGCCCGCAAGGCGTTTGATATCTGTGCCGACACCTTCCGCGGCTCCATCCTCGGGCCGTTTGTCAAATACAAGCCCGGACGCGGTCCGGCATCGGGACGTTCCCGGCAGGCCGGTGATGGCCCGCCTGCGCTGACCCCGGCCCAGGCCAGTCAGCTATCGCCCGAAGCGGCCGCGTGGCGGCTGCGCAAGCTGGGCGACTACATGCTGGGCCAGGGCGTGCTTGGACGCACACCATCGGCTGCGATTGACCGCAAGGACATGCTGGAGCGCGCGCCACTGGCGGAGTTTCTCGCGCGGCTGGTCCTGATGGGGCGCATTGACAGTGAAGCGGAGGAATATGCGCGCATCGTGGGCGCACCGCGCGGGGCCAGGTTCGAACTGCTGGTCGAGGACGAGGTGGTGGCGCGCATGGTCGTAGACCTGATGGCGCGCCTTGGCGTTTACGCTGCCGGCGCGGACAAGCCCGATTTGCGTGCCAGTGCCGCGCGCACGCCCGCAGCGGCCGGCTTTGTCGATTTCCGGGTGCGTGAGGCCCAGCGCGCCGAGATGATGCGCCGGATCAGCCTGTGGGTGGTGCGCGGCCTCATCCTTGCCGGAGGGATGGCCGTTTCCTTCTATGCCGGTGTCATGGCGGCCCAGCGCGGCCTGATCGGCTAGCGCTATCCCGCCTCACGGCCATCTGGCCTCTGGTGGCATGGATGACAGGATAGACGTCACATTGCCGCCTGTCTCCAGCCCGAACTTCGTGCCCCGGTCATAGAGCAGGTTGAACTCTGCGTAGCGTCCGCGCCGGATGAGCTGCTCCTCGCGGTCGGCATCGCTCCACGGTGTGGCCATGCGCCGTGCGACGATTTCCGGATAAACCTCCAGAAACGCCTCGCCGACATCGCGTGTGAAGGCGAAATCGGCGTCATGATCGCCGGTGTTGAGATGATCATAGAAAATGCCGCCGGTCCCGCGCGGCTCCTGACGGTGCTTGAGCCAGAAATACTCATCGCACCATGTCTTGAATTTCGCGAAATAGGCCGGGTCGTGCGCATCGCAGGCCGCTTTTGCCGCCGCGTGGAAGTCCCTGGTATCCTGGAATGGGCTATCGCGCTGATAGTCCTGGGTCGGGTTGAGATCCATGCCGCCGCCGAACCAGCTCACACTGGTCGTGATGAAGCGTGTATTCATGTGCACGGCAGGCACATGGGGATTGCGCATATGGGCAATCAGCGAAATGCCGGTGGCAAAGAAGCGCGGGTCATCGCCTGCGCCGCGCACATGCTTGGCAAATTCTGGCGAGAAGCTGCCATGGACGGTGGAGCAGTGAACACCGACCTTCTCAAACAGGCGGCCGCGCATCATGCCCATCACGCCGCCGCCCAGATCCTCGCTGCCATCCCCGCGCTTCCAAGGGGTCAGTTCGAAGCGTCCCGGTTCGCCGGGATACAGGCCCGATGGCGCCTCGTCTTCCAGCGCTTCGAACGCGGTGCAGATCCGGTCGCGCAAGCCTTCAAACCAGATGCGGGCATGTTCGCGGCGCTGATCGAGCATTTCGGGCGCAACCGGGGACGGGGCCGTTTGGCGGGACATTGAAAACCCTTTTTCTGATTATGGTCTTTGCGCTGCACGAAAGACACTTAACACGGGTCACGCAAGTGACGCAGTGCCGCAGGCTGGTCACTCCCGTCAAGCTTGGCTACGGTCGGCGCGCCGGGGCAGGGGCTTGCGGCATTTCAATGCCAGCACGGCACCACCAAACGGAGCTGATATGCTTCAGCCGCGTCAGGACGACCCGCTCGCCGCCCTTCAGCAGGCCGTGGCGCACGAGGATTTGCAAGCCATGTCGCAGGCGGGCAGGGCGCTGGTCATGTCACAGGCAAAGCTCGGCCCGCGCTGGAGTGAAGTGGCCGGTGTCATGAACGAGGCGGGCGATATCGCCTGCCTGCTGGGTGCCTGCCACAAGCTGGTCGAGCAGGTTCCCGACGACCCTCAGTCATATGTCTGGCTGGCGAGCGCCTATGCCAAAGGCGGCGATCACCGCTCTGCCCTGCAAACGCTTCAGCCCTTGCTGAAGGCCAGTCCGCGCGATCCGGGCCTGAACCGCCGCGTCGGGCGCATCCTGCTGGATCTGGGCCTGAAGGAGGAAGCGGAGATTGTCTTTCGCACCGCGCTGGACGCCAACGGGCTTGATGCTCTCGCCTGGGAGGGCCTGTCACGGGCCGTGACGTTCCAGCCGGGCAGCGATGATCTGGCGGAGCTGGAGCAGGCGCGCATTTCGGCGAATGAGGATATCAGTTCGCGCGATCGCGGCATTCTGTCCTACGCGTTGGCGAAGGCGTATGAGGATATCGGCGAGTTCGACATCGCCTCGCGGCGCGTTGCAGAGGCTGCCGCCTTCTACCGCGCCTCGGCGCCGTTCGACATGGACCAGCACCAGGAAGGTGTCCGGCGTATCCTGGAGGTTTATGATTCCAGCTTTACCGGCGCCAATCAGGAGGCGGGCCTGATCGATAGCCGCCCGGTATTCATTATGGCACCGCCCTCCTGCGGTGCGAGCTGGCTGGCATCTGTGCTGGCCGCAGCGCCCGCTGTCGGGGCGCTTCCGCGCAACAATTCGCTTTTCTGGATGAGCGGCTCGCCTCTGGGCGATCAGAGCCGCGAGCATATCCATGCCGTGCTTGAAGCGCCGCGTGAGGGCAATGTGCTGACCGGGGTCGGCATGGACTATCTGACCTACACACAGGAAATTCTGGGCGATGTGCGCCGCTGGATTGATCCGTCTTCCCTCAACGAGATGTCGGGCGGCGCTATCGGTCTGTGCCTGCCGGCTGCGCGCTTTGTGCGCATCCGCCGTGATCCGCTGGATCAAGCCTGGTCCATTCTCAAGACGCGCTTCGTGCGGGCGCGGCACTGGACCTATCACCCGGACGATATTGCGCGCGTTCTTGCGCTCCACAACCGGCTGGTCGAGCGCTGGGAGCAGCTTTTCCCCGGCCGTTTCCTGACGGTGCGATACGAAGATCTGCTGGCCGATCCGGAAAATGAAGTGCGGCGCATCGCCTTCTTTGCCGGCATTGATGCAGACGCCGTGACGGCGGCGGCAGCGCAGCGCATGAAAGCGCTTGAAGGCGATCCTGCCGGAGTACACGAGCTGGCGGGCAAGCGGATCGAGCCGGTCCGCGAGGCGCTGATCCGCGCCGGCTTCACGCTGGGCGGAGCCTGATTTCATCCGCGATGATGCCCGCAAGGGTCTCAGCCACCTGCCGGACCGGCGCGCTGGAGCGTCTGGCGCGGGCCAGTATCAGCGCGCCCTCAATCGCGCACAGCGCCAGCCCGGCCAGCGCCCTGCTTCGCCGGGGATCCAGCCCGTCGGCGTCCAGCCGTGCGGCGAGGGCATCCTGCCAGCCGGCAAATATCTGTGTGAGTGTTTCGGCAAGACGGTCCGAAACGGCTGCCTGCTCCAGCGTCAGGGTTGCGAGCGGGCATCCCAGCCGGAACTGCGACTGCTCCAGCCAGCCTGCCAGCCGGCCGGCAAAACGCGCGATCATGTCTGCGCTGTCCCGGCTCAGCGCCGCATCCGCGCGGATAGTGTCGAGAAAGCGCGCACCGGCCTGTGCCGCTGCCGCGATGGCCAGCCCTTCCTTGCCGTCCGGGAAATGATGATAGAGCGAGCCCTTTGGAGCCTTGGCCAGAGCCAGAATGTCGTTCAGTCCCGTGGCGGCATATCCACGCTCCTGAAACAGCCTGCCGGCTGCGCCTGCCAGTCTTTCGCGGGTGGGCCCGTCATCACTCATGTCCGGCCATTCCTGATGATTCGCGTCATGTGTGTATCCAGACACCCTTTACACAGACCATCATCCCGTCAATATGTAGACCAGTCGGTCTAATTGGAGGGTGAAATGCAGGACGGTGACAACAGGTCCAGTGCGGCGAATGAGCGCGAGGCACAATCAGATAAGGCGTCAGCTGGGCCGGAAACGCGCGCGCCACTGGTAGACGCCGCCACATTCCGCGAGATCGTGAAAATCCAACCCTTCACCCGCTGGACCGGGCTGGAAGTGCTGCGTGTTGAGTACGGATTTGTGGAAACCCGCATGGCCCTGCGCACCGGCGACATGGTTCAGCATCATGGCTTCCTGCATGGGGGGCTGATCGCCTTCATGGCTGATAATGTGAGTGCCTATGCGGCAGCCACCACGATTGGCGATGTGCTGACGGCGCAGTTTTCGGTGAATTATCTGTCTCCCGGCGTGGGCGAGGCATTCGTCGCGCGCGGCCACGTGGTCAAGGCGGGCAAGCGGCAAGTGGTGACACGCGCCGACATCTTTGCGGTGCAGGGCGCCGGGGAGAAGCTGGTGGCTGTCGCCAGCGCCGTGATTTTGCCTGCGGGCGCGGCGGCTCTGACCCGTCTGCCTGCGTCATCGGCAGCCTGAGACGCTTTCACGCAGATAATCTGGTTGAAAAAATGCACCCGGCATTCTAATCCCGCCGCACAAGAAAGCGTTGACGGGGCGGACGCTGCGGCGTTGCGACGCAAGAGCCATTCCGGTCTGTCACGCTAGATCGTGGGTCATAACGTGTCTGCCGGGGCCTTGCGGCTTTGCGCAGACACACGCCATAAGAGGCGTGAAACGGTCGTGCCTATTGCGGTGAGAGAGGTCTGAGCGTGACAGAAGCTACGGAAACCCCCGGCGCACACGGCGAAGAGCCAAGCCGCCGGGATTTCATTTTCATTGCCACAGGCGGCGCGCTTGCCGTCGGCGGTGCCTTTATTCTCTGGCCGTTCGTCGATCAGATGAACCCGGCTGCCGACACGCTGGCGCTTGCCTCGACCGAGGTGAATATCGCCGAGCTGGAAGAGGGCCAGGAGATCACCGTTATCTACCGCGAACGCCCGCACTTCGTGCGCCGGCGCACGGCGGCAGAAGTGGAAGCGGCGCGTGAGGTGAATGTCGCAAACCTGCCTGACGGGGATGCGCGCAACTTCAACATTGCAGCCGGATCACCGGCCACCGACGAGAACCGCTCGGCCATGACGGCGGTAGTCTCCGAGGGTGTGGAGATTGAGGACGCGGTGCGCGCCTCCCTTCTCGTTACCAGTGCCAATTGCACCCACCTTGGCTGCGTGCCCACAGAGGGCGCTGGCGATTACGGCGCATGGTTCTGCCCGTGCCACGGGTCTCACTATGATACTTCGGGGCGTATTCGCCGCGGCCCGGCACCGGAGAATCTCTCTGTGCCCGTCATGACCTTCACCTCAGCCTCCGTGCTGCGTCTCGGCTAGGGGAAAATCAAGCGATGAGCGGACCTTCGACTTACGAACCGAAAACCGGCTTTACCCGCTGGCTGGATTCGCGCCTGCCAGTTGTGCGCCTTGGCTGGGATTCCTTTGTGGACTTTCCGACGCCGCGCAATCTCAACTACTGGTACACGTTCGGCGGCATTCTCACCGTGTGCCTGATGATCCAGATCATCACCGGCATCGTGCTGGCCATGCACTATGTGCCGCACATTGATCACGCCTTTGCCAGCGTCCAGCGTATTGACCGCGATGTGAATTATGGCTGGCTGATCCGCTCGATCCACGCGGTCGGCGCGTCGATGTTCTTCCTGGCCGTCTACATGCATATTTTCCGCGGGCTCTATTACGGATCGTACAAGGCGCCGCGCGAGCTCCTGTGGATACTCGGCGTGGTCATCTACCTGTTGATGATGGCGGCAGCCTTCCTGGGATATGTGCTGCCGTGGGGCCAGATGTCCTACTGGGGCGCCATGGTGATCACCAACCTGCTCGGGGCGTTCCCGCTGATTGGCGGACCGATCACCGAATGGCTGTGGGGCGGTTTCTCGGTCGGCAATGCAACCCTGAACCGCTTCTTCTCCCTGCACTATCTGATTCCGTTCCTGATCGCGGGCGTTGTCGGCCTGCACGTCTGGGCGCTGCACGTGCCGGGCAATAACAACCCGACCGGGATCGATGTGAAATCCAATCGCGATACCTTGCCCTTCCACCCTTACTACACGTCGAAAGACGGGTTCGCGATTGTCCTGTTCATGGTGATTTTCGCCTTCTTCGTCTTCTACTGGCCGGACGCGCTGGGTCACTCCGACAACTTCATTCCGGCTGATCCGCTGGTCACACCGGCCCTGATCGTGCCGGAATGGTATCTCTTGCCCTTCTACGCGATCCTGCGGGCGGTGCCTGACAAGCTGGGCGGCGTGCTTTTGATGTTCGGCGCTATCGGCGTGCTGTTCATACTGCCCTGGCTGGACACGTCGAAAGTGCGCTCCATGCGCTATCGTCCGCTGGCGCGCTGGTTCTTCGGTTTCTTCGTGCTGGCCTGCCTGGGTCTTGGCTGGGCTGGCGCGGCACTGCCCGATGATCCGGTGCCCGGTCTTGGCGCTGTCGGCGTGGACTTCCTGATGATGGGCCGCGTCCTGACCGTCTACTATTTCGCCTATTTCCTCGTGATCCTGCCCATTCTGGGGTTTGTTGAGAAGCCAGCCTCACGGCCCGCCTCCATTGAGGAATCGGTGCTCGGAAACAGCTCACAATCCGCGCCTGCCGCGGTTCCGGCCGAATAGGAGTGAATGGAACAATGCGTCTGATCCGCACCCTTTTCATTGCCGCAACCGGTGCACTGGCCGCTGTCGGCCTGGCAACTGCAGCGGGCGAGTACCGCACACCGGAAGATTATCGCTTCTCCTTCGACGGGCCCTTCAGCTCGTTTGACCGGGGCGCGGTGCAGCGTGGCTTCTACGTGTTCAACCAGGTCTGTGCCGCCTGTCACAGCCTAGAGCACCTCTCGATCCGCCATCTGGGCCAGCCCGGCGGTCCCTTCCACGATCCCGAATACCCCAATCCGAACGACAACCCGGTCGTGCGCGCGATTGCGGCGGAATATATTGTCGAGGACGGGCCGGACGATTATGGCGACATGTTCGAGCGTCCCGGCCGTCCGGCGGACGGTTTCCCGCAGCCCTATGCCAACGAGGCGCAGGGCCGTGCAGCCAATAACGGCGCTTACCCGCCCGATCTTTCGATCATTACGCGGGCCCGCCATTATGGTGCGCCCTATATCCGCTCGCTGATGATGGGGTATGGCGAGGAGCCGCCTGAAGGCGTCACTGTCGGTGAGGGGCTCTACTACAACCCCTACTTCCCCGGCGGGCTGATTGCCATGCCGCCGCAGCTTCAGGACGGTCTTCTGACCTATAATGACGGCACCGAGGCGACGGTCGAGCAAATGGCAACCGACGTCACCGAGTTTCTGGCCTGGGCGTCTGATCCGCACATGGAGCAGCGCAAGCAGCTTGGTCTGATGGTGCTGGCCTATCTGGTCATTCTGTGCGGCCTCCTGTTCTTCACCTACCGGCAGGTCTGGTCGAAAGTGAAGCATTAGGGGCTTTGCCGATAAGCGGTTTGCAACACGCTGAAACGGGCCGTTCCTGTATGGGAGCGGCCCGTTTTGTTTTTCCCTCCAAGGCGGTATCAGGACAGGCATGAAGAAGGATCCGATAGATGTTGTCGCCTATGACCCGCGCTGGGCGGAAGAGGGGCTGATCCATGCCGAGGCGGTAGCCGGGGCGCTGGGGCCGCTTGCCTTGCGTGTTGACCATATCGGCTCAACCGCCGTGCCGGGGCTGGCCGCCAAGGACGTGATCGATGTTCAGGCTCTGGTCTCGCGTCTGGAGGATGACGGCATCGCAGCGGCCATGGCAACGGCAGGGTATCGTTTGCGTGACAGTAATCTGAGTGATCCGCCTCACCCGGAAAGCCCGGCGGCTCTGGGCCCTGATGACTGGCGCAAGCTCTATTTCCGCGAAGCGGCCGGCACGCGCCGGCTGCATATCCATGTCCGCCGCAATGGCGCCGCAGCGGCGCGCAACGCGCTGCTCCTGCGCGATTTCCTGCGCGATGATGCGCCCGCGCGGCGCGATTACAGCGAATTCAAGATGGCGCTGGCGGCCAAAACCCGCAAAGATCGGGGTGCCTATCAGACCATCAAGCGGCCGTTCATTTCCCTTGCATTGCGGGCGGCCGAGAGCTGGGCAGAGCTGTCTCGCTGGGTGCCCGGTGCGCCTGACGCCTATTGGAGGAGTGCCGAGTGATGACAGGCTGGGTTCTGGGCATTGTCGGCGGTTCGGGCCTCTATCAGCTCGCGGGGCTGGAAGATGTGCGCCATCAGACGGTGGAAACTCCGTGGGGCTCACCATCCGGACAGCTGGTTCGTGGCCGCCTTAACGGCATTGATCTTGTCTTTCTGGCCCGTCACGGCAAAGGCCACAGCCTGTCGCCGACCGCCATCAATTACCGGGCCAATATCCATGCGCTCAAACGCGCGGGCGTAACAGATATATTGTCTCTTTCGGCGTGTGGCTCCATGCGCGAGGAACTGACGCCCGGCAGTTTTGTGGTCGTCGACCAGTATGTCGACCGGACGTTTGCGCGCGAGAAGAGCTTTTTCGGCCCTGGCTGTGTGGCGCATGTCCCGATGGCCGATCCGGTCTGCAAGCGCCTGTCGGCCATGGCTGCGAACGCGGCGCGCGCGGCCGGGGTCGATAATGTCGTCGAGGGCGGCACCTATCTGGCGATGGAAGGCCCGCAATTTTCCACCCGCGCGGAAAGCCGCCTCTACCGCGCCTGGGGCATGGATGTGATCGGCATGACCAACATGCCAGAAGCCAAGCTCGCCCGTGAAGCCGAGCTTCCCTATGCCAGCGTCTGCATGGTCACCGATTATGATTGCTGGCGTGAGGCGGATTCCGACGTGGATATCAACGATATCCTGAAAGTGATGGGCGAGAATAATGGCCATGCCCACGGCCTGATTTCGGCCCTGACACAGGCCATGGCCAGTGCCGAGCGCACCCCGGACCCCGCCGGCATAGGCAGTGTCCTCGACCATGCCATCATTACCGCGCCTGAACACCGCGACCCGGCGCTGGTCGCCCGCCTTTCAACGATTGCGGGCCGGGTATTGTCGCGCGCCTGAGGCGCGATCACGACCGATTTGCCAAAAGTTATCCACAGGCTGTGGCAGCGCCATGGCCTGTCCGGCTGTAAAAAAGTCACCAATTCGTCACGCTTATTGCCCGCTTCAATGCGGGCGATGGGCATATTATCATTTAAAAACAACTATATAATTCAGATTTGGTGTATTTTTGGCGTCCTCTTTTCATCCGTATCCAGATATATTACAGTGATATGACTTACTGACGACACTTATGTGTCATCCGCTCGACCAGGGCGGCAGTCTCAAAATGATGTTGCGCACAAGAAGGATAACCGGCCGGGCGCACGGCCTAGCCCCAAGGGAGCAAGGAAATGAAAAAGTTCACAAGCATTGTCGTTCTCGCCGGAGCTGCCCTGTGTCTTGGCGCCCCGGCAACGCTGGCCCAGGAGATCGAGCCGACACCGGTCTTCGTGTTTGATGTCGAGCGTGTTGCCCTTCAGGACGAAGGCAATATCCGCTCCATTCACGACCGTCTTGTCGTGGAAGCGCGCGATTATTGCGGCGGCATTGTCGCGGCGGAATCGGTGGAATATCCGGTCTGTGTGGAGGCCATGGTTACCCATGTGGTCGACGAGCTGGACCACCCGGCGCTGACCGAGGCCCATGAAGCGGCGATCCGCGCACAGTCTGGCCGCTGGCAGGCCGTCGCCTACAATGCGGGCTGAGTGCATCGGTCTGCCTTGACGTCTTCCCCGCCGGACCGGATTGTCGCGAAAACGGTCTGGCGGGAAAAAATACCATGGATGCTCTGAAGGCGAAGATCCGGGCGATTGCCGACTACCCGAAGCCCGGCATTATCTTTCGCGACGTGACGACATTACTGGGCGATGCACGCGCCTTCCGGGCCGCCGTCGATGCGATGATTGCCCCGCACGCGGGCGCGAAGATCGACAAGATTGCCGGTATCGAGGCACGCGGGTTCATTCTCGGCGGTGCGATTGCCCACCAGCTCTCCATTGGTTTTGTGCCGATCCGCAAGAAGGGCAAGCTGCCCTTCGACACCTTGGCGCAGACCTATGAGCTGGAATACGGCACCGATGAGGTGGAGATGCACACCGATGCCATCAGCCCCGGAGAACGCGTCCTCATCATTGATGATCTTGTCGCCACCGGCGGAACGGCCGAGGCTGCGATAAAGCTGCTTCGCCGTGCAGGCGCGAAAGTGGAGGGCGCGTCGTTTGTCATCGACCTGCCAGAGCTTGGCGGGGCAGAGCGGATCCGCGCCATGGATGTGCCGGTTACGGCGCTCGTAGCCTTTGAGGGCCATTAGGGCCTAATCTGCCCGCGATACGCCGCGACGGCGTGACGGGGAGGGCAAACGCATGTTCATCGGTCATTATGGCCCGGCTCTGGCGGCGCCGCGTCTTGTGGGCAGCGTGCCGCTCTGGGCGCTGTTTGTGTCTGTTCAGTTCATTGATGTGGTGTGGGGCGTGCTGGTCCTGGCCGGTATCGAGCAGGTGCGCGTTGAGCCCGGCTTTACGCAGATGAGTCCGCTCGATCTCCACCACATGCCCTACACCCACTCCCTGCCGGGCGCGCTCGCTCTCTCCCTACTGGCCGGGGGGCTCTACTGGCTCATCGCAGCCAGGGAGCGGTTGGCCGGCGCGGCTCTGATCGCGGCGGCGAGCTTTTCCCACTGGCTGGGCGATCTCCTCGTCCATGTGCCAGATCTTGCCCTGTGGCCGGGCGGGCCGATGGCGGGGTTGGGACTGGGAACAATCTGCCCGCCGCATTGGCGCTTGAAGTGACGCTGGTTCTGGCCGGGCTTGGTATCTATCTCTCGGCGGCGCGCGCGAAGGGCATGATTGGCCGGATCTGGCCTTTTGTGCTGGCCGCCATACTCCTCGCGCTGGAGGCGGTCCACCTCATGGGTGAACCGCCTGCCAGCGGCGAAGCGCTCGCGGTCACCAGTCTCGCGGCATTTGCGCTGCTGGGCGCACTGGCCGCGATTGCCGACCTGACGCGCACACCGGCACGCTAGCGGTTTCCGGCCTCGACAAACTCGCGCACATCGCGGGCAAGCTCTTCGATCGAGGGGTGATGCAGATACATCATGTGCCCGGCTTCATAATAGGTCAGCGTAACGCGTGACGGGTCGTATCCGCGCCGGTTGAACGTCATTTCGGTGCCAAAAAACGGTGTGGCCAGATCATACAGGCCATTTGTGGCCAGCACGCGCAGATCGGAGTTCTGGCGCATGGCCCGCTCCAGCCAGGTCGAGACGTTCAGGTAGGAATTTTCCCCGCCGGCCTCGCCCGCTTCCCAGTTCCAGTCACTTACCCCTCCCAGCGTGACATAGGTGTCGGCAATATCGACGCCGAGATTGCGGGTATAGTGATCGCGCATGGCAGCCGTGTAGCCTGCCGAGATGCCATAGCCAGACGGATCGCCTTCCGGGTTTTCGCGCAGCGAATCGGGTTCCTGTCCGGCAAAGCGGGAATCAAACCGGCCAACGCTCAGACCATCCTCGCGCAGGATTTCCGTGCGGAAGCGGTTCAGCGGCACGCGCAAGCCCGCAGACCGCAGATAGGTTTGCGACAGCCCGGTCAGTTCAGCCATGCGCACCGTGGCCGCATCGAAGCGGGCCTCATCAACATCATGTCCGCGCAGCAATACCGGCAGGTATTCATCGGTGGCAAAATCGCGCGCATCGCGCAGGAAGGCGTTGAAATCATTGTTCCACGCTTCACGGTCGACACGGTTGTGATACCAGGCGGTGGCCGCGTAGCCGGGAAGAAGGCCGGTCAGGCCCAGCGGATTGTCGGGCCGTATGTTGGCCATCTCCATGACGACCGAAATCAGCACCACGCCGTTGAAGGCCACATTGTTCCAGCCCAGCTCCAGCTCGTTCATCAGCGCGCCGATGCGCGTGGTGCCATAGCTCTCGCCGATCAGGTATTTGGGCGAGTTCCAGCGCTGGTTCTCGGTCAGCCAGGTGCGGATGAACTGGCCGATAGCGCGGGCATCCTCATTAACGCCCCAGAAGTCCGCCGGGTCTGTATCGCCCAGAGCACGGCTATAGCCCGTGCCGACCGGGTCGATGAAGACCAGATCAGCCTGGTCCAGAAGCGTGTGGGGATTGTCCTGCAGATCGTAGGGCGCCGCGCCGTCATCTTCGGCTTCGGACGGCAGCACCAGCTGCACCGGGCCGAACACGCCCATATGCAGCCAGAGCGAGGCTGAACCCGGTCCGCCATTGAAGATGAAGGCTACGGGCCGGGTACGCGGATCGGATACGCCCTCGCGGATATAGCTGGTGGAGAAGATGGATGCTGTGGCGGTTCCTTCATCATCACGCAGGAAGGTTTCGCCGGCAATCGCGCGATAGCGCACGCGCTGGCCATTGGCGGTTACTTCGCCCCGGCTTTCGAACGCCCGCGGCTCGCGCGGATCGTTTTGCGTATCGGGCGCTTGCGCGCTTGCGCCGGAAACGCCCAGGACAAGGGCTGCAAGCCCTGCTGCGAGTATTCTGATCATGATGCCTCCCCGATCCGGCGTGATCGCCGTGTGATGTGGTCTGCAGGCTAGCCGCGATGGCCCGCGGGTCAATCAGCATGCGCCTTCACAATTGCGTGCCCGCGCGCGTCTGCCTAGAAACGCCGCCATGAACTATCGTCACGCCTTTCACGCCGGGAATTTCGCCGATGTACTCAAGCATGTCGTGCTGGCGCTGTGCGTCGAGCACCTCAAGCGCAAGGACAAACCGTTCGCCTTCATCGATACCCATGCCGGTATTGGTGTCTATGACCTGACCAGTGATGCTGCCCGGCGCAGCCCCGAATGGCGAGAAGGACTGGGACGGGTTCTGGGCGCGGTCATGCCGGATGATGCGGGCAGGGCGCTGAAACCCTGGCTGGACGTGGTTGCCGCCATGAATGCAGGCAAGGCCGAGCCGGAGCGCTATCCGGGATCGCCGGAAATGGCCGTCCGGCTGATGCGCCCTCAGGACCGCATCCATTTGTGCGAGCTGCACGAGGCCGACGCGAAGACACTCGACAAGCGCTATGCGCTCCATGCCCGCGTGAAGGTGGAACAACGCGATGGCTACAAGGCGCTCAAGGCCCTCCTGCCTCCGCGCGAGAAACGCGGGCTGGTGCTGATAGACCCGCCCTATGAAGCCCGCGACGAGTTTGTGCGCCTTGCAGAAGCGGCGATGAGCGGGCTGGAACGCTGGCCCAGTGGCACATTCGTCTTCTGGCGGCCGATGAAGGATCTCTGGTCGCTGGACAGGTTTGACGAGGGGCTGGCCGAGTGGCTGGTCACTGAACGCGATGTGGAGCCGTCCGCCATACTGCGCGCGGACATGTGGGTGCGCGATCTGCAAAGCGAGGGCAAGCTTGCTGGTGCAGGCATCGTTATCATCAACCCGCCGCACACGCTGGAAGCGGACCTGCTGGCGTTGATGCCGTGGCTGTGTGAGGTGCTCAAACAGGGTGATGGCGCGGGCTGGCGGCTGGACGGTATCGTTACCGAGGAAATGGCGGCCAGCTGGGCGGGGTAGGTATCTGCTCGCTCTGAAACCCCGGAACCGCAAAGCGGTATCCGGGGCCTCTTGCGGCAGGTTCTGCTCCCGGTCCCGGCTCTGCGCTGCGCTTGGCCGGGAGTTCACGAGCGAAAAGCTGTGGCGCTAGACTCCCCTTACCGTAAACACGCTCTTATCGGGCCGCCTTGGCACGATGACTTCGATGAAGTGGGTGCAATAGCGTTTCAGGAAATGCTCGCCCCCGTCACCGGAAAGGCTGCGCAACGGGATCAGGCCCGACCCCATTGCATCCCCGCGATCAAAATAGCTGATAAGCTTGCCCGGTGCTGGCGCAGAGAGGCCGGCCGCCAGCAGAGGCAGGCGCGCGGGCGTCATTGCCGATTTCAGCCCGTCATGGCGCATCAGCTCGCGCCGGTCGACGTGAAACACGCGCCGCGAGGCATCACGCCGGTTCACATGCACCTTTTTCAGTACGTGGCGCAGCGCATATTCTTCTGGACGCGATATTGAGGCGCCAAGCCCCGACGCCAGCTCGTTCTGCGTCGGCGTAGTCAGCCAGATGAAATAATCGTTGACCGGCAGGCCGGTATCATCGCGTACGGTAAATACCAGTTGATAGTGCTCGTTAAACGCGTCCGGGCCCAGATCCTCCTCGGAATCAAGGCTGGCCCGGCGGTCGCCGGCCCCTGGCTGGACCAGGGTGCGGGTTACAGCGTTGAGCTGGCTCCAATCCTCGCGCACCTGCCGGTAGCCAGCAGCATCGTCGGTACGCAGGGCCTGCAATACCATCCGCCCCAGCCGGCCCGCCCCAGTATCGCCGGTGTCTGACGGATTGGTGATATTAAGGTGATGGCGGTCGGGCAGCACCGCAAACGGCGTAGTATCCGGTCCGCGCCGGGTCCAGAGCGTACGCTCGGGCAGGCCGCCGGCATCTTTGGCTGTGAAATCCACCGTGACGCCCTGCGGGTCGATGTTTGCGCTGGCAGCGCGCACCGTGCCGTCCCACGCATTCTCGCCAAGAATGCGCATGGGCCGGAAGACATCGAGCCCGGTGATGACATAGGGGCGTGTACCTGCCTCGCTGAACACGCTGGTCCGCTCGCCATTGCGTGACAGCCGGTCTGCGAGCGCAAGATTTTCCTGCAAGGCCGAGCCGTGCTCCAGCGCATGCAGGAACTCGGTGCCGGTCTGGAAGCTGTTGCCGAACCCCTTGATCAGCCGTCCGAGCGCCGAGCGTCCCATCACCGCCAGCGGCGAGCCGAAATTGGCCGGGGCCAGCATCAGGAAATTGTCGACCGGCGCGCCGCCTTGCGGGTGCGCGAAGGCGAGCCACTGGCGCACGACCAGTGCGCCGGTAGAGTGGGTGACGACATGGAAGCGCTCGCCCAGCCGCCCGTCTGCCTGCAATTCAGCGATGACCTGGCCCAGCCTCCGGGCGCTATCGGCCAGATGCACCTCATCGGCCATGGACGGGTAACCGCCCAGCCAGACATTCTCGACGTCAAAGCCTTGCCCGGAGAGGAATCCCGCAAGCTTGCGCATGGATGTGTCGCGCGCACTCCAGCCATGAACAGTCAGGACGTGGCGGGTTGCCATGGGCAGGCCTCAATCGAGATGAACCCGCTTACAGTATGCCGTATCCCGCCCGCCGCGGATAGATTACGCCGGTCAGAGGGTGTCCGGATCGGCTTCGCCGACGCCAAAGAGGCGTCCGCGCTCGGTAATGGCAACTATCAGAAAGGCGGTCGCGCCCAGTGCTGCCATGCCTGCCAGCAGCGGGAAAACCGAGCCATTGAAGGACTGGCCGATAGCCGAGCCAAGGATCGCGCCGCCAATGGCCGTGACCGAGCCATAGAGCGCGGAGGTCGTGCCGGCGCGCTTGCCCGCCGGTTCCAGCACGAGGGCGGAGAAGTTTGCCCCCATCATGCCGAACAGCATCATGCCCAGCGTCAGCAGGGTGTAGAATAGCCAGAAAGGCGGCTCGGCAGCGAAGGCGTAAAGGGCGTGGCCGCCATTGATCAGGGTGAAGGCGATAATGGCGCAATGGGAAATGCGCCGCATGCCAAAGCGCTGGACGATGCGGGCATTGATAATGTTGGCGACCGCCAGTCCTGCCGCAATCCCGGCAAAGGCCAGTGCAAACCAGGCATCGAGGCCATAGAGCTCGCCCATCACCTGCTCGGCGGTGGCGATGAAGGCAAACAGTCCGCCAAAGATGAACCCCGCCGCCAGCATGTATCCCAGCGTGATGCGGTTACTCGCCGCCAGCCAGTAGTTTCTTGCCGCTGATCCCAGACGCACGGGGATACGGTTTTCAGCGGCAAGCGTTTCGGGCAGGCGTACCAGCATCCAGGCCCACAGACCTCCGCCGCCCGCCAGCAGGGCGGCAAATATCCATTCCCAGCTGGCGAAGATGAGGATGGCTTGCCCCAGCCCGGGTGCCAGAATCGGCGCGGCCATGAAAAAGGTCATGGCGATAGAGATGATCTGCGCCATGCGCCGCCCGGACACCAGATCACGCACAACGGCGGTGGCAATGACGCGAGTGCCTGCGGCCGCTGCGCCCTGCAGCGCGCGCGCGGCGAGCATCCAGCCAAAGTCAGGCGCGGCCAGACACAGCAATGTGGCCAGTGAGTAGGCCCCCAGCGAGACCAGCAGAACGGTGCGCCGTCCCAGTGCATCGGCCAGAGGCCCGTAGGCAATCTGGGCAATGCCGAAACCGAACACATAGGCCGTGATGATGAGCTGGCGCTCATTGCCCAAGGCGCCAAATGCCTGCCCGATATCCGGCAGGGCGGGCAGCATGATGTCGATGGACAGCGCATTGAGCGCCATCAGCGCGCTCGTCATCGCGATGAGCTCGGTCATGCCCAGTGTCGGACGCTTCGGATCAGGGGAGGTGAGGGCCAAGGGCAAACGTCCAGCACAATAAAGGGGGACGCAAACCTGCCACGCCCGGAGCCCCTAGTTAGGCAGTGCGCACTGCCGCGTCGAGTTGCTAGCTGCCAAGCGCGCCGAACACGTCGCGTGTCAGGCGCGGGTCGAAATGCTGGCCGCCATCGACGCACACGATCTGGCCTGAAACAGACGGTGTGGCCAGAAACCAGCGCAAGGTGCGCACCAGATCATCCGGTGTGGGCCCGCATTGCAGCGGGTTGTCATTGTGCAGGCGTTCGAACGTTGCCTCGTCGTGATAGGGGCTCGGCAAGGTCAGGCCCGGCGCAACAGCGTTGACGCGGATCTTCGGGGCGAGCGCGCGCGCCAGCATCTCGGTGACCGCTTTCAGGGCCGCCTTGGAAATAGTGTAGGAATAGAAATCCGCATTGATATTGAAAAGCTTGTAGTCGAGCACGTTGAAGATCATGGAGCCTGCCGGTGCCTGCGCGGCAAAGGCTTTCGACAGCAGGACCGGGGCCAGCGTATTGGCTTCCATGTGGCGGCGGAAACTATCGTCGCTGACGCTGTCCACGCCGTCATCTTCAAAAATCGAGGCGGAGTTGATCAGAAGGCTCACCGGCCCCATCGCACGGCTGGCTTCGCCCATCAGCGCTTCAGCATTGGCGCCATCGCCAAAGTCGGCGCTGAAGACACCGGCCTTTGCGCCTTTGCCCTCCAGATTGCGCGCCAGCGCCTCGGCCTCATCCCGTGAACTATTGCAGTGAATGGCGATTGAATAGCCGTCGGCCGCCAGCGCCTCGCAGAAGGCACGCCCGATCCGCTTTGCGCCCCCGGTAACCAGCGCCGTGCCCTTGCCTTGTGCCATGTCCTGCTCCTGTATTCGCAACGAAACTAGCTGCTTCGCGCGCAGGGGAAAGCCTTCATGTGCGGGCAGGGCTTACCTTGACGCGCCGGGCACAGTATAGAGCGCCCGCCATGATGCTGATTTCTGCCCAGGTGAATATCGAGGCTGCGCACTTCACCCCGTTCGGGGCGGACGACGATGCGCGCCGCCAGATTCACGGCCATTCCTATCTGGTGCGTGCCTGGGTGGCGGCCGAGCCGGGGGTGGAAGACCTCGACCGCTTGCGTGATGATCTGACCACAGTGGCGCAACCGCTCGATCACGCCCTGCTTAATGAGGTGGAGGGGCTGGCTGGTCCGTCCATGGAGGCGATTGCCGATTTCGTCGCGCAGCGCCTCGCCCCGCTCTGGCCCGGACTGAGAAAAGTCTCGGTAGCCCGGCCCACTCTCGGCTATGAAGTCATTCGCGAGCTAGTCTAGACAAGCTGCTGGAAAGCGGTGGCCCGGCCCCGCACACCGTCAGGGATATCATTGATGAAGCCGATTTTCGCGCCCGGCGCTGACCATCCTGCGCCTGCTTCAGTGCCTGCGGCCGGCACGGAGCGCCTCAGCGTGCGCGTGGAAGGCTTGCGCCTTGATGCCGAGGTGGGCGTCTATGCCAGCGAGCGGGGCCGCAAGCAGCCGATCACCGTCAGCCTGGAGGCGGAAGTGGCCAGCGAAGCGGTCCATCCAGGCGCTGATCTGGGCCATGCCGTGAACTATGCGGCGCTCGCCGAAACCGTGCGTCAGGTGGTGGGGCGTCAGCATCACGAATTGCTGGAAGATCTGGCTCAGAATCTGGCCGACCGGATGTTTGCCGATCCGCGCATTGTCCGCATTGCCCTGAAAATCGACAAGCTAACGGCGCTCGATGATGCCGCATCTGTGGGTGTCAGCTATGAGCGTTGGCGCTGACGCTGACCGCCTATCTTGCCCATTATGGCCCGAGCACAGAAACCCGGCTCACCCCCCACCGACAAACGTGACGCGCCCGCGGGCGCTCCTGCGACTTATAGTTCATTTATAGTAGCACTCCGGGATATTTCTCTTATGCTCGCTATGAGGGGAAATTCACCGGGCTTCGGCCCGGTTTGATTAATGGGGGATCAAGAATGTCCGATCTGGGCAGGGCCGGAGGCGCGCTTTTCGGTGCGATCATTCTGGCTGGAGTTACAGTCGCTGGCGCCGGATGGGCGCGCGAAAACGGGTTTCTGCCGGCATCGCCGCAGGATGTGCCGCCGGCACAGCAAGATACGGGGCCAGATGCGGTCAGCGAGCGCGAAACCATGCCCGCAACGCCGTATGATCTCTTCATTCTTGGCGACAATCAATCGGCGGTCCAGCTCGACGAGATCAACGCGCTCTGCGGTTTCGAAGGCCCAATCGGGGCGGATGAAACCCGGTTGGCTCTCGTTGGAGACGCGCCCGGCGCCCTGCTGGTCCATTCGACATTCGGCGGTGAACTGGCTGTAGTCGACCGGATCAGCGCACCAGCGGATCAGCTTCATGCCTATGGCGACGGTCAGCTGACCATCGTGCTGGCCGAGGGCCGGTTGAACGGGCGCACATTCGTGCTTGATGAGTCTGGCGAGCCCGTTAATAGCGACCCGATAGTGCTGAGCAATGATGCAGAATTATATCTGGCATGTGCTGATGCACCGGGCGCTGCACGGGCACTGAATGCCCTGCTTGCCGGGCGCGGCTCTGCCGGTGACCCCGTTCAGGTGGCCCTTGATGAATTTGTCGCCGAGGGAGAGAACTGGCCCGGTGAGCGGGTTGGCTCGATCGCCGCTGCATGCGGCACGGGTGACGTGAGCACAGCTGTCTCGGGCCGCTGGATTCTGGACGCGACGATCCGCCGGGACCGGCACTGGGATGAAATGATCGTCAATGATTTTTCCGGTGAACGCCGCGGCGGCGTCGACGATTTTCTTCAACTAGATATTGCCGAGCGTTCGGGTTTCCACGCAATGATAACGCGGTATTCGATTCCGTTGTCCGAACCCGCTTTCTACCCGGTAACCGGGAGCGGCTTCGGTCCGAACTTCCGGTGGAATGCCATTGCTGTGCGGCGGTTTGAAATCTGGTCAGATGGAAGCCGCGGTCACAGCGAGCCGGGCGAGCCCGTTCGCGGTGTCGACATTCCATGCCTCGACATCGCTGCCGGCGAAGCAGCTCTGAGCGCGGTGCGCTAGCCCACCGTCAAGGAACGCGCCCTTGCAGACAGGCGCGCGCAGTCAGTGCCAGGCGGTCAGTGCTGGTGGTACCTGCCGCCAGACGCTGACGGCCCGACCGCGACCGCCTATCTTACCTCCCATGGCCCGCGCGAACAGACCCGACACGCCGCCGACTGATACCGCTGATGCGCCTGGACGCGCCAGTGAGGCGTCCGCGCGTTCCGGCCCCGAGGTCATTGCCGATTATGTAAAGCGCCTGCCGATGAAACCCGGCGTCTACCGCATGTATGGGGCGGACGGCGAGGTGCTCTATGTGGGCAAGGCGCGCCAGCTCAAATCGCGCGTGTCGAGCTACGCCAAGTCGGGCGGGCACAATAACCGCATCGCGCTGATGATCGCGCTGACCGCCAGCATGGAGTTCGTCGTTACGGCGACCGAGACCGAGGCGCTGCTGCTGGAAGCCAATCTGATCAAGCGGCTCAAACCGCGCTTCAACATCATTCTGCGTGATGACAAATCCTTTCCATACATTCTGATCCGTACGGACCATTCTGCCGCCCAGCTGACCAAGCATCGCGGCGCGCGGCGCATGAAGGGTGATTATTTTGGCCCCTTTGCCTCCGCTGGCGCCGTCAATCACACGCTCAACACGCTGCAGAAGGCGTTTCTCCTGCGCACCTGTACCGACAGCGTCTATGAGGGCCGCACGCGGCCCTGCATGCTCTACCAGATCAAGAGATGCGCGGGCCCTTGCGTCGATCTGATCGCGCCGGAGCGCTATGACGAGCTGGTTGGCGAGGCACGCGAGTTCTTGCGGGGCCGGTCTGGCGCGCTGCGTGAACGCCTGCAGGCCGACATGGAAGAGGCCGCGCAGGCGCTGGACTTTGAGCGCGCGGCCCGGCTGAGGGACCGGCTGCGCGCCATTGCTGCCGTAACCACCAGCCAGGGCATCAATCCGGATGGCATCGAGGAAGCCGATGTCATTGCCGTCCATCAGGAGGGCGGCAAAAGCTGCGTGCAGGTCTTTTTCTTCCGTGCGGGCCAGAACTGGGGCAACCGGGCCTTCTATCCGCGCCATGATGCTGATGCAGGCCCTGAGGATGTGCTCGGCGCCTTCATCGCGCAATTCTACGAGGACAAGCCGGCGCCCGGCCTGATCCTTGTCTCCCATGAGCCCGATCAGGGCGAGCTGCTGGCCGAGGCGCTCTCCTTGCGGGCCGGGCACGCGGTGGAAATCCGCAAGCCGCAGCGCGGCGGCAAGACGCAGCTTGTCGATCAGGCGATGACCAATGCGCGCGAGGCGCTGGGCCGGACACTCGCCGAGTCGAAAAGTCAGGCTCAGCTTCTCGACGGGGTGGCGCGCGTGTTTGCACTGGAGGCCCGCCCCGAACGCATCGAGGTCTATGACAATTCCCACATTCAAGGCTCGAACGCGCTCGGCGCGATGATTGTCGCGGGCCCCGAAGGGTTTGAGAAAAGCCAGTACCGGCGCTTCAACATGAAGGGCGCGGACGCAGCGACCAATGATGATTTTGCCATGATGGCCGCCATGTTGCGCCGCCGCTTCGCCCGGTTGGCGAAAGAGCGCGAGGAGGGCGCGCCCGTGCCCGGGCTGGTGCTGATTGATGGCGGCAAAGGCCAGCTTTCGGCCGCCATCGCGGTGATGGAGGAGCTAGGCATGAGCGATATCGCCCTTGCCGCCGTCGCCAAGGGACCGGACAGGAATGCGGGCCGCGAAGATTTCTACATGCCCGGCAAGGCACCGTTCCGCCTGCCCGCGAATGATCCGGTTCTCTACTATCTGCAACGCCTGCGCGACGAGGCGCACCGCTTTGCCATTACCGGCCACCGGGCAGCGCGCAGCCGGGCAATCAAGGACAATCCGCTTAACGACATTGCCGGGATCGGGGCATCGCGCCGGGCCGCATTGCTCAAACATTTTGGCTCCGCCAAGGCGGTTTCGCGTGCCAATCTTGCTGACCTGGAAGCGGTGGAGGGGGTCTCCAGTGCCCTTGCCCGCCGCATCTATGACCATTTCAATGATCACGGCTAGGAGATTTCCGGTGCTGCGCCATCTGCCCAATCTTGTAACCATCCTGCGTGGCGTTGGCGGTATCGCAGGGGCGTGGCTGCTTCTGCAAAGTGCCGAAGCAGCGCTGGAAGAGACAGCGGTCTTCTATGCCATCCTGTCCGGTGTGGTCTTTGCCGCGGCGGCTTTGAGTGACTGGCTGGATGGTTGGCTGGCGCGCCAGCTCGGCTTGCAAAGCGCTCTGGGGGCCCTGCTGGACCCCATCGCCGACAAGGCGCTGACGGGCGCCTATCTGGTCGTCTACACGATCATTGCAGGCGGCAATCCCGCTCTGGCCATCCCGGTTGCGATCATCCTTGCGCGCGATGTGATCGTCACAGGGCTGCGTCTGGCCGGACCGGCGAAGGATGGCGCCGGATATGCCGTCACACGCGATGCCAAGGCCAAGACCGCGCTGACCATGATCGTCGTGGCGGTGCCCTTGCTGCTGGTGGCGGCAGGTTTCACGCAGATTTCGGACTGGTTCTACATCTGGGTAGGCGGGGTCTGGCTGGTTGCGGCTCTGACCGTGTGGAGCGCCATTCCCTATCTGCGTGCGGCTCTTCGCTAGTGCACACTTTTTAGGTGCAATGGCGCAGGAAACATCCGCAGGGCTTCATTAACCCCACTATGCGAACGGTTATAGGCACATGACTATGCCCCGCGGGCCAAGGAGCCTCCGCCATGACCGATTCACAACTTTCCGAGCGTTTTGACTTCCTGGCCTTCACCGAGGCTGACCGCGCGCGGCTGCGCAGCCTGAAACCGCTTGTGGCTGCCGAGCTACCGGCTGTCCTGGACCAGTTTTATCTCGACATTTCCAAACACCCGGAAGTCGATGTGATGTTCAAGAGCGCCGAGATGCGCGCTCATGCCCGGCAGAAGCAACTGGAACACTGGCTGCGCATTTGTGATGCGCAATACGCGGCCGATTATCTCCAGTCCGTGCAGCGTATCGGCGAAACGCATGCGCGCCTGGGCCTTAAGCCGGCATGGTATTTTGGCGGTTATGCCAAGATCGTTGGCGGGATGGTTCGCGCGATTGTCAGGGCCTCATTCAGCAAGCGCAGCTTCCTGAAGCGCTTTCAGAGCGACGATACGCTCGAAGCTGCGCTCGATACGCTGGTCAAGGCGGCAATGCTGGATATGGATTTGTGCATGTCCACGATCGAGGCCTGCGCCGCGCGCGCCAAGGCCGAGGAGCGCAACGCTCTGGCCAGCGAGTTTGAAAAGACCGTGTCGTCGATCGTGTCCTCTGTAGCTGCCGCGTCAGAGGAGCTGTCCACAACGGCTCGCGCGATGGCCGAAACGGCTGAAGGCACCACAGAGCGCTCATCGAGCGTGGCTGCAGCATCAGAGGAAGCCAGCGTGGCGGCCCGCACGGTTGCCCAGGCTGCCGGCGAGCTGACGCGCGCCATTGGCGAGATTTCCGAACGGGCCACCGAAGCGGCAGGGGCCTCCTCACAGGCCCGCGACGAGGCCCGGCGGACGGCAGAAACAATGGCCGAGCTGTCGCTGGCTGCAGAGCGGATCGGCACGATTGTCAGCCTGATCGAGACGGTGGCAGAGCAGACCAATCTTCTGGCGCTGAATGCCACTATCGAGGCCGCACGGGCCGGCGAGGCCGGCAAGGGGTTTGCCGTCGTCGCCAGCGAGGTGAAATCGCTCGCTGCGCAGACCGCGAAAGCCACCGAGGAGATCTCCATGCAGATTGCCGGTGTCCAGACGGTCGTGCGCGACGCGGTGAAAGCAATCGAGGCGGTGTCGGTATCCATCGAGCAGGTAACCGGTGTCTCGGCCTCGATCTCGGCGGCCGTCGAGGAGCAGAGCGCGGCCACGTCCGAAATCGAACGCAATACCACTCAGTCGGCGGAGAGCTCCGGCATGGTGTCACAGACCATCACCGAAGTGCTGTCCGGCGCGCGCGAAACCAGCAATTCGGCAGGTGCGGTGGTTGGTGCAGCAGGCGAGCTGGGCCGCCAGGCCGAGCAGCTGCGCGGTGATGTATCGCGCTTCCTGGAACGCATCCGGGCAGCGTGACCGGCGGCGCTGAAACGGTACGTAACATCCTGCCACTTTGAGGCGCGGCCAATCCGGTCCATCCTTGCCTGTGCAATTGCCTGACGATGCGGAGCAAGGATGACCGGACTGCCGCCTGAGACCCATATTCTCGTCGTTGATGATGATGACCGGATCCGTTCGCTTTTGAGCCGCTTCCTGCGCGAACGCGGCTTTCGTGTTTCGGCTGCGCCCAACGCAGACAAGGCGCTGTCCATGCTGCGTTCGCTCAGCTTCGATCTTCTCATTCTGGATGTGATGATGCCCGGCATGGACGGGTTCGAGCTCACCCGCGCCGTGCGCGAGGCGCATGACTGCCCGATTCTCCTGCTGACCGCGCGCGGCGAGCCGGAAGACCGCATCAAGGGGCTGACGCTCGGCGCAGATGACTATCTTGCCAAACCTTTCGAGCCCGAAGAGCTGATCTTGCGCGTGCAGGCGATCTTGCGGCGCATGATTCCCAAAAAGCTCGGCGCCAAGCGCGTGCAGTTTGGCGGCTGGATATTCGAGCTGGAGACCGGTCAGCTTAGCCGGGGTGAAACCCGTGTCCGCCTGACCGGCGGGGAAGCCGCCTTGCTGACCACGCTGGCCCAGTCACCGGGCGAGGCGGTAGACCGCTATGTGCTGTCAGAGCGGGCCGCAGGCGGAGCCGGGGAACGCGCAATCGACGTTCAGATGACGCGCCTGCGCCGCAAGATAGAGGATGATCCGAAGAATCCGGTATTCCTCCAGACGGTGCGCGGCGAAGGCTACAAGCTGGTCGCGGAGCCTGTCTTTGAAGCACTGGCGGGAAAGTGAGCGCCGCGCAATGAGGTTCCAGCTTAAGCGCTACCTGCCCACAAGCCTGTTTGGCCGGTCCTTGCTGATCATTGTTCTGCCCGTCGCGATCATGCAGGTGGCGGTCACCTGGTCCTTCTTTGAAGAACACTGGCAGACTGTCACTGCGCGCCTGTCTGAAAGCGTGGCCGGCGATGTGGCAATGGTCACGGCTCTTGTGGAGCGCTCCAGACCGGAAGGGGTGGACCCGGTTGCCAATCTCGCGTTCGAGACGGTGGGATTGTCGGTGGATCTGCGCGAGGGCGACACCTTGCCCGATAGCCGCCGGACGGCGTTCTTCCGGGCGCTCGACAGGTCGCTTCGCCGGGCGCTGACCGCCAGGCTCGATAATGATTTCTGGTTCGATACCACCCGCTATCCCGAATATGTCGACATACGCGTCCAGGTCGATGCGGGCGTGCTGCGCTTTATCGTCTCGCGTGAGCGGGCGTTTGCCACCACCGGCCATATCTTCATCCTGTGGATCGTGGGGGCATCAACGCTTCTCAGCGCGGTCTCCATCATCTTCATCCGCAATCAGGCCAAACCCATCCAGCGACTGGCCAGCGCCGCCGAGGCGTTCGGGCGCGGTCAGGACACGGCCGGATTCCGGCCCGCAGGTGCCCGCGAAGTGCGTCAGGCCGCGACGGCCTTCATCGATATGCGTGAGCGCCTGATCCGCTATGTGGAACAACGCACCGCGCTGCTGGCGGGTGTCAGTCATGATTTGCGCACGCCGCTGACGCGGCTGCGCCTGCAGCTGGCCATGATGCCTGCCGGACCGGAGCGCGACGCAGCCATTCAGGACATTGCTGAAATGGAGATGGCGCTCGATGAATATCTCGCCTTTGCGCGCGGTCAGAGCGGTGAGGAAAGCGCGCATGAAGACCTGTCCGGGCTATGCCGGAGTCTGGCCGAAAAGGCGGCGCGGGCGGGCCATGAGATCACGCTCGATGTGCCCGATGTGCTGACCCGCGAAGTCCGGCCGGGCACGTTGAACCGCGCTGTCTCGAACCTGGTTAATAATGCCATTGCCCATGGCGATGATGTGCGCCTGTCGCTGGTGCATACCGGCGGACGCATCGAGTTTCGTGTCGAGGATGACGGGCCGGGCATACCCGAAGAACTGCATGAAGAGGCATTCCGCCCGTTCAGCCGGCTGGACCCTGCCCGTAACAGCAATTCCACCGGCGTGGGACTTGGCCTTGCCATTGCCCGCGATACCGCCCGCGCGCACGGCGGCGATGTGTTTCTGGACCGAAGTGAGCTGGGCGGGCTGAAGGCCGTTTTGTGGATACCGGCCTGACGGCGTGCCTAGAACGTGCTGCCGAGCTTGCGCGACTGGCGCTCGGCGGCTGAGACAGCGTTGCGCACCAGCATGGGCAGACCGCCGCCTGCCATCATCACATCCAGCGCCGCCTGTGTTGTGCCGCCCGGCGATGTGACCGCGCGGCGCAAGGCTGCTGCGTCGGCGGTCTTGCGCTTGTGGCCGTCTTCCAGAAGCGCGCCAGCACCTGAGACGGTCGCAACCGCCAGCTTTTCAGCGAGCGCAGGCGGCAGACCCTCTGCTTCGCCCGCGCGCGCCAGTGCTTCGCACATCAGGAAGACATAGGCGGGGCCCGATCCGGAGACGGCCGTGACGGCGTCCATCATCCGCTCGTCCTCGACCCACTCCACTGCGCCGAGCACTTTGAGCAGGGCATCGGCAGCGGCGCGGAAATGCGGCGGATCGGCGTCCAGATTGGAGATGGCGACGCTAATGCCCTTGCCGATCGAGCCGGGCGTGTTGGGCATGGCGCGTATTATCGGATGGCCGGGAAAGAGCCGGCCAAGGCCAATCAGTCCGGCTCCGGCGAGAATGGAGATGATCAGCGCGCCGCGCGGCAGCCGCGTGGCCAGCACTTCACCAATGGCGGGAATCGCCTGCGGCTTTACTGCCAGGACCACACGGTCGACGCCGGTAGCAGCTGATTTGGTCAGCTCGGGCAACACCTTGATACCATGGCGGGTAGAAAGCTCTTCAAGCTCGTCTGACGGGTTTGGCTCGATGATGACCAGTGTATCGCCATCCAGCCCGCCGCGGCGAGAGCGCAGCCAGCCGGCGGCCAAAGCCAGCCCCATCCGGCCTGCGCCAATAAGCGCGACCTTTCCCGTCTGTGTGTCTGCTGCTGGCATCGGTGTACTCTTCAGGCCTCCCCGGCCGTATCGAACATCGCGGCGGCCACGGCCTCCTCGACGCTCTTGCCGCCCCAGACCAGATAGTGGAAGGCCGGGTAAAGGCGCTCGCCCGCCTCGCGCGCAGCCACGATCAGGGCTGCAGCCTGCGCCGGGCTGACCGTGTCGCCGCCTGCCAGTGACAGGGCATGACGGAACACGACCGAGCCATCCTCGGCCCAGACATCGAAATGGCCCAGCCAGAGGCGTTCATTCAGGCGTACAACCAGCTCGCTGACCTCGCGGAAGCGTGCTTGCGGCGCTTTCAGTTCAAGGCTCGCGCAGACGTGCAGTACGTCAAGCTCGGGACGCCAGGCAAACCAGATCTGGTGATCGCGCCATTCGCCCGGCACCGCCATGTGCAGCTCGGTATCGTCGCGCTCATAGGCGTATTGCTCGGCGATCACCGCCTGCTCCACGCTTTCCAGCGGATCGATTGTCTGGATATAGGTTTCGGTATGCAGATCCATCATTGCGCCTCCCTCAGAGCACACGCCGACACCGTCCCGTAGACCGACGGTAAGCCGCTCCGGGGACACTGCGCAACGCTGTGCAGGGGGTTGGAATTAAGCCGTTCAGCTGGAAGCCTTTTTCGCAGCCGGTTTGCGCTTCGAAGCCGGGGCCGCGCGGGAGGGAGCAGGCTTTTTGCCCTCCAGAGCCGCCACACGGGCTTTGAGTGATTCGATTTCCTCACCTTGCCGGGTGATAATTTCCTGCAAGGTGCGCACCTCTTCGCCCGACGCCAGATCCATGTCGGCGGCGACGCGCTCGGCCTGCGCCCGGAAAACGGAGCGGGCTTCGTCTCCGGCGGCCCGGGCTGCGCCGAAGGCATCGGTCATCAGGTCGGCGAGGTCTGTGAAAACGGGGTTGCGCGTCTGCATGACAAGACGGTCCTTGCTGGTGTAGAGGACAGGATATAGGCCTTCAGGCCTGCCTTGTGCAATGACCGCCCCGCATATCGGGCAGCCAGCACGCCCGAAGGAGAGCCGATTTCCATGGCCCTGTGTCCTGCCAGTTTTGATCTCATAGACCCGGTCATCTTCGAGATCGGGCCGTTCGCCCTGCGCTGGTACGCGGTGGCCTATATCGCCGGGTTCTTCCTCGGCCTGTTCTATGTGGTGCAGCTGATTGCCCGGCCACGCCTGTGGACAACCCATGCAAGCCCGAAGGCAGCCCCGATGGACCGGGCCTATGTCGAGGAATTGATGCTATGGGTGATGGTCGGCGTCATTGTCGGCGGGCGTCTGGGCTATGTCCTGTTTTATCAGACCAGCGCGATCTGGGAGCGCCCTTTATGGGTCGTAACCGGCATTACCGAAGGCGGGATGAGCTTTCACGGCGGACTGATCGGCGTGATGCTGGCGATGATTGTCACCGCGCGGATGTGGAAAATTCCACTCCTGAACGTCACCGATGCCGTCGCAGCGGCGACGCCTATCGGGCTGCTGCTGGGCCGGCTGGCCAATTTCATCAATGGCGAGCTTTGGGGGCGTCCGGCGCCTGACCTGCCCTGGGCCATGCGCTTTGCTGCCGATCCGCTGTGCGCGCTCCGCCATCCCAGCCAGCTTTACGAGGCCTTCCTGGAAGGGGCGGTGCTGTTTGCCATCATCGCCTTCCTGATCTGGCGGTTCCGGGCCCTTTCCCGGCCAGGTTTGGTGACGGGTGTGTTCCTGACCGGCTATGGCGTGTTCCGCGCCTTTGTGGAACTGTTCCGCGAGCCGGACCGGCATATGCCCGAGGCTCTGCAGGGCTATGTCACCATGGGCATGATCTTGTGCATCCCGATGATCGCCGCGGGTGGCTATCTGATCTGGCGCGCCGTGAAAGCACCCGCCAGCAGCACACCCGGACAGGTGCGCCCGGAGCACCAGAAATCCTCCTCAGGGGCCAAATGAGCGCGCCTTGCCAGTGACCGACCCAGTGCGACCCCGTGACCGGCGCTGACGCCTTCAACCCGGCTGAGAGGATAGCCGCCAATCTGCGCGCGCGTATCGCCGCCCAGGGTCCGCTGCCGGTCTCTGTCTTCATGATGGAGGCCCTGTTTGACCCCATGGCGGGCTTCTATGCCACACGTGATCCTATCGGGGCGGGCGCCGATTTTGTCACTGCCCCTGAGATAAGCCAGATGTTTGGCGAGCTTCTGGGGCTGTGGGCCGCGCAGGTCTGGCAGGATATGGGCAGCCCGCAGAGCTGTGTTCTGGCCGAGCTGGGGCCCGGCAAGGGCACGATGATGTCGGACATGCTGCGCGCCGCACGCGCCGTGCCGGGTTTTGCCGATGCCTTGAAAGTCAGCCTCGTCGAAGCCAGCGCGGCGCTGAAAATGGTGCAGGGCCGCACGCTGGCGCGCGCAGGCGTGCCGGTAGGCTGGGCGAAGAGCCTTGAGGCGCTTCGCGCTGGTCCGGCCATTATTTTCGGCAATGAGTTTCTCGATTGCCTGCCGGTGCGTCAGGCGGTGCGCGTGGACGGACAGTGGTGTGAGCGCTGCGTCAGTCTTCACCCTGAGGATGAAAGCCGGTTTGCTTTCGTCACCGGGCCGGTCATCGCCGATGATGATCTCTTCATCCCGGACAGGCTGCGCGGCAGCCCGGATGGCACGCTGGCAGAATTGCGTCCCGGCGACATGCAGGTGGCAGAGGCGTTGGCAGCGCGCTTCGCTGCCGATCCGGGCTATGCTCTGTTCATCGATTATGGACCGGCCATCTCGGAGCCCGGCGATACCCTGCAAGCGATCCGTGCGCACCGGAAAGTGCATCCGCTGGATGCTCCCGGCAGTGCCGACATCACAGCGCGCGTGGATTTTGAGATGCTGGCACGCCATGCAAAGGCGGCCGGACTGGCCGTTTACGGCCCGGCAGAGCAAGGCGCATTCCTGACCGGCCTGGGCATCGGCCAGCGTGCGGGCGCGCTGGCTGCGGCCCAGCCTGAACACAGCGAGGTGATCGCGCGCCAGCTTGCCCGGCTGACCAGCCCGGACGAAATGGGCACCCTGTTCAAGGTCATGGCGTTCAGCGCCCCGGACATGCCGGTGCCGCCGGGTCTTGCGCCCTTTGCCGGATAATCCGTACACGGGCAAAGCCATGCGGTGAAGTTTGCGCCATACTGGCGCTTCCGGTATGGCGCCCCGTCTGCTATGAGCGCGCCCATGTCGGCCAACGCCCGAGGGGAACATCCAATGAAACTGATGAGCGGCAACGCGAACAGGCCCCTGGCCCGTGCTATCGCGGACTATCTTGATGCGCCGCTCTCCAATGTGGAAATCGAGACATTTGCCGATGGCGAACTGTTCGTGCGCATCGAGGAAAACATGCGCGGCGAGGATGTCTTCCTCATCCAGTCCACCTCAAAGCCTGCCAATAATCATCTGATGGAATTGCTGATCTGCATGGACGCGCTGTCGCGCGCCAGCGCCCGGCGGATCACGGCGGTCATCCCCTATTTCGGCTACGCCCGGCAGGACCGCAAAACGGGCGGACGCACGCCGATCACGGCCAAGCTGGTGGCCAATCTCATTGCCAAGGCGGGTGCCAACCGGGTGCTGACCCTTGATCTGCATGCAGGCCAGATTCAGGGCTTTTTCGACATACCGACCGACAACCTGTTCACCACGCCGGTATTCGAGCAGGACATCCGCCGCCATTACGACATTTCAGACCTGATGATCGTGTCGCCTGACGTGGGCGGCGTGGTGCGCGCACGCGCGCTTGCCCAGCGGCTGGGCGCCGATATCGCCATTGTCGACAAGCGCCGCCCCAAGGCCGGCGAGAGCGAGGTGATGAACATTATCGGTGATGTGTCGGGCCGCCGCTGCATTATCTTTGACGATATCATCGATAGTGGCGGCACGCTGTGCAACGCGGCGGCAGCCCTGAAGAATGAAGGCGCCTCGGAAGTGTCGGCCTATATCACGCACGGCGTGCTGTCGGGCAAGGCCACCAGCCGGATCACCGACTCGGTGCTCAAGGAACTGGTTGTGACCGATTCCATCGATGTGTCCGACAAGGCGCAGGCCTGCGCCAAGCTGCGCAGCGTCAGCATGGCGCCTTTGCTGGCCGAGGCGATCCGGCGCATCGCCAACGAGGAAAGCGTCTCCAAGCTGTTTGACTAGGAGCGCCGGGCAGCGCGGCGTGGCCCACAAGACTCACTACCCCCTGTTGCACAGGGGCCAAAAACCGGCTAATAGCCCGCGCTCGCTTGAGCGCCGCCCGCTTCCAGGCGGCGAACGCGTTTGAAACCAGAATTTACCACAGGGACCGGACCCCATGAGTGATATTGTTGTTTCCGTCGAAGTGCGCGAGCGCACCGGCACTGGTGGCGCCCGTGATGCGCGCCGCTCCGGTCTGGTTCCCGGCGTCCTTTATGGTGGCCCGCGCGGTGCCGTTGCCATCAGCGTGAAGCGCAACGAGCTGGTCAAAGCCATCGGCACGGGCAAGCTGATAGCCAACATGGTCGATATCGAGCACAAGGGCGAGCGTCAGCCCGTCATCGCGCGCGACATCCAGTTCCACCCCGTTACCGACGAGCCGGTCCATATCGATTTTTACCGTGTGGAAGAAAACTCGATCATCACGCTTAACGTCCCGGTCCACTTCATCAATGATGAAGCCGCTCCGGGCATCAAGCGCGGCGGCGTGCTCAACATCGTTCGCCACGACATCGAAGTGCGTTGCAAGGCAGGCAATATCCCCAGCGAGATCATCGTGGATCTTTCCGGTTATGATATTGGCGACTCCATCCACATCTCCAGCGTGGCGCTGCCTGACGGCGTGAAGCCGGTGATCTCCAACCGCGACTTCACTATTGCCACGGTGCAAGGCTCGCGCGCGGTCATCGAGGATGATGTCGAGAGCGAAGACGCCGATGCGGAAGTTGACGAGGACGAAGGCGACGAGGAATAGCCGTCTTCACACTGGCGGCCCGGGCTGCCGGGCGCTTTTGAACCGGGAAAAGGCGGCGCAGGATGACCTGCAGCCGCCTTTTTCATGACCCGCCATGAGCAGGCAGACCGCAAGGGGCGTGACATGCTGATCTTCGCCGGCTTGGGCAATCCTGAAAGCAAATATCTGAAAAACCGGCATAATGCCGGCTTCATGACGCTCGATGTGATCGCGGCGGCACACGGCTTTGGCCCGTGGCGCGAAAAGTTCCAGGCCGCGATCAGTGAGGGGCTGGTCCAGACGATCGCGGGACCCAAAAAAGCCCTGCTGATGAAGCCCCTGACGTATTACAATAATTCCGGCCTGGCGGTGCGTGCGGCGGCCGAGTTCTATCGCGTCGGGCCTGATGCGGTAACCGTATTCCATGACGAGCTGGATCTGGCACCGGGCAAGTTCCGGCTGAAAACAGGCGGGGGTCATGGCGGCAATAACGGGGTCCGGTCCATTGCAGCCCATATCGGAGCAGACTTCCGGCGCGGGCGTATCGGCATCGGCCATCCCGGCGACAAGAATCTGGTCACCAATTATGTGCTGTCGGATCTGCCCAAGGCTGACCTTGTCTGGTTCGGCGCGCTGACCGATGCGATTGCGCGCAGCTTCCCGCTGCTGGCAGGCGGGGAGCTTGATGCCTTCCAGACCCGCGTCACCCATCTGGCCCCGGCCCCGGGCGGGCAGGAAGACTAGCGCGCTTTCTAGCCAACCCTTGCGGCGCTAGACTGGCGCGATGACCCTGATTGCAGCGATCATGACGGTTCTCCTCGCGCAGGCGCTGACGCCCGAGCCCGGAACGGTGCTTGAGCGCGCTACCCCTTATGTTCATCCTGCAAGTGGCTTCGCCCTGACCTTGCCCGAAGGGTGGCGCCATTTCCCGCTCGAGGATGGCTCCGGGATAGTCCTGCTGGAGGAAACGCTGGATGCGCGTATCGAAGCGTTCGCGGTTCCCATCGAACCGACGGGCGTACCGGGACTGCCTGATGACACGATCGATGCCCTGCTATTGCGGCTGGACGGTCCCGGCTTCCGGCGCAGCGAGCGCGTGCGCGTGCCGCTGGTCGTTACAGGCGAGAGTGCGGGCGACCGCGTGCAGGCCGGCGAAACTGACGGCCTGTCCTATACGGGCAGTTATGAGGACCGGCGGTGGAGCGGCATTGCCGCCACGCGCTGCGGGGCCGATATCATGGTGACACTGGAGGTGGAGGCTGCGCATTTCGACGCTGCCAGCCAGGCCTTTCAAGGCGTGGTGGAAAGCTGGGCGCTCCTCCTCACGGGTGGTGAGAGCTTCGCGTGTGGCGAACCCTAGACTCGCCAGGCAACCTAATTTGCGATATAGGTTGCCTTATGACTCTGAGCATCAAGGATCCGAAAACTGACGCGCTGGCCCGCAAGCTCGCCGAGCTGAGAGGCCAGACGATTACCGATGCCGTGCATGCGGCCCTCGAGGCAGAGATCGCCCGGGCAGAGCGCGGGGAAGCGCTGCGTCAGGCGCGAATCAAGGCGCTGGTGGCGCGCGTGGCTGCCGGTATGGAGTGCGGCGGCCATTCTGGGGATCATGGCGATCTCTATTATGACGAGATCGGTTTGCCAAAATGATCGTGGACGCGTCTGCCGTCCTTGCCATCGTTCTGGGTGAGGATGAAGGACCCGATTTCCTTGGGCGGATCATCGCATATCCGCGCCCGAAAATGTCGGTTATCAACTGGATGGAGGTCGCTATCCGCGTGGAACGGCAGGGTGTGCCCGACAGCATTGTGGCGTTTGACAGCCTTGTTGAGGAGCTGGGCCTCGCTCTGATCCCGGCTGACCAGGAGCAAGGTTTGATCGCGCGGCGCGCATATCGATTGTATGGCAAGGGTTCAGGTCATGCAGCCCAGCTCAATCTAGGCGACTGCTTTGCCTATGCGCTGGCGATCCGAATGGGTGAGCCATTACTGTTCAAAGGGGCCGATTTTGCGCATACGGACGTGATGCGTGTGTGACAACACACGCTCCATTGACGCCTGCCGCCCGCCCGTCTAACCCCACGCCAGCTTCGTAAATCCTTCTTTCTGACAGGGGCCATCCATGGGCTTCAAATGCGGTATTGTCGGCCTGCCCAATGTGGGCAAATCGACCCTTTTCAACGCACTAACACAGACCGCAGCTGCGCAGGCGGCCAATTATCCGTTCTGCACGATCGAGCCGAATGTGGGCGATGTCGCGGTGCCCGAGCCGCGCCTTGAAAAACTCGCCTCGATAGCCGGGTCGGCCAATATCATCCCGGCGCGCATGAGCTTTGTGGATATTGCCGGCCTCGTGAAGGGGGCAAGCCAGGGCGAGGGGCTGGGCAACCAGTTCCTGGCCAATATCCGCGAGGTGGACGCTGTCGTTTACGTGCTGCGCTGCTTTGTCGATGACGACGTGACCCATGTCGCCGGCAAGGTCGATCCGCTGGCCGATTTCGAGACGGTCGAGACCGAGCTGATGCTGGCCGATATGGAGAGCCTCGAAAAGCGCCGCGCCAATGTGGAGAAGAAGGCGAAGTCCGGCGACAAGGATGCCAAGGCGCAGATCGAGTTGATTGATCTGGCACTGGAGAAATTGCGCGAGGGCCAGCCCGCGCGCTTTGCCACCGTGCCCGAAGACCAGCGCCGCGAATGGCGTATGCTCCAGCTTCTCACCTCCAAGCCTGTGCTTTTCATTGCCAATGTCGATGAGGAGAGCGCGGCGACCGGCAATGCGATGAGCGCGGCGGTGGAAAAGCGCGCGAGCGAGGAAGGCGCAATCTGCGTGACGATCTCCGCCAAGATCGAGGCCGAGCTGGCTCTGCTCGATGCCGATGAACGCGCCGAGTATCTGGAATCTCTTGGTCTGGCCGAGCCGGGCCTGAACCGGCTTATCCATGCCGGTTACAAGCTGCTGGATTTGCAGACCTATTTCACCGCCGGGCCGAAAGAGGCGCGCGCCTGGACCATCCGCAAGGGCTGGAAAGCCCCGCGTGCGGCCGGCGTCATCCATGGTGATTTTGAAAAAGGCTTCATCCGCGCCGAAACCATTGCGTTCGCGGACTATGTCGCACTGAACGGCGAAGCCGGTGCCCGCGAGGCGGGCAAGCTGCGCCAGGAAGGCAAGGAATACGTGGTCCAGGACGGCGATGTTCTGATGTTCAAGTTCAACGTCTGACGCCGGTTTCGACGCTTTACACGCCTTGCTCACCCGCCCATCCTCGCCGCAGAAACAACCGGCGGGAGAAGGCGATGATCCGGCAACTGGCAGGCGCGTGCGCAGCGCTGGCGCTTCTCGTTCCTGCCGCGATGGCGCAGGATGAAGCGATGACCACACACACCGCGACCGGCAGCTTCACCGTCCAGATGGTCCCCCAGGGCGAGGCCGGGCCCGGCGCGCGCACGCGCTCTGCGGTCACCAAAACCTTCACCGGCGATTTCCAGGGTAGCGCCGCTGGCGAAATGCTGGGCGTGTTCGACACTGCGGCAGGCTCTGGCGCCTATGTGCTCATCGAACGGCTCGAAGGGCGGCTGATGGGCCGTGAAGGTGCCTTCTCGCTGGTCCATCGCGGTTTGATGACGGGCGGCCAGCCCGACCTGACGATCAGTGTGGTGCCGGGCTCCGGTTCAGGCGGTCTTGCCGGCATTGCCGGGGAGTTCACGCTCGATATCGTTCAGGGTGTCCATAATTACACGCTTCATTACGCGCTGCCGTCCGGGGAGGGACAATGAGCTATTCCACCATCACGTATGCGGTCAGCGATCATATAGCGTTGCTGACGATGAACCGTCCCGACGCGATGAATGCCTTCACCCGCGAGATGGGCGAGGAGATGGCGTCCGCCTTTGATGCCGCCGACGCAGACCCTGATGTGCGCTGTGTTATCGTGACGGGCGCGGGTAGGGCCTTTTGTGCAGGGGCGGACCTGTCGCTGGGCGCCGAAACCTTCAACGCCGTGTCGCAGGCCGCAGCCAGTGGTGATCTGGACGAGACGGATCCCAAATGGCGTGATTTTGGCGGATTGCTGAATTTGCGCATCTTCAACAGCGCCAAGCCGGTGATTGCCGCGATCAATGGCGCGGCGGTCGGCATTGGCGCGACCATGATCCTGCCCATGGATATCCGCATCGCGGCTGAGGGCGCGAAAATGGCCTATCCGTTCACAAAGCGCGGCATCGCTTGGGATGGATGTGCAAGCTGGTTCCTGCCTCGCGTGGTGGGCATTGAGACGGCGCTGGACTGGGGCCTGACGGGACGTACCTTCCTGAGCGAGGAAGCGCTCGCGAAGGGCCTTGTAAACGAGCTTGTGCCCGCTGACGCGGTGCTGGAGCGCGCCTATGAGCGCGCCCGGCTGATCGTGGAAACGGCAGCGCCCGTATCGGTCTCGATGAACCGCTATCTGGCCTGGCAGATGCTGGGCGCATCCCACCCGATGGACGCGCACAGGCTGGAGAGCCGGGCCATTCTGCGCCGGGGCATGAGCGAGGATGCGCGCGAAGGTGTCATGAGTTTTCTGGAAAAGCGCCAGCCCGCCTTCCCCGGACAGGTGCCTGACGGATTGCCACAGGGCTGGCCTTACACATCACAGCCGGAGTATTGATCGGCCATGTCTGACGATGACAACACATCCGGGCCGGTAACGCTGCGCCATCTGTTTATCTGGGCCATCCCCTTCGATCTGGGGCTTGTGGCCCTCGTGATCGTGATCATGATGGGATGGGAGTTGTGGACCGGCATCGGCTTTGTAATCGCCGGCGCGCTGGGCTCACTCATGATGGTCGGCCAGCATTTCGGTATCGGACCGGACCGCTAGGCCGCACCCATCGTCAGGTAGAGCAGCGCGGCGATGTAGGCCGCATACGCCAGCAGCATGATGGCGCCTGTCATGCGCCCGATCGGACGGCGCGAGAACACCAGTAGTGTGATGAAGATCGCGCTGCCCAGGAACACCCACAGATCAAGCTGGAAGAAGCTGGCATCAATGGTCACACCGCCGGCAAATCCGCCTGCTGCAAGCCCGGTGATCCCGCCAACGGCGAAAATGTTGAAGATGTTGGAGCCGATGACATTGCCAATCGCCATGTCTGCCTGACGGCGCACCGCGGCGACGACAGACGTTGCCAGTTCGGGCAATGAGGTGCCGACGGCCAGAAGCGTCAGGCCGACAACAGCCTCTGATATACCCAGCCTTACAGCAAGGCTGGCGCCGCCTTCCACGATCAGATTGGCCCCGATCGGCAGGGCGACCAGGCCCACAATCAGGCTGAACGCAATGCCGAGTACCGACTTGGGAAGGCCTTCCATGGAGTCGATATTTGTCAGCTCTGCAATCAGCGGGTCTTCGCGCGAGCCCACCGCGACAACGCCCAGATAGACGATATAGGCAATGATCAGGGCAGTGAGGATCGCGCCCTCAAGCAGGCTGATGGCACCCGGAGCGCCGGCCTGCCAGTCCCAGCACAAAACGATGAAGAGCAAAGCGGCGCCCAGCGCGATAAGCGCATTGGTCCGCACGCCTTTTGCGGCCGTGCCCATGGCGGCAATCAGGGCCGGAACGCCCAGCACCAGAAAGATGTTGGCGATGTTCGAGCCGACAATATTGCCGACCGCCAGGCCCGGTGAGCCTGCCAGCGAAGCAAAGACGCTGACCACCATTTCCGGCGCGCTGGTGCCAAAGGCGACAATCGTCAGGCCGATCAGCAGGGATGGCACGCCGGTGCGCCGAGCGACGGCTGTTGCCCCGCGTACCAGATAATCACCGCCGAAAAGAATGATGATGATGCCGACAACGAGCAGCAACACATCAAGAAGTGTGGCGGTCATGATCGCTCCTGAGGATGCGCCGTGGCGTCAATGCCTAATCGAGACGCTTGAACTCGATCAGGTTGAACAGCGCGAAAAGGCCAAAGCAAATGCCGAGTGCGAAGAGTGCAGCCATGGTGCCGGCTCCGGTATCTGATGGTCGGGCCTGCCGGTCGGGCAGGGGCTTGATAGCGGTCTATAGCGTGCGTTCCCGGCGGGCGCCAGTAGGCCTTGCGTCAAAATCGTCCTCCGGCCTGCCCACGGCGCAGTTCCGATTGGTAGTTGACTCCAGAGCGGCACTGTTAACCATAATCGTCGGTCCTTTTTCAAAGAGGACGCCAACCAGATGAGCCGGGGAGATAATGATGAAAATGTTTGCAGCTGGACTTGTAGCGGCCCTTGGACTTTCGGGAGCGGCGCTGGCCGTCAGCCCGTCCGGTCACGTGTATGAAAGCACCGAAACCGAGTCCGGCTACTCCTACACCTCCACCTTCCATGCCGATGGCCGTTTCACCAACGATATGGGCAATGAAGGCACGTGGACCTATGCCGATGGCGAGCTGTGCATCACCGTCGAGGATACCGAGCTGTGCAATCCGTTTGAGGCCAGCGAAGTCGGCGAGAGCGTGACCACGGATGAGTGGCGCGCGGACGGGGTGGAAATCACCATCACGCGCATCGAATAGGCACCGCTTATCCAGCCTTTTTAAGGGGTCCGGCGTCTTCACAGGCGACGGACCCCTTTGCGTTTGCTAAGGTGCGCGGGAAGGACTGGCGCAGGCGTGAGGGGATGACCGCCACCAGTCCGGCAAGCCTGAGGGAGTACATTACAATGAACAGACTGCTTCTCCGCCCGTTCTCCGCGTCGATGACGCTGGCGATATCCGCGATCCTGGCGCCGATCCTGCTGGTCATGTGCGCGCTGTTCCAGCCTGGCTGGCTGCTGGTCGTGCAGGACGCGTCCGGCGCGGTGTACCGCTTCATCACCAGCACCGATCTGCCGCCGACCTATCGCGCGGCGTTGCGCCAGTGGACCAGCGAGCCGCAGTTCACGCTGGTGTTCTTCACGATCATTGCGCGCGTCATCATCGCGCTGTTTGCGACCTCGTTCACCGTGGCCGTCCGTCCGCTCATGCGGCGTGACCAGGCTTGATGACGCCACGAAAAGGAAAAGGGCGGCCCGATCCGGGCCGCCCTCTTACATTCAGTTCGTCCGGCCTGGCCTAGTCGGCGGAGTCTTCGATGGCGTCGCCCGCCTCCTGGACGTCGCGCCCGGCCCCCTGGACCGTGTTACAGGCCGCAAGACCGAAAATCATGACAGCAAGGGTCAGAACAAGAAATGTCGCACGCATCATATTACTCCTGTCAGTCACCGGCGCACAGCGCCCGGAATGACAGGTTAACGCGTGAGGTAGAAATAGGCTCCCAATGAGAGAAGATTTTCGGGAAATCAGGTGGTCGCGTCTTCGATCACCTCGCCGGTCCGGGTGATATCGCGTCCCACCCCCTGAATGGTGTTGCAGGCTGAAAGGCTCAGTGCCAGCGCGGACAGCGCAGCTGCCATAATCATCCGCTTCATCGTCAGATCTCCATCTTGAAGGCCATGAGCGGCCCTGACAGGGCGACTATACGCACCGCGAGCAGATTTGGCTCTCTCCGATTGGCCGGTGACATCCACAACTACACCGCCAGCGCCGGTGAGTGATTAAAACGCAAAACGCCCGGACACAAAGGTCCGGGCGCCTTGACTTTCACGTAACTGGCTGACTTACCAGATGCGAACGCGCTCTTCCGGCGGCAGGTAGAGCTCATGCTCTTCGGTTACGCCGAACGCGTCGTACCAGGCATCCAGATTGCGCACGACACCGTTCACCCGGTACATGCCCGGAGAGTGCGGACCCGTTGCGAGCTGGGCACGCAGCGAGTCGTCGCGGAACAGCGTACGCCAGACCTGCGCCCAGGCCAGGAAGAAGCGCTGGTCGCCGGTATAGCCGTCAATCACCGGCGCTTCGCCGTTCTCGTAGTGCTCCTCGGCATAGGTGCGCCAGGCCTGGTAGGCCATCTGCATGCCGCCCAGATCACCGATGTTTTCGCCCAGGGCCACGCGGCCATTGACGCACTCATCAGGGAAGGGACAGAAGCCGTTATACTGCTCGACCAGACGGTCAGACCGTTCCACGAAGCGTGAATTGGTCTCCTCGGTCCACCAGTCACGAATGCGGCCTTCGGCGTCGAAGCGGCGGCCATTATCGTCGAAGCCATGGCCGATTTCGTGGCCGATGACGGCGCCGATGGCACCGTAATTCATGGCCGGGTCTGCATTCATGTCGAAGAACGGTGCCTGCAGGATACCTGCCGGGAACGTGATCTGGTTCATCAGCGGGTTATAGCTGGCGTTGACGATTTGCGGTGGCCAGCTCCAGAGGCGGCGGTCAACCGGATCGGGGAAGCGGCGCAGCTGCTCGGCCCAGGCAAAGTCTGACAGGCGCTGGCGATTGCCGAAATAGTCATCGGCGCTGACTTCCAGACCGTCATACTCGTTCCAGATTTCCGGGTAGCCGATGCGCGGCTCGAACGTGGACAGCTTGGTGAGCGCCTGCTCGCGGGTCTCGGCATCCATCCACTCGAGGCCTTCAAGGCGCTCGCGGAAGCCTTCGGTCAGATTGGCGATCAGCTCGTCCATCTGATTGCTGGCCTCGGGCGGATAATGACGCTCGACATAGACCTGTCCGACCGGGTGGCCAAGCGCCCCGTTGACCAGTTGCACGCCACGCAATTCGCGGGTGCGCTGCTCCTCGGTTCCGTTGAGCGTGCGGCCATAGAATTCGAAATTGGCGGCATCAAAAGCGGAAGGCAGCCAGGATGCGCGGCTCGAGATGAAGTGGAAGCTCATCCAGGCTTGCAGAAGGTCGATATCGGTTTCAGCCAGCAGGGCACCGGCATCGGTGATGGCGCTGGGCTGGGCGACGACGATCTGGCCTTCGGTCGGCAGTCCGCGTGACTCCACAGCCGCCTGCAGGCCAAGCTCCGGTGACAGCGCATAGAACTCTTCAAGGCTCATCCGGTTATTGGTCAGCGTGACGTCGCGGGAATCCTCGCGCGTCCAGTGCGCCTCGGCCAGGGCGGTTTCAAGCGCCAGTATCTGGTCGGCGCGCTCAGCGCCATCGGGCATGCCCGCCAGGTCAAAAATCTGCGCGATATAGGCCCGGTAGGCGTCCCGGTATTCCGGGAAGCGGCCGGTATCGAGCAGGTAGTAATCGCGGCTCGGCAGGGCGAGACCCGACTGGCCTGAACGGATGATATAGGCTTCCGGGTTTTCCGGATCCGGACTGACGGAGACCCAGTAGGGCGCGTGATAGTCGCGCTGCGCCATCAGGGCTGCGATGCCGTCAAAGTCTTCTGCGGCCGCAATCGCATCCAGATAAGGCTGGGCCGGCTCAAGACCGCGGGCCTCGATGGTATCGGCATTCATCCAGCTGGCGTAGAGATCGCCGATCATCTGCTCGTTGGAGCCCGGCTCTCCGCCGCGCTCTGCCGCGTCGGTGACGATGGCCTGGACTTGCTGCTCAACTTCCAGTCCCAGCATGTCGAACATGCCATAGCGTGCCCGGTCGGACGGAATTTCGGTGGTCTCGGCCCACACGCCATTGGCGTAGGCGAAGAAATCGTCGCCCGGCGCCACGGAGGTGTCCATACCGGCCGTGTCAAAGCCGAACGTGCCGAAACGCGGCGCCTCAGCGGCTTCACTGGTTTCACTGGTTTCGGCAACGGCGGCCTCTTCTGCACCGTCGCTACTTGCTGTGCCTTGTGTGTCGCATGCCATGAGCACGGCAATGCAGCACCCTGCGAGCAGGAAATTTCTCATTTCAGTCTCCCCTTGCGGAACTCGCCAACCAATGGCGTTCCGTCGATAAACCGGCAGCAAAATTAGGCGCTCCCGGCCAAAATGACCATGACGGGATGCAGCGCCTGCACCCCGTCATGCCCGATTGCAAATTACTCTGCCGGCTGTTGGCTGTGGCCGATATCGACATCGGTGCCGCTGGTGTCGCCTGCGTATCCCGACCCGATGCCCGGACGCTTCTCGCCGGTCCACATCGACAGCACGGTGCGCTTGATGTCCACGCCGATGGCGTAGAGTGCGGGCACCATGAGCAGCGTCAGGAACAGGGCGAATACAACCGCAAACCCGAGGGAAACAACCATCGGCTTGAGGAACTGGGCCGCCGTCGAGCGCTCGGCCATCATCGGCAGCACGCCGATAAACGTTGTCACCGAGGTCAGGAGAATCGGCCGGAAGCGCTGCACCCCGCCATCGACGAGCGCCTGGAAGGCACCGACACCGCGTTCACGTAAGCGGTTCACGAAATCAACCAGCACCAGATTGTCATTGATGACGATGCCCGCTGCGGCCCCCACCCCGAACATGGAGAACAGGGCGAACGGCACACCCAGCGCCAGGTGTCCGAATATCGCGCCGGCGAAGGCAAACGGTATCGCGGTCATGATCAGCAAAGGCTGAGCATAGGAGCGGAAGGCGACCGCCAGCAACACATACATCATGCCGATCATGACAAATTGCAGCGTGACGATCTCGCCCATGAACTCCGCTTCGCCTTCGGCCTGGCCGATGGCACCCACCGAGACACCGGGGAAGCGCTCCTGCCAGTCGGGAATGAACTCTTCCGTGATCTGGCGGCGGATCGCGCGTGCGGCATCGGGATCGGTTACTTCGGCGCTCACCCGCACCGTGCGCTGGCGTTCCCGGCGCTGAATGCGGTTGATGCCGGGGGCGAATTCCGCTTCTGCAACAGCGGCCAGCGGGATTTCCCTGCCGTCAGGCGTGCGGATGCGCACCTGATTGATGGCGTCAAGATTCTCTCGCGCATCACGGGGATAGCGCACCATCACCCGGACATCCTCGCCGCCGCGTGGCAGGCGCTGGACTTCCTGGCCATAGAAGGCCTGGCGCAGCTGCTGGGTCACGTCGACCAGCGTCAGCCCCAGAGCCTGTGCGTCAGGACGCAAGGTCAGACGCAGTTCCTCCGCCGAAGTCTGCAGATTGTCGACCACATCATAGGTGGCCGGGAAACCGCGCAACGCCTCTTTCAGATCGTCCGCCGCCGCCCGCAATACGTCGAGATCAGGGTGGTTGATGGCAAAATCTATCGCCGGTCCGACATCGTTGATGGTCGCATCAAAACGGATTTCCTCCGCATCAGGCACGGGCCCCATTTCTTCGCGAATGCGCTGGGCGATGTCGGCAGACGCCAAGCGGCCGGGACGGCTTTCGGGCGGTGCCAGACCGATCCAGGCGCGGATCTGGCCCTGTGTGGCGAGCGTGGAGCGGTTGCGGATCACATCGATCTCGCCGGGATACTCCTCGCGATAGGCGTTCTGCACGACGACCTGGGCGGCTTCGAGCCGTTCGCGGATCTCGTCGGTGCGCTGCCATGGCGTGCCTTCGGCCAGCTGGATATTCACCTGGATGAGATCGCTTTCAATCTCCGGCATGAAGCGGAACGGCACCCGGCCGGTATTCATCAGCACGATGGACAGCGCAAACAGGCCGATGAACACCGCAAACGTCGCATAGCGGTGACGGATGGTGACCGCCAGGAACGGGCCGTACACATTGCGCGCGAACCAGACCAGACTGTCGGCAATGCCCGACTGGAAGCGGATGAACTTGCCGGAAATGCCCTTGGGCTCTTGCGGCTTTATGTGGGCAAGGTGGGCTGGCAGGATCAGGAGCGCCTCAATCAGCGAGAAGCTCAGCGCAGCGATCACGACCAGCGAGATCTGCCGTGTGAATTGCACTTCCGGACCCGACAGCATCATCCACGGGGCAAAGGCCATCATCGAGGTGATGACAGCAAAAATCACCGGTTTGGCGACCATCTGCACGCCGACAACGGCCGCTGTCAGCCCTTCCTCGCCGCGCTCGACCCGGTTGTGGATATTCTCGCCGACGATGATGGCATCATCAACGATAACGCCGATCACGATCAGGAAGGCGAAAAGTGACAGGAAGTTCAGCGTCACGCCGATCAGCGGGAGCAGCATGAACGCACCGGCAAAGGCGGTTGCAATGCCGATCGTCACCCAGAAGGCAACGATTGGGCGCAGGAACAATACCAGCACGATCAGCACCAGGACCAGGCCCAGCAAGGCGGAACTGCTGATCACTGTGACCTGCGAATTGAACTGGTCGGCGCCGTCCCACCATTCGGAAATCGTTACCGTGGACGGCAGTTCGCGCTGCTTGCGCTCCATATAGGCGGACAACTCGTTCGATACGTTGATGACGTCGGAATTGCCGACAGACATCAGCGTAATCAGTACCATCGGCTCACCATCGAAGGTCGCCTCGAAGGGGCGGTCCTCAAGGCCGTCGGTGACAGTGGCGATGTCACGCACACGGATAAGGCCTCCGCCGGGCGTCTGGCGCACGACGATATTGCCGAACTCTTCGGCGGTGTCGGCCAGCTGACGGGCGGCGACGCGCACATCACCCAGATCGGTGCGCACCGAACCGGCAGACAGGTTCAGCGAGCTTGTTGAAATGGCCCGCGAAAGCTCGGCAATCGTAATGCCGTAGCGCCGCATATTTTCTTCGGAGATCTCGACCGAGACCTCTTCGGGCAGGCGGGCCTGAATTTCCACCGACGCCACTTCGGGAATGGCGGCGCTGATTTCATTGCGGATTTCCCGCGCGATGCGTTGCAGCTCGCGCCGGTCGATATTCCCGTGCAGGGCGATGCCGGCGATCTGGCTGCGCGACTGCCACTCTGTCACGCGCGGCTGAAATGCCTCGACGGGAAAATTATTGATGGAATCGACCTGCAATTTCACCGCATCAAGAAATTCTGCTGGATCGACCGTGCTATTGCCCTCGATATTGACAAAGCCGCTGCCTTCCACAGCGGTCGCCGTGATGCGGCGCACGCCGTCAACGGCGGTCATCGCCTCCTCGATACGCAAGATGATCTGCTCTTCAACCTCTTGCGGTGACGCGCCGGGCCAGGCCACCGATACGGTCGCACCGGCAAAGGAGGCCGCCGGGTTCTCGTCGCGCTGGATCGAGGAATAGCCGATAATCCCGCCAATCAGGGCGATGATCATCAACAGGTTTGCGGCAATCGAGTTGCCGGCCCACCAGGCCAGAATGCCGCTATGGGGCTTTTCGTCAGGACGTTCTACCATGGTTCAGCTCCCGCGTTTTCTGGCTAGCCGGCCTGCGCGACAGGCGCGCTGGCTTCGGTGTCTGCGGCTTCGGCGTCGGAGTTTGCCGGCGGCGTTTCCATCGTCTCGGTATCGGGGAAAATCGGTTCGCCTTCACTATCTAGTGCGCGAATGCGCATGCCGTCGGCGGCGCCGCGCAGTGGCGAGGTGACGACAAATTCCCCCGCCTCGACACCGCCGGCAATCACCAGTCGCTCAGGACGGCTTTCAATGATGGAGACCGTGCGCACGGACAAGGTTCCGTCGGGCATGGCAACCAGCACCTGATCGGCACCACGCAGGGCACTGCGAGGCAGGGTGGTCGCGGTCTCGATGGAGCGGCCCGGCACGCGCGCTTCCACAAACAGGCCCATGGCCAGCGGCGCGCCAGCCGCCTCGGCCGCAGCGCCGAACGGGTCTTCGACCTCGGCAATGGCGTAGAGGGTGCGCGTTTGAGGATCAATGGCGCTGTCGGTACGCACGATGCGTCCCTCCCATTCACGCCAAGCGCCGCCCAGATTGGCACTGAGGGTGATTGCCGGGGCACTTTCACGATCTGACGCGCGGAAGGCTACCGGTATGCCCGCCCGGCCAAGCTCGGCGTCGGTGAAGGGCAGACGCACCTGCGCAGTATCGGTGGAGAATATCTGTCCGATTCGCGTGCCCGGGGTGATGAACTGGCCGATATCGGCCAGCTTTTCGCGCACCCGGCCATTGAATGGCGCGGTGATGCGCGTGCGGTCAAGCGCCAGACGGGCCTCGCGCAAGGAAGCTTCCGCCCCGGCCAGTTGCGCGCGCGCGTCAGCCAGTTGCGGCTCGCGCAGGGTGAGCGGGGAGGCTTCCCCGTCGCCAATCGCCTGCCATTCTTCTGCGGCCAGTTCGGCTTCTGCCTGCTCGCGGATCATCGCCTGACGGCGCTGGGTCACCAGCGCCTCGGCGCGGATCACCGCGAGGCGGTAGTCCTCGTCCTCCACGCGCACCAGCACATCGCCTTCTTCAAAGAAGCCGCCTTGTGTGAAGTTGGGGTTCACATAGGTGATGCGGCCTGAAACCTGCGCGACCAGGCCGATTTCCGTCACCGGCGATACCTCGCCTTGCGTGCTGATCATGAGCTGCACAGGGCTCTGCACGGCTTCTGCGACAAAGACCGCGACCGGGCGGGGTACGGGTATCTCGCGCTGCGGGCGCGGCTGCGTTGCGCCCAGAACGATGAAAAGGACGATGAAACCGCTGATAATCAGTATCGGCAGTCCGATAAGCAGAAGGCGTCCGGTTACTTTTGACATGACCAACCTCTTGAAGCGTGTTCTTTTTTTATTCTTGTGACGGTGAAGATGCGGCCGGAACGCCGAACGGTCCGGCGATGGCAAGGTGCAGGGCGATACGGTTGTCGATCCGCTCGCGGCGGGCTGAAATCAACTGGCCTTCGGCCTGGATAAGACGGCTCTGGGCATCAATCAGCTCGAAAATCGTACCCACGCCGCTGGCATACTGGCGTTCCACCAGCTCCAGCGCTGCTTGCGCCTCGGCGCGCGCGGTTTCAAGCGCGTTGACGCGGTCAGCCAGCAACGCGTCGGCTTCGAGGGCATTTTCCACCTCGCGCAGCGCGTTGAGGCTTGTATCGACATAAGATGCCGCCTGCGCGCGTGCGAGTGCAGCGGTCCGGTCACGTTCGGCGCGCAGCGCGCCCGCCCGGAATATCGGCGCGGTTATCGACGCGGTCAGGCTTTCGACCAGTGTCGATGCCGAGAACAGATCCGACAGTTCTGGCGACTGGCCCGAGTAGGAGCCCGACAGCGAGAGCGACGGGTAAAGCGCCTTGCGGGCCGCCTCGGCCGAAAAGCCTGCTGCAGCGAGCCGGAATTCGGCAGCGACCACGTCGGGGCGCCGGCGGATCAGTTCGCCGGGTGTCCCTGGTGATGGCAGTGCTGTGAGCGTGGGCAGATCCGCTCCGGGCGCAATGGCGCCGTCGGGATAATCACCGAGCAGGGTCTGCAGGCCGCGCGATGTCTGCAGCTCGGCGCGCTCGCGAATGGCAAGGGTGGCCTGTGAGCTGGCCAGCGCAGAACGGGCGGTGCGTACATCTGACGAACGCACCACACCGCGCGTGAAGCGCCGCTCGACGATATCCAGCTGGCGCTGGCGCGTGGCGACATCGCGTTCAGCCAGCTCGCGTTGAAGGCGGGCCTCGGTCAGGCCAAACCAGGTGCTGGCAACGTTGGCGGCAATGAGCAGCTCTGCGCCGGCATAGTCGGCTTCGGCTGCCTCGGCATTGAGCGTGCTGGCGCGCGCCAGATTGGAAATGCGGCCCCAGACATCGGCCTGCCAGCTGACATCTACGCCGGTTGTATACACCTCACCGGCCGGGCGGGTGGTGCCGCTCAGACCGGCATCCACCGAAGGCAGGCGCGGGGCCTGGCCTGCGCGCGCCGATGCTCTGGCGGCTTCTGTGTTGGCGCGGGCTGCGGCCAGCTGCGGATTGTTGGCGAGTGCTGTGCCGATCAGGTCACCAAGCGCAGGATCACCCAGCGCGGCAACCCAGTCCGTTTCCTGAGGCGCCACCGTTTCGGGCGCAGCGACATAGCCGCCCGGCAATGCCAGGTCCGGCGCGACGGACAGTTGCGGCGTGCCAGCGCAAGCCACGACGAACAGGGAGGAGGAAAGTATGAGGCTATGCCGGAGCACCCGGTATTCCTTTTTATTGCGAGGGTCCAATTCGAGGGCACCCTACTGGCGACTATGCGAATGTCAACAAAAGTTTATCGAAAAACGCTAAAAATATCTCGAATTACAGAAAATTCATATTGGCATTTTCTTGCTGCTTCTCACACGCGACGTGCATTGAGCCGTCAAAAAGGCGTGCTAAGACCAGAACATGGCGAACCCTGCGAATAACAGCTGGACACGCAGAACTCCCGACCGTCCGCGCCGCCGTGATATTGTCATCACGGCGCTGCTCGGGCTCGTCGTGCTGTTTGTCCTTCTGGCAAGTGGCACTCTGGACCCTTCAGCGTGGATCGCGGCGTCGCTGGCATTTGCCGCTCTGGCCTTCATTTATTTCCTGACCGCAGTGACCAGCGTGGCACCTGCGCAGGCCGCGCAGTCAACGGTTGCGCCGCGTCCCAGCGAAGCTGAGTCCGCTACGGCGATGCTGGAAAAAATCGTTGTTCCGGTCCTGCTGATAGGCCCGGGCGGACGCATTGAGCGTGCAAACCCGGCAGCACGGGCATTTCTGGCGCTGGGCGCGGAAGGGGGCCTACTTTCCACCTCGCTGCGTCAGCCGCGTGTTCTCGAAGCGGTAAGCGCAGCGCTGCGCGGCGAACCGGGCAGCATTGTGGAGTATGCCAGCATCGCGCCGATCGAGAGCCATGTGCGCGCCTTCGTAGAGCCCATCCGCATGCCTGTCGCCGGGCCCATGCCCTGGCGGGCAATGCTGGTGCTGGCCGATGAAACCTCTTCAAAGCGGGCCGAGCGCATGCGCGCCGACTTTCTGGCCAATGCCAGTCATGAGCTGCGCACGCCACTGGCCTCCCTGTCGGGCTTTATCGACACGCTGCGCGGTCCGGCTCGCGACGACGAAGAGGCCCGCGACCGCTTCCTGGGTATCATGCGCGAGCAGACTGACCGGATGCGCCGGCTTATTGATGACCTGCTTTCGCTTAGCCGCGTGGAAATGAATGAGCACATGCCCCCCGCCGGGGAGGCGGATTTGTGTGCCATCGTCCGCGATGTGACCGACAGCCTGAAACCGATGGCCGCCGTGCGCAGTATCACTCTGGATCTGAGCATAACCGGCGATTCCGCCCTCATTACCGGCGACCGCGACCAGATCTACGAGGTGGTCGAGAACCTGATCGAGAACGCGATCAAATATTCCCCCGACGGTGCGCGCGTACACGTTACCGCCCTGGGCGGCTGCCCCCGCGACGACGCTGAACATCCTGCAGACCGGATCGCGCCGGAGAGCGCACGGCTGGTGCTGGCCGGTCCGCCTTTTGATGCCCGTCAGCGTTATGGCGTTTTGCGCGTTCGCGACCATGGCGGCGGCATTGAGCGGCGCTATCTGCCGCGCCTTTCGGAACGCTTTTTCCGCGTTGACGGCCAGAAGAGCGGACCCGCAGCGGGAACGGGGCTTGGGCTGGCCATCGTCAAGCACATCATTACCCGCCATCGCGGTGGCTTTGCCGTCGAGAGTGCGCCGGGCTCAGGATCGGTCTTTTCCGTTTTCCTGCCTCAGCCTGCGCTCCGCCCGGCGCAGACCGTCCAGGCCGAACCGGTGACAGCCGGGGTCGCGACGGAGTAATCCCCCGGCGGGGCTGCCCATCGTCGCAAAACTGTAATGTAAACGTCATATTTGGGTGACCGATCAGCGCCAGTTTGCGCCGCTAACCGTCGGTTAGATATTGGAAGACTGTCCGCCGGACGAGGTCATTGATGCAATTGTCCCTTTTCACGGCATTGGCGTTGCTCGTGCTCACAGCGATCGGCTTTCTGGCTGGCCGGAGCCGCGCGCTTGCGCTTGCCGGAAATGGCGGTACCCGGCTGCATTCGCTGCCGAACTATCATGGCTATTTCGTTGCCTTGTGGGCGGGCTTGCCGGGCTTTGCGCTGCTGGCTGCCTACGCGATGTTTGCCAGCATGGCGGTCAACTCTCTTGTTCTTGGCCAGATGGAAAGAGCTGCCGCCCCGCTGCAGGCGCAGTACGAGTCAGAGCTTCGCGATGACCCGGCCTACACCGGCGCGATGGACGAAATTGCGCGGCTGGAAATCGCTATCAGTGAACTTCGCGACGAGGCTGATGCGGTGATTGAAAGCGATGGCGTGCAGTCGGACGCCGTGGCTGAGCTGCGCGAGCGCCAGGCTGCGCTGCAGTTCGAGATCGACGATGCCCGCTTTACGCGCGACACGCGCGCTGAAGCGGTCGCAGCTGAAATGCTGGAGGATCTGCGGGCGGCTGATGATTTGGCGCTGGCCCGCGCCGGGTTCGAGTATGGCCGCCTGCCGTCCGAACAGCGTGAAGTTTACATGGCCGATGCCCGTGCGCTCGCGTTCGGTGTCGAACTGGCGAGCCGGGACACGCCTGAATTGCGTGCTTTAGCAGATACGCTTCGGCCCATTCATCAGGGGCTTGCCTGGGGTGGCAGCCTGGCCGCGCTGGGTATTGCGCTGGCCGGTCTGGCGTTTGCCCGCACCCGGCTGGCCGTGCGCTTCAGGGCCCGCAACCGTGTCGAGTGGATCATCTCCGCAGCGCTTGCTCTGGCCTCGCTGATCGCCATCCTGACGACGCTGGGCATCATCTTCTCGCTTTTGTTCGAGAGCTTGCGCTTCTTTGCCTCGATCGACTGGCGTGTTGCCGACTTCCTGTTCGGCACGCAATGGAGCCCGCAGACCGCCATCCGGCCCGGTCAGATCGGTCAGTCCGGTTCGTTCGGCGCGGTCCCGCTTTTTGCCGGCACGGCACTGATCACGCTGATTGCGATGATGGTGGCTGCCCCTGTCGGACTGTTCGCGGCGGTCTATCTGTCGGAGTATGCCGACAGCCGCGTGCGCTCATGGGCAAAGCCCTTGCTGGAAATCCTCGCGGGCGTGCCGACGGTCGTTTACGGTTTCTTCGCGCTCCTCACTGTCGGGCCGCTTCTGCGCGATTTCGCCCTGTTTCTGGGCTATGAGGACGCGGTAACACAAAGCGCCCTTTCGGCAGGTCTTGTCATGGGCGTGATGATCATTCCGTTCGTGTCCTCGCTCTCCGATGATGTCATCAATGCGGTGCCGCAATCCTTGCGCGATGGTGCCTATGCGATGGGTGCCACCAAGTCGGAGACGATCTGCCATGTGGTCTTCCCGGCCGCCCTGCCGGGCATTGTCGGCGCGCTGCTGCTGGCTGTGTCACGCGCGGTTGGCGAGACCATGATCGTTGTCATGGCCGCCGGGCAGGCGGCAAACCTCACCGCCAATCCCCTGGAGTCCGTGACAACAATCACTGTCCAGATCGTCACCTTGCTGACCGGCGATCAGGAGTTCGACAGTCCCAAGACCCTGTCGGCTTTCGCCCTCGGACTGGTGCTTTTCGTGCTTACCCTGATCCTCAACATCATCGCGCTGCGCGTGGTGCAGAGCTACCGGGAAAAATATGACTGACGCGGCCCGCCCACCGATAGCGGACGCGGTCCGCCAGCGCCTTGCGCGCCGTCACCGTGCAGAGGGCCGCTTTCAGGCCTTCGGCATAGGCGCGATTGCGCTCGCCCTGCTCTTTCTGGCGGTGCTGCTGGGATCGATCGTCCTTCAGGCCGGTGGTGCATTTACCAATTACACGCTCACCCTGCCGGTAACGCTCGAGCGCGAGAGTGCCGATCCGCGCGGCGATATGAGCGAGGAATCCCTGCGCCGGGGCAGCTATAACGGACTAATCCAGCAAAGCCTTCAGAACGAGTTTCCCGTCGCCTCCTCGCGTACCGAATTGCGCGAACTGTTCGGGCTCTATAGCGGCCTTAATGCGGCATCGGTGATGCGCCGGGTCGTCGCCGAGCCGGCTCTCGTCGGGACCACGATAGAGGTGACCCTGCCGGTCAATCACGAGATCGACCTGTATCTCAAGGGCGTGACCGTAGAAGAGGTCTTCGTGGATGGCAGTGGCACGCTTCGGCCCAGCGGCGTCGAGGGTGAGGTGACGCTTGTTGCCGCTACGCCAGCCTTTGCCGGTGCCATTGACCGCATCCGTGACCAGGCCATCGCCGAGCGTGATGCGACGCTGGACCGGGCGGCGCGCCTTGAATCGCAGGCGCAGTCCGCTGCCAGCCGGGATGCGCGAGAAGCCGCGCTTGCCGCCGCCGCGCGCGCGCGCCAGGCTGCCGAGCGCTTTGAGACGATCATCGATCCTGAAACGCCGGTAGAGCTGGGACCGCGAACGGCGAGCCTGCTCGTGCGCATCAATGGCGGTGTTGTGGCCGTCTCCAGTCTCGACCCGGACGCCAGCACGGCGCAGGGGCGCGTCCTGCTGACACTGGAAAATGCCGATCCGTCAGACGCGTGGACCGAATGGGTCATCGAGACACCGTCCGCCAACCGCCGCATCACAGATCAACAGGCCGTCTATGCGCGCGCGCTGGAAAGCCGGGGCATGGTGGAGCGCCGCTTCAACACCAATCTGTTTTTCAACGCTGATAGCCGCGAGCCGGAGCTTGCCGGTGTGCTGGGCGCGTTTATCGGCTCGGTGCTGACCATGCTGGTGACCATGCTGCTGGCTGTGCCGATTGGCGTGGGAACCGCGATCTATCTGGAAGAGTTTGCGCCCAAAAACCGGCTGACCGGTTTCATCGAGGTCAATATCAACAATCTGGCGGCGGTGCCGTCCATCGTGTTCGGTCTTCTGGGGCTGGCCGTCTTTATCAATACGTTCGGCCTGCCGCGATCAGCGCCCCTGGTGGGCGGGATGGTGCTGGCCCTGATGACCCTGCCGACCGTGATCATTTCCGCGCGCGCAGCCTTGCGCGCCGTGCCGCCCTCCATCCGGGAGGCCGCGCTCGGAGTTGGCGCATCGCGCACACAAGCCGTCTTCCAGCACGTGCTGCCACTGGCCATGCCCGGCATTCTGACCGGATCCATTATCGGTCTGGCGCAAGCGCTGGGCGAAACCGCGCCGCTCCTGATGATCGGCATGGTAGCCTTTGTCGCGGACGCCCCTTCGCTCGGGCTCTCCGGCCTGACCCAGCCCTCGACGGTCATGCCGGTTCAGGTCTTCTTGTGGTCCGGCGCGTCCGAACGCGCCTTCGAGATGCGTACAGCGGCGGCCATTCTGGTGCTTTTGTCGCTGATGATCCTTTTCAATGCGGCCGCCATTGTGCTGCGCCGCCGTTTCGAACGGAGATGGTGAGATGGCTGATGCCGCCGCCCCCAATTCCAACAAGGCCACCGTCTATCACCCGCTGCAGAGCACGCAGCCGGTAAAAGTCGCGGCATCTGGCGTTGAGGTTTTCTATGCCGATCAGCAGGCCCTGCACGGCATTACCGCCAATATACATGACCGTTCGGTGACGGCGTTCATCGGCCCGTCTGGGTGTGGCAAGTCCACCTTCCTGCGCTGTATCAACCGGATGAATGACACGATTGATACGGCGCGCGTGCGCGGTTCGATCCGCATTGACGACGAGGAGATCAATGATCGCGGCGTCGATCCGGTGCTGCTGCGCGCCCGCGTCGGCATGGTATTCCAGAAACCCAATCCGTTCCCGAAGAGCATTTATGATAATGTGGCTTACGGGCCGCGCATTCATGGTCTCGCGTCGAGCAAGGACGAGCTTGATGCGGTCGTCGAGACGTCGCTGCGGAAGGCGGGCCTCTGGGACGAGGTGGCTGACCGCCTGGACCAGCCCGGCAATTCACTGTCGGGCGGCCAGCAGCAGCGTCTGGTGATTGCGCGCGCCATTGCCGTGAACCCGGAAGTGATCCTGATGGACGAGCCCTGCTCGGCGCTGGACCCCATTGCAACGGCGCGCATCGAGGAACTGATTGACGAGCTGCGCGAGAATTACTGTCTCATCATCGTCACCCACTCGATGGCGCAGGCCGCGCGGGTGTCCCAGATGACCGCCTTCTTCCATCTGGGCCATCTGGTGGAATACGGACCCACGGAAGAAATTTTCACCAATCCGCGGGACCGCCGTACGCAGGACTATATTACCGGCCGCTTCGGATAACAGGCCGGCTTAAACTCCAGGGGGCGTTTTGCCCCGCAAAAAGGTAATCGCCATGAATAGCCCCGCACAGCAGGGTCATCATATCGTCAAGGCTTTCTCCGAGGAGCTTGAACAGCTCTCCGCCGCCGTTGCCACTATGGGCGGCCTCGCCGAAAGCCTGATTTCCGATGCCATTGACGCCATCGTGACGCGCGACAGCGATCTTGCGCTGGATGTGGTCGAGCGCGACAAGCGCATTGACGCGCTCCAGCGTGATATCGAGCGCCAGATCATCCGGCTCCTGGCGCTGCGCCAGCCGCTCGCCTGGGATTTGCGCGTGTGTATCGCGGCGCTGAAGATTACCGCCGATCTGGAACGCATCGGCGATCTGGCCAAGAATATTGCCCGGCGCACACGCGCCCTCAACGAGGCCGAGCCTCTGCCGCTTGCCAAATCGGTTGAGCGCATGGGCCGTTTGGTGCAGGGCCATTTGCACGAAGTGCTGGACGCCTATGTCAGCGGCGAGGTGGCCGGGGCGGTCGGTGTCTGGGAACGCGATGACGATGTCGACGAGCACTACAATGCGCTGTTTCGCGAGCTGCTCACCTGCATGGCGGGTGATGCCCAGCTGATCGGTCCGGGCACGCACCTGCTTTTCATTGCGAAAAATCTCGAGCGGGTGGGTGATCACGCCACCAATATCGCCGAGCTGGTTCACTACGCCGTCACCGGGACAGAGCTGCTGGCTGAAAGGCCGAAGGGCGCGTTCCCTGATGGCCCGGCAAGCTAGGGAGCAAACCCATGCAACCGCATGTTCTGGTAGTCGAGGACGAGGATGCGCTCGCCGAACTGCTTCAGTACAATCTGAAAAAGGAAGGCTTTCGCGTCACGGCTGCCGCCGATGGCGAAGAGGCGATGATCCTGGTTGATGAGCGCCAGCCCGATCTGATCCTGCTGGACTGGATGCTGCCCAAAGTGTCGGGCATCGAGGTCTGCCGCCGCCTGCGCAGCCGCCAGGAAACGCGCAATATCCCGATCATCATGCTGACCGCGCGCGGCGAGGAAGCCGACAGGATCCGCGGGCTGGATACCGGCGCTGATGACTACATCATCAAGCCGTTCCTGATGAAGGAATTGTTCGCCCGCGTGCGGGCCATTCTCCGGCGTATCCGTCCGGGCCTCGCCGACGACAAGGTCGTGGTGGGCGAGATTACGATCGACCGCGTGGCGCATCGTGTCTCGCGGGCCGGGCGTGACGTGCATCTAGGCCCCACCGAGTTCCGGCTGCTGGACTATTTCATGCAGCATCCCGGCCGCGTCTTCTCGCGCGAGCAATTACTCGATGCGGTCTGGGGATCGGATGTCTATGTCGAGGCGCGCACGGTGGATGTGCATGTCGGGCGCCTGCGCAAGGCGCTCAATAATGGCAGCGAAACAGATCCGATCCGCACCGTGCGTTCTGCCGGGTATTCGCTCAACGCCGAATAGTATCAGGTCCGCGCACGTGAAAAAAAGCCCGGCTCGATAAGAGCCGGGCTTTCTTGTGCTTTGTTGATGCGCCTAGAAATTCATCCGGCGGCCCGATGCCAGACTGTCCAGCACCGCGCGGGCATCATCGGTAGGCTTGCGCTTGCGCTTTGCCTGCGGCTGGTAGGCCATCTGCGAGTGCGCCTCGCAATACGCCTGGCCTGGCGTCGTCTTGTGGCCGCAAAAGCGAAAGCTTGTATCGGCCGGATCACCGACTGGCCACTTGCACATGCCTTCGCGAAGGGTCAGCACCGTCGCATAGTCGCCAGACGGCAGGATATGCGGCTCGACGGGAACCGGCGCCGGTGCAGGCGGGCGTGCCAGTGCGGGCGCACTGCCATTGGAAATCTTGGCCTTGGTCCCTGCCTGCGAAGGGGTGCTGGCACTTCGCTGGCGCGGCGCCAGCTTGGGTGCCGCCACGCGGCGCGTCGGCCGTGAGGGTGCAGCCCGGCCGGACAGGCCAAGCCGGTGTACCTTGCCGATAACGGCATTGCGGGTTACCCCGCCCAGCTGTTTGGCGATCTGGCTGGCGCTCAGCCCGTCTGCCCACAGTTTCTTCAGGGTTTCCACCCGTTCGTCAGTCCACGCCATGGCGGTGCGCTCCTCGCCTTCTACGCTCCAGTATTGGACCTCAACCGATGGGGGTGCGCTTTGCGGCGGCACCCTACATGTTGGGGTCAGACACGAGATACAGTATCGGCGGGTTTCAATAGCACAAGATGCGGCAGTGATTCGGACGTGGATAACTTCCGCGCTCCACACTCGCGCCGCGCTGCCGGACCGTGCTAGAGGAAGCGCGGATCGCCAGATGGCCGACAGCCGGACCAGACAGGAAGCTCAGATATGCCCGACAAGATCAGCCAGAGCGATAGCGTGCAGGCCGGACTGGCCGGGCCGGTACCGCCGCAGCCGCGCGTGATGGGCGCGGTCAACTGGCTGGGGTTGTGGACGCTGTACAAAAAGGAGGTCCGCCGGTTCCTGAAGGTCAGCTTCCAGACGGTCATGGCCCCGGTAGCGACTACATTGCTCTACATGATGGTGTTTTCGCTCGCCATTGGCGTCACCCGTGAAGCTCCGGGCGGCTTGCCGTTCACGGTGTTCCTGGCGCCCGGCCTGATCATGATGGGCCTGCTCAACAACGCGTTTGCCAATTCATCCTCGTCGCTGATCGTGGCGAAGGTGCAAGGCAATACGGTCGATTTCCTGATGCCGCCCTTGTCAGCCGGTGAACTGGCAGCCGCCTTTATCGGCGGCGCTATCACGCGCGGCGTACTGGTTGCGGCGGCGTCGGCTGTCGTGATTGTGCCCTTTGCCTCTCTGCCGGTATCCCACCCCTGGGCCATCTTGTTCTTTGGCATTGGCGCAGCGGCGATGCTGGGCATGGCGGGTGTCATTGCGGGTGTCTGGGCCGAGAAATTCGATCACCTCGCGGTTATCACCAACTTTATCATCATGCCGCTGACATTCCTGTCAGGTACCTTCTATTCCATCTCGATCCTGCCCGAACCCTTCCAGACCATCAGCCATGTGAACCCGTTCTTCTATCTGATCGATGGCTTCCGCTACGGCTTCATCGGCCAGGCAGACGGCAATATCGCCATCGGGGTGGCGATCACGCTGGGTATCAATGCCGCGCTGCTGATTGCCTGCTATCTGGTCCTGCGCTCTGGCTGGCGCCTGAAAACCTGATCTTCACCGGAGAGACGTCCATGCCGACACCGCTTTTTGACACCTATGCCCCGCCCTCCCAGATTTTCGAGCGCGGGGAAGGCGTGTACCTGATCGAGCGCCAGGGTGACAAATATCTCGACTTCATTTCCGGCATTGCCGTCAACGCGCTGGGTCATGCACACCCCAAGGCGGTAGCCGCGTTGAAGAGCCAGGCTGACAAGCTCTGGCATACCTCCAACATGTTCACCGTGCCCGGCCAGCACGAGCTGGCGGCCAAGTACTGCAAGGACAGCTTTGCCGACCGGGTCTTCTTCACCAATTCGGGAACCGAGGCGATTGAGTGCGCGATCAAGACGGCGCGCCACTATCATTTCGTCAACGGGCGCCCGGACCGCTACCGCATCATCACCTTCACGGGCGCCTTTCACGGCCGCACCTATGGCGGCATCAATGCGGGCGGCAATCCGGCCTATCTGGAAGGTTTCGGCCCGCGCATGGAGGGTTTTGACTCGGTACCGTTTGGTGATCATGAGGCCATGAAGGCCGCCATCACCGAAGAGACGGCCGCCATTCTGGTCGAGCCGGTTCAGGGCGAAGGCGGCGTGAGGCCGCTGCCTGATGTCTGCCTGCGCGGCCTGCGCGCGCTGTGCGACGAGCATGGCCTGCTGCTGATCTATGACGAGGTGCAGTGCGGGGCCGGGCGCACCGGCAAGCTGTGGGCCCATGAATGGGCCGGCAGCGCCGCGCCGGACATCATGGCGGTGGCCAAGGGTGTGGGCGGGGGCTTTCCGATGGGGGCCTGCCTTACCACAGAGGCCGCCGGCGCGCACATGGTTGTCGGCACGCACGGGTCGACATTTGGCGGCAATCCGCTGGCCATGGCTGTGGGCAATGTCGTGTTTGACGAGCTGACAGCGCCGGGCTTCCTCGACCATGTCGTGGATGTCTCCAACTTCCTGCACCAGCAGCTCCATGGTCTTGCCGATACCCATTCGGCCAAGATCGAGGCGGTGCGCGGCAAGGGCCTGCTGGTCGGGTTGAAGCTGAAAACCGGCTATGTGAACAAGACGCTGGCAAAGCACGCGCGCGATCACCATCTGCTGATCGGAGCAGCCGGTGACAATGTAGCACGCATGGCACCGCCGCTGATCATTGAAGAAACCCATGCCCGTCAGGCCGTAGAGGCGCTCGATGCTGCCTTGAGCGCGCTTGAACAGGGCTAACCCGCAATTTCAGGGCCTGACATGACCGAGACTGCTGCCGCACCCGTCGAGGCGGGCCGGGATGATGATATCGTGGCCGCGTTCCAGCTTGAGCAAAAGCCGGTATCGGGCCGCGTTGTGCGTCTGGGTCCCGTAATCGACGATATCCTGTCGGCGCATGACCTGCCGGTTCCAGTCGCAGCGCTGCTGGGCGAGGCCGTGTTGCTGGCCGTGCTTATCGGGGATTCACTGAAATTCGAAGGACGCCTGATTGTTCAGGCCAGTGGCGCCAATTCCAATCCTGGCGGGCTGGGTGGCGGCGGCGCTGTCAGTTTCGTGGTCGCCGATTATGCCGTGGGCGAGGGCGTGCGCGGGTTCGCCCGGTTTGACGCCGACCGGGTCGCCGCCATCGAGGCTGAACTCGGCCCCCGGCCGGGCGCAGAAGCCCTGCTGGGCGCTGGCGCGTTCGCAATGACGATTGATCAGGGCTCCGACATGGAGCGCTATCAGGGTGTGGTGGCGCTCGACGGCCCCACGCTGGCGGCTTGCGCCGAGCACTATTTTGCCCAGTCTGAGCAGGTGCCGACGCGCATCCGGCTGGCTGTGGGTCAGGAAATATTGCCCGGCGGCGGCACACGCTGGCGCGCGGGCGGTGCTATCCTGCAGCGCATTGCCGGTGATGATGCGCGCGGCCGTGATGATGATGCCTTTGTTGATGCGCGCATTCTGTTTGACACAGTCGAAGACGATGAGCTGCTCGATCCGGGCGTATCGCCCGGCAAGCTGCTCTACCGCCTGTTCCATGAAGACGGGGTGCGCCTGCAACCCGCTAAATCCGTGATGAAGCGCTGCACGTGCGAGCGTGAGCGGCTGGCGCGCATCCTGGCCGGTTTTCCGTCCGAAGATCGCGACGAGATGGTCAGGGACGGCGCTGTGGTCATGACGTGCGAGTACTGCAATCGCGACTGGCGTTTTTCCAACGCAGAGATCGACGCGGCAGGCTAGCCTTCTGGCTACATCACCAGCTCGTTGTCAGATTTTTCAGCCGCGTTGCGGTCGCGCGCCACAATCGCGAGGCCGAATGTGAGAATGCCCACCCGTCCGATCAGCATCAGCAGGATCACCATCAGCTTGCCGAGGGCACTGAGGTCTCCGGTCAAGCCCATCGAGAGGCCGACCGTGCCCAGCGCTGAAATGGCTTCGAACACTACCATTTCAAAGCGGGCTCCCGGCTCGGTGAGGAAGAGCACGAAAAGGGCAATCGCCAGCACAAGAAAGTAGAATCCGAAGCTGACACTCGCCTGATGGACACGGTCCTCGGAAATCTCCCGGCCCATATAGCTGATCGTATCACGGCGTTTGAACACGCTGCGCATCAGGCCCACCAGCGCTGCCAGCGTGGTGGATTTCAGACCGCCCCCTGTCCCGGATGGAGACGCGCCGAAAATCATCAGGACGAACATCACCATAAGAGTGGCCGCGCTCAACGCGCCAATGGGCACGGTGTTGAACCCGACTGTGGTGCTGGCCGTCATGACCTGGAAGAAGGCGGCCATCAGCCGTTCCGCCGGTTCAAGCGCTGCAATGCTGGGCTCTGCGATAAACAGAATGGCCGTGCCGACAATCGCGAACTTGGCGGTGATGGACAAGATGACGGTCGATGTGAAGCCGAGCGAATCCCGCTTGCGCATAAGCCGCTCGAAGATTGTCGTCATGACAATGAAGCCGATAGCGCCCAGATAGCTCAGTGCCGAAATGGTGAAGACAATTCCGGCGTGCCCGGTGAAGTCCTCGAAACTGTTGGGAAACAGGCTGAACCCGGCGGTGCAGAAAGCCGAGACGGAATGGAATACCGCGCTCCAGAGTGCGTTGTCGACACCGGCATCAGCAAACATCGGCCATAGCAGCAGAACCCCGGCAGCCTCCACGCTTAGCGTGAAATAGACCACACGCCGGATGAACCTTGCCGCATCGAAGTCTGATGGCAGCGGGAAGGCAGCGCGTGTGACAGTCTCTCGAAAGCGCGTCCAGCGATGTGAAAGCGATAGCACCAGAAACGAGCCAAAGGTCATGTAACCGATGCCGCCGAGCTGGATCAGCAGCAATATGACAACTTGCCCGAACGGCGAATAGCTGCTGCCTGGATCTATTGTTACCAGTCCTGTCGTGGACACTGCTGACGAGGCGATGAACAGATTGTCGAGCGCGCTCACCGGGACCGCCTGGGCGACAGGCAGGCACAGCAGGCCCCAGCCTGCCAGCATATAAAAGAGATATCCTGCAAGAAGGAGCTTGGCCGCGTCAGCTTTCTTGAAGAAGAGCTTGACCGGAACCCAGATGCCTGCCGAGGCGCGGAGCGCGCGCTGTTTCAGGCGGGTAGGTGAATCTGCCAATGCAGACCCCGTTGCAACGCCGGTAATGCCCCGGCAAGCGGCGCGCGTTTTATACCTTTTCCCCGCTGTGTCCAGACCTATCGTTCAGCCGCGCCAGAAGGCCGGTGTGAACAGGGCCAGCATGGTCAGCACCTCCAGGCGGCCTATCAGCATGGTAAAGCTCATCACCCATTTGGCGGCATCGGGCAGAGGCTGGAACGTGCCCGCCGGGCCGATAATGTCGCCCAGGCCCGGCCCGACATTGGCGATGGTAGTCGCCGCGCCTGACAGTGCCGTGACCGGGTCCAGCCCGATCAGCGACAGCAACACCGCAGATACCGCAAACGCGCCGAAAAACAGGAACACAAAGCCCAGCACCGAGCGCACGGTCGCCTCGGCAACCGGCTTTGCGTTATATCGGACCGAGCGCACGGCGCGCGGGCGCGCATAGCGGTGCAGATAGGTCAGCATGGCCGAGGCGGCGATCTGGTGGCGGAAAATCTTGATCGAGCAGGTGCTCGATCCGGCGCAGCCGCCCACAAACATCAGCAGGAAGAACACCATGACCGGCATGGTGCCCCAACCCGCGAAATCCGCACTGCCATAGCCGGTGCCGGTCATCACCGAGACCGCATTGACCGCCGCGACCCGCCAGGCCGGCAATCCTTCGGTATCAACGCCGTTGACAATCAGCAGCAGGGTCAGCGCAGCGCAGGCGACAAAAGCGGTCACCAGAAAGGCGCGCACCTGCGGATCGGTGATAATGCGGTCGGGACGGCCCTGTACGGCGCGCAGGAATACCAGGAAGGGCAAGGCCGACAGCAGCATGAAGACAAGGGCGACGAGATCGGCCCCCTGATCGGCCCACGCCCCGATCGAGCCGTCATGGGTGGAAAATCCGCCGGTCGCGACCGTCGTCATCGCATGGGCAGCAGCGTCAAGCGCGTTCATCCCGGCAAAGCCGTAGGCGATGAAGCAGGTGAAGGTCAGCACCAGATAGATCAGCCCGACCGCCCCGGCTATCTCGCCAGCACGCGGCAGGGCCTTGTCGGTCTTGTCCGAGCTTTCCAGCCGGAAAAGCTGCATGCCGCCAATGCCCAGCACCGGCCAGATAGCCATCGCGGTGACGATAATCCCGATACCGCCAATCCATTGCAGGATGGCGCGCCAGATCAGCACGCCTGCCGGCAGGTCCTGCAGGCCGGTCAGCACGGTCGCGCCCGTCGTGGTGATGCCGGACACCGACTCGAAGATCGCGTCTGTCCAGCTCATGCCGATGCCGGCCAGCTGCAGCGGAATGGCGGCGGCAAGGCCCAGCACGATCCATGATCCTGACGTGACAAGGATCGCGCCGCGCGCATCGAGATCGAATCCGTCACCGCGGCCCATCAGCGCCATGATCCCGCCCACGAACCCGCACAACACGGCAGAGCCGAAAAAGGCGTGGGCGGACTCCGCATCGACATTGAGATCGATAATGGCAGGCACCAGCATGGCGGCGCCAAGCGCTGCCAGCAGCACGCCCAATATGAAGATGACGGTTCGGGTATAGATGTTCACGCTTGGGCCTTCCGGCGGGCAGTCTGACGGGCCGGGACCCTAATGCAGCGTTGCCGGCATGAAAGGGCTGTCCAGCGCGAAAGAGGGAATGGCAGCGTTGAACAGGGCGCCATCGGCGCGGCGCATCTCGTACTGGCCGCTCATGAAACCCGACGGGGTGGGCAATGGCGCGCCCGACGTATAGCGGAAGCACTCACCCGGCGCGATAACCGGCTTTTCGCCGATCACCCCGTCACCCTTGACCACGCGGGTGCGCCCCTTAGCATCGGTAATGCGCCATTCGCGCGTCATCAGCTGCACAGGCCCGGTGGAGCTGTTTTCGATCTCGACCGTGTAGGACCAGATATAGCGGCTCTCCTCCGGCTCGGACTCTGTTTCCAGATAGTCCGGCGCAACGCGGATGATAACGCCCTCGGTCTCCAGTATGTACATGATGGCTATGCTCCTCTGAATGAATGAGACACCTCTTGTTGCCTCCGCTCAAGGGGTTTCGCGCAGGGCCGGTACCTGCATCCCATTGCAAAGCCCCCCCGCATGGGGAAGTTTGCAGTCAGTTCCCACCCTCCCTGAGTCGCATCCGCCCCATGTCCAAGCCTGGTATTCTGACCGACCTTGATCTCGCCGCGCTCGCCCGTTCGGGCGGCATCAGCGCGCCGGAAATCGAAGAGGGCCAGATCCAGCCTGCCAGCCTTGACTTGCGTCTGGGTACAAAGGCTTACCGGCTGCGGGCAAGTTTTCTTCCCGGTCCGTTGCGCCGTGTCGAGGAGTGTCTCGCCTCCGGCCTGGTCATGCACGAGGTCGACCTTGCCGGCGGGGCGGTTCTGGAGACGGGCTGTGTGTATCTGGTCCCGCTGATGGAAAGCCTTGCCCTGCCGGCGGATCTGAGCGCGGCGATGAACCCGAAAAGCTCCACCGGCCGGCTGGATGTCTTTACCCGTGTCATCGGGAATAATGCAGCCGCCTTCGACCAGTTGCCGGCGGGCTATGAAGGTCCGCTCTGGGTGGAGATATCTCCGCGCACTTTTTCCATTCTGGCCCGGCCCGGCGACCGTCTGGTACAGGTGCGCCTGCGCCGGGGCGCGTTCAATCCCGGGCTTTCCCAAGTGCTTAGCGTGGATCTGGAGGCGCGCGGCAACGCGCCCGTTGGCTGGCGTGCCAAACGCCACAGCCCGCTTGTCGATCTCAGCCAGATCGGGGCTCACCCCGCGCAGGAATTCTGGGAACCGCTCCATGCGCCCAGAGGGCAGATTGTCCTGGATCCGGGGGAGTTTTACATTCTTGCCTCACGCGAGGCGGTCGAGATTCCGCTCGAAGATGCCGCCGAGATGGCTCCCGTTGCGCCGGAAATAGGCGAGTTCCGCGCCCATTATGCCGGGTTTTTTGATCCCGGATTCGGCCTTGGCGCACCGGCAAGGGCCGTGCTGGAAGTCAGGGGACGCGACGTGCCATTCATCCTTGAAAACGGGCAGGCAGTGGCCCGGCTGGTCCATGAACCGATGGCCGGCAAAGTGGGTTCAGCCTATGGAGCAAGCGGCTCCAACTATCAGGGGCAGGGCCTGAAACTCGGCAAGCATTTCAAGGCTTAGGCCGAACAGCTCGCGCCGCCGAGCACACAAAACTGCGCGCAGAATTTATGGTTCAGCTTTACCGGCTCAAGGCTCTGGGTGAGGGTGTGGGCGAGTTCAAATTGCGGGTCATAGGGCAATAGCGTGCAGGCCACGACGGCGGGCCGCTGCGCCCCGCGCCGCTTGATGATCATACGGCTGGACGCACACATCATATCCGCCGGATTTTTATTGAGGATGCCCCAGCAATCGACGGTAATTTCCGGCGGTGATCCGGCCGGATCCATCTCCGGGAAGATCACCAGTTCTGCCGGATTGGCCGCGTCGATATTCCACCCGTGTCCGGCGATCAGGGCGCCATAACCGGCGCGCGCCTCGGCCATCGTTTCATCGGTCATCTGACGGCCTGCCAGTGCAAGCGAAAACCCGTTTGCGCTGAGCCAGTTGATGCCTTCCAGCGTGGCCGCAAACCCGCCCGCACCCCGTTCGGCATCGTGGACGTCTGCCGAGTGGTGATCGAGGCTGATCCGCAGGGTGATTTGCCCCGGATAGCGGGCCTGCAAATCCAGCAGCTCGCTTTGCACGCGCGGACGCATCATCGGGCGCATGGCGTTGGTCAGGATCAGGACAGAGTGGCCGCGCCGCAGCGCTGCCTCGGCCAGAGCGGGCATATGAGGATTGAGGAAGGGCTCTCCGCCGGTAAACCCGATCTCGATGGGCCCGGAGACCAGCGCGTCCACCTCGTCCAGATAGGGCTCGAGCTCCTCAGGCGTGATATAGACAAGCCGGTCATTATCCGGCGCGCTTTCGATATAGCAGTTGACGCAGGCGATGTTGCACAACGTGCCGGTCATCACCCAGAGTGTCTTCAACCTGTCAAACGCCACGCTCGCGCGCACCTCTCCCTTCGCGGTGATATCCGGGTCGGCAAAGGGTGCAGGGCGAAAATCGGCAAGCGCTTGTGTCATCTGGCTTTCTACGGTCTTGAGGATGCCGGCAGATCAGTCTGCAGCCTAGCAACACGCAAGCCGCCGGGCAAAGACTTGGCCCATCGCAAGCTTTCACTCCCCATTCACGCGCCAGCGCGCTAGGGTGGATAACCAACAGGGGAGAGCGGGCATGAGCGGGCTGTTCAAGTTTTTCGGCGATATTCTCAAACCTATCCTGACCATTGTGGTCACGGTTTTTCTGGGTGCCTTTCTGCTTTCGGTCTTTTGGCCGGCCGCCGATGCGTGGATTACCGGCCATGTTCCGGTCTGGGAACGCCTCGATCCGGCTATCGCGCAGGTGCGCGAATGGCTGGGCGTTCACCAGCCCGAACCCGATCCGTGGTGGATGTTCTGGAGCGATGACTGACGGCCAGAGCCTAAATCTGCTTTGCGAACAGGCGGTTGAACGCGCCGTCTTCGGCGGCTAGCGCGTCCGCGCTGCCGGTCTGGACGATGCGCGCCTCGTCCATCACCAGCACCTCGCGCGCCCGCGCCAGCAGGGCCGGACGGTGGGTGATGATGAGGACAGACCGGCGCGTGTCTGCGTCCAGCCAGGCGTCCAGCGCGTCGAGGAATTCTGCTTCAGTTCGGCTGTCCAGCCCTTCAGTGGGCTCATCCAGCAGCATGACCGGCGCATCCTTGAGGAAGGCGCGCGCCAGCGCGATGCGCCGTGCCTGTCCGCCGGATACCAGCCGGCCTTCCTCGCCGATCCATGTCGTCAGACCATCGGGCAGGGCACGCACGAAATCGGCGGCCCTGGCTTGCTCAAGTGCTTGCCACAACTGGTCTTCTGTGGCTTCTGGCCGGGCCAGGAGCAAATTGGCCCGCACCGTGGTGGAGAGCAGGTCCGCGCGCTGATCGACCAGGGATAGCCGCGCGCGTGTCCCCGACGGGCCGAGCGCTGCAATATCGGCCCCGCCCAGCCGGATGGTGCCGCTATCCGGGGCATAGAAGCCCATCAACAAGCGGATAATACTGGACTTTCCAGATCCCGACGCGCCTACCAGCGCCACCCGTCCGCCTTCGGGCAGGGTGAAGCTGACATCGATAAGCGCGGGCCGCGCCTGCCCGCCAGGATAGGTAAATCCGACCGCATCAAAGGCGACATCATGGGCTTCCGGCAGAGGGAGAGGTGAGGCGGGTTCTGCCACTGCCGGGCGCATATCGTCTAAGGCTTTCAGGCGTTTGGCCGCTGACAGCGTGCGTCCATACTGTTCCCCGGCGAGGACAAGCGGGGCGGCAGCCTCGAACAATCCAAAGGCAATAAAGCCTGCCAATGCAGCAAGCGGGGCGGGTGCGCCTGAACCGGCAGCGGCGAGGAAACCGGCGACAAAGCTTGCCGGACCGGCAAAGGCCAGTACCGCCGTATTGAGGAGCGCCAGTCCCGCAAGCCGGCGCTGGCCGGAAATCCAGCCTGTGCTGGCTGCTTCCAGTCTTGAAAGCACGGCGGTTTCAGCGCCATAGGCTTTGAGCTCTGCCATACCCGCGATCAGGTCTGCTGCTTCCGAGCGCGTGTCGGAGGCGGCAGCGGTGACGCTTTCTCCTGCGGATTGACCAAGTTTTGCCGCGAGCAAAGGCAGGACCAGACCCGACAGGACAAAGAGGCCGATCACCGGCAAAATCGCCGCCGGGGCGGCAAGGCTGAGGACAAGTGTGGCCGCCAGAGCCCCGAAAAGGGCAGAGAGGGCAGGCGTTATCAAACGCAGATACAGTCCGTCCAGCGCATCGACATCGCCAGTTACACGCGAGAGCAGGTCGCCGGCGCGAAGCCCGCCCAGCCCTGCTGGAACTAGCGGGGCCGCCCGGTCAAACACCCACAGGCGCAGGCGCGCCAGAATGCGGAACGTTGCCTCGTGGGTGGCGAGCCGCTCGGCATATCTCCCGAGGGTACGCCCCATGGCAAATCCGCGCACACCGCCGGATGCAAAAAGATAGTTGAAGCTGCGCCCCAGCCCCGCCGCTCCGGCGATAGCCGCCGCGGTTATGAACCAGCCGGACAGGGATAACAGCCCGATCCCGGCCAGCAGGGTGAGGATGGCCAGCACCGCGCCGAGGCGCAGCCACCAGCGGTCCGGCCGGGCCAGAGACAGGAAAAAGGCGAGCGTTTTCATGACGCCCCCCCTTGCTCGTGTCCGGCCTGAAGTTCGGCGATATCGAACACCTCATCGGCTATCGCGCGCACAGCCGGGCTGTGGGTAGCGATGAGGATTGTCCGTCCGTCCCTGTTGGACAAGAGCGCGTCGAGGAAGCGGGCTTCGGCCTCGCCGTCCAGATGCGCGCTCGGTTCGTCCATGAGGACAAGTTTCATGTCGCGTGCCAGCGCGCGTGCGAGAGCTACTCTTTGTATCTGCCCGCCGGACAAGCCGAATCCGCGTTCACCAAGGGGCGTGTCGAGGCCATCGGAGAGGTGGACAAGGAAGTCGGCGACGCCTGCCTCTGCCACGGCGCGCTCAATCATCTCTCCCGGGATAGAGGGATCATGCAGGGTGATATTATCCCGCAAGGAGCCGTGAAACAGGCGCGGGTTCTGGCCGATCCAGCCAGCGCGCCCGGCCAGCGGCGCGGTCATCAGCGCCCCATCTACCCGCACCTCGCCGGAGGATAAAGGCGCAAAACCCATCAGGATTTTGAGCAGAGTGGACTTGCCCGATCCCGACGGACCCCACACCACACTGATTTTTCCGGCTGGAATGGAAAGCGTTACGGGTTTCAAACCCTTGCGGCCATCTTCGTAAGTGCACGACACGCCGGAGAGCGTGATTTTCGGGCACATATCAAAAGGGCCGATTCCGGGGTGCGCGGCACCCGATTCCACATTGCGCAGGAGCGGTCTGAGAGTATCGGCGGCAGCTTCGGCATCGGCGCGGTCATGATAGGCGGCGGATAACCGGCGCAGCGGCATGTAGAATTCAGGTGCCAGGATAAGGACGAACAGTCCCTCGCGCAGGGTGACAGTTTCGCCAGCATCGAAGGGTAGCTCGCCCAGAAGCGAGAAGCCGACATAGATCGCGATGGCCGCCACCGAGAGGGCGGCGAAAAATTCCAGAATGGCCGAGGAGAGGAAGGCAAGCCGGAGCACTTTCATCGTCCGTTGGCGGAAATCTTCCGAAGCCGCGGCCAGGCCCTCGCGTTCGCGCTGCGCGGCGTTGAAGGCGTTCAGCAAGGCGAGCGATTGCAGCCGGTCATTGAACCGTCCGGCCAGACGCGCCAGCACGGCGATCTGGTCCTTGCTGGCGGCTGCCGCCGCGCCGCCGACAATCGCCATGAAGAGAGGCAGCAAGGGCGCGGTGATGATGAAGAGCAGGCCCACCACCCAGCTTTGGGTGAAGGCGGCGGCGACCATGAGAATGGGCGCACCGGCAATCACCGGCATGAGCGGGCGGTAGCGCCCGAAATAGCCTTCCAGCTTTTCCACCGCATCGGTAAGGGCAGAGCCTGCCGCGCCGGTCTCCAGCCGCTCGGTGAAGGCCGGGCCTTTGACGGCGAGCGCGCGCGCCGTTTCCATGCGCACATGGGCTTTCACCCGGGCGGCGGCTTCAAACCCGGCGCGGGTCTCCAGTGCCTGCGCACCCGCGCGGACAAACGCAAACAGGGCCGCCAGAAGCGCCGCCATCACAAAGGGTTCGCCCGCGACCAAAGCGGCAATCGCGCTGGCGGCAAAGCCGGCAAAGCCGATAAAGAGCGCGTATTGCGCAATCCCGCACGCGCTCGCCAGCAGGGACGGGCCGCGCCCGGCCTGCCCCCAGCCGGTCAGCAGGGCGCCAAGCGCGCGGCGGTCTTCGCGGGAAAGGGCAGGATTGCTCATCGGGTTGGTAAAATGCCCATTTAGTCGCGCTGCGCCCTGTGGCGCAGCGTCTCAGGGGCTTTGTCTAGCGAAGCCGCCCAGAATTGCCAGTGGGGGGCTCGCCGACCTTGCTCCCGCGCTTCACCGACTTGGACCGGTGCGAAGCCTCTCTGGGTCCCGGCTTCCCCGTTTTCACGGGGACAGGCGGTGCCGGGACCGCGGCGGAGAGGTCCGTGCCTGATCCGGCAGAACCGTGGAAGTTGCAACCCAACCGGGGCCCCGGCCCCCGAGCCGGGGTCCAACTTTTTTTGATGTTCCGTCGCCTCGGCTGCGCCGGGGCAGGCAGTCGCGCTCCCGGTCACCCTTTCAACTCCCCCGGAACGACGAAGGGAGGGCGGTGCGCGGATGCGCCGCGGCGGCGCGGCAGACAAGGCCTGTCTCCCAAAAAAAGCCAGACGGGGCAAGGATAATGGTGGCGGGCGCCCGCCCGGGCGAGTAGCGTTTTTTGCGCCGCCGGGGCCCTGCGTCAGAATGCGCGATGACAGGGAAGTCCGTACAAGGCATAGGGATAAAAGTCCGCAAATCAGCTAGGGATATTTCCCGCAGAGGTTTGCACGTTTCGTTGCTGGGAGTTTTTCCATGATCGACATGGAAGTCGCCGACCTATCACGCTGGCAGTTCGCGCTGACAGCCATGTACCATTTCCTGTTCGTGCCGCTCACGCTGGGTATGGCCTTCATGCTGGCCATCATGGAGAGCGTCTATGTGATGACCGGCCGTCAGGTCTGGCGCGACATGACAAAATTCTGGGGCGTGCTGTTCGGCATCAATTTCGCGCTCGGCGTCTCCACCGGCATCACGATGGAATTCCAGTTCGGCATGAACTGGTCCTACTACTCGCACTATGTGGGCGATGTGTTCGGCGCGCCGCTGGCGATCGAGGGCCTGATGGCCTTCTTCCTGGAAGCGACGCTGGTCGGCCTGTTCTTCTTCGGCTGGGACCGGATGAGCAAGCAGGCCCATTTGGCCGTCACCTGGTTCATGGCCATCGGCACCAATCTCTCCGCGCTGTGGATTCTGATCGCCAATGGCTGGATGCAGAACCCGGTCGGGTCTGAATTCAATCCCGACACCATGCGCATGGAAGTCACCGACTTCATGGCGGTCCTCTTCAATCCGGTGGCGCAGGCGAAATTCGTGCACACAGTCGCGGCGGGCTATGTGACCGGCGCACTGTTCGTGCTGGCGATCTCGGCCTGGTTCCTCATTCAGCGCCGCCATCGCGGCTTCGCCAAGCGCTCGATGACGGTGGCGGCCGCCTTCGGCCTGATGGGTTCGCTCTCGGTGGTGGTGCTGGGTGATGAAAGCGGCTACGCGCTCACCCATAACCAGCGCATGAAGCTCGCCGCGCTCGAAGCCATGTGGGAAACCCATGAGGCCCCGGCTCCGCTAACGCTTGTGGGCTTCCCGGACGTGGAAAACCAGACGACGCATTTTGCCATTGATGTCCCCTGGGTGCTGGGCCTGATTGCCACGCGCTCCCTGGATCAGGAGGTGCAGGGCATCCTGCCGCTGGTAGCTATAGCTGAAACGCGCGTCGAGAACGGGATTCTGGCCTATGACGCGCTGCAAAGGCTGCGCGCGGACGAAAACGATCTGGACGCGCGCGCCGAGTTTGAAGCGGCCAAGATGGATCTGGGGTACGCACTCCTCTTGCAGCGCTATATGGAGGACCCGCGCGAGGCGACGCCCGATCAGATCAGGCAGGCCGCGTTTGATACGATCCCGGACGTGCCGGTCATGTTCTGGTCCTTCCGATTCATGGCGGGGATCGGCCTCTACATGATCGCCCTGTTCGGCACCGCCTTCGTGCTGTGCACCTTGCGCAAACACGAGACCCGCTGGTTCCTGTGGGTGGCGCTGGTCTCGCTGCCGCTGCCCTGGATTGCCGCAGAACTGGGATGGTTGCTGGCCGAATATGGCCGTCAGCCCTGGATTATCGAGGGCATGCTGCCGACCTTCCTGGGCGTCTCCAGCCTCAACGCCACGCAGATATGGATGACCATTGCCGGCTTTACCGCGCTCTATGGCGCGCTGGCCGTGGTGGAAGTGATGCTGATGCTGATGGTGATCCGCAAAGGCCCGTATCCCGGCAAGCACGGCGATAGCGCCCATGGTGCGAAAGACCGCCGGGCCGGCACTGGCGCCATGGCCCCGATCCCGGCCGAATAGGAGAAACGCGAAATGGAAATCCCGATTTCTTACGAAACCTTGCGCGTCCTCTGGTGGGGATTGCTGGGTGTCCTCCTGATCGGCTTTGCTGCCACGGACGGATTTGACTTTGGCGTCGCCGGGCTGCTGCCCTTCGTGGCCAAGACCGATAATGAGCGCCGCGTTGCCATCAACACGGTCGGGCCGACCTGGGAAGGCAATCAGGTGTGGTTCATTCTGGGCGGCGGGGCGATCTTTGCCGCCTGGCCGATGGTCTATGCGGTCTCGTTCTCCGGGCTTTATCTGGCGATGTTCGTGCTGCTGGCGGCGCTGATCCTCAGGCCGGTCGGCTTCAAATACCGCTCCAAACGCGAAGACCCGCGCTGGCGGGCAATGTGGGACTGGGCGCTTTTCACCGGCGGATTTGTGCCCGCGCTCCTGTTCGGCGTGGCCGTCGGCAATGTGCTGGTGGGCTTGCCCTTCCGGTTCGACGACACGATGCGCGCCTATTGGGAAGGCTCGTTCTTTGACCTGCTCAACCCGTTCGCCATTCTGTGCGGCCTGTTATCGGTGACGATGATGGGTCTGCATGGTGCGGCGTGGCTGTCGATGAAGGCCGAATACGGACCTGTGCGCGACCGCGCGCGCCGTTTTGCGCCGTTCCTTGCCATTACCTCCATTGTGCTGTTTGCCGGTGGCGGGCTGGTAATGGCCTATGGACCCTTCGGCTTTGCGCAAGTCGGCGATGTCGATCCGTCCGGCCCGTCCAATCCGCTGCGCACCGAAACGGTGGCGGCGGCGGGTGCGTGGCTCGCCAATTATGGCGCGCATCCGTGGATGATACTGGCGCCGGTTCTGGGCTTTGGCGGCGCGTTCGCGGCGCTCATCGGGCTGCGGGTGAACTCGGAAAGCATCACTTTCCTGGGTTCGAAACTGTCCACATTCGGGATCATTTCCACAGCGGGATTGTCGATGTTCCCCTTCATCCTGCCATCGAGCATCTCGCCCAATTCCAGCCTGACAGTGTGGAACAGCTCATCGAGCCAGCTCACCCTGTTCATCATGCTGATCACAACGGCGATCTTCCTGCCCATCATCCTCGCCTACACGGCCTGGGCCTTCAAGGTGATGTGGGGCCGGGTGACGACGCAGGACGTGACCAGCGGCGATTATTACTAGGACCAAGGGAGTAGACTGACATGTGGTATTTTGCCTGGGTTCTGGGTCTCGGCCTTGCCTGTTCCTTCGCCATTCTCAACGCCATGTGGCACGAGATGTCGATGGGCGATGAAGGTGACCGTGGCAGCAGCGAGGAAGCAGCGCGCTGGTAGCGCGCCATCATGCTGCACGTGCTGCGCTTTGCGGCGCGGCGCACACGGGTTCGTCTTGACCCGCCTACCGCGCCAATTACTGTCGCGTGTTCGCCCGGCAAGAGGCGGATAGCGGGAGGTCTACAGGCTATGGGTTTTTTCAGCGCGATCCGGCGGGAAATTTTCTATACGAGAGAGCTGGTCCGGCTTCTCAAGACGCTCAAATCCATTACGCCGGACTCAGCTGACCTGACGCCCGATCTCATCGAGCGCAATGTTGATGCCCACAAGACCCGGCCCGCCTTCATTCTCGAAGACGGCTCCACGGTCAGCTATGGCGCGTTCGACGCCTTTGCCAACCGCGTCGCCAACTGGGCGCTGGCCAGCGGCATCAAGCCCGGTGACACGGTTGCGCTCTATATGGGCAATCGCTGGGAATACATCGCCTTCTGGTTTGGCCTGTCGAAAGTGGGTGTGATCGCCGCGCTTTTGAACAATCAGGTGACGGGCAAGGCGCTGGCGCACGGCATGAATATCTCCGAGGCCGCGCACGCCATTATCGAAGGCGATCTGGCATCGGCCTATGCGGGCGCCGCTGACGCCATCGGCCCGATCACGCCCTGGATATTCGACGGCGCCGCCGATGCGGTTACGGGCGGACAGGATCTGGCCGCAGCGCTTGAAGCGGTCTCTGATGCCCGTCCGGGGCGCGAGCACCGCGAACACCTGCTGGCCAAGGACCCGTGCCTGAAAATGTACACCTCCGGCACGACCGGCCTGCCCAAGGCCGCCATCGTCGCCCACACGCGTTCGCTCTATTATCTGCAGGTCTTCGCCGTTGCCGCCCACGCCTCGCCGAAAGACCGCATGATGATGGTGCTGCCGCTTTATCACGCCACCGGCGGCCTGTGCGGGGTGGGCTGCGCGCTCTCCATGGGCGGGGCGCTGATCATCCGCCGCAAATTCTCCGCCAGCGCGTTCTGGAAGGACGCGGCAGAGCACGGCGCGACCATGTTCATGTATGTCGGCGAGCTGTGCCGGTTTCTGGTGGCGGCTGATCCGTCCCCCGACGAGAAAAAGCACAAGATTCGCGTCGCCATCGGCAACGGCCTCAGGCCCGATGTCTGGCCGCGCTTTGTGGAGCGCTCCGGCATCAACCGCATCATGGAGTTCTACGGCGCAACCGAGGGCAATGTCGGTTTTCTGAACCTGGATTCAAAGCCCGGCGCGATTGGCCGTGTGCCGCCTTATCTGAAAAGCCGGTTCAATTCGCATCTGGTCAAGTTTGATCTCGACAGCGAAATGCCCGTGCGCAACGCCAAGGGCCGCTGCATCCCGTGCGGGCCGGACGAGGTGGGCGAGGCCATCGGCGAGATTCGCTCCGATGATGCGCGCTACCGCTTTGACGGCTATGGCGACAAGGAAGCGACCGAGAAGAAGCTGCTGCGCGATGTGTTCAAGAAGGGCGATCTGTATTTCCGCACCGGCGATCTGATGAAGCGCGACGCGCAAGGCTATTTCTACTTTATCGACCGGGTGGGCGACACCTTCCGCTGGAAGTCTGAAAACGTCGCCACCTCCGAAGTCGCCGAGATCATGGGCATGGCCAGCGGCATTGTGCAGGCCAATATCTATGGCGTGCCGGTGGCGGACTATCCCGGCAAGGCGGGCATGGCGGCGCTGGTCGTGAAAAAGGATATCGATCTGGCCGCCGTCCACGCCCATGTTACCAAGGAGCTGCCCGCCTATGCGCGCCCGCTCTTCATCCGCATCCACCAGGAAGATCCGGCCGAGCATACGACCGGCACGTTCAAGCTCAAAAAGACCGATCTGGTGGCCGAGGGGTGGGACCCGTCGAAAATCTCCGAACCGCTCTATATCGATCACCCCGAGCACAAGGCCTATGTGCCGCTGACCGCCGAAATCCGCGCCGCTATCGAGAGCGGGGAATTGCGGGTTTAGGGTTGTAAAAATACGGAAATTCCGTATAGTATTGCGGTGAGCGACAGGTTTGATCCGGCCAAAGATGCCGCCAATCTGGCCAAGCATGGCCTGTCGTTGACATTCGGCGATCAGATTTTCTCAGATGCCGCGCATCTGATCCTGCCTTCGATCCGTCCGGTTGATGGTGAAGAGCGGTTCAAGGTGATCGGTGCGGTCGACGCGAAGCTGTTTACCGGCGTGTTTACATGGCGGCATGGCCGCCCACGCTTCATTTCGGTCCGCAGGAGTAATTCCGGTGAAGAAAGAGCCTATCATTCTGCCGGTTGATCCGTCCGACGGCGAGGACTTCGCCGTTTCAGCGGAGGGTCTGGAGCGTGGTCAGCGCGCACGCCTGATCCGGCAGACGCGCAACACGCTTGGCCTGTCTCAGGGTGAGTTCGCACAACGCTTCCGCGTGCCGGTAGGCACCTTGCGGGACTGGGAACAGGCACGCGTCACCGCGCCCGATTTCGCCATTGCCTATGTCCGGGTCATTGCCCGCCACCCCGACATGGTAACAGAGGTGCTTGGCTGATCAGGCCTTGCCCTGTTTTGCCTTGCCGGCGCTAGGCAGGGCCAGTTCAGGCGCAGCATGGTCCAGCGTGGCATTGGCCGGCAGATGGCAGGTTACTTTCGTGCCGCGTCCAGGCGTTGAGTCCAGCTCCACCCAGCCGCCATGCAGGCGCACGATCTCCTTGACCAGGGCGAGGCCCAGCCCGGCTCCGGCGCGGTTGGACTGGCCGCGTTCAAAGCGTTCGAACACGGCAGCCTGTTTGTCCTTGTCGATGCCGGCGCCATTATCGGCAACCCAGATCTGCGCCTCGCCATCTTTCACCGCCGCGCCGATTTCGATCTTGCCGCCCTTTTCGACATGGTCGAGCGCGTTGCTCAGGAGATTGTAGAGCACCTGCTTGATCCGGGCGGCATCCGCGCGCACGGCGCTGCCTGCCTTTTCCGCCTTCACACTCAGCTTGATACCGGCATGTTCGGCGCGCGAGGCGATCAGTTCGGCGGCATCGCTGGCCAGCTCGTCAAGGCGCGTATCGCCCAGATCCAGCTCCAGCTGGCCGGCATCGATGGCGGCGATGTCCAGAATATCGTCAATCAGCTTTGCAAGCTGGGCCGAGGCGGTCTGGATCGCGGTCACCGGGTCCTTCTGGCGGTCGGTGAGCTCGCCGGCAAACCCGCCCGCCAGCAGATCGGCATAGCCGCCAATCGTGGTCAGCGGGGTGCGCAACTGATAGCTGACATGGCCGACAAAGCCCGTCTTGATCTTTTCAGAGGCTTCCAGCGCTTCGGCGCGATCACGCAGTGCTTCTTCGACGAGGCGGCTATCGGTGATGTTGTCCCAGGCGATCAGGGTCGCGCCGTCGGGCAAGGGCCGCGTCAGCGAGGTCAGGACAGAGCCGTCCGAGCGGCGGAAATCCGATGTCTTTGATGTGCGCGAATCCGGCGATGCGTCCGTGATGCGCGCCTTGAGCTCGGCCCACGCTTCGCGGTCCGGGTAGAGCGGGTGGCAGGCATCGGCGATCACGTCGAAATCCGCACCGTCCAGCAGGGCCGGGTCGAGCTTCCACAGCGTCTCGAAGGCGAGATTGTGAAGCTGGAGATCACCCTCTGGCCCGAACACCGCGACCGCCTCGTGCAGCCGGTCCAGCGTCGCGCGCTGCACCTTGATCAGCGTGTTGTAGCGCGCCTGCAGGGCAAGCTGGTCGGTCATGTCCTCGAAGATCAGCAGGACGCCGCCCAGCGGGTGGCGCTGGCGGGCAACGCGCAAGGTCCGTCCGTCGGGCAGCGGCCACAGCTCGTCAGGCGTCTCGGTGCCGGGCGGGCGCTCGTAATGGGAGAGCTCGGCGGCCTTCCACGTCTTGTAGTCGGCATTGGCGGCGATCGGCAGATTCTGGTCCTCGCGCAGCCGGTCCATCAGGGCGCCGTGCGAGGGATGGTCGTTGAGGACGGCCTCTTCCAGCGCAAAAAGCCGGGCAAAGGCGCGGTTGTAGAAGATGAGCTGCTTGGTCCGGTCGAAAATGGCGACGGCCTCGGCCATGTGGTTGAGGGTCTCGTCATGGGCCTCGCGGAAGCGCTTGAGCGCGACGCGAGCCTCCTCGCCCCTGGTGATGTCAAAGGCTGCGCCGGCCACGCCGCCCGATACCGGGAACACCACCACGTCCAGCGCCCGGCGCTCGCCCTTTATGGCGGCGCTGCGCACATGGGCGACGGGCGCGGCGGCTTTGAGCGCTTCACCGGCGTGCGCGGGCAGACCGGGCTCCAGCAGGAGCTGGCGCTCGATCACATCGCCCACGCCTTTGCCCTCGACCGCTTCCACATAGGCGGGGTTGACCCAGTGCAGCCGCCCCGAGGCACTGATCCGCCAGGCCGGGAAGGGGGCCTTGCCCAGCATGTCCAGAAAGGCCAGCGGGTCTTCGGCGACGACAGAGCGCGCCTCTTCCAGCCGTCCGCGCGCGCCGGACTCTTCCAGGCCGCGAATGGTGGCATCGGCGATCCAGACGACAAGCTGAGACCCGGCCGCGCGGCCATCGGCCTCGATGAAGCGCCCGGACGGGCCGGACACGGTCAGCGAGAACGGCTTGCCCTCGCGCATCAGCTCGCCCATGCGCTGGCGCAGCGTGGTTTCCTGTCCGCCGGATGAGCGGGCCTCATAGTCGGCAATGCCGTCCAGCAGGGCGGTGGCCGGGTCCGGGCCGTTGACCGCGCCGGAGCCCAGATCAGCAAACTGGACCAGGGAGGCGAGTGCGGTCGGCGAGCCATAGACGCGCGGAGAGGACCAGCCATCGGCATCGAGATCAGGCGGGGTTTCCCATACCAGCACCAGTCCGGGATGGGCACCAAACACGCTGTCAGCCCGCGACAGCCGGTCTTCCAGCCAGGTGATGCGTCTTTGCCAGTGAGAGCGCGCGGTGCGCACGCCTTCGGTCAGCCGCCATGCCCACAGCGCGGCGGCCACGGCAAATCCGACAGCTCCGCCGGTAACGATCAACGTTGCCAGCTGTGCCGGCTCGGTGGCCATCATGACTCGCCCCCTTCACTGCGCGGCCATGCAAGCAGACACGTGGCCGTAACGTGCCTGTGCGGCCAGTCGAATCACCACTCTAGCGGAAGGTGAATCGCGGCGCGAGAACACGTTATCAGCGTATGCGCACCTGGCCGAGGACAAACTCGAACATCACCGTGCAGCCGGAGAGATGGGCGCCTTCGGACAAGGGTGCGAACTGCCAGGTTTCCACTGCCCGCACGGCGGCGCGGTCGAAGAACCGGCCTGGCACGCCTTGCGCAATACGCACATTCTCCACCGCGCCGGACTGCGTCACATCAAACTGCACAATCGACCAGCCTTGCTCGCCGCGTGCCCAGCCGCGCTGCGGGTATTCGGGCAAAGGCGCTTCGACAGCGCTCAAGGGTTCACCCTGGCACCCTTCGCTGGGCGCCATGCGCGCGATATTGGGCATGAGCGGCATTTGCGATTGCGGCATGAACGGTCCGCGGGTGCGTGGATCGCTCATCGGTGTGGGGACCGACACACAGCCCGTGAGGGCGGCGGCCATGACCAGCAGGGCTAGGCGGCGGAAATCGGACATGGGCTGCAGATTAGCTGTTCGCCATGCCACTGCCAGCGGCCTTGCGCAGTCGGGCTTTCGTGCTTGACACCATATAAGGACATCTTTATGTCCTGATGTTGCGCCGATTTGAGCTTCAGCTTGCGGGCGCGGAACAAATGCAGCTAAAGCGGAGCAGGACAAAATACCAAGGCCCCACAGGCGGGGCCAAGCCGTAGACACGTCCTGCCAGCTTTTCTCCCGGCGCCATGCATTTGCTTTTCCGTGTCCCCGCGTGACGGAAAACAAAGTGAGTGGAATCGCCATGGCCCCGCTGGACAATGCTTCAACCTATCTCTCCCAGACTGTGGTGCGCAGCCGGCCGATGCGCGCGGTCCTGCTGGGCTGTGGCACTGTTGGCGGAACGCTCGCTACCCGCCTGCCGCAAGGCGTAGCGCTCGAGGCGATTGCCCTTCAGCGCTGGCGTGCGGTCGCCACGCCGCTAGGCCGCCCCGCGGTGCGCGTGCTGGACGATCTTGATGCCGCGCTGGACCTGGGCCCGGAACTGGTGATTGACGCCCTGCCGGGCTGCGAGGCGGCGGAGCGCGCCCTGGAGCGCGCCGTTTTGGCAGGCGCCCATGTCGTTTCTGCCAACAAGGCAGTGATCGCCCGGCGGCCCGATCTTGAGCGCGCCGCGCGCGCGAAAGGCCGCGCCTTCCTCTACAGCGCGGCGGTGGGCGGCGGTGTGCCCGTGCTGGAGACGGTCCATGCCCTGATCGCGCGCGGGCGCGAGATCACCACGGTAAAGGGTGTCTTCAACGGCACGTCCAATTTCGTGCTCGACCGGCTTTCCAGAGGGGAGACGCTGGACACGGCCGTTCGCGCCGCGCAGGAGGCAGGCTTCGCAGAAGCCGACCCCGGCGCCGATCTGGATGGCGATGATGCGGCGGCCAAGCTCGTGCTGACCGCACGCACCGCCTGGGGCGTTGATATTGATCCGGGCAGCATTGCCCGCCAGTCCATCCGTAATCTGGCGCCCGGCTTTGCTGCCAAGGCGGCACGCGAGGGATTGCGCATCCGCCAGATCGGGCGTCTGGCCCGCTCGGGCGGCGGTGTCCACGCAGCGGTGCGTCTGGAAGCCGTCAGCGCCGACAGCGTGTTCTACCGGGTCGAGCGTGAGGGCAATGGCGTGGTGATCGCCTTAAAGGATGCGCCCGGCGTGATCCTGACGGGCAAGGGCGCAGGCGGTGTGCCGACGGCCGCCAGCATGGCCGCAGACATTGCCCGCCTGCTGGCGGAGCATGGCTGATGCCGGCTGCTCTGTCCGCCGCGCAAGCCGGGGAGGGGGCAACCGAACCGGCCTGTCCCTTCGACTTCCCCATCCACGACCACATCACCACGCTGGAACTGTCCTCGGGGGCGTTTGTCACTGCGCGGGGGCGCGTGTACGGAAACCCCGGCGCGCCGGCCATCATCGTACTGGGCGGAATTTCCGCGCACCGCTTCCTGCTGGGTGATCACGCTGAACGGACAAGCTGGTGGCCTGGCATTGCCGGGCCGGGGCTGGCGCTCGATCCGCTGCGTCACCGGCTGCTGGCCTTTGACTTCCTGGCCGAAGAGGTAGGGCCGTTTCCGCGCGTGGAAGATCAGGCAGAGGCGCTGCTGGCGCTGGCCGATGCGGCCGGGTTTGACACCTTCCAGATCGCCGGGGCGTCCTATGGCGGCACGATTGCGCTGGCGCTGGCTGCGCTGGCCCCTGAACGCGTTACGGGGCTGCACGTGCTGTGCGCGGCCCATTGTCCGCATCCGATGACGACGGCGCTCAGGGCCATACAGCGTGACATTGTCGAGTTTGGGCTGGCGCGCGGTGATGGCGCTGGCGGGGTGGATCTCGCGCGCCGTCTGGCCATGACCACCTACCGCACGGCGCAAGAGTTCAAGGCCCGCTTCGACAAACCTGATCCTGGCTGCGCCGATGCTGCTGGCGTGGAAGCCTATCTGGCTGCGCGCGGCGGGGAGTATGCGGCCCGCACCAGCCCGCAGCGCTTTCTGGCCTTGTCGCGCTCCATGGATGCGGCGCGCATCGACCCGGCGCGTATCCGTGTTCCGGCACGTGTGTTCGCGATAGAGGAAGACCGCCTCGTCCCGCCTGAGGACGCCAAGGCGCTGGCAGACGCCATACCCGGTGCGCAGTTGCATGTGTGTTCGAGCCTCTACGGCCATGACGGGTTCTTGAAGGAGATTGAAGCGGTGAGCCGCTTTCTGGAGGCGATATGAGCCGGGACCGGACACGCGAAGCCCTCGCCACGCGTGCCGCACGCGCCGGGATCAATGCCGATCCCGGCCATGGCGGCATCGTTGCGCCCATCAATGTCGCTGCGACCTATTTGCGCGATGATGCGGCCATTCCCGGCAAGTTTGACTATGCGCGTACGAACGCGCCCACACGGGCCGTGCTGGCCGAGGCAATAGCCGGGCTGGAAGGCGCGGAAGGGGCGTGCCTGACCGCGTCGGGGATGGCGGCGATCGATCTGATCTTGAATCTTCTGCCTGCCGGTGCGCGCATCGTCGCGGCGCACGATTGCTATGGCGGTACGCAGCGCCTGTTCAACGCGCGCGCGCCCCAGCGCGGGTTCGAGATCGTCTACGCCGATGCCACTGATCTTTCAGCGCTCGAAGCGGCGCTCAAACCGGGTGCGGCACTGCTCTTTCTGGAAACCCCGTCCAATCCGCGCCTGCGCATCACCGATATCGAAGCAGCGAGCGCGCTGGGCCATGGCGCAGGCGCTCTGGTGGCGGTCGACAACACCGTCCTGTCGCCCGCCTTGCAACGCCCGCTGGAGCTGGGGGCGGATATCGTGGTCAGCTCGCTGACCAAGATCATAAACGGGCATTCGGACATGGTGGGCGGCGTGGTGTGCGCGCGCGATAGTGCCGTGCTGGACGATCTGGCCTGGTGGCTGAACGCGTCGGGGACGGGGCTTGGACCGTTTGACGCGTTTCTGGCGACACGCGGGCTGCGCACCCTGCCGCTGCGGGCCAGGGCACAGTCAGACAGCGCGCTGGAACTGGCCGGACGGCTGGCAGCCCATGACCGGGTCAGCCATGTCGATTATCCCGGTCTTGCCGCTCACCCCGGTCACGCGCTCGCGGCGCGCCAGCAATCAGGCCGTTTTGGTCCGCTGGTCAGCCTTGAGGTGAAAGGTGATGCGCGCCGTTTTCTCGAAGGGCTGGAGCTTTTCTCGCTCGCCCAGTCACTGGGCGGAGCAGAAAGCCTTGTCAGCGTGCCGGCCCTGATGACCCATGCCGCGATGAGCCCGCAGGCGCGCGCAGATGCGGGGATCAGCGACTCGCTGGTCCGTTTGTCAGTCGGGCTGGAAGATGGGGATGATCTCTGGCGCGATCTGGAGACGGCTCTGGCCAGACTTTAAAGAGCGTCTAGCGCCGCCAGGTCAGGGAGAAGGCGGCAAAGTCCTCCGACGTGTCCCAGGACTGGTTTGGCATGGACCAGCTGGTCTCGCGGCGCACATAGGCCAGTGACACATCTACGCCGCTCACCCGCAGGGCCATGCCCGCCTGCTGGTCGCCGACCATGGCATAGGGCTGAAGGGTGAAGGTCTGGCGCAAGGTGCGCTCATCGCCAGGCTGATAGATGAGGGCCTGACGGTCGGCGCCGGCAAAGAACCACCATCCGCCATTGGCTTCATGTTCGGCGCCCAGATACTGGCCGACGCGCACGGTGGCCCCGACCTCGGTCGCGGAGCCTTCATCACCAAAGCTGATCCCGGCATGCGGGCGCAGGCCCATATCCAGTTCACCATCGCTGCCGCGCGTATCAAACCGGCCCTCATAGCTCAGCGCGACGGAGCGGCCGCGGGGGCGGTCTGCAGAGAAGCGCCAGGCCGGCATTTCGGCGGCGGAGGGAGACAATGATGCGGTGACCCAGTCTGGCTGCTGGGCGTCGAACACGGAAACACGCAACTGGCCGCCGCTCGGCGTCCGGGCGACAACGGTGTCAGACGCGTGGAACGCACCAAAACTGCTGCGAAGCTGGCGGGCGTCACCGGCGGACAGCCCGGAGACGGCGATGGCCCACGCGCCATTGCCGGACGTGTGAGCCGGCGCGTTCCGATATAGCGAACCGCGCTCCATCGACAGGCGCATGGACGGCATCGGCCCGGCCGACAAATCCTCCAGCAGAGGGGCCATGATGATGGCGCGGGTGTCAGGGCTGGCGTCGTGATCCTGGGCGGAGACGGGAGACGGTGCGATTGCCCCGCCGAGGCCTGCGCAAACCGCAAGCGCGGTAAGGCCGCCAGCCTTTCCGGCGCAGTGCGCGATATGGCTTACCCCGGTGGTCACGACGGCACTCCTGTGTTGCCTGCTTCGCTACCAATCTAACGTTTCATAACTCTAACAGGTTCCCGTGAAATCCGCCTCCATAATCGCGCCATCGCGCTTAACTGTCTGTGAATACTGACGCACGCCTGCAACCAAAAAGGGGAGGCACAAAGCCTCCCCTTGCAGAACTTCAATACCGCCAAGGCCTTACTGGCAGGCCAGGCATTCCTCATATTCGGTCCGGGCCGCTGCTTGCATGGCCGTTTCCATGTCATCCTTGCTTTCGGTTCCGGCAAAGGCGGTGCGCTGGACCGATTTGGAACGGCAATAGTAGAGCGACTTGATTCCGCGCTCCCACGCCGTCCAGTGCAGCATGTGCAGATCCCATTTATCGACATTGCCCGGCAGGAAGATGTTCAGCGACTGCGACTGGCAGATGAAAGGCGTGCGGTCGGCTGCGTGCTCGATCACCCAGCGCTGATCGAGCTCGAACGCGGTCTTGAACACGTCCTTCTCGTCGGCGCTCAGAGCCTCGAGATGCTGGACCGAGCCCTCGTGCTCCAGAATGGAATTCCACGTGGTCTGCGTGTTGATGCCCTTCTCGTCGAGCAGCTTTTCCAGATACGGGTTCTTCACGGTGAACGAGCCCGACAGGGTCTTGTGCGTGTAGACATTGGCCGGGATCGGTTCAATGCCGGCACTGGTGCCGCCGCAAATGATCGAGATGGAGGCTGTCGGCGCGATGGCGAGCTTGTGCGAGAAGCGCGCTTTCACGCCGCTTTCGGCGGCATCCGGGCAGGCGCCGCGCTCTTCGGCGAGCTTTACCGAGGCGCGGTCCGCGCCCTGGCGCAAATGCTTGAACAGCTTGCGGTTCCAGCTTGCGGCCATGGCCGATTCAAACGGGATATTCATCGCCTGCAGGAAGGAGTGGAAGCCCATCAGCCCAAGGCCGACAGAACGTTCACGCCAGGCCGAATAGGTCGCCCGGTCCATCTCGTCGGGTGCGCGGTCGATAAAGTCCTGCAGCACATTGTCGAGGAAGCGGAACAAATCTTCCAGGAAGCCCGGATCATCTTTCCACTCGAGGAATTTTTCCGCATTGACCGAGGACAGGCAGCACACGGCGGTACGGTCACGCCCCAGATGGTCGATGCCGGTCGGCAGCATGATTTCCGAACACAGATTGGACTGGCGCACTTTCAGGCCCAGCTTCTTCTGGAACATGGGCAGCGCGTTGTTCACGGTGTCGGAATAGATGATGTAGGGCTCGCCGGTCTGCAGGCGCAGCTCGAGAATCTTCTGCCACAGCTTGCGCGCGGAGATCGATTTGACGACTTCGCCTGATTTCGGCGAGAGGAGCGCAAAATCCTTGTCGTCGCGCACCGCATTCATGAACTCGTCGGTGATGTTCAGCCCGTGATGGAGATTGAGGCTCTTACGGTTGAAATCGCCTGACGTTTTGCGGATTTCGAGGAATTCCTCGATTTCCGGGTGGTGGACGTCCAGATAGACCGCCGCCGAACCGCGGCGCAGCGAGCCTTGCGAAATGGCAAGGGTGAGCGAATCCATCACGCGGATGAACGGAATGATGCCGGAGGTCTGCCCGTTCTGGCCGACCTTCTCGCCGATGGAGCGCACATGGCCCCAATAGGTGCCGATGCCGCCGCCATTGGATGCCAGCCAGACATTTTCCGTCCAGGTAGCCACGATATCGTCGAGCGAATCGTCCACCGAGTTGAGGAAGCAGGAAATGGGCAGGCCGCGCGCGGCCCCGCCATTGGACAGGACGGGCGTCGCGGGCATAAACCACAGGCGCGACATGTAGTCGTAAAGGCGCTGGGCGTGAGCGGTGTCGTCTGCATAGGCGGTCGCCACGCGCGCAAACATGTCCTGATAGCTTTCGCCGGGCAGGAGATACCGGTCGACCAGCGTCTTCTTGCCGAAATCGGTCAGAAGCTCATCGCGCGACGGATCGGTCTTCACGCTCTCCACAAGGCGAAGTGTGACGGCCTTGGGCTTGCCGCGCCGCGAGCGCTGCCCGCCTTGTGTGGCGGTGCCGGACATCGGTACTGAGTCAAACGGCGTCATGGTCCAAACCGCTCCTTCGTGCAGGGCGCAAAATGCCTTGGCGCAGAGCCAAGGTGTGCGCGCCGCCTTAACAAAAACCTATACATGCTGTGTGGCTTCCCCCGGAAACCGCTACATATAGTGCTAAGGGTCTGCCGGGGCGTCAACGGCCCATAGGCGCTCAAACCCAACTTTTTGGTAAACAAACCCTTAACACATCGGTGTCCGTATCCGGACTCTTTAACGCTTTCGGGGCTGTAGCGCCGATGCGTTTAGGTGTGGAAAGCTGGCAGCGATACTCAGCCCAGATTCAAGAGCTCCGGGTCGCCGCCCTGGGCCGCGATATTGATCGTCACCACCCGCTCGGCGGCGAAGCGGTAGAGATAGTGCGGTCCCCCGGCTTTCGGGCCGGTCCCCGACAGGCCCTCTCCGCCGAAAGGTTGCACGCCGACGACCGCGCCGGTCATGTTGCGGTTCACATAGGTATTGCCGGCCGGAACCGCGCCGCGCACCGAATCAAGGAATCGCTGGAGGCGCGAATGCACACCCAGCGTCAGCCCGTAGCCCTTGGCGGCCAGCTCACCGGCCAGCTTTGGCAGATCGGAGCGCTTGTATCGGATGACGTGCAGGACCGGTCCGAACACTTCGCGGTCCATGCCCGCCAGCGATGGCAGCTCGACCAGTACCGGCGCAAAGAAATGCCCCGCGTCCTTGTGTGCGTGCGTCAGCGGCGCGCGGTGAAGAATACTGGCCTCGCGCTCCATGCGTTCAGCATGGCTGCTCAGCATTTCCAGCGCGTCCTCATCAATGACCGGGCCGATATCGGTCGCCGGGTCTGCCGGATCGCCAAGGGTCAGCGCATCCATCGCGCCTTTCAGGGCCGTGATCGTGTTATCGGCGGTTTCACGCGGCAGGAAGAGGATACGCAAGGCAGAGCAGCGCTGCCCGGCGGATCCGAAGGCCGAGAGAATCGCGTCATCGACGACCTGTTCCTTAAGTGCAGACGTATCCACGAACATGGCGTTGAGCCCGCCGGTCTCCGCGATCAGGGGCAGGATCGGCCCGTCGCGTCCGGCCAGCGTGCGGTTGATGATGTGCGCCACCTCGGTGGAGCCGGTGAAGGCGACACCGCCCAGCAATGGATGGCCGGTCATCAGCGCGCCGATACGGCCATGACCGGGAACAAGCTGGAGTACATCCTTGGGCAGGCCTGCTTTGTGAAACAGGCTGACGGCCTCAAAGGCCACCAGCGGGGTCTGCTCGGCTGGTTTGGCAACGACCGTATTGCCTGCGGCCAGCGCGGCGGCAATCTGGCCGGTAAAGATCGCCAGCGGGAAGTTCCACGGGCTGATACAGGCAAACACGCCCCGGCCGGCGAGTTCGAGGTGGTTGGTCTCCCCCGCCGGGCCGGGCATCCGGTTGGCATGGCTGAACTTGGCTTCGGCCTCGGCGGCGTAATAGCGCAGGAAATCGACCGCCTCGCGCACTTCGGCCACGCCGTCAGTGAGCGTCTTGCCGGCCTCTCGCGACACGATGGCGATAAAGCGGGCTGTGTCGGCTTCCAGCGCGTCGGCGAGTTTTCGTAAAATCGCCGCGCGGGCCGGCCCGCCCAGACGGTCCCAGCCTTCGAAAGCCTTGTGGGCGGCGGCAAAGGCGGCATCGACCATGGCTTCGTCAGCGTCCACCACCGTGGCGACAATCGTGGCGGTATCAGACGGGTTGGTCACCGGCCGCGCCTTGCCCGTTTTCAACTTGCCCGACAGGATCGGGCCGCAGGCATGGGGCATGGCCTTGTCAAAACGCGCTTGTGCCTCGGCCAGCGTCGTGCGCACAGCGGCCTGTGACAGGTCAACGCCCGCAGAATTGTCCCGGTGGGGGCCGTAAAGCCGGGGCGGCGCCGGGATGAAGGGGTGGCGGTCCATGCTGTCGGCCCCCTCGAACGGGCCGCGCGCCACATCGGCGGCAGGCACGTCAGGGTCGAGGAAGGAATGGACAAAAGAGGTATTGGCCCCGTTCTCCAGCAGACGCCGCACCAGATAGGGCAGCAGGTCTTCATGACTGCCGACCGGCGCATAGACGCGCACCGGACGCAGGGTGAAGGCGTCTGCCGCTGCCAGATAGAGCGGTTCGCCCATGCCGTGCAGGCGCTGGAATTCGTAATTTTCATTGCCCAGCTCGGCGGCGATGGCGCGCACCGAACACAGCGTGTGGGCATTATGGGTGGCAAACTGGGGATAGAGGGCTTCGGGCTCGGCCAGCATGGCGCGCGCGCATGCCAGATAGTTCAGATCCGTCGCTGCCTTGGTGGTCCAGACCGGAAAATCCGGCCAGCCATTCATGTGGGCGAACTTCACCTCGGTGTCCCAGTAGGCGCCCTTGACCAGCCGGACCATCAGGCGCCGCCCGCTTGCCTGGCCGAGCTCAGCCAGCTTGCCGATCGCCGCGCGGGCGCGCTTCTGATAGGCCTGCAGGGCGAGCCCCAGCCCGTCCCAGCCGGCCAGTGACGGCTCATGGGCCAGGCGTTCAAGGATCATCAACTGCAAGACCAGACGATCAGATTCCTCGGCATCAAGGCAGAAGCCGATATTGGCCGCTTTGGCCGCTTCAGCCTGTTCGAGCACCTTGGGATAAAGCTCGCGCCACAGGGCCTCGCGCTTGAAGATCGTGTAGCGCGGATGGAGCGCAGAAAGCTTCACCGAAACGCCGTCCACCGCCTCTACGGGGCGGTCCTTGCGCGCTTTTGCAACCGTCGCGATCGCGTCCATATAGCGGGTGTGATAGCGCGCTGCATCGGCGTGTGTACGGGCGCCTTCGCCCAGCATGTCGAAGGAAAACAGCGGATAATGGCCGTGCGGCACTTTCCACGCATGGCCGCGCCTTATCGCCCCCTGTATGGACCGTCCAAGGACGAATTGCTCGCCCAGAATACGCATGGCCTGACGCGTTGCGGTGCGGATCACTGGCTCGCCGACCCGCCCGGCCACGTTGCGGAAATAGGCGCCGGGATCCTTGCGCGCCTGCGGGTCGAGCTCCATCAGCGAGCCCGACAGCATCAGGCCCAGCGTGGAGGCATTGACCAGCCAGTTTTCCGATTTCCAAGCATGCTCGCCCCACGAGCCCGACCCGATCTTCTCGGCAATCAGCGCATCGGCGGTGCGCGCATCGGGCACGCGCAGAAGCGCTTCGGCCAGGCACATCAGGGCCAGCCCTTCCTTGTTGGAAAGGCCAAACTCCTGAAGGAAGGATTCCATCAGCCCGGTGCGTGTCTTCGCAGTGCGGGCGCGCTCGACAAGGTCAATCGCCGCCTTCGCCACATCCGCGCGCGCGGCGCTGTCCAGTCCGGCCTGCGCGTTCAGTGCGCGCACCGTCTCGCTCTCGGGCGAAAATTTGAGGCTGTCGAGCTGGTCCCAGTCGATGCCGGCGGGCGCGGATTGTGTCTGGCTCATATGGATCCCGTCTCGAAGCGTGACGGAAATGACTTTGGCCACAACGCTTGCAGGCAGGCAAGGCCACAGCACCGCAACCCTTCGCTTGCAACCGAAAACGCGTTATGAGCACCGGCTCGACACTTAAAAATGAGGCTGGCCGATGGACAACACGCCCTTGCGCATTCTTCTGGTGACGGACGCCTGGGAACCGCAGGTCAATGGCGTGGTGCGGACGCTCTCGCGCACGGTCGATGAGTGCCGGGCAATGGGCCATGAGGTGGAGGTTATTCATCCCGGCCTTGGCTTCAAGACGATCCCGTTGCCGACCTATCCCGATATCAAGCTGGCGCTGGGCGCGCGCCACGATATCGAGGCGCGCTTCCGGGCGTTCGAGCCGGAAGCCATCCATATTTCCACCGAAGGCACGCTGGGCCATGTGGCGCGGCGCATCTGCCTGTCCTGGAAGCTGCCCTTCACGACCAGCTATCACACCCAGTTCCCTGAATATGTGCATGCCCGCTTTCCGTTCATCCCGCTTGCGGCGGGCTATGCCTTCATGCGCCGTTTCCACAATTCTGGTAACGGCATCATGGTGGCGACCGAGACGATGCGGCAAAACCTCGTCAAGCGCGGCTTCAACAATCTGGTGGCGTGGTCGCGCGGCGTGGATACCGACCAGTTCCGGCCCGATCTGCGTGGGCTCGATGGCGGGGTCTACAAGGGTCTGCCCAAGCCGGTCTTTGCCTATGTCGGGCGCGTGGCGGTGGAAAAGAATATCGAGGCCTTCCTGAAGCTCGACCTGCCCGGTTCAAAGGTGGTGGTCGGCCCGGGCCCGCAGCTTGAAGAGCTCAAGCGCAAATACAAGGACGTGCATTTCACCGGCGGCAAGACCGGCGAGGAGCTGGCGCGCCATTTCGCGGACGCTGACGTGTTTGTGTTCCCCAGCTTCACCGACACGTTCGGGCTGGTGATCCTTGAAGCCATGGCCTGCGGCACGCCCGTGGCGGCCTTTGTCGCGCCTGGCCCGCGCGATATCATTCCCGGCTCCAATGCCGGCGTCGTGTCTGATGATCTGCGCGAAGCCTGCCTGCAGGCGCTGGAGCTCAAACGCGAGGACGCGCGCGCCTTTGCCGAGAAGAATTCCTGGCGGGCCTGCACCGAGCAGTTCGTCGACAATCTCAAACCCCAGCCCCGCCCGGAACGCAAACGCTTCTGGAAACGGCTGAGACGGCTCCGGCGCGCCAAGAGCTAGCCCGCGATCCGCACCCGCGTCTTGCCTCCGCGCCCAAGGCGCTGGATCGCCTGATCCACGCTTTCGTCCGGGCCCGGCACCAGATCGGCGTCGAAAATATTGGCACGGGCGTCCTGTGCGACGAGGGGCAGGCCGGTGCGCACGCGGGTGAAAAACCCGGCATTGAGCGCATCGCCTTGCGCCTGTCTGACCCCTTCCACGACCTCAATGCCTGCCGCGCGCAGCATGGCGATGCCGCGGCCAGACACGCGCGGATCGGGATCGCCTGATGCGATGAACACGCGCGCCACGCCAGCCTCGATCAGGGCCTGCGCGCAAGGCGGTGTCTGCCCGTGATGGGAGCAGGGCTCCAGCGTGACATAGACATCCGCGCCGCGCGCCTGTTCACCCGCGTTCTGCAATGCCTGTGCCTCGGCATGGGGCCGTCCGCCCGGCGCGGTGACGGCGCTGGCGATGACTTTGCCATCTTTGGCTATCACGCAGCCGACAGACGGGTTCGGTGCGGTGGTGCCGAGCCCGCAAAATGCGAGCGCCAGCGCCGCGTCCATGAAGCGCAGATGAGATGGTGTCAGCCCTTCGGGCATGGCGGCAGGGCCTGCGCGCGGTCTTCGTCAAGATAGCGCGCCTCGACGGGACGAAGGCCATCCAGCTCGATCAGCAGCGGATTGCCGGTCGGCACTTCGACTTTCAGGATATCCGCGTCGGCGACCCGGAAGAGGATTTTCACCAGCGCGCGCAACGAATTGCCATGCGCGGAGATGAACACGCTTTCCCCGCCGGCAAGGCGCGGCGCAACCAGCGCGGAAAAGCATTCCTCAACGCGGACAAGCGTGTCTTTCAGGCTTTCGGTGCCCGGCAAAAGGCCGGGATCGAGATGGGCGTAGCGCTCGTCATGAACCGGGTGGCGCGGATCGCTACGGTCGAGCGCGGGAGGCGGAATGTCGAAAGAGCGGCGCCAGATCAGCACCTGGTCTTCGCCGTGGGCGGCGACGGTTTCGGCCTTGTCGAGACCCGTCAGCGCGCCGTAATGACGCTCGTTGAGCCGCCAGTCCGGCATCACCGGAATCCAAAGCCTGTCCAGCGTGTCCAGGCCCAGATGGGCGGTGCGGATGGCACGGCGCAGATAGCTGGTGAAGGCGATATCGGGGGCAAAGCCGGCCTGCTTCATCAGCATGCCGCCGCGTTTTGCCTCCGCCTCGCCGCGTGTCGTCAAATCCACATCCACCCAGCCGGTAAACCGGTTCTCGAGATTCCACTGGCTCTGGCCATGGCGGGTAAGGACAAGGCGTGTCATCGCGTAACTCCGGCACAATGTCTGTCGCTGTGTGACCGAGGCAATAGCGCGGGCGGAGACGGATGACCACTGGCCGGGCGCTGCTTTGGCAAAAAAGACACATATCACGGGCAATCGGAACGCGATTTTGTGGCGCGTGCCTTGCATCTGCCGTTGACAGGCGCACAGTGAATGTCCGTACGCGGCACCTCGCGGGACATGCCGGTGATTGAAGAGGCACCGGCCAACGGTGCCCGGGATGGGTTAAAGGGGTAGCGGAATGATCCGGCAGATCGTGACACCGGCCAATGGTGCTGAAGCGGCATTGCTGGACCGGCTGGTCGCACGCTTCACCGAGGAGCTGGCGGCGCGCACATCGGAATGCATGTTCTACATGACCGAACCTGGCAGCCAGGCCCCGGTGCGTATTATCGAAACCGAGACCCAGGAGACGCTGGACCGGTTCCTCGCCTTTGTCGCATCGCAGATCGGCCATCACGCCATTTGACGGCTGAGCGCCCTGTCATGCTGGCCAGCGCTCCATGGTGCTGCTAAAGCCTCAGATTCATGAAGCTCCCGAAGCGGCCCTGCCGGCCGCGATGCCAGCCCGGCTGCCTGAAATGCCATTGAGGTCGATGCGCGTCCCATGTCCGAGACAGAAAGCCTGAACCGCCCCGCAGCCCGCCTTGATACGGCGCGTATTCTTGACGCGATGCGGCGGACCGCGCGTATCGAGCGAGAGGGGCTGGCGGCGCTGGAAGCCGCCTTTGACGAGCGCGCAGTGGGTGTCGTCTCCTTGCTGGCCACGTTGAAAGGCCGGCTGATCTGCGCCGGTGTCGGCAAGTCCGGCCATGTCGCGCGCAAGATTGCGGCCACGCTGGCCTCAACCGGCACACCTGCGCAATATGTCCACCCCGCCGAGGCGAGCCATGGTGATCTGGGCATGATCACATCGGGCGATGCGGTGCTGGCACTGTCCAAATCCGGCGAGACGCGCGAGCTGGGCGACCTCACGGCCTATTGCCGCCGCTTTGGCGTTCCGCTGATAGCGCTGACGGCGGGCGCAGACAGCACGCTGGCCAAGGCCAGCGATCACCTGCTGCTGGTGCCCGATGCGCCCGAGGCAGCCGGGGAGACCCGCGCGCCGACCACGTCGACCACGCTGATGATGGCCTATGGTGATGCGCTGGCGGTCGCCCTGATCGAGGCGCGCGGGTTTACCGCTTCCGATTTTGCCACCTTTCATCCCGGCGGCACGCTAGGCGCAGCCTTCCTGAAGGCAGGTGATCTGATGCATGCCGACATGCCGCTGGCCGAGGAAGGCACGCTCATGTCCGATGCGCTTATCGTGATGAGTTCCAAAGGGTTTGGCTGTGTCGGCATTACCCGCCGGGGCGTGCTGACCGGGATCATCACTGATGGCGATCTGCGCCGTCATATGAGCCCGGACCTGACCGCCTCAGCGGTCGAAACCATCATGACGGCCAACCCGAAAAGTGTGGCACCTGACGGGCTGGCGGCCGATGCGCTGCGCCTGATGACGGCCGGTTCGCAAAAAATCCTGTCGGTATTCGTCTGCGATGAAACCGGCAGGCCGCTCGGCCTGTTGCACATCCATGATCTATTGCGCGCCGGTCTCAGCTAGGCTGATACGCGCCCGCTTCAGACCGGACCTGACCCACCAAGAGGCATACATGACCGACAGCCAGCGCCCCGCCGCCGATATTGAGCCCAATAGCTGGGACTTCGAGACCCGCCCGCTCATCAAGCCGACCGGCTTTCGCGAGTATGATGCGCGCTGGTGGTTTGGACATCCTGGCTCCGACAAGGCACCGGAGCTCAATCTTTACGGCGTTCAGGCTTTGGGGCTGGGGCTGGGTACGCTGATGCACGAGCTGGGCATCGCCCCGCAGATCGTGACGGGCCATGATTTCCGCAGCTATTCACTGTCGGTCAAGCAGGCGCTGGAAGTGGGCCTGATGCAGGCCGGCATTACCGTTCACGATATCGGCCTTGCCCTGTCGCCAATGGCGTATTTCGCCCAGTTCGATCTGGATATTCCCGCCGTTGCGATGGTGACGGCCAGTCACAACTCCAATGGCTGGACCGGTGTGAAGATGGGTGTAGAGCGCCCGCTGACCTTTGGCCCTGACGAGATGGGCCGTCTGAAGACCATCGTGCTGGAAGGGCTCGGTCAGACCCGGCCCGGCGGCGCCTATGTGCGCCAGGAGGGGGTGCGCGAGCGTTATATCGCTGACCTCACGGGCGGCTTCAAAGCCAGGCGCAAGCTCAAAGTGGTGGCCGCATGCGGCAATGGCACGGCGGGCGCATTCGCTCCGCAGGCGCTGGAAGCCATGGGGGTGGAGGTGATCGCGCTCAACTGCGATCTTGACCACACCTTCCCGAACCATAACCCGAACCCGGAAGACATGAAGATGCTGCACGCGCTGGCCGATGCCGTGCGCGAGCACAAGGCCGATGTGGGTCTGGCGTTTGACGGTGATGGCGACCGCTGCGGCGTGGTCGATAATGAGGGTGAAGAGATTTTCGCCGACAAGGTCGGGCTGATGCTCGCCCGCGATCTGTCAGCGGAGTACAAGGATGCGACCTTCGTCGTCGACGTAAAATCGACCGGACTTTACGCCACCGATCCGGTGCTCAAAGCCAGAGGCGCAAAGACGGATTACTTCAAGACCGGCCATTCCTATATCAAGCGCCGTTCCCATCAGCTGGGCGCGCTGGCGGGTTTTGAAAAGTCCGGGCATTTCTTCCTGCAACCGCCGGTCGGCAAGGGCTATGATTGTGGTCTGACGGCGGCGCGCTGCGTCCTGGCAATGCTGGACAATAATCCGGACAGCTCAATGGCAGACCTGAAGCGGGCGCTGCCGGTCAGCTATGGCTCTCCGACCATGTCGCCGGCGTGTACGGATGAAGAGAAATATGCCGTCGTGGACCGGATCATCGCCAGCTTCGAGGCGAAGAAAGCCGCCGGTGCAAAAGTGGCGGGCCGCGAGATAGTGGACATCAACACAGTCAACGGCGTGCGTTTCACCTTTGCCGACGGCGCCTGGGGGCTTATCCGGGCTTCGTCCAACACACCCAACCTGGTCGTGGTGGTGGAAAGCCTCACCTCGGCTGAGGATGTCAGCGCGATTTTCTCCGCAATCAAGGATGAGCTGGCGCGGCACAGGGAAGTTGGCGCATTCGATCAGGAAATCTGAGGCTGAGCCGGGCAGGGAGCTTCCAGACGATGAAAATTCTGGTCACGGGCGGTGCGGGCTTTATCGGTTCTGCCGTGGTTCGTCTGGCGGTTTCACGCGGCCACAGTGTCGTTAATCTGGATGCGCTGACCTATGCTGCCTCGCTGGAGAATGTAGCGCCGGTCAGCGCTTCCCCGCTCTATGCGTTTGAACACGCCGACATCAGGGACCGGGCGGCACTCGACCGCATTTTTGAGACCCATCAGCCCGACGCGGTGATGCATCTGGCCGCTGAGAGCCATGTCGACCGCTCGATAGACGGGCCGTCAGACTTCGTTGAGACCAATATAAACGGCACGTTTCACCTGCTGGAGGCCGCGCGCAAATACTGGACGGGCCAGGGCCGCCCTGACACGTTCCGCTTTCACCACATCTCTACCGACGAGGTGTTCGGCTCGCTGCCTGCCGATCCGTCAGTAAAGTTCACCGAAGAGACCCGCTACGACCCGCGCTCGCCCTATTCGGCGTCGAAGGCGGCGGCAGATCATCTGGTGCGGGCGTGGCACGAAACCTATGGGCTTCCGGTAGTACTGACCAATTGCTCAAATAATTACGGGCCCTACCATTTTCCCGAAAAGCTGATCCCGCTGATTATCATCAAGGCACTGGCGGGAGAGCCTTTGCCCGTTTACGGCGATGGCTCAAATGTGCGCGACTGGCTGTATGTCGAAGACCATGCCGATGCCTTGCTTTCCGTCGTTCAGCGCGGACAGACAGGGCGCTCCTACAATATTGGCGGGAACAGCGAGCGGACCAATCTGGAGCTGGTGCAGGCCTTGTGTGCGATCCTTGACGATCTGCGGCCGGCATCAATCGCCCATGCCGGTCTCATCCGCTTTGTGGAAGACCGGCCCGGCCATGATGCGCGCTATGCCATCGATGCCCGCCGGATGCGCGATGAGCTGGGCTGGAGCCCGTCGGTCAGCCTGGAAGAGGGGCTTTATCGCACCGTGCAATGGTATCTGGACAATGAGGGCTGGTGGCGCCCCCTGATCGGGCGAAAAGGCGCAGGCAGCCGGCTTGGAAGGAATGTGTAGTTGCAAGGGCGGGCCGCGTTGTTGACGGATTGACGCTTCGGCAGGATACAGGGGGCCAGCAGGCAGCATCAGGCCGGAAAGCACATTGACCAAGCGCAAGGGCATCATACTGGCAGGGGGATCTGGCACGCGGCTTTATCCCGTGACGGCCGTCACCTCCAAACAGCTCCTGCCGATCTACGACAAGCCGATGGTCTATTATCCGCTATCGGTGCTGATGCTGGCCGGGGTGCGCGAGATCGCGATCATCACGACACCGCATGAACAGCCGCAATTCATGGCGCTGCTGGGCGATGGCAGCCAGTGGGGTATCTCCCTGACCTTTATCGTCCAGCCATCGCCCGATGGCCTGGCGCAGGCCTATATGCTGGCCGAGGATTTTCTTGATGGCGCCCCGTCCGTCATGGTGCTGGGCGACAATATCTTTTTCGGCCACGGGCTGGCCGACATGCTGCGATCTGCCGATGCCCGGCCCGCCGGCGGCACGGTGTTTGGCTATCAGGTAGCCGATCCGGAGCGTTATGGCGTCGTGTCTTTTGATGAGGCGGGCCGCGTCATCTCGATCATCGAGAAGCCGCAAGCACCGCCCTCGAATGTCGCTGTTACGGGGCTGTATTTCCTCGATGGCCGGGCGCCGGAGCGGGCCCGGAAGGTGACACCGTCCGCACGCGGAGAGCTGGAGATCACGACGCTTTTGCAGATGTATCTCGATGAGGGCGAGCTCAGCGTGGAAACAATGGGACCGGGCTATGCCTGGCTGGATACCGGCACGCCCGACAGTCTCCTGGAAGCGGCCGAATTTGTCGCCACGCTGGAGCGGCGGCAAGGCTCGAAGATTGCATGCCCGGAGGAAACCGCCTGGCGTCAGGGCTTTATCGACAGCGCCGCCCTCGCCGCGCTGGCCGGCTCCATGGGCGGGGGCAGCTATGCCCGGTATCTGCAAAGACTGGCCGACGGGGGCATGTAATAGCGGCCCGGCCCGCAAGGGGCGCTGGCAGATATCGAAACAGATTGTGATTCTGTCATCGTGCGGGCCTGCATCATGGTCGCGCGAAATTCCCGCAGGCCGCGCCTCGCGGCAGCCGACCCACAGGACCCCGTAATGCAATTCATTGACCTTCAAGCCCAATATGCCCGCATCGCCGACAAGGTGGACGCCCGGATCATGTCCGCTGTGCGCAGCGGGCGGTATATTCTGGGCCCGGAAGTGCAGGAGCTTGAAGCGGCGCTGGCCGGGTTCAGTGGTTCCTCGCGGGCGCTGGGCTGCGCCAACGGTACAGACGCACTTGTATTGCCTCTGATGGCATGGGGGCTGCGTCCCGGCGACGCCGTTTTCTGCCCGTCATTCACCTTTACCGCGACGGCGGAAGTCGTGCCCTGGCTGGGCGCAACGCCCGTTTTCGTGGATATCGACCCGGCAACCTACAATATGGATCCGGCCCATCTTGAGGCCTCCATCGAGATGGTGAAGGCAAAAGGAGAGTTGAACCCGCGCGTCATCATTGCGGTGGACCTGTTCGGCCAGCCAGCCAACTATCCGCAGATCGCGCAGATCGCGAAGCGCCACGGACTGAAACTGATCGCGGACAGCGCCCAAGGCTTTGGCTGCACGCTGGAGGGCAAGCATCCCTCCCACTGGAGCGATGTCACGACCACCTCCTTCTTCCCCGCCAAGCCGCTGGGCTGTTACGGGGATGGCGGCGCAGTGCTTACCGATGATCCCGATCTGGCCGAGATCATGGAATCGCTCGCGGTGCACGGCAAAGCCATGCCGCGCGATATCGAGAAGCGCGCTTTCGAGCACGATCCCAAATACTTCAATGTCCGTATAGGAATGAACTCGCGTCTGGACACGATCCAGGCAGCTGTGCTCCTGGAAAAACTCGCGATTTTTCCTGACGAGATCGAGGCACGAAACCGTATTGCGGCGCGCTACAACACACATCTGGAGACTCTCGTGGACGCGGTGCCGCAGGTGATTTCCGGCGGGGTGTCCACCTGGGCGCAGTACACGATCGAGCACAGCCGCCGCGACGCGCTCGCCGCTCATCTTAAATCGCGTGGTGTACCAACCGCAGTTTACTACCCCATCCCGATCCACGCGCAGGAGCCCTATGCGAAATACCCCGCAGGTCCGGACGGGCTTGCCGTGACCGAGGACAAGGCCGGGCGCGTCATGTCATTGCCGATGCATCCCTACCTTGATACTGCCACGCAAGACCGTGTCATTTCGGCTATCCGCGAATTTTGACGGGCAGGGTATACCGCATTTCGGGCATGCCAGCCGGTGCCGGCAAGCAGAGATGGTTCACGGCGCGCTTTGCCGGAAAATCAAGTCGAGGATACTTCTTATCGGCGCACGAGCCGGAGCGAACCCGGTTCGCTCCGGGCAGGAACCGGCGTGAGGGCAGGCCCTAGTTGCCAATGGAAAACAGGGTGACCTCAAGCATCACCGAGCGGCTGGGTCCCAGATTGCCGATTTCGAAATCACGCTGATCATAAATAACTCTGATGTCCGTGCATTCGTCGCGATAGATCAGACTGACTTCCCGCCGGCGGGTGGCGCCACGTTCAAGGTCGCGAACTTCCATAAAGCCCAGATACCAGTTGTCGGTGACGCGGAAATTACCGCCAAAATTGACCGACTCGCGCACGCGCGTATTCACGGCGTCATCGTCAACCAGAGAATAGGTGACATCGCCGGTCACGCGCCAAATCGAAACGCGTGAAAAAGCGTCGATCCGGTTGGCCTGTACGGTTTCGCCATTATAGCGCCCCTGAACGCCCAGCTCGAACATATTGCCGAAATTCACGTCAAGCTGGGCCACCCAGTCTGATTGCTTCTCGACCAGTCCAGACCCCGGAGCAAAAGAGGCGTCGCCGTCTATGCGGAAGCTGCGGCCGACAAACACGTCGGTGTCAGGCAGGAATCTGTTGTTCGACTGGAAACTTGTGGTCAGACCGGCATTGATATGGGTGCCTTCTTCCCACGCATCATAGCCATTGGACCGGTTACGGGAAAACAGGTTGGACGCGTCCAGTTCGAGGTTGAGGCTATCTTCACCCGGTGCCGTTTCATCGGCCTCCAGCCCTGTCGAACTGGCGAGCTGGATGCGCGGCGCCAGCACCGTATCGCCCAGATTGCCCCGTCTCAGGAAGGGCCATGAAACGTCCACACCGGCGTTTGACATCGTGCGCGTGAAGTCGGTGGTTTCCAGGGTTCTTCCGGCCGCATTGGTCCGCGTGAAACGATAGGCGTCGCCGCGTGTGCCGGCGTAGGGCAAGACGCGGATGCCGCCCGGCAGGGTGAAGTTGCGCGACCACTCAATCGCACCGCTGGCCCTGGCATAATCATCCCCGACATCACGCGTGAGATACACCGCCGATCCGCGCGCATTGGCAAATCCCGCCCAGCCGGGCAGGGGCAGGCGATATTCCGCCTCCAGCATGGGCGCAATCAGGGGAAGGTTTTCCGTATCGACCCTCTCATCCTGTGACTGGAAACCCATCACGGTCGCACTGGCAAAATAAGTGCGTGACCGGCCGCGAACCTCTATCTCTGTGGGCAGGATGCGGGCATTCAACTTTGCAAAATCGGATGACTGGTCAATGTCACCGTTCAAGTCGTAGCGCGCAAGATAAAGCGGGTCGGTAGCCAGCTGGACATTGAAGCGCCATATCCAGCCCGGTGCGATGTTAAACGCGCCCGATCCCGCGACATGGCCGCGCAGCTCGCGGTCGCCAAATCCGCCATCGCGGTCGAATTCCTGTTCGTGCGTGACACTGCCCCGGATACGCATGGACCCTGACCACAGGCGTTGCCGGTATTCGTAGCGCAGCACCGGATTGTACTCGCTGATGATCATCGGCGTCACGACAATGTCCCGATGGGGCGATATTACCTGGTAATAGGGTTGCTGATAGACAAAGCCGAGGCGGTCCGAGACATCGGCCGTCGGAATCAGGAAGCCGGAGCGCCGCGGTGCCGAGGGGTCAGCGTGCGCAAAGACCGGCGTGAAGAATATCGGCACGCCAAACGCTTCAAGGCGCATGTCGCGGTAATAAATCATTTCCGATTCAGGATCTTGCACCACTTCGGCGGCGCGTAACCGCCAGGTCGGAGGACGGGTGCCGTCCTCACACAGATCGCAGGCAGTGTAATAGGCCCGGCGAAGCATGATCGCGCCGTCCCGGCGATGTACCGCATAGGCCGACGCTGCGCGGCCATTGTTTTCAAGGCGCATGGCAAAGCCGCTGGCAATGGCTTCGGACCATTCATTGGTCAGCTCGATTTCGTCAGCGGTCTGTGCAGGCAGGTCGCCATCGTGCAGCCGGACATTCCCGCGCGCGATGACACGGTCTTCGCCTGGCCGGTATTCGACCTCGTCAGCAAACAGCATCCGCTCGCCCGACTGCATGCTGACCTCGCCGCGCGCGGTCAGGACATCGCCCTCGCGATTCTGCTCGATTTCAGCGGCGTCCAGATAGACAGGCTCGTCATCGCCCTGGGCCTGCACGGGGGCACCCAATCCGGTCAGCAGGGCTGCCGCCGCACACATAGTCCTGAACGGCAAAATCATGCCCTCGACGCTCCGCGCTAATCCCCTGAATGCAGTTTGAAGTCCTAACCCATCGCCTGCAAGGCGTCCATTGCACGCGGTGGCCGCTCCGTGCTCCGGCCGCATTCAAACATTGGGTCATCAAGCGTGATTGATGTGCGCCTTGCGTTACGCCGTGGAGCCTGCCACTAAGCAGCTGCAACCGGGGCCTCGCGCCCCCAGGCAGAAACCGGGAGTCACGCAATGTGCGGTATTGTGGGTGCTGTGGGACATGGTGAAGCGGAAAGCTTCATTCTCGAAGGCCTGCGCAGACTGGAATATCGTGGCTACGATTCAGCCGGGATCGGTGTGATTGACTCCCATGGCTCGCTGCACCGGCTGCGCGCAGCCGGCAAGGTCCAGGCGCTTGCGGACAGGGTTCCGGCAGGGCTTCACGGCACGACAGCTATCGGCCATACGCGCTGGGCGACGCACGGCGCCGCCAATGACGACAATGCCCACCCCCACAAGGCCGGGCGCGTACTGGTCGTCCACAATGGCATTATCGAGAACTTCAAGACCCTGCGCGAGGAACTCGCCGCCAAGGGGTGCGAGTTTACAAGCCAGACCGACACCGAAGTGGTGGCCCATCTGATCGACCAGGCCATGCAGGCTGATGGCGACGCGGTAGCGGCGCTAAAATCGGTCCTGCGGCGTCTTGATGGCGCATTTGCGCTGGGTGTCATGATTGAGGGCGAAGAAGGCTTCATCATGGGCGCGCGCAAGGGCGCGCCGCTGATCGCCGGGCTGGGCGCCACGGAGGGCTTTCTGGGTTCAGACCCGCTGGCACTGTCCGGCCATGCCGAGCGCATCATGTTCCTCGATGACGGGGACATGGCGGTGATCCGTCCCGGCTCGATCGAGGTGTTTGATCTGAACGGCGAGCCGGTCGAGCGCAAACTCGTGCCGGCAGAGACCAGCCATGTCCTTGCCGAAAAGGGCAATCACCGTCACTTCATGGAAAAGGAAATCCATGAACAGCCCGAGGTGATAGGCCGCACGATCTCCCATTATGCCGACGCGTTTGAGAACGGCGTACATGAAATAGCCGGGCTCGATTTCCGCGCGGCCAGCCGGCTTATCATCGTGGGATGCGGCACGGCGGCCTATGCGGGCGAAATTTCTCGCTACTGGTTCGGATCACTTGCGCGTCTGGCAGTCGAAGTCGATATCGCCTCGGAATTCCGCTACCGCGACCCGGTGTTCCTGCCGGGCGATATTGCGCTCTTCATCTCCCAGTCGGGCGAAACCGCCGACACGCTGGAGGCGATGCGCCTGGCGGCGGCGGCCGGTGTGCAGACACTCGCCCTGGTGAACACGCCCCACTCCACGATCGCGCGCGAGGCGTCGCTGGTCGTTCCAACGCTCGCCGGTCCCGAAATCGGTGTGGCCTCGACCAAGGCCTTTACCAGCCAGCTTTCCGCGCTGGCCTGCCTGGCCGTGCTGGCGGGCCGTCATCGTGGCCATCTCGACCGCGCACAGGAAGCAGGTCATGTTGCTGGCCTGCTCGCTGCTCCGGGACTGATGGTCAAGGCGCTGGAGCGCGAAGGCGAGATTGAAAAGCTGGCTCATGAAATCGCCGGACACCCCACCGTCCTCTATCTGGGCCGCAACCAGAACTTCCCGCTGGCGCTTGAGGCGGCACTCAAGCTGAAGGAAATCAGCTATATTCACGCAGAAGGCTATGCCGCCGGCGAGCTCAAACATGGTCCGATCGCCCTGATCGAAGAAGGGCTGCCGGTCATTGTTATTGCGCCGCACGACGCCCTGTTCGACAAGACGCGCTCGTCCATCCAGCAGGTGGCAAGCCGCGGCGCGCATGTCATTGCCATCACCGATCCCGAAGGGGCCAAGGCGCTCGAAGGCGAGGCGGCGCATATTATCAACCTGCCCAAGGGCAGCCAGCTGACAAATCCGCTATTGTTCGCCAGTGCGATCCAGTTGCTTGCCTATCACGTGGCCGTATACAAGGGGACCGATGTGGACCAGCCGCGAAATCTCGCAAAGTCTGTCACGGTCGAGTAAGCCTCCCCACGGAGTTTCCAGCATGTCGAAAAAGCCGGTCCGCAAGGCCGTTCTTCCTGTTGCCGGCCTGGGTACGCGGGTATTGCCTGCCACGAAGGTCATGCCCAAGGAAATGCTGCCCGTCTTTGACCGGCCGGCAATCCATTATGTGGTCGACGAGGCCCGTGCTGCGGGCATCGAGCATTTCGTGTTCGTGACCGGGCGCAACAAGGCCTCGATCGAGGATTACTTCGATACCGCTTACGAGCTGGAAATGACCCTTGAGGCCAAGGGAAAGACCAAGCTTCTCGAAGAGTTGCGCGCTGATTTGCCAGCGCCAGGTGCCTGCAGCTTTGTGCGCCAGCAGGCGCCGCTGGGGCTGGGTCATGCTGTGTGGTGCGCGCGCGATATCGTCGGCAATGAGCCGTTCGCGGTCCTGCTGCCGGACATGCTGATGCGCTCCGAAATTCCATTCCTCGCAGCCATGAACCAGGCCTACCAGAACACGGGCGGCAATATCATCGCCGTCGAAGAAGTGCCGATGGAGAAGGTCAGTTCCTACGGCATTATCGAACCGGGTGAGCGCCGGGGTGCCCTGATCGAAATGAAGGGCATGGTCGAAAAGCCCGCCCAGAAGGACGCGCCCTCCAATCTGATGATTTCCGGGCGGTACATCCTCCAGCCGGAGATTTTTGACGCCCTTGAGGAGCAGAAGCCGGGTGCAGGCGGCGAAATCCAGCTCACTGATGCCATGTTGCGGTTGATGGAAACCAGCCCGTTTCACGCGCTGCGCTTTGATGGCGAGACGCTCGATACCGGCTCCAAGACGGGCTATCTGCGCGCGGCGGCGGCCTATGGGCTGGCTAACCTTGAACATGGGGCGGAGGTGCGCCGCATCCTGGAAGACCTGCTGAAAGGGTAGAGAGATCGCCTGAAAGCAGCCGCCTTGACCGGCAAATCGTGTAGCCGGGCACAACTCTATCGAACCTGCGGGGTTTGCAAGCGCGACCGCGCCCCGGCAAAAGCACCTTGCCAGCACGGCCATGGAAGGCCTGACTGTCAAACCTGACACGCCTAAAGTGTCAAACCTCAAAAAACCATAATTAAATCAATTTACTGTAAGGGGGATGGTGGGCCCGGAGGGACTCGAACCCCCAACCAAGCGGTTATGAGCCGCCGGCTCTGACCAGTTGAGCTACAGGCCCACCGAACGGCCCTGATAGCGCAGGCTGGCGGGAGGGGGAAGCGCCCGGTTCACGACGGCGCATATGCCGGTCAGACCCGTGTCGTGCGGCCGCCGCGGCAACGCCTCTCACCCGCCTTGCTTTTGCCTTGGGCGCATGGGGACATGGCGCGGTGATGAAACCGAAGCAGCCGCTGTACGTTCAAGTCCCTACGGGGCGGCGATCAGCGCCTCTGCCACATTGAAAACGGAGATTGATGATGCGCCATACTTCAAGCCTTGCCCTTGCCCGCGTGTCCCTTCGCACGCGGCTGACCGGCGCAGTTCTGGCAACCGGCCTTCTGCTGGGCGCGGCGGCGCTGGTCCCGGCGCCCGCCCTTGCACAAAATCAGGCGCAAACCGAAACGCAGGAAGGACGGCTGTCACTGTCGGCCCGCGGAGAGGTGCGCATTGCGCCCGATATGGCCACAGTGACCGCTGGCGCGCAGACGCGCGCCGATACGGCAGCCGAGGCGCTGGCAGCCAATGCGCAGGCGATGTCGGGCGTATTTCAGGCGCTGGAGCGGGCCGGCATTGCCCGGCGCGACATCCAGACTTCCGGCCTGTCGCTGAGTGCGGTCTACGAGCCCTATGGTTCCGAGCGCGGCCGCGATCAGCGCATCACCGGCTATGAAGCCAGCAATACAGTGCGGGTGATCGTACGGGATATGGACCGCGTCGGCCAGACGATTGACGCTCTGGTGGGATCGGGTGCCAACCAGCTCCAGGGCGTGGACTTTACCCATTCAGACCCTGCCGAAGCCCGTGACGAAGCCCGCCAGAGGGCTGTGAGCGAGCTCAACCGCTTGCGCGCGCTCTATGCCGAGGCGGCCGGTATCGAAACCGGGCGGCTGATTTCGCTCAGCGAAGGCGGCTCCAGCCAGCCTGCACCGATGATGTATGCGCGCGCCGAATCGATGTCGGCAGATGCGGGTACCGAAGTCGCGCCCGGCGAAATCACCATTTCGGTGAATGTTGACGCTGTCTGGGCGATCGAGCCCTAGGCGTCGTTCACCAGACGAGATCCGGAGCCTGCCAGCGCGGGCTCCGGTCGTCTGGCCATTCAATCGCCCCTGAATTGATACCGCCGGTGATGAACAGGCAGTCGATTTCCTCGCGGTTTGCACCGGCCAGATCGGTAGAGAGGCCGTCGCCAATGGCCAGAATGCGGTCTTTCGGCACGGTCTTTCCTGACAGTTTGGAGAGCGCTGCGCGGGCCAGCTCATATATCGGCGGGTGCGGCTTGCCCGCATAGAGTGCCTCGCCTCCCAACGCTTCATAGGCTTTCGCGAGCGCGCCCGCGCAGTAGAGCAAGCCGCCGCCCGGTCCCTGCACCACAATGTCCGGGTTGGCGCACACCATCGGCAGATCCAGATCAGCGGCTTGCTGCAGAAACGCGGCGTAATCGTCCGGGGTTTGCGTTTCATAGTCGACAAGCCCGGTGCAGGAGATGACTTTTGCGCGCTCCAGCGGTGCAAACTCCAGCCCGGTGCCTGCATAGATGGGGTCATCAAAGTCCGGCCCCAGCTTGAAAGCGGGTCCTGGCGCGAAGCCTGACAGCAAGGCGTGCGTGGCGTCGCCCGAGGTGACGGCTGCGTCCCAGACGCCTTCGGGCGCACCCATGCCTTGGAGAAAATGTTCCAGAGAGGGCGCGCGCCGGGGCGAGTTGGAAACCAGACAAACCAGCCCGCCGCCTCGCCTGAACCGGGCCAAGGCATCAAGCGCCGGTGCGATCAGGCTGTCTCCATCGCGGATCACGCCCCAGACATCGCACAGGACAGCGTCATAGCGAGTTGCCAGCTCGCCCAGCGCGGCCTTGCCGGGCAATGGTGACGGCGTCATTCCTCGATGCGATCACGCAAGGCGCTTGTGGCGGCGCTGACATCCCCGCCGGCATTGCCGATAATGCCGGTGATCTGCTCGCGCTGGGTCTGGGCCAGCCATACGCCCAGCACTTCGGCATCGACCACTTTGAGCCCGTCATCGCCGCTCATCACGCGCCAGTTCACGGGCACGTCTTCGCCGCTGCCATTGGCCCGTACCGTCGAGCGCACGATGAAATCGCCCGATCCGCGGGTGACCGATCCGGTCACTTCCAGCGTCTGGCCTGCATAATTGCCCAGCTCGCGCTCATAGGTGTTGATCGCAAATTCCCGGAACACCGTGCGGAATTCGTCAAGCTGGGCCTCGTCGGCGCCACGCCGATACCGGCCCAGCACGAAATTGGTGATACGTGGCACGTCGGCCAGAATATCCACCCGCTCGCGGAAATTGCGTTTGAGGGTCTCGGCATCCAGCTCGCCATCCTGGAAGGCCTGCAATGCGTCGATCACTTCCTGCGCTTCGCGCTGCACGAAGGCTTCCGCCTCATCGGCTGACTGTGCATCGGCGCTGGCGGGCGTGAAAACGAGGGCAAAGGCGGCCAAAAGACCTGTCATGGCGATGTGTGTTAAGTGAAACATTCTGCGTGTCCTGGTGCTGGCGTGTGTTGGCCGCGTCAGTCGAATTCCGGCAAATCCTCGAACTCGTCCTGCTGTCCAAGCGCTGCGGACCTGTTCTGCCGGTAGACTGACCGCAGCTGAACATAAGGGTCGATAGCACTACGTTCCAGACTGGCGAATGTTTCATCGAGTTGCAGCCGGACATCAATGGCATAGACGCCGCGATAGACCCAGATCGCATCGGATTCGCGGATATCCTCAACCCAGTAGGTAGGGTGCGGGTAGCGGTCGACAAAACGGCCGACCGTATCGCGGACATTGGACGGGCCCAGGAAGGGCAGGACCAGATAGGGCCCGCTCTCCACACCCCAGCGCCCCAGTGTCAGTCCGAAATCGGCTTCGCGGCGGTAGATATTGGCCTCGCTGGCGACATCAAACAGCCCGCCAACGCCAACAATGGTATTCAGCCCGAAGCGGCTGGCGGTCGCGAACGCATCGCCGGGCCGGCCTTGCAGCAGCAGATTGGCGAACACGACAGGCTCGTTGAGATTGCGCAGGAAATTGCGCACGCCAAGACGTCCGGTACGCGGCACCGCACCGCGATAGGTGTACACGACAGGTGCAATCACCGCCTGGTCTGCGGCCAGGTTGAAATCGAAGACAGCCCGGTTTAACGGCTCGAACGGATCGTTCGCCTGCAGCGATTCAGGACGCGTCGTGCACGCGCCAAGGATCAGACCGGTCAGAACCGCGAGGGCGGCGAGCCGGCCGGCGGACTTTGTGTTGTGCCCCATTAATCGCGTTTCCTCTGCTCGAAATTACGGCGTCGACCGCGCTTACATAGTGTCATACGCGCGAACGCCCAAGACAGACGTGCGGCTTTGGCATTGAAGCGCATCAGATAATCGCATAAAGATATCTTTATGTAGTTCGACTTCGCGGAGCCTGTTGCATGCCTGAAGGCCGGATAGCGCCCGTCAGTGGCGCCCCACGTATATCGTTCGAGTTTTTCCCGCCCAAGGACGAGGCGATGGACGAGCGGCTGTGGAATTCCATCTCCCGGCTGGCTCCGCTTGACCCGCTTTATGTGTCGGTCACCTATGGGGCGGGCGGCTCGACGCGTGACCGCACGCACCGCACGGTGCGCCGCATTGTGCAGGAAACCACGCTCAAACCGGCGGCGCATCTGACGTGCGTCAATGCCAGCCGTGAAGAGGTGGACGCGGTCATCCGTGATTACTGGGACGCGGGCGTTCGCCATATCGTTGCCCTGCGCGGCGATCCGCCCGGCGGCGTGGGAGAGCGCTATGAGCCCTTCAAGGGCGGCTATGCCAATGCCGCCGAGCTGGCAGCGGGCATCCGCAAGTGCGGCGCGTTCGAAGTGTCAGTGGGCTGCTATCCCGAAAAGCACCCCGAAAGCGCGAGCTTCGACTATGATATCGATCTTCTCAAAGCCAAGATCGACAATGGCGCGACGCGGGCCATCACGCAGTTCTTCTTCGATCCGGATGTGTATTTCCGCTATCTCGACCGGGTGCGTGGTGCCGGCATCGATATTCCTATCGTGCCGGGCATCATGATGCAGTCCAATTTCGCCGGGCTGGTGCGCATGGCGGGCCTTTGCGGCGCGACCATCCCGGCCCGGCTGTTCGATCTTTTCGACGGGCTGGAAAGCGATCCGGGCACGCGTGAGCTGCTTACCGCCAATGTCACGGCAGACCTGTGTCACGAGCTGTCAGACCGGGGCGTCGACCAGTTTCATTTCTACACGCTGAACCGGGCCGAGCTGGCATTGGCCACGTGCCGGCTTCTGGGTGTGCGCCCGGTGGAAATGGCGGCCTGATCTGATGGGTGTTTTCAACCGGACATCGCGCCTTGCGGCGCTCGAAGAGCTGGCTCTCACCCGCATCCTCGTCCTTGACGGGGCCATGGGCACAATGATCCAGCGCCTGTCGCCTTCCGAAGAGGATTATCGCGGGGAGCGATTTGCCGGCTGGCACACCTCGCTGAAGGGCAATAATGACCTTTTGAACCTGACCATGCCGGACTCGATCCGCGCGATCCACAACGCCTATTTCAAGGCCGGAGCGGACCTGATCGAGACCAACACCTTTTCTGCCACCAGTATCGCGCAGGCTGATTATGCGATGGAGGACCTGGCCGACGAGATTGCGCGCGAGGGCGCACGTCTGGCGCGTGAAGCCGCTAATGCCGTGGAGGCCGAAACCGGCTCGCCGCGCGCGGTTGCCGGTGCGATCGGCCCGACCAACAAGACCCTCTCCATCTCGCCCTCGGTAGAAGATCCCGGCTTTCGCGATGTGACCTTTGACGAAGTTCGCGAGGCCTATGCCAGCCAGGTGCTCGCCATGGCGGAGCATGTCGATTTTCTGCTGATCGAGACGATTTTCGATACGCTGAACGCCAAGGCGGCGATCAAGGCTGTGCTCGATCTGCGCAATGAGGGCAGGCTGGATCCGGCCATTCCGCTCATGCTGTCGGGCACGATCACGGATGCGTCTGGCCGCACGCTGTCAGGCCAGACCACCGAAGCCTTCTGGAACTCGGTGCGCCATGCAAGGCCGTGGGCGGTGGGGCTCAACTGCGCGCTCGGCGCCAAGCAGCTGCGCCCCTATGTGGCCGAGATGAGCCGCATCGCGGGCACGCGCGTGCTGGCCTATCCCAATGCCGGCCTGCCCAACGCCTTTGGCGAGTATGACGAGACGCCAGACGAGACGGCGGCCTATATCGCCGACTGGTCCAGGGGCGGGCTGGTCAACATTGTCGGCGGGTGCTGCGGCACCACGCCCGATCACATCGCGGCGATTGCAAGGGCGGCGTTTGCGGGCAAGCCGCGCGCCATACCCGAACGCCCGCGCGCCATGCGCCTCTCGGGCCTTGAACCGTTTGAACTGGCATCGTGATTCATGACTGACACCGCCCAGCCCCGTGCCGTGTTTGTAAACGTTGGTGAGCGCACCAATGTCACCGGCTCTGCGCGCTTCAAAAAGCTGATCAAGGAGGGCGATTACGCCACCGCCCTTGATGTCGCGCGCCAGCAGGTCGAGGCCGGGGCGCAGGTGATCGATGTCAACATGGATGAGGGCCTGCTGGATTCAAAGCAGGCCATGACGACCTTCCTCAATCTCATCGCCACCGAGCCGGATATTGCCCGCGTGCCGGTGATGATCGACTCATCCAAATGGGAGGTGATCGAGGCGGGCCTGAAATGCGTCCAGGGCAAGGCCATCGTCAACTCCATCTCGCTCAAGGAGGGCGAGGACAGCTTCCGCGAGCAGGCGAAAGCGTGCCTCGCCTATGGCGCAGCCGTGGTGGTGATGGCGTTCGACGAGGACGGTCAGGCCGACACGAAAGAGCGCAAGGTCGAGATCTGCGAGCGGGCCTATCGTATCCTTGTCGAGGAGCTGGGCTTCCCGCCGGAAGACATCATCTTCGATCCCAATATCTTCGCCGTGGCGACGGGGATCGAAGAGCACAACGATTACGCCAACGCCTTCATCGAGGCCACGCGCGAGATCAGGAAGCGCCTGCCGGGCGTGCACATCTCCGGCGGCGTGTCCAACATCTCGTTCTCCTTCCGCGGCAATGAGCCGGTGCGTCAGGCCATGCACTCGGTATTTTTGTACCATGCCATCAAGGCAGGCATGGATATGGGCATCGTCAATGCCGGCCAGCTGGAAATCTATGACGAGATCGAGCCCAAATTGCGCGAGCTGGTCGAGGACGTAATCCTCAACCGGCGCGGCGATGCCACGGAGCGCCTGCTGGAGGCCGCTGAAGCCTATCGCGATAGCGGAGAGGCTGAAGAGAAGGCTGCCGCCGAATGGCGCTCCCTGCCCGTTGCAGAGCGTCTGAAGCATGCCCTGATCAAGGGCATTGACGAGTTTGTGGTGGAAGACACTGAGGAGGCCCGTCAGGCCGCCGAGCGTCCGCTGCACGTCATTGAAGGCCCGCTCATGGACGGGATGAACGTGGTGGGGGACCTGTTTGGCGAGGGCAAGATGTTCCTGCCGCAGGTCGTCAAATCAGCCCGGGTCATGAAAAAGGCCGTCGCCCATCTCTTCCCCTACATGGAAGCCGAGCGCGAAGCTGCGGGTCTGGAAAAGGAATCCAACGGGCTTGTCGTTATGGCGACGGTCAAAGGCGATGTGCACGATATCGGCAAGAATATTGTCGGCGTCGTCTTGCAGTGTAACGGCTATGACGTGGTGGATCTGGGCGTGATGGTGGCCCCGGAGAAGATTCTGGAGGCCGCGCGTGAGCACAAGGCCGACATTATCGGCCTGTCCGGCCTTATCACCCCATCGCTGGATGAAATGGTGTTTCTGGCCAGCGAAATGGAGCGGGAGGGGTTTGACCTGCCCCTTCTGATCGGCGGGGCGACCACCAGCCCGGCGCATACCGCGGTCAAGATCGAACCGGCCTATGGCAAGGCGCCGGTCGTTCACGTCCATGATGCCAGCCGCGCGGTCGGCGTTGTCTCCAAATTGCTCTCGGGAACGCAGCGCCAGCCCTATTGGGAAGAGGTCAAGGCCAATTATGCGCGCATCCGCGAGACGCGGGCCCGCACGCAGGGCAATCGCCGCCGCGTGTCACTGGAAGATGCGCGCAAGCGCGCCTTTGACGCCGATGCCACCGGCCATCAGCCGGTCAGGCCGCTAAGGCCCGGCCTCACTACCATTGATGATGTGCGTCTGGCGGACCTGCGCGATTATATCGACTGGACGCCCTTCTTCCTGTCCTGGGAGATGAAGGGCAGCTATCCGGCCATTTTTGATGATCCCAACCGGGGCGAGGCGGCGCGCGCCCTGTTTGATGATGCGCAGGCCATGCTCGACAAGATGGTCAGTAAAGACTGGCTCAGACCCAGAGGCGTTGTCGGCCTGTGGCCGGCGCGGCGCAAGGGCGACGATATCGAGCTGTTTGCCGACGAGACCTGCAAGGCCCGCATTGGCCGGTTTTTCGGCTTGCGCCAGCAGGCCGAAAAGGAGGGCGAAAACCCGTATCTGTCCGTCTTCGATTTCGTCCGCAGCGATGTGACAGACTGGGTAGGCGCGTTTGCCGTGACGTCCGGCGACGCGGAAGATTTGATCGCGGAACGCTTCAAGAAAGCCAATGATGACTATTCGGCGATCCTGTTCCAGGCGCTCGCCGACCGTTTTGCCGAGGCCTTTGCCGAATATCTCCATGAACGGGTGCGCAAGGAAATCTGGGGCTATGCCAAGGACGAGAAGCTATCGACGGACGAGCTGGTGCGCGAAGCCTATGCGGGCATCCGCCCGGCGCCGGGTTATCCCGCCCAGCCCGACCATACCGAGAAGGACACGCTTTTCGGCCTGCTCGAAGCGACGCAGCGCACTGGCATCAGGCTGACCGAGAGCCGAGCCATGTACCCGGCGGCATCGGTATCCGGCCTTTATCTTGGGCACCCCGACAGTTTCTATTTCGCTGTTGGCCGCATCATGCGCGACCAGGTGGAAGACTATGCGGCGCGCAAGGGCTGGAGCGTTGCAGAGGCCGAGAAGGCGCTGGCGCCGGTGCTGGGCTATGAGCCTGATGCCGCCCGCCGCGAAGAGGCCGACGCGGCGGCCTGAGGGTTAGCCCCCGCCACACGCCGGGCAGGAGGGATCGCGTGCCAGCTTCACCGTGCGCAAGGCGCCTGACAATCCGTCCACGATCTGGACCCGGCCGATGAGCGGCTCGCCTGCGCCGGTGATCAGCTTGATCGCTTCGAGCGCCATCAGCGTGCCCGCAATGCCGGTAATGGCCCCGACAATGCCGGTAACCGCGCAGCTTTCGGCATCGGGTGGAATGTCCGGCACCAGACAGCGATAGCACGGTGCGTGGCTTCCCAGATGCGGCGCAAAGGTTGAAACCTGCCCGTCCCAGCGGCCCACAGCCCCCGAGACAAGCGCGATACGCGCCGCGATGGCGGCTGCGTTGACGGCAAAGCGCGTGGCAAAATCATCGCAGCCATCGAGCACCAGATCCGCGCCGGCGAGCAAGCCGGGCAGGCTGGCCGGGTCCGCGCGGCCATGAACGGGTTCTATCCGCACAGCGGGGTCCAGCGCGGCGAGCGCATCGCGTGCCGCGTCCACCTTCTGCCGGCCGATATCGGCTGTGCGGAACAGCACCTGACGCTGAAGATTGTCCAGGCTGACAGTGTCCGGGTCGATAATGACCAGCTCGCCAATCCCCGCTGCGGCCAGATAGAGCGCGGCCGGCGCGCCCAGCCCGCCAGCTCCGATCATCACCACGCGGGCGGCTCCCAGCCTTGCTTGCCCCGGACCCCCGATTTCCTTCAACAGGATGTGGCGGGCATGACGGTCGATATCGGTCTTGCGCACCTTCAGAAGTCCTTTCAGGCAGCGTTCATCACGGCCATAGCACGCTGAACGCGAAACGGTCCAAGGGAGGTGTGTGATGACACAGGGCAAATCACGGCTGCGGCTGACACTGGCGGCGGCGCTGGCAGTGCTTGTGACGGCGTGTGCGACGCAGGAAGGCTATCGCCAACGGGCGGCATTGCATATCGGCCAGTCTTCCGATGCGCTGATCGTCGAGCGTGGCTCGCCGGTGGAGCGTGACTTCCTGAGCGATGGCTCGGAGGTCTGGACCTATTTCGTCTCCGAGCAGCGCCATGATCCGGGCGGCTATTCCACGATTCCGCGCGAGCGGCGGATCGTCTGGGTTGATAGAGACGGCATCGAACATGTCCGCATCGAACAGTATGAGGAGACTGTTTACACCCCGCCGCGCAGCTGGATTGTGGAATGCGAGACCCGCTTCGTCATCTCGCCCGATGGCGTTGTTCGCGATTTCCGGTTCGAGGGCAATGCCTGCCGGGCGCCGGAGATCGGGTGATGCTGCCGCACTGAATGCTGGCAGTGGGGGGCGAAACGGGCCAGCTTGCGCCCATGTCTGACCTTCCCGCTTCCGCGCCGCCCGGTCTTGACGGGCCCGTGCTGGACTATCTCGTCAATGGCCGCGCCCATGTCTTTCTGACCGGGCGTGCCGGTACAGGCAAGACAACGCTGACGCGTGCCGTGCTGGAACGGCTGGGGCCAACAGCCGCCGTGCTGGCGCCTACAGGTGTCGCGGCGATGCAGGCGGGCGGGCAGACCCTGCACGCGTTTTTCCGTCTGCCGCCGCGCCTGGTGGAGCCGTCCGATATTCGCCGCTTGCGTCATGCACGCGCGGTAAAGGCGCTCAAAACGCTGGTCATCGACGAAATTTCCATGGTGCGCGCCGACATGATGTGGGCGATTGATGCGAGCCTGCGCCTCAACCGAGAAAGCTCTGAACCCTTTGGCGGCGTGCGCATGATCGTGGTGGGCGATCTTCCCCAGCTTCCCCCCGTCGTGCGCGAGGAGGAAGCCGGATATCTGGAAATGGCCTATGGCGGTCCGTTCTTTTTTCACCCGCCAGCGTTTCGTGATGCGGGCTTCTCGATGCTGGAACTGACCAAGGTTCATCGCCAGGCCGATCCCGATTTCGTGCAGATACTCAATGCGGTGAGAACCGGGGAGCTGACACGCGAAGAAGGCGCAGTGCTCAATACCCGCGTCACCGGCCGTTCCGGGCTTGAGGCGAGCGCCACGCACGTGGTTCTCACGCCGACCAATGAGGCGGCCTTCCGCATCAATGCCCAGAGGCTTGATGCGCTGCCCGGAAAACCGGAACTGATCGAGGGCAAGACCTCCGGCCAGTTTGATCAGCGCATCATGCCGACCGATGATCCGCTCATCCTGAAACGCGGCGCGCGCGTCATGCTGCTGCGCAATGATCCCGGCGGACGCTGGGTCAATGGATCATTGGGTGAAGTGGTCGGCTTTTCAGACGGGTCGGCCATGGTGAAAGTGGGCGATGAGGTTCACCGTATCGAGCCGGTGCAGTGGGACCGTCTGGCCTATAGCTACGACCCGGCGGCCAAATCACTGAAAAAGGAAACGGTGGGCAGCTTCACCCAGCTTCCGCTTCGTCTTGCCTGGGCGATGACCATTCACAAGGCGCAAGGCATGACGCTGGACCGGGTGTATCTGGATCTGCCCGGACGCCTGTTTGCGCACGGCCAGGCCTATGTGGCGCTGTCGCGCGCCCGCACGCTGGAGGGCATGGAGCTGTCACGGCCCTTGCGGCCGTCCGACATTATTGTCGATCAGCGCATTTTCGACGTGAGAAGCTATTGCGATAGCGCGCCAGCCTCGCTCGAAGGCTAAGGCGCAAAGGCTAGACGCCGGTAGAGCCGAACCCGCCTGTGCCGCGTGCGGTCTTGTCCAGCGTAACGACAGCCACCAGCTCGGCCTGAACGACAGGGGCGATGATCATCTGCGCGATGCGTTCGCCGCGCCTGACCACAAACGGTTCGCGCCCGTGATTGATCAGGTTTACCCGGATCTCGCCGCGATAGTCGGCATCGATCGTACCGGGCGTGTTGACGCAGGAAATGCCAAACTTGGCGGCCAGCCCGGAACGGGGCCGGATCTGCGCCTCATACCCTTCAGGCAGGGCAATGGCCAGACCGGTCGGGATAAGCTTCCACTCGCCCGGCTGCAGGGTGACGGGGGAGTCTTCCGGCAGGGCAGCAGGCAAATCCATGCCTGCCGATCCCGGTGTCTGATAGCGCGGCAGGTCCAGGCCCGCAAAATGCTCCAGCGCCTTGATGCGCACCTGAACCATGAAAGAATCCCCCGCAGAAATGACTATTGCGGGTTTTCTTCCATCCAGCGCTCCATTTCGTCAATCCCGTCATCGAAGCCTTCGACGGCAGCAATGAGGTCGGCGCGTTCGGTGTCGGACAGCGAGCCCATCATGACACCGATGGCATAATCACCATCCTGGATGCCAATGCTCAGCACGGTGGGGTCTTCCGGCGTACCTGAGCGGATCATCAGCGGCATGCCTTGCAGCAGGACCTTGAAGTCATTGCGGTCGGGAACAACGCTCTCACGGTCGCACAAAATTGCCCCTGTGCCTTCGGGCAGGGGGGGCAGCTGCAAGGGTCCCGGACGGGCGGCTGCCTCACGCACCCGGAAACCTTCCAGATGGGTTGGCTGGGTGCCGGCTTCTTCCGGAATGGCAAAGCAGTCGGCCAGCGCAGGCGCGCCAATCGCTAGGCTGGCGGCCAAGGCGGCTCCACAGGCAATCAACGTCTTCATGTAGACACTCCAATCATCAACCGTTTGCCGCGCGGATGCCTCGGCGCCGGTCAGAACCGGTCAGAGCCTAACCTCGGGACGGGGTGTGTAACAAGGCCATCACGGAATCGCCCAGATGCGCCGCAATTACGCCCTTACCGGCGCGCGGCAAGGACCGGCTGGTCTCGCGCGAGACGATGAGAACGCTGTTTTCCTCGCCGCCCATCACGTCCCCGGATACGTCATTGGCGATGATCAGATCGCAACCCTTGCGCTCCAGCTTGGCCCTGGCCAGCTTTTCCAGCTCATCCGGGCCCGGCGCGGTCTCTGCGGCAAACCCGACCACCAGAGCCGGGCGGCGGCTAGCGTCAAGGCGGGCTACTTCCTTGAGGATGTCGGGATTCTCGACCAGCTCCAGGCGGGTCAGCTCCGCCTTCTCGCCCTTCAGCTTGGCTGTGTGGCGCACTGCCGGACGCCAGTCAGCGACCGCGGCTACGCCGATAAACGCGTCGGCGGGCAGGGCTGCCATCACAGCGTCACGCATCTCGATAGCGGTCTGCACGTCCACTCGCGTCACGCCGCCCGGTGTCGGCAGGCCGACCGGGCCGGAAACCAGCGTCACTTGCGCACCGCGTTGCGCCAGAGCGTCTGCCAGCGCAAAGCCCTGACGGCCCGACGAGTGGTTGGACAGGAAGCGGACCGGGTCTATCGGTTCGATAGTAGGTCCGGCTGTGAGGATGATATGCGGTGCACTCATGCGTTGAGAAGGCTGATAGCGGCCTCGGCAATGCTCAATGGCTCCGCCATCCGGCCTGGCCCGAACTCGCCGCATGCCATCTCGCCCTCGTCAGGGCCGCTAAAGATAACACCCCGGCCTTGAAGGGTTGCCAGATTGGCCTGGGTGGCGGCGTGCTCCCACATGCGCACATTCATGGCCGGGGCCATCAGTACGGGCTTGTCAGTGGCCAGCAGCGTGGTGGAGGCCAGATCATCGCACAGCCCGTGGGCGGCCTTGGCCATGATGTTGGCGGTGGCCGGGGCGACGACGATCAGGTCAGCCGAGCGTGACAGCTCGATATGGCCCATCTCGGTCTCGTCGGTCAGCGAGAACAGATCGTCATAGACCTTTTCGCCGGAAAGCGCGGCCACACTCATCGGGGTAACGAACTGCTTGGCGGCCTCGGTGAGAATGCAATGCACGCCGACGCCCCGCCTCTTGAACTCGCGGATCAGCTCCAGCGATTTATAGGCGGCGATACCGCCGGAAATGATGAGAAGGATGCGCGTGTTCATAGCCGGTATGACCATTGCTTCAACCACGTGAGAAATCCCGCCTCGTCCAGCGAACCGTCCGCGAGCGCCAGCATCGTGTGCGTAGCATCGCGTTCGGTCGCATCCAGATACCAGCCATTGATCCGGAGCATCATGTAGCTGGCAATGAATGTCATACGTTTGTTGCCGTCAACGAAGGGATGGTTCTTGGCGATACCAAATCCGATGCTGGCTGCCAGATCAAAGATTTCCGGCGGCGGATCGGCGTAGGCAAGCTTGTTCTCCGCCCGGCTTATCGCCGATTTAAGAGCGCCTTCGTCGCGAAGGCCGCGCGCTCCGCCCGTAACATCCATTTCGCGTTGATAGGCATCGAGTATGGCCGGCAGCGGCAAGAGCCGGATGTCCTCGCTCATTTGGCGAGGTCTTCGAGGGTCTTGCTGTAGCGCGTGCGGCACTCCTCATACGCTGACATGGCTGCGCTATAGGGGGCTTCGGACTTGACCAGCGTAACGCGCCCGCCGGTAACCTCGAGCGTGACTTCGTCGCCGCGGCTGAGCCCCGCCCTTTCCAGCACTTCCTTTGGAAGCCGGACGCCGGTCGAATTGCCCTGTTTGGTCAGCTTTACGGTAATGGTCATCACATACCTCCACCAGCTATATAAGCACATAAGTGCTTACGTTGCAAGGCGGCCGGTCAGGGCAAGCGTTGCGAGCACGGCAAGGCTGGCTGCCGCCACTGCAATCGCGAGTCCGGCTAGCCAGCGGCGGCGGGCCGGGGCAGACGCGTCGTCCGGCGCATTCATGCGCTCGGCGGCCTCGGTCAGGCGTTCAAGTGTTGCCGGCAGGGCAACGAGGCTGGTCTGGATACGCTCCAGATCGCGGAAGATATCACGGACCCGCCCTTCAGGGCCCAGCTCGCGGCGCATGAAGCGTTCAACCGCCGGCGCCGATGCCTGCCACATATCGTGCGCCGGGGTGAGGGTGCGGCAGACGCCTTCCACCTGCACCATCGTCTTTTGCAGCAAGATGAGCTGGGGCTGCAGATGCATGTCGAAGAGCTCGGTTACTTCAAACAGTTGCAGCAGGACGCGCGACATCGGCACTTCGTCCGCGCGCTTGCCGAAAATGGGCTCGGCGACAGAGCGCAGCGCGGCGGAGAAGTCCGCGCGAGCATGGTGGGAAGGCACATAGCCGGCATCAAAATGGGCCGCCGCCGCGCGGTCATAATCGCGTGTCAGGAAGCCGTGAAGAATGCGCGCCAGATAGCGGCGCTCCGGACCTTCCAGCCGCCCTACGATGCCAAAATCGACCGCCCACAGCTTGCCGTCGCGGCTGACGAACAGATTGCCGGCATGCATGTCGGCATGGAAGGCACCGCGCTCCAGCGCGCAGGTCAGGAATGCATCGGTGATGTCATGGGCCAGCTTCACCCGGTCGATATTCGACGCCTCGATGGCCGCGATGTCGGTCAGGGCAATGGCGTCAATCCATTCGGTGGTAAGCACCCGCTTCGAGGTGAGCGGCCATACCACTTCGGGTATGTGCAGATTATTGGCCGAGACCGCCGCTTCCATCAGTTCGCTGGCACCGGCGGCCTCCATGCGAAGGTCCAGCTCCAGCACCAGAGAGCGCGCCACCGTTTCCACAAAGGCGCGCGGCTCCATACGGCGCGATGCCGGAAAGAAGCGCACGGCCAGCCCTGCGCCCATGCGCAGAACGGCGATATCCTTGTAGATGCGTTGCTCGATTCCCGGGCGCAGCACTTTCACCGCCACGCTCTGGCCGCCATGCGTCACGGCCTTGTGAACCTGCGCAATGGAGGCGGCAGCCGCAGGCGGGCCAAACTCAGCGAACAGCGCGTCTATGCTGGCGTCGAGTTCTGCTTCGACAATTTTGCGGGCCGTGGCGTCGGGGAACGGATCCATCCGGTCCTGCAGGCGCGACAGGCCCCGGGCGAAGTGCACTCCCACCACATCGGCTCGCGTGGCCAGCACCTGACCCAGCTTGACATAGGACGGGCCCAGCGTCTCCAGCGCGCGGGCCAGCCGCTCGCCCGGATTGTCGGCACGTCCCTTGATGGCCACAAGGCGAGCCAGCCGTCCGGCCCAGCGGGCCGGTGCCGGGAACACGGCCTGGTATTCCACCGGAAACATGGCGTCGTGGCGTGCGAGCGTCCACGCTGCACGTATTAGCCGGAAGAAGGTGAATATCGGTCCAGACATGAGGCGGTGAGGTTTAGGCGGCAAAGCGGGATTTGGCGAGAGGCACAGTGTGCGGCGCTTTGCCCGCTCAGCCGACAGACCGGCCCGTGTGCAGGGCGGCAATGCCGCCGGAGAGATTGGTTACGGCTACTTGCGAGAACCCGGCCTCGCGCAGTTCGGCCGCGAAGGCTTCCTGATGCGGGAAGCGGCGGATGGATTCGACGAGATACTGATAGCTTTCCCGGTCTTTCGCGATCAATGCTCCCAGCTGCGGGATCGCGTTGAATGACCACAAGTCATACACATTGGCGATGGCGCGGCTGACAGGCCGCGAGAATTCCAGGCACAGGAAACGCCCGCCGGGTTTGAGCACGCGGTGCATTTCGCGCAGGGCCTTGGCCCGGTCGGTGACATTGCGGATGCCGAACCCGATCATCACGCAGTCGGCGCTTCTGTCCTCGAACGGAAGGCATTCGGCGTTGGCGACCGCCCAGCCAATGCCGTCCGCATGGCCGCGCTTGATGCCTGCGCGCAGCATTTCCTCGTTGATGTCGGCAACGATGGCGGTGGCGGGTGCCTGTCCGGGACGTTTCGAACGCGCGATGAAGGCGCGGGCAAGATCGCCTGTTCCGCCAGCCACGTCGATCAGGTGCTCGCCGGGCCGCGGCCGGGCGCGCGTGATGGTGATGTCTTTCCAGACCCGGTGAATGCCCAGACTCATCACGTCATTCATCAGGTCATAGCGGCGCGCCGAGCGGTCAAAAACGCCGCGTACAAGGCCCTGCTTTTCCTCGCGGGGAATATCGCGAAAGCCGAAGGACGCGGTGCCGGATGATGAGGTCGATGATACGGTCTGTGTGTCAGTCATGAGAGCAAGTCTATCTGCCCGGAGGGCTGCCTGCCAGTGCGGCAGATTGCACTAGTAAAGACGCACACATTCGGCTCCGGTCTCGCCGTCAATCGTGTAGCGGGCGGTGGCCCCGGCATCGTCGAACCAGGTCTGTCCGTCGGCACTTTCATGGCGCAGCACATCGTCTGTCTCGCCTGCCATGGCAGGACCGAGTTCATGGCTGTCGTCCTCAACCAGCAAGGTGGCGCCATCGGCCGTGCGATTGAGGATGACCAGCGCATCTGCGCACAGGAAGATGGCTTCTTCGGCTTCCATCGCCGGGGTCTCGGCGGCCGGGGCGGGCAGGCCGGAATCGAACGGGTCAAGAATTATCTCTCCGGCATCAATATTCAGCCGGCGCACATTCACCGGCACGGGCGCGCTCAGCCATTGCAGTTCGCCGTCCCATGCCAGTGCGGCGCGAACGGCGTAGGTTTCACCGTCCACCAGCCGGGCCGGATCAATTTGAAGGCTCACCTCCAGCGGCAGATCCGCCTCATCAAGGATGGTGCTGGCTTCGGCCACCGGCTCGCCCTCTCCGCTTGCAGGCATCAGCTCGACAAGAACGGCCGTGTCGTCAGGCAGGCGAACAGGCTCGCCAACACTCAGATTGGCGGTGAGTGTGCGCGGCGCCGTCTCGTCGAAAGGGCTGCACGCGGCGCAGACAAGTACACCAAGCATGATGATCGCGGCAGACAGTCGGATCATGGCTGAAGTCTCCGTGTGAAGCTGGCATTCGCCTTAGCACAGCGCATACCCACATTCTAAGCTGCCAGACGCATCTGACCTGTCAGCGGAACCGATAATGCCTGAACTGCCTGAAGTGGAAACCGTCCGGCGTGGCCTTATCCCGGCCATGGAAGGGCGCCGGATCATCAGTGCGCAGCTGCGCCGCAAGGATTTGCGCTTTGCCTTTCCAGACCGCATGGCCGAGCGCCTGACAGGCACGCGCGTGGAGCGGCTGGACCGGCGGGCGAAATATCTGCTGGCGCGGCTAGGTTCAGGAGAAACCCTGCTCATGCATCTGGGCATGTCGGGCCGGTTTTCCATCACGGCTGATGACCTTGCCCGCCAGCCGGGAGATTTCGTCTACGCCCCGGCAGCCAATCCAGCCCATGACCATGTCGTGTTGCAGCTCGAAGGCGGCGCGACGGTCACCTATAATGATCCGCGCCGGTTCGGCTTCATGACCCTGTTTGAAACGGCGCAGGAAGCATCCCATCCCTTTCTCGCGCCCCTGGGCACCTCGACGGAGAAATTTCGAACCAGTTGTTCGAAGTTCTCTCCGACTGGAATGCCCAGCTAAGCACCTGTTCTCTATACGATAATCCTAAAGAGCTTCCATTTCAATTGGATAGTGCTGCGCCGCAGAAAACTGCGGACTTGGCCAACTCCGACGGCGAATCGCCGGTTGAAACATATGGGAGCGGGTCATGGACAGGCTAACTCCCAAATGGGGCACATTCGGTAGTTCTGGCCGTAATTCCGGCGGGGGCGGACAAGGCTCCGGCTCCAGCCAGGATAAATCGGACAAGCGGACGCAAAAGCGTCCCGCTCCCTTCTCGCTGCGGCTGAGCTTCGATGAAAAGCAAAAGCTGATCGAAGATGCCGGTCGGCAATCCATTTCCGCCTACATCAAGTCGCGGCTGTTCGATCCCGATGCGTCGGTCAAACAGGCGCGCGGGCTGAACCCGGTCAAAGACCAGAAAGCCTTGGCGCAGCTCTTGGGCATGCTGGGCTCGTCCCGGATCGCCAAAAATCTGAACGAACTGGCAGAGGCCGCCCGCGTCGGTGCGCTGCCCCTCGGCGATGAGACTGAGAAGGCGATCAGGCGCGCCTGCGATGACGTCCGGATTATGCGGCGCTTCCTGCTCGCTGCTCTCGGCATCCGGGAAACCGATAGCACCACGCATGTCTGCGAAAGCTGCTCCTCGGCCTTTGGCCGGGCGGCGGGCGAGCGCAGTGACCATAATCATGGGGAGCCGTCCCCATGATCATCAAAGCTTCCCAACGCGGCGGCGGGCGTGCGCTCGCGTCGCATCTGATGAATGAGCGCGATAACGAGCATGTCGAACTCCACAAAGTGCGCGGCTTCGTCTCCGATGATCTGCACGGGGCATTCCTGGAAGCTGAAGCGGCGGCCAAGGGCACGAAGTGCAAACAGCATTTTTTCTCGGTCAGCCTCTCCCCGCCGGAGACAGAAAATGTCCGTCCGGAAGTGTTCGAGCTGGCCGCAAGCCGGATCGAAAAAGAAATGGGCCTGGAGCGCCAGCCGATGGCGCTCGTCTTCCATGAAAAGGAAGGCCGTCGCCATGCCCATGCGGTGTGGAGCCGGATCGATACCGAGAATATGCGGGCGATCAATCTCCCGCATTTCAAGCGCAAGCTGAACGAGATTTCGCGGGGGCTCTTCCTCGAACACGGTTGGAATTTGCCGGACGGATACAAGCGGGGGCAGGATCGCTCGCCCCTGAACTTCACCCTCGCCGAATGGCAACAGGCTCGGCGCGCCGGGAAAAGCGCCGCCGAGATCAAGGCCACCTTCCAGGAATGCTGGAACGGCGCGAAAGACGGCCCGGCCTTCAAGCGGCTGCTCGAAGAGCGCGGCTATTTCCTGGCGCAAGGCGATCGGCGCGGCTTTGTCGCCGTCGATGTCCAGGGCGAGGTCTATGCCATCCATCGAATGACCGGCCAAAAGACCAAGGCCGTGAATGAGCGGCTTGGCGATCCGGCGAAGCAGCCTTCTGTCGCTGACACCAAGACCCGCGTCGCGGAGCTGATGGAAAAGGTCCTGAAGCGCCATATCGCAACGCTGGATCAGGAAAGCGCCGAACGTCTGAAACCGATCAGCGCGAAAAAGCGCGCCATGCGCACCAATCATAAGGCGGAACGCGCCGCACTCGATCAGCACCATGCGGAACGCTGGGCCACCGAATCCAAAGCGCGCCAGGCCCGGTTCTCCAAGGGCCTGAAAGGCGTGTGGGACTGGCTGCGCGGCAAGCATAGCGCCGTGCGCAAGCGCAACGAGGCGGAAGTCGCCTTCAAGCGCGAACGCGACGCCAAAGAACGCCAGGACCTGATCACAAGACAACTCGCCGATCGGCGCGCCCTGCAAGCCGAAATTCGTACCGAGCGGCAACGCCATGCGAGCGAGCTAGCGCTTCTCTACCGCGATCTCGCGAAAACACGCGCGCTCTCGCACGCGCTTGAAAAACCCTCCGCGCGGACGCGGGCGGCCTTGGAGCGCGCCAAGCCAACCCGGACGCGCAACCGCTCCACACAATCCGATGGTCGCTCACGCGACCGCACCCTCGAACCTTAGACGACAAGGATCAAAATGATGTTTGGAAAAAATGAGATCGCAGGCGATGTCCTGATGGCCCCGCGCGGGTTCAGCGACACGCTCGAACTTGATCCGCAAGCCACCTCGCGCTGGCTCAGCCCGCAAGCGACGATGCAGGCGCTCCCCTTCGGATCGAAGGTGCACAATGCCATGTTCCTGGGATATCTGCCTGGGACCAAGCGTCCGCATTATGTTGGCATGCCGATCGATGACCGGCACGGCGTCACCATCGCCGGGGCGCGATCGGGCAAAGGCACGAGCTTTATCGTGCCGAACCTGCTGCTCTATCCTGGCTCGGTCTTCGCCAATGATCCCAAAGGCGAGCTGGCGCGCATCACCTCGCGCCGCCGCCGGGAAATGGGTCAGCAGGTTGCGATCATCGACCCGTTCCGCGATAGCGGTATCGCCGAGAACGATCTCGCAGCGTTCAACCCGCTCGATATCATCGACCCGGAAGATGAAAGCGCGGTCGATGAGGCCGGGCTTCTCGCCAATGCGCTGATTGTCCCGGAAGCCGGGACCGGCAAGCACTGGACGGATGCCGCAGGGAATTTCCTGCACGGGGTCATCCTCTATGTCGCGCTCCGCTGCATCGGGCGCGAGCGCACGCTCCCGCATGTGCGTGAGCTGATCACCCTGCCGGATGATGAATTTTACGGTGAAGGCGGATTGATCGAACGCATGCAGGAAACCGGCGGCTTTTGTGCCCAGGCCGCCAATAGCCTGATTGCCAAGTCGGTTAATGAACGCTCCTCGGTGCTCTCGACCGCCCTGGAGCAAACGGCCTTCCTGGCCAGCCCGGCCATGATGCGCGGCCTGGGGCGTTCGACCTTCGATATCGATGCCCTGAAAAATTCGAAGGCCGGGCTGACGGTTTATCTCTGCCTGCCTGCCCGGCGGCTGCGCACCCATAGCCGGTTTTTGCGGCTTCTCCTGATGGTCGCGCTCGCCCGCATGGAGGCGGTGCCGAATGTCTCGGTAACGCAAGCCACGGCCAATGGCTGGCCGGTCCTGTTTATGCTCGATGAGTTTCCAGTGCTTGGGCACATGGATGTCATCGAAAGCGCTGCCGGTCTGATGGCCGGATACGGTGTGAAGCTGTGGACCGTGCTTCAGGATTTAAGCCAGCTCCAGCGGGACTATCCGCGAAGTTGGCAAACCTTTCTGGGCAATACCGGGATCATCCAAAACTTCGGTAGCAGTGATGAGGCGACCTGCGCCTACATCTCCAAGCTCTGTGGTGAGACCGAAAATCTCAGCCAGTCCATGCCCGAACTGACCGAGCGCGAGCGCGGCGCGGGCAAGATCGGGCTCAATCGCTCGGTGACTGTCACGCCCTTGCTGCGGCCTGATGAGGTCCGCCGCTTCTTCGCGCGCGGTACGGGCCGGGCGCTTCTTTCCATCCCTGGTGAGCACCCGATCGCGGTGATGCGCGCCAATTATTTCGACCCGCAACATAAGGAACTCTTTGGAGGCAAATATGACTGACCGTCCTTTGGAAATCGCGGAGATGGGTCTCCGCACCAAGTTTCGCGTGATCTGGAAATTCCTGAGCGGATATATCCTGATCCTGATCGGTGCGCCCGTTCTTGAATGGGCGTTTGCCGGATTTGTCGGCTTTCCCTTTCCCGGAAGCTGGGCAACGGCGGGCCGCTTTGCGGCGGCGCTGTTCGGCCCGCTTCAGATTTTGGGCGGGCTTCAGCTCTTCTTGTTCGTCTATCTGCCGTACAAGATCGCGCGAAAACAGAACGCCGGTTCGCCGGATTTGCGCCGCCGGTAGGCGCGCGCAAAACGCCATGTCGGCTGAAATGAAATGCGCAGGTCCTCCTGATCTCGGTCTTTCTCCCAAGTTCCCATGCGGGGCCTTTTCGCTGGTGATTATCGGGGCCGGGTCACGAAAGGCTCCGATGGTCGGGGCCTTGGAACATTAGACCCGAGGAGGACCACATGCGTTTCTTCATCCGATTTGAAATGGCGTTCGAGCGCGACACCACCGCGCAAACGCTCTGCCGGACGATCTTCAACGCGATCGCTCGCCGAAAGTAAGCGAGCGCGCGATGATCGCCAAATACCGCCTAGGCGGGCCGCTCACCCGGCCCGCCTTTCTTTATCTCACTGGAAATGGGTTGCCCGATGCAACCCTGGCCTTTGCCGAAAACGGGGTGTGCAAACGGAAGGGAAAATCGACGGCGGGCGCAGCCCTATGGCGAGCCTCGGGAAGCGGCTATTTTGCTTGAAGTGCGCTGAGGGGCGGGCCCTTAAGACCATATTGAGTGCCAGGTAATAGGTTGAAAATTTTGAAAGGTCGATCTTCGCCTATCGTTTGAGCCAAAAACGGATGTTCAAGTTTCCCACGGAAACTTGGGATCACTGGGAACGTACCAGATATCTCTGATCTCTGTGTCATTGCTATTGGGTGTCGGGTCTGCATCACGCACACGGAACGTAGTTGGAATGTTCACCGAGTTGCCGAAAATGAGCGCATGCTGTTTTGGTAATGACGGCAACCGTCGAAGCACTGTTTCCGAAATGAACGGTGTCATTTGCCTGATCTGGGAAAGGTCATCAGGGTTCTGTATGCGATGGATAATGAAATTGTTGCACTGAGAGAGAACCGTTTTTGAAAGTTCACTCGGCCTTTGGGATGCAACGATAAGAAAGGCACCGTATTTTCTGCCTTCTTTTGCAATCCTTTGAAATGTAATGCCTGCATCAACAGCAAAGCGACTTGGTTTCTCCGAAATATATCGGTGCGCTTCCTCCAAAATCAGATGGACGGGCACTGCGTTGCGGGGATCAGCACGGCGCATACGATCAAAGATTAGACGGGCAACAACGGCTGAGGCGAGCTCAACAATTTCGTCCGATGCATCGTTTAGATCGATGATGCAAATCTGACGCTCTTTCTTATAGCGCCCGTCATCGACTGCGATCCCTAGCAAACGATCCACATAGTGAGTTGGCTCACGGTCATGGTTATGCAGTGCGCTCACGTCAGCTCGTAGAAACTCGTAGTCGGGGTTATCGATCACAGATTTCAGCCGCGTAACCAACTGCGAGCAGTATTCACGAATTTGCTTGTTTCCGTTCGCTTCCTCATAAAACAGCGCAAGGTCAAGCGCGGCTTGAAGTCGCTCGAATGAAAACGGCGTATTCCCGTAACCTGGAAGCACGGGTTCATCTTGTTCATGTCCTTTAAGAAGTTCTAGGAGTGCATCATAGTTGGTTGTTGTTTCTTGATGCTGCCCATCGCGAAATTGGCCGTAGTAGACAGTCAGACCTAGTGAGACTGTCTCCTTGGAAATTTCATCTGTCGAGAATGTATTCAAAAGAGCTTGGATGCGGTCTGCTTTACTCGGAGAGCTGGAGTCGCTGTGCAAGATGGACAGAATGATCTTAGCTAAGACGTGATTCCGAATCGCGTTGAGGCCATTTCCGGTTCCTGCACCTTCAACCACTTCCTCTTCAGGCGTTTCCTGAAACAGGGTAGTTAAACCAAGTGCTGTTCGCAGAGCGGGGAGTTGCGACTTTTCGCTCGCGCGCAAGAGCAATGCCCATTCATCGACGCTCATGAACCAGTGTGGCAGCCTAAATCTGTCCTTAATTTCTGCCGCTTGCCTTTTCTCAGAAGGGTCGATGATCGGCATGTCCGGCTCAGTCGCCTTGAGATAACAAGATTTGATCCAGGCAGGGACGTTATCAAGCGCGCGACGATATTCCCCATTTACGTCAAAAATCACGAAAGCTGCACCCAGGGGTGCAAACCCTTCCGGCTTCATGAAAACAGACTGAAAGATAGACGCAACGGTGCAGGACTTTCCGCTTCCCGTGTTGCCAAGCACCGCTACATGACCGCCGAACAATTCATCAAGGCGTGATTTCACAGGATAGCCCTTGAAGACAGCCGAAGTGCCAATTTCAATATTATGCGGAACACTGCCTTGTTGCTCGGCACCCGCTGAGTCTGTTTTCGTCTCGGTTTCAGATGGGAGTTCGACGTTAAATATACGATCGAGGTCTTCGTCCCGCGCGTAAAGAGCATCCGCGTACAGCGGCGGAAATGTGGAAACGCCGAAGCGAAAACTCCCTCCCTGTGTCGGCATCGAACCTATCGGAATCACGTCAAGGAATTTGGCGGAAGAAGCCTTGTTCAATTCGGTCTGAGATGCGTGGGGCTGTGTACTATCTTTTTCGCGAAGACCGACGACCTCCAAAACCACATATTCAGCCTGCATCGGAACCGTTAGATATGACCCAAGGGTTGCAACGTAGTGGATATCGTCAAAGCCTACGATAGTGAAGTTGTCACTGCCGCCATGCAGCTCGACAACCAAACGGTCAGCAGAAACGCTGACGATCTTCCCGATGGCGCGGCTTGCATCATCCCTGGTCATCTTCAGTATCCTGCTGCTTGGCAAGAAGCGTTTGCAATGCCTTCTCTATCGTCTGGTCGATCTTCTGATCGGCGCTGGTGGGCATGAGATGATTAACAACGCCATCGAAGTAATGCGCTTTTGTCCCTGCTTCTTTGCCTTCGCCCCAAATGAACCAGATGCGCGGATCGCCGAGTGCTGCAAGTTCACGTGTGATATCATTAGTCTCGGGGTCCATGAATACGATCACTCTGAAGCCAGGTAAGCTAAGGCCTTGGAAGATGATGTTGTTGACATGCTCATCTCCAAAGCTGTAGCCCAAGATCACCAAGACGCTCTGATCTTGCACGACCTGTCGTTGGAATTCGCGAAACATATCCGCGTATGGTGATCCGAAGCTCGCCGTTTGTTTCGATGGCGTTGGGTAGATCATGACTCGATCCTTGGAAGGATCGAGTGGCGCATGCGACTCGCGGATGGGAAAGAGCCCAGTATCCTCTTCAGTCCAGTTGACGGAGCCATGTAGCTTGCAGAAGTGCACGAAACCATCAACGGCAGCCCAGCGGCGGGAGGTGATGTCCAACTGTTCCGCTAGCGCCAGCCTGTATGTGGCAGGGTTGAACCGACGTTCGACCGTTCCCGAAAAGCCGTTCGAGTAAGGGATACCTGAACGGTCCATCGCACGTTCATTGAACAGGTCGTAGTTGGTAGTGAACACCCAAGGCGGCGCGAGGCCCCGCGCGCGGGTCGTCAAAGACTGATAGAACCTGCGATAGAGCGCGACGACGCTATCGTCGCCGTTCGAGAAAGGTCCGGTCGTGCATTTGTAAAGAACGAACTTCTTGATGCCGACAATGATAGTTTCCACTAGAGGGGCGACCGCTTTCAGATCTTCCTTATCACTTGTCTGACAAAATTGCTGGGCATTTATCAAAACAGCCATCATTCTCTCCAAATTGTCCTTCACCTTGTCAGACGAAAGATCGATTCCGAGCTTATCATTGAGGTCTTTCTTTTGCGCAGCGCTTACAAAAGCTTGCCCTGAGTGAGCGTCAGTGACGAGTAGCGCTTGAAATTCTTCTGCCAGGAATTTCATCGTATGAATCCCTAGCTCATGGCTCTCATGTCTCAAGGAAGAACAACCTGACCCCATCAGGAAGGAGAGATTCTTGGAACCGAAAACTTCCGCCATTTGCCGCTGGATGATATCAGCCTTGTCTTCCCAAGAGCTCTCGGCCTTGAGTTTTTCGAATTCGTTACGGCTTCCTTTGAGAAAATTAATCATTCAGTCCACCCTCTTTACTAGGGTTGCAGAGTAAGGATCATATTTGAAGGTGGTAATTGAACCATCCTTTATTTTTTCGACGGCTTCATCGATGGCTCCCATTGGAACAAGAAACCACTCGCGAGGGACAACGGGGTTGCCGAAGCGATCATTGATCTCGACATCCAAACGAGCTGGGTCGAAGATACGATGGATCAAGTTTTCCAGCTTGGTCCGGTTGATATTGTAAAGTTCATACGTTGCCACGATCTCGACATCGGCGAGCAAAAACGTCGGATCGGTTTTCGCGTTGGCAATACGACGCTCGACCTTCCCGCTGGTAACGCCAATCTTGTGGAGCACATTTCGGTGCTCCCTCACGAGAGGCAGGTCAGACTTGCTTCGAAGGACGTAGATCGTCCCGCTCGCTTCGTCGCCATCGGCGGTGTGGTCGGCGAACAGAGGGCCTGCTGACGAATCCGTAATCCTGCGACCGGCTTCGTCCTTATGGAGCGCGCGCTGCAATGAGCGCATGAGCATGTTGCTCTCGGTGCCGTTATCGAAGATGACGCGCAGACGGGCGTCTGTCATGCGCTGCGCCGTTAAAAACGACTCATCCATTTCGGCGACGTAGGCTTTTTGACCGCCCACGATAAAAAATCGCCCTGGCGCGATCTCCGCTTTGCGTTCGAATGGTCGCGTAGCCCTAAGGCCAGTATCCAGCTCGTCTTGCACCTGGTCGAACAACGGCTTGAATTTGTCGAAGTCTTCGCAGCGTTGACGGTTTGCAATCTCCTCGGCGGCACGTTTCTCGGCGCTCGAACGGACGTGCCTTAGCTCAGTGATATCGGCGGTCTCTGCCTCGACACCGAGCTGTTCGAGTAGCGCCTCGTCATCGAGTTCGGCGTCATCGGGCAATGCTGCCGTAGGCGGGTCTGCCAGCAGGCCGTGATGGTCGAGAGGTGCTAGAAGCGCATTGCATTCCTCAAGTTGGCGCAGACGATCGAGCCGGACGGCATACATGCGCTCGAATATGTCATTGCCTTCGCCATGCTGCGGCGCACGGCCATGCTCATCATAGAAACGCTGAATGTCCTCAAAGCCCGCGATAATGCGTTCTTCTCGCGGCGTCAGGCTTTTCTTCGCCTTGGCCTCAACCTCAACGCCAAGCTCGCCCAATAGAGCGTCGTCTTCCTCGGTGAATGCGGATTTAGCCATTGGCGGCCTCCGCTTTAGCTTTGGCGAGGTAGGCGACGCCTTCGGCCATCCGCTTTTCCCAGGCATCCGGGGACGTGATGGATGGAAGCCGTCCACGCTCCTGCTTGAATTTGAGAGCGCGCTTGGCCAATTCGCGGGCTTCCTCGATCGTCATGCTGACCTTTTTCCCTGCGATCACGGCGGCGACCTGCTTCAGGCTTTGCTCGCTCATGGTCTTGGCCAGGATCGCATAGGCTTCGCCGAACGGATTGATCCGGTCGATGAGGTCGATGTCCAGCTCGCGCACATCGGTGACGTATTTGCGCACGCCATCGATCAGTGCCGTGCTCCCGCCTTGCTCCCGCTCCTTATCATCACCGACGGCGATTTGCTTCGCCTTCTGGGTGAGATTGAGCGCGGCGATCGCATGCTGGCGGACCGCTTCCTGGTCGGCCTCGTCCAGTTCGGGGTAGCGGTCCTTGATTATCTTGCCCATGCGAACCTGGGTCAGCTCTTCCGGGACGACTTCCTCGTTGAAGAGCCCCTGTTCGATCGATGGTTTGTCCTGGACGAATGCGGTGATCACCTCGTTCAGGTCTTCCTGGCAGATGCGCTCGGCTTCTTTAGATTTCGGCTCGGCCAGCCCTTTGATCTCGATCTGGAAAGAGCCTTGCTCCTCGTTAAAGCCGACGTTGCATTTATTCGGATCGTAGCCGCCTTCGCCATAGTCATAGCCTTCGACCGGCCCGTTGTTCGGGTTCTTCGGCGTAAAGTTGAAACGCGGTGCGAGCACCTGTTCCATCAGCAAGCTGGCGGCGATGGCCTTCAGCGTATCGTTGACCGCGTCTGCAACGGCGTCTTCGGCGGCATCTGGTTCGGCGATCAGGTTCGTGAAGCGCGCGCGGGTTTTGCCCTCGGCGTCGCGGGTCGCGCGCCCAATGATTTGCACGATCTCGGTCAGGCTGGAGCGGTAGCCGACGGTCAGCGCGTGTTCGCACCAAATCCAATCGAAGCCTTCTTTCGCCATCCCAAGCGCGATGATGATATCGACATGATCGCGGTTGTTCTTCTGGGCCGGGTCTTTGAGCGCGGCGGATACGCGGTCGCGTTTGGACGGATCGTCATTGACCAGGTCGGCGATGCGTAGCACGCGCCCATCTTCGGTTTTGACAAGCTGAAAGCCGGTCGTCGGGTCTGTGCCTTGCCAGTCGCCAAGCTCATCAAGGATATGCTCGACCTCCTTGATCTTGTCTTTCGTGCTCTCCCGCGAATTGACGCTGGGGATATGCACGATCGTCTTCTGGCTGGGGTCGAGCACGGCCAGGATTTCGTCCGCATACGAACCTGAATAGAAATAATAACCGATATCGAGCGTCTTCAGCCATTTATAGCCATTGAGCTGCTCGTAATAGGTATAGGTGACGGTCTCGAACTTCGCCTCGTCATGGGGCATAAGGACAGCTTCCGCGTCGCCCCGGAAGTAAGAGCCGGTCATGGCGACAATGTGCACCTTGTCGCGAGCGATCAGCTCGGCGAGCTGCGCGCCAAGCTTGTTTTCGGGGTTGGCGGAGACGTGGTGGAACTCGTCCACGGCAATCAGACAATCATCAAACGCCTCGATCCCGAACTTTTCCACCGCGTTACGGAAGGTGGCGTGCGGGCAGACCAGGGTGAGGTCGTCGCTCTCCAGAAACGCGCCAACCGAGGCTGCCTTGCTGCCTTCTTCACCCGGCGCGTTGCAGAGGTTCCACTTCGGCTCAACGTGCCAGTCGTAATAGAAGCCAAACTTCGTCAGCGGTTCATCGGCGAAGCTCGATCCGATCGATTTCTCAGGAACCGTTATGATCGCTTTGCGGACACCCTGATTGTGGAGCTTGTCGAGCGCGATGAACATCAGCGCACGGCTCTTCCCCGATGCCGGCGGCGATTTGATCAGCAGGTATTGCTCACCTCGCTTCTCATAGGCGCGCTCCTGCATAGGGCGCATGCCAAGTTCGTTCGATTTGGTAGCGCTCCCGGTCTGGGCATAGGAAACCGATACCGACGGGACGGATTTATGGCTTTGGTTGGTCATTGCGTCACCGCCTTTCTTTTGTTGATTTTTCTCATAGGCGCTCTCCCGCAACGCTTGCGAGCGCCGCTTTCAAGACCTGAAAGCAGACTTTTGCCGTATGCTCATCCGGCGTGAACCCAGAAACCATCTCTTGGTAGGGATGAATGTAATTTCGGAAATCGCGCAGTCCGTCGCTGAACTTCTTCACATCCGGCTTCAGCACATCGATTTCGCACGCCACGTCAATAAAGTTTGCAAGCGTCCAGTCCTGGAACCTCTTAACGGATCCGTCTGCTGATTTCGGGGAGGCATTCGCTTGATTAAAGCCAGCTGGATTCTTCTGTGCCGCACCTAGCAACACCCCCTCCAAAACGCTTCCGCAAAGGAAGATCACAGAAAGGTGCGCGCCTACGCCTAACGCCTTACTGGCTTCGTCGAGGCGCCTGCGGATGACGGATGCCGCTGCCGGTTCGATTGGGAGCCTATCAATATTCGGAATCGAGAATTCTTTGCTCAGGAATTCATTCTCCGTTTGGACATTGGTTGTAGCGAACTTTTTTCCGCCAAGCCTTGCGACAATGGCTCGCGATTTATCTAGGATCGCTTGATCAAGCTCACGACCATCGAGTTCGCAACTAGCCTCGTAGGAATCTAACATCTCCCTGAGCACAGTTGCGACCAGCCCATCTTGTTCTCGTTCCCAGAACGCGCGAAGTTTCTTTTCTTTGGACGTTCCGTAGGTCTGATATTTCGGGCCATGAATATCCACTTCATGGCGCTGAAATAATTCACCAAATGTAGGATCAGTATAGTCTAAAACATAACCTGGTTGAGTGACGAGAAGCTTTCTAAAGTAACGCTTATCAATGTCGGTGAGGCTACTCATGCAACCTCCTTCCGATTTGTCACCTTGGTGTAAAGCTCGAAGAGTTTTTCCAGGCGCTCGGTGTCGTTTTTGAAGCGTCGCCCGATATAGATGCGCTCCAGCACTTCATCGTTCCGATCATGCGCTGCGCGAAGATTGTCAGGCATTTTTTCAGGATCATAGAGGTCTGCGATGGTCGCGGGGAAATGCGCCTCGCGTGCTAGATGGATATCCTCTGCGCACCGGGTTAGGTCTTCCTTGTTTTTCTCGGTGAGCTTGGGGATGGGAAATGTATTCCAACCCAGAGTGTTGGAATAGCTGAAATCCGTTCGCATCCGCACGCATACTGTGCCGATCCAAACCCAATGAAGGCGCGAGGCGATAAGGGCCATGTTCCAAAGCGGCGCATCGTAAAGGGCAAACGATTTTTCCTGAACGATGCTCTCAGGGGCCAGGACGCCAACGGGAAGATATGGCCGGTTCTCTGAACTAACACGTGGAACGGCCACCACTGATTTTTTCGCCGTCACCTGATCTCGAAACCTATATGGTGTTTCAGCCAGTTTCTGTGCCGCTTTGTCCTGCTTGGCAGCTCTTCGCGACTTAGCGACCTCTGCAATCTTTTGGGCAATCGGCGGTACCGCCTGTGCCTTCAAATGATCCTTTTCCTCGATCCAAAGGCAGGCTCGTGGCGCAGCCGAGATGAACTCCTTTGAACCATACAAAGGCCGAACAAAATGCGAGGCTTCCGGATAAACTTCAATTAGTTCCCGCGCTTCTTGTCGCGAGAAGATCAACGCTGCTCCGTAGTAGGGGTGGTTACCAAATTGCATGATCGCGCGGTCATCATCAGGCTTTGAGCGCATCGTCACCACGACGTTTGGGGCAGGCACGAGATAGGCATTGAGGTTATCAGCCCCTCTAACTACCACCCCACCATCATCGGCTAGTGTGTACAGCTTTCGCACCGTCTCCGGATGATTGGAAATACCAACGATCACGACGGTCACGCCCGCATTGTGACTCGCCAGATTGGCCCATTTGAAACTGGTATGGGCAAAGGCGATCTCATGCCCTGTTTTGAAGATCAGCGGCCAGAGGATGGGCACCTGTTGTCCCTGACAGACCGAGTTGGTAGACACAAAGGCTGCGACGGTGGGCGTATGTAGCCCGTAATCGGCGGCCTTCATGAACCATCCCGCAACATAGTCGAGCGACTTCCAGCTTTTTGTGCGCCCATCGAAAATGCGTCCGAGGTCTTCCTTCTGTTCCGTGCTTTGCCACTTGGAGCCCAGATATGGCGGGTTTCCGCAGATATACGTCTCGCCCCCCTCATTCTCGAAATCGATCTCAGCCTGATTGATCGGTGAGTGAAACAGATCGTCGGCGTGATGCTTCACGCCGGTTCCCGTCGGTGGGCAGATGCTAAGCCAGTCCAAGCGGAGCGCATTGCCGCATGTGATCCAGTTCATCGCATTAAGCGGCAGCACGTCTTTCAGCGCCTCTAGCTGCCCACGATAAAGCACGTCGCACTGATACTCGGCGATGATGAGCGCCAGACGCGCGATATCCGCCGGGAAGTCGCGCAGCTCAATCCCACGAAAATTTGTTAGCGGAATGTCTGACCGCCGATCCTTTTCACCTCGGCGTTCATTGATCTCCGCTTCGATCTTCCGCATTTCCTTGTAGGCGATGACCAGGAAATTGCCGGAGCCACAGGCCGGATCGAAGACCCGGATTTTGGACATCCGCTTGCGCAGGTAGAGAAGCTTGCGTTCATTGTCGCCCGCTTCCTCAAGCTGTTCGCGCAGATCATCCAGGAAGAGCGGATTGAGCACCTTTAGGATATTGCTGACGCTGGTGTAGTGCATGCCGAGGGCGCCGCGCTCTTCCTCATCCGCGACGGCCTGGATCATTGATCCAAAAATGTCTGGATTGACCTTCTTCCAATCGAGCTTGCCGATATGGAGGAGATAGCTGCGCGCCATCTTGGTGAAGGTTGGCACCTCGACCGAGTCAGCGAACAAGCCGCCATTCACGTAGGGGAATTTAGTCGCCCAGTTACGGAGACCCGCCGCATCACGATCCTCATGCTTGGTGTTCATGGCGCGGAACAGTTCGCTTATAACCTCATGGGTATTTGCACTGTCACGATCGCTCATCATTTCGACTGTGGAAGTAAAGGCGTCGTCGCCTTCGAAGATTTCGGTATCCTCAGCGAAAAAGCAGAAAATCAGCCGCGCCATGAAATGGTTCATGTCATGGCGGCGCTCCGCCGTGCCCCATTCAGGGTTGGTGCGCAGAAGCTCGATATAGAGCTTGTTTAGGCGCCCGGTCGCCTTGATGTCGAAGGCGCTCTCGCGGATTTGCTGAACCGTGCTGATCCCGGCGAGCGGCAGGAAAAAACCGAAATGATCGTGGAAGTCGGCATAGTCGCAGGCGACCGTCTCTCCGGAATTGAGGTCCTCGGCCTCAAGCCATTCGCCATCGGTGGCGAGCACGAATTTGGCGCGAGCTTTCTTCGTGGCAGGGCTGTCCTTTAGGGCGACGAGCGTGTCTGTGACCGCGCCGGGCTCGCACACCTTGATGTGGATGTTGCTGGTCTGAAGCACGCCGCCAAGGTCGGACTTGTTCGACGCGCCGGTGCGCAGCCGCTTGATCGTCGTCGCCTTGTTTCCGAACGCCTCTAGGAAGGAATAGGGAAACTCCTGAGCGTCGAAGGGCTGCTCAGCAAGGTTCGATACGGCTTCTTCAATCTCGACGGCGTTCAACGGCTTGCTCGTTTCTTTTTCTCGGGCGCATCCGGGGATTCGTTTTCGGCGATGTAGGCGCGCATAAATTCGCGGAGGACCTGCGCAGCAGGTCGATCTTGCTGTCGGCAGATTTCCAGAAAGCGCTCCCGGAGATCACGCTCGACGCGAATGCGAAGGCCCGAATCTTTCATTAGGAGAGTGTACCCGATGGATACACAATCCGACAATGAAATTCAGAGGGATATCCTCAAGACGCGCATCCAAGGACGGCTCCTTGGTCGGGGTTCAGCGGCGAGACGCTGACGCCTCTCCAAACGGCGCGAGTTTGGTCGTGGGTATCGGGTCGCGAAAGGCCTGATCGGCATCCAATCGGCGGACGGTTGGCCTCAATGGAATTGTCTCCACGAGGTGGCCTCCATGGCATGGTCAGGGGTCTTGGGGGCAGGAACGCCCACTAAGTCGATGGGGTGCAGGGGAGCGCCGAAGGCTCCCTTGCGAGTGATGAAACGGCGATACGTTTTGCTGGCTCTGGATGGGTTCAATGCCCTCTCAAGAGCCACTGGCCGGGGGTTGCACAGGGGCGCGCAGCGGGCCCCTTGCCAAGATGTGTGGTAGTACCACACACATCTTGCGGTCAAAATAAGACCGGGTTTTCCGGTAGTACACTGATGATGATAGCTTTTTGGTATTACCGCCGATCTGCCCCGTTGTCGTACCGACTCCATACAATGAGCATGGCTGATATCAGCCATCCAAATACGCCTCGACCTGCTTCGCTCTCGTGTTTGCGGCGGCCATGATTGCCTCTGCCATGGCGGCTGGCACACGGGCGTCCAGTTGATCTGTCAAGGCTTCTGAGGCACGTGGAAGCTCGCTCACGATCTCGGCCATCACCTCATGCAGCGCGTCGATCGGGAAGCCTGCAAGCTTCGCCGTCTGCTCAAAATGGCGCGGCGCAATTTCCGTCACCTTATACCGTCGCTTGTCGCCAATCGCCATCGCAAGCCGGAACGCGTTGCGGGGTATCTGGCGGCGGTCATGCTGCCACTGGGTGGACAGAATGTCGTAGAGCGGTGTCAGCTGGAAGCGCCCCTGCGGTTCCAGAGACAGGGAAAAATTCTTTGCGTGGCCGTCGGTCGCGCCGATCAGCCAGAAGACGATCTGCGCCTTCATGAACGCGCGTCGGTCGGCGTCCGGGTGATCGCTCGATTTCAGGAGGTCAAGGCAGTCTCCGATGCCGGGGCCGCCATGGCTCTCATACTTGCCGGTCGGCAGGATGCCGAGCGCCTGGCACATATCTTCCTGGGGGAGCCGCAGGAGACGGCCTTTGCTGTCGAGGCGGCGATCAAACCGCTCAATGCTGAGAACGAGAAGATCATCGTCAAGGTCCAGGATTTCGGTCGGGGCCACGTCCAGCCCAAGAGCACGGCAAAGCGCCATGCAGACATGCTCGTTCTGAACGCTGTCGGTGAGGTCCACCTCACCATCGGGAGTTTGGACCATCCCGATCTGGGGCTTCAGGATATGGGTGGTCGGGGTGGTGCCGATCGGAACCAGCCACGTGCCTTTGTGATAAAGAAGGGCGGTTTTGTCCTGCGCGCCCGCTAGGGAAATGCGGAACGCATCATCGCCGCCGCGCATGCC
>LJSH01000003.1:0-89721 GCA_001314625.1 Oceanicaulis sp. HLUCCA04
CAACAGCTCGCCGCGTGCATAGTCGCGCGCAGCCTGCGAGACCATGCGCTCTTCCTGCGTCAGCAGCGTGTCCAGACGCAAGGCGTCATCCCAGCGGAAGTTGAGGTGTTCGGATGGGGTGTTATCCGCCAAAGCCATGTCAGTGATCCTGTGCAGCAATTTTCCGCTGATTGTGGTGTTTGCGGTTCCGGGAGTGTCAATAAATGTTATAAAGATATATCTTTTATGCATTGTGCTTCCAAGGGCAGAATGCGTATCGTTGTGACTGACGCCAGATCAGAGGAAATCCGAACGGTGCCAAAGCCTGCCACCCTTGCCCAGAAGATACTGGCGCGTGCCGCAGGGCAAAGCCATGTGACGCCGGGCGATATCGTGACGGTGCGGGTTGATCTGGCCATGGCGCATGACAGCTCCGGCCCCCGGCGCTGGCAGGCGCGCCTGGAGGCGCTGGGCACCGGCCTGTGGGATCCCTCGCGTGTCGTCATCGTCTCGGACCATTATGTGCCCGCGGTAGATGCCGAGAGCGCCGCGATCTTGAAGACCACGCGCGATTTCGCCCGCGACTATGGCGTGAAGCATTTCTACGACATGCGTGGCATCTGCCATGTCATCCTGCCCGAGCACGGCCATCTGCGCCCGGGCCTGTTCATCGCAGGCGGCGATTCCCACACCACCAATGCGGGCGCTTTTGGCTGCTATGCGGCCGGGTTTGGCGCGACCGACATGACCGCTATTGCCGCGACCGGAGAGACCTGGACCACGGTGCCGCACACCATCAGGGTTAATATCGAGGGTAAGCCCGGTGGTTGCGTGACCTCCAAGGACATGATGCTCGCCCTGTGCCGCGAACTCGGCATGGGCAATCATTTCAAGGCCATCGAGTTTGGCGGCGCGGCGGTGCGTGCGATGGACATGGAGGCGCGCACAGTGCTCGCCAACATGACGGCCGAACTTGGCGGTGAAGTGGGTCTGGTTGAACCTGACGAGACGACACTGGCGCATATCCGCGCCCATGGCGGCACCGCCGATGACACCGATATCACGCGCTGGCGGTCTGACCACGATGCGCCCTATGAGCGCGTGTTGACCCTCGATGCGGCCGCGCTCGCGCCGCAGGTCGCCGCGCCGCACAGCCCGGCCAATTCAGCGGATGTAACCGTCCATGCAGGGGTGGCGATTGATCAGGCCTATATCGGCGCGTGTGTCGGCGCCAAGCTTTCCGATCTGCACATGGCCGCCGCAGTGCTGAGGGGCCGCAGCGTGGCGGACGGTGTGCGCCTGCTGGTGGCACCGGCGTCTGCCAAGGTCACCGATGCGGCGGCAAGGGATGGCACGCTTGCCATCCTGACCGGGGCGGGGGCGGTTATGCTGCCGTCGGGCTGCGGCGCGTGCGCCGGGCTCGGCGCAGGCCTGCTCGCCGAAGGAGAGGTCTGCCTGTCGTCCACCAATCGGAATTTCAAGGGCCGGATGGGCCACAAGGACGCGGAGGTCTGGCTCGGCTCGCCCTTCACTGTGGCGGCGAGCGCGGTCACGGGAAAGATCACCGATCCGCGCAGCCTCCTTGCCGAGCGGAGCCGGGCGGCATGAGCGGCGCTACACAGACAGGCCGCGCCTTTGTCTATGGCGATGGCATCGACACCGATGTGCTGGCCCCTGGCCATGCCATGAAGCTCGGCCCTGACGGGCTCGCCCGCCATTGCCTGGAGGCCATTGATCCGGAATTTGCATCAAACGTCCGGCCGGGCGATCTTGTGTTTGCCGGCGCTGATTTCGGCATCGGATCAAGCCGCGAACAGGCGGCGATTTCCCTGAAAAAGCTCGGCGTGGCTGCCGTTTTTGCGCGTTCCTTTGCGCGGATATTCTACCGTAACGCGATCAATATCGGACTGCCTGCGCTGATCTTTCCTCATGACGGGGCGGTGAGCGCTGGCGACAGGATCAGCCTCGACCTCGCCGCAGGGCGCGTCACCAACATCACTACCGGCAAGGCCTATCCGGTCAGCCCGATGCCGGAGCATTTGAGAAACATGATCGAAGCAGGAGGACTTATGGAGTCGCTGAAGGCACGCTTTGGCGCGAGGGAGGCCGTATCATGAGCCTGAAGGCACGCCTGGCGCGAAAACCGGCCCTGCTGGCCCCTGGTGTCTACGATGCCCTTTCGGCCCTTCTCGTAGAGCAGGCCGGCTTTGAAGCGGCTTACCTGTCGGGCGCCTCGATTGCCTACACGGCGCTCGGCCGGCCCGATCTGGGACTGGTCAGCGCCGAGGAAGTGGCTGGCGTTGTGCGCCGTATCCGCGAGCGCGTCACGCTGCCGCTGATCGTCGATGCCGATACCGGTTTTGGCAATGCGCTCAACGTCCAGCGCACCATGGTCACGTTTGAACAGGCGGGAGCCAGCGCGATACAGCTGGAAGACCAGCAACTGCCCAAACGTTGCGGGCACCTGTCTGGCAAATCACTAATCTCAACCGAGGAGATGGTTGGCAAGGTGCGCGCAGCGGCCGATGCGCGCCGATCCGACGAAACCCTCATCATCGCCCGTACCGATGCGATTGCGGTGGAAGGCTTTGACAGTGCGCTGGAGCGCGCGGAAGCCTACCGGGCTGCCGGGGCGGATTTGCTCTTTGTCGAGGCACCGCGCTCGCCGGAGGAATTGCAGGCCATAGCCACCCGGTTTGCCGGCCGGATACCGCTGCTGGCCAACATGGTGGAGGGCGGCCGCACGCCGCTGCGTACTGCCGAGGAACTCGAAGCGATAGGCTATCAACTCGTCATAACGCCGGGCGCCATGGTGCGCGCGCTGACCTTTGCCGCGCAAGATTTCCTCAACGGTCTGAAGCAAAAGGGCTCCACTGCGGGCTATCGTAATCGCATGCTGGACTTTGACGGGCTCAACCGTGTGGTCGGCCTTGATGACATGAAGGCGCTGGGCGCCGAATACGATCCCGCCAGCCGCGACGCGGCCGAGTAGGGCCGCGCAGCACTAGCGCTCCGCCAGCGCCTGCAGGCGGTCGATCACCTGCCGCTGCCGGTTGAGCGCTGCAGCCCGGTCATCAATCGCGCCCTCTGCCAGCGCGTTGGGCTCCGCCCCTCGGGCTGCCCCGTAGGCAGGCGCATAGGCGGCCCAGGGCTGGCGCGACATCAAATTCGTCATGCCGGTGCGCGCCCGCGCGCCGCGCAAGCCGTCGAGGTCCATGATCGTATTGGCGTTCAGGCTTTCGCCTGATTGCGCTTCGGCCAGGATGCGTCCATTCCAGTCGACGATCTGGCTCATCGCGTCGGTGGAGGCGGACGGGATCGGCGTGCCGGCAATCTCCGCCGAATTGGCCGAGATGACATAGGCCATGTTCTCGACAGCGCGCGCCCGCTTGGAAATATGCTTCGGTGTCTGCTCGGTGGAGCCGACTTCGCTTGTCGGGTGCAGAAAAATCTCCGCCCCCTTCATGGCATGCATGCGGGCAATTTCCGGGTAGAGGATTTCCTCCGAGGCAATCGTCGCAAGCACGCCGACTTCGGTGCGCGCCACCGGGAACACCGCATCATAGCCGTAAATCTCAAGATACCGGTCCCAGACATCGAACGGGCTGGGCGTGTAGAGCGAGATCATCCGCCGGTAGCGCAATATCTGATCGCCATTGGGCGCGAAGATCACATTGGCCTGGAAGTAGAGCTCGGGGAAGTTCACGTCCGTCTCATAGGCATTGACGCACAGATAGATGCTCTGGCTCTGCGCGATTCCCGCCATCGCCTCATACTCGGCCCCGTCCACATCGATGGCGGCCTTGTCGCGCCATTCGGCCCGGCTCTCGCCAAGGGGAAAGCCGGTCATGAAATATTCCGGCACGACGGCCAGCTTCAGTTCGGTGCCGTTGAACGTCCGCAGGAAGGCCCTCGAGCTGGCGATCTGGGCGCGCATCCGGCCAATGCTCGCCATCATCCGCGCGCGCGCGGAGCTGCGGCTGGTATCCTGATTGACCGCATTGCAGCGCATTTGCAGTGCCAGCGCGGAAAAGCGCTCGGCCTGCGCATGAGCACCGGGCAGGAAAGAGAGCGTCCCCAGAGCTGCCGCGCCGCTCAAGATGTTACGGCGTGTTGTCATATCCGAACTCCTTCAATCTGTCGGCGTTCTGCTCGTCCCAGTCTTTCAAGAAGCGCCTGGGTGCCTGCTGGCGCCAGACCCGGAACAGATTGCTGCGGGCCCAGTCTGGGTCGAACGCTTCAGGGCGCATGAGGATCAGGCCATAGGGGCGGTGATGGTCAGTGATGAAGAAAGCATCCGGCGCGGCTTCCAGCAGGAATTCGCGTTCCTCAGCCGCCACCTTGAACACTGGTGCGTCGGCGTATTCCTGCGGCGCCCACCAGGTCCACAGCTTGCCGTGCGCTTTCAGGCCAGGATTGCCCCACGAGACACTGTCCTCGACCTTTGGCAGGTCCAGCGCCAGCGCGAAAGCGCGCAGTTCCGGCCAACCGTTGAGCACGCTCATCGGTCTGTCTGCCCGAATGCCTTCGCAATCTCGTCCGCGCCCGCACACCAGACCGTTTCATCGCCTGCCAGCGCACAGAGAATCTCACGCAGCGCCCGGATGCGGAACGGCTGGCCGGTCACGAACGGGGTGAGGGTAAAACCCAGCACGGCTGCGCCCCGGCCCGCGCTTTCGGCGGCAAGGAAGTCTTTTGCCTCGAGGATCTGGTCGCGCCAAAGCGCCTCGCTCTGATGGCGCTCGATCAGCAGTTTGAAATCTTCCAGCTCGTTGTGGACGGGCAGGGCCGTCAGCGGGCCATTCGCGGTACGCAAGGCCACCGGCACCTGATCGCTTTCCCAGTCCAGCGTCCGGGTAAAGCCATGTGCGGTGAGAATGTCGGGCGTGGCAAAGCTTTGCTGACGGGCCGGGCTCATCCAGCTGACCGGATTAAGCCCCGCCGCGGTGAACGCCGCGCGCACGGCTTCCACGCGCCGGTTCTCCTCGTCATGTTCCAGCCCTGACCAGTGGATGGCATCGCCATGGAGCCCGGCGCCCGCGATCTCGTGGCCATCATTGATGATCGCCTCAATCAGCGGCCGGGCACGCGTCAGCAGGGCCGCACTGACCGGGAAGGTCGCTTTCAGACCTTCGGCTCTGAGCGCATCGAGGATCCGGAACACCCCCACCCGGTTGCCGTAATCGCGGCTGGTGAAATGGCGCAGGTCCGGATACGGCGTTACCATGCCCGCAGGGTGGCGGAAGGGGTTGTTTGCCGGATTGATCGGGTGGAACTCGCAGTTCACGACCATCATGACGGCAACGGCCTTGCCGTTGGCGAGCTTTGCGGGCGAGCGGTCTTTCGCCATCTGCCAGTCATACCGGTCCATGTCCTGACCATGCCTGCGGCGCGGATAGTCCAGATAGTCTGAAGGGAGGGTCATGTTGTCTCTCCCTGAAAGCCGCTGCCGCCGGTGGCGCAGCCCTTTGCGGCAATGTCGGCGAGCGTCTGATCCCAGCAGTGCTCGCGGTAGAAACCGGCAATTTCCCGTGCCGTTGCGAACCACACATCGTCCTTGTGCCCGGTGATGTAGGCCAGCGCCTGGTCAAACGCGCGCACGCGGTGAGGCTGGCTGACCAGATAGGCGTGGAGCGGGATACACATCACCGTGCCGCTCGCTTCGCCCTCCTCCAGTAACTGGTCGAACTGGCGCTTGAGGATATCGCCATAGCGCCACGGATCCATGGCGAGCGCGCCATAGGTGATGACGTCATTGACCTCCAGCGAGTAGGGCATCGAGACCAGCCTGCCGGTCTTGGTCTTCACCGGCTGGGGCTGATCGTCCTGAAAGAGATCGCACGTGTACCAGAAATCATGTTCGGCAATTAGGTCCAGCGTGCGCGGCGTGTGGGTGAGGGCCGGAGCGAGATAGCCGCGAATACGCTGGCCTGTCGCGGCCTCCACCGTGCGGATGGAATCGTCGAGCATCGCGCGTTCCTGCGCCTCGTCCATCTCGTAGGAGAAGCGCGTATTGTAGATGCCGTGTGAGAAGAACTCCCAGCCGCGCGCCGCGCACGCCTCGATGATCTCCGGGCAATGATCGCACATCGCGACATTGAGGCTGACAGAGCCCTTGAGCGAATGCTGGTCCAGCAGCTCCATCAGCCGCCAGTGACCCACCCGGTTGCCATAATCGCGCTGGGAATAGCCCACCACGTCCGGTGCCGGGCGCGGCCAGCCGGGCCGCTTGGGGTTTGCCGGCGGCTGGAATTCGTAAAACTCGATATTCGGCGCAATCCAGAAGGCGAGTTTCTTGCCCCCCGGCCAGACGATTTTCGGACGGTCCCGGTAAGGCCAGTAATCATAGAGATTGGGATCGGGGTTCATCCCCCATACCCCGCAATCCAGTCATCAACTTCCCTGACCTCGACTACATCGGCGTATTTGAGCTGCAGATCGGTCAGGCTCGCAAAATGATAGCTCTCATGCTTGTCGGCCACACACTCCACCGGGACAATCGCGCGGTAGCCGTGCGACAACGCATCGACCGCAGTGGCGCGCACGCAGCCCGATGTGGAACCGCCGGTGATCACCACCGTGTCGACCCGGTGCCAGGTCAAGAAGCTTGCCAGCGGCGTCTCGAAAAAAGCTGACGGCATGCGCTTGGTGTAGACGGCGTCAACTGCCTCATCGATCTCCAAGCGCGCATCGAAGGCGTGGCGGTCCGAGCCATACTTGATGTTTTGCAGGCTGTCGGGCGTATCGGTGCGCGTGCCCCACACGCCCGCGTCAGCCGCGTTGTCCATATAGGCGACATGGGTCCAGATGACCGGCAGGCCCTTGGCGCGCGCCGCCTTCGAGATGCGGTTGATATGGGAGAGCTGGTCCGGGTCCGTCACATAGGCCGTCTTGGGGAACAGGTCAGGGCGCGTATAGGCGTTTTGCGGATCGACATTGAGGATGGCAAGCTTCTGACCGAAGCCGAAGCGCGCACGGGCCGGATTGGCACGCACCTCCTCGAATATCTCCCGCGCCGTCTGTTCAGAGCGGATCATGGTCGGTTCAAAGCGCTGAATCATCTCAGTGTCCGTTTGTTGTCAGTCCAGCCGGTCATAGGTATTGGGCACACTCCCGGGCGCATCGAATGCGGTCTCGCCGCTATCTGCAAACCGGCCTGCCTCGACATGAGTGAACACATCCCGGTTTATCCTAAAGCGCGCCGTGATGACCATCTCGCGCCCGGTCCGGCTGGAGGTGACAAGGCACGCCCCGTCGGTGATCTCGCCCGCATATGCCCCGCCCTCGCCTTGCCAGTGGAAATCACATGCCGGATCAGACCGCTCCACATCGTCTGCCGTTAGCGCGGTGAGGCGCTCGGCGCGCCCGTCCGCATCACTTAGGGCTTGCGGATCCACAAGCGTATAGACGCCCATGCGCAGCCTGCCGTCCGCGCCTGCCGCGTCCTCAAACCGGTAGATGCGCTGGCGATAGACCGTGCCGTCCGGTCCGCCTACATGCAGCTGCGCATAGACCAGTGCGCCGGGAAGGGCGTCAGACCGGAAGCCTTCATGGATCACGTAAAGATGCGGGCGCGCGGGGTCGCCCTCGGCCTCGACCTGCGCGGCATTGTCAAACCGCCCCTCCAGCCATTGCGCGATCTCTGCCCCGCCAAGGGGCAGGGACGCTGTTGCGGCGAGGGCGAGCCCGGTGAGCGCTGCCAGCACGTCTCTTACTCCACGCCCTGCAGCGCCCGGATTTCCTCAAGCCCTTCGGGCGGGTTCATCCAGAGCGGAGCTTCCGTCTCGATATAGGCGCGGAAGCGCTCGGGCACGTCCTCGTAAGTGTCGAGGCGCCAGCTGACCATGTGGATGATGGCCGGCCCGCCGCCTGCCCAGGCCGGCAGCGCGCCATAGCGCGCCCAGGACAGGGTGAGCGGGTGGGAGATATCCGCGTCCGGCGTCACGAAGAAATCGTAATTCTCCCACGCTTCATAGCGTGCCTCGGTGCTGGGTATCGCGAAGTCCAGAAATACCGGCGCGGTGAAGACGAACGTATCTCCCAGCCGCGTGACACCCATGTCCCGGTCGGGCCCGAAGCGTTGCAGGCGCGGCGCGCGCCCCTGTTCGACCAGCGTTTCCAGAAAGCCGTCATCTGACAGCTCATAGGTGATGAACTGGTAGTCATAGGCGATGGTGCCGACCGGATTGCCGTCATACTCGCGCAGGATTTCGCCGGTATCGGCGTCGCGGTAGATATAGGTCTTGCGGTTGAACTGGCGCGCGGTCGGGCGCTCGGCGCCCTCCACATGCTCGCCGCGCGCGGTGTCATATCCCTCCATCAGGAACAGGATCTCGCCGGACGGAAAGGCCCGCACTGTCCCGGCTGAATACCAGTAGACCGGCTCGCCGGTACCAAAGCGCGCATCGGTGAAAACGCGGAAACTCTCCGCGTCAAATCCGCCGGGCGTCGCTTGCGCCATTGCAGGGGCTGCGTTGAAGGTAACGGCGGCCAGCACCGCCAGCGCAAAGGCTTTCATGTGGGTCCTCCAGATGGGTCATCATGACCGTTGCGGGCCAGACTAGCGCGCGTGCGCGGCGAGGGAAGCCTAAAAGATATACCTTTTGCAGATATGCGCCGTACCGCGCTAGGCTGGCGCTACCAATCGGGAGGGAAAACATGGCGAACCTATCCACAGTAATTGTTGGCGCGGTCTGCGCGTTTGCCGGTATCGGCGCCGGCCTGGTGCTGGCCGATGTGAACCGGCCTGCGCTTGGCGCACCGCAGGCTACGGCCCCTGCAGAGACCCCCGCAGAGATGGCGGCGCCCGAGCAACCTGCAGCGTCCCCCGCCACCGGCGCGGCCTACATGGTGGTGATGGGCACGGTCCATGACCGGGCCAGTTTCGGCGCCAATTATGTCGCCCACTTGCCTCCGCTTTATGAGCGCCATGGCGGGCAGTATCTGGCGCTCTCGGGCAATCTCGAAACGCTGGAGGGAGAGCTGGGTTTCCGCTCCGTGGTGCTTTCGGTCTGGCCGGACGCGCAATCCGCGCGCGATTTCTGGAACGACCCGGAATACCGCGCCCTCGCCGAGGCCCGCATTGAGGGCGGGTGGGGCGATTTTGACGTCATGCTGTTTGACGGCCTGCCGGGCGTGGTGCCGGTGCTGGCCGCTCCGCCAGCCCCGGCCGAATAGGCGCGAGGCGGGCCAGCGGCCCGCCAGTGTCCCGCTCATCAGAACGGTTTGACCGACGCGAAGAAGCACGTGCCCGATATCAGGATCCAGTACATGTAGGCGACATTGCGTCCGAGCTGGATCGACTTTTCAAGCTTGGCTTCAACGCCCGCATCAGGGCCTTGGGCCAGCACGCGGAACATGGCCTGCCATTCATGCATGATGAGGCGCAAGATCACGCCGATGATCAGCGCGAGGCCGTAGGTCAGCACCTTGGCGGCATACCATTTCTGGCCGTCGCCCGCTTCGAACGGGCCCATGCCGAACAGCGAGGTGAGGCCAGAGATGATCAGGAGCGGGATCAGTATATAGCGGCTCCAGTCCTCAAGCCCGGAGAGCAGATGCCAGACCGGCTTGCCGCGCGTCAGGAAGGCGCCCCAGGTAATGCCCATCCAGATCACCCAGACCATCCACATGGCGACCATCCATAGGCCCCCGAGCGGCTGCACGCCCCACAGATAACCCATGTGGATGCCGAGTGGCAGCAGGGTGATGATGCCGGTGCGCGCCAGGATATCGATGCGGTAGGCGGTATCCATGTGGCGCTGGCGCTCGTCCAGCGGCAGACGCGGATTGATCACCTTGTAGGAGGTCTGGAACACGCCCCATTCCCCGCCCAGCCAGTACACCATAGCCAGGATGTGCAGCCAGCGCAGGATTTCCAGCTCGTGCGCACTGATCCACTCGCCCATGTTTCGCCTCCCCGAATACTGGCCGGCCTGATGGCCCTGCGGCCCAATAACCCTATTGTCTTTAAAAGATATATCATTTGCCGGCAAGTGGCGTGAAGGTGCTCGCAACCGAGCGCAAACCGGTCTCTGACCTCAGGGCATGTAGGCTCAAGAAGCCAGCAGCTGGCGCCATGGCGAGGGCCGCGATTCTGAGATCCTTGAAGCGGGGCCAACGGTCGAGGGATTGGCCGTGGTTGAAATGGTTGTGGACTTCAGGCGTGAGCGGCGCCGAATTTCTGCAGACTTCGCATCACAAGACGCGTGATCTCGGGCGATGTCTTGGAATAGCGGAAGGCATTGGTCATGCCCGAACGCTACGGAGCCGGGCAGGGCAGCTCAAGCGGTTTCCCGTGACAGTGCCCTGACACTTCTTCCTCAGAAGGTCAGCCGTGCCGTCAGCCCGCCCCGGTGACGCTGGGCAGTGTCTCCGCTAGTTCCGGTATAGTAGGCGCCGACGAAAAGCCGTTCTCTAGACACACCGATCTCGATGTTCGCAGCTCCCGAAAGCCGGTCGCGCGCGGGGCCGTTTACCGTGAAGGCACTCCGGGTCCGGTCGGCCAGGAACCAGATAGCGCGATCAGCATCAGTTTGTCCGATCTCGTTGCGAGCGCGCAAATCTGCATCCGCGACAAGGCGCCACTCACTGACGCCTAATGGCACGGCGTAGCGTGCCCTCACACCGGCCTCTACACCGGCGAAGGCCATCACGTCCGCGCCGGCGGCCTGAGCCGCCAGCGTTTCCGCCGCTTCCCGACTCTCATCGACCTTGAGCTGTATCCAGTCAGCAGCCAGAACCGGTGCAATTTCCAGATTGCCCAAGTCGAAGGGACGTGAGAACTCGGCGGCGACGGCCAACATGCCCGACTGAACCGAGCTGTTCAGCGCGAACGCGCCCGTCCGGTCGGCATAGGCGCGGGAGACGTCCGCTTCGCTCTGTCCCGCCGCGATCGTTGCGCTCCAGCGCAACCCGAACACGCCAGAACCTCCGGCATAGGCGCCCAGCGTCCACGCGTTGAAATCACCGGTCTGACGAAGCGGGCCGGCGGAGTAGTCACCCTGAGTCTGCGAGTAAGCGAGCCCTGCGCGAATACCGGAAGGGGCCGTGCGGTCGTACCCGACAGCAAAGCCGTGACCATCATATGTCAGAGCTGCGTCGCCACCCTCGCTGTAGCGTCCATCCAGCATGACACCGTCACCCCAGACGCCCGACCGCCGCCGATCGCCGCTCTGTGCCGCGGCTATAAAGCGGCCCAAGTGACCGGCGTGCTGATCGACCAGAGTAATCGGAACTGCGGCATGTTCTTCTGCGGTCAACGCCTGCAGGGCGGCCTCGAACTCAGGACCGGTCGCTCGGCGCAGCGCTCTGAGGAAATCGCGGACCTCGGGCGCATCGTCGAAGCGGGTAAAGCTGTCCCAGCGCTCCAGGGCGTCTGCGGCAGCGATTTGGTTGCCTGTTGACGCGAAATTCGTAAACGGAACGTCGGTGCGCCGCACGAACAACAGTAGGTTGCCGTCCTCGCCCAGCATGAGGGTCGGTGCCAGCCCGCCGTCACCGCGAATTCGGTCAAAGCCGCCTTGGAAGTCGCCGCCCACGGTGATCAGCTCCACTGCGTTGATCTGGTCGGGCGCATTCCCGTCGGCGGAGCGCAAGACCAGTTGTCCGCCATCGACCACCATGTCGTTAGTGATCACCAGCTGGTCCACCGATCCGTCGCTGAAGACGCCAAGTTCGATGATCCCGCCCTGGGAGTACAGGCTGTCGAGAACCAGCCGGCCGGCGGACAAGGTCTCTGCGTCCTCGCCGGCATCTTGCTGCAGCGTCAACGCCGAAGTCGCTTGTGTGGCGTTCTGCAGGCCGGCGAGCATATTGCCGTCGAAACTCAGGGCTTCGCCAGTCGTGAGCGGGTCCCCTGTCATATCGCCGAACATGTCGAGCTCAATAGCCACGCCCGAAGCGGCGGTCCCGGTGCCCCATAGGCGGTCGGCAGCGAACGACCCGGTTTCGTTTGTCACCGCTTCGCGGGATATTACGGCTGCTTCCGACAGCGCCGCCGCCTGCGCTTTGACCGGTTCCGCATTTACGATTGCAGGGCTGGCGCCGCTCGAACTGCTAAACAGCGACCTGACGTTGTTTACAACGCTCAGAACGGCGTCCTCTTCCAGAACGACTGTGATGCCGGGGCTGAAGATGCCGGTCGCTTGACTCTGGATCGTTGTGCGCGAGCGCTCGCGCACGATCACATTCGCTGGCAGATTTCCGCTGCAGTAGAACTCGCCGCCGCCTGCTGAAGGGCCGCCGGAAAAGAGGCCGTCCCGGTCATTGAAGAAGGTGGCCGAGCCGCCATTGCGGATATCCCAGTTGCAGGGGCGGGCGTGCCAGTCGCCGCGAATTTCCCAGTCCGATCCGTCAACCACAGCCAGGTCGAAGAGCAGGAAGGAATAGGCTGCACCGCCGGCCATACGCTCTGGATCGGGAGCGAAGCCCGGCCTGTCCTCTTCAGGGGGTTGCCCCGGCGTGCCCGTGTCGAACCGTCCGCCGTTAGGCGCGTCGCCCAGCATAAGGATGTCGAAACCGTCGCCGGGATTGATGGTCATACCCTGGATGTTCCAGCCGTAACCGCTATTGGGCAGTTCAGGGACCGATGCGCCGGCACGAAACTCAAGAACATCGTTCCCGGATCCCAAATTCAGCACTGCATTGCGTGCAGTCAGGACCGGATTGGAGTTGCGGAAGTCGGCCTGGGTGAGTTCGAAAATAACGTGATCATCGCCGTCACCCATATTCAGGATGTCGGGAACGCCGACACCGACCACCTGCTCGTTGAACCGGCTAAGGCCGCTGGTCTCGGCGACGCTGGTGATGATCCGCATCCTCGCCACAAAGAGATCATCGCCCGCGCCCATATCGACATTGGACAGCTTGATCCCGCTTCTGGGCGAGGCCCCGTTGCTCGCCAGCCCGCTGATCGCCGCGTCATTGACGATGAGGTTGTCGTCGCCCCCAAACGTCCGGATGATCCCGGTGTGGAAGCTGGAAATGCTCTGCGCACGCGAGATGACCTCAGAATTCAGAAAATCCGCGTTCGTAAGGCCCCGGTCGAACTCGATCCAGTCGTTCTGGTCGCCCAGAAGGATGTTCAGGTCGGTGTTGAAATGGCCGCTGAATCGAAGTGTTGAAGCGATCCGCGGCGTTGAGGCGCTCTGGCGCAGATCGATCGATCCGTTGACCGTGCGAACCTGGGTGCGCAGTTCGTTGGTAAAACTGATCTCATGCAGCACCGGAGACTGGAGTTCCCATCCCGCAGCGCCCGGACCCGGTGGAAAGATGCTGAAATCCGACCGGTAGGCGAGATTGAACGCGTCCGGATCATCCTCACCGAAATTCCGGAACACGAAACTGGTGTCGGCGGACCCCACGGCGTTGATCATGGAGGCCGAGGTGTTGGCTGGATTGATGATCCGGGTGATCACATGGCCGAAGCCGCGGGGGCCATTGATCAGCGTGATGTCGCCGAGCCGGTGGCTTTCATTGGCCTCTCCAAATCCTCCGCTCGCCGGGCCGATCGTCACTAAGGTGGGATCGTTGAAGAATTCACTCGCCCGCGTGAATACGGTCAGGCTGTTGAACCCTGCGCTGTTTTTGAACGTGAAACGGTTGGGATTGTAGGCATCTGAGTCCGAGCGAAGCAGCGAGTCAGCGCCGGGTGACGGAGCGAACAGGTCGAACAGACCGCTCGGCTCGTTGAAGCGGATGTCGGTGTCAGCCGACCAGGACAGCGTGCCTTCAGAGGCGCCCGCGGCGAACAGTCCGGACCGGGCCAGCCTCAGCCGGTCCCCGTCAAGCTCGAAGTCGGCGTCGATGCGCAAGGTGACACCGGCGGCGCCGGTCAGGTCGACATGTCCCTCATAGGAAAAGGCGTTGGCCGGCCCGTCGGCGGAGGCCAGAAGCAGGTCCGCGCCTTGAGACCCGCTCAGATCAATCAGGCTCTGAAAGGTACCGGCCCGAAGCCGGATCACCGGGTCGATCGCGCCGGTCAGGTCGATGTCCGTCGCCAGCAGGCTGGTGTTCGAGCGGACGTCCCGTGACCAGGGGCCGCCCTGATTGACAATCATGCCGGTCGTTGCGCTTGCGTCGATGAGGCCGCCCTGCAGTACGCCCCGATTGTAGATCCAGCCGCTGTTGGCGATTCTGATCGACTGGCCGATGTCGACGCGAGATTCCTGGTCCAGCGCCAGATCGAAGGCCTGGAAATCCGCCTGGCTGAAGCGCACGCCTGAGCTCCGCAGATCGAAAGCGCCGGCTTGGCCGCTCGCGTCCAGGGTTCCGCCGAACTCCAGAGCCGCGCCGGTGAGGACCGCGTCGATCCGGCCATCCATGGCGAAGCCGCCCAGAAAGCGGGCCTGGGTGTCGTTGCCGACCAGGGTGAGCGCCTGATCTGCGCTGAACAGGCCATTGACCGTCCAGTCGGCGTTCGTGAGGTTCAGCACGGGCTGACCGGCCAGGGTGAGCGCCTGGAAGTTCGCCTGCCCGCCATTGAGCGTCAACTCCGAACCCCCTGCGATGAAGGAGGCCTGGCGTGCGGTCAGGCCGCCCCCATTCAGGGTCAGACCGCTGCGTGTAAGACGCAGACTGTCCACCGTCAGCTCAGAGCCGACCTCAAGATCGGCGTCCAGAAGCGTCAGGGCGCCGCTCACCATCGAACCGCCCACGCTCATGCTCGCGTCGCCTTCGACCAGAGCGTTGGCGGTCGTCACGTCGCCGTTCACGGTGATGTTGGAGCGGTCGAGTACATTGAAGGTGCCGGCGGTCAGATTGGCGCCCACGCTCGCGCGGGAGCCCGACAACAGGGTAAGCGTGTTCTGTGTCAGGTCGCCGCCTACAGTGATCACGGACTCATCACGCAGGGTCAGGGTTCGAGCGGTCAGACCGCCGCCGACGGCCATGCTTGATCCCGACTGAAGGTGAAGTCCGCTCCGGTTGGTGAAATCGCGAACGATGTCGATGAAGGCGCCATTGAGCAGCTCGGTGTCGGACAAGCCCGTGACGGCGCCGCTGGCGGCGCGGACGACGCTGTCGTCGACGCGCAGACTCTGGTCCACAGACAAGGCGCCTGTGAGCTCGAAGAATGATCCGCCTGATACATCGACCTGGTCCAGCCCGCCCACCGTCACGCCCCTGAGCCAGGACCTGCCAGACAGCGAGATGCGGGCGATGTCCACGCTCGGCCCGGGGTCTGCCCCGGGATCGTCCGGCCGGTAAGACCCGAACCCGCCATTGGGGCGGGCAAGAAAACCCGCGCCATCATCGAGAGTCAGCGTCATCGCGCGGAAGTGTCCGCGGGTTTCGAGCGGGTCTCCGGGGGCGGCTGCGTCGAGCGCGTTGTCTACGGTGATCTGCGAGCAGAAAGTCTGGGCCGTATTGAAGTTGCTGCACTGACCCGAAACCACGACGTCATCGGCCTGTAACACGCCACGGACAGTCAGTTCCGCACGGTCTTCAACGGTCAGCCGGGCGAGATTCAACACACCTCCGCTGTTGCCGCCGGATGGGCCGGCGACGGTGAAACCGGCCCGCGCGCCGAGTCGAAGATCGCCTTGCGGGTGGGCGTCATTGATGGCGGTGGTGAGCACTGTGGTGACGCCCTGTAGGTCAAGCCGGGCTGACCAGCTGCTCAAGGCGTCGAGGGACAGGGACGACGCAATAGCCGCGTCGGGGAGGCAGGGACTGACGGGGGTGCAAATCTGGGGATCGTTGAAAACGGTCAGATTCGCGGACAGAACGCCGCCCAGCGAGAGATTCACGCGGCGCAGTCCAAGCGTTTCAAACCCTGTCGCCTCGTAGTCATACCCGCTGAAGGTCATGCCGCCCAGGCCGTCAAGGGTGGCCAACAAGACCGGCCGGGCTTGCGCCTCGCTGGCAAAGATCAGTGTGTCATGGCCGTCACCGCCGTCTAGCGTGGCCTGGAGGCTACCGCCGCCGACCGGGCGCCGCATCCCCGCTTGAGCATCCATAATGACGACATCGTCACCGGCACCCATGGTCACATCAGCGATCACCGAGCCGGTCGTGCTCACTTCCAGGCGATCCGCACCGTCGCCGAAGTCGATCAACCCGGCCGCGCCGCCGCCCAGAATTCCGTAAACCTTGACCCATTGCCGTCCGAGGCCGATCGAGAGCCCGCCCGCCGACCCGTCCTGCGCGACTGTAACCACAGTGGCGACCAGATCGGAGGCGAAGTCCTCCACCTCAAAGACGCCGGTATAGTGTCCTGAGATCGTAACGTTCGAGCCGCCGCGAACCAGCCAGTCGCCGCCATCGGACCCGTAAAGCTCCGACAATCCGCCGACGATTCTGCGTTCTATCCCTGCCAGACCTGGACCAGTCAGGGTCAGCCGGCCGCCACTGAAGCTGAACCGGTCATCGGCGCCGTTCGCCTGGAGTGATCCGGTGAAATCTCCTCCGGCGATGGAGATGTCCGCCGCGCCATTGACGACAATGTCGGCTATTACCTGGCCGCCGGAGGACTCAAGCTCCAGATCGCCGTCGACAAGGATATCGCCCGTGATCGCCCCGCCATCGTTTTCGATATACGTGTCGCCCACGGTGGAGACGGCGAAACCGGTGCGCGACCGGATGACGGCGCTGGACCCGAGATTGCGAATTTCGTGGCGAAGCCCGCCCAGTGAGGGCGTGACGGCGGGCGCGTACCCGATCCGGATGGCGTCGGCGGTTCTGAAGACGCTCTCGAACGGATCGAAGGCCCCGTCTCCCGACGCTTCGATATGGCCGGGATTGGTCAGCACGACCGGCCGATCCCGGAAGGATCCCGCTGAGCTTTCGTAGGTGATGTCGACCGCGCTGGAACCGTTCCCGCTGGTTCTGATCGACCGGACATCCTCGATGAAAATCGACGGATTCCGGTCCGGGAAGGCGCGCGGCGTCAGGCGCAGCTGCAGGGCGGAGGCGAAATCGCCGGTCGTGGCCACGCGTGGCTGCACGAACGAGGCGTATCCGAAGAGGAAGATCGCGTTGGAATAATCGCCGGTCGTGCTGATCGTTCCCGGCCGCAACAGCAAGGACGGACCGGAACCTGAATTGATCGCTACAAGCTCCGGGGTGAAATCAAAGTCGAATCGGTCATATCGGTTGAACAGGGGGTCGCCGAGAGCACCCTCGACGCCCTCGATCAGGAGGCCATGCGCCCAATCGCCCGAAGTGCTCAGCGCACCGGTCATGCGGACGCGATCGAGATGCTGGTTCAGCGAATCGCGCAAGCTGAGAGGGCCGAATACGCCCAGCGCGACGTCGCCATCCTGCGATGTCGTGACATCGGACGAAAAATCCCCGCCGCCGTTCTGGTCCAGAACTTCGCCGGTGAAGACCTGAGATTGGGCGGGCGCGGCCGCAGCCATCAAGGCGCCCAGAGCGGCCGCCTCCGCCAGACGTGAGCGAAGTGCGCGCGCCCTGATGCCTGATGATTGCTTTTTGACGACCGACACTTCATTCCCCCACCCCGCAAAACCAGACGTCATTGGTAAACGGGGGGGGATATCGGGCCTAGCGATACAATTTCATCAAACCGGGGCTAGGTTGAGTGGCAAGGGGCTGATTTGTGTCAATCCGCGTCGGTTGGCGGACGCAGATCGAGAAGGTCTCCGGCGACAGCCAGTGCAATGGCTTCGCCGGTTGTCTTGGCATCAAGAGCCAGTCGCGCGGCGCGCAGACGACGATCAACAGAAATGCGCGAAATGCCAAGATGGTCAGAAATCTGGTCCGTGCGCCAGCCTAGCGCAAGCAAGGACAAGACCTCGCTCTGCTTGCCGGTAAGAAGCGAGGACGCGGCGTCTTCGCGCTCGCGATTGAAGGTCCGCACGCAGACCGCAACATTGGTTTCCCGTTCAAGTACCGAGTAAGCGTTCCCGCCGAGCCTGTGGTGTACCAGATGGGCCGCTGCGACGAGCACGTGGTGGTAGAGCGCGCATGCCCGGCTGAATGCGTCAGTATCCAGGTCGGAAATATACATCAGTGCCGCGTAGCAGGGCTTGGAGTAGCCGGTCGTCGGCAAGGGCACGACAAGGTTTGCGCTGAACCCGTGCCTGGCCTTCAGCTCCAGAATATCGCGCGCCTTGGTTTCCAGTGGCGGCATCAGTTCAAAGATGCTGGCGCCAGACACGAAGGGTGAGGTGTAGCCCAGCAGAAAGCGCTGGAAGTCATAGTCGTTCTCCGGTCCGTGCTGACTGAACAGCTCTTCAAGCCAGTCGCCCGGACAGGTAGAATGGTGCATCAGCTTGCTGGGTGCGTGACCGACGGGCACGTTTTCAGCCTCCTGGGCGAAACCGGCCATGTAACTGATATGCGAGAAGCCAGCCTCTAAAGCACCCTGGTGAAGCGCCTCGAACAGGTCCCCGGTCGAGTTCAGGTCCTGGAACTCCTGCAACATGCCGCGCACCCAGGGCGGCGACGGCGGCAGGCCTTGAGCGGCGCTGTTACGCCCGCGCAAGCCGGAATGCGGCGCGATGCCGACTGGGGAGTTGGCCTCGGTCATTGAATTGCGGCATCCTGATCGTCGCGAGTGCGGTAACAGTATAAGCGAGCACAGTTCGCCGCAAGCGGGTTGTAGCAACCTCTCGTGGCAATGTTGGCAAGGTGCTGTCAGACGAACGCGAACGGGTCTGCGAATTTGCGCTCTTCGAGCTCAAGAGGCCAGCAGCTGACGCCACTCGGCGAGGGCCGCGTGGCGGAGGTCCCTGAAGTAGGTCCGACGGTCGAGGGATTGGCCGTGGTTGAAATGGTTGTGGACTTCAGGCGTGAGCGGCGCCGGATTTCTGCAGACTTCGCATCACAAGACGCGTGATCTCGGGCGATGTCTTGAAATTGCGGAAGGCATTTCTCATCGGGAAACGCTGCAAAGGCGGCGCACGGCAGCTTGAGCGGTCTCCATCTGAGGCCGCCGCCCGTGTGCACACCGCAAGGTGCGTGGCGGTGAGGGTGGGATTCGAACCCACGAGACAGTTTCCCGCCTACACGCTTTCCAAGCGTGCGCCTTCGACCACTCGGCCACCTCACCGCAAGGCGGCGCAAACTATCCCAGAACCGTGACCAGTCAAGCACTCTGGCAGGGACGTGCTGCGTAACCTGCCCGCGCACCTCTTGAGGGTTGTATGGGCAGGCCCTATCTGCCTTCCCGCTGTGTAATACACAGTGGGGTGCGCGCCTGGTCTGGCGGGCACTTTACCCTCACTTTTCCGGGAAGCTGCGATGATCGACGTGAACCGCATACTCGACGCCCTTCAGAACGACCCCAATGCGCGACGCACCGCCATGGTGGGCGGCGGCGGGCTTGCCGCCGGACTGGGCGCCTCCATGCTGATGGGCGGCTCTGGCCGCAAACTGCTGGGCAAGGCGGCTAAATATGGAGCGGTCGCCGCCGTCGGCGGGCTGGCCTATCACGCCTGGCAGAAAAGCCGTCAGAATGCGGCCCAGCCGGGCGCTGCAGCGCCGGCCACACAGTAACAGCCCGGCAGTGTTCCGGCCATTGATGCCGATTACGAGGCCGCGCCGGCCAATAGCGGCTTCCTGCCCGCCTCCACCGATACGGATGCCCAGGATGCACTGGCGAGAACGCTTCTGCGGGCGATGATCGCGGCTGCCAAGGCCGACGGCAAGATCGACGCGGCGGAGAAGGAGCGCATATTTGCGCGCCTGAACACGCTGGACCTTTCGGCTGAGGACAAGGCATTTGTCTTTGACGAGTTGGCGGCACCGCTTGATCTCAATGCGGTGGTTGCCGGGGCGTCCACTCCTGAAATCGCGGCGGAAATCTATGCCGCCTCTCTGGTGGCCATCGAAAGCGAAACGCCCGCCGAGAAAGCCTACCTCAACATGCTCGCGGTCCGTCTGGACCTGGAGCCGGGTCTGGTGACCGAAATTCACAAGATGGCCGGTGCCGCCGCGCCGGCCTGACCGTGCCGGATCAGCTTGCCGGAATAACCGCCATGGACGTGATGTAGGCCGCATAGAGGGCGAGAAACGCGGCGCCGTAAATCCGGCCGATCCGGCCATGGCGGAATGCAGCCCACAAAAGCAAGGCGGTGGCACCCAGCATGATGAGGAGGTCACTGCCGGCCAGGCTGCCCGTGACGCGCATGGGCGTGATTATCGCTGCCACGCCCAGAATACCCAGAATATTGAAGATGTTGGAGCCGACGATATTGCCAAAGGCAATCTCGCCCTCGCCGCGCCTTACCGCGCTCAAGGTTGCAGCCAGTTCTGGAAGAGACGTGCCCACCGCAACGATTGTCAGCCCGATTATGGCTTGTGAAACACCCAGGGCGCTGGCCGCAGCAACCGCGCCCTGGACCAGCAGCCAGGCACCGCCGATGACACCGGCAAAGCCGCCCGCCAGCATGACAAGGCTGAGCGGGAGCTTGAGAACCGGCGCGGCTACACTATCCGCATTGTCCTGCTTGCCGGTGTCGGTCCGCCAGGAAATGGCGACATAGGTGACAAGCATCACGGCCAGCAGCGCGCCGGCCCATCGTTCCAGCCCTGTAAACGCGATCAGTCCCGCCCCCAGCAGAGCCGATAGCGCCAGCGCCGTTCCGTCGCGCCGGAAGGGCGCCGTATTTATGGTGATGGGACGAATAAGCGCGGCAAGGCCCAGTATCAGCAGGATATTGGCGATATTCGATCCGATGACATTGCCAACCGCGATATCGGGCGCGCCTTCCAGCGCCGCCGTGACGGAGGTTGTCAATTCTGGCGTGGAGGTGCCAAACCCTACCACGACAAGCCCGATCAGCAGGGGTGACAGGCCCAGGCGTATGGCCAGGCCGGCTGCACCGCGCACCAGAAACTCCCCGCCCGCCACCAGCACGATAATTCCGCCACCCATCAAGGCCAGCATCGTCAGTACGCTCATTGATATCCCCAGTTGTGCATGGCCATCCAAGCGCCAGCTTTGGCGCGGATCATCATGCTGGAATCATGGCCGGTTGATGGCAAGAACCGGCGGTGCGTCCCGCATTGCAGCGATATGTGCTAATGGCGCATTCGCGCTAGATGACGCACCGGCCCGGGCTACCTATGTTGAAGACCGGACATCCGATCCACAGGAGTGCGATAATGCGCCTGCGCAGCGATACACAATGGAAAGCCGAACTTGTTCCGGCCGATCAGGCTCTGCCCGGCCGCATTCAGGCTTTGCCCACGGCAACCACGCATTTCGTCAAAGGCGGAATGTTGAAGGCCGGGCCTTCAGCCGGCCAGGAAGTGGCGATCTTTGCGATGGGCTGCTTCTGGGGCGTGGAGCGCGTGTTCTGGGAATTGCCGGGCGTGGTCAACACAGCGGCAGGCTATGCCGGCGGGATCACGCCGAACCCCACCTATGAGGAAGTGTGTTCGGGCCGCACCGGCCACACCGAAGTGGTGCGTGTCGTGTACGATCCCAAGCGCATCAGCTTCGAGACGCTTCTCAAAGTGTTCTGGGAGAGCCATGACCCGACGCAAGGCATGCGTCAGGGCAATGATGTGGGCACGCAATACCGCTCGGCGATCTACTGGACCAGCAAGGACCAGAAGGCGGCAGCTGAAAGCTCCGCAAAGGCGTATGAAGCGGCTTTGAAGAGCGCGGGCAAAGGCGCGGTGACGACGGAAATCCGCGAAGCTGGCCCCTTCTACTACGCTGAGGACTATCACCAGCAATACCTGGCCAAGAATCCGCAAGGCTATTGCGGCATTGGCGGCACAGGCGTGACCTGCCCGATTGGAACCGGTATCAGTGCAACGGGTTAGTTTCCCTGACGGGAAACAGGCGGGGGCCAATGGCACGCATCATCATTTTTGACGTCGATTCCACTTTGCTGAAGGTGGAAAGCCTCGACTTTGCCGTCGCGCGTGCCCTCAAGGGCCGGCGTGGCGGCAAGGCGCGCGCAGCAGAGCTTGCACAGATTACCGACAAAGGCATGGCTGGCGCGCTGGATTTCCGCCAGTCGCTGGAAATCCGTGTCGGCATGGCCCGGTTGCAGCGCAGCGATGTCGAGGATGCGGCTGAAGCGTTGAAGACCGAGCTGATGCCGGGCATAGCCGACCTTTTGTCCACGCTTCGCACGCGGACAAAAGGTGTGTTTGCAGTGTCTGGGGGATTTGCCGAGCTGGTTTCGCCCGCGCTGGAAGCTCTGGGCTTCACGCCAGGTGATATCCGCGCCAACCGCTTCGTGTATGACGCGGAGGGAATGGTGACCGATTTCGACCGTGACAATCCGCTTTCGCGCTCTGGTGGCAAGGGTCCGGTGGCCGCAGCGCTGAAAAGCCTGACCGGCGCAGACCTGGCTGTAATGGTGGGTGATGGCATCACCGATTACGAGGCGTTTGCCAGCGGCGGCGCCGACGCCTTTATCGGCTTTGGTGGCGCCGTGCGCCGCGAGGCGGTTGCGCAGCGCGCACCGGCCTATGCCGATGATGTGGTCGCGCTGACAAAGCTGCTGGGCGTCTAGCCGAACATATCGCCCACGGGCAGGGCCGCATGACGTACCAGACGGCTGTCGGCGACAGCCGCCTGGCGGTGCGGCACGGCGTTTTTCTGGTAGTGCGGGTCGGTCACCATTTCCAGAAACGCATTGGCGCTGGGATAGCGGGCGATAAACCCCATGTCCCAACGCTCGTCAGCCGGTCCGATCAGCGTCACTTGCGGTGCGCCGCGCCAGATAATCCTGCCGCCCACGCGCTGGAAGACCGGGGCACTTTCGCGCCCATAGGCCTTGTAGGCGTCTTCCCCGCTGATCTTGCGCTCATCGGGATAGGCGGCGATCTCGCGGAACCTTAGCAGGTTGAGCATCTCGACCGGCTGGGTGCGGTCGAGGCCCTTGAACAGGGTGAAGGCGTCGCGGGTAGGATCAATATGGGTCATGGCATGATGGTGCGATGCAGCGGCGGCGGACGCAAGCGGGCGATTGCGCCCGGCTCGCGCCCGTGCACACTGACACATCAATAAACCAAACGGGGAGGGGCGCAGTCATGCGGATCGGACGGATCATCACTCTGGCGGTGCCAGTCATTCTGGCTCTGGCCGTGGCGGGCGCGTTTGCTGCGGGCTTGCGCCTTGTTCCGCTGGAGGTGCGCCAGTTTGACGAAGATGCCGCGCTTGCAGATGCCATGCATTTCGAGGCGGAAATCTTCCGCGATCAATGGGGCGTGCCGCGTGTGCTGGGGCCCACCGATGGCGATGCGGCCTTCGCGCTGGCCTATGCCCATTCAGAGGATGATTTTGCCACCATCCAGTATGCGCTGCGCGCGGCATTGGGGCCGGAGATGCTCGCCGCAGACGAAAGCGAGGCACGCGGGGCCTATCTGGTGCAGGCGCTTGGCGTCACCGATCTGGTCGCCGCCGAGTATGAGACCCAGCTCTCGCTCGATACGCGCGCACTGCTCAGCGGCTATGCTGCCGGGCTGAACTATTACGCCGCGCTGCACCCTGACGAGCGGGTGCGCGATTTGTTTCCGGTGACCGGTGAGGATGTTGCGGCGCTCGCGGCGTTCTACTTTCCGCTCTTCTACGGGATGAGCGATGTGCTGACCGAGCTGTTCGCGCCGGACACGCAGCGTGACGGCGCGCGCGGGCAGGAGTTGCAGGTGCATTTCATCGCGCCGGGCGAGCAGCACGAGCTGGGCTCCAATGCCATCGCGGTTGCGCCAGCGCGCTCCGATGACGGGGCCACGCGCGTGGTGATCAATTCCCACCAGCCGGTCGAGGGCCCGGTCGCCTGGTATGAAACCCACATGATGTCCGATGAAGGGCTGAACTTCGCCGGCGGCACCTTCCCCGGCGTGCCCGTGCTGCATCTGGGCGCCAATCCGGGCATGGCGCATGCCGCCACCATCAACCGGCCAGACGTCATTGATGTGTATGAGCTTACATTGTCCGATGATGACCGCGCCTACCTGCTGGATGGCGAATATGTGCCGTTTGAACGGTCGCAGGCGCGCATGCTGGTGCATCTATGGGGCCCGTTCGCGTTTCAGGTGACGCGGCCGATCGAGCGGTCGGTTCACGGGACGGTGCTGCGCACCGAGCGCGGCGTCTTTGCCATCCGTCATGCGACGCAAGGAGATCTTCGCGGCGTGGAGCAGACCTATCTGCTGATGCGGGCGCAAAATCTTGACGAGTACGAAGAGGCCATGGAGATGCTGGCCATGGGCAATACCAACCGGATCGTCGGCGATTCAACCGGGCGCATCGCGCGCTATTACAATGCCCGCATGCCGGTTCGGCTGGATGAGCCGGGTCTCGACTGGCGGGGCACCTTGCCCGGAGACCGTTCTGATCTGGTCTGGAGCGAATTTGCTCCGTTTGACGCGCTGCCGCACATGGTCGACCCCGAGGCTGGCTATGTGGTCGATGCCAACCACACGCCTTTCCGCGTGACGCTGACGGATGAAGATCCACGCGAGGCGGATTTCCCGTCCACATTCGGTATCGAGACCCACATGACCAATCGCGGCCTTGTCGCCACAACGGCGCTGGCGGAGCTGGAAACCATCAGCCGCGAAGAGCTTCTGGCGATCAAGTGGGACCATTCCTTCCACCCGGACAGCCAGGCCATGCAGCTGCGTGATGAACTGCTGGCCATGGACTGGTCGGACGAGCCGCTGATGGCCGATGCGCTGGCCGTCATAGAGGCGTGGGACGGCAATGCCGATTTTGACAATCCCCATGCCGCCCTGTCGCTTTTGACCTATCAGCCGGTGGGTACGGCGCGCGCAGCCGGTAATGCCGGGCCGCCGCTGGACGAGGCGTTGCGCGATGCGGCGGTTTATCTCGCCGAACATCATGGCCGGCTCGACCCGCCCTGGCGTGAGGTCAATTTCATCAAGCGCGGGGACGTGGCCATTCCGTTGCAAGGCGGCCCGGACACGCTGCGCGCGGTCTATGGCCAGCGCGATGGCGACGGCACGCTGCGCATGGTGGCCGGGGACGGGCTGGTCATGCTGGCTGAATGGGATGCGGACGGGGAATTCTCCCTGTGGGCGGTGCATCATTTCGGATCGTCCAACCGGCCGGGCGCCGAGCACTATACCAGCCAGATGCAGGATTTTGCCGACGAGCAGATGCGCCGCGTGCCGATGACCGTCGAGGCGGTGCGTGAAAGCGCGGTTGAGGCCTACCGGCCGGGGGAGCGGTAGCGAATTAATCATGGTTGAAACCCCGCAAACGCGTCAGCGCTATCCGGGGCCTCAACCAGAACGATCCTCCACCCGGTCCCGGATGGCCCTTCGGCCTTCCGGGATTTCAGATGCATCCCAATTCCCCGCAAGACAACGCCCCCTGCCATGCGTTAACCTTGGCCGCAATTACTCCGGGGAGGGCGTTACATGATCCGTGTTGTTCTGATTGCCATTGGCCTTGTGGTTCTGATCGCGCTGGCGCGCATCGCTTGGATGATGGTGCCGGCATCAGGCGCGCTCACCCCGCACGAACCGCGCCTTGCTGAGCGCTGCGAGAGCCTTGAGGTCGCGCCGGGTACCGAGGATGTCACGATCCACCCGCAATCAGGCATGGTCTTTGTCTCTGCCGCCGACCGCCGCTCTGAAAATCCTGAAGCAGGTGGCATCTGGACGTTTGATATCGCTGACCCTGAACAAACCTTGCGCTATGCCAGTGTTGACGGGCCGGAGGACTTCCAGCCGCACGGGATCAGTCTTTATACCGGCGAAGACGGTGTGCAGCGGCTCTTTGTCATCAACCATCCGCTTGCTGGCGGACATGCAATCGAGGTCTTCGATATTGATGAGGAATGGCGGCTCTTCCATGCGGAGACGATAGCCTATCGCGAACTGTCCTCGCCCAATGATATCGTGGCGGTCGGCCCGCGCCAGTTCTACGCCACCAACGATTCGCGCTACCAGTCAGGGATACTGCAGCAACTGGAAGCCTATTTCGGGCTGCCGCTGGCTAGCATCAGCTATTTTGACGGCGAGGCGGGGCGTATTGCCGCCGGCGGTCTGATCTATGCCAATGGCATTAATGTCTCCGCCGATGGCGCCACGCTCTATGCGTCGGAATTCCTTGGCCGGAGCGTCAATGTCTATGAGCGCAACGGCGATACCGGCGCGCTCGTTCATCGCCGCTCCATCCCGGTGCGCACCGGCGCCGACAATATCGAGATGGACGAGAGCGGGCATTTGTGGATAGGCGCACATGCCCGCGTGTTTGATTTCCTGGCCCACGCTGAGGATGAAGCCGCTCTCGCCCCGTCTCATGTCATCCGGGTAGACCCGCAGACGGGACAGGTTGCCACCGTGCTTTATACCGATGGCGAGGAGCTGAGCGGATCGAGCGTCGGAGCCCCCTATGGCTACCAGTTCGTTGTCGGCGCGGTGTTTGATTCCGAAGTGCTGATTTGCCCGCGTAACTGATCAAGAGCGAAAAAGCGCTTCACACGCGGCGAACGCGCTCTAACCTCTCCCGACACCAGACGGGCAAAAGCCCGCGACATTCAGGGGAGGATATGCCTTGGCCATTGCCAGCCCGCCGCCGGCTACACCGGTGACCCAGCCGCTTGCGCCCAGTGCCCGCCGCTATGCCATTGGCATGTTGCTGGTCATCTATATCTTCAATTTTCTCGACCGGCAGATCGTCAACATCCTCGCCGAGCCGATCAAGCTCGAGCTGGGGCTGGCCGACTGGCAGCTTGGCATGCTCACCGGCCTTGCCTTCGCGGCATTCTATACCGTGCTGGGTATTCCCATTGCGCGCTATGCGGAAAAGGCCGACCGGGTGAAAATCATCTCGGTAGCCGTCGCCGTGTGGAGCGTTTTCACCATCGCCTGCGGACTGGCGGCCAATTTCACCCAGCTTTTGCTGGCCCGCATCGGGGTAGGTGTCGGCGAGGCCGGGTGTTCGCCGCCTGCGCATTCGCTCATCACCGACTACACGCCCAAGGAACAGCGCGCCTCGGCGCTGGCCTTCTACTCGATGGGCATACCGCTAGGGTCTCTGGCCGGCATGGCTCTGGGCGGGCTGATTGCCGATGCGTTCGGCTGGCGGGCAGCTTTCTTCGTTGCCGGTGCGCCGGGGATCATTCTGGCGGTCATGGCGTTTCTGACGCTGCCGGAGCCGCGCCGCGGGCTGGAAAAGAAGGTCTTGCCTGTCAAGGGGCCGAGCTTCGCTGACGCGATTGTAGAGCTTCGCTCCAAGAAGTCCTTCTGGTGGATCTCCATCGGTGCGGCCCTGAGCGCGATGGTCGGCTATGGCCATATCGCGTTTTACGGCTCGTTCTATCTGCGCAATCACGGCGAGGGCCTGGCGGCCATGGCAGTCAGCGTCAACGAGATGATAGGGGTCAGCTTCGGACCTATCGGCTTTGTGGGCACCGCGCTGGGGCTCATTATCGGGATATGCGGCGCGCTCGGCACCTTCATTGGCGGCGTGCTCGCCGACCGGGCCGCGCGCAAGAATGTGGCCGGGTATGCAACTGTGCCGGCCATTGCCGGTCTGGTTACCGTCATTCCGTTCATCGCCGCCATGCTTGTGGACAATGTGGCGCTGTCCTTCCTGATCCTCGCCTTGCCGGTCTTTGCCGGGGCGATCTGGTATGGACCCGTCTTCGCCAGTGCGCAGAGCCTCGTCCAGCCCCGCACACGCGCGACGGCGGCAGCTGTGTTGCTGTTTGTGATCAATCTGGTGGGCCTTGGGCTTGGCCCGCTTCTGGTGGGCATATTTAGCGACGTGTTCGCCCAGAGCATGGGAGCTGCTGAAGGCATTCGCTGGTCGATGGTGCTGTTTGGCGGGGTAGGCGGTATCGCGTCGATCGCCTTCTTCCTGGCCGCGCGCACGCTGAAAGACGAGGTGGTCGGCTAGGCCGTCTCACTGCCAGCCGGGCGGACGGTGAAGCGTGCGCCCGGCCGGGCGGCTCCCGGTCTGGCATCCTCAACATCCACGGTCAGGCCGTGACGGCGGACGACGGCATGGACAAAGGACAGTCCCAGGCCATGTCCACGCGGGCCGCCATGGCTGATCCGGGCAAAGCGCATGAACACGCGCTCGCGCCAGTCCGCTGGCACGCCGGGGCCGTTATCCTCCACGATCAGCACCGGCCCTTCGCGCACGGTCACCTTCACCTCGCCGCCGTCAGGCAGGAACTTGACGGCGTTGTCGAGGAGGTTGGCGACAAGGCGTCCAAGCTGAGCCGGACTGCCGCGCATCATGACGGGCCGGGGGGCGTCGAGCTTCACGCTCGCGCCCTTTTCGGCGGCGACATCGTTGTAAAGCGGGGTGATGGAACGGGCGAGCGCGGCGAGGTCCAGCTCCTCCAGTCCGCGTGTGTCGCCGATCTCGGCGCTGATGGCGGAAATGTCCATCAGAGAATTGATCAGCTCGCCGAGCTCTGACAACTGCTCGCGTGCCTGCTCAATGCGGTCCGGATCGCGGTCCGCCTCGGCCAGCGTGCGGTCGATCCGGATCAGCGGGGTGCGCAGCTCGTGCGCGGTCAGGTCTGACACATCGCGCTGCGCGCTGATCAGCCTTTCGATCCGGTCCAGCATGGCGTTGATATTGCGTGAGAGCAGGCCGAACTCGTCACTGCCGTCCTCGCCGGGCGCGCGCTGGTCGATCGCGCCGTCGCGCACCGCCTGGCAGGTGCGGTTCAGGCGCTCGACACGCGCCATGATCCATCCGGCGGCAACCAGGCCGGCGGCGACGCCCAGTGTCAGCGTAATGAAAAACCCGGCCAGAAATATCGTGCGCAAGCGGGCCAGAGCCTCGGCCTGGCTGGTGGTGGAGCGGCCGACAAACAGGCGGTAGTCCTGCGGCATCAGGAAGGCCCGCCCCAGAACCGGCAGGCGTGCGCCATCGACCGTGAAGGCGCCATCTATCCAGGCAGCATCCAGCGAAAAGGCGTCGGGCCATTTTGTCAGATTGCCCGCCAGCGGTTCGCCGTCCGGGTCTGCAAGCAGATAGACAGGCCCTTCGCCCTCCAAAGGGCGCAAGGCCAATCGGTCGTCGACCGAACGGCGCAGCCCCGCCTCGCCTTCAATCGTGTAGATATCCACCAGCCCCGCCGCATCGGTATTGACCAGCTGACGCAAGGTCTGGTCGGAGACATAGGCGAAGGCGAAATACGCGATCAGGAAAATCACCGTGGAGGCCAGATTCACCAGAACCGCAATCAGGGCGGCGACGCGTACGAAGGTTGATCTGAAAATGCGGAGCGGTAAGCCTTTCAGGGCCGCGCGGGTTGGGGTTAGACTGGACCCGGACATCATGAATGAGGGACTCCCCGATGCGCATACGTCTTAGCGCCCTCGCGGCGGCTTCTGTCCTGTCGGCAGGCCTCGCGGCCTGTGCGGGGCACCAGACCACGCCGCCACTGGCCAGTGTTGCCGAGCCTGATGGCCAGATATTTGCCGCGCTCGATATCGGCTTTCGCGCAGAGGCGGCCAGCGACGGCGCGGCGCTGCGCGCGGCTGCATCGCTGCTGGATTCCAGCGGCGCTGTGCCGGCCGAAGGTGAACCGGACCTGATGGAGCGCTGGCGTGATATGGCTGCCGGGCTGGGCGAGGAACTGCCGCCTGTGCGTGGGCGCATTGCCGGTCCGGCCTATCGCAATGGCATTGTCGGCGCCGGTGCGGCAGCGGTGCTGCGTGACAGCTTCCACTCCGGCCGTGCGGCGCGGGTCTCCTTGCAGGCGCGCGGGGCTGGCACCTTGCGTCTCTCTATCCGGCGAAATGATGGAGAGGCCGTATGCGAGGCGCTGGCCAGCACCGTGCCGGTGAGCTGCCAGTGGGTGCCGGTCTGGTCGGAGCCTTTCACCATCGAGATCACCAATCTCACCGGCGGACAAATTGCCTATTATCTCATCACCAACTGACATTGCTTTTTACTGGCCGATCAGGGCAAACGGCCCCCAGACACCCGGATGGGCACTGCCCGGTACACTTTCATCCTCCATCAGGGCCAGCACGGCATGGCGGAAGGCGTTGGCCCGTGTCTCGCCGGCCAGCGCCCGTCTTGCAGTTTCTGCCGTGATGGACGCAGCGGCATCGTCGCGAACCGCCCAGTGGGAAACCAGAAGGCTGCGTGCGCCGGCGTAGAGGAAAGCCTGCGCCAGCCGGTCTGGCGCTCTGGCTGTGCCGTCTGACGCAAACGTGTTGCACGCCGACAGCACGACCCAGTCGGCATCAAGCTGGAGCGCGGCAATCTCCGACGCGGTCAGCAGCCCATCGTCAAGCGCGCCGGGATTATCGGGCGGAGTGAAAGCCAGCGCGGGTTCAAACACCGTTTCCAGCTCGCCGGAAAGAAGCCCGTGCGTGGCAAAAACCAGCATGCTGGCACGGGCAAGATCGGCCGACTTTACCGCCGTTTCAGTCGCCCACAGGCCGAGACGGATATCGGCGCGTTGCGGCCCGAATACCCCGGCCAGCTCCTGCAGCTCCACGCGGGCACCGGGCAGCGGTGCCAGCGAGGACAAGGCGCGCACGCCGTTAGCGCCGGCATCGCGCGAGACCGCTGCAATGGTGATTGCGTCTGCCTGCGTATCGCCGTCAAAGACCGGCGCCCCAAACCCGATCAGGTAGGGCTCACGCGGCGTGCGTTCGGCCTGCCCGCCCGTCAGATCGGCGAAGGATGCAAGCGTGGAGACGGCGTGGCTGCGGATCAGCCAGGGCGCATCGCGAAAGGCCACGTCGCCGGACATGGGCGCGGTGTACTCTGTCGTCAGCAAGACTGGAAACGGGATTGACCGGTACGGGCCGTCGGCCAGAACGAGAAGCTGGTCATGGGTTTCGAGCCCGTCGGCGAGACGCGGCGTGAACACACCCGCGTAAAGCGCGTGCGCTGCCGCTGCGGGAAAAGACTGTATCGCGCTTGCCGCCAGTCCGGCCTCAAGTGACGACCTCAAGGTGGTGACATGGCCTTGCGCGTCTGCACGGCTGACCGCCAACCGGTCCATGATCACGCGGTCATGGGTGATACGCAGGCTCACGCCGCCACCTTCGGTGAATGCAAAGGCGATCACGCTCTGATCGGGTGTCAGCGCGGCCTGTAAGGTATCCGTACCCACAGTGCTGGCGGTGTTTGCTGGATCTTCAGCGCCCGGGATTGCCTCCAGGGCCGATCTTGCCTGCGAATAGCTATCGCGAGCCTCGGCCAGCGCTTGCGGGTCAGGCTCGGTGCCGGCTGACCGGACGCGGACATAATTGTCCTCTGCCCGTCGCAGCGCGCGCCAGCCATCCTGCCTTGCGCGGATGAGGCTGGCAGCGTCCAGACCTTGCGCGCGGGCGCGCAGCGCATTGGCCTCTGCGGCCAGTGCCAGCCCGGTTGCATGGACATGCTGCATGTAGCGAAGAGCAGCATTGGTATCGTTGGCTGCAAAGGCGATGTCGAGTGCGCGGCGGAAGGCGCGGCCACGGCGCATGGCCATGTCGCGCGCATTGTCGACATCAACCAGGCGCAGATCGCTTGCCAGTGCTGCTATGGCGGCGTCGACTTCCTGCGGGACAAAGCGCATGGCATCGCCAGCGATCGCCGAAATCCAGGCCTCGTCGATAGCCAGTTCATGACGCCGTTCATGGCCTTCGGGCAGATAGGAGGCAGCCAGAACCCGCGCCTCACCCAGATAGTGAAAGCCCTGCTGCGTGTTGCCGGAAAGCGCCTCAACAGCGGCCAGCTCGGTCAGCACGCGCAGCCGGTCCGGGCCGGTAGTGCCAGCCGCGTCCATGACATTGAGAGCCTCCAGCCACTCGGCGCGCGCCGTTTCGAAATCGCCGGTGGCCAGCGCCGCGTCTGCAGCATTCATCTGCATGCGGGCGGCCTCTACCGACGCGTCGCCTGCCGCATTGCGGTAGATATCGTGTGCCGCCAGGAAAAGCGGCCGCGCTTCTCTGGCCCGTCCCTGTCCGTACAGCGCGGATCCCAGATTGTTCAGCGTATCGGCAACCTGGGGATGGGCATCGCCCAGACTTTCGCGCCGGGCGCTCAGCGTCGTGCGCAACAGAGGTTCTGCGGCCTCATACCGTCCCCATGCATTGAGGGCGCCGGCATAGCTGGAGCGGGCAAAGCCGATGAAAGGGTGGCCGGGCGGCAGATTGGCCTCAAGCTGCTCAGCGGCGTTTCGGGCGAGGTCGGCGGCATCCTCGTAGCGGTAGGCGCGTATCAGGATGGCCGCGAGGCTGACCTGCGTCATCGCGATATGCGGGTGGCCCTCCTCCAGCACGGCAGAGCGTATATTCAGCGACCGCTCGACCAGCTCGATAGCGCTGTCGATATCGCCGCGTGTGTTGAGAATTACGCCCAGCTCGAAATAGGAGCGGGCAATCTGGACATGGTTCTCCGGGTAAAGCTCCCGGCGGATCTCCAGCACCCGCCTGTGGGCTGCCTCCGCTTCGTCCAGCCGGCCGAGCGCACCCAGGATGCTTGCTACATTGCCGAGCGATTGTTCCAGGGCTTCGAGATGGTCCGGCCCGGCCTGCTCGAATATGTCCGAAGCCTCCTTAAAGCTGGCGAGAGCATCTTCGCGTCCGCCCGCGTAAAATATTGCCGAACCCAGCTGATTGAGAAGGGCTGCGCGGTCCGTCTCCGCAACACCGTCCAGCTCCCGCGAGGCGTCATAGGCGGCCTGCCACGCGGCTTGCGCGTCGGCGGGTGCCTGCTCCATGTCGACCGCTTGCGCGGCTGCGATGAGGGCGCGGACCTCAGTATCGGCGATTGACGGCGCAAGCGGTGTCTCAGTGTCCTGTGCCTGGCTGCAAGGCGCTTGCAAAAGTGCCAGCGCAAGCACCAGCGCTGCGATAATGATGCGATACAAAACGGTGACCCTCCCCCGTGGCTATCCGCGTGTTGACGCATGATTGCCCGGCGCAGGCGCGCTGGCAAACCTTGTGCGTTACAACCGGCTGACAATAGCAGACAGGCTTGGCGCAAAAGCGTTTATGGGGCTTGTACGCGCTCGACAGGAGCGCCCTGCTGCCGCAAAGTCCGATGCCGCTTCGGGCGTGGACGGGAGTGACCCATGCAGATGAGAACGCTTGGCTTTTGTCTGACTGCCGTGGCCGCTCTGGCCTGCCATGGCCATGCTCGAGCCCAGAGCTGCGAGCTTGATCCCGATCGCGTCGAGGCGATTGATCTTGATGCGCTGGAGTTGAATCTGTCCGAACAGATCGCCTTCTATTTCGATCTGGCTGACTGGCGGAACAGCTGCGGTGATCCTGATGCCGCGCGCGCAGCCTATGCACAGGCGCGAAGCCTCATCGAGACGGCGCAGGAGTTTGAAGGCGCGTGGGCGCACGGGCTTATTGGCGAAGCGCGCATGGAGGCCGGGCAAGGCCGGTTTGAGCGCGCGCGCGAGATACTGGACGAGGCGGACGCGGTGCTGATTGAGGCCGGGGCATCGCAGGCACGCGATTTTCTGTTCCTGATGGAAACGGCGGCCGAGGTGGAAGCAGCCGCTGCGGCAGCAGGTGAGATAAACAGCCTGCCGCAGGTCGAGGCCGAGCTGGCCGTACTGCAGACCCGGGCGCAGCGCGAGGAGGACGAGGCCCTGACGCGCGATCCTGATGCCGGCGCCAATGCTGACCATGTTATTGTCCCGGTTTTCTACGGCACGAACCGCGTGCGCACGGGATCTGCGGATCCGAATGCCTTTTACGGGCCGGTCTCCGCCCCGCTGGACCTTGGCGTGGTGACCGTCTCCGTGCCGCGCAATCGTGAAGTCGGATCCATCCCGCGCCGCGACGAGTATCCCGGTGATCTGGACCAGTATCGCGGCGACTATTTCATTCTCGAGCGCGTTGAACCTTTCGCAGACGACTACGCCTTCACCGATGCGCTGGGCGAGGCGATGGATGCGTCGCAGCGCCGTGAGCTGCTGGTCTTCATCCACGGGTTCAATTCCGATTTCAGGGGCGCGGCCGAACGCGCCGCGCAGCTGGCCGTCGATCTGGAGATTGACGGCGTGCCTGCGCTGTACTCCTGGCCGTCGCGCGGTTCGCTGCTGGGCTATTTCGCCGACGGGCGTGAGGTGAATGACGCCAATGTCAGCGATCTGGTCGACTATCTCTACCTGTTGATGAACGGGGCCAATGCCGACCGCATCCATATCGTGGCGCATTCCATGGGTAATCGCTTCCTCGCCCGTGCCCTGGAGGAGCTGGCACAAACCTATCCTGACCCGCCCGCGCCGCTGTTTGATCAGGTGGTCTGGGCGTCGCCCGATGTCGATGCCTCGGAGTTCATGGAGCTGATGCCGCAGGTAGATCATCTGGCCGCCGGGATGACACTTTATGCCTCGGGCGCTGACCGTGCGCTGCTTCTGTCGCGCCGGATCAATGGCGGCAACCCGCGCGCCGGCGATTCCAGTCCGCCCTATCCGGTAGTGGTCGAGGGCCTCAGCACGGTCGACACGACGGCGGCCGGTGGCAGGGGGCTGGGCCATTCAGACTATGCTGGCCCGGCCATGGACGATTTTCGCGCCCTGATCTGGCTGTCGCTCAGCCCGGAGGAGCGCTGCATCCTGCAGACCAATACCGGCCAGTTCGGCCAGTTCTATGCGGTGGATCCCGGCACCGGCGGCGCGTGTGAGCCCGATGTCTTCAAGTACTCGATCACGGCTCTGCGGCGCAGCGGCGAAGACGGGGAGCCGCTGGAACTGTTGCAAAGTGCGGTTGCCATGCCAGGCGCAGCGATTGCCGGCCGGCTGGACGATGTCCGCCAGCTGATCACCCGGCTGGCGGCGGTCGGCGGGTAGCCGCACCTTACTCGGCCGGACGGTTCTGACCTACCAGCACGAAGGGCGCCCACATGGCCGGATGGGCAAATTCGGGATCATCCATCATCGACATCATGGACTGGCGCAGGGCCTCCGCGCGGCCAGCGTCCGGGTTTGCGTTCATGGCTGACAGCGTGCCGGTGGTGATCCGGCGGGCCGCGGCGTCGTCCACTACCCAGTGGGACACCAGCAGCGCACGGGCACCCGCGTAGAAAAACGCGCTGGCAAGGCCGGACAGGCTCTCTGCGCCAGCCCCGCCCGGAGCTGCCGTATTGCAGGCCGACAGGATCACCCAGTCGGCATCGAGCGTCAGGCCGCGCGCGATTTCCGACGCGGTCAGAAGTCCGTCATCTCCGTCACTGGCCTCAGCTGGCGGGGTGAGCACAAGGGCCGGCTCAGTCAGGCCGGGCAGTTCGTCCGCGATCAGCCCGTGCGTGGCAAACGCAATAACTTGCCGGTTTTGCAAGTCTGCAACGGTTCGCAAATTGGTCTCGGTGGCAGCGTCTCCGATCAGCAGGTCGCGCGTGGACTGCGCGCCAAAGGCTTCGGCCAGAGCGACAAGCTCGGGCCTTGTGTTGGGTAGCGCGCTGAGCGCCCGCACCGCCTCGACATCGGCCAGGAACACGCCATCGCCCGAGGCACTGGCATTGAACACGCCGCGAGTGCCGCCGCCGCGTTGCCCACCGCCACCCTGGCTAGCCGGCGCGCGCTCACAGCCCGCTCCCGATCTTGAACCGATGCACGGATCGCCCACGCCGAGGAACGGCCCGCTGGCCCGGCTTGCCCCGAACCGCGAGAGCGAGCGCAAAGAGGCTGGTGAAGGCAGGACGGTCATGGCGTGGCGGCGGCCGAGCCATGCGGTCTGGCGCAGCGCGTCGGTATCAGTATCCGCGCCCGCAGGGGCCTCGGTGACCAGCAGCGCCAGCGGCAGGCTGGAAAGCGCGCCGGACGGCACCGCATAGACATGTGACTTGCCGCCCAGACGGCTTTCGACCGGGGCCAGCAGTTGCTGGTAGAGCGTAAATGCTGCCTGCCGGTCGAAAACGGGCAGACCCGTTGATCCGGCGCTGGCCTGCACGGCCACCGCATTCCATGGCCCGCGTCCGTGATTGAGATCAACGCCCTGGCGGAGCAGATCGACCGCCTCGCCCAGCTCGCTGGCCGTGATTTCCACGCGGGCCCAGTCAATACCGTCCCGGTCAATCGCGAACACAAAGGTGGAGCGGTCTCCGGCCAGTATCAGGATCAGCGCTTCATCGGCGCGCAAAAGCGCTTGGGTTGCCTCGACCGACAGAGGCTGCGGACTTGTCAGTTCGGCGTATTCGGGAAAGTCGCGTGAAAGTGCGGCATCAATCTCGCCAAGACGGGCAGAGGCGGTGTCGAGCGCGGTGCGCGCTGCGGTGCTGGCTTCCTCGCGTGAGGCTGCATCGCCGATAGCCAGCGCCTCATAGAGGCGGCGTTCAGCGGCGCTGCGCTGGTCGGCAATACGGCGGCGTTCAGCGACCAGCAGGCCCAGCGCATCGTCGCTGGAGGCAAAGCGCGCGCCGACCTGTGAGAGGGCGCGGGCGGCAGACGTCTGGATCGCCCATTGGGCGGCCCAATACCCTTCCGCCCGCAGGCATTCATATTCCATCGAGCCTTCGCGGCAAGCTTCGGAACCTTGAGCGAATGTGGTGCTGCCCAGAGCGGCACCGGCAAGGCAAGTGGACGCCAACAGGGTGCAGGCAATCGCGGAGATAGGGCGCGTGAACATCGGCTTATCCTTCATGATGGGCGGCGGCCCATGCCGCTTCGGTATGGAGCTGGAACATGTCATTGCGGCGCACGACCAGCGCGGAAAGGGCAGCGTCGCCTGCCGTCGACTGACCCGCGCTGACCGCAGCGTTCACGATGGAGCGCGATGCGGTGCGGTAAAGCTGCAACGCCTCACCGGGGCGGTTCATGTGACGCAGATAGAGCCAGGCCAGGTTGGCCCGCGCGACAAGCAGGGCCGTGTGTGTTTCCGGGATCTGGCCGGGTAGCCCGTCCAGCCCGTCGCGCATCAGGCGCTCGGCACCCTCATGGTCTCCGGCCAGACCGAGTGTCGTTCCGGCATTGGCAAAGGCGCGCACGGCTTCGGGGTGGTTTGCGCCCAAGGCTTCGCGATAAAGGTCAAGCGCGCGCGTCTGCAGGCCGGCGGCTTCGTCCAGACGTCCCTGCACCCGCACTGATCCTGCGAGGTTTTCAAGGCTCATGGCAATGCTGAGCGGCTGACCGCTGCGCTCGGCTTCTTCCAGCGAGGCGCGGTAGAGCGCTTCTGCCTCGGAAAGACGGCCCAGCATACGCAGACTGCCGGCCAGATTGCTTTCCAGAGCCGCGACAATGCTCCCGCGCTCCTGCTCTGGCAGAGCGGCAGCCTCTGACAGGGCGCGCAGTTGCAGGTTTTCTGCCTCCGCATAGCGGGCCTGGTCGAACAGGGCTGATGCCAGGAAGCTGATCGCGGAGATAGCCTCGTGTGCGCCCGGTCCGAAGGCGGTCTCGCTCTCGGTAAGCGCCTGGCGTAATACGGTCTCCGCCTCGCTGGCACGTCCGGCCATCTGCAAGGCGCGGCCGAGGCGCTGGCGCAGAAGCGCGATATGGCGCGGATTGGATGCGGCGGCGGCTTCCAGCGCACGCAGGGCTTCTTGCTGGAAGCCGATGGCATCCTCGTAGCGGCCAAGGTCAAGATAGGCCTGCCCGAGGCCGCTCACCGTATCGGCGCTCTGCGATGCGCCTTCTCCGTAGGCCGCCACTTCGATTTCCAGCGCGCTTTCAAGCAGCGGATGCGCCTCTGCCGGGCGTCCGAGCGAGAGATAGGCGCTGGCCAGATTGCCCATCGCCGCTGCGGTGTTCGGGTGGTCGTCACCGAACGTGGCACGCATGCGTTCCACCACCGACTGGTAGCCGGCAAGGGCTGCTTCCGGTCCACCCTGACGGCGCCGCACCGATGTCAGATTGTTCTCCACGACTGCCAGATAACGGTGCGTGGGCGAGATCGCCTCGAATATGGCCCGGGCGCGGGCCAGCGCGTTTTCGGCCTCGGCGAGGCGGTCTGTCTGAGTGTAGACCTCGCCCAGATTGACCCATGACACACCGGCCGCTTCGCTGTTCCCGGTTCCTGCCGCCTCGTGGGCTTGCAGCACATCGAGGAAGCCCTGTTCGGCGCGCGCGTAATCGCCCGCCTGGTAGGCGCTCACGGCAGCATCGTTGAGGGTTGTGAGTGAGGCACCGGCCGCGCCGCTGGCACTATCTGACGGCTGTGCTTGCCGGGGCGCTGCTGGCTGCGCTGCGCCTGCAGGCGCGCCGGGAGCCTGCCGGCTTCGGGCCATGGCAATCGCGCTCTGGATGCCCGGACGGCGGGCATTGCCCGGATCGACACCGGCCAGAATCTCGTCAGCGATTTCGAGCACCTCAAGGGCTTCGCTGAACCGGCCCTGGCCCAGCATCGCCATGCCCATGTTGGCGCCCGCCACCGCGCTGGCCGGATGCTCAAGCCCCAGATGGCGGTGATAGATCAGGAAGGCAGCCTCGAACTCGCGCGTCGCGGTGGCGAAGTCCTGTTGCTGGAAGGCAGCCGCCCCGGCGTTGTTGTGGCGCTCGACCCGGGCGATGGCGTCGGGCGGAATGCTGGCCTGACGGCTGGCGGCAGGGGCTGGAGACGGGTCCGCGCCCGGTGCCTTCTGGGCGTTCGCGGCGCCAGGGAGCGCCAGCAACAGGGCGGTGATGAGAATGGATGCGCGCATCAGCCTAACCTTCCGCGTCCCGGGCCGCCGCCCAAAGGGCGTCAACATGAGTGGTGAGGGCGTTCAGAGTCAGCTCGTCTGACAGATCATTCTGGCCATCGGAGATTCGTGAAAAGATAGGTGCTGCGGCGGTCCGAGTGACGGCGAGCGCGCGCGCCGGCGCCGTTTCACCTTGTAGCAGGAACCGGGCAAGCCGGGTGCGGGCGCGTACGGCGTGGGCATGCTCAGGGCTCAGCGCCGCGTCATAGGCTGTGATGGCAGTTTCAAGATCGCGCTGCACCGCGTTGTCCGCGCCAAGAGTGATACTGGCGATGGCGGCCCCCTCCAGTGAGAGCGCGGTCTGAGGATGGGCAGCGCCGAGCAAGTCCTCAAAGAGACGGTAGTTTTCCCGGTGCAACGTTTGCGCCTCGCTCATCCGCCCCTGGTCAGCCACATAGCTCGCCAGATTGAAGCGGACCTGCAAGGCATCATGGGAGCCCGCGCCGCTCGTTCGAGACAAGATAGTCAGCGCTTGCCGGGTGAGAGCTTCGGCCCGGGCAAGGCCGTTCGGACCGAGCTCAGCCTCGGCGATGGCCATTATGTTGAGCGCGCGAGCGGCCTGCAGATCGGCTTGCCCGCGCCTTTCATAGATGGTCCATGCGCGGCCAGCGAGCATCCGCGCCTGATCGAACTCGCCCTGATGAACCCGGCCCATCGCCAGGTCGAGCAGGCTCGCAAGCGCCACCGCGGAATCCGGCCCGGCCTGGAGCGCGGATTCTTCGAGATTGCGCAAGTAGAGTTCGATCATGTCATCATGGCGTCGCGTTTCCCGCAGGACATCCGCCAGCACCCATCTTGCGCGATAGGTTCGGTTAAAATCCGGCGGCTGAAGCGCCGAAGCGTCGTGCACCAGTGAACGCGCCAGCGTTTCAGCTTCCTCCACCCTCGCCTGACGGCTTAGGATCATGGCTGTCTCGAGACGGTAGTCCAACGCCTCGCGTGAGCGAGCGCCAAAGCGCTGCCGGGCGTATTCGTAGAGTAATTCATAAAGCTCGAGCGCGTTGGCATAGTCGCCAAGACGGGCTTTCAAACGGGCCTCAATCTCCGCGGCTTCTATGAATAGAGGCAATAATTGCGGGTCACGGGCCTGGCGGACAATCCGGTCGGTGATGGCGGATGCGTCGGCATAACGATGACCTCCTTCCAGCGACAAGGCGTAATCCAGCTGCACCCGCAGCGTTGCCGGATGGCCTTGCCCAAGCGTCTCGGCAATCAACTGGGAGGAGCGCTCAAGCGGCGCCAGCGCATCAGCGAAGCGCCCCGCAGCGTGATGCGCTATACCTTCCGCGTGCAGCCGGACTGCCTCATCTGCGGCTGGCTGCACACCCTGGCTGGCAGGGCGGCTTTCTCCGGGGGCTTTCTGGGCTTCCGCCATCCCAGGCGCCGTCAGCAGCAGGGTGGCCGTCAAAGCAAGGGTAGAGCGCATCAGCCTAACCTTCCTCGCCGCCGGGCGGGATCAGCCGCCACTGGAACAAGACGGTGCCGGCCTGCGCATCCAGCGCCGGGCGTGACCGGGCGCTGCGTGTTGCCGACCCGCCGAACGCTGCCTGACTCATCAGCTGGCCAAGGGGCGACCGCTGGGCATCGCTGACTGTGCCATCGCCCGACCGCGACAGGCTGGTCTGGGTCAGGAAGCCGAAATCCATCGGGATGGCAGCGCCCGGTTCGCGTTCCACCGCCAGCAGGACCAGACGCTCCAGACCGGCACTGGCCGGATAGCCGGTTGTCCAGTCGAATGTGCGCAGGCCCGCCCATACAATGCGCGGCTGCTCGCCGGGCTCTATGCGGGTGGTCGCGCTGGTTCCCAGAAACGGAAGCCGGTGAATGCCCGCCTGGCTGTCGATATAGAGCGGCGTCACATCAATGGGCGTGTCACCGGTATTGGTCAGGCGGACATAGACGATGTCGCAATGGCTGAGCTGCAGCGCGTTAAGCTCGCTGGTGCCAAGCTCTGAAAGCGAGACCGCGTCATCCGGGATGGCAGATGCGTCGGGCAGGGAGCAGGCCCAGTCATCGGGTGCACGGGCATTATCGGGCAGGCGCGGTGCTTCAGCGCGCCAGATGAAAGTCTCGTGCTCGAGGTTTTGCAGGCCATTGGCGCCCTGCAGCGCGCTGGCGGCGCTCAATATATTGCGCACGCGGGCGAGCTTTTGCAGTTCTGCCTCGATCTGGCTCATCAGCGCGTCGGTGTCGGCCGTGTCGTCCAGCGTGATACGGGCGGATCGTTCACGGCCCGTGGCAATGATGTCCGGCTCGGCGCGCAGAAGCCAGATCGCGCCGTCCTGCACCCGGATGCGCACATCGGCCGGCTCACCGGGCTGACGAAACTCGATCGGTGCGATCAGGGTTTCAGGATTGGCCGCGGCCAGCCGTTCGAGTGCTTCGATAGCGATGGCTTCGCGGCTGTCAGGCTCGGCCGCCGTGTCCTCGATAGCGACGGACAGCGCAAGCCGCACGCCGCGGTCCACCAGACGGGCGGTCATGTACGCCGTGCGGCCGGGCAGGGCGCGGGCGGCCTCATTGCCGTCAAACGCTGTCAGAACGGCGCGGGTCGCGGTCTGTCCTACCTCCGTGGCTTCGACATAGTAGGGACCGGGAAAAGAGGGGTGGGGGCCTTGCGTATCGGGATCGCGCACGATGATCTCGAACACTGCGCCCTCGCCCACGCCTTCCAGCGACCCGGCCTCGATTTCTGTGGTGTCGCGGGCCAGGAACCGGGCGTGCCATTGCGGAGAGCGGACTGTACCGCCCTCACCCAGCAATGCCCGGTCCAGATCGCCTTCAAACAGCGGGGCGGGCGCGCGGCTGCCCCAGTCATTATATCCGGAGAGCACCCGGTAGGCGAGATCGCGATAGCTGGCCACGCCGCCGGCCAGAAGCCCGTTGGCGATGTGAAATGTCATCACGCCGAAATTGTCACGGCCTTCGGCCGGGCCGACCTTGGGCATCAGGCCTTCGAGCGCCAGCTGTCCTGAGTGGGCTGCGTAGAATGCCACAAAGCCGCCTTCACCCAGTGCAAGCGCGCTTTCAGGACGTGCTGAAGACGTGGCAGAGCGCGTGCTCTGCGCTCGCTGCTCGGCGGCGAGGCGTGCCTCTGCGGGTATACCCAGCAGGTCTTCGGTCACAGCGCGGGTGCGAAACTCACCGCCCGGCCCCGCGCTGCGGTTGGCTCCCCCTGAATGGCATGTGTCCACGACCAGCCAGACGAAGACATTGCGCTCGCGCAAAGCCTCCAGAAAGTCGCCTATCTCGTCATCCAGAAGTGCGTTGTGGACGCCTGCCTGCCGGTCGCCTTCAGCCCCTTCCCAGTGACCGATATCCAGCGGCAGGAAGATCTCGTCAAAGCCGTTGGCCTCCGGCACGGCCGCGCCCTCCGGCTGCGGCTGGCGCGAGCCATGGCCGGAGAAATACACCAGAATCTCGTCTCCGGGCTGTGCCCGTTCCAGCATGTCGGCAAAGGCGGCGATGATGCCGCCATGGGTTGGCTCGCCATGAGCGGTAAAGTCGATGCCCGTCTGATCGAGGCCATCTGCCAGGACCAGCATGTTGGCATCAGGCACATCATAGGCGCGCAAGGCCCGGATCATCAGGGCAACATCATTGCGGGGTCCCAGAAGCTCGACCCCCGGGCCGATCCGCTCCTCATCATAGCCTGATGCGCCGATCAGGAGGGCGTGGCGCCGGGGTGCATCGTCACGGGCAAGGGCAGGGCCGGCGAGCGTTGCCAGTGCCGCAAAAATCATGAGCAGACGATGGCGCATGGCCAGCCCTCCAGAGTACTTGGATCCGTGACGCGAACTTACCGCGAGCTGCCGCGGCGCTGCGAGTAGATGTTTTCTGACAATGCCTGACAGCCCGGTCACCCAGCCGCCTGAACGCGCGCGGACGGCGCAGGGTCTTGCAACCCTGACGCCGCCGGCATTGCCGGTTTCCGGCGGGAGCATCCGGAAAAGCCGGATACGCTCTAGTTCGTGACCAGGTTGTGGCTTACGCCGATATTGCCCAGATTGCGGATCTGGACCTGAAAATTGCCCGTCCAGCGCGGGGTGAAGTAGCAGGACATGCTGTCAGAATAGTCGATATGACGGCAGATCAGATTGCCGTTCTGGTCATAGACATACATGTCTAGATCGGTGCGGCCGGGGCCGTTGGCCCAGATGGCAGCGCGTTCACCGCCCCGGAAAGTCACGTTGTAGGTGGTCGTGCTGCGCGCGCCGACCCAGCCCGATGCCCGGCCAGGACCGCCCACGCGGCCACGGCTCGCATCGGCCTCGACTTCCTCAATCAGGCCGGCCAGCGCCTCGTCGCCGCGTGCCAGAACACGCGCTTCATCGAGCATGTCGGCTGCCGAAGCGAGTTCGATCTCGGCCTCTTCGGCCTCGCCGTCCTGCTCGGCGATCTCGTATTCGCGCTCTTCAACCTCAACACCCTGGCGAATGCGGGCAGCCACGATCACGGCGAGCGGATCACGCGCATCCACGCCGTAGGCATACAGCTCCTGTGACAGTGCCAGCTGTTCGACGCCGGTCGTGCCTTCGCCGCGCTGGTCTTCGGCGAAATTGGTGCCCGTTTCATCGGTTTCCTGAGCCATTACTGGCCCGGCAAGGACGATGGCAGCGGTTGTTGCAAGCAAAATGGAGAGTTTCATGTGATTTACTCCTGTAAAGATACGGTTGCGCATTTGCCAACAGGACGTGGTTATTCGAAAAATCCGGTGCAGGGCGTTTTCCTGTTGCCTGCATAAGCCCTAGCTGAATGTTTTTTGCTGGAAAAGCGGCAAATCGAGACTGTCCGGCTTTGTCAGAAATGCCGGTGCGGGCGCAGCCTTGTCACCTGACAGGCCTTGTCAGTGGCCCGGCCGATGCGTGCCTGGATAAGGTGGTAGCGAGCTACAGGAGCGCCGTTATTCATGCACGACAACTCTACACGCACGCTGCTGGCGGGGGCTGTCATCATCGCGCTGGTTGCCGCTGCGCAGCTATATGGCCTGCTGCAGGGGCAAATGGGGCAATCCCAGCCCGGGCCGATGTCCGCCAGGGCGGAGTCGCCGACAGAAATCGCGCTGCGTTCGGTGGTTACCGTCTACGCAGAACGCGCTGTCAGCCAGCCAGTCATGTTGCTGTCTGACGGCGAGGGTGCCGGTGAGGGGCTTGGCGCGCGCAACAGCGCGGAGGAAACCGAAGGTTGGTCCTGGCGGTCCGGATCTGGGTTTGCGATCGCCGAGGGCGGATATGTCCTCACCAACCATCACGTGATTTCGGGCGCCCGCAGGATCGAGGCCCGGCTTGCCAATGGCAGCCGTGTGCGGGCGGAACTCATTGGAACTGATCCGCTGACTGATCTGGCCCTGTTGCAGATTGATGCGGACCTGCCTGTGCTGGAATGGGGTGATGATGAGGCACTGCGCGTGGGTGACCCGGTCGTGGCTATCGGGTCCCCGCTGGATTTTCACCTCTCGGCAAGCTCGGGCGTCATTGGCGGCTTTGGCCGTGCTTATGATGGCGCTGATCCGGTCGGCTATATCCAGCATGACGCGGCGCTCAATCCGGGCAATTCCGGCGGGCCGCTGATTGATTCGTCGGGCCGCGTTGTTGGCGTTAACACCGCCATTCCGCAGGAAGCCTTTTTCAATGTCGGCATATCGCTGGCCGTACCTGCCAGCGTTGCGCGTCAGGTGGGTGAAGCCCTGACAGCACATGGACGTATGGAGCGGGGCTTTCTCGGCGTTTCGGTGCGTGCCCTGCATGGTCCGCTGGCGAGCGCGATGGGGCGCCGGAGCGGGGAAGGTGTGCTGATCGAGGCCGTTGATCCAAACTCGCCGGCAGCGCAGGCCGGTGTGCGGCCCGGCCAGACCTTGCTGGCCGTCGATGGGATCGCCCTGTCGACACCGCGTGATCTGGCGCGTGCGCTGCTTGTGACCCTTCCCGGCGCCGAGCTGGCGCTCAGCCTGCATGACGGCGAGGCGCGCTTTCGCGTCAGCGCCGTGCTGGATCGACGGCCGGATGCAGACCAGCCTGCCATTGCGCGAGATCTGGGCTTCGAGTCGGATGCCGGGCACGGTTATGGACTGAGCTTTGCCGGAACGGAATCGGGCGGAGTGGCCGTTGCCTCGGTGGCCCGTGGCAGCCCGGCCGCACAAGCAGGGCTCGCCGAAGGCGATATCGTGCTGGCCATTGGCGCTTCGGAGCTGTCAGACCCGCGCGAGGCGGAGGTCCGCCTGAGGCTGGCGCGCCATGAAGTGGCGTTGCGGGTTTTGCGTAGCGGGGACAACGTGCCGCGCTATATTGCGCTGGTTCTTGACCATGGGGCGGCCGCGCGCGCACCTGACCATGCGGCCTTTGCCGATGCGTCCGGTGGCCCGTTCTGACGGCGTGAATACACCTAAATCGGGGAAATGTGACAATGCGCATACTCATGGTCGAGGACGAGGACGTATGGGCGGACAAGGCCAGAGAGGCCGTGGCCACCGAGCCGGACTGGACGCTGGAGCGGGTGTCGTCCGGCGCCGCCGCGCTGGCCATCGGAGCGGGCAGCGCGTTCGATGTGCTGATCGTTGACAGGGTCATCGAGACAGACGGGACCGATGGCCTGGCCCTGCTGGCGCGCCTGCGCGAGATGGGCGTTGCGGCACCTGCCCTGGTGCTCTCCAGTCTCGGACAGGCCCACCAGCGTGTCGAAGGGCTCGATGCCGGCGCAGATGACTATCTTTCCAAGCCTTTCGATGCCGCCGAACTGCGCGCGCGGCTGAAAGCGCTCGCCCGGCGGGCTGGCTTTGTGGCCAACCCGGAAGTGATCGTGCTGGGCGGGCTGGAAGTGCGGGTCAAGGCGCGCACGGCGCACTGGAACGGTGCGCATATCCCGCTTTCACCCCAGGAGTTCAATATTCTCAAGCTGCTGGCCGAGAACGCCGGAGAACCGGTCAGCCGCGATGCGCTGTGGACCGGTGTCTGGACCGATTTCCCCAACCTGCCGCCACAGATCAATGTGATTGACGTGGCCGTTGCACGCCTGCGCCGTTCCATACGTGCGGTTGTCGGCGATGATCTGATCCAGACGCAGCGCCTCAAGGGCTACATACTTCCGGCTGCCCCGGACTAGGCCAGCTGTGCCCCACAAGCGGGCAATGGCCGCCAATTGAAACGTCCAAGCTTTATAAATCCGTGACAATTTCGTCACGCCGGGCGCCCTTTCAAGGGCATCAGAGTCTGTCTTGCTGGACAGGACGGTCCTGCTCGGCATGCTGATTTATTACAGTTTAGCAAGGTAGCGCTTTCAACCGGGGGGCAAGCCAGCAGAGCGCTTAATTGAGGTCAGTTGACCCACTATCGGCTTGCCGACAGCAAGAAAAAAGGGGCAATAAAATGACTAATTATTCGCGTAATTTGAAGCATTTACTGACCGCAGGCACGAGTCTTGCCGGTCTGGTGTTTGTTGGAGCGGCGAGCGCGCAAGTGCAGGACACGCAAACGCAAGATTCGGCAGCCGAGGCCGGGAGCGCCCCGGCAGAAACCATCGTGGTGACAGGTTCGCGCATTGCCCGCGATCCCAACCTGGTCTCGCCGGTTCCCGTTCAGTCGGTGACTGGTGTAGAACTGCGGGAGGCGGGTCAGCCCAATATAACCGAGGTGCTCAACCGGCTGCCGGCGCTGCTTTCGTCGACAAGTTCCGAAGCCAGCGTTTCGGGCAATAATGTCTTGAATCTGCGAGGACTTGGGAGCAACCGTACCCTGACGCTCGTCAATGGCCGGCGCTATGTCGGTGGTTTCGAGGGCTCCAGCGCGGTCGATGTTGCATCGATCCCGAATGCGCTCATCGAGCGGGTTGAGGTGCTTACCGGCGGTGCGTCCGCGCTCTATGGTTCGGACGCGGTGACCGGCGTCATCAATTTCGTCCTGCGTGACGACTATGACGGGCTTTCAGCCAATGTCCGCACGGGTATATCCAGCCGCAGTGACGCGCAGACATACAATGTCGAGCTGCTTGGCGGACGCAATTTCCACCAAGAGCGCGGCAATATTACGGTCAGCCTTGACTGGCGTCGGGACGACGGCCTGACGGCCGGTGACCGCCCATGGTCGCAAAACAACGGCATACATCGCAACCAGGCCAATCCTGCCCTGCGGTTCCAGCAGGGCGATATCGGTGCCAGCACGCCGCTTTTCGAGCAATTCTACAGCCTTGGCGCGTTCCGCTATCCCTACGGCCTGTTCATTCCCAGCGATCCACAGCGCTTTATCGACCGCTACAACGCCCAGTTCGGCACGTCGCTAACGACGGCAGATCTCAGCGCGGCCGAGCTGGCGCTCATCCAGCGCCGGAACGATTCTCCGTCACGCGCGATACTGCCGCAACCCACCTTCTCGATCTCCAATGCGCCAGGTATCATATCGCCGTTTAACCTCGACATTGCGCACAATATCGATCTGGACGGCGATGGAACGATTGACTGCAACCAGTCTTTTGTTGGTTTCAACAACAGCTTCTACCTGCCGGGCTTCTTCGGCGATCCGAACCCGGGCGATGACGGGGCGTTCAACTTCGACTATGCCGGTGGCTGCTGGACGCGCGATGGAAATGGCGCACTTCGCCCTTATCAGGATGGTCTGGTAGCGGCCAGCTTCAACCAGTTCGGCGGCGATGGCGTGCCTGATCGTTACGATCTTGATTCGCTGTATCCGAGCAGCGAGAACATCACGCTGAATATCAACACCCGCTACGATATTACCCCCAATGTGACGGGGTTCTTTGAACTGGCCTTTTCGGTCAGCGAGAGCCGTAGTTCAGAGATCCAGAACGGCTTTTTCGATCTGCTCTACGGGTCACCAGAGAATCCCTTCCTGCCGGCCGAGCTTGTCGGCACCAGCGCCACGGCTCCAGGCGGCTTTGCGGGCGCAATCACCGGCTTGCCCGGCGGCTTGTGGATCACGCGCGATCCAACCGATACGGGCGGGGCCCAGACCAATGTGGATCGTGAGACCATCCGGGTTGTAGGTGGCTTTGAAGGCCAGTTCCAGAATGGCTGGGCATGGGAAGTCTCGGCCAATTACGGTCAGTTCACCAGCGAGACACAGAGCACTGAAGTCATCCTTGACCGCTTTTTCGCGGCCATCGATGTAGTGTCTGATCCGGTAACCGGCCAGCCGGTCTGCCGCAGCGAAGTGGATCCAACGGCGATACCCTTTACCACCCTGTTCAATATTCCCGAGTTCAACGCTGGCATATTCAGTTTCACGCCGGGTGACGGGCAGTGCAGGCCGGCCAATATCTGGGGCGGGCAGGACTCCATTAGCGCCGAAGCGCGCGACTTCTTCAGCGTTCGCACCACCGATACGGTGGAGCTGCGTCAGTCGGTGTTCAGCGCTTTCATGACCGGTGATCTGGGTGAATTCTTCACCCTGCCCGCCGGGCCGGTCAGCTTTGCTGTAGGCGGTGAATATCGCAAGGAAGACGCCACCAGCACCCGTGATCCCTGGCTGCGCGGTGAACTGCCAGCGGGCTCGCCCTTCCCGGCAGGCACCAATATCCAGGATGTGAGCGCCAACAACTCGCTCGGCTTCAACGCCCTGTTCCTGTACCAGAACTCAACTGGTTCCTACAGCGCTGCCGATGCGTTTATCGAGCTGTCTGTTCCCATCCTGGCAGGTCAGTTCCTTGCCGAGGAACTGACCTTCGATGCGGCCTACCGGGTTGCTGATTACTCAAGTTCGGTTGGTACGGTCGGCACCTGGAAGCTGGGGCTTTTGTGGACCCCGGTGGAAGATATTTCCTTCCGTGTGTCGCGCTCGCAGGCCATTCGTGCGCCGAACCTGCGCGAAACCTTCATCACCAACCCGGCCGTATTCCGGCCAAACGATCCGTGTGACGCCGCCGAGCTTGGCAATGCGGTTGACCCGGGCCTGCGCGCGGCAAACTGCCAGGCGGGCGGTAACGGATTGCCGGCCCTGCCGGCGGGGTACACCGATCCGCTCAGTGCCCGCTTTGGCGGTGTTCTGGGGGGTAACGAGTTCCTGACCGAGGAGACCGCGGACACGCTCACGCTTGGCTTTGTCTTCACGCCGCGCATCCTGCCCGGCTTCTCGCTCACCGTTGACTACTGGGATATCGAGATTGAAGACGGTATTTCGGCAGTCAGCGCGCAGGAAATCGTCGATACCTGCTATGATGCCACTGACTTCCCGAACAATGTCTTCTGCACCCTGTTCACGCGTGAGACCGACACCGGATCGGCTCAGTTCGGCGGCTTCCGCTTCCTGAACCAGACATTCGTGAACTTCGCCCGTATCGAGTCGCGCGGCTATGACTTTGCCGCAAGTTATGCGTTCTCGCTCTGGGAGAATGACTTTGGCGTTCGCCTGATCGGGTCCCAGCAGGAAGCGCTGGACTTCTTCACCAGCCGTACCGATCCGACGGCAGTCGACCCGGCCTTGCGCGAGTTCCGCACGCCGGAGTGGTCTGCCCAGCTTAACCTGAACTGGACACGCGGTCCGTTCTCGGCTGGCTGGACGACGCTTTACCAGAGCGATCAGGCTGAATCGGGCGTTGAGATCGAAACAATCGATAATGTGTACGGCCCGGATGGTATGGCGGGTGAAAGTTTCAGCCATAACCTCACCGCCGCGTGGCAGGTGCGTGACACTTTGCGTATTTACGGTGGTGTCAACAACGTATCGGACCGCAATCCGTTCCGGACCACGGCGTCCTGGCCTGTTGGTCCGCGCGGGCGCTACTTCTTCCTGGGTGTTGAGGCGAACTTCTAGAACGCTGCCGCGTCTATACTTTTAGAGAGTGCCGCGTACGAGAGCCGGGAAGGGCTAGCTTCCCGGCTCTTGCTTGTGTTGAATTTTTATCCGGGGGCTGTGTTTGGCTGCGGGTCATGCCACAGTGCGATGCCCTCTTCAGGGCAGGCAGGGAGGAATGAGCGTGGGTATGTTTGCAACAGGTGTTTTGCGCAAAATGATGGTTCCCGCTCGCGGCATGGCCGTCATTGCCGGGCTGGCGGGTGCGATGGTGCTGGCAGCTTGCGGTAACGATCCCGCACCCGAACCTTCTGGCGAAGGCCCTGCGCTGGAATCGCGCTCTGCCGAAGCGCCGCGCGCCACGCCCGAAGCCTCCTCCCGGTTTGAATATCTGCGCTATGCGACCGACACGGATGGCGACGCACCGCGCCTTTGCCTGACCTTTTCCGGCCCGCTGGACCCCGACGCCGATTACAGCGCCTATGTTGAAGTTGACGAACCCGTCGCGCTTGACGTCGACGGATCGCGGCTGTGCATCGGGGGTCTCAGCTTTGGCCAGACGCGCACGCTGATCCTGCGTGAAGGCTTGCCCTCTGCGGACGGACGGCGTCTGGAAACCGAAGAGCGCGATACGCTGAGCTTTGCCTCGCGCCCGGCCTATGTCGGCTTTGCAGGCACAGGCGTCATCCTCCCGCGTGTGGACGCCGATGGTGTTGCCATCGAAACGGTCAATGTCGACGCGGTGCGCATGACCGTCACGCGTGTGACCGACCGGGCTCTGGCCTTCCGCCAGATCACGTCGGGTTTCAACGCGGCTTCTGGTGAATGGTATTGGCTGGATTCCGAAGAGGAGCCCGGTGAGGCCGGCTCGCCAGTCTGGCAGGGTGAAATGGATACGCCCGGCGACGCCAATGCGATGACGACCACCGTATTTCCACTCGCCGACACGATCGGCAGCCTGCGTCCGGGCGCCTATTTCCTGCGCGCTGAAAACCTCGCCGAAATTGATACCGACCGGTATGGCGAATATGCACGCGCGGCGCGCTGGCTGATCGTTACCGATCTGGCCTTCACCGCCTATCGCGGGCGAGACGGGATCGACGCGATTGTCCGCTCGCTGCAAAGCGCAGAGCCTGCAGCGGGTGTCGAGGTGCAGCTGATTGCCCGCTCCAACGAGGTACTGGCAACCGCGCGCAGCGATGAGCGCGGCCGGGTGCGCTTTGGCGAGGCGCTGGTGTCGGGCCGTGAAGGCGATGCCCCGCGCCTGCTTCTGGCCTATGGGCCCGAAGGTGATTTCGCCGTGCTGGACCTCGACAGGGCGCCGGTGGATCTGTCCGCCCAGCCTGTGGATGGGCGTAGCCGCGCGCAAGGCGCGGACGGTTATATATGGCTTGATCGCGGCATTTACCGTCCCGGCGAGACGATCCATGCCTCTGCCATGGTACGCGATGCGGAGGGCCGCGCCCTGACCGGGCGTCCGGGTACGATTGCACTCTATGCGCCAAACGGGCTCGCCCATGAGGAAGTGCGTTTTGACGAAGCCGGGCAGGCCGGCGCGGTGTTCCACGATTTTGACCTGCCCCGCGAGGCAGCCAGGGGGCGCTGGCGCCTGACCGTCAGTGTTGATGGTGTGGGCGAGGTCGCGAGCCAACCGTTATCGGTTGAGGACTTCGTGCCTCAACGCGTGGCGTTGACACTGGAAGCCGATACTGAAACGCCTATCCGTGCCGGTCAGACGCGCATGGTGGATGCATTCGCGCGCTTCCTCTACGGCGCGCCGGGCGCGGGTTTGCAGCTTCGCGGCACAGCCCGTATCCAGCCCGACCCCGCCCCCTTCCCGGCCTATTCTGATTTCCGCTTCGGCCTTCATGACGAGGAGTTTGCCGAGGAGGTCATCGACCTGCCGGACACCTTGTCGGACGGTCAGGGCAACGCGGCCATGCCGGTTGCTCCGGGCCCGGTTGGACGCGATTCCACGCTGCCCTTGCGGGCCCGTGCCGTGATTACGGTGGAAGAGCCGGGCGGGCGCGCGGTCAGTGATGATGTGCGCATCCCCTACCGTCCGCGTGACCGCTATGCCGGTATCCGCATAGCAGGCGGTGATGAGACTGTGCGGCGCGGCGACGCGGCGCGCCTCGAGCTGGTGGCTGTCGGCCCCGATGGCGCCCCTCTGGCGCTGGAAGCGGACTGGCGGCTGATCCGCACTGACTGGCAGTATGACTGGTACCGCACTGACAATGGTGAATGGCGCTGGCGGCGTTCACGCCGGGTGGTACCGATTGAATCCGGTGTGGTGCGCCTGGACGGTGAAAGCCCGGCGGAGGTTGAAACCCCGTCGCTCGATTGGGGCGATTACACACTCATCGTGTCGGCTGACGGCGAGGATATTGCGAGTTTCGGCTTCTGGTCTGGCTATGGCGGACGCCCCGAGGACGGCGAGTCCGCGCCGGACCGCGTGCGGCTGTCAGGGCCTGCTGACGCGCCTGAAACCGGCGACACAGCCACGGTTTCGATCTTTGCGCCCTATGCGGGGCAGGCAGAGCTGGTGGTCGCCACCGACCGGGTGATCACGTCGCGCACGCTGGAAGTGGAAGAAGGTGCCAATACGGTTGAGTTGCCGGTCAGCGAAGACTGGGGCGCAGGCGCCTATGTGATGGTGTCGGTGTTCACGCCGCGTGATCCGGTCAGCCGTCCAACGCCGCGCCGCGCTGTCGGCGTGCTCTACATGCCGGTCAATGTGGAAGACCGCACCTTCGAGCTGACGCTGGATGCCCCAGAGCGGATCGAGCCGCGCGAGCGTTTCGACTTCACCGTGACGGCCAGTGACGGGCCGCAGCGCGAGGAGGCCTGGGTGACGGTTGCCGCCGTTGATGAGGGCATATTGCTGCTCACCGGCTTTACATCGCCTGATCCGGAAAGCTGGTTCTTCGGCAAGGCACAGCTGGATGTTGACCTGCTCGATGATTACGGCCGCCTGCTTGATCCCAATCAGGGGCCAGCGGCGCAAGTGCGTTCGGGCGGTGACGAGATCGGAGCCGCAGGCCTGTCTGTCGTGCCAACGCGCACGGTCGCCCTGTTTTCCGGGCCGGTGCGTTTTGACGGCCAGGGCCGGGCACAGATCAGTTTCGACATACCGGACTTCAACGGCGAATTGCGCCTGATGGCGGTAGCCTGGTCGGAGTCAGGCATAGGTTCGGCCAGTCAGCCGCTGACGGTGCGCGACGATGTACCGGCAGAGCTGATCCTGCCGCGGTTCCTCGCTCCGGGCGACACCGCATCGGCAACGCTGACCCTCGATAATGTGGATGGCGCGGCCGGCGAGTATGGCGTCGTGGTCAATGCGGACGGGCCTGTCAGCTTTGACGATACGCAGTTCGAGCAAAGCCTGACTGAAGGCCAGCGGGTTGATCGCGCCGTGCCCCTTTCGGCTGCCGCGTCGCCGGGCATTGTCGATCTGTCGCTAGCCGTTACCGGGCCGGGCGGAGAAACGGTCACGCACGCCTATCCGATAGAGGTGCGTTCAGCCTTCCTGCCAATGACCTCGATCACGCGGCGGACCTTGCGTCCGGGCGAAAGCTGGCAGCCGCCTGCAGACGCGCTGTCCGCATTTGCGCCGGGCAGCGGCAGCGTGCAGCTGTCCATTGCGGCCACGCCCATCGATACTGCCGCCATTTACGAGGCTCTGTCGGGCTATCCTTATGGATGCACCGAACAGATGGTCAGCCGCGCTCTGCCGTTGCTCTATGCCAGCCAGATGGCCGGGCTGTCCGGGGCTGATGCGCCTGCTGATGCCGATGACGTCATCCGCAGCGCCGTGGAATCGGTGCTTGCCCGCCAGAGCGAGGATGGGGCCATCGGTCTGTGGCGGATTGGTGATGGCCAGGCTTCGCCCTGGCTTGGCGCCTATGCAACCGACTTCCTGATGCGCGCCTCAGAGGCCGGATACAGCGTGCCGCGCGCGGCGCTGACGCGCGCGCTCGATGCGCTGGTGCCGGTCGGCCGCGGTGATCTGTGGCAGGCTTATGGCTATGACTCCGATGTCCCGGACCAGCGCTGGAGCCGGGATACGGCAGACCGTCTCAATCACCGCAGCTCGGCCTATGCGTCCTACGTCCTTGCCCGTGCGGGCCGGGGTGACCGGGCGCGCCTGCGCTATCTGCATGACGAACTGCTGGGCCGGATAGAAAGCCCGCTGGCGCGTGCCCAGATCGGGGCTGGCCTGGCGTCAATCGGCGACCGCGCGCGCGCGGTCAGTGCCTTTGACAGCGCCATTTCTGTACTCGGCTACAACAACTCCGGTGACTGGTACCAGACGCCGGTGCGCGATCTGGCCGGGGTCACGGCGCTGGTTGCCGAAGCAGGCGTTGAGGACCGGGTGGAGGGGCTGGTGGCGCGTCTTGCCAGGGATTTGCCGGAAGCCTCACGCATGACCACGCAGGAGCAGGCCCATGTCCTGATGGCCGCGCGGGCGTTCGCCGGCGATGCCGAGGCCCTGTCGCTGGAATGGGACGGGCAGTCGCTTGAGACCCGCTCGGTGACACTGGATGCCGATGGGCTGGACGAAGGCCGGGAGCTGACCAACCGGGGTGACCAGCCTGTATGGGTCACCGCGTTGGCCCGCGGCGTGCCCATGGAGGCGCCGGACAGCGCTGCGGAAGGTGTGTCAGTGGAACGCTCCCTGACAGACCGCCGGGGCAATAATGTCGATACCGCCGCGATTCGCCGGGGCGACCAGATCATTATCGCGCTGACCGTCACGCCGGAGCAGACCCGCGCCATGCCGCTGATCGTTGCTGATCTCCTGCCTGCGGGCTTCGAGATCGAGGGGGTATTACGCCAGAGCGATGCGGGCGACACGGGTCCTTATGCCTTCCTCGGCGATCTGGCGCCCACGCAGGCCGCAGAAGCGCGCGATGACCGCTTCGTAGCGGCCATCAATACGCGCGGAACCGATCCGGTGCGTGTGGCCTATATGGTCCGCGCCGTAACGCCGGGTGCGTTTACCCAGCCCGGCACAGTGGTGGAAGACATGTACCGGCCGGACGTGTTCGCGCGCTCTGAAGCTGGCCGGGTTGTCATTCGTCCGTGATGGGCACTTGGCTGACACGCGGGTCCAGGCGGGCGGCGCTGCCGCTCGCCTGCCTTGTGCTGGCCGGCGTCATTCTGGGCGGGCTGGACCGGGCCTTGCCGCCCCCGCCCATGCCGGACGTGTCCGCTCTGGTAACAGACCGCGAGGGGCGGCCTTTGCGCGCCTTTCCGGTGGAGGACGGGCGCTGGCGTCTGCCGGTTGATCCGGCACGCGTCGACCCGGCTTTTCTGGCCGCCCTGATCGAAATCGAGGATCAACGGTTTTTCACCCATGACGGCGTGGACATGCTGGCAATGCTGCGCGCCACGGCCTCGCTGGCGCGTTCGGGACGGGTCGTTTCGGGTGGGTCCACCATTACCATGCAGACCGCCCGCCTGCTGGAGCCGCGTCCGCGCCGGACCATCCTTGCCAAGCTTACCGAGATGGTGCGCGCGATCCAGCTGGAGTGGCGCTATTCGAAGGCGGACATTCTTCAAGCCTATCTGACGCTGGCCCCGTATGGCGGCAATCTGGAAGGCGTGCGCGCGGCCAGCTGGGCGTGGTTCGGGCATGAGCCCGATGTGCTGACCCCTGACGAGATCGCGCTGCTGATCGCCTTGCCGCAAGCTCCCGAGGCGCGCCGTCCGGACCTGCGCCCTGATGCGGCTGTTGCAGCCAGAGCCCGCCTGCTGGCGCGCATGGAACGCGCCGGGTTGATTAGTGCTGACCGCGCGGCGGATGCGGCCGAGGAGCCCGCGCCGCAGCGCAGGGCGTTTCCCGCGCTCGCCTGGCATGCGGCTGAACATCTGGCGCGCGCTGGCGGCGAAATCCGCTCCACGCTCGATATTCGCCTGCAGACCGAGCTGGAGGCGATGATGCGTGAACTCGCCGACAATGCCGGCCCGGATGTGCAGGCATCGGCGCTGGTCGTCTCGCTCGACGGGCGCGAGGTGCGCGCCGCTGTCGGGTCTGCCGGTCGGGACCGGGCCGGTGGCTGGATCGATCTGACGCGGCGTAACCGCTCGCCGGGCTCCGTGCTCAAACCCTTCATCTACGGGCTGGCGTTTGAAGACGGGCTGGCCGGACCGGGCACGCGCATCGCCGATCTGCCGCGCCGCTTTTCCGATTATAATCCTGAGAATTTTGATCGCACATTCCGCGGCGATGTGACGATTGCCGAGGCGCTCCAGCACTCGCTCAACGTGCCAGCCGTCCAGGTCCTTGATGCCGTCGGGGCCAATCGCTTTCTGGCCGCGCTCAGCTTTGCCGGCGGCAGGGCAATTGTTCCGCGTTCGCGCGAGGGAGATGCGGGTCTTGCCATTGCGCTGGGCGGGCTCGGGATTACGGCGCAGGAGGTTGCGGTCATGTTTGCCGCGCTGGGCGCAGGCGGCGAGGCGCTGCCGCTGGCATGGACGTCCGAGGCGGCCGAGGCCAACCGGACGGCCAGCGGGTATAGCCTTCTGAGCGAACAGTCCGCTTCAACGCTGCTGGATGTCCTGCAGCGCTCACCCGCCCCGCCGGGGCGCATGCCGGCCCGGCTGACGGCCGGCGCACCTGCCATCGCCTATAAGACGGGCACCTCTTACGGATTTCGCGATGCGTGGGCCGCCGGTGTGTCCGGCAATTACGCGGTTGTGGTCTGGGTGGGTCAGGCCGACGGTGCGCCGCGCCCCGGTGAGACCGGACGCCGGGCTGCGCTGCCTGCCCTTTTCGACGTGTTCGACCGGATCGCCCGGCGAGACCCTTCCGGTATTGCACCACTGCCCGGGCCTGCTTCCAGTGCCAGTCCCGCCGGACCGCTGGCCCGGTTTGAACCGGGCGTGCGCGGGCCCGACATCGTGTTTCCGCCGGATGGCGCCGAGGTGTGGGCCGACGGGCCGGAGCGCCGCTTTGCGCTGTCTGCGCGCGGGACGGGACGCTTGCGCTGGTATCAGCGCGGGGTGCCGCTGGCCACAGATGCAGGTGGCCAGTTCCTCTGGCAACCTGACGGGCCAGGCTTTTACGAGCTCACCGTCGTCGATGAGGCAGGCCGCAGCGCGCGCACCCGTGTCAGAGTGCGCACGCCTGACCCGTCCTGATTGCTCAGCTAATGACCGCCATACCAGTAAAGCGAGGTATTGCGGATGCGGTCCCCGCCCACCTCGATACCGCCAGTGAAGGCAGGCCGTTCGGTATCCTCTGCCCTGACCACATCGCCATGCAGCGTGCCGTCAATGATCACGTCGCCGAGTTCGGGGTCAGTACCCCGGAAGGTGAAGGCCCCGTCCTCAATCCGGTAATAGTCGGCGCGCACGCGCGTCGACACGGTGTGGAATTCCTGCCCAAGCTCGTTTGTGGCCGTCGGGCTGCTGATATCCTCAAAGTCGACGAAGACAGGGCCAAAGGGCATGGCGTCACGGCGGCCGCCGGCCTCCCACGCCTCGAACTCGAAGTCCGGCGCAATGCTGACATGGTGAAGACGCCAATTGCCAAACTGCAAGCCGCCCTGCGGCATGTAAAAGCCATAAGCGTCGAAATTCTGCTCGCGGGTAGAGACCTCTTCCTGTGCGCCGCTATCAGTTTGGGCAGCCGGTGTGGTGGCGGCCTCTTGGACATCGACCCAGCCGGCCCCGTTGTCCTCGCATGCTGCGAGCCCTGTCAGGGTAACAGAGCCCACACTTGCTACCAGTAGTCTGGAAATGCTGATCATCGCATCTTTCCTTTCATCGGCATTTTTTCGTCTCCCCAGTTTTCGTCTCCCAGCGTCGACAGGTTAATAGGCCCGTGCGCAATCTGAAAGTGCGTACTGGCCAGAAACGCGCAATACGCTCTAGAACGCTGCATCATGAGCGCGAGCGCCAATCTTGAAACCCCCCATGAAGGCCCCCGGCTCTGGCTTGTCGGCACGCCTATCGGCAATCTGGAAGACCTGCCGCCACGGGCTGCGCGCATTCTCGGCGAGGTCAGCGTCATTGCGTGTGAGGATACCCGCACAACGCGCCGCCTGCTGGACCTGACAGGCATCACGCCGCCGCGCCTGATCGCCTGCCATGACCATAACGAGCAGAGCAGCGCGGCGGGGATCGTGAAGCTGCTTGAGCAGGGCGAAAGCGTTGCTCTGGTCAGCGATGCCGGCATGCCCGCCATTTCCGATCCCGGCTACCGGGTGGTGCGCGCCGTGATCGAGGCGGGTTTCGAGGTCAGCGCGGTACCCGGCCCGTCCTCGGTCCTCATGGCGCTGGCGGTCTCCGGCCTGCCGACCGACCGTTTTACCTTTCTGGGGTTTGCGCCGCGCAAAAGTGGCAAACGCCAGCGCTGGCTGGAGCCGTTCGTCAGTGATCCGGCCACTTTGATCATCATGGAAAGTACGCAGCGTCTGGCAGAGACATTGGCCGATGCCGCGCAGATTCTGGGTGAGCGCCAGGGCGCGGTGGCGTTCGAGCTGACCAAGGCGTTCGAGCGCGTGCATCGCGGCACGCTCGGCGATCTCGCCGCGCGCTATGGCGAGCCGCCGCTGGGCGAGGCGGTGATCGTGATTGCCGGGGCGGTGGTGGTGCGCGAGAAGGTCAATAAATACACGCCCGATGGCGGCAAGAAGAAACGCGCTTAATGCCACGTTTTCTCCCCCGCTTGCGGGCGGGGTGAGAAGCAAGGCTTCGAACACGCGAAGTGGCGAGGGGGCTATGTATAAAGGCTCCCCCCCTCCGTCTCGCTGGCGCTCGCCACCTCCCCCGTAAACGGGGGAGGAAAAGGATGGGCCGTCCGGAATTTCAATAATGCGTTGTTGCTACCGCGTGCCGTAACGCATTTTCGCCGCCATGGCGGCAAGATCGGGCAGACGGGCGAGCTGTTTGTTGACGCGCGCCTTCACCTTTTCAAACTCCATGACATTGGCGATGCGCCGGTCGAGAAAGGCATGGGTGTCCGGCTTTTCGGCGTCTGCCTCAGCGAGCCAGATGGCCAGAGTGGACGTCCATACACCGGTCAGAATTGCGCGCTTGGAATACCAGTTGGCATCGGTGGAGGTGTCGCCGATGGCCCGCCACAACATGTCAGACGTGTTCCAGGCAAGTTCGGCTCCGGTGGCAATGCCATCGGGCAGGAGCAGCCGTGCGCGGGCGCGCGCCAGAGCGTCTTCGTGGCCACGGCCCGCTTCAAGGCGCAGCAGGACAGCACGGCGGATGCGCTCGCGAATCTTCGCGGGCGATTCGCCCGTTGAAATCGCGTCCCGGGCGCGTGCATCCATGTCGCGCCACCAGAACACGATCAGGCTGAGCACGCCGTCCGGGCAGTAGAGCGCGGCCTCGTCTGCGCTCATCCGCGCATCACGCGCGGCCAGCCGGAGCAGCGCGCCTGACCAACCCTCGAACGGCACATGCGGCAAGGCAGCGTCAAGCAGCCGGGCGCGGGCGGCGTCCGCGCGCGAGCGATTGGGCCGGGTGGAGGTGCTTTGTGTGCTCATGGGGTTTAATGTAGTGCGAAATTGTGTGCGCGTCATCGCGTCAGCATGCCGCGATGCGTATGGACACCAGCGGCTGGCTCTGGTAACACCCGCGCCTCATCGCAAAGTTTCCGGCGGAACAGGCGATCTAGAACCGCACTGTTACGCCTTTTCGTGTTAGAGTTTTGGGTGACCGGCCAGACCGGACCCGTTGCAGGACCTGGGAGAGTAAGTCATCGTTCAGATCGTCGTGCGCGATAACAATGTCGAGCAAGCGCTCAAGGCATTGAAAAAGAAAATGCAGCGGGAAGGTACTTTCCGCGAGATGAAGCGCCGCAACCATTACGAGAAGCCGTCTGAAAAGCGCGCCCGCCAGAAGGCGGAGGCGATCCGCCGCGCCCGCAAGCTGGCCCGCAAACGCGCCCAGCGCGAAGGCCTGCTGCCGCGTACGGCAACGGCTCGCCGCTAGTAGGCAGCGCGCGTCCTTCGGGACAGCGAAATTTCACGCCGCGCCGGATGTTCCGGCGCGGCGTTTTGCGTTGTCAGTACGCGTATCCGGGCGGCGTACGCTCGCGCATCGAACGGCGGCGGGCCTTGTGATCGGGCATGAGGCGATCCAGCAAGGCATAGAAGCGCGCTGAATGGTTCATCTCGATGAGATGGCAAGCCTCATGGGCGCAGACATAGTCGATCTCGCTTTCAGGAAAGGCGATCAGCCGGACATTCATGCGGATCACGCCGTCAGATGAACAACTGCCCCAGCGAGATTCCTGAGCGCGCACCTTTACCGCCGGTGCGTCCAAGCCCAGCGCCTGCGCATAGGCGGCGATGCGCGGCGCGTAACAGGCAAGGGCTGTATCGGCCCGCCAGCGTTTCACAGCCCTGAAGACCGTGGCGGTACGCAAAGCCGGATCGAGGCGTTCGTCGACCTGTACCAGCAAATGATCATCGTGGACGCTGATGAGCGTGCGCGCACGGGCATGCGGTTCAATCTGTACGGCCAGTTCCCGGCCGAGATAGCCAATGGTTTCGCCCGGCGCGCCGGTAAACTCCGGTCGCGCCCGGGCGCTCCATTTTTCGAGCCTGGGCAATATCCAGCCTGCCCGGTCTCGCGCCACCCGGTCGGCTTCGACGGCCGGGGTGCGCTGGGGCAGGGTGATCACAAGCCCGTCTGCATCGATACGCAGACCTATCGTGCGCCGGCGGGAATGCCGTACCCGATAGCTGACCTCCGTGCCTGCCAGATCGACGATACGGGTCTGCATAGCTTTCCTATCGCGGTGTCAGGGTAAGGCGGCGGGACCCCTCCGGCGCCGTATCGGGTGTCCAGTCATCGCGGATCTGGAAGTACTCGCCTTGTGACCACAGCCGCGCAAGATCGTTATAGTGCGGCGAGAGCGGATGGCCCGACTGGCCGGGTCCGTGGATAAAGCGCGAATTGTTCAGGTCTGCCAGGTCGTAGATCGCCCGCAAGGATGCCGCGTGGACAATGTCGAACCCTTCGCCTGAATAGCTGAAATTGGCGACATTGACGGTGGTGCCGTCACCGCCCACGGGTACCCGTACGCCAAACATGTCGCCCAGAACCGGCAGGCTATCCATCGGGTGGGCAAAATAGCCCTGCGCGTGGTCGCCCCAGCGCCAGCTGGCGATGTCCTCGCCATTGGTGCGCGCCAGCTCGGCCATGGCTGTATCCAGAGCCAGTCCGGCAATCAGCGGACAGGTTTCCATCTGCGTGGTCGTGATGTCATCGCACCAGGATGTCGCATCCCCGCTCAGGACCTCCTGTACGAATACAGGCCGGGGCCCGCGGAAATAGCGCGCCAGATTGCCCGTTTCATCGGCCCAGATGGCGTCGGTCAGCACCCGCAGCCATGCCGATACGATCAGGCCCTCCGGTCCCTCGGCGTCCAGCGATGCGTCCCAGCCCTCAAGGCGTGCCAGGGCGGCCAGACCCAGCTCGCTTTCGGGCTGTGACGCCAGCAGGGCGGGCAGGATCGCTTCGACCATGGAGGAGGTCACGTCCATCTGCATGGCCATGAAGCCGGCTTGTGAATGAAGACGGCGTTCGGCCAGCATCTCCTCTATCCGTACAGCGCGATGGACGGCATACCGTCCGGGCAGCGGGTAGGGATAGGCCGCGCTTGCCGGCAGATTATTGCCCGAGGCGATGGAGCCGCCAGCGGGATTGGCAATGCGCGGCAATTCCTCGAAGGGCACGAAACCTGTCCACTCGCCGTCTTCATCACGGATGGGAAGCAGACCCGCCGTCGTGTAGCCGATCGTGCCGTCAACACCGGCATAGTGCATGTTCTGCATTGGCGCAGTCCAGCCGCGTCCGGCCTCGACAAAATCGTTCCACCCTGTGGAGCGCATGATGGCCAGCGTCGCGTCGGCCACGCGGTTGCGCGGATCCGACACGGTCGAGCGGCGCACGATAAGCGCGTCAGGGTCAAACCCGGTATGGTCGAACCATTCGCGGTCCATCACCGGTCCTTCATCGGTTTCGCGCACGGTCAGTTCGAACGGGTCGCGCTGACCGCGAATATGGATTTCCTCGATGCGTGTATTGGTCTGCGTGGTCTCCGGATCGCGCTCGATCAGATCGATCACCTTGAACCCGGTATTGGTAAAGCCCCAGGCGCCGTGGGCGTTGCGTCCAAGGGTGATGAAGGGCGTCCCCGGCAGGGATGCGCCCAGTACCGGTCCGAAGGACAGGTTCAGCCGGGTGAAATACCAGATAGAGGGCGCGGAGAGACCCAGATGCGGGTCATTGGCCAGCAAGGGGGCGCCGGTTTCGGTGCGGTCGCCCGAAACCACCCAGGCATTGGAGCCCGGTTCGTTGTCAGGCTGCGTGCCTGCAGGCGGCGGCAATGTCTCGCGGCGGATATCGCCAAAGGCGGCATTGATATCGTCGTCTTTCAGCGTGGTCGGCGCCCAGTCGGGAAAGGCCGTCAGGAATTGTTCCAGCATGGTCTCATCAAGGACCGAGGCCGCGCGTGCCCGCTCGCGGTCCTCGCCTTCGCCGACCGCCAGATCGTCTGCCAGCACGATGACGACAGCAGCGGAGTCTGCCAGTGTCCAGGCTTCGGGGCGGGTGCGCAGGAGCATGTATTCGGGCGCGTGATTGCCTTCTTCCAGGCGGGCATTCACGCCGCTGACATAGGCCTCCATGGCCAGGCGGGCTTCGCTGGAAAGGTTTGCCAGTGCATGGCGGGCAGCCTCCGGGAAGCCATAGGTGCGCGCACGGATGTCGGCGCGCAGGGCGCGCTCGCCAAACAGCTCTGACAGGCGTCCCTGCGCCGTGCGGCGGTAAAGGTCCATCTGGAAGAAGCGTTCGGCGGCATGGGTATAACCCAGCGCGAAATAGACGTCCGCATCGGTCTCGCCGAAAATGTGCGCGACGCCGTACGCGTCACGCACCACGCTGACGGGTGCACTCACGCCCTCAAGCTGTACCTCGCCCTCGACGCGGGGTTGAGAGCCGACAAACCGCCAGCTCGCCCAGCCCGCTACGGCCAGCACCAGAACCAGCACCAGCGCCACAACGCCAATAACGCTGCGCACAATCCATTTTACCATGATAGCCCCCTCATCGCGTGACCCGCCACCGCAAGCCGCGCGAGATTAACAATCTGCCTGCATCTGAAAAAGCGCCGGGCGCCTATCCGGCCTGCAGTTTCTTGAAAAATTCAAACAGCTTCCCGTAAGGCGGCGCCATCAGGCGGATCGGATGCCAGACCGGCGCGTGGAACACGCTGCGCTCGTGGCAGAAAGTGCGAAAGCCTTCCTCGCCATGATAGGCGCCATAGCCCGATCCGCCGGTGCCGCCAAAGGGCAGGTCTTCGACCGACAAATGGAGCATGGGCACATTAACGCCCACCCCGCCGGACATCGTCTTGTCGAGGAAGCCCTGCGCTGTGGCCTTTGATTTGGTGTAGACATAAAGCGCAAGCGGACGATCGCGCTCGTTGATCTGGCGCGCGGCATCGTCCAGCCCGTCATGGCCGAGCACCGGCAGGACGGGACCGAAAATTTCCTCGGTCATCAGCTTTGAATCGGCAGGCGCGTTGAGCACCACTGTCGGCGGGAAGGCATGGTGATTGCCGCCCGTCCCGCTTTCGGTGGGAACCTGCAGCACGGTGGCACCGCCTGCGCGCGCTTCTTCTACCATGTCGGTAATGCGCTTGTAGTGACGCTCGGAGACGATGCCTGTGTAGTCATCATTGGCGTCGGGAGACGGCCAGAACTTGCCGGCATTGGCAATGATCGCGTCTGCCAGTGATTGCTCTGATCCTTTCGGGGTCAGCACATAGTCGGGCGCGACACAGGTCTGCCCGGCATTGAAATACTTGCCCCAGGCGATGGTCTTGGCCGCTTCCTCGATGTCGAAATCAGGCGCGATGACGGTGGGCGACTTGCCGCCCAGCTCCAGCGTGACAGGCGTCAAATTCTTTGCCGCGGCCTGCGCGACCAGACGGCCGACATGGGTGGAGCCCGTATAGAAGAGATGGTCGAAGGGCAGGTCACAAAAGGCCTGACCGACATCGGGCCCGCCGGTGATCACCGCGACATGGTCTTCCGAATAGAGGGCGCCGAGCGTCTCCTTGAGCATGTCGGCCACGCGCGGCGTGTATTCTGACGGCTTGATCATCACCCGGCACCCGGCGGCCAGCGCAGGCACCAGCGGGGCGAGGGCGAGCTGGATCGGATAATTCCAGGGCGCGACAATGCCGACGACGCCCTTGGGCTCGCGGCGGATATAGGCCTTGCCCGGAGCCAGCGTCATCGGCACGGGTACCGAGCGGTCGGCCATCCAGCTTCGCAAATGCTTGCGGTTATGCTTGGCTGTGGCCAGCGTGAAGCCGATCTCGGCGATCTGGGTTTCGGCCGCCGAACGGCGGCCATAGTCGGCTGAGACTGCTTCGGCGAAGGCGTCTGCCTTCTCCTTGACCATGCTTTCCAGTTTTTCCAGATCCGCCTTGCGTTCGCCATAGGGGCGCAGCTTGCTGGCCTTGAAGGCGGATTTCTGGGCGGCAAAGACCGATTTCATGCGCTCGATCTGGCGGGCGGCGGCGTCACTCATCGGCTTTCTCCTCGGCTTTCGAAAAAAGGTCAGGTGTCAGGCGCTGGCGGTAATCATATCGGCGGCGCGGGTGGCAATCATCATCGTCGGGGCGTTGGTATTGCCACCGACAACGCGTGGCATAACCGAGGCATCCACGACACGCAGGGATTTCACCCCGCGCACCCGGCACTCGGGGTCGGTAACGGCGAACTCGCCTGACCCCATCGCGCAGGTTGACGTGGGATGGTAGAGCGTTTCGGCATTGGCACGCACATGGTCGAGCAGTTCGGCGCGTGTGCCGTCGGCCTTGGCGGGCAATTCCAGCTCCTGGAACTCGCCGTCAAAGGCGTCGCTCAGGAGAATGTCGCGGGCAATCTCCAGGCAATCGGTCATCACCTCGGCATCTTCCTCATGGTCCATATAGTTCGGATCGATAAGGATGGCGTCATGAGGATCGGCGCTTTTCAAACGCAGATTGCCGCGGCTTTGCGGATAGAGGTGACAGGCATGGATCATCATGCCATGCCCGGTCATGGTCTCGCGTCCGTGCGGTGACCCGCGCGCCGGAATGAAGACGAGCTGGATGTCCGGCAGGTCTCTTGCACGGCTGGATTTCACAAAGCCGCAGCCCTGCACCGGATTGACGGTGAAATTGCCGGTACCGGTGACGGCCCATTGCAGGACGTCGCGGGCCGTGGCCGGGAATTTCTTCAGCGAATAGCCGATGGATTTCGCCGAACGGGTGGAGGCCCGCGCCATGATGTCGAGATGGTCCTGCATGTTGGCGCCTACGCCCGGCAGGTCGGCTTCCACCGATATGCCGTGATCGCGCAAATGATCGGCAGGACCGATGCCTGACAGCATCAGCAAGTGGGGCGAGTTAATAGCTCCGCCTGCCAGGATCACCTCCTTGCGGGCGATGATCGAACAGGTCTGGCTTTCGGTTTCGACTTCAAGCCCGGCAGCGCGGCCCTCTTCCACAATCACCTTGCGGGCGAGTGCGCCCGTGATCACGGTAAGGTTCTCGCGCGTCATGGCCGGTTTCAGGAAGGCATCGGCCGCCGAGCAGCGCTTGCCGTCCTTCTGGGTCACCTGATAAACGCCGAAACCCTCTTGGCGTTCGCCGTTGAAATCGTCATTCCAGGGCATTTGCCTGCGCCGGCAGGCCTCGTAATACAGCTCGGTCAGCGGATTGACCGGGTCGATGGACTTCACGTTCAATGGACCCCCTTTGCCGTGCCAGGGCGCGCCAAGGTTTTCATTGTTTTCAATCCGCTTGAACGCCTCCAGCGCCGCGTCCCGGCCCCAGCCGGTTGCGCCATAGACCGTCTCCCACTCGTCGTAATTCTCCCACGCGCCGCGCATATAATGCATGGCATTGATCGAGGATGATCCGCCCAGCGTCTTGCCGCGCGGCCAATAGAGCTGGCGGTTTTCAAGATTCTTCTGCGGCTGGGTCCAGTAGTCCCAGTTGATCGAGGGTTCGGTGATCGCGAACTGGAGCAGCATGGGCGTCTGGATGATCGCCTTCTTGTCACTGCCGCCTGCTTCAACCACGCACACGGTCACGGACGGGTCTTCAGACAAGCGGCAGGCAAGCACCGAACCGGCACTGCCTGCCCCCGCAATCACATAATCGAACTCGGCGGGCCGGGGCATCTATCCCTCCCCGTCGTCGGATGCCTCGTCACTCACCTCAAGAGGCGCATCAAGGACCGGCTCCTCCACGATGTCCTCAACCGGCTCAGGCTCCACGGCCAGCGGGGATACGGTTTCTGCAATCGCGCGCATAACGGTGAAGACTTCCGCGCCCAGACGGCTCCAGGCCGGGTCACCGGCATTTTGCGCGATGACCACGCCCCGCCTTTCATCCACCCAGATATACTGGCCGTAAACGCCCGCGAAGAAATACTCCCCGTCATGGCCTTCGGGGATCCAGAAATGCAGGCCATAGCCGCGCGGGCCGTAGGCGGGTGTCCCGCCGGCTTCATGGGCGGGCGATACCGGGCGTGTCGCTTCCAACACCCAGCCTTCAGGCAGCAGACGCTCACCGTTCCAGACCCCGTCCTGCAGGTAGAACTGTCCCATGCGAGCATAGTCCTCGCTGGTCGCCTGCAAACAGCAATAGCCGACAGCGATGCCTCGATCTCCGGGAACATGCTGCAGCCATGTTGCATCCGCGCTCATGCCGAGCGGTGTCCAGAGCCGTTGCTGGACGATCTCGGCCAGTGACCCGCCGAACACATTGCGCACCACCGCCGAGAGAACCTGGGTATTGGTGGAGGCATAGTGGAAATGCTCGCCGGGAACCTGTTCGCTTGCCCCGAACGCGCTTGCCAGCGCGTCAGGGCTGCGGCCGAGGATGAACGCGTTGAAGAAGAAGGGCCGCACATCGGATTGGCGGTCCTCTGAGTAGATCTCGTTGAAATCCACGCCCGCCGACATCATCAGCAGATGGCGCAGGCTCACACTGCCATAATAGCTGCCCTCATATTCGGGCGCGTAGCGTTCCGCCGGGTCGTCGAGGCTGTCGATCAGGCCGTCATCGAGGGCCATCGCAATAAGGGTCGCCACATAGCTCTTTCCCACCGACCATGAGGTGAAGCGCGTATTCTCATTAGCTCCGTTGAGAAAGCGCTGATGAACGACTTCGCCGCCGCGCAGCACGGTCAGGCCGGTGGCGCGGGCATTCTCCAGATAGGCTTCGAGCGTGCGGGTTTCGCCCTGCCACTCATAGGTCACATCGAGCTCTTGCAGATTGCGCGGCAAAGGCTGCGGATTGGTCGCCGCAATCGTTGCGCTCGGCAGGATCTCGTCCATGCGCTGGAAGGTGGTGACATACTGTTCGGGATCATCAAGCGCGCGGACGCTGGCCGGTGAGAAGTCCGACCAGGGACGGTAATACCATCCGCCCAGAGCCAGACCCGCCACCAGAACTACCGCCAAAAGGCCGATCACAATACGCTTCATGCGCGCCTCCCCTATTGTTTCAAGTGCCGCGGCGAATCCCTATGCGCAGCCTTGTCTTTGGGAGAAAGTGAACACCTTTCACGCCGCGATGGCTAGACGTCTCGCTGAGCGATATGTCAATCGGCCGGGGAAAGACGCAATATCGCGCCCTCGGCGTCGTCAGTGAGGACGTAGACCAGACCGTCCGGTCCGACACGCACATCGCGAATCCGTTCCCCCCGGTCTGCCAGCAATACTTCCTCGGCGATGGCCTGTCCGCTCTCTACCCGCACCCGGTGCAGGGCTTGCCCGGCCAGCGCGCCGACCAATATGTCGCCATCCCAGTTCGTGAAGGCATCGCCGCGATAAACGGCCACTCCCGACGGCGCGATTGAGTTTGGCAGCCACTCGCGCAAGGGCGCGGTGTATTCATCGCCATGCTCTTCAAAGGGGGAAATGCGCGCTCCGGAGTAATCGAGTCCCGCCGTTACTATGGGCCAGCCGTAATTATTGCCGCCTTCGATAATGTTCAGCTCGTCACCGCCGCGCGGCCCATGCTCGTGCGCCCAGACAATGCCGGTTTGAGGGTCAATGGCGATGCCTTGCACATTGCGGTGGCCATAGGTCCAGATATCGGCGAGCGCACCGTCTTCTTCTGCCAGCGGGTTGCCGTTGGCCGGGCTGCCATCGCGATTGAGCCGGACGATGGTGCCAAAATGGTTCTCCAGATTTTGCGCTTCCTCGCGGAATTCAAATCCGTCACCGAGCGTGAGAAGCAGGTTGCCATCGGCCATGAAGGCGATGCGGCCGCCGAAATGCGCGCCGCCCGTCTTGCCCATCTGCGAGGTCCAGATCACCGCGCCGTCCAGCAAGGCACCGTCCTCATAACGGGCCCGGTAGAGCGCCGTATTATTGTTGTCCGCAGTGCCTGTGGCAAAGGACAGGTAGACAATGTTGGAACTGTCAAAATCCGGTGCCAGCACGATATCGAACAATCCGCCCTGCGAGAGGGCCAGGACCTCCGGCACGCCGCTGACCGGCGCTTGCACCAGCTCGCCATCGCGCACAAGCCGCAAGCGGCCGGCCCGTTCGGTGACGAGCATCGAACCGTCAGGCAGAAAGGCGAGGGACCAGGGGTTCTCCAGCCCGCTGACAACGGTGTCCACGGTGATCGCGTGTCCGGTGGCGGGTTCAGGCAGCGCCACCGCCTCGCGATTGTCCGCGCAGGCGCTGGCCAACAGGCCCAGCATTGCCGCCATGATTGCAGCGCGAGAAGCGCAAGCGGGTGTCATGATAGTGTCTCCCTTGCCCGATGGGCTGGCGTGCGTTGGAAAACGGACATTGGCCGCGCGCCAGTTCGAAGGCATCATGGCTGCAAATCAGGCAGTGACCAAGCCGGTTTGAAACGTTTAGGTGCGGAGAGCGAGGCGATCCGCCAGCAGGGGAGGCATGTTATGGGGTGGTTCAGGTATCCGCTGGGCTGGGCGTTGGCGGCTGTGTTCATGGCGCTGGCCGGTGTCATTGTGCAGACCCAGTTCGTGCTGTCAGCGCTCGATGGCGCAGGTGCAAGCGTCTCCGCCGGTGACCGCATATCGATGACACTTGCCGACATTACCGGGCTTGGACCGCTCTATCTGGTGTTCATCCTGATCGGTTTTCTGATCGCGTTTCTGGCCGGCGCGCTGGTGGTGCGGTTTACGCCTTTGCCCCGGACCCTCGTCTATGCGGCGGCCGGCGCAGTATGCATTTTCGTCATGCTGTTGCTGATGCGCGAGGTCTTTTTCGGTGTGCCCGTCATATCGGGCGCAAGAAGTTTGGCCGGTGAAATCTCGCAAGCTGTGTGCGGTGCAGCAGCCGGCGCCTTCTTTGCATGGACGACAAACCGGCAAGGTTAATTTTTCCAGTAGTGTGACGCGAATGCCGCACTTGACTGACAGACCACTAAAGACCCGATGACAAACCTGTGAAATCGGGCCTACAGTATGCATCGACGCCATGTGGGCACGTGAATCCGCAGGCTGAATCATCCAGAGGGGGAGGAACCCAATGAAGCGTTTTTCAAGAGCCGCCGTGCTCGGTGCGACTGCGTTGGCCGCTGGCCTTGTCGGCACTGCTGCCCAGGCCCAGGTCGAAATCATCACTGTTACGGCGCAAAAGCGTGAGCAGACGCTGCTCGAAGCGCCGGTTGCCGTGACCGCCGTTACCGGCGAAACAATCTCCCAGGCCCAGATCCGCGATGCAGCTGACCTGCAGACGCTGGTGCCGTCGCTGAGCGTGGGCGAGTTTGCCGCCTCGACGAACCAGACCTTCTCGATCCGGGGGCTGGGTTCCAGCTCTTTCAACCCCGGCGTCGAGCCCTCTGTTGGCGTTTTCATTGACGGCGTTTACGTGCCGCGCCAGGGCGCCTCGATCAATGACTTCCTGTCGCTGGAACGCGTTGAAGTCATCCGGGGCCCGCAATCGACCCTGTTCGGCCGCAACACGCCGGCCGGTGTTGTCAGCTTCTACACCCGCCAGCCCGAGTTTGAATTCGGCGCCGAAGGCGAAGTGACGGTTGGCAATTACAATGCCCGCGTTGCCGCTGCGACGATCACCGGACCGCTTGTTGCTGACCAGCTGGCGTTCCGCCTCGATGGCAATGTCAACCAGCGCGATGGTTTCATCACCAATGTTGACGGGCGAGAGTTCAATGACCGCAACCGTTGGAGCGCACGTGGCCAGCTGCTCTGGGATAGCGGCGGTGCCACCACGGCCCGCTTTATCGCCAATGTCGGCAATATCGACGAGAATTGCTGCGCGGCTCCGTTCTCCAATGTTGCCCCGTCCGAGCTTTTCGCCTTCAACCAGCTGGGCGCGGTGGTGCCTTCGGGCGATCCGTTCGACGGCACGACAGCCATTAATGGCCCGCTGCGTTCCCAGGTCGATAACTGGGGCATTTCAGGCGAGATCAATCATGATTTCGGCGGTTTTACCCTGACCTCGATCACCGCCTATCAAAGCTATGAAGAAGATCAGGTCATCGATGCCGACTTCACCACGCTTGATGCGGCTGGCGCGCGTCAGCAGTTTCAGGACTATAACGCCTTCACCCAGGAATTCCGCATTGCGTCCAATGCCGGCGAGAATTTCGACTGGATGGCTGGCCTGTTCTATTATGATAACGAGCTGACCTTCCAGAACGAGACGCCTTATGGCTCGCAACTGGCCGCTTTTGCCAACCTTGCCTCCTCGCTGGATCCGTCAGTGGCCGCTCTGGCCGCTGGCCTCGGCCTTGGGGCAGGCGCGGGTATTCCCGCGATCATGAACACGATCATTGGTGGCAATAATCTGACCGGGGTTGGCACGCTCGCGCCGACACCGTCGGGCAATGCCATTCCGACTGTGCCGGCCAATGGCTATCTCGGTGCCGGACAGGGTCTTGTTAACGAGACCTATAATTACGACACATCAGCCTGGTCTGCCTTCGGTCAGGTTGACTGGCGTGTAACGGACCGGTTCACGATCACGGCGGGCCTGCGCTACTCGCGTGAGGAAAAGGACTACAACCCCAACGTCACGATTAACGATCCGTTCTCCCAGCTGGATGCGGTGGCGTTGGGTCAGGATTTGCGGCTGCCAAGCGCGGCGACCTGTCTGAACCCCGCGATCGGTGACACGTGTGCGTATTTCGTCCCGGCCATTCTTGCCAGTGGCGGTGCGCCGTTTAACCCGGCGGTTCCGCTGACCCCGGCGCAAGCAGCGGATCCGGCCATCAACTTCCTGCTGCCGCTGATCGAAGGTTCGGGCCTGCAGTTCAACGTCGTCAACGCGCCGTTCACACCCGGTTCGCGTACCGACGAAAACGTCTCCGGCTCGATCATTTTCGGGTATGACTGGAGCGACAATGTCAACACCTACCTGAGCGTTGGCACCGGCTACAAGCCGGGCGGCTTCTCGCTCAACTCCAACTCGGCAGCTACCGGTCTCTTCCAGTTCGAGGAAGAAACCACGCTGAACATCGAAGTGGGTGTGAAGGGTACGGCCTTCGACAACCGCATGGTCTACGCCATTGCCCTGTTCGATCAGAGCAACAAGGACTTCCAGACCGAGACCTTTGTCGGCGGCGGCTTCTATCTTGACAATGCCGGCGAAATCTCTGTCCGCGGGCTTGAAGTCGAGGCGACTGTCGCGCCGACCCAGAACCTCGTGTTTGCCGGCGGTTTCACCTGGCTCTTCGAGAACCAGTATGACAGCTATGAGTTCGGGCCGTGCCCGCGCACCTCGTCGCTGCCCGAGCCCGGTCTTGCTGGCAATCCGCTGTTTGCTGACTGTCTGGCAACGCGGATCAACCAGAACGGCTTCTCCGGCCGCTTTAACGATCTGTCGGGCGTGGACCGTGGCAACCCGGAATTCTCCGGCTTCCTGACGGCCATGTACACGCATCCGCTCGGCAACGGACTGGAGCTGAGCCTGCGCGGTGAAGCGTCCTACGTCTCCAGCCAGAACCTCAATGGCGCGCTCGCTGCCATGCCGAGCTTCGAGCAGGATGCCCTCACGCTGATCAATGGCTCGGTGGGTATCGGTGCCGAGGACGGTGCCTGGTCGTTGCAGTTCTGGGGCCGCAATATCACGGATGAGGACTACTATCGCGGTACGTTCTTCTCGGTCGGCACCGTCGGCCCGAGCACGAACTCCTATCCCAGCAATCCGCGCACCTACGGCCTGTCGCTGCGGGCACGCTTCTAGACTGCCAGCTTCCTTCACGGGAACGGCAAGGGCCGGGAGGCAAACCTCCCGGCCTTTCTTCTTTGTCCTCCCCCACATCCGTGGGGTCGGTCCTCGCTTACCGCTCGCTAAAGCTCGCTATCGCTGCGGGCGCGCGGTCGCGCTAGCGGGCCTGCGGCCCGGTTCCGCTGCGCATCCGGGATTTCAAGGTTAGTCCCCCTGCAGATCCCGCATCACATCCACCCGGTCGGTGATAATGCCGTCGACACCGCGTGCGATGAACCTAGCCATCTCGTCCGGATCATTGATGGTCCAGACATGCACAGCGATGCCGCGCGCACGGGCGGCGCTGACCAGGCGCGGGTGTATGGCATCCAGGCCGGATGCGTCGGGCGGCAATTGCAAGGCGATGGCCGGTGAGGGGTGGAATTTCGCGAGACCCAGCCGCGCCATCACGTAGAAGCTGAAAGCCTCGTTGCGCGCCATACCGGTTGCGACTTCGGGGCAGAAGGCGCGAAAATGGGCCATCGCGCTGTCATGAAAAGAGCCGACCAGGACGCGCGATTCCATGCCGGCTGCGCGAATCGTTTCACACATCACGCGGGCGGCGTCCTCAGTGTCCGGCTTGATTTCCACGATCCAGCGATGATCAGGAAAGTTTACGAGCGCTTCGGCGAGTGCAGGCACCGCAATGCCGTCATCGGCAAACCGGTCAGCCGGTTCGCCTTCAAAGCCGAAGGCGGCGTTGAGAGGGCCGATTTCAGCCAGTGTCAGGTCCATTACGCGGCCCGACCCGTTCGTGGTGCGGTCCACCGTGTCGTCATGCATCAGCACGAGTATGCCATCAGCGGTCAGCTGCGCATCGGCCTCCAGAATGTCCGCACCGTCCGCAACCGCCTGCTCCAGCGCAGCGAGCGTGTTTGCCGGTGCACGCCCGAGGCCGCCGCCATGGGCGACGCGTTCGGCGCGCTCCACAGTCCTGCCTTCCAGCCAGGGATGGGAAACGGGCGCGGGTTCCGGCCAGAAAAGCGCAGCCGCGTAAGCCGCTGCCAGAACGAGCATTATGATTACAGCACCGCGCATGCACCCTCCTCCCCGTTCGTTCCCGGGGCTAGGATATGACATCAGGGCGTGTCAGTCAGGTGACAGGCCGGACCGGGAAAGCGGCAGGAGCAATATGGTGCGCAAGATCTTCATCGGGGCCGGTATCGCCGCCGCAATTTTTCTGGTCGCGGCGGTGAGTGCGCTTTTCGTCGCCCGCTCGCTGTTCGCCGAGCCCGGCGTGGAGCGCCTCTCCGATCTGCGTGGTGAGCTGGGCGAGGCGGGATTGCTTTTTGTATTTGCACACCCTGATGACGAGATCACCGCCAATGCGCTTATGGCGCGCGGCGTGGCCGAGGGCGTCCCGGTGCATCTGTTTACCGCCACACGCGGCGAGGCGGGCACGCAATATCCGCCTGTGGTTGATCAGCCGCATCTGGGTATCGTGCGCGAAGCGGAGGCGCGAAAGCACGGCTTTGCGCTCGGTGTTGCCTCCCACACCGTTCTTGATCTGGGCGATGGCCAGTTGCGCGCACGCCCGTTTGATGAGCTTGTCGAACGCGTGACAGCCGAGATAGCGCGCACCCGGCCCTCCACTGTCATCACCTTTCACCCCGAGAGCGCGATCTCGCTGCATCCTGACCATATGGCCATAGGTGAGGCGGCGCGGCAGGCCGTGGAGGCACTGGGCGCAGATGCGCCGCGCCTTGTCTATGTGCTGGCGCCGCGTCCGGGCCTGCGCCGGTTTGGCGGCGAGCGCGGGCAGCTTATTGCCGAAATCCAGCCCGATCCGGATTTTGCCGTGCCGTCGCCCTCGCGTGACAAGCAGCGGGCGTGGCGCATTCATGAAAGCCAGTCGCGCTATCTGCAGGCGACCTACGGTATCGGTCCGCGCGTGATGTATGCGTTGTGGACACGCGAATACTACGCCTTCGCAGATGCGACTGACTGACTGAACACTCAGCCGCTTGCGCCGCGCCGTCAAAATCCGTCATAGTTCGCTGTATGGATGATAGCCCGCTTGCCATTCTTGCCGTACTCGGCGTGTCCGCCCTCGCTGTCGGCGCGATGATCCTTTTCAACCGGCTGATTGGCGGCTGGCAGGATATTCGCTTTGACGGGCCCGGCCTAGCCTCGCGAAGGCTGGAAGAAGATGTGGTGGGCTTTCGCTCTGGTGAAGGCGTGGTTTCCAGTGACGGGCTGGCGGCTCTGGTAATGGAACAGGGCGGGGCGAGGCTGGGATTGGCCCTGGCGCGGGCCAATCGCTGCGTGACGCGCGTGATCCGGCCCGGTGAAATTGCGCGCCTCGAAGCAGAGGGCGGCCGGTTCCACATTCATTTCAATGATTTCACTCTGCCGCGCGTTACCATCGATTTGGATGACGCCGCGGCACCAGGCTGGGGTGAGCGGATGCGCCGGTTTGCAGCTGACGCCGCCACACAGACACGCGGAGAGGGCCATGCCCGAGCTTCCTGATCCGATCCTGATCGCGATCCCGTTCTTTGTCGCGCTGATCGTCGCCGAGATGATCTATGCGCGCATGACAGGTAAAGCCGAGTTCGAGCCGAAGGATACGGCCGCCAGTCTCGCCATGGGGCTGGGCAATACCGTCTCCGGCGTCCTGCTGGGCTTCATCGCGCTCGCCTGGTTCAGCTATATCGAGCGGTTCGCGCTGTTTGACATTGGCTGGGCGTGGTGGGCGTTTGTGGTCTGCTTTGTGCTGGACGATTTCGTCTATTACTGGTCACACCGGTTTGCGCATACTGTGCGCTGGTGGTGGGCCGATCACGTAATCCACCACTCCTCCCAGCATTACAATCTGTCGACCGCGCTGCGTCAGCCCTGGCTCAGCCCGCTCACCTTCAAGTTCATCTTTTTCGGTTCGTGGCTGGTCGTGCTGGGCTTTCCCATCGCGATGGTGGCCTTCGTGGGCGCTCTCAACCTCGTCTACCAGTTCTGGATCCATACAGAGACGGTCAGGCGCCTGCCCGCGCCGATCGAATGGCTGTTCAACACGCCCTCTCATCACCGGGTGCACCACGCGACGAACCCGCTCTATCTCGATCGCAATTATGCGGGCGTGTTCATCATCTGGGACAAGATGTTCGGCACGTTCCAGAAAGAGCTCGACGAGGAAAAGTGCCGCTACGGCATCGTGAAGAATCTGGGCACCTACAACCCGATTCGCATCTGCCTGCATGAATGGGTCGGCATCGTGAAGGATGTGTCGTCCGCAAAGTCTGTCCGCGAGGTGCTGGGCTACTGGCTAGGCCCGCCGGGCTGGTCGCCGGATGGCAGCCGGGAAAGCTCGAAGATCATCAAGGCGCGCTGGGCCGAACAGCAGGCTGCGCTGCGGGGCGGCACAGCGCAGGGCAATGCGTCCGGCAGTGGGCCGGGGAGCGCTCCGGCGCAACCTGCGGCCACACCGGCAGAATAGATCGCCTACGGGCCGTCAACGAGATAGCCGGCAGCCGCAAGACGCGTCTGTATGCCGTCTTCGGACAGCCATCCCGCCGCGCCCACGACAGCCAGAGTGACGCCCCCGGCATTGACGGCCTCGCCAATGGCACTGGCCCAAATTCCCGGATAGTCGATTTCGGCGGTCGTCGCGCCGCCGAGTGTGCGCAAGCCGCCCATCTCGCGCTCCATGGCGTGCTGGCACGCCAGTCCGGCGCGGCGGCTCGCTGATCCGCGCAGTGTGTCTACATCTCCGCGCGCCCATGCCTGGGCGTTCATCCACGCTGTTGGCAGATCGGAAACTGCGAAATTCACTGCCTCCGAAATGCAGATCTCATTGGTTTCGCGCGAAAAGTTCTGCACCGAGCGCATGAGAGTGGAAATGTCTGACACCTCCAGATCGTAGCTCTGCACGGCGCGTACCGGCACGCGGTTGCGGCGGGCCAGCCGCGTAACACGGCCTTCAATGGCAGAGGCGCCTTCCAGATCCACGCTCTCGGCTGCATTGCCGATCAGGGTCATGGCCTGAAAGAAGGGGTGCATGCGGGCGGGTTCCAGATTGGCGATGCGCTCCGCCAGAGCCTCTTCCTCCGGTTCATCCAGCACCGCTTCTGCCGGCATTTCCTCGCCGCTGCGCCGGGCGGCCCGGCGCATCTCGCGCCGGCGTTCATTGCGCTCCTCGGCGAGGGCGCTGGCGCGGTAGAAATCCGCAGCGAGCTCCGCGTCTACCCGGTCGGCCAGTGTGCTGCCTCGCGGCATCATGATGCGGCTGCGGTTAAACGTGATAGTTCGCAGCATCATTGCGGCCATGCGGGTGTTGCTGATGGCGCTGGAACTGACCTCCAATTCCGTCAGCACCAGTTCTGCCTCTTCCAGCACGCTCGCCACGGGCCGCTCGTTCCACTCGAGGCTTGCAGGCAACCAGGGGACGGTGACGAACACATAAACTTCGCCGGTCTGTTCGGGATGGTGGATCCGCCAGAGTTGCGGGCCGGACCATTCACCGCGCACGACGATGACTTCGGTGTCAGACGACTGACCGGCGGCAGCGTCCTGCGCTTCCAGAGCAGCAGATGTGAAGGCCATGCAGGCGAGGGCAAGCGAAAGACAGCGCAGCATCGTCACTCCATGGGCTGGAAGCTGACATACCCTTGCCCGGCCCGGGGGCCGCCACCAGTGAAATTGCGTTCATGAGATTTCACTGACTGGTTAGTCAGGGGTAGACAGACAGGCATAGTCGGAGTCATGCTCTGCCGGTCGGGTGAACGGCGTTCACCTGTCGAGATGAGGACCGGGCAGCGCCCGGCAGACCCGCAAGCGCTGCACTGGCTTCCCGCTACGGAGGAGAGCTTAAGCGATGACGGCCTTGCGCGATTTGTATCCGATGCCCGGTATCGATGATCACTGGCATGTGCCCCAGCAGTTCGACGCGGTGTTTGACTGGCGCTTCGACGAGGGCCGCACCACGCTCATGCACCTTTACCAGAAGGGCAAGGACATGCAGTGGGATGCGCTGTCGCGCATTGACTGGACGCAGGAGCTCGACCCGGAAAACCCGATGCAGATGCCAGACGAGGCAGTGGCCATCTATGGCTCTGACATCTGGAACAAGATGACCAAGAAAGAGCGCATCAATCTGCGCCGCCACACCCAGGCCTGGAATATCAGCCAGTTTCTGCAAGGCGAGCAGGCCGCGCTTTTGTCTGCATCGAAGATCGTCTCTTCGGTTCCCGATCTCGACGCCAAATTCTACGCCGCCACGCAAGTGATGGACGAGGCCCGCCATGTGGAGGCCTATCGCCTGTTGCAGGGCAAGTTCGGTGTGGCCTATCCGATGACCGATCCACTGCAGGAGCTGGTCAATGATGCGCTGCGCGACTCGCGCTGGGACGTGACATATCTCGCCATGCAGGTGGTGATCGAGGGGCTGGCGCTGGCCGCTTTCGGCACGATCCGTGATCTGGCGCAGAACCCGCTGGCGCGCATGGTCAATGCCTATGTGATGGAAGACGAGGCGCGCCATGTCGCCTTTGGCCGCCTCTCGCTGCGCGACTACTACCCGCAACTGACCCAGAAAGAGCGTGATGAGCGCGAGGAGTTTCTGGTCGAGGCCTGCTATCTCATGCGCGATCGCATGACCCAGAGTCACGAGCTTTACGACGTGCTCGATCTGCCGGCCGCCGAGTGCAAGGAGTTTGTCGAGAACTCCGAGATCGTGAAGCTCTACCGCACGCTGCTTTTCCAGCGCATCGTGCCGATCGTGAAGGATATCGGCCTGTGGGGGCCGCGCATCCGCAAGGCGTACGAGGATATGGGCGTGCTGCACTTTGGCGAGCTTGATCCCCAGACCCTGCAGGACGACGATGAGCGTATCGCCGCACAGATTGACGCCAACAAGGCGCGCAGCGATTACGTCCACGCGGTCGCGGGGCTGGCCGAGTAGGGGAGGGTACTACCCCTCATCCGCGGTCTTCAGTGCCACGATGTCGATCTTCTTCATCGCAAACATTGCCTCACGGGCGCGGGCGCGGCCCTTGTCGTCGGGTCCGTTGGTGTAGGCAGACATGCCGTCGGGCAGGACTTGCCAGCTCAACCCGTAACGGTCGGCCAGCCAGCCGCATTGTTCCGCCTCAGGCACATGGCGCAGCGCATCCCAGATGCGGTCCGTCTGCGCCTGACCGCTGGCATGAACCTGCACGGAGATACCCGGCGTAAAGCCAAAGCCGTGATCATTAGGCGAGTCAAAGGCGATGAAGGCCTGCCCGGCCATTGTGTACTGGCCGTGCATGAGCAGGCCTTCATTGGCGCCGGTGCCCGGTGGGTAATGGTCGACTGCGACGGGTCTGAACCCGCCCAGCGCCTCGCCATAGTGCGCCATCGCCTCTTCGGCCTTTCCGGCGGCGCCTTGTGTGAACATCAGGGCCGGAACAATGGTCTGTTTGAGCTCGCCCGGATCGGCCATCATCAGCTGCCAGCTGACCCCGAAACGGTCCTCCACCCATCCATAATGCTCACACCAGGGATAGCTGCCCAGCTCCATCATCGCCTTGCCGCCGTCTGCGAGGGCCGCCCATAGCCGGTCAATCTGTGCCCGGTCATTGATGAAGACAAAAAAGGATATGGCCGGGTTGGGCGTGAATTGCGGACCGCCATTGAGGAGCATGAAATCCTGTCCGCCCAGGCTCAGCTCGATACACATCACGGTGCCCTCCGGCTGTCCGTGATGCTCAAAGCATTCCTTGGAAAAATAGGCCGTGTCGATGATTTCGGCACCGGGAAACAGGCTCGAGTAGAGCTCTGCCGCGTCTTCTGCCCAGCCGTTCGACCAGATGCAGGCACTGATGCGTGTCATGACCGGTTACCTGCCTTACAAATCCACGACCGGCACGAACCCGGCATAGATCAGGCGCTTGCCGTCGAACGGCATGGGGTTGTGGGCGGGGTCCAGACGCGGATCTTCCATGATTTTCGGCATGGCCGCTTCCAGCATTGCCTTGGACGGCCAGATATACCAGGAGAACACCACGGTCTCGTCCGGCTTGGCTTTCACCGCCATCGGAAAGGACGTCACTTCGCCATCGGGCACATCATCGCCCCAGCATTCCACGCATTTGAGAACGCCATGCTCCTTGAAAACCTCAGCGGCGTCTTTGGCGTGCTTGATGAAGGCATCCTTGTTGGCGGTGGGCACCGCCAGCACAAATCCTTGCACGTAATAGGTCATCGGTGGTCTCCTCCCGGTATCGATTGATTATTCGCCGCAGGCTGCGGCCTCGTTGAAGGCCCACTGGACGCCGAACGGATCGCGTATCAGGCCCCAGCGGTCGCCCCAGAACTGTATCTCGAAAGGCATCACTACCTCGCAGCCCGCTTCGACAGCCCTGTCCCAGCGCGCCTGTGCGTCAGCGGCCACGATCTGCAGATGAAAGCCCTCGCGTTCCGCCGGCACGTCGCGATGGTCGGTCATCATCAGCGTGCCGCCATTGATCTCGATCTGACAGTGGGCGACGCGCCCCGCGCTCTGGCCAGGCACATGTCCAACCATCTTTGCGTCAAAGGCTTTCTCGTAGAAGGCGGCCGCTTCCAGCGCCTTGCCGCCCATGTCCAGATAGGGGATGACGCCTTTTATGGTCTGCGGGTCAGCCTGTGCCTGCGTAATGTCGGTCATACGGGAAAGTCCTCTGCTTCTGGCGCAATTTTGCCGGTGGGATGGGTCAGTCAAAGCTGCCTGTGCGCGCAGGCCCGGCCGGCTTGTAGGTGCTGATGATGACGCCGGACGCTGCCGCCTTTGTGCTGACCAGCGTGAGCTCGGTAGCGGCACCAGTGTCGGAGAAAATCCGCTTGCCGCGCCCCAGCATGACAGGAAAGACCAGCAGCACGACTTCGTCAGCGAGCCCGTGTTCGATCAGTACCGGCGTGATCGTTGAGCTGCCCCAGACGATGATATCGGGTCCGTCACCGGCTTTGATGCGGCGAAGGCTCTCGATGATATCGGTGCCCAGATGTTCGGCGGGTCCCCATTCGAGGCTTTCCGGCCTGTGGGTGGCGACATATTTCCTTGCGCCATTGAGGCTGTCGGCCATCGGCCCTTCCTGATCGGGCCAGTGCCGGGCGAAAATGTCGTAGGTGCGCCGCCCCAGAAGCAGGTCGGCACTTGCGGGGTGCGCTGCGTCTATCGCTTCGCCGACGGCGTCGTCGAAATGGGGAAATGCCCAGCCGCCATGGGCGAAGCCGCTATCGGGGTCTTCCTCAGGGCCGCCCGGTGCCTGGATCACGCCATCAAGCGAGATGTGTTCAATAATCCGGATCGTTCTCATGCCGCGCTCCTGTTTTGTGTGTGCCTGGCAGGGCTGTCGAAGATGAAGGCGAAATAGCGTTTCAGGTGCGCGACAGCGTCGAGCGCCGGGCCTTTGTGCCCTGCGGCCTTGGCCGTGATGAACCCGCCCTGCAGGACCGTCTGCGTCAGCAGGGCGAGGCTCTGCGCGGTAAAGGGTGCGCCGACACCGCGCGCGTCCATCGCCGCCTGAATGTCGGCTACCAGCGTGGCGGCATGTCCGGTGATGCTGGCATTGCAGGCTGCGCGTATCGCGTCGCTGGAGCCATAGGTCTCCTGCACCATGGTGCCGACCAGGCAGGTGAATTCGGCAATCTCGCCGTCAATCAGTGCAGCGCGGAAATCGAGATAGGCGTATATGCGGTCAAGCGGATCGTCAGGCTGGTGATAGGGCGCGTTTGCGAACAGCTCCGATGTGGTTTCAGACCAGTAGTCCGCTGCTGCGGCGCCAAGCGCTTCCTTGCTGTCGAAATGGTGGAAGAAGGCGCCCTTGGTAACGCCCGCCGCCGTGCACAGCGCATCAACGCTGGTGGCGGCAAAACCCTGCTCGCGGATCAATCTCAGGGCGGTGTCGAGCAGCCGCACGCGCGCTTCCCCGCGGGGGATGGGGGCGGGACGGGCAGTTTGAGGCGGGTTATCGTTACTCATGACTCTTACATACCAACCAGTCGGTATGTATGCAAGGGATAGAATATCAGCGTTTCTCCCCGCGTCGTCAAAGTGCCCGATCTGGCGCGAGCGCCGGGCGCGGGTGCTGCTTTGCCGGGCAATCCGGCGGCGCCGGCACGTGCGTGACATTTGGTATTTGATCAGCCGTCAGCGAGGCGATAGCTGGCAGGCGGGAAATGCAGGCAAGAGCGATGTTCGACATTCGCGAAGACGATCTGACGGGTGCGGAGACCCGCGCCCTGCTCGCGCTTCATCTGGCGGGCATGCACGCAAATTCGCCGCCAGGCAGCGTGTTCGCGCTCGACCTGTCGGGGCTTCAATTACCCGGTGTCACGGTCTGGACGGCCCGGCTCGGCGAGCGGATCGCCTGTGTTGCGGCGCTAAAAATGCTTGCCCCGGAGCACGGTGAAGTCAAATCAATGCGCGTCCATCCGGATTTCGCCGGACAGGGCGCGGGCGCAGCCATTCTCGACCACATCATCAAGGTGGCACGCACGCGAGGGGTGGCGCGGCTCAGCCTGGAGACGGGTACAGGACCGGCGTTTGAAGCCGCGGTGAGGCTATACCAGCGGCGCGGATTCCGGCCGGGTGCGGCGTTTGGCGGCTACCCGCAGACCGCCTTCAACCAGTTCTTTCATCTGGAGCTTGCCCGAGACGCGACAGACCCGGCTACAGGCCTGCAATGACATTCCTGACGACCTTGAACACCGGCTCGGTCATGGCGTGGCCGTGAGCGGGAACAATGGTCAGGCGCGCGTCCGGCGCAGCGTCTTCAAGTTCAAAAGCAGACTGCAGCGGGCAAACCATGTCATACCGGCTATGGACGATATGGACCGGCATGGTCAGCCGGTGGGCATCTGTCAGCAACTGGCCGTCGTTCAGAAAGCAGCTTTTCGAGAAATAGTGCGCCTCCATAAGCGCGGTGGCGATCAGCTTGTCCCGGCCCTTGTTCCGGCAGCCTTCCAGTGCCGTGCGCGGCGTCGCCTGCAGGTAGGAGAGTAATTCCTCGTAAGCGGTCCAACGGAAAATCATGCTGCGCGCCAGCGCCGCTTCGCCGTCGGGATCGTCAAGGTGATCGAGTAGCGGCGCGCCGCTGGCGAGCTCCGTCTGGATGGCTTCGAGCGCCCAGCTTGCGAAGGCGCGCGGGTTGTCGTGCAGTCTGGCAGGCACGTCCTGCATCAGCCAGTCATAGGCATCGGGATAAACCGCGCCAGCGCCCCCCTTGCCATGCCACCAGTCCAGCTCGCGGCGGGTGGCCAGGAAAACGCCCTCGACAATCACATTTGCCACGCGGTCCGGGTGCGCCTGTGCATAGGCAAGGGCCAGCGTCGTGCCCCAGCTGGCGCCCATCACGCAGTCAAAGCGTTCAAGGCCGAGATGCGCGCGCAAGGCCTCGATATCGGCGACAAGGTGGGCGGTGGTATTGGCGTGAAGCTCGAACAATGGAGCGGAACGCCCGCAGCCGCGCTGGTCAAACTGGATGGTTTCCCAGATGACCGGATCGGCATAGCGGCGGTGGCGCGTATTCGCGCCCGAACCCGGCCCGCCATGCAGGAAGAGCAAGCTGCGTCCGCCTTCCTGCCCGGAGCGTTCCCAGTAGAGGCTGTGGCCGTCTGAAACGGACAGAAGTCCCGCTTCCCGTGCGGCGATGTCCGGGAACAAAGCGCTATCAGGGCCGGCCGTAATGGTTGTCAGCCTTTGTCTCCTGTCCGCTGCCCTGTGAGATTGGCAATCAGATCGCCGGCCATCGGGAAGACAATGGTGTTGGTGCCTTTATGCCCGATGTCAGACAGCGTGCCCAGATAACGCAGCTGCATGGCCCCCTCCTGCGTGGCAAGAATTTCGGCGGCTTCGGCCAGCTTTGCCGCGGCCTGCTGCTCACCCTCGGCGGCGATAACCTTCGCGCGCCGTTCGCGCTCGGCCTCCGCCTGACGGGCAATGGCGCGGATCATCGACTGGTCCAGATCGACATGCTTGATCTCGACATTGGACACCTTGATGCCCCACGCCTCGGTCTGTGCGTCAAGGATTTCCTGAATATCCGCGTTCAGCTTGTCGCGCTGGGAGAGCATCTCGTCGAGATCATGCTTGCCGAGCACCGAGCGCAGCGTGGTCTGGGCGAGCTGGCTCGTCGCCTCGCGGTAATCGCTGACCTGATTGACAGCGCGCTGAGGATCGACAATGCGGAAATACAGCACCGCATTCACCCGTACCGACACATTGTCCTGGCTGATGACATCCTGGCTGGGAACGTCTTCGGCAACGATGCGCAAATCCATCTTCACCATTTGCTGGATGATGGGGATGAGGATGATGAGGCCTGGCCCCGAGGTGCCCGTATAGCGCCCGAGCGTGAACACCACACCGCGCTCATACTCACGCAGGATCTTGATGGCTGACGAGAGGAACGCGAACACTGCGGCCGCAAGGGCCAGTATCACGCCGATATTCATACCCAGATCCGCCATCGTGTTCTCCTTCGTACCGGCTTTGCCGCCGCTTTAGTTGCGGCCGGATGATTTCACCTTAAGGGTCAGCCCGTCCACCGCGACCACCTTCACATTGTCACCCGGCTGCAGATTATCGCCGGAAACCGCCTGCCAGCGCTCGCCCTCCACCTGAACATGCCCAGCGCCGTGCGCCCAACTGAGAACCGTGCCGATAGCGCCGGTCAGCCCCTCCCGGCCGGTGACAATTCTGCGCGCTTGCGCGGCGAGGCCATAACTGCCTGCCAACAAGAACGAAATGCCCAGCGCCGCGCTCATCACCAGCACCATCGGCCAGTCGATGCGCAGGCCCTCCACATCGGTGTCGACCAGCATCACGGCGCCCAGCGCGAAGGCCACCACCCCGCCGAGCGCCAGCAATCCGTAGGAGGCGACGAACATCTCGGTAATGAGAAGTCCGAGGCCGAGCACGATCAAGGCGGCCCCCGCATAGTTCAGCGGCAATGTGTTGAGCGCATAAAGCCCGACAATGATGCAGATCAGGCCGGCAACAAATGTGACCGGCTCCAGCCCGTTATAAAAGCTCACCAGCAGCCCGATAAAGCCCAGATTGAGCAAGAGGAAGGCAATGTTCGGATCGGTGATGACGGTGAGAATCTGCGTAGACAGGCTCATCTCCACGGCTTCAACCGACGCGCCCTCGAGCGCGAGCGTGATGTCGCTGCCATCGCCCAGCGTCACCGTGCGGCCGCTGGCAAGGGCGAGAAGTTCGGCCGTGGAGGCGGCCACGAAATCGGCAACGTTCTCCTCCACCGCTTCGCTATAGGTCAGGCTGACGCCTTCGCGCACGGCTCGTTCGGCCCAGTCGCCATTTCGCCCGCGCAGCTCTGCCAGAGCGCGGATATAGGCCACCGAATCGTTGACCATCTTGTTGCGCATGGCGTCGTCATTGCCGGGCGCTTGCGGCGTGGCCGGCTCGGTGCGCTGGCGGGCGGCGTCTTCCAGCGCGTCCGATGCATCTCCGTTCTCGCCGTCTTCGCCATCAGGCGTTGAAGGCGGGCCGTCCGGCGCGCCGCCCATGGTGACGGGTGTGGCCGCGCCCACCGTGGTCCCCGGCGCCATCGCAGCGATATGGCTGGCATAGAGAATATAGGCCCCTGCGCTGGTCGCCCGTGCGCCGGTCGGCGCGACATGGACGATGACGGGCACGTTGGAGGCCAGGATAGCGTTATTGATATCGCGCATCGCATCGACCAGGCCGCCGGGCGTGTCCATCTCGATGATCACGGCGTCTGCCTGGCCATCGGCGCGTTCAATCGTGCGCACGATATGGCCTGCCAGCGCCGGGCCGATCGCGCCTTGCAGGCTGACAGTCTGGACGGTGGCTTCGCTGGTTGAGGTCTCTTGCGCGGTTGCACTCCACAGCGCGGCCAGTCCAAGAAGGATTAGAAGCATCGATATGGGCCGGATGAAGGCGGCAGCGGCGGGTTTGCGAACGAACATGAGAGATAGCCGTAAATATCGGTGCTAGCAGAGTGTAAAAAGCTAGCGCGAATCCGGCGCGTGCCCAAGGCAAACCGGAAAATCTCGCACCGGCGTGGACAGACGGAGCCATCCATGAACTTCGAAACCCGGTTTGCACGCTGGGCGCAGCGCGGGCAGTCGCGCCTTGGCCTGTTTGCCGCCTCTTTCCTCGAGGCGACGGTGCTGCCCGTGCCCATCGAACTGTTGATGATCCCGGTCATGCTGGCCGATCGCGCGCGGGCGTGGCAGGCCGCTGCGGCAGTGCTGGCCGGGTGCCTCGCCGGCGTGGCGGCGATGTATCTGGTGGGGGTGATCGCGTTCGAGGCGGTTGGCGCGCCGGTCATTGCGGCGCTGGGGCTGGAGGCGCGCTATCAGGACTTCCTCACCTATGCCCAAGAGAATGGCGTGATGGCGTTGCTGATCATCAATGTAACGCCCATCCCGCTCTTTGTGGCGGCGCTGGGCGCGGCCGTGTTGGGTCTGTCTCCGGTGACGGTGTTTGGCATTATCGCGCTCACGCGTGCCTCGCGCTATTTCGCACTGGCACTGCTGGTCTGGTGGCTGGGACCGCACATCATGACGGTGCTCAAGGCGCTGGAGACACGCCCGCGCCTGCGGATGGCCGCATGGGCGGCCGGTGTCGCGCTGGCTATCGCCGCACTGGCCTGGCCGTTGATCGTGTGAGTCGAAAACAGGAAATGGTGCCGCTAGAGTGAATTGAACACTCGACCTCTCCCTTACCAAGGGAACGCTCTACCCCTGAGCTATAGCGGCCTTCGGTGTCATTGCAGGCGCTAGGCCTGACATACCGGAGCGCGGCGTATAGCCCAAGTTTGCGGCCGCGCCAAGGGCGGGCTTGACGTGTGATGCAGGCGGGTGCATTCGCTTGATGCATGAGCAAAAGACCCGATAAGGGCTCGCGCCCGTCTGCTGGATCGCAAAGCCGCGAGGCGCGTCTGGCAGAAGCCTTGCGGGCCAATCTGCGCCGGCGCAAGGCGGCGGCCAGACCGTCCGGCAAGACTGCTGACAAAACGTCTGGCGCAAAGCCCGCTGGTCAGGACTAGGATAGGTTCCGCTCCCTTCCTACATGGCAGGCATACAATCGCCCGCCTCTCAAGATTTCAGGACCGTTTTCATGGATCGCATTGTCATTCGCGGGAAATCGCCGCTCAACGGCACTATTCCCATTTCCGGCGCGAAGAACTCGGCCCTGAAACTGATGGCAGCCTCGCTGCTGACCGATGGCGAGTTGCTGCTGGAAAACATGCCGCGCCTGGCCGACGCGCGGTTCATGGCGCACCTGCTGGCCCATCTCGGGGTCGAAGCTGAAGAGCGCGCCGGCAATCAGCTCAGCCTGAAGGCTGCCAGCTTGTCTGGCACGACCGCGCCTTATGATCTGGTGCGCAAGATGCGCGCGACGTTCAACGTGCTCGGCCCGCTTCTGGCGCGCGAGGGCAAGGCGAAAGTGTCGCTGCCCGGTGGCTGCGCCATTGGTGCGCGGCCTGTCGACCTGCATCTGAAAGCCATGGAGGCGCTGGGCGCCGAGATCACGCTGGAAGAGGGTTATGTGCTCGCCCAGGCGCCGGCAGGCGGGCTGACCGGCGGACATATTGTCTTTCCCTTTGTTTCGGTGGGCGCGACCGAGCATGCCATGCTGGCTGCCGTGCTGGCGCGCGGCACATCGAGGCTGGAGAACTGCGCACGTGAGCCGGAAATCGCCGATCTGGCCAACTGCCTCAATGCAATGGGCGCGAAGGTCTCCGGGGCCGGTACCGGCACAATCACGATTGAAGGCGTGACCAGCCTCAACGGTACGCTCTGGCCGGTCGTTGCAGACCGTATCGAAACGGGCACCTATGCAATGGCGGCGGCTGCTGCAGGCGGGGACGTGACCCTGACGGGCGTGGTGCCTGCGCATAATCAGGCGCTGTGGGCCGATTTGCGCGAAGCCGGTGTGACGGTGGAAGAAGGTGAGACCTCGGTGCGCATCGCGCGCGAAGGACCATTGAAGGCTGTCGATATGCAGACCGCGCCCTATCCGGGTTTCCCGACCGATCTGCAGGCCCAGTTCATGGCACTCATGTGCCTGGCCGAGGGTGCGTCAGTGATCCGCGAGACGATATTTGAAAACCGGTTCATGCACGCCCCGGAGCTGACGCGCCTTGGCGCGCGCATTGATGTGCGCGGCAATGAGGCGGTGGTACGCGGGCCGGCCCCGCTCAAGGGTGCGCCGGTGATGGCCACCGACCTTCGCGCCTCGGTCTCGCTTGTGATTGCAGGGCTGGCGGCGGCGGGGGAAACTATCGTCTCGCGCGTTTATCACCTTGACCGCGGCTTTGAACGGCTGGAGGAAAAGCTGTCGGCCTGCGGGGCCGATATCCGCCGTGAGAAGGAACAGGCATGAGCACCCGGCCATTACGCCTGATCGGGCAGGACAAGAGCGATGTCGCGCCGGTTTCAGCCGCGCTGCAGGACGCGATTGCCCGCATGGGCGACCTTAAATTCGAGGCCCGCGCCCGGCGCTTCACCGCCGTTTTCTCCCGCTATCGCTGGGAAAAGACGTCCGGCAAGCCTGAGCGCGTGCGCACCGGGCTGCAAGTGGGCTCGGTCAAGGCGGTCAAGGCCATGCGGCTGCGCAAGGGCGCGCCCGATGCCTTCGTCTCGCTGCTCTCATTAACCTTTGAACCGTCGGGACAGGCCGAAGACCCGTCGGGCGTGCTGGTGCTGACCTTCGCCGGTGGCGGCGCACTGAAACTGGACGTGGAGTGTGTGGATCTGGTGCTGGCCGATGTGTCCGAGCCCTGGAGGGCTGCTGCGCGTCCTGATCACCAGGCCGGGGAAGCATCATGAGCGAACTGGAATCCACCGACCGCCTGATCGCGATAGAGCTGGACGCCGCCAGCATCGGCAAGGCGGAGGAAAATGTCGAGCATGAGCGCCGGGTCGCGATTGCCGACTTGCTGGAATCCAACCGGTTCCGGCCTGAAGAAGGGCCAGGCGGTCCTTACCGCCTGCGCCTTGCCATTGAAGAGCAGCGTCTGGTTTTCGATGTCAGCACCGGGGACGGAACGCCTGTGCGAATGTTCGTGTTTTCGTTGGGTCCGCTGCGGCGCATCCTGAAAGATTATTTCCTGATCTGCGAGAGCTATTACGAGGCTGTGCGCGATGCCTCGCTGGCCCAGATCGAGGCCGTGGATATGGGCCGCCGGGGCGTTCACAATGAAGGCTCGACGCTGCTCAAGGAGCGGCTGGAAGGCAAGATCGATGTGGATTTCGATACCGCGCGGCGCCTTTTCACCCTGATTTGCGCCCTGCACCGGAGAGCTGCGTGAGCGCCCCCCAAGCCGTGAGCGATGTGGTCTTCGTGTGCGGGCGCAACTCGGTCCGCTCGCCCATGGCCGAGGCGCTTTTGCGCCAGCAGGCGGGAACCCGGTCAAGCGTGCAATCATGCGGCGTCGAGCCGGCAGACCTCGCCGACGGCTTCATGATCGCGGTGATGCGTGAAGAGGGCGTTGACCTCTCAGGTTTCGAGCCCCAAGGCCTTGAGGGCGTATCTGCGGGACCGCAGAGTCTCGTAATATGCCTTGCGGCGGAAGCACACGGCGCGGCCGAAGCGTTCGCGGCCGCTTGCGGCGCGCGCGTGGAGCATTGGTATTTTGCCGATCCGGCCATTATTGAAGGTGGCCGTGAGGCGCGCCTTGATGCCTACCGTGCCATACGCGACGCGTTGAAATCGCGCATCAGCACGCTCGCCTTGTGAGCCAATACTGCCGCAAGGCTCGACGGGTGCCTACTATAGGGACTATACAGCCCGCCACGCGCCGCACGGGGCGAGAGCTGATTCCGTCACGACGAGGGAAGAGCCTCCCGATTGCCAGACAAGAGGAGCTGCATGGCGAAGGAAGAATTACTGGAGTTTCCCGGTGAGGTCACCGAACTCCTGCCCAATGCCACGTTCCGGGTGAAACTGGAAAACGATCACGAGATCATTGCCCATACCGCCGGCAAGATGCGCAAGAACCGCATCCGCGTGCTGGCCGGTGACAAGGTGCTGGTCGAGATGACGCCCTACGACCTGACCAAGGGCCGTATCACCTACCGCTTCAAGTAGGGCTATAGCCATGCCTGCAGATGCACGCCTTGTTCTGGCGAGTGCCTCGCCGCGCAGGCGTGACCTGCTTACGCAAATCGGCTTTCCGCCTGACGCGGTGTCTCCCACCGATATCGACGAGACAGAAGAGCCCGGCGAACTGCCGCGCGCCCTGGCCTTGCGGCTGACGCTGGCCAAGCTTGCTGCGGCGACCGGCCATGACGGGGCCTACGTTCTGGCCAGCGATACGGTGGTCGGGGTCGGCCGGCGCATCCTGCCCAAGACCGAAACCGAAGAAGAGGCCCGCGCCTGCCTGGCGCTGCTGTCCGGGCGCAATCACCGCGTCGTCACTGGCGTGGCCGTGCGCGGACCCGATGGCCGGGTGGCGCACAGGCTTTCCATGACGCGCGTCGCCGTCAAACGCCTCAGTGCGCAGGAAATTGACGAATACATTGCCAGCGGCGAGTGGCAGGGCAAGGCAGGCGGCTATGGCATTCAGGGCCGGTTTGGCGCGCACATCCTGCAGATTACTGGCAGCTATACCGGCGTGATGGGGCTGCCTGTCTATGAGACACGCCAGCTGCTTGTCGGGCTGGGTTATCGTCCGCGGAGCGCTGGCTGATGCGCATCATTGTCGCCGACCATGTGGGTGAAACCCGCGCAGGACTGTTTGAGGGTGACCGTGCAGTTGAGCTGCATATCGAGCGCTGGAGCGAGCGCAAGGCCCGCGCCATTCGCGGCGAGATATACCGCGCGCGCGTGCGCCGGGTCGAGCCGCAGCTCAATGGCGCCTTTCTCGATATCGGACGCGGGCCGGACGGGTTCCTACCCTTCGGCGCGCAAGGGCGTCCGGCTGGTTTCCATGAAGGTGCAGCCATCGGCGTGCAGATTGTCCGGGAGGCGTTTCAGGAAAAAGGCCCGACGCTGACGCTGCACGAGGTGGAGCCCGGCGACGCGCCGCAAGCGCTGCTGACGGCTCCGCCCTTGCCTGAGCGTCTGTCAGGCCAGTTCGATGCGCCGATCCTCACAGCGGCGAGGGCGGGCGTTGATATTGATGCCGAGTTCGAGGCGGCGCTGGAGGCGCAAGTGCCGCTCAATGGCGGCGGACGTCTCATCATCGAGCCCGTCACAGCGCTGACGGCTATTGATGTCGATTCTGCCGGACGCACGGGCGGAAAGGGCAATTTCGCCTTTGATCTCAATCGTACCGCCGCGCGAGAGGCGGCCCG
>LJSH01000003.1:89727-422227 GCA_001314625.1 Oceanicaulis sp. HLUCCA04
CGCCTGCGCGGCATTGGCGGGGTGGTTGCCATCGATTTTCTGCCCTTGAAGAAAAAAGGCGATCAGACGGCGCTGGAGGCCACGCTCAAATCCGCGTTCAAGAATGATCCGGCCAAGGTGGATATTGCGCCGTCGTCGCGGTTTGCGATTGTGGAACTGGCCCGCCAGCGCGTCGGGCGGGCCCTGCACGAGCAGATGTGGGAGAGCTTTGGCGTGGACAGCATTGAGACTGTGGCTCTCGCCGCCCTGCGCGCGCTGGAGGCTGAAGGCAAGTCCAGCCGCGCGAGCCAGCTCGTGCTGGAGGCCGGGGCCGATGTGCATGACTGGCTCACCCGCGACCCCGTTGGCTGGAACAAGGCAATGGCTGCGCGCCTGGGCGCACGCTTTGCGCTGAGCGCCTCCGCCCGCCTCGCGCCACGGGCGTTTTCTGCCGGCAGGGCGTGATCATGACCGCTAAAGCGAAATGCCCGATCTGCAGCAAGCCGGTAGTCCACGAGTTCCGGCCGTTCTGCTCGAAGCGCTGCGCCGATCTCGATCTGCACAACTGGCTGTCAGATTCCTATACCGTGCCCGGTGAACCTGTGTCTCCCCACGCACTGCCTCCGGACGAGGACGGGTAGGGCGCTTCCTTCTCCTCACCCACCACACCCGCGCCCTTCCCGCTGGCGCCGTGCCACGCTAAACACCTGCCAAACATCCAGACGGAGGAAATCGCCATGGCCGATATTCGCAAATGTCAGGTTCTGGTCGTCGGCGGCGGACCAGGCGGCTATCCGGCGGCCATCCGCGCCGGACAGCTCGGCCTTGATACGGTCATTGTCGACAAGCACGGGCTTGGCGGTACCTGCCTGAATCGGGGTTGCATCCCCTCAAAAGCGTTCATCCACGCCGCCTCGAAATTCGAGGAGATGGCGGGCCATGCCGGCAAGGGCGCTCTGGGCATCACGCTGAAAAGCGCGCCGGAACTCGACATGGCAGGCGTTACCGCCTGGAAGGACACTATTGTCGGCAAGCTGACCAAGGGGGTCGGCCAGCTTCTCAAAGGGGCGAAGGTCGAGGCAATTTCCGGCTGGGCGGTTTTCTCTGATGCGAAGACCTGCACGGTCGAGATGGACGATGGCACGACGCTCACCATCGAGGCCGAAAATGTGATCCTCGCCACCGGCTCGAAGGAAACCGAGCTGCCCTTCATGCCTTTCGGGGACAAGGTGATAGGTTCGACCGGCGCGCTGGAGCTCACCGAGCTGCCGGAAAAGCTCGTGGTCGTGGGCGCGGGCTATATCGGACTGGAGCTGGGCATCGCGTTCGCCAAGATGGGGTCGCAGGTCAGCTTCGTTGAAGCCTCAGGAGGCATTTTGCCGCTTTATGATGGCGAGATCACCCGGCCAATCACCCAATGGCTCAAGCGCCATAAGATCGACGTACATCTCAATGCCCGCGCCAAGGGTGTCGAAGAGGAAGGCGGCAAGAGCGTCCTCGTATTCGAGGATGAGTCCGGCAAGGCGCACAAGCTGGAGGCTGACCGCATTCTTGTGGCGGTAGGCCGCAAGCCGGTGACCGAGGGCTGGGGCCTTGAGAATATGGGTCTCGATATGGATGGCCCGTTTGTGAAGATCGATGACCAGTGCCGAACGCCCATGCGCGGCGTCTATGCCATTGGCGATCTGGTTGGCGAGCCGCTTTTGGCGCACAAGGCTACGGCGCAAGGTGAGCTGGTAGCAGAAGTGATCGCCGGACATCGGCGCCGCTTTGATCCCAATTCAATCGCTGCGGTCTGCTTTACCGAGCCGGAAGTTGTCGGCGTTGGCCTGACGCCCGATCACGCGAAGGAAAAGGGCGAAACCGTCATCACCGGCAAGTTCCCGCTGGCCGCCTCGGGCCGGGCCCTGTCGATGGAAGGCGGGGCTGATGGCGGGTTCGTGCGGATTACTGCGCGCGAGAGCGATCATGTGATCCTGGGTATCCATGCCGTCGGCAAGCATGTCAGCGAGCTGTCCGGCGAATTTGCGCTGGCCGTGGAGATGGGCGCGCGCCTTGAGGACATTGCCGGGACCATCCACGTCCACCCGACGCTGACCGAGGGCTTTGCGGAGTCCGCGCTGGCCGCGCTGGGCCACCCGATCCATATACCGGCCTGACCCCTCATGCCTGAGGAGGCGATGTCCTCCCCCGTTTACGGGGGAGGTGCCTTCGAAGAAGGCGGAGGGGGGAGCTTTTTGCGCGATCCCCCCCCTCGGTCCTTCGGACCACTCCCCCCGCAGGCGGGGGAGACAAGCAGTGCCATTACAGCGGACCCTAAAACCGCGCCCCCACGCGCACATAGGCTACCCGTCCGCGCGGATCATGCACCTTGGTGTCATAGCCCAGCGGCGTCGGCACAAAGGGCGCAGCCTCATCAGTGATGTTCAACGCGCCGGCGGTGAAGCTGATGGCCGTGTCGCCAATACCGGCGGTGTAGCGCGCCTGGAGGTCCAGCACGGTCCAGCTGTCCACATCGCTGCCTGCGCCTTCATCATTGCGGTAGCCGGCAATGTGGCGCACGCCGGCACGCGCGCCCAACGCGCCGCGGGTCCAGTCCAGATACGCGCTCGCGCGCCAGTCGGGTACCGAACGGGCGAAATTGGTGAAATTGCGGTTTCCGGCCGCATCAATCTCGCGATTGAGCACTGGATCGACGATTGAAAACTCACTGATCCAGCTCGCGTCCAGGCCCCATTCCAGCGCACCGGCTGCAAGTGCCGCCCGGTCGCCGCGCAAGGAGAGGTCAACACCGGACGCATCCACGCGCGGCGCATTCACGAAGGCGGCACGCACCAGCACCACATCGCCCGCGGGTGAGAGGTCGATACGCGGATCGTCAAACTGGCCATTATCGGCCAGATCCGCCGCGATGATGGCATTGGCCGCCTCGCGCACGATCAGATCGTCATAGCGCACGCGCCAGCCATCCAGGGTGGCGTTCACGCCGGAAAAACGCGCCGACAACCCGGCTGAAAATGTCTGCGCGCGTTCGGGATCGAGGTTCGGATTGCCCACCGTCCGGACGGGGCGGAAAAGCGCCTGCGTGCCGATGGTCAGCGATTGCAGCGTGGTGGTGGCCGAGACTTCCTGATGCAGGGACGGGGCCCGGTAGGACCGCGACCAGGAGGCGCGCAGCGTTACCGCATCAGACAGGTCGTAGGCTGCCGACACACGCGGGTCGGTGGAGTTGAAATTGCCCTGACGCTCATGGCGGGCGGCGAGTTGCACCCGCAGACGATCCGTGACCGGAAGGATGGCGTCAGCGAAAACGGCTTGTGCGCTACGGGCGCCCGAATAGTCCGGCCCGCCGACGATGAAGAGGAAATTATCGGCGTTGAAGTCAGCGCCGTGATCAACCCGGTAGGTTTCGCGGCGCACATGTCCGCCGAACGCTGCGGACACCGGCCCGGCCGGCAGGGTGAACAGCGCATCGGTCGCCGCCGTGAACTCGCCCGTAACAAGGTCTGCGTGCGAGTTGCGGATATTCTCGCCGATAATGTAGTCGATGACTTCGGGGCTGTTATAGCGTCCATCAGCGGGGTCAGTGACCAGCCCGCCGGAGCCGAACGGATTGAAGAAGAAGCAGCCCTGGCTCTGATCACCGGCGGTGATCCCTTGCCCCGCGCTGCGCACCGGGCAATCAGCGCCGCCAAAGCCGTCGATCGACGCGTTGAAATTGTCCGCCAGCGTGTCGGTGATGGTCGCGCGCAGCGTGTTGCGCGAATACGTGAGATCCGCGCTCAGATTCCAGTCGCGGCCCGCCGCTTCCATATCGTGTTCAAGGCTGGCTTCTGCGCGCCAGGTGCGGTGCTCAAAGCTGCGCCGGGCGGCACCGGCGCGCTCACCCAGAGGGCGGCCGAGCCAGATCACATCGCGCCCGAACGGGTTGGCCGGATGGTTTTGCGAGATCGTGGGAAAGCGCAGATTGGCCAGCGATGGCGAATTGCCACGCTCGACATCCTGCGCCGCGCCCGCCAGGCGTAGGGCTATCCGCGTGTCTCCGAAATCGCCGGTCAGAGCCGCGAAGCCGGACAGGCGTTCCTCGTCTGTGAGCACGGAGAAGAACTGGCCAAAATCCAGCCCGCACGAGCCGATTTGTCCGAACGGTGTCTGCGCGCCAGTGGCCAGCGGACGTCCGCTGGCCGCCACGCAGTCCGGGTCCAGTATAGGGGCCGGGCCGCCATTGGCATTGGTCACTTCAAACCCGCCACCGGGGGCGAGGATGTAGAACGAGCCGGGCTGGCCGAGCGAGGACAAGCCTGTGCCCGGTGCGAACGGGGTTTCAAATCCTTCAAGCCCCTCACGGTCGAACCACTCGGCTGCGCCGGTGACATGCCAGTTACCAAGCTCACGCCCCGCAATGGCACCCAGCGTGTAGCCGGTGCCCGAGCCGGAAAATTCCGTCGGCCCGCGCCACTCGGCGAAGGTTTCCAGACCGTCGAACCGGTCGCGCGTGATGACATTGATGACACCGGCCACCGCGTCGGCGCCATATACGGGTGAGGCGCCGTCGCGCAGGATTTCCACGCGCTCGACCGCCAGAGACGGAACCAGCGCATTGAAATCGACAAAGCTGGAGCCATCGTCGGCGGCCACGCTGGCTACGGTCTGGCGCTGGCCATTGACCAGCACCAGCGTTGCGCCCAGGCCCAGCCCGCGCAGATTGACGTTCGAGGTGCCCGATGTGTCATTTTGCGTGCCGGGATCCTCGTTGAATTCAGAGCCCGTGACAAACGTCTGGAAGACCAGCGCCTCGCCAATGCGGGCAAACCCCGCTGCATCAATGTCGTCCCGGCTTATCCGGCTTACAGGACGGTCTGCTTCCAGCGCGCCGGGCGCGCGGCCGCCGGTTACCGTAATCGTCTCGCGCGGTCCGGCCGGCTCTTGTGCGAACGCAGCCGCCGCGCAAACGCAAAGGCTGGTGCTGGCCAGAAGGCCTCGGAAGATTGCGTGCATGTTCGGGGTCTCTTCAGGCAGGGAATGGGTCGGGATCAGCCGGTTAGCAGTGCGCATCGCACCGGGCAAGGCGTGACCGGCGTTTACATAGTGCGCCGCGTTCATGTGCAAAGTGTCGGTTCAGATGCGCCGCTCCCCATGGACAGGGCGAAAAACCGGCCCTATAAACCGCGCTCTCCGCTTGCCGGAGCGTGCCCAGGTAGCTCAGTTGGTAGAGCAGCGGATTGAAAATCCGCGTGTCGGTGGTTCGATTCCGCCCCTGGGCACCACTTCCCTCATGATGCACCGCACGCCCGGATTAACCCGGCGATGCCTATTGCGCGGCCTGCCGGGCGGGCGCGATGTCAGCCGGTTCGAACGCATCGGTGACGAGCACCTCTCGGATAAGGTCTTTCGCTTGGATGATCTCGTGATATTCGTCGCGGGTCAGTACGCCCTGACCGACGGCGTCATCCAGAGTGACACCGGCCTTCTTCACCTTGGCCAGCAGCGCATCGCGGCGCACTATCGCCTCATATCCGCGGTCAAGAACGGTCAGCGGATCATCGCCCGCGCCGCGATATAGACTGGCGGCAAGCCGGTCGCGCACATCGCCCGGCTCCATTAGACCTTCGGCGACGGTGTTCATGAGCGCGTCGGAGGGCGGTTTGCGATGCAGGCCCAGCGGGCAGATGACGAGGCGCAGGATGACGCGCCAGTACAGGCCGGGAAAATGGTCGATGACGGCGCGCAATCGCTCTTCGATCCGGTGCAGCCCGTCTGCCATGCACCAGTCCAGGGTGGGCCGGTCTGATGCCAGTTGCCCTTCGGTTTCGAAGCGTTTGACAGCGGCGCAAAGCAGATAGATTTCAGACAATATATCGCCCAGCCGCGCCGACAGGCTTTCCTTGCGTTTCAGCGCGCCGCCCAGAATGCCCAGCGCCATTTCCGACACCACAGCCAGCCGGGCCGAGGCGTGGGATAGAGCCCGGTAGTGGGGCGCGAGGTCCCCCGCTCCCGCCGGGGCGCTGGCGAAACGCCCAAAGGTCAGGCCGTGCCAGAGCGTACGGGCGAAATTCGCAATGTCGTGGCCGACATGGGCAAACAGAAGCCGGTCGAAGGCTGTCAGCCCGGATTCAGCATCCGGATTTCTGACGGCCTCCATCTCCTTGAGCAGATAGGGATGGCAGCGTATCGCGCCCTGGCCGAAAATGATCAGGCTGCGGGTGAGGATGTTCGCGCCCTCTACCGTGATGGCCACCGGCAGGGATTTGTAGGCCGTCGCCAGATAATTGCGCGGGCCTTCTATGATCGCCTTGCCCGCATGGATATCCATCGCGTCATTGATGCTTTGGCGCAGCCGCTCGGTCGCATGGTATTTCATGATCGCAGAGACCACAGCCGGCTTTTCGCCAGAGTCAATTCCGGCCGCTGTCAGCCGCCGGGCGGCATCAAGCTGGTAGGCGCAACCGGCAAGGCGCGCCAGCGGTTCGCGTATGCCTTCAAACTGGCCGATCGGCAGGCCGAACTGTTCGCGCACACGCGCATAGCTGGCCGAGGTGTAGGCCGCCACTGACGCCCCTGCGCAGCTCATGGAAGGCAGGGAAATGCCCCGTCCGGCGGCGAGCGCACCCATCAGCATTTTCCAGCCCTTGCCGATCTGCTCGCGCCCGCCCAGCACATGGTCCAGCGGTACGAATGCCCCCTCGGCCTCCACCGGGCCATTTTGAAAAGCGAGGCCGGCGGGCAAATGGCGATGGCCGGTTTTCACGCCCGGCGTGTCAGCGGGCACCAGCAGGACGGTGATGCCAAGGTCTTCCTCCCCGCCCAGCAAGCCGTCAGGATCATACAGGCGGATGGCCAGACCGATCAGTGTGGCGACCGGCGCGAGCGTGATGTAGCGCTTGTTGCAGGTGAACGCGATGCCAAGCACCGTCTTCCCGTCGACCTTGCGCTCGGTCACGACGCCGTAATCGCTCATACCTGAAGCATCAGAGCCGGCCTCCACGCCGGTCAGGGCAAAGCAGGGAATATCCTTTCCGCTGGCCAGACGCGGCAGGTAATGGTCTTTTTGCGCATCGGTCCCGTAGAGCATCAGCAGCTCGCCCGGCCCGAGCGAATTGGGCACCATCACGGTGATGGCTGCCGTGATCGAGCGCGTACCGATCCGGCGCACGATCTGGGAATGGGCGAAGGCTGAAAATCCCTTCCCGCCGTATTCCTCCGGGATGATCATGGCGAAGAAACCCTCGGCCACCATGAACGCCCACACATTTTCCGGCAGATCGAAAAGCGTGTGCTCGATCTGCCAGTCGTCGAGCATGGCACAAAGCTGTTCCACCGGCCCGTCGATAAATGCCTGTTCGGCAGCGGTCAGCTTTCCGGTTTCAATGGCGGCAAAGGCCTCCCAGTCGGGCTTTCCCGACATGATGTCCTGATCCCACCAGACCGTGCCCGCTTCGATGGCCTGTGTCTCGGTGTCCGACATGTCTGGCAGTACACCGGCATACCATCGCATCAGCGGACGGGTGATCAGTGTGCGGCGCAGTGACGACAGCATGGGGGCTCCTGCATTTTCCGGCTCAACCTGCTTTGACCAGTATAACAGATGTCCGGGCATTCCGTTCGGGTCATCGGGTAACGCGTCCGCGCACCGAGCGTTCCTGCAAGGGACGAACGCAATGTGGTGTCCAGCGAGGCTTTCACTGGCGGTCAACGGGCAGTAAAGCTCGTGGCCTTGGTGAAGGCAGTATCAGGACGGGCGGCGCCGACATGTGGAATTTCATCCGCACCAATGCGCGCTGGCTGATCGCCGGCCTGTTGCTGACTTTCTTCTCCTCGTTCGGCCAGACCTTCTTCATCGGACTTTCGGGCAATGACTTGCGCGCCCGGTTTGATCTGAGCGAAGGCGAGTTCGGGCTGATCTATATGGGCGCGACGCTGGCCAGCGCTCTGGTCCTGCCCTGGGCCGGACGGATGCTTGATTATATCGACGGCTGGAAGGTGGCGGGCGTGTCGCTGCCGCTTCTGGCCGGTGCGTGCCTGCTCATGGCTTTCGCGCCTCATGTGGCCGTGATGGGGGTGGCTATCTGGCTGCTGCGCCTGTTGGGGCAGGGCATGATGACCCATATCGCCCTGACCCAGACCGGGCGCTGGTTCGCCGCCAGCCGGGGCCGGGCTGTCTCTCTTGTGGTGCCGGGCCACCAGCTGGGCGAGGCCATCCTGCCGATGAGCTTTGTGGCCGTTGCGGCCCTGCTGGGATGGCAAGGCGCCTGGATTGCGGCCGCGCTCCTGATACTGGTGTTTGCCTGGCCGGTCATCGTCATGCTTTTGCGCCGCGAGCGGACGCCCCAAAGCGCGGACATTGCCGCAGCGCAGGGCGGACGCCAGCGCGAGTGGACACGCCACGAGGTGCTGCGCGACCCGGTCTTCTATCTGCTGCTGGCAGGCGTTCTCGCGCCGCCCTTTATCGGCACCACCATTTTCTTCCACCAGGGGCATTTCATCGAGCAGCGCGGCTATGATGCGCTCGTCTTTGCCAGCGCCTTTCCGCTGATGGCGGTAACAACGATTGTTTTCGGCTTTGTCTGCGGCGCCCTGATCGACCGTTTCGGGGCGATCAATATCCTGCCTTTTTTCCTCGTTCCGCTCACCATTGCCAGCCTCACGGCCGGCCTGCTGGAGCCGGTCTGGGGCGTGTATCTGTTCATGTTTCTGGTCGGCGTCAGCTACGGGTTCACGGCAACCCTCTTGGGCGCGCTCTGGCCGGCAGTGTATGGCGTACGCCATCTGGGCAGTATCCGCTCGGCCATCGTCGCGGCCATGGTCCTGTCGACGGCTATCGGGCCGGGCCTGACCGGATTGCTGATTGATCTGGGTATCAATCTGCCCGACCAGCTGATTTTCATGGCCCTCTGGTGTGTTCTGGCGTCGGTATGCCTGTGGTTTGCAGCACGCATCATCAGGCGGCGTCTGGCGATTCCTGCGTAATTGCATGCCCGCCGGCCCGGGCCTTGCCATGTTGCGCTGCAGCATATACACGGACGCCGATCAGCGTTCCCGCCACCTACGTGCGGCTTGGCGCGCAATCTGACATCGGTGTCCGGTACGATGGCCGCTCCTTGAAGGGACAGCCAAAGGCGGGGCGCATGCCGTGCGAGACCCCGCTCATGAACTTGCCCGTTCCCAGCTTCGATTTCGAGATTCTGCGCCGTATCCGCGCCGAGTGGTTTGGCAATATGCGCGGAGATGTGCTGGCCGGGCTGGTGGTCGCACTGGCGCTGATTCCCGAAGCGATCTCGTTTTCCATCATCGCCGGTGTGGATCCCCAGGTCGGCCTTTTTGCCAGCTTCTCGATTGCGGTGCTGATCGCGTTCACGGGCGGGCGTCCGGGCATGATCTCGGCAGCTACCGCGGCAACGGCCGTCCTGATGGTCACGCTGGTGCGCGATCACGGCCTGCAATACCTGCTGGCCGCGACCGTGCTGGCAGGCCTCCTCCAGATTGGCGCGGGCGTGCTCAAGCTCGGCTTCGTCATGCGGTTTGTATCGCGCTCGGTACTGACCGGGTTCGTCAATGCGCTCGCCATCCTGATCTTTCTGGCGCAGATCCCTGAGCTGATCAATGTGACCTGGGTTACATATGCAATGGTCGCGGGCGGGCTCGCGATTATTTACGGCTTTCCCTACGTCACCAAGGCGATCCCCTCGCCGCTGGTGTGCATTATGGTGCTAACCGGGCTGGCCCTTTGGCTGGGCCTCGATGTGCGCACCGTGTCGGATATGGGCGATCTGCCCTCCACCCTGCCGGTCTTCCTGATCCCCGACATTCCGCTCAATCTTGAAACCCTGATGATCATCCTGCCCTATTCGGCGGCTGTCGCCATGGTGGGCTTGCTGGAATCGCTTCTGACCGCGCAGATCGTGGATGATCTGACCGATACGCCCTCAGACCGCAATCGCGAGTGCATCGGACAGGGCATTGCCAATACGGCCACCGGCTTCATTGGCGGTATGGCGGGCTGCGCGATGATCGGCCAGTCCATCATCAACATCAAATCGGGCGGGCGCGGCCGGCTCTCCACGCTGATGGCGGGGCTGTTCCTGCTGTTCATGATCCTGGTGCTGGGCGAATGGGTCGGCCTGATCCCGATGCCCGCGCTCGTCGCCATAATGATCATGGTCTCGATCGGGACTTTCTCGTGGCGCTCGGTGAAAAACCTGCGCGACCACCCGAAAAGCTCCAGCTTTGTGATGGTTGCCACGGTCGCCACGGTGATTTTCAGCCACAACCTGGCCATCGGCGTCGGCGTTGGTGTGCTGCTGTCGGGGATATTCTTCGCATGGCGTGTGTCGCGCAATTTTGCCGTCAGCACGGTGGCGAGCGAGGACGGGCGCGAGCGTGTTTACACCGTCTCCGGCCAGCTTTTCTTCGCCTCATCGGAAGATTTCATGAAAGCCTTTGATTTCAAGGAAGCGCTCGACAAGGTGACGATTGACCTCTCCGCGGCCCATATCTGGGATCTTTCCAGCGTGGCTGCCATCGATATGGCCGTGCTCAAATTCCGCCGCGAGGGCGCAGATGTCGAACTCAAAGGTATGAACGATGCCAGCCGGACGCTGGTCGACCGGCTGGGCATTCACGACAAGCCGGGTGCGCTTGAACGCCTGATGGGCCACTAGGAGGCCGTGATCATGACCCACCTTATCGCCCTGGTTGATGGTTCGGCCTATGCCTCAAGCGTGTGTGATCACGCGGCCTGGGTCGCGTCAAAAACGTCTGCCAGCATTGAATTGCTGCATGTGCTCGGCCGACGGGAGACACCCAGCGCGCCCGTCAATCTGTCGGGCAATCTGACGCTCGGTGCGCGCTCTGACCTGCTGGAAAAACTCGCCGCACACGATGCAGAGCGGGCAAGGCTGGCGAAGGATCGTGGGCGCGTCATTCTGGACGCAGCGAAAGCCCATCTGGAGACCGGGAACGCCGGCACGGTAACGGCACGCCTGCGCCATGGCGATCTCGTCGAGGCGATCCATGAGGTCGAGGCGGGCGCTGATCTGATCATTCTGGGCAAGCGCGGCGAGGCCGCAGACTTTGCCAAAGGGCATCTGGGCTCAAACCTGGAGCGCATTGTGCGCGCGGCCAACCGGCCGGTCATGGCGGCATCGCGGGCCTTCCAGCCGGTTGCGCGCGCGCTGATCGCCTATGATGGCGGGGCCAGCGCCGACAAGGCGGTCGCGCATCTGGCAAGCGGCAAGCTCCTGCAAGGGGTGGCGATCGACATCGTGTCGGTGGGCGAGGAGACGGCAGAGCGGCGCTCACGGCTGGAGGCAGCAGCAGCGGCATTGCGCGCGGGCGGACACGGCGTGACGGCCGAAATCATTCCCGGCAAGCCGGACGAGGCATTTGGCGAGCGCATCCGCGCGCGCGGCATCGGCCTTCTGGCCATGGGCGCTTACGGACATTCACGCATACGCAATCTGGTCATCGGCAGTACGACGACGGAAATGCTGCGTTCGTGCACCGTGCCGGTGATGCTGTTCCGCTAGGGCCCGTCCTTATAAAGGTTTCGGGCGCGGCGCGTAGCGGATTTGGTGTTTGACAAGGAGAGACGGCCGCCGTGGAGCATTCCTCCACAAGGGCGGCTCGACGCTGTCAGGCGGAAAATCCGCCGCGTCCCAACATGGATATGGGCCAGATCGCCCGTTTTCTGCGTCGCGAAATCTTGAAAGGGGACTACCCTTCCTGCGGTTTCGCTCCTTGAACCGGACTATCTGGCCACATGCCGCGCTCCAAACCCTTGATGAGGACAGGCCCTAGGCGCGCGTTATGCTTGCTGTACCCGTCCGGCACGCTTAGGCCTGTCACCATGACCACACCGGACAACACCGCTGAAGCCCTTGAACGCCATTATCGCACCCTGATCGAGAGCGAGCTGGCCCAGTTGCAGGCGCTTACCGATGCCGGCGGTTCCGACCGGTCTCCCGTCGAGCTGGACCAGCAGAGCATTGGCCGGGTATCGCGCATTGATTCGCTGCAGGTGCAGGCGATGGCGCACGCCTCCGAGCGCCGCCGCAACGCCCGCCGCGCGCAGCTGGTGGAAGCGCTCAAACGGCTGGAGGCGGGTGAGTTTGGCTGGTGCGCCGAATGCGGCGAGGCCATTGCCGGCAAACGCCTGGACATCGACCCTGCGGTGACGCGATGTGTGGAGTGCGTTTCGTCCTGACGCCCGTCTGACTGCCTGTCCGGCCAGCCCGGCGGTGATGCGCGGCCTGAAATATGGCGGCGGGGGCTTGCTCTCTCGCTCAGTCCGGTGCTGGATAAGCGCCCGCCTTTCGGCTAGCACTTCCATAAATCACAAAGAGCTGGGGTCCCCTCATGACTAATTCCTCTTCATCATCCAAACCTGCCAAGGTCGGCATCCCTGACAATGGCGAGGATCTTGCCTTTTTCATGGGCGAGAAATGCTCCGTGGAAGGCGCTGTTCTCGACGTCGATGGCGCCGCCCGCGTTGACGGCCAGTTCAGCGGCAAGTTGCGTGCGGTACACCTGATAGTCGGCGAGAAAGGCCACGTCGCCGGAGATATCTCCAGCGAGACGGCTGATATCATGGGCAGCGTGGAAGATACGCTGGTGCTGTCTGGCAAGCTGACCATCCGCGAAGCCGGCCGCATCGAGGGCACGATCACCTACGGCTCGCTGGAGGCCCATGAAGGCGCCCAGCTTATCGGCCAGATCAACACCCAAGGCCGGGCAACGCGCACCGAAGGCACGTCCTCGCTGAGCAATCTGCGCTCTGCGATCTCGCAGTCGGCGCGCGATGTCAGCTCTGCACCCAAGCCTGCCGAGACGTCCGCCTCCTCCGACGGTGACAGCACCGACAGCGAATCCTGATCCACGCTGATCTGGGTGGGTAAGGGAACCGGGACGGCACGGTCATGACCTGCAACACGGTAATGTTCGCAAACGCCAAGGGTGGTGCGGGGAAGAGCACGCTTGCCTTCCTTAGCGCCATCCATTTCGCTGCGACATATGATTTGCGGGTGTGCGTGATCGATTTCGACCGCTTGCGCACGACCTATAATGCTGTGCGCCGGTTCGCCGGATCCGGCGTGCAATCCTATTATCTGGCTGATGAACATGGCGAGGGGCACAGGGTTGCGCCGGACGCTGTGCGCGCGTCGCTGCAGACACGGCGCGCTGCCAGTGATGTGCTTTTTGTCGATACCCCCGCCGGTTTTCCTGCTGACACGATGGTGCCAGCGATACAGCCGGACGCCATCTTCGTCCCGGTTTCGGTCTCCGACGCGGATATCATGGCAACCAAGGCCTATCTGCCGGAGCTGGAAGAAGCCGCAGCGCGCGTTGCCGAGACCACCGGCGTGCGTCCGCGCATCATGCTGGTGCCAAACCAGGTGTTCGCAGAAGATCAGGCACTGCGCATCCGCGATGCGTTCCGTGGCCATGCGGTGCGGATAGCCCCTGCGCTTGCGTTCTCGCGTGCTTTGCGCGAAGTCTTCCACTTCGAACCGGGCGACACCAATATAGCGTCGGTTTATCTCGAAGATGGCGGCTTTTTCAAATGGATGTCGGCGGATATTTTCGCTCTGCGGCAGATGCAGTTGCGGCAGGGCTGAACGGGCTGCGTGCCGGGCTGTGCGCGGGCCTTGTGCTGGCAGCGGCCAGCGCGTGCGCGCCTACACTCAGAGTGTCCGACTTTGCCGAGCTGCCGCCCGAAGCCGGCCAGCAGCCGATACTCGTCGTGTCAGGCCGTGCGCCGACCGGGGATTCGGTGCTGTATAGCCGGGAGCGTTCAGCCACGCTGAGCTATGGCCTGCACATGGTATCCATTCCACCAGACCGTGAACCCGGCCGCATCAATTATCCGCGCGGCACGCCCGATCCGATGCGCCACTTCACGCTGGCCTATGCAGAGCCGATCGGGAGCGAGGCCCTGTTCATCGAGGCGCTTGACCGCAGGCTGTCCCAGCTTGATGAGGCCGAACGCACCCTCGTCATTTTCGTGCATGGCTATAATGAGAGCTTTGGCAGCGGACTGTTCCGCTTTGCCCAGATGATGCATGATTTCGAGATACCGGGCGTGCCGTTGTACTTTGCCTGGCCAAGTGCCGGTGATCCGCGCTTTTATGCTTATGATATGGACAGCGTATTCATCAGCCGCGACGGGTTTGCCGAAACATTGCGCCTGGCATCGCGTGCGCAGGCTGACCGCATCATGATCATTGCCCATTCCATGGGCTCGATGCTGACACTGGAGGCATTGCGTGATCTCTCCGAGGCGAATGACATCGCTGTCTTGTCGCGTATCGGCCAGGTGGCCATGATCTCGCCAGACTTGGGCATTGATGTGTTCCGCAGCCAGCTGGCCGTCATCGGCGATGTCGCCGACATTGATTTTGTCGCCTTTACCTCGACCCGCGACCGGGCCTTACAAGCCTCGGCCGCACTGCGCGGGCAGGCAGACCGGCTTGGGTCGCTCAGGTCCATAGAGGAGGTATCGGACTTGCGCCTTACCGTTGTGGATGTTTCCGGCTTCGACACGGCTGATCCGCTGCGGCACTCGACGCTGACCATGTCACCCGAACTTATTGCCCTGTTCTCCGGCACGCGTGATTTCGGCGTCGAGCCGACGCCGCACGCGGGGAGGGTGCGCGGTCCGCTGACCCTGACCATCAATGTCGTGCGTCAGGCGACCGAGATCATTCTGGCACCCGCCGCCGCTGCGGCGGATGTTCTGGAAGGCTCCGGCGCGCGTCAGTAAGGATCAGCCAGCGGGCAGCTGGTAATAGGTGGGCGAGCCGGGTCCCACAGGCATGCCCAGCACGAAGGTCCACAGGAAGAACAGCGCCGTCCACGTTACCAGGAAGAACATCGAATAGGGCAGCATCATCGCAATGACGGTGCCGATGCCGAGATTTTTGTCGTAGCGCGTCATCCAGGCCAGGATCAGGCCGAAATAGCTCATCATGGGCGTGATGATATTGGTCGATGAATCGCCGATCCGGTAAGCGGCCTGAATGACTTCTGGCGAATACCCGACCAGCATCAGCATCGGCACGAAGATCGGCGCGGTAACCGCCCATTGCGCGCTGGCAGAGCCCAGCATCAGGTTCACAACGCAGCACATGAAGATGAAGCCGATGAAGATGGCCGGCCCTGTCAGGCCGCTATCGGTGAGGACTTGCGCGCCAAGCACGGCAAATATCGCGCCAAGGTTTGACCAGCCGAAGAACGCGACGAACTGGGCGGCGAAAAAGACCAGCACGATATAGAGGCCGAGGGTGGAGATGGCCGATGCCATCGCCTCGATTACATCACGGTCGTTCTTCATCGTCCCGGCAGCGCGGCCATAGGCAAAGCCGGTAATGACGAAGAACACGAAAATCCACGTCACGAAGCCGGTGAAGAAGGGCGCCTGCTGGAAGATGGAGCCTGTATCGGGATTGCGCAGGCTGCCCCAGCCAGGCAGCCACGCCGCAAGATCAATGTCGGGCATCAGCGTCCAGACCATCGCGGCGAACACGGCCAACGTGGCGATGCCCGCCCACATGAGGCCCTTTTTCTCCTGACCGGAGACAGGCTGCATCATCTTGTCGTCAAGCACGGCCGGATCGGCGCGGCTGGTATCGTATGGCCCCAGCTTGGGCTCGACGATGAAGATCGTGACCAGCGAACCTACCAGCGTGATGAGGAAGGTGCTCACCACCATGAAATACCAGTTCGCCGGCGCCGCTACGACATAGGCCGGGTCGATGAGCTGGGCAGCCTCGGTGGTGATGCCGGCCAGCAGTGGATCAATGGTTCCGATGAGCAGGTTGGCGCTATAGCCTCCCGACGTTCCGGCAAAGGCGGCGGCCATGCCCGCCAGCGGGTGGCGTCCCAGCGCGTAGAACACCGCTCCGGCCAGCGGAACCAGCACCACATAGCCCATTTCAGATGCCGTGTTGGACAGCACACCGGCAAACACTACCGCCACCGTGACGGTGTGGCGGTTGGCGCCGAGTACGATCGAGCGCACGGCAGCAGACAAAAGGCCGGATTTCTCTGCCACGCCGACGCCCAGCATCGCCACCAGCACGACACCCAGCGGTGCAAAGTTGGTGAAATTGGTGGTCAGGCTGGTGAAGATGCGCCGGAAGCCATCTTCGTTCATCAGGCTGACCGCGCTGATCATGCCATCGGCGGAGCGCCCGCGTGCGCCCTCCGGGCGCGGATCTTCCACGCTCAGCCCCATCAGGTCGCCAAACAGGCCCGACGCCAGGATCATCAGGCCGGCCAGAAGCGCGAACAGGGTAACCGGGTGGGGCAGAAGATTGCCCAGCCATTCCACGCCATCCAGAAAGCGGGTGAATGCACCGCGCTTTTCAGCGCGTGTCTCGGGGCTTATCTCTGTCACGCGAAGCTCTCTTTTGTCATGAAGAAGAGGACCACCATGCCCGGCAGGGCTGTAAAGGTCCAGAAAGTGCGCTGCGGTGCGCCTAGGCGCTCACGGGCGGCTCGTGGTCAGGCTCTGGCGTGTCGGCGAGCACTGGGCCGTCGCTTGCTTCGGGTATCCAGATCCATATCTGGCCGTCAGTATCGCGAACGGGATAGCGCAAGACCCGGATCCTGCCGATATCCATTTCCTGGCCTTCGACCAGGCACGGTATCGCCTGGCAGGCGCCGTCGGGTCCGAACCGCCAGCCATGATAGGGGCATTCGATCTGCGGCACGTCGAGTGTCTTGCCGTCGATTACACTGCCCTCGGCGCACAGCCGCCCGGCGGACAGCAGAACACCGCGGTGCGGGCACAGATCGCGCAGCGCAAAGACGCCGCCGCCGCGCGTGCGCGAGATCACAACCGGCTCCCCCAGAAACACCTTGTGTACCATGCGGCCGCGTTTCAGCGCCCGCGATGGCATCGCTCGGTTCCAGGCATTGCGCTGAAAATCGGTCACGGGCAGGCTCCGCCACAATGCTGATCTGATATGCGCGCTGTTATGAGATGAAGTCCGGTCCTGTTCAAGCGCGCGGCCCGGCTCCGCGCGAAAACAGGGCGATGAGATCAGCGAAAAACGCGTCCATGGCCAGCGGGCGGGACTCGTCTCCGTGCAGGAGGCGCTGGTGAAGGATGGCAAACAGCATGGTGGAGTAGAGCGCAAGCGCGCCGTGACGCACACGGTCTGGATGGTTGCCGTCCGGGTCAATGCCGGGGGCCAGCCGCGTCTCGATTGCTTTCAGGGAGGGTTCGACCACTATGTCGAGATAGGCCCGCGCTACCACCGGATCATGGATGGATTCCACCAGTGCGAAGGCATGCGCCTGGACAAAGAGGGAATTGTCAAAGCCCTGCAGCGCCAGATCGAGATAGCCTTTTACCGATTCTCCCAGATCTGCGACGGGTTCGGCCGACCGGCCCAGCCAGCTATTCGCCTGGCGGGCGAAATGATGCAGGATCGCGATGACCACGCCCTGCCGGTTCGTGAAGAAATGGCGAAGCGTCGGCTCCGACACCCCGGCCCTGATGGCAAACTGGCGCAAGGAGACAGGGCCCGAACGGTCGGCTATCGCCGCCACCGACAGCATGTCCAGCAACTCTCTCTGGCGGTCGGAATGCAGGACGGGCGATGCGGTCATGGCCGTCTCCGTTGAAAGGCTTGCGGCGTGCGGGCTGTCGGGCCCCAAGGCCGGGTGCAGGGAATCGGCCCGGTACCAGCGTGTTCAATAAGACAATTCATCTACCGGTGCACGCAAGGCTTTTAACCCCGGCAGCGGCTACGGCGCGCGCCCGGTGATTGCGGCCACGACGGCTTAAAAATTACACTCCTGCCCTTGTCGTGCTTATCGTCTATTGCATATGCGATAGAGCAATATCTTCCCAACCCCCAAGAAAGGGAGAATGAGATGAACCGCAATGATCGACTGCCAGCCCTGCGTATGGGCCTGACTGCCACGGCTCTGGCACTGGTATTGGGCGCCGGCGCCACGGCGCAGCAATACGTTTCGGCGTCTGCCGGTTTCAATTTCCAGAGTGACAGCAGTAATGAAGGCAGCTTCACCAGTGACTTCACGACTGGTGAAGGTGTCGTCGTGCCGGCCGGTACGGTGCTGGCGTCCGGTACGCCTCTGGGCTGGAATACCGAGTTTGATACCAGCGGGTTTGTCAGCGCGGCTTACGGGTGGCGCCTTGATAACGGTTTTCGGCTCGAAGCCGAGATCGGCTATTCCTCCAGCGATGTCGACACCCACACCGATGTGACCGCTGGCGGCAATCCGATCGGTGCTGCCGATGCGGCGGTGCTGATTACCGGTTCACCGGAGCTGGGCGTGACCGTGGCCGATCTGGTGGCGGACGGGCGCGGGCAGCTGCGCAACACCAGCTTCATGATCAATGCCTATTACGACTTTGACCTTGAAGGACCGCTGGGCGCCTATGCCGGGGCTGGCATCGGCGCGTCGGACGTCAAGGTCCGTTACAACCCGTCCGATACCGCCATCATCAATGATAGCGAAACGGTGTTCGCCTATCAGGCGATGGCCGGTGTCAGCTATGATGTGTCGGACACTTTCCAGCTGTTTGGCGGCTATCGCTACCGGGCAACACAGAATGTGGACTTTGATGTCACCCTGTTCCCGGCCACGCTGGACATCGAGAACCGCTCGAACATCCTCGAAGTGGGCGCGCGCGTCTACTTCTAGGCCAGACAACCTGGAACCAAAATGGCGGCGGCCCTGCGAGCCTGATCGGCTCGCAGGGCCGTTTGCCATGCGCCCTGGCCGCTCGCGCATTGCCCTTTGCCGCGCCTAGCCTCTATGGTCTGGCGCAACTGACCTGACACGTTCGCAAAAGGATACCCGCATGCGCGCACTGATCTGCAAGGAATTTGGCCCGTTCGAGAATCTGGAAGTTGCCGAGGTGGATGCCCCGCCGCTGAACGAAGGCTTTGTGCAGGTCGATGTGAAGGCCGCCGGGGTGAATTTTCCCGACATTCTTCTGGTTGAAGGCAAGTATCAGGCTCAGCCGCCCTTTCCTTTCATTCCGGGCACGGAATGTGCCGGTGTCGTTTCCGAACTCGGCAAGGGCGCGTCCGGCTTCAAGCCCGGTGACCGGGTGATTGTCGCGACAATGCTGGGCGGATTTGCCGAGCAGGCCGTGGCACCGGCTGCGCAAGTCATCCCGATACCCGATTCGATGAGCTTTGAGCACGCGGCGGCCTTCACCACCATTTATGGTACCTCCTATCATGCGCTCAAACAGCGCGCGAAGCTGCAGCCGGGCGAGAGCGTGCTGGTGCTGGGTGCGGCCGGCGGTGTCGGCCTGGCCACGGTCCAGCTGGCCAAGGCCATGGGCGCGAAAGTTATCGCCGCGGCAAGTTCAGACGAGAAGCTCGCCATTGCGCGCGAAGCGGGCGCTGATGAGTTGATCAACTATACGAGCGAAGACCTCAAGGCGCGTGTGCGCGAGATCACCGGCAACAAGGGCGTGGACGTGGTCTATGATCCTGTCGGCGGGGATTATTCGGAAACCGCCCTGCGGGCCACTGGCTGGGGCGCGCGCTATCTGGTCATCGGTTTTGCCGCCGGGCCGATCCCCAAAATCCCGCTGAATCTGGCGCTTCTCAATAGCCGCGACATTCTCGGCGTGTTCTGGGGCGCGTGGGCGGGGCGCAATCCGCGCGAGAACGCCATGAACATGAAAGAGCTGTTCGACCTTTACGAGGCCGGAAAGATCGTGCCGCATATTTCTGCTGCCTATCCGCTGGAAGACTTTGCCAAGGCCTTCGCTGACATCATGGAGCGCCGGGTCAAAGGCAAGGTTATCCTGACCTTCTGATTCGGGGTCGCTGTGACCCTTGCTGCCCTGACAGGGCCGATGCCCGGGAGTTGATAATGACGCGTATCGCGCTTGCCTTTGTAGCCCTGATGCTGGCCACGCCGTTTGCTCACGCCGGTTTGCAGCAGGCTGGGGAAAATGACTGGTCCATCATCATCCATGGCGGCGCGGGCGTTATCGAACGCGGCGATATGGATGCACAGACCGAAGCGGCCTATCGCGCTGCCCTGCAAAGCGCGCTGGAGCAGGGCGGGGCCATGCTGAGAGACGGTGCGGACGGGATTGATGTGGTCGAGGCGCTCATCCAGGCCTTTGAAGACGACCCGATGTTCAATGCCGGGCGTGGCGGCGTGTTCACGGCCGACGGCCGGGTGGAGATGGATGCATCGGTCATGATCGGCTCTACGCGCGCAGCCGGCGCCGTGGCCGGGGTGACGAGTGTGCGCCATCCTATTTCGCTGGCCCGGGCGGTCATGGAGCACAGCCCGCATGTCATGCTGGCCGGTGACGGGGCTGAAGGCTTCGCCGCCGAGCGCGGGCTGGAACTGGCCGATCAGGCTTTCTTCTTCACCGAGCGCCGCTGGCAGGCGATGGAGAGCCAGGTGCAGCGCATGGGACTGCCCGTGCCGCCGCGCCCCGAAGGCGCGCCGGACCCTGAGCCGGTGAATGAAGGCGCGCTGGACATGATGGAGCGCGAGCATCGCTTTGGCACCGTAGGGGTGGTTGTGCGTGATCAGTCGGGTGTCACGGTGGCGGGCACATCAACCGGCGGTACGACCGCCAAGCGCTGGGGCCGGGTTGGCGATACGCCGGTCATTGGCGCAGGTACCTGGGCAGACGAACGCTGCGGGCTGTCAGCCACGGGCACGGGCGAATACTTCATCCGCTTTAACGTGGCGGCGTCCATCTGCCGGGAGGCAGAATACCGCGCGCTTCAAACCGGGCCGGAGGGCGCCGCGCAGGCCGCAGCCGATGCCATGATGGACACGCTGCTGGCCGATGGCGGTGATGGTGGCATCGTGATGCTGTATCTGGGCGAGCCGGTCTGGGCAATGAATACGCCAGGCATGTACCGGGCAAGCTGGGGCGAGGGGCGCGAGCCCTACATCGCCATTTATGATGACGAGTAGGCCTGGCTTCAGGCGGGCAGGGCGTCGAAGGGCAGGGTGAAATTGTCGCCACCAAACTCGGCATGCAGGCGGGCATGCTCCGCTTCGCTTATGCGTTGAATCTCGCACAGGCACCACACATCGCCGCCACTGGTGAAATGGGGTGTATCAAGCGTCTTTACGTGAACGGTGCCATCAGGCCGCTCGATGCGGTTCAGAGAAATGGTCATGGCCAGATCGCCGTCGAAGATGCCGGTGTGTTCCCATCGCTCGGTGACGTCATCGACCTGCGGCCCGAACAGACCGTAAATGCTCTGCCCGCGCAGATCGGTGAGGGTCAGGTCAATCTCTGACAGGGCGCGCCTGTTGATCTCGATGAACACCGCCCCCGGGCCGACGAGGGAGCTCGGCCAGAAAGCATTGCGCACCCGGGCGCGGGTCACCTGGTCCTGCTTGCCCCCGGCGTTGCGGCGATAAAGGTCGCGAATGCGGCGGCGCTGGCGCAAGGCGGGCAGGTCGCGCCCGCGCTCCCATCGCGACACGCTGGTCTGGTCCACGCCCAGATACCCGGCCAAGGCTTCCTGCGTGAGGTTTTCGCGCCCGCGCAGCGCGCGGATCATGCGGGGCCAGTAATCAAGCGTTTCGTCCATGGTTCCACTCCCGGACAACACCGCAGCGTGGCACAGGCAGATGACATCCGTATAACGGGCAGGCGTACCTTAGGCGTTTTCATGCGGACCGGTCATGGAAACTTGTCGGTGTGTTGGCCGGGCTGTCACACAACTGATGCAAAGGCTCTCTTCGAGTGCATTCCAGCACCGGAGGGAATAATGAAAGCGATCAGAACCTGCGCCCGCGCCTTGCGCCACCTTTTGGCCTTCAGCGCTATCGTGCCCGTGAGCGCGGCGAGCCTTGCCGCCCAGATGGACGCCGACAACCCGGTCTACGATCAGAGCCCGGAGATCATCACTGTTGTCAGCCGGGTACCACAGCGTATCGATCAGGTGGGTTCGGCGGCCAGCGTCTTTACTCTCGAGCAGATCGAGCAGCAGGATCTGCGTGTTCTGGACGACGTGCTGAACCGGGTTCCGGGCGTAGCGGTGACCCGGTCGGGTGGCTTTGGCCAGAACACGCAGGTGCGCATGCGCGGGTTCACCACCAAACACACGCTGGTGCTGGTGGACGGGGTACGGGTGAACAACCCGTCGGAATTCTCCAGCCAGTTTGGCATCCAGCACGTCATGCTGGACATGATCGAGCGGGTTGAAGTGCTGCGCGGTCCCCAGTCTGGTATTTACGGCGCGGATGCGGTTGCAGGTGTCATCGCCCTCACCACGCGGCGCGGAACCGGCGAGCCCGATTTCCGGCTGACCGGCGGCTACGGCACCCACGACACCGTGCAGCTGGGCATGGGATCACAAGGCGCGATCGGACAGCTGGGATATGCGGCGTCGGCGTCCTACGTCGAAACCGATGGCATCTCGATTGCCAGCCGCCCGCCCGGCAATGTCGAGCCGGACGGCTATCGCAATACCACGCTGTCGCTGAACATCGACTATGCCTTCACACCCGATTTCGATTTCCGTGGCGGCGTGCGCTACGTGCAGGCCGTCAACCAGACGGACAATGCGTTCCTGATCGGCGATCCGGTCCTGCCCGACTTCCTGTTTCAGGACTCGCCCGGCTCGGTCGACAATGAGCAGCTCGTCGCTCATGGCGGTTTCTCGCTGGCCCAGCTCGATGGCCGCCTGACCCACAATGTACAGCTGGCCCACACCCGCATCGAAAGCCTGTCTGATGCGCCCGCCAGTGCCGTTGAAAGTGTCGGCGAAGTGACCGAGCTTCAGTATTTTGCTAGCTATACGTTCGGTGAGGCGGGCACGCTGTTCGGCCCGGAGAGCTTTGTGCTCCTGGGAATGGATGCCACGCGTGAAGGCGCGCTCTACCGAAATGTGCGCGGCGCGCAATTTGCCGCCATCGACCGCAGCATCGACAATGTGGGTATCTACACGAACCTCAACTGGCAGCTGGACGACGAGCTGTTCCTGTCTCTGTCGGCCCGCCATGACGAGAACGCGGATTTCGGCGGCGTCCAGACCGGCCGCGTGGCCCTGTCCTATGGTCTGCCGGACAGCCTGACGGGCGCGTGGGGCGTGCGGCTGCGCTCATCGCTGGGCTCGGGCCGTGAAGCGCCCAGCCTGCGCCAGCTCTTCGGCCAGTCAGCAACCTTCCAGGGCAATCCCGATCTCGCGACCGAGGAGACATGGATGGCCGATGCCGGGGTCGATTTCACCAGTCCGGGCGGAAACTACCGCCTGGGGGTGACGGCGTATTACGGCGAAGCGGACAATGGCATTTTCTCGGTGTTCAACCCGGCGCTAGGTGTCAGCCAGCCGCAGAATATCTCGAGCGTGATCGAGATGGATGGTGTCGAGCTGGAATTGAGCGCCACGCTGACGCGCTGGCTCGATGCGAACATCACCTACACCAATGCCCGGTCGGTTCAGGTGTCCAACGGCCAGCAGCTTTTCGGACGGCCAGAGCACGAGTTCAGCTTCGCGCTGACGGCACGCGCGACCGACCAGCTTAGCGTCACCTTTGATGGATATGCACGCTCCGAGTTTCTTTCCGACTACCCGTCCACGTTCGAGATGCCCGGGTTTGAGCTGTTCAACCTCTCGGGACGCTATGAACTCAACGACAATGTGCTGCTGCAAGCCTCCGTGAAGAATATTCTCGACACGCGCTACGAGTACAAGCTCGGAGACGGGACATACGGGCGTACGCTCGATTTCCGCATCTCCCTGCGCTACTAGGCTGTAAGCTTTCCGGTTGGCCCGTCTGAAAGGACTTTTCCCATGCCCGTATCCGATTCCGCCCGCTTTTTGATGCTCGCTAGCCCGGCCGTTGCCCTTCTGATTGCCGCATGCTCCGAGCCGGTGGGCGAAATCGAGATACCGGAGCGCTCCGAGGTAGCATCGGAAGCCGAGATGCGGCTTGCCGAAGCTGTCCAGGCGGAAACCAGCCTGCCCGAACCACTGGTCCCTGCCATGGTGGCCGAGGGTCAGCGCACAACCGACGTGCTACGCTGTCTGCGGGACAGGGACGCCACCATCGTCAGCGCGCACCGTGGCGGCGTGGAGCCGGGTTTTCCCGAGAATGCCATTGAGTCGGCGGCCAACACGCTGGCGCAAGGCCCGCTCATCCTCGAGCTGGACCTCCGCCGGACCGCCGACGGGGTGATCGTGCTCATGCATGACGAGACCCTCGACCGCACCACGACCGGTACCGGCGACATTTCCCAAATGAGCTTTGCCGATCTCGCCCAGTTCCAGCTGGTCGATAATGAGGGTGAGGTGACACCCTACCGGATCCCCAGCCTGTCTGAGGTGCTCAACTGGGCTAGGGGCCGGGCGCTGGTGCAGCTCGATGTGAAACGTACCGTGCCGGTGGAAGAGGTTGTGGCCTCCATTGTGGAGAATGATGCGGTCGCCTACTCGGCCGTCATCACCTATACGCTGGAGGACGCCCTGCGGGCTGCGGCGGCGGACGAGAATGTCATTATTTCCATTGAAATTACCGATCAGGAGCGTCTGGACGCGCTTCAGGCGGCCGGTGTTGACCGGTCCCGGCTGATGGCGTGGACGGGTGTGCACCGTGAGCCGGTGCCGGAAATCTGGGATCTTGTGGCAGCCGCCGACATTCCGGTCGCGTTCGGGGCCTTGTGGTATATCGACAGCGCTGTGCTGGAGAGCGGCGATACGTCGATCTATCGCGAGATTGCCGATGGCGGCGTGACAGTGATCGCGTCCGACCTGCACTGGACGGCCTATGAGGCGCTTGAAGAGCGCCAGGATACGGTCGCCGCGTTCCAGGCGTGTACGGCGCGCTAGTCTGCTCTTGCGCCGTCAATGCCCGTAGCCTGACCCTAGGCCAGCCGGTGCGGGCTCAGGCGCACTTGCCCTGCAATACGCCCCCTTGCCGCGAACGCTCTTCCATTTAGTTTCAGATGTAACTAAATTGGCATTCCCGCCGGAATGGAGGACACGAAATCATGTCGCGCAAATGGATTTATACCTCACGCAGCGAAGGCGATGCCTCGCGCCAGGCCCATGCCGATTTCCCGGAACACGCGCCCTATGAGCGTGAAATGTCCAAGGAAGGCTTTTTCGGCCCCGCCGCCTTCCTGCATCACAAGCGCCCGCCCACCGGCTGGGTGAAATTTGAAGGCCCGCTGCAGCCGCGCGCGTTCGATCTGGCGCGCCTGAACCGCCCCGATGATGTGCCATGGTCCAGCCCGTCCGTGCTGCACAATAAAGGCTGCGACATCCGCTTCTGGAAGCTGGAAAAGCCGATGACGGGCCTCGCCCGCAATGGCGATGGCGACCAGCTCCTCTTCATCCATACCGGCAAGGGTTCGCTGTTTTGCGATTTCGGCCATCTGGCCTATGAGGCAGGTGATTATATCGTTCTGCCGCGTGCGACGATGTGGCGTCTGGTGCCTGCCGAGGCCACAGCCGTGCTGATGGTGGAAGCGACCAACACCCACTACACCCTGCCGGACCGGGGGCTTGTCGGCCCGCACGCGATATTCGATCCGGCTGTACTGGATGTGCCCGCCATGGACGAGGCTTTCCGCGCCCAGCAGGCGGACGACGACCATGAATGGGTGGTGCATGTCAAGAAACGCGGCGAGGTAAGCCGCATCACCTATCCCTATAACCCGCTGGATGCGGCCGGCTGGCATGGCGAGCTCTATCCGGTGCGGCTGAATGTGCGCGATATCCGCCCGCTGATGAGCCATCGCTATCACGTGCCGCCGAGCGCCCACACGACCTTCCTGTCGGACCGCTTTGTGGTGTGCACCTTCGCGCCGCGCCCCTTCGAGACCGATCCGGGCGCGCTCAAAGTGCCGTTCTTCCACAATAACAATGATTATGACGAGGTGCTGTTCTACCACGCGGGCGACTTCTTCAGCCGTGACGGTATTGATGCGGGCATGATGACCTTCCACCCGGCGGGTTTCACCCACGGTCCCCATCCCAAGGCGCTCGCAAACATGATGACCCCGAAAAAGGCCGCCACGGACGAGTATGCCGTGATGATCGATACCCGCGATCCGCTCGATGTGGGCGAGGGCGCTTCCAGCGTCGAGAATCTGGAGTATGTCCATTCATGGAAGCCGAAGCAGGCGGCCGAATAGGCTCTTTAACACCGGGGGCGGGGCATGGACGTTTTCACACTGGCGCAGGCCAATCTGATCTCGCCGCCGATCCTGTTCTTCGTGCTCGGGCTGTTTGCGGCCTTCGTCCGCTCTGACCTGTCCATTCCCGAGGCCATTGCCAAGGCCCTGTCGCTCTATCTGGTGATGGCCATCGGCTTCAAGGGCGGGGCGGAGATGGCCGCCGGAGACCTGAACTGGTCGGTCGGCGGAGCTATCCTGGCCGGTATCGTTCTGTCCGCGCTGCTGCCGGTTCTGGGCTTTGGCCTTCTGATGATGACGACCAAGGTCGGGCGCATTGATGCGGCTGCGATTGCAGCCCATTACGGCTCCATCTCGATTGTCACTTTCATTGCGGCCAGCGATGCAGCCGTGTTCCTGCAAGTGCCCGGAGAGGGCTTCATGGTGGCGGTGGCCGCCGCGATGGAGGCGCCCGCGATTGTCACCGCCCTGATACTTGCAGGCTCTGCTGCACGCGCTTCGAACGGCACTGGCGAACATGGCGAAAGCCGCCTGACGGTTCTCAAAGAGATCGCAGCCAACGGCTCCATCGTCCTGCTGATCGGGGCTTTCCTCATCGGCTGGATGACGGGGCCTCGCGGCATGGAGGCCGTGTCACCCTTCTTCAACGATATATTCCGCGGCGTGTTGTGCCTGTTCCTGCTGGATATGGGGCTGGTGGCGGGCCGGGGCCTGCTGCGCAACTGGCGCGTGCTCAAACCTGGTGTGATCGGGTTCGGGCTCTACATGCCGCTCGTCGGCGCGATTGCAGGCATGGGCGTCGGCCTTTTGGCCGGACTTGATCCTGGCAGCCTGGGCCTTCTGATGACGCTGGCGGCATCAGCCAGCTATATCGCGGTTCCGGCGGCACTTCGTCTGGCAATGCCCGAAGCGCGCCCGGCTATCTCGCTGACCTTGTCGCTGGGCATCACCTTCCCGTTCAATCTGGTAGCCGGCATTCCGCTGTATTTCTGGCTCGCCCGGCTTGTCACTGGCAGTGGAGGCTAGAGCGATGCAGACCAGTCTGAAAAAGCGCCTGGAGATCATTATCGAGATGCCCGCCGTGCGGCGTCTTGAAAGCGTGCTGGAAAAGGCCGGTGTGAAAGGCTGGACCGTTCTGCCGGCCAAGGCCGGCCGGGGCGCTGCGGGCAGCTGGTCTCGTGAAGGCCAGATAACCGATGCCGGGCGCATGGTGATGTTGCTGACCGTGATTGATCCGGCTGTGCTCGACACCGTTCTGGAGCGGGTTTACGCGCTGCTGGAGCGCCAGATCGGCATTGTCATGGTGTCGGACGTTCATGTTGTCCGGGCCGAACGTTTCTGACCCGCCTGCTTGCCGCTGGGGCTATCGAAGGCTAGACCGCAGAGCATGATACCTGATCGCCTGCATGAGGGCTTTGCCCGCTTCCGAGCCGAGCGCTTTGAGCGCAAGCAACGCATCTGGCAGAATCTCGCCAAGGGGCAGAAACCCCATGCGCTGGTCATTGGCTGCGCTGATAGCCGCGTTGACCCGGCGGCAATCTTCGATGCGGGGCCCGGCGAGCTGTTCATCATCCGCAATGTGGCCAATCTGGTTCCGCCCTACGAGCCGGACGGCGCGCATCACGGCGTGTCCGCCGCGCTGGAGTTTTCCGTCAAGGCGCTGGGTGTGGCGCATATCGTGGTGCTGGGCCACAAGAGCTGTGGCGGCGTACACGCGGCGGCGACCGGCGGCGCAGCGGGCACCCAGTTTATCGAGCGGTGGCTCGATCCGTTGAAGCCGGTATTCGACGAGGCCCGGCGCGAGCTGGGCGAGGATGCTGATGCCGATCATCTGTGCGACGCGATGGAGCTGGGCTCCATCAAGCGGTCCATGGAGAGGCTGATGTCTTTCCCGTTCATTGCTGACGCTGTGCAGGAAGGCGCGCTGGCGCTGCACGGCGCGCGCTTCGGCATTGCCGATGGCGAGCTGGAATGGCTGTTGCCCGATGGCCGCTTTCACGCCGTTACACCCGACTTTTCTCCCGCAGCCTGACCCGTGCCCTTCGCGCGATAGGAGCCAGTCCCATGAAACTTGCCAGCCTCAAGAATGGCAGCCGTGATGGCCGCCTTGTCGTCGTCTCGAAGGACCTTGCCTGGTGCACTGACGCTTCACATATCGCGCCGACGCTGCAAGCGGCCCTCGATGACTGGGATGTCACCGCTCCCCGGCTGGAGACGCTGTCCGGCGAACTGCACCGCGAGACCATTCCGCGCGAGCGCTTTCATGAGCATGAGGCGCTGTCGCCCTTGCCGCGCGCGTTTCAATGGGCCGATGGATCGGCTTATGTGAACCATGTGGAACTGGTGCGTAAGGCCCGCGGCGCCGAGATGCCCGAAAGCTTCTGGACTGATCCGCTCATGTATCAGGGCGGGTCTGATGCCTTCCTGGCCCCGCGTGATACCATCCCGCTCGGTGATGATGCCTGGGGCCTGGACTTCGAAGCCGAGATAGCTGTCGTGACCGGCGATGCCCCGATGGGCTGCACGCCCGACGAAGCCGCCAAGGCCATTCGTCTTGTGATGATCTGCAATGACGTGTCGCTGCGCGGGCTTATTCCAGGCGAGCTGGCCAAAGGGTTTGGTTTTTTCCAGTCCAAGCCGCCCACGGCCTTTTCGCCGGTTGCGGTGACCCCCGACGAGCTGGGCGGCGCATGGGACGGTGCGCGCCTGCACCTGCCCTTGCGTTCGCAGTATAATGGCGAGCTTTTTGGTGAGCCGGAGGCCGGTGTCGACATGACATTCAGCTTCCCTGAGCTGATTGCCCATCTGGCGAAGACACGGCCCGTCACCGCCGGCACGATTGTCGGCTCCGGCACGGTGTCGAACAAGCTGGATGGTGGCCCTGGCAAGCCGGTCAGCGAAGGCGGCAAGGGCTATTCGTGCATTGCGGAAATCCGCATGATCGAGACGATCAATGACGGCAAGCCAAAAACGCCCTTCATGACGCCGGGCGACACCATCCGCATCGATATGCGGGACAAGGCCGGCAAGTCGATCTTCGGTGCGATTGAACAGGAAGTGGTGCGCTACAGGAAATAGCGTTCCGCCTCATGCCTGACATGCCCTAGTTCACCCGTGAGGCGATCTCCGGCTTGACCCTGTAGCGCTGGCCATCAAACGCCTCGAAGACGGCCGCGGCTTCAGGGTGTGCTACCGGACCGTTATGCGCATCGGGCAACAGGTTCTGCTCTGACACATAAGCCGTGTAGTGGCTCTGCTCGTTCTCGGCCAGGACGTGATAAAAGGGCTGATCCTTGTGTGGCCGGATTTTTTCCGGGATGGACAGCCACCATTCCTGCGTGTTTGCAAACTGCGGATCGACGTCGAATACGACGCCGCGGAATGGAAACAGGCGGTGGCGAACCACATCGCCAATAGCAAATCGCGCACTACGCACGGCTAAAACCCTATTCTGCACAACACGTTGCCAATAACATATGCCGGGCACGGCCCGAAGCTAGCATCTCGCTGCTTTGCACACATATCCGTTAAACGCCTGTCATCCTGTCACAAGCGTGTTATCATTGTCTTCAACACATGAACCAGTCTGTCCTGCCGGGCACCGGGCAGCGCGCTTCTTTCAGCCGCGCGCCTTGCCGGGCGGGTCAGGCGTCAGGACCAGGCACCCTATGAATACGCATGACCCTGGCGGGCGGCCGGGGACCGATTCGCGCAATACATCGAACAGCCGTTCGCGGCATGACGCCATTTACGGCGCCATTGATCTTGGCACCAATAATTGCCGGATGTTGATGGCGCGCCGTGCGGCGCGGGGCTTTCGCGTGGTGGAAAGCTTTTCGCGCATTGTCCGTCTGGGCGAAGGCATAGGCGCGAGCGGTGTTCTGTCCAATGAGTCGATGGACCGGGCGGTGGAAGCCCTGGGCGTCTGTGCGCAAAAGCTGGAGCGCCGCAAGGTGACGAAGCTGCGGGCCGTGGCGACACAAGCTTGCCGGATGGCTGCCAACGGACAGGAATTCCTTGACCGGGTGAAGCGCGAAACCGGCCTGACGCTCGAGCTTATTTCCCCGGAGGAAGAAGCGCGCCTTGCGGTTCAGGGCAGTCTGGATCTGCTCGATGACAGTTTTGACGCGGCCGTCGTTGTCGATATCGGTGGCGGATCGACCGAGCTGTGCTGGCTGGATCTGGCCGAATGGCGGGCCAGAGGCGGCTATCCCGATGCGGGACGGCCGGGTATTCGCGGCTGGACAACCATTCCGCTCGGCGTTGTAACCCTGTCTGAACGTTGCCCGGAACCGGCGGTGGCCAGCGCGCAAGAACGCGCCGCCTGGTATGAATCGATGAAGGCCGAAGTGCGCAAGGAAACGCGTATCCCCAAGGGTGCCCGGCGCTTGCGCACGCTGTTCGAGCAGGGCAAGGCGCACATGGTGGGCACGTCCGGCACCGTGACCTCCATTGCCGGTGTTCACCTTGATCTGGTACGTTATGACCGCAACCGGGTGGACGGCCTCTGGCTGGAGGCGCAGGACGCGCGCGGCGCCTGCAGCCGCCTGTCGACCAAGGATGCGGCGGGCCGCGCCGGTGAGGGCTGTATTGGTACCGAACGGGCTGATCTGGTGGTGGCAGGTTGCGCGATCCTGGAAACGGTGATGGATGGCTGGCCGGTGCCGCGTCTGCGCGTCGGTGATCGCGGCTTGCGCGAAGGATTGCTGCTCAATCTCATCTATCCGCGCCGCAAGCGTGGCCGGCGCGGCCGCAAGGGGCGAAAGCCCGGCGGGGCAGGAGGCGAAGCATGAGTTCCGGCACAGATGATGACCCGCCCGCAGAGCGCCGCCGCAGACGTTCCGGCCCCGTCACAGCGGGTGGAAGCGAGCGCGCTGACAAGCAGTTCCACGAGCGCGTGAAAACAGCGAAAAAGCGCAAGGTCTCCTCCCAGCGCTGGCTGGAGCGCCAGCTCAACGACCCCTATGTCCACCGCGCCAAGGCGGAGGGCTACCGCGCGCGCGCAGCCTACAAGCTGATCGAGCTGGACGAGAAATTCCATTTCCTCCGGCCCGGCATGCGCATCGCCGACCTGGGTGCTGCCCCCGGCGGCTGGGTGCAAGTGGCCCTGAAGCGCGGGGCCAGCCATGTCGTCGGTATCGACCTGCTCGAAATGGACCATATTGCAGGTGCCATTCTGCTGACGATGGATTTTACCGATCCGGGCGCGTCCGAAGCCGTGAAGGAGGCGCTGGGCGGACCGGCCGATCTTGTCATGTCAGACCTTGCGCCCTGGACCACCGGGCACAAGAGCACCGACCATTTGCGCATTGTGGCGCTGGTAGAGGCAGCAGCCGATTTCGCGCTGGAAACGCTTCGCCCCGGCGGGGCCTTCATTGCCAAGGCGTTTCAGGGCGGTACCGAGAGCGAAATTCTGAACCGGTTGAAACCGCGCTTCGAGAAAGTGAAACACGCCAAGCCTGCCGCCAGCCGTGCTGACAGCTCGGAGACTTATCTGGTGGCTCTAGGCTTCAAGGGGTAGGTCACGTCCGCCAGCGCAAGGTGGCCGGCTTGACCGGGTTGACGAACTCGCGGCCTTCGGCGCGGGAATCGAGAATTTCCTTCTTGATGCGCTGGTACCAGATGAAAAGCTGATCGGCGTCGCGGATCAGCATGCCTTTCGCGCCAAACGCCAGCCCCTTCTGGCGCAGCGCCATGATGCGTACATCCTGCTGCAGGAAGGGCCGGGTAAACAGCCGGGCAATCGGCTTGATGACGGTCAGGACCGGCGTATCCCAGTAGAAGACCTGCCGGATGATCGTGCGGCCCGCATCAATCGGGGTCAGCATGGTGACACCTAGCACGGTGTGCTTCTCGTTCCAGATTCGCTCGATGCGCAGGCCCGGCAGGCGGAAGGCGATAGAGACCCGGATCGATCCGCCGATAATGTTGTAGAGCTTCGAATTGACCGGCGCGTGGGGGACCATGGTGAAGCCCAGCTCGCTGGGCACATAGTCCTTGGCCTTGTCTTTGAGCGTCTTGGAGGTGCGCCAGATAGGGCTGGCATGGACGTAAGGGCCATGGGCCGGGTCCAGCAGGCCATAGGCCGCATCATCGATATGACAGGGCAGAAGCGCTTCCTCGACAAACCGGACCTTGCCGCCTCCGGGACCGGACAGCGATGGCGGCGGTGTGTCCGGCTGGCCGCCGGATTGTTCGGGAATGAAGGCCCAGATCAGACCGTCCTGCTCTTGAAGAACTGGCGGCGGTGATCCGTCTGGCGTGCTCGCCGCAACACCGCCATCTGCACCGCGTTCCAGTATCAGCGAAAGCGCACAGACGCTCAGCTCGCGCGCGCGGCCGGTCTTCAGCTCTTTTGCAGGCAACGCCATGTACCAGGCATCGCGCAAAATGCCGTCAGAGCGGTCGTCAGTGGCCGTGTTGCCAGTCTGGGATTCGGGCATGGTTGTCATCCGATCGGCCTTCATGCCTGCCGCGCGTACAGGAACATCCACATATTATCGTTTGTGGGCAGGTTGACGCCGGAGGGTGTTTCCACCGTGTAGCCCGCGCTGGCGGCCATGGCACGCAAGCTCTCAGGCGTGAAATAGTTCACATGATCGGGCAGGCGCACACCGCACCAGTTTGCGCCCATCACTTTGGCGTTCCACGAGCCATAATTGGGCACTTTCACGATCACCGGCGCGCCGGGGCGCATTTTGGGGGCCAGGGCAGTCAGAACCGGCATCGGGTTGGGGTCATGTTCCAGATAGGAATTGAGCATCGCACCGGCAAAGAACCCGTCCTCGAACTGCGCAAGACCCGAATAGGAATCGGCGGCAATGCAATACCCGCCACGGGTCTTGAACGTTGTGTCGGCCTCGCGCGCCAGATTGGGCGCGATTTCAATGCCATAGGGCGTGTAGGCTTCCGGCAAATTCATCGCATGCTTGCCATTGCCGCAGCCCAGATCGAGCACCGGGCCCGCTTCCACCATCTCCTGCAGGAAACGGCTGGTCTCCGGGCGCTTGAACATGTGCAGGCGCCAGCGCGTCTTGGTATCCAGCCATTGAATGACCCGCTGCTTCTCCTTGCGGCGGACCTTCTCCTCCTCGACCGTCTTGTCCCAGGCGAATTCCCCGGCAAAGGCGGCCAGGGGCGGGATTTCCGCCAGATAGACAAAGCCGCAGCCGGCGCAGCTCACCACACGCCAGATGTCGCGCTCGATGCGGGTATCGCCGTGTGCGCTGTGGCCGCAATGGGGACACGCGCGTGCCTCCAGCCCGCTCCCGCCAGCCGATGACGGGTCAGACCGGGCGGCAGTGACAGTGGCTGAGGCTGACATGGGATGAACCGGGTGCAGCGCGGCGGTACTGCCGCAATCAAATAACGAAAAGGCGGGCGGCGATGCCAGGTGCATCTGGCTGGAATGGCCTTGTGTGCCTGGCAATCAGCTAGTGCAAAATCACGCTATCAGCAATCCTTTGAGCCGGTCAAACTTGCCCTTCGCGCGCGAAGCGCCTGCCAGGCCGGTGATAGGTGCACTGCCGCGCGCCTGCAGCCGTGCTAGTTTTGTTCAGGTATATCGAATCGTCCCGCAGCTTTCAGGCCGTCATGAATTCCACGCCCTTGTCACAGCAGGCTTCCGCCCGTCCTCCCGCCAGCGGAGACGGCGCACTTGCCGCGTATCTGCACGGTCTCAACACCGAGCAGCGCGCGGCTGTGGAAGCGGTTGACGGGCCCGTTCTGGTGCTGGCGGGCGCGGGCACTGGCAAGACGCGCGTGCTGACGACAAGGCTGGCCCATATTCTGGCGACGGGCCGCGCGCGGCCTTTTGAAATCCTGTCGGTGACCTTCACCAACAAGGCGGCGCGCGAGATGAAGGAGCGCGTTGGCGCGATCATCGGTGAGGCGGTGGAAGGCCTGCCATGGCTGGGCACGTTCCACTCCATCGCTGCGCAGATACTGCGCCGCCACGCCGAGCTGGTGGGGCTGAAATCTTCCTTCACCATTCTCGATACCGATGACCAGCTGCGCCTGATCAAGCAGATCCTGCAGGCTGAAGGCATTGACGACAAGCGCTGGACGCCCCGCCATCTGGCCAGCCTCATTGATGGCTGGAAGAACCGGGGCATACGGCCGGAAAAGCTGGGCGAGGAAGACCGCTGGACCTTCGCTGACGGCAAGGCCGATGCCCTCTACCGGCTCTATCAGGAGCGGTTGAAGGTTCTGAACGCCTGTGATTTTGGCGATCTGCTCCTGCACAATCTGACGATCTTTACCGAGAATGCCGACGTGCTGGCGCTCTACCACAAGCTCTTCCGCTACCTGCTGGTAGATGAGTATCAGGACACCAATGTCTGCCAGTATCTCTGGCTGCGCCTGCTGGCGCGCGGGTCGGGCAATGTGTGCTGTGTCGGCGATGACGACCAGTCCATCTATGGCTGGCGGGGCGCGGAGGTCGACAATATCCTGCGTTTCGAAACCGATTTTCCCGGCGCCACGGTGATCCGGCTGGAGCGCAATTACCGCTCGACCGGCCATATCCTTGGTGCCGCGTCCGGCCTCATCAAGTCCAATCGCGCGCGCCTGGGCAAGACACTGTGGACCGATGACGATCCCGGCGAGAAGGTGCAGGTGCGCGGGCTCTGGGATGGCGATGCCGAGGCCCGCTTCGTCGCTGACGAGATCGAGGGCCATGTGCGCGCCGGCGGACAGCACAGCGATATCGCCATTCTGGTCCGCGCCTCCTGGCAGATGCGCGCCTTTGAAGACCGCTTCATCATGCTGGGCCTGCCCTACAAGGTGATTGGCGGCCCGCGCTTCTTTGAACGCGCCGAGGTGCGCGACGCTCATGCCTATATGCGCCTTGTGCGCTCGCCCGAAGACGATCTGGCGTTCGAGCGCATCATCAATGTGCCCAAGCGCGGCATCGGCGAGACCAGCGTTCAGAAGATCGCCAGCGCAGCCCGTTCGGCCGGTGTCTCCTTCAGCGAGATGGCTGGCCTGATGGTCCAGACCGACGAGATACGCGGCAAGGCGCGCACCGCCTTGCAGGTCTTCCTGCGTGATGTTGAACGCTGGCGCGCGCAGGCCGACACCATGCGCCATGATGAGCTGGCCGAGATCATCCTCGACGAGAGCGGCTATACCGCGATGTGGCGCGAGGACAAGAGCCCGCAGGCCGCCGGCCGCCTCGACAACCTCAAGGAACTCGTCCGCTCCATGGGCGGGTTCGACACGCTGGAAGCCTATCTGGAACACGTGTCACTGGTGGCAGATCTGGACCGGGCCAGTGATGGCGATGAAGCCTCCCTGATGACGCTGCATGCGGCCAAGGGGCTGGAGTTTCCGCTGGTCTTCCTGCCCGGCTGGGAAGAGACCGTCTTCCCCTCCCAGCGCTCGCTTGACGAGGGCGGCACGGCCAGCCTCGAGGAAGAGCGCCGCCTTGCCTATGTTGGTATTACGCGCGCTCGCGAGCGCGCGATCATTTCCTTTACCGCCAACCGGATGATTTTCGGGCGCTGGCAGTCGGTCCTGCCCTCGCGCTTTATCGACGAGTTGCCGCCCGAACACGCCGAGGCCAAATCCGAGACGGGCTATTATGATGCCGGGCCGGGTTTTGCCGGCGTGTCAGAGCCCGCAGACCCGTTCCGCTCCGCCTATGACAGTCCGGGCTGGAAACGCTTCAAGGCGGCGCAGGAAAGCGGCGCACGGCGCGATCCGGGCACGATCGAGGGCAAGGCCAGGCTGATCGAGAGCGGTGATACAGGCGCGGGCGGCTTTGCCCGTGGCGACCGGGTCTTCCACCTGAAATTCGGCTATGGCCGGATTCTGGTTGCCGACGGCGCCAAGCTCACCGTCGCCTTCGACAAGGCGGGCGAGAAGAAGGTGGTGTCGAGCTTCGTGGAGAAGGCGTGATTCGCACCCGCGCCTGCACTCGACCTTCTGTTACAAAGCCTCTAAACCTTTGGGTATGAGCACGAAAACACAAGCACGCCCTGCGCGCATCAATGAGCGCGAGGCCCAGCGCGAGGCGACGCAGAGCCGTATCCTGGACGCCGCCATCACCCTGTTTGCACAGCGCGGATTTTCCGGCGCATCAGTGAGCGATGTGGCGCGCGCCTGCGGCGCCCCGGTGCCGCTGATCATGTATCATTTCAAGTCCAAGAAGGGCGTGTGGGAGGCGGCTGTCGAGCGGCTCTATACGCGCGTCAATGCGCGGCTGGCCAGCGAGCTGGAAAGCACCGAAGGCCTGTCAGGACTGGCGTTTTACAAGGCGGCCATTCGCGCCCATATCGTGACACTGGCCGCCCACCCGGAACATATGCGTCTACTGCTGCAGGAAGGGGCCGAGCGCACGCCGCGCCTGGAATGGCTGATAGCCAGCCACCAGAAGCCCTTGAATGACCGCATCATTTCGCTGATCACCTCGGCGCAGACCGAAGGGCTGATCGCGGCTGGTGACCCGGCACATCTGATGTTTGTACTGTCAGGCGCGTTTTCGCTGCCGATTGTCCTGGCCCCGGAGTATGAGATCCTGACGGGTAAAAACCCGATTGAAGCCCGTCAGATAGAGTCCCATATCGACGCGTGTCTGGAGCTGATCCTGAAAGGCTGATGCCCGCTCAGGCGGTTTTGAGCGTCAGGATTGCCCATCCCTCGATGATGTCGGTTTCGGCGGTGACAAGACCGGCTTCCCGGTAGGCGGCCTCCACGGCCTCAATCTGCTCTTCCAGCAGCCCTGACAGGATGGCCCGTCCGCCCGGTGCCAGACGCTGTGTCAACGCCTTGGCAAGTTCCTGTAAAGGCCCGGCGAGGATATTGGCGAAGATCAGATCAAACATGGCCCCGTCAAAGGCGGGGTGCGTAAATCCGTCGGCGGTGATAGCTTCGATACGCTCGGCGACGCCGTTTTTCTCAGTGTTCACGACGGTTTCGGCGACGGCCTCCGGGTCGATATCGGAGGCGAGAATACGGGCAGAGGGCCATAATAGCGCCGCCGCGATGGCCAGCGCTCCGGTGCCGCATCCCAGATCAAGAACCCTTCTTACGTCCACGGCTTGCGAGGTAAAAATGCGGTCGCAGGCGATCAGGCAGCCCTTGGTGGTGCCATGATGGCCGGTGCCGAAAGCCGGGCCAGCCTCGATCTCTATCCCCATTTCGCCGGGCGCCAGCCCGGCTTTTGCGTGTTGGCCATAAATGACGAAACGTCCGGCCTTCACCGCAGGCAGGCCGGCCAGCGACAGGCGCACCCAGTCCTCCTCGGGCAAGGGCGCAAACTGGACATCAACGTCGGCGCCCGCCAGACCTGCGGCCTCCAGAAACCCTTCCACATCAATCTGTTCATCGAAGAGCACGTCCAGACGCCAGACCGTCTCGCTGCCGTCTTCAAAGAACGACCAGGACAGCATCGGCCCGTCCTCCCACGCGTTCAGCGCGGCGTCGGCGGCCTTCATGGGCGCGGCAGGACCGATGGCGAGCAGGCGCCAGAGTGTCGACATCAAGACTAGTCCTTGCTTAGCGCTCGCGCCGGTAGAGCCACATGGTCAGGGGGCCGAAAATAGCCGCTATCAGGCAGGGTGCGAGCAGGGCCAGCCCTACGGCGCGCACATCGGGCGCGCCGGCCATGATATCGCGTATCGCGCTGACCAGAAGCGAGACCGGATTGACCGACACCACCGCCTGCAGCCAGCCCGGCATCGTCGCCGGATCTACATAGATGTTGGAGGCAAAAGTGAGCGGCATCAGCACCAGCCAGGCCAGCGTCATCACGGTGGAAGGCGTGCGCACTGACAGTGCCAGCGCGGTGAATATCCAGCCAAATCCGAGCGCAAAGGCATTCATCAGCAACAGGGCGGGAATGACGGCGATGAAGCCGCCTTCGGGCCGGTAGCCCATCGCCGTGCCGATAATGAAGACAATGATGCCAGACGCCGTGAAGCGGAAGATATCGGCCAGCATGGCCCCGGCGATCGGGCCAGGGCTCCAGACCGGCAGGGAGCGGAAGCGGTCGAAAACCCCCTTGGAGATGTCGGTATTGAGCGTGAAGCCAGTGTAAACGGACGTAAAAACAATCGTCTGCACCAGAATGCCCGGTAGCAGGAATTGCAGATAGGCGCCGGTGGACCCGGCCAGCGCACCGCCGAACAGATAGGTGAACATCACCGTGAACATGATCGGCGTGACCACCACGTCGAACAACTGCTCGGGCATGTGCTTGATCTTCAAAAGCGCCCGCCAGGCATAGGTCAGGCTGACCGAGACCGCGTGAGGCGGCTGCGGGGCAATGGCGGGCGCGGACAACACCGCGTCCTGCGCGGCCTGTTCCAGGGGCTTGGCCGGGCGGGTCATTGTACCGCCTCCGTTTCGGGCGTGTCTTCGGGTTCCGGCGGGCGGCCGGTAAGCGCGAAGAATACTTCGTCAAGGCTGGGCTGGCTGAGACTGTAGCCGGTCAGCGTGATGCCTGCCGCTGACAGCGCGCCGAGCGCGGCAAGGCCGGCATCAGGGTCTGAGACATCCACACTCAGGCCCGTGCCATGACCATCGGCGCGCACCTCGCCCACCAGCATGTCAGACAGCAGGCTGGCCGCTTCCTCACGCCGCTGCGCACTTGCCAGGCTGATCTGCAATACGCCCCCGCCGACTTTGGCCTTCAACTCGGCGCTGGTGCCGCGTGCAATGATACGGCCATGATCAACAACGGCAATTTCACCTGCCAGCTGGTCGGCCTCCTCCAGATACTGGGTGGTCAGCAGGATGGTCGTGCCGCTCGCGGCAAGCCCGCGTACCATGTCCCAGACCTGATTGCGCGAGCGCGGATCAAGCCCGGTGGTCGGCTCATCGAGGAAAAGCAGTTCGGGCCGGCGGATCAGGCTGGCGGAAATATCCAGCTTGCGGCGCATGCCGCCTGAATAGTCCTTGGCCTGCTTGCCCGCCGCCTCGGCCAGATCGAACGCGGTCAGCAGGCTGGCCGCCCGGTCCTTGGCTTCGGCCCCTTTCAGGCCCGAAAGCCGCGACAGCAGGAGCAGGTTCTCATAGCCGGTAAGGTCTTCATCTACCGAAGCAAACTGGCCCGTGAGGCTGATCTTGCGGCGCACCTCGCGTGCCTCGCGCTCGATGTCGTGACCGAGCACGCGCGCGCTGCCGCCGCTAGGGCGCAGCAAGGTGGCCAGCATGCGCACCAGCGTCGTCTTGCCGGCGCCATTGGGACCCAGCACAGCGAAAATCTCGCCGCGGCGCACATCAAGATCGATGCCGTCCACGGCCCGCTTGTCGCCGAAACGGCGTGAAAGGCCAGAGGTTTCGATGGCAGGCGTGGTCATCAGCGGGCTCGACTGTCAATCATGCAGACGCGCCGGTTTAGCCCAAACGCGCGCCGGGGCAAGCCCGCAAATGGTTACGGTTTCGACAGGCGCATGGCCGCGTTGAAGGACGCGGGACGCTTTTGTCCATCTATTCCTTTTCCAGCGCGAAGGCATCGATCTCTTCGCCATCGGCATTGATCGCCCGGTAGGACAGCGTGCCCGCAGCAGAGTCCATCTCGATGAGCTGATAGGTACGCTCATTGGTGGCTCCAAAGGCGGCAAAATCGCGCAATTCCTGCTCGTACATTTTCGTGCCCGACACCGCGACCAGATAGATCGTGCCATGCTCGCCCGGTTCGGCCGGACGGTGATTTCTCATCGGCACGGTGCGCATATAGGCGTGGTCATGGCCCTGAAAGGCGATGTCTACATTGTGCCGGTCAAAGATCGGACCCCAGGTCTCGCGCAAGGGCGCATTGTCCCTGCCCGGCCGGGAGGCATAGAAGGGGTGGTGGTAGATCACCACTTTCCAGCGCGCATCACTCTCGCCCAGTACGCGATCAAGCCAGTCTGCCTGTGTTTCCGGGGAGATGAGGTCGTAGTTGGAATCCATCACCACGATCAGCATGTCCTGGTAGGTGAGGTGATAGGTGCGGCCCGGATCAAGCTCTTCACTGCCATTATCCGGCAGGGCAAAATGCTCCAGATACAGGGTCGGGTGGCCGCCATGGCTGTCGTGATTTCCGATCGCCGGTACGATCACGGAGCGGTCGAACACCGTCGAGGCTTCGGCGAAGAACTGGTCCCAGTGATCGCGCTCGGTACCGTGATCAATGAGGTCGCCGGCGATCATCCAGAAGCGAATGTCGGGAAATCTTTCATCGCCCTGGCGGATCAGATCGCCCCACTGGTCGAGCCCGTTCTGCGGATCGCCCAGATAGACGAACTGCCAGGGTTCTGACCCGGTTTCGCCGCCGGTGTGGAAGTCCCGGCTTTCACTCCAGTTTTCACCGCCATCGGCGCTGACCCCGAAAGTGTAGGACGTACCCGGCTGCAACCCGGTCATGCGCACGCGGTGCAGGTCGACCGCCGGATCGTCGACGAGCTGACGGCTGGTCAGGGTGGTGGTTTCGGCCCGCGCGTAAGCCAGGGAATCGTCATCACCTTCAATGGCATACCAGAGCACGGGATCGCTGGCCGTGCCCGCCCGTGTGCGCCACTGGATAGTGATCTCCTCGCGCGGATCGCCCTGCCAGGTCTGGATGATATGATCAGGCGTGGCCGAGGACGGGTAGTCGGTCCGCCGGAAAAAGCCGACCATGCGCGAGACAAATTCCCAGCTTTCATAGGACCTTAGCACCGGCAGGCCGTCCAGCTCGGCAGGCAGGGCGTTGAAATAGTCGTTGTCATCGAGGAAAGGCGCGCCGTCCTCGCGCGCAATCTGCACATCGGTGCCGTCGACAAGCGGCGTTATTTCAACAGCTTCGCCGCCATCGAGCGGCGCCGCGAACACGACATAGGGCTTCAGCTCGCCGGAGAAGGAAGGGATGCCAAGGCGCACCTCTCCGGCGTCTTCATCGCGCTGCCAGACTTCGTAGGGGTCCTCGACATCGACAATGAAATCAAGGTCTTCGCGCCGCTCAAAGCCTGCCTCTTCCAGCCAGAAGGGCTGCTCGCCATACATGCCGTCATAGGCGACATAGATCCGCGCCGGGCGGTCAATCGCAAAATGGGCAAAAGCCGTTGAAAGATAATCTCTTTCTTCCTCGGTCAGGAAAGCTGCGGCGGCCTCGGGTGTGAGCTCCACCAGCGCGTCCGGTTCCAGCTCGGCGATCATTCTGTCAAGAATATCAGATACCTGCGCCTCAAGTTCGGCATGGGGAGACTGGTCGGGCGCGCGGATCTCGTCTTGCGTGAAACTGCCGGCGGAACTGGCCCAAGCATTTGGAACACTTAGGAAAAGGGCGGCAAGTATCAGAATGGACAAGCGGATCATGGCAGGCTCCTCGCGACCGGATGGCCAAAGATATATCGCGTGTTGGCGCGCATGTGTGTGACAGTTTTTTCGTGGATAGGACCAGCCAAGCAAAAATCCGCCGGTTTTGCCAGCCCCGTCGGACAAGCCGCCCACCGCACACCCCGATTGATCGCGGCGGGGTGCGGGATTAGCCTTGGCCCATGACACACATTATCCCCCCCGGCACCATCCAGACCTTCACCCCCAAGGGTGGCCCCGCCAATGGCCGCAAAGCCCTGCCCCTGCTTCGAAAGGAGCTGGAGCGCCAGGGGCTGGACGGCTTCCTGATCCCGCATGAGGATGAGTATAACAACGAATATGTCCCGGCGAGCGCCGACCGGCTGGCATGGACAACCGGCTTCACGGGCAGCGCGGGCGCCGCGATCATCATGCGGGACAGGGCGGCCATTTTCACCGATGGGCGGTATACCCTGCAGGTACGCGACCAGGTGGATGGAGAACTCTTTGATTTTGCAGGTTTTCCGGAGCCGGGAATAGCCGGCTGGATCGCTGCAAACGCCCGTAAAGGCGAGACAATCGGCTATGATGCCCGCCTGCACACCCCCGATGCGATTGCGCGGATAGAGGATGCGGCCAGCCGCGCCGGAGCGCGGATGCGGATAGTCGATGAGAACCCAGTGGACAGAATCTGGGAAAACCGGCCCGCGGCCCCGTGCGCGAAAATCTATCCCCACCCCGAAGCGCTGGCCGGGCGCAGCGTGGACGACAAGCTGGACGAGATTTCCAAACTACTTCAAGCCGCTGGCGCGGATGCAGCCGTGCTGACCGATCCGGTCTCGGTCGCCTGGATCCTCAATATCAGGGGCGGTGATGTCGCCTGCGCGCCCATAGCGCTGGGACGGGCAATTATAGGTGCCGACGGGTCGATTTCAGGGTTTTTCGACCCGCGAAAAGGGGTTTTCGAGCTCTATCCCGAGGGGCACAACAAGATATCCATCGAACCGGAAGATTCGTTTGATAACGCGCTTGCCGGGTTCGCGGGAAAAACCGTGCTGGCCGACCCCGCCATCACTAGCGCCCATGTCTTCAACCAGCTTGAAAAGGGCGGCGCGAAGGTAAAGCGCGCGCCCGATCCCGTGGCCCTGCCGCGTGCGATCAAGAACCCGGCCGAGATCGAGGGCGCGCGCCGCGCCCATATCCGCGATGGCGCGGCGATGGTGCGCTTCCTGCACTGGCTCGATACGCAGGCTCAGTCCGGTACCGAAGACGAGATCAGCGCGGCGGTGCGCCTCGAAGCCATCCGCCAGTCCCTCTCCGAGTTCCGGGATATCAGTTTCGAGACGATTTCCGGCGCCGGGCCGAACGGCGCCCTGCCGCATTACCGGGTCAGCACCGATACGGTGAGGGCGCTCAGCCCCGGCACGCTCTATCTGGTGGATTCAGGCGGGCAGTATCCGGACGGCACCACCGACATCACGCGCACCGTGCCGATTGGAACGCCGGACGCCGCCATGCGCCGCGCCTTCACGCTGGTGCTGAAAGGCCATATCGCGCTGGCGCGCATCCGCTTCCCCGAAGGCACTACGGGAAGCCAGCTGGATGCGCTGGCGCGCCAGCCTTTATGGATGGCGGGCATGGATTATGATCATGGCACCGGGCATGGCGTGGGCAGTTACCTCTCCGTCCACGAAGGGCCGGGCCGCATCGCCAAGGCGCCCAACACGATTGCCCTTCGCCCCGGCATGATCTTTTCCAACGAGCCGGGCTTTTACAATACGGGCCATTGGGGCATCCGCATCGAGACGCTGCAGGTCGTCACCCCGCCTGAAGACATTCCCGGCGGCGAGCGGCCGATGATGGGGTTTGAAACCCTCACCTTCGCGCCCATCCATACCGGCCTTGTGGAGCGCGCGCTGCTTAACGAGGACGAGCGCGGCTGGCTCAATGCCTATCACGCGGCGGTGCTGGAAAAGATCGGCCCGCTGGTCGCCGCCGAGCCGCAGGTGCATGCCTGGCTGGAAACCGCGTGCGCGCCGGTATGAGCACCTCCACACTGAAACCCCGGAAGCGCGCAGCGCTATCCGGGGCCTTGCGCCTCCTCCTCCTCGCGCCCGCATTGCTGCTGGCCGGGTGCTTTACCAGCGAGGAGGAGCTGATCGGCTCGCGCCATGCGGTGCGCGCCATGCCGCCGGGCGACTACACCCACACCCCCTTCGATACCGAGGGCGTGGAATGGGGCGGGGTGACGTGGCAGGGCCGCATCGATTACGGCTTCTTCTCGCGGCGCTATACCTCCGACACGCCGAACTTTCCGCATCAGGATGCGCGCCTGCGCCGGCTCTCGGGCGATATCCATATCGGCCAGTGGCCGCGCGAGGACGGCATCGGCTATGGCGTGGTCTTCATCTATGAAGACATGACCACCTATCACCAGCCCGATTGCCATATCCTCACCGACGAGGCGCTGAGCGAGGCCGGCATTGAGCGGGACCCGGAGGGTTTCTGCTCAATAGAAACGCTTGACCAGCTCGAACAGGTCATACGAACCTATCTCGACGTGCTGGACGGCGATATCCGCATTGACGGGATTTACCGCAGGGTGGGGTGAGGTGGGGGAGTTGTGAACTCTCCGGCGTGCACACCTATTCAAGTCTCCATAAAAGCACCCGATAAGTATAAAATAAACTTCGCATATTATAGGCTGGGCTGATGATCATCACAATCTCCTTTCAAGTTAAAAACTATGTGGAGGTTATGGAGGGGTGGCCAATAAAAATTGGCGATAAGACGTTTTTCTTGGAGCGTGAAGGCAATGTCGCAAAAAGGGTAAGCATTTCTTTTTCAAATGTTGATGTTGGACATGCTGCAAACTTTATCCCTCCGACAAGCGAGGGAGGCGTGCCAGAGATTAGGTTTGGTAGTGGTGTTCACGTACACCAAGCCATCCAGTACATCTTGAACTGGCAGGCCGTGGTAAGCGGTCTACAAATTTTCGACATTGACTATGATCACTATGAAATTCGCTTCCATCCGCAGACAATTGAAGAAGAAGGAAAGATTAGCCTCAAATCTTTCAGTCGCACAGGGAAGGACGCATCAAATTCGGCATGCGATTTTGAACAAATCGGCCGGGCATTTTGCGTCGGCCAAATTGAAGATACGCGTATCGAGTCGACGTCTCATTTCCGGGAAGGTCGCATTGCGTTCGAGGCCGGACGGTACGTAGACTCGTTCAATAACATGTTCTTGTTTCTGGAAACGCGTTACTGCGACGGCAAAACAGGCACTGGGAAACAAGTTGCGCTTCTCGAGAAAAGTGAGCCGTTTTGTGAGGCGTTCCAGCAAGCAATTCAGCGACTTAAGACGGATAAGCTTTCAAGTTCAAGACACTTAAGTGTCGTTTTCGACACGGATGCAAGTATATCCAATAAGATCAAACAGGTTGTCGAGCTCCGGGGAAAGTTGCGCCATCACTCCCTGAAAAGTCCGCATCGATGGGATCCAAATAGGCAAGATGAATACGAGATGCCCGCCCGATTTCTTAGCGCTGTGGTCGGTGAAATCGTCCTCAAAGAGTCTATCGACGATATTTACTCGCCCAAAGCGTTAGAGCAGTTCATGAGTTTATCTGTAGAAGGCGGATTCGAAACAAAATTTCGCGTGAAAACCTATAGACTGGAAAGGGAACCAGCTCTGGTGCTTGATATGAGCTATCCGACGACGGTTATATCAAGCAAAGTTTGCCTTTCTACTGCAAGAAATGCGCTACACGCTTGCAATCAAAACGATCAACTGGCTGACACCGTGAGGCTGGATACCGTTCAGAGTAAAAGAAATTTAGAACTTTTCACGCTTGAGCTTGGCACATGGGCATACACGGAATCACGGAGCCTGCGGCCAAATGATGGCTTAAAAACAATTCGTTGTAGTTTTGAAAATTTCAAATCAGGGATAATAGTTCAAAATGAATTTACTTTTCCCGTTGGCGGAGAATTTGTAGATATTTCTTACGCGTGGAAGCTTCTTGCTTATTGTTTTGACTGGATCGAGGAAAAAGATCCAACAACTCGTGTTATGACTTTGAAATTGTTCCTCAACAAATTTGATAAAGAGATACTTTCTTATCGTGTAGGGCCGCAGGTAAGAGATTGATTTGCTTCCTTTCCCCTACTCCCCCAGCGCCTTGATCTCGTCGCGCAGGCGTGCCGCTTCCTCGAATTCGAGATTGGCTTCCGGCTAGTGCCAAGCGTTTTCAAGGTCGGCTTTTGACCGCCCTGAGCCTGTCAGGCTTGCCCGATCTTTGCGGGGCGTCAAGAAAATGTGTTCCGTGTGCCCATAGATCCATCACCGGCGTTTCCCCGACGCACGTCGGGGTCCAGAGGGACTGGGCACCGGCTTTCGCCGGTGAAACGCAGGGAAGGCCGGGAAAACGCAGATGATGAGGGGGCTGCTGGAACCTAGGGAGCGGTGGGCGACTGAAGTTTGGGTCCCGACTTTCGCCGGGAAAACGCAGGGAAGGCGGGCGGGCGGTCGCCCTTGCGGCGCTGCGCGCCGTTTCTGGGTCCCGGCTTTCGCCGGTGAGACGCTGAGAGGGCGGTGAAACGCGAGAAGGGTTTTCGTCCGATCGTTGCGCGCATAGGCTGACGCCCATGCGGGACGAGCCTTTCCAGCCTTGCGTCTACCTGATGGCGAGCCAGCGCAATGGCACGCTCTATTGCGGCTCCACCTCCACCCCCATCAAGCGCATCTGGGACCACAAGCAGGGCGCGGGTTCCGTCTTCACCCGCAAGTACGGCGTGACGCTGCTGGTCTGGTACGAGTTTCACGACCTGATGGGCGCGGCCATCAAGCGTGAGCTGCAAATCAAGGAATGGAAGCGGCGCTGGAAGCTGGAACTGATCGAGGCGGCCAATCCTGACTGGCGGGATTTGTATCAGGACTGGTTTTGAAATACTTGCGTTTCCCCGGCGCACGCCGGGGTCCAGTTGAAACTTTCTCTGGATCCCGACTTTCGTCGGGAAAACGCAGAGATTGGGGTGCGGATGCGTTGCGGAGCCCAAAAAGAGCTAGGCCCCGGCTTTCGCCGGGGAAACGCGAGAACCCCTACTCCCCCAGCGCCTTGATCTCGTCGCGTAGCCTTGCCGCTTCCTCGAATTCGAGATTGGCGGCGGCCTCGCGCATGCGTTTTTCAAGGTCGGCGATGACGGCCTTGAGGTTATTGGGTTCGAAGCGGGCCTGATCCTCGGCAACGCCCCGGCGCTCCTGGCCCCGCTGGCGGGCGCGCGAGCCACGGCCGGCGGCGGTTTTTTCCATCACGCCTTCGAGCACATCGGAAATGCCGCGCACGATTGTTTTCGGCGTGATGCCGTGTGCCTCGTTATGGGCGATCTGCTTGGCGCGGCGGCGCTCCGTCTCGTCCATGGCGCGGCGCATGGAGCCGGTAATGCTGTCGGCATAGAGGATGACCTTCGCATCGGCATTACGCGCCGCGCGGCCGATGGTCTGCACCAGGCTGGTCTCGGAGCGTAAAAAGCCCTCCTTGTCGGCGTCCAAGATGCCCACCAGCCCGCATTCGGGGATGTCGAGCCCCTCGCGTAACAGATTGATCCCCACCAGCACGTCATAAACGCCCAGGCGCAGATCGCGGATCAGCTCGATGCGCTCCACGGTATCCACGTCGGAGTGCATGTAGCGCACTTTCAGGCCCTGCTCGTGCATGTATTCGGTGAGGTCTTCGGCCATGCGCTTGGTGAGCGTGGTGATGAGGGTGCGGTAGCCAGCCTCTGCTGTACGCCGCGCCTCGTCGATAATGTCATCAACCTGGCTGAAGCCCTGGCTCGCGACCGGGCGCACCTCCACCGGCGGATCGATGAGGCCGGTGGGCCGGATCACCTGCTCGGTGAAGACGCCGCCCGTGCGGTCCAGCTCCCAGTTGCCGGGCGTCGCCGAGACATGGATGGTCTGCGGGCGCATCGCCTCCCATTCCTCGAATTTCAGGGGCCGGTTATCCATGCACGACGGCAGGCGGAAGCCGTGCTCGGCGAGCGTGCGCTTGCGGGAGAAGTCGCCCTTGTACATCGCGCCGAGCTGCGGGATCGTCACATGGCTCTCATCGGTGAAGACCAAGGCGTTTTCCGGGATATATTCAAAGAGGGTGGGCGGCGGCTCGCCGGGCTTGCGGCCCGTCAGATAGCGCGAATAGTTCTCGATGCCGTTGCAGGAGCCGGTCGCCTCCATCATCTCGATGTCGAACTGCACGCGCTGGGCGAGGCGCTGGGCTTCCAAGAGCTTGCCATTGGCCTCCATCCATTCGAGGCGCTCGGCGAGCTCCTTCTTGATATGGCCGATGGCCTGATTGAGCGTCGGGCGCGGGGTGACATAGTGGGAGTTGGCGTAGACGCGCACCTTCTCCAGGCTCGCCACCGCCTTGCCGGTCAGGGTCTCGAACTCGGAAATGCTCTCGATTTCGTCGCCAAAGAAGCTGATCCGCCAGGCACGGGCATCGTAGTGGGCGGGGAAAATCTCCAGCACATCGCCGCGCACGCGGAACGTGCCGCGTGTGAAGGCGGCGTCATTGCGGGTGTATTGCAGGGCAGTGAGCTGGCGCATCACCTCGCGCGGATCGGCGGTGTCGCCCACTTTCAGGTCGAACACCATGGCGGTGTAGGTCTCCACCGAGCCGATGCCGTAAATGCAGCTGACCGAGGCGACGATGATGACATCATCGCGTTCAAGGATCGCGCGCGTGGCGGCGTGGCGCATCCGGTCGATCGCCTCGTTGATCGAGGATTCCTTCTCGATGAAGGTATCGGTGCGCGGCACATAGGCTTCCGGCTGGTAGTAGTCGTAATAGGAGACGAAATACTCCACCGCATTGTGGGGGAAGAAGCTCTTGAACTCCCCGTAGAGCTGGGCGGCGAGCGTCTTGTTGGGTGCCAGGATCAGGGCCGGGCGCTGCGTCGCCTCGATGATCTTGGCCATGGTGAAAGTCTTGCCCGACCCCGTCACCCCCAGCAGCACCTGATCGCGTTCAGAGCCTTTCAGGCCCTCCACCAGCTCGGCGATGGCCGCGGGCTGGTCGCCGGTGGGCTCAAACTCGCTGACGACCTCGAACACCCGCCCGCCCTCGGACTTGTCGGGCCGGTCGGGGCGGTGGGGCGCCCAGTTGGCGGGCAGTTTGAGCGCATCATGGATGCCCGCGGGCACCGCATCGCGCAGGAATGCGGCCTGGCCCATGTCGGAGACGCCGCCAGGGCTCGCGGCGTCCTCCGGCGGGGCATAGGCGGTATCGTCTCGGGTCAGCTTGGGCATGAGAACATATATGCAACACGCCAGCCCTGAAAGCGAGGGTGCTCTTGCACCGTGCGCGCAAGTTTTGGTTAACGCTGCGGGTGCACAATGCCACCCACAGCCGCGAATCCATCGGACAGAGCATGTCAGGCAGTTTTGAGCGCGTGCGGGTCCTTATCGTCGAGGACAACGCCCATATGTCGACGATCCTGCGCAAGGTGCTGCAGGGCTTTGGCGTGCGCACCGTGATCGAGGTGCGCGACGCGGCGGACGCGTTTGAGTCCATGCGCTCGTCCAACCCCGATGTGGCGCTGGTCGATTATGCGCTGGGCGATGTCGACGGGCTGGAGTTTACCCGGCTGGTGCGCACCGCGTCTGACAGTCCGAACAAATATCTACCCATCATCATGGTCACCGGCCACACCGACCGCACCCGCATCATGGAAGCCATCAATGCGGGCGTGAACGAGTATCTGGCAAAGCCCGTACGCCCGGTCGATCTGTATAACCGCATGGTCTCGCTGATCGAGCGCCCGCGCCGTTTCATCAAGTCGGGCAGCTATTTCGGCCCCGACCGGCGCCGCCGCAATGATCCGCGCTATCCCGGGCCTTTCCGCCGCGCGACGGACAAGGAAAACGAGAACCCCGACGACGAGGTCGATTTCGGGTAGGGGTTTTTGCCGTCCCTTCCCCTTCGCGTCTTCCAATCACGCGTTTCACCGGCGAAAGCCGGTGCCCAGCCGTGACTTTCCACTGGATCCACGCCTGCGCGGGGATGACGCGTGTACAGGGACAGGGAAAACCACCTGCATCCTCATCAGCAATTGCCCCCTCCCGCGCAACACGGCTAGCGTGCGGGACCAAGGGGAGAACACCGAATGCGTCTTCAGTTCAATGAGGTCAGGGCGAGGGCGGCGGAGTTCGCCCGTGAATGGCAGGACGCCCACTACGAGAAGGGCGAGACGCAGTCCTTCTACAATGACTTCTTCGAGGTGTTCGGCCTCAAGCGCCGCCGTGTCAGCGTGTTCGAGGAGCGCGTAAAACTCCTCGACAACAAAAGCGGCTATATCGACCTGTTCTGGCCGGGCACGCTGCTGGTCGAGCAGAAAAGTGCAGGCCGGTCTCTGGAGGCGGCCTACAAGCAGGCGATGGATTATTGCGACGGGCTAAAATCCGAGCAATTCCCCCGTTACATCCTTCTGTCCGATTTCCAGACCTTCGAGCTGTATGACCTTGAAACGCGCGAACACACCGCCTTTGCGCTGGCCGACCTGCCTGCCCATGCCGAGAAGTTCGGGTTCATCATGGGCGTGGAGAAGCGCAGCTTCAAAGACCAGGACCCGGTCAATATCGTGGCGGCGGAGCTTCTGGGCAAGCTGCACGATTCCCTGAAAGCCAACGGCTATGACGGTCATGATCTGGAGCAGTTTCTTGTCCGGCTGCTGTTCTGCCTGTTTGCCGACGATACCGGGATTTTCCAGCGCGGGATTTTCGAGGATCTGATCCGTGATTTCACCCGTGAGGACGGTTCCAATGTCGGCAGCTTCATCAATGAAGCCTTCGAGGTGCTCAACACACCCGAAGACGGCCGTCAGGCCAATATCAGCGCAGAGCTGAACCAGCTTCCCTATGTGAACGGGGAATTGTTCGCGGAGCGTCTGCCGACACCGTACTTCACCGCCGCCATGCGCGACGAGCTGATCGTGTTGTGTGAGTTTCACTGGGAGAAGATCAGCCCGGCCATTTTCGGCTCGCTCTTCCAGTCGGTGATGGATGGCGCGGAGCGGCGCAAGGCGGGCGCGCACTACACCACCGAAAAGAACATCATGAAGGTGATCGGCCCGCTCTTCCTCGACGATCTGCGCGCTGAGTTTGCCCATCTCAAAGGCCTGAAGCGCGAGCGCGAGAAGCGCCTGCGCGCTTTTCATGACAAGCTGGCGGGCCTCAATTTCCTCGACCCGGCCTGCGGATGCGGCAATTTCCTGGTCATCGCCTACCGGGAGCTGCGCCAGCTTGAGCTTGATGTGCTGCTGGCCATACGCGACAGCGTGCAGCGCGATGACAAGACGAAAGACTTCTACGCCGGTTCGCTGTCGCGCGTGGATGTGGACCAGTTTGCCGGGATCGAACTGTTCGAGTTTCCCGCCCGCATCGCCGAGACGGCGATGTGGATGATGGATCACATCATGAATAACGCGCTCAGCCAGGCCTTCGGTCAGGTGTATGCGCGCATCCCTTTGACAAAATCACCCGTCATCCACCATGGCGAGCACTGGAGGTGGACTGGGCTGACGTGTTGGCGCCAGATGAGTGCAACTATGTGCTGGGCAATCCGCCATTTAGCGGCTTTGTCTTGCGTGATGCGGAACGAGCACATCAGATCAAGGCGCTGAAGCGTTTGGGGGCTAAAGGCAGCCGTCTTGATTATGTGGCTTATTGGTTTCTCAAAGCGGGCGAGTACGTTCAGAAATCTGCCGCTGAAATCGCGTTCGTCTCCACGAATTCGATCACTCAGGGCGAACAGGTTGAAGCGCTCTGGCCCGCATTGTTTGACAAGTATGCTCTGGAGATCAGCTTTGCCCACCGGACCTTTGCTTGGGGTTCTGATGCGCGCGGCAAGGCGCACGTCCACGTTGTGATCATTGGGTTGAGCCGCCGCGGTAGTGAGCCGACGGTCAAACGATTATTTTCCTACACTGGCCCGAACGAGGAGCCTCATGAGACTGCCCATTCAGTGCTTTCGCCCTATTTGATTGACGCATCGGGGCTTGCTGATCCGCACCTTGTTGTCGCAAGGGCGCGTAATTCACTTTGTGAAATGCCTTCACTTCGCGTCGGTTCGAAACCGGTGGACGGCGGTCACTACATATTCGATGAACATGAGAGGGAAGCATTCCTCAAGCGTGAGCCAAACGCTTGCAGCGCACTAAAACCGTTTCTGGGCGCAAGGGAGTTCATAAACGGCGTTTCTCGTTGGATACTTTATCCCGGCGGGCTGGGTCCCCAAGAAATACGCGGTTTGCCTGCAGTCCAGGAGCGTATCGCCGCAGTCAGAAAATTCCGGCGTGAGGAAGCTGGGGCGCTTGGCCAGTCACTGGCTGATGTCCCGACACAATTTCATGTTACTGTTGTACCCGACAAGCCTTACCTCGCGATTTCTGAGGTAAGTTCTGAACGTCGACACTATGTGCCAATCGGTTATCTTGAGCCGCCGGTTATCCCAAGCAACAAGCTATTGGTTCTTCTAGAAGCGGAACGCCATCACTTCTCAATCCTGACCAGCGCGATGCACGTGGCGTGGCTGCGAGAGATCGGCGGTCGGCTGAAGAGTGATTTTCAGTACAGCCCCGGCATCGTCTACAATACCTTCCCCTGGCCCGATCTTGATGACAAAGCCAAAGCGAAGCTGGACGCGCTGGGGCAGGCGATCCTTGATGCGCGCGCGGCCTTTCCCGACGCGACGCTGGCCGATCTCTATGATCCCGACACCATGCCGCCCGCGCTGCGAAAGGCGCACCGGGAGAATGACCGCGCGGTGGACCGGCTCTACCGCGGGGGGAAGCGTTCGGCTCTGACCGCGAGCGCGTGGAGCATCTCTTCATGCTGTATGAGAGGCTGAAAAATCCCATCGTTGCCGCCACCAAGGACAAGCCGAAGCGCCGCCGCAAGGCCGGGTGAACTGCCGGTTGCGGGATGACCATCCCCCTTCGTCGTTCCCGTGAAGACGGGAACCCACAGCCATTTGGCACTGTCCAGGCCCCATGAGCTCTGGACCCCCGCCTACGCGGGGGTGACGAGAGGTAGGTGCGGGGGGTGACGAGGCCTCCCGGCGCGCAGCGCCGAAAAGCGCGAACGCGCGCCCGCGCTCGTGCGCGGAACATCGCAGCCCGGATGGGCTGCGGAATCAAAATGACCAGGCACCGGCGCACGCCAGTGAAACGCGCGCGCTAGCCCCCCTTACGCAAATTGCGCCATGCCTTCATTGCTGGCTCGCTCGATAGCGAGCGCATCGGTGCGCGGCAGGGCTTCGTGGCGGGGCAGGGGAGCGCGCGTGGTGTTGGGCGGTTGCAGCGTGCTGGCATGGTAGGTGAGCACCTGCGTCAGCTCGGCGCGCGTTATCTCGTAGATTTCACCGCGCCGGGTGCGCCCTTGCGCATCAATCGGACGGATGGTGGCGAACAGCCAGCGCTCGGCGTGGAAGGAGACACCCTCCATCAGCTCGGTTTCCATCTCGATGCGGTAAAGGCCCGGATCGAGCGCGCGGCGGCTGGAATCAAGCCGGAAGGCGCTGTTGATGAGCAAGGTGTAATGTTCAAATTTGATCGTCATGTCATGAAGCCTCCCCCAAAAGGATCAAAAGACCAGATGCGGGGTTGCCCCCGCATCCGTCAGTCCGGCGACTATTTGCGCTGGGAATCGGCTTTCGCCGGATTCTGCGCAGGCTTGTTGCCAGGCTGATTGCCCGGATTCTGGCCGGTCGGCTTGTCTTTGGAATGGTCTTGTTGCGGGGTTTTCGGGGATTCAGTCATAATAAAAATCCTTATACATGAAGCGCAATGGCTGAAAGCCATATATCTCTATTGCTTCACCATAATAGTATCACAATATTAAACCTTAAAAATTCCGATTTTCACTGATCCACGTTAGCGTCGAAGCTTAGCATCTGAAAGGAAAGACGAATCCGGTGCGCGGACGGCGCACTTTTTCAGATATTGTGAGCGGGCGGGCTGAAAGCGTGTGACATACAGGCCTAGCCCCTCACATCCTGCGCACTGTCCCACTGCTCCACCCGGATCAGCATGGAGGTGTCGAAGCCCTGGCCTTCCAGCCAGTCGAGGCGGTTTGCAAGCGTGTCCTCATCCATTTGGGGCGTGCGCGAGAGGATCCACAAATAGCGCCCCTGCGGCTCTGAGACGATGGCCCAGCTATAATCGTCGGCCAGATCGATGATCCAGTAATCGCCCCAGAACGGGCCGAAAAAGGAGACTTCGAGCTGGGCGTTCGTCGCCTCGTCGGCGACGCGCGCGCGACCCTCTGCGGTCTCGATCTCTCCATCCAGACCGTCCTGATAGCAGGTATTGGTCACATCGATGAGGCCGTCATCGCGCAGGGCATAATCGGCGATCACGCCCGCGCAGCCGCGCTCGAAACCATGGTCATAGCGGGCGATCTCGAACCAGCGGCCCAGATAGCGCTCGATCTCCACAAACTCAACCGTTTGCAAGGGCGCGGCATCGTCGCTGCGTCCTGCGGGCGGCTGGCAGCCGGCAAGCATGATCGCGCCCAGCAAGGCAAGGAGGGCGGGGAAAACGGAACGGGGCATGGGCGTGGCTCCTGTAATGGCGAGCGCAAAGCTAGCGGGACAGCAACGCGCGGCAAGCCGTGCGGGTTGCGTAGTCTTGTATTTACCTTTTTTCAACACTCATAACATATTTTCACTAAACGCACTCAGTTAACGTAATAAGTGAACTTGTGGCGCGCAGGTTGAAATCATATCGAGGCGGGGGCCTTTCTCATGTTGTCATCTTCACGCGCCGAGTTTGCGCTTCGCGATCCGTCGGCCCTGTCGGCGCTATTGTCCTATGACTGGCGCGCGCGCCAGTTTCTCACCGATGCCGAGCTTCTGGGCGAGGGCCGCTATGCGCCTGCCGTCGAGGGCGATGCGGCGGGCCTGATCCGTCCGCTCCACCGTCAGGGCTTTATCAAGCCCTTGCACGGCGTGCGTCCCCATGGCGGGCGGATGCGCCTGTGGCGGCTGGAGGATGTGCTGAAAATCCAGATCGTTTCCGATCTGCGCCAGATCAGCGATATGAGCGTCAATGCCTGCATGCGCCATCTGCGCCAGGACGAAGGCCAGGCGATGAACGCCGCGCTGGCCAGCTGGCGGGACCATGCCGGTGCGCCGGGCGATCATTGCGCGCGTCTGCGCCTGCGCCTGGAAGGGCTGCCAAGCCTGCCCGAGGGCGAGGTGCTGGCCGAGTTTGCCCATTGCTGTGTGGCGCGCTTTGTCCATCGCAACCGCTTTGATGTGGTGGAGCGCCCGGCCTTTCTGGCCTGAGCGCGCTACATCTTGCTTTCGCGTCGTTCCCGCGCAGGCGGGAACCCAGAGCCGCTTTCAAAGGCGTCGATCTGTGATCTCTGGACCCCCACCTTCGTGGGGGTGACGAACGGGTGCGGTTTTCTTTATCGGGAAAGCACGGCCTGAGAGCTCTAATCCACACCCTTCAGCGTCACCAGAAACTCCGTCCCCTCAGGCCCCGTGGAGGTGAGGGTGATGCTCCCCTCCATCAGCCCGGCGAGCTCGCGCGCAATGGACAGGCCCAGCCCGGTACTGCCCGCACCCCCGCCGGAGGAAAACGGTTCAAACAGGCGCGCCTGCACGCGTTCAGGAATGCCCGGCCCGGTATCGGCCAGACGGATCAGGGCCTTGCCCCCGCTCTCCTGCACGCTGACCGACAGGCGCGCTCCCTCCTGCCCGCTCATCGCGGCGGCCGCGTTGCGCACAAGGTTGGAGAACAGCCGGTAGAGGCTGTCGCGATCGCCTGTTACGGCGAGGTCTGAGGCTATCGCATTATCCCAGTCAATGCCGCTACCGGCGGGCAGAAGCTCGGCAGCAATCTCGTCCAGCAGCGGCGCGAGGCTTATCGCGGTCAGCTCGGGGCGCGTCTCGCCGGTGCGGCCATATTCCAGCACATCCGAACACAGGCGGATCCCCCGTCCGATGGCGCGCACAAGGCGCTGGCCCATCGCGGCGGTGCGCGCATCCTCGCTCATGGCCAGCCGGTCTGAGACAAGCTGGGCCGAGGCGAACACATTGCGCAGATCATGATTGATGCGCGCCACGGCCAGCCCCAGGCTCGCCAGCCGCTCGCGCTGGCGGATCGCCGACAATATGTCGGCCTGCATGGCGGCCAGCGCTCGTTCGGCCTGTCCGATCTCGTCGCGCCGTTCGCCCGGTGCAAGCACGCGGCGCGCATCGGACGGATTTTCCTGAAAACGCGTCATGGCCAGCGATAGCCGCTGCATAGGGCCGACGAATAGGAAGAGGAGTGCCAGATAGATCAGCGCGCCGGTAACCAGCGATGAAAACAGCGCAAACCAGAACAGGCGGATCGAAAAGCCTATCAGCGCCTCGCGCAGGGGCGCTTCGGGCAGGATGACCAGAATGCGTTCATCAGGGCGGGTCTGGGGGATCGCGGTCAGCACGATCAGCCGGTCGGGCGGGGCAGTAAACGCGCCGATAACGGCGGCCATCTCGCGAAAGGGACGCCGTCTTGTCTGATCCTCGTCCAGCAGGGGCGCATCGCCGGTATCAGCCCCCAGCACCAGCTCGGTCGCACCGCCCGCAATGCGTGCCACCGCCATCGCGTCGGCGCCCGCCAGCAGCTCGCGCACCGCCTCTTCAGACAGATTGTCCTCGGCCAGCTCTGCCGCTATGGCCGCCAGATGGGCGGCATTGGCCCGCTCGTTCAGCCAGCTATTGCGAAAGTTTGCCGCCGAGGGAAAGAAGATCACCATGGCAGAGGCCAGCACGAACACGATGGTCAGCGCCAGCAGGCGTCCGCCCAGAGAGCCAGGGCTCATCCGGATAACGCGCCAGATCCGGCGCAATGCGCCTGTCAGTCTGCCTCTGTCCAACCCACCCCACCTTGCGAATGCAAATCAGTGCAGCGCAGACAATAACCCGGCCCACGCCTTCGCGAAGGGTCCAAATACCACAGGTTCGAAATGTTTGCCTGCTGCGCGTTTGAGGGCCTCGCCGCGCGTGGGATAGGCAAGGACCGGGCTGGTCAGATCGCGCACGCTGCCGCCCTTGGCCATGGTTACCGCAGCCAGCGCGGCGATATCGTCTGCGCGTGCGCCGGCCACATGCACGCCTAGAAGCTTGCCGCCTTTGCCAAGGACCAGCTTCACGGCGCCGGCGGTGTCGCCTTCGGCGATGGCGCGGTCATTGTCATGGAAGGGCCAGTCGATGACGGAAACCTTGTCTCCGTGCTGCTCGCGCGCGCGGCTTTCTGTCAGGCCGATCTGGGCAAGTCCCGGACTGGTATAGACACAACCTGGAATGGGGTTGGAAGACTGCTTCGTCGGCACGCCGTAATATAGGTTTCGCAGGATGACAGAGCCGTGCCAGCCCGCCAGATGGGTCAGTGCGCCCTTGCCCGCTATATCGCCTGCCGCGTAAACGCGTTTGTTGGCGGTGCGCAGGCGGTCGTCGCAGACAATGCCGCGTGCATCGGCCTCCACACCCGCTGCGTCCAGCCCCAGCGTGCCGGTGACGGGTTCACGGCCCGCGGCGACCAGCACATGGCTGGCCGTGATGGTCTCCCCTCCTGCCAGATGCGCGGTAATGGCGCCCGCCTCGCCGGAGAAGCGCTCCACGCCAATGCCCTCAATCAGGCGCACGCCGTCGGATGCGAGAGCATCGCGCAGGATTTGAACATGGTCAGGCTCGAATGCGCCCAGCGCCTTGCCCGCCTCCACAATCGTCACTTGCGATCCCAGCCGGGTAAAGGCCTGTCCCAGCTCGCAGCCAATCGGCCCGGCACCCAGGATGAACAGATGCGCGGGCAGGGCATCAAGCTGCCAGATCGTCTCATTGGTCAGGTAAGGCAGTTCTTTCAGGCCCGTTATGGACGGAATGCGCGCGCGGGTGCCAGAGGCAATGACGAAGCGTTTTGCCTTCACGCTGACAGTGTCGCTCTCCACCGTGCCGGGCGATGTAAAGCGCGCCCATTCGCGGATCACGCGCACGCCGAGGCCCTCAAAGCGCTCCTGGCTGTCATTGGGCTCGATATCGGCGATGGCCTTGCGCACATGGGCCATGATTGCGGCAAAATCGATCTGCGGCTCACCGGCCATCACGCCCAGCTTCGCGGCAGAGCGGACATTGTGGGCCGCATGGGCGGCAGACAGGATCGCCTTGGATGGCACGCAGCCATAGTTCAGGCAGTCGCCGCCCATCTCGCCGGCTTCAAACAATACCACCTTGCGGTTCAGGCTCGCCGCGCCGGCAGCAGTGACAAGCCCGGCTGCGCCCGCGCCGATAATGCACAGATCAGCCTTGATGCTTTCGCGGCTCATGCGGCGTCTCCTCCCGTGACGGGCGGCTTCTTGCCAGTGATGCGCTTGTAGATGAAAGGCAGGAATCCAACGAGCGCGAACACACAAATGGCCGCAATCAGCTCGGGGGTCAGGAGATCGAGAAGGCTCGGCACGCCGCCGGCCGCGCGGCCAATGGTCGAACCGACTGTGGCATAGACATAGGCCAGCGGCATGACGCCGATAAGCGTGCCCAGCACATAGGCGCGAAGCGGCACGTTCAGCAGCGCGGTGGCGATATTGACGCCGAAAAAGGGCAATACCGGAATGAGGCGCAAGATCAGCACATAGCTGAACGCATCGGAGGAGAACCCGTCCTGCAGGCGCTTCACCCAGCGGCCAAACCGCGCCCGCGCCCAGTCGGCAAAGGCATAGCGCACGGCGATGAAAATGATCGTCGCGCCAATGGTGGAGCCGATGACGGCAACGCCGGTGCCCACAATAGGTCCGAACAGGAAGCCCGCCCCGATCGTGAACCAGATCGCGCCGGGCACGGAGATCGACACCGCCAGCGCATAGACTATCGTGTAGATGAGCACCGCCAGGATCAGGTTCGCGGCGACGTAAGTCTCCAGCGCCGCGCGGTTTTCCTGCAGTGTTTCAAGATTCAGGTCGCGCCACACCCCGCTGGCCAGCACCGCGATCAGCGCAGCCGCCAGAATGAGCACCGGCAATAGCCGCAGCCAGAGCGGTTTGGCCTTTTGCGGCGCTTCGGGGGGCGTGGGAGCGGTCATGAGGTATCCTTGGACGAGAGGGCAGGGCGGCTGGAGATCATGCAGGGCAAGGATGACAGAAAAACAAGCATCGCCGCATGTCATTCGTTCATCTTACGCGCCAAGTTACAAGGTGGACTTTCCAACAGCCTCCCGCACCCACCCCCGCTTGACACTTGCGCCCCGCGCCGGTAGTTACCGCGGCTCGATTTTCGCCGGGCTCTGCCCCGTCCTCTCGCGCGTCAGCGCGGACGTGACACGACCGGCGCGTTTGCCTTTTTCAGGAGCCAGTGCCGTGAAACGTACCTTTCAGCCGTCCAAGCTCGTCCGCGCCCGGCGCCACGGTTTCCGCGCGCGCATGGCCACCAAGGCCGGCCGTCAGATCGTCGCCCGCCGCCGTTCTCGTGGCCGCAAGCGTCTGTCGGCGTAACGCCCGTCCCATTGCAGACGATACAGTATCCCAATCGCGCCGCGCGCATCCGCGTGCGGCGCGATTTTTTGCGTGCGCGTAACGGGCGTTCGGCGGCACGGCCCGGACTTGTCGTCCAGATGGTGACGCGCGAGCCGGCCGAAGGCCCTGCCAGAGCTGGCTTTACCGCCTCTAAGAAGGTGGGAAACTCGGTGGCCCGCAACCGCGCCCGGCGCCGTCTGAAAGAAGCCGTGCGCCAGATTCTCCCCCTCCATGGCCTGCCTGGAACCGACTATGTGTTCATCGCGCGCGCTGGCACCGCTGCGCGTGAATGGGAGGCTTTGCTTGACGATATGAAAAGCGCGTTGCTAAGCCTCGCCGCACCAGCCCGGCCCCGCCCAAACGCGAAGGACAAACCCGATCATGGGTGATACCCGCAATATCCTGCTCGTTGTGGCGATTGTTCTCGCCATCTTCATTCCCTACCAGCTCTTCATCGTCGAGCCGATGATGGCCGAGCAGCGCGCTGCGCAGGAAGTGGCCAGCGAGGCAGAGACCGCAGAACCCGGATCGGAAACGCCCGGTGCCTTTGGCGGCGAAGAGGCCCCGTCCGCGCTGGGCGGGTTCACCGACCGCAATGAGGCACTGGACCGCTCTGAGCGCATTAATATCCGCACCCCTGCGCTGGAGGGCTCCATCGCGCTGACCGGCGCGCGCTTCGATGATCTGCGCCTGATGCGCTATGACGTGGCGGTGGACACGGACGAGCCAGTGACCCTGCTCTCCCCCCAAGGCACGCAAGGCGCACAATACGCTGTCGACGGCTGGACCGGCGCGGCGGGCGCCCCGTCCGGCCTTCCCGGCCCTTCCACACCCTGGCAGGCGGTAGGCGGCACCACGCTCACCCAGGACAGCCCGGTCACTCTGGAACATGTGGCCGGTGATCTGACCTTCCGGCGCGTGATCGCGGTTGATGAGGACTATCTCTTCACGGTCACCGATACCGTGACCAATAATAGCGCCGAGGCGGTCTCGCTCTCGCGCTTCGGTCTGGTACGCCAGGAGGGCGTTCCTGAAGACATCACCAATTTCTTCATCCTGCACGAAGGCCCGATCGGGGTTGTCGGTTCATCCCTGATGGACCGCAAGTATAACGCGCTGGAGCGCGATGGCTCCATGGAGCGCACCGGCGCTGGAGGCTGGATGGGCATTACCTCCAAATACTGGCTGACGGCGGTCGCACCCGGCGATGACGGTGATATCCGCGCACGCTTCGAGGCGCGCCAGTCAGGCGGGCGCACCATCTTTGAATCCAGCTATGTGCGCGCAGCCCAGACCATTGCGCCGGGCGCGGCCATTACCAGCGTGTCGCACGTCTATACCGGGTCCAAATCGGTGCCGATCCTGCAGCGCTATCAGGAAGAGCAGGGCATTCCGCGCCTCGACATGGCGGTGGACTGGGGCAATTTCTGGTTCTTCACCCGCCCCTTCTTCTGGCTCTTGACCACCTTCTATGACTGGACCGGCAATTTCGGCGTCGCGATCCTGCTTCTGACCGTGCTTATCAAGATACCGCTGTTTCCGCTCAATAACCGCGCCTTTGCCTCCATGGCCAAGATGCGCGCGGTCGGTCCGAAAATGACCGAGATCCGCGAGCGCTTTGCCAATGACAAGCAGCGCCAGAGCCAGGAGATGATGGAGCTCTACAAGCGCGAGAAGATCAATCCGCTTGCCGGGTGTCTGCCGATACTGCCGCAAATCCCCATCTTCTTTGCGCTCTACAAGACGGTCTTCGTCTCGCTGGAGGCGCGCCATGCGCCCTTCTTCGGATGGATCCAGGATCTCTCCGCGCCCGATCCGACCAGCTTGTGGAATCTATTCGGCCTGCTCCCCTACCAGGTGGACGGGCTGTGGCTGATTGGCGATTACCAGCTGGGCATCTGGCCGATCCTGATGGGTCTGACCATGTGGGCGCAGCAATCGCTCAACCCGCCTCCGCCGGATCCGATGCAGCGGCGTATCTTCGCCTTCCTGCCGATCGTGTTCACCTTCATCCTGTCGCCGTTTGCCGCGGCGTTGGTGGTCTACTGGACGTGGAACAACTTCCTCACCATCCTGCAGCAATACGTGATCATGCGCCGCCACGGCACCCACACGGAAGTCGACAAGATCGCGGCGCGCCTGCATTCGCGCATTACCGGCAAGCCGGTGCCCGAATTTGCTCTGCCGGGGGCTGCGCCGGGCTTGACGCCGGCGGCGGCAAAGCCCGCCAATGATGTGAAACCGGCAAAGGGCACGGCGAAAGCCAGTGCCACCCCTGCGGACGTGACAGAGCAAGGCGATACCAGCGCGCCGGAAACAGACGCGCCTGCGCCCAAACCGGCGGCGCCCGGTCGGCGCACCGCGTCCAATCTGGCCGCGAAAAAGCCCAAGGGTGCCCGCAAGAGCCCCGCGAAGAAGCCGGCTTCCCGGCGTCCTGCCGCCCGCCGGACCCCGCCCGCCACCCCGGAGGGGGAGGGCTGAGCGTGACTGACGAGCCAGGCGAGGCGGGGCCAGACGCGCAGGAGGCAGCCCGGCTGGAAGCCGGCAGACGCCTGTTCGCCCAGAATGTAACCTTCATCAAGGGCGCGGTCGGCATGGACGGGCTGCCGCCCGCCGACATGCCCGAGATCGCCTTTGCAGGCCGGTCGAATGTCGGCAAGTCCTCGCTGATCAATGCGCTCACATCCCGCAAGGATCTGGCGCGGGCATCGGGCGAGCCGGGACGCACGCGCGAGCTGAACTTCTTCGATCTGGCGGGCCGCATCCGCATTGTCGACCTGCCCGGCTATGGCTTTGCCAAGGCCCCGAAAGACGTCGCCGCGCGCTGGATGGCGCTGACGCGCGATTACTTGCGCGGTCGGGTGAACCTGAAACGCGTCATCCTGCTGATTGATGGCCGTCACGGTATCAAGCCCGCCGACGAGGCCATCATGAAGGTGCTCACCGAGGCGGCTGTCGGCTATCAGGTCACGCTGACCAAGCTCGACAAGCTCAAACCCGCCGAGCAGGAGGCGATGATCGCGGCGACGCAAGCCGCTGTCATAAAGAAGGTCGCGGCCTATCCGGTGATCGCTGCAACATCCTCCTCCAAGCGCCTTGGCCTTGACGCATTGCGCGCCGATATTGCCGATCTGGCAATACCGGAGCGGGAGACATGATACGGGTTGTGGCGGCGCTGGCCGTGCTGGTGCTGGCGGGCGTGTCTGCCCCGCAAGCGCGCGCAGGCGAGGTGTGCAACGAGACCAGCTATTTTGTCGAAGTGGCCAAGGCCTGGAGCGGCCCGAATGGCCTGTCGGCGCAAGGCTGGCAAACGATTGCGCCGGGCGCATGCGCGGCCTTTGAGGGTGTTCCGCCCGGTGTCAGCCAGTTCCTCTATGCCCGCACCACGCAGGCCTATCTGGGTGGTGCGCGTGAATGGCTGGGCCGCACGCCGGTCTGCACCGATATGGGAGATTTCCAGCTTGAAGGGGCGGATGATTGCGAGGCTATGGGCCTTGATGAGCGCGCCTTCCGCCAGCTGGCGCCGTCAGAGCGCGCCAGAGCGGTGCTGGTGGAGCCCGATGATTTCGGCAGCCGTGCGCTGGAGGCGGGCGTCCAACGCCTTTTGCAGGCGCTGGGCTATGAAGTGCGGGTGGTCGATGGCTATGCCGGGCGCCGCTCGCGCGCACAGATCGCCGCTTTCGAGCGTGACGCCGGGCGCACATTCGGGACCGATTACGAGGCACTGGTATCGGCCTTGCATACGCGCGCGCTGGAGCGCAACCGGGAGATCGGGCTGAGTGTCTGCAATAGCGCATCGCGCCCGGTCGGCGTGGCGCTGGCCCGTCAGCGCAATGAACGATGGCAGAGCCGGGGCTGGTGGCGCATTGAGCCGGGAAATTGCGTGCGCCTGCTTGCTGAACAGGTAACGCCGGGCAGCTCCTTCATCTTCGCCCAGACGATTGATGGCGAGCAGTCGGAGCCTTTGCGCGGCGGGGTGGAGCCCTTCTGTGTTGCCGCCGGGCGTTTTACCGCAGAAGAACGCACAGGCTGCGCCGCGCGCGGCTATACCCAGGTGCAGTTTCGCGCCAGCCCGGTGCCGGTCGATGGCGTAGCGCGTCTGACACTGGAAGATTCCGATTTTGAGGACAGCGTTCCGTGAAACGTCTCTTGCAACGCGACGTGTGGGTCTTTGATCTCGACAATACGCTTTACCCTGCCCACACGGCGGTGATGAGCCAGGTCGAGGCGCGCATGACCGAGTTCGTCATGCAGCTCCTGGGACTGGAGCGCGAGGAAGCCTTCAAGGTCCAGCACAGCTTCTGGCACGATTACGGCACCACGCTGAACGGGCTAATGATCAATCACAAGATTCCGGCGAGCGATTTTCTCGATTTCGTCCACGATATTGATCACTCGGTATTGCAGCCCAATCCCGTGCTGGCCGGTCATATCGCGGCGCTGGACGGAGCGCGCATCATTTACACCAACGGCTCGGTGCGCCATGCGGAGAACGTGCTGGCGCGCCTCGGGCTTGATCATCTGTTTGAGGGCATTTTCGACATTGCGGCGGCGGACTACACGCCCAAGCCGCAGCGCGAGAGCTTTGACCGCTTCATCAAGCGCCATGGCGTAAATCCCGCGCGCGCCGTGATGTTTGAAGACTCCGCGCGTAATCTGGAAACGGCGGCCGATATCGGCTTTGCCACGGTTCTGGTGCGCGCACGCGAAGACACCGGCAATGGCCACACCGCCGGTCCCGGCGAGCATCCCGATTATGTCGACTATGCCGTCGATTGTCTGGACACTTTCCTTGGCGAGCTGGTCGACACCCTGAAGGAGAAGACCCCATGAGCGATGCCGCCCTTAAATCTGTCATCGAAGCCGGCTGGGACGCGCGTGATGGTGTTTCCACCGCCACGAAGGGCGAGCTGCGCGATGCGGTGAACGCGGCGCTGACCGGGCTGGATTCCGGCCGGCTGCGTGTGGCCTCGAAGGATGGCGATGGGGACTGGCAGGTCCATGAATGGCTGAAAAAGGCCGTGCTGCTTTCCTTCCGGCTGGAGCCGAACCGGCGCATGGGCCTGCCGGGCGTGCCGGTGCCGGGCCCGTGGTGGGACAAGGTGGCAGTCAAATGGGAAGGCTGGTCAGCCAGCCAGTTTGAAGAGGCCGGTTTCCGCGCCGTCCCCGGCTCCATCGTGCGCCAGGGCAGCTTTGTTGCCAAAGGCGCGGTGCTGATGCCGTCCTTTGTCAATATCGGCGCCTATGTCGGTGAGGGCACGATGGTCGATACATGGGCCACAATCGGCTCGTGTGCGCAGATCGGGTCGAATGTGCACATCTCCGGCGGGGTGGGCATTGGCGGCGTTCTGGAGCCTTTGCAGGCCGCGCCCGTCATCATCGAGGACAATGTCTTCATCGGCGCCCGCTCGGAAGTGGCCGAAGGCGTGATCGTGCGCGAGGGCGCCGTGATCTCGATGGGCGTGTTCCTGGGCGCATCGACCAAGATCGTTGACCGGGCAACCGGCGAGGTCACGCGCGGGGAAATCCCCTCCTATGCAGTGGTCGTGCCCGGCACATTGCCCGATCCCAAGGGCGGGCCGTCGCTGGCCTGCGCGGTGATCGTCAAACGCGTCGATGCCCAGACCCGCGCCAAGACGGGTATCAACGCGCTTCTGCGGGACTAGCGCATCAGGGAGCGCCCGATGACCATTTCCAATGAAGACGAGTTGGACGGGCTCAAGGAGATCGGCCGCATCGTCGCCAACACCCTGTACGCCATGGCACGGGCGATGGAGCCGGGCATGACCACGCGCGAGCTGGACGCTATCGGGGCCGCGCTGCTGGAGCGTGATGGCGCGGTTTCCGCGCCGCAATCGGCTTACGGCTTTCCCGGTGCGACCTGTATCAGCGTGAATGAGGAAATCGCCCACGGCATTCCCGGTAGCCGGGTGATCGCGCGCGGTGACAGGGTCAATATCGACGTCTCGGCTTCGAAGAACGGCTTTTTCGCCGATACCGGCGCGACTTTCCATGTCGGCCCGCTGGCCCCATCGCTGGAAACCCTGCGCCGTGACGGCAAGCGCGCCATGCATATCGGCATCGCGCAGGTGGGCACGGACAAGCCGCTGGCAGGCATTGGCAGCGCGATCGGACGCTTTGCCGAACAGCGTGGCTACACGCTGATCCGCAATCTCGCCAGCCACGGCACTGGCCGGGCCTTGCATGAATATCCCGAAGAGGTTGCCACCTGGCCCACGCGCGGCGACCGGCGGCGCATCAATAAGGGGCTGGTACTCACCGTTGAGCCCTTCCTGTCCCGAGGCGGGTTATGGGCCACTGACGGCGATGATGACTGGACGCTCTACAGCGAACCGCACGCGCCGACCGTCCAGTTTGAACACACCGTCGTGGCGACCGATCGCGGCGCCATCATCGTCACCCGGCCGGGCTAGCGCTTCGCGCGCCATGAAATCCCGGAGGCCCGAAGGGCCATCCGGGATCTGTTGCAGAAGAGGCGGAGAGAGGCCCCGGATACCGCTTCGCGGTTCCGGGGTTTCACTGTGTGCGGCTCAGCGGGCAAGTATGGTGCGGATTTCAGGCGCCGCGCCGCGCACCAAATTCTCACCAAACTGGTTGGAAACTTCGTTCACCTCGCTCATGAAGCGCGGCTGTGCGGCGAGCCAGTTGAGGGCGGCCTCGCTCGTTCCGAAGGCTTCCACTTGCGCGCGCTGTTCAGGCGGCAGGGCCAGAACAAGCTCGCTCATCTCTGCCTCGGTCATTTCGCGGCCCTGCGCTATCATCTCGGCCTGTGCGCGCCCCGGCGTGCTGGCGAAATAGGCGGTCAGTGCCTGAAGATCGGCGGTCGCGAGATGGCTTGCCAGAACACCGGCGACAGAGTTCAGCAAATCATCCTGCTCGGCCTCAAACCGTGCATTGACGACTTGGCGGATATCGGCGGCCTGATCGGCGCGCATATCGGGCGTGTCCTGACGCAGGCTGTCGACGACAACACTGCCCAGATCGGACACCTCGTTAAGGATGGCTTGCCACATACCGCTGACACGCGCGAACTCGCGCGCTGCCTCGATGCCTTCCTGGCTCGCGCCGGTTTCGGCAGATGCCACGGGCTTGTCGGCGGCAAGGCCTGAACAGGGCAGGGCCACAGCCAGCATGAAGGTGGTGATAATGGCGCGCATGTCAGGCCCTTTCCGGCAGATGTCTGAACCGGAAAAAGCCTAGGACAGGGGTCAGCAGGGCGAAACCCGCCACGCCCTGACAATGCTGGTCAGGGATACCGGTCGGGTGCGTTGGCGCTAGAGCTCCATCACCTTCACATCATCGTCCTCGCCCACGATCACCACGCGGGCCTGATCGAGGAAAAGGCCATGATCGACCACGCCGGGCAGGGCCAGCAGTTCGGCGTCCACGCTGTCGGGGTCTTCGATAGCCCCGCAGGCGCAATCGAGGATGTAGTTTCCGCCATCGGTGATGAAGGGCTCGCTGCGGTCTCCCTGCCGGCGGATATCCACTAGCGGCCGGGCCACGCCTGCGCGGCGCAGCGCGTCGAACACTTTCTTGGCGGTGATGGTCCAGCCGAACGGGTCGATCTCGACGGGCAGGGGAAAGGCGCCGAGCGTTTCGACCAGCTTGGTTTCGTCCACCAGCACCACCATCAAATCGGCGGCGTCGGCGATGATCTTCTCGCGCAGCAGGCAGCCGCCCCCGCCCTTGATCAGGCGGAAACTGCCATCCACCTCGTCGGCTCCGTCGACAGCCACATCAATGCGGTCGGCCTGCTCGATGGGGATGAGCGGGACGCCCGCCTCGCGCGCGATTTCCTCGGTCTCGCGCGAGGTGGGGATACCCTTGATGGTGAGGTCGCCAGCGGCGCAGCGCCGCCCCAGCGCCTTGACGAAGAGAGCGGCGGTAGAGCCCGAACCCAGGCCAACAATCATGCCGCTTTCGACATAGTCCAAAGCGGCTTCGGCGGCTCTGGCCTTCTGGCTCTGGGCGCTCACTGATCAACCCCGCCCAGGAGGACGAATTTCAGCTCGGTGAACTCCTCAGCCGCCCATTTGCCGCCCTCGCGGCCAATGCCGGACTGCTTCATGCCGCCAAAGGGCGTGGCGGGTGATCCGACCATCGCGGCGTTGACGCCGACCATCCCAAAATCAATGCCTTCGCTGATGCGGTGCATACGCCCGGAATCGCGTGTGTAGAGATAGGCGGCCAGACCGAACGGGGTATCATTGGCCAGCTTGATGACCTCTTCCTCGTCCTTGAACGGGTAGAGCGCGGCGACGGGGCCGAAAATCTCGTTGCAGGCGAGACTCATGGAATGGTCTGCGCCGCTGATGAGGGTCGGTTCGAAATACGCCCCGCCCATATCGTCGACGCGCGATTTGCCGCCCGTGAGCACTTTGGCGCCCTTGGAGACCGCGTTGTCGACCAGCTCGGCGACGCGGCTGACGGCTTCCTCATGGATGAGCGGGCCGACATCGGTGCCATCGGCGAACGGATCACCGAGTTTCAGCTTGGCGACGCGCGTTTTCAAAAGCTCGGTGAGCTTGTCGATCACGCCTTCCTGCACGAAGACCCGGTTGGGTGATACGCAGGTCTGGCCGGCTGCGCGGAACTTGCCTTGCACCAGCCCGTCAGCGGCTTTTTCCAGATCGGCATCATCCATGATGATGAAGGGGGCATTGCCGCCCAGCTCCAGCGCGACGCGCTTGATGGTCTTGGCGGCCTGCTCCATCAGCAATGCGCCGACAGCCGTCGAGCCGGTAAAGGCGACCATCGCGACATCTTCGGAACCGGTCAGGACCGGCCCAATCTCGCGCGCCTCACCGGTGACGACGTTGAAGACGCCCTTGGGGAAGCCCGCTCGGTCAGCAAGTTCTGCCAGTGCCAGCGCGGACAGCGGGGTTTCAGAGGCCGGCTTGATGACGACAGGACAGCCCACGGCGAGCGCCGGGCCACACTTGCGCGTGATCATGGCCGAGGGGAAATTCCAAGGTGTGATGCAAGAGACGACGCCAATGGGCTGGCGGATCGTCCAGCCGCGCGCGCCGGGGGTCGGCACGGGCAGTGTCTCGCCATGCACGCGGCGCGCTTCCTCGGCGGCCCACTGGACGAAACCTGCGCCATAGGCAACTTCGCCCTTGGCTTCTTTCACCGGCTTGCCCATCTCGGCGGCCAGAATGATCCCCAGATCATCCTGATGCTCCATGATCAGCTCATACCAGCGATTGACGATACGTGAGCGCTCGAACGCTGAGGTCTTGCGCCAGGCGAGGTTTGCCGCCGCTGCGGCTTTCACCGCGCGCTTTGCGCCCTCGGCGCCGACGCTGGCCACGTCAGCTACTTTTTCCCGGTTGGCGGGATTATTGACGTCAAACCGGCTGTCACCCTTCACCCATTCGCCATTGATGAAGGAGTCGGTGCGCCAGAGGCCGGAATCTTTCAGGCGGGATTTGATGTCGCTCATCGGGGGAGGTCCTTTCGTGATTGCCGTCATCCTGGCCGGTTGCCCGGTCTATTTTGTCTTCGTCTTGTCCTTGCGCGCCTGCATGGTCTGGCGGAAGCGTGCGGCCCAGCCCGTCTTGTTCTCCTGGCGGGCGCGTGACAGGGCCAGCGTATCGTCAGGCACATCTGATGTGATGACGCTGCCCGAGCCTGTAAAGGCTCCGTGTCCGATGGTTACAGGAGCGACCAGGCTGGTATTGGATCCAATAAACGCGCCGTCACCGACAATCGTTCTGTGTTTGAAATAGCCATCATAATTGCAGGTGATGGTGCCCGCGCCGATATTGGCTTTCGCCCCGATATCCGCGTCACCGATATAGGACAGGTGATTGGCCTTCGCGCCGGCGTGCAGGCGCGCGTTCTTCACCTCGACGAAATTGCCGATCTTCGCGCCGGTCTCCAGCACCGCGCCGGGGCGCAGGCGGGCATAGGGGCCAACCGAGGTATTCTCGCCAATCACCGCGCCTTCCAGATGGCTGAAGGCATGGATCGCCGCGCCGGTGCCGATAATCACGCCGGGGCCGAACACGACATTGGGCTCGATGATCACATCATTGGCGATCTGCGTGTCGTGGCTGAAGAACACGGTTTCGGGCGCGACCAGCGTGACACCGGCCTCCATGGCGGCCGCGCGGGCGCGGGCCTGGAAGGCGGCTTCGGCCTGGGCGAGATTATGGCGTGAATTGACGCCCATCACCTCGTCGGCATCGGCGCGCACCGCGCGGGCGCTGTGACCGGCAGCGACCCCCAGCGCAATGATGTCGGTCAGATAGTATTCGCCATTCGCGTTGTCATTGGTGACTTTCGAGAGCAGCTCGAAAAGCAGCGGGGCGGGCGCGGCCAGCACGCCCGAATTGCACAGGCGCACAGCCTTTTGTTCTGCGCTGGCATCCTTTTCTTCGACAATGGCTGTCAGTGCGCCGGAACTGTTCTCGATCAGGCGGCCATAGCCGGTGGGATTTTCCGGCTCGAAGCCCAGCACCGCGATATTCGCGCCGGCTTCGAGTGCGGCGAATACCGATTCCAGTGTCTGCGTGCGGATCAGGGGTGTGTCGGCAAACAGCACGGCCACATCGCCATCAAAGCCTGCCAGCGCGTCCTGACCGCACAGCACGGCATGGCCTGTGCCCATGGGCGGATCCTGCAGCGCGGTGAGCGCGCCTGCGCTTTCGGCGCGCGCCTTCACCTCGGGCCCGTGCGCGCCCCAGATCACCACCTTGTGCTGCGCATCGCATGACCGGGCCAGCGCCAAACTCCAGTCCAGCATGGAACGCCCTGCAACAGCGTGCAGCGGCTTTGCCATAGCCGATTTCATCCGTTTGCCATGACCGGCAGCCAGAATGATGACGGCGCGCGCTCTTGCCATGGGGGTGCCCTTCCTTGCCTGCCGCTGGGCGCTGTTATCATAGGCCCGCCCGCGCTATAGCCCATCCGGTGCATACTTGCGAAGGGGAAGACTGGCGATGACGCATCTGACGGTCCTGCGCGGCGCCTCCATCGCCTTCGATCTGGATGGGACCCTGGTGGATACCGCGCCCGATCTGGTGCGGGCCCTGAACGAAGCCATAGCGCCTTACGGCCTTGATCCGGTGCCCATTGGTGATGTGCGCGCGATGGTCGGGCGCGGTGCGCGCGCGCTCATCGCGCAGGCTTTTGTCCGCGCCGGAGCTCCGCTGGAGCCGGATGCAGCCGAATCGGCCCTGCACGCTTTTCTCGAGACCTATGGAGCGCGCATTGCTGCGCTCAGCCGCCCGTTTGACGGGGTGGAGGCAGCGCTGGACACGCTGGCCGCGTCAGGCGCGCGCTTGAGCGTGTGTACCAACAAACCGTCCGCCCTTGCGCGCCAGCTCCTCGACGCGCTGGATCTGACCGGCCGGTTCGAGCGTATTGTCGGGCCGGAGGATGTGCCAGCCACAAAGCCCGACCCTGCGCATCTGCTGACGGCGGTGGGCGAGGGGGATGACGCACGCTTCATCGCCCTCGTGGGCGATTCTGAGCCCGATCTACTCGCGGCCAGAGGCGCGGGCGCGGCAAGCGTGCTGTTTACAAACGGCTACAGCGAAAAGCCGGTCAGCGCGCTGGGTGCTGACCGGCTTTTCGATTCGTTTTCGGCGCTTCCCGCACTGCTGGCAGAGCTCGCTGCTGCGGCAGGCCGGCAAGACCGCTAAATATCAGGCCGTGCGGCGGCCTTCACCCCGGTCATTGGCAGGGCGAGGCATGCCATTGACGAGGTTGGAGCGCACATCAGTGCGGGCCGAGCGCATGGCAGGCATAAAGCCGGCATCAACGAGGTCGACGGCAACGTCATACCCACGCTCTTTCCAATAGGCTTCGATACGTTCTTTCAGGCGGCGGGCGCCTTCGGGCGTGCACAGATCATTACTGGCCATAACTAACTTCTCCTTCGGACGCGCTTAGGGCCTTAAAGCGCACCGGCTGTGGTGACTGTCGGGTATCATACCGGGGCAGTGATGAAACGCCCTGGCGGCATGAGCGATATAGATGCTTTGGCTTCTTGACGGAAGTGTGACGAAGGGGGTCCTCGCGATTTTGTTATCCAGCCAGTGAACGCGTCCAGTCAAATCGGCCTGTCCCTCCGGCGCGGGCGCTTGACCAAGGCGGTGTTTTGCCTCTATACGCCGCTCCCTCCGGGCGATTAGCTCAGCGGTAGAGCACTTCGTTCACACCGAAGGGGTCACTAGTTCGATCCTAGTATCGCCCACCAGATTTCCTCATTAAATCTGTGTAATGCCGGACCTTCGACTGCCCGCAGGATTATCCCTGCAAGGGCAGTCGAGGCCGGTTGGCGCGTGCCGGAAGGCCAGTTTGTAAGAGCGGTGCAAGGATCACTTTAAAGTGATGGCGCGATATTCGGATCAAGTTTCCGCCGCAGGGGAAAATTTGTCTTTCCTTCAGGGAAAATCTGGCGGCGTCGACTGGCTGTTTGCTGTCCGGAATGAGTCAGACCTGCTCTTGCGAAGCGTTCTCAGAAGTGGCATGACGGCGCTTCCATTGGCGACGGGGTAGTCCATCTGGATGCGTTTGCGCCGCCACAGCCCAAGAGGAACGCCATGTCTGAACGTCTTCGCCTTCCCGTCATCGGTGCCGTGTGCGCCGCGCTGGGATTGACCGCCTGCAGCCAGCCCGAGCAGGACAGTGTCGTCAATGTCTTCTCTGCGCGCCACTACGCCTCTGACCAGGCGGTGTTTGCGGCCTTCACCGAAGAGACCGGCATCGAGATCAATCTGGTAGAAGCCGACGGCGATCTTCTGATCGAGCGCGTGCGCGCCGACGGAGAGCGCTCGCCCGCCGATGTCATCATCACGGTGGATGCCGGGCGCCTGCACCGTGCCGAGCAGGCTGGCCTGTTCCAGCCTGCTGGCAATCTGGACGGCGCGCTGGACCGCGTTCCCGATTCCCTTGAGCACCCGGACAATCTCTGGTTCGGCTTTGCCACCCGCGCCCGCGTGATCGTTTATGCCCGCGACCGTGTGGACCCATCCGAAGTTCAAAATTACGCCGATCTGGCAGGGCCCGAGTTCGAGGGCCGTGTCTGCGTGCGCTCGTCCTCCAATGTCTATAACCAGTCGCTGGTGGCCGGCATGATTGCCGAGCACGGGACGGAAGTGGCGGAGGAATTTGCCCGCGGTATCGCGCAAAATCTCGCCCGCACCCCGCAAGGCGGCGATACCGACCAGATCCGCGCTGTCGCAGCTGGCGAGTGTGATGTGGCGATCGTCAATCACTATTATCTCGGCCGTCTGTTGAACGCCGAGGACAGTGCTGACCGCGCGGTCGGCGAAGCCGTTGGCATCGTTTTCCCCGATCAGGGCGAAGGCGGCACCTATGTGAACATTTCCGGCGCGGGCCTGGCAGCCAATGCCCCGAACCCGGAAGCGGCGCGCGAACTGCTGGCCTTCCTTCTGTCGGAGCGGGCCCAGCGCGCTTTCGCCGAGCTTACCAACGAGTTTCCCGCCGATCCCTCCATCAGCTATGACAACACCGTTCTTGAGGGCTTTGCCGGGTTCGAGGCGCGTGAGCTGAATGTCAACGCGCTCGGCGAAAACGGAGCGGAAGCCCAGCGCATCTTTGACCGGGCGGGATGGCCATAGGCGATACGGGCATACTTCGCCGCAGAATAACGGGCCGGGCAGGATTGCATCCTGTCTGGCTCGCTGCTTTTGCGGGCCTGCTTTGCGCCGCGCCTTTGCTGGCGGTGGCCTGGCTTGCCGTGTCCGGTCCCTGGACCGATTATCTGGCTCATATCGCCGAGACGCGCCTGACGGAGTTCCTCGTCAACACGGCCATTGTGGGTCTGACGGCGGCCCTGCTGGCGGGCGTGACGGGCACCGGCACAGCCTGGCTGGTGACACGCTATGTGTTTCCCGGCCGCAATATCTTCCAGTGGATGCTGGCCTTGCCGCTGGCCATGCCCGCCTATGCAGCGGCCTATGGCTGGTATGATCTGACACAAGGGGCCGGCCCGCTGGGCGGGCTGGTGCCTGCCGTTCATGGGGCCTTTGGCGCGGGCGCGATCTTCGGCCTTGTCTTCTACCCTTATGTCTATCTGCTCGCCCGTGAGAGCTTTTCGGCGCAGTCAGCCGACGCCTATGACGCGGCACGCACGCTGGGCTGTTCGCCCTTGCAGGCGTTTGCCCGCACGGCGCTGCCCATGGTGCGCCCGGCAGTGGCTGCCGGTCTGGCACTGGTGGTGATGGAAACGCTGGCCGATTTTGGAACCGTCAGCCATCTGGGCGCGCCCACGCTCACTGTTGCACTGATGCGTGCCTGGGCCGGTGAGGGCTCCATTCCCGATGCGGCCCGTCTGGCCATGTTGCTGGTCTCGATCAGCTTTGTGATCTTCATGGCCGAGCGTGCCTTGCGGCGCCGGGCCCGCCAGACCAGCGCGTCGGGCCATGTGCGCGCCTTCCGGCGCCACACGCTGTCCCCGGTGGCGGGGCTGGCGACAATGATAGCGTGCCTGCTGCCGGTGCTGATGGGGCTGGTCATTCCGGCTGCCCGGCTGGGCTGGCGCGCGGTATCGACGCCGGCGGCGACAGGTCTGGCCGATGCGGCGGTCAATTCACTCGCCCTGGCTGGCGTGTCAGGGCTTCTCGCGGCCGCTATCGGCCTTGGTCTGGCCTATGCGATCCGCACACAACGGCTCGCCGGGCGCGCGTCGGCGCGCATCGCCTCGATGGGCTATGGCGTGCCGGGCGCGGTCGCGGCGCTGGGCGTATTGATCATTTTCGGCAGTCTCCAGGGCGGGCTGGATGCCGGCTGGCGGAGCCTGACCGGGTCGCCCTTCCCGATGGTGCTGACAGGCAGCGCGCTGGCGCTCGTCTTTGCCTATCAGGCGCGTTTTATCGCTGCGGCGATTGGGCCGGCGGAGAGTGCGCTGTCACGGGTGACACCGTCTCTGGATGCGGCGGCGCGCTCGCTGGGAGCCCGCCCGTTGGAACTTGTCCGGCGCGTCCATTGGCCGCTTGTCTCCTCGGGTGTGGCGCTGGCAGGCCTGCTTGTGTTTGTGGAGGTTCTAAAAGAACTTCCCGCGACCATGATTTTAAGGCCGTTCAACATGAACACGCTCGCCGTGACCGCGCACAATTATGCCGCAGACGAACGTCTGGGACAGGCCGCCCTGCCGGCCGTGCTGCTGGTGGCTGCGGCCCTGCCGGCGATGATCTGGATTGCCCGGCGCATCACCGCCAGCGAGCGCACGCGCGACGCCGTACCGCCCTCGGACGCTATTCCGGGGCTGGCCGAATGATGGCGGCGGATAGTGATATGCCGCGCGTGATCATCACCGGGGCCGAGGTGCGCCTGGGCGGTGATGACGGTGTTGCGGTGAACGGTGCCAGCCTGGCGCTCCATGCCGGTCAGGTGACCGCTCTGCTCGGCCCGTCAGGCGCGGGCAAGTCCACGCTCTTGCGCGCGGTTGCCGGGCTGGAGCGCCTGCATGCGGGCGAGATACGCTCTGACGGACACGTGTGGAGCGGACCGGGTATTCACCTCGCGCCGGAACGCCGACGCTGCGGTGTGGTGTTTCAGGATTTCGCCCTGTTTCCTCATCTGACCGCCATCCAGAATGTCGCCTTTGGCCTGCGCCATCTGAGCGGAGCCGCCCGCCGCCAGCGCGTCATGGAAAGCCTTGCGGCTGTCGAGCTGACCCATCGCGCGCGCGCCTATCCGCATGAGCTGTCCGGCGGGGAGCAGCAGCGCGTTGCGCTGGCCCGTGCGCTGGCGCCCGAACCGGCTGTCATGCTGCTCGATGAACCCTTCAGCGGGCTCGACCGCCGCCTGCGCACAGACCTGTCGGCGATGACGCTGGACGTGCTGCGCCGTTCGGGCACCGCATCGCTGATCATCACCCATGACGCGGATGACGCGCTGGCCAGCGCCGATGATATTGCCTTGATGGAACGCGGCACGATCATCCAGTCGGGCCGCCCTGACACGCTGTACCTGGCCCCGTCGAGTGAAAGCGCGGCGCGCATGCTGGGTGATGTCGAAGCTTTTGCCAGCAAGGTAGAGAACGGCGCGGCGCAGACGCCTCTGGGTGATGTTTCTGCGCGCCAGCCTCAAGGCAGTGCCGTTACCGTCCTGGTGCGCCCTGAAGGTATTGTCATCGGCCACAGCGATGCACAGGGCCTGCCTGGCAGCATCGTCTCGCGCCGGCCTGCCGGACCGGTGGTGGCAATGGTCATTGAACTGCGCACCGGCGAACGCGTCACCGCGCGCGCGCCGGTCAGTCACGCTGCGCGGACGGGTGACACGGTATCGCTATCGCTTGATCCGGCCTTTGTCAGCGTGGTGGAACGGTAGATACCGTTTGCTTTGCCTAAGGCTGCCGTGCCTGGCCGTCCCGGCGCGGATCAGCCCCGCCTTCAAGCGTGCCGTCCTCGTGTCTGCGGATAATGTGGAGGCCGGAGTTTTCGCCTTGCTCTCCGCGTATCTGGTGACCCAGCGCACGCAAGCCTTCCAGCAATTCGGGGTCAAATCCGCTTTCGATGCTGACCATATCGCCGCGTGCGACCACGTTGGGCAGGGCGACGGCCTCCTGAGGGCTGAGGCCCCAGTCCAGCATCGCCACCAGCGTCTTGGCGGTGTAGGCGATGATCGACGTGCCGCCCGGTGAACCCGTGGCCATTACAAACTCACCGTCTGAGTCCAGCACGATGGCCGGCGACATGGACGAGCGCGGACGCTTGTTCGCCGCCGGCGCGTTGGGATGGGTGCGGCCATCGGCGTCACGCGGGACGAAGGCAAAATCGGTGAGCTGGTTGTTGAGCAGGAAGCCGCCCGGCGTCATGCGGGTGCTGCCGAAAAACGCTTCCACCGAGCTCGTCATGGAGACCACATTGCCGTACGCGTCGCGGATGGACATGTGCGACGTGCCGGAATTGTCCGGCGTGGTGTCGGCGATGCCATCGGGCGCCCCCGGCGGTGTGCCACGGCTCACCGGCGCGAGCGTCTGCTCCATGGAGATCAGGGCGCGGCGTTCGGCCAGATACTCACGGTCAATCAGGCCTTGAACCGGCACATCGGCAAAAGCCGGATCGCCGACATACTGGTCGCGGTCGGCATAGGCGAGCCGGCTTGCCTCGATGAAGAGGTGCCAGCCTTCCACCGTATCCGGTCCGAAGGCGTTCATCTCATAGCCTTCCAGCACGCCCATAATGGCCCCGAGAGCCACGCCTCCCGATGAAGGCGGCGGCGCCGAGCACACGCGGTAAACCCGGTAGGGCACGCATAATGCCTCGTGCCGGAGGGGCTGATAGCTGGCCATATCCTCCATTGTCAGCACGCCGCCGCGCGGTTCTTCACCGGCCAGGGCCACGATCTGTTCTGCAATCTCTCCGGTGTAGAAACTGCGCCAGTCGGCCGCGATCTGCCGTAACGTGTCCGCATAGGCCGGGTTGGTACGGATGAAGCCTTCCGGACGGGCATTGCCCTCTTCGTCATAGAAATAGGAGCGGGCCGGTTCCCGGCGCGATAGCTGTGATATCTGTGCTACGCGGGTGGCCTGCGAGTGCGTGCGGCCTGATATCGGAAAACCTGCCTCTGCAACGTCAATGCCCGCCTCGAACCCTGCCGCCCAGTCGAGCCGGCCATGCTCTTCATGCGCCATGGCCAGCATGGCAACGGCACCCGGCACGCCTGTGGACTGCCCGCTCTGCCAGGCATCCAGAAAGCCCAGCGGCTCGCCGTTCTCATCCAGCCAGTGATCTTCCGAGATGGCAGCCGGCGCCGTTTCGCGCCCGTCATAGACCGTGACGCTGCCCGTTTCGGCATCATAACGCACCATGAAGGAGCCGCCGCCAAGGCCTGAACTTTGCGGTTCGACGAGGCCCAGCACCATCTGCACGGCCAGTGCCGCATCCACTGCGTCACCGCCCGCGCGCAGGGCTTCCAGCCCGGCCTCAACCGCCAGCGGGTGAGCGGCGGCCACCATCGCCTCTTCCGGTTCCGTTACAGGTCGGGCATCGCCGCTGCCGGTATCGGTCTGGCGCGGCGCGTCGCCTGAACAGGCAATAAGGGCGAAGGGCAGGAGGGCGGCAAGCAGCACGCGGTTCATATACATGGGCGGTCTCTTTTCTCGTTCGGCCGTCGGTAAAGCTGTGTTGTGGAAATGGATTTGGCTAGACCCCGGCTGTTTCAAACGGTCTGGCTTCCTCGGTCAGATAGTCGGCCAGCGCGCGTGCGGCGCGGCTGAGCGGGCGTCCTTCTGGTGACAGAAGGTGATAGCGCCATGACAGCGGCGTCACCCCGTCAGCAATCAGTGTGATCAGTCGGCCATCGGCCACGGCGCTTTCTGTCAGTGAGGCGCGCACCAGCGCCACCCCGCGCCCGGAAACCGCTGCCCGCACGGCATGATCAGGGGCGCTGACATGATCGCCCTGGGCAATGTCGGCGCGTTTGAGCCCCCGGCGGGCCAGCCAGACCTGCCAGTCAGGCTGCGCGGGATCACGTGGCAAGGAGGTGTCGTGGACCAGCGGCAGGCAGGTGACAGCTTTTCGCCAGTCGCCATCGCACTGTTCGAGCAGGTCCGGCGCGACAGCCGGCATCAGGCTGTCTGACAGCAAGGGACGCACCGCATAGCCCGGCCACTGGCCATTGCCGAAGCGTATCTCGATATCCAGCCGGAAGCGGTCGAGATCTTCTGACCCCGGATCGCTGATCAGGCTGATATCGGTCCGTCCCGATCTCGCCAGGCGCGGGGCCAGCCAGGCGGCGGCAAACGCGCCGGGCACGCCCAGACGCACCCGCGCAGGCGCGGCCCCTGCCGAGCGAAGGCGCGCGCTGGCTTCGGCCAGGCTTGCGAACGCCTCGTGCAGATACGGCGCGGCGTCAGCGGCCTCGACAGTCAGCAGCACGCCCTGCCCGGTGCGTTCCAGCAGGCGTGTCTTCAACACGTCCTCCAGAAGACGGATCTGCTGGGACACCGCGCCCGGCGTCACGCCCAGCTCTCTCGCAGCCGCAGCAAGGCTGCCGCGCCGGGACGCCGCCTCGAAGGCGCGCAAGGCATTGAGCGGCAGCAGCGACTGGACCGCGCTGTCGGTCACATCCGGATCATTCAGAATTTCTAATGCCATACTTAGGTCCGCTCGATTGCGCTTCCGGCCTGAAACGCGCTCCCTGTCTACAAGCTGACGTCCAGCTTGTCGATTGTCTACCGCCAACCGGCGGATTGTTTTTTGAGGGACGTGATCATGACGTTAGGTATTCTTCATGCCAAGCGCGCCGGCGCGGGCTGTTGCAGAAAGCCCACAACCGTCATCTGTCTGTCACAAACTCACGCCTGCCAGACTGGAAACCGTTAACGCGCAACACGATTTCCAGGCAGTCCGGGTGAAACACACTCCCGGAATGCTGCGCTGCAACGCAGCCTGGAGCCACTTTTCTTTTCTGCAAGATGCCCAAGGGGATTGGACCCATGAAAACGCTACTAACCAGCACCGCTATCGCACTGGTTGCCGCCAGTGCGGGGCTTGCCCAGCAACCTGCCAGCACACCCGAAGAGGTGATCGTCGTCACCGGCACGCGCTCTGAAGGGCGCACGGCCCTGCAGACGCTCGCTCCCGTCGATGTGATCTCCAACGCGCAACTGGAGGCCAACGGCTCGACCGAGCTCAACGTGGCCCTCAATTATGCCGTACCCTCTTTCTCCTTCCCGCAGCCTGCACTGACGGACGGGACAGACTCTGTCCGTCCGGCCACGCTGCGCGGTCTGGGCCCCGACCAGACCCTGACCCTCGTCAATGGCAAGCGGCGCCATGTCAGTGCGCTCGTCAATCTGAACGGATCCGTCGGGCGCGGCTCGGCGGCTGTTGATCTCAATACCATCCCGACCAGCGCCATTGGCGCGGTTGAGGTGCTGCGCGACGGCGCTGCTGCGCAATACGGCTCTGATGCGATTGCCGGTGTCATCAACGTGCGCCTGCGTGAAGCCCGCGAAGGCGGCGGTGCCACGTTGACCTACGGTCAGAATGTGACAACCGTGCCGCTGCTCAGCGGTGACCGCGATGAAACCGATGGCGAGACGTTCACCGCCTCCGGCTGGGCCGGTCTGCCGCTCGGCGCTGATGGCTTCCTGACTATTTCGGGCGAGTTCCGCGACCGCAGTGCCACCAACCGCTCCGGCCCGGACCCGCGCCAGCAATACCCCGCCGCCAATGATCCGCGCGAGGACACGTTCGACCGGCTCAACCACCGCTTCGGTAATCCCAATGCCCTCGACATCACGCTGCTGGCCAATGCCGGTATCCCGTTCGATAATGGCAATGAGATTTATGGCTTTGCCAGCTATCAGGACCGCGAAGCGGATTCAGCCGGCTTCTACCGGCGGGCGCTGGACGCGCGCAACGTGCTGGCCATCTATCCTGATGGCTTCCTGCCTTTCATTGCCCCGCAAGTGGAAGATTACTCGGTCGGCGGCGGTCTGCGCGCCGAGCTTGGTGAGTGGTCGTCCGACCTCAGCCTTGTCTATGGCCGCAACCAGATCGAATACGGTGTGGAGAACACGCTGAATGCCTCTCTGGGTGCTGCCAGCCCGACCGAGTTCTACGCGGGCCGGCTGGCCTACAGTCAGGCGGTCGCCAATTTTGATGTCGCGCGGCAATACGCTGTCGATGCATTTGCCGGTCCGCTCAATGTGGGTCTGGGCCTCGAGGCACGCTACGAGAATTTCGAGATCGGGGCCGGTGAGCCGGCGTCCTACGAGCAAGGCCCGTTCCCCGGCGCTCCGGGCAGCCAGGTATTCCCCGGCTTCCAGCCCAGCAATGAAGTGGATACCAGCCGCGAATCCTTCAGTGCCTATGCCGATCTCGAAGCGGATATCAACAACCGTCTGACCCTGTCGGCGGCGGCGCGCTACGAGAACTATTCCGACTTTGGCGACACGCTCAATGGTCGGATTGCCGGCCGGTTCGAGGTGACCGATGCGCTGGCGCTGCGCGGTTCGGTAAGCACGGGGTTCCGTGCGCCGTCCCTGCACCAGTCCTTCTTCACCTCGACGGCAACGGTGTTTACCGGCGGCGTGCCGGACGAGACCGGCACCTTCCCGGTCTCCAGCCCGACCGCCATTGCGCTGGGTGCCACACCGCTTGAAGCGGAGACCAGCGTCAACTATTCGCTCGGCGCGGTGTTTGCCAGCGGCGGATTTGCGCTCACCATTGATGCCTACCGCATCGATATCGATGACCGCATCCTGCTGTCGGAAAACCTGAACTCGCCCGAAGTGCAGGCCATCCTGCCCGCAGGGGTCTCCTCGGCACGCTTCTTCCTGAATGCGGCTGACAGCACGACCGAGGGCGTCGATATCGTCGCCAGCTATGGCTGGTCAGCGGGGGATATCGGCGATTTCAACGCCACGTTCGGCTATAACTACAACACGGTCGATCTGAGCAATATCCAGTCAACAGGCACCCTGTCCTCGCTCACCCCGCCGCCGGTGATTTTCGGGCGTCAATCCACGCTGCGCCTCGAGGAAGGCACGCCGCAGGACAAGTTCATTCTGGGCCTCGACTGGTCGCGTGACCGGCTGGGCGGTTTTGCCCGCGCCACGCGCTTTGGTGAAACCCTGTCGCCAGGTACGGCTGCGGCCAGCGATGTGACCCTGTCTGAACAGTGGATTGTCGATCTGGAAGGCAATGTGGACATAACCAGCCGCGTCAATCTGGCGGTCGGCGCTAACAATGTCTTTGATACCTATCCCGACAATGTTCCGGCGGGGCTGAATTTCAACGGTATTCTGCCCTTCTCCAGCTTCTCGCCTGCGGGCTTTAACGGCCGCTACGTCTATGGCCGCGTGCGCGTGAACTGGTAGGCTTTCCTACCGTCCCTGGGCGGTTTTGCCCCCGCAAGGTTCGCCCTTGCGGGGGTTTTTGTTTTGGCGCCGTATCAATCACGCTAGCCTGTTTTCGGGCAGAAACCGGGGCGCGCGCCAATGACAAACGATCTCACTGATATTGCCGGTCTTTGCGTCGGGCAGGCTGAAGACGAGGCTGTGCGCACGGGCGTGACGCTGGTCCTCTTCGATGAACCGGCCATCGCCGCCGTCGATGTACGCGGTGGCGGGCCGGGCACACGTGAAACCGACGCCTTGCGGCCCGGTGGACTGGTCGAAGGCGTTGACGCGATCGTGCTGTCGGGCGGTTCGGTCTACGGGCTGGCCGCGGCCGATGCGGTGTGCGCGTCGCTGGGTGCTGACGGGCGGGGCTTTGCACTGATGAACCAGCCCGGCGTGCCCGCCTCTCCCATCGTTCCGGCGGCAATTCTTTATGATCTGGCCAATGGCGGCAGCAAGGATTGGGGCGATGCACCGCCCTACCATGCGCTTGGCCGGGCGGCGCTGGACGATACCCTGCGGCGCGCGCCCGTCCGGCTTGGCCGCGCCGGGGCGGGCTATGGCGCGCGCGCCGGTGCGCTGGCGGGCGGCACGGGGTCTGCCAGTGCAAAATCCCGCGATCGCTATACGGTCAGCGCGCTGGTGTGTGTGAACAGTTTCGGTTCGGTGCGTGTGCCCGGCACACAGCAATACTGGGCGGCGCCTTTTGAGCGGGACGCAGAATTTGGCGGGCTGGGCTGCGCGCCGGCGCCGCTGGACGATCTGGAAAACTGGGGCGAGGCGAAGTTCAACCCGGCCCCGCGCACCAACACCACGCTGGCCGTTATCGCCACCGATGCGGCCCTGACACCCGATCAGGCCCGTCGGGTGGCCATCATGGCGCAAGACGGCATGGCGCGGGCCATTCGCCCGGTGCACACGCCTTTTGACGGGGATGTGGTGTTCGTGGCGTCGACAGGGCGCGCTGCGCTGCCTGATCCCGCACCGCTTGCCCTTGCGGAGCTGGGGAGCCTTGCTGCCGATTGTCTGGCCAGGGCGATTGCACGCGGCGTCCATCACGCGTCCATGACCGATCTGTAAGATTGGCTTATGTTGGTCTTCGCAAGATGAATGCAACCAAAACCGGCAAGCGTGCGTTGTTTCAGGGCGGTATGTCTGGCGATTTATGGACCCTGAGGTTTGTTATTGCTTGACGGGAAGGCCGGAAACTGTTGGCGTTCCTTTGCGGTTATTCCGCAGGGGCTGCGATAGACCGGGGCACAAGACGCGCCGCCGGCCTCTCTGATGGACAGGTCACAGATGGAGATGATGACGATGAAGAAATTTGTTCTGGCTGCGTTTGCTGCAAGCGCGATTCTGGCCGCCTGTGAGCAACAGGGTCCGGCAGAAGAAGCGGGCGAAGAGATCGATGAGGCAGTAGGCACCGAAGAGGAAAGCCCCGCTGAAGAGGCGTGGGAGGATACTACGGACGCTGCTGACGACGCCTGGGACGCTACCACTGACGCCGCCGAAGACGCGGGCGATCAGATGGGCGAATGGGCTGATGAAGCCGGTGACGCCATGGACGACTCCGCCGATGACATGGAAGAGTCTGCCGAGGAAGCCTCTGAGGATAACCCTGAGGATGGCGCGCCTGAATAAGGCAAACTCCTTCTCACGCTGAGTATGCATCAGCCCCGGACCGCAAGGTCCGGGGCTTTTGTTTTCCCGATTATTCCCGTTCTCATCCGGCGGACACCTTGTTACCCTGATCATTGAGGGAAGGGGGACAGGATGGACGCGCGAGCGTTTCCCATATGGCTGATGGTTGTGTTGATGGCGCTGTGCGGAACGGCCCAGGCGCGCCAGGCGTGGGACGAGACCGATATCGCCGATCTGGCTGACGCGATTGGTGAGGCCTGGACACACGGCCTGACGCCTGACCACTACCCCTCTCCCGATGATGTGTCGCGACTGCCTGCGGGCGTGGAGCGTGACCGGCTTGCCCGCGAGGCCTTCATGGCGCTGGCCAGCGATCTTGCCGTCGGGCGGATAGACCCGCGCCGGCTGGAGCCGGACTGGACCGCGCCCCAGCGTCATCCCGATATCGCGCTTCTGCTGGCAACGGCCCTGCGCGAGAATACGGTTTTCGATACGCTCGAAGGGCTAAGCCCATCTCATCCGGACTACATGGCGCTGCGCCGGGAGCTGATCCGCCGCCATACCATCATGCAGGCGCACAGGCCCATTCCTGATGGTGAGCCGATAGAGCCCGGTGATAGCGGTGAACGGGTCGATGCCTTGCGCGCGCGGCTCTATCAGGAGGGGCTTCTGGCCCGGCAGGGTGAACCGGGTGCGCCGTTCGACGAGCGCGTCCGTACCGCGCTGATCCGGTTTCAGGCGCGCCACAATCTTGCCGCTGACGGCGTGGCTGGCAGCGCCACTTTGCGCGAGCTCAACACACCGCCGCGCCACCGGCTTGATCAGGTGCGGGCCAATCTGGAGCGCTGGCGCTGGGTGGCGCGTGATCTGGGCGAGCGCCATATCCGCGTCAACCTCGCCGATTACCGGCTGGAGGCGTGGTCGGGTGGCGAGCTGGAGCGGGTGCACCGCTCGATGATAGGGCGCGGCTATAGCCGCACGCCGGTCTTTTCCGAGGACATGACCTTTATCGAGATCAATCCGGTCTGGTACACGCCAACCGGACTTGGCGCGCCGTGGCTGCGCCGGTTCCAGACCAATCCGGGCTATGCGCTGGCATCGGGCTACCGGCTGGTGGATTTGTCCACCGGCGCGGTCGTCAATCCGTCAGATGCCGACTGGGCCGGTCGGCGCTACCGCGTCATTCAGCTGCCGGGCAGTGGCAATTCGATGGGGGAGGTGAAGTTCATGTTCCCCAACATCCACAATATCTACATTCACGATACGCCCCAGCGCGCCCTGTTCGACAATGTGCAACGCAATGAGTCCTCGGGCTGTGTACGCGTCGACGAGCCGCGCGAACTGGCCTGGTGGGTGTTGCAGGGCGAGGAGGGCTGGACGAGGGAGGCGATGGAAGACGCGTTCGAGGCCGGACGCACACGCCGTGTCTGGCTGGACAATCCTGTTCCCGTCCACATTCTCTACTTCACGGCTGTCTCCGACCGTTTCGGGCAGGTCCGCTTCATCCACGATATCTACGACCGCGATGATGCCCTCATCGCCGCTCTGGACGCCGATGCGCGCGGGGAGCCTCTGGAGGCGGAACTGGCGGACCCTGTGGAGGCCGTCGCTGACGTTCAGGTTAACCCGTGACCGGCTCGAAGAAACACTGAACGCCCGGCCACGCGAAGCGCATTGCCGGGACCTCTCGCAGAACTGGCCGTAGGCTGCGGATAGCCCTTCGGGCTTGCGGGGGTTCAAATGCCATTGGCGTGGAGGCTCGAGCACCTCCTGCGGCTCACACATGCGTTTGCGCATTGCAGCAAGGAGCGCTAAACGCGTGAGCTTTCCATTGCCTTTGGGAGGCGCGCGAAACGATGCGGCATTTTCTCACTACCGCAGACTGGTCGAGACAAGAGCTTCAGGGCCTGATTGACCGCGCGCGCGAGTTTCGCGCCAGCCCGCAGGGCGACGCCCTGAGGGGCAAATCCATTGCGCTGGTCTTCTTCAACCCGTCGCTGCGTACCCGCACTTCGTTTGATCTGGGCGCGCACCAGCTGGGCGGGCACGCCATCATCCTCGATGCGCGCGGCGGCACCTGGCCGGTCGAGTTTGAAGACGGCGTGGTCATGGACGGCACCGCCGAGGAGCACGTGAAAGAGGCGGCGCGGGTGCTGTCCTCCTATGTGGACCTCATCGCCATTCGCTGTTTTCCGAAATTCGAGAACTGGACCGCCGAGCGCGAGGACCCGCTGATCAGCGCCTATGCGATATACGCCACCGTTCCGGTGATCAACATGGAGACGATCGTCCATCCCTGTCAGGAGCTGGCGCACATGATGGCGCTGCAGGACGAGATCGGCGATGTGCGCGGCGGCAATTACCTGCTGACCTGGGTGCCCCATCCCAAGCCGCTCAACACGGCGGTGGCCAATTCGGCGCTGCTGATCGCCTCCAAGTTCGGCATGAATGTGCGGCTGCTGATCCCGGACGAGGTCTACCGGCTCGATGCGCGCTACATGGATGCCGCCAACGGGTTCTGCGACGAGGCGGGCACCCGCTTCTCGGTGCATACCGATATCGCTGAGGCCTATGACGATGTGGATGTCGTCTACGCCAAGAGCTGGGGCGCGCTGCCCTTTTTCGGCCAGTGGGAGGGTGAGGCCCCCTACCGGGCGAAGGGCGCAGACTTCATGATCGATGATGCGAAAATGGCGATGACCAATGACGCGCTGGTCAGCCACTGCCTGCCCATGCGGCGCAATGTGAAGATTGCCGACTCGGTTGTGGATTCGCCCAACTTCGTCGGTCTTGCCGAGGCGGAAAACCGCCTGCATGTGCAGAAGGCGATCATGGAAACCCTGGTCAGCGGGCGGGCACGGTGATCGATTCTTCTACCGGCACACCGGCACCCGAGCGCGGCGGAGCGGCCGTTCCGGTCCGCTCGGCCATTGTCCAGCTTCTCTCCCAGATGCGCGACGGCAAGGAGATACGCGAGTATCTCACCCGCTTCTCTCGCCTCGATCAGGAACGCTTTGCCGTCATCAAGGTCGGCGGCGCGGTGATGGAAGAGGAGATGGCAGCGCTGTCAGCCTCGCTGGCTTTCCTGCAGACAGTGGGGCTGGCTCCCATCGTTGTGCATGGCGGCGGCCCGCAGCTCGACAAGGCGCTGTCCGAAGCGGGTATTGAGACCGTGAGGAAGCAGGGCCTGCGCGTGACCCCGCCAGAGGCCATTCCGGTCATTCGCGATACGCTGACGCGGGTCAATCTCGAACTGGTGCAGGCGATCCGCGATTGCGGCGGTCGTGCCGCAGCAATCCCCAGTGGCGTGTTTGAAGCCCAGCTGATGGATGAGGCCGAGCTCGGCCGGGTGGGCGACCCGACACGCGTGCGCCTTGAGCTGGTTGCGGCGGCGGCGCGTGCCGGTCAGGCACCGATTCTCGCCTGCCTTGGCGATACCGCCGATGGCCGGCTGGTCAATATCAATGCCGATGCGGCGGTGCGCGCGCTGGTCCATGCGCTCCAGCCCTACAAGATCGTTTTCCTGACAGGGACCGGCGCGCTGCTGGATGATCAAGGCAAGCCCCTGTCGGCGATCAACCTGGCCACCGATTTCGAGGAGCTGATGGGCGCCGACTGGGTCTCGGGCGGGATGCGCCTGAAGATGGAGGAGATCAAGCGGCTGCTGGATGATCTGCCGCTCTCCAGCTCGGTCTCCATCACCAGCCCTGGCGAGCTGGCCAAGGAGCTGTTCACCCATGCCGGCTCCGGCACGCTGGTGCGCAAGGGTGAGCGCATGCTGGAGCTGACAGACAAGTCAGAGCTCGACCGTACCCGCGCCAAGACGCTGATCGAGACTGCCTTTGGCCGTCCGCTGCTGGAGAGCTATTTCGATCAGCTTGTGTTCGACCGCACCTTCGTCACGGAAAGCTACCGGGCGGCGGCGATCACAGCCAAGCTTGATGATGTGGTTTATCTCGACAAGTTTGCGGTACTTGATGAAGCGCGCGGCGAGGGGCTGGGCGGGGCCGTCTGGCGCAAGCTGACCGCCTATGCGCCGAAGCTCTACTGGCGCTCGCGCAGCGATAATCCGATCAACGAGTTCTACTACGCGACCTGCCACGGCGCGGTGAAGACCGGCCAATGGACGGTGTTCTGGCGTGGGGAGACCGATTTGACACGCATCCCGGCCATGGTGGAGCGCATCGCCGCGCTGCCTGCGACGCTGAGGAGTTGACGCCATGCTGACCGTCGGACTGGTGGGCGCGCGCGGACATACCGGCAAGGAGCTGGTGGCCATCCTGTCGCGCCGCAGTGATATGCGCCTTGTGTTCGCGTCCTCGCGCGCAATGGCAGGCGATCCGGTCTCTCGCCTGGCACCTGAAGCGCGCGATGGCCTGATTTTTGAAGCGATGGGGCCGCAGGACGTGGCCGCGCGCGGAGCAGACGCCGTGATCCTGGCCCTGCCCAATGGCGAGGCGGCCCCCTATGTGGCGGCCATCGAGGCAGTGGCGCCCCGGACCATCATTGTCGATCTGTCCGCTGATTACCGTTTTGACCCGGGCTGGACCTATGGCCTGCCCGAGCTTTACGGGCGCGACGCGCTCAGAGCCGCCACGCGTATTGCCAATCCGGGCTGCTATGCCACGGCTGGCCAGCTGTGCGTGCATCCGGTGCGCGATCTCTTGAGCGGTCCGGCGCATCTGTTTGGCGTGTCGGGCTATTCGGGTGCAGGCACCACGCCCAGCCGCAAGAATGATGTCGAGGCTCTCAAGGACAACCTCATGCCCTACAGCCTGACCGGGCATCTGCATGAGCGCGAGATGAGCCGGCATCTGGACCATGAGGTGCGTTTCAGCCCTCATGTTGCCGCCTTCTTCCGCGGTATCACGATGACGGCGCAGCTCTCCTTTCGCGAGCCGGTGACGGCGCCTGCGCTGCAGGCGCGCTATCACGATGCGTATGAAGGCGAGCCGCTCATCCGCCTCATCGATACCATCCCCGAAATCCGCGACGGGCAGGACATGCCCGGTGCGGTCATTGGCGGCTGGTCCATCGGTGAGGGCGGGCGCCATGCCACGCTGGTGTGCGCGCTGGATAATCTCCTCAAAGGCGCGGCTGTGCAGGCGGTGCAAAACCTCGCGCTGGCGGCCGGGCTGGAGGAGCTGGGCGGTATCGCCGGAGCGGTGTGAAGGTCACAATTTCGCGCGCGGGGCTTTCCCCGGCGCGGGTTTGCATCATCTACTGGGACGACGCAAACCACAGGATGACCCCTCATGCGCTTTCTCACCTCTCTCGCCGCGCTGTGCCTGATTGCCTGCTCAGACAGCCCTGCCGGCTCCGCGCAAGAGGCTGGCGACCCCGATGCGATGCCGGAGGGACAGTCGCGCGCGATATTCGCCTCCGGCTGCTTCTGGTGCACCGAAGCCGATTTCGAGGATCTTGATGGCGTGATCGATGTAGTGTCCGGCTTCACCGGAGGCGATGTCGAAAACCCCGAATACCGCCAGGTGGTCAACGGCAATACCGGCCATGTCGAGGCGGTCGAGATCATCTATGATCCGCAAGCCGTTAGCTATGAAGCGCTGCTCTCCCACTATTGGCGCAATGTCGATCCGTTTGACGGCAGCGGTCAGTTCTGTGATCGGGGGCCCACCTATGCACCGGCGATTTTCACGCTTGACGAAACGCAGCGTGAGGCAGCCCAGGCGAGCCTGGCCGAGGTTGAAGCGCGCTTTGGCGAGGCGGTAGAGGTGCGTATCCGCGATGCGGAAATCTTCTGGCCCGCCGAGGCATATCATCAGGATTATGCGGACAATAATCCGATCCGCTATCAGCGCTACCGCTTCGGTTGCCGGCGCGACCAGCGGCTTCGCGAGGTGTGGGGTGATGAGGCGGGCGGCTACTGAGCGTCTGCCTCGCGCGCTTGCCAGATAGCATCCTCGAACGCCTGTGTACGCAGCGCCGGGCGGTAATCCTGCGCGAGGAAGAGCTGATATACCCGCTCGCGCCGGCCGCCCAGATCCACGCGGATTTCGCCCTGCGGGTCCATGCGCGCAAAATCCAGCGCCAGAACCGGCACCTCTATCGGGCGCTCGGATGCAATCAAAACCGGACCTGTAAAGCCGGCGGGTAGCGACCAGCCAAGCTCGGCATGGCTGGAGATGCCCGAATAGCGCACCCACATGTAAAGCTCGGCATCGATGCCCGTGCCATAGCGCTGCATCTGGTGGAAGTCGTTGCGGTTATCAAAAACAATTGCCTCGACGCCTGTGCGCTCCACCGCCTCGGCCAGACGTTCAGCCGTCTCCGGCCAGCCGCGCACGCGCTTGAAGGCATTGGCCATGCCCACCTGCTCGGTCAGGGCCGGGCTAAGGGCAAGCGTGGCCATGCTGAGCCCGGCGATGGTGTGTACCGCCACCGAGCCGGCCACAAGCCACCGGCGCCAGCGCGGCCCTTCCATCAGCAGGGCAACAACGATCAGGGTTCCGGCGGCATAGGCGCTGGCGGCCCATCCTGCGTGGGACCGGCTCAGGAAGGCCTGCGAGGTCACGACGATAATGGCCGGGGCGCAAAAGCTTGCCAGCATGACCAGGCGCGCATCAGCCTGTCCCGACAGCCAGCGCCGGGCGGTCCATACCAGAACGACGACCAGGACCGGAAACAAGACGGGGCCGAACACGCCCAGCTGGTCGAGCACAAAACTGATGGCGTGACCCGGATTGATCAGATCTTCGTCCCAGTTGGCGTTGGCAGCGGTATGGGACAGGGTCGCAAAATCGTTGCGCCAGTTCCAGATCAGGTTGGGCAGGACGATGAGAAAGGCCAGCGCGGCGGCGGCCAGCGTGCGGATCTGTAAAAGTGCCCGGCGCGAGACCGGATCAAGGATCGCCGCCAGCACCAGACCGGCAATGAAATAGCTCATCGCATATTTGGCCATGATGCCCAGGCCAATGCCGGCACCCACGCCCAGCGCGCTGATCCAGCCGCCGCCGTCACGCAGGCGGATAAAGGCGTAAAGCGATGCAGACCAGAACATCAGAAGGGCGGAATCGGTCGTCATCACGGCGGCTGAAAGCCAGACCGCAGGCAGGGTCAGCCAGACAATGAAGGACCAGAAGGCCGTGACCGGACCGAACAGACGGTTGGCGCTCAGAGCGAGGAAGGTCGCGGTAATCGTATGAAGAATGGGTGCGGGCAGGCGCACCGCCCAGTCCGCATTGCCAAACACGCTGGTCGACGCAGCAATAATCCACGCGATGAGGGGAGGTTTGGAGAAATAGCCCCAGTCAACATTGCGCGACCAGATCCAGTATTGGGTCTCATCGGCATGAAGGGCGGAGGGGTAGAGGACGAGGCCCGTGATTCGCACGGCCAGCAATACCGCAGCAAACAGGCCCGCAATGAGGGCCAGTCTGGCGGCAGGAATGGGAAACTGGCTGGCAGGGACAGGGTTCATGGCAGGCTGTTCCGGTTGGGCGTCAAAGAAGCGCACTCTTCTTCATAATCGCCCGCAGCGCAGAGTGCACCCGCCTTGCGCGCCCTGGCACAGGCCAGCTGCAGATGGAGCGTTGCGCTTATGCCACGGTTGGCTGCCAGCCGCTGTCACGGGCCGCATGGGTTCGGCTCCGGCCGGGCAGCTGAACTGAGCGGTTTTGACATGAAGTAACGCCATATCATTCTGAAATTTCCGGTAAAAGCGCTGTCAGTCAGTCCGTGTGCGGCGTACCGTCCTGTTAATAACCGGCACCCTATGAAACAAAACCTTCACACTCTTGTCACCTAACCGACTCGCAGCGTCCCTAAGCGGTCCCTCGAACGCCCGTAGTCCGGCGGGCTTCGTTTTTTTCAGGTCGATCCAGGGGGACATCCCATGACTTTCCTCAAGAAGTTTGCTTACGGCGCTTCTGTAGCCGCGCTCGCTGCGATGGCTCCGGTTGCTGCTGTGCATGCCCAGCAGGTAACATCCGATATCCGTGGCCAGATCACGGATCAGAACGGCGCGCCGGTCAGCGGCGCCAGTGTGCAGGTTGTGCACCAGCCTTCGGGCTCCGTGTCGAACAGCGTCACGTCCGCTGGCGGCGTCTTTTCCGCCCGCGGCCTGCGCGTCGGTGGTCCCTACACGGTGACCATCACCGCCAACGGCTATCAGCCGCGTCAGGTTGAAGGGATCGCCCTGAACCTCGGCGAGACCTTCCGCCTCGACCAGACGCTCGAAGCGTCCCAGGCGACCGAAGTCATCGTCGTCACGGGGTCAGCGATCCAGACGGTTGAAACCGCGATCGGTCCGAACGCCACCTTCGGCCAGGACGTGCTCACCGCAGCGCCGGCCATCAACCGCAGCCTGAATGACATCGTTCGCATCGACCCGCGGATTTATGTCGACGAGTCGTTCGTCGATGCCATCCAGTGCGCCGGTGCCAACCCGCGCTTCAACAGCCTCACCGTCGACGGTGTGCGTCTGAATGACGGCTTCGGCCTCAACAGCAATGGCTTCCCGACCGAGGGCCAGCCCTTCTCCTACGACGCCATCGAGCAGGTTGCGGTCGAACTGGCGCCTTTTGATGTGCGCTATGGCGGCTTCTCCGCCTGTAATATCAACGCGGTGACCAAGTCCGGCGGGAACGAGTTCCGCGGCGGTTTCTTCGTGGATTACACCAGCGACAACCTGACGGGCAGCAGCCTTGAAGGCAGCTCCATCAACATCGAACCGTTCGATGATTATCGTTACGGTATCAATGTCGGCGGCCCGATTATCCAGGATCGGCTGTTCTTCTTCGCGGCCTATGAGCGCCGCGACGGAACCAACACCTTCGATCGTGGCCCGGAAGGTTCGGGCGCGACGGTCGAAATTCCCGGCTTCACGATTGCCGACTTCGACGAAATCCGCCGCATTGCGCAGGACGAATACAATTACGATCCCGGTGGCACCCCGTCGAGCTATGACAACACGGACGAGAAGCTTCTTGTGCGTCTCGACTGGGAAATCAGCAACAACCACCGTGCCAGCTTCGTCTACAACTACAATGACGGCTTCAACATCACGCAGTCGGATGGCGGTAGCGACGAGTTCGAATACTCCAACCACCTGTACGAGCGCGGTGCAGAGCTGAACTCCTACACTGGCTCGCTGTTCTCTGACTGGACGAACAATTTCTCCACCGAGCTGCGCGTGAGCTATATCGATCTGGTCAACCGCCAGAACTCGCTCGATACGGCAGGCTTCGGCGAATTCCAGATCGATGTTAACGGCAACACGATCTATCTGGGCGGCGATGACAGCCGTCAGTCCAACGAGCTGAACTATTCCATCCTTTCGACCCAGCTGCGCGGCAACTACCAGCTGGACGATCACTCCATCTCGTTCGGTTACGAGCGTGAAGAGTATGAGATCTTCAACCTCTTCGTGCAGCACAGCATCGGCGAGTTCCAGTTCGACAGCATCGCGGACTTTGAAAATGGTTTCCCGAGCGCGATCTCCTACAACAACGCGCCTTCGCTGAACCCGACGGATGCGGCAGCCGACTGGGGCTATGCGATTAACACCGTGTTTGCCCAGGACGAGTGGCAGGCCGGGTCCAACCTGACCGTCACAGCCGGTCTGCGCTATGACTGGTACACGACGGACGACACTCCGCCGGAAAATCCCGACTTTGTCGCCGACTATGGCTTCTCCAACTCCCAGACGCTTGACGGTGTCGGCCTTCTTCAGCCGCGCTTTGCCGTACAGTGGGATATCAGCGACACGCTGACCGCCCGTGGCGGCATCGGCCTGTTCTCCGGTGGTAACCCGAATGTCTGGCTGTCGAATAACTACTCGGCGAACAACGTGACCCAGTTCGGTCAGCGTGGCCGCTCCTTCGGCTATACCGATGGTTCGCGCTCGCTGTTTGATGCAGATGTTGTGTACCCGAACGGCCTGACGGCTGGTTTTGCGGTCCCTCAAGAGCTGATCGATGCGGTTGCCGCCGGTTCCGGTGACAATTTTGAGATCAACTATCTGGATCCGAACTTTGACATTCCCGCAGATTGGAAAGTCTCTCTGGGTGCGACGTGGCTTGTAGATGCTGCGCTGCCGAGCTTCCTGGGCGGTGAGTACATCGTGAATGCCGACCTCCTGTTCAACCGGGCCCAGAACTCGGCGGTCGTGCGCCGCGGTGACCTGGACCAGGTTGCTACGGCCGTTGCCGGTATTCCGGTCTTCGCCAGCAACCGGGAACCGTCTTTCGTTCTCACCAACTCCACGCGTGACGTCGACTCCTGGAATTTCGGCATCACCGTGCAGCGCGAGTACGATTTCGGCCTTAGCTGGGTTGCCGGCTACTCATATTCGGACGCTCACGAAGTTCAGCCGATGACCAGCTCGGTGGCATTCTCCAACTATAGCAACCGCTCCTACTTCAACCCGCAGCTGGATGAAGTGGCTCAGTCCAACTACAACGTGCCGCACCGCTTCACGCTGCTGCTGAACTACGAGCACGAGTTCGTGGAAGAATACCGCACGCGCTTCACCCTGTTTGGACAGGCCGCACAGGGCCGCCCCTACAGCTACACGTTCGGTTCAAACAATCTGCTGGGCTTCAACCCCTTCCAGGGTGGGCCGAGCTCGTTGCTGTACGTCCCGAACGGTCCGAGCGATCCCAATGTCGCGTTCGCCGGCGGGTTCGACGTAGAGGGCTTCTTCAACTATCTGGAGCAACAGGGCCTTATGGGTTATGCGGGTGGCTTCGTTCCGCGTAACGAGTTCAACTCCGATTGGTGGATCAAGGCGGACCTGCGTATCGAGCAGGAACTGCCGGGTCTTCTCGATGGTCACCGCAGTGCGGCGTTCATCGTGATCGACAACCTGCCGAACCTGATCAGCGACGAATGGGGCATCTTCCGTCAGGCCAGCTTCCCCGGCACGGTCCAGGCGGCAAGTGCGGGTCTGATCAATGGTGGGACCCAGATCGAGTATCGCGACTTCAGCCCGAACCGCCTGGTTCAGAGCCGTCAGGGTTCGGCCTCGCTGTGGTCGGTCCGCGTGGGCCTGCGTTACGAGTTCTAGTAACCAGACCTTACGGTTTGAGAGTGCAGGGAAGGGCGGCTCGTCAGAGCCGCCCTTTTCTTTTGCTGCCACGTATTTTCCCGGCCCGCTTAACGCCATCGCTACCGCTTCTCAGGCATGGTAAGCCAGCGGCAGACATACCTGCCGCCAGCTTCTGTCCCGGATCGCCATGACTGCTTCGCTTCACATTCCCCACGAGACCGCGCCGCAAGACGTCATCCACACCTGCTGGCCGGCCGATGGCGCGCTGTGGGAAGATGATCTTGATCCGGCGCGCGCCGAATTTGCCAGCTTTGTCAGCCATCTGGTGCGCGGCGGGCAGGCGGTGACCATCCATGCGGCCAGCGACGAGACAGTGCGCGATGTCCATGCCCGTCTCGGCGAAACGGTGCAAACGGTGCGCAATCCGTATGGCGATGTCTGGGTGCGCGATACCGGGCCGGTCCTGGCAGTCTCAGGCGGCCAGCTGACGGCGGTGCGCTTCCGGTTCAATGGCTGGGGCCGCAAGTATGAGCTGGATGGCGACCAGCAAATCGGTCTCGCCGTCGCGTCGCTTGCCGGCGCCAGGCTCAAGGAGATCGATCTGGTCTGTGAGGGCGGCGCGCTGGAGTTTGATGGCGAAGGCACGCTGATCACCACGCGCCAGTGCCTGCTCAATGCCAACCGCAATCCCGGCCTCACCGAAGCGCAGGTGGAAGACCGGCTGAAAGACGCGCTGGGTATCCAGAGCGTCATCTGGCTCGATGAGGGCCTCGCCGGTGATCATACCGACGGGCATGTCGACAATATCGCCCGCTTCATCGCGCCAGGCGTGGTGGCCTGTCAGCAGGCCAGTGGCAGCGATGACCCCAATGCGAAAACCTTCGATGCCATTGCCCGCCAGCTGGAAAGCGCGCGCGATGCAAAGGCGCGCAAGCTGGAAGTCGTGCGCCTGCCCTCGCCGGGACGGGTTGTGGATGAGGACGGCGCGGTACGCGCGGCCTCGCACATGAACTGGGTTCTGGCGCCGCGCACGGTGGTGATGCCCGCATTCAATGCCCATGCTGCCATGGCGGTAAAAGTGCTGGAACCTTACTTCTCCGGGCGGACCCTTGCAGTTAGCCCATCTTCGCATATCCTGTCGGGCGGCGGGTCTTTTCACTGTGTGACATGCAACCAGCCCCGGGTCTGATCCCATGCGCTATACAGCCTGCGCCTTTGCAGCTCTTGCCCTTGCGGCCGCGTCCAGCGCGGTGCCGCCGACGCCACAGCTGCGCGCCCTGACGGCCAGCGCGCTGGCCTCTGGCGATGAGGGGCCTTCCACCGAGACCAGCCTGACGATGGACCAGGCGGACGCCATACTGGCTGCCGCCGAAGCGCGGCGGGACATGTCAGGCGCATCGGAAATGACCGATGGCGGGGCAGAAGGCGGCGGTGCCGAAACGGTGACAATCGCGGATGCGGCGCCGATCCTGCCTGAAAGCGAGCTGCCGTCGCGCGAACCCGGCGCCGTTATTGGTGAGGAGACCGTCTACGAGATCGCGCCCGCGCCGGACGCACAGGCGGATGCCCCGTTCATTGCCAGCGCGCCCGATCTGGACGAGGAGACGGCGCTGGCCGAGGCAGGAGCGATCGCGGAATCGCTGGACATGGCCTATGTCAACGAAGGCAATGTCGTGCCCGTCGCCACACCTGCTGATGGCGGCGAGTTCGTCTGGGAGATTGCCCCGGAGCGCCTGCTGCCAACGCTGGTCGATCAGGCCGAGACACTGGCCCAGATGTCAGACGCGCGTGTGCCGCGCGTGTCGCTGTTTTCCAGCCTTGCCTACCTCGAACCGTTCATCGAGCGGCTCAATCAGGCGGCCAGCTCGCGGCGCGTGGTCGGTCTGGCCGTCGCGGTTATCGAGCAGGGCCGGCCGGCGCTGATCTACACGTCCGGCGAAACGGCGGCCGGATCGGGTGAGCCGATCACGCCGCGCACCGTGTTCCGGGCTGCCTCCCTGACCAAGACGATGACGGGTGTATTGCTTGCCCATCTTGAACATGAGGGCCGCATCCATCTTGATGATCCGGCACCGCAAATCATCCGTGTGAACAATACCCGCCAGCCGACCGTGCTGGACATGCTCTCCCACCGCACCGGCCTGCCGCGGAACGCCTATGACAACAGGCTGGAAGAAGGCCGCCCCATCTCGGCCATTCTGGAAGAGACAGCTGAGCTGGATCCGGTCTGCGCCGTGGGCGAGTGCTACACCTATCAGAACATTGTGTTTTCCGGCGCTGCCGAAGTGGTGCGGGAAGCCACGGGCTCCAGTTATGAGCGCAATGTGCGCCGGCGCCTGTTCCAGCGCTATGGCATGGTCACCGCAGGCTTTGGCGAAAGCGATCTGACACGTGCAGCCAGCTGGGCCCGGCCGCACCGGGGCTGGGCGCGCACTGTCGACATGCCCGGCAGCCCGGCCAGCAATTATGATGCAGCCGTGCCCGCCGCTGGCGCTACCGTCTCGCTGGAAGACTTGATGGCGTGGGTGACCGCCCATATTTCCGAAACCGGCGGCATCCCGCCAGAAATCCGCGAGCGCCTGTTTACGCCCTATGTCGCGACGCCGCGCGAGACCCGCTCGCTGGAACGTCGCTATCCCGGACGGGTCAGCGAAACCCAATACGGGCTTGGCTGGCGCATTTATCGCTGGGGCGAGCGCACACTGATCGCCCATTCGGGCTATTTGTCGGGCTATGGTGCGCAGATCGTTATGGAACCGGCCACCGGATTTGCCTATGTAGCGCTATGGAATGCCGATGCCAGCGCCCCGTGGCGGCTCTGGCCGACGGTAATGGATCTGCGCACGGGCGACGGGCCGGGTGACTGGCTCGACGAGCTTGACGAGGACTGATCTTGACTGACACAGCGATTACGCTGGGCGTGCTGCAAGGCGCGTTCGGGGAAGACATGCATGCCAATATCGACACGGTGAAAGGCCTTGTGCGCGAAGCGGCGGGCAAGGGCGCACAGGTGATATTGCCGCCGGAGCTGTTTCAGGGGCCGTATTTCTGCACCAGCCAGGAAGAGCGCTGGTTCGGCACAGCCTACCCGGCGCTGGAGCATCCGTGCGTGACTGCGCTGCAACCGCTCGCTGCCGAGCTGGGCGTGGTGATCCCGGTCTCCATCTTCGAGCGCGAGGGGCCGCACTATTACAATTCGCTGGTGATGGTGGATGCTGACGGCAAGGCGCTGGGCACCTACCGCAAGAGCCATATTCCTGACGGTCCGGGCTACCAGGAGAAGTATTATTTCCGCCCCGGCGATACCGGCTTCAAGGTCTGGAATACCCGCCACGGCCGCGTAGGCGTTGGCATTTGCTGGGATCAATGGTTCCCGGAGACCGCGCGCGCGATGGCGATGATGGGGGCCGAGGTTCTGCTCTACCCGACGGCCATTGGCTCTGAACCGCATGATGCGGGCCTCGACACGGCGGCGCGCTGGCGCCGGGCCATGCAGGGCCATGCCGTCTCCAATGTCATCCCCATTGCTGCGGCCAATCGCGTGGGCGATGAGAACGGGCAGGTCTTCTACGGCACCAGCTTTATCTGCGATCATACCGGCGAGGTGGTGTCAGAGCTGGACCGGGCTGAACATGGCGTGGCGGTTGCGCGTTTCGACCGTGCCTTCCTTGACCGTCACCGTGCTGCCTGGGGCTTTTTCCGCGACCGGCGCACCGATCTTTACGGACCCTATTTTTCATGACCGAGCACCGCCGCAGCGCGAAGCTGACCGTCCGCAATGCCACGCTGGCCGATGTGCCGGAGATTCTGGCGCTGCAGGACCGGGCCTATCCTAACCTGCCGCCCGACCTGCCCGGCATGATACGCGGCCAGATACAGGCCTTCCCCGAAGGCCAGTTTCTCGTGGAATATGAAGGCGATGTGGTCGGCTGGTGCGCGACCTTCATCACCACTGAAGAACTGGCGATGAGCCCGCACAGCTGGGCGGAGATCACCGGCAATGGCTATGCCGCGCGCCATGACGAGGACGGCGAGTGGCTGTACGGAATGGAAGTGGCGGTCGATCCGACGCGCCGCCGTCTGCGCATCGGCCAGCGGCTCTATAATGCCCGCAAGCAGCTCTGTCAGGCCTGGGGTTTGAAGGGCGTCGTCTTTGGCGGACGCTTGCCTGGCTACAAGCGCCGCCGCAAGGCCTATCCGACACCGGAAGAATATCTGGCCGCCATCGAGGCGCGCGAGGTGAAGGATTCGGTATCCAACTTCCAGATGCGCATGGGCTTCGAGCCGGTCGGTGTTCTGAAGAATTACTATCCCGAGGACACCGATTCGCTCGGCCATGCCTCGCTGATGGTCTGGCGCAATCCCAAATTCGTTGAAGCGCCCAGTGGCGGCAAGCGTTTTGACCCGCAGACCGTGCGCGTGGCGGCGGTGCAGTTCATGGCCCGCGCCGTGGACAGTACGCGCGAATTTGAGCGCAATGTGGAGTATTTTGTGGATGTGTGCTCGGACTACCGGGCCGATTTCTGCGTCTTCCCGGAAATGTTCACCGTCGCGCTGCTATCGCTGGAAAAGCGGCGCTTGTCCCCGCAGGAATCCATCGCCGCGCTGTCGCGCCACACCCCGCGCTTTCTGGAATTCATGAGCCAGCTGGCCGTGCGCTACAATATCAATATCGTGGGCGGGTCCCACCCGACCGAAACCGATGATGGCGATATCCAGAACGTGGCCTATGTGTTTTTGCGTGACGGCTCTGTCCATGCGCAGGAGAAAATCCACCCTACGCCGAACGAGCGTTTCTGGTGGAATATCAAGGGCGGCGATTTCGTCCATGCCATCCCCACCGATTGCGGGCCGATTGGCGTTCTGATCTGTTATGACAGCGAGTTTCCCGAGCTTGCCCGCCGGCTGGCCGATGAGGGCGCGCGCATATTGTTCGTGCCCTACGCCACCGATGATCGCACAGGTCATTTGCGGGTTCGATATTGTTCGCAGGCGCGCGCCATCGAGAACCAGTTTTACGTTGTCACAGCAGGCAATGTCGGCAATCTGCCCGATGTCGAGAACATGGATATCAACTACGCGCAGAGCGCGATCCTGACGCCGTGCGACTTTCCGTTTGCGCGTGACGGCATCGCTGCCGAAACATCGGAAAATGTTGAAACCATTGCCGTTGCGGACTTGCGGCTGGACGATATTGCCGAGAGCCGGCGCTCCGGCACGGTGCGAAACCTGCGTGACCGCCGCTTTGATCTCTACCGCATTGTGTGGAATGACGGCCCGGGATCGGCGCGCCCCTGAGGCGTTTTGTCCTGCGCTATTCGCGCCGCGCTGCCGGGATAAGAAGGGCGATAGCCAGCGCCGCGCCCGCGCTCGGCCAGGTAAAGGCGATCGCCTGATCCACCATGCCGGTGGCAAGGCTGAAACCGCCAGCCGTCAGGCCCAGAGCCAGCACGCCGGCAAAGGCAAGCCAGAGCATTATGCGAAACCGTGTCATGGCGCTTTTTCTCCTGCACCCTGAAGGCAGGATGATGGCAGAAACTGGCTAAATTTCCGTAGCTTCAGCGTTTACGCGGCATTGACCATAACGGTCAGCTCAGCAGCGCGCCGCCAATGCCGTCCAGAATGAACTGGGCGGCCAGGGCGGCCAGGATGACGCCGAGGATACGCGTTATCATGGCTGCGATCGTATCCCCCATCACGCGCATGAGCGGACCGGCGGCCAGAAACAGGACAAGGCAGACCAGAAGATTGGCTGCCATCGCGGCGAGCACCACGCCTTGCGTGGCAATATCCCCGCCCGAGCCGGACATGTAGAGCATGATGGAGGCAATCGCGCCCGGCCCGGCCAGCATGGGGATAGCCATGGGGAATACCGAGATATCCTCTTCCGGGCCGCCACCATCATGATGCAGCTTCTCGGCGCGGTCCTCGCGCCGCTCGGTGCGCTTTTCAAAGATCATGTCGAGCGCCAGCAGGAAAAGCAGCACCCCGCCCGCCGCGCGGAAGGCATCCAGGCTCACATGCAGCGCGCCGAGCAGCCATTCCCCGCCATAGGCAAAGCCCAGCAATATGACGGTGGCGATTGCGACCGATTTGATGGCCATCTTGCGCCGGTGCGCGGCGCTGGTGCCCTGGGTCAGCCCCGCAAAGATCGGCATCACGCCAATGGGATCGATCACCACGAAGAAGGTGACGAAGGCGGCAGACAGAAGCGCAAGATCGATAGCGGGCATGACGGGGTTGTCCCTGCTGGATAAGGGGTGCGGATAACACCCCTTTTCACGCTTGGCGAGGGCGGCGGGCCCACTATCCCCGGATTTACCGGTTTTCAGGCCTGAAATCCGGGGTGCGGACCTGCTGATTCCGGGGTGCGGACGCCCCGATTCCACCCTGTTGCCATTCTGCAACAAGGAGGACAGATGCCGGCGCCGGGGCTTATCCCCCTATTGGGAGGAAATGAGGGGATAGGGGGAGGGGTTGGGATTGTTTTCCCCCTGATCTCTCCACCGGGGTCTCCGGCCCCGCCTGTCCCCGTGAAAACGGGGAACCGGAGACCCAGAAAAAAGGTTGCGGCGTACGCGCCCTTCAGCGCTTCACCGCGATGGGGCCCCGGGGGAACGCAAACATGGGTCCCCGATCAAGCCGGGGACCCCGGTTGTGAGGCCAGCTGTCAGCTTGCCAGAACGATCAAAAAGCAGACGTCTCCGGGGTCCCCCGCCCCGACGGGGGACCCAGAAAAAAGGTTGCGGCGTACGCGCCCTTCAGCGCTTCACCGCGATGGGGCCCCGGGGGAACGCAAACACGGGTCCCCGATCAAGCCGGGGACCCCGGCTTTTTGAGGTTCGCCGGTATTCTGGTTCTTTATGCCGGTAGACGCCCCCTCCGCAGGGCCGGGGACCCACGATGGTGAGGTCAGCCGCCGCATTCGGCGCTTCCTAAACCCCGAACGCTGCCTTGACGTCCTTGGTCCAGCCCACATGGACGCTATCGCCGGAAACGATGACCGGGCGTTTGATCAGGGTGCGGTGTTCATCGAGCAGGGCGGCGAGGGTGGCCGGGTCATCGGCGCGTGCCTGTTGAGCGTCCGATAGCTTGCGCCAGGTCATCGAGGCGCGGTTGATGATTTTCGCCTCGCCGACGGCCGTGATCCAGCCGGGGATCAGTCCGGCCACAGACGGTTCGGCGCGAATGTCGACGAAGGCGGGCTTGTGCCCGCCTTCGTCCAGCGCGGTTATCGCCTTGCGGCAGGTATCGCAGTTCTTCAGTCCGTATACGGTCAGGCTCATACCGGCAGCGCGATCAGATTGCGGATGGCGATGACGAACAGGCAGATCGTGGCCAGCGCATAGATGGCAAAGCGCAAGGGAATGAAATTGATCGTGCTCTGCACAAATGAGTGGATCACGCGCAGGATCACATAGGTCCAGGCCAGGCCGATATTGATGGCATCGCCTACGCCGACCAGATGGCTGTAGGTGACGAGCGCGTAGAACAGGACCGGCTGCTCGTGCAGATGGTTATGATTATCGGCAATCTGGCGCACGCTGCGCGGCAGCACGTCAAATTCCGATTTTTCCTTCAGCTTCGCGGCGTTGATACCCGCCTTCTGCATCGCCGGAATGCGCGTGGCGTACATCCATAGCCACATGACCAGCGTCCAGCATACCAGTGCCAGCAAGGGCACCATCATGGATTGATACATGTCTTGTCTCCTCCCGCCGGGGCGCTTTCGCGCGCCCTCAAGGCGCAAACTAAAGCGCGACTCTGTGCAAACGGGAAGGGGGAAGAGGGGGAGGACGCCGCTTTGCGCATCCCCCGCCTGCGCCCGGTCAGCGTCTTACTTCGCCGCCGCCATCAGATAGTTCACACCGCAATCGGAACTGATGAAGAAGCTGTCCTTGAGCGGATTATAGCTGACACCTACCGGCTGCTCGGTGGAAAGCCCTGCTGCCTTTAGCGCGGCTTCCACCTCTTCGGGCTTTACCAGCTTGTCAAAGCGGTGCGTGCCGCGCGGCAGCCAGCCCAGCACATATTCGGCGCCGAATATGGCGGTGACGAAGGCGCGGCTGGTGCGGTTGATCGTGCCGACAATCATCACCCCGCCGGGCTTCACCAGGCTCGCGCAGTCGGTGAGGAAGGCTTGCGGGTCGGCGACATGCTCGACGACTTCAAGGTTCAGCACCACATCAAACCGGCCCGGCCCTTCGGCCTGAAGTAGCTGTTCGGCGGTGCCGTGGCGGTAATCGATGTCCAGCCCGGCTTCTTGCGCATGGACCAGAGCGGTCTTGATATTGGGCCCGGCGGCATCCACGCCGGTCACGCGCGCGCCCAGGCGTGCCATGGGTTCGGCCACCAGCCCGCCGCCACAGCCGATGTCCAGAAGGGTCAGCCCCTCCAGCGGCGTGCGGCCCTCGCGGGCGAAATGCGCGCACAGACGCTCGCGAATCCAGCTCAGGCGCGCCGGGTTGAATTTGTGCAAGGGCGCGAATTTGGATTTGGGATCCCACCACTCGGCGGCCATGGCCGAGAACTTCTCCACCTCTGCCGGATCGATGGAGGGGCTGGTCAGGGTTTCAGGCGAGGTCGCGTGGGCCATGGAAATATCCTGCGGCGCGTGAGGGTTGATCACGCAGACCAATATACGGCGGCATGCGCGCGCGTTAAGGGCCGTGAGTGAGGTAAAATGCCGCCGTCTGAACGCGCGGGCCAGGCGGAGCGCACAGCCGGTAGCGTGTTCAAAACCGGGCTGCCCGAGGCCCCGGATCGCGTCGCGTCCGGGGGTTTCAGCTACGTCCTACCGGCCCGGCCCGTTGGGGGTGGCGGCTTCGGCCTCGGCGCGTGCGGTGCGCCAGTCGGCGACAAAGCTGTCCATGGCCAGCGATTCCAGTATCTGGCCGGAAGTGCCCAGCACGCCGATATCCTGCGCGCCCGAACGCACGCGCACCGCGCCCGCATCAGTGGCCGACACTTCAAGCCCGGTCTCGTCGGGCGCGCGATAGGACGCGCCGGCGTCCATCTCGCGGGCAAACAGGACGCGCCCCGAGGCGTCGCGGATTTCCAAGGTTACGGGTGAAATGGCGGTGAAGACCAGCGCTTCGGGGGCCTGCGCGGTGGGCAGGCCAGCCCAGATGCGGGCCGGGTCCGGCGCGCGGCTGGACTCCACGACGGGGCGCGGCGTGGCCAGCAGGGTGGCCGCATCCGGGGCATCGGCGAAGGCCCCTGTGCGCGTGACGTGAATGCCATACCAGCTGGTTGCCGCCAGCACGCTGCCCAGAATGACAACGGCGCCGATAACCCCCTTGGGCAATTTGAATTCGCGTTTCTTCTTCGGCGCGGTGGGCTGGGCGCGGCCGGTATCGCATTCGACTTCCAGCTTGAACTGCTCCACCACGTCGGTGACGTTCAGCTCCAGAAAGCCGGCATAGGCGCGCAGATAGCCGATCGTGTAGGCGCGCGACGGCAGACCGCGCGGATCCATGGCTTCCAGGGCTTCAAGATAATCGCGTTTGATGCGGGTGCGCGCAGCAGCAGAATCGAGCGTCCAGCCGTGTTTCAGGCGCGCCTGGCGCAACAGATCGCCGATACTGACCGGGCCGCTAGGGGCTACCGGCGCCTTCGCGAAGACGGCGTCCATGGGCACGTATTGACTTCCTGCTACCTGACCGGCCAGCTTTTGCATTGCGTTTTGAACCGCTTGTCAGCGGCTTCCCCTCACCACCAGCGTTGAGTCGGGCCACTTCGGTGTGGCTTTTTGATCCCAGCGCAAGCGGATTAAATCAAAATGCCGCATGGTTATCAACAAGTAGTGAAGATATTCCGGCTTCTTGCGCAGCGATGATCAGCTTTTGTCTCAATGATTTATCCGGTTGCGGACCATCATTTGCCAGTTCCCCTGCAAGCCAGGTGCCAAGGCGTGCCGCATCACATCCCGCCAGCGCGGCCTTGACCGGCCCGATACTGCCCGCCGCCATCGACAGGCGGCGATAGCCCAGCGCGGCGAGCACGCACGCCTCCAGCGGCCGCCCGGCTATCTCGCCGCACACCGAGACCGGCTTGCCGGCTGCGTCACACGCCTCGCGGACAGATTTGAGCAGGGCCAGCGGGGCCGGGGCCAGCACGTCATAGCGGCTGGCCACTTGCGGGTTCTGGCGGTCCGCAGCGAAGAAATACTGCATCAGATCATTCGCGCCGACGGCGGCAAAGTCGCACAAGGCCAGGAAAGGTTCGGGCGCAAAGGCCACGGCGGGCGTCTCGATCATCAGCCCGGTCTCGACGGCCAGCGGCACGTCATGGCCGTGATGGCGCGCAAGCTCCAGCTCGGTATGCAACAGGTCGCGCGCGCGGGCCAGCTCGCCGATATCCGCGACCATGGGGAAGAGGACTTTCAGCACCCTCCCGGCGCTGGCCCGGACCAGCGCGCGCAGCTGGTATCGGGTCAGGGCCGGCCGGTCGAGACCCATGCGCAGCGCCCGCCAGCCCAGCGCCGGATTGGGTTCACGCAGCTCGGGGATGAAGCGCGTCACCTTGTCGCCGCCCAGATCGAGCGTGCGGAACACGACCGGCTTGTCCCCGGCGGCATTGAGCACCGATTTGTACATCTCGATCTGGGTCGAGACGCGCGGCAGGGTGTGGGAGATCATGAACTGGAACTCGGTGCGGAACAGGCCGACACCGGCGGCGCCCGTCTCGGCAAGGCGCGGCAGCTCGATCAGCAGGCCGGCATTCATCGAGAGTTCCATCGCCGCGCCATCGGCGGTGCTGGCGGGCGCGTCCCGCCTTGCCGCATAGGCCAGATGGGCTTTGGACAGCCCTTCCATGCGCTCGGCATAGGCGGTCAGCACTTCCTCGCCGGGGCGCACATGCAAAACGCCGAACTCGCCATCCAGGATCAGCGTGTCGCCGTCCTCCACGCGGTCCAGCGCGCCTTCGACCTGGCCGACCATGGGAATGCCCAGCGCCTTGGCCACGATGGCGGCATGACTGGTGGCCGAGCCTTCCTCGGTGGCGATACCGGCCAGGCGCGACCTGTCCAGCTCCATCAGCTCGGCCGGGCCGATCGAGCGCGCGACCAGAATGGCATTGGCCGGCAGGTCGGTCATGGCGCGCACGGCGTCCGGTCCGGCCAGATGGCGCAGGAGCCGGTTGGCGAGGTCTTCGAGATCGTGCAGGCGCTCGCGGAAATGGGGTTCGCGCGCCTTCATCAGCCGCGCGCGATGGGTATTGCGCACGCGCTCCACTGCCGCCTCGACGGTGAGGCCGGAGCGCACCGCCTCGCGCAGCTGCTCGATCCAGCCCCGGTCATGGGCGAACATGCGATAGGCTTCCAGAACATCGCGCGAGGGCGTGCCGACCGGCGCACGGCCCGATTCCAGCAGTTCATCGAGACCGCGCCGCAGATCGGCGACGGCGACATCAAGGCGCGCCTCCTCGGCTTCGGCATCTTCGGCGATCATGCGCGCGGAGGCGACATGCGGCTCGTGGATCACGGCCACGCCCATGGCGATACCCGGTGCCAGCGCCGCCCCGGCATAGCGCTCGGGCCCCGAAGCGCGCAGTTCCAGATCGGAGAAGGCTTCGGCGCGGATCAGCTCGCCTGACGCCACGATCTCGGCCAGCAGCATGGCCACCGTCTGCAGCGTCTCGATTTCCTCTTCGGTACTGGGGCGCACGGCCATGGTCTGGGCGGTGAGCACGCCGACCAGACGTCCGCCGCGCAGAACCGGCACGCCGACAAAGCTCTTGAACGGCTCTTCGCCGGTTTCGGGTTTGTAGGCAAAGCGCGGGTGGGTCGGCGCGTCCTCGACCGAAACGGGCCGTGCACGCTGGGCGACCAGACCCACCAGACCTTCGTCACGCGCCAGCCGCAGGCTGTGAACCGCTTCGGCTTTCAGCCCGTGGGTTGCCGACAATTCCAGCGCGCCGCTGGGCAGGACCAGATAGATCGAGCACACATCCGAGCCGGTTTCCTCGGCAATGATGCGCGTCAGCCGGTCAAGGCGCGCCTGCGCCTGATCCTGCTCGGCCATCAGGTCACGGATGCGTTGCAGCAGCCGGCGCGGGCCGCGCAGACCTGTCCTGTCCAGCATGGGGTTTTCCGGCGTCATTGTTCTAGCAATCCATCCCGTGGCTGCGGGCCGGCAATGTCAGTGATTGCGCGGGGCAGTGGCCCCTTTCGGCTCTGACGTCAAGCCTCGTCCAGCCGGTAGGCTGCATGAAGGGCGCGCACGGCCCGTTCCAGTGCATCTTCGTTCACGAGTGCTGAAATCTTGATCTCCGAGGTCGCCAGCATACGCACCTCGATGGCCTCGCGTTCCAGCACGCCATAGAGCGTGCGCGCCACGTCTGCCCGGCCACGCAGGCCCGTGCCGACAACCGACACCTTGGCCAGCCCGACCGCTGAACCCAGCCCTTCATATCCGGCCAAGGCGGCAAGTGCGGCGCGCAGATCGCGCCCCTCTACGGAAAATTCCAGATTGGATCCGCCGGAGCGCGCGCGGCCCTGCACGATCATGTCGACATGTACGCCCGCTGCCGCGAGTGCGGCAAACACCGCGCCGGGCCCGCTGGTACTGCCTTCAATGCCGGGTATGGCGATGCGCGCCTGCGCCCTGGCATAGGCGATGCCGGAGACCACGCGCCGCTCAGCCAGCGCGCTTTCGTTCACGACCTCGGTGCCCGCACTGTGTCCTGGCGGGGCAAAGCTCGATTTCACCCGCATCGCCACGCCCTTGGCCTTGGCGTATTCGACAGAGCGGGTCTGCAGCACTTTCGCGCCCATCGCGGCCAGCTCCAGCATCTCGTCATGGGAGATACGCTCCAGCCGGGTGGCTTTGGGCTCGATGCGCGGATCGGTGGTGAAGACGCCATCGACATCGGTGTAGATATCGCAATCAGCGCCCAGCACGGCGGCAATAGCGGCGGCAGACAGGTCCGTGCCGCCGCGCCCCAGCGTGACAAGACGGCCCTGCGCGTCGACGCCCTGAAACCCGGCGATAACCGGGATTACCCCGCCTGCCAACAGGCTTTCCAGCACCTCGCCATCAATGCCGGTGATGCGGGCCGCGCCGGGCGGGCCTTCGACCTCGATCGGCAGCTGCCAGGCCAGAACGGAGCGCGCTTTCAATCCGAGTTGTTTGAGCGCCAGCGCCATAAGCGCGGCCGCGGCCTGTTCACCCGCTGCCAGCGCGGTATCGGTCTCGATCTCGCCCAAGCCCCCGCCAAGGGCGCTGGCATGGCCCAGATAGCGATCGGTCTCGCCCGCCATCGCCGAGACCACCACCGCCACCTGATGGCCGTTGGCGATTTCGGCGGCGGCGATTGCAGCCGAATGGGCAATCCGCTCAGGACTGCCCATGGAGGTGCCGCCAAATTTCAGGACCAGACGTGTCATCGCCCCTCCTTTAGCAGGATTGGTGCCGGGAGGAAGCGGGGGATCACGCATTCAGACCGTGGGGCCTTGCTCCCATGCTCAACATGTCCGGGGTCCCCCGTCGGGGCGGGGGACCCCGGTGGAGAGTGCATCGGGACAGCGTTGCGCAACGCAGAGACGTTTAGCCGCCTTCACCTCGTCACATCGCTCCTATATGTAGGGGCAAGACGCGAAGGAGAGCCGTCATGGCGGTCGAGGATCACACCAAAGTCAGGCCCTGGCGGGCGATTGACCGGCGCGTCTCGCGCAAGATCCGTGTCGGCAGCGTCGAGGTGGGCGGTGATGCGCCGATCTCCGTCCAGTCGATGACCAACACGCCGACCAGTGATGCGCGTGCGACGCTTGACCAGATACGCGCGCTGGAAGAAGCCGGCGCAGATATTGTGCGCGTTTCCTGCCCGGATGAAGCCTCGACGGCGGCGTTCAGGACCATTGCCCGCGAAGCCAGCGTGCCGCTCGTGGCCGATATTCACTTCCACTACAAGCGCGGCATCGAGGCGGCAGAGGCCGGCGCGGCGTGCCTGCGGATCAATCCGGGCAATATCGGCTCCATGGCGCGCGTGAAAGAGGTTGTCTCGGCGGCGCGCAATAATGGCTGCTCCATCCGTATCGGGGTCAATGCCGGTTCGCTGGAGCGCGAGCTGCTGGAGAAATATGGCGAGCCGTGCCCCGACGCGATGGTGGAAAGCGCGCTCAATCATGCGCGCATTCTCGATGATCTGGATTTTCACGAATACAAGATCTCGGTGAAGGCCTCGGACCTGTTCCTCACCGTGGCCGCCTATCAGATGCTGGCCGAACAGACCGACGCGCCCTTGCATCTGGGCGTCACCGAGGCCGGGGGCTTGCGTTCGGGCACTATCAAATCGGCCATCGGCATGGGCTCGCTTTTGTGGGCCGGGATTGGCGACACGATCCGGGTTTCGCTCTCGGCCGAACCGGTGGAGGAAATCCGCGCAGGCTATGACATGCTCAAAGCCTTGGGCCTGCGCACGCGCGGTGTGAATATCATCGCCTGTCCATCCTGTGCGCGGCAGGGCTTTGACGTGATCCGCACGGTCGAAGCGCTCGAAGCGCGTCTGGCCCATATCTCCGAGCCGATCTCCCTTTCCATCATTGGCTGCGTGGTCAACGGCCCCGGCGAGGCAGCCTATACCGATCTGGGCTTTACCGGCGGCGGCAAGGGCGCAGGCATGCTCTATTTTGCCGGCCAGCAGAGCGAAAAAGTCTCCAACGAGACCATGATCGAACGCATTGTCGCGGCGGTCGAGGACAAGGCGGAGAAGATGCGCGCGGAGCGTCAGGCCCTGGCCGCAGCGGAATAGACGGGCGTCCCGTCCCCGGTTCGCGCTTTACCCTTCGTCATTCCGGCGCAAGCCGGAACCCAGTTTTTTAGTTCCGCAACGCGGATGCGTTGCGATGTTCCGTGCACGAGCGTGGGCGGCCTTTGGCCATTCAGGCCGCATAGCGGCCAGCGCCGCTTCTGGAATGACGATTGTGAGGTGCCAGGGCAGATTTTCTGGGTCCCCCGTCGACGCGGGGGACCCCGCATATGTTGCGTTTTGTCGACTCAAATGGAGCCACCAGTTGACTCGCCGACCTGTCAACCGGTGTCCCGGCCCCCGAGCCGGGACCTATGGCCGTTTCACCGAAAAGCGCCAACGCGTCGAGCGCTATTCCTGCTTGGCGACTTCTGTTGCGTTGCCTTGATAAAGTGTCATCACAGACCTCGGATAAAATACCCTGTCAAAATCCTCTGGTCTCAGATTTTCGCCGAGATTCAGGTCTTCAGTAATTGCTTCAATTAAATCAATCAGCTTCCCTTTTCGTTGTGACCAACCTTCCCTCGTATCCAAGTTTGGATCCCTTGCCGAAGTATGAAATCTAGACCAACAATCACGCACCTTTTTAGAGTCGTAAAAAACGAGATCTATAAGATTTAAAGCACCTGCGAAATTATCGTGAACAAAATCGTATCTATATTGCATTAAATTACCAAGTATAATCATTTTTTATTTCGAATCTGCTCTTTTTCTTGAACAGATATCGTAAGTTTTGCCGCTTCTATGGGTCCTCGCCACGCAGCCACGGCCGCTGCGACGGCAGCGCATGCAGCTAGACCCGTAACAATCAACTGAACGACTGTAACAGCTTCCATCGCTTTAACCTCCTTTGCGCCCTACCCCTCCTGCGCCGCAATCCACGCTTCCATTTTCTGTTCCAGATAGGAGAGCGGGAGGGAGCCGTCCTCAAGGATCGTGTCGTGGAAATCGGCGAGGTCGAAATCCTCGCCGAGGCGGGCCTCGCCCTGGCTGCGCAGGCGGCGGATCAGGATTTCCCCGGTCTTGTAGGCCAGCGCCTGACCCGGCATTGAGATATAGCGTGCCACCTCATTGGTGACGTTAAGCGGTGACAGTGCGGAATTGTCGAGGAAGCAGCTTTCCGCCTCTTCGCGCGTCCAGCCGAAATAGTGGATGCCGGTATCCACCACGAGGCGGCAGGCGCGCCACATCTCGTAGGAGAGGCGGCCGAAATCCTCATACGGATCTTCATAGAAGCCCATATCGAGGCCAAGGAATTCCGAATACAGCCCCCAGCCTTCGCCAAAGGCGGTGATATAGGTCTGGCGGCGGAAGGACGGCATGTCCTCGATTTCCTGCGCCAGTGCGATTTGGTGGTGATGGCCGGGCACGGCCTCGTGCAGGGTGAGGGCGGGCAGCTCATAAAAGGGGCGCTGGTCGAGTGCATAGGTGTTGACCATGTATCCGCCTGCGCGGCCCGTTTCAGCATCGCCCGGCCAGTAGCGGCCGGTGGTATAATTGGGGGCGAGCGCGGGCGGCACTGGCCGGACGCCATAGGGCAGGCGCGGCAGGCGGTTGAACACCGATGGCATCGCATCATCGGCGAGCTTGGCCAGATAAGAGGCCCGCATCATCAGCTCCATCTCGCTCTGCGCGTAGAAGCGCGGATCGGTGCGCAGATACTGCGTGAACGCGTCAAAACTGCCTTCAAACCCGGTGCGGGCGATGACCTCCTCCATCTCCGCGCGGATGCGCGCCACTTCGTCCAGCCCTGTCTGGTGGACTTCCTCCGCCGTCAGGTCCAGCGAGGTGTGATAGCGCACCAGAGCCTGATAATATTCGCGCCCGCCGGGAATTTCCGAGATGCCGATGCTGTCGCGCGAGGCCGGCAGATAGGTGTTTTCAAAATACGCGCGGAGATTCTCAATCGAAGGAATCACGGTGTCTGCGATCACAGCCGCGCCGCGTTCCTGCAGGGCGCCGCGTTCCTCAGCCGGTATGCTGGCAGGCAGATTGGCGAGCGGCATGTAGAGGGCGCTGTCACGCGGGTCATCGACAATCTGCGCCGCGATCTGGTCGATCACGCCGGGGATGATTTCGCGCGGCTGGGTCCAGCCCGCTTCGATGGCTCCATCCAGCCAGCTCATCCAGGCGTCCAGATGGGCCGGATAGCCCTCCAGCCGGTCGATCCAGGCTTGCGCTTCCTCGGCGCTGCGGATTCGCACGCTCATGGCGTCGAAATCGGCCGCCGTGTGAAAACCGGAATCGTTAGTGAAGGGGAAATACATGCCTTGCGTATCGGGCAGCGCATAAGCATGGCGCAAAATATGCTCCAGCACGGCGTAGGAGGCGGTGTCGCCGCCCTCCAGCGCATCGGCATCAATGGCCTGCAGCCGGTCGTAGAACTCGGCCATGTCCGCATCGCGCTGTTCGATGGTTTCGTGCGAGATGTCACGCCATTCGCGCATTGCATCGAGATCGCCCGCGCGGATGCGTGCCTGCACATCGCGCTCTTCGGTCCACGCCTCGTAGTCGGCGACCAGCGTCGCAAAATCAGCCGCCGGATCGGCGTGGGCGGAAGACGTGGCAAAGAGTAGAATGGCGGCGAGGGTAGCGCGCATGGGAAAAAAAACTCCGTGCAGCTTCAAGGGTGTTGGCGATAGCCTACACGGTGGCTTCCGGAACGCCAGCCACGTGTGGCGAGGCGGGCAATGGCAGACACCAGGCCTGTCATCCGCCTGGAAAACTTTGTGTGATGCAATCGGACCAACGCGTCGCTCGCAATGGCCGCATTGCGTGCTTCTGGCCTAGCCGTCCGCCTCCATGAGCGCGAATACGGCGTTTAGATAGGGATCATTCCCGCCGGCAAGGTCCTCATAGGTAAACATGGGCCGAATGTCAGGATCGAGGGTCTCGATGGCGATGGGGTGACGCCGGATCGAACCGTGGCAGTCCTCTTGCGGGCACCCGGTGACATAATTGTGCCGCTCGCGCGCCAGCCCGATATAGCGGCCTATGCCGGGCATTTGCGCAGGATCGCCCTCGGCCCAGAACTCCAGATGATCGCCGGCCGGCGCGCCCACGATAGTCACCAGGTCTCCGCCCGCCTGCTTGAGGTAGCCGGCGCTGCTGATACCCGCCGAGAAGGTGCGCCCCGAAGTGATGACGAACACCCGTCCGCCGTTGCCGGCAATCTCAGGGATTGCTTGCATCAGATCGCGTGTATTGTTGAGATCGCCGCCGAGATTGAAGCGCTGGTCAACGATGACATAGCGCGGAGCCGCAGCGCGCAGACGCCCGATCACGCTGGCCGCCTCGGCAGCCATGTCCGTCTCGCCGGTGAAGTCCACATTGCTGCGAAATTGCACGTAAACCGCATCGCGTTCAGCCAGCTCGACATATCGCATGGCCGCGTCTGGATCACGCAAATAAAGCGGATCGCCGTTGATGCGGCCCGCCTGGTATAGCTCTATCTCACGCGCGCCCGGCAGAATGGCGTCCAGCCCCTCAAGCGCAGGCCAGGCGTCCGTCGAGGGGATCACAATCTCGTCGCCGCCTTCAAGGACCGCCCGGACTTCGGTCCGCGAACGGGCAATCCCGGCAGCATGAAGCATGTCGGGGCTTTCGAGGAAATAATACATGAACTGATCGCGCCATCCCTGGCGGCCGGAGGCGTAGCGGGACCAGGCCCCCCGGAGCCCGGCCAGGCTTCGGCCTTCGACCGCGGTGACCCTTCGGCCTATCAGGTTCTCGAACTCCGGCTGCGCATCGGCAATCGTCAGCCCGTCATCACCCAAATAGAACCGGATTGCCAGGCGGGGATAATCGTTCGCCCAGCCGGTCGCCCACAGGGTGGAATACCCGTTGTCCGCCAGTGCGATGATTTCAGCCAGGGCCAGCTCGAACTGCGCGTTGCTCAGGGAGCTCGCCGAGGCAGACAAAGCCTCGAACTGCCGTTCCGCCTCGGCGCGCGCCTCGGCTGAGAAGCTGCGGTCTACGTCCAGAATCTGCTCCTGGAATGCGCGAAGGTCGACCGACCGGTCTGTTTGAGCACATGCCGGGGCGGCGATTGCGGCAAGGGCTGCAATGCCTGAGAGAATGCACTTGAACACGACGATCCCCCTTCCTTTTTGACGCGCTTATATAGGCGAGGTGGAAGGATTGATCGTCTTAATAAATGGTCATTTGATTATTTGCCGGGCGTCAGGCCAAGGCGCTTTGTGATGATATTGTCTGTCATCCGGCGCGGCATCACGCCCATCAGCCATTGGGTGAAGGGTTCAGGCGTGACGATTGTATTGAGTTTCGGCTTTGGCGATGTCACCGCCGCCCAGACCGCATCGGCTACTGCCGAGGGCGGCAGGCCGCTGCGTCCGCGCTCCAGCATGTAATTGACCAGCCGGCGGATGGGATTGATGTAGTCGGTTCCGGCATATTGCTCCGGGTTCACCGTCTCGGCCTTGTCCCAGATCGGCGTGGCGATGGGCCCCGGATTGATGGCAACAACATCAATGCCATAGGGCATCAGCTCGCGACGCAAGCCTTGCGTGAACGCCTCCAGCGCAAATTTCGAACAGGCATAGGGCACCACAAACGGCGCGGCGCTGAAACCGGCAACCGAGGAGATATTCACGATCCGCCCCGGGGCGCCCGACAGGGTCCGGTCAGCGCCCAGCAGCGGACCGAACGCCTGCACCACGCGCAGCTGGCCGGTGACGTTCACATCCATCTGCTTTTCCATCTCCTTGATGGGCAGATGCAATAAGGGGCCAGCCACCGCAATACCGGCATTATTGACGAGGGCGCCGAGCTTGGCGCCCATCAGCGCCTCACGCACCACGTCACCGGCGCGGGCAATGGCGGGGCCATCGGTGACATCGAAGATGAGCGGGATCACTGCCTCGCCGATTTCGGCTTTCAGCCGCTCGCCATCCTCGGCCTTGCGTACGCTGGCAAAGACCTGCCAGCCTTCGGCCACAAATTTCTCCACGCACGCCCGGCCAATGCCGGTTGATGCGCCCGTTACCAGCGCGCTGCGCACCAGATCGTTCATGTGTTTGGCCTCCCGCCCCCGTGTCGGCGCTTACGGTGACGCGCAGGGCAGGCGCGGTCAATCATCCAGCCCCGTGACACCCCCCGCATTGACCTTGCGCCGAGCCGGATTATTGTCTGGCGCCAACAGGCAAGGGGCGGCCTGACAGGACAAGACCGGCACCGGCTTTCATCCGGTTAAGGTATTGTCAGTCAAAGCACCGTCCTTTCCCCGTGAAGACACCCTCGCACAGGCTCCGCTGTCCAAAGCGGCGCTCTTTTCTTCAAGGCGGACATTAGCGCCCATGGCGACCAAACCTCATCAGCCCCTGTCTCCCCATCTGCAAAACTGGCGCTGGCACGCCACCATGGCCTCCTCCATCCTCCACAGGGCGACCGGGGTCGCGAACTATATCGGCGCGGTTCTGGTTTCTGTCTGGCTGGTCCTGCTGGCTGCCGGGCCGGACGCCTACGGCGTGTGGGAAGATCTCAATGCCGGCCCGCTCGGTATCCTGATCACGCTCGCCTTTATCGGCTTTACCTTCTCGGTCAGCTTCCACCTGCTGAACGGTATCCGCCATCTGGTCTGGGATGCTGGCATCGGGTTTGACGCCAAGGGCTCGAACCTGCGCTCCATCCTGATTATTGGCGGCGCAGTGATCATCACGGCGGGCATCTGGATTGTGGGAGGGCTGGTGTAATGGGTGATTTTCGCACGCCTCTGGCCCGTGTTCGCGGCCTTGGCTCGGCCAAGTCCGGAACCGGCCATTTCATTGCCCAGCGTGTCAGCGCGATTGCGCTCGTGGTGCTGATGCCGCTGTTTCTGGTCATGCTGGCAAAGCATGCCGGCAGCGGATACGAGGCGGCTGCCGCTTTTGTCGGCTCGCCGCTGGGCGCGATCCTCACCTTGCTGGCGATGACTGCGGCGCTTTATCACATGCGACTGGGTCTCCAGGTCGTTGTGGAGGACTACATCTACAAACCGGGCACCAAGGCCGCGCTCTTGATTCTCAACACCTTCGTGGCGGCGGGCCTGTGGATCGCTGTTCTGTATTCCGTACTCGCGCTGGCGCGCTAGGAGCTGGTTTTGATGTCTGACTATAAATGGATCGACCACTCGTTTGATGTCGTTGTCGTGGGCGCGGGCGGATCGGGCCTGCGCGCGGCGCTGGGCGCGGCGCAAGCCGGGCTGAAGACCGCCTGCATCTCCAAGGTCTTCCCCACCCGCTCGCACACCGTGGCCGCGCAGGGCGGCATCTCGGCCAGCCTTGGCAATATGGGTCAGGATGACTGGCGCTGGCACATGTATGACACCGTAAAGGGGTCAGACTGGCTGGGTGATCAGGACGCGATTGAATATCTGTGCCGCGAGGCGCCGGCCGCCGTGTACGAGCTGGAGCACTGGGGCGTACCCTTCTCGCGCACCGAAGAGGGCAAGATCTATCAGCGCGCCTTTGGCGGCATGACGAAGAATTACGGCGAAGGCCCGGTCCAGCGCACCTGCGCGGCGGCTGACCGTACCGGCCACGCAATCCTGCACACGCTCTATGGCCAGTCTTTGCGCCACTCGACCGAGTTCTTCATCGAGTATTTCGCGCTTGATCTCATCATGGACGAGGACGGCGCCTGCCGGGGCGTCACCGCGTGGAAGCTTGATGACGGCACGCTGCACCGCTTCCGCGCGCAGAAAACCATTCTGGCGACCGGCGGTTATGGCCGCGCCTATTTTTCCGCTACCAGCGCCCATACCTGCACTGGCGACGGCAATGCCATGGTCCTGCGCGCCGGCCTGCCCTTGCAGGACATGGAGTTTGTCCAGTTCCACCCGACCGGGATTTACGGCGCGGGCTGCCTGATCACGGAAGGCGCGCGCGGCGAGGGCGGATACCTGACCAATTCCGAAGGCGAGCGCTTCATGGAGCGCTATGCGCCGTCGGCCAAGGATCTGGCCAGCCGCGATGTCGTCTCGCGCTCGATGACGATCGAGATCCGCGAAGGGCGCGGCGTCGGCCCGGACAAGGACCATATCTATCTGCACCTCGATCATCTGGACCCCAAAGTGCTGCACGAGCGCCTGCCAGGCATTTCGGAAAGCGCGAAAATCTTCGCCGGTGTGGATGTCACGCGCGAGCCGATCCCGGTCCTGCCGACCGTTCACTATAATATGGGCGGTATCCCGACCAATTATCACGGCGAAGTGCTGACCAAGATTGGCGGCGATCCTGACACGGTTGTGCCCGGCCTGATGGCGGTGGGCGAAGCGGCCTGCGTGTCGGTCCACGGCGCGAACCGGCTCGGTTCAAACTCGCTGATCGATCTGGTGGTGTTTGGCCGGGCGGCGGGCCTGCGCTGCGCGGAGACAACGCAGAGCGGCGCGACACAGGCCGAATTGCCCAAGAATGCGGGCGAGGCGACGCTGGCCCGCTTTGACCGTCTGCGCCATGCCGATGGCGGCACGCCGACCGCCCGCCTGCGCCTCGACATGCAGCGCGCCATGCAGGAAAACTGCGCCGTCTTCCGCACTAAAGACGTGCTGGACGAGGGCGTGGAGCGCATCGCCAAAGTGGTCTCCGGCTCTGCCGATATCGCGATTAAAGACCGCTCTATGATCTGGAATACGGACCTTGTCGAAGCGCTGGAGTTTGACAATCTCATCGCCCAGGCCGCTGTCACCGTGAACTCGGCCGCGGCGCGCACCGAGAGCCGCGGTGCCCATGCGCGCGAGGATTTCCCCGACCGCGATGACACAAAATGGATGAAGCACACGCTCGCCTGGTACGAGGAGACGACCGGCAAGGTGACGCTGGGTGACCGTCCGGTGCATGAATACACGCTCTCCAACGACATCGCCTATATCGAGCCGAAGGCCCGGGTCTACTAGACCGACCGCAAACAGGACACGACTGACATGGTCCAGCTGACACTGCCGAAAAACTCGCAAGTCAAAAAAGGCAAGGCCTGGCCGAAGCCGGAGGGCGCGAAGAACACGCGCGCCTTCAAGGTCTACCGCTATGATCCCGATACGGGCGAGAATCCGCGCTGGGACACCTATGAAGTGGACATGGACCGGTGCGGGCCGATGGTGCTGGACGCGCTGTTCTTCATCAAGAACGAGATCGATTCCACGCTGGCCTTCCGCCGCTCCTGCCGCGAGGGGATTTGCGGCTCCTGCTCGATGAATATTGGCGGGCGCAACACGATTGCCTGCACCGCCGCCATTGATGACTACAAGGGCAGCGTCACCATCTCGCCTCTGCCGCACCAGCCGGTGATCAAGGATCTGGTGCCGGACCTGACCAATTTCTACGCCCAGCTGACCAGTATCAAACCCTTCCTGCAAACCACCACACCAACCCCGCAGGGCGAGTGGCGCCAGTCTATCGAGGACCGCGAAAAGCTCGACGGGCTTTATGAGTGTATCCTGTGCGCCTCGTGCTCGACCGCCTGCCCGTCCTATTGGTGGAATTCAGACAAGTATCTGGGCCCCGCCGCATTGCTTCAGGCCTATCGCTGGATCGCCGACAGCCGCGACGAGGCCACCGGCGAGCGCCTCGATGACCTTGAAGACCCGTTCAAGCTCTATCGCTGCCACACGATTCTGAACTGCACCAATGTGTGTCCGAAGGGCCTCAACCCCGCCAAAGCGATCGGCCATATCAAGGAATTGCTGGTCGAACGGCAGGGGTGAAACACCTGAACCCCCGGACGGCGAAGCCGATCCGGGGCCTGTTGCAGAACTGGTTGATAGAGACCCCGGATCGCTTCGCGTCCGGGGTTTCAGCGTTTTGACTGCCTCTCCACCGGGGTCCCCCGCCCCGACGGGGGACCCATTTTTCAATACAGCAAGCTGGTGGATGATAGTGCGTTTTCCCGGCTCAAGTCTGGATCCCGTCTGGCTGGACACCGGCGGATCCCGGTGAAACGCGTTAAAGTTTCTTTCTCTTCGTCACCCCCGCGCAGGCGGGGGTCCAGCGATCGTCGCGTCAGGACCGAAGCCGTGGCTCTGGGTTCCCGCCTGCGCGGGAACGACGAAAAAGGGGCATCTCAAAGGTTCAAGTGCCCCGGCGCTAAGCGCCGCAAGGGGAACCGCCCGCTCGCGGCCAACACCGCCTTCCCCCTTCCCCGAATCCTCCCCTGCCGCTACACCACATCCATGAAATCGATCTGTGTGTATTGCGGGGCGAGCCCCGGCGGCGACCCTGCCTATGCGGCGATGGCAAGGCAGGTGGGGCATCACCTCGCCACTGAAGGCTACCGGCTGGTCTATGGCGGCGGGCAGGTGGGGCTGATGGGCGTGCTGGCCGATGCGGCGGTGGATGCCGGCGGCGCAGTGACCGGCGTGATCCCCGATTTTCTCCATCACCGCGAAATTGCCCATCCGCGCGTGGCCGATATGCGCATCGTCACCTCCATGCATGAGCGCAAGCATGTGATGGCCGAGGAATCCGATGCCTTCATCGCGCTGCCCGGCGGTATCGGCACCATGGAAGAGCTGTTCGAGATATGGACCTGGAGCGCGCTGGGCCGGCACACCAAGCCGGTCGGGCTGATCAATGTGAACGGCTATTATGACGGCCTGCTGGCCTTTCTCGACCGGATGCAGGCCGATGGTTTTGTGCAAGGCCCGCATCGCGAGATGCTGTTTTCAGGCGGCGATGTGGGCGATGTTCTGGCCCGCATGGCCGACTATGACCATCCCGGCATGATTCCCTCGCTTGAACGCGCGCGCATGTAGGGTGTATCGCCAGTCCCATGCGCTTGCCCGACCAGAAACTTGAACAGATTCTCGACCGCTTCGACCAGATCGAGGCGCGCCTTGGCGCGGCCAGCGAGGGTGACGAGATTGTGCGCCTGTCGCGCGAGCACTCCGAGCTCAAAGAGGTGACGCAGAAGGCGCGCGAGCTGAAATCGGCGCGCGTGCAGCTCGCCGAGGCCGAGACCATCATCGCCGAAGGTGGCGACAAGGACATGGCCGAGCTGGCCCAGGAAGAGCGCGCGGAGCTCAAAGAGCGCATCCCCGCGCTCGAGCGCGAACTGCAGCTCCTTCTCCTGCCGAAAGACAAGGACGACGAGGCCAGCGTCATTCTGGAAATCCGCGCCGGCACGGGCGGAGATGAAGCCGCGCTGTTCGCCGGCGACCTGTTTGCCATGTATCAGCGCCATGCCTCCAAGGAGGGATGGAAGGTTGAAGTGTTGTCGGCCAGCGATAGCGAGGTTGGCGGCTACAAGGAGGTCATCGCCTCGGTCAACGGGCGCGGCGTGTTCGGCAAGCTGAAGTTTGAATCCGGCGTTCACCGCGTCCAGCGCGTGCCGGCCACCGAGGCGGGCGGGCGTATCCACACCAGCGCCGCCACCGTCGCCGTACTGCCCGAACCGGAAGATGTGGATATTGAAATCCGTGACGAGGATATCCGCATCGATACGATGCGTGCCTCGGGCGCCGGCGGCCAGCACGTCAACAAGACGGACTCTGCCGTGCGCATGACACACCTGCCCACCGGCATCGTGGTGATCAGCCAGGAAAAATCCCAGCACCAGAACCGCGCCATCGCCATGCAGGTGATGAAGACCCGCCTGTACGAGAAGGAGCGCGCCGAAAAGGACGCCGCCCGCGCCGCAGAGCGAAAAGGCCAGGTCGGGTCCGGCGACCGCTCTGAACGCATCCGCACCTATAATTACCCGCAAGGGCGCGTTACCGATCACCGCATCAATCTGACGCTCTACAAGCTGCCGGAAATTGTCTCCGGCGAGGCGCTGGGCGAGGTGATCGACGCGCTGCTGGCGGAGGATCAGGCCGCGCGCCTTGCCGCCATGGATGAAGGGTAAAACTTTATATTCGTCGTTCCCGCTTGAGGCGGGAACCCGGAGCCGCATCCAACGTCTGAGCCCTATGATCTCTGGACCCCCACCTTCGTGGGGTGACGAAGTGATATGTGAAAGGATGCGTGCCTGCCTCCCGAATGCTCCTCTCTGCCGCTCGCCCTGATGCGCCGTGCGCGGAACGTCGCGGATTGCTGCGCGTTGGGCCGGAGAACAGGTATTCCGGCCTCCGCCGGGACAAGGATGTAAAGGCGGCACGCACGTGATGACTCTCCACACCCTCGTGAAAGCGGCGGCGGCCCGCCTTGCAGATGCAGGCATCGACGACGCACAGGACGATGCGCGCCGGCTCCTGCGTCATGCGCTGGGACTGGACGCGGCGGGCATGGTTGCGCGCGGGCAGGCGCCCTTGAGCGATGAGGAAGCCGCCCGCTTCGAGGCGCTGATAGCCCGGCGCGCCTTGCGCGAGCCCTTGTCCCATATCATCGGCATGCAGCCCTTCTGGACGTTCGAGCTGGAAGTCAGCCGCGACGTGCTGACCCCGCGCAGTGACACCGAGACGCTCGTTCGCGCCGCGCTGGGCGCATTGGCGAATCACGACGCAGGCGTGCGCATTCTCGACATTGCCACCGGATCAGGCGCGATTGCTCTGGCACTTTTGAGCGAATTGCCTGACGCCAGCGCTGTCGCGACAGACATTTCCCCGCCCGCCCTGGAGATCGCCAGATCCAACGCAGACCGGCTGGGACTTGCCGGACGGATCGCCTTTCATGAGACCTCCTGGGCGGACGGGCTTGAAGGCCCGTTTGACCTTATCGTGTCCAACCCGCCCTATATCGACAGCGCGGTCATTCCCACGCTGGAGCCTGAAGTTTCTGAATTTGAACCGCTTCTGGCACTCAATGGCGGGGAGGGCGGATTGGCCCCCTATCCGCACCTGCTGGAAGAGGCGCGCCGCTTGCTGACACCCGGCGGCCATGTCTTCTTCGAGATTGGCCACGATCAGGGCGCGGCGGTGTGTGAACTGGCCCGCATGCGCGGCTTTGATGGTCCACGCATCATCGCCGATCTGGCCGGACATGGCCGCGTGCTGGCACTCCATGACTGAAAAAGACTTGGAAATGACTTGCGGATAAGGCTAGGTTGTTCCCGGTACAGCGATTGTGGCGCGCCGGAACGGGGCTGTTACAACTGAAAAGTGGCAAGTGCCCCTCGCTGTAATACCGGCTCTCATCTTGCAGAGACATGCAGCACCGTCACACAGGTGCGTCATGGCTTGGCGCAACGCGACCCCAGGCACGGGCCCGCAGGATAAGACCATAGAGGACAGGTACTCCACGACATGACGGTCACCAAATGAGGACCCACCACGATATGAAGCGTCAACGCGGCCGCGGGCGTAAGCCCAATAATAACAACCAGGGCAATCGTAATTTCGAGAGCAATGGTCCGGACGTGAAAATTCGGGGCAATGCGGCCCATATTTACGAAAAATATCTGCAGCTTGCCCGCGACGCCTCCTCCTCTGGCGACCGGGTGATGGCCGAGAATTATTATCAGCATGCCGAGCACTATTTCCGCATTCTGCAGGTCATCCAGCCGCGCCGCGATGATCGCGACCAGAATGATGATGATGCTGACGACAATGATGGCGGCGATGACCGCCATTCTCATCAGACCCAGCGCCATGGCGGCGACAACGCCAATAATGACCGCAATGATGGCCAGAACACCCAGCGCCAGAACGCTGACCGGCAGGATGGCGACCGTCAGGGCGGCGAGCAGCAGCAACCGCGTCCGCGCCGGGACCGCCGGCCGCCCCGCCGGCCTGATGGCGACAGCCGGCCAAACGGCCAAGGCGCGCAGGCCCCCAAGGCAGGTGGCGATGACAATGCAGCCGCCGACCCGCTGCGCATGGTAGATCCGGGCGCCAGTGCCAGCGCTGCCGCCCAGCCCGGCCCCGGCAATACTGATCAGCCGGGCGATGACACTCCCCGTCCGGCCCGCACACGGCGTCCGCGGCGTTCCGCCGCCGACAAGGAAGCTGAAGCTGCCCTGAAATCCGCTTCCGGCGGTGATGGCGAGGCGGCGGCTTAGGGTCTCCGGTCTTTTCCCGAAGTCTCCTCCGGGGTTTCCCGCCCTGACGGGAGACCCAATCTTTGCAGCGCCATCAGAGTGTTCAGCTCCGGGTACAGATCGCGCCATTCGCGCGGACCAACCCCTTTTTCCGGGTCTCCCGTCGGCGCGGGAGACCCCGGAATTCCTGCCTTTACAATAATTCTGCCAAGCTGGTAGCTGCCCCCTCCACCTCTGGTCCGGGCCCCAATAATTTATCTCCCGCCAGCTTGTGTGGTCTCGATGCCACACCTACATGCATGTCACCAGGGATGGCGGGCTGTGCCTCGAAGAGGGCAGCATCCGTCTAACCCCTTGTCTCGCTGCCCTTTTTCAGGAGACCTGAAGGCATGAATTTCGACACCTATACCGACCGTGCGCGGACCGTGATCCAGACCGCACAGGGCCTCGCCATGAAGGCGAAGAACCAGCAATTCTCCCCCGAACACGTGTTTCGCGCGTTGATGGAGGAAGAGGAGGGGTTGGCCCCAAACCTGATCAACGCGGCTGGCGGGCGCGCGGACCTCGCCGCCGACTTGGCCAAGCGCGCCGTGGATGCCCTGCCCAAGGTAGAGGGCGGATCGGGCCAGCTCTATCTGGCGCCCAAGACAGCTGAAATCCTCAGCGCTGCGGAGGAAGCCGCGAAGAAGGCCGGTGACCAGTATGTTACCGCTGAACGCCTGCTGCTGGCCATGGCGATCACGCCGGGCACCGCGCCTTTCGATATATTGAAGCAGGCGGGCGTGACCCCGCAAACCCTGAACACCGCGATCAATTCGGTCCGTCAGGGCCGCACCGCCGACAGCGCCTCTGCTGAAGAGAGCTATGAGGCGCTGAAGAAATACGCGCGCGACCTCACCGAAGTGGCCCGCAAGGGCAAGCTTGACCCCGTCATTGGCCGCGATGAGGAAATCCGGCGCACGATTCAGGTGCTCTCCCGGCGCACCAAGAATAACCCCGTGCTTATCGGTGAACCCGGCGTCGGCAAGACTGCGATTGCCGAAGGGCTGGCCCTGCGCATCGTTAATGGCGATGTGCCCGAATCCTTAAAAGACAAGCGCCTGCTGGCGCTGGACATGGGCGCGCTGATCGCGGGCGCCAAGTATCGCGGCGAATTCGAGGAGCGCCTGAAAGCGGTCCTGTCCGAAGTCACTGCCGCTGATGGGAAAATCATCCTTTTCATCGACGAGATGCACACGCTTGTCGGCGCAGGGAAAACCGATGGCGCGATGGATGCGTCCAACCTCTTGAAGCCCGCCCTCGCGCGCGGTGAGCTGCACTGTGTTGGCGCGACAACGCTCGATGAATACCGCAAGCATGTGGAGAAGGACGCCGCGCTTGCCCGGCGCTTCCAGAGCGTGTTCGTGGACGAGCCGAGCGTGGAAGACACGATCTCCATCCTGCGCGGGCTGAAGGAGAAATACGAGGTCCACCACGGTGTGCGCATCGCCGACGGGGCCATCGTCGCCGCCGCGACCCTGTCCAACCGCTATATCACCGACCGCTTCCTGCCCGACAAGGCCATCGACCTGATGGACGAGGCATCGGCGCGCCTGCGCATGCAGGTGGATTCCAAGCCTGAAGAGCTCGACGAGCTGGACCGGCGCATCATCCAGCTGAAAATCGAGGGCGAGGCGCTCAAAAAGGAATCCGATGCCGCGTCAAAAGCGCGTCTGGAGACGCTGACCAAAGAGCTCTCCGACCTTGAACAGCGCTCAGCGGAGATGACCGCTGCCTGGCGCGCGGAAAAGGACAAGCTCGCGTCCTCGACGCACTTGAAAGAACAGCTTGATAGCTTGCGCGCCGAGCTGGCCAATGCCGAGCGCCGGGGCGATCTGGGCCGTGCTTCGGAAATCAAATATGGCCGCATTCCCGATCTGGAGCGCCAGCTGGCCGAGGCCGAAAAGGCCGGTGCCAGCGACGGCAAGGGCGCGCTGGTACAGGAAGTGGTTGATGAAGAGCAGATCGCCGGGATTGTCTCGCGCTGGACCGGTGTGCCGGTTGACAAGATGCTCGAAGGCGAGCGGGCCAAACTCCTGAAAATGGAAGAGGGCCTCCATGCCCGCGTGGTCGGGCAGGACGAGGCCGTGGCCGCCGTCTCCGATGCGGTGCGCCGCGCGCGCGCAGGCCTGAAAGACCCGAACCGTCCCATCGGCTCTTTCCTGTTTCTCGGTCCAACCGGCGTCGGCAAGACCGAGCTGACCAAAGCCTTGGCGGAATTTCTCTTTGATGATGAAACCGCCATCACCCGCCTCGACATGAGCGAATACATGGAGAAGCACTCGGTTGCGCGCATGATCGGCGCGCCGCCGGGCTATGTCGGCTATGACGAGGGCGGGGCGCTGACAGAAGCGGTGCGCCGCCGGCCCTATCAGGTCATCCTGTTTGACGAGGTGGAGAAAGCCCACCCGGACGTGTTCAACGTGCTCCTGCAGGTGCTCGATGATGGCCGGCTGACCGATGGTCAGGGCCGCACGGTGGATTTCCGCAATACGCTCATCATCATGACGTCCAATCTGGGCTCGGAATATCTGCTTGCCGGTCCGGTGGAGGCCGCCCGGTCACAGGTGATGGACGCGGTGCGTGCGAACTTCCGCCCCGAGTTCATCAACCGGATTGACGAGACCATCCTCTTCCAGCGCCTCGAGCCGCAGCATATGGGCGCGATTGTGGAGATCCAGCTGCGCCGCCTTGAAGCCCTGCTGAAAGACCGGCGCATGACGGTATCGCTGGATGATGCAGCCAGAAGCTGGCTCGCCGAGAAGGGCTATGATGCCGCCTATGGCGCGCGCCCCTTAAAGCGCGTGATCCAGAAGGAGCTGCAGGATCCGCTGGCCCGCTTGATCCTTGAGGGCGCGATCAATGATGGTGACACGGTACAGGTCTCTGCCGAGGCCGGAGCGCTCAAGATCAATGGCCGCGCGGTCGGGCGCTCTGCGCTGCCACTGGCTGAAGCGGTCATCCAGTAGGGCAGATCAGGGCCGTCCCGGCTGCACGCTGATCGTCCCGTCGCTTTCCAGGATGAGGGTTTGGACATCGGCCACATCGCGCCCGCCGGACGCGCGGATGGCGCTGACGGCTTCGTCGCGCGTCAGGCGGGCTTTGCGCAGTGCCGCATCACAGAACTCACCGTTCCGGGCCAGCAGGGCCGGTTCTGACCGGATCAGCCCTGCAAACCCGCGCGAGCGCACTGACAGGAAGGTCACGCAGTATTGCAGGAAGATGAGCAGGCCCAGCGCCACCGCGCCTTCGGCCAGCGCAATAGATTCCTGTAGCAATATGGCCGACAGCGTGGACCCCAGCGCAACGGTCACCACCAGATCGAACGCGTTGAGCTTGGCCAGCGAGCGCTTGCCCGAAATGCGCAGGAAAACAACGAGCGTCACATAGGCGAGCGCGCCCACAACCAGCGTGCGCACAATGCCTTCCCAGCCCTGAAAGAACATCTCTTCCCAATTCATGGGTCTTTGCCCTGGTCTGCAAAGGGGAAGCGTACCCTTCCCGGCCAATAGCGGTAGAAACCCCTGCGCGTCGTCACTGGTTCCAACAAAGCGCCAACGCACCCGGATGGAACCGACCGCCCTGGCATTGGTTATCACCCGGTAACGCCGCACGCCGGCCGCCCTTCGCAGATACGGTCCAAACGGAGATATCTTGTCCGACACACCCGGCAGCGCCGAACGTCCCGCATTCCCGCCCGGCTGGCACCTGACCCTGATCATTGGCGCCTTCATCGTGCTGGGCCTGCTGGTCTGGCAGCTCAGCCACGTCCTGCTTCTGGTCTTTGCCGCCGTGCTGGTCGCCGTGCTGCTGCGCGCCTTGGCGGAGCTGTTCGAGCGCGTCGGCTGGATCCGCCCGCCCTGGTCAATCCTGCTATCTGCGCTGGTTATCGTTCTCGCCTTGGGGGCCCTGACCGCGCTTCTGGGCGCTCAGGTCTACGGCGAGGTCACCACTCTGGCCGACGAGCTGCCAGAGCGCATCGACTCTGTGGGCGATCGGTTTGGCATCGACGATCTTCGCGGGCAGCTCATGTCCCATCTGCAGGAAATGGGCAGTTCCGGCGGTCTGTTGGGGCAGACCGCCAGCTATACCCTTGCTGTCCTCGACGCAGCCACCACGCTGCTGGTGGTGATCGTGGCGGGAATCTTCATCGCGACGAGTCCGGGCAAGCATCGTGATGGCGCGCTGGCCCTGATCCCGGACGGGCCTCGCAAGCGTGCCCGCATCGCGTTCAACAAAGGCGGGCGGGCTTTGCGGCAATGGCTGCTCGGCCAGCTCGCCTCCATGGTACTGGTCGGCCTGCTTACCGGCATCGGCCTCGCCGTTATTGGTGTCCCCTCGGCTATCGGTCTGGGCTTTGTTGCCGGCCTGTTTGAGTTCGTGCCGGTATTCGGCCCTATCCTCGCCGCTGTGCCGGCCCTGCTGATGGCGCTTTCTGAAGGCGGCACCACGGCGTTGTGGACCGTGCTGCTTTTCATTGTCATCCAGCAGCTGGAAGGCAATGTCATTCAGCCGCTCATCCAGCGCCGCGCCGTGGACCTGCCCCCTGTGCTGCTCCTGTTCTCCATCCTCGCGTTCGGCATATTGTTTGGCACGCTCGGCGTAATCCTTGCCGCGCCGCTGGCCGTATTCGCTTATGTGCTGGTCAAGGAGCTTTATCTGCGCGGCGTGCTGGGCGAGCAGAGTGACGTGCCGGGCGGGGATTAGGCCGCCTTCGCATTCGTCACGCTCTGGCCGCCTTGGCGTGCCGGGACGCATCAAGGCAACCCATCCGCGCTGCGGCGCCTGAAAAGATCACGGACGGCCGCTGGCCCCAGACCCGGCGCTGGTGCGCCGCTCGGCCCGTTCGGCGACCAGTGTCTCGCGGGCCTCTTCCTGTGCGGCCGGCAGGGCCTGATCGCGCAGGGCGATGATGCGGTCACGCTCGGTGTTGAAAATGCCCAGCTCGTCAGCCTCCAGACGGCGTCCGGTCGGCAGTTCAAGGCTCATCGGGTTCATCGGGCGGCCATTGAGATGCACTTCATAGTGCAGGTGCGGACCCGTCGACGCGCCGGTGGTGCCGACATAGCCAATGGTCTGGCCTTGCGTCACGCGTGTCCCGGCGCGCACGCCGCGGGCGATGGAATTCAGGTGCGCGTATGCGGTCTGATAGCCGTTGGAGTGACGCACACGGATATAATTGCCGAATGTGCCGAACCAGTCCGCGCGCTCCACCGTGCCATTCCCCGCCGCGTAGATGGGGGTGCCGGTCGGGGCCGCGAAATCTGTGCCGTTATGGGGCCGGTTGGTGCGGCGGATCGGGTGAAAGCGCATGCCGAACTGGCTGGAGATACGCGCGCCATTGATCGGCATTTTCATCAGCAGGCGCGCCGCGCTCTCGCCGTCGGTGGTATAGTAGCCGATATCGCCATTGGGCGCTTCAAAGCGGAAATATTCCAGCGGATTACCCCGGCCTTCGAAGGTCATGTAGAGGATGTTCCCGGTCCGGATCAGCTCGCCAGCGCGGTTGGTGTAGCGCTCGAAAACGATGTCGAACGTGTCGCCATAGCGGATGGTGCGAAAATCGACCGCGTGGCCAAGCACCAGCGCCAGATCGGTAACAATACGGTCTGTCGCGCCGGCATTCAGGGCGGCGGCGTACAGGCTGGAGGAGATCTCGCCGCGTGCGCGCACGATCTCGCGTTCCACCGTCATGACCGCTTCGCGTGTGCGGTATTGGCCATCGGCAGTGCGGGCGACCGTCAGGGTGCGTTCGGAATCGGGACGGAATGACAGGCCGGTCAGCGTGATGCCGCTATCGTCATCTGATGAGATTTGCTGCAGCGGATTACGTTCGAAAAACAGGTTCAGCGACTGGCCGGCGCGCAGCGAACGGGCGGAAAACACCGGATCAAGCGCAGCAATCGCGCGCGCCGCATCAATCGTGCTGGCCCCGGCATCGGACAGGACGCTGGCAAAGGTCTGGCCGGAGCGGACGGTCACTTCGGTGGCCATCAGGACCGGACAGTCAATGCAGTTGGCGAACACAGCGTGTTCAGCCATCACCATATCGTCCAGCGAAGGAGCGGCTTCGGCGGCCTCGGCCATCAGTGCAGTGCCGGCGGGGTGGATCTCGTCCATCTCCGGCGCGGCGGCAGAGGCCGACGTGCCTGACATTGTGCGGCTGACCAGTATGGCTGCTACCAGAAGCAGTGCCATGGTCAGCGTGGCGAAGAAAACCAGCGCACGAGAGCGGTGGGCGTCAGCGAGGCGGACGTCAAAACCGGACATGCGTACTATTTCCCTCTTCCCGCGCGGGTCTTTTTCGATCACCGCAGGTCCGCAGAGGCAAGATGCAGGCCAGTATCACCCCCCGTGACACGCTGTCATCTTCCCCGGACCGTTCCGGCACGGCACACACAGTGACAAGGACGAATCATCTTGCCAAGGGGTGATGTGTGACTCAGACAGGGTTAATGTCTCCCTTAAGCATAACCCTGATTATCCCGCGTGCCGGGATGGCGCGGAAAGGACGATCATGAAGACGTGGCTTCTCATCGGTGTTCTGGGCGCCATGCTGATCGCGGCGATAGCGCTGTCCGCGCGGCTGTGGATGAGCATGGACAACGCGGTGGGCGGCCATGGCTGGGCCGCGCTGATCATCGGCGCGGTGCTGACTTTCGTTGTCGGCGCGGGCCTGATGGCGCTGGTCTTCTTCTCTTCCCGGCGCGGCTATGACGAGGATGACCGCGAGCCGTAGGGGCGGTGAATATCGGCTACACGCGTTAACCCTTTCGCGATCAAGAATCGGCTAATGCTTGTCGCCATGAGCACGCAACACACCCCCTCCGCCAGTGAGCTTGCCGCGCTTTTGTGCGCCCGGCTTTGCCATGATCTTGTCAGCCCGGTATCCGCGCTCGGCGCGGCGCTGTCGGTGCTTGATGACGAAAACGCCGCTGACATGCGCGATGACGCCATTGCGCTGATCCGCACCGGCGCCAATCAGGCCCATGCCAAGCTGGAATATGTGCGCCTGGCCTTCGGGGCAGGCGGATCGCGTCCCGGCACTGTGGATTCCAGCGAGCTGAAACGCCTCGCTGAAGCCATGTTCGCCAGTTCCAAGCCGGAGCTTGTCTGGAAAGTGCAGGCCACGGGGCTCGACAAGCCGGCTGCACGCGTGCTGCTCAATCTGATCTGGCTGGCGGTGGACAATGTGCCCCGGGGTGGCTCTGTCACGGTGGAAGCCAGCGCCAACGAAGCAGGTGATAGCCGCCTGCGCATCGTCGCAGCGGGTCCGCGTGCGCGCATTGATCCGGGATATATCGAGGCGCTGGCCGGGCGTGCCGGCGAGGACGGTTATGATGGCCGCTCCATCCAGCCTTATTACGCCGGGCTGATCGCGCGCGAGCATGGCGGGCGCGTGGAAGCGCGCGCCGAGGAAGAGCGGATCGAATATGTCGCTCTGCTCGAACCCCAGGCCAAGGCACACGCGGCCTGACACGGTCTGGCTGCGCCATCCGCCAAACGATGCGTTAACCCTGTACGTGTGATTTTCACACCTGATCAGAAGTGCGCGCCATTCGCGCACGCCTGCGTTGTGTCAGGCAATCAGGAGACGGGTTCACCATGGATGAGCTGATTGGCGAGTTTCTGGCCGAAACGGCAGAAAGCCTCGATACGATTGATGTCGAGCTGGTGAAGTTCGAATCCGACCCCACTGACCGGGCGACGCTCGACAATATTTTCCGGCTTCTTCACACCATCAAGGGCACGTGCGGATTTCTGGGCCTGTCGCGGCTCGAAGCGGTGGCCCATGCGGGCGAAACCCTGCTGGGCAAGTTCCGCGACGGCACGCTGGTCGCCGATACCGAAGCGGTGACACTGGTCCTGCAATCGCTGGACCGCATCAAGCTGATCCTGACCGGTCTTGAAGAAACCGGCAGCGAGCCTGCAGGCGACGATTCTGCCCTGATTGCCGATCTTGAAGAGCTGGCCACGCGCGAGGCTTCAGCGCCGGCCCCGCAGCCCGCGCCTGCACCCCAGCCCGCGCCCGCACCCGAACCCGTGGCTGAAGCGCTGGCCGATGGCGACGAACCGTTTGACGCCGACCTTGGCAGGCCCTTGCGTCCAGGCGAGGTCTCTCTGGCCGAGCTGGAAGCGGCGTTCATGTCGACCGAAGGGCCGGAACTGGCGATTGCCGCCCAGGACGATGAAGACGCCGATATAGAAGATGAGCCCGAACCGGCCATTGTCGCCGCAGCGTCTCAAGCCGTCACCAGTGCAGGCAAGGCACCGGCCAGTGCGGCGGCGGATGCCCCAAGGTCCGAAGCGGTGCGCGCGCAATCGACGATCCGCGTGAATGTGGACGTGCTCGAAACCCTGATGACCACGGTGTCCGAGCTCGTGCTGGCGCGAAACCAGCTGCACCAGATTGTCCGTGAGAGCGAGGATTCGGCGCTCAAGGCTCCGCTGCAACGCCTGTCATCGGTGACCGCCGAGTTGCAGGACGGGGTGATGAAGACGCGCATGCAGCCGGTGGGCGATGCGTGGCGCAAGCTGCCGCGCATTGTGCGCGACTCCCAGCAGGATCTCGGCAAGAAAATCCGCCTCATCATGGAAGGCGAGGAGACCGAGCTTGACCGGCAGGTGCTTGAGCTGATCAAGGATCCGCTCACCCACATGGTGCGCAATTCTGCCGATCATGGCATCGAGATGCCCGATGTGCGCGCTGCCAGAGGCAAGGCGGAAATGGGCACGATCCGCCTGTCGGCCTATCACGAGGGCGGCGCGATCATCATCAAGATTACCGATGATGGCGCCGGGCTGGACCCGGAGAAAATCCGCGCCAAGGCGCTGGAAAAAGGGCTGGCGACGGCCGACGAGCTGGCCAGCATGGGCGAGCAGCAGATCCAGCGCTTTATCTTCGCCGCCGGGTTTTCGACTGCCGCCAAGGTGACCAATCTGTCCGGCCGCGGTGTCGGCATGGACGTGGTGCGCACCAATATCGAACAGATTGGCGGCTCCATCGATCTGACATCGGAAGTGGGCAAGGGCACCAGCTTTGCCATCAAGATTCCACTCACCCTGGCGATCGTGTCGGCGCTCATCGTCAAGGCTGGCGGCGCCCGCTTTGCCTTGCCGCAGCTGGCAGTGCGCGAGCTGGTGCGCGCTGGCGAAGGCTCCGCGCATTTGATCGAATCGCTCAATGGCGCGCGGATGATACGGCTTCGAAACCGGCTCCTGCCCGTTATCAGCCTCAATGCGGTGCTCGGCGCGCCGGAAACGCACAGCGATGCCAGCCATGGCTATGTGGTTGTCATCGAGGCAGCGGGGCGCAAGCTGGGCATCGTGGTCGATGACGTGCTCGACACCGAGGAGATCGTCGTCAAGCCGCTCTCGGCACAGCTTCGCGCCATTCCGGTCTATTCCGGGGCCACGCTTCTGGGCGATGGCTCGGTCATTATCATTCTCGATCCCAACGGCCTGTCCCAGCAGCTCGCCCACTCCACCGAGGAAACGCAAGCTGCCGAGGAAGCCGCCGCCAGCACGGTGGATCCTTCCCGCCAGCGCCTGCTTCTGGTGCGTGCCGGCGAGGACGATGTCAAAGCCGTGCCGGTCAGTCTGATTACGCGGCTGGAGGAATTTGACGCGTCGACCATCGAGGTCGTCGATGCGCGCCATGTTGTGCAGTATCGTGGACGCCTGCTGCCGCTTGCCCATGCCTCCGGCGTGGACGAGTTTCGGCGCGAGGGGCGTCAGGCCGTCCTGGTGTTCTCCGAGGAGGACCGTTCGGCGGGGGTCGCGGTCGATGCCATTCTCGACGTGGTCGAGGAAACGCTCGACCTGCAAATGGGCTCTGAACGTCCGGGCGTTATCGGTTCTGCGATCATCAAGGGCCGCGCCACTGAAGTCCTCGACATTGCCTGGCACATGGAGCAGGCCTGGTCGGGTTCTCCCCAGCGCCCGGCGCGGGCCGGACGCCATCCGATCCTGCTGGTCGAACCGGACGCCTTTGCCCGGCGCATGATGGCGCCTTTGCTGGCGGCTGCCGGGTATGACGTGACCGTGGTCAGCGGTCTTCGCGAAGCACGCGATGCGGCCCAGATGGGCGCGCAATATGCCGCTCTGGTCGGCGATCCGGCTGCGCTGGACGCGCTGGCGGGTGAAGGCCACTGGGCCGATGTGCCCCGGCTGGGCGTCAGCGACAATCCCCGCGGTGGTCATGGTGACGCCATGGTGGCCGTGATGCGCCCGGCAGACCGGGGCGGACTTATCGCCGCGCTGGACCGGGCCGCGCGCACCGGCGAAACGCGCGCAGCATAGAGGAAGGCGATTATGGCACTCGATTATCAGACCAGCCGCGAGTTCGTGACCGTGCGTATCGCCGGCCAGCTATGCGGCGCGCCCGTCAGCGAGATCCGCGAAGTCTTCGCACCGCAATCGATCACGCCGGTGCCGCTGGCCCGGCCCGAGATTGCCGGCCTGCTCAATCTGCGCGGCCGGATTGTCACGGTCATTGATGCGCGTATGCGTCTCGGCCTGCCTGCGCGCGAGGCCGATGCGCCATGCATGTCGCTGGGGCTGGAGCGCGGCGCGGAACTTTTCGGCGTGCTGGTGGACGAGGTCGGCGAAGTCTTACGGCTGGGCCAGGATACGTTCGAGCCGGTGCCCGCGCATCTGGACGCGCGCTGGCGCAGTCTTTTGTCCGGCGTTCACCGTCTGGAAACCGAATTGCTGGCGATACTGGATATGGACAGGCTGATCACTGCCGACATGGCAATGGTGGCCTGACATCGAAAAGGGCGAGGGCGATGAAAACCTGTCTGGTGGTCGATGATAGCCGGGTGATCCGAAAGGTGGCCCGCAAGATAGTCGAAGACCTCGGTTTTTCCTGCGAGGAAGCCCAGGACGGGAAAGTTGCGCTCGACCAGTGCCGCAAGGCGATGCCCGACGCGATCCTTCTGGACTGGAACATGCCGGTGATGAACGGGATCGATTTTCTCGTCACCTTGCGCTCCGAACAGAATGGCAAGCGCCCGGTCGTGGTGTTCTGCACAACCGAAAACGATATGGGCCACATTACCCAGGCCCTCCGGGCAGGCGCAGACGAATACGTCATGAAGCCGTTTGACGGCGATATTATCGGCTCCAAATTCGCCGAAGCCGGGCTGATGTGAGCCCGTTTCCTGCCATGAACCCCGCCGCCTCCCTTCCCCCCGGTTCGCGTTCTGCGGCGTTGCCGCGCGTGCTGGTGGTGGACGATTCTGCTGTGGTTCGCGGGCTGGTCGCCCGCTGGATCGAGGCCGATCCGCGTCTGGCGCTGGCGGCGACGTGTTCTGATGGCGAGCAAGGCGTGAAGCGCGCCAGGGAACTCCAGCCCGATCTGGTGGTGCTCGATATCGAAATGCCGCGCATGGACGGCTTGACCGCACTGCCACAGATACTGGAGGCCGCGCCGCGTACGCGCGTCGTCATGGCCTCCACGCTGACCCAGAAGGGCGCGCAAGTGACCCTGCAGGCGCTCTCGCTGGGTGCCGCAGACTTCGCCCCCAAGCCCGATACCAGCCGCATGGGCGGCGCGGAAAGCTACCGCGTTGAATTGCTCGACAAGCTGGCGGTTCTGGCCCCGCGCTACGCCCCGCAACGCCCGGCCAGCACGCCCGGCGCGGGCACTGCGCCTTCGCCTGCGGCAGCGGGTCCCTCTGCCGCGTCCGGGCGGGCCCTGCCATCGCGGATTGATCTTCTGGCGATCGGTGCGTCGACCGGCGGCCCGCAAGCCCTGCGTCAGGTCATCAGCGTTATTCCGGCCTCTATCCGTGTGCCGATTGTCATTACACAGCATATGCCCAAAGTGTTCACCGCCATTCTAGCCGAGCATCTCGCGCGCGAAGGGCTGCCAGCGCGTGAAGCGGTCGAGGGCGAGATCCTGAAACCCGGCCATGTCTATGTAGCGCCGGGCGATTTTCACATGCGCATTGAGGGCAGTCCCGGCCAGTTCCGCGTTCGTCTGGATCAGGGTCCGGCGATCAATTTCTGCCGCCCATCTGTCGACCCGCTGTTTGAAAGCTGTGCACGCGCTGCGGGCAGTCACCTTCTGGCCGTGGTCCTGACGGGTATGGGCTCTGACGGGCGCAGCGGGGCGGGCCATGTGCGCGAAGCGGGTGGCGGTGTGATCGTGCAGGACCAGGCGTCGAGCGTTGTCTGGGGGATGCCGGGCGCGGTGGCCGAGGCCGGTTTTGCAGACCTTGTCCTGCCGCTGAACCAGATTGGACCGGACCTTGCCCGCCGGCTTACAGGAGCGCGCTGATGTTGAGCGAAGCCAAATACAAATTCCTCGCTGCCGAGGTGAAGAAGCGCTCCGGCCTCGTGCTGGGTCCCGAGAAGGGTTATCTGATCGAAAGCCGTCTGGCACCGCTGGCGCGCGCAGAGGGCATGACCGGCCCCGAAGCGATTGTCGACGCCATGATGCGCGGCGATCAGCGCCTGAGCGCGGCAGCTTCCGAAGCGCTTGCCACCCACGAAACCTTTTTCTTCCGCGACAAGACGCCGTTTGAACTGTTCAGCGATGTCATGGCCCCGGCCCTGCGTCAGGCGCGTGGCGGGCGGGCGTTGAAAATCTGGTGCGCGGCCGCATCGACCGGGCAGGAGCCCTATTCGCTGGCCATGCTGATCCGCGAGATGAGCGGGATTGACGCCTCGATCCTCGCCACGGATATGTGCGCGCATGTGCTGGAGAAGGCGAAAGCCGGGCTTTACAGCCAGTTCGAGGTGCAGCGCGGGCTCGCGATCCAGCGGCTCGTACAGCATTTCGACCAGAGTGGTGATAGCTGGCGGGTAAAGCCGGAGCTGCGCCAGATGATCCGCTATGAGACCGGCAATCTGCTAGACGATTTCTCCCGCTACGGCCAGCTCGACATCATCTTCTGCCGCAATGTGCTGATCTATTTCGACGTCGAGGCGAAAGCGAAAATTCTCAACCGTCTCGCAGCGCAACTCCCGCCTGACGGCTATCTGGTTCTGGGCGCGGCAGAAACCGTGGTCGGCCTGACCGACAGATTGAAACCTGTCGCCGGTCAACGCGGCCTCTATGTGCGCAACGAGCCCGCAGTGCAGCCCGCCCCGATGCCGGCGCGGGCTGTCGCCTGAGCGGCGTTCGCCGCAAGGCCTGAAGCGTTAGCCGTTCACCGGCGTTCGCACCACTTCGTAACGTTCCAGCTCCCGCAAGGGCAGAGGCCAGCCGGGCGATAATTCCAGAGCCATCTGGAAGTCCGCATAGGCTTGCGGGTATTGCTCGCGCGCATCGTAGGTCATGGCCCGGTTGAAATAGACCTTGTGCTCCTCGCGCACGCCCAGTTCCAGCGCACGGGTGAAATCGGCCTCGGCGGTGGCATAGTCGCGGTGTTCCAGATGGGCGATACCGCGATTGAGCCAGGCTTCTCCGAGGTCCGGGCGGATATCAATGGCCCTGTTATAGGCATCCATGGCCTCACCATGGCGTCCGGCATGTGCCAGCAGAATGCCCATATTCACTTCGGTTGCCGCGCGGTCGCGCCGGGACAATTGTCCCGCTTCGAGAGCTGCTTCGCAGCGCTCGAGGCCCGATCCGGTGCGGCTGGCCCCGCTCATGGCGGCTTCGTAGCACCCGCGGGCCTGGCTGGTACCGATGATGATAGTGGATTGCGCAGCAGCGCTGGCAGGAACCAGCAGCGCCAGTGCGCCAAGACTGATCAGAAAACGCATCTCTCTACCTCCTGTTACGAAGGGGCAAGCGCTTGTGTCTGTCAGCCGTCCGGGGGCAGGTGAGGGGATGCTACGCCCCCGTCCGGGGCTGCCCTGTAACGCCATGATGATAGCACAGATCGCGATCGCGGTTAATGAAAACTGTCGGGGATCGAAGCTGGCCGTTGGACATGGAAAAAAACCCCGGCGCATCGGCCGGGGCTTTTCTGATGTGTGAGTAGGAGAGGCGGACTTACGCCGCGCCTTTTTCCTCGACCGGGTCGCGCAACACATAGCCGCGTCCCCAGACCGTCTCGATAGGCGCTTTCGCGCCGGTGGCCGCTTCCAGCTTCTTGCGAAGCTTGCAGATGAAGACGTCGATGATTTTCAGTTCCGGCTCGTCCATGCCGCCATACAAATGGTTCAGGAACATTTCCTTGGTGAGCGTCGTGCCCTTGCGCAGGGAGAGCAGCTCGAGCATCTGGTATTCCTTGCCGGTCAGGTGAACCCGCTGGGAGTTCACTTCCACCGTCTTGGCGTCCAGATTTACAGCGATTTCGCCGGTGCGGATGATGGACTGGCTGTGACCTTTGGAGCGGCGCACGATGGCGTGGATGCGCGCAATCAGCTCTTCCTTGTGGAAGGGCTTGGTCATGTAATCGTCCGCGCCTGAACCCAGGCCGCGCACCTTGTTATCAATGTCGGCATTACCCGACAGGATCAGGATGGGCGTATCCACCTTGGCAAGACGAAGTGTTTTCAGGACGTCGAAACCCGGCATGTCCGGCAGGTTCAGGTCCAGAAGGATGATGTCGTAGTCGTAGAGCTTGCCGAGATCGACACCCTCTTCGCCCAGATCGGCCGTATACATATTGAAGCCGTCGGACTTCAGCATCAGTTCGATGCCCTGCGCTGTCGCGCGATCATCCTCGATGAGCAGTACCCGCATCGGTCCCTCTCCGCAGCCGCTCGCGCGAATCACCTGACCCAGCGCGTCGTCCCCATGGTTAACGTGCTTCGCACAATGACGCGACAATTCCTTCGAGAAAGTTAACGACTGTTTGACTCATGGGATGGAATCGAGTCCTGCCGACCGTATTCCCCGTTAACGCATTGATACTGCACGTGGTGGCTCTGGGGCAACGGGGCTTATTTTTTGCTGTGAATGGCTGTGGAGAAAGTGTGAGCGAGGCGTTGCCGGGTCGTTTACGCGGATGAAACCGCACTTGCGTTAAAAGCTTGCAACACGGTGTCAGAACGATGCTGGACGGCAGAAAAGCGAGAAGCGCGGTGCAGGGCCTGATCGAGCGTATCGAGGATATCGAAACGCGCGTCTTCAAGGGACGCGTCAAGGCTATCAACGGCCTGCTGATCGAGGCCGAGGGCCCCCGTGCGGGCCTGACGCTTGGCGCCAGTGTCTTTGTCGGCGCCGGTGAAAACCCGCAGCGCTGCGAGGTTGTCGGCTTTCGCGGCGATACCGCTCTCATGATGGCGCATGGCGATCTTGCGGGCATTCGTGCCGGTGCGCCGGCGCGCATCGATCCGGACGGCATGGCGGTTCGTCCGCACCGGGCGTGGCTGGGCCGGGTCATCGATGCGTTCGGCCAGCCGCGTGACGGCAATGGACCGCTCGCGGAAGGCACCCGCGCCTATCCTATCAAGGGTAGCCCGGCGTGCGCCCATCAGCGCGATGCGCTGGGGCCGCGGCTTGATCTGGGCGTGCGCGCCCTGAACACATTTACGCCCATGCGGATCGGCCAGCGCCTTGGCGTGTTTGCCGGTTCCGGCGTCGGCAAGTCTGTCCTGATGAGCATGATCACGCGCGGCACCAGTGCGGATGTGATCGTGATCGGCCTGATCGGCGAGCGGGGCCGCGAGGCACGCGAATTCGTCGATGACGTGCTCGGCGAGGACGGCCGCGCGCGCGCCATTGTCATCACCGAGACATCCGATGCGCCTGCCCTGTCGCGCCGTCAGGCCGCCTATATGACACTGACGGTGGCAGAGTATTTCCGCGATCAGGGCCTGAATGTGCTGTGCCTGATGGATTCGGTCACGCGCTTTGCCCTGGCCCAGCGCGAGATTGGCCTGGCAGCGGGCGAACCCCCGACCACGCGCGGTTATACCCCGTCCGTCTTTGCCGAACTGCCGCGCCTGATGGAGCGTGCAGGCCCCGGCGAGAACGGGTGCGGATCGATCACGGCGCTGTTCACGGTGCTGGTTGATGGCGATGACCACAACGAACCGATTGCCGATGCGGTGCGCGGCATTCTGGATGGCCATGTGGTGATGACGCGCGCGATTGCCGAGCGTGGCCGCTTCCCGGCCATCGACGTTCTCAAATCGATTTCGCGTACCGCGCCGGAAGTCTACGGGCCGGGCGAAGCGCCGATAGTCGCCGAAGCGCGCCGCACGTTGAGCGCCTATGCAGACATGGAAGAACTTATCCGGCTGGGAGCCTATGCCGCCGGGTCCAATACAGAGGTCGACCGCGCGATTGCGCTCAACGGCCCGCTCGAAGCGTTCCTCGGACAGGGAAAAGATGAAACCGCCACAATCGAGGCGAGTTTCACGGCCCTGTCGGAGATTGTGGTGGATGGAAAGGAGTAAGAGATGAGCACACGTTCTCATGCCCCGCTGATCCGGCTCGCCCGGTTCAAGGTGGAAGAGTTGCAAAAGCAGATGGCCGATATCGACCGCGCCCGCGCGGCAATCGCCGACCAGATTGAACGTCTGGAGGCGAGTGTTCCGGGCGAACAGGCCGCTGCATCGGAGAGCCGGGAAGGCTATCTGGCCTATGGGTCCTATGCGCGCTCGGTTATCCAGCGCAAGGAAAACCTGCGCGCGTCCGAACGCGAGGTGGAAACCCAGGCGGATGATCTGCGCGAGCGGCTGGAAACGGCGTTCGGCGAGCTGAAAAAGTACGAGCTTCTCGAGGAGCGCCGCGTGGCGCGCATCGAAGATGCCGTGCGCGCTGCCGAACAGGCCGAGATGGACGAGATCGCGGGACGCATGCGCCGGGCTGCGCACTAGACACCCCTTCTTTTCGCAGCCCCTGCGGGCTGCGCGCCGGGGTGTCGCTTCAGTGGTTCCACCGGGGTCCCCGCCCCCGAGCGGGGACCCATGAAAGATTCCGTCACGCTGGACCATGGGTCTCCGGTCAAGCCGGAGACCCCGGTTGTGTGTCCATTGTGGAAGTCTTGCCAGCTTGCCGTGAAGTCTCTCCACCGCGGTCCCCCGCCCCGCCTGTCCCCATGAAAACGGGGAACGGGGACCCATATTGCGCCGCCTGAGCTCGACAATGGGTCCCCGCCCCCGAGCGGGGACCCCGGCGTCTCGGCTTTTCCCGCTGACGAACTGAAAGGACGTGCAGGACAAGGGCGCGCTCCACCAAACAAAAACCCCCGCACCCTCTGGACAGGTGCGGGGGTCTTGTTACGGCCGGTCCCTCAACCAGCCGGTCTTGTGTCAGCTACTCCGGGGCATTCGCCCGGTCGCGCCGCGCATAGGCAGCCAGCTACTTTCCTCTACCAGCCGCCCTGCCAGGTCAGGTCGAGGCGGAAGGTCTGACCGGCTTCGGACACGCCTGCGAACACACGCTCATAATCGGTGTCGAACACATTCTCCACGCCGGCATTGACGCGCAGGCCGCGATCTTCGAAGGGCTGCCAGCTGGCAAACACGTCCAGCACGGCAAAGCCGTCGCGTTCTTCGGCCGGTGTCGCGGTGTCGGTAAAGTCACCGGCAAAGCTTACCCGGGCGCCGATATCGGCCTGGTCAAAGCTCCACACGCCGCGCATATAGCCCTGAACGGGCTGCAGCGAGCCGAGCGGAGCGCCCGTCACCCGGTTCTCGCCGTCCACCTGATAGATCGCGCTGGACAGGCTGAGCGGTCCGTTCTGGTAAAGCCCGGCAATCTCGAAGCCTTCCAGCTCGGCGCTGTCGACATTGCTGGAGAAGGACGTGCCGGCCGAGCAGGGCGCGAAGAAGGGCGGCGCAAAGCAGGTCGGGTCGAAGGCAAAGGCCACCGCCAGATTAATCAAATCATCGGCGCGGGTGCGGAACCATGCCCCTTTCACCTCAAGCCGGTCATCACTGGTGAACAGGCCCGTCAGGGTGTAGCCGGCGCCGATCTCCAGCGTTTCGCTGGTTTCCGGGCGCAGGTCCGGGTTCGGAACGAATTCATTGGTGACGAAAACCGGTGCGCCCAGCACCGGGTGGGGCACAGGGAAGTGCGTGCCGTCCAGATAGAGCTCGTTGAGCGACGGCGCGCGGAAGGCTTCCGCCCAGCTGGCGAAAATGCGCACCGATTCCACCGGCGCCCAGGTGGCGCCAAAGCGGGCCGATACAGCCTCGTCCTCATTGGCGCCGCCAATATCGCTGTCGCTTTCAAAGCTGTCCCAACGCACGCCCGGCAGCAGGATCACGCGGCCCAGAGAGCCGACAGAGAACTCCGTCTCGCCTTGCAGATAGGCCCCGTAGAATGTGGTGGTGCCGTTGGGCACACCGCCGCGAACGCCCGTTGGAACGGTGCTGTCAGTGCCGGTCTGCTCGTCTTCATACCATTCGCCGCCCACGGTCAGCGCGAAGGGCAGGCTGCCCAGCAGAAACTCGGAGCGGTTTTCCGCGCGGACACCGTTAGTCACAAGGTCGCGGGTGATGAAGCGGTCGGCGATCGGGTCATACTCGTCCACCATGCCTTCGGTACGGTAGAGCGTGGCTTCGAACCCGATCAGGGACTGTCCCTCGGGGGCGAACTGCACACCGGCGCGATAGGTGTCGGCACCGACATCCTTTTGCATGAGCGGGTTTCCAGCCGCCGCCGTTTGCGCGCCCTGGCCGTTATTGGGCTCGCTGGCTTCATTGCGGAAGGACAATATGCCGCCCGACAGGGTCAGGCCGGGGCTGACACGCCACTCGCCATTGGCCAGCAGGGAGACGACCTGATCATCGGCAGGCAGGTCATTGCCTGAACCCAGCGCGATATCACCCGATGAGCGCGCCGACAGGGCAACCAGGCCCGACGCCACATCATTGCGTGCATAGAGCGCGGCAGATCCGCGTGTTTCCTCATTGCCCGACCGATAGCCGCCCGAGACCCGGACGCCGGAGGTCTCGCCCGCCCGCAGGAAGGTATCGGCATTGGCCGTCTCGAACGCGATGACACCGCCGGACGCGCCAGATCCGTAAAGCGCGGAAGCCGCGCCGCGCACGGTTTCCACGCGGGCCAGCAGGCCCGGGTCGAGGAAGAGCACGCCATCATGGGCCGAGGAGAAATTCTGGCGCGCGCCATCGACCAGCAGGGCAATGTTCTGCCGGCCAAAGCCGCGCAAGGACAGCGTCTGACCGGTGCGGCGCGGACCGCCTGCGACTTCGAGGCCGGGCGTATCGCCCAAAAGATCAGCCAGATCGGAGGGGCGCTCGGTCTCCAGCCATTCCAGATCAATTACCGAGGCCAGACCCGGATAGTCGAAATTGGGCAGGCGGGTGCGCGTGGCGGTGACGATGATCGTCTCGCTGGCCTCATTGGCCTGCGCGGTGTCAGCATCATTGGCCAGCGCACTGGCAGGCAGCAGGGCCAGGGCGGCGGCGCCCGCCAGCAGGGCGGTCCGGACTCGCGCGGCGGCAGGCAAGGTGTGGTCTGGGGAGAACATGATGCAGCTTCCTTATTGCGAATAAGTCTCAGTTGCGGCATGTATGTCGAGACATTTTTCGGAATGCAAGTCAGAATCGTTTGCAATTACACATGAGGGCGCTTAAGAGCGCTCCATCACAGCTGAACAGGGCGGGCACTGGCGCCAGACAGGGCAAGGCGTGCCGCCGCCCCCAGACGCAAGGAGCGAGAAACATGAAAAATCTGGTAGCAGGACTGACAGGCGGGCTCGCCGCACTGGCGGTATTCGCCGCCCCTGTGGCGGCGCTGTCGGTCAATGAAGCGGGTGTGGCGGTGCACAGCGAGGCTGCCATGCCTGCCGAGGCCGACCGTCAGGCGATTCTGGCGATGGAAGGCGAGTATGAGGTGACCTTCGCCTTCAGCGAATTCCTGCCGATTGCATCCGATTACGAGCTGCGCCCCTCCACCGAGACGCCGGCGCGCGAAGTGGTCGTCGTGATCGCTGACGAGCCGGGCTATATCTCGCTGCAGCACCTGCTGCTGGTCGGCGAGCGCGATGATCCGATGGTCATCAAGCATTGGCGTCAGGACTGGCACTACGAGCCGTCGCGCCTGATGGCCTATCGCGGGTTTGGCAACTGGGAGATGGACGAGGTCAGCGCCGAGGATGCGCGCGGAGCCTGGTCACAGACCGTCTATCAGGTCGACGATTCCCCGCGCTATGCCGGTCTGGCCCGCTGGGAGCATGGCGAGGGTGCCTCCACGTGGACGCCTGCGGTTTCCTGGCGTCCGCTGCCGCGCCGTGATGCCACCACGCGCGATGATTATGACACCATTGCCGCGGTCAACCGTCACACGGTTACCGAGTGGGGCTGGACCCATGAGCAGGACAATTCCAAGCTGGTCCTGCGCGATGGGAGCCCTCGCGAGCTGGTGCGCGAGCACGGTATCAACACCTATCGCCGGGCAGAGCTGACGGGCGCGGAAAACGCCCATCGCTACTGGGCGGCCACAGCCGATTACTGGGCCGATGTGCGCGCAGCCTGGGACGAGATCATGCTCGCGTCGGAATTCTCGGTTGAGGACGATGCCGAAGGCACGCTGCTCTACGGGCCGGTGCTTTCCGAAGGTCAGGCCGTCTTCATGGGCGGACGTGAGACCGAAGAAGCGTTTGAGAATGCCGCCGCGATCATCGAGGCGCAGGTCACCGCAGACGGACAGCCGGCCGAAATCCTCCCCTAAAGGGCTTGCCCTTATATAGCCGGTCTGTCGGTTGTTGCGGCGCGCATTTGCCCTAATGCGCGCCGCAGCTTTTTCGGAGTGGCGCTACCTCCCGCCATACCGTTTCTTCACCCAGAACAGGGCGGCGATGACGCCCAGATAGAGGAAGGGGCGGGCCATGGCGCTGATCGCGCCGGTATCGAGCCGTGACATGGCCAGTTCCATGGCGAAATTGACCGGCACGCCCTCCACACCGCCCAGTTCAAGCAGGTAGCGCGCGACACAATCCACGCCGAAGGCAAAGAGCGTGGCGGCGGACAGCTGGCTCCAGCGGCGCATGACCAGCGCAGCGACAATAGCCACCAGCGTCAACAAGATCAGCGTTGCGGGTGTAAACCCGGCGATCAGCCGGGTGGCAAATTCTTCGATCATGGCTCCCCCCGGGGCGTCTATCGCCCGGCCCCCACCGGATGGATCAAGCGTAAGCGGTCTCAGACCCCGCAGCAAGCAGCCCAGCAATGGTTTCAATGTCGCGTATAGCCGTTGTGCCGGGGGCAAACGTTCTCAACGCTGTCTGCGCGCGGATGGCTTTGGGCACATTAGGGTCGCGCCTGATGATCCCGGCCAGCGGCGGGCGGAAGCCCAGGAAGCTTTCGCAGGTGCGCGCAAAAGAGGCATAGGCCATCTCCGCGCTCGCCTTGTCCGGCGCGTTATTGATGATGATGAAGGGCGCAGCGCCCTCATCCCTCAGTCTCAGCAGCTTCACGAACGCATAGGCATCGGTGAGCGAGGTCGGTTCATCGGACATGACCAGCACTACATCATCGGCGGCGGCGGCAAGGCGGATGGTGGCGCGGTCGGCGCCTGCGGCCAGATCGATCAGCGAGCGGTCATAGGTCATGGAGGCGGCGGCTATGCCGGCGGCGAGGCGCGCCGCACCGGCTGTATCAAGCCCTGCCAGAGCGGCGGAGCCGGAGCGCCCGGCAATCACGTCAAACCCGCCGGTCAGGTCCGCGCCGCCCGCGACGCACGACACGGCTTCGGCCAACGAAATCTGCCCGGACATGACACCGGAAAGATCACCGCGCGGATCGAGCCCCAGCTGCACATCGATATTGGCCATGCCCAGATCGCCATCGACCAGAAGCGTGCGCTCCTGGCGGGCCGCAAAGGCGCTGGCCAGCGCCCCGGCGACCACCGTCTTGCCGACCCCGCCCTTGCCCGAGGCGATGGCGAGGAGTGAACCGGCCTTGCGCGGCTGGTCGGTCAGGGCGGTGCCAAAATACTGTTTCATGATGCGGCCTCCTCAGGCCCGTCGTCGGTGAGGTCGTCGTGAGGGTCTTCCAGCAGGGCGCGCGCCAGCCGCAAGGGCGTGGCCGGGGCAAGGCCCGATCCGATAAAGGGCGAGGCGGCGATATGCGCGTAGGAGAGGCCTGCCTCTCCGGCGGCCAGCACCGTGCCCAGACGCCGGGCAATATCGAGGCGGGTGAAGATTACGCGTGCCGCGCCGATGGAGGTGAAGAGCGCGGCGGCATCTTCTGCATCGGCGGGTATTTGACCGGCCTCCATCACCGCGATGATCTCTGCGTCGGCAGTGGCGGCAAGGTATGTCAGGCTTTCCAGCGCATCGAGATCAAACGGGTTGATCCCGCCCGTATCGATGAAGACCGGGCGGCCGTTTGCGCCGTCCAGCACCATGTCCAGCTCGTGCGCACCCGGCGCGGCTTCGAAATCGAGCTGCAGGGCCTTCGCATAGGTTGCCATCTGGGCGGCTGCGCCTGCGCGCTGGTCGCAAGAGACCAGAAGCGGGGTTACGCCTTGTGCCGCAGCGCGCGCCGCGAGGCGCGCCATGACAGAGGATTTGCCGGCCCCCGGCGCGCCGGCAAACAGGATCGGCCGGGCCGGACTGATCTCGACGGGGTGGACCGCGTAGCGCGCGTCCAGCGCATGGGCGAGCGTGGCGGTGGACTCAGAGTCTTCCAGATTGATGGCCGCGTCCATGATGGCTTCGGCGGCGCTGTCAGGCACTTCATGCCAGGCGAGTGCGCGGGCGATACGCGTCAGCCCGTCGGCATGGTCCCCGCGCCCGCGTGCGCGCTGGGCTTCGCGGCGTTTGGTCGCCAGTGCAGGCGAGTCCTTGGCCGGTTGCACCGCACCTTCCTCGGCGGCGGCGCGCACGCTGACTGCGCCGTCGGCCTGTTCCTGTGTGGCGACGATGATCGCGTCCGGTCCGAGCTCCCGGCGCACCTGCGCCATGGCTTCGCTGATCGAGGCAGCGGTGAAGGTGCGAAGGCGCATGGCTCAACCCTTCCCTAGATCGAGCCCACGGTTTTCAGCCGCGCGCTGGGGTGGATCTCGTTCTGGCTCATGACCACTGTAGAAGGACGGAAGCGCTCGGTCAGGGAGCGCACATAGGGGCGCACAGCCGGGCTGGTCAGCAGCACAGGCACGTCGCCTGATGCGCCGGCCCGGTCGAAGGCATCGCGCACGGCGGCCACGAAATCACGCAGGCGCGTCGGGGCGAGGGCCAGCTGGCGGCGGTCGCCATCGCCAATCATCGCCTCGGCAAAGGCCTGCTCCCATTGCGGCGACAGGCTCAGCACCGGCAGCGCGCCATCGGGTCCGCGATTGGCAAAGCAGAGCTGGCGGGCCAGCCGGTTGCGCACATGCTCGGTAATGGCATCGAGATTTTGTGTGGCGCCGGAGGCCTCTGCGATGCCCTCGATAATGCCGGCCAGATCGCGGATCGAGACCCGCTCTTTGAGCAGGTTCTGCAGGACGCGCTGAATGCCTGCGCGGGTGATCTGTCCGGGCGTGATGTCGTCCAACAGCTTCTTGTGCTCCTTGGACAGGCCGTCGAGCAGTTTTTCGACTTCCGAATAGGACAAGAGATCGGCCAGATGCTCGCGCAGGAGTTCCGTCAGATGGGTGACCAGCACGGCGGCCGGATCGACAATAGTATAGCCGCGGAAAGTGGCTTCCTCGCGGGCATTTTCCTCGATCCAGGTGGCGGGCAGGCCGAAGGCGGGTTCCTTCACGTGCGTGCCGGGCATCGAGACCTGTTGGCCAGCCGGGTCCATGACGAGCAGATGGCGCATTTTCAGCTGGCCGGCACCGGCCTCCATCTCCTTTATGCGGATCACATAGTCTTCGGCGGTCAGCTGCATATTGTCGATAATGCGCACGCTGGGCAGGACGAAGCCGGTATCTTGCGCCAGATTGCGCCGCAGCGCCTTGATCTGGTCGGTCAGGCGGCGCCCCTCGACATCGTTGATGAGGGGCAGGAGCGCATAGCCCAGCTCGATCTTCAGCTCGTCGATATGCAGTGAGTCCTCGATCGGCGCTTCGGTCTGCTTTCGCGCTTCGAGCGCTTCGGTCTCGATGCTGGCGGCGGCCCGCTCGGCGGTTTGCACCTTTCGCCGGTTCATCACGAAAGCCGTGGCGCCCGCCCCTGCGGCCAGAACCGCGAAGGGAATGAGCGGCATACCGGGCAACAGGCCGATGGAAATGGCGGCTGCCGACACCAACGCCATGCTGGTCGGGTTGGCGGCGAGCTGGCCGAACACGGCCTTGTCGGCTTCGCCTTCTACGCCTGCCTTGGAGACCAGCAGACCGGCGGCCAGCGACACGATGAGCGCCGGGATCTGCGAGACCAGACCGTCCCCGATGGTCAGCGTGGAATAGGTCGAGGCGGCATCGCCGAACGCCATGTCGGACTGCGCCACGCCGATAATCATGCCGCCGATCAGGTTGATCGAGGTGATCAGAATGCCGGCTACGGCGTCGCCGCGCACGAACTTGCTGGCACCGTCCATGGCGCCGAAGAAGTTGGACTTGTCTTCCAGCTCCTTGCGGCGGGTGCGAGCCTCGTCCTCGCTGATCAGGCCGGCCGAAAGGTCGGCATCAATGGCCATCTGCTTGCCGGGCATGGCGTCGAGGGTGAAGCGGGCGGCGACTTCGGCGATCCGGCCCGAGCCCTTGGTGATGACGATGAAGTTCACGATCACCAGAATGATGAAGACGATGATGCCGATAACGAAATTGCCCTGCATCACAAACGCGCCGAACGCCTGGATGATGTCACCGGCCGCCGCTGTGCCCTGATGGCCCTCTGACAGGATCAGGCGTGTCGACGCCACGTTGAGGCCGAGCCGCAGCATGGTCGCGATCAGCAGGATGGCCGGGAAGGCGGTGAATTCCAGCGGCGTGCGGATAAACAGCGCCGTCATCAGGATCAGCACCGAAAAACAGATCGAGACCGCCAGCGAGATGTCCAGAAGCGCGCGCGGCATAGGCAGGATGAGCATGACGAGGATCGCCAGCACGCCCACCGCCATGGCGACATCGCCGCGCGCCAGCTTCTGGCCGAGCTTTTGCCAGTTTATGCCCGCGGAGGGGCTGGAGGCGGGTGTGTCAGCCAAGGGACATTGTCCTTGCGTCGCAGGTGCTTCGAGACGCGCTCTTGTGGGCGCTCCTCAGCATGAGGGAGGGCAGCGGACGATCGCCCCTCATCCTGAGGAGGGCGCAGGCCGTCTCGAAGGACGAGGGGCAGGTCATCAAGCTGCTCCGGCGCGGCTCTCGCCGGGTGCCGGCACGCTGATGCCCTGGTCGTTGTAGAGTTTGAGCTTGTTGCGCAGCGTGCGGATCGAGATGCCCAGAATGTTGGCGGCATGGGTGCGGTTGCCCAGGCAATGATCGAGCGTGTCCAGGATCAGATCCTGTTCGACCTCTGCCACGGTGCGCCCGACCATGTGATGGGCGGCATCGGCGGCCTCTGCCGCCTGACGGGCGACACCGCCGCCACTCTGGAAGGCCGAGCCGTCGGGTGCGCGAATGGCATCGGGACCGATCTCGGTGCCCGAAGCCAGCAGCACGGCGCGGTGCATGGCATTTTCCAGCTCACGCACATTGCCAGCCCAGGTCCGGGTCGTGATCTGCAGCCGGGCGGCATCGTTCAGCGTGCGGTGCGGCAGGCCATTGGCAGCAGCATATTTCTTCAGGAAATGGTCGGCGAGCGCCAGCGCATCCTCCGGCCGGTCGCGCAAGGGCGGGATGGCCAGATTGACCACGTTCAGGCGGAACAGCAGGTCCTCGCGGAAAATGCCGTCGCGCACGGCCTTTTGCAGGTCGCGGTTGGAGGTGGCCAGAATGCGGATATTGACCTTTACCGGCCCTGAGCCGCCAACGCGGTCGATCTCGCGCTCTTGCAGGGCTCGCAGCAGCTTGGCCTGCAGGCGGGCATCCATTTCGGAGATTTCGTCGAGAAGGAGCGTTCCGCCATCGGCCTCTTCAAACTTGCCGACCCGGCGGGCAACCGCGCCTGTGAACGCGCCTTTCTCGTGGCCGAAAAGCTCGGATTCCAGAAGGTTTTCCGGGATGGCGGCGCAGTTGACCGAGACAAAAGGCTTGGCCGCCCGCTTGGACTTGCGGTGCAGATAGCGCGCCATCACTTCCTTGCCGACGCCGCTTTCGCCGGTAATCAGTACCGAGGCGTCTGATCCGGCGATCCGGTTGGCAAGCTCGACCACGGCCAGCATGGATTTGTCGCGCGCCACCATCGGGCGCTCGTCATCGCTGACCGCTTCCAGAACGGCGGCCATCAGCTCGGCATCAGCGGGAAGCGGGATGAACTCCTTCGCGCCAGCCCGGATGGCAGCGGCGGCGGCCTCGGGGCGGACATTCACACCGCAGGCAACCACCGGAACGGTGATGCGCTCCACGGCGTTGGCCGCGATGAAGGCACCGATATCCAGACCGACATCGACCATGACCAGGTCTGCGCCCCGCCCGGCCCGCAAATACGCAGTGGCCTGCGCAGGGGTGTCGACCTGTGCGACTTTCGCGCCCCGGTCCATCGCCATCTTGGTGGCGGTTCCCGATTGTCCTCCCAGGGAGCCGACAATGAGTACACGCATGGCTCAAAATCTCCGTGCAGCAGGCATCGTCATGACGGGGCTCATGCGGAGTCTCCGTCCTTGATGATTTCGGTCATGGTCACGCCCAGCCGGTCGTCGACAACGACCACCTCGCCGCGCGCCACCAGGCGGTTATTGACATAGATGTCGATGGCTTCACCGACCTTGCGGTCCAGCTCCAGCACTGAGCCGGAGGTGAGCTTGAGCAGCGAGTTGACGTCGATATGCGTCTTGCCCAGCACGGCCGAGATATTGACCGGCACGTCATAGACGGGTGCCAGATCCACGGCGGTGCGGATTGCCTCGTCCACAAGCGACTGGCCCGGTATGTCGACGGCTCCGGCATCATCGAAGCCGCCGCTTTCACCGGGGTTTTTCAGGTCGGGCAGGTCCAGATCGGTGGAATCAGCCATGTTTGAGCTCCTCGGACGGCTCGTCTTCTACAGGGGGGGCGTCGGCACGCGTTTCCGGCGGCGCCGCGAGCCAGCGCTCAACCAGCTCGGCTATACGTGTCTCGATATCGGAGGCTGTCCGCTCGACCGAGCCTGACCGCCATTCGAGCACGCAGTCGCCTGTCGCCACTTCTTCGTCTGCGCGGACAACCACCGCGCCTTCAAAACCGCGATGTTCGGCTTCCGCGTAGAGGCGTTCAGCGATGATATCGGCCATCTCGGGCGTGACACGCACCGCGATGCGCGGTTCGGCGCGCAGATCGTCCATGATCGAGCGCGCGCATTCCAGTACCGCTTCCTCGCCGTGGGCGGACAGTGCCGCTCCGGCTATCTGGCGGGCGGCTGCCACGGCCAGACGCGCTGCGTCCGCGCGCATGGCTTCCGATTCGGTATCCATGCGCACCAGAATGGCCTGAATGCGCCCGGACAGTGTCTTGAGCGCTTCGGTGGCCGCGCGCGCCGACTCGGCGGTTTCAGACTTCAGGGCCTGGGCTGCGGCGGCGTCGGCCTGTGCTTGCGCCTCGTTTAAGGTGAGCATGCGTTTGACCCGCTCACCATCGCGCAGCACCGTGCCGTCCTTTGCAAAGACACGGTCAAAGCCGAACGGTGTGTGGCGCGTGGTCAAAGCGTTCATCCTAATAAATCAGCTCGTCATCACCGCCGCCATCGGCGATGAGAATTTCACCCTTGGCGGCCAGGTCCTTGGCGGTGTTGACCATGGCCTGCTGGGCCTGATCGACATCCTTCAGGCGCACCGGCCCCATGGTCTGCATGTCCTCGCGCAGGATCTTCGCGGCGCGCTCGGACATGTTGGAGAAGAACAGGTCACGCAGCGTGTCGGACGCCCCTTTGAGGGCGAGACCCAGCTGGTCCTTGTTAACCGCGCGCAGCAGGGTCTGGATGCCTTGCGGGTCGAGCTTGCCGAGGTCTTCGAAGACAAACATCAGGGACCGGATTTTCTCGGCGCTGTCGCGATTACGCTCTTCCAGAGAGGCCAGGAAACGGTTCTCGGTCTGCCGGTCGAAATTGTTGAAGATGTCGGCCATCATCTCGTGGCTGTCCTGTTTGGACGTGCGCGCGAGATTGCTCATGAATTCGGTGCGCAGGGTCTGCTCGATCTTGTCGAGAATCTCGCGCTGGACCGGCTCCATGCGCAGCATGCGCTGGACCACTTCAAGCGCGAAATCTTCAGGCAGGGCCGAGAGAACGCGCGCGGCATGCTCTGAGCGCACCTTGGACAGGACGACGGCGACGGTCTGCGGGTATTCGTTCTTGAGATAGTTCGCCAGAACCATCTCGTTCACATTGCCCAGCTTGTCCCACATGGTCCGGCCTGCCGGACCACGCAGTTCCTCCATGATGGATTCCACCCGCTCTTCGGGCAGGAAGCTCATGAGGAGGCGCTGGGTACGCTCGACGGAACCGGAAATGGAGCCCGTGGACGACATCGAGCCGACAAAATCGACGATCAGCTTCTCGACGGCCTGCGAGGAGACATTGCCAAGCGTTGCCATCGCCTGGGAGACGATGCGGATCTCTTCCTCATCCATCATTTCCCACAGCGCGGCCTGCTCCTCGCCGAGCGCCATCAGGATGACGGCCGCCTTCTCAGGCCCTTCAAGGGCCGAAGGGTCGTCGATCATCTTGCGTTTGACTGCTGCTACCATCACCTAGCTCTCGTGCATCCAGCCGCGCAGGATCGCCATTGACTCGTCAGGATGGCGCTCCACCAGCGATGAGACTTTCTTCACCGAGGATTTCTTCACCTGTCCGTCGATATGGGCGATGTCGATCGTCTCTTCGGGATCGCCCGAATCGGGCAGGGCAAGCTGCCCGTCGCCGGACTGGGCGATAGCCGCCTGACGGGGCTGGGCAGGCAGGGCCTGCGTGCCGCCCCCGGCGCCAGCACCGGCCAGGGCGGGCGCAGGCCCGCTGATCGCGCCCTTGATCAGCGGGCGGGCGACCATGAACACGATCAGCAGGGCCGTTATGAACAGGACGGCGATCTCGGCGATACGCAAAATATCGCCACGATTGAGCGAGAAGCCTGTTGGCGCAGGCGTGCCCACATTCAGGTCGGGGCGTGAGAAGCGCAGCTGCGCCACTTCGATGACATCGCCGCGCTCCTCATTCAGTCCGGCTGCAACGGCGGCGAGCTGGCGTATGCGGGCGATTTCTTCCTCGCTGCGCGGCGTGAAGACGGGCGTGCCGTCTTCTGCGCGCGTCATCACCTCGTCGACCACGACCGATACCGACAGGCGCTCCACCCCTCCGGCCTCTACCACGCGGGTGCGGGTCGTGGAGGAGTTCAGAAAGTTCTCGACGCGCAGATTGCGTCCGGTCTCGGCCATGACCGGCTCTTCGCCTTCAGCCTCCCCGCCCTCCTCGGGCAGGTTTTCCGTGACGGTGACGGCGCCGGTATTGCGCCCGGCCGGTTCGCGGGTGAATTCCTCGGTCGTTTCCCGGCCCGAGCGCACCTGCCCGTTCGGGTCATAGGTCTGGCTGCTTTCGGTGATGCTTTCGCGGTTCAGGTCTGCGGTGACAACCACACGCGCAGCCCCCGGACCGACAACGCCTTCAACCACATCGCGCACCCGGTCGCGCAATTCGTTTTCGAGGCTCGAGCGGTGCCCAGACAGCGCAATGCCGGTGACACTTCCATCCTCGGACGGGCTGGCCAGGAGCCGGCCGCGGTCGTCCGCAATGGTGATGCGATTGGCGCTCAGACCCGGCACGGCGGTGGCCACCAGGTCGCGTATGGTCGCGATCTGCTCGGGGCTGATTTCGCCGCGAAGGGTGAGGATCACCGAAGCCGACGGCTCTTGCGTCTGCTGGGAAAACAACCGGCGTTCAGGCAGCACCAGATGTACTCGCGACGCGTTGACCACGCCCACCGTGTTGATGGTACGCGCCAGCTCGCCTTCCAGCGCGCGCTTGGCATTGATGTTCTGGACGAAGCTGGTTGTGCCCAGCGCATCGGTTTCGTCAAAGATTTCATAGCCGACCGAGCCAAAGCCTAGCGCGCCGCCCTGAGCGACGCGCAGGCGGGCCGCGTCGACCTGTTGACGGTCAACAAAGATCGCGGTTCCGCCCTCGCCCAGGGTAAAGGGGATATTCGCCTGGCCCAGACGCTCGCTGACGGCGGCAGCGTCCTGCGGCTGCAGGTCTGAATAGAGCAGCGCCTCGCGCGAGCCATTCATGCTCATGGTGAACATGACCAGCGCGCCTGCAGCGCCGATGGTCAGGCCCAAAATGGCCGCCAGGCGTCCAACGCCAAACCTTGCAAGCTGTTCAAATAGCGCGTTCACGGGTGAAAAAGCCTTGCCCCTCTGGCCAGCGCGGCGAAGCGGCCGGCTGGTAGGCAAGTTTTTCCCACTGCCCGCGTAAACGAGGGCTTAACGGATATTACCAAAAACCAGCGCCCGCTTGTGGAAAAGCGGGTGTGGGCGAATTGGGGGAGCTAACGGGCATCCGGCCTGTTGGCGGATAGAGGATGACAAAGCGACCAGGGACAAACAACATAACGGGTCCCCGCTCGGGGGCGGGGACCCCGGTTTAAAGGCCAAGGGAACATATCTGGCCCTGCAGGCCGCAAAGCGGCCTGACAAGCGCGAACGCGCGCCGGGCACTTTCGCCCGCAGCGACGGGGCGGATGCCCCGGAGCACCACTAAAACTAGTGCCGGTAATCCTGAATGCGGGTCGTGCGCAGGCCCGCCAGGCCATGACGCTCGATAGCGCGCTGCCAGCCGAGGAATTCCTCGACCGTCAGCCGGTAGCGCTCGCACGCCTCGTCCAGGCTGATCAGCCCGCCGCGCACAGCGGCGACCACTTCAGCCTTGCGGCGGATCACCCAGCGGCGTGTATTGGCCGCCGGCAGATCAGCCACGGTTAGCGGGCTGCCATCGGGGCCGATAACATAGTTTTCTTTCTTGATACGACGTTCCATCCAACCCGGTCCTTCCACCACGAAGGCGCTCTTAATGGCGCTCTTGATGGGACCGTTATACGTGAGACGTTTTAACGACGGCCTAAACGCCTTGGTAAATCTTCTATAAATCAGCGGTTTAGAAATGATTCACCCCGGAAGGGCCATTTCTGTCCTCACCCGCATCCACGGGGCCGGTTCCGGCCATGAGGCCGCGCGCGCGGTTGCGCTATCCGGACGGCGTGCATTCGCGGAGCCGGTGTGCCTTAAGGCACACCGGCTTGAGCGAGAAAAATTAGCGCTTCATCTGGATGGCTTCGGCCATCATTTCATCGGCGGTGGTGATGATCCGCGAGGAGGCCGAGTAGGCCCGCTGCGTCGTGATCAGGTTGGAGAACTCGGTCGCGATATCGACATTGGAGTTTTCCAGGGCCTTGGGCGCGATGCTGCCCGAAGAGCCTGCCCCCGGCGCGTTAAGTGTGAAGGCGCCTGATTCCGGCGTAACAAAGAAGGCGGAGCCGCCTGCCGTTGCCAGACCGTTCGGGTTGGCAACGGTAGCTACCGGAACCTGATAGATCTGGCGGACGACACCGTTGGTGAAGCGGGCCGAGACAAAGCCTTGCGCGTCCACATCCACGCTGGCGAACGCACCGAAGATCGCGCCGTTCACCCGGGTCGAGTTCAGCGTCGACGGGCTGTCATACTGGGTAATGCCGCCCGGCGTGCCGGCTGCGCCCAGATCCAGCTCGATCGACTGTCCGCCAATTCCGGTGCCGGCAGACCATTGCACATCGTTGGCGCCCAGAGCCGCTGCGTTGTCGGAGGCGAGGAAGTCCAGGGTAGAAGGCAGGGTCGTGTTGGCGACATCAAGCTGACCGTCCGTGTTGAACGCCAGCACGCCCGTCGCGATCTGGCCGGAGTTCAGGCCCGCGCCGGTGGTGACATCGGTGGGCGGATCGACATGCAGCTCGGCATTCCATTCGTTGGCATTGGTCGATTTGAGTAGGGACAGTGTGATGGAGCGCACGCCGCCCTGGCTGTCATAGACCTGGATCGTGCGCTGGAAATCTGCCGTCACGGCTCCGGAAGCCATATTGAAGGCCGGGTCGGTGGAGTCGTAGGTCGCAGCAGCAGGAGAGACGTCCTGGCTGGCCTGCAAATTGGCGTTGATGCGCACCGAAGACGTCGCCTCTGCCGCGCCGCCGATATTGGACAGGTTGATGGCTTCGAGCTGATCGAGATTGGACGGGTTGGCGTTTACCGAGCCATCGGCCTGAACCGGCCAGCCGTGCAGATACATGCCGGCCGCGTTGCGCAGGAAGCCGGACGAGTCCGTCTCGAAATTGCCCGAGCGGGTAAACAGGACCGGATCAAAGCCGGTTGCGTTCTGTGACGTCGGCCGGACAACGAAAAACCCGTTGCCATCAACCGCCAGCGAGGTTGAGGAGCTTGCCGGGTTGAGAAGTCCGCTAGTGGACACATCAAGGCGCGACAGGGTGGAGGTGCCGCCCGCCGCGTAGCGCACATCGCCTGCGCCTGACGTCAGCGAGTAGTTCGGGAAGAAATTTGTATCCACGCGCTTGTAGCCGACCGTATTCACATTCGCGATATTGTCGGAAATCCCCGCCAGCGCCGAGGAGTTGGAGATCAGGCCGGAGGCGCCGGCTGCCAGGGCGGAATTGAGGCTCATTGTCTTTGCTCCTGCTTGTTTTCTTGTTCTCTGGAACGGTCTGAGTTGTGGCAGTTCTGGGCCGGCAGCTTCACGCACCGGCCGGAGGCGGTGGGGTTTACGAGACCGTGCCGGGCTCGTTTTCGTCTTCATTGGCGGTATCGGTTACAGGCGGCTGCTCAACCGGATCGGCAGGCAGTTCGCGCAGGCGGATGATCTGCGAGGCGGGTACTCGCATGCCGCCAATCTCGACCACGGCCTGACCGTCTGTCAGCTCGACGCCGGTCACGCGTCCGCTCACGGTGACGGTCGTGTCCTCGATACGTTCGCCATCGGCATCCATGGCGACTGTTTCCAGATTGTAGACGCCGTCGGGCAGGGAATTGCCCTGCGCGTCGGTGCCGTTCCAGACCAGAGAGTGTTCGCCAGCCGCGGTGCTGCCATTGAGGGTGGCGACGGTCGCGCCCTGCTCGTTTGTGATGACAAGCTGGGTGGAGGCAGCGTCCTGCGGCAACTGGTAGGACCACTCGGCGCTGCCTTCGCTGAGCGTCGAGCCGGCCGTCTCTACCTGTGCGTATTTGCCGATATAATCGACGCTGGAGAGCTGGGCGACGGCGGCCTGAACGTTCAGAAGTGCCTGAATGGCCTGGGTGGACTGGATCTGCTGCTCAACCGAGGAGAACTGCACCAGCTGGGAGACGAACTCCTGGGATTCCATCGGGCTGAGAGGATCCTGGTTCTGCATCTGCGTCGTCAGCAGGTTCAGGAAGGTGTCGAAATTGTCGGCCAGACCGGCGGCAGACGAGGCGCTATTGGTCTCGTTGACGCTGCCGGCGGCGGCCTGGGCTTGTGCAATCGGGCTCAGTTCGGTCATCGGTTCATACCCTCATGTTCACGCCTGCGCGTCCGGTCATCAAAAAGCCGTAGCGGCTAACCGGCGCAGGCGTGGATTGGTCTGCCAGTGTGATGGTGTGTTCGTCCGGGGCGGGCGCGGCGCGATCGCTCTGGCTGCCGCCCTGACCGGCCTGCTCATTGCCTTCGCTCAAGGCGAAGCCAAGACCATTTTCGCCCAGATCCAGCCCGGCATCGGCCAGCGCCTTTTCCAGTTCGCGGGCATGGCGCTGGAGCTCCGCGAGCGCTTCGGGCTTTTCGGCGGTCAGCATGGCCTGCACAGTGCGGTCCGCGCCAATCTCCATACGCACCTGAACTCGCCCGAGCTCTGGCGGGTCCAGACGGATGTCGAAGCTGCGCGAGCCGTTGGCGAAGCGCCGGGCGATCATCTGGCCCAGCTCAGCTGCCTGGCCTGATGCCATACGCAGATGAAGCAGGGCAGTGGCGGAACGCGCGCCTTGCGCTGCGCTGCTTTCACTGCGCGCTGCCAGCGCAGAGCCGGTCTCGAGCCGGATTTCCTCGCCGCTGCTGCCCAGTGACGGGTCCAGCGTCTCCGGTGCGGCCATGCCTGACTGCAGCGCCATCAGCATGGCGGGAAGAGGTTGCGGGGCGGCGTTGGCGGGCGCTTGAGGAGAGGTTGCGGCCGGCGGCATTGGCTGGGCCGTATTGGCTTTCGGCGCGCCGGTGTCTCTGGGCGTGGCGTCCTTGGCACCGGCTTCAGCCTTGGCCACGCTGGCGCGCTCTGAGGCGGCAATCGCATTGTCACGGCCGGGGCCGCGTTCCAGCTCGCGCCGAATGGCGGCGGCGTTTGTCACGCCCTCCTCGGCACTGGCGGTCTCCCCGGTCTCATTGGCACTGGCATCAACCGGAGCATTTGTCTGGCTTTGCGCTGGCTGTGGCGGAGCGCTTGCGGGCGTGTTGCCTGGTGCAGCCGTCGACGCGCCCTGCGCCTGCTGTGCTGTGTTGGACGGGCTCTGACCAGCTTGTGGCGATGTCTTGGCGCCAGCGGTCGGGGTGCTGGCAGCCTGTGTGCCATCACCACCGGGCGCACCCGCAGGCATTGCGTCACCGGCCTTCATGTCGCCGGCGGTCTCTGCCTCGCCGGCGTTTTCAGCCGGGACGGGGTCTGCGATATCTGTTTGTGCGGCTTGTGTAGCTGGTGCACCGGCTTCGGGCGGCGCGGAAACAAGCGCGTCATCCCCGATAGCGGTATCTGCTTTGTCTTCGCCTGAAAGCGATGTGTCTGACCGGTCGGTTTGTGCCGTGCCGGCGTCTGTTTCGGTTGAACCGGACTGAGATGACGGACGGCCCCTAGAGACCGCGTCGTTGGCTGCGTCGTTGGCCGGATCGCTGGACATGTCCTGCGTTTCGGACGGGGTTTTTTGTGATTGGGCATTGCGGGACGTCTGGCCCGCAGCCGCGCTTTCTTTTGCGCCGCCTGTATTCGCGCCGGCCAGCATGGCCTCGAACTCTGATCCGCCGCCTGAACGGCCAGACGCACCGCGCGCGCCACCCCCGCGTCCCGATACCGGGGCGGTGGCAGACATCTCGTGCATGACAGAGCCGGGCAACATGAGCGCCGCGCGTCCTTTGACGGTTTAAGGTTCAGGATGTTGCGCGCATTTTGCGGCGGGTGGCTTTTTGTACCCTTCACGGGCACAGCCGGTCGGTAGGGCGCTTTCAAGCTTCGTGCCAGCGTGCGGCAAGAATGAAACACCAATAATTCAATAGGTTAAGCTGACGCGGGGAGTCGATCAGCCTTGCCGGGCGGCAAAAACTCCCCGGTGGCAGGGCCGAGTCTTGCCGGGTTGCAGCCGTTTGGCGCGTCTGGCCCGGCTCTTGCCACTTCTTTGTAGACCACGCGCGCCGGGCCCTGTCCGAAGTCCGGGCCGCCGCACTAGTAAGGCAATGAGTTTCAATGGCTTGTATAGGAAAATCGCCCATGCAGACCTCCGCCCCGCCCGCATCGCGGACCGGCAGGATTTGCCGTGAAGGGGTGAGTTTTGCCTATTCGCAGGTCGATAGCGGGCGCAAAGCAGGCGCTGCTGAAAGGGGCCGCACATGGCGCTGAACGGTATTCTTGGCAATGCGATGTCGGGCCTGCAGGCCAGCCAGCTGGGCATGCGCTCGGTCTCCAACAATATCGCCAATATCAATACGCCCGGTTATGCGCGTACCAAGGTTGACCTCGAGGCGCGCTCGGCCGGTGGCATGGGGATGGGCGTCCAGGTTGCCGGTGTCACGCGGGTTGCCGATGTTTTCCTGCAGGCCGCATCCTTGCGTGCCGGTTCGGACGCTGCGCGCGCCACCAAGAGCGCTGACATGCTGGACCGGCTGCAAAGCCAGTTCGGCGGCACCAATGATGCCGGCTCGCTCTACGGCCGGCTGGTGAAGGCGTTTGAATCGCTGGGTTCGGCCGCAGTTGATCCGGCCGAGCGGGTGGCGCGCCTGTCGGCGGCCTCCGATCTGCAATCCTTCTTTGATGAATCCGCGCGCCTGTCGGCCGAAGTCCGGGCCATGCGCGACGAGGCCGACCGGCGAATCGGTGACGGTGTCGAGCGTATCAATGAAATCCTTGTTGAAATGCAGTCGCTCAACACGCAGGCCCAGACGCTGAACGCCTCGGGATCGGATACGACCGGGGCGGTGAACCGGCAGTCTGAACTGCTTGATGAGCTGTCCGGCCTGATCGATATCCGGTCCGAAGTTCAGCCCGATGGCCGCCTGTTCCTGCGCACCGAGAACGGTTCGGCGCTGCTGGATAATTCACGCTTGCAGCTGAACTATCTGCCCTCTGGCACGGGCGCGTACGGCGCGGACTACGCACGTATCACGGCGGTCGTCTCGGCGTCGGGCGCAACCGTGGACCTAACCAGCGCCATACGCTCGGGCGAATTGCGCGCGCTGATGGATCTGCGTGATGTGGAAATGCCGGCAATCGGCGCGCAGCTGGCCGAGTTCACGTCGGGAACGGCCGATGCGCTGAATGGCGCGCACAATAATTCCGTCTCCTATCCGCCGCCTGAGACATTGACCGGGCGCAATACCGGCCTCCTGGCTGGTGATCTGCTGGACGGGACGGGCAATGCAACGCTGGCAGTGGTTGCCAGCAATGGCGAGCTGGTCAACCGGATCGATCTGGAGTTTACCGGCGCCGGGTTTACGGTGAACGGCAATGCCGGCACCACCGTCAATGATCTGGTCAATGAGCTCAATGCGGCGCTGGGCGGTGATGGCAATGCGGCCTTCTCCGGTGGCAGGCTGGTCATCAATGCCACTGGTCCGGATACCGGACTGGCCAGCGTGCAGGACGAGGCCAACCCGTCCGATCTGGGGGGCGGGCGCGGCTTCTCACACTTCTTCGGCCTGAACGACGTGATCAGCTCGGCTCGCCCGGGCTTCTTCGATACCGGTCTGGGCACGGGCACGCCGCTGGGCACAGGTGCCGGGGAGGAAATGACATTCCGTGTCTCGACGCCCGACGGGCGCTCTGCAACCGAGATCACCATTGCGGCAGATCAGGCAACGCTGGGCGATTTTGTGAATGCCCTGAACGATCCGGCAACGGGCATGGGCGGGTTCGGCACGTGGGCGGTGAGTAGCGGCGGCGCGCTGAATTTCACGCCGTCGAGTACCTATGCCAGCTATGATTTCGACCTCGTTGAGGACACGTCCATACGCGGCGATACTGGCCTTTCCCTGTCCCAGATTTTCGGGGTTGGCGACGCGGCGCGCATGTCGCGCGCGGAGGCTTATTCGGTACGGACCGATTTGCGCTCCAACGCATCGGCTCTCGCCTTTTCCCAGCTCGATATCGATGGGGCCAGCGCGCCCGGCGATCTGGTTCTGACCGAGGGTGACGGTCGCGGTGGCCAAGCCCTTTACGACGCCTTCTCTACATCGCGCCAGTTTGATGGCGCGGGCGCGTTTGCCGGCGGTTCGGCGACGCTCCAGGAATATGGTGCGCGCCTGTCCGGCGATGTCGGGACGCGGGCTGCGCGCGCCGAGCGCGCCGCCGATGCGGCCCTGTCGGTCAAGCAGGCTGCCGACACCAAACGCAAGGATGTGGAAGGGGTCAATATGGACGAGGAATTGTCCAACATGATCCTGTTCCAGCAGGCGTACAATGCGTCCGCGCGGATGATCCAGGCGTCCGAGGAAATGTCCGACATTCTGATGAACCTCGGCAGATAGTGAGGGTTTGACGTCATGCGCATATCCACTCAAGCCGCATCCCAGTCCGCACTGATGGACCTGATGCGCGCGCAGCGGGAGCTTTATGAGTCCGGCCAGCAGGTTTCCACCGGCCTGAAAGCGCCGGACCTGAAAGGCTATGGCAATGAGGCCGAGACCATATTGTTTGCGCGCGGCGCGCTGGCGCGCTCAGACAATTTCGTCGACGCCAGCAAGCGCCTGGCGAGCCGTCTGGAGGTTCAGGACCTCGCGCTCACCGAAATGTCTGATGCCGTGCAGGAACTGCGTATGGCGCTGACAACCAATGACGGCACCTTTCTGATGGCCGATATCGAGGCGGCATTCGGCCGCTTTTCCAGCGCGCTGAACACCCAGTTCAACGGCTCCTACATATTTGGCGGCACACGCACCGATGCCGAACCGTTCACCGGCAAAAGCATCTCCGATGTTCAGGGCGCCGCCGACATCGCTGATCTTTTCCAGAACGCCGAAAACGCCCAGACCGGCCGCGTCGAGGAGAACACCACGGTTGAAACCGGGTTTCTCGCCAGCGAGCTGGGCACCGAGCTGATGGAGATTTTCGAACGGATAGCCGACTTCGATGCCGGGCCTGACGGGCCGTTCGACGGCACGGTCACGGAGGCGCAGCAGGATTATCTTTCTGGCGAAATTGCCAATGTCATCAATGTGTTTGAAGACATTTCCGTGGCCCTGGGTGCGAACGGCTCACTGCAGTCCCGTCTGGAAACGGCCCAGCTTTCGAACGCACAGCGCTCCGACTATCTCACCGAGATGATCGCCGGTCTGGAAGAAGCCGATATGGCCGAGGCCGCGACGCGGCTGGCGCAGGCGCAGTCGGCCGTGCAGGTGTCGGCCCTGGTCTTCTCCGACCTCAGCCAGGTCTCGCTCCTGCCCTTCCTGCGTTAGGCTTGGTCGCCATTCAGGTCCGGGGCGCGGGCTGGCAGACAAGGCCATCAAGTGTGCCGCCAAGTATGGCCGAGGCCGATTTCAGCTTGTCCGCGTCAACTGCCGGCAGATAGCGGGTGTCCATCTCGCCGCTATAGCGTTCCGCGCCGTCAGCGCACACGCAGCCGACCCGCATCGCGCTGGTGGCCGTCTCCAGCCATTTAACGGCGCCCAGAAGAACACCGATGCTGGAAAGCCCGATGGGCGGAAAACCGTTTGCCGCCAAATGGACTGCGGCGGCCAGCACGTGCTCGTCACTGATTCGGATCACCGCCGGAGGCGCCACGTCCTGGGCGAAGGTCGATGTGCGGCCACTGCCATATCCGGGGATGGTCAGCGTGTGGCCGTGCGAGGGATCGGGAGCGGCAAATGCCTTTGAGCCGCCCGGTTCGACCAGGACCAGCCCGGTCCGGCTTTGGGTTGCCGACAGATAATCCATAAAGCCGCGCGCTGTCCCGCCCGAAGATGCAGCCACGAAGCAGGCATCAAACGGGCCATCGCGCAAAAGCTCCGGGGCAGTCCAGTTCTCGTGGCATTGCGGGTTCAACGCATTGTTATACTGGTCGAGAAACAGAAGGCCTTCGCGTTCGGCGATCTCGCCTGCTACCCGCATACGGGCGGCATTGGACGATTCTCCAGGCCGGGGTTCGGACAGAATGAGCCGGGCTCCGGCCTGCCGGATACCCTCGGCATTGAACCCGCTGATGGATGCCGACGACACGATGGTGACCGGCAGGTCCAGTGCCTTGCCGATGGAGGCGAGCGCAAAGCCGTAATTGCCTGACGAGGCGTCAATCACACCAGAGGGCTTTTTACCGCCCGCGAGCGCGTTTGACAGAATATACCAGGCCACGCGGTCCTTGATCGAACCAAAGGCGTTGAAGCGCTCTTCCTTCAGACAGATTTCATGCGTCAGTCCATTGGCTGCCAGTGTCAGGCTGGTCAGCGGGGTATTACCTATCTTGAACGGGCAATCTGACGTCTCGCGGGGCAAGGGTGCGCCTGTCGCTGTTGCAATGCAGCAGTGCATAACACACTATAAGGCCCTTGCAAGATACGCCGCTCGCCTAGCCCGAAACGACCAGGCTCAGCCACTCGGCGGCGAGTGCGGGCGTGTCCGATCCTTCGATCTCAACCGTGCATTTCTGGACGAGCTGTATCTGGCCGGGCTTGCGCTCGTCCGCGCTGGCGAGGGTGAATGTTCCGCGAATACGCGAGCCGACGCGGACCGGCGACAGGAAGCGCACCTTGTCGAACCCGTAATTGATCCCGATCACCTTGTCGGGAAAGGGCGGCAGGCTGGATTCGGCAAAATGGGAGAGCAGTGACAGCGTCAGAAAGCCATGCGCGATCGGTCCGCCGAACGGGGTTTCCCTGGCCGCGCGGTCGGGGTCCACATGGATGAACTGGTGGTCCATCGTGACATCGGCAAAGGCGTTGACGCGCGCCTGATCGACGCTGAACCAGTCTGATGTAACCGTCTCACCGATGCGCGCGGCGTATTGATCGCGTAGGCTCATGGCCTGTCTCCCCGTTATTGTGTGCTGCGCTGATGCCTATACCAGCTCCTTGAGCGCTTCAGCAGAAAAATCAGCCAGCTGGTCAAAGCGGCCATCGCGCACCTTGGCGGCCCATTGGGGATCGGACAGCAAGGCCCGGCCAATGGCAACAAGGTCGAACTCGCCATCTTCAAACCGTTTGATGAGCCCGTCCAGCGAGGCGGCCGGCGAATTCTCGCCCATGAAGGCACCGAGGAAATCGGAGTTCAGGCCTACCGAGCCGACGGTAATGACCGGCTTGCCGGTGAGCTTTTTGGTCCATCCCGCCAGATTGAGCTCGGAGCCTTCGAACTCGGGTATCCAGAAGCGGCGCGTAGAGGCATGGAAAATATCCACACCGGCATCGCCCAGCGGAGCGAGGAAGGTTTCCAGCTCCTGGGGCGTTTCGGCCAGACGTGCGCTGTAGTCCTGCTGCTTCCATTGCGAATAGCGCAGGATCAGCGGCATCGCGGCGGGCATTTCGGCGCGCACCGCACGCACGATTTCCTCGGCAAAGGTGACGCGGCCCTTCAGATCGCCGCCAAAGCGGTCGGTGCGACGGTTCAGACCCTCCCAGAAGAACTGGTCGATCAGATAGCCGTGCGCGCCGTGCAGTTCGATGGCGTCAAAGCCGATCTCGACCGCCGCTTTAGCACCCTTGGCGAAGGCGTGGATCGTGTCAGCGATGTCCTCATCGCTCATCGGCTTGCCGACACTTTTGCCGTCGGGCAGCACGCCGGACGGGCTGTCAGACGGCGCATCGGGGTTCGGGCCCGTGCCGGGACGGCGCGCCAGACCTACATGCCAGAGCTGGGGGGCAATCTTTCCGCCTGCGGCATGGACCGCGTCGACCACTTTCTTCCAGCCGGCCAGCGAGTCCGGCGCGTGGAAATTGGGGATATTGGGGTCAAAGCTGGCGCCGGCGCGGTCGATCGTGGTGCCTTCGGTGATGATCAGGCCGACCGCATTCTGTGCCCGGCGGCGATAATAGGCCACCACATCCTCGCCCGGCACGCCTCCCGGCGAGAAGGAGCGTGTCATCGGTGCCATCACGATACGGTTGGCAAGCTCGAGCGAGCCCAGCTTGAAAGGCTGGAAGAGGGCGGCAGCTTTGGTCATGAAAATGTCCTGCGGGAAAACCGGGAAGAAAATCGTTGAGTGAGGTCAAATGGCGTCTGGCGAGCGGGGGTCAAGACAGCGCCGCGCACTTTGATGCAGCGCAGCGGGCGTGATAGAGACAGATATCAATACAGTCCAGGAGTGAGCATGAACCGCTTCGAGCGCGATTTCACCGGCGAAGCCAAGCTGGAATACGGTGATGCCGATTTCATGATACTCGAGCCCGGCGCCTACGTGCTGTGCGCGGTAACGGGTGAGAAAATTCCGCTGAACCAGCTGCGCTACTGGAGCTCCGAACTGCAGGAAGCCTTCAAGGACGGGCAGGCCGCCACGCAGCGCTGGCTGCAAATCCACTCCGAGCCGGGGATGACGAAATGATCACTGTGCTTGTGACGGCGCTGACGCTTGCCAGCTCTGACCCGGCCATTGCCTGCGACGGCGAGCACCGCCAGGGCGGGGTTCTTGTCTGCCGCACCGAGCCGGGTGCCACGGTCATGCTCGACGAAGTTGAAACGCGCGCCAACGCAGACGGCTGGGTCATTCTGGGCCATGACCGCGATGCGCCGGAGGAAACCCGGCTGCGCGTGCAGATTGATGGCGAATGGGTATTTGACGAGCGCTATGATGTGGCGCCCGCCGAGTATGATATCCAGCGTATTGACGGCCTGCCGCCCGCCATGGTCAGCCCGCCGCCCGAAGTGCTGGAGCGCATCCGGGCCGAAGGTGTGCGCAAGCGTCAGGCTCATGCCTCGCGCTGGGAGGGTGACGGGTTCATCTCCGGCTTCATCCAGCCCACCGAAGGGCGCATCTCCAGCCGGTTTGGCGGCCAGCGTGTCTATAATGGCGAGCCGCGCACACCCCATTACGGGGTCGACATCGCCGCACCGACCGGGACCCCGGTGCTGGCACCGGCTGGCGGTATTGTCAGGCTCGCCGATGAGGACATGTATTTTGAAGGCGGGCTGATCTTCATCGACCACGGCCAGGGCTTCAATTCGGCCTATCTGCACCTGTCTGACGTGCGGGTGGAAGAGGGCGATGTGGTCGAGCAGGGCCAGCTGATAGGCCATGTCGGCTCGACGGGACGCTCCACCGGGCCGCACCTGTGCTGGCGTATCCGCTGGCACGGGCGCAATGTCGATCCGTTCGCCACGCTGGACGTTCAGCCAGACGAATTGCGGTAGACATCCTTGGCAAAGCGCCGGTGAACCCAGAACCACTGGGCCGGCGTTTCCAGAAGGCGCGCCTCGATAAACCGGTTCACGCTTGTCACCATTTCCAGAATGGCCTCGCTGCGGTCTGCCGCTGCCGGGCGGGGCAAGGGCTCATAGACCTTCACCGTAAAGTTTGCGCCGTGTCGGCGCACCACCGACATCGGCACCAGCGGCGCATCGTATTTCAGCGCCATGCGCGCCGGGCCGGACGCCGTCATCGCGGGCAGGCCGAAGAAGGGTGCCTCGATACCATCATTCATCTTCTGATCGTTCATCAGGGCCACCGAATGGCCGGTCTGGAGCGCTTTGATCGCCTCCTTGGCCCCGGTCTCGCCCTTGGGCGCGAATATCTCCACGCCGTAGGCCGCGCGCTGGTTGACGATGCGCCGGTCAATCAGAGGGTTGTTGGCATGGCGGTAGGTCATCCGGCATTTGGGCATGGCATTGGCCAGCACGCCGGCGAGCACTTCCCAGTTGGCAAAATGCCCGCCCACGAACACGACCGGGTCGCCCTTGGCGGCAAGCTCGTCGATTACGTCGCGCCCTTCCAGGCGGATGCTCTCGCCAGTGGCCTTGAGATCCATGCGGTGCAGGTTGGGAAATTCGCCCAGCAGGCGGCCGATATTGTCCCACATGGCCACCAACAGCGCGTCGATCTCGCGCGCGCTGGCTTCGGGGAAGATCAGCTCCATATTGCGCCGGGCCACCTTGTGGGGGCTGAGACGCGGGCCGATCCGCCCGCCGACAGCGGCGCCAAAATCGCTCGCGGCCTCGACGCTCATGGCGCGCACCAGCCCCTGATACCCGTCCCAGCCCAACGCCTCGGCGCGCCAGCCCATTGCCTGCATGATTGACACTATGGCGTCCCCGTCACTGACTTGCCGGACCCTGACATGATCTGCGCCAGACAATCCCTGATCCGGGCCGCATCGGCAAATACAGCCTGCACCGGATAGCTCAGCACACTGCCTCGAACCGGCGCGGGCAGGCGCACAAGATCCTTCTCGGTCGTGATCAGGCGCGCATTCCAGTTCTCGGCCAGATCGGCGAGGCGCTTCAGATCGCTCTCGCTGAAACGGTGATGGTCGGGAAACTGGATGGCATCGGTCAGGTCGCCGCCCGCCGCTGTCAGCCCGTCAAAGAATTTCTGCGGACGGCCAATCCCGGCAAAGGCCAGCAGCTTGCCGTCCGGCACAGGCCCGGATGGTGCAAGCCAGGCCCGCAAAACCGGCTTTTCGAGTGTATCGAGCTTCAGCCTGGCCAGATCGGGCATGGCCTCGCCGTCGGGCATCATCACGATGACCGCGTCGGCGCGTGCCAGACCCGCCGCTATAGGTTCGCGCAAAGGGCCGGCTGGAAATATCGTGCCAGGCCCCCAGCCGGCTTCGCCATCCACAACGACGAAGGAAAAATCCTTGTGAAGGACGGGGTTCTGGTGGCCGTCATCCATTACGATGGCATCGGCGCCCTCAGCGGCGGCCAGCCGTGCGCCCGCAATCCGGTCCGATGCGATGACCGCAGGGGCGGCGCGCGCCAGCAATAGCGGCTCATCGCCGACATCGTCCGCGTTGTGGAGGGCGGGATCGACGCGCACCGGGCCTTTCAGCCGCCCGCCCCAGCCGCGTGAGAGCGCAAAGGGCCGTGCGCCCGCTTCGTTCAGCATGGCCAGCAAGGCCGCGCTGACGGGTGTCTTGCCCGTGCCGCCAAGCGTGAGATTGCCAACGCAGATCACCGGTACGCTTGCGCGATACGGCGTGGTGCGGGCAATCCGGGCAGCCCCGGCGGCGGCATAGGCCCAGCCAAGCGGTGAGAGCAGGGCGCGCGTGACCGCGCCCGATGACCGGCCGGCCTTGTCATTCCAGAAGGCGGGCGGGCGCATCAGCCTGTCTCCTCTTGCTGGCCGAGCAGGGACAATAGCGTGTCTGTCGTCGTCTCAAGCACATTGCCCGTCAGCGCGGCGAGTGCAGCCTGTCCGGCTTTCACACCTGCCTTTTCGCCCGACCAGGCGGTCAGGACAGCCGCCGCCAGAGTGTCAGCATCCGACACCGTGCAGACGGCTTTATGGGTCTCATAGGCATCATACACATCTGAAAAGCTATCGCGCCAAGTGCCGGAGATGACCGGACAGCCGGCGCGTGTGGCCTCGACCGGGTTATGGCCGCCAATGCCCGGTTTCAGGCTGCCTGCGATCAGCGCCGCGCTGGCCAGCTCGAACCAGAGCGGCAGCTCGCCCAGCGTGTCGGCGAGCCAGACGGGCACGTCCTGTCCGGGTGCTTCGCGCCTTGAACGCCGGGCAACGCCCATCTGGCGCGTGTCCAGAAGCGCCGCGATATCATCGGCCCGGTCGGGGTGGCGTGGCACCAGGATCAGCAAGGCGTCCGCGCGATTGGCCAGGAGGCGCTCATGGGCGTCCAGCACGATATCCTCCTCGCCGGCATGGGTGCTGGCTGCGACCCATACCGGGCGTCCGCCGACGATCGTTCGGGCTGCCGCGAGCGTGTCGGCGGGCGGCATGGGCGGGAGTATTTCCAGCTTCAGATTACCCGATACACCCAGCGTGCGGTCCAGCAGGCGGCTGAGCCCGCGCGCGGTGCGCCCGTCGGCGGGGCTGATCCAGTCGAATTTGTTGATCAGCGCCCGTCCAGAGCTGTTCCAGCGCTGCCAGCGCGCCAGCGACGCATCATTCATGCGCGCATTGACCAGCGCCAGCCGGGCGCCCGAGCGGTGCGCCTCGACGATCAGGTTCGGCCACAGCTCGCTCTCGATAAATACGGCCAGATCCGGTTTCCAGTGCGTCATGAAGCGGCGGACGCTGCCGGGTGTGTCAGCAGGCACATATTGATGGATCACGCCGGGGGGTGCTTCGCGTCTGACCAGCGCCGCGGACGTTACCGTGCCGGAGGTCAGCAGGATGTTCAGGCCGGGCCGTGCCGCGATCAGGCTGGACGCCAGTGTCAGTGCCACGCGGCTCTCGCCCACGCTGGCGCCATGCAGCCAGACGAGCGGGCCCGACGGACGGGCCAGAGCGGCATGTCCGAGCCGTTCGGCCATCCGGTTTGCGTCTTCCTTGCCCTCGCGCGCGCGTGCTGCCAGCACCAGCGGGGCCAGCGGCGCGGCCAGCCGCGTCGCCAGCCGGTAAAGGCCAAGGGCAGGCGGAAGGGCGCTCATGATGTGCGGGCCCTGGCGGGCGGTGCGGGTTCGACCGGATCGACCCCGCAGGCGAGATCGGCTTCGTGCGTCAACGCAATCAGGGTCTCTTCCAGCCAGAGCCGCGCCGCCTCACGGTCCTCTGCCGTGGGGTTTTGCGGCATGTGGTAGGGCTCGCTCCAGATGATCACGCCGCGCGAGAACGGAAAAGGCAGTACGAAGCGGTCCCACGAATTGAACACTTTGCGCGAGCGGATCGACCAGGTCACCGCCAGCAAGGGGGCGCCGGTCGCCTCGGCGAGGCGCAGCGCACCGGGTGTGACGCGCATGCGCGGTCCCTTGGGGCCGTCGGGTGTGATCGCCATGACGCCGCCATCCTGGATATGGCGAACCATCGCGCGATAGGCGCTCATCGCGCCCTTGTCGTCCAGCGTGCCGTCACGGCGCCGCTTGCGCGTCGAGCCGCGAATGCCGGCCACTTTGTGATGGGCCGCCGCCCGCGCGATAATGTCGCCATCCACCGAGCGCGAGACCAGAATGGCAGGCTGCTGGGTGCGTTTTGGCCAGAGCGCGATGCTCATCAGCAGGCGTCCGTGCCAGAACGCGCCAATAGCCCCGCCGCCGCGCGCGGCTATCTCGCGCATGGCATCGGCCCGGCGCACCTCCCAGCGGGTTGTATGCTGGACGAGGGCCATATAGCCCCCCATCAGGGCGCCGAGTGCGATCTGGACAGGTGGAAAGCTGAAGACAGACTTGGCCATGTCCTGTTGCTGGCCAGAGCGCTGCCCCGCGTCAAGCATCAAGTGTTGTTGCACCAGCGGCCAGCACCCATTAATCCGGCGGCTCATGACAGTGAATTTTGATGATCCGGCCGTGCTGGCGCGTGCGCGCAAGAGCCTCCTCTGGGACGATCACGGCTTTCTGCGCCGGGCTTTCCGCAATCATCGCCATGTCGGCGGACAGATGTGGCGCGGCAATCAGCCGGATCCGGAGCGCATTGCCTGGCTGGCATCACAGGGGTTCAAGACCATCTTGAACCTGCGCGGCGAGCAGGCCGGCAGAGCCTATTACGATCTCGAACACTGGGCGGCCAAACAGCACGGCCTAACCGTGATCGATCTGGGCTGGGGCTCACGCGAGGCGCCCTTTGTCGAGCGGATCGAGCGGCTGATCGAGGTGTTCAACACTATCGAGTACCCTGCCTTCATGCACTGCAAGTCGGGATCGGACCGGGCCGGTATTGTTGCTGTGCTCTACCTGGTGCTGCACGAGGGCTGGAAGGTCGAGGATGCGCTAGTGCATCTGTCGTTGAAATACGGGCACGTGAAGCAGGGCAAGACCGGAATGCTGGACCATTTCTTCCAGCTCTATCTGGACCGCAATGCCCGTGAGCCCATCGATTTTCTGACCTGGGTGAGAACCGAGTATGACCGGCAGGCCTGCCATGATGGATTTATGGCCGCCTGGTGGGGTTCGTTCCTGACCGAGCGCGTCCTGCGCCGCGAATAGCGCCCATTTTCATGGCCACCGGATATTAACTTATTGCCTGATAGCCTCTTTCTCCATTGGGAGGGCAAATGGGCCGTCACCACATATCGTTGAGTCCGGACCGTTCGATAGTGATCGTCGCCGTTTCCGGCGCGCGGAACACGTCGACCTACGCCCAAGGCACGCCCGACTTCCTCGAATTTTATCTTGGCCAGCCGGCGCGCAAGGTGCTCTTTGACGCCACCATCGCTTATGCCGCGATGGAAAGCTGTAGCGCCATCGCCTTGGCCGAGGCATGCGGCCGCCAGATGCCGGCCAGCCGGGTTGCCATTGTCGCGCGTGAGCTGGACTGCGCCTATGCGCGGGTGTGGCGGCGCGGCCTCAGCGCCACCGGTCACGACGCGTTTGTCTTTGAAAATGTGGCGGAGGCTGAAGCCTGGCTGGGCAGTGAAGCCGATGCGGATACGCTCTACGTCGCCTGAGCAGCGTCGTTATCGCTGAACTGGATCCGGCACAGCTCCGCATATAGTCCGCCTCTGGCGACCAGATCATCGTGGCCGCCTTCTTCCACGATGCGGCCCTCATTCATGACATAGATCCAGTCGGCCTGACGCACGGTGAAAAGCCGGTGGGCGATGACCAGTGTGGTGCGCCCTTCGCTCAAATGCTCCAGCGCGGCCTGCACACGTTCTTCGGACTGGGCATCCAGCGCGGATGTTGCCTCGTCCAGCAGCAATATGGGTGCATCTTTCAGAAGTGCGCGGGCAATCGCGATACGCTGGCGCTGGCCGCCGGACAGCAGATTGCCCCGCGGTCCGGCCCTGAACGCGTAACCGCCCGGCAGGCTCATGATGAAATCATGGGCGTCGGCGGCCTTTGCAGCTCGCTCAATGGCGTCCTGATCGGCGTCCAGTGCCCCAAACCCGATATTGGCGGCGATCGTGTCGTCAAACAGGGTGGTATCCTGACTGACCAGTGCCAGCGAGCCGCGCACGCTGGCTAGCGTGGCTTTGGCGATGTCTTGCCCGTCGATCTCGACGCTGCCCGATTGCGGGTCGTACAGCCGGGCGATGAGGTTCAGGACGCTGGTCTTGCCAGAGCCTGACGGCCCGACCAGTGCCACGGTCTGCCCCGCCGCCACATTCAGGGAAATGCCGTTGAGCGCCTGCGCGTCAGGGCCATAGGCAAAATGCACGTCTTTCAGGGCCACCGAACCGCCCTTGAGTTTCAGCGGCTTTGCCCCGGAGCGTTCGACTAGGCGCGGGTCTTCATCCAGCAGGTTGAACACCCGTTCCAGCACGCCCATGCCTTCCTGTATGGCACCGGCCAGCGAACCGAGCGCGCGCAAGGCCGGGCTGACGATCAGCAGCGCCGCAATCACGCCCAGGAAGCGTCCTATATCACTTTCGCCGGACGCCATCCGCCAGCCCGCAACGGCAAAGATTCCCGCCAGCGCCAGCCCGCCGGCAACCTCCATCAGCGGTTCGATCTTGGAGCGGTCGCGTACCATGGCCTGCAGCAGGGTGAAGCGCTCATGGAAAGCGCTGCGCGAGCGTTCGCGCGCATAGGGCTCCAGCGAGAAGGTCTTGATGAGGCGGGCGCCGCTGAGGGTTTCTTCCAGGAAGCTGGTTACGCTGCCCATCTGGCTCATCACGCTGAGCGAGCGTTTGCGGATGATCGCCCCGATGCGCAGGACCGGTGCGCCCGCCAGCGGCAGGATCAATAGCAGCAGCAGCGCCAGCACCCAGTCCAGCCAGAGCATGACAGCCACGCCGCCCACGACCTGCAAGCTGTCACGCGTCAGATTATTTGCCGCACGCACCAGGCTCTCGCGCAAGGTGGTGATGTCATTGGTGAAGCGCGAAACCAGCGAGCCGGGACCTTCGCCCTGCAGCCGGGCGAAATCGGCTTCCATCAGGCGGGCATACATGGCCGTCTGAAGGTCACGCATCACGCCGAGGGCCAGCCGGTTGGTCGCCAGCGTCTGCCAGTAGAGGCTCAGGCTGCGGATGATGACCAGCGGCAGGACGATGGCGGGTGCCAGCCAGATCACGCGCGCATCGCGCAACTCCATCAGTCCGGTCATCTCGCGCACAACAAGGGCATAGCCGCTGACCGAGGCAGCGGTGACCGCCGACAGGAAAAGCCCGAGCAGGAGCAAGGGCCATCTGGGCGCAATCCAGCCCGAGAACAGGCGCGCGGCGAGCGCCAGTGTACCGGCCGATTGCGGCCCGGAAACCACCGGAAGTGCGGGATCGCTCAGCGCCTTGGCTCCCTAGCCCTGCGGCCCGCCATGGGCCGGGTCGAGCAGCTTGTGCGCATGAATGATGAAAAAGCGCATATGGGCATTGTCCACGGTGCGCTGAGCCGCGGCCTTCCACGCCATGCGGGCGCTTTCATAGTCGGGATAGGCGCCGACAAACTCGACGGCACCGAGATCCTTGAATTCGTGCACTTCGGGGCGAACCTCGGTCAGCTCGCCGCCGATCACGAGATGGAGAAGCTGCTGGCTCATGATGATTCCTTTATCGGTCCGGCAAGCTGCTGCAATAGCAAAGCATGAAGGGCCGGGCCAGCGGCGATGGGCGCTGGCTGGCGGGGTGTGGCATTCTGATAGCGTAAGGCAGCGCCGTCCGGGGACGAGACATAGCCCCCCGCTTCCTCGACCAGAAGCTGGCCTGCGGCAAGGTCCCAGTCGTTTTTCGGGCGCACCGCGACAAGGCCGTCTGCCTCGCCGCTGGCCGTCAGGGCAAGCCGCAGCGCCACCGAATTGATGTGAACGGTTTCGGCGCCCATGGCGCGCAGATCATGCAAGCGCCCCGCATCGCCCAGGAGTTTTGCACCGGCAATGGCGCTCTGGTGCGACACCCGCAAAGGCGTGCCATTGCACAGCGCGCCGCCGCCCAGCACGCTGGTATAGAACTGATCGCGTGCGGGCGCGCAAATGGCCGCTACAACCGGGCGTCCGTTCTCGACAATGGCCAGCGATACGCAAAAATCACTGCGCCCCTTGATAAAGGCGCGGGTGCCGTCAATCGGATCAACGACGAAAACCCGGCCCGAGGAGCCAGGCTCGGCCCGGCTTTCTTCCGACAGCCAGCCATAGTCCGGCCGGGCGATCAAAAGCGTGTCCTTCAGGAAGGCATCAGCGGCCATATCGGCCGCGCTGACCGGGTCGCCGGGCCGCTTTTCCCAGTGTTGCAGGCGCGCGCCTTCACCAAAATAGTCCATGACCAGATGGCCCGCATCGCGCGCTGCGCCGGCCAGAAGATCGAGGTCGCCGCTAGCGCCCGCCAACGGAAAGCGCGTCCACGATCACGCTGGGCGAGTTGATGCGGCCGGAGAATTCCAGATCACTGCCGGGCTGAAGCCGCGCGAAAATGTCCAGCATATTGCCGGCCACCGTGCTTTCGCTGACCGGGCCGGCGATTTTGCCGTTTTCGATGCGGTGTCCGGCTACGCCTACCGACCAGTCGCCCGTGTTGGAGTTCAGTGACGCGCCGAACATCTCGGTAACGAGCAGGCCCGTGCCTGCATCACTGATGAGTTCGTCGCGCGAGCGCTCGCCGGGCGCCAGGTGCAGGTTGGAAACGCTAACCCCCGGCGGGCCGCCCGGATCGGCGCTGGCATGGCCGGTGAGCGGCAGGCCCAGCTGACGGGCGCTGGCGGCATTAAGTATCCAGCCGGTGAGCACACCATCCTCGATAATCGCGCGCGGCCGGGTGGCGACACCCTCGCCGTCGAAGGCGCGGCTGCCATGTCCCCAGGGCTTCAGCGGATCCTCGATAATGTCGATGCCTTCGGCAAAGATGCGTTCCGCGTTCTTCTCGCGCAGGAAGGATGTTCCGCGCGCAATCGCGGGGCCGGAAATCGCGCCGAGCAGGGCGCCGATAAAGCTGGTCGCCACGCGTTCGTCGAACACGACCGGCATCTTGCCGGATCGCATTTTTTCCGAACCCAGACGGGCGGCAGCGCGTTCACCCGCCGATCGGCCCAGCTCCTGGACGCTACGCAGATCTGCACGCTGGCGCATGGAATGCTGGTCGTAGTCGCGCTCCATCGCGTCACCGGCCTTGGCCACGGCGGCGATACCGCGCGACGCCATCGATCCGCGCTTTGCGCCGACAAATCCGTTGGAGGTCACCATCACACCGGCGCTTGATGACAGGCTGGCACCCGAGCTTGCCACCATGGCGACGCCTTTTACGGCGCGGGCGGCGGCCTCCATCTCCAGCGCTTCGGTCTCCAGCGCGGCGGCGTCCCACACCATGTCCTCGTAGAGCTCAATGTGGGGGAGGGTGCGCGCAAGCTGGTCAGCCTCGACCAGGCCGCACCAGCGATCCTCTGGCGCGACGCGTGCCATGGCGACAGCGCGTTCCACGGCAAGACCCACCCCGTCATCGGTCAGGTCAGAGAAGCTGGTTCCGGCCATACGCTTGCCGATGAAGACCCGCAGGCCCGCGCTACGGCCCTCGGATCGCTCCACCTCTTCAAGCGCGCCTTCACGCACCGAGACGTCGAGCGAACGTGCTTCGCCCAGGATCACTTCGGCAGCCTCTGCGCCGGCGGCAAGTGCGCGCGCAAGCAGGCGCTCGGCCATCGGCAGAAGCGTTTCAGGATCAGGCCCGCTGGCGGGCGCGGCGGCAGTGTCTTTGGCGTTTTGTGTCATGGCCACCGGCTATAACGGCGAGACCGCCGCCGGGCAATGATCGCCGCCCCGTTCAGGTCAGTGCGTACCACAAAAGGGCAAGGCTGCCTGCCAGATAGACGATGAGCGAGATGAGTGCGCCGCCGAACCGTCCAAAGCTGACCCCTGAGCTGCCTGTCAGGCCGAAGGCGTGCAGCAGGCGGGCAAGGGTGAGCGCCACGCCAAGCGCATGCAGCACATAGACATGCGCGTCCATCAGCGCCAATGCCAGAAGCCCGATCAGCATGCCGGGCGCCCATTCCGTGCCATTGGCGTGCGCCCGGATGCGCCGGGCGAGCGATTCATCACCGCCATCTCCAAACCCGACCTTGCTTGAGCGCCGGCCCGAGATCACGTTCCAGGCCAGAACGAGCAGAATGAGCAGATTGATACCGATATACAGACCGGCGACGGATACTGGTGTCATGGTTGAATTCCTCCCGCAGGCCGATTGGGTTCAGCCTTTGTGGTCAGTATCCGGTGCGCCGCGGGCAGGTGCAATCAGGTTTCGTTCTGGCAGGACAGGGCAGTTTCTACGACGAAGCGGCTGACGGCACCTTGTTCGCTGGCATTGAGGCCTGCCGCCTCCATCTGTGAGCGAATGGGTTCGCCGGTCATGGAATCGATCAGGATCGCATAGGCGGCGGCGTCAAAGCGCTGTGCCGCCCGCCGCGACAGGCAGGCGCAGGCTTGTTCTCCGTACTCGAAGCGTTCAACGCACACAGCGGCGAAGCGTGCCTGTTCGGCACCGTCCGGCGGGGTGTGCGTGCCCGCAGAGCAGGCGGTCAGGCTGATGACTAGCCCGGCGAAGCCGATGGCGCGGATCATGCGTCTTCCTCCGGGGGCAGGCTGGCGGCCTTGCGGATGGCATCGGCCAGCACTTCGGGAGCTTCGGCCCCCGAGACAGCAAATGCGCCATTAAAGATGAAGCAGGGAACACCGGCCACGCCCAGCGAGCGGTAAAAGCGCTCCTCGCGCTCCAGCGTGTCGGTGTCGCGCGGGGTAGCCAGAAGTTCGGACACCAGCGTCGCATCCAGCCCGATGCTGTCGGCTATGGCGGTCAGTTCGGCGCTGGAGCCGATATCGCGCTGTTCCTCGAAATAGGCTTTGAACACGGCCTCGGCGGCGTCCTCGCCCTTGTCCTGACCTTGTGCCCAGCGGATCAGGCGATGGGCATCCATCGTGTTGGGCCGCACGGCGATCTCGTCGAAATTGAAGACAATACCGGCGGCGGGCCCCGCTGCTTCGAGATGTTCGCGCATGGCCTTGAACCGGCCCTGGCTGTCCTCGCCCACGCGCTTTTTCATATAGTCCTGATAGGGCAGGCCCGCTTTGGGGATGCTGGCATCCAGCTGGAACGGGCGCAGCTGCGTCTCTACCGGAATCTCTGGCACAAGGTCTTGCGCCGCCCGCCAGTAGCGGTGGCCCAGCCAGCACCACGGACAGACCGGGTCAAGGACGAGATCTACATGCACATCGCTCATGGTCCGCAAACTATGCGCTGGCGGCCATGGGGCCTAGTCCCGAATTGCGGTGATCAGGCCGTCACATCCAGAAGCGCGCCCACCATGTCGTCAGCGGCCCGCACGATGGCGCCTGATGCAGCGGCGAGATTTCTCGCCTCAATCATGTCGACGGCGGCACCCACATAATCGGGAGAAGGAGTGGCGCGCCCGCCGGTTGCGGGGTCCTGGGGGGAAGGGCCGGCAGGCGCGCCTGGAGTGTTGACCGCGCGGGAGGGGCGGTCGGGGATGGTCAGGTCACGAACGCCAGACACCCGGTCTGCCGCGCGGTTCATAAGAGCCGTGGCAGAGGCAAAGCCCGAAACACCGGATGCGAATGCTGCGTTCATGGCGAAACCATGCGCGTCAGCCTGCGTGAAATCCATCGAAACCCGTAATAATCGTAAACGCCGTGCTAATGGCGAGACATGCGGAGGCCGCACCTTCTATTCCGCGCGCCAATGCGCTATACGCCGCGCCAGACACCCATTGCCACCGGCCTTGAACCGGCGGGAAAGGAAAGAGCCATGACGACGCTTCTTGATGCGCGGCCCGCTGCGGGCACGCGCGATACACTTTCTGCCAATCCGCAAGCCGATGCGGCGCGCATTGACGCGCTGATGGCCGATTACGGCTTGTCCGGCGAGTTTCTGGGGCTGGGCGGTAACCCGCAAGATCACCGTGTGGTGGCGGCCATGTCCGGCGGGGTGGATAGCTCAGTCGTGGCCGCTGTCCTGCACCGCGCGGGCTATCAGGTCGTCGGCATGACGCTGCAGCTTTACGACCACGGCGCAGCCATCCACCGCAAGGGCGCATGCTGTGCCGGGCAGGATATTCACGATGCCCGCCGCGTGGCCGAGGCCATGGGCTTTGCCCATTACGTGCTCGACTATGAAACCCGTTTCCGGCAAGCGGTGATGGAAGATTTCGCCGACACCTATCTGGCCGGCTCGACCCCCATCCCATGCGTTCGCTGCAACCAGTCAGTGAAGTTCGCTGACCTTCTGACCACCGCGCAGCAACTGGGCGCCGCGGCGCTGGTGACGGGCCATTATATCCGCCGCGAGGACCGGGCAGGTGGCCCTGTGCTCCTGCGCGCCGAAGATCACGGCAAGGATCAGTCCTATTTCCTGTTTGCGACAACGCGCGAGCAGCTCGACTATCTGCGCTTCCCGCTGGGCCATCTGAGCAAGGACCAGACGCGTGAGCTGGCGCTGGCGCTCGGCCTGATCGTGGCCGCCAAGCCCGACAGCCAGGATATCTGCTTTGTGCCCGATGGTGATTACGCCAGCGTGGTCAAACGCCTGCGCCCGGATGCCGCCCGGCCCGGCGAGATTGTCCATGCCGATGGCCGGGTGCTGGGCACGCATGACGGCGTCATCCACTACACGGTGGGTCAGCGCCGGGGGCTGGGCGTGGCGACCGGCGAGCCGCTCTACGTGATCCGGCTGGATGCTGCGAGCGCGCAAGTCATTGTCGGCCCGCGCGAGGCGCTGGCCGTTCGCACGATTGCCCTCAAGGATGTCAACTGGATCGGTGATGGCGCGCTGGGCGATGCGGACGGCATGGAAATCGGCGTGAAAGTGCGCTCCACGCGCCCGCCCAGCCCGGCCAGCCTGCACGTGAACGCAGACGGTGGAGTAGCTGTGACGCTGGCAGCAGGTGAGGAAGGTGTGGCACCCGGTCAGGCGTGTGTCTTCTACAGTATGGACGAGGAATCGCGCGTGCTGGGCGGCGGGTGGATCGCGGCTACCCGTTCTGAAGTAGCAGCTGCATGAGGCTGATGCGCCCCGCCCCGCCTGACATTGCACCTGCGAAAAGCCTTGACGCGGCGCGGCGCGGGGCCTTCACATGCGCGCCAGTTTTCTTACCCGTTACCCCTTTGATCCTGAAACAGGAGAGACAATCATGAGCGCAGACGATCCCATCGTCATTGTGGGCATGGCGCGCACACCCATGGGCGGATTACTGGGCGATCTTGCGCCCATGTCCGCGCCCGAGCTCGGCTCTGTTGCCATCAAGGCCGCTCTGGCCGAAGCCGGTGTGGCCGGCGACGACGTCAACATGGTCTTCATGGGCAATGTGCTGAGCGCCGGTCTGGGTCAGGCCCCGGCCCGTCAGGCCGCTATCAAGGCGGGCCTGCCCAAATCGGCTCAGGCCACCACGCTCAACAAGGTGTGCGGGTCCGGCATGCAGGCCGCGATTTATGGCCGCGCGATGATCGCGTCGGGCGAAGCCGATGTGATCGTGGCAGGCGGCATGGAATCCATGACCAATGCGCCGCACTTGCTGCCGACCCATCGCGGCGGGTTCAAATACGGCCATGACACGCTGAAAGATCACATGGCGCTGGACGGGCTGGAAGACGCCTATGAGCACAAGGCCATGGGCGTCTATGCCGACATGGTCGCGCAGGAATACCAGTTCACCCGCGAGGACCAGGACGCCTACGCCATCGAAACGCTCAAGCGCGCCAAGGCCTCGACCGAGAACGGCGTGTTCAAGCGCGAGATTGCGCCGGTTACCATCTCGACCCGCAAGGGAGATGTGACGGTGGAACATGACGAGCTGCCGGCCAAGGCGCGCCCCGAAAAAATCCCGGAACTGCGCGCGGCCTTCACGAAAGACGGCACGGTGACGGCGGCCAATGCCTCAGCCATTTCCGATGGCGCGGCGGCTTTAGTGCTGATGCGCCTGTCGGAGGCCGAACGCCGGGGCCTCAAACCCATCGCGAAAATCGTTGCAACGGCGGCTCACGCCCATGAGCCGGCCTATTTCATGACCGCGCCGGTTCCGGCCATGCGCAAGGTGATGGAGCGGGCAGGCTGGTCCACCAAGGATGTTGACCTGTTCGAGATCAACGAGGCGTTTGCCAGCGTGCCGATGATCGCGATGAAGGACTTGAGCCTGTCGCACGATGTCATCAACGTGCATGGCGGCGCGTGTGCGATGGGCCACCCTATCGGCGCTTCGGGTGCGCGCATTCTCGTCACGCTGCTCTCCGCGCTGGAAAAGCATGACCAGAAGCGCGGCGTGGCCTCTCTCTGCATTGGTGGCGGTGAAGCCACCGCCATGGCCGTGGAGCGGTTCTAGTAATTGAATGACCCGAGTCTGGCGTGGTCAGACTCGGGTCATTTAAATGTAGAGACGGCTAAATGTAGAGGCGGCACGAACCCCGTCTATCCAGCATCTCCTTTGTAGCGAAAGGTCCGTGTTCTACTTCTACGAATCCGTTTAAGGTGAAGTATCGGCAAGTTCTATAATGGTATGAGTTATTCATGTAAGATGGTTGCGATGTTGGAGTTGCAGATCGGTAATTTGAGCCAAAAGCGTAAATGCCGACATTTCCAGTAGCCAATACAATTAATAATGAAACAAAATAAATTGTGATTAATGAAAAGATGAAATTTGCTAATATTGTGGGTAGAGAAATTTTCTTCATGTGCGCCCCCTCTATTCTACCTGAATTTCTATGTCCCTAGCTTCCAGAATTTAATAGCGCAGTCTGCTAAAGGTCAATTTCTATCACGTATTCTACTTCCGGAGTCCGACCCATGTCCCAGATCACCAAACGCCTTGAAGAGCTTGGCATTACCCTGCCGCAGGCGGTCGCGCCGGTCGCCAATTATGTGCCCTTTGTGCGATCCGGCGCGCTGGTTTTCGTGTCGGGACAGATTTCCATCGGCCCGGACGGGCTGGTCAAAGGCACGCTCGGCGCGGACATGGATGTGGCCGCTGGCCAGGCGGCAGCGCGCCTGTGCGGGCTTAATCTGATCGCGCAGTTTGCCGCCGTGTGTGATGGCAATCTGGACCGCGTGGCGCGCGTGGTGCGTCTTGGCGGCTTTGTTGCCGCTGATCCGGCCTTCACCGATATTCCCAAAGTCATCAATGGCTGTTCAGACCTGATGGTCGAAGTGTTCGGCGAGAAGGGCCGTCATGCCCGCTCAGCCGTGTCCTGCCCCGTCCTGCCGCTCGGCGCCGCGGTCGAGGTCGATGCGGTGATCGAAGTGGTGTAATCCCCGGTGTTCTGCAGGTTTCCTCCCCCGCCTGCGGGGGAGGTGTCAGCGCAGCTGACGGAGGGGGGAGTTTGGTTAGAGCATTGCCCCCCTCGGCCCTTCGGGCCACTCCCCCCGTGAACGGGGGGAGAAAACGCAGGCCGAGCTAAACCGCGCCCAGCGTCTCCACGAAACGGGCCGGCTCGCCAGTTGAGGGCGCAATCAGCTCGTCATCACGCATCACCACGCGCCCGCGCACGATCGTGGCCATCGGCCAGCCGGTGACGGTTTCGCCGGTGAAGGGCGACCAGCCACAGCGCGAGGCGAGCCAGCTGTCCTCAATCGTGCGCACGGCATGCAGATCGACCAATGTCAGATCGGCGTCGTATCCAGCAGCAATACGGCCCTTGTTGGCGAGCCCGAACACGCGCTGCGGGCCATGGCTCGTCAGATCGACAAAGCGCTCCAGCGTCAGGCGGCCCTTGGCCACATGATCGAGCATCAAGGGCACCAGCGTCTGCACGCCCGGCATGCCCGATGGCGAGGCGGGATAGGGTTTGGATTTTTCTTCCACCGTGTGCGGCGCGTGGTCAGAACCCAGAATATCGGCAACACCCTGATCCACCCCGCGCCACAGGCCTTCGCGGTGTTTCGCGTTGCGGATGGGCGGGTTCATCTGCGCATAGGCGCCCAGGCGCTCATAGCATTCCGGCGCAGCCAGGGTGAGGTGCTGGGGCGTCACCTCGACGCTGGCGATATCGCGATGGTTTTTCAGAAACTCGATCTCGTCGGCGGTGGAGATGTGCAGCACATGGATGCGCTTGCCCGCAGCCTTCGCAAGCCGCACCAGGCGCTGCGTGCTCTGCATCGCGGCGATATCGTCGCGCACCTCCACATGGCTGGTCCAGTCGCCGTGGCGGGCGAGGCTGCGCCGGTCGACAAGCCGGAACTCGTCTTCTGAATGGAAGGCCGCCCGCCGCTCGATCACGTTCAGGACAGCCGCCACGCCCTCATCGGTATCGACGAGCAGATCACCGGTGGATGCGCCCATGAACACTTTCACGCCGCAGCACCCGGCCATCAGCTCCATCTCGCGCAAAAGATGGACGTTTTCCTTGGTGGCCCCGGCATAGAAGGCAAAATCGGTGTGCATGCGGTGCAGGCCGCGCTTCACCTTGTCGGCCATCAGTTCCGGTGTGGTGGTGGCCGGGTTGGTGTTGGGCATTTCAAATACGCACACCACCCCGCCCAGCGCGGCGGCGCGGCTGCCGGTTTCCAGATCCTCTTTCCATTCAAGGCCCGGCTCGCGGAAATGCACCTGCGTGTCGATGACGCCCGGCAGGACGTGCAGGCCCTTCGCGTCAACGACCTCGCCTGCGCTTGCCGCCGAGAGATCGCCCATCGCGGCAAACCGGCCATCGCGTATCCCGATATCGCCTTTGGCGCGGCCCGCATGGCTGACGATCGTGCCGCCGCGTATGAGAGTGTCGAAACTGTCGCTCATGCTGCGTTCTCCTGTTCGACGAGAGTATTGGCCGCTGCCAGTACGGGTGCAAGCTCCAGATCGGCCAGAAGGCTGGTCGTGGACGTTTTGAGCCGGTCGCGCGTGCGCTCATCGGCCTCGCCGCCTGCCCGCACCGATGCGGCGGCGCGTCCCCACGGACCATAAACGCGTTCATCGGTTGGTCCAAACAGGCCCAGCGTCGGTGTCCCGGCCGCCGCCGCCATGTGCATCAGCCCGCTATCATTGCCCACGAACAGGGCGGCGCGGGCCAGACAGGCCCCGGTTTCCAGCAGATCGAGCTGGCCGGTAAAGTCGTGCGTGCGCTCAGGATCGAGTTGCGCGGCGACCGCGCGGCCCGTGGCTTCATCGCCCGGTCCGCCGAAAATCGCCACATGCGCGCCCGGCATCGCGCCGCCGGGTCCTGTCAGGGCCTGTGCCAGCGCGGCAAAGCGATCCGGCGCCCACTCCTTGAAGCGCGCAGCGGCAGCAGGGGCCAGCGCCAGGACCGGCTCATCGGGCATCAGCGCGCGTGCCCGCGCACGGGCGAGATCATCGAGCCACAGAACTGGCGAGGGCGGCGGTGCGATGCCCAGAAAGGCGGCCGCTTCTTCAACGCGGTGAACCGGTGCGCTGCTGCCCGGCCAGTTGCGCTTCACATGGCGGGTGCCGGCCATCAGGAACCAGCTGGTCGCGCTTTCGCGCAGATCAATCACGATATCCCAGCGCCGGGTGACGGTCTGACGCCACAAATCCAGCCAGTGTCCGCCGCCTTTGCGCTTGGTCATCACGATGACCCGCTCAAGGCCGGGTACGGCGCGGAATAGCGGCGCGGCCAGCGGCCCGCAGGCAATCGTCACGCGCGCGCCCGGATGGGTTCGCAGCACATGGTCCAGCAATCCGCTGGACAGTATCGCATCGCCGATGCGCGTGGCCGTGATGAACAGGATTCGCGTCATGGCGCGTGGCTTAGCGCACAGCGGGCCTGCCCGCCAGATCAAGCCGCCGCGTCAGCTCAGCGCTGCAACAGGTCAAGCGCGCTATTGTAGAGCTTGTGGATCGAGCCCGTCAGTGACAGCGCCCACTTGATCACGAACGGTGCAGGAATATCGCCGGAGCGGCCAATGGCAGGGATTTCCTGCTGGTAGATGCGCGCCATGCTGGCAATGGCGACTTCAAAATGCGCGTAGAAGGCGTGGATGGCGCGTCTGTCGTCATTGCCCAGCGTGTTCAGGTTTTCCCGGTAGCGGTCATAAATGTCCTTACCGAAATAGCTCTGGAAATCATGGTAATAGCTGCCCACCTGGCTGATATAGGTGGCAAACCCTGATATCAGCGTGATGATCGCGTCGGCGGTACGCTCATTGTCGCCGGTGGCTTGTGCATCCTCAACCGCCTGCAGGGCCTTTTGCGCCCAGTCCATGAAGGATAGCGAGTACTCCACCAGATTGCTGGTGAAGGAGAGCTTCTGCTCCAGATCGAACAATATGTCTGGGCAGACCGCTTCGACCTTGCGCAGCAGGGTGGTGCTGGCCCGCACACTCGCCCAGTCGCGGAACTTCTTCATGATGGCGATGGCCGAGCCCAGGCTGTCGGTACCGACACCGGCCAGATAGTCACCGTGTTTGAGATTATGCGTGATCAGATTGGGCTGACCGGGGTCAAACAGAACCGTCTGCCGGTAGGGCAGCGCGGTCAGCACGTCCTGAAAGCTTGCCTTGCCCGCGCGCAGGCGATCCTTGCCAAGTCCAAACATTGACCCCTCCTTCAATGCCCGGCGCGAATGATTGCGGATAATGGCCCGGCGCGCAAATGACGGGTCTATGACGCCCTTGCGCTTTGCAGCGGCGGGGCTACATCGAAGCGATGACCGGCATCGATTTTATCACCCGCCTGACCCATCGCGCCGTGATCCATATCACCGGGGCGGATTCGCGGGATTTCCTGCAGCGCGTGGTGACGCGCGGACCCCAAGGGGTGGGGCCGGACAGGGCGCTCGGGTCGGCCTTGCTGACCCCGCAGGGTAAGGTGTTGGCCGACCTGATCTTCTTTGATGACAGTGCAGGCGGCCTGCTTGTGGATGTGCCGTCAAGTGAGGCGGACGGGCTCCTGAAACGCTTCACGCTTTACCGTCTGCGCGCAAAGGCTCAGCTCACCTTGCGTGATGATCTGGCCGTTGCCGCTGCGTGCGGCGAAAGCGAAGGCGCACTCAAAGCGGTTGCTCTGGCGTCGGCGTCCGATCCGCGCAGTCCGGCGCTTGGCCTGCGCGCCATCATCCCGGCAATATCGGATATTGCCGCGGCTCCGGCGGCCTGGCTGGCGGCCAAGGCCAGGGCGTTCGTGACCGAGATGCCGGTCGATTACACGCCAGCGGAAGTGTTCTCCACCGATGTGAACCACGACTTGCTGGACATGATTGACTACAAGAAGGGCTGCTTTGTCGGGCAGGAAGTCGCCAGCCGGATGCACCGCAAGGGCGGGGTGAGGAAACGCACGGCTTATCTGACCGGCGACCGCATTTTCTCCAGCGGCCTTGATGTGACGGTGGGCGATACGCCGCTGGGTGCACTGCTGTCCGGCGGGCCGGGCTATGGTCTGGCGCTGGTGCGCGTCGACAGGCTGGAGGCTGCGCCCGAACCCGTAACGGTGGACGGGCACGCCGTCACAGTGCGGCGGCCGGACGCCGGCTAACGGCGTGTGATGTATGACGTGAATTCCTGCCAAGGGTGTTGCAACGCCGTGCAGAGCAAGCGCATGCTGACTGCCGCAGTGCAGCAACTCCAGAATGAAGGCCGGTCGCCCCGTGAGCTCCAATCGTTTCAGTGCCCTACTTGTCGAGAACGTTCACCCTGACGCTGATGCGGCGCTGGAAAGCTATGGCCCTATCGATATTGAGCGCGCCGGCGCTTCGCCCGAGCGCGGCGAGCTGAAAGCCGCGCTGAAGGGCAAGTCTGTTCTGGGCATCCGCTCGCGCACGCAGATAGATGCAGACATTCTGGACGCAGCGCCGGACCTGCTGGCGCTGGGGTGTTTTTGCATCGGCACCAATCAGGTCGATCTGGCCGAAGCAGCCCGCCGGGGTATCCCGGTGTTCAACGCGCCGTTTGCCAATACACGCTCGGTCGCCGAGCTGACACTTGCCTCCATCATCATGCTGATGCGGCGCGTGCCGGAGAAAATGTTCGCGATAGAGCAGGGCGGCTGGCTGAAAACGGCCGAAGGCTGCAACGAGGTGCGCAAGAAGAAGCTGGGCATTGTTGGCTATGGCAATATCGGTGCCCAGCTCTCCGTGCTGGCCTCGGCGCTGGGCATGCATGTCTATTTCTATGATGTCGAGCCCAAGCTGGTGCATGGCAATGCCCGTCCGATGGACAGTCTCGACGCGCTGCTGGCCGAGTGTGATGTCGTCACCCTGCACGTGCCCTCGACGCCGCAGACACGCAATCTGATGAATGCCACGCGCATCCGCTCAATGAAGCCCGGCAGCATTCTGATCAATCAGGCGCGCGGCGATCTGGTCGATATCGATGCGCTGGCCGCCGCGCTGGAGGATGGGCATCTTGCCGGGGCGGCCGTGGACGTGTTCCCGGTGGAGCCCAGCTCCAAGGATGAGCGCTTCACCTCGCCCTTGCAGCGCCAGCGCAATGTGATCCTGACGCCCCATATCGGCGGCTCGACGCTGGAGGCGCAGGCGGCGATCGGTCAGGACAGCGCCATCAAGCTCGCCAAATATCTCTACCTGGGATCAACCGGCCATGCCGTGAACTTCCCGCAGGTCGAGCCCGGGCCCATCCGTCCGGGCTGCACCCGCGTGGCCGTGCCCCACAAGAATGCGCCGGGCTTTCTGCGCCGTCTCAATGATGCTGCCGAGCGCGCAGGGGCGAACGTGGCCGCCCAGTTTTTGCAAACCGACGCGGAGATCGGCTACGCGCTGGCCGATCTGGAAGGCAAGCTGCCCGATGACTTCCTGGAGCGCATCAACGCGCTGGACGGCACCATCCGCGCCCGGCTTCTGCCCACCCCGTCAGCGGGCTAGGGGCGATGACCGCCGGGCAGGCCAGTGCCGATGTGACAATCCTGATTGTGGCTTATGACAGCGCGCAGCACTGGCCACGCCTGAAAGCGGCTTTGGCCGCGCAGACCGTGCGCCCGCGCCGGATTCTGGTGCTGGAGAACGGTTCACCGTCCAGCCCGCTATCGCCGCAGGATGTGCCAGACAGCATCGAGCTTGTCGTCTCTGACACCAATCTGGGCTTTGCGGGCGGCAATAACCGGCTGGCCGCCAAGGCCGATACCCGTTGGCTGGTCTTGCTGAACCCGGACGCCTTCCCGGCACCTGACTGGCTGGAACAGCTGCTGGCTGCCGCGCAGCGCTATCCCGGCGCCAGCCTGTTCGGCTCCACCCAGCGCGCGGACGGCCATGAGGGCGTTCTCGATGGCGCGGGTGATGTCTATCACATCACCGGCATTCCCTATCGCGGCGGCTATGGCGTGGCGATGGCCTCGCCTGCCGATGGCGAGATTTTCGCGCCGTGCGCAGCGGCCATGATGATACGGCGTGATGTCTTCGAGGCGGTTGGCGGCTTTGACGAAGATTATTTCTGCTATGTTGAAGACGTGGATCTGGGGGCGCGTGCACGCCTTGCCGGGCATGCCGCCATCCATGTGCGCGACGCGATTGTGAACCATGTCGGCTATGGCTCCAGCGGGCGGCGCTCTGTCTTTGCCACCTGGCATGGCACCCGCAACCGGCTGTGGACCTGGCTGAAGACCATGCCTCTGCCGCTGCTGATCCTGACGGCGCCTTTGCATCTGGCGATGACGCTGGCGCTATGGCTGTCGGCAGCGCGGTTCGGGCATTTCAGGCTGTTCGGCCGGGCGCTCGGCGATGCGCTCATGGGTCTGCCCGGCCTCTGGCGCAAGCGGCGCGCGGTGCAGTCCGGCAGGCAGGTTACGGCAGCCGATTATGCACGCATGATGGCGTTCAGCCCGGTGGATTTCTTCACCCGGCGGCCCCTGCACAGGCCGGTCAGTGCCCGCGCGCGACGAACGGACCATTGAGATAGCCCTGATCGGTCTTGCCGTAGAGAAAGGGTGTTCCGTCCGGGCAGGTTACGCGGCCACCGGCCGCTGACAGCACCGCATGACCGGCGGCGGTGTCCCACTCCATGGTCGGGCCGAAACGCGGATAGAGATCGGCCTCGCCTTGCGCCACCAGACAGAATTTCAGTGATGATCCGGCGCTGACCGTTTCGCTCACCCCTTCAGAGGCAGCAAAGGCCCGGGTCTGGTCATCCGCGTGCGAGCGGCTCATCACGGCAATCCGCCCTGTCTGGGGCAAGGGACGGACTGTCATGGAGGACAGCGTGGACATATTCAGCCTGGTGCCGGGTGCGGCATTGCCTGTCAGTCCTGATCCGCCACCGATGAAGATGCGTTGCAAAGCTGGCGCATAGACGCATCCCGCTACCGGTACCCGCCCGGAAATCAGCGCGATATTGATGGTGAACTCGCCATTGCGGTTGATGAACTCCTTCGTGCCATCGACCGGGTCGACCAGCAGGAAATCGCCATCAATGTCGGGGCGCACACCTGCGGCAAAGCTCTCTTCTGCCAGTACCGGCACGCCGGGCAGTGTGAGTGCCAGCGCTTCGAGTATGACGGCTTCGGCCCGGGTGTCGGCCTCTGTCACGGGCGAGCGGTCATCCTTGGACTGAATGACAAAGCCACTCTCATAGACCTCCATCACCTCGACAGCCGCTTTCAGGCAGATTTGCGCAAATTCGCGCGCCAGATCATCGCGTTCGTGTCTCACAAAAAACCTTTTAGCTGTCGATGCGTGTAGCTCTGCGCGGTGTAGTGCTAGATAGCTGGCCGTCAATCAAGGCCCGTGCGTGCCATGACGCACTTTATCTGCCACTTGAACTTTTGTCCGTAAGAGCGGACTTTGTTACCCATGAGCGCTACCCCTCCTTCTGATAAGTCCGACGCTGATCCGCTCGAACACGCCGAGGCGCGCCTTCTGGCGGCGATTGATGCGGTGGAAAACCGGCTTGGCCAGCTGGCCAGCCGCATGGGTGAAGCCGAAGGCGATGCCCGCGCGGCCCGTCATGCCGATGAGGACCGCTCCCGCTTGGCCGGCCAGCTTGACAGCGCGCGCGCCAGCGAGGCCGAACTTGCCGAAGCGGCGGGCGAGGCGAGTGCCGCGCTGGCACAGGCCGTGGCCGAACTGAAATCGGCAGTCTCCGGGTCAGGTCTGGCCGGGAATGATGCGCGCGATCTCTTCTCCGGGGACAAGGGCTGATGTCCAAGGTCACGATTTCGCTGAACGGGCGGCCCTTCACCATCGGATGTGAAGATGGTCAGCAAGCCTATCTCAAAGAGCTGGCCGGACATCTGGACGGCCATGTGCGCGATCTGGCCGAAAAGGTCGGCCAGATTGGCGAATTGCGCCTCCTGCTGATGGCTTCGCTTATAGTCGCTGACGAGATGCGCGAGGCGCAAGGCAAGGTCGAAACGCTGGAATCGGAACTGCTGGATGCCAAGGGACATATCTCTCAGGCCGAGGCGCGTCGCCGGTCGGACCGGGCCCGCGCAGCCGAAACCATCCAGAAGGCTGCCGAGCGCCTCGAAGCGCTCGCGCGAGCAGATGGCAGTGAGGCTTGAGCAAAGCCCCCACACACACCATGTTCATACCCGTGGCGGTGACTGGAGTTCGCGTCAGGCTTTTACATCCCAGGGACCTTACATCTCTGAACGGGAGCTACCTCTGATGTTGGCCGTGGCCTTCATCATGCGGCGCCCACCTGGTAGTCCAGGTCATCAGGGTTGTTACACAGCCAACGGCCCGTCTGGTGCCGCCACACTTCTCCTGTCCGGGGGCACGACATGCTGAACGGCTGGCGAAAGAAACGGCTGCGCCAGCGCGCATTGGCGAGCCGTTTGGCTCTGGCAGAGGCCAGCCCCGGCGCCAGCCGGGCGCTTGTTGATCATTTCCCCGATAACGTCTGGCCTGCCGTCCATACGGTGGTTGCCGGTTACTGGCCGGTGCGAGGCGAGATCGATCCACGCCCGCTGATGGAAACCTTCATGCTTGAGCAGGCGCAGCTCGCCTTGCCCGTGGTCGCCGGGAAGGACGCCCCCTTGCAGTTCCGGGCCTGGTCGCCTGACGACGCGCTGGAGACCGGAGCGTTCGGGATTGACGTGCCGGATGCCCGAAAGCCACTCCTGGTGCCGTCTCTGGTGCTGGTGCCGCTGGCCGCTTTTGACAAGCGCTGCCACCGGATCGGCTATGGAGCCGGGTTTTATGACCGCACGCTCTCTGCCTTGCGGGCCAGCGGCCCTGTGATCGCGGTCGGCCTGGCCTATGAGGGTCAGCGCACCGGCCAGATACCGGCCGGCCGTCATGATGTGGCCCTTGATTACGTGGTGACCGAGCAGGCGTGCTACGCCGCCAGCGACTGAGCCCGGACACTGAACCCGGACACTGAGCAGGGAGGGGCCTGCTCTGGATCGCACCGCAAGGCATTGGCGAAGCGCCACTGAACCGCTACATCCGCGGTGAAACCTGCAATTTCGACACGAGACATTTCCCGGCATGGCAGCCTTTAGCGAACAGCGCGTCCTTGGTGTGCGCCATTGGACCGACAGTCTTTTCTCCTTCCGCGTGACCCGCCCGGCGAGCTTCCGCTTCCGGTCCGGCGAGTTTGTCATGCTGGGCCTGAAGGTCGACGGCAAACCCTTGCTGCGCGCCTATTCCATCGCCAGCCCGGCCTGGGATGACGGGCTCGACTTCTTCTCGATCAAGGTTGCTGACGGCCCGCTGACCTCGCGCCTGCAAGGTATCGCTGAAGGTGATGAAGTGCTGCTCGGCGCCAAGTCGGTTGGCACGCTCGTGCACGACGCCCTTCTGCCCGGCAAGCGGCTTTACCTCGTGTCCACCGGCACCGGCATTGCGCCGTTTGCCAGCATAATCCGTGACCCGGAAACCTATGAGCGCTTCGACCAGATCATCCTCACCCATACCTGCCGTCAGGCGGCAGAGCTGGCCTATGGCGAAGAGCTGGTAGCCAGCCTGAAAGACGACCCGCTGGTCGGCGTGCATATGCACAAGCTGGTGCATTACACCTCGCTGACGCGCGAGGATCATCCGCGCATCGGCCGCATCACGGCGCTGATGGATTCCGGTGAGCTCTGGGATGAAACGGGCGGACCGCTCGATCCGGCCACCGACCGTGTCATGATCTGCGGCTCGATCGAGATGATCAATGACTGCAAGGCGCGCGTGGAGGCCGCCGGGCTGGAGGAGGGCTCCAATGCCCGCCCCGGCGCCTTTGTGGTCGAGAAAGCGTTCGTGGGGTAGTCATGCGTCTGGCATTCCTGGGAGATGTAGTCGGCAAGAGCGGACGTGAAGTCCTCAATGAAGGGCTCGCCGATCTGCGCGCCTCGCTGAAGCTTGATTTCGTGGTGGTCAATGCCGAGAACGCCGCTGGCGGGTTCGGTATCACCGAGCGCACGGCTATCGAGCTGTTTGATGCGGGCGCGGACGTGCTCACCCTTGGCAATCATTCCTGGGACCAGTCCGAGGCGCTGACCTATATCGAACGCGAGCCCCGCTTGCTGCGTCCGGCAAATTACCCGTCTGGCACGGCGCCGGGGCGCGGCACCGGGCTGTTCGAGACCAAATCGGGCGCGCGCGTGATGGTGATGAATGTGCTCTTGCGCCTCTACATGCAGCCGCTGGATGATCCGTTTGCCTGCGTGGACGAAGCCCTGTCGAACGCGCCGCTGGGCGAGGTGGCCGATGCCATCATTGTCGACGCGCATGGCGAGGCGACCAGTGAGAAGCACGCGATGGGTCATTTCTGCGATGGCCGGGCCAGCCTTGTCGTGGGCACCCACACCCATATCCCGACCGCTGACCACCATATCCTGTCGGGAGGCACCGCCTATCAGACCGATGCGGGCATGTGCGGCAGCTACGATTCCGTGATCGGCATGGACAAGGAAGAGCCCTTGCGCCGGTTCACCACCCATATGCGCTCCGGACGGATGCAGGCGGCAAGTGGCCCGGCAACGGCGTGCGGCGTCTATGTTGAAACAGATGACCGCACAGGGCTGGCCGTACGCATCGAGCCGATCCGCTTTGGCGGGGTGCTGTCACAGGCGATGCCGGCGGTTTAAGCGCCCGTCGCATTCTCAAGCGCCGTGCAGATATCGCTGACGACGGACTCGATCATCTTGCGGTCGCCTTCGGCCATCACCCGGATCAGCGATTCAGTGCCAGACTTGCGCACCAGCAGGCGGCCCTTGCCGTTCAGGCGGGTCTCGCCCGCAGCAATCGCTTCCTTCACCCGTTCATGATCCAGCGGGATTGCGCCATTGGCGAAGCGCACATTCTTCAGGATTTGCGGGGCCGGTGTGAAGACCTTCAGCAGCTCGCTGGCCCGCTTGCCGGACTCCACAATCAGGGACAATACCTGAAGGGCCGCAATCAGCCCGTCGCCGGTGGTAGCAAAATCGCTCAGCACGACATGGCCGGACTGTTCACCGCCCAGATTGGCGCCAGAGGCACGCATGGCCTCGACCACGTAGCGGTCGCCAACCTGCGTGCGTTTCATGTCGATGCCCTGCTTGGCCAGGAATTGTTCCAGACCCAGATTGGACATTTGCGTGGTCACGACCGTATTGCCCGCCAGCTTGCCGCTGGCCTTCCAGGCCGTTGCCAGGAGCCCGATGATCTGGTCGCCATCGACGATCTTGCCCTTTTCATCGCACAGCACGACGCGGTCGGCATCGCCATCAAGGGCAATGCCCAGATCAGCGCGGTAGCGCTTCACGTTCTCGGCAAGATCAAGCGGGGCTGTGGCGCCGCAATCCTCGTTGATATTGAAGCCGGTCGGGCTGTTGTGCAGCGGCACGACGTCCGCGCCCAGCTCCCAGAGAACCTTGGGAGCGACCTTGTAGGCGGCGCCATTGGCGCAATCGATCACGATACGCAGGCCCGCAAGGCGCATGGAGCGAGGCAGGGTGGCCTTGGCGATTTCCATGTAGCGCGCCTCGGCGTCGTCGATGCGCTTGGCGCGCCCGATATGCCTGGGTGCCACCAGATGCTCGGACGTGTCGCCGTCCATCATCTGTTCGATTTCCAGCTCTGCAGCATCGTCCAGCTTGTAGCCATCCGGCCCGAACAGCTTGATGCCGTTATCTTCGTACAGATTATGGGAGGCGGTGATCATCACGCCCATATCGGCCCGCAGCGAGCGCGTCAGCATGGCTGTCGCAGGGGTCGGTACCGGGCCGAACTGAAACACGTCCATGCCCGCCGAGGTGAAACCTGCAACCAGCGCCGATTCAATCATATAGCCTGACAGGCGGGTGTCCTTGCCGATCACGACCGTGTGGCGGCGGCCATTCTCGCGCTTGAAGTAATGGGCGGCCGCCATGCCCAGCCGCAAGGCCGTTTCTGCGGTCATCACTGACTGGTTGGTGGTGCCGCGCACCCCGTCAGTGCCGAAATAACGTTTAATCATGGTGCCTTGCCCCCTTGGCCCAGTCCGCCGCGTCCGGTTTTCTTCCAGTCATCGAGAAAGGCTTTCAGGCCTGCCTCGGTCAGCGGGTGTGCCACCATCTGATCGAATATTTTGGGCGGAAGCGTGGCTGCATCACAGCCAATCCGCGCCGCCATCTCCACATGTGTAACAGAGCGAAGCGATGCTGCAAGGATCGCCGTTTCGTACCCGTACTGGTCATACATCTCCCGGATGGCTTCCAGCAGGCCCAGCCCGTCCCCGCCCATATCCTCGATGCGGCCGACAAACGGCGACACGAAGGTCGCTCCGGCCTTTGCCGCCAGCAGGGCCTGGTTCAGCGAGAAGCACAGCGTCACATTGGTGGGGATGCCTTCATCGGCAAAAGTCCGGCACGCTTTGAGCCCGTCTGTAGTCAAGGGCAGTTTGACGACAACATTATCGGCAATCGCCCTCAACCGCCGGCCCTCGGCCAGCATGCCGTCGACGTCCGTTGCCACCACTTCGGCCGAGACGGGGCCGTCTGTCACGGTGCATATTTCGGCAATGCGCTCGAAAATGTCCGCGCCCGATTTGGCGATCAGCGACGGATTGGTCGTGACGCCGTCAACCAGTCCCCCCGCCATGCGGGCGGTGATTTCCGAAATGTCGGCGGTATCGAGAAATATCTGCATGGTTTTACAGCCTAGGACGGTTCGGAAAGCAGATAGACACGGATCCGGCGGATCAGCACTTCGCGGTTCTGCCCGTCCGGATCTGGCCAGATGCCTATGGATTCGTTGAATGTCTGTCCTTCATAGGGAGGGGCATCCCATTCAAACGAAACGGTGGTGTATTGCTGTGACACGGCTTGCTCACGCCAGCCGCTATCGCCGTAGCCTGAGGTGAAATAGCCGATATACACACTGTCCGGGCCATTTGGACCGGACGCGCGCACTTCAAATTCGACACGGATGCGCCGGCCGGCGATGCGCGTCTCGAATTCATCAGGTGTGAATGCGGCAACCCCGGCTGACATCTGCCCGGCGATCTCATAGCTCGCGGCTGCTGTCGCACGCGCCACCGGCCCGTCGGGGTGGGCCGGGTCGAACCGGACGCGGGTGCCAGGTCCGTTGACGAGGTCGGCGAGCGCCGCGCCCTGAACGACCAGCTCGCGCTCGGTCACCACGGCAGCCGCATTATAGGGGCGCATGAGAAAGGCCAGGACAATCAAGGCTCCGGCCAGCCCTGCTGCCAGCGTGTAAAATGCCCAGTCAGGGACATTGATCCGGCCGAGTGTGGCGAGTCTGGACATCATGGTGCCGGAACTGCCTCCCTGGCAGAGCGTCTTCGCGTTACATGTCAGTTAACGGGCCGCCCTTTTGGCATGGCCGCCTGCGCTTGTCACCGCCCTGACGGGATCACGATTTCCCTCACTGTGCGAATGAGGATGACGCCGTCGCGCCAGAGTGACCAGTTGCGCGCATACCAGTCGTCCAGCCTTGCGCGCTCGGCAAAGCTGGTGGCGTTGCGGCCATTGACCTGCCACAGGCCGGTAATGCCGGGGCGCATCCGCACATAGGCGCTCAGCGCGGGGCCGTAATCGGCTTGCTGGTCCAGCGTCATGGGGCGAGGGCCGATCAGGCTCATATCGCCTTTCAGGACATTGATAAGCTGCGGCAGCTCATCAAGGCTGAACTTGCGCAGCCACTGGCCGACCCGGGTAATGCGCGGATCGTCGTCGAGTTTCTTGAAGGTCGCCCACTGGGCGGCGAGGGCGGGGTCGGATGCCAGCACGTTGGCCAGGCGCGCTTCGGCGTCGACGCTCATCGTGCGAAATTTCAGGCAGCCAAACGTGCGCCCGTCCTTGCCCACGCGCGGCTGGACGAACAGGGCGGGCCCGCCATCGCGCCGGATCAGCCAGGCAAAGGCAATCATCGCGGGAGACAGGAGCGCCAGCGCCGCCGCGCTGGCCAGCACGTCAAAGGCGCGTTTGGCGCGTTGTGCCAGAGGGCGGTCGAGACTGTCTCCGATACGAAAGACGAACCCGTCAGCAGGCGGGTAGTCGATCAGATCAATATTCTGAGTGGGTATGCGGCCGATGGCGGGCTGATAGTAATAGCAGTCGCCGCGTGCGCTCAGCTGGCTGGCAATCCGGTTGGCAATGGCTTGCGTGTTTTCGTCAGGAGCGAGAAAGGCCGGGGTGTCCCCCAGCGTGTCGAGCCATTGTGTCAGGGCGTGGTCGTCCAGATCGCGCAGGCTTTCCAGCGCAACGGCGCTGGCAGCGTTCAGGCCGTGATCAGCGTTACGCTTGAGAATGGCCAGTTGTCCCGACCGCTGCGCCGCGGGCGTCAGCAGGACCACGGGTTGTTCCCAAGCGCCGGCAGCCTCCAGGCCGGCGCGGGTGGCAAACCGCAGCGCCAGCATCGCGACCGGCAAAGCGGCCCACAGTGTCAGCGTGGCGGTGCGCAAGCCCGGCTCGCCGCTCATCATGTGGATGGTGCCTGCGCCCAGCAGGGCGAGAAAACTCGCGGTCAATACAGGCCGAACCTGATTGGCCAGCCCCTGGCGCGCCCGGTAATGCCCGCGGGAGCGCAGCCACAGCATCATCGCGGCGAACAGTCCCAGGCTCGCCCCGGCATGGCGCAGCATCTGGATGTCATCGTGACTGGGTGAGGCCAGCGGCATCGTCATGCAAAGGCAGACCATGAACGCCAGAAGGTCGCTGAAGCCAAAAGCGCGCAAGACATTTCCCCGCGCCACATGGGAGCGAAGAGACAGGTCCGTGCCTGGCCCCGTGACCGGGTTCAGGACAGTATCTGACCCATACTGAAACGCCATTGCGTCCTCCACGGCGGTCCGGCGCGTTCTGCACCGGATTTCGTGGGGGAAGACGCAAGAATCCTGCCGCTCTTGGGTCCGGCGGCTACGGGGCGGGGCGGGATATAAAGGCCGCAGCGATCGCCAGCGCCAGTGCGCCGTGATGCCATTCCTGCCAGATGCCATAGCTGAAGAAAACGTTCACCGCCCAGACGGTTATGGCAAAACCCAGCATCATGGCGAGACGTGGCGCCAGAGCGATGCGTCTCAATGTGGCAGCAAGGGCGATCAGCGTTGCTGAAAGCAGGCCTGCGCCAATGAGCCCGGTTTCCAGCCAGACCGTCAGGGATGCGTTATGCGCATGAAGGGGCAGGAGGCTTATCGAGTGGCCCCGCAAGCTGGTGGTTTCGCCAAGTACGCGCGAGGCCCCGATTCCGTGCCCGGCCAGTGGTGCCTGTGCAATCTTTTCAAGGGCAAAGTTCCAGATTTCGAGGCGCCATTCCCATGACATGGGCAGAGCCTGGCCAAATTCCGGGCCCATTATCGTGAGCAGGCCGGCAAACAGTAATGGCCCTGTCAGTATCAGCACCGCGAAGCCGGCCAGCACCAGTCTGAGCGTCGCCATCGGCCATTTGCAGCAGCAGGCCGCCACAATGACCGCCGCGGCAAGAGCGGCCGCATTGGCCTGAACGCTGAAGGCCAGCGCGAGCAAAACGGTCAGGATGGCCGCCAGTGCCGCCATCACCTGCAAGGTACGGATGCGATGCGACCAGAGCAGGATTGCCGCGATCCCCGCCAGCATGATGGCCGGCGTGGCACCCCGGCTAAGTACCAGATCCACGCGTATATTAATGTCTGTGCGGGCAGGATCGTAGCCTTCGACATCAAGCTTGTAGCTGCGCGTCAGGTCACCGCCCGTAATGGCCTCGATAGCCATCAATGACAGAATGCTCGCAACGCACATGAGGAACGCCGCGCGCGCAAGTGTCAGGTCTGCGGGACGGATCTGCGCAGCGGCAACAGGCACCAGAATGAAGAACGGTGTCAGCAGGGCCAGCTTCAACACCTCGTCGGGATCGCGATATGCAGACCAGGTATAGCTGATCGCCGACCAGGCTATCGTTGCAATGGCCAGAAGCGTGACAAGCTCGGGCTTGCGCAAATGCGTCACCAGAGTGTGCAAGGGCAGCGCGGCCAGCGCGAAGAGGCCCGCCGCTGCCGCCAGCCCCAGCCCGCCCGCGGGAATCATGAAAATGCATAGCAGCATGGTCCCGAGCCAGGCCCACAGCGCGCGGTTTTGCTCACTGGCAAGTACGTGCAATGCCGGCTTCATCACGGCTGACCCTGTATCGCTTCGGCTGATGGCGGCACGTTCCATGTCTGCAACATCCAGCCTGCCGGGCCGGTTGCGGCGATGCTCCAGTGTCCGGTACGGATCTTGGCCAGTTCAGGCCGGGCTGCGTCTGCGCCAAGCAGGGCGTGGAAATAGCGCAATATTCCGTTGGACGATATCAGAAATACGGTGTCTTCGGGCGCTGCCACGCGGGAAATATCGTCAAGGATGGTGCGCGCATTGCCGGCGATAATGTGCGGCGCAGGTGACCAGCCGGCACCGTCAGGGACAATCGACCGTTCGCGCCATTCCTCGATAGCCTGAATGCCCCAGTGCGCGGCAATTTCCTCGTCGCTGCGTCCGCCCCAGCTGCCGTAATCAATCTCCCGCAGACGCGGATCGATTTCCACCGCTCGCTCGAAGCCGCATTCGGCGGCGGCCAGCGCGGCACCGTTTGCCGTGCGTTGCAACGGCCCGGCTATGATGCGTGCAGGCACAATGCCCGCCTCTTTCAGCGCCAGCCCGAACTGTACCGATTGCAGGCGGCCCTTTTCGGTCAGGGGCAGGTCTTCGCGCGCGCCAACCCAGACCGGCGTGTCACCGGGACCGAATGTGTTGCCATGGCGGGCGAGTATCAGACGCATCAGACAATTTCGCCTTCGCGGGCAATGATTTGCGCAGCAATTTCCGCATCACGCGGACTATCGACCGACCAGGGTGTCCGCCCACGATATTCAGTCAGTACGACACGCACGGGGATCGCATTCTCCAGCGCCCGCAACTGCTCCAGACTTTCAGCCTTTTCCAGCGGCGACGGCTCCATTTCCACCAACCGGGACAGCGTGGCAAAGCGATACGCATAAAGGCCAATATGCTTGTAGACGGGGGTGCCGGCGGTCTTCTCGCGCTGGAAGGGTATGATCGCCTTGGAAAAATAGAGCGCATTCATCTGCCGGTCGAAAACCACCGTGGTTCCACCCACTTCGCCAGCGGCCTTGGCGTCCGCCATTTTGGCATAGGCCTCGTCGGATAGCGCCACGGCGGGCGTCGCCATCGCCAGTTCCGGGTTCGCTGCCATTTCAGCGGCCACTGCCTCGATCACCCAGGGCGGGGTCAGCGGCGCATCGCCCTGCAAGTTGATGATCACATCGTCAGGGCGGGCAAAATCTTTCACCGCCGCGAACGAGCGCTCGGTGCCATTGCGGCAGGTTTGCGGTGTCATCATCGCCTCGCCCCCGGCGGCACTGACCGCATCAAGGATGCGGGTGTCATCGGTCGCAACGATCACACGGTCCACGCTGCCGGCAGCCAGTGCGAGGCGGCGCACGCGTTCGACCATTGGCACGCCGGCGATCGAATGCAGCGGCTTGCCCGGAAAGCGGGTGGACCCGTATCGGGCAGGGATGATGGCAATAACTGTCATGGGCAACGCATAGCCGGTCTGTGGATGGCTGGACAATACATGAAATGGCCCGCTGGCCGCACCGGCCGCGCCGCACTACAGCGTTTGCTGATCAGGCGTGCATGCGATAGAAGGCGCGCCTTCTACGCCAGTTCTCGTCCGTCTTCAGGAGGTTCCCCATGGCCGGGCATTCCAAATGGGCCAATATCCAGCACCGCAAGGGCCGTCAGGACAAGGCGCGCGCGAAGCTGTTTTCCAAACTGTCCAAGGAAATCACGATCGCCTCGAAAATGGGCGGGCCTGACCCGGACATGAACCCGCGCCTGCGCCTGGCGATTGCCAACGCCAAGGGCCAGTCGATGCCCAAGGACAATATCGAGCGTGCGGTCAAGAAAGGTCAGGGCGGTGATGTCGAGGAGTATTTCGAGATCCGCTATGAGGGCTTTGGTCCTGCCGGTGTCGGCCTGATCGTCGAGGCTTCCACCGACAACAAGAATCGCGCTGCCTCCGATGTGCGCGCCGCGTTTTCAAAGAATGGCGGCAATATGGGCGAGACAGGCTCTGTGTCCTTCATGTTCGACCAGGTCGGCGAGATACGTTTCCCGCTTTCGGTCGGTGACGAGGAAGCGGTTCTCGAAGCGGCCATCGAAGCCGGTGCCGAGGACGTCAATCAGGAAGAGGGCGGCGAGGACGAACAGGGCGAGCACGTTGTGTTTTGCGCCCGCGAGGATCTGGCCGAGGTCAGCGAGGCCTTGCAGGCGCGCTTTGGTGAGGCCCGCTCCGCCAACATTATCTGGCGTCCCCAGAACCTGATCGAGGTGGATGGCGACAAGGCTGCGACCCTGATGAAACTCATGGAAGCGCTGGAAGACCTTGATGATGTGTCCAGCGTCTATGCCAATTTTGATATTTCCGATGACGAGATGAGCAAGCTCGCGTCCTGACGCGAACGACATAGAAGGAGTTGGACGCGATGCTGATTGCCGTCGACGGGCCGCTGGCCTCTGGCAAGGGAACAATCGCGCGGGCACTGGCCGCCCGGTTTGGCTTGCCGCATCTGGACACTGGCACGCTCTATCGCGCGGTGGCCGTTGCCGTGCTGGAGGCGGGCGAAGATCCGGTCGATGCAGCCGCCGCCGAAGCGGCCGCTCTCGCGCTTGACCCGGCAAAAATTGAAGAGGCGAAGATCCGCACTGCAGGAGCGGGCGCAGCGGCCTCCATCGTGTCGGCTCATCCGCGCGTTCGCGCTGCGTTGAAAAGCGTCCAGCAAACCTTTGCCCGTCAACCCGGCGGCGCGATTCTCGATGGCCGCGATATCGGCACCGTGATTGCGCCGGACGCAGATGTGAAGCTGTTCGTGACGGCCAGCGCGGATGTGCGCGCATCGAGGCGCTGGAGCGAGCTGGTGGGCCGCGGCGAGACCGTGTCTCTGGATCAGGTGAAGAGCCAGCTCGCCGAGCGTGACGGGCGTGATGCCTCCCGCCTTGATGCGCCACTGATGAAAGCCGAGGACGCGTTCGAACTGGATACGTCGGACATGGATGAAGGCGAGGCCATCCGCGCCGCCATCGCCATTGTCGAAGCCGCCCGCTAGCGCTGCATTCCGGTTGGCAAGCCGGGTCCGGCGCTGTAGCCAGACAGTATGAATACCCGTCAGCGCGCCCTCCTGCCGTCCGCCCTGGGGTTCGGTGTGTCCGGTCCCCACGGCACGCCGCTGATACGCCGTGCGGACACGGTGCGGCTGGTGCATGGAGCGTTTGATGCGGGCGTGCGGGTGTTCGACACCGCGCCGGCCTATGGCGCGGGCGAAGCCGAGGGACGGCTCGGCTTGGCGTTGCGCGGCATCGCGCGGGACGCGGTGTTCGTCACCACCAAGGCAGGCTTGTCGAGCGCAGGTCTGAAGCGCCGGCTGCGCGATTTCTCGCCGCGCGCCATCGAACGCTCGGTACGGGCAAGCCTTGAACGTCTTGACCTTGAAGGCGTTGACGGGCTGATATTGCACGGGCCATCACCATCGGAACTCACACCGGAACTCTTCACCCGCCTGTCGGGCCTGAAAGCGTCTGGAGCCTTCCGGCTTCTGGGTATTGCCGGGCGCGGCCAGGAGCTTGATGCAGCGATCGCAACGGGCCGCTTCGAGATTGTTATGGCCCCTGTCCACCCGTTTGCGGGCGAGCAGGCCCTGGCGCGGCTGCGCTCAGCCCGGTCTTGCGGTATCGCTGTGATGGGTATCGAAGCGGCCGGTAGTGGCCCCGCGCCCCTGTCATGGCCGCGGTCGCTGGCTGATCTTTACAAGCTGGCGCAATCGATCCGGTCAGGCAGCGGATCAGGACCGCGCCTGGCCATGCCGGGCGCTCTGGTTGATCCGGTGCAAGGCGGGCTGGCCGATTGCGTTCTGGTGACCACGACGCGCGAAAACCATCTGCTGGCAAACATACAGGCGGTCTCTGGACACGGGCGGTGCGCGCCATAGCTCTGCCCGCCATGAACCCGGCGATTTTCCAGTTTCCATCATCACGCGCACAGGCCCTGAAACGGCTGGCCGATTTTGCACCGGGGGCGGGCCGCGATTATGCAGCGCGCCGCAATTACGATCTCGGTCCGGGCGACCGCTCCAACGTATCGGGTCTTTCTGGCGCCGTGCGCCACCGGCTGGTGCTGGAGGAGGAGCTGGTCCGCACCGCGATCGCCACCCACGGTCTGCGGGCGGCGGAAAAATTCGTGCAGGAGGTCTGCTGGCGCACCTACTGGAAGGGCTGGCTGGAAATGCGCCCGGCGGTCTGGGCCCGCTACCGCCGGGAACGCGATGACGCCCTGGCGGATCTGGACACTGTGCCCTCGCTGCGCCGCCGCTATGAAGCCGCCATCGGCGGACGCACGGGGATTGCCTGCTTTGACGCCTGGGCAGGAGAGCTGATCGATCATGGCTATCTGCACAATCATGCGCGGATGTGGTTTGCCTCGATCTGGATCTACACGCTGAACCTGCCATGGACGCTGGGCGCCGATCACTTCCTGCGCCATCTGATTGATGGTGACGCCGCCTCCAACACCCTGTCCTGGCGCTGGGTGGGCGGGCTGCATACGCGCGGCAAGACCTATCTGGCGCGCGCCGATAATATCGCGGCCTTCACTGGCGGCCGGTTCGATATCGATGCCGGGCAGCTGGCCGCCAGTGCGCCGGCGCTTTGCGAGACCGGTGAAGAGCCTGCCTGCCAGCCATTGCAGACCGCCGGCAGGCCCGACCCGTCCGCGCCCACCCTCCTGCTCTTGCATGAGGAAGATTTGCACCAGCAAAGCTGGCCGGTGGACGGGCTGGATGTGCGGGGTATCGCATCACTGGACGCTCTTGGCTGGCGTTCCCCGATGCCAATAGGCGAACAGGCGCAAGCCTTCACGCGCCATGCGATTGCCGATGCCGCAGAGCGAGCGGGTGCGCAGCACGCGTGTCCGGTGACGGCTATCGCGGCCAGCGGCAGCCTTGCCGGCACAGCGGCGGGCTGTGGTGCCAGCCAGATTGTCACCATGCGCGCCATGACCGGGCCGCTGAAAGACCGGCTGGATGCCGAGCGCGAAGCGCTGGCTGCTGCCGGCATCGGCCTTGTCGAATTGCGCCATGACTGGGATGTTCAGTTTCATCCGCATGCCCGGCGCGGGTTTTTCAAGCTCAAGGAGGCCATACCGGGCGTGCTGACGGCTCTGGGCATCAACTGACCATAGCCTTTCGTCTGCTGAATCGACTTTTCCTGCGAGACTGGCTAAGGCCGTCAGATACAACAGTTTGACGACGTCAGGACGCAGATGCACGCAGACTTGCTGACAAAGCTCAAGGCACTGGGGGAGCCGACGCGGCTGCGCATCGTGACCTTGTTGCTGCGCGGCGAGCTGACTGTCAGCGAGGTCATGCAGGTGCTCGGCCAGAGCCAGCCCCGCGTCAGCCGCCATCTGAAACTGCTGGCCGATGCCGGTGTTTGCGAACGCTACCCCGAAGGGGGCTGGGTATTCTACCGGCTGGCACGCTCGCGCGTCGGCGAGCGGTTGGCGGCGCTGCTGGAAGAGATTGAAAGTAGTGAGGATCCAGAAGTTGCACGCGATCTCGCGCGCCTCAATGAAGTGCGCCGGTTGCGGGCGGTCACAGCCCAGAAATATTTTGAAGTCGCCGCCGAACAATGGGCGCGCATTCGCGGCCTGCACTTCTCCGAGGAAGCCGTTGAAATGGCAATGGTCGAGGCGGCCGGCGACCGTAATTTCCGGCTGCATCTTGATGTTGGCACGGGCACCGGACGCATGCTGGAGATCTTCGCGGATCGCGCTGAAGACGGGATCGGTGTAGATCTCAGCCGTGAAATGCTCACCGTTGCCCGCTCCAAGATGAGCGAGGCGGGGCTGGCAAACCGTCTTGTGCGGCAGGCTGATGCGACGGCCCTGCCGCTGGAAACCGGCTCTGCCGATCTCATTACCGTGCATCAGGTTCTGCATTATATCGCGCAGCCTGAGCGTGCGCTGGCAGAATGGGCGCGTGTTCTGGCGCCGGGCGGGCTGTTGTTGCTCGCCGATTTCGAAGCGCACGATTTTGAAGATTTCCGCGCAGAATATCACCATGCCCATCTGGGCTTTCGGCGCGCGGATATTCTGGCCTGGCTGAAGGCGGCCGGGCTTGGTTCAGCGAGCGTCAAGCCCTTGCACGCCAAGGAACGTGAAGGGGGTCTGACCGTACTCATCTGTGCGGCGACGAAAGAGTAAAGTCCACGATGACCGATATTTCCCGTCAACTTCAGCCGCATGTGACACGCCTCGCAAGCGTGGATCTGGGCGCGCTGGTGCGCGAAGGCGGCGCGCGGGACAGTGCGCTTCAATGGCAGGCGGGGCCGGTCCGGCTTGACGCCCGCCATCAGCGCCTCGACACGAAGGCCATCGACGCCCTCTTTGCGCTGGTTGAAGCAGCGCGGCTGGATGATGCGCGCGCGGCTCTGTTCGGCGGCGATATCGTCAACCCTACAGAACAGCGTCCGGCGTTGCACACGGCCTTGCGTGACGCCTCTGCTCCCAAAGACAGGGATCTTGCCGGACGGATTGAGGCGGCGCGGTCACGCACGGCCGCGTTTTCGAATGCCTGCCGGGCAGAAAACGCGTTGCAGGCATCGGGAGAAATCAGCGGCAAGCCGGTCCGCCGGATCATCAATATCGGCATTGGCGGGTCTGATCTGGGACCGCGCCTGGTCTACAGTGCGCTGAAAGCGTACCGCCGCGAGGGTATTGATCTGCGTTTCGTGTCGAACCTCGATCCGGCCGATCTGGAAGACGCGATCGAGGGCGCGGACCCGGAAACCACGCTGATCTGCATCACCTCCAAGTCATTCACCACGTCGGAAACGCTGATGAATGCGGGCGCGGCTCGCGACTGGCTGGCCGCGGCGCTGGGCAAAGAGGCGGCCAATGCGCGCATCGCCGCAGCCACCGCCGCTCCTGACAGGGCGACGGACTTCGGCATTGCGCCGGAGCGCATCTTTCCCTTCGAGGACGGTGTGGGCGGGCGTTACTCGCTATGGTCGGCGGCGGGTCTGTGCCTGGAGATAGCGCTTGGACCGGAGGTTTTTTCCCGGCTGCTGGACGGCGCGCGCCAGATGGATGCGCATTTTTCCGCCGCGCCTGTGAAACAGAATTTGCCGCTGGCCAAAGCGCTGATCGATGTGTGGAACCGGGCAGGGCGAGGTCTGCCGGCGCGGTGCGTGGCGGCCTATTCCAGCCGATTGGAACTACTGCCCGCCTATCTGCAGCAGCTCGAAATGGAGAGCCTTGGCAAGTCAGTGGGGCTCGACGGGGCAGCGCTGCCGCCCCGGTCGGGCGGGCAACTGGTCTGGGGCGGAAAGGGGTCGGACATCCAGCACTCCTTCTTCCAGTGGCTCCATCAGGGTGTGGACGAGGTGCCCGTCGATTTCATTGCCGTCGCGGCGCTCTATGCCAAGGGCGATGCGCGCGCAAAGGCACTAGGCGCCAATCTGGTCGCCCAGTCAGCCGCGCTGCTGGACGGTCATACCGGCGAGGGGCCGCTGGCCGCGCACAAGACCCTGCCCGGCGGGCGCGCCAGCTCCGTCATCACGCTTGAGCGCCTTGACCCGGAAGGCCTGGGCGCACTGATCGCGCTGCATGAACACAAAGTATTCTGCGAAGGCCTGATCTACGGCCTCAACCCTTTCGACCAATGGGGTGTGGAGCTTGGCAAGCTGCTGACAAAGGATCTGCTCAGCGGCAATCACAGCCGGTTTGATGCCGCCAGTCTTGACCTTGCCCGCCTGTTCAGGCTTTGACCCTGCACATCCCCGATTCCTGAAAAATCAGAGGCCCGCCACCATGACCGCTCCCGATCTTGATCGCATCCGTCCGATGGCCAATGCGGTCCGGGCGCTGGCCATGGACGCGGTGGAAAAGGCCAAATCGGGCCATCCCGGCATGCCGATGGGCATGGCTGATGCAGCCGCGGTGCTCTGGGCAAAACACATAAAGTTCGACCCGGCTGACCCTGAATGGCCTGACCGCGACCGCTTCGTGCTGTCGGCGGGCCATGGCTCGATGCTGATCTATTCCATACTCCATCTGATCGGCGTGGACGGGGTGACCATCGATGAGCTGAAGAATTTCCGCCAGCTTGGCTCGAAGACGCCGGGCCATCCCGAATTTGGCCATACGCCGGGTGTCGAAACCACGACGGGCCCGCTGGGTCAGGGCATTTCGACGGCGGTCGGCATGGCGCTGGCCGAGCGCATCCTCAATGCGCATTTCGGTGACGCGCTCGCCGATCACCACACCTGGGTCATCGCCTCGGATGGTGATCTGCAAGAGGGTATCAGCCAGGAAGCGATCTCGCTGGCCGGTCATCTCAAGCTCGGCAAGCTGATCGTCCTTTGGGACGATAATTCCATCTCGATCGATGGGTCGACCGAACTCTCCGACACAGTGGACCACCAGAAGCGGTTCGAGGCGGCAGGCTGGGATACGCTCAGCGTGGACGGTCACGATCCGGCAGCCGTCGATGCGGCCCTGACCCGGGCGAAGGCGTCCGACCGTCCGGTCCTGATCGCCTGCCGCACCACTATCGGGTTTGGCGCGCCGAAAAAGGCGGGCACCGCCGGTTCACATGGTTCTCCGCTGGGCGCAGACGAGATTGAAGGCGCGCGGCAGGCCCTGGGCTGGGAGCACGGCCCGTTTGAGGTGCCCGACAGCATTTATGCGGACTGGCAGGCCATGGCCAAGCGCAATGCAGCCGCCCGCAAGGGCTGGAATGAACGCCTTGAGGCATCGAATGTGCGCGATGCGTTCATCGCCCGTTTGGCCGGTGGCATGCCGCAGGCGGCGGCTGACGCGCTCAAAGCGCACATCGCCAAAATAGTCGCGGACAAGCCCAAGCTGGCCACGCGTGCCGCCTCGGGCAAGGTGCTCGAAGCCATTGCATCGGACTTCCCCGCGCTGGTTGGCGGTTCGGCAGATCTGACGGGCTCAAACCTGACCAAGGCCAGCTCGCAGGCGATCATCACGTCTGATGATTTTTCCGGCGGCTACATCCATTACGGCGTGCGCGAGCACGGCATGGCGGCAGCCATGAACGGGATGAGCCTGCATGGCGGGGTCACGCCTTATGGCGGCACCTTCCTGATCTTCTCTGATTATTGCCGTCCGGCTATCCGCCTGTCGGCACTGATGAATCAGCCGGTCGTCTATGTGCTCACCCACGATTCCATCGGGCTGGGCGAAGATGGCCCGACCCACCAGCCGGTCGAGCACTTGTCGGCGTTGCGCGCCATACCGGGCGTCGAGACCTGGCGGCCTTGCGACGCGCTGGAAACAGCAGAGGCGTGGGCCTGCGCGCTGGAACGGACCGATGGCCCTGCCATTCTGGCCCTGTCGCGTCAGGGTGTGCCGCATTTACGCGAGGATGACGGGTCGAAGAACCTGTCGGCACGCGGGGCCTATGTGCTGCGCGAGGCAGAAGGCGGCAAGGCGCAGATCGTGCTGATCGCTACCGGCACAGAAGTGGAGCTGGCCGTGCAAGCGCGCGAGACGCTCGCCGGAAAAGGCGTGAAGGCCCGCGTGGTGAGTGCGCCGAGCGTGGAGCGTTTCCTGAAGCAGGATGCCGGTTATCGCGCTTCGGTGCTGCCCCAGGGCGTGCCGTGTGTAGCCGTAGAGGCCGCGATCCGCTGGGGGTGGGATGCGCTTATCGGCACTGAGGGCGGTTTTGTCGGCATGACCGGTTTTGGCGCCTCGGCCCCGGCTGAAGAGCTGTATGAGCACTTTGGCATTACGGCCCAGCGTGTGGTGGAAGAGGCGCTGAAGCGGGTCTAGACCCGCTTTGCGGCCCCGAAGGCCAGAAGCCGCTCGACCGCGTCGCGGGCCTTGTCATCGCCCAGAGCGGCAAAGTCTGCCTGCGATAGCGTTGCGCCTGCCAGAAAAGCTTCGAGCGCCGGCGCCGCGCCTTCATCAAAGCTGATATCGCCGCCGGCCATCACCAGCGCGATATGGTGACCATCGCTGGCCAGGCGCATGGCGGTCTGCGGGTGGCGGGCTATCCGCGTATCAGACGTCACCGGCCCGCCGGTCAGCCCGCCCGACAGGTCTGGCTGGCGCGTACGCACGAAGGCGTCGGTAAACAGGTCCAGCACGCTGTCGAGATCGGCTTCGCGCCGGGCGGTATCCAGCGCGGTCTCAAACAGCGTCCGCAGGCTCTCCCGGTCAAAATCATCGCGGTGAAATCCGGCCGGCATGGACCGGCGCAGCGCGGGCGCACGCAAGCTCGCTTCGGCTACCGCTTCGAGCACGAAATCGGCCAGGGTCTTCACGATCACGCCGGTGGTGATGTGCAAGGAATGGGATCCCGGTTCACTGACGGCATCGTGCATCAGGCCGCGCGGCACGTAGAGCATGTCGCCCGGTTCCAGCACGAACTCGGCAACGGGCTCTCCGGCGGCGAATTTGCCCGGGGTGAAGCGCTCCCCCCGGAATGGCGTTCCGGCAGGCGTATCATACAGCCGCCAGCGCTTGCGTCCCTCCACCTGGCAAACAAAAACGCAATGATTGTCGTAATGGGTGTGAAAGCCCTGCGCGCCCGCAGGCGTCAGATAGATATTGGTCTGAACATGGGCGGAAAACACGGCTTCCAGCTGGCGGCAAAAGTGCGCGAGTTCGATATGACGCCGCTCCAGCTGCGGCAGGATGATGGTCGCGCCCTGTTGCCAGAACCGCATGACCGCCCCCCGGTCGATCTCGCCATTGTCCAGCAGATAGTCATCCGGGGAAATGCGCGGATCCGAGCGGGCAAGGCTCAGCTCGCCTTCGCGGAAACGCTGGCCGGCGATCATCGCGTCGATTGTGTTAGAGGAAAGAAGCGGCACAAAGCGCGCACCTCGTCCCTCTCCCGCCTGACAATGCAGTGCACGCGCTTCCCAGTACTCGCTCAGGAAGCGTTCTTCACCGACGGGCGCAGTGAGTTGTTCGAGCGACAGTCCGTCAGTCGGCAAGCTGGAAGCCGGCACTTTTGTGTCTAGCACCGGCGGCCCTGATAGGCGGGGTCGGCATAGGGGCCGCTATCAGCATCCGAACACGAGCGCGGCCTGCCGCCACCGCCACGCCCGGCACCGGCCGGGTCCGCGTAAGGGCCGGTATCGTTGTCGGTATAGCCGGTTTGCGGACGTCCGCCGCCGCGGCCGGCGCCGGACGGGTCCGCGTACGGGCCAGTGTCGTTGTCTGTATAGCCGGTCGGAGGACGTCCACCGCCGCCAGAATAACAGCTACGGCCCTGATTGGCCGGATCCGCGTAAGAGCCGGTATCGGAATCGGTGCAGGCGCGCTGGCCACCGCGCACACCATAACCGGCGGCGTCGGCGTAGGGGCCGGCATCGCTGTCGGTGACGCCGGTATACATCGCCCCGGTCGTGGCGCAGCCCGCCACACCCAGCAGCGTTGCCCCGCCGGCCACCTGGACCAGGAAGGAACGGCGTGAAACCGGGCGCAAGCCCTTCTTCGGTTTTTCAGAAGAGTCGTCGGACATTGGCGTTACCTCCCCAGGTGGCCAATTATCTATTTGCACAATACTATAGACAAACCGCTGACATGGCGAGCCAAATCGCACCCTTCGGGCCGCCTGCAAACGACGGCATGTTGCCGCCGCGATGGGCGCGTGCAGGCACTGGCCAAGCCGGTCTATGCTCGCCTGATGGTTCAGACGATTCGCATTCTTGGCATTGATCCCGGGCTTGGCGTGACCGGCTGGGGCGTGATCGACCAGACCGGCACGCGCCTGTCGCTTGTGGCGCATGGCGTTATCAAGACACCGGTGAAATCTCCGCTGCCGCAGCGTCTGGAGGCCATTTTCGCAGCCGTCGAAGCTCTGGTCGCCGAGTACGCACCCGGTGAAGCCGCGGTAGAGGATCAGTTCGTCAGTGCCAATGCGGGAACGGCGCTCAAGCTGGGGCAAGCGCGTGCCGCTGCGATACTGCCCGCCGCGCGGGCGGGTCTGACGGTTGCCGAGTATGCACCCCGTCTGGTGAAGAAATCCGTGGTAGGTACAGGCGCCGCAGACAAGACCCAGGTCGCAGCGATGATGTCGGTCATCCTGCCTGGCAGCCGCGCGGTGGCAGATGCCGCCGACGCTCTGGCCGTCGCAGTGTGTCATGCCCATCATCGCGGCAGCATAGCGAAGGTCAGCGCATGATCGGGATGCTCAAAGGCGTTGTCATAGCGCTCGGTGATGACGAGGCCGTCATCGATGTGGGCGGTGTTGGCTATCTGGTTTCGGTGGGTTCACGCGCCTTGTCGCGCCTGACGATAGGCGCAGGCGTCACCCTGCATATCGAGACTTATGTGCGCGAGGATGCGCTGCGCCTGTTCGGCTTTCTCAGCGAGGCAGAACGCGCCTGGTTTGTCCGCCTGCAGGCCGTGCAGGGCGTAGGCGCAAAGCATGCGCTGGCGCTACTGGATGCGGTCTCGGCTTCGGGTATTGAGACGGCATCGGCGCTGGGCGATGCGCCCGCGTTCGAGCGGGCCAAAGGCGTCGGCAAGAAGCTGGCTGAACGCATCGCGATGGAGCTGAAAGGCAAGGCGCCGCCGGCCCGGCGCCGCAGCCAGAAAACCGAGACGCTGGTGGAGGCACTGGCGGACGGGGATACGCTTTCGCCGGTTTCGGCTGCGCCCCCGCCGGACGCCGATACCGATGATACGGCGCGTGATGTGGCCATCAGCGCGCTCATCAATCTGGGCTATGGCGAGAGCGAGGCGCGCCATGCTGTTGCGCTCGCTGTCACCGCCAACCCGGATGCCGGTGAGACCATGCTGATCCGGTCAGCCCTGAAGGAGCTGGCCCGGTGAGGAGAGACAATTTCTGTCGTCGTTCCCGCGCAGGCGGGAACCCAGAGCGCGTGGCAAAGTCCGCGAGCGTGGCTCTGGATGCCCGCCTGCGCGGGCATGACGAGGAAGAGGCGCGCAGAGAGATGTCATGACCGAGCCTGACCGCGTTATCTCGGCAGACCCCGCCCCTGGTGACGGGCGCGACAAGGCGCTGCGTCCCTTGAGCTTTGACGAGTTTGTCGGCCAGCGTGCGGCCATCGATAATCTCAAAGTGTTTGTAAATGCCGCCGCCAGCCGGGGCGAGGCGCTGGACCATGTGCTGCTCTCCGGCCCGCCGGGACTGGGCAAGACAACGCTGGCGCAGATCGTGGCGCGTGAGCTGGGCGTCAATTTCCGCGCCACATCAGGCCCGGTGATTGCCCGCGCGGGCGATCTGGCCGCAATCCTGACCAATTTGGAAGAGCGCGATGTGCTCTTCATTGATGAAATCCACCGCCTGCTGCCGGTCGTCGAGGAAATCCTCTATCCGGCGATGGAGGATTTCGCCCTTGATCTGGTGATCGGAGAGGGGCCGAGCGCGCGCACCGTGCGCATCGATCTGCCGCCCTTCACCCTTGTCGGCGCGACCACGCGGGCCGGCCTTCTGGCGACACCTTTGCGCGATCGCTTCGGCGTGCCGGTGCGCCTGGAGTTTTACGGTGAAAAAGAGCTGACCAGTATCGTGACGCGCGCCGCCGGAAAGCTGGGCGCGGCCATAGAACCGGACGGCGCGCGCGAGATTGCCCGGCGCGCGCGCGGCACGCCGCGCGTGGCGGGGCGGCTCCTGCGCCGGGTGCGCGACTTTGCCGAAGCCGATAGCGAAGTGACCATTTCCGAGAAAGTGGCCGACCGCGCCTTGAAGCGCCTGGAGGTCGATGAGGTAGGCCTCGACAGTCTCGACCGGCGCTATTTGCGCGTGTTGATCGAAGGCTTTGCCGGCGGGCCTGCCGGCGTGGAAACGCTGGCCGCTGCGTGCGCCGAAGCGCGCGATGCGCTTGAGGAAGTGGTCGAACCTTTCCTGATCCAGCAGGGCTTTATCCAGCGCACGCCCAGGGGCCGCATCGCCGCTCCGCGCGCCTGGACGCATATGGGGCTGGAGCCGCCGCGCACCGGGCCGGACCTGTTTGGAGAAGGCAAATGAGTGCAGGCACCCCCGAATCTGGCCGCTGGTCAGGCGGTGCCCATCATTTGCCGGTGCGCGTCTATTACGAGGACACCGATTTCACCGGCATTGTCTATTACGCGAACTATCTGAAATTCTTCGAGCGCGGGCGCACCGACGCGCTAAGAACGGCGGGCCTCAGCCATGCAGAGCTGCTCAAAGCCGATCCGCCTGTGGGCTTCGCGGTGCGCAAGGTGACTGTCGAGTACCATGCCCCCGCGCGCATCGATGACGCTTTGATCGTGGAAACGCGCTTTGCCAGCCTCACCGGCGTGCGCATGGGTATCGCCCAGTCGATCACCCGCGATGGCGTTTTGCTGGCCAGCGCCGAGGTGGAAGCGGTGTGCATCGATCTCGATGGCCGCCCCAAACGCCTGCCTGCGGGTCTGAAAGACGCGCTGGGGAAAATGGCGGGGGGCTGACTTCTCGCTGAACTCCTGGACGGGTTAGCCGATAGGCAGAGTGGCCCCGGATAGCGCTGCGCGCTTGCGGGAGTTCATCTGGCAGCGAACAAGGCCCCCACTGCAAATCCAAACGCGGCCTTAACCCTTCTTCCTTCAAATCGCCCCAATCGGATCACACAAAGCCTGCCTTGGAACATGTGGGGGCGGGCCTGGTGGTATGTCTGGCTTGGCGCGGGCTTTGCGTGGCGCTAAGCAGCATAGCCAATAGTTTGCCGCGAGCGTGAGGGAACCGACATGGACAGCGTTGCCGTTGAACTGGCCCAGCCAGCGCAGGAACTGACAATTTTCTATCTTTTCATGCGCGCCGATATCATCGTCAAAGCGGTGATGGGCATTTTGCTGTTCATGTCCGTCTGGTCATGGGCTGTGGCTATCGAGAAAGTATTGCAGTTTCGCCGCGCGAGCTCTCAGGCTGCCCGGTTCGAGGATGATTTCTGGGCCGGTGGCTCCATTGATGATCTGGCCAACCGTTATGCGCGCAATCCCAAGGACCCGTTCAGCCGGGTGCTGGCAGCTGCCTTGCGCGACTGGGACAGCTATTCGGTGTCGCGCTCGGGCGGGGCGGAAGCCAACCGCGAACTGACCCGGATGGAGCAGGGGCTGGGCATTCTGGCTATTGTCGGCTCGTCCGCGCCCTTTATCGGCCTGTTCGGCACGGTCTGGGGCATCATGAACTCCTTCCGCTCCATCGCCGCCTCGCGTGACACCAATCTGGCCGTTGTCGCGCCGGGTATTGCAGAGGCGCTGTTCGCGACGGGGCTCGGGCTGGTCGCGGCCATTCCGGCAGTGATTTTCTTCAACGCGCTCTCCTCCCAGCTGGGTAAATATGCGGTGCGTCTTGAAGGCTTTGTCGACGATCTCTCCGCGCTTGCCGCACGGGAGAGCTAGCCATGGCAGGTCCGGTCGATATGGGCGGCCGCAGGGCCGGCCGCCGCTGGAAGCCCAAGGCAGAGATCAACATCGTGCCCTATGTCGATGTGATGCTGGTGCTGCTGATCGTGTTCATGGTCGCCGCGCCGCTTCTCACGGTGGGTGTCGATGTCAGCCTGCCCGACACCGAAGCGCGGGCGATGACCACATCGGAAGAGCCATTGACCATCACCATCCAGGCCGACGGGACCCTGTTCCTGCAGGAAACGCGCGTCACGTTCGAGGAGCTGGTGCCACGCCTTGAGGCGGTGTCGCGCACCGGATCCGAAGCGCGCATCTATATCCGTGCCGACGAAGCGGTGGGCTATGGCGAGGTCATGCGCGTCATGGCGCGCGTCTCCTCTGCCGGTTACGCCAATATCGGCCTCGTGACCGATCCCTTGAACCAGTAAACGGGAGGCGGGATTTCACGTCCCATGCGCGCTTTTGCCAGCTTCATTATTTCGCTGGGGCTGCACCTCTCGCTGTTTGCGAGCGCGTTCATCTATTTTCCGCGAGCGGCAAACGAGCTGGACAGCGAAAGCGTGCTGGTACCGATCGAGCTGGTGACGCTGGCTGAGGACACCAATATCCGTGCCGCGCGCCCCGATCCTGAACCTGAGCCCGAGCCGGACATCGTCCAGCCGCCCGAGCCGGTGGTTGCCGAGCCCGAACCGGAGCCAGAGGCCGAGCCTGAGCCCGTTCCCCTGCCGCCCGAAGAAGAGGCAGAACCGGAACCTGAGCCCGAACCTGAGGCGGAGCCGGAGCCTGCACCGCCCGAGCCCGAACCCGAACCCGAGCCGGAGCGCACTGCGCCGGAGCCGCGCCAGCGCGAAGAGCAGGGCCTCGATCTAGACGCCCTGTCCTCGCTGGTTGACCGTTCGCGCCAGCAGAGCGCGCAAAACCAGCCAGCCGACGAAGGCGAAACCCGCCAGGGGGCCGGTGCAGGTACCGCCATGACGGCGACGATGTCGGATCTGTTCCGCAGTCAGACAGCGCGTTGCTGGCGCGAGCCGTCGGATGCGCCGGACCCGGAATCCTTGCGGGTGTCGGTCGAGGTTCAGCTCGAGCGCGACGGGTCTTTGGGCGCAGCGCCCCGGCTGGTCGATGCGAACCGGGTGCTGGGATCATCCAATTCCTACCTGCGGCTTGCCGGAGAGCGGGCCGTGCGGGCGGTGATTGAATGTGCGCCCTATGCCATGCCCGCCGGCCAATATCAGCAATGGCGCCGCATTACGGTCAATTTCGAGCCGTCAAATCGTTAGTGTGATACAACCCGCCTGAACGACAGGAGCTTCGAAGATGCGTTTTCTCGCCCGGCTTGCCGCCCTTCTCGGCATGATCACCGCCCTTGCGGCGGCTGCGTCTGCGCAATCGGGCGATGGCCCGCTGGTGGTGACCGTCACCGAGGGCAATGTGGATCCCTTCCCCATCGCGATCACCGACTTCATCGGCGAGGACGCAGAAAGTGTGGAGACCGGCGCCGACATTGCGCGCGTCGTCACCAATAATCTTGAAAGCTCGGGCCTGTTTGCGCCGGTCGATCAGGACGCCTTCATCGAGGATATCTCCAATATCGATCTTCGCCCGCGCTTTGCCGACTGGCGCCTGGTCAATGCCTCGGCCTTGCTGGTCGGACGGGTCAGCGTGGACGAGCAGGGCCGGCTTCTGGTGGCGTTCCGCCTGTGGGACACGGCCGCCGAGCAACAGCTGCTGGGCATGCAGTTCACTTCGGTGCCGGAGAACTGGCGCAGGCTGGCGCACAAGGTCTCTGACGCGATCTATGAGCGCCTGACGGGCGAGTCCGGCTTTTTCGATACCCGCATTGTATACGTGTCGGAGGGCGAGGGGCCGGAAGGCGAGCCGACCCGCCGGCTCGTCATCATGGATCAGGACGGCGCCAACCCCTCCTTCCTGACCGACCGCTCCTACATGGCGCTATTGCCGAACTATTCGCCAACCAACCAGCAGATCACCTATGTGTCGTTCCGCGACCTGCAGGCGACGAGCTATCTCTACGATCTGCAGACCGGCCGTCAGGAAGCGCTGTTTGACGGCAGCAACGCCGCGATCACTGGCGGCGGCCAGTCCCTGTCAGCGCGCTTCCACCCCAATGGCCGTGAGCTGGTCATGTCGGTGGAGCGGCGCGGCCGCCATGATCTTTACGGTTTTGATCTGCGCACCCGTGCCTTGCGCCAGCTTACCAACAATCCGTCTGACGATACCGAGCCGACCTATTCGCCTGATGGCGAGCAGATCGCGTTCGCGTCTAACAGATCCGGCCAGCCCCAGCTTTATCTGATGAATGCCGACGGATCAGAGCAGCGCCGGATCAGCTTTGGCGAGGGCCGCTATACCAGCCCGGTATGGTCGCCGCGCGGCGACCTGATTGCTTTCATCAAGCAACAGGGCTCCATGTTCTCGCTGGGCGTTATGCGCGCGGACGGCTCAGGCGAGGAGCGCATTCTCTATGACGGGTATTTTGTAGATACCCCCGCCTGGTCGCCCAATGGCCGGATCCTGCTCTTCACGCGTGGTGACTACTCGGCCAATGGCACGCGCTATTCGATCTGGAGCGTTGATCTGGGCGGGTTCAACTTGCGCAGATTGCCCACCCAGGGCGCTGCTTCAGACGCGGCATGGTCGCCGCTTCTTGATTGATGGGGTGCGCAGCAAGTTCGAAATACAATATCGATTCAGTCTTGAATCTGGTGTAATGAGACCGTCACCGTGCGGGTGTGCCGCACGCGCTCTATGAGGGACAAAGCTCCGATGAAACTTGCTCCGCTCGCTGCGCTTGCAGCGTTCAGCCTTCTTGTCACCGCTTGCGCCAGCCGTCCGGATGAAACACCGGTCGTCGAGGAAACGCGCGATGATGAGGTTGTCACCGATAACCGCCCGGCCGGGCCGGTGCCGGGATCGCTTGACGATTTCGAACAGAATGCGGGTGACCGCGTTTTCTTTGGCCTTGACAGGTATGACCTGGATGGTGCCTCGCGCGAAACGCTGCGCCGTCAGGCCGCATGGCTGGGTCAGTATCCCAACGCCCGTATCCTGATCGCCGGCAATGCCGACGAGCGTGGTACACGCGAGTACAATCTCGCCCTGGGTGCCCGCCGCGCCAATTCCGTACGCGATTTCCTTGTCAGCCAGGGTGTGGATGCCTCGCGCATCTCGACCGTGTCTTATGGCAAGGAGCGTCCGTCCTGCATGCAGTCGACCGAAGCCTGCTGGGCGCAGAACCGTAATGGTATCACCGTCATCACGTCCGGCGCTGTATCCTGATTAACGGCTGATGCCGTTTGACTGCGGAGCTTCGAGGCCCGCCAGCAGGATCAGATGAACCTGCTGGCGGGCTTTTGTGTTGTTGACTGTGTTGCGGATGATCTTGCTGGCACAGGTGATGCCGCAATTTCGCCCCTAGTCGCCGTCACGGTCGTTGGTAGGCATCTGGCCTGCCTGAGCTGGCAAGATGCCCGATCCGGACGGGTTGATATTTTAGTGTTGAAGAGGTGATGGCATGCGCTGGATTGTTTCTCTCCTGATCGGGTTTGGCCTGCTGGCTGGTACGGCGCACGCGCAGTCCAGCCGGGCGCTTACCCTGCGTATGGATGCCATCGAAGCGCGCCTTAATGACATGGAGCAGCAATCGCTCAGCGGCGACCCTGTTGCTGAAAGCCTGCTGATGCGCATTGAAGCGCTGGAGCGCGAGCAACGCACGATCACCGGCGAGCTGGAAACGCTGACCTTTGAAAACCGCCGCCTGCGCCAGGAGATCGACCGGCTCAATACAGCCATGCAACAGATGATGTCGGGCGAGGCCGGCAATCTTGCCGTGACCGATCCTGACGACCCCCATGCCGAGGTTCGGGCCGCGGCGACCCGCCCGCTAAGCCTCCAGGGCGACAACCTGCCACCCATGCGCGGTGACGCAGACGATCAGGACAGCGATAGCGAATCCCGGTCTTCCGGCGACGGCGACCAGGCACCCGCCGCCACCGCGCCCTCTGACCCTGACGAGGCGTTCAACAGCGCCCGCGCGCGGCTTCTGGATGGCGATTTCGCCGGTGCGCAGGAGCGTTTCGGCGCGTTTGTCGAGGATCACGAGGGCCATGGCCTGACCGGACAGGCCTGGTACTGGCTGGGCGAGACCCATTTTGCGCAAGGCAGCTATCAGGACGCTGCGGACGCCTATATGGCGTCGCTGCGTGCTGACCGGCGCGGTGAACGCGGGCCGGATGCACTGGCCCGGCTGGGTGCCTCGCTCTATGCGATGGACCAGCCTGATGCCGCCTGTAACGTGCTGGGTTCGTTCGGGCAGGAATACCCCAATGCCAGCGCGGATGCGCGCCAGCGGGTCGAGCGGGAGCGTTCGCGCGCCGGGTGCCGCTAGCACCAGACCTATCCGCCGGCGCGCAGGCGATCGCGCGTCTGTCGCCGGGCGGGCCGCTCGTGCTCGCGCTGTCGGGCGGCGGCGATTCCATGGCGCTCGCTTGTCTGATGGCCCGTGAAGCCGCGCGTTCAGGCCGTGAATTTCACGCGCTTGTGGTTGATCACCGTCTTCGCAGCGAAAGCGGCGAAGAAGCCGCTCTGGCGGCCCGCCGGGCCGAGGCGCTGGGTGCCATTGCACACCGTCTGGTCTGGGAGAATCCCGCCCCGGGACAGGCCGCCGCACGCCTGGCGCGCCATCGTCTGCTGGCCGATGCCACGCGGGCGCTGGGGGCCGATACTGTCTTTCTGGGCCATACGGCCGATGATGTTATCGAGACAATGTTGATGCGGCTTTCACGGGCCGGAGCGAACTGGCGGGGACTGGCCGCGATGGGCGAAACCGCCATCAGCCCTGTCTGGCCCGAAGGGCGCGGCGTGCGTCTGGCGAGGCCCCTCGTGCGTGTCAGCCGGGCGCAACTGCGCCTCTATCTCCAAGCCGAAAACGTGGACTGGATCGATGATCCTTCCAACACCAATGCGGCCTTCGAGCGGGTGCGTGTCCGGGCCCGTGCACCATTGCCGGACAGCCAGACCGGCCGCCGCTTGCTGGCTCTCAATTCTGCTGCCCTTGAAACCGACCGGGCGGTGCGCCGCGCGGCGCGCGCTCTGGTGGAAGCGGGCAGCGAGATCTTGCCGTGGGGCGCGGCAGTCCTGCAGCCCGCGCTTTTCGCCCGTGTCGCCGATGATGTGGCTGCGCGCGCGCTGGAAGCGCTGATACTGGCCGTCAGCGGTGAACCCGCTGCTCCCGCTCCCCAGACCGTCTCGCGAATGCTGGATGCTGTCAGGGCCGGACAGGCCTTCACCGCTGCCGGGGTCATGCTGACCGCGCGCGGGGTGCTGGGCCGTGATCCGGGCGCGGCCACCGGACGGGCCGACGGATCTGCCGGCGCATCCTCCTTGAGGGTGGAACCGGGAGAGTGCGCCATTTTTGACGGCCGGATGATGGTATGCGCCGGGACACTGCCTTTGCGCGTGGAAGCGCTGGCGCAGCGAAATACTGTGGTTGATGGTGTGCCTGCCCCGCTTCGGCCATCTCTGGCAGCGATAACAGGTGCGGACGGGCTGGCCATCGCGGGACGCGATAGCGTATCTGGCGGAGGGGCGGCTGGCGCGCTGATTGCAGAGCGTCTGGCGGGGCTGCTGGGTGTGTCCATGGACGGCACGGGCAGCTAAAACCGTGTAGAATAACTGCGGCGGCTGGCCGCGCCGGGCTGGCGAAAACGCACGTGCCGCCCAATATTGGATTAACAGTCCGGGCCGCGCACTCGCGCCGAATTGCCGGACCCGGCGAAACTTGATGCGGACAGCCACGTCCGGCGGAAGGGTAAGTAGATGAATTTGCGCAATATTCTGGTCTGGGCAATCCTTCTGGTTTTGCTGGCGGCCCTGTTCAACATCCTTCAGGGACCGCGCCCGGCCGCGCAGACCAACGAGCTGACTTACACCCAGTTCATGGACAATGTGGAAGCGGGCCGCGTGAGCGAGGTCACCATTGAGGGCCAGTCGATAAGCGGCGAGCTGACCGGTGGTCAGGCGTTTACCACCGAAGTGCCTGCTGATGCGCGCGTCACCGATGCCTTGCGCTCGAACAATGTCGCGATCACCGCGCGGGCTCCATCGGAAGGCGGCATGAATTTGTTCGGCATCCTGTTGAGCTGGTTCCCGATGCTGCTGCTGATCGGTGTGTGGATATTCTTCATGCGCCAGATGCAGGGCGGCGGCAAAGGCGCGATGGGGTTTGGCAAGTCGAAAGCCAAACTGCTGACCGAAAAGACCGGACGGGTAACGTTTGACGATGTCGCCGGTATTGACGAGGCCAAGGAAGAGCTTTCCGAAATCGTCGAATTCCTCAAAGACCCGTCCAAGTTCCAGCGCCTCGGCGGCAAGATCCCCAAGGGTGCGCTGCTGATCGGCCCTCCCGGCACGGGTAAAACGCTGACGGCGCGTGCCGTCGCGGGCGAAGCGGGCGTGCCCTTCTTCACCATTTCCGGTTCCGATTTCGTCGAGATGTTCGTCGGCGTTGGCGCCAGCCGCGTGCGCGACATGTTCGAGCAGGCCAAGAAAAACGCGCCGTGCATCATCTTCATTGACGAGATCGACGCGGTGGGCCGCTCGCGCGGCGCTGGTCTTGGCGGCGGTAATGACGAGCGTGAGCAGACGCTCAACCAGCTTCTCGTCGAGATGGACGGGTTTGAGGCCAATGAAGGCATCATCCTGATTGCGGCCACCAACCGCCCCGACGTGCTCGACCCGGCCTTGCTGCGTCCGGGCCGGTTTGACCGTCAGGTCGTGGTGCCCAACCCGGACATCACGGGCCGGGAGAAAATCCTGAAAGTGCACATGCGCAATGTGCCGCTGGCTGCCGATGTCGATCCGAAGGTGATCGCGCGCGGCACGCCGGGCTTCTCCGGGGCCGACCTGGCCAATCTGGTCAACGAGGCTGCCCTTCTGGCCGCGCGCCGCAATCGGCGTCTGGTGGCCATGGCCGAGTTCGAGGACGCCAAGGACAAGGTGATGATGGGGCCGGAACGCCGCTCCATGGTCATGGGCGAAAAGGAAAAGACCCTTACAGCCTATCACGAGGCCGGCCACGCCATTGTCGCGCTGCGCGTGCCTGCGGCAGATCCGGTTCACAAGGCGACGATCATTCCGCGCGGCCGCGCGCTGGGCATGGTCATGCAGCTGCCCGAAGGCGACAAGCTGTCCATGACGCATCAGGAGATGACCAGCCGTCTGGCCATCATGATGGGCGGGCGCATCGCCGAAGAGCTTAAATTTGGCAAGGAAAACGTCACCTCGGGCGCCGCCAGCGACATTCAGCAGGCGACACGTCTGGCCCGCGCCATGGTCACCCAGTGGGGCTTCTCCGAGGAGCTCGGCCCTATCGATTATGGTGACAATCAGGGCGATGTGTTCCTGGGTCAGCAGCTGGTCCAGCAATCGCGCACAGTGTCGGCAGAGACCGCCGCCAAGATCGAGCGTGAGGTCAAGGGACTGGTCGAAGGCGGGCTCAACGAGGCGCGCCGCATCCTGACCGATTTCAACAAGGACTGGGAAGCTATCGCGCAAGGTCTTCTCGAGTACGAGACCCTGTCCGGCGAGGAGATCAAGGATCTGCTCAATGGCAAGCCGCCGGTGCGCAATACCGAGATTCCGGCCAAGGGCGAGGGGCCAACAACGCCCGATAGCGCTGTCCCTGTCATTGATGACGAGGACGATGAGGTGCCGGCCACGCCCGGCGGGATGGAGCCCAAGCCTGGTCCGGCCTGAGTTGCCTGGGCGCAGACGCGATAATTGATGAAGGCGAAGGCCTGTGCCTTCGCCTTCGTATTGCGCCGGTCTTGCCGGAAGACGTGGTGGCCGGCGCGGGCTGATGCCCCGGCTTTACTGAGTGGCGGCACTGTCCAGTAGCGGGCGGCGCAGGTCCGGTTGGCCTCGGCGTTCGTAGAACGGTCAGTTCGCGTTAATCAGACTGGACCGTCAACATGCCCGACATGCCCTTGCCCTGGATGCTCGCCGGCCTTGCTGCCTTTACCGGCGCGCTGATGGGCCTGATGAGCCTTCTCGTTCCGCGCTGGGGGGCCAATGTGGTCCGGCTGGCCCCGTCACCTGATCTCAAGGGCGGCTGGGCAGAATTTCGCTCCAGCTATGGTGGCGCGCTGGTGTTTGCCCATGGTGCGGTGCTTCTCACTGTTGCCATGAGCGCGCGCGCCGGTTCCGGCGCGGTCATGGGGGCGAGCTTCGCTGTCGGGCTCTACTGGATCGGCATGGCGGCGGGCCGGGCCCTGTCGATGCTGGTTGATGCCGGCCATGACACGCGCACCCGCTATAACGGCGCAGCCATCGTCTTCGAGACCATTATGGGTGCGGCGCTATGTTCGCCCTTTATCGCCCATCTGGGCGGGTAAGGCGTCAGGCGCTCTGATTTACCGCAATCGCGCCGATATGCCCCATCCGGCCCGCATCGGGGCCGTAGCCGGCATTTTGCGCGCGCTGGCGCGCGGCTTCATCGGCTATCGCCTTGACCAGCCCTTCGGTGATGGTTTTCAGCGACTCCACCACCAGCCCGTTGCGCTGCACGGCTGCTTCCAGCTTCTCCACCTGTGCGCGCAGGCGCGATTTCAGTTCCGGATCAAGGCCCGCCAGACGTTCCGGATCATTGCGGGCGAGATGGGTCTCGCGCCGGTAGATATTGGCCAGCTGCATTTTCTCGTCCTGCAGGTCGAACGCCTTGTGGGGTGCCCGCGCCTCGAAATGACCGGTCTCGGTCTCGAACAGCTCGGTCAGGCGGCCTGTCAGACGGATCAGCGCCTTGGCGCGTTCGGCCGGTGAGGTGGCGGCGAGTTCACTCATCCTTGTGCTCCCGCTTCCTGAAGACGCAGCATTTCGCGCGCGAGATCATCGGCAAGCCCGATACCGCCTGATTGCGCCATCACCTTGGCGTACTCTTCATTGAGCATGCCCCGGAATGCGCTTTCGCCCGGCCCGCCGCCAAACATCTCGCTTTGTGTCGTTTCGCCCATCATCTGCTCCATGAGCTGGGCGAGGAAGACCGCTTCAAAGTCCTCGGCTACCTGACGCGCCTGCTGGGCATTGGTAATGCCTGCAGTGCCGGGAACGGCCGGCTGGCGTGTCTGAAACGCGTTCTGTACCTGGCTGGAGAGAAGTTCGTCCATTACAGCACCTCGATATCCGCTTGCAGGGCACCGGCTGCCTTGATGGTCTGCAAGATCGTGATCATGTCGCGCGGGGAGACACCCAGGGCGTTCAACCCGTCGACGAGCTCGCGCAGGGAGACGGTGCCTTCCAGCACCCCCAGCTGCATGTCGTCTTCCTCGGCGGTGACCTGTGTGCGCGGCAGAACAACGGTCTCACCTTCGGAAAACGCACCTGGCTGGCTGGCAATCGGGGTCTCGCTGACGGTGATGGTCAGATTGCCCTGTGCAATGGCAACCGTGGAAACGCGGACATTTTCGCCCATGACGATGGTGCCGGTGCCTTCGTCGATGACGACACGCGCGCGCATGTCGGCCGCGACGCGAAGTTGCTCCACATCGGAAACCAGCCGGACCATGTCACCATTGAAACTGGCAGGACGGCTGACGACGACCGTCGCCGGATCGGTTGCCTGCGCCGTGCCGGTGCCGACGAAGGCGTTGATGGCGTCGGCCATGCGCTGCGCAGTCGTGAAATCAGGATTGCGAAGGGCCAGACGGATCTCGCTGCGGCTGGCCAGATCAAAGCGCAGTTCGCGTTCGATGATCGCGCCATTGGCAATGCGCCCGTTGGTCGGCACGCCGCGTGTGATGCTGGCCCCTTCGCCCTGCGCATCGAAACCGCCGACCGCGATGGAGCCCTGGGCTACGGCGTAGACCTGTCCGTCCGCGCCCATGAGCGGGGTGGCAATCAGCACACCGCCTTGCAGGCTGTCGGCATCGCCCATGGCCGATACGGTGACATCCATGCGCGAGCCCTGGGTGGAAAAGGGCGGCAGATGCGCCGTTACAAGCACGGCGGCCACATTGCCGGTGCGCAGGTCCGCATCGCGGATATTGACGTTGAAGCGCTCCATGAGCGAGTTCAGCGACTGGCGGGTGAAGGCGGAATTGCGTAGCGTGTCGCCAGACCCGTCAAGACCCACAACAAGGCCGTAGCCAACCAGCTGGTTGTCGCGCACGCCCTCGATATCGGCGATATCCTTGATGCGTGGATTGGCAGCTGCCGGCGCGGCAAGGGCCACAACCATGGCCAGGACGGTAAGCAGACGGGTCAACATCAGGCGCGGTTCTCCGCTTGGTTATGCGTTCGCGCATTAACCATGCCAGAAACGTGCCAGCTGAAAACCTGCCAAGTGATTGAAATCACGCGCTCTGTAGAGAAGGCGGTGAATGGCGGGGCGGAAGAGTTGCGCCGTCTGCCGGGAAGATTTTGCCGGGGCGGCGAATGGGCTTAAGGAGCTGTTAAGCAAGCTTAAGCAATTTTACGCGTCGTAATCCTGTCGATGAGGCATGTCCGATGAAGATCACCGGGCCGGGCGGTACCCAAGGCACCAGCGCTCCCAAACGCGCAAGCCGCACGCAAGGCGGTTCGGGCAGTTTTGCGCCTTCATCTCCGTCTTCCGCGCCGGCACCGTCCGGTCTTGCGGGCGCGGGGCCCGTGGCGGCTGTCGGCTCCGTCGAGGCGCTGCTTGCGCTGCAGGGCGATCATGACGAGGCGAGCGCCCGCCAGCAGGCAACGACACGCGCTTTCACGCTTCTCGATGTGCTCGATGATCTCAAAATCGCGCTGCTGGAAGGCGGCGTGCCGCGCGCCAAGCTGGTCCGGCTGATGGACGTGCTGAAGGCGCGCCGCGAGTCGGTGTCTGACCCCCGTCTGGAGGCGATGCTGGACGAAGTTGAGACACGTGCCGCCGTGGAACTGGCCAAGTACGACGCCTGATGGCGTCGAATTGATCTACTTAGTCACTGTAAGTCATAATGTTTTCACATTGGCATCAAACTTGCGCCATAACGGTCATGTGTCGTTGACTTGGTGAGATCGGCCGATATTCTCCGCCGCGCTCATTAAGAGGGGCGTGAGCTTCACGGAGACGGTCGGATGAGCGGGTTTGAGTCCAAGATCGAGCTGCCTGAAGGCTATCGTCCAAGCGAGGACGAGGACTTCATGAACTCCCGGCAGAAGGAATACTTCCGCCGCAAGCTGATGGCATGGAAAGACGAGATACTGCGCGAGAGCAAGACGACGCTCTTTGCCCTGCAGGAAGATATCGGCGCGCTTCCCGACCTTGCCGACCGCGCCTCTACCGAAACAGACCGGTCGCTGGAGCTTCGTGCCCGTGACCGTCAGCGCAAGCTGATTGCCAAGATCGAATCGGCTCTGCGCCGGATCGAGGAAGACACGTACGGCTATTGCGACGAGACGGGTGAACCGATTTCGCTTGCCCGCCTCGATGCGCGGCCGGTGGCGACACTTAGCCTCGAGGCCCAGGAGCGCCATGAGCGCTCCGAGCGCGTCCACCGCGACGACTGAGTATTTCCATCCCTGGTGACGGCCGTTGGCGCGTTCAGGCGCTGCGCGCGTGCGGGGCCGGGTCGTCCCGGCCGGCGATAGCGGCAGCCCGTGTCAGCGCGATCTGATGATTTGCCCAGGCAATGGCCGGGCGATGCGACGCGAACGGTTCGGTGATGATGCCTTTGCGGGTCAGCGTGCGCATCAGCGTGACGACAAACCCGGCATGCTGGCGCCCCAGCACATAGGCAACGGGAAATCCGGCCGGCAGGCGGCTGGCCACCCGTCCTGCGAGGGTGCCGATCTGGAATGTGTCATGGGTGTAGACCATGCGGCGGTAGTCGAAGATGACGGCATTGATGCCGCCGCGGGCCACCCGGTCGAGCAACATGCCGCCCCGGTCACGGCTCAGATCCGGGCGATTGACGCCAAAGATCCTGACATACATCAGGCCCTCGGGCTCCAATATTCTTGTAATATAAGAGAAACGCCCGGTCATTCAGCCCCCTTCGAGCCTGCGCCCGGCTGTTATTCTAGGGGCTGAATGATGAGCAAAGGGTTATCGGGCGGCGACTAGAACGGCCAGAGCAGGTTGTAGATTTCCTGGCCCACAGGCGGGCGCTGCATCTCTGAAATGTGTCCGCGTCCGCCGTAGGAGATACGGGCCTCGGCAATCTTGGAATGGTCAATCGTGTTGTCCGAGGCGATGTCCTGCGGCCGCACAATCCCGGAGATCAGAAGCTCGCGCACTTCGTTGTTGATGCGTACTTCCTGCCTGCCGTGCACGATCATATTGCCGTTCCACAGCACGTCGACCACGATGGCAGCGGCGGTCAGGGTGATCGTCTCGGACCGGTTGACAGAGCCGGCCCCACGCGTCGAGCTGTTCGAACCCATGCTGACAAGGCTCGCCGGATCGATCGCGTCATTGAAGAAATTGTCCAGCGCGGCCTCGCCGCCAAGGAAGTTGGTGATGTTGGAATCCTCGGCCGTCACGCGCGACCGGTTGGACTGATTATTTACCTGCGCCCGGTCGGCGATATTGATGTTGACCGTCAGAATGTCGCCGACACGCGCGGCGCGCGGATCACCGAAGAAGGTCGAGGAGTTCGACCGCCAGAGCGAGTTCAGATTGCCGGTATCATTGTGGCGCGCGGCCATGGCAGCCTGCAGCGCTTCGAGTTGACGCTCCCCGGAGGCGCCATGCTGTTCGGTAATCCCCGCGCCGCGGATGGCTGCATCGGCCGAGATCGGCGACAGGGGCGGGGGCTGGCCGATATAGCTGGCCCGGTCACGTACCGCGCAGGCGCTCATCGCTGTCAGCGCAAGAAGGCATACACTCAGGCGCGACAGACGCGTCAGGTTCCGGGTGTGCATCATCATCGTCTCCCGACGGCTAGAATATGTTGCTGGTGGCACCGGTGACGCGAGCGCGTCCGGGGCCGTCAACCACACCTTCAACGGTGCGGTTAGATTGCAGGTTTACAAAGCGGGCGGTCTGGCCAATGGCCGCATCTTCAAGGGCTCTCGCGCGGGCCGTCAGGGTCAGCGGACCAGACTGGAAGACCAGCGCCACGGTCTCGCCGCGCGTGATGGCGGCCGGCTCGCGCAGATCATAGCCGCGCAGCGCCTCGCCTGCGCGCAGCGACCGGCGGGCTTCCTGGCCGATCAGGCCTTCTTCGCTGAGGATGGCGTCGGAGCGCACACGGTCGGAACGCATCCGCGCCCATTCGATATCACCAGCCTCGATCACCTCACCGCGTGCTACCGGACGCTCCAGTACCGGTACATCCATGACCGCATCGGCGCGCCCGGTCACGGTAACGGTATCGCCGCCCGCATGGGTGCGGATATCGGCCCGGAACGGCCCTGTGCGCCCGTCGAGTTCCAGCCGGACGATCTCCGGGGAGCCTGAGGCATCGAGGGGGGCATGCAGTGAAAGCATGCGGTTGGAGAGTGTCACTTCATGGCTGCGGCCAGTTTCGCGGTAGAGATGGTCGGCGATCATGTCGGACAGATCGCCCGCCGACAGGGTCTGGGAGGCGCGTTCGATGGTGACGCGCTGAATGCCCGTAGCGTTGGCCCATTCCAGGCCATTGCTTGCGGCCTGACGCCGGACCCAGGCCGGATCAAGAAAGGCGCGGGCACCAGGCTGCGGCGCGCGCACCAGCAAGACACCGGCAGTGTCCCCGGTAACGCCTTCGAACAGATCGCCAAGGGTGACCGTTGCGCCTTCCACCACGATCTGCTCGCGCAGCAACACGTTCTGCTGGGCGTGGGCGAGGGCCGTTCCAGTTAGGGCAAGAAGCGTAGCAGTAGCAATGACGCGCAACATGATGAAAATTCCTATCAGCGCAGATTGGCAGATGCGGCGAGCATTTCGTCAGCCGCCGTGATGACCCGCGCATTCATCTCATAGGCCCGCTGGGCCCGGATCAGCGCGGTGATCTCGGTGACAGCATCGACATTGGAGGTCTCGACAAAGCCCTGGCGGATAATCCCGAAGCCGGGCTGGCCGGGAACGCCGACATTGGCGGCGCCCGATGCGGCAGTTTCCAGGAACAGATTGTCGCCTGCCGCTTCAAGGCCCGCATCGTTGGCGAAGGTGATAAGCTCAAGCTGGCCGAGGATTTGCGGCTCGGCTTCACCGTCGATCTGCACCTGCACCTGGCCTTGCTGGTTCACCTCGATACGGCGCGTGCCTTCAGGCACAGCAATACCGGGCATGACGAGATAACCGTCAGAAGTGACAAGCTGGCCCTCCGGGCTGCGCGAGAAGCTGCCCGCGCGGGTGTAACCCTCGCCGCCATTGGGCATCTCGATACGGAAATAGCCACGTCCTGAAATCGCCAGATCCAGCTCGTTGCCGGTCTGTGACAGGCTGCCCTGCTCGGTAATGCGGTAGACCGAACCGGCCTGCACACCCAGACCGACCTGTACCCCGGTGGGCACGATGGTCCCGGCGTCAGAGCTGGCGGCACCGACCTGGCCCAGATTCTGGTAGAGCAGATCCTGGAACTCGGCGCGTTGGCGCTGAAAGGCGGTCGTATTCATGTTGGCGAGGTTGTGGGCGATCACCTCGACATTGAGCTGCTGAGCTTCCATTCCGGTAGCGGCGGTAGACAGGGCGCGCATCAGATCAGTTTCCTTATCGTTTGTTCACTAGCCGGGACGGCCGAGGCGTTCGATGGCCTTGCGGCTGAGTTCGTCGGCTTGCTGCAGCATGCGGCTGACAGAGGCATAGGCTCGTGAGACCTCCATCATGGAGGTGATTTCAAGGATCGGGCGGACATTGGAGGTCTCGACAAAGCCCTGCCGGACGATGGGCTCCAGCACCATTTCGCGTTCGGCGTCCTCCGGGGCGGTGTAGCGGTTCTCGCCGATCTTGGAGAGCGCGCCAGTGTCCTCAAAGCGTGTCACCGCGATACGGCCCGCCACCACGCCATTCTGGCTGACCTCACCATTGGCAAGGATCGTTACCGGGCCGGCATCGGGATTGATCGTGATCGGCGCGCCGCCTTCGCCCATGACCGGAGCGCCATCGGCAGAGGTCAGCGTTCCGGCAGCATCCATGGCGAAGCGGCCATCTCGCGTGAAGCGTTCGCCCTGCGGGGTGTCCAGCGTAAAAAATCCCTCGCCGGTGATGGCAAGGTCCAGCGGGCGGCCGGTCTGTTCCAGCGCGCCTTGTCCGAAGTCGCGGCCCATGCCCCACTCAGCAACATAGTTCAGACGGCCGGGGCCATCCTCAGCGCTGGCACGCGTATAAGGGTTGGCCTCACGCAGCAAATGCTCGGCCTTGAACCCGGCTGTGGACACGTTCGCGATATTGTTGGCGGTGATGTCCATGGCCCGGCGCAGCGTCTGCTGCTGGCTCAGGCCTATCATCATCATGTTGTCCATCGCGCCGTCCTCGCCCTTTCTGGCCGTGTTCTGCTTTCCGGCCGGACTTTTGCCAGCCGCGCAGGCCACCGCTTCGCAAGGGGCGTGCCATGGTTAATATCTATTCATTACAATGGTTTATTTCTCATCCCGGTTGGCAAGCCACTGCTGGCCCGGCAGGCAGTGCAGTTCAATGCGGAAAAAACTGCCTATCGGGAGACTTTCCCAACGGATCGTTAACCGGGACGGCCCCTAATCCTTGCCGAAGCATGAATCAGCACGATCTGGCAGGACGATCATGGCAGAAGAAAACGACGAACCTGATGCCGGTGAAGACGGCGAGGCCGCCGAAGGCGAAGCCAAGTCCAAGCCGGATATCAAGAAGCTGGCACTGTTTATCGGCCTGCCGGCAATTATCCTGATACTGGCGCTGGTTGCTGGCGGATTGTTTCTGTTCGGTGGCGGCGGCGAGGACGAGGAGGCGGCGCTCGCCGAGGCTGAGGCTGAAGAGCAGGCGCTGGCGGAGGCCGGCCCGGAGATTCACACCTTCGAGATCGAGGAGCCGCTGGTCGTCCAGATTACAGGATCAGGCAATGCCCGGCCGATCCTGACCTTGTCAGTGAGCTTTGAATACACCGATCCGGCAGTGGAGCCCGCCCTGCAGGCCGGGATGCAGCGCATCCTCGATCAGTATCAGGGTTTCCTGCGCGAGCTGACGCCGGACGATATTGCCGGGTCTGCCGGTCAGCACCGTTTGCGGCTGGAATTGCTGCGCCGGACCAATCTGGCGATTGCGCCGGCCGAAATAGACCGCGTGCTGCTGACCGAAATTCTGATCACCCAGTCATGAGACTGACCGTTCATACCCAGTTCCAAGGCCCGATTGCCCGATGAGTGATGTAGACCAGGAAGCCCTTGCCGCCGAATGGGAAGCGGCCTCAACCGCAGAACAGCCCGACTTTGACGGTGCGGGATCGGACGCGCTTGCCTCCGAATGGGAAGCCATGGTTGGCGCGGACGGCGAGTCCTTCCTGCCCCAGCAGGGCGCGCAAGGCCCGGAGCGTATCCTCAACCAGGACGAGATCGACAGCCTGCTCGGGTTTTCGGTCTCCGACGAGGACGGAGCGGAGCGCTCGGGCATCCGTGCGATCATCAATTCGGCGCTGGTCTCCTATGAGCGATTGCCGATGCTGGAGATCGTCTTTGACCGGCTTGTGCGGCTGATGACGACATCCTTGCGCAATTTCACGTCGGACAATGTCGAGGTAAGCCTCGACAATATCTCGTCTATCCGTTTTGGCGATTATCTCAACTCCATCCCGCTGCCCGCGATCCTGTCGGTATTCCGCGCCCAGCAGCTTGATAATTACGGCCTGCTGACGGTCGATTCCAATCTCATCTACTCGGTGGTCGATGTGCTGCTCGGCGGACGGCGCGGCACCAGTGCCATGCGCATCGAGGGGCGTCCCTACACGACTATCGAGCGCACGCTGGTCCAGCGCATGATCGAAGTGGTGCTGGCCGATGCCAAGCAGGCGTTCGCGCCGCTGACCGAGGTCGACTTTACCCTTGACCGGGTGGAGACCAATCCGCGCTTTGCCGCGATCGCGCGCCCGGCCAATGCGGCCATTCTGGTCAAGCTGCGCATCGACATGGAGGACCGGGGAGGCCGAATCGAGCTTCTTCTTCCGTATGCGACGCTTGAACCGATCCGCAAAATGCTTCTCCAGCAATTCATGGGCGAGAAGTTTGGCCGCGACAATATCTGGGAAAGCCATCTGGCGACCGAGCTGTGGTCAACGCAGATGGAGGTTCATGCCGTCGTTGATGAGTTGCAGCGGCCTCTGGGCGAGATCATGAAACTGAAAGTGGGCGACACGATCATGCTGGATGCCGGGCCGGACAGCCCGGTTGAGCTGCGCTGCGGCACAATCCCGCTGACACGCGGGCGTATGGGCAGGCTCAACCACAATGTCGCGGTCCGCCTTGATGCCCCGCTCACCCCTGCCGCACGGCGCACCCTGACGAGGTTCTCATGAGTATGGCTGCCTTTCTCTTCGAAGCCCTTATCGGCGTCCTGCTCGTCGGCGCAGCGGTGATGTGCTGGCGTGTCGACCGGCGCCTGAAAGTCCTGCGCGACGGCCAGGATGGGCTAAAGGAGACGGTTGCGGCGCTCAATGACGCGGTGGACCGGGCGCGCGCGGGTCTCTCGGCCCTTGACCGGGCTTCGAAGGAAACGGGCGAAGTGCTCGAGCAGCGCACGCGTGAAGCCCGCGCGCTCGCCGATGAGTTGCGGCTGCTGACAAGCTCAGGCGAGACCCGCCTGGACCGGTTCGAGCGGGCGCGCCGCCCGCAAGCGGCCAGCGAGCTGCCCCGTGACCGCGAGGGGGCTCAGCACCCGCGCGAGCGCAAACAGCTCAAGACATTGCGCTAGAAAAGGTTTCGCTCATGCCCGGCCTTCGTCCCCTTGCCGTCATCGCCGTGTTGCTGGCCGCGATGTTTGCGCTGAAATCGGTGTCGCTCGCCGACAGCGCCGTCGCCCTGATGAGCATGGAAGATGTTGAGGAAGCGGGCAACGAGACGGCCGAGGCGGTTGATGAAGTGGCGCCAGAGGGCAGCGAACCCCAGCAAGAAACTGTCCCGCAAACCCCGGCCGCCGCAGGTGGCAGCGACGATGAGTTCAACGTCACCCGGTCCCAGTTCCAGCTTTGTGAGCTGGTGGAGAACCGGCGCGTAGAGCTGGATATGCGCGAAGACGAGCTTGATACCCGCGAGGCGCTTCTGGAAGTGGCCGAGCAGCGGATCGAGGACCGGATCGAGCGCATGGAGGCGCTGGAAGCCAGTCTGGAAACCTTGCTGGGTACGCTGGAGACCGAGCGTGAGCGCCGCATTGGCGAGATGGTGTCGGTTTACGCCGTGCTGGAGCCGGAAAACGCCGCTGCCATCATGTCGCGCATGGATGAGGACACGCTGGTCTTGCTGTCTGAGGCGCTGCAGAGCGAGCAGTCGCGCCGCTATGCGGAGATACTGGCGCAAATGGATCCGGGCTTCGCGGCGGAACTGACCTTGCGCTTGCGCTCGCGCGCCAATCCGCCTGAAACCCAGGCCGAGGTGGAGGCCCGCCTTGCTGGCCGGGACAGCTAGACGCGCCATCCTCTGGGTGGCTGCGCTCCTGTTGGGGCTGGCTCCCTGCGCGCTTGCGCAGGAGACCGGCTCTGTGAGCGTAGAGCGCATTCCCGGTGCCGTGCGCGTGCTGATTGCCTATCCGGAATCGCTGGGCGGTGACCTCTCCGCTGAAGCCGAGATCGCTGCGGGCGCCGTTCTGGTCGCGCGCCTGTCCGAGCCGCTCTATTTTGATGCAGCATCCATTCCCGCACAAAGCAGCGGTCTGGCCGCGATGGCGCGCCTGGATGCTGACGGCCGAACCTTGCGGATCGCGCTCAATCAGGAGGCCGAACCCCATGTCAGCGTATCGCACAATGTTGTCGTCATAGATCTGACCCCGCCGGGAGCAGAGGCACCGGCTGCCTACGTGTCGGAGTATGAGCGCAATCGCCGGGCCGAGGCGGAAGCGGCTGCCGCGCGCGCCGCTGCAGAAGCCGCCGAGCCGGAGCCGCTGGTGCCTGTTGCCGTGCGTAGTGGCGAAGCGGCCGAGTACACCCGTATCGAGTTCACATGGCCGTCGCGCACCGGCTATCGGCTTGAAAGCGGTGATGGCCGGGCCGTTCTGCGCTTCGATGCCCCGGGTGACGTGGATTTGCGCCGGCTATCGTCCAGTCCGCCGCGCCTGGTCGAGGCTTTAAGCGGCGAGAATCTTGAAGACGGTCTTGCCGTTTCGCTGACGCTGGAAAGCGGCGCCACCGCCAGAGTGTGGGATGATGAAGACGGCAGGCGTGTGGTGCTGGATGTGTTGCCCGAAGGCCATGTCTCGCCGGAAGCCTTGTTGGCCGCATTGACCGATGCCGATACCGGCGAGCCCGTATCGCTGACACCGCAAGAAGAGCCCGAACAAGAGCCGGTTGAGGAGGTGGAAGCGCCGGTAGCGCGCCCTGATCCCGTGCCCGATACAGGCTTTGTGCGTGTGCGCCTGACGCGCGATGGCAATGACGCGCTCTTGCATTTCGAGTGGGCCCATCTGCCGGGGCTGGCCGTTTTCCGGCGTCCGGATGCGATCTGGCTGGTCTTCGATGCGCCAGCCCGGCTGGACCTGTCCGAGCTGGAACAGGCGCCGCCGCGCCATGTGCGCGGCTATCAGGCGGTATCCGGTGAGGATTACGTTGCCCTGCGCATCGAAGCGCCTGACGCGACCTTGCCTGATCCGGTGGCCGCCGGAGTAAGCTGGACCGTGGCCTTGCGTGACACCATCGACCAGCCGCCTCGCCCGGTTGTGCTGATCCGGGAAACGGCGCCGGGCCAGCCTGCGCGGCTTCGGATTGGTCATGACGGGGCCCGCTCTTCGGTGAGGGTGGACGATCCGGTACTGGGCGACAGCTTGCTGGTGTTGACGGCGGACGGAGAAAAGAGCGGCGTGCTGCTGCCCTATCGCCTCGTGGAGGCCAATGTCCTGGCATCCATTCATGGCGTGGCCATCCAGCCGCTGGCGGATGATTTGCGGCTGGTGGCAGGCGAAGGCGGGGCGGAGCTTGTCCGGCCCGGTGGCCTGACCTTGTCGCGCTCTGCCGGCGCAGCCTCCGCAGCGGGGGCTGCGCTGCCGGCATCGCCGGGCTTTGCCGACCTTGCAGGCTGGCGCGGCGAGGGCGATTTCCAGTCCGGCCTCACACGGGCGCTGAACCGGGCAGCGGGCGGCGAAGCGCGTGAGCTGCTGAACCTCGCCCGTTTTTATCTGGCGTGGGAGCTTGCACCGGAGGCGCTGGGCGCTGCGCAGCTGGCGGCTGCCTCGGATGAAGAGATTGCCGATAGTGCCGAGCTGCGGGTCGTCAACGGTATCGCCATGCTGATGATGGGCAGGCTGCCGCGTGCAGAAGTGTTCTTTGCCGGGTCGGCGCTCAACGAAGACCCGGCGGTACAGCCCTGGCGTGGTCTGGTATCGGCCCGCAGGGCCGACTGGGCGGAGGCGCGCCGCCGGTTCGATGCGGCTGACGGCTCCACCTATTTCTTCGATCCGCTGTGGCGCGCGCGCATTCAGGCAGCCCATGCCCGGTCGGCAGCAGAGACCGGCGATGTCGGCGCGGCTTTACGTGTTCTCGACGCCATGGACCCCGACATTGATGATCCGCAAGCGCGCGCTGAAGCAGAGTTCGCAGCAGCGCGCGTCGCGGCTCTGTCGGGACGTCCGGATGAGGCCATCAGGCGCTTTTCGGCGCTGGCGTCCGACCCATGGGTGCCGATACAGGCTGTGGCCCTGCTCAATCAGGTGCGCCTTGAGCTTGAAGAGGGACGTGTGCCGCCTACACAGGCGGCCGACACGCTGGCGAGCCTTGCCCTGCGCTGGCGCGGCGATGACACCGAGCTGGAAGCGGCCCGCCTGCTGGGTGAGCTTTACGCCGATGCCGGACGGTATGGTGAAGCGCTGGATGTGATGAGCCATGCGCGCCTTCGCCAGCCCCGCAGCCAGACTGCGCGCCAGATTGCCAGCGATATGGACACTCTGTTCCGAAGGCTCTTTCTGGACGACGAGGCCGCGCGCATGTCTCCGCTGGAGGCGCTGGCGCTGTTCAACGAACATGCCTCGCTGACACCGCAAGGGGCTGATGGCGACCGGATGGTCCGCCGTGTTGCCGAGCGTCTGGTGGCTGTCGATCTGCTCGACCCGGCCGCCCAGATGCTGCAGCACCAGGTTGATAACCGCTCCATGCCTGCACAGGCCAAAGCGCAAATAGCCTCCGACCTGGCAGTCATCTATCTGATGGGCCGGCGTCACGAAGAGGCCTTGCGCACGCTGCGCGCCACACGCGTTACCGGGCTGTCTGCCAGCCTGGTCAATGAGCGCCGCCTGCTGGAGGCGCGCGCCATGGCCGGTATTGGCCGGGCCGACCACGCGCTGGAGCTTATCGGTGATGATGACAGTGCACCGGCCCGGCGGCTGCGTGCCGATATTGCGTGGGAGCAGCGCGACTGGCCGGGCGCGGCGCGCGGGCTGGAAGCGGTGCTGGGCGCGCGCTGGCGTGACGAGGCTCCGCTCGGCGAGATCGATGCACGTGACGTGATGCGAGCGGCTATTGCCTATGCGCTGGCCGGTGACAGCGCGTCGCTGGAACGCATGGAGGCGCGCTATGGCGCGGCCATGGCGCAGACCCGCCATCGCGGCGGGTTCGATCTGGTGACAAGTGAATTGCCGCAGCCGGGCGACCGCCGGTTGACCGAGCTGGTCTCCAGTCTTGCCAGCCGGGGCACGATGGATGCGTTCCTGGCCGGGTTTGCCAACCGGTTTGACGATGTGGAAGAGCAGTCGCCGTCCTGATTGTTCCGGGCGCAATACCGGCTAGATCGGCATGCGCAGGATTTCCTGATAGGCCCGGATAACCTGATCGCGGACCGCAATGACGGTTTCCAGCTGCACCTCGGCGGCTGCCATGGCCGTGACGACATCCACCATTTCCGCCTGCCCTGTCGCGCTTTGCGCTGTCAGGCTTTCAGAGGTCTGCATGGCGCTCTGCGTCTCGCTGAGCGCATTCATCACCATGTCGCCGAAACCGTTGGCAACAGGATTGCCGGCGGCTGCAGCACCGGCGGCGTCCGGTTCGGCAACCTGGCGGGCTGCGGCGGCATAGGCGCGGATGGCAGCGAGATCCATCGTTCAGTTCCTCAAGCCGGCTCTAGCGGCGCAAAAGGTCCAGCGTGCGCTCCATCATGCGGCGCGTGCCTTCGACCATGTTCATATTGGCTTCGTAAGAGCGCTGGGCTTCGCGCATATCCATCAGTTCAACCAGGCTGGAAACGTTCGGGTAGCGGACATAACCGTCGGCATTGGCCGCCGGATGGCCCGGCTCATGGACCAGACGAAACTCTGATTCGTCCGGACGCACGTCGTTCATGCGCACCAGTTGCGCGCCGGTTGCCCGGTCCAGTTCTGCCCGGAAGATCGGCATCTGGCGCCGATACGGGTCTTCCTCCGGTGTTCGCCCGGTCGAGGACGCATTGGCGAGGTTTTCCGCAATGATGCGCATCCGCGAGGACTGGGCGCGAAGCCCCGCCGCGGCGATTTGCAAGGTCTCTGAGACATTATCGGGCATGGATCATATCCTGTTTCGCGGGTCACGCTTGCCTAGGCGCCCGGCGGGCGGGCGGCCATGCGGATCAGTGCGAGGCTTTTCTGGTACAGCCCCAGAGCGGTTTCAAAACGCATCCGGTTCTCGCCGGAGCGCACCATCTGCTCTTCGAGCACAACTGCATTGCCGTTGATCGTGGTTTCGCTGTCCGGGCTGGCAACCGCGCGCCAGGCTGATGAACCGCCCGAGCTGCGGCCCTGAATATGGCCGGCCTCGGTGGCGTTCAGCGTAACGCTCTGGGTGGATTGTGCCCCCGACAGGGCCCGCTCGAACTGGCTCTGCGGAATATCGTCAGGGACATAGCCCGGTGTGTTGGCGTTGGCGACATTCTGGGCAAGCACACGCTGGCGGTCGGAATGATAGCCGAGCGCCTGACGTAAGATACCGAGAACTGGAATGTCGTCCGGACGCATGCGTTTCGCTTTCCTTTTTCGCGCGGCCGTTCTGGCGCGCAAGGCTCCAACCCCACATTCATGCTGATGCGGTTAAGAGTGGCTTAACCAAAGCCGCGACTCCCGCTAGCGATTGAGAAACCGCAGACAGGACGGGCGCCGAGGGCTGCGCCGGTTCGCCGGGGAGCCTGGCCGATGGATATAATGGATTTCGGACGCTATTTTGCGGCGCTCCTGCTTGTGCTGGGCTTGCTGGGTGGTCTTGCCCTGCTGGCCCGCCAGGCCGGGTTCGCCCACTTTCTTCCGAATATTCAACGCGCAGGCGCGCCGCGCCGTCTGGAAGTCACCTCCACCGTGATGCTCGATCCGCGCCGCCGGGTGGTGCTGGTGCGGGTCGATGACGAAGAACATGTGATCCTTCTGGGTCTTGCCGGCGAAACTGTGCTGGACCGGCGCCCCGCCCCGCCCCGGTTTGAACCTGTAGAGCCGGGCGGGAGCAGCGAGACAGTGCCGGAGGGGCAGTCCTGATGGCGTGGTTGCGGTTCCGCCCGGCCCTATTGTGGAGTCTGGCGCTTGGCGTCCTGATGGCAGGGCTGGCGTTTGGCGGCATGGCCGAGGCCCAGTCGGTCAATATCGATGTCGGCGACGAAGAGGGTTTGACCGAGCGGGTCATCCAGCTTGTCATCCTGCTGACCGTGCTGTCGCTGGCGCCGTCCATCCTGATCATGACAACCAGCTTTGTGCGCATCATCGTGGTGCTGTCACTCCTCAGAACGGCGGTCGGCCTGCAGCAGAGCCCGCCCAATGCGGTACTGATCTCGCTGGCCCTGTTCCTGACTGCCTTCATCATGGCGCCGGTCTTTACACAGGCCTATGGCGAGGGCATCCAGCCGTATCTGGATGGTGAAATCGAAACCGAGCAGGCGTTCGAGCTGACAACAGAGCCGGTGAAAATGTTCATGCTGGCTCATGCTCGCGAGGACGATCTTGCCTTGTTCTTCGATATTGCGCAGATCGAGCCGGAGACGCCTGAAGCCACGCCGCTGCACGTGGTCGCCCCCGCCTTCCTGATATCCGAGCTTCGCCGCGCTTTCGAGATCGGCTTCCTGCTCTTCATCCCCTTCCTGATCATTGATCTGGTGGTGGCGTCCATTTTGATGTCGATGGGGATGATGATGCTGCCGCCGGTTGTGATCTCGCTGCCCTTCAAGCTGATATTCTTTGTGCTGGTGGATGGCTGGCGGCTGGTAACAGGGTCGCTGGTGGAGAGTTTCCAGACCGGGGTGCCGGGCGGGTAGCGGCGTAAAGCCGCTTTGGCGCGCGCTGCAATAGGGTCTACACACCGACGGGTCATGAACGCGACCCTCGTCCGCAAGGCAGATCAATCGCCCCGCTCCGGCTTTCGCCGGGGCATACGGCTGTTCCAGCTGCGCCTGATACGGGCTGCACGCGGACGCTGGGCGGTGCCGGCGCTCTTTATCGGCTCCTTTGTCGACTCCACGATATTTCCCTGGCCGGTCGCCTTGCCGCTCGCCGCGCAGATGCTTCGAGGACGCCGCCACGTCTTCCCGGCGGCTGCGGCAGCGGCGCTAGGCTCGATCCTTGGCGGTCTGCTGATTTACGCGCTGGCCCGGCTGGCGTTTGACGCGGTTGCGCCCTTTCTTGTCGATGACAGCGCATCGGCGGCCACTCTGACCGAGGTGAGAAGCCGCATGGAAGCGGGCGGGGCGCTGGCGGCCTTTGCCGCCATGCTGACGCCGGTCCCGGTGCAGCTGACCAGCCTTGCTGCCGGGCTGGCCGGGGTAGGCGGCGCGTGGTTCGCACTGGCCATCGTTCTGGGCCGGGGCTTGCGCTATTTTGTGATGGGGCTGGTCTTGTATGCGGTGGGCGGCCAGATCGTTGCGGGATGGCGGCTCCTGCCACGCTGGGGGCGCTGGCTGCTGATCGGATTTTTTGCCGCACTGTTCGTGCTGCTGATGGCGATATCGCTCTAGAACGTGCGTATCCGCTGGCCTGTCTCGATGCCGAAAAAGCTCAGCAAGTGCGCCAGCAGGAGCAGCATGAACACGGCAAGGCCAATACAGATGAGCGTCCAGGGGATGAGGCGCGGTCCGCGCACCGGGTCTGCCGGGCGGCCGCTACGCCACCCGGCGAACAGGAACAGGGCGAGCGACACGGCCAGAAGGGCGAGCGTGAGGGACAGGCTCATCAGGTGCTATCCTGTTCTGGGCCGTCAGGCCGTGTTCGGTCTTTGCCCACACATAGGATTGCCCGCCAATCTCACGCAAGGCCCTGATCGCGGCGGGTGTCTGTAGCAGCCAGTAGAGCGGCAGCGCAGCAAGGTCTCTCTTGCTGGGTGTGAAACCGGCCCGGCGTGCGCCCTCGCCAGCGGCGAAGATCGCCGCGCCATATCCCGCCAGCACTGGCAGGACGACCAGCGGAAAACTGCCCGCTGCTAGCGCCGAGCCGACCAGATACATTACCCAGAGGGCAGCTGGCCCGTGCGCCAGCGCGCTGAGCACGTTCATGCCCAGTGAAAGCTGGAGCGATGCCAGGCCGCGAACGTCGCTTTCGCGCATCAGCTCGCCGGGACGGCGCATATGAACGCACCAGCTGATGGCGTGGCCTTTAAGCCAGCGGCTACGCTGTCCGGTCCAGGCTTTGACCGTGACGGGCGCCTCCTCCAGAGTCCCATGTCCGATCATGCCCGTTTTCCAGCCCTGCCGGGCCAACCGGAAGCCCAGGTCAGCATCCTCGGTCACGTTGTGTGCATCCCATCCACCGCAGGCGGCAAGGGCGTCGCGCGAAAACACACCGGCCTTATGTAGCAGACGCACCAAACCTCTCAGCGACGGGAGGGCCTAGCGATGCTTAAGGCTCTTTTGATTGCGCTCTCTCTGGTAAGCGGGCCGTCCGGAGGTGGGGCGGCTCATGGGCAAAGGGACTTCCTTCGTCCAACTTTCACCAGTGGGGACTTTTTTAATCGGCCCTTTGGGGGTTTGATAGAATATGAACTCAGAGACATAGGTTTCTCTAAATACAGTTTGCCATCTAAGCACGCCTTGTATCACGATTCTCTTGTCGTTTTGTATGGCCTCTTCGATGCTTTCTCTAACATTTTCTGCACCGCACGGAGCGGTATAAGTTTGGCCACTGGCAGGGGCGGCCCATCGGAGCGGGTCGCTCAGCGACAGGCCTTTATTGTAAGTTATCCTTTCAATATCTTCTACAACCCTACAATTCGATTGCACCTCATACCAGAGCGCCGGGGTTTTTCCAGAATTGGTGATATGGAGGTGAACTCTAGGCTGCCCTCTGTATATATCAGCTTTGCTGATATCCAGATAGGCTCTCAACTCTTGGCGAGAGTGGCGGCGAAATTGCCAACCTTGCCACAGAGCAGCCAATGCGATGATGCCTGTGAAGCCCACAAGGAGAAGATTCGACCAGTCGCGGAATATTGGCGAGAGTGGGTGCTTGTGAACTACGGCTTGTTGTGGTTGATCGCTTGGTGGCTCTTGGTTTTCGGAGGTTTCTGCTGTCTCGTGGGGCTGGACCCCATTGAGCATCGTAGATGGGTTCTGGGTTTCGGATGCGTCTCGCTCGCTATCAGCACGGTCCTGTTGATCTTGCCGATGGTTGTCGGCTGAGGACTTTGGTGCCAGAGAAAGCGCTAATCCAAGCGCAAGTCCCGCGATCCAATACTTTCTAAACATTGTAACATAAACGCCGCTGTGAACGTTCCCCGACTGATCTTGTTGGCAAGATTCCGCTCGTCTTCTCCGAGCTTCTCAGCAAGGTCGCGAACTGTCACGTCTTTTCGCGTCATCTCAGCGCGAAGTAGGTTCTTCGCGCGCTTGTTCCAATCTACCTCAGACATGAAATCACCTCTCTTGATGGCACTATCATCATATATCGTGATTTTGTCATTGACAAGGCTACCCGTAATCACCATATATCGTGAAATGAACACGAAATATGGTGATCGATATGGCCCAACACTTCCTGCTTAGCGCTGCTGCCCGCACCCTCTCACTCAAAGCCATTTACAAGGCTGGTGAGGAGGCCGCTTACCGGACGTTCTGTGAACTGCGCTGGGATGAAACGGACGGGGAAGCCGTCTGCCCGCGTTGCGGCTGCACGGAGAGCTACGACATTGCCACCCGCCGCAAGTTCAAGTGCAAGGGTTGCCATCACCAGTTTTCCGTCACCAGCGGCACGATTTTCGCCAGCCGGAAAATGAGCTTTACCGATCTGCTGGCAGCGGTCTGCCTGTTTGTGAATGGTGCCAAGGGTATGAGCGCGGTCCAGATGAGCCGAGACCTTGATTGCCAATACAAGACGGCGTTCGTGATGATGCACAAGCTGCGTGAAGCCCTGTCAGCCGAGCTTGAAGGCTTGCGCCTGTCCGGTGAGGTCGAAATCGACGGCGCATACTTTGGTGGCCATATCCGCCCGGCTAACCTGAAAGAGAACCGGATCGACCGCCGCAAGGCTCGCCACCAGACCGGCACCCGCCGCGTTGTGTTTGCCATGCGCCAGCGCCAAGGCCGCACGCTTACCCAAGTGCTGCGTGCCGAGGCAGACGGTCTGGACGTGCTCCCGCATCGCGTGTGCGGCACGGCGGTCATCTACGCTGATGAGGCGAGCCATTGGGACGTGCTTAGCCGGAACCGTGCCACTGGCCGGATCAATCACAGCCAAGCCTACAGCATGGACGGTGCGCACACGAACGGCGTTGAGAGCTACTTCTCCCGCCTTCGCCGCATGGTGCAGGGCCAGCACCACGGCGTGTCACCGCGCTACCTGCACCAATACGCCACCCATGCCGCTTGGCTGGAAGATCATCGCCGGGAAGACAATGGCGGGCTGGCCAACCGTGCGCTGCGCCTCGCCATGGTGTCGCCGGTTAGCCGGACGTGGGCTGGATATTGGCAGCGTGCCGCCGCGTAACAAAAATGCATCTGCGACAAGCTAACGCAGATTTGATGCAACAAATCCCTTTACCCGGCGTTCATCTGGCATCATGTATATCCAGCGTATATACTCCCCAAGAACGGGGAAGGAGGAGCGCAATGCAAACCGAAGTCAAAAAATGGGGGAATAGCTTGGGGGTTAGACTCCCGCGTCACATCACAGAGGGGGCGTCGTTACGCGACGGGACTCCCATTGAGCTGTCCTTAGAGGGCGACACAGTGGTTCTGCGTCCCACGCGTCAAAAATTCAAGCTGACCGATCTGCTAAAGGGCCACAAGAAAGCAGATGAAAACGCCGAGATCGAATGGGGTCCGGCCAAAGGCGAAGAGGTTTGGTAAAGCATGAATGGTCAATATCAACCGGATAGAGGCCATTTCATCTGGCTAGACTTTGATCCGCAAGCTGGAACGGAACAGGCCGGGCATCGCCCGGCCTTAGTTCTGTCTCCCAAGAACTTTAATATTGCTACTGGCCTTGCGGTCGTATGTCCGATAACGAATACTGTAACTGGTAGTTCTTTTGAGGTCAAAACGCCTCGCGGGGCCAAAATCCAAGGCGTCATCTTGTCTCATCAAATGAGAACCGTTGACTGGATAGCTCGAAACGCTCGATACCACTCCGATTCCACGACTGAAACGATGTGTGAAGTTATAGGTCGGGTCGAGGCCATCTTGAGCATCGATTGTTAGGCCTGCACCCACATATAGTTCCCGCGCTGATCCTGAACGCACTTCACTTCACCGTTGATCCGCATAATGCGCAGAACCTTGCTCACACGCCTTGTCAGGTCGGTGACGTATTTCTGATCCCGCGCATCATCGCCCCGGAGAGCCACGATTTCAGCGGCAATCTGGCGGCTGCGCAGCGGGCCTTCTGCGTGGCGTAGTTCCTGCATTACTGCGTCGGCTAACTCTCCCTTCGCAAACATCACTTCGCGCGCCCTGCGTGGCATCATGGCGTTCAAATCACCCTTGAAACCGAGGGTGGCCAGTGTCCGGTCCAGAGCGGCAATGTCGTTCCTGATCTCTGCCAGCCTGTCACGGATGCGGTTGCCCTCGTTGAACAGGTCAGCGCGCTTTGTGAGCAATCCGTTGGTTGCGTGCTCATAAGTATCGGTGTTTGACGGCTTCACCGTGCCGTTAGGGTATCGGGCTATGTTTGTCATGCTGGAAGGATAACGATAAGCGGCTGAAAAATCAGCGGTTCACTTGGTGCGCTTGATACATAAGGCCGGAAAACACGTTGCTGGTGCCGCCCAGCGGCAAGGGCCAGCCAAGGCGCAGAAAGTAGGGCAGGACCACGTGGAACTGGGCGGCGTATTCCAGCGCGAACAACATCCGCGTCAGCCAGTTTTCATTGCGGTTGTACCAGCCCAGCGGAGCCTGCACGCAGCCCAGCTGGCTGTCAGCGGCGAACGCTTCGGCGGCGGCGCGCAGCTGCGTGGGCGCGGGCGCGTCTTCGGCGTCATAGACCGCCACCAGCGCGCCTTGAGTTCTCTGGAGCGCAAAATTGAGGGCTTTGGGCTTGGTGCGCGGCCCGATGGGCGGCACGGCCATGACGCGGACGGGCAGGTGCGCGCGGACCGATTTGGCAGCTGCGTGGGCAGCGCGCAGCGTGTCCCAGTCATCGGCTTCGATAGCCAGTGCAACATCAAGCCGGTCTCGCGGATAGTCGATCCGCGCCAGCTGGTCGACCAGCCCGGCCACGACGGCTGCTTCTTTGTGAAGAGCGACGATAACCGTCATTGACGGCAGCGCAGGGGAAAGCAGGTTGCGGCGCGCGCTCAGCTGCCCTGGCCGGCGGGCCGCTGCCAGCCGCAAGAACGCAACGACAAGAAACAGGGCGCCTGTCACGATACCCGTAATCACCAGGCCCATCCCGGCGCTGACCAGCTCTGCCACGGCCAGAAAGGCGGCTGGTCCCGCCCATATCGCTGCCGGAACACCCAGAGCGTGCGCGGCGCTCGCCTCGGGCGTGTCATCGGCCAGCGCATAGGCTGCGCGGTGTGCCTGTGCGTGCGTCCGGGTTGCCTTTACCGGCTCGTTTTCGGTATGCGCATGGCCCAGCACGCGCCGTTTGCGTTGCCCCAATCCTTGCCCCATCGCCGCCTGCTCTGCACAGATTGGCGAAAATGGTTAACGCAAATTAACCTTTTGAGCGAATCGTTTCGAATTACGCCTTCGGATTGAACAGGAATGTGCGGGCGGGGTGCATCAGGCTGGGACCGTCCAGATGAAACGCAATCGCCGCGCTGGTTGGCCAGCCATAGGGCACGCCGTCCATCGCATCTGCCCGTGCTGCCAGCGAGTGCGCGAAAGCTCCAATGCCCGGATTGTGGCCGACCAGAATGACTGCCCTGGCGCCCTCTTCCAGCGCCTGGGTAACCGCTCGCTCGAGCATTTCCTGCGAGGCATGGTAGAGCGCCATCGGGCTGTTCACGGCGATGCCCGGATACAGGCCGGCAAAATGCTGCCAGGTTTCGCGCGTGCGCCTGGCTGGTGATACCAGTGCCAGATCGGCGTCCAGTCCCGCCTCGCCCACGGCGGCGGCAGCCCGGTCTGCATCCTCATGGCCGCGCGCCGTCAGGCCCCGCTCGAAATCGTCTTCAGCCTCTGTCAGGTCGATGGCTTTGGCGTGGCGTATGATGATCAGGCTGGGCATGCTGGGTCCGCCAGAAAAATTCATGTGGGGGTGTAGGCGCGATGACCTTACATCGCTGGAGGCCGGTCCCTAAGTAAAGCCTGTAAAATTCTGTCAGCAAACCATCTGGAGCATTCACGCCCATGTCCCTTCTCCTCGGCGATACCGCCCCGGACTTCACCGCAGACACCACGCAAGGCCCGATCCGTTTCCATGACTGGATCGGTGACAACTGGGTGGTGTTCTTCTCACACCCGGCCGATTTCACGCCCGTGTGCACCACCGAGCTGGGCTTTACCGCCAAGCTCAAAGACGAATTCGCCAAGCGCAATGCCAAGGCGATTGCGCTCTCGGTTGATCCGCTCGACCAGCACCAGGCCTGGATCAAGGATATCGAGGAAACGCAAGGCACGGCGATGAACTTCCCGATCATCGCGGACGTGAACAAGGAGGTCTCCACCCTCTACACGATGATCCATCCCAAGGCGGACCCGAAGCTGACGGTGCGCGCGGTCTATGTGATCGACCCCAACAAGAAGATCCGCGCCACCTTCACCTATCCGCCAAGCGCGGGACGCAATTTCAACGAGGTGCTGCGCCTGATCGACTCGCTCCAGCTGACCGACGGCTACAAGGTGGCCACGCCGGTGAACTGGACCGATGGTGAGGATGTGATTGTGGTGCCGAGCGTGTCTGACGCCGATGCCGACGCGCTCTTCCCCAAGGGTTATACGAAGATCAAGCCGTATCTGCGCATCACGCCGCAGCCCAACAAGTAGGCTTTTCAGCTAGTTAAAACAATAAATGCCGGGCTCTGACAGGGGCCCGGCATCTTTGATGGTGAGGGCGTGCAGCGAGGCTGCTTTCCATCAGGAAAGGTTGCCGCCAATATCGCGGCTTGCATGCAGTATCCGCTCGATGCGCACATCGTCGGCCGCTGGCTGATAGAAAATCAGATAGCGGCCAAAGGGCCGCATCCGCAGTCCCGGCAAGAGATCGTCCCTCTCCGGCCAAGCCAGCGGATTGTCCTGAATGCCTGCCGCGATCTGCCGCAGGTCGATGATAAAGCTGATCGCCCGCGTCGTATTGTCCTGCGCGATGTAGTCTGCAATCTCTTCCAGATCGCGCTCCGCAGCGGGTGAGAAGCGCAAACTCACTCGGCGGTGCCTTGCGCCATCGCCCGGTACTTCGCTTCCAGCCGGTCAAAGACCTCTCTGGCATCAATGCCCGGACCGCTACTGGCACCCTCCTCGATAGCTCTTCGCAGGGCTTCGAGTTTTGCCTGACGCATCGCTTCGCGATCTTCCAGCAGGCGCAGCCCGTCGCGGATAATCTCGCTTTTCGAGTTGTAGCGGCCGGACGCAATCAGTTCGTCGATCAGGCCTTCGAAATGTCCGCCAAGGGCGTAGCTGCTCGGCATCGCCGTCTCCGTCAAATCTGATTGGTGATAACTATTATCATATTGTAATGCGAGCCGCCAGCCTGAGCCCCTGTAAAAATTTGTAAAGCAGCCTTGACGTCAAGTGAGCTTGACGCTATTTCGTAAAGCACGCTTTACAAAGGGAGCAGGATATGACTTTCTCAAGGAAACTTCGCATCGGTCTGGTCGTGCTGGCGGGGTCGGCAACATTGCTGGCGTGGACGGGTGCGGGGGCCGCGTATTTTTTGGACGCGCCGCAAGCGGTGTTTGTGCTTGCGCTGATTGCCGCAGCACTGGCGACGGAGGCCTTGTTCTGGTTGACCATGTTCGTGCTGGGCTGGACAGCCTTTGCCAACCGCCACTGGGTGATCCGCCTGTTTACTGGCGGCCGGAAGCCTGGTGAGGTCAGCCAAGCCTGAAGGGAAGCCATGATCAATCTTGTTCCGGAAACCTATTCTGCCCCGCCTGCCGCGCGCCGCCGTTATATCTGGCGGTCCATGACGATGTTTGGCCTGTTGATGATTGCTTTCACCGGGTTCCACGCCGTCGGCGGCGGGCCGCCGGAACGATTCGGGCTGAACCTTGCCATGGTGCTGCTCTGCATAGGCTTTGTGCTGGCGGCCAGCTTTGAGACGGTGGTGTTGATCCGTTCGCTCGACGAGCTGCAGCAGCGTATTCACATACTGGCCTGGGCAATAGGGCTGGGGGCAGCGGTGACGGTAGCGTTTTGCTGGGACTTGGCGTCCACATGGCTGCCTGTTGTCATGTTCGAGCCGATCTTCACCGTGCTGATTGCGGTGACCGGCTACTACCTCTCGCTGTTCCTTGTCAGCCGCCATTACCGCTAGAGGCGTTCGCGAAGGATATTTCCCATGCGCTTTTCCCAACATGATGCCGCGCGCGTACGCCACCCTGTGCGGGCCAGCGGCACGCTTGCCCTGTTATTGCTCTTCCTGACGATCGGACTTTTCGCGGCGTTCGCCCTGGAGATGGCCAGCGGGTTCGATGATCCGGTGCTTCTGGGTGTGACGGGCGTTGCAACGCTGGCCAGCTTCTTGCTGTGGGTGCGTGAAAACCGTATCGCGCAATCGGCTGCAAATGCACCGGCTACGCCGCGTCACGAGATAAAGGCGATAGTGTTCATCCCTCTGCAGGTCGCGCTGGCCATGGCCTATGTCGGCGCGCTCCTCGCTGCCCGGCATTACGTGCCGGAGCTTGGCGGGTTTGTGAAAGGACTCCTGCAGAGCCTGCCTATCGGACTGGTAGCTGGCTGGGTCGTTGTGTGGGTCTATATCCTCATCGAGAGTGACGAGATGATCGGTCGGCTGATGATCACGGCCACTGCCATATCTGCCGGCGCGGTGTTGTGCCTCGCGACGTTCTGGGGGCTGGTGACACTTGATACCACTTTGCCCGAACTTGGTGCGGTGTATCTGTTCCCGGTGTTTGCGATGACCCACGGTTTCGTTGCCGCCTTTATGATCCGCCGCTATTCATGAAAAACCGGCTGAAGGATCTGCGCGCAGTGCGCGGCTGGAGTCAGGCACGTCTGGCCGAGCAGCTGGATGTCTCGCGCCAGACCGTGATTTCGCTGGAGAATGGCAAGTACGATCCGTCCCTGCCGCTCGCTTTTCGCATTGCGCGGCTGTTTGGAGAGCCCATCGAGGCGATATTCGACGACGGCATTGAGGGCTGAGGGGCAGGGGCGTCATTGACGCATGGGCGCGTGAGGTCTACCTGCCAGCCAAGCCCTTCAACGCCCGAAACGGACGCTTTTTCCATGAGTGAATATTCCGCCCTTGCCGCCAACGCCAAAGCCTGGCCGTTCGAGCTCGCGCGGGAACTCCTCAAACGGGTGGAAAAGCGGGGCGATACGTCCAGGCCGGTCGTCTTCGAGACCGGCTATGGCCCGTCCGGCCTGCCGCATATCGGCACGTTCGGCGAGGTGGTGCGCACCACCATGGTGCGCCATGCGTTTGAAGTGCTTACCGACGGGAAAATCGCGACCCGCCTGATCTGCGTCTCTGATGACATGGACGGGATGCGAAAGGTGCCGGGCAATATCCCGGACCCGGAAAAGCTGGAAGCCCATCTGCAGCGCCCGCTGACCGATGTGCCCGACCCGTTCGGCACGCATGAGAGCTTCGGTCATCACAATAATGCGCGTTTGCGCGCGTTTCTGGACGGGTTCGGTTTTGAGTACGAGTTTCTGTCGGCGACCGAGCTTTACCGCACGGGCGCGTATGACCAGATGCTGCTCACCGCGCTTCAGCGCTATGACGACATCATGAAAGTGATGTTGCCCACGCTGGGCGAGGAACGCCGCGCCACCTACAGCCCGTTTCTGCCCTTGAGCCCGAAAACGGGCCGCGTGCTTTATGTGCCGATGAAAGCCATCGATGCGCAGGCCGGGACGATCACGTTCGATGACGAGGATGGCGAGGAACTGACGCTGCCCGTCACTGGCGGTAATGCCAAGCTGCAATGGAAACCCGATTTCGGCGCGCGCTGGGCGGCGCTGGGCGTGGATTTCGAGATGTATGGCAAGGACCATCAGGTCAATGGCGCGATCTATTCGCGTATCTGCCGCATCCTGGGCGCGGAGCCGCCCGTGCAGTTCTGCTACGAGCTGTTTCTCGACCAGCAGGGCGAGAAAATCTCGAAGACCAAAGGCAATGGTATCGCGGTGGAGGAATGGCTGCGCTATGCGCCGGCTGAAAGCCTGTCGCTCTACATGTTCCAGAAGCCCAAAACCGCCAAACGGCTCTATTTCGATGTCATCCCCAAGGCTGTGGACGAGTATCGCCAGCACCTGGCCGCCTATCAGGGGCAGGAGCCAGACAAACGCATCGAAAACCCTGTCTGGCATATCCATTCGGGCAACCCGCCCGCGCCCGGCGCGGATATTTCCTTCGCGCTGATGCTCAATCTTGTTTCGGCGGCGAATGCATCGAGCAAGGAAACGCTGTGGGGCTTTATCGGCCGCTATGCGCCGGGCACCAGCCCGGCAAGCGAACCCTTTCTTGACCGGCTGGCCGATTATGCGATTGCCTATTACGAGGACTTCGTCAAACCGGCCAAGACCTACCGCGCGCCGAACGATCAGGAGCGGGCAGGGCTTGAAGGGCTTGTTGCACGCCTTGAGGCGCTGTCACCCGATGAGCGCGACGCCGAGCTGATCCAGACGGAAGTCTATTCGGCTGGCAAGGATGCCGGATTTGAGCAGCTCAGGGACTGGTTCCAGGCGCTTTACGAAGTGCTGCTGGGCCAGTCGCAAGGTCCGCGCTTTGGCGGATTCGCCGCCATTTACGGCCTGCCGCGCACGATTGCCCTGATCCGCCGTGCGCTGGCGGGCGAGGATTTTAGCAAGGGCTGAGTTTCACCCGCTGATTCTTGTGTAAGAAAAACTTGACCTAAAGTCGGTTATTTCCTACATCCTTCGATGTAAGATAATTCTTACTTGTAGTCGGAAAGGTTTGACATGTCGTTTCACGAGAAAAGTAATGCCCTGATGCTGGGCGCCATGGTTCTGGTTTACGGGGTTTATTTCATGTTGGTGCTGGGTCTGCCCACCCTGAGCGGGACCGATATCGATGTGAATGCCCGTCTCGTCATGTCTAACGGGCTGATGCTGACGAGCGTGGTCGCGCTGGTGGCGATTGCCATAGCCGGTCACATCATCATCGCCGTGCTCGCCCCCAAAGACGCCGACAAGCATGATGAGCGTGACAAGCTGATCGAGATGCGCGGCGACCAGCGCGGCGGGTTTGTGATGGCGTTCGGCGCACTGTGCGCGATGGGTCTTGCCATGCTGGCTATGCCACATTTCTGGATCGTCAATGCGATCCTGGCAGGTCTGGTGCTGGGCGAGATCGTCAAGGCCGTCTCGAAGATCATCGATTACCGCCGGGGCGTCTGAGCATGGGCAAGGGCAAGACCAGCATCACCAACACGATCCGCGAACAGCGATTTCATGCTGGCGAGATGACGCAAGCCGAGCTTGCCGACGCGATAGGCGTCACCCGCCAGACCGTCATCGCGATGGAGCAGGGGCGCTACTCGCCGTCGCTGGAAGTAGCTTTCCGGGTGGCGCGCGCCTTCGGCAAGCCGCTGGAAGACGTGTTCAGGTATGAGGGGTAGGATTGCGTTCGCCTCGTTTCGTCGTTCCCGCTTGAGGCGGGAACCCGGAGCCGTTTGCAAGACCTTCGCCCACGTTCTCTGGATCCCCGCCTGTGCGGGGATGACGAAAAAAGCTCGAGACCAGAAAGTCTTAAATCTACTGGCTGGCCCAGACGATACGGGCCATCCAGACGAGCTCGGTCACGTCCAGCACGCGCGTCTCAAATTCGGTGTTGAGCGAGACAAGCTCGATGGTGCGCGCGGTGGTGCGGCCCAGCTCCTTGGCCATGATCTCGCCGGAGCGCAGCTTGGCCACCACCCTGTCACCGCGCCGCGGCTGGGCGTGGGGGGCGACAACAATCCTGTCGCCTGGCCGGTAGAGGGGCAGCATGGAGTCCCCGGAGATTTCCAGCGCGTAGCACGCCTCGTCGTCCAGGCCGGGGAATATCACTTCTTCCCAGCCCGACCCCACCGGAAAGCCCGCATCATCGAAAAAGCCTTCATTGCCCGCCTGCGCCAGACCGATGAGCGGCACCGAGCGGCCCGCCATCGTATCGGTGGCAAGACCCGCAAATTCGGCAAAACTCACCTTGGTGGCGTCCAGCGCCTTGGCCAGGCTCTCGGTGGACGGCCAGCGCGGCTTGCTGTCTGAGGCGGCAACGCGCTTGGACGGGTTGAAAGTGGTCGGGTCCAGACCCGCCATGCGGGCGAGGCCGGATGGAGAGGTGGACGCGCGCTGGGCCAGCCGGTCAATGCCGCGCCAGACCTGAGTATGGGTGAGCATGGCCGCGCCTCCTTCAACCAAAGCCAAGGAATTTATTCCTTTGCCAAGGAGAAATGTCAAGCCGCTACGCCGGGCTTGCAGGGTTTTCATGGCCGGTCTAGAGCGAAGCCATGACACAGGATGTGATTTACCGATTTGCTGACCCGGCCGTGCTGGGCGCTGCCGCCATGTCCGGCCAGTTCGAGGGCGAGGCGCATGATGCGCGTGACGGCTTCATTCATTGCTCTGCCCGCGATCAGCTTGAGGGCACGCTGACAGCCCACTTCACGGGTGTGGACCGCATTGCGCTGGCCGTGATCGATACACAGGCACTGGGCGGCAGCCTGAAATGGGAAAAGTCGCGCGGCGGTGAGTTGTTTCCGCATATCCATGGCACGCTGCCCTTTACCGCGATCCGCTCGGTTCACCTTCTCAGACGGGACGAAGAGGGCCATTGGCGTCTGCCGGAGGAGCTGTGATGGCGCTCGCTGACTGGGGTGCAAAAAGCCTCACCCTTCTCCCGCCGGAAACCGCCCACACAATAAGCCTGAAGGCGCTGCAAGCCGGGTTGGGGCCGAAACTGCCTGCCAATGCAGATCCGGTTCTGGCCACGTCCATCGCCGGGATAGAGCTGGCCCATCCGGTGGGGCTGGCCGCCGGGTATGACAAGAATGGCGAAGCGCCCGATGCGCTGCTGGGGGCGGGATTTGCCTTTGTCGAGCTGGGCGCTGTCACGCCGCGTCCGCAGGCGGGCAATCCCCGGCCACGCCTGTTCCGCCTGCGTGAAGACCGCGCGGTCATCAACCGTATGGGCTTTAACAATGAAGGGCTGGACGCGCTTAAAGCCCGCCTTGAGGCGCGCGCGGACAAGCCCGGCATTGTTGGCATCAATCTGGGTGCCAACAAGGATAGCGACGACCGCGCAGGCGATTATGTGACGCTGGTCAAGGCCCTGAAAGGTCTGGCCAGCTTTTTCACGGTCAATATTTCTTCGCCCAACACGCCGGGCCTGCGCGACATGCAGGGTGAAGACGCGCTGGGCGCTTTGCTGGCCCGAGTCAATGACGCCCGCTGGACCGAGCCGGTTTTCCTCAAAGTTGCGCCTGATCTGGACGCGGCAGGCATCGAGTCCATCGTGCGCGTGGCGATGGCCCACCGCATTTCGGGTCTGATCGTGTCGAACACCACGCTGGCCCGGCCAGACACGCTCAGCAGCCGCCACAAGGGTGAAGCCGGAGGGCTTTCCGGTGCGCCTCTGACGGAAGCCTCGACAGAGGTGCTGCGTCAGGTGCGCAAAGCGGCAGGGCCGGACCTGCCGCTGATCGGTGTGGGCGGCGTGAACTCGGTGGAGAGCGCCTATGCCAAGATCAAGGCAGGCGCGAGCGCGATCCAGCTCTACACCGCTTTGGTCTATCAGGGGCCGGGGCTGATCGGGCGCCTGCGTGACGGGCTGGCCGAGCGCATCAAGGCCGATGGCTATACATCGTTGGCCGGCGCGGTGGGTGCTGACGCCTGAGCGGTGACATCGCGTTTCAGGCCCTTCAGGCCAAAGCTGAGCGTGCCTGCCCGCGCGATATAGTATCCGAGAAATGCCAGCCACAGCCCCACACCGCCAAAGGCGGGCCGCAAGGCGAAATCCAGTGCCACGTAGATCAGGAATGACGCGATCATCGCGTTGCGCATCAGCGGACCTCTGGTGGTGCCGATCATCAGCCCGTCAAGCTGCCAGCTGGCAAAGCCCAGCACGGGGACGAGCGCGCAATACGGCAGAAAGGCCGCCGCCGCGCCGCGCGTCGCCGGATCGGTGGTGATCAGGCTGATCAGCGTCCCGCCGCCAGCCAGTAACGCCAGGCTTGCCATGGCGGCGAAGCCGGCGGCCTGTTCGGTCGTCAGGCGCAGGGCGCGCTTCAGGCCCTGCCAGTCGCCTCTGCCGGCTGCCTTGCCGGTGACGGTTTCGGTGACATGGGCGAACGCATCCAGGAAATAGGCGATGATAGCGATGAACTGGAGCAGCACGGCATTGCCAGCCATCACGCTGGTGCCCTCGCGCAGGCTCATCTCGTTGAACCAGGCAAAACCGGCCAGAAGCGCCAGCGTACGAAGGAAGATGTCGCGGTTCACGCCCAAAAGTCGGCGAAGGGCAGCAGGTGCGAAGATCAGCGCCGACGGCACCGATATAGCTGTCCGGGTGCGCAGGATCCACCAGACGATGGCGACTCCCGGTAAGAGGTGAAGCCAGAGCGCCAGCGTGCTGGCCCAGGCCACGCCCGGAACGCCCCATCCCAGCCCGGCGACGAAAAGAATGGACAGCCCGGCATTGAGCACGTTCAGCGCCGCCTGCAGGGCCAGCGCCATGCCGGTGCGGCCCAGCCCGATCAGCCAGCCATAGAGGGCAAATCCGGCCAGCGTGGCCGGTGCGCTCCAGATGCGCGCATCGAAATAGGCCCTTCCGGCCGTTTCCACGCCGGTCTCGGCGGAAAACAGGCCAAAGGCCAGTTCTTGCAAGGGCCATTGCGCGAGTAACATCACCAGCCCGATGGCCAGCCCTGTCATGATCCCGCGCAGCAGGCTGGCGCGCACCTCGGCGTCGTCGCCGCGTCCGTCGGCCTGCGCGGTCAGGCCGGTCATGCCCATGCGCAGAAAGCCGAATGCCCAGAACAGGAAGTTGAAGATCAGCGCGCCCAGCGCGACTGCGGCAATGTCAGCGGTCGAGCCAGAGCGCCCGATCACAGCAATATCGACCAGCCCGACCAGCGGCGTGGCGATATTCGCCGCCATGATGGGCAAGGCCAGGGTCAGAACCTTCTGGCGGGTGAGAGGCGGCGCTGCGGTCATCACAGCCGAATAAATCCAAACATGCGCCCTCGCAAACGCCATGTGTTCACATTAGCTTACGCCCGGTGACAGTCCGTCTCGCCAGTTCCGGGAGAATTTCATCATGATCCGTGCCTATGCCGCCAGCGAACGCGCAGGAGCGTTCAAACAGATCAGCTTTGATCCCGGTCCGCTCGGTGATGATGAGGTCGAGATCAAGGTGGAGGCCTGCGGGCTCTGCCATTCCGACCTTTCCCTGCTGGACGAGGAATGGGGCGAGACGCAGTTTCCGCTGGTGCCCGGCCATGAGGTCGTGGGCACTGTCGCGGCGGCGGGCAAGGCGGTGAAACACCTGAAAGCAGGTGACCGGGTGGGCGCGGGCTGGCTGGCACGCTCTTGCCTGACCTGTCACAACTGCATGAGCGGGGACCATAATCTGTGCCGCGACTCGCAAGGCATCGCGATGGGCCGCCATGGCGGGTTTGCCGAGGCGGTGCGTCTGCAGGCGGCCTGGGCGGTAAAGCTGCCCGACGGGCTGGACGCGCGCAGCGCCGGGCCGCTGTTTTGCGGCGGTATCACCGTGTTTGCGCCTATCCTGGCTTTTGATGTGAAACCGACAGACAAGGTCGGCGTGGTCGGCATTGGCGGGCTGGGCCATCTCGCCGTCCAGTTCCTGAAAGCCTGGGGCTGCGAGGTGACAGCCTTTACCTCAACCGGGTCCAAGGCCGAGGAAGCCCGGGCGCTGGGCGCGCACCGCGTTGTCGACAGCCGCTCCAAGGATGCGCTCATAGCCGAAGCCGGGCGTCATGATTTCATCCTGTCGACGGTCGCTGTGCCACTGGACTGGAACCGCTATCTCGCCGCGCTCGCCCCCAAGGGCCGTCTGCACACGGTGGGCGTGGTGTCTGAACCGATTGCCATTCCTGCCTTCAGCCTCATTGGCGGGCAGAAATCGGTTTCCGGTTCACCTGTCGGCAGCCCTGCCGTAATGGCGAAAATGCTGGAGTTCTGCGCCCGGCATTCAATCGCGCCCCATGTCGAATACATGCCGATGAGCCAGATTGATGATGCCTTCCAGCGCCTGCGCGACGGCAAGCCGCGCTATCGCATCGTGCTGGAAAGCGATTTTGCCTGACAAGAAAAATGGCCCCCGCGGCATGTCGGCGCGGGGGCCAGCGACTGCCTCGGCAAAAAGGGAATAAAGCCGGGCAAAAGGGTATGTCTGGCTGCTAGCGGCTATCGCTGGCCAGCGTGATATTGCTGTCGTGCCGGGCGGTCGTTTGCGTCATCGAGCGGTTGCCATAAAGGCTGTCCAGAGCGCCCTGCAATGCGTCCTCGCGGCACTGGGCCTCAATCAGTCTCAGCGCGGCGCTGCGCACGCCATGTGCGCGGCAAACCTGACGCGCTGCCATTTCAAGGCGTTGCTCGACGGCTTCGCGCCCTTCAGCGGTATTCAGTTCATTGGGGTGGAAACTGACATTGCGCGAGGGCAGGTCTGCGCCAAGGGCCGGGGCGCAAAGGCTTGTTGCCGCCAGAGCGGCAATCATAAGGGGGAGAGCTTTCATGGGAGATGTTTCCTCGTTCCTTGAGTGATTTATCGACCGTGCGGGGTGATTGCCGGGATCTGTCGTCCCTGTCTGATCAACCTCGCAAAATCACTCTGGCTGGGGAAACATTGCGCCGTTGTGGAGCGTCCATGAATTTCAATTAAGCTGGGCGTGTGTTGCGGGTTTTGCGGGCGTCACCCGAACAGCGCTTCGAGCAATAGAGCACCGCGTCCCAGACCCGCTCCCATTTCTTGCGCCAGGTGAAGGGGCGTCCGCAATGCGCACAGATTTTCTGTGGCAGATCGCCCTTGCGCTTCATCTTCACAGATCACCCAGATCAAGGCGGGCCTGCCGGGGATCAGGCCGGGTGGCGCGGGCCGGACGGGGACGCTGGCCGGTCTGTTTCATGCCCGACTTGCGGCTGCCATGCCGGTTATTGATGCTGCGCGCGGTATCGCGATACCCGGCGCTGGCGCGAATCTGTGTCAGGCGCGCGCGTGCGTCGCGCGCCGCGGCCACGTGATCGACAATCGGGGAGGGGTAGCTGGCCTCGAGACGCACGCCAGCGCGCGCAAGATCGGCCGGAGAGGCGAGCCACGGCGCATGAAGCGCGGCTACCGGCAGGCTGGCCAGTTCGGGCACCCAATGACGGATGAAGACCCCGTCAGGGTCCTGATCGTGTGACTGCTTGACCGGGTTGTAGATGCGCGGCGTATTGATGCCGGTGGTGCCCGACTGCATCTGGAATTGCGGGAAGTGAATGCCCGGCTCGTAGTCAGTGAAGCGGGCGGCCAGGCGGCTGGCGGGTTCACGCCAGTCCTGCCAGAGATGATAGCTGGAAAACGCTGCCACCATGGCGCGCATGCGAAAGTTCAGCCATCCGGTGGCATTCAGCGCCCGCATACAGGCATCCACGAAGGGCAACCCTGTCTCCCCGTCAATCCAGCGCTGGATGGTCTGTGCATCGCCCTGCGGGCGGGCCCCTTGCCAGGCAGGGTGCATCTCGCTGGTCTCCAGTGATGTCTGGTCTTCAAACTTCTGCATGAAATGGCAGTGCCAGTGCAGGCGCGCGATAAAGCTGTCGATGGATCTGGCAAACGGCCTGCGCCCACCGGCCTGGTGATGGTCGCGCGCCTTGCGGGCCGCCTGCGATGCCTCGCGCATTGACAGCGTTCCTAGTGCCAGATGCGGCGAGACCCGCGAGCAGGCATCATAGGCGGTCACCGGCGATGACATGCCTTTGCGGTAATCTTCGCCGCGTGTCTGAAGGAAGCTGTGAAGGCTTTCCAGCGCGGCGCGGCGCCCGCCGGTCTGGCGCAGCGGGCACACATCACCGCTCAAGCCCAGCCGCTCAGGCGCTGGCGGTGCTTCAGGTGAGAGATGCGGCCCCGATAGCGCCTGCGGCGCGCGCAAGACCGGCTGAGCCATGAAATCGTCCCAGCGTCTGGCCCAGCCATTGCGGCCGGGCAGCGCCCGGATGACGCCGGTCTGACGGTGCTCGGTCAGACGGATGGAGCGGGTGCGCGCCCATTGCGCGACGGCCCGGTCGCGCATCCATGTCGCGTGAACGCCCGTCTCCTCATGGGCTTCGATATGGGTGAAGGCATGCGCGTCATGCAGGCGGGAGAAAACCTCGCACGCCTCGCCGGTGCGCACGGTCAGGCGGATGCCGCGCGCTTGCAGCGCGTGATCCAGGCTTTGCAGGCATTCGATGAGGAAGGCGTACTGGCGCCCGGAATAATCCGGCCTTGCCCACAGCCATGGCTCCACGATGTAGAGCGCGATCACCGCTCCGCGATGGGCCGCAGCGCTCAGCGCCGCGTGATCGTCCACGCGCAGATCGCGCTTGAACCAGACCACGCTTGTCATCGCGCCAGCCTGCGCCAGAGCCATTGCAAGGCGGGGCGCAGCGGCAGGAACAGCCGGTAGGCAAGCTCCAGCATCCAGACCAGCGGCGGCAGGGCCGCGATCCGGCCAAGCCAGCGCCAGCCCGGTGTGACTTTCCACAGCTCTGCAAACGCCCGCGCGCCGCTGACCGTCACTCCGTTGGCCAGGCGCACATGGAAGCGCGACAGGGCCTGCTTGCGCGCCAGTCCGGCGGGCAGGACAGCATCGTTAGAATGGATATCGGTGAAGGCGGCTTCTGCGCCCTGCCGGCGGTAATGGCTGATCTCTGCCCGGCATAGCGGGCAGGCACCATCGAAATACACCTCGCACGTGCCATATTCAGCGATGGCTGCAGTGCGTTGATCTTGTGTTTGCGTTTTACGGGCCATGTCGGTGATATCTAGAAGCCACGAGCGGCGGGAAAAGGATATATGGCCAAAGGACGCATCGCCATCGTCGGGGCGGGCCTTGCCGGGGCGGCCTGCGCGCGTGGGCTGACGCATGCTGGCCATGCCTGCGTGCTCTTCGACAAGGGGCGCGGGCCGGGCGGGCGGCTGTCGACACGGCGCGTCGAGACCCCGCTGGGCGAGGCGCGCTTCGACCATGGTGCCCAGTTTATCACCGCGCGCGGAGACGCCTTTTCAGCCTTCATGCAGGAGGCGCGCGATGCCGGCGCAGCCGCAAGCTGGCAGGCGCGCCTTGTATCCATCGACCGGGCAGGCAATGTGGAGCCCTTGCGCAGCGAAGACCGCTGGGTCGGCGTGCCGGGCATGAATGCCATTGTCAAACATGCGCTCGGCGGACTGGATGTACGCTTTGGTGCCCGCGTGACGCACCTGTCTGGCGGTCCCGGGCGATGGTCCGTGGTGCTGGAAGACGGTGAGCGTGAAGGGCCGTTTGATGCGGTGGCTGTTGCCATTCCTCCCGAGCAGATGATTGAACTGCTGGCCCGCACCGACGGTGATTTCTCGTCGCAGATTGCTGAAGCCAATGCGGCCGTGATCGGTCCCTGTCAGGCGGTGATGGCGGCACTGGATGCCCCTTTTGATCCCGGATTTGACGGGGCGAAGCTCTATGGCGGCGCGCTCGCCTGGATGGCCCGCATGGGATCACGTCCGGGCCGGACAGGGCCTGAAAGCTGGATACTGCACGCCACCACCGGCTGGTCGGCCCGCTATCTGGAGGCCAATGCTGATGATGTGGTGCGCAATCTTCTCGAGGAAGCCCATATCCGCTTCGGCTTTCCCGCACGTCCTGTCTGGTCATCTGCCCATCGCTGGCGTTATGCGCTCAGTGAAAAGGCACCGGCGACCCCGTTTGCTCTGGACGAAACCGGGACGGTAGGGTGTGCCGGTGACTGGCGTCTGGGCGGCCGGGCGGAACTGGCCTGGGATAGCGGCACCGCGCTCGGTCAGGCGCTGGCGCGATAGTCTATTGCCCGCCTTCGGGCTTGATCAGGAAGTGACCGTGCAGCGCTGCTACCGGAGCGGCGCGCCGGTCCTGCCAGGCTTCCACACGCACATTGGCGACCCGCGCGCCCTGACGGGTGATGATGCCCCGGGCATAGACATCTTGCGGACGGGCGGGGCGCAGATAGTCCACCGACACGTCGATCGGCTTGGGCAAGGCAGCAAGCCGCGTGCCTGCCAGCAAGGCCGCCGACGCGGCGATTTCCATGAAGGCCCCAATAGCCCCGCCATGCAGGGCCGGTATCAGCGGATTGCCGACAAGGCTTTCCGCGTAGGGCAATATCGCCGTCAGCTCATCGCCATGGCCGTCAAATCGTACGCCCATCGTGCGGACATAGGGGCTGGAGAGCAAAGGTCCGAGTGGACTCATTCTTCTTCCACCTTGCTGATGGGCGTGGCCGACTTGCCAAAGGCGCGCCGCGCCTTCTCCGCCGCTTCCTGACTGACCCGGCTGACCATGAAGGCGGCAGCGGCGGTGGCGATGGGATCGGTTTCATCACCGTCATGGGCAATGGCGCTGACAAAGGCGAACAGGCCCGATGCGCGCCGGCAGCGGGCAATCGCCACGACATCGCGCCCCGGTTCGGCCGGGCGCATGTAATCCAGGCGCAGATCCAGCGTGGCGGTGGCGTCCTTTCCGCCAAGCCCGGCAAAGGCGGCCAGTCCGCAAGCATGGTCCAGCAGCGCCGTGACAACGCCGCCATGCAGGACGCGCGTGTCGGGATCACCAATCAGATCATCACGATAGCGTGCACGCATTTCGGCCAGTCCCGGCTCTATGCGTTCGAGGCGGAAGCCAAGGGCAACCGCGTGAGGCGAGCCGTCCACCAGAAGCGGAGCGAGCGTGTCGAGAAGGGTCTGCAAGTCATCGGCCATGACTGCCGTTTAGCGGGCAGCCGGCGTTTAGGCCAGAGGCACGTTCAGGGGGGCGATGTCAGGCAGCCAGCCTGCGGGCAGTGATTTCCTCGAGGCCATTGACCAGCTCGTTGCGGTGAGCGGGCGGAGCATTTTCAAACTCCTGCAGACGGCGCAAGGCAGAGCGGTGCAGCGTGATGATCTCGGTCTCGCGCGGGCCGACATCGCTGACCGTCTCCAGATACTGGCGCAGCGAGCGGCCGACGCGCGCCGCGATCATGTCGCCCTGGCGCATCATGGCTTCTGCCATGGCGTCAGCCTGGGACAGGGCAGCCTCCAGCGGGGTGGCCAGACCGGACTCAATATCGACACCGCGCTTCCACGCAATGCGTCCATCCTGATTTGGCCGGGTGCGCCGGTCGGGTCCGGCAAAGCTCTCGGTCTCGACATGGGGGCGGGGACGGGCGGTGGTTTCCTCCAGCCGCGCGAACAGGGACGCTGGCGATACGGGGCGCAGAAGGAACGCGTCAACGCCCGCATCGCGCGCGCGTTCGATCTGACGGATCTGTCCGCTGTTTCCCAGTGCGATCACGGGCGCGCGGCGCACGGGCAGGTTCTTGCGGCGAAGCTCACGCGTCAGGGCTGGCCCCGGCGAGCTCTTGTCAGACCAGTCTGAAATGATGATGGGGCGGGAAAATGTTGTGGCTGCTGACAGCCCGTCTTCCTTGCCGGCGAAGGTATGGACCCGGTCCGCACCGGCGTGGCGAAGGACATCGGCGATCAGGCGGCGCAGGAAATTGGACGGGTCAACGACCAGTATCGGCCGGTCCTGCCATCGCCGCGATACAGGCAGCCGCACCGGCGTGCTGGTCTCCAGATCGTTGAACTTCATGATGGTCCCCGCCGCCGCAATGCATCCCCTGACAGGGGAAAGCTAGCAGCACACAAACCCGATTGCCCGCGCAATCACGTGTCAGGGTTAATACCTGGTAAGCCCGTTCAGGACCGGCGCCCGGCGGCCGAAACAATGCGCCAGACAATCCACAAGGGGATCACCAGTACGGCGCCGAGCAGGAAGTAGCGTACCGACCAGCCCAAGGATTCGGTGATGATGATGAAAAACCGGTCCCAGGCGCGCGCCATGGTGCCGAAGAAGTCAACCCACAGCTCTGCCGGATCGATATTGAACAGGGCCAGCACTACACCGGCCAGTACGCACAGCAAGAACAGCACGAGTACATCTTTGAGACGCACCGCGACAACGCGTTGCATGAAGGACTTGCGGGTGTCTTGTGTATCGCTCATGGCGTGAGATTAATCGAAAGATTGCGGCACGTGTGAGGCGAAATCGCCCTCTACGCTTTTTTGTCGATATGCACCTGATGCGGATAGGGGATTTCAATGCCTTCGGCATCAAAAGCCAGCTTCATCTCGCGTGTCTTGTCCCAGAAATAGGCCCAGTAGTCTTCGGAATTGACCCAGGCGCGCGCCGTGTAATCGATGGAGGAGGCGCCGTGCGCGGCCACTTCCACCACGACTTCGGGCATGAGCAGGACCCGCTCGTCATCCTCAAGAACCCGGCGGATGACACTGCGCACTTTCTCAAGATCGGATTCATAGGCTGCGCTGAAAAGAAAATCGACGCGCCGCGTCGAATAGCCGGAAAAATTGATGATGACCTGGCCCCAGGACTGGGCGTTGGGCACGATGACCTGGCGGTTATCGGGCGTGGTCAGCTCGGTATAGAAAAGCGTGATATCGCGAACGGAGCCAGATGCGCCGCCAATATCGACGAAATCGCCGATCTTGTAGGGGCGGAAGAACACAATCATCACGCCTGCGGCGACGTTGGACAGCGTACCCTGCAACGCCAGACCAATCGCCAGCGTCATCGCACCGAGCGCGGCGACCAGCGAGGTCGTCTCCACGCCAAACCGGGTCAGCACGGCAATGATGACGACCGCAATGATCAGATAGCGCACGATGGACGCAAAGAAGACGGCCAGCGTGGTGTCGATGCGCGGGTGATTGACCGCCCAGTTGCGCACGCGCCGGGAAATGAACCCGGCCATGAACATCCCGACCACCAGAATGAGGGCAGCCAGAGCCACATTGGTCAGCACGGCCACGCCCACCGTGGCGAGGTACTCCGTCACCGTGCTGATCTGCGCGTTGAAATCGCCGCCCAATTCCATACCCGGATGTCCTTTTGTCCATGATTTCTGAGATTGCCGGGCCTCTAGCACGGATTGCAGTGAAGGTCGAACCCGCCGGGACCTTTTGCGCCCGGTGCTGGCAAAAGCCTTGGCGAACCGCTTCGTGAACGGAAAAAGCAGGGTTCCCTAAAGGGCCCGCCAGTGCTTAACCTTGAGCCTTCGGGAGCGGCATCACGCGCTCTGCACCGGCAACAGGCCGGGCTGCCTGCCAACAGGCAAGACCCGCGCGCCAAGGGGGAATGAAATATGGCCAACGTAGACGCGCCCGCAGGTCAGGAGCGCCAGAAGGGTATTCTCGGCTGGATCGAGAAGACCGGCAACAAGCTGCCCGACCCGGTCATGATCTTTGTATGGCTGATCCTGATACTGGTCGCGGTATCGATCATTGCCGAACTGTTCGGTGTCTCGGTGGAGCATCCGGTGCGGGTCAATGACGATGGCTCGCCGGTCATTGAGCCGGCGCGCATGCTGCTGCGCTCGGAGATCATTGAAGACCTCCTTGTGCGCATGCCGGCCATTTTCACCTCCTTCCATCCGCTCGGCTATGTGCTGGTGGTGATGCTGGGCGCAGGCGTTGCAGAACGCGCGGGCCTTTTTGGAACCGCCATGCGCGCCGCGGTACGCAATGCGCCGCGCTTCCTGCTGACACCGGTCGTGGCGCTGGTGGCGATGCTGGCCAATCTGGCTGCCGATGCGGCCTATGTGGTGCTGATCCCGCTGGCGGGCGTGATCTATGCCGCTGCAGGCCGGCATCCGGTAGCCGGTATTGCCGCCGCCTTTGCGGGTGTGTCCGGCGGTTTCTCCGCCAATCTGTTCCCCGGCCAGCTCGATGCCTTGCTGTTTGGCATTACCGAGGCGGCTGTAGGCACGCTAGTCGCCGACTGGACCATGAATATTGCCGGCAACTGGTTCTTCATCGCCGCGATGACGATCCTCTACCTGCCGATCATCTGGTTCGTGACCGATGCTATCATAGAAAAGCGCCTCGGCCCCTGGACCGGGGGCGCGGTGGCGGGCAGCACCGACCCCGCCGATGATCCCGACGCGCCGCTTACCGAAGGCCAGAAAAAAGGGCTGGGACGGGCCGGTATCGCCGTATTGGCGGTCATGTTCCTGTGGCTGTTCCTGACCGTTGATCTGGTGGAGTTTGTCACTTTCGGCGCCGTATCGGTGTGGGACGGCAATCCGCCGCTCTTGAACCCTGACCCCACGCTAGCCCCGGCGCAGCAGCTGGTGCCTTTCTTCTCCTCGCTCGTTGCCGGTTTCCTCTTCCTGTTCCTCGCCGCGGGTGTCGCCTATGGCGTGGCGGCAGGCACCATCAAGTCCCACCGCGACACGGTGGAAATGATGGCGGGCGGCATGAAGGATATGGGCTATTACCTCGTGCTGGCCTTTGCCGCCGCCTATTTCGTGGAGCTGTTCAACCAGTCCAATCTCGGCCTGATCGCGGCGGTAAACGGCGCGGGTGCGATCCAGCAATCGGGCCTGCCGCTGCCTGTTGTACTGGGCCTCATCGTGGTGTTTTCAGCCCTCCTCAATCTCTTTGTGGGCTCGGCGAGCGCCAAATGGGCGTTCATGGCGCCCATTCTCGTACCGATGCTGATGCTGCTGGGCGTCAGCCCGGAAATGGCGACGGCGGCCTATCGTGTCGGTGACAGTGCCACCAACATCATCACCCCGCTGATGGTCTATTTCCCGCTGGTGCTGGTGTTTGCCCGGCGCTGGGTGCCTGAGTTTGGCATCGGCTCGCTGACCGCAGCCATGGTGCCTTACTCGCTCTGGCTTCTGATCAGCGGGATCATCATGACCATTGCCTGGGTCTATCTGGGCCTGCCGCTCGGTCCGGGCGCAGAGGTCGGATACACCCTGCCGGCCGCGAACTAGGAATATTGCCCGCAGTCGTAAGGGCTGCGGGCACTACGCCGCCTGAAAGGAAAACCCGCCCATGAGCCTTGTCCTTCATCACCTCAATGCCTCGCGCTCGCAGCGCATTATCTGGCTGATGGAGGAGCTGGGCCTGCCCTACACGCTGGTGCGCCATGAACGCGACGCACAGACGCGCCTGGCACCGCCGGAACTCCTCAAGGTGCATCCTATGGGCAAGGCACCCTTGCTGGAGCATGAGGGGCAGGTGATCGCCGAAACAGGTGCCATTGCGCAGTATATTCTGGCCGTGTTCGACACCGAGCACCGCCTGCATCCCAAGCCGGGATCGCCGGACTTCGCGCGCTATCTGGAATGGATACACGCGGCTGAAGGCTCGCCCTTCCTGCCGGGGCTTATCCTGGTATTCGCCCGCGCGACGGGCCTGCAGGATTCGCTGCTGGCAGGCTGGATGACCGGAGAGCGCGACAAGGCGGTAGCCACTATCGAGAGCCATCTGGCCCGTCATACCTGGTTTGCCGGGGACACCTTTACCGCTGCGGACTGCCTGATGGGCTTCCAGCTGGATGGGATGGAAAAGTCCGGCCTTCTGGAGAATGCGCCTGCCACCAAGGACTGGCTCCAACGCGCTCATGCCCGTGAGGGCTACAAGCGCATGATCGAGCAGGGCGTCTAGGGGGCGTCTGCCAGACCGCTTGCGTGGATGGCTGCCTCAAGATCGCTGCGCTCACGCATCGACGGCTTCGGTGGCAATGTGAGCGCGTGCCCGTGGCCTTAGCCCGCCTTCGGTGGCAAGGTCTACAGGGCACCCCAGCTTCTCGCCAAGTGATTGCTCAATGCCGATCATCCGCAAAAGACTGGGCGTCTGCCCAAACTCCACCAGTAAATCCACATCGCTGTCCGGGCCGGCCTCGTCGCGGGCGTGAGAGCCGAAAACGCGCACGCGCACAATGCCATGGTCTTCAAACCATGGTTTCAATGCCCGCAGGCGGGCCAGAAGCTCATCGCGTTTCATGGCCGCATTGTCCCACCGGCCGGCCCGCGCGGCAAGCCCGAGGTCAATGGCTAGGGGCCCGATGTCGTGGTGACGGCCGCCGACGTGGCCGTACTTGCCGCAATAATGGCGGCCGTCTGTGCGGCGATTACCGCTGACATGGCCGACACCGTGCCAAGTCCGCCATCGCCGCGTTCGCCCAGCCAGACCAGTTGTGCCAGACGCAGCCGGGCCGATCCGGTTTGCGTGACCGCGTCGAGCGCCTGCATATGGCTGGCGATGACGGGAAGGTCGGCCGAGGTAACACCCTGCGCGGCCCATTCCATGTAGAGATGCCGGTTGCCGGTCTGGCGGATCGGTTTGAGCTCACGCGCTGCGGCGCGCAGTGCCACGAAGCGCTCCGCCACCTCGCGCGCCGGTTGGCGGTAGAGCGCACACAGACGCGCCCCTTCACGTTTCAGGCCCCGCGTGGCTTTTGCCCCGGCAAAGACGGCAAGAGCCGCCTCCCTGGCGCGGACAACGCTATCGGGACTGTCATCCTGCGCCGCGTGGGAGGCGGCGAACTGGTCCGTGATGGCCTGGTTGGCGCGCCACCAGGGCGGCTGGATGGCCTTCTGGATGGCAAGGAACCGGCGCAGCGCGCTTGCTGAACGGGCGCCGGACAGCGTCAAGACCAACGCCGCGCGGCTGCCTCCGGCATAGAGCTTTCCCGTGCCAGCCTCTTTGGCGCTCTCTTTGAGCGTGGTGCGCAGCGTCACAAAATCGGACGCGGTTTTACCGTTCCCCGTGAGCAGGGCTGCATATATCCAGCGCAGACTTCCCGTCGGTGCCTGCCAGCTTCCCAGCGCATCCTTCAAAGCCACATGGCTGGTTTCCAGCGCCCCGGCCAGATTGGCCGGGCTGTCGCCCGACAGGCAGAGTGCGTAGGCGCTGAACCATGCGCCAGCGCCATCGGGTCCGCCTTTTATGGCTTTTACCGCCGCGTGGGTCTGCTTCAGCCTGTCGAGCTCCAAAGTGGGCCCTCTCCTATTCGCTGGCGGGCGGCTGGCTCAGGTCCAGCCCGGTGTGAAAGGCGATGAAGGCCCATTTGTCCGCCGTTTCCTCGATCAGCTTGGAAACAGGTGTGCCTGCGCCGTGTCCGGCCCGCGTCTCGATGCGGATCAGGGTTGGCGCATTGTCCGTGTCGGCAGCTTGCAGCGCGGCGATGTATTTGAACGAGTGGCCGGGGACCACGCGGTCATCGGTATCGGCGGTCGTCACCAGTGTTGCCGGATAGCCTTCGCCCTGGGGAATATTGTGCAGCGGCGAGTAGGCGTACAGCACATCGAACATGGCCGGATCTTGCGGGCTGCCATAATCATCGACCCAGAACCGGCCAGCGGTGAACTGGTTGAAGCGCAGCATGTCCATCACGCCGACGCCGGGAAGGGCGGCGGCAAACAGGTCCGGACGCTGGTTTGCAACAGCGCCGACCAGAAGCCCTCCATTGGAGCGGCCCTCGATGGCGATATTGTCCGGGCTCGTCCAGCCCTCCTCGATCAGGTGCTCGGCGGCATTGATGAAGTCGTCAAACACGTTCTGCTTGTTGGCCAGGCGTCCGCCATCATGCCAGTCGCGTCCGTATTCGGAGCCGCCGCGGATATTGGCCAGCGCAAACACGCCGCCCATTTCCATCCATTGCAGGCGGCGTACATCAAAGCCGGGCGTCATCGCGATATTGAACCCGCCATAGCCGTAAAGCAGGGTCGGGCGCTCGCCATTGGGCGTCACATCGCGGTGGTGGACGATATACATCGGCACCTCAACGTCACCCGTCGAGGGGTAGAATACCTGGCTGACCACATAGTCTTCCGGGTCGAAGGTCAGTTCAGGCTGCGCGAACACGCTGCTCTCGCCTGTCTCCACATCATAGCGGTAGACGGTGGGCGGCTGGTTGAAGCTGGTAAAGCTGTAGAAGGTTTCGGTCTGGTCAGGGCGTCCATTGAAGCCGCCCGCCTGTCCTATGCCGGGCAGTTCGACATCGCGCACCAGTTCCCCTTCAGTTGTGTAGACCCGAACGGCCGAGCGCACGTCCTCAAAGCTCTGGACAATCAGATGCCCGCCAACATGGCTGGCGCTGGTAATCGGAAAATCGCCTTCTGCAATGATATCGGTCAGCTCTGACGGATTGGCCAGATCCAGCGAGACAATGCGCTGGTTGGGTGCATCCAGATCCGTCAGGAACAGGAAACTGGAGCCGATATTGCCCACGAGGCTGTGATTATTGTCGTCGCCGTCAAAGACCAGAACGGGTTCAGCCTCTTCGTCGGTCAGGTCGAGGATATGAATGCCGTTCCCGTCCGTGCCGGTCGATGAGGAGATGACCAGATAATCGCCATCATCGCTGACAGACCCGCCCCAGCCGGTTTCAGGGCTCTCAGGATCGGCCATCACGAGCCGGTCTTCGCTCTGCTCTGTTCCCAGCGCGTGGAAATAGATCGCCTGGTCCATGTTCAGCGAGGTGAATTCCTCGCCTTCAGCAGGCTGCGGATAGCGCGAATAGAAGAAACCCGATCCATCTTCGGCCCATGAAAGGCCGGAAAACTTGATCCATTCAAGCTGATCGTCGAGGCGCTCGCCCGTCTCGACATCAATCACGTGGGCCGTGCGCCAGTCCGAACCGCCATCTTGCAGCATGTAGGCGACATATTGCCCGTCCGGGCTGGCCCAGGTGCCCGCCAGCGCCATGGTGCCGTCTTCGGACAATGTGTTGGGATCAATCAGGACGCGGCCTTCACCGTCCAGCCCGTCGCGCACCATGTAGACCGACTGGTCCTGCAGCCCGTCATTATAGGAATAGAAATAGCGGCCCTCGCGCGCAGCAGGGACCGATACGCGCTCATAATCCCACAGCTCGCGCAGGCGCTCGGCAATCATCGGGCGGCCGGGGAGGTTTTCCAGATAGCGGTTGGTGACTGCGTTCTGCGCGGTGACCCAAGCTTCCACTTCGCCGTTCTCACGCACATCGCTTTCCAGCCAGCGGTAGGGATCAGCCACTTCCACCTCGCCGCGCGATGCGGACTGATAGATGTCGGTCTGCTCTACCTCGCGGGTGGTCGGGTAGATCAGGCGGTCTTGTGTATGGGCCGCGCCAGCGACCACCGTATTGGCATCACCTTCGCCTGTTGCAACCTGTTCGCCGCAAGCGCTCAAGACCAGAATGCCTGCCAGCGAAATTAGAAATGCACGCTTCATGTGATGCGCTCCCCAAGGAAATGTGTGTGGCGTGAAACCTAGGCAGACAGGGTGAAATTGTCGACCGGCAGGGGCATTTTGCCCTATGAATCGCCCTCATGGACCGTTCTGCGCCCCTTCCGCTGCTGCCCCCGCTTTTCGCCCTCTGGTTTGACGCCCGGGGCTGGCAGCCGCGTGACCATCAGCTCGCCATGCTGGAGGCGGCCGGAGCGGGTGAGGATGTGCTGCTGGTCGCCCCGACGGGCGGGGGCAAGACGCTGGGCGGCTTCCTGCCATCGCTCATTGAGCTGGCGCAGATCAGTGCGCAAGGCGGCAAAGGCCGGCCCCATCAGCTTCATACGCTCTACATATCGCCGCTGAAGGCACTCTCGCAGGATGTGGCGCGCAATCTGATGGTGCCGGTAGAGGAAATGGGTCTGCCTTTGCGGATCGAAACGCGCACGGGCGACACACCGCAATCAAAGCGCGCGCGCCAGCGGGCCGCCCCGCCGGACATATTGCTGACGACGCCTGAACAGCTCGCCCTTTTCGTGGCGCAGGAGAACGGCGCGGCCTTCTTTGCCGATCTCAAGGCCGTCATCGTGGACGAGGTACACGCGCTGGCCCAACAGAAGCGCGGCGACCTGCTGGCGCTGGGATTGGCGGCCATCTCGCGATATGCGCCGGACGCGCGCCGCATCGGTCTTTCGGCGACCGTGAAGGATGTGGACGGACATGCGCGCTGGCTGTCCCGCGATCCGGCCAGTGCGGCGGCTTCAACGCGCGTTGTCATCGGTGCGGGCGGGGCCGAAGCGGACGTGTCGATCCTCACCCCTGATGCGCGTATTCCATGGGCGGGCCATATGGGTCAGCACGCCATGGACGGTGTCTATGAGCTGCTGAAGACGGCCCGCACCGCGCTGGTATTCGTCAATACGCGCTCTCAGGCCGAATTTGCCTTCCAGCAGCTCTGGCGGATCAATGATGATAATCTGGCGATAGCGCTGCACCATGGTTCGCTCAGCGTCGAACAACGCCGCAAGGTGGAAGGCGCAATGGCCGCCGGAAAGCTGCGCGCTGTGGTGTGCACCTCCACGCTCGATCTGGGCATTGACTGGGGTGATGTGGATCTGGTGGTGCAGCTCGGTGCGCCCAAGGGCACGTCGCGTCTGATCCAGCGGCTGGGCCGCGCCAATCACCGGCTGGACGAGGTCTCGCGTGCAGTGCTGGTGCCGACCAATCGTTTTGAACATCTTGAATGCCTGGCGGCGCGCGATGCGGTGGCGGAAAACGCGCTGGATGGCGAACCGCTCAAATCGGGTGCACTCGATGTGCTGGCCCAGCACCTGATGGGCCGGGCGTGCGGTGATCCGTTCGAGGCCGATGCGCTTTACGCAGAAGTCTGCGGGGCCGCGCCCTATGCCGGTCTGCCGCGTGAAACCTTCGACCGGGTGCTCGCGTTTGTCGCAACCGGCGGATACGCGCTTGGCACTTATGACCGCTTCTGCCGCATCGTGAAGGGGCGCGACGGGCTGTGGCAGGCACGCAACCGCACCGCCGCCCAGCGCCACCGGCTCAATATCGGCACCATCGTGGAAAGCCCGATGCTGGATGTGCGTGTGGTCGCTGCGCGCAGCGGTGCGAAAAGCCTGCGTGCTGCCGGGCCGCGCCTGGGCCAGCTTGAGGAATGGTTTGCTGATCAGCTCAGCGTTGGCGATACCTTCCTGTTCGCCGGTCAGGTCTTGCGTTTTGAAGGCACCAGCCAGACCGATCTGTTTGTCAGCCGGGCAGGCGGCGAAGACCCCAAAGTGCCGTCCTGGCAGGGCGGTAAGTTTCCGCTGTCCACCTATCTGGCAGCAAGGGTACGCAAGCTGGTGAGCGAGCCGGAGCAATGGCACAAGCTGCCTGATCAGGTGCGCGAATGGCTGGAAGTGCAGCAGCTTCGCTCGCGCCTTCCCGAACCTGAACGGCTGCTGGTGGAAACCTTCCCGCGCGCGGGCAAGTATTACCTTGTCTGCTACCCGTTTGAAGGGCGTCTGGCGCATGCCACGCTGGGTGTATTGCTCACCCGGCGGCTGGAGCGCCTTGGCCTGAAACCGCTGGGCTATGTCGCCAATGAATATGCGCTCTCAGTCTGGGCGCTCGACGATATGTCGGGCGTGGATTTTGCCGATCTCTTCTCGGCCGACCTGATGGGCGACGATCTCGACGCCTGGCTGAATGAAAGCGTGCTGATGCAGCGCACCTTCCGCCAGTGTGCGCTGATCTCCGGCCTGATCGAGCGACGCCATCCCGGCCTTGAGAAAACCGGCCGTCAGGTCAGCTTTTCCTCCGACCTCATCTACAATGTCCTGCGCGAGCACGAGCCGGACCATATTCTCCTGCAAGCGGCCTGGGCTGATGCGGCAACGGGCCTTCTCGACATTCGCCGTCTGTCAGACCGGCTTGCCGCCATCGAAGGGCGCATCGATGCCGTAGCGCTGGAGCGCGTCTCGCCGCTGGCCGTTCCGGTCATGCTCGAGATCGGACGTGAGCCGGTCTATGGCGAGGCGAGCGAGGCCATCCTGGAGGGAGCCTCGCAAGACCTGATCGCGGAAGCCGTCAGGCCTTGACGTTGCGCGACCGGAGACAGAAAATAGCGTCACTATGAACTAGCACCTTTCAAGGCGCGCCCTCGCGTCCTCTCCGCCCTAAACGGCAATATGAGAACGCCCTCAAGCGCTGCGCGCGGGCGTGAAAGGTGACTACTCCATGCATGGTCCTGATCCCATGAACCCGCACCCGATGGCGGGATTTGATCGCGTCTGTTTCCTCAAACCCGTCATCACCCGCCCCAATATCGAGGTGGGCGAATACACCTATTACGACGATCCTGATGCACCCGAAGCCTTTCAGGACCGCAATGTCCTCTACCATTATGATTTCACCGGAGACCGTCTGGTGATCGGACGGTTCTGCGCGATTGCAACCGGCGTAACCTTCATCATGAACGGGGCCAATCATGCGCTGGGCGGCCTCTCGACGTTTCCGTTCCAGATTTTCGGCAATGGCTGGGAGAACGGCTTTGATGCCCGTGCTCTCGACAGCGGATACCGCGGCGACACGATTGTCGGGAATGATGTCTGGATAGGGCGTCAGGCCGTCATCATGCCCGGCGTGCGTATCGGCCATGGCGCGATCATTGCCGCGCACAGCGTGGTCACCCGCGATGTGCCCGATTACGCCATCGTTGCGGGCAATCCAGCCGAGCTCAAAAAGAAGCGGTTTGACGGCACCACCATTGCGGCGCTGTTGCGCATCAGCTGGTGGGACTGGCCGGTGGAAAAAATATCGCGCCATATCAATGCGCTAAGGGCAGGTGATATCAATGCCCTGCAAGAGGGCGATTGACGAACGTATGGGGAACGCGCTTGTCTGTTGCCATGCTTCAGGCTGCGCCCCCTCTCGTTCAGCATATCCGCGTCAATGGCGTGCCGGTTCTGGCCGATGGGTCCGGCGTGGCCTTTGTGGACAGTGCGCGCGCGCTGATCGTGGCGGATCTGCATCTGGAAAAAGGATCGGCCTTCGCGGCGAAGGGCGTGATGCTGCCGCCCTATGACACACGCACCACACTCAAACGGCTGGCCGAGGCGATGGTGCGCCTGCAGCCGCGCACGATAATCGCGCTGGGTGACTGTTTTCACGACCAGACGGCAGATATGCGCATGCATGAAGAGGATGCGGCCTTCCTGACCGATCTGGTGGCGTGCGTGGAGCGCTGGATATGGATTGCGGGCAATCACGATCCTGCGCCCTCACCACGCTATGGCGGAGAGCTAGCCGGGGAAATGGAGCTCGACGGGTTGATCCTGCGCCATGAACCGCGCGAAGGCGCCTCTCCCGGTGAAGTGGCAGGCCATCTTCACCCTTGCGCCAGAGTGCGCCGGTCAGGCCGCTCGGTTCGCCGTCGCGCCTTTGCCAGTGATGGCAGCCGTCTGATCCTGCCCGCCTTCGGAGCCTATACGGGCGGGCTGAATGTGCGCGATGATGCCTTTGCTGCCTGCTTTGAACGCCCGCCCGATGTCTGGATGCTGGGCCGCGAGCGGGTCTATCGCGTGGCGGGCCGGAATGTGCTGGGCGATTGAGGGTCTGCAACTCATGCAACCGGGGTCCCAGCCCCCGAGCCGGGACCCATGGAAAAGGTCGGTGGCTACAAACGGGATCCCGGATCAAGCCCGGGAACCCGGTTCTATCGGGTTGAGAAGCAAGTCAGGCTGCTTCTGCGGCGTTGGCGCGCTGGTCGTCAGCGAACCCTCTACAGCGCCCGCACCGCCAGAGCAGCGCCAAGGCTGATCACCGCGCCCAGCGTCAGGACCAGGCGCAAGGGCAGATACCAGCGCGGCAGGGTGCCGCCACGCACAGCGCCTCGATCCCACAGATACTGAATGGCAAAGCCTGCGATCAGAATGCCCCAGCCGGTCAGCTCTGTGTTGAAGGGCAGGTCAGGCCGGTTCCAGACCTGTATCAGCACGGCCAGCCAGCCGGAGAGCGACAGGAACACAGCGAGCAGAAGCACGCCGGGGCGCGGCGCATCGGCGCGCAACACGATCTCGGCTGTCCAGCGTCCGCCCGCAAGGAAGGACAGGACCACCGCAGCGTAAATGGGCAGGAAATTGGCCGCCTGTATGGCCACAGGACCGCCCAGTGCCAAACCGAACGCGCCGCCAAAGAAGGGGATAAGACCGGCAAAACCAGTGATGAGAGGCGTGCCGGGGGCTTCACTGAGCTGTCTGAGCATGACGATCGTCCTTGTCCCTAGCGGCGGCGGAATATTTCGGCGGCGCTCCACCCGGCGATCAGCGCGATGATGACCGCGATCATGCCATAAAGCGGTGCGCGTTCATGCGCAAAATCATAGATGGCCTGTTCAAAACCGGCCTTGCGCACCTGCAAGGTCGTGCGGCGGCTGGCGATGGGCACACCGTCGCGGAAGAGATAGATATCAAGGGCGTATTCGCCAACCGGCGTCACGGGCGGCAGGCGCACGCCTGCACGGAACAGGCCACCATCGAGAATTTCCACACCGCCCGGCGATTCCACGTAGAGCCCTTCGCGCGCCCGGTTGCGAACAACAGCGCGCCGGTAATCAACGATCTCCGCGCCCAGCTCGGTCACCACAACGCCGTCCACGCCAAAGCGCGTTTCCTCGCGCTCATGGTCGGGCGCCGACAGGCGTATATGCTCCATGCCGATGCCTTCGCGGCGCAGCGAGGAGAAGGTGGCAAACTGGCTGAGCGCCTGCGTGGAGGCGACGGCGTAGTAGCCGTAAATGTCTTCAAACGCGATCGGCGCACGGTTCATCCAGATGCCCAGCGTGCGGATTTTGCGCATGACGCGCAGATCTTCCTGCGGCCCGCGCACGACGACGACAATATCGTCTTCTTCCTCTAGGCCGGTCACCGCGCCATAGACCAGAAAGTCCGCCCCGGTGAAGTTGGAGCGTATCTCCACCACTTCCTGGGTCAGCGCCGCAACGATGCCCACAGGCTGGATTTCGTCCTCCGGCGCGGCATGGGCCGTCCCGGCCAGTGCCATCGCGGTCAGGGCCAGCACACGCATCATGATGCCGCCCCCCCGGTCGTCTCCATCAGCTCGAACATGTCAGCGGGATCAGACACCAGGTCGAAGGCGAGTTTGAGGCAGACGGCCAGCACCATCAGCGCCAGCGCCGCGCGCAGTTCCTCGGCGCGTATGCGCTGGCCTGCACGTGCGCCAAACTGGGCACCGATCACGCCGCCAACAATCAGCAAGGCCGCCAGAACCAGATCGACAGTCTGGTTCTGGCTGGCCTGCAGAAAGGTCGTCAGCGCGGTCACGAACAGGATCTGGAACAGCGAGGTGCCGATCACGACCGAGGTCGGCATCCGCAATATATAGATCATGGCCGGGACCATGACGAAGCCGCCGCCAACCCCCATCAGGGCAGCCAGCAGCCCGACAAGCGCGCCGATGCCGATCACCGGTATCAGGCTGATATACAGGCCGGAAACGGGAAAGCGCACTTTGAAGGGCAGGGCATCCATGATGCCGCGCCTGCGCCGTCTGGGCCGCGGTGTGATGCCGGTCTTGCCCAGCCGGTAGCGCCGCCAGAGAGCGGTTGCGCTCTCCACCAGCATCAACCCGCCAATAATGCCCAGAAAGCCGACATAGCACAGTGAGATAACAAGGTTGATCTGGCCTGTCGCTTGCAGGAAGGAAAACAGCCACACCCCGCCGACGGAGCCCACGACACCGCCTGCCAGCAGGTAAAGACCCATTTTCAGATCGAGGCTCTTGCGCCGGAAATGGGCGATGGCACCGGAGGCCGAAGACGCAACGATCTGGTTGGTCTGGGTGGCCACAGCGACGGCGGGCGGAATGCCGATAAAGATCAGGATCGGCGTCATCAGGAAGCCGCCCCCGACCCCGAACATGCCGGACAGGAATCCGACAGCAAGTCCAAGACCCAGGATCAGGAAGAGGTTTACCGAGACTTCCGCGATGGGAAGATAAATGTCCATTGCCCCGCCCTACCGGGACGGGCCGCGCTCGAGCCGGGAGACCAGAGCGGTGTCGATCGCCCCGCTCGCTTCCAGTCCTTCAGCGCGCTGGTATGCCACCACGGCCTCGCGGGTGCGCGGCCCGTAGGCCCCGTCCGGCGCGCCGACATCATAGCCCCCGGCCAGCAGGAGTTCCTGCGCCCGTGCGATCAGCCGGGTACTGGTGCCCTGATCCCAGGCTTGTGCGGGATAGCGGCCCTGGGCCTGCGGGTCGACCTCGCGCGGGGTGAATGTTTCGGCGGCGTCCTCGGCAGCGGCGCGCTGTTCGGCTGTCAGTTCGGCGCGCAAGCTGCTGGCCCGTTCGCGCGCGGCGCTGTCACCGTTTCCGGCGGCAATCAGGAACCAGGCATAGGCATCGGCAGCGCTTTGAGGCACGCCAAAGCCTTCTTCAAAGAGAAGGCCCAGATTGAACTGACTGTCGCCCATGCCGTGCAGGGCGGCCTGTTCGAACCAGCGCGCCGCCGACCGCTGGTTGGCCGAGGTGGGAGACTGGTTCACAAAGGCCACGCCGGCTTCATACATGGCGCGCAGATGGCCATTTTCCGCTGCGCGCACGACCCACTGGCGTCCGGCGTCAGGATCGGCTGCTACCCCTTCGCCGCGCTCCAGCATGCGGCCATAGCGGAACTGGGCGTCGGGAATGCCTTGCTCGGCGGCGCGGCGCATCAGCGTCATTCCGCCTTGCGCGTCGCCTGCCTCAAGGCGTTGCAGGGCGAGCTGGTAGCGCGCCACCGGGTCACCGGCAGTGGCGGCGGCCTCCAGGGTCAGCGGCGTATCAGGAACCGTGTTGGCCACCTGGGCAGCCGTTGCCGGCGGCTCGGTTTGCGCTTGCTCGTCCGGGGCCGGTTGCGCCCCTTGCGTCCCGGCGGGTTCGGTGGACGCAGCAGTGGCCGTGTCCGTCTGGGCGGGGGTTTCGGCGGTGTCAGCGTCTGCGGTGGTCTCCGGCTGAGCTTGCTCTACTGCCGGCGCATCGGCGGCGGGCGTCTGTTCGGTGCGCACATCGGCAAACAGGCTGGACAGCGCTTCGGGCGAAATATCGTTCTGTGCGCTCTGGGGCGCGCGGTTGAATCCATCCATCAGGACGAAGGCCGCTGCTGCGCCCAGCGCCAGGAACCCCAGCAGGCTGACGCTTGCCAGAAGCCAGCGGCTGCGGCCCCCATCGCTTTTCGCAGCGGCTTGCGCGCCATAGTCGAAGCGTGCCGGGTCAGACCCGCCAAGGCGGACCTTGCGCCGGGCAGCGGCCAGAAAATCGGAATCGGCAGTAGCCCCCAGAACCTGCGCAGACCGGGCGCGCTGGGACGCTTGCGGCATGGGCGCTGGCTGGGGCGATTCCTGCCAGAGGTCTTCGCCCGCATTTGCGCCCGGGTCCTCGGCCGGGGCAGGCGCCCGCCCGCCATTGAGCGGATCCTCGACCGCGACGACAAAGCTGTCGTCGCCACTGATCGCAAACTCTCCCTGCAGGTCCGCGTCGCGCTGACCGGGCGGGGGCTTCAAGGGTGCGGCAAAGCTGTCGGGTTCCGGCGCCGGTTCGCGTGCATGATCGGCGCGCTTGTCCAGCGCCGAAGCGGGCGTGCCGCGCCGGGGCGGCTCGTGAAGGGCGTTCTGCTCGATAGCCTCCAGGCGTTCGGCGAGCGCCGTCATTGCACGCTGCACAGGCGACAGCGCATCTGCGGTCTCGCTGCGTGCCGCGTCCAGGCGGGCGTGCACGCCTTCCATGGCCTGCGCGATACGCTGGGCGGTGCGTTCCTCGGACGCGCTGATGCGCTCCTGAAGCACATCGTCCTCCGACCGGGCCCGGCCGTTCGCATCGAGGGTTTCAACCACGCGTGCCATACGTTCGCCTGCTGCTTCCAGCGCTCTGGCAGAGCGTTCCTCGGCGGTGCTAACGCGTTCGGCCAGGGTTTCCCCCAGTTTTGCCACCTGTTCACCGATCTGCCGGACCGCATGACTGCTCTCGCGGCGCACATCGTCAAGCCGCGTTTCAATGTCGGCCTGACTGCGCTGGTGGTTGCGCTGCTGTTCAGCTTCTCGGAACCGCGCCTCCAGCCGGACTTCATTATCCGTAAAGCGGCGATCAATGGCTCGCGCCAGACGCGACACTTCCTGGCTGATGCGCGCCAGCGTGTCGGCCTGGCGTGTCTCTGCTGCCGACAGCCGGGCTTCAGTAGCCTGCAGCGCTTTTTCGAACTGTCCGCCCGCGCCGCCTGACCGGGCCAGCGTGTCAATCTGGCTGGCGAACTCGCGCCGGGTGTCGCGGATCACTTCGGCGAGTTCCACGGCCAGCCGGTCAAAGCGCTGCTGGAACTGCTCCTGCGACATGGATGAGCTGTTGCGTTGCTCAAGCTGGGCCAGACGGGCTTCGAGACGTTCATGGGATTTGGCCAGCACTTCGGCTGCCTGGTGGGTCGCGCTTTCGGCAGCCACCAGACGGCGCTGCATGGCGCGTGAATTATCGTGAACGCCTTCCAGCGCCCTGGACATGTCGCCATGACGCTGCTCGACCAGATCGCGCAAGGACTGGTCCTCGGCGCGCGTGCGCCGCTCCGCCTCCTCAATGCGCTCGGCCAGGCTGCGGACAGACTTTTCTGTTCCGTCCTTGCGGCGCTCTTCACGATCAAGCAGGCCATCAATCTCGGCGCGGAAATCGCGCTCGGTCTCATAGAGGCGCGCTGCCACCTTGCCCAGTGCCGCTTCCACCGCCCGCACTGGCGCGGTATCTCCGCCCGTGCCGCTGCGCTCCAGCTTGCGCAGCCGGTCCATCAGCTCGTCCTGTCCGGACCTGATACGGGCGAGGGCGGAGGCGGTCGTGTCCTCCTCGTCTTCCAGACCGTCCTCGATGCGTTCCAGACGGCGCGCCAGCCCGTTAACAGACTGGTCGACGCCGGAGATGGCCAGTTGCGCGCGCGATTCAGCCGCCTCGATCCGGGCGCCCAGACGGGCGATCATTTCATGCAAGTCGTCATCGCTGCCGCTGCCATCGTCGCTGGCGGCGGACGGCGCAAAACCCGGAAACCCGCCGAGCCGGTCCGACCAGTCAGTGCCTGCAGGCCCATCATCAAGAATGACCCGGTTCAGCCATTCACCCAGAGTCACGCCTTCGCGGCGCGCAGCTGTCTTGGCCATCGCCCGCGCGCGCGGGTCGATGCCTTTAACACTCCAAGGTGTCCCGGATGTCATCCGACTCACGCGCTCCTGACCATTCGGTCGAAGGTAGCGGAGCGGTTAATATTGTGTAAACCGGATGACTGACCCCAATATGTGGTGTTTCCACAGCTTCCGGTTACACAGCGGGGGCGGCTCCACCTCCGACCATAACAGTTAACAAGAGTCCGCGATGCGGTTAACGACGCGTAAAGTTTCCTTAAATTCTGCTCATTGCGCTGCATCTGCCGGAAACAGGGCCGGTGCGAGCTGTCCCAGCCTGCGTTCCAGTCCGGCGGCCTGAGCCAGCGTTTCGGTCGGCTCGCGTCCGGGCAGCGCCCGCCCCGTGTCCAGGAAGAACCACGCTTCCTCGGGCGCGCCCGCCGCCATGTAGCGCAAGGACAGATACCAGTAGATATTGACCGCAAACGGATCGATCTCCAGCGCCTCGGCCAATAGTCCGGCCGGGTCCAGGTCCTCGTGGGCCGCAAGGCCCTCCTGACCCCATTCGACGAGCTGGCGTGCAATGATGGTGCGTGCGGCGGCGCCGGCGTGATCGCGCCGGTCCAGATAGGGCAGAAGGCGATTGATCGCGAGCCGGTGCGATCCCTCGGCGGCTGCCTCGGTCGCCTCGACCACGGCCGCATATCCTTCATCCTCGCTGGCAGCGTCAGCCAGTGCAGAAGCGCCCGCACAGGCCAGCCGTTCCGATCCCACGGTCTCGGACGGGCAAACGCCGAAGTGCGCAACTTCCTGCACCTGCGTCAGCATCGCGCCGGCAAAGTCGCCCTCTTCGCGCAAAGACTGGATTTCCAGCATGAAATCAGCCGGCTCCGGCGCCGGGCCCGTGTCGCCGGCCAGTGCAGCCATAACCGCTTCATGCGCATCATCGTCGATAAGCGCTGAATTGCCGGTGTGCAGGCTGGCATCGGCAAAACCCAGCGTGTCTGCGTCGAGCGCGCTGACCTCTGCCAGTGTCCAGTGCTCCACCCGCCCGTCCGGACTTTCCGGACTGACCACGGTGAAGGCAAGGCCACATACAGCGTCGTTGCCCTCGTTCAGCGCCGCAAGAATGTCAGGATGGATAGGCACGCGATGAGCGAAGGCCGTGATCAGGTTGGCGCGCTGTTCATCGGTCATCTCTGCGCCGCCGCAGCCGGTCCAGACGCTGGCGACACGCGGGCCGTCCTCCTGGCGGTACCAGCTTGTCACGGTGCCGTCCGGTTCTTCGTCCCCAACGCTTTGAGCTGGCCGCGTCGTGCGCGTGAGTCCGGCGGGGGCGGCGGCAACGCCCATGGCCGCTTCCAGCCAGAAGCGGTGGAAACTGGAAGAGGGTCCGAACGCGATCTCTTCGGCCTGACCGCTTTGCGATAGGGCGGCATAAATATCTACATTGCGCCGGACGTCGGCATAGATCGAGGCGTTGGCGTAGTGGGCATTTTCCCGGTCCAGCGTCAGCAGGCGCCGCGCGGAAAAATCATAGAGCCAGACATTGCCGTCATCGATTTCACCGGCCCAGCCGGAACCGGAGAAAAAGGTGCGTGATTGCGCGCGTGCGCCATCTTCAGGGGCGCTGTCGGCAGCCGGCGCCCCGTCCTCGCCCAGCGGGCTGACGGCGATCTGCCAGTCGAGCTGCACGCCTTCACCCCAGGACGCGCCGCGAAGCGATGCATAGTGGTCCATGCCCACATGGGGCCCCATCCGGCGCGGGGCTTGGCCTGCGCTGCCGGCCATGGCACCGCGATCGATCTCAGCCTGTGCGGGCTCTGCCTGTGCCTCTTCGCGGGTTTGGCTTTCGTCAGCCTCGAGCATGATTTCGCGCGTAGCGCCGGTGTCGCCCGCATCATTCGCGTCAGCCGCTTCCGGTCTGTCTGCCTCGCCCGGTTCTGCATCTTCGCTGGCGGGTTCATCTGCGGTGCTTACAGCGTCAACAGCGCTGTCAGGGGCGGGCTCATCTGTTTGGACAGGCTCTACCGCGTCTTCGGCGATTTCCTCGCTGGTAGCCTCGTCCTCGGCAGCCTCGCCGCCCGATTGCTCTTCTGCCTGCGCGTCCATCGCGCGCAGCAGCGCCTCAAGCGCCTCGATATCATTGGGATCAAGGCGCGATGGCGACCCTACCGGCGTAGCCGCCAGTGACAGAGCCATAATGATCGTGCTGACAGACATGGACTGATATCCCCTCGACGCTAGCGTGACGTAGAGCCAAGCGCGCCAATGAGGCGTGGTCAAGGCAACACGTTGAACGCTGGCCGTTAACTCGAATTGACGTTGACGTGAACGTCAACTTGGCCGACAGTGCGCGCATGACGGTCAGAGCCAGCGCCGACACACTCTACTCCATCCGCGATCTCGCCGCCTCGTTCGGCGTGACGCCGCGCGCATTGCGGTTTTATGAGCAGCAGGGCCTGATCACACCGCAGCGCAAAGGGGCCACGCGGCTCTACACGGCTGCCGATCGCGCGCGTCTGGTATTGATTCTGCGCGGTAAACGGGTCGGATTTTCACTGGCCGAGATCAAGGAAATGCTTGATCTTGAAGCGGTGGAACATGCCGGGCGCGGGCATCTGGAAAACTCGATCGAGCGGTTTCGCGCGCGCATCCAGGACCTGAAACGCCAGCGCGATGACATAGATGATGCCATAGGCGAGCTGGAAGCAGGCGTTGTATGGATGGAAGAGCGTCTCAATGACCGCGAACCGCCCGAAGACATCAAGCGCCGTGCCCGTGCCTTCGAGGCGCTGGCTGCGGCCCGCCTCGTCCAGTGGTCTGTCGGACCGCCGGACTAGCGCCTTCACAAGAGCTGACTGACCAATCCTCAATTTTCTGCCCCGGAGACACCTCTCATGCCCACCTATCGCGCCCCGATCCGTGACCAGCGCTTTGTCCTCAATGATGTTCTGAATGTGCAGCAATACGGCAATCTGCCCGGCTTTTCCGATGCAAGCCCGGACATCGTCGATGCCATTCTCGAAGAGGGGGGCAAGTTCTGCGAGAACGTGCTGCATCCGCTCGCCAAGGTGGGTGACCAGGAAGGCTGCCATCTTCAGCCTGATGGCGAAGTGGTCGTCCCCACGGGCTTCAAGGAAGCCTATGACCAGCTGACCGAGGGCGGCTGGACGGCGCTGTCAGCCGATCCTGAATATGGCGGGCAGGGCTTGCCCCATTATCTGAACCTGGCCTTCAACGAGATGGTGACGGCGACCAATATGGCGTTTGGCATGTATCCGGGCCTGACCGGCGGTGCCGCTCAGGCGCTGACCCATGGCGGGTCGGATGAGCAGAAACGGCTCTACCTGCCCAAGATGATCTCCGGCGAGTGGTCGGGCACGATGAACCTGACCGAGCCGCATTGCGGCACGGATCTGGGTATGCTGCGCACCAAGGCGGTGCCCAATGGCGATGGCACCTACAAGATTTCCGGCCAGAAGATCTGGATCTCTGCGGGCGAACACCCGATGAGCAAGAATATCGTCCATCTGGTGCTGGCGCGCATTGAAGGCGCGCCGCAGGGCGTGAAAGGCATCTCGCTCTTCGTGGTGCCGAAATTCATCCCTGACGAGAACGGCAATCCGGGCAAGCGCAATGGCGTGAAGTGCGGCGGGCTGGAAGAGAAGATGGGCATTCACGGCAATGCCACTTGCGTGATGAACTACGACGAGGCGACAGGCTGGCTTGTCGGCGAGGAGAACAAGGGGCTTCGCATCATGTTCGTCATGATGAACGAGGCGCGCCTTGGCGTTGGCCTGCAGGGTCTGGCGCTGGCCGAGACCGCCTATCAGTACTCACTGGCCTTCGCCAAGGACCGGATTCAGGGCCGCTCGCTGACGGGCCCGAAAAACCCGGACGGACCGGCTGATCCGATTATCGTTCACCCCGATGTGCGCCGCATGCTGATGGACCAGAAAGTGTTCGTGGAGGCGGGCCGTGCCTTCACGCTGTGGACCGCGTTGCAAGGTGATCTCGAACACAAGGCCGAAGACGAGGAAACCCGCACCAGGTCGGGTGACTACATGGCGCTGCTGACCCCGATCGTGAAGGCTTACCTCACCGACAAGGGCTATGACAGCGTGTCGAAAGGCCTGCAAATCCACGGCGGATCGGGCTTCACCCGCGAATGGGGTATCGAGCAGCTTCTGCGCGATGCGCGCATCACCCTGATCTATGAGGGCACCAACGGCGTGCAGGCGCTCGATCTGGTCGGCCGCAAGCTGGCCATGAACGGCATGCGCCCGATCAACACCTTCTTCGCCGAGATGGACGCCTTTGTGGCCGACAATAAAGGCAATAAGGAGCTGGAGCCCTTCCTGGACGGCCTCGCCGCCACCAAGGCCAAGCTGCAAAAGGCCACCAACTGGCTGGTCGAGAAAGGTCTGGAAAACTTCGACAACGCGGGCGCGGCCTCGACCGATTACCTGCACCTGTTTGGCCTGACCTGCTTTGCATGGATGTGGGGCCGGATGGCGAAGGTCTCGCTGGAGAAAATCGCCGAAGGCTCCGATGACCCGATCTATGCCGGCAAGCTGGTGACCGGGCGCTACTTCCTTGAGCGCTGGCTGCCCGATGCCGACGCCCATCTCGCCAAGATCGAAGCTGGCGCCGAGTCCATGATGGCCCTTGCGGCCGAACAGTTCTGATCTGCAAAGACACTACAGGAGCACACCCCATGTCCGCCAATGCCGCCGCCATTCTGGCCAACCCCAAACCGACCTGGCTGGATCAGGAAGACGTCAACATGTTCGACCATGCCGTGCGCGGCTTCCTGGAAAAGGAATGCCTGCCCCACGGTGACCGCTGGGAGAAGGAGGGCGCGGTTGACCGCGAGATCTGGACCAAGGCGGGCGAGGCGGGCCTGCTCTGTCCGGCAGCGCCCGAAGAGTTTGGCGGCGCAGGCGGTGACTGGCGCCACGACTATGTGTTTCACATGGCGGTGGCGGAGCTTGGCGTTGATGGATGGGGCGCATCGCTGCACAACTCCATCGTTGGCCCCTATGTCTGGCATTACGGCACGCAATCCCAGAAAGAAAAGCTGATCCCCAAACTCATCTCCGGTGAGTATGTCGGCGCGATTGCCATGACCGAGCCGGGCGCGGGCTCTGACCTGCAGGGCGTGAAGACGACGGCCGTGAAGGATGGCAATGGCTATCGCATCAATGGCGCGAAGACCTTTATCACCAATGGCGGGACGGCCAATTTCATCATCGTGGTGGCCAAGACCGATCCCAAGGCTGGCGCGAAGGGCACGTCGCTCTTCCTGGTCGAGACCGATGGTCTTGAAGGCTTCCGGCGCGGGCGCAATCTCGACAAGGTGGGCCTGAAAGCGCAGGACACCGCCGAGCTGTTCTTCGAGGATATGTGGGTGCCCGCCGATGCGCTGCTGGGTGAAGGCGAGGGGCTCGGCTTCATCCATCTGATGGAGCAACTCCCGCAGGAGCGCCTGCAGATCGCCGTTCAGGGCGTGGGCATGATGAAGCGCGCGCTCGCCGAGACCATTGCCTACGTCAAGGACCGCAAGGCGTTCGGCAAGTCGATCATCGAGTTCCAGAACACCCAGTTCAAGCTGGCCGAGCTGAAAACCAAGGCGACCATCGCCGAGGTGTTCTGTCAGCACTGCTCAGACCTGCTGATCCAGGGCAAGCTGGATGCCTCCACCGCCTCGATGGCGAAATACTGGGTCACAGATATACAGTGCGAGCTGATCGATGAATGCGTGCAGCTGCATGGCGGATACGGCTTCATGAACGAGTATCCGATTGCCCGCATGTGGCGCGATGCGCGCGTGCAACGCATCTATGGCGGCACGAACGAGATCATGAAGCTGCTGATTTCACGGACGCTTTAAGGCCTAGAACCAAGAACACCCTCAAGGGAGAACCCCAATGACCGACGCTTATATCTACGACGCCACGCGCACCCCGCGCGGCAAGGGCAAGAAGAACGGCACGCTGCATGAGATCACCGCGCTGCAGCTGGCCACCCAGCAGCTCGAAGCCATTCGCGACCGCAACAACCTTGATACCAGCGTGATCGATGATGTGATCCTGGGCTGCGTGTCGCCCGTGGGTGAGCAGGGCGCCAATATCGCCCGCGCTGCGGCGCTGAACGCCAATTACGCCGAGACGGCGTCCGGTTTTCAGGTCAACCGCTTCTGTGCCTCGGGCCTTGAAGCGGTGAACCTGGCGGCTGCGAAAGTGATGTCGGGCGAAGCCGACATGGCCATTGGCGGAGGTGTCGAGGCCATGAGCCGCGTGCCGATGGGCTCTGATGGCGGCGCGATGGTCGTCGACCCGGAAATGGCGTTTGACCATTACTTCGTGCCGCAGGGCATTTCGGCCGACCTGATCGCCTCCAAATATGGCTATTCACGCGATGACGTGGACGCCTATGCGGTCGAAAGCCAGAAGCGCGCCAAGAAGGCGTGGGACGAAGGCCGGTTCAAGAAGTCGGTTGTCGCGGTGAAAAACCAGCTCGGCCTCACCCAGCTTGATCATGACGAATATATGCGGCCCGAAACCGACATGCAGTCACTGGCGAGCCTGAAGCCCGCCTTCCGTGATCTGGCAGCCTTTGTCGGCCTCGATAATGTGGCCATCCAGCGCTACCCGGATGTCGAGAAGATCAACTTCGTCCACCATGCGGGTAACTCCTCGGGCATTGTCGACGGCGCGGCCGCCATGCTGATTGGCAACAAGGAAATGGGCGAAAAGCTGGGCCTGAAACCCCGTGCGCGCATCCGTTCCATGGCGTCCATCGGCTCCGAGCCGACCATCATGCTGACCGGCCCGGCCCCGTCGGCGCGCAAGGCGCTGAAAAAAGCCGGCATGAACCCGGAAGACATTGATCTTTATGAAATGAACGAGGCGTTCGCCGCTGTCGTCCTGCGCTTCATGGAAGATCTTGGTGTTCCGCACGACAAGGTGAACGTCAATGGCGGCGCCATCGCCATGGGCCACCCGCTGGGTGCGACCGGCGCAATGATCTTAGGGACCTTGCTCGACGAGCTGGAGCGCACCGGCAAGGGCACGGCGCTGGCCACGCTCTGCGTCGGCGGCGGTATGGGCACGGCGACGATTATTGAGCGGATCTAGTTTGAACCTGAGCCCTTCGAGGCGGCCTGACGGCCTCTTCAGGGTGAGGCTCAAAACCATACGTCATCCTGAGGTGCGAAGCCGGACACAAGTCCAGGCGAGCCTCGAAGGACCGGAAGGAAAGTGAGCATGACCGGCGACAAACTCGAACAGGACAAGAATGACAGCGGCAATATCCTCGCGAAAGGCCTGCCAATAGGCCTGCCGATCGGAATTGCGATTGGCGTTTCGCTCGGTGTGGCGCTCGAAAGCCTGCCCATCGGGATCGCCATGGGCGTCGGCCTCGGCCTGGCGTTCAGCGTCGCCCTCGGCTCGGCCCGGCTGGCCGAAGAAAAGAAGAAGTCCAGAAAAGCGGACGATGCATCGTCCGGCGCAGGAGAATAACTCATGAACCATTTCAAATTCGAGGTCGACGGCGACGGGATCGCCAGGGACGAATTCAGCAGCCCGAAGGAGACGGGCCAGATCATCGAGCGGATCTAGGGCCATGGCCGAAGACGAGGGCAAGCCGGAGCGCAAGTCAGGGAAGGCCGCTTTTGCGGCGGGCCTGCCCATCGGCATAGGCGTTGGCATGGCGCTGGGCGTGGCGTTCGGCACGATCTTTGGCGATGTCGCATTGGGCCTTGCGTTTGGCGTCGCGTTTGGCGTTGCGCTGGCCCCGGCCTTCGGCGCCGCCCAGACCAAATCCAAAAAGAATTCACCGGATGCGCCTGATGAGAACGCATCAAAGGAGGAGAACTCCCAATGAGCTACACACACTTCAAATTCGAGGTCGACGGCGACGGGATCGCCCTGATCACCTTTGACAGCCCGAACGTGTCGATGAACGTGCTTTCAGCCTCGGTCATGGCCGAGCTGGGCCAGATCGTCGACAAGATCGGTTCAGATGACGCCATCAAGGGCGCGGTCATCACATCGGGCAAGAAAGCCTTCTGCGCCGGTGCGGACCTCTCTGAACTCGGCTCTGGCATGATGGACCTGAAAGGCCTCTCTGAAGAGGAAGCCAAGCAGAAACTGTTTGACACCGCCTTCCGCCTGAACTCCCAGCTGCGCGCGCTGGAAACCTGCGGCAAGCCGGTGGCAGCCGCCATCAATGGCCTCGCGCTCGGCGGCGGGTTCGAGGTGACGCTGGCGTGCCATTACCGCGTGATGGCCAATGATACCGGCGCCAAGCTCGGCCTGCCTGAAAGCCTGGTCGGCGTGCTGCCGGGCGGCGGCGGCACACAGCGCCTGCCGCGCCTTGTGGGCGTGATGAACGCGGCCCCCATCATGCTGCAGGGCAAGCAGTTCGACGCCGACACGGCGAAAGCGCAGGGCGTGGTCCACGAGGTCGCTCCGGTGGCCGAAATCGTCGCCAAGGCCAAGGAGCTGGTGAAGAGCAATCCGCTGGGTTCCAAACAGCCCTGGGATCAGGACAAGTTCAAAATTCCCGGCGGTGGCCCTTTCCACCCGGCGGGCATGCAGATTTTTGGCGGCGCATCCCCGATGCTGCTCAAAGAGACCTACGGCAATTACCCGGCCCAGCGCTACATTCTGTCATGCGTCTATGAGGGCCTGCAGGTGCCAATCGATGCGGGCCTGCGTATCGAGAGCCGCTATTTCACCAAGCTCCTGATGCGCCCGGAAAGCCGCAACATGATCCGCTCGCTCTTCCTGTCCAAGCAGTCGCTGGACAAGGGCGGCCGCCGCCCTGCCGGTCAGGAAAAGTCCGAGATCAAGAAGATCGGCGTTATCGGCGCGGGCTTCATGGGTGCGGGCATCACCACCGTTTCGGCGCAAGCCGGGATCGAGGTTGTGCTGATCGACGTCAATCAGGAAGGCGCCGACAAGGGCAAGCAGCACGCGGTCGATTTCTTCGCCAAGGGCGTCAAACGCGGCAAGATCAGTGAGGAGAAGGCCAAAAAGCTGGCTGACCTCATCACCGCGACCACCGATTACGGCGCCCTGAAAGATGTCGATCTGGTCGTCGAGGCGGTGTTTGAAAACTCCGACCTGAAAGCCGAGATCACCAAAAAGGCCGAGGCCGTTCTGCCCAAGGGCGCGATCTTCGGCTCCAACACCTCCACCATTCCGATCAGCTCGCTGGCCAAGGCGTCCGAGCGGCCTGAGAACTTCATCGGGATTCACTTCTTCTCGCCGGTCGAGAAGATGAACCTGGTCGAGCTGATTGTTGGCGAGAAAACAGGCGACGCCGCCGTCAGCCGCGCCATCGATTTTGTCGGCAAGATCAAGAAGACCCCGATTGTGGTCGCCGATACGCGCGGCTTCTACGCCAATCGCTGCGTGATGCGCTATATCGAGCAGGGCATGTATCTGCTTACCGAAGGCGTGAAACCTGCCCTGATCGAGAACGCGGCCAAGATGGCCGGCATGCCGGTCGGCCCGCTCTCGCTGCAGGACGAGGTGGCCATTGATCTGGGCTACAAGGTGCTCCAGCAGACCAAGAAGGATCTGGGCGACCAGTTCGAGGACACCCCCAACGCGCAGGTCATCGAGAAGATGTATGAGCTTGGCCGCTATGGCCGCAAGAACGCCAAGGGCTTCTATGTCTATGAGGAAGGCGGCAAGCGGCTCTGGGACGAGCTCGATCAGTTCGCCCCGAACGGCAAGCTGCTGCCCGCCGACGACCAGCCCTCGGTCGCCGAGATCAAGGACCGCATCCTCTACGCCCAGGCCATTGAGGCAGCACGCACCATGGCCGAAGGCATTGTCGAGGACCCGCGCGAGGCTGATGTTGGCTCGATCCTGGGCTGGGGCTTTGCGCCTTATACTGGCGGCGTCCTGTCCTTCATCGACACGGTCGGTACAGACGCCTTCGTCAAGCGCGCCGACGAGCTGGCCGGGAAGTATGGCAAGCCGTTCGAAGTGCCCCAGCTCCTGCGTGACATGGCAGCGAAGAAAGAAAGCTTCTACGGCCGTTTCGCGCCGAAGAAAGTGGCCTGATTTTTCATGTGACTGATGAGAAAGGCCGGGCAGCGATGCCCGGCCTTTTTTGTTTGGGCCGCAACGTCGATAAAATGTTGATCTGCCGCCGTCGAGCTTTCTCAAACAGCCCTTACTCCCCCTCCAGGATACGCGTGACAGGATAGGGTATCGGGCATGAGGCTTCGGTCATAGACACTCTGAAGAGGTCTTCGCGAGTAAAGGCGTCTCGCGTGGCTTCGGACTGAACTCTGGTTTCATATCCGATCAGTGCTTGCATGGCGCGTCTGAATTCCCCGGCGCGCACCGCCATGGGGTGAGGCTGGCCGCTGCGCATTTTGCACCCGATGTACCAGTTGAATTCTCTGGCCGAGCCATCTTCGAACATCACCTCCACCCTCATCGAGGGCTGATCGGTATACACACGGCTGCATGCGGAGATGCCCGGAACGATCGATGGTTCGTTCAACAATCCGGACCCCAGGACGAGGTCGGCGGCGGCATCGAAGGCGCCTTCTGACAGGGTGCCCGGCGTGAGCCCCGGCGAGTTGACATGCGCGAAGCCGCACATCGCATACTCATCTTCGGGAAAGATCGCGAAGCGGTAGGCGGGGCAGGCCCCATAGCAGCTCGTTTCGGTGAAGACGATCAAAGCTGGCGGTGCCGGGTGTTCCGCCTGCGCCGTCAGACCTGCTGCGATTAGTCCAGCCAAAGCAGCGAGCATGTCACTTCCTTCCCCTAAACGCTCAAGCCCTCAATCACCTTGCCGCGCAGTTCCTCGAGCCGGTCGGGCGGGGTCTTGAACAGGCGGCGGGCTTTCAGGTCCATCATGCAGGCGACGCCTTCGATGGACCAGAGCGGCTTGCCGGTGACGGGATCAAGCATCCAATGGACCAGCGAGCGGACATTTTCGTTCGCCCCGATCAGGCCTGAACGCATCAGATAGCCGTCACCGGGCAGCGGCAGGCGGCGATAGATGATGCGCGCTTCGAGCAGGGCGCCGCCCAGCTCCAGCCCTTGCCCCTCTCCATGGGCGGACCATTCCTCGGGGAAGCCGTCGCGGAAATGGATGACGCTGTCGGAGGTCTTGCCGATCGCGGCTTCGGCGCTCATGCGCCCGAAAATATCGGCGTCTTCGGGCAGGAAGCGTCCGCGTCCCGTCACTGCCAAGCCCAGCTTGTCGGCGAGCTTTAGCGATATGTCGCTGCGCGGCTCTGATGCGGTGAGGGTGCGCGGCGTCACTTCGGCCGGGCGGCCGATGCGCAAGGCTTCCAGCCCTTTACGCAGACGGTCTGACCAGTTGAAGGATTTGCCGGTGCGTGGATCACAATGGTCAAAACGGACAAGAAAGCTGGCGGCGGGGCGCTGCTTGACGGTGTGCTCCATCACCAGCGCCAGCTCCACGCTGTCCTCGCTGATTTCGGTGACCCCGCCATGAATTACCAGCGGCACGCCGGCATGGCATTCGGCCAGATAGCGCACCTGCAGCTCGCGAGGGATCAGCGTGGCGATGGCATCGGCGCGGAAGGCGTGGCGCATCCCGGCGAGGTCAGCCAGAGTGCCGACGGCCTGCGTGGCCTTGGCGATGTAGAAGCGCACATTCATGTGCCCCAGCTCATCGCATTCCCATGCATTCGCGTTGCCGCGCCACAGCTCTTGCATGCTGACCTCCCGCCAATCGTCTGCTTTCAAGAGGTTAGGACGGTTCGTCCCGGCGCGTCACGCGTTACTGCACTGCGCACAGCGCCCGTAATGCTCCAGTACGGAGCGCGAAATCTGGAAACCTTCGGGCGTGTGGTCGGGCAGGGCAGGGGCGTGCTGCTCGCGCACCGTGCCGCAATTCTCGCAGATGAAAAGTTCGGCAATCTCGTCGCCATGCCCGTGGACGCAGGCCATGTAGGCGTTGAGCGCCTCGACCCGGTGGGCCAGACCCGCCTGCGTGAGGAAATCGAGGGCGCGATAAATGGTCGGCGGCTGCGCGCTGCCGTCAGGTTTCAGGGCAGCCAGCAGGTCGTAGGCCTTCACCGGCCCGCCCGATTCCAGCAGCAATTCCAGCACGCGCTTGCGCAAGGGCGTCAGCGACAATCCCTTGTCCGCGCACAAGGCATCCGCCTTGGCGAGCTTTGTCTCGGTACTGGTGTGCGCGTGTCCCATAAGCCTAACCGATACAGCGATCCCGGCCAAAGCGCGAGCCTTTCTGCATATGGGAACCGCATCGCGGGCTTGCCAGCCGGTGTTATGTAATAATATGACATCAAGCAACAGTATAACATTGCGTCGGCCCGTGAGGGTTGGTGCCCGGCCGGATCGTCTCAGGAGCAACCATGTCATACGTTCGCACACCGCTTTTGCTGGCCGCCAGCGCGTCCGCCCTGATCGCTGCTGCAGGTAGCGGCCATGCGCAGGCGCCCGGCGACGAGGTGGAGACCATTACGGTGACCTCGTCTGCACTGCTGGTGCAACGCGATTCTGTGACCGGCTCGGTGGATGTGCTCGATCGTGACACGTTGATCCGCAACATGGCGGGCAATATCGCCCAGTCTCTCGAGCGCCTGCCGGGTGTGTCCACGACCTTTTCCGGGCCGGCGTCGGGGCGTCCGGTCATTCGCGGGTTGGGATCCGAGCGTGTGCGGGTACTGATCAACGGTCTGGATGGTCTGGACGCGTCCTCCTCCAGCCCTGATCACGCCGTGGCGGTGGACGTGATGGGCTCAACCGGCGTTGAAGTGCTGCGCGGACCGGCCGCCATTGGCTTTGGCGGCGGCGCCATTGGCGGCGTGGTCAATGTGTTTGATGGCCGGGTGCCTGAGACGATGCCCGAGACCCCGGTTTTCGGTGAAACCTATCTGGGTGCCACATCCGGCAATGAAGGCCGCGAAGGCTTTGTGCGCGGCGGCTTTGCCTGGGGGCAGCTGGTCGCGCAGGGCGAGTATCAGCGCCGCGAGGCTGGCGCCTACGACATTCCCGGCTTTGCGGAATCTGCCCGCCTGCGGGCAATGGAAGAGGATGGGCATGATCATGATGACGAAGATCACGATCACGACGATGACGACCATGATGATGATCACGATGATCATGGTGACGAGGGCGAAGAGGAAGCGTTCGGCTTTGCGCCCGATACCGACTTTGTTTTCGAGTCCGGCTCTGTCGGCGCGTCGATTGTCGGTCAGTGGGGATTTGCCGGTATCGGCGTGAAACGCACCGAGGCCGACTACGCCATACCCGGCCACGAGCATGGTCATCATGAGCATGAAGATCATGACGAGGATCACGATGACGATCACGATGATGATCACGGGGACGAAGATCATGACGATCACGATCACGGCGATGACGAGATCGCACCGCGTCTGGTGATGGAGCAGACCCGTACCGATCTGCGCGGCGAGATCGCCCTCGATGGCTTTTTCAACCGCATCCGCTGGTCGCTCGCCCATGCCAATTATGTTCACGCTGAAATCGAGGGCGATGAGCAGACCGTGTTCGACAAGGAAGGCGTGGAGGGCCGCGTTGAACTGCGCCACGGCCATGGCGGCGCGCGTCAGGGTGCGTGGGGTGTCACCGGGCTGACCCAGGATTTCGAGGCAGTGGGCGACGAGGCCTTCATCGAGGCCGTCACGACACAGGATTTAGGCCTGTTTGCGACCGAACGCTGGGACTATGACAGCTGGGGCGTGGAAATTGGCGCACGCGCCGATAGGCGAGAGTTGACCGCGCAGGCGGCGAACCGCCGTTTCAATTCTATCTCCGCATCAGGTGCCCTGTTCCTGCGCCCGGCGCAGGGCTGGTTCCTGGCCGGCACGCTGTCGCGCTCCGAACGTGCGCCCAGCGATGTCGAAGTGTTTGCCAACGGGCCGCACCTGGCCACACAGGCCTTCGAGATCGGCAATCTGAACCTCTCTACCGAGGTCGCATGGTCTCTTGAAGGTACGGCGCGTTTCACCGGCCAGGGCGGGCTGAGTGCCGAGGCGGCGGTATTCTATGCCGACTATGACGGCTTCATCGAGCTGTTCCCGACCGGCGCCCAGGAAGACGGGCTCCCGGTTCTGGAATACCGGCAGGAGGATGCCACGCTGTACGGGTTCGAAGCGCGTATCAGTGCACCCCTGTTTGCCCTGTCAGGCTTTGACTTCACCGGCGAGGCGAGCGCGGACTATGTGCGCGGAGAAATCGATGGCGGAGGCAATCTGCCACGCATTTCCCCGATGTCGGCATCGCTTTCGGTGACGGCGGACAATGGACCGCTATCCTTGCGCGGCGAGGCCCGGCTTGTGGCAGAGCAGACCGATGTGTTCACCAATGAATTACCAACGGACGGCTACACGCTTTTCAATGCTGATGCGCGCTGGCGTCCCTTCGATGAACGCGATGTCCAGCTGATTTTTGCCGTGCGCAATATCACCGATGAGGAAGCACGCATCCATTCTTCCTTCCTGAAGGATTTCATCCCACTGCCCGGCCGCAATGTCAGGGTAGCGCTGTCGGCGCGCTTCTAGAGGCCGCGTGTTGGCAAAGAGCTTGCATCCAGCCTCGCACATTCACGTGCGGGGCTGTGTTGCCTTGGCATCGCGCCTCCGCTAACACACCTCAAACTGCTTTCAGGGGAATAGAATTCATGGCCGACGCCAATCAGGGTACGTCCAGCATTCAGGGCACGTTGCCGCTTTACAAAAAGCCGGAGCCGCTCAATGTTCAAGCACACAAGGGCAAGGGGCTCAAATACGGCAGCCGTCCGTTCGACTTCCTGAACGCAACGCATTTCGTGCCGGTGACGGTTGGCGAGTTTGCGGCTGCGGGCGGCGATTACCCGTTGATTTTCCTCGGCGAAAATCGGGTCGTTGTCGCCGTGATGGGATTGCGCGAGGGTGAGAACCTGTTCGTCGATCCCAATACCGGCGAATACTCTCCCTTCCACTATCTGCCGGCCTTCATCCGGCGTTATCCGTTCGTGGGCGCAGTCCACACCGGTGAAGCGGGCCGCTTCACCTTGTGTGTTGACACGCAGTCCCACCTGTTCTCCGATAACCCGGATGTCCAGTTCTTCGACGAAGACGGAAAGCTGAGCGAGTTCACGCAGCGTGCGGTCGAGTTCGTCCGCCGCTATGAGAGCGATGTTGTTGTCACACAGCAATTCATCAACCGGATGAAGGAGCTGGATCTGTTCGAAGAGCAGACCACCAATTATCAGCCGCGCAACGCAGCCGGCGAACCGGTAGGCGAGCCGCAGGTTGTTGCCAGCTATTGGGGCCTGTCTCTCAAGAAGCTGAATGCGCTGCCAACCAAGACGCTCGAAGAGCTTCGCGACAACAGCTATCTGGGCGCCATCTACGCGCACATCCTGTCCATAGCCCGCTGGGAGCAGGTCCTGGCGCGCGCCGCCTTCCGGGCGGGTGCAGCCGGTGCAACCTCTTCAACGACGCAGCCCGCGATGGCACCGCCTCCGCCAGAAGCGTAGGCGCCAGCGTTTCGTCTTACTGATTTTGCGGTGGCGGTCCCTGTGGGGCCGCCATTTGCATTAGCGCTGATCACAAGACCGTCAGTCCCCTCGTTGATCAATGCTGCGGCGGTTATATGTAGGGTTCATAGCGCCTCGATATCATGTTGCGGGCACCGGGTATTTGACGAACGGGAGATTGACTTGCTGCGCGCGTTTCTTGCCGGATGCCTTGCCGTCATTTTCCTGTCAGCGGGCGCAAGTCTGGTGCAGAGCGCTGCCGGACCGATGGTCGATGCCCGTCTGGTCAGTGACCGGATATCGGTGTCGCCTGGCGAGACTTTTCATCTCGCGCTGCATCAGGACATCACCCCGCACTGGCACACCTATTGGCGCAATCCGGGCGATTCCGGTGAGGCGACCAACCTCTTCCTCGACCTGCCGGAAGGCTGGAGCGAGGGCGAGATGGTCTGGCCGGCTCCGCGCACCTATCCGCTCGGTCCACTGACCAATTACGGCTATGAAGGCTCGGTTACCTTGCCGGTTCCGGTAACGGTGCCCGCCGATGCGCCTGCGGGCACGGTCACGATAACCGGCGAAGGCACCTGGCTGGTCTGCGAGGATATCTGCATCCCCGAAGACGCCGCTTTCGAGCTGACGCTTGAAGTGGGAGCCAGTCAGAGCGATGCCGAAGGGGCCGCCCTGATCGACGCCGCTTATGACGCCGCGCCGGACGGCGATCGCGGCCTGTCTGCCGCGCTCGATCATGCCGGTGACACGCTGGTGCTGACGGTGTCGGGCGAGGCTCTGGCGGGTGGAGCCGATTCCATCCGCAATCTTTATGCTTTTCCCTATGAGGGCGGCGTTGTCGCGCATAATGCGCCCCAGCCCTACCGCCTTGAAGCCGGGGCGGCCCGCATGGACCTGACACCGGGGTTTCTGACGCGAAACGCGGTCGATGCAGACTATGTGGCGCTGCTTTCCTACGAGGTGAACGCGGGCGGCGAGTGGGTCCGCCAGGTAGCGCAAGTCACGGCCACGGCCAATGAGCGTGTCAACGATCTGGCCGCGCCAGCAACGGCAGCAGCAGATGGCGCGCCGAGGCCCGGCGGCACACCGCTTCCAGGCCTGAGCTTCTGGCAGGCGGCCCTGTTCGCCCTATTGGGCGGATTGATCCTGAACCTGATGCCGTGCGTGTTCCCGATCCTGTCGATGAAGGCGCTGACCATCGTTCAGAAGCGCGGCGCCGACCGCGCCGAAGCGCGCCAGCTTGGCCTGATTTTCGGGGCAGGCGTGATCATCACCTTCCTGGCGCTCGGCGGCCTTGTGCTGGCCTTGCGCGGTCTTGGCGGCATGGAGGTCTGGGGCTTCCAGTTGCAGGAGCCATGGGTGGTGGCCGGGCTCGCCAGCCTGATGTTCCTGATCGGCCTCAACTTTCTGGGTGTTTTCGAGATCGGCACATCGCTGCAAGGCGTTGGTGGCAATGTGCAGGGCAATGACCGGGCAGGGGCCTTCCTGACTGGCGTGCTGGCCGTCTTTGTGGCTGCGCCATGCCTCGCGCCGGTAATGGCCAGCGCACTGGCCTTTGCGCTGGCGCAGCCTCCGCTAGCGTCGCTGACGATATTCGCCTTCCTGGGTGTGGGCCTTGCCCTGCCGTTTGTCATTGTCAGCTTCGAGCCGCGCCTGCTGGCTTTCCTGCCAAGGCCGGGCGTATGGATGGAGCGCTTCAAGCAGCTGCTCGCCTTCCCGATGTTTGCCACCGCCATCTGGCTGGTCTGGGTCTTGAGCGTGCAGACCGGGGCACAGGGCGTGCTATGGGTGCTGGCGGCATTTCTGGCCATTGGATTTGCACTCTGGGCCTGGCGCTCGACAGGCGTTCTCTCGCGTATCGCGGGGCTTGCCGGTGTGCTGCTGGCTGCCGGAGCGCTGTGGACCACAGCGGGGCTGGAACCGGCGGCAGTGTCTGCAGGTAGTGGTGAGTATGAAGACTGGAGCCCGGCGCGCGTTGAGGAATTGAGAGAGCAGGGACGTCCGGTATTCGTGGACTTCACGGCAGCGTGGTGCGTGACCTGTCAGGTCAACAAGCTGGGCGCGCTGTCAGATGATCAGGTGCGTGCGGCATTTGCTGACAATGATGTCGCGCTGCTGCGCGCCGACTTCACCAATCGCGATCCTGTGATCGCCCAAACGCTAGCGGACTATGGCGCGCCCGGCGTGCCGTTCTATCTGATGTATCCGGCGGATGGCGCAGAGCCTGACATTCTTCCGCCGCTGTTGACTGAGACCATCATGATCCGTGCGGTAGAGGCCGCCGCCGGTGACTAGAGCATACACTGCCTTCAACCCGAGGAGACATTCTGCCATGACCCTTTCCCGCCGCGCTTTTGCACTGACTGCCAGCTTGCTTGCCGCGACTACCCTCAGCTTGGGCGTGGCCCACGCCAACCCGGTCATTGGTCAACCTGCGCCGGACTTCACGGCCACCACAGCGACCGGCGAAACGGTGTCGCTGGCCGATTTTGCCGGTCAGACCGTGATGCTCGAATGGACCAATCATGGCTGCCCCTACGTTGTGCGCCATTATGGTGGCAATATTCAGGCCCAGCAGGATGCGGCTGCGCAGGACGATGTGGTCTGGATTCAGGTCATCTCCTCGGCGCCCGGCGAGCAGGGTTATGTCAGTGCCGAAGAAGCGCTGGCCCTCAATGAGGAGCGCGGTGCGGCCAATGTGGACCACATCTTCATGGACCCTGAAGGGGTGATCGGGCGCGCCTATGATGCGCGCACCACGCCGCACATGTATGTGATCGATGGTGAAGGCACGCTGCGCTATAATGGCGGCATCGATGATCAGCCGCGTCCGCGCGATGGCGATCCGGACCCCATCCCCTATGCCCAGCTGGCGCTGAACGCTGTACTGGCGGGTGAAGAGGTAGAGATCACCGAAACCCAGCCCTATGGCTGCAACGTGAAATACGCCGGCTAGGCCGGACGGCTGAATGAGGCCCCGGACACCGCTTCGCGGTTCCGGGGTTTCAGTCATCGTTGCCCTGAACTCCCGGCCAAGCGAAGCGCAGAGCCGGGACCTCGTGCAGGACAAAGCAGATAGCGGCCCGCTGGAAACAGCGGGCCGTTTTGCTATTGGCTTGCCGTGCAGGAGGGTGGAAAGCCCGTGTCCGGGCCTTCGGTTTCCACATCTGCGGCAATGATGACGGCGTGGGAGAAGGTGCGCGCCAGCTGGCGGTAATCGTCCGCGTTCGCCGGATCGGCTTCCAGTGCGGTGCGGCGGGCGTCAGCATCGTCGGCCATGCCCCGGAAGATGCAGGGCAAATCGGCCGGGCCGTCCGTCGCGTCGATATGGGCCGCCATGGCGCGTATATCGGCCGAGAAGCGTGCCGTATCGACAAGGAAGCTGTCGTCTGCCGATGCCGGCAGCGCTTCGCCGCTTTCCAGCATTTCCACCCGCGCTTCGGCCTCGTCCTGCAAGCCTTCGGACAGGGCGATCAAGGCGGCGGCATCCTGCGCGTAGGCTGGTGCGGCGCAAGCAGCCAAAGCGAGCATCAGGGCGGCGACGGGGCGGACAAGGTGCATCATGGGGCTGGCCTTTGAGGCTGGTGTGTTTCTGGTGTTGTTACGTTTTCGGACCGCAAGACGGGTATCCACTTTTGCTGAAAACGCCTTAGTTGAATGCCATGCAAGGGGCGGGCCGCTTGAAAGCGGCGCGTGCAAAGGCTAATCCGGCCCTCCTTTCGATACCGTTTCATTTTCCCCGTTTCACGGATCATACCCATGGCCAAAGAGAAGAGTTTCCGTCCCAAGGCGCGCCGTCCGCGCGGGTTCGAGGACCGGGCCGCCCATGTGATCCGCGCCGAGCGCGCCCTCGTCACTGCCGCATCGGGTGTCTATGAGCGCTGGGGGTTTGAACCTCTGGAAACGCCAGCCTTTGAATATGCTGATGCGCTCGGCAAATTCCTGCCCGATGAGGACCGTCCCAATGAGGGCGTGTTTGCCATGACCGATGATGACGGTCAGTGGATGGCGCTGCGCTATGACTTGACCGCGCCGCTCGCCCGCTTTGCGGCAGAAGGCTTTCAGGATCTGGTCAAGCCTTTCCGCCGCTACCAGTTCGGCGAAGTGTGGCGCAATGAAAAGCCGGGGCCGGGCCGCTTCCGCCAGTTCGTTCAGTGCGATGCGGACAATGTCGGGGCGTCCGGGCCTGCTGCCGATGCGGAGATGATTGCCCTTGCCGCCGAGGTGATGCGCGCGGCGGGTTTGCGCGATGATGAATTCATCATCCGCGTGAATGACCGCCGTCTGCTCGACGGCGTGCTGGAGAGCCTGGGCGCCGCCGATGAGACACGCCGCATACGGGTGCTGCGCGCCATCGACAAGCTGGACCGGCTGGGAATGGAGGGTGTGGAGCTTCTGCTGGGGCAGGGGCGCAAGGACGAGAGCGGTGACTTCACCGAAGGCGCAGGGCTGGACGAGGCGGGCCGCGCACGCGTGCTTGGCTTTTTGGAAGCGTCAAAAGCCGGCGGCAGCCGCGCCGAAGTCACTGCGCGCCTGGCCGGAACAGCAGGCGAGACGGCGGCGCGTGCAGGCGTTGAGGCGCTTGAGGAGATCAATGCCATCCTGACCGCGCTTGGCGTGTCCGAATCGCTTGCCGTGTTTGATCCCTCCGTCGTGCGCGGTCTTGGCTACTATACCGGCCCGGTCTTCGAGACCGAGCTGCTGGCGACACCCACCTATGCCGATGGCAGCCCGATGCAGTTCGGCTCGGTCGCCTCTGGCGGGCGCTATGATGATCTCGTCGCGCGCTTTACCGGACAGCAAGTGCCTGCGACCGGGTTCAGCTTCGGGGTCAGCCGGTTTGCTGCCGCGCTCTCCGCGCTGGGACGCCTGGAAGGCGCGGATGCGGACCCGCTCGTGATCGTGGTCGCCGCCGACAAGGGCCGCATGGCCGAATATTTTGCCATGGCGGCCGAGCTGCGCAGCGCGGGTCTGCGCGCGGAAGCCTTTACCGGCAATGGCAATATGGGCAAGCAGCTCAAATACGCCGACCGGCGCGATGCGGCTTTCGCGGTCATCTGCGGCGAAGAGGAGTTCGCCAGCAACACCGTCCAGATCAAGGATCTCAAACTGGGCAGCGAACTCGCTGAAGCGATTACCGACCGCGAGGAGTGGAAAGAGCAGAAGCAGCAATTCTCCGTGCCTCGGGCCGAACTGGTATCCACCATCCTGGCGCGTCTGTCCGCGCGCGGATAATGGGTGCGCTGCGGCAAAAACGAAAACCTGCCTTGCATTAAAGGGTTGACGCGAACCTGTCTTCTGAGTCACTTTCATTAACAGACAGGGCCTGACCGTCTTGTCTTCCTGAGTGACGGCTCTGGGGAGGAGACGTCTCTTATCGACCAACCAAAATTTCAAAGCCCGGCATCGCAAGATGCCGGGCCTTTTTTTGATCCGCCCCGGGCCTCGTCACCCCCACCCAGGTGGGGGTCCAGAGGTCATAACGCTACGCCGGTCGCCAGCGGCTCTGGGTTCCCGCCTGCGCGGGAACGACGAAAAAAGCTTCAGGATGCTGCCACCCTACTCCCCGCCAGCGAGCGCAGACTCGCGCCGCTGGTTCATCACGCGCTGGCCTTCGGACGAGTTGAGCCAGTCGGTCAGCGCATCGCCTTCCAGCCGCTCGCCATCAACGGTAACCTCCAGACGGCCGTCGCGGTCGGTCACCTGAACCTGGCGGCTGCGAACCTCGCTGTCGTACCGGTCGCGCTCCTGCCAGCGCGGGGTATCGGTTGCCTCCTCGCCGTGGCGCAGGACCACAACACGGGTTTCGACGTGGCCCTCACCATCTTCGCTGAGAAATACGGCGTGCTCCTCACGGAACTCGGCCAGCCGGGCCTGCAAGTGCTCGCGTGCCTCAACCAGCTCGGCGCGCTCCTCCGCTGTCATCGGGCGGGTCTCGCCATTGCGGGTTACCTCACCGCGTTCCAGCGCTTCATCAATACCGCGCAGACCCGCTTCCATGCCGTGTGCGCCGGCACGAAGCCCGATCACACGCGCATGTTCGCCGTGCAGGCGGGCCATGTGCGCGGCTGCGCGCGCCCGCTCACGTTCGGCCCGTGCCATCCGGCCTGCTTCGCGGGCCTCGTCTGCGCGTGCGCGGGCGCGCTCGACCATGACCCGTATCCGTTCGCGATCAATCGGCGCGTGGGCGTCATCATGCCAGTCAACTTCAATGTCGGCATCGATTTCGCCGGGCAGGCCGGCGAGCGCTTCACGCAACGAATCCATCGCTTCGGCAAGGATGGCGTCGTGCTCGTCGGTCCAGCCGGATTCTTCATCGAGCGAGAAATCCACCACTACCCGTCCATGCCGGCCCGGTGCGCCGGGGGCCTCGACGCGTTCCACAATGACTTCGCGCTGCGTCGGATGCGGGGCGTCAGGCGTGGCGGGCGTCGCAGCAATCAGCAGGGGCGCAAAGGCCAAAGTGCAAACAAGATATCTCATGAGTGTGTGTTCCTCCCTGAACTGACGACCATACGGCGCCCGGCCGCATTACGAAAACATGACGGGGCCCTTAATTGTGTGAAGGGCAAGGGCGGCAAGCCGGGCTGGACAGCCGGGCCGGTGCGCGGCCTAATCGGGCCAGGGGAAAGTTCGAGGGGATAGTGCATGACAATCGACCGCCGCCAGATGCTGGCAGGGCTGGGCCTTGCAGGCGCCAGTGCCGGGCTGGCCGCCGCGCAGCCGCAAGACTATCCGCGTATCGCCGAAGTGCCGGTGCGCCCGCTGGAAGCGCAGATTGCCCGCCTGATCATCATGGGCTTTGTCGGCAGTGCGCCCGATGGCGAGGCGGCCGACATCATGGTGGGCCATCTGGAGAACCGCGCCATAGGCGGGGTGCTGATGCTGCGCCACAATGCACGCGAGCGTGATCCGGCGCTGGCCTTGGCCGCCAGGCTGCGGGCGGCATCCAGTGAGGCGTGGCTCGCGATAGATCAGGAGGGCGGGGTGGTCCAGCGCCTGACCGGCGATATGGGCTTTACGCGTATTCCGCGCGCGCAAGCGCTGGCCGAAGAAGGGCTCGAGGCGGGCGCCGCACTGTTTGCCGCTGCCGCCCGGGAGCTGGCCGAGGCAGGCTTCAATCTCAATCTGGCGCCGATTGCCGATCTGCATGATCCGGGCAATGACGCGATCGGCCAGTACGGGCGCGCCTATGGCAGTGATGCCAATAGTGTCGCGGCCTGGTGCGCGGCCTTTATCGAGGCATTCGAGGCGGAAAATATCGCCTGCGCCATCAAGCATTTTCCCGGCCATGGCCGCTCGCGCGGGGACAGCCATGACGGATTTGTCGATATCAGCTCCACCTGGAGCTTTGAGGAGGCGGCACCCTTCGGTCAGCTCATCCGGTCAGGGCATGCCCATCTGATGATGGGCGCGCATCTGGTCAATCATCGCCTTGATCCTGATGGTCTGCCCGTCACGCTCTCACGCCGGGTGCTGCACGGCCTGCTCAGGCAGGTGATGGGCTATGAGGGCGCGGTGATTACCGATGATCTCGACATGGGCGCGATCCGCCATCATTACAGCCGCGAGGAAGCCGTTATCGGCGCGCTGAAAGCGGGCAATGACATGCTGCTCATTTCCAACTCGGCGGACCCTGATCCTGACCTGCCGGCCAATATCCAGCGCTGGGTGATGGCGGCCATCGAGCGCGGCGAGCTTTCGCAAGAGCGCATCAGCGAGGCCAATGCCCGCCTTGATACGCTGGAAGGTCATGTAAGGGGGTAGGGGGAGTTTTCCCCTCCTCTCGTCCCTCCCTTCGTCATTCCGGGCGAGCCTGTGGCGAGGCCCGGAACACAGATACTTTTGACGCCCTGGGTTCCCGCCTCCGCGTTTCACCGGCGAAAGCCGGTGCCCAGTCGAACCGCCGTTCTGGATCCCGACTTTCATCTGAGCTGATGCCACCGGGGTCCCGGTCCCCGAGCCGGGACCCATAGGGACGGTTGCAGCCGGAAACATGGATCCCCGGTCAAGCCGGGGACCCCGGTGGAGAGGTCTTCCGAAAATGGTGAGAGCGCATAGAAAAAGGGCGGCTGTTGCCAGCCGCCCTTTCCATAGTCTGATGAGGATACGCGCTTCCTAGAAGCCCATATCGCCCATGCCGCCGCCCGGCATGGCCGGCGCGGAGTCTTTCTTCGGCAGTTCGGCAATCGCCGCTTCGGTCGTGATCATGAGCGAAGCAACAGAGGCCGCGTCCTGCAGGGCAGTGCGCACCACTTTGGCCGGGTCGATGATGCCGAAGGCAAACATGTCGCCATACTCTTCGGTCTGGGCGTTGAAGCCGAAACCGCGCGAGGTGTTTTCCAGCACCTTGCCGACAACGATGGAGCCTTCGACCCCGGCGTTTTCCGCGATCTGGCGGATCGGCGCCTGGACGGCGCGGGCGACGATGGCGATGCCTTGGGTCTGCTCGTCGTTCTCGCCTTCAAGGCCTTCGAGGGCTTTCACGGCTTTGAGCAGAGCCACGCCGCCACCGGCGACAATGCCTTCTTCCACCGCAGCGCGGGTGGCGTTCAGGGCATCGTCAACACGGTCCTTCCGCTCTTTCACTTCCATTTCAGAGCCGCCGCCGACCTTGATCACGGCCACACCGCCGGCGAGTTTCGCCAGACGTTCCTGCAGCTTCTCCTTGTCGTAATCGGAGGTCGTGTCTTCGATCTGCTTGCGGATCTGGTTTACGCGGCCTTCAATCGCGGACTTCTCGCCAGCACCGTCAACGATGGTGGTGTCGTCCTTGGTGATCGCGACGCGCTTGGCGGTGCCCAGCATGTCCAGCGTCACGTTTTCCAGCTTGATGCCGAGATCTTCGGAGACAACCTGGCCGCCGGTCAGGACAGCAATGTCCTCCAGCATGGCCTTGCGGCGGTCGCCAAAGCCCGGAGCCTTCACGGCAGCCACTTTCAGGCCGCCACGCAGCTTGTTGACGACCAGCGTGGCCAGGGCCTCGCCTTCGACGTCTTCAGCAATGATCAGCAGCGGACGGTTGGACTGCACAACGGCTTCGAGAACCGGCAGCATCGCCTGCAGCGAGGAAAGCTTCTTCTCGAACAGCAGGATGTAGGGGTCATCCAGCTCGACCGACATCTTGTCGGCATTGGTCACGAAATAGGGTGACAGGTAGCCGCGGTCGAACTGCATGCCTTCGACGACTTCCAGCTCGGTTTCGAGGGATTTGGCTTCCTCGACCGTGATGACGCCTTCATTGCCGACTTTTTCCATGGCGCGGGCGATCATCTCGCCGATTTCACGCTCGCCATTGGCCGAAATCGTGCCGACCTGGGCAATCTCGGAGGAACCCTTGATCGGGGTGGAGTTGGCCTTGATGTCCTCGACGACTTTCAGGACGGCCTTGTCGATACCGCGCTTCAGGTCCATCGGGTTCATGCCGGCGGCAACTGACTTCATGCCTTCACGGATAATGGCCTGGGCCAGAACCGTGGCGGTCGTGGTGCCGTCACCGGCCTCGTCATTGGTGCGCGAAGCGACTTCGCGGACCATCTGGGCGCCCATGTTCTCGAACTTGTCTTCCAGTTCGATTTCCTTGGCGACCGAGACGCCGTCCTTGGTGGAGCGCGGCGCGCCGAACGATTTCTCGATGACCACGTTGCGGCCCTTCGGGCCCAGGGTCACCTTTACCGCATTGGCAAGGGTATCCACGCCCTTGAGCATGCGTTCACGCGCGGAGGCGCCAAACTTGACTTCTTTAGCGGACATGTGAGTCAGCTCCTTGTTCGATCAGTCGATTAAATAGAGGGAACGGTGAGGGTCAGCGCTAGCCGACAATGCCGAGAATGTCGGATTCCTTCATGATGAGGAGTTCCTGCCCCTCGACCGTGACTTCGGTGCCCGACCATTTTCCGAACAGAATGCGGTCGCCGGCTTTCACGTCCAGCGGGCGGACATTGCCATCATCCTTGATGGTGCCGCTGCCGACGGCGATCACTTCGCCTTCCTGGGGCTTTTCCTTGGCGGTGTCGGGAATGATGATCCCGCCCTTGGTCTTGGATTCTTCCTCGACGCGCTTTACCAGCACGCGGTCATGCAGAGGACGAAATGTCATCGCGTCACGTCTCCGTTTTTCTGGGCGCAATAATCGCCCGAAGCAAACAAATGAGTTCTGGCTCGTCGCCGTTAGCACTCGATGCCATCGGCTGCCAGCCAGCGGGAGATAAGCAGGTGGGTCTTCACCGTCAAGGGCTCGCAACGATTGTGCGGAGCCTTTTTCGCACGTGCGCGTAAGCGATACTCGTTCAGGCGCCATTCACCGCCGTGTCACGTAAGTTTCGTGGCCACAGCGGGCCGGATGCGCTATCGTCGAAGGCCTAGTTCAATTAATTCACCATGGAGCTTCACAGCCATGATCTATCGTTCACTTCTGGTTTCGGGCATGGCGTTGTCCATGGCTGCCGCCTGCACCACCACGGACCAATACGGCAATGTCACCCAGAACCGCACCGGCACCGGCGCGATCGGCGGGGCGCTGGCGGGCGCCGCACTTGGCACGCTGGCAGGCGGTGATGACCGCCGCAACGCGCTCATCGGCGCCGGCATTGGTGCGCTCGCGGGCGCGGGCATCGGCAACTACATGGACCGTCAGGAGCGCGAGTTCCGCGAGCGCCTGCGCGGGTCCGGCGTCACCGTGCGCCGCGAAGGCGAGGACCTCTACCTGGTCATGCCGGGTAATGTGACCTTTGCTACCGGCCAGTCGAATATCGAGCCCAACTTCCTGCCCATCCTCAATGATGTGGCAGACGTGCTGCAGACCTATCCCGCCACCTATGTCGACGTGATCGGCCATACCGATTCCACTGGCGGACGCGAGCTGAACATGCGCCTGTCGGCGCAGCGCGCGCAGTCTGTTGCCGGTTATCTGCAACAGGTGGGCGTGAACTCGGCCCGCTTCTTCATCACCGGCGCCGGCCCGGATTATCCGGTGGCGTCCAACGCAACCGATGCCGGCCGGGCGCTGAACCGCCGCGTCGAAATCAAGATTGCGCCCCACACGCAAAGCTAGGTTTTGCGCTGAATATCTGACGGGAAGGGGCGGGCGCAAATGCCCGCCCCTTTTTGTTTCCGGTCCGGCTTTGTCCGCTGACTGGAAACGGGTCTGACAGAACGGCCCGGCGCAGCCTAGACTGTGAAATTATAGGTGCGATTCGCGCCAGACCAGATCGAGGGAGCCCGGCCATCATTCCGCGCACGACAGACATGCTCGTCGTCATCACGTACGCGATGGTTGCCATCGTGGCGGCGCTGGCGTTCGAGCGGTTTGGCCTGATGAGCTCAGGGCTGGCCTGGGTCATGGGCGCGGTGGTGTTCCTGATCGCCGGACAGGCCCATGCCGCCGCCGCGCGCGCCGAGGAACGCCGCGCGACAGAGAAGGCCCTGCACGAGCTGCGTGCGGCAAACCTCTCTCTCATTGAAGAGCTGGAGACGGCCTCTGCGCGCATCGAGGAGGTAGAAACCCGTCTCGCAGCGCAGCCTGCCCGTACCTCTGCGCAGATGACACCGGCGACCTATGCCCGATCCGGGGTGCCAGCGCGTGATGACGGGCCGGGCGACGAGCTGCTCAACGAGATACTGCAAAAGCTGGAACTGGCTGGAGCGGGACCGGCGGCCAATACAAGCGGCGCAGAGCGCGTGGAGCTGATCCGCGATGCGCTCGATGCCAACCGCGTTGATCTCTACCTGCAGCCGGTTGTCGGCTTGCCACAGCGGCGCACCTATTTTTACGAGGGTTTTACGCGCCTGCGTGATGCGAAGGGCAATGTCGTCACGCCCGCCGGATTCCTGAAAGCGGCTGAAGAGCATGGCCTCATCGCCGAGGTCGACAATCTGCTGCTGCTGCGCTGTGTGCAGATCGTGCGAAAGCTGACGCGGTCAGACCGGCGTGTTGGCATTTTCTGCAATATCTCGGTGCGTTCGCTGACCGATGAGGAGTTCTTCCCGCCCTTCCTGGATTTCCTGCGGCGCAATTCAGATCTTTCCAGCTCCCTTATCTTTGAAATGCCGCAGGCAGCCTTTGATGCGCGCTCATCGGTGGCCGCGCGCCATATGGCAAGGCTCGCCGATTACGGTTTCCGCTTCTCCATCGATCAGGTCAGCAATCTCAATCTGGATCTGGCCGAGTTGCAGCGCGCGGGCGTGCGCTTTGCCAAGGTGGAGGGGGTGCGCCTGATCGAGATGGCGGGCGGCGAAATGCCGGTCGCGGGCAGGGAGCCTGGCACGATTGCGCCCGAAGATATTGCGAGCCTGTTTGCCCGCTATGGGGTCGATATCATCGCTGAGAAGATCGAGGCGGAATCGATGGTGGTAGAGATACTCGATCTCGATATCGCTTACGGCCAGGGCCATCTGTTTGGTGCGCCGCGCCCGGTGCGCGAGGATGTGTTGTCCGAGGGCAGTGCCGACGCCCGCCGCACGGGCTAGGGCGATCTCCTCCCCCCAGAGGCGAGGGGGAGACACCAAGGTGTTTCACACGCTCCAGCCCTCTGGCTGACATCTCTTTTCAGTTGCGCGGGCAGCCGCCCTTGCATGACATGGCCGGCACGGGCGGTTTTTGCCTGCTGGAGGCGTTTTCATGCGCGTATCTGTCGTCGCCCTGTTACTGCTGGCGTTTGCCTCTGGCGCGGCATTGGCGCCGCCTGCGTACGCCGCCGAGCCTGCGCCGCGCTGGTACACTGAAACGCCGGTGGACTGGCCGTTCGAGACACCCCCGCTCTACACGCTGCTGGCGCTGGAATGGATGGCCTATGGTCATGGCTCGCGTATCACCGCTGTGCAGGCCTATCAGGCGTATCGTGACGGCGACTACGCGTTGTCCGTAGAACGCTTCCATCAGCTGGCCGGCTATTTCCGTGACGCGCTGGCGCGGACCGGAACGGCGGGGCCGGAAGGCGAGTTCGGGTATGAATACAGGATGAGCGCCGTGTTCGCTGACGTCAACGCCGCTTTGGCGCAGCGCGCAGCCGGTGATGATGCCGGCGCGGTGGACACGCTGCGCCCGCTGGAACTGCGCTTCGTGCCGCTGGCTACGTCTCTGGCGGAAGAAAAAGTCTCAGCGGGGCTGGCGGCAGGTGACACCGCTTTTGCTCGCGCAGCGGCGGATGAACTGGCGGCACAGTTTCGCGTTCAGCGCTGGACCGAGGAGCACGATGAACGTCTCGCGGCCATGTATGCGGCAATCGAGGCGGCGGAGCGGGAGTAGGTTATTGTTTCGCTTCGTCGTTCCCGCACAGGTGGGAACCCAGAGCCATATCCACTGCCTGAGCCCTACGGTCTGCGGCCCCCCACCTGCGTGCCGGTGACGAATTGTGTTTGGGCGGCAGCATCGCGCCTGTCGGATGTCCTCATGCCTTTCAAGCGGGGTCCCCGGCTTGATCGGGGGCCGCGGGATCCAGATGACGCCGGACAAAAGAAAACCCGGCCGCTTTCGCGAGCCGGGATTTCAGGCAGAACAGGCATCCGGCCCCGGATAGCGGCTTTGCCGCGTCCGGGGCTTCATGAAGTGGTCCTGGTTATCCGACAGCGGCGTTGTAGCGCTCGGACGCGACGTCCCAGTTCACGACCTGCCACCAGGCCGCCAGATAGTCGGCGCGGCGGTTGCGGTAGGTCACGTAATAGGCGTGCTCCCAGACATCATTGCCAAGGATCGGCGTGCCGCGTGTACCGGCCACGTCCATCAGCGGATTGTCCTGGTTCGGCGTTGCGGTGATTTCCAGCTCGCCACTCCCATTGACGATCAGCCAGGCCCAGCCTGAGCCGAACTGGCCCGCACCGGCGCTGTTGAACGCCGATTTCATCTCGTCGAGCGAGCCGAACTTGGCATTGATCGCATCGGCGAAGGCGCCGCTGGGTTCACCGCTATTGGCTGGGGCGGTCATGCTTTCCCAGAAGAAGCTGTGGTTCCAGTGGCCGCCACCATGATTACGGAACGCGCCGGGAAGGTCCGAGACCCGCGCCAGAATATCTTCCAGCGATACGCCTTGCAGGTCGGAGCGGTTCTCCAGCGCGCTGTTGAGGCTGTTCACATAGGTCTGGTGGTGGCGCGAATGGTGCAGCTCCATCGTCTCGGCGTCGATCACCGGCGTCAGCGCGTCATAGGCGTAGGGAAGGTCGGGAAGCGAAAATGCGCTCATGGGGGGAATCTCCTGATTGCGGGAATGAAGTGAGAGGGCGTTAGCCAGCGGGCTGGTCAATGCCAGACCGGGAAGTGTGGCCGTAGTCAACAGGATGGTACGCCGGTTCAGCATGTCTCGGCTCTCCGATTTGTGTCGGGTCTGCGGTGCTCCACCCTCGCGGGCTTCGACTGTTACCTAGGCCGTGACACCGCTCGATACCAGTGTGCAACGGCAAAGATGTGCGGTTTGTTCCTTTGTTAAGCGTGTTTGTGAGCCAAGTGTTAACACGACGCCCCGACAATGCGCGCCGGTTCAGGGACACGAAATTCTCATGCTGGATGACAACCGGACAGGTGCAGATACCGCGCTGCTCGATGGCGCACACCTCCACCGCTATACCGGCGGTGACATTGCTCTGGAGGTAGAGCTGTACGGCCTGCTACGTGGCCAGATCATCTCCACGCTGGACGCGCTGGCGCGGGCTGGAAACGACGCCGTGCTCTGGCAGCGCCTCATTCATACGCTCAAAGGGGCTGCACGCGGTGTCGGCGCAATGGCGCTGGGCGAGGTGTGTGCGGCTCAAGAGAATCAGCCCGGTGATCCGGCGGCAATAACCGCCATTCGCGCCGTCGCCGGCCAGACCCTTGAAGCCATCGATACCGAGCTGGAGCGCCGCGCGGCATAAATGCCCGTTCAGGAGCGTTTGCGCTGCGGTTCGCGCGTTGCGTCCCACACCTGCAATTCATGCTGGATCGAGCGTTCCACAAGCTCGCGCCAGACCGGCTCGGCGAGGGTCTCCGGCACGCCCGCTTTGCGCGCTGCCGCCTTCACCTTGGCAATGACATCCTCGATGCGGTCTTCATCGCGCACGACGTCGCGTGACGGTTTGATGCGCGCGGCCGCCTCCATATAGCGCGTGCGTTCAGCGATCAGGCCGATGAGTGCCCGGTCCAGCCGGTCCACCCCGTCGCGCACCTCTGACATGCGGGCGCAGCTTTCCGGCGCGGTGCGCGCTTCCAGATCATCGGCATCGAAGGGCAAGGGCATGTCAAATAGTCCTGTCCGGCATGCTCCCGTCATACAGGCGTGAGGGCGCGGCTGGAAAGCCTTCATATGCCGCGCGGCGCTTTGCACTGTCAGAATCGCATGCGCCTCTCTACCATGCCGGGCAATCGATTGGCTGAGCCGGGAGCGGCAAATGGACGCCTTCAGACTCTATGGTCACACCGAGAGCGGGAACTGCCTGAAAACCCTGTGGACGGCGCGGCATCTCGGCCTCGATTTTGAATGGATCGAGATCGACATCTTCAAGGGCGCCAGCCGCACTGATGAATTCCTCGCGCTGAACCCGGCGGGCCAGGTGCCGCTTCTGCAGCGCGGTGATGGCCGCACTCTGGCCCAGTCCAACGCCATCCTCACCTATATGGCTGAAGGGTCAGACCTGATCCCGGCCGACCCGTTTGACCGCGCCAAGATGATGGAATGGCTGTTCTGGGAGCAATACTCCCACGAGCCTTTCATCGCTGTGCGCCGCAGCCAGCTACGGTTTCATGCCCGCCGGGCCGGCGATCTGGATCCGGGTCTGTTGTCGGGCGGACGCCGGGCGCTGGGCGTGATGGAGATGCGTCTGCTCGCGCGCGAGTATTTCGTCGCCGAACAGCTCACCCTCGCCGATATCGCGCTCGTGGCCTATACCCGCGTTGCTCATCAGGGCGGGTTTGATCTGGCTGATTTTCCCGCCGTGCAGGGCTGGGTGCGTCGGGTGGAAAGCGCGCTTGGATTGCCCCATGCGGGCGATGCGGCGATGGCCGGCTAGTTTCCTGTGAGCGATGCTATCCCCGTGTTTGGCACGCCGGACGGTGAAGCCCCCTATCGCCCGCGCCCCGCCGCCTACGGCCTGCTGTCGGACACGCGCGCAAAGCTCGCCGTCGTGCGTATCGCCGAAGAGACGGGCACCGAGCATGATCTGCCCGGCGGCGCGCTGGAGGCCGGCGAGACGCCTGAAGCCGCGCTGGCACGCGAAATTGTCGAGGAAACGGGCCTGGCTCTCGCGGGCACGCCGCGCCTGATTGCGCGTGCGGACCATTACTGGATCAAGCCGGACGGCACGCGGCTGCTCAATCGCGCGCATTATTTTGCCGCTACGCCCGGCGGCGATATCGGCGGCAAGATCGAGGACAATCACACCCTTGTCTGGCTCGCCCCAGAGGAGGCCATCGGCCTGATGCGCCACGATGCGGCCGCCTGGGCGATAGGGCAGTGGTTGCGCCGTTGAATGGGATTCCAGGTTCGCTGGGAAAACAAAAAGATCACCCCTCGTCACCCCCGCGCAGGCGGGGGTCCAGAGATGATAGCGTTCTGTGGGTTGCCAGCGGCTCTGGGTTCCCGCCTGCGCGGGAACGACGAAAGTGTGACTACCGCCGCGCCAGTTCCTTCATCGCGCCATCGAGGCCATCAAGGGTCAGCGGGAACATGCGCTGCGGCCCGATGATCTGGCGGATGACCTCGATGGAATAGGTGTGCGGCCACCATTTGTCGGGCTGCGGATTGAGCCAGATGAGGTGGGGGTAGGTGTCCACAATGCGTTTGAGCCAGACCGCGCCCGCCTCGCCATTCCAATGCTCCACCGAGCCGCCCGGATGGGTGATCTCGTAAGGGGCCATGGAGGCATCGCCGACAATCACCACCTTGTAATCATGGGGGTATTTGTGCAGCACATCATAGAGCGGCATCGTCTCTGACTGGCGGCGCAGATTGGACTTCCACACACCCTCATAGATGCAGTTGTGGAAGTAGAAATAATCCAAGGACTTGAAGACGGATTTGGCCGCCGAGAACAGGCGCTCGGTCAGCTGGATATACGGGTCCATCGACCCGCCGACATCGAAAAATACCAGAACCTTGATGGCGTTGCGCCGTTCGGGGCGCATTTTCACATCTAGCCAGCCCTGCTTCGCGGTGGCGTTGATCGTGCCGGAAAGGTCCAGCTCCTCATCGGCCCCGTCGCGGGCGAATTTGCGCAGGCGGCGCAAAGCGAGTTTGAGATTGCGGGTGCCCAGCTCGCGGTCGGAATCATAATCCTTGTAGCGGCGCGCCTCCCACACCTTGGCGGCCTTCTTGTGCTGGCTCTTGCCGCCAATGCGCACGCCGGCGGGGTTATAGCCGGAATGGCCGAACGGGCTGGTGCCGCCGGTGCCGATCCATTTATTGCCGCCCTCATGGCGCTCGGTCTGCTCCTGGAGGCGCTGGTTCAGCGTTTCCATCAGCTCGTCAAAATCCATGGCCTCCAGCTCGGCCATCTCCTCTTCCGAGAGGTGGCGGCGCATTTCGGCGCGCAGCCAGTCGTCCGGGATTTCCGCCTCGTTGAACATGTCGCCCAGAAGCTCCACGCCCTTGAAGACATGGCCGAACACCTGGTCGAACTTGTCGAAATTGCGCTCGTCCTTGACCAGCGCGGCGCGCGAGACCGCATAGAAATCATCAATGGCCGGAGAGATCGCGCCCTTATCCAGCGCTTCGAGCAAGGTGAGGTATTCCCGTGTCGAAACCGGGACCTTGGCGGCGCGCAATTCGGTGAAGAAGCGATGGAACATGGCGGCAAGGATAGGCGCTCGCGAGGCCAGCCCGCAAGCGCCGCATTCCACCTTGCCTTGAAGGCCCTAGCGGCGGGCGAGCCACACGCCTGCAAGCACGCCGATACCGGCGGCAATGCCCAGCGACATGTAAGGGTTGTCCTTGACGTAGGAGAGCGCCTCGTCCTCCATCTTGCCGGCGCGGCGGGCGACCTTGCGGCCCTGGCGGCGCGTCGCTTTGGCGGCGTCGTGAAACTCCCGCTCGGCAGCCTTGCCGACCGACTTCAGCGTCTTCTCGCCTTCTTTACGGAAGTTTTCGACGTGCTGGCTGGCGCTGGTGCTCATGGGAGGGCTCCTGATCGGGTGGCGATATCGCTTTCGATATCTTTGAGCGTCTGGCCATGGCGGCCGGACGCGCTCACCCCATAAAACCCCTCAAGCCCCGCCCGGTTCCAATTCGCTTACTGCGCGGCATCGCGTCTCGCCATGAAGGCGAGTTTTTCAAACAGCTGCACATCCTGTTCGTTTTTCAGCAAGGCGCCATGCAGCGGCGGGATCAGCTTGCGCGGGTCCTTCTCGCGCAGCAGCTCCGGGTCGACGTCCTCGACCAGCAATAGTTTGAGCCAGTCGAGAAGCTCCGATGTGGACGGCTTCTTCTTCAGGCCGGGCACAGAGCGCACCTCGTAGAATTTTTTCAGCGCCTCGGAGAGCAGGCGGCCTTTCAGGCCGGGGAAATGCACTTCCACAATGGCGCGCATCGTTGCCTCGTCCGGGAAAGCGATGAAATGGAAGAAGCAGCGGCGCAGGAAGGCGTCCGGCAGCTCTTTTTCATTGTTGGAGGTGATGATGACGATGGGACGGACCTCGGCCTTCACCGTCTCGCCCGTCTCGTAGACGTGGAATTCCATCCGGTCGAGCTCCTGCAGGAGATCGTTGGGAAACTCGATATCGGCCTTGTCGATCTCGTCGATCAGAAGGATAGGGCGCCTCTCGTGGGTGAAGGCCTCCCACAGCTTGCCCTTGCGGATGTAGTTCTTCACATCATGCACTTTGCCATCGCCGAGCTGGCTGTCGCGCAGGCGCGCCACCGCGTCATACTCGTAAAGCCCCTGCTGGGCCTTGGTGGTGGACTTGATGTGCCATTCCAGCAGCGGCGCGTTCATGGCGCTGGCGATCTGGCGGGCCAGCTCTGTCTTGCCGGTGCCGGGCTCGCCCTTGACCAGCAAGGGCCGCTCCAGCGTGACAGCCGCGTTTACCGCTGCGGCCAGTTCCTCTGTCGCGACATACTGGCTGGTGCCTTCAAAGCGCATGATTAGCCTCATCTTTTGAGTAGATAGCGTGGCGGGTTTTTCTCGCCTTCGAGCATGGCGGGTGATGGCGCGGTTCGCAATACTGCGAGGCCGTCGCGCCCGCCCGACCGATTAACGCATCGTCAAGACATGATGGCCACACTTCGAATCAATAGATTGGGATTGTAGATATGCCTCGCGATGTCATCGATGTAGCCGATTTTTTCGCATTCGAATGGTCAACCGGCCTGATCGCCGCGTGCGACCCCAATTTCCCGACTTCGCTCTATGCCTTTGATGGCGCAGAGCTCGATCTGGATATTGATGCCGCGTTCTTCGGTTTCGTCCATGAAGGTGAAGCGCAAATAGAGACCGCTTCAGGCACTTTCACGCTGACCGCGGGCATGTATTTCTCGGCAAATGAGCGGCTGCGGGTGCGTGGCGGCAAGGGGATTGTCATTGCCCGGCTGGGCCATCGCGCCTTCTTCACGATTGGCGGACCGGTCGAGCAAAAGGGCCGTCTGAAATATATCGACGGCTGCACCGATTCCCTGCTGATCGCGCCGATCAAGCTTGGCGATCCCTGCCTCAATCTTCTCTACTTCCCGCCGGGAATTGACCAGACGGCGCACACCCACCCGTCCGACCGGATCGGCGTGGTGCATTCGGGCCGCGGCGTCTGCGTGACACCTAATGAGGTAATTCCGCTGGAGCCCGGCACAATGTTCCGCATCCCGCTGGAAGGCAATCACAAGTTCCGCACTACGGATTCAGAGATGCGCGTGATCGCCTATCACCCTGACAGTGATTTCGGCGCGACGGACATTGATCACCCGATGATTAACCGCACCATGGTCAATGGTGTGTCCGCGTCCGAGCTGGATGCTATCCGAACCCAATAGACGGCTCACGCCTCAGCTGCCCTCGTGTTCGGGGCGCAGCCAGATACCGCTGGCGGCAGGCCTGAACGTCCGGGGATCGTAAATCCCGCGGCGCAGGCGTGAACGCCGCCCGATCTCGCTTCCGGCGGGCTTTTTCTCATCTGATCCCAGCGCCTCGGACACTTCGCGCAACGCTTCGGCCGTGCGCGCCAGCTCCTCATACGTCAGCGCAAAGGCGTGGTCGGGACCCGGCAGGGACCGGTCAAAGGTGACGTGCTTTTCGATTACGGTCGCGCCAAGCGCTGCGGCTGCGACCGGCGCTGTCCAGCCCGGTGAGTGATCGGACAGGCCGACCGGCCTGCCGGTGGCCTGGGCCAGCGTGGTCAGGGCCCGTAATGACAATTCGCTGAAGGCGGGCGGATAGCTCGCCGTGCAGTGCATGACGGTGACCGGGCCACAGCCGGCCGTCTGAAGGTGGGCCAGCGCGTCCTGCACTTCTTCGAGATAGCTCGCGCCGGTCGACAGCAGAACCGGCTTGCCGGTGCGCGCCACTTTCTCCTGCAAGGGCCGGAATGTGAGATCGCCGGATGCCAGCTTGTAGCGCCGGACCCCGACATCTTCGAGCAGGCCCACCGCCTCCAGGGAAAACGGCGTGGACATGAATTCTATGCCCTCATTGTCGGCGGTTTCCTTCAGCCGGTAATGCCACTCATCGGGCAGGGCGATATTGGCAAAGCCCTCAAAGCGCGGGTTCTGGACCCATTCGCCGGCGGCGCTGTCGAATACCAGAGGGGCTATCAGCGTGTCGCGCGCGAGGGTCTGAAACTTCACTGCGTCCGCGCCGGCCTTACGGGCTGCTGCAACATGGCGTCGGGCATTATCCAGATCGCCGTCAAAATTGGATCCGATCTCCGCGATGAGTTCGATTTTGCCGCTCATGCCACGTCTCCGGCTCTGCTCTGTGGGGCTTTCATGTCGTCCAGCAGGGCGCACAAATGCGCCGTGTCGGCGGGCCATCCGCGCCTCTCCAGCTGGGCCCAGACCGTCCGCATGAAATCGAGGTCCGCTTGCGTATCAACGGAAAAATCGTATTCGGGCCGGGCCCATTCAGCGGGAAAATCCGGTGAGCCGCAGCGATAGCGCTCCGGGTGCTGGCGGATGGCGAGCGTCACATGTTCGCGATAGGCCGGATCCAGCGCCGGGTCCGCATCGAGCTGGCGCAGGACTGACGCCTCGATCACTTCGGCACGCAGGCCTCTGGGCAGGCTGCCATCGCCGGGCCGGGTGTATTCAAGCCCGTGTGTCTGGTGGTGCGCCACGCAGCGGGCAATTATGTGCGGGTCGCGCAGCGGGCTGTCGGACGTGATGCGCACCAGCGTTGTGGCAACCGTTTCATTGGCGGTTTTGACGAATCTGGACAGAACGTCCTCGCTAGAGCCGCGCACGGTCTTGATGCCCAGGCGTGCGGTGAGGCGGGTTATGGCGTCATCCGCGGCCAGGTCGGTCGTCGCCACCACCAGCTGGTCAACCCCGTCAATCCGGCTGAGCTGCCGGCATTGATGTTCGAGGATGGATACATCGCCATATAGCGGCGAAAGGACCTTGCCCGGCAACCGGCTTGAGCCGGTGCGCGCCTGAATGACCGCGATGACCCGTGCGCGTCTCATGGCGCTATCACCTCCGGCGCGAAGCCGTCCGGAATGATGCGGTCCACCCAGCTGCGCACGGCCCTGACCGGCTTGTAGGCCGTCAGTTCGGCAGGCACAGGCCCGTCGCCGAACTCGCCCGACAGGGCGCGCACCAGTAATTCAGGTACATTTACGCCGGCCAGCGTCATCAGCTGGGAAAAGCCCCAGAGCCGGGGATTGATCTCCAGAAGCCAAGGCTTGCCGTCATTCTCCGACAGCTTCATCTCGACGGCGGCAAAGCCATGCCAGGGCCCAGTCACGTTGAGGATATCGAGCGCCGCCGCGCGCACTGTGTCATCGGTGAGCGCCTCGCCGGCCAGCGCCGCGCCGCCGCCGGGCGGGTTCGTGGCCAGCTTGCGATGAACCGTGGCCAGCATCAGCCTGCCATCACAATGGATGGTGCCGACAGTGTAGATGCGCTCCACCCCGCCGGGGATGAAGGCCTGCACAAGGCAAGGGCCGTGCGCCGCGCTGGTCTGACGCCAGTCGCGGTGCAGCGCCGCGCGGTCTGCCGGGTAGGAGACGCCCCGCGCGCCGCGCGAGGCACGCGGCTTCAGAACACAGGGAAACATGTCAGGCCATTCATCAAGGCTGTGCTCAGTATCAACGGCCAGGGTCAGCGGCGCATTGCAGCCGTGCTGGCGCACCCGCTCGGCCAGCGCGCCCTTGTCGGTGCCCAGCCGCAAGACTGCTGGAGCAGGGACGGGAATCTCGATGCCGCGTTCGCGGAAATCACCGGCAACAGGTGCAAGCGCTTCGGCTTCGGCCTCTGAGCCGGGTATGACGAGATCGACTTTGTAGCGCTCGCACACCTGCGTGATGGCATCGCGATAGAGGGCCGGTGATCTGGCCGCGCTTGGCAGAACCAGGCTGGCGTCCAGACCGTCCTCGAACAGGCCGGCGGCATAGGGCGCGCTATCGGCTGCAATCAGCGACAGATCGAGCGGGCTGTCACGCAATGACCGGATGGCGGTCATGCCGGGCGGCGCGCCCGCACCGGTGATGAGCACGCAGCGGAATGTCCTCACGGCTGGCTCCAGTGCGAGAGGTCCCGGTTCACCAGCGTTTCAAGTTCACCAATGGACGGGGCCAGCAGGGTGATGAGCCGCTGGCGTGTGTGCTCTGGAAGCGCCGGATATATCATCTCGCTGGGCGGGGCAGGCGGATAGACCCCGTCCGCGCTGGGCCCGCCGGGAGCGTTGCCGCCGTATATGCCGGCGTGCAGTGCCTCGAAACTCTCCGCGTCGCGGCTGTCATGAATGCCCTCGAGCACCGGCAGCAAGGAGGCGGGTATCCCGCCGGAATTATAGCGTTTCGCATCAAGCGGAGCGGTGCCGGGCTCCAGGCCGAGGAAGTCCTCCACCCGGGCCAGGGTCGCGGGCGCATCGGCGTTGAGGTCATCCTGAAACAGGACCAGCGTGTCGAAGCGCTCCATGTAGTGGGGCAGCTGCGCGCTATACTGGCCGTTGAGCCGGTAAAGCCACTGGAAGCCCCAATTGGCAGCCGCGCGCGAGGCTTCGAGGTCGAGCGTGCGCTCAAACGAGAAGAACTCCGCTTCACGGCGCACATTCTGCAGATAATGCGACCAGGCCCGGGTCACCGGGTTGCGCAGTATGGCGATGATTTTCGTTTCGGCGCCGAGCGTGTTCAGAACGGCGGGCGCGGCGCGATGGGCGTAGGCCAGATAGTCCGGCGATGTATCACCTATGCGTTTCTCGCCCGCATAGCCATCAAACAGGGCCAGATATTCCGGCCAGCTGCCAGCCGTGTCGAAATTATAGTAGCGGGGCCAGTAGACTGAACCGTCAGCCATGGCGGAGAAGTAGCGGCCCTCTTTCCTGACGCTCGACAGAAAGACATCCGGGCGGGCTTTCAGGTAATGATAGAGCGAGGTCGTGCCTGATTTTGCCGCGCCGACGATGAGAAAATTCGGCTTCAGGGATGCGTTCGACGTCACAGGCAGACTCCCGGCGGGGTGAGCGGCTAAAGCACCCGGAGTCGCATTAAGAACGCGTTAAGTGAGGCGCTGGCGGCACTGCTCCAGCAGCTGCCGGGCTACCCGCTCGGCGCCTTTGCCATCAATCAGGCTCTGGCCTTTGTGGGCCATGTCACGCCGGCCGGCTTCGTCGGCGGCCAGCTGGCTGAGCTGCCCGGCGAAGGCTTGCGCGTCGCGCGTCGAAAATGCCGGGCAGACAAGGCCGAACCCCGCCTGTTGTGCACGGCCGGCCAGGGCGTGCTGGTGCGCAACGACGGGACAATACAGGGCCGCCAGGCCGGAGGCCGCAGCCTCGTAGATAATACCGCCGCCCGATATGATGGCGATATCGGCGGCAGCCATCGCCCCGGCGAGATCGGTTGAACCTTCCTGCCACACGAAATTGCGCTGCGGGGCGGACGGTGCCGCGCGGCTGACGCCCGGCCCGGCGACGTGGATCTCGCGAAGCGAGTCCGGGGCGGTCCGGTTGAGCACGTCCACGATCCAGTCAAGCCCGATAGGCTCCCCGCCGCCGAGACAGACAAAGAGCCGGGCGGGCTTGGCGCGCACCTCTTTCACGGGCTGGGTCTGAAACGAGCGTTTCACAAGTATGAACTCAGGGCCGCACAGCGCGTCGCCGCGCGGGATGTCAGGGGCAAGCGGCGTCTGCATGATCACCGTATCGGCCACACCGGCCGGCTCGCGATTGCCGACAAGCGCCAGGTGGACACCGGGCAGCTGCGTCCTGATGGCACCGATATCGGTGTCCTCTGTCCCGGCATAATCGAGGATCAGGAGCTGACCTGTCCTGGCATGGGCCGTCACAGCCTCCACCTCATCGCCGCTGATGGCGGCGATGGGGAAGGTGCCGGCCAGAGCTGCAACCGTGGCGGCATTGCGCGTCAGCAGTGTCACCCGCGCGCCGTATGATTGCAGGGTATCGGCCAGCGCCAGACAGCGATGGGCGTGGCCCATGCCGATATGCCCGTCGGCGTCGAAGCGCACAAAACACTCCATGCCATAAGCCCCTCAAGCGGCCTGGGCTGTGCGGTCCTGCAAGGCGGCTTTCACGGCGGCCATCACCGATCTGAAATCGCGATAGCGCTCACCGGTGAAGGAGCGCGCATTGGGATACCAGGGCAGGTTCGGCTCGCCGAGCTTTGTCCAGACTGTCGGGCGGGCATGGATCAGCCAGCACTCGCCGCCAACGGCAGCGGTCAGATTGGTGGTGGCGTTCATCGGGCCGATCACGAGGTCACAGGCCTTTCCAAGCGCAGCAACACCATCCAGATCGTCTTTCAGATCGATGTCCTGCGGCTGATGAATCCGCACACCGAAGCGCGCCTCCGCGTCTGCCAACTCTGCGTCCACGTCCCCGTACTGCAGGTTGATGAAGACCGCGCCGGGCGTTTTCAGGACCGGTTTCCACATTTCGAACGGCGCGAAATGCTTGGAGCGGGCGGCGTTCATTTTCAGCGATTTCCACAATATGCCGATCTTGCGGCCCGGGCCCAACGCAGCCAGTTGCTCGCGGAATGCGTCGACGCGGTCCGGATCGGCGATCAGGAAGCCGGGCTCGGTGGGGAAGTCATCTATCCGCGCGCGAAATGCGCGGCACAGATTACCGGCCGGTGTCCACAGCTCGGCCTTGCCGTCCTTGAACAGGTCGGGCGCATGGCGATGCTGGCGGCCCTCGCGCTCCACTGTGTAGTGGCGGTCGATAGTTGCTTCGGGAAATGAGCGTTTGAGAAGCGGAATCAGGCGTTTCTCGCACGCGATGCGTAGCTCACCTTGAGGTCCGACCGCTTTTTGCGCATCACGGAAGATATTGGCAAACAGCACTTCGTCGCCAATGCCCTGCTCGCCGACCACTACCAGCGTGCGGCCCGCCAGCGCGGCCGGGTCAGCCCCGTCCCACGGCTTTGCCGGGATCAGGAAGTTCGTTGCAGAACTATAGTGCATGTTCAGGCGCACCTGGTAGGTGTCCCAGCCATCGGCCAGGTGTCCCGCCGCGAGCAGGACCTGGGAATAGCCGTGGGTGGAAATGACGCGGTCAGGCTCGCTTTCCGCATTGTCGATAGCGGCCTTGAAGTGGGTGAGCGCCCCCTCGACATCCCCTGTCAGCTCCAGTGCATGGGCGAGGTTGTGCGCGGCGCGTGCATAGCCCGGGCGCAGGCGCAGCGCCTCGGCGTGGAAGGTGACGGCCTCGCCCGCCTCGCCGCTTTCCATGACCGTTGTGCCCATCGCGTTCCAAAGATCGGCATTGTCCGGCTGGGCATAGATCGCCTGGCGCAATAGCTCGATGGCATCTTCAAAGCGCGACTGGTCGCGCAGGATTGCAGCCAGCTGTACGGCGCCGCCATCGGCGTTGGGGTTCATCCGCAAATAGATGCGCAGGAATTTTTCGGCCGCAGGCAGCAGGCCGAGCTTGGACGCGAGTGTGCCGAGGCTCTTGTAGATTTCGGCATTCTTCGGGTCGCGCTGCAGCGAGCGTTCGTAAAACTCCAGAGCCTTGGACAGACGCCCCAGATGCTCCAGTGCCATGCCCATCGCCTGATTGACCACCGGGTGCTCGGGATGTGTGTCCAGCAGTTTCAGGACGATCCGCGCACCCTCTGCGGCCTTGCCGCTGTCTACCATTGTCATGGCACGGCGCAGCTTTGCGGCGACTTTCGGGTCGGAGCGGGCGGCAGGATTGTTATCCAGATCAAGGCCGGGAATCGCCGTGCCGCGCGCTTTCTCCGAAGGGTTGACAATGTCCTCAACGCCCTTGGCTAGCTCGGCGTCGAGATCAAGAAACATGGTCATCGCAAAGTCCTGCTGGCCGGTGAAATTATGCTAGGGTTGAGACAGGCCTGCTTCGCTTAAGAAGCTGCTAACGATTGGGAATGTGCAATTAGTCCTGTGTGAGCAACGGTTTGTTCATCCCGTTTGAAGAACATACCTGTCAGCAGGGCCGCGATGGATTGCGTGCTTTGAAGGGGGCCTTTTCATGCCGCTCAAACTGTCCTTGAAGCCGGGCGAGAAATTCGTGCTGAACGGCGCTGTCGTCGAGAACGGTGATCGGCGGGCAATTCTGGTTTTGCAGAACAAGGCATCCGTGCTGCGCGAGAAGGACATCATGCAGGAGCATGAGGCCGACAGCCCCGCGCGGCGCATCTATTTTCCAGTCATGATGATGTATCTGGAGGGGCGGGCCGAAGGCGCGATCTACGACCAGTTTGTGCTGCGCATGACTGAATTCATGGGCGCCCTGACCAATCCTGAAGTGCTGGCAGACTGTGTGTCGGTTAGCCGCGATGTGATGGCGGGGGAGTTCTACAAGGCACTGATCCGCTGCCGTAAACTCATTACATACGAAGATCAGCGCACGGGCCGTGCACCGGCCGCCGCTAAGGGTTGAACCGTCTCATGTCCTATCAGGCCTATCAGACTGCTGCGTCGCGAACCGAAGACCCCCGTTCAGCGGAATACCGTCTTTTCGGACAGGTGACGCGCGCGATGATGGCTGCACGCGAGTACGGACCGAGCCAGCTGTCCAAGCGCGCTGATGCGCTGGACTGGAACCGGCGCATGTGGACGGCGTTTGCCGCCGATTGCTCGAGTGAGTCCAACGGGCTGCCGGAATCGTTGCGGGCCGCGATCATTTCTCTCTCGATCTTTGTATCCCGCCAGACCAGCGAAGCCATACGCGACAATGATGCGGTGGACACGCTCGTGGAAATAAACCGCACCATCATGCAGGGGCTCGCACCCCAGGGGCAGGGCGAAGCCAGCGCCGCCTGATCGGCTACGCCTTCATTGCGCCAGCATGGCCGGCCGGACCCCCTGTGTCCGGCCTTTTTGTTGTGCACGCTGAGCGCGGCGTATTTTGCCCATCAGCCTGATAGAGTCCGGCAGAATTGACCGGGTGTTCACGCCGGGCTGCGCCGCTGAAATATTCCCCCATAAAAACAACCAGCTGATACCAGGCATGCGGGGCGTCAAACGGCATGGGGTTTGCGCAAGCGATAGCGGGACAAAACGTCCGTTATCCACTTCCAGAATGGAGGAACCCCACAATGAACAATTCTGTGAACACGAACTATGGGGCCATGGTGGCCCTGCAGAACCTGAACAAGACCAATATGCAACTGCAAACCACGCAAAACCGGATCAATACCGGCCTGCAGGTCGCAAACGCGAAGGACAATGGCGGCATCTACGCTATTGCCCAGCGGATGCGGGCGGATGTGAGTGCCTATGGTGTCGTTCAGGACAGTCTGAACCGCGGCGTTTCGACGACTGATGTCAGTCTCGCTGCGGGTGAAGCGATTTCCGATCTGCTCATCGAAATGAAGGAAAAGGCCCTGGCGGCAGGCGACGTATCGCTCGATACGCCCAGCCGGGTCGCGCTGAACGAGGACTTCAAGGCACTTCGCGACCAGATCGCGACCATTGTCGAGAATGCCGAGTTCAACGGGCTCAACCTGATCGACGGCAGTGCAACGGACGGGTTTATCGCGCTGGCGAACGCAGATGGTTCCAAGACGATCACCGTGGGAACGGAGGACCTATCGCTCTCCGGTACCATCGTGACGCTGGAATCCACTGCATCGTTCGGCACGGCAAGCGCGGCCTCGGATATCGCCTCGCAGATCGCCACGTCGCTGGAAAACGTGAACAGCGCGCTTGCGCGCCTGGGCACGATGTCGAAGGCGCTGGAGGTCCATCAGACTTTCGTCACAAAACTCTCTGACTCTCTGGAAAGCGGTATCGGCAATCTTGTCGATGCGGATATGGCCAAGGAATCGGCAAAGCTTCAGTCCTTGCAGGTCAAGCAACAGCTTGGCGTTCAGGCACTGTCGATTGCCAACTCCGCACCCCAATCCGTTCTCAGCTTCTTCCAGTAGGACGAGACATTCGGGGCCGCCCTCAAAGGGCGGCCCCACTATTTTGCCCAGCAACGGCGTTAACAACTTGTTCATAACTCTATGAATTTTCGAGAAAATTAGTGATTCGATAACCGGCAAGAAATGCCGGAGCGGCAATATTTGCCGGGCAATCTTCATTGAATACGGCACAAATTGCCGACCTCTTTTAATCCGGCAATTTCACTGCTTGTTATAAGGCACGGAAATTAAACGAGATTTGCATTTAATCCTTCAAAGTGATTCGAATTGGCCCCGGCCTTGCTGAGACACGTTCGGGTCAGAAGACCTGGCACGCAAAACGCGCGTCACACCATAGAACGTGAAAGGAGCCAAGAAATGGCTAGTGTAAATACCAATGTGGGCGCGATGGTCGCCCTGCAGAATCTCAACAAAACCAACTCCCAGCTTCAGACCGTCCAGAACCGGATCAATACCGGCCTGGCCGTCTCGTCTGCCAAGGACAATGGCGGCATCTACGCCATCGCCCAGAACATGCGCTCGGAAGTTGGCGGCCTTCGCGCCGTGACGAACTCCCTCGATCTTGCCGTTTCCAGTGTCGACGTCGCACTTGCGGCCGGCGACGCAGTTTCCGACCTTCTGGTCGAGATGAAGGAAAAGGCGCTGGCGGCTTCCGACGTGTCGCTTGACAGTGCTTCGCGTACCGCCCTGAATGAAGACTTCAAGGCACTGCGTGATCAGATCTCAACGATCGTCGAGAACGCCGAGTTCAACGGTACCAACCTGATTGACGGTACGAACTCTGACGGCATCTCGGCTCTGGCCAATGCCAAGGGGACCAACACGATTGCTGTTGCCTCCGAAGACATGTCGCTGTCCGGCGACGTGCTTTCCCTGTCAGCCGGCATGGAAATCAGCACGGCCAGCGATGGCACGGCTGCCGTCACCGCAATCGAAACGGCTCTGACCAATCTGAACTCGGCGCTGTCGCGTCTGGGTACGGGTTCGAAGTCGCTCGAAATCCACAAAACGTTCGTCGGCAAGCTTTCCGATAGCCTGGAAACAGGTATCGGCAATCTGGTTGACGCCGATCTTGCGAAGGAATCGGCGAAGCTTCAGTCCCTGCAGGTCAAGCAGCAGCTTGGCATCCAGGCGCTGTCGATTGCCAACTCCGCACCGTCCACGGTGCTGGGCTTCTTCCGCTAGGTTAGTGGTGGGGAGAGTGGCGGGGGCATTACGTGGGGTTCTGCCCCCGCCGCTTTCTTTTTTCAAACGCAAGACGGCCCCAAAGCAATAAAAGGATAAGATTTTAACGGGGAAGTGGGGGCGTCCGCAGACAGGCACGCCAGCCAGGTAAGGTTATGAACGCAATCATTCCCATTTCAGTGCGAGAGCTCGTTGTGCCGGTAGCCGGCATCGCGATGAGCATTGCACCCGACAGCGCCGGGCGCGACGCTGTACCTGCCGCAGAGCCGGGTACACGCCAGTCCAACTCCGATTCCCGCGATACTTTGCGCCAGAGCGAAGCCATTGAGAGAATGCGCGCTGAACTCAGCGCGAACAGCCGCACGCGCCTCCAGATCGAGCGCGAGGAAAATGGCAGCCACTTCATCTACAAGCTCATGGATCCTGACACCGGCGAAACACTGCGCCGCTGGCCACCGGAGAGCTTTGGCGATCTGGTCGCAATTCTCAAAGCCGAAGGCGGCGGACTGATCAACGAACAGGCCTGACCTCCACCCGCCCGGCAGATTTTGACCGGCAGCGGCAGGGAGTTTTTGCCCTCGCTTGGCTTTTGATGCCAGGCGGGGCCTTTTTGTTTTCGGCAAGTGACTGACTTTATTTGTCTAATGCCAGATTAACCGTGTTGGCCCCGGTCTTGCTCCGACAGGCGCGAAGGGCTGCCAAAAGGCGGCGGGACTCTGGGAGAAGACCGATGGCGCTAAGCGTCCAGACAAATGTATCCGCGATGCTCGCATTGCAGAACCTCAACAAGACCAATATGGACCTTCAAACCACCCAGAACCGGATCAATACCGGACTGAAAATATCGGGTGCGAGGGACAATTCGTCCGTATTTGCCGTTGCGCAGTCGATGCGCGCTGATGTTGGGGCGCTGGGCTCTGTAAAGACATCGCTGGACAGGGCGGTTTCTATTGGCGATGTCGGGATCGCTGCTGGAGAGGCAATCTCCGACCTGCTGATAGAGATGCGCGAAAAGGCTACAGCCGCGATGGATGCGTCCATCGATAGTTTCGCCCGGGCTGCCTATGACAGCGATTTTAAGGCGCTGATCAACCAGATCGAGGTGATTTTGCAGAACGCCGACTTTGACGGCGCAAATATGCTCAATGGATCGATTTCGGGCGGTATTGCCTTCCTGGCGGACGCAGATGCCGCACGCTCGGTGACACTTAATACCCAGGATATGAGCTTCTCCGGCACGATCATTACGCTCTCGGGAACAGCGAGCCTTGGGACGGTGACGCTGGCGGCGAGCGCGGTGTCGTTCGTCAATGCCAGCCTGGATAATGTCAACGCAGCGTTGGCGCGGCTGGGCTCGGACATGAAGAAGATGGAGGCTCATCGAACCTTCATCGGAAAACTCAGTGACAGCCTGTCTGCAGGGGTGGGCAATCTTGTCGATGCCGACCTGGCAAAGGAGAGCGCGCAGCTGACCGCCTTGCAGGTGAAACAGCAGCTGGGCGTGCAGGCGCTCTCGATCGCCAACTCCGAACCGCAGATCATCCTGTCGCTCTTCGGACGATAGGCATTTCGTCCTGAGGGGGACGAATAAAGGGCGCGGCCATCAGGCCGCGCCCTTCGCATTCATAGTTGATGTACAGGCTAGAAAGCCTTGGAGATCATCAGCACGGCCGTGGCGTCGCCTTCGTCAGTGCTCTCGGTCGTAGCGACATAGGCCAGCGACCAGTCGACGCCCAGTGCGGCCCATCCGATACCCAGAGACCAGTCCCACTTGTCGTCGCCGTCGCCATCGGGATCGCCAAAGGCACCTGTCTCGTAGCCCACGCTGCCGGTCAGGCTCAGCCCGCTCTCACCGAGCGGGTAAGCGCCTTCGTAGTACACGTACAGATTATCGTCATTGCCGATATTGTCCTGATCGGGGGCATAGGCCGCCCCAAGGGTTGATTCCAGCACGCCTGCCGTAAACCCGGCCGACCCGTAGAACTCCCAGTAATGCACATCGGTCGCACCGGGATAGGTGTAGACCAGCGCGCCGACATCAATGGCAAATCCGCCAGCCTCGAACCCGTAACCGGCATAGAGATCAAGCTCGATCTCCGAATTGCCGACAGGCTCGATGCTGGAGGCCCAGGTGCCCGCATAGAAGCCGTTGTCAAAGGCCAGATCGAACCCGCCCTGGACGGCGATGCCCCTGTCAGACAGCGAGATGCCGCGGAAGCGATAGTCACTGACCAGCGCCACATTGGCCTCTATCTCCACGCCCTCCTGGGCCTGAACGCTAGAGGTGAAGGCGAGTGTAGATGCCGAAACCGCCAGAAGCGTGGCCAATGTGGTGGCGCGGCGGCTGAGTGTGTTGAAGTGTCTCATGTCTATTCCCCTGTGGTGCGTTGGTGGCCGCTTCGCACCCGGCCGTTGAGAAAGGGCGTGCGCGCGATTGATCCCGGGCGCGCCCTGGACCGCACCGGAACTGGCCAGCCTTTCAGGGCGGGCGAGGAGCCGGTAAGGTCGAGAATGGTCACCTGGAACAGGCGCTGCCGTTTTTGCGGACGGGCCTTCTTTGCCGGCTTGCGAGGCTTGCCGGCAGGCGTCGGGCGCGTTTGCGATATCGCGGTTGGCGAAGGCAGCTCTGCCCCGGGCAGACCGATAAAAGGCGGCCGGGTGGGGGTGCAGCCCACCCGGTCCGCCGATTGCGTCATGCTGAAGCCGGGGCTTTCTCCTTTCCCGGCAGGAACTCCGGATAGGCGCTGTGGCCCAGCTCGGTGTAGTCGCCTCCCACCGTTTCCTCGTCGGGCTTCAGGCGGATGCCCACCGTGATTTTCAGGACAAGGAAGACGATGAAACTGGCTACGAAGGCGAACGCGCCGATGGCACCCACGCCCATGGCCTGGGTGGCAAAGCTGGTTTCGGGATTGGTTAGCGGCACGATCATGGTGCCCCAGATACCGGCAAACAGATGGACCGGGATGGCTCCCACCACGTCGTCCAGATAGAGCTTTTCAAGCAGGATGGCGCCAAACGTGGCGATCACGCCGCCAACAGCGCCGATCAGGATCGCCTCGCCGATATTGGGTGTCAGTGGCTCGGCGGTGATGGACACCAGTCCGGCAAGCGCGCCATTGAGCACGGTTCCCAGATTGGCCTTGCCCTTGCCCAGTGCCAGCGTGAGCAGATAGGTCGCGATCACGCCGCCTGCTGCCGCCATGTTGGTGTTGGCAAATATCTGGGAAATTGCCGTCACGTCGGCCGCAGATCCCATTGCCAGCTGTGAGGCACCGTTGAAGCCGAACCAGCCGAACCACAGGACAAAGGTGCCAAGTGTCGCCAGTGGCAGGCTGGAGCCGTGCATGGCGATCGCTTTTCCATCCACGAAGCGTCCTGTGCGTGCGCCCAGCAGGATAATGCCCGCCAGTGCAGCCCAGCCGCCCACCGAATGGACGATGGTGGAGCCTGCGAAATCGGAGAAGCCAGCCGCTGACAGCCAGCCCTGCCCCCATGTCCAGGCGCCCTGGATCGGGTAAATGACGGCGGTCAGCACAACGACGAACAGGAAGAACGCCCCGATGCGGACCCGCTCGGCGACGGCGCCCGAAACAATGGAGGCCGTCGTTGCCACAAACACCATCTGGAAGAACCAGTCAGAGGCAGTTGAGTAGCCATTGGCGGTGACATCGATCACGTCATCGCCGGTGAGCTCGCTGGGAGACCACGGAAAGGGTATGCCGAAATACCCGCCGCTCTGGTCGACGCCGAAATACATCAGATTATAGCCGACAAGGTAAAACATGACCCCGGCTATCGAATAAAGACCGATATTTTTCAGACAGATGGCAGCGGCGTGCTTGCCCCGCACGGATCCCGCCTCGAGCATCGCGAAACCAGCTGCCATCCACATGACCAGGAAGCCGCCGATAAGAAAGAGAAGCGTGTTGAAGATATAGGCTGTTTCCTCGCTGACCTGTGCCGAGGCGGGTGCCGCCAAAGCAAGGGCCCCGCCCAGTGCCAGCGCTCCCGCCCAGGCACGCGGCCGCGCACGCCGGGGCGCGGCTGTTTGATCTGATGTCATCGATAATCCCCTTGAATGTGTTCTTGAGCCGGTTACCGGCAGGCCGGCGGAGGGGATCGGGCTCGTGCCGGCCGGGCCGGTACAGATTTTCACTACAGATGCGCGCATCACGCCGTCTCCTCCGCTTCTTCTTGCGGCTGGCGGGATCGCATTGCAGAGGCTTCGCGCTGGTCTGACGCCGCGCTTTGTCACAAGACCTTTGCAGAGTGATTGGTGCGCTGCAACATTATTTGTCCGGACAAAGCTGCACCGCAGCAGAATGTTGTAAAAATGCCGCAATACTTGAGGCGATACAAACAATATATCATTTTTTATTGAATAAGCACAGGAAATGAGGCCGTGCGGACACGGCCTCAAGTTTTCTGCAAATGCGGATCACCAGAACCGCTCGCTCATCGCGGACCGTCACTGGCCGTGAGTCAATATATTCTCAAGGCTACCCATCCATTTGACGCCAAATTTTGATCTGTGCTCTCCATCAGGGCGCAGATGCCTGTGAAGCGGGCGCGAGACGGTCCATGGGCGACTCAGGTCATGCTGACGCGCAGCAAAACACTTCCATGGAGCAGGTCATGGCGAAGAATGCGGGGTTTCTCGCCTATGGGCGCCAGGACATCGATGCGGACGATGTCGCGGCGGTGATACGTGCCTTGAACTCTGACTACCTCACGACGGGTCCTGAGATACCGGCATTCGAGGCGGAGTTTTCCGGATTTTCCGGCGCACGCCATTGCGTTGCCTGCTCCAATGGCACAGCGGCGCTTCATCTGGCGCTCGATGCGCTGGGGGTCGGCGAGGATGATATCTGCATCGTGCCCTCGATCACCTTCATGGCGACGGCCAATGCCGCGCGCTATTGCGGGGCAGAGGTGTGCTTTGCCGACGTCGATCCGGACACCGGCCTTTTGACGCCCGATACCTTTGCCGCTGCATTGGAGCGGGCCGGTACCCGCGCCAAAGCGGTGCTGCCGGTTCATCTGGCGGGTCTGCCGTGTGACATGGCAGCCATCACCGCGATTGCCCGCAAGTCTGGCCTCCATGTGGTCGAGGACAGTTGCCATGCGATCGGATCGTTTGACGGGTCCGGCGCAGCTGTGGGCGCTTGTACTCACAGCGATGCGGCAACGTTTTCCTTCCATCCGGTGAAATCGCTGACCACGGGCGAAGGCGGGATGGTGACCACAAATGACCCTGAACTGGCCACGCGGATCGCGCGCCAGCGGTCACACGGCATTGAACGGGGCAGGGCGGGGTTTGTGAGGCCCGAAGGGGCAGGCGAGCCCTGGTATCACGAGATGGCGTCGCTTGGCTGGAACTACCGCCTGCCGGACATTAATGCGGCACTTGGACGCTCCCAGCTTGCGCGGATGGCCGGTTTCGCCGCCAGACGCCGCGCGCTGACGGCTGCCTACCGCGAGCATCTGGGCGCGCTCGCGCCGTTGGTGACCTTGCCCGGCGATCCACCCGGTACGGATCCGTGCCGCCATCTGATGAATGTGCAAATCGATTTTGACGCGGTAGGGCGTTCGCGCGCCTGGGTCATGAATGCGTTGAAAGACCGCGGCATCGGCACACAGGTTCACTACATCCCTGTCCATACCCAGCCCTATTACATGCGGCGGTATGGAGAGCAGAGCTTGCCGGGCGCGCAAGCGCACTATGCCAGAACGCTTTCGTTGCCGTTGTTCACCCGCATGGAGGCGGACGATGTCGAGCGGGTGTGCGCCGCGTTGGCAGAGGTGCTTGGAATGTAGGCCGGGCTAGCGGGTGAAGGCCTGCTGCAGCAGCGTCTGCAGTGCGCGCGCATCGAGGTGCTCGGGATTGCTGTCAGAGGCGTAGGAGAAGCCTTCGGGCGCACGCGCGCCTGCTTCCAGCCATTGCTCCATGAGCGAGGCGCGGTGGGCCGGCACGATCACATAGCGGTCGTCCAGCTCGATCGTCGAACGGGCATCGTCTTCGGGTACCATCACCTCATGGAGCTTTTCGCCGGGCCTGATGCCGATAATCTTGTGCGGCAGGCCGGGCGCAAGCGTGCGGGCGAGGTCGGCCGTGAGCATAGAGGGAATTTTCGGCACGAAAATCTCGCCGCCCTTAGCCATGGCGAGGGACGACAGGACGAAATTCACGCCTTGCGTGAGCGTGATCCAGAAACGTGTCATCCGCTCGTCGGTAATCGGCAGATGGTCTGCGCCTTCGGCGATCAGCTTGTTGAAGAAGGGCACGACCGAACCGCGCGAGCCCACCACATTGCCATAGCGCACAACCGAGAAGACCGGGCCTTCTTCACCGCTCATATTCTGCGCTGCGCTGAAGATCTTGTCGGAGGCGAGCTTTGACGCGCCATAAATATTGATCGGATTGGCTGCCTTGTCGGTCGACAGGGCGCAGACATGCTTCACGCCGCGCTTTATGGCCGCGCGCACGACGTTTTCTGCGCCAAACACGTTGGTTCGAATGCATTCAAACGGGTTGTATTCGGCAATCGGAACGTGTTTCAGGGCGGCGGCGTGGATCACTACATCAACATCGCGCATCGCCATGTCCAGCCGTCCTTCATCGCGCACATCGCCGATGAAATAGCGCATGAAGGGATGTTGGGCGGGCGGAAAGACCTGCGCCATCTCGTATTGCTTGAGCTCGTCGCGCGAGAAGATGATGAGCTTTTTCGGTTTGAATTCCTCAATCACCGTACGCACGAAATGGTGGCCGAACGAGCCGGTGCCGCCTGTGACAAGGACAGTCTTGCCGTCGAGATTCATGCGTGGCGAGCGAAAGTCCCGGCCGAGGAAGAGCGGCTCCAGATTGCCTTTGGCAGAGGCCGGTGCGGCGGCTTTGGAGGCGGTGGCGCTCATGGATCCTCACAAGAGAACTATCGAATCACGAATATGCGTTAACCTTCGGCCTCCAGCCGTTAACACTCCCTTAGCCTAGATTTACGTGAATCTTACCGACGGCGCACCCGGCTAACGTTTTGTTCGCGATGCTCTGCAAGAATATGCGTGGATGATTCCGTCCGCAGGAGCGCAAAGTGATTACCGGCCTGTCAGGCGATGTTCTGGGTGCGTGGTTTACTGCGCAGAACGCGACGCGTAACGCGGCCGCGAACACGCGCGCGCCCGTGGAGCAAACGCAAGGCTCCCAGCGTGACAAGAGTGTGCTGCCGCCGTGGGACCCGCGCGGCGAGGTAACAGCGCTGGATGCGGTGCGCCGCTCGGTTCTTGCCAATGGCCGCTTCTTTGATTCGGAAGCCAGCGCTTTCTCCGACCTGAATGTCAGCGAGGACGAGAAAAAGCTCTACGCCATGTTTACCGGCGTTCGCGCCCTGCAATCGCTGGCGGCTCCCGGTACCGAGCGCAATGCCAGTGCCACCGACATGGCGTTCTGGAACAAGCGTTTCCAGGAAGGCCTGGGCCAGATGAGCGAGTTCTTCGCCGATCTGGACCTGGAAGAGGTCTCCGTCCTGCCTGACAAGCAGCTTACCAAGGCAGAAAGCGAAGTCGCGGTCAGCCGTGGCTTTAGCGAATACACCACCGGCATTGTCCATAAAGGCCCGGCCGATGAGGAAGCCGCGGCGTTTGCTGGCGATGTGCAGTTCGACATTTCCGTGCGCAAGAACGGCGCCGATATCGATATCGGTATCGATCTGGCCGAAATGGGGGCTACCCCGCGCACGATGGGCAATGTCACCAGCTTCATCAACGCCAAGCTGGAAGAGCAGGACATCGTCACCCGGTTTTCCTCCGTGCGTGTCGGCGAGGTCGGGCCATCGGGCATCATCACTGCCAATGACTGGGCTTTCCGCATCAGCGGCGTGCTGACCGAGCAGGTGTCCTTCTCCGCTCCCGATGCCGGACCGGCGGTCTATATGGCCGGCGTGACGGGTGCGGGCGACGGTGTCGCCGGGCAGTTATCGAAAATCACGGGGCTGGACGGCACCCCGTCCGTTCAATTTGCCCAGCGCATCGAGGCTGATTCCACACTGACAGATGTTCCCCTGCCAGGGGGTGAGACACGCAGCTCTGCTGCGGCCAACCCATTGAGCATTGATGCGATCACGCAGGCCCCCGATGGCGGAATATATGTCGTAGGCCGCACCAGCTCCGGCGTTAACGGTCAGGCGATAAAGGGCGAGTCCGACCTGGTGCTGATGCGCTACGATTCCAGCGGCAAGGAAGTCTGGAGCCGCGTGCTGGGCGCATCAGGAGAGGCCAACGGCGCGTCGGTCGCCGTTGACGGAAATGATAATGTTGTAGTCGCCGGTTCGGTCAAGGGTGGTCTGGGCGGCACCAGCGAACTGGGCGGCGAGGATTCGCTGGTGGTCAAATTCAATGCTGCCGGCGTCGAGCAATGGGCCCAGCGCTTCGGCGCGAGCGGCGATGACCGGGCCAATTCGGTTGCGATCGGCACTGACGGCACCGTCTTTGTCGCCGGAGAGGCGCGCGCCAGTGTCGGCGGCGCCGGGCATCAGGGCGTTCTGGACGGCTATGTGCGTGCCATCGGGCCAGACGGCGCCGTCCTCTATACGCGCGGTGTCGAAGCGGGAGCCGGGATTGAGCGCGCCCGCGCCACGGCGACGGCCGCAGATGGCGGATTGCTGGTTGCCAGTGAGGTGGATGGCCGCGCTGTCCTGACAAAGTTCGCAGCTGGCGACGATGGCACCGGTGATCCTGCGTGGACGCTGGATATGGGCTCGCTGGATGGCGGGCGCATCGGTGGTCTTGCCGTGGATGATGACGGGGCAATCTATCTGACCGGCGCCGCGGGAGCCGGTTTTGCCCCCAGCGCGCCCGTGGCCGCCAATGAAGGCGGCCGGGATGCCTTCCTCGTCCGGATCGAGGACGGACCGGCAGCGACTGTCGGCTATACGACGTTTCTGGGCACCGGGGCGGATGATGCCGGCACCGGCATTCAGGCCGTCGATGGCAAGGTCTATCTGTCCGGTACCACGAATGGTGAATTGCCCGGTGCCAGCCAGCTGGGTACGCGCAATGCGTTCGCTGCGGGGCTTGATGCTGGCACCGGCGCGCTGGAATGGGCGCAGCAGGTGTCCGGCCGGGGCGGTGTCTCGCAAGGCACCGGGGTCGTCGTCGATCCGCAGGGCGACTCAATCCTGTCGAAGCTGGGCCTTCCGAGCGGCAAAATCGTCTATGCGGACAGCCGGGTGGTCACAGCCCAGAGCGCGGCGCGCGCTGGCGACCACTTCTTCATATCGGTTGATGGCGGGCGTTCGCGCAAGATCACGATTGATGCCGACGAGACGATGCGCTCGCTGACATTCAAGCTGAACGCGGCGCTTCTCCTGAAGGGCAATGCGACAGTCGGCCGCCGCACGGGCGAGGAATTTCTACGCGTGACACCGCGTGACGGAGTCAGTGTCGAGTTGAAGGCGGGTGCTGACGGGCAGAACGCGCTTGAAAGCCTGGGGCTTCCGTCCGGCACGATAACCGGCAAGTCGTTGACCGGCTCCAGCACCCGCGATGAAAGCGCTGCGGCTCCGCCCTCTTTTTCGCTTGGCCTCGGCGGGAGCTATGACGTTTCCACCCGGGACGGGGCGATTGCTGCCAACGAGGCGCTGACCGAGGCGATGAGCGTTATTCAGCGCGCGTGGCGGGACCTGACAGAAGATCCTGCACTCAAGGAACTGACAGAAGGGCCCGGTGCCGGCAAGAAAGGCGGTCAGGTGCCCGCCTATCTGCAAAGCCAGATCGCCAATTACAATGCGGGCCTCGACCGGCTGATGTCGGGCAGCCCGGAAGCGGGCACGCTGGGGTTTTTCTAGCTCTTTTTGGGGGCTGGCGGTTTGCCGGCGGTGCGCAAGCCATCGTCATCACCCGCGCAGGCAACCCAGGTTATGGCACTATTTGTCCGACGCATGACCGGGAGTGCTGGCCTCAACCGGTTTTGTCTAATTCCCGCCACCAATCGTGGAGAAGGTCGAGACATTGCCCACGGCTGTTGCCGCTCCGGTCATGCCGCCGACATGGCCATTGGCCCGCATCTGCGTGATCGAGTTGATAGCTCCCGAGTTGACCTGGTTTACCGGCGCTTCCAGCCCGACCGGGCAGGTGGCGCAAATATAGGCCGACTGGGCGTTGCCGATGGCAGAGCTGGTGGCGTAGGCGGCCATGCCGGAGCCCAACTGCATGGAGACCTGTCCGGTCACCGCGCCGGAATTATTCTGCGAGACACCTGAATAGGCATCTGCTCCGATATTGGACACGAGGGCATTGTTCCCCACCGCGTGTGACGAGCCCGTCACGGGACCATCGCCGAACGTGCCGACGGCAAGCGTCGTTGTGGCGCGCACTTCGCCCCGGTTGTTCTGGCTGCCTTGCAAGTGCCCGTAACCGGACTCGTTCTGGATCGACGCGGTATTGCCCGAGGCTTCGCTCATTGCGGTGACGCCCCAGTTGGCATTGGCGATATCGGCGTCGACCGTTGAGCGGACAGTGCCGCCATTGTCCTGATCGGCCAGCGCAATGATATTGGCTTCCAGTCCGGTCACGGTCAGGCTGTTGCCCGCGCTCTGGGCGGTGGCGAGGGCGGTTTCAACCTCTTCTGCCTCAATGTCTGAACGCGCATCCACATCCGCTTCTGACGTCTGCGAGGTCTCCAGCGGCATGTCGCCAGTGCCCATGACCTCGATAGCATTCGCGCTCGCCGTCGCGGACTGGGCCGTATTGCCGCCATAGGTGTTCAGACGCAGCGCCGACAGGGCTGACACGCTGGCGCCCGCACCGGCAGTTTGCTCTGCATCCATTTCCAGGCCGTCAGCCGCATCGGCGGTCAGGGCATTGCCCTGCGCGGTGGCGAAGCCGGTCGACAGGCCCCAGACTGAATCCGCTTCGATATCGGTCGTGGCGCTGGTTGTGCCGGTGGTGGACTGGCTGGATGTCACTTCAGCCGGCGTGGCAAAGCTGCCGCCAGCGGAATTGCTTTGCGCGGTGGCGACGGCTGTTGCGACATCAGTCGTTACAGCATCCACCTCGACACTGGCATCAACCGGCGCGTCGTTCGACTGATCGTTCTCGACCTTATCGATAGACACCGCGAAGGACGCTGCGGATGTTGCTATCGCGGCTGTCATGGCCACGATTGACGTCAGTACGTGCCTGGACATAGGGGGTCTCCGAACCGGCATAAGCCGTATTGAGCTGGACGCCGCCGCTTGCATTCGACGGGCCAATGGGATCGTTGAACTGGCAGACCGATTCCGCCGGCACACCATAGAGCTGGGAAGACATTTCCAGTACGGCGCGCTCGATCACGGAGCGCACGGCGAGCTGGACCGGCTCGAGTGAGCGGCCACCGGCAGACAAGTCCACCACGGCATCACCGAAGAAGCTGAACATGCCAGCGGAAATCTCCCGGCCGATGATCTGCTTCTGGTAGGACACCACGTCCACCACTTCGAGCGTGCGGCTGTCCACCAGACGCAAATCCAGGGCGACATTCATCACATATATGCGGCGCGAGAATACGCCGGCCGGGCTGGAATCGACGCTGTCACCCGCGAAAAGATCCTGCCCGTTGGACCGGATATTGGAGTTCAGCTCGGTGATGCCGCCGACCAGAAAATAGTCTGAGCCGGGCATGGCACCGGCATAGATCCGGCGAAAACCCTGCTCTTCTTCCTCGTCGCCGATAAGCTGGCTGTTGGTGTAGCGAAGCTCCAGCTCCGCGACCGATGTATCAAAACGTTCCACCAGACGGGCGCCGACCTTGGCAAAGGCACTCATCGCCATCAGGGATGCGCCTTGCGTGACGCGCGTTCCACCCTCAGGAGCGAGCTGGCCGGTATAGTCGGCAATGCGGCCCACGGCGACGCGCGGGGCTGGGCGGCCCTGCTGGCGCGCATGACCCGAAAGGCAAACCAGGGCTTGCGAATAAGGAGTCGCGTTGGCCGTTACAGGTGCGTTGCCCGTCGGCGTGGCATATAGCCCGTCAGAGCCGGAATTGGACGTGGCACAGGCCGAGACGGCGAGAGCCGAAACGGCGGCCACAAAGAGGCTTTTGATACCGGTCATGATTATTGCTCCCGGTCGGGATCAGAGGAGGAGGAGGGGGCCGCCGGCACGGTGCGCAGCGTCGTTGCAAGGCGGCCAGCAGATTCCATGCCAGTCACCGCATTGCCGGCGCCGGAGACCCGCTGAGTGCTGGTCTGCGACTGCACGCCGGAACTGGTGGCATTGGCCGTGACATTGCCGTTATTGGTCTGGCGGGAGTTGACGACCACCGTGTTGTAGTTGCCGTTTACAACAACATTGAGCTGATTGGCGATCGCCGTCGCAGAAGAGCCAAGATACTGGCCATTGCCAACACCGCCGCCATTGGCGCCGGCCGAACCTGTGGCCGTGCCCTGCGCTGACACACCAACGCCTGTCTGGATGACACCGTTGATCACCACCCGGTTGGCGCCGCGCCCGCGCTGGCCCGCATAGGGGCGGCTTTCATCGCCGCGCGCCATGCCATAGGGCTGGCTCCAGTTGTCACCGGCCTGCTGTGCGGCGGCCAGCGGAACGGCGATCAGCGCCAGTGCTGCGGCGGAAAGGGTGACTTTAGCAAAACGCGGCATAGTGTTTCCAGTGTCCTGTTTGGAGACGCTTGGACCGCAAGGTTGCAATGCCCGTGCCATTCGTCATCCGGGCCGGACGCCTAAAAAGGATATCGTATTGACCCATCAAGACCCTGACGCCTTCGGCGCTGAGCAAACGCCGGGCCACCCTGATGCCCGACACGCCAATCCCGCGCGCGCGCCCGTGCTGGGCTCGGGCGTGTCAGGTCTGGTGCTGGCTCTGTGCGCTGTGACGCTGGCGGCCCATGCCATCGATACCTGGGCGCAAGCCAATGGCCAGGCCCTGCACGGCTATATCCTGTGGGCCGGTGCGCTAGTGACGGCACCGGGCGCTTTGTCGGCCCCACCTCCGCCTGCCCCGCTCTGGGGGCTGAGCCCATACGTGCTGCATGTTTTTGTCCATGGCGGGTGGTGGCATGTCCTGCTGAATGCCGGGATATTGCTCGCTGTGGGCAGCGCCGCCGCCGCACCGTTCGGGCGAGGCATTCTAGCCGCTACCGGCTTTCTCGCCTTTTACTTCACATGTGCGATTGCAGGCGCCGGACTGCATGCGCTCGTCCACATAAATGAGCCGACCTTCATGATCGGGGCGTCGACGGCTGTGTCGGGGGTGTTTGCTGCGGCCGGTTGGGCAGGCGGTGGACGCGCAGGCATGCTGCGCCTCGCGGTGCCTTGGCTTTTGATCAATGCGCTGATTGGTATTGCAGGCATTTTCTATGCCTTGCCCATTGCCTGGGCCGGCCATGTTGGGGGCCTGTTGGCGGGCATGCTGCTCTATCCGGTTTTTGTGCGGGTATTCCGGCGGGACTAGAGCAGTGCGTCGAGATGGTCCTCGCCGTCAATCTCCAGCCCCTTGATGACGGCTGCACCCGACTCGCTGACCGATACGACGAGGCGCAAACGGCCTTCATTGCGCAAGCCTTCAAGTTCCAGGGCCGCTTCGGGCGAGGCGAAATATCGCTCGATATTATAGTGAACGGTCAGCCACTGGCCCGGCTCGTCATCCGCATTGCTGGCATAGCGCACGCGGCCTTCCACAAACATTCCGCCGGGTGGTGAAGGGTGCAGCGACACTGGACGCGAGGATCCGTCGCTGCCGGTTTCCAGTCCTACCCAGATCCGGTCACCGCGCTGGAATACATGGCCGCCTGCATCGCCGAATTCGGACGTGTCGAGGCGCTGCAAGGGCGTGACCAGCTCCACATAGTGTCCGAGCAGCAGATCGCGCGGATCGACCGGCTCCATTTCAAGGCGGATTTCTGTTCCGCCGGCGCGGGCATTGGCGTGATTGAGGACCATCACCGCCAGCAGCGCTGTCATCGCGGCGGCAATGAGAAGCAGGCGGATCAGCGGCGTCATGAGTTTGCCTCCGTGTTACGCGCAAGCTTGCGGCGTTGCAGGCGC
>LJSH01000003.1:427227-428520 GCA_001314625.1 Oceanicaulis sp. HLUCCA04
CCTAAGTACTCCTTACCGACCGATAGCGAACCAGTACCGTGAGGGAAAGGTGAAAAGCACCCCAATGAGGGGAGTGAAACAGACCCTGAAACCGGACGCCTACAAGCAGTTGGAGCCCCCTTGCGGGGTGACAGCGTACCTTTTGTATAATGGGTCAGCGACTTAGTCTCTCGAGCAAGCTTAAGCCGATAGGTGTAGGCGTAGCGAAAGCGAGTCTGAATAGGGCGATTTAGTTCGAGGGATTAGACCCGAAACCGAGTGATCTAGCCATGTGCAGGCTGAAGGTGAGGTAACACTCACTGGAGGGCCGAACCCACGTCTGTTGAAAAAGACGGGGATGACGTGTGGCTAGGGGTGAAAGGCCAATCAAACTCGGAAATAGCTGGTTCTCCGCGAAATCTATTTAGGTAGAGCGTCGTGTATTACCCTCGGGGGTAGAGCACTGGATGGGCTAGGGGGCCTCACCGGCTTACCAAACCTAACCAAACTCCGAATACCGGGGAGTACAGCACGGCAGACACACTACGGGTGCTAAGGTCCGTAGTGGAGAGGGAAACAGCCCTGACCGCCAGCTAAGGTCCCAAAGTCATGGCTAAGTGGGAAACGATGTGGGAATGCTTAGACAACCAGGAGGTTGGCTTAGAAGCAGCCATCCTTTAAAGAAAGCGTAACAGCTCACTGGTCAAGCGTTCCTGCGCGGAAAATGTAACGGGGCTTAAGCCATGCACCGAAGCTGCGGACTCGAAAGAGTGGTAGCGGAGCGTTCTGTAGGCCTGTGAAGGGTTGCCGCAAGGTTGCCTGGAGGTATCAGAAGTGAGAATGCTGACATGAGTAGCGATAAAGGGAGTGAGAGACTCCCTCGCCGAAAGTCCAAGGGTTCCTGCGCAATGCTAATCAGCGCAGGGTAAGCCGGCCCCTAAGGCGAGGCCGAAAGGCGTAGTCGATGGGAATCAGGTTAATATTCCTGAGCCAGCGGATAGTGACGGATACTGGAAATTGTCTACCCTTATTGGATTGGGTGGGCAGTGAAGGTGTTCCTGGAAATAGCTTCCGCATTGAGACCGTACCCCAAACCGACACAGGTGGACTGGTAGAGCATACCAAGGCGCTTGAGAGAACTCTGTTGAAGGAACTCGGCAAATTACTCCCGTAAGTTCGCGAGAAGGGAGCCTGGCGCTGCGCAAGCAGTGTCCAGGGGCACAGACCAGGGGGTGGCGACTGTTTACTAAAAACACAGGGCTCTGCGAAGTCGCAAGACGACGTATAGGGTCTGACGCCTGCCCGGTGCCGGAA
>LJSH01000006.1 GCA_001314625.1 Oceanicaulis sp. HLUCCA04
CGTAATCGCCGCCGTCAGCGTCGTCTTGCCGTGGTCAACGTGACCAATCGTGCCAACGTTCGCATGCGGCTTGTTACGCTCAAACTTTGCCTTGGCCATCGCGCCTTGTCCTCGTCGCAACTTACTGGATAGGCAGGGCTGAAACGCCCCGCCGGGGTTAACTGACGGCGCGGGATAACGCCCGCAAGGGCCTATGGCAAGGGGTTTGCGCGCCTCGTTTCAGGCCTTCGGGTTACATCTGGCAAGTGGCGGGGGATAGGCGATGGAGCGGGTGGACGGGATCGAACCGACATATTCAGCTTGGAAGGCTGACATTCTACCATTGAATTACACCCGCGCACGCAAACGCGCCGCACGTCCGCAATGCTAGCTGCAGGCCTGACTGATGGCGAGAGGAAATCCCGCTCATCAGGGTTGATGGCCTGCCCAGCCGAACCCCGCTCATGCGGGCCAAGGCTGGTGGAGGGGGCTGGATTCGAACCAGCGTACGCTTGCGCGGGCAGATTTACAGTCTGCTGGATTTAACCACTCTCCCACCCCTCCCGATCGCCAGCTACCGGGCGGACCGGCCGGGCCTTTCAAGGATGCCTTGTCAGAAACGGTCTTGCGCACACGCGCCGAGCGTCCTAACGAGGCTGCCTCGTAAAGCCGGGACGCGACTTATACTTATGGCCCCTGACCAGCGCAACACCTCCAAACCGGCTTTCGCACACGCCCGCGCACAGGGCCGTGGGCAGCATGGTGACGGGGGCCGCAAACCCGCCCGCCAACGCGGCGATGAGCTGCCGCCGGGCGAGGGATGGATATGGGGCCGCCATGCCGTTCTGGCCGCGCTGGCCAATCCCAGGCGCGTGCCGCTCTCCCTGCATGTCACGCGCAACAGCGCAAAAGAGCTTGATGACGCCGCACGCGCGCGCATTGCGCCACAGACCGAAGACCCGGCGCAGATCAGCGCCCGCCTGCCCGATACGGCCGTGCATCAGGGCTTTGCCTTGAAGGCAAAGGCGCTGGAGGCAGAGCCCGTACAGGCGGTTCTTGATCCCACGCACGGCCTGCTGGTCGTACTCGACCAGATTACCGATCCGCACAATGTCGGAGCGATATTCCGTTCGGCGGCGGCCTTTGGCGCGCGTGCCATCATCATGCAGGACCGCAAATCCCCGCCGATCTTCGGCACGGTGTGCAAAAGCGCGGTCGGGTGCGCCGAGAAAGTCGGCCATGTCGAAGTGACCAATATCGCCGACACGCTCAAAAGCTTTCGCGAGGAAGGCCGCTATGTGATCGGTCTGGCCGGCGAGGCGGAAACATCGCTGGCAGATGCTGTCCAGACCGGCGCAGATACGATGGGGCGGACAACAGGGCTCGTGCTGGTGCTGGGGTCTGAAGACAAGGGGCTGCGCCCGCGCGTGGCCGACCATTGCGATGTGCTGGCGCGCATCCCGATGGGCCCGAAGGCGGAAAGTCTGAACGTCTCCAACGCGGCCGCCGTCGCGCTTTACGAGGCGTCGAAGCACGATCCCCGGATCAATCCGGGCAGCTAGCAAACATCTCGCCTATCCACTGGCAGTGCAGCCTCGCCTGCTCTTCCAGCGAACCGGGCAACGTCACGCCCCGGCGACCCGCCTCGGCGGTGACAAAGCCCTCCAGATCGAGGGCCTCCAACGCGACGGACACGCCCTCGTCGGCCCCGCCCGCAGCGCCTGGGACAGACGCGGCACCCAAATGCCGGAAGAGCTGATAATACGCGTCAGCCGCCTGCATGAACGGTTCGGCCCCCTGCGCGGTCAGATAGTCACCGATCGCGCCGTCCTTGCCGTAACGGCCTTCGGTCTGCGGATGCGGCGTCAGTTCGACAAAGTGTTCGCCATCGCCATCGACAATGCGCCCCAGCGGATACAGGCGGCATACCAGTGGCCTGTCGGCGTGAACGGTGCAGCCCTTCGCTCCGAGGAACACACATGCGCCATCGCTCTTCTGGCGCAGATAGACATGATCGGTGACATGCCGCTCACGAAAGGCCGCCGCGCTGAGGTATTGCGAGCGCGCCAGCCGGGCCAGCTCATATGGGTTGAGCTGGATTTTCTTGTGATAGCAGCAGCGGCTGCATGCCGCGCAACGGTAGGAAAACGCCGTCTGGCGCTCCATGCCCCGATCACGCACCGCTCTATTGCGGACGGCGCTGGCGCCGGTCGGCACGCGGATCAGGCCGCCCGTGGGCCTCGCCATCCACGCCATCAATCTTGATCTGCCGGGACGGGCCGTCCCCGATCTTGATTTGCCGGGAGGGCGATTCGACTTTCAGCTGGCGCGACGGTCTTGCAGACTCCGCATTTGTGGCGGGACGGTCAGCAGCCTCATCATCAACACCGTCGATCTTGATCTGCCGGGAAGGCCGCTCGGTCACTTTCGCCTGACGCGACTGCGTGACCTTGGCCTGCCGCGACTGCGTGACTTTGGCCTGCTGAGAGGGGCCGTCGCTCGCGCGCCGGTCAGTGCGCACTTCCTCACGTTCGCGCGGCGGATCGCTGGCCTGCGCATCGGCAACACCGACCGACGCGCCAAGGATGGCGGCCAGGGCAATGGGATTGAGTTTTGTAGACATGGTTCTGCTTTCGCATGGCTCCGCTACCAGCCAAGCGTAGCAGCACATTCGCGCCTTGATCAAATCGGGGGCTGGCCGCGATTGCCAAGCCGCGCCACTGACCGCTAAGACTCTCTTCCATGACACAGCCCAACGCGCCGCGCAGCCAGTTGCGTACCCACACCGTCTTCAACCAGTCCGAACCCTTGAGCGGGATAAACCTGTTCAGCGCCGACCAGGTCTTGAGCGATGCCATCAGCCGCAATGGCGGCGGGGCCCATCAGGAACGTCTCTCGGCTTTCGGCGCACGGGTTGGCTCGGCAGAGGTGCAGGAATGGGGACGCCAGGCCAATGAGAACCCGCCAAAGTTTAAGCCCTTTGACCGCTATGGCCATCGCATTGACGAGGTGGAGTTCCACCCTGCCTATCATCAGTTGATGGCGCTGGGGCTCGAAGCGGGCGTGTCCGCTGCCGCATGGAAGACCGATACCGCCCAGCACACCCTCCACTCGGCCCTGCTCATGCTGATGGGTCATGCCGATGCCGGCGTGTGCTGCCCGATGTCGATGACTTACGCCTGCGTGCCGGCCCTGTGGCACGCGGACTGGGCCATGGACTGGATCAAGGGTGCGACGGCCAGCGCTTACGATCCCGCGATGAAGCCCATGGCCGAAAAGGCCGGCGTAACCATTGGCATGGCGATGACCGAAAAGCAGGGCGGATCGGATGTGCGCGCCAATGAGACACGCGCCGTCAGTATCGGCGGCGACGAGGTAGAGCTCACCGGCCATAAATGGTTCTGCTCGGCCCCGATGAGTGATGCCTTCCTGACCCTTGCCTATGAAGGCGAAGGCGAGAACGCCGCCCTCTCCTGCTTTCTGGTGCCGCGCTGGCGGCCCGATGGCACGCGCAATTCAATCGAGATACAGCGCCTGAAAGACAAGCTGGGTGACCGCTCCAACGCGTCCTCGGAGATCGAGTATCACGGGGCATATGCCCGGCGGGTGGGCCATCCCGGACGCGGCGTGCGCACGATCATCGAGATGGTCAACCATACCCGGCTTGATTGCCTGGCCGGGTCAGCGGGCCTGATCCGCACCGCCAGCTTTCACGCCATCTGGCATGCCGACCGGCGCAGCGCCTTCCAGCGCCGCCTGATCGACCAGCCGCTGATGCGCGAAGTGCTCGCGGAGCTGGCGATGGAAGCCGAAGCGGCGATGGCGCTCGCCTTCCGTGTGGCGCTGGCCTTCGACAAAGTGTCAACTGATCCGCAAGAAGCCGCGCTGGCGCGCATCCTCACCCCCATCGCCAAGTACTGGATCTGCAAGCGCGCGCCCTATCTGGTCTATGAAGCGATGGAAGCCCATGGCGGCATGGGCTTTGTCGAAGAGTCCCCCCTGCCGCGCATGTTCCGCCAAAGCCCGCTCAACGCCATCTGGGAAGGCTCGGGCAATGTCATTGCGCTTGATACGCTGCGCGCCCTGTCACGTGATCCTGAGAGCCATGAGGCGCTGCTGGCCTATCTGGCGCGCGCCAAGGGCCAGAACGCGGCGCTCGATGCCCTGATCGGCCGCATCGAGGCTTCAATGGCGGGCGGTATTGGCGAGGCCGATGCCCGCCGGTTTGCCGAGGAGGCGGCTCTGGCCCTGTCGGCGCTTGCCCTGATGGATGCCGGACTGGACACAGCCTCGGACGCGTTTCTTGCCCGGCGCATTGCCAGCCAATCCACCACGCTGGGCGCTGGCCATGGGCGAATCGATACCGAAAAACTGATTGAGCGCGGACGTCTGGCGGTCTAGTGCGAACCGGGTCTGCCGGTTGCAGACTTCAGGCTTCCGGGGACGCCCATGATTATCGCCGCGCTCGTTTTCTACATTCTGCTTCAGCTTGGCATCGCCCTGTGGGCTTCGCGCAAAATGAGCACGCATACCGATTATCTGGTGGCGGGGCGCCGGCTCGGCTTCTGGGCTGTGGGCATGTCGGTCTTCGCCACCTGGTTTGGCGGCGAGACCCTGATGGGTTCCACCGCCACGATAGCCGATGAAGGGCTTTCCGGCGCGCGCGCCGAGCCTGTGGGTTATGCGCTGTGCCTGATCGTTGCCGCTCTGTTGGTCGCCGGACAGCTGCGCGCAAAAGGCTATCTAACCTTGGCCGATTTCTTCCGCGACCGTTTCGGCCCGCGCGCGGAGATCGCCTCGGCGCTGGTTTCCATACCCACCTCGATCATCTGGGCCGCGGCGCAGCTACTGGCGCTCGCCTCCATCATTGCCGTGGCCAGCGATCTGCCGGTGGAATGGGCGCTTGTCGGCGCCAGCGTTCTGGTCATCGTCTACACGCTGCTGGGCGGTCTGCTGGGCGATGTCGTGACCGATATTCTGCAAAGCGCGGTAGTGCTCGCCGGTCTGGTCATCCTCACATTCGCCATGTTCTCCCGCGCCGGCGGTTTTGATGAGGCCATGGCGTTGATCGATCCGTCGCAGCTGGTTCTGGTCGCACCGGGCGAAAGCTGGCTGGAGCGCCTGGATGCGTTTGCGATCCCGATCCTCGGCTCCATCGTGGCGCAGGAGATGATCGCGCGCTTTCTCGGGTCCAAGTCGGCCAAAATCGCCGTGCGCGGCGGGCTGATGGCGGGCGGGCTCTATCTGGTGGTCGGCTTCTTCCCGGTCCTGTTCGGCCTTGTCGGGCCGGGGCTTGGCTTTGACCCGGAGGCGGGTGACCTCTTCCTGCCTAATCTCGCCATGGACCTTTTGCCCAGCGCCCTGTTCGTGGTGTTCGCCGGAGCGCTGTTCTCGGCCGTGCTGTCGACGGTGGATTCCGCTCTCCTGGCCGTCTCCGGCCTTGCCACACAGAATCTCTATTCGCGGGCGCGCACCAACGCCTCGCCGGAGGAAAAGCTGCTGGCGGCACGCGGATTCACCGCCCTTGCCGGTGTACTCGCCTATATCGTCGCCACAACCGGTGAGACGATTTACGGCCTCGTTGAGCTGGCGTCTTCGCTTGGTTCGGCGGGCCTGCTGGTATCGCTCCTGATCGGGATACGCAGCCGGCTTGGCGGCGAGTGGTCGGCGCTGTCAGCTCTCGCATGCGGCCTTGTTGCCATCTGGCTGGGGGATTTCGTGTTTGAAATTCCCGGCGCGTTCCTGTTCTCGATCCTCGCCGCTTTGACGGGCTATGTGGCGGCGGCATTGGCCGGGCGGGTAAAGCTGGCCAAGACCGGCTGAGTGGTTAAGCTCCGTCTCCTGACTATCAGGAGTCCGGGATATGGCGCTCTTGCGCAGCGCATTGTTTGAAATAGCCTACTGGCTGGTCACCATCAGCTTTGCGATTTTCTGTGCGCTGCTGGCGGCCCTGCCCGGCAAACGGCCCTTGAGCTTTGGCCTGTTCACCTATGGACGCGCGATGGCTTTCATCATGCGCGTCCTGGCCGGTATCCGCATTGATCTGCGCGGGACGCGCCACTTAAGCCGCACGCCCGCCGTTATCGCCGCCAAGCACCAGAGCTGGGGCGATGGCTTCGTCATGCTGGCGACCGTGCGCCCGCTGGCCTTCGTGGCGGGCGATCATCTGATGAAATTCCCGCTGATCGGCTTCATCCTGAAAAAGGCCGGAGCGGTCGTGCTGTCCAATCAGGGCGGCGAGGTGGCCCGCGCGCGCATGTCGGCCTCGATGGAGGCGCTCAGGCGCGACAAGCGCCACATCCTCATCTACCCGGAAGGCCATCTGGCCGCGCCGGGCGAGAAGCATCCCTACCGGAAGGGCGTCTACCATCTGGCGCGCGAGCTAGGCCGGCCTGTCTTGCCTGTTGCCACAAGCCTCGGGCTCGCCTGGGACCGGCAGTCCTTCATCAAACGGCCGCGCCAGGTGAGCGTTGAATTTCTCGAGCCCCTTCAGCCGGGGGAAGACAAGGACGCCTTCATGCGTCAGCTTGAAGACATAATAGAAGGGCGCACAGCCGAGCTGATACGCGCCGGAAACGGGGAAGGATAGCCGATGAGCCTTGGTGTGGCCGCGCGCCTGCTGGTGCAGCGGCGTTTTGCTCCGCTCATGACCGCTCAGGCCCTGGGCGCATTCAACGATAATCTGTTCCGCTTTGCGCTGGTCAATCTGGCGACCTTTCAGGGCCTGACCATTTTCGGTCTGGAGCGCGAGCTGATGGTACCCATCGCCGCAACCGCGCTGACCCTGCCGATCTTTCTTTTCTCGGCTGTCGCAGGCCAGGTCGCGGACAAGTATGACCGCGCCTTCATCATGCGGCGTGCCAAGTTCGTCGAGATATTCCTGATGATCGCGGCCGGTATAGGATTCTTCCTCAATAGCGGGCTCATGCTGGTCATCGTGCTCTTCTTCATGGGCATGCAGTCGGCCTTCTTCGCGCCTGCGCGCAATGCGGCCCTGCCGACGCTCCTGCACGGAAAGGAGCTGGTGACAGGCAATGCACTGGTTTCCGGCACACTCAATGTGGCGATCCTATCCGGCGCGGCGCTGGCGGTCGTCTTTGTTGTGCGCGAAGATGCGGCCCGTGTCCTCACCTTCACCCTTGTCGGCGTTGCCATCGTGGGATGGCTGGTCATGTGGCTGAACAGCCCTGCACCGGCTGATTCGAGAGACCTCAAGATCAGCTGGAACATCGTCGCCCAGACCTGGAAGGTGCTGGGATTTGCATTCCGGGCGCCGGATGTGCTGCGGCCCCTTCTGGGTGCTGCCTGGTTCTGGATGCTGGCCGCTTCGGTCCTGACGCTCATGCCGCTCTTCACGGCCGCCGTGCTGGGCGGCGACGAGACGGTGGGGCTGGCGCTGACGGCCCTGTTCACCGTTGGCGCAGCCGCAGGCGCAATCCTGTGCGGCGTGTTCACCCGCGGGCAGGACGCGCTGATCTTCACTGTTGTCGGCGCATTCGGCCTTGTGATTTTTCCCAGCTTCGTGGCGCTGACAACGCTCGGCTGGCCGGAGCCTGACCCGGAAGCCCTTGCCAGCGCTGACGCCTTTCTGGCCGATCCGGGCAATTGGCCAATCCTTGCCGCCCTCGCCTTGTCTGCAGTCAGCGCCGGCCTGTTTGTGGTGCCTTTGCAGGCCATGGCGCAGCGCCGGGCCAAGCCGGAAGTGCGCGGGCGTATCCTCGCCGCAGGCGGCATCATGAACGCGGCCAGCGCAAGCCTTGGGCAGTTCACCCTGTTTGCCATTGCCCTTCTTGCCCTGCCCTTGCAGGCCGCCTTTGGCTATATCACCATTGTCTCAGGCCTGGCAGGCTTGTTTGCCCTGTGGCGCATGATGCGCCCGGGCCGCTACACAGAGTAAAGCCCACTCGCCAAACGGCTTTCGGCGCGCTAAGCGATAAACTCATGGAGCTGATTCAAACGACCGACGCACTGGCCAATGCCTGCAAGGTGCTGGGCCAGAACCGCCACATCGCGGTTGATACCGAATTCATGCGCGAAAGCACCTTCTGGCCCCAGCTTTGCCTGATACAGGCGGCGAGCTCGAAGGCCGAAGTGCTGATTGACCCGCTGTCCGATGGTATCGATCTGGCACCGTTTCTGGAGCTTTTGCGCAAGAAAGACACGGTGAAGGTGTTTCATGCCTGCCGGCAGGATCTGGAAATCTTCTTCTACAAGGGCGCGGAGCTGATCCCTGAACCGATCTTCGATAGCCAGATCGCCGCAGCAGCCGTCGGCCTTGGCGATTCCATTTCCTATGACAATCTGGTGCGCGAGCTGCTGGGCGAGCAGATCGACAAGGGGTCGCGCTTTACCGACTGGTCGCGCCGCCCGCTGACTGACAAGCAGGCCGCCTATGCGCTGGCCGATGTGACCCATCTGCACGCTATCTACCCTATCTTGCAGGCCAAGCTGGAAGAGTCCGGGCGCGAGGAATGGGTGAAGGAGGAAATGCGTCTTCTCACCAATCCTGACACCTATCGGATGGACCCGGAAAATGCCTGGAAGCGGCTGAAGCCACGCAAGACGACCCCAAAATGGCTGGCGGCCATGAAGGCCGCCGCCCGCTGGCGCGAAATCGAAGCGCAGACGCGCGACATACCGCGCAGCCGGGTGATGAAGGATGACGGCATTTACGAGCTGGCCCAGTCCGCGCCGGTGTCAGCTGACCAGCTGGCGGCCCTGCGCGCCATCCCACGAGGCTTTGAGCGCTCAAAGCCGGCCGAACGCCTGATCGAAATGATGCGCGAAGCGATGGCCGCACCCGAAAAGCATGCACCCAAGCTGGCACGCCAGAACCAGTTGCCTGCCAATATCGGGCCCGTTGTCGAATTGCTCAAAGTCTTCCTGCGTGTCGTCGCCGAGGATGAAGGGGTTGCCCCGCGCCTGATCGCGACCGTGCCCGATCTTGAACAGATCGCCGCAAGCGACAGCGCCGATGTGCCCGCATTAACAGGCTGGCGCTACAAGGTGTTTGGCGAAGCCGCGCTGAAGCTCAAACGCGGTGAGCTGGCTCTGGTTCTCGACAAGGGCAAGGTCATCGCGGTAGAGCTGGAAGGCTAGCCTGGATCGGTCCGCAAGACCGCTTTGAGCCCGAGAACATCGGCAAGGCTTTCAAAGCGCGATCGCGGCCGCTCGACGACGAGATCTTCACGGCCCTCCTGCATCGAGAGCACCAGTTCGCCATCCTCGCGGCTCAGCGTGAAGAATTTCAGCACGCCCGCGGACCCGCCAGACAACGCTCCCCCGAGGCGTATCGCGTAGCCCAGCTGCAAGGCCGCCTCCTCCTGCGCGTCATCGAGAAGCCGCCGGGAGGGGCAGTCTTCCGGCCGCGCACGCTTGCCCGCATAGCGATGGTGCAGCGTGAGGGCCAGAAAGGCGCGTTCGGGATGTGAAATGCCGCCAAACGGCGCGTACAGCGTTTCGGTCGTGGTCAATTCCGCCCGGTGATCTGGATGCATGCGGGTACCCAGCTGGGCAAGGCGTGCTGCCGCACCGCGCAGGACAAAATCGCGTTCGGCATCAAACACAGAGGTATGTCCGGCAAAGACGGGCTCCAGCCAGCCTGCCAGTGCCGGGCCGAACGCTGGATCACTGGCGGCATGGCGGGCCATGGCCTCGGCTCCGGCCAGAAGCGGGTCCTGGCGCTGGTCTATCGCCACGCTGCGGCTGAAAGCAACGCCTTCGCGCAGGCCGTTCGCCGAGAAGATGACCCGCTTGAACTTGCCGCGCTTGACGACACGCTTGAGCAGTTGCGCCGCATAGGGAAGCATGGCCGCGCGCTTGGATGATACGCCCGGCATGGCATTGAGCGAGGCCTCGCTTTGCGCCATCGCGAAATCGGCCGCGCGGGCCACCTGCTGTGCTGACAGCGCATACTGGTGAAGCAATGTGAGGGGATAGCGGTCCAGTGCCATCGCCAGATGAGCAAAGGCCCTCCAGGCACCGCCCACCGCGTAGAAATCCGGTCCGGAGCCGTCAAGCGCCGCCGCAGCCGCGTCCAGCCCGTCATCAATGTCACCGCGAATGCGCTTGCTGTCCTCACTATCGCCATTGAGCACGCTGAGCGGACCCAACGGCAGCGAGAAGACCGGGCCAACCTCTCGTCCCGTCAGGCGGGCAATCTCCAGGCTGGAGCCCCCCAGATCCCCGACAACGCCATGTCCGGCACCGACCCCGGCCACGACCCCCATTGCCGACAGACGGCCCTCCTCCTCGCCTGAAAGAACTTCGATCTTCAGACCGGTCAGGGCTTCGGCCCTGGCGACGAAGTCGGGGCCGTCCGAGCATTCGCGCACCGCCGCCGTGGCCACGGCATGACGGTCTGACACGCCCTTGGCATCGAGCAGGCTGGAAAACCGGCGCAAAGTCACCAGCGCTGTCTTCACCCCATCCGGGTTCAAGGTGGCACGCGTGGCCGCCCCCTTGCCGAGTCCCGCCATCGTCTTTTCATTGAAGACAGGCCATAGCGCACCGTCCTCGAGCCGGTACTGCACCAGCCGCACGGAGTTGGAGCCGATATCGATAACGGCAATATCACGGCCCGAGGGGCCGCCCATCTTGCCCTTGCCAAAAATCATGGACGCCGCGCCAGCTGCGGAACCGAAGGCGGCTGATCATTGCGCAGCGCTTCGCCGCGCCCCGAAAGGGACGGGTTTGTCATGAAGTAATCATGGGCGCTGAATGGCATCGAAATGCCTTGCGTATTGACCCGCGTATAGCTGCCATCGGGGTTCATATACCAGCTCTGCGCCTCGTCATTGAGGTTGGCGATCAAAATCTGGTCGAGCACTTGACGGTGTACGGTCGGGTTCACAACCGGGAACAGGGTTTCGATGCGCCGGTCCAGGTTGCGCGGCATCCAGTCGGCCGACGACATCCATACCTCGGCCTTGGCAGAGGGCATGGCCTCTCCATTGGCAAAGCAGACAATGCGAGAGTGCTCGAGGAACCGCCCGACAATGGATTTGACCCGGATATTCTCCGACAGGCCCGGCACGCCGGGGCGCAGGCAGCAAATACCCCGCACGATGAGATCGACGCGCACCCCGGACTGACTGGCGTCGTAGAGCGCGTCGATAATCTCCGGATGGACGACTGAATTCATCTTCGCCCACACCGCCGCAGGCTTGCCGGCGCGGGCATTGGCGGCTTCGCGGCGGATTTTCTCCACCAGTAATTCCTTCATGCCCAGCGGCGAGACGGACAGGCGCTCCAGACCCGTCGGGCGCGCATAGCCGGTCACATAATTGAAGATGCGCCCGGCATCACGGCCAAAGGCCGGGTCAGCGGTGAACAGCGACAGATCGGTGTAGATGCGCGCGGTGATCGGATGGTAATTTCCGGTGCCAAAGTGCGCGTAGGTGCGCAAGGTTGCGCCCTCGCGGCGCACGACCAGTGAGATCTTGGCGTGGGTCTTGTACTCGACAAAACCATAGACGACCTGAACCCCGGCACGTTCAAGATCGCGCGCCCATTTGAGATTGGCTTCCTCGTCAAAGCGCGCCTTGAGCTCCACCAGCGCCGTGACGTTCTTGCCCGCCTCGGCCGCCTCGATCAGTGCAGCGATAATCGGCGAGTTCTTCGAGGTGCGGTAGAGCGTCTGTTTGATGGCGATGACGTCAGGGTCATTGGCGGCCTGACGCAGGAACTGCACCACCACATCGAAACTTTCATAAGGGTGGTGAACGATCAGGTCCTTGGCGCGTATGGCGGCAAAACAGTCACCGCCATGATCCTTGATCCGCTCGGGAAAGCGCGGCTCATAGGGCTCGAACTTCAGTTCCGGCCTGTCATCAGGTATCAGCTGGGAAAGCTGGGCGAGGCCCAGATTGCCGTCGACCAGAATTACATCGCGCGATTCAGCATGCAGCTGCTGGATGATGAAGCGGCGCAGCTCCTCGGGCATCGACGCCTCGAGCTTTAGCCGGACCAGCACGCCGCGGCGGCGCTGCTTCAGGCGCGCCTCGAACTCCCGCACCAGATCTTCGGCTTCTTCCTCGATCTCGATATCGCTGTCTCGGATGATCCGGAACGCGCCCTTGCCCAGCAATTCATAGCCGGGAAACAGCGCATCAACGAAAACGATCAGAACATCTTCAAGCGCGATGTAGCGCCGGACGGGGCGCCCCCGCCGATCCTTGCGGCTACAGGGAATATCGACAAAGCGCTTCACCCCTGCCGGAAGGGGCAAAAGCGCGTTCATCACCTTGCCGTCGCGATGGCGCTTGAGCTTGAGAACCAGCGCAAACCCCAGATTGGGTATGAAGGGGAAAGGGTGGGCCGGATCAATAGCCAGAGGCGTGATCACAGGCAGGGTATGCGCCAGAAAATCGTCGCGCAGCCAGGCCCGCTCCGCCCGGGTCAACTCATCAGGCCTGACGAGCTGCACGCCCTCCTTGCTCATCAGGGCATGCAACTCGCGCCACCGCTCCTGCTGGGCGTTCATCAGACCGGACGCGGCCTCGTTGATCCGTTCCAGCTGCTCGGTAACGGTCAGCCCGTCCTGCCCGGCCCGGTCCACGCCATTGCGCAGCTGTGCGCGCAGACCCGCCACGCGGACCATGTAGAACTCGTCCAGATTGCTGGCCGAAATCGACAGGAAGCGCAGGCGCTCCAGGACCGGATGCGCCGGGTTTTCGGCTTCTTCCAGCACTCGCTGATTGAACTGGAGCCAGGACAGCTCGCGATTGAGGAAGCGCTCCGGCGCCTGGCGCAGCGCTGCGGCACGATCCGTTGCACTTTGATCGGCGGGCAAGCCGGCCGGCACATTTTCGGCAATATCGGTCATGATTTCGGGCCGGACTCCTCATCGGGGTTCTGTTCTGCTGATAGGCCAGCAAGCACGTCGCGGGCAAGCGGACGCGTGACAGCGCTTTTGCCCGCCAGCGCCGCATTGTCCAGCCGGGCGACCAGTATGCGGGCAAAGTTCACCGAACGCTCCATCCGGGCCAGAAGATAGTCCAGAACACCGGCGCCAAGCGGGGTGCGACGGTCACGGAAGAGCTTTTCCAGCACCTGACGCAGCAACGCATCATCGGGCTCCTTCAGAGCGGCAGCCTCAGCCGCACTGAGACGGGAGGCAAGATCGGGCAGGGCAATCTGCCAGCCGCGCGCCGGGATTCTCGCAGTAAGCAGCACACTGATGCCCGAATCGCCCGCTGCCCGGTTAAGAAGGTGGAACAGCCCGGTCTCGTCCACGCCCCTGTCACAATCCTCGATCACGACGCTGGCACCGCGCTGGATGGTTTTGAGCGCAGCTGAAATGTCCGCCCGGTCAACAGGTCTGGCGTTTGTACGCTGGCTCCACATGTGCGCGAGATGGGTTTTACCAGCCCCGGCCGGCCCGGTCAGAACCAGATGTCCCATCCGCCAGCGCGGCCAGCGATTGACCAGCGCCAGCGCCGACGCGTTCGCTTCGCTGACGGCGAAGCTTTCCGGGCGGTAATCCGGTTCCAGGGCAAGATCGAGGGCAAGCTGAGGCGTTGCCATCGGGCTCAGCTGCGCGGGCGCGCCACCCAGCCCAGCCCGCGCTCCTCTTGCAGGTCTGCGCCGCGCTGGGTCAGCTCGCGCACCAGCTGGCTGCGTTCTCCGCGATGGGTCAGGGTCATGACGGCGCCCGTTGTGGTGACAGCGTCCAGACGGGCGTCTGACACCAGCGAGGCACCCGTAATCGCCTGCTGGAGTGACCGCCACTGATCCAGCGAGCTGTACAGCACCGTGACCGTGACCTCGCTGGCCCCTCCACCACGTACGACCACCTGACGCTTCCAGTTTTCCTGTTCCGTCTGGACAAGCCGGCGTGCGACCTCGGCGAATCCGCCTTGACCGGCGCTGGCTTCGATGTCGGACCGCGCAGCATCCGGGCCGGAAAAATCGTACACGGTGCCGTTCGCGCGGATGATGCCCTCGCCTTCGCGCGCCGTAATCACGGCCACCCGCGATACGCCGTAGAGGCTGGCCAGTTCGCGCAGCACAGACTCATCTCCGTCAAGGGCAGAGGATGCACTGACAATGCCGCGCCCCAGAGGCGGTGCGTCCTCACCCTCGCCATCACTCAACGAGCCCAGACCGATGAAAGGCGTGAGCGCATTCGCGTGTGCGCCTGACCGCCAGACGTCATACCAGCTTCCACCCCACAGCCCGGCTTCCTCGCCGCGCATGACAACCGGCACAACAAGCACCGGCGCGGCCTGCGCATCAACAAAGGCGACATTGTTGTCACGCAGATAGCTGCGCACCGAGCGCGGATCAAAGTTCACCGACAAGGTGGCGATATAGCGGTTGGAGGAGCGGCGCTCGTCGGAAACCTGGAGGCCCGCAACCATCTCCTGCACGGCGTCAGACGGGAAGGCCAGAAGGCCGGCATCAATCCTGTCTTCGGGCAGGGTCAGACGTTCAAGAAGTTCGCGGGCCGCTGCATTCTGGCCGGACCGGAACGCCGCCGCCTGCGCTTCGGACGTGGTCCCTGCCCGCTCATCGACAGAAATTCCCGAGACCGTGAAAACATCCTGCGCGCTGGCCGGATGCGCCAGCAAGGCTACGCACAATATGGCTGTCAGCAGCGCTGCAGCTTCGGCGCGCATCCGGTTTGTCATATGGGTCATGGTGCCGATCCTGCGTGAACAAAAATATGCCGATAATGACTATACCCGCACTGGCCTTCGCGTGAAGGGTTTGCGCCATATCGTCCTGACAGCAACCGCCAGAATGCATCCACCCTTGCCATGGGGAGAGGTTTAGGTTTTGTGTGCGTCAAAATCGTGAACAACAAGCCCATGGAGCCTGCATCTTGGCCAGCACCCCCCCCCCGCAAGGCCTTACCTATGCCGGTTCAGGTGTCGATATTGATGCTGGTGACGCGCTGGTAGAGGCTATCAAACCGCTGGCGAAATCCACAGCCCGGCCTGGCGCGGCGGCTGACCTTGGCGGGTTCGGCGGTGCGTTTGACCTGAAAGCCGCCGGGTTCAAGGACCCGATTCTGGTCTCCGGCACGGACGGGGTAGGCACCAAGCTGCGCCTTGCCATCGATACCGCGATTGTCGACACGGTCGGTATCGATCTGGTGGCCATGTGCGTGAATGATGTGCTGGCGCAAGGTGCCGAGCCGCTGTTCTTCCTCGACTATTTTGCCACCGGCAAGCTGGACCCCGCGCGCGGCGCAGACATCGTCAAGGGCATCGCGGCCGGTTGCCGGCTGGCGGGCTGCGCGCTCATTGGCGGGGAAACGGCTGAAATGCCGGGCATGTATGAAGGTGAAGATTTCGACCTTGCCGGCTTTGTCGTCGGCGCGGCCGAACGCGGCCAGTTGCTGCCGCGAGAAGCCGATATGGTACCCGGCGATGTGCTGGTTGGCCTTGCGTCCTCAGGTCCGCACTCCAATGGCTATTCGCTGATCCGCCGCGTGATCGATCATGCCGGCCTGAAGTTTGACAGCGAGGCGCCGTTCGCTCCGGGCCGCAAGCTCGGCGAAGCGCTGCTGGAGCCGACCCGCATCTATGTGAAATCGCTGATGCCGCTCGTGCGCGCCAGCAAGATCAAGGGCCTTGCCCACATTACCGGCGGCGGTATCACCGAGAACACGCCGCGCATGCTACCTGAACATCTGGGCTTCGAGGTCGACTATGACAGCTTCGAGCGCCCGGCCGTGTTTCGCTGGCTGGAAAGCGCTGGCGGCATTGCAGAGGCCGAAATGCGCCGCACCTTCAATTGCGGGATCGGCATGATCGCAGTGGTCGCCCCTGACGATGCCGATACGGTGCTTGCCGCCCTGCGCGATGCGGGCGAGACGGCAGCGGTTATCGGCCATCTGACGGCGAAATGAACGCCCCGACACCCATTGCCGTCCTTATCTCCGGGCGCGGATCGAACCTGCAATGCCTGATCGATGCCTGCGCCAGCGACAACTATCCGGCGCGCATCGCCGCAGTGATCTCCAACCGGCCCGATGCCTATGGGCTGAAACGGGCGAAAGAGGCGGGCATCCCTGCCATCGCCATTGACCACAAGGCCTATGAGACCCGCGAGGACTTTGAAGACGCGCTCGATTCCGCCTTGCGCGAGGCGGGAGCGGAGTTTGTCTGCCTGGCCGGGTTCATGCGCATCCTGACGGCAGGTTTCGTGAACCGCTGGGACGGGCGGATGATCAATATCCACCCGTCATTGCTGCCGAAATTCAAGGGCGTCGACACCCATGCGCGCGCCATAGCGGCTGGCGAGAGCGAACATGGCTGCACCGTCCACTGGGTCACGCCCGGCATGGATGAGGGCCCGGTCATCGCGCAGGCCCGCGTGCCCGTTCTCGAGGGCGACACGCCCGAGACACTGGCCGCACGGGTGCTCGTGGAGGAGCACAGGCTCTACCCCGAGGCGCTGAAGATGGCGTTGAACGACACGGCATCAGTCTTGCGATAATCTCAACCTTTTTCACCGCCCGCTTCAGGCTGACATGCGCATCACCGACGATATCAGTATCGATGAGAGCCTGATCACGGAACGCTTTGTCAGAGCCTCCGGGCCGGGCGGTCAGCATGTGAACAAGACGTCCAGCGCCGTGCAGCTGCGCTTTGATGTCAGTGCCAGCACCTTGGACCCCGCCATCATTCAGCGCCTGGTCCGTCTGGCGGGCAGCCGAATGACACAGGACGGCGTGCTGATCCTGCATGTGGAGGATCACCGCTCGCAGGAGCGCAATCGCGCAGAGGCCCGCGCGCGCCTGAAACGCCTGATCGAACAGGCCAGCCGCAAACCCAAGCCGCGCATCAAGTCCCGCCCGTCACTGAACTCGATCAAGCGCCAGAAAGACGCCAAGGCGAAAAAGGGCCAGACCAAGTCGCTGAGAAAAAAGCCGGGGCTGGATTAGGGGGCGGGGAAAACGCAACACATAGTTGCTGTGAAACCCCGGACGCGCAGCGATCCGGGGCCTCTATCCGGGGTATCCTGCCATAGGTCCCGGCTCTGCGCTGCGCTCGGCCGGGATTGCAGAACGGGGTAAAAGCCTACCCCTCCAGCAGCCTCGCCCCTGGCCCGTCCTTGGCGAGCGCATCGCCCGGATTGCGTAAAGGACAATCGGTCAGCGACAGGCACCCGCAACCGATACAGGCATCGAGCTGTTCCTTGAGGCTGGTGAGACTGGCAATGCGCGCCTCCAGCGCTGCTTTCCAGCCCGCCGAGAGCCGAGCCCAGTCCGCCGCATTCGGCGTGCGCCGCGAGGGAAGAGCGTCCAGAGCGCCGCGAATCTCGGCCAGCGGCACGCCAGCGCGCTGGGCGACGCGGATCACCGCCACCCGGCGCAGCATGTCGCGGCCATAGCGGCGCTGGTTTCCGCTTGTGCGCGTGCTGGCGATCAGCCCCTTAGTCTCGTAGAAGTGCAAACTGGAAACACTGACCCCGGAGCGGGCTGCAAGTTCACCAACTGAAAGCGAGCGGGACGCTCGTCCTGACACTGTGTCCGGCATGTCATTCGCCTTTGACCTCAACATTGGTTGAGGTTCTAGACCGCACAATACCCCGCCGGCAACACCCGCCCACGAAGGCCCACCGGGCTATTGATGAATTGAGACACTGATGTTCCGCTTTTTTGAATCCCGCGTTGATCCCTTCCCCGCAACCGAGCCGGGTGTACCGCCGACAGGCCTGTTCGGCTTTATCGCCCACTACACGCGGCCGGTCTGGCCTTGGCTGATCACGCTGTCCGTGGTGACGGCCATCCTGTCAGTGTTCGAGGTGGTGTTCCTGGGCTTTCTCGGCACGCTGGTCGACTGGCTGGCAGAAGCGGACCGGGAGACCCTTTTTGCCGAGCACGGGGCGGGGCTAATCGCGATGGCGGCCTTTGTGCTGATTGGCTTCCCGCTGCTGGTCCTGATCAACTCGCTGATCACGCACCAGACCATCTTTGGCAACTTCCCGATGCTCGCGCGCTGGCTGGCCCACCGCTATGTGCTCGGCCAATCCATGAGCTTCTTCCAGGACGAATTTGCCGGACGCGTCAGCCAGAAAGTGATGCAGACCGCGCTCGCGATACGCGAGACGGTCATGAAGGTGCTCGACATCTTCGTCTATGTGGCGGTCTATTTTATCGGCGCGCTGGTGCTGGTCGGCGGGGCTGAACCCTTCCTGATGGTCCCGCTGATACTGTGGCTGGGCGGATATCTGTGGCTGCTCTTCCACTTCATTCCGCGCCTGCGCGATATTTCCATGAAGCAGGCCGATGCCCGCGCGGAAATGACCGGGCGCATCGTCGACAGCTATACCAATATCCAGACCATCAAGCTGTTTGCCCATGCCCGCCGCGAGGAAGGCTATGCGCGCGATGCGATGAGCGGCTTTCTGGGCACGGTCTACAGGCAGATGCGCCTTGTCACCGGGCTTTACACCCTGCTTCAGACGCTCAACGCGGTACTGCTGGTGGCCGTAACCGCGTCTACCATTGTGGCGTGGCAGATGGGCCTGGTGGGGCTTGGCGTGGTCGCGGTGGCGGTCGCCATCGTCATGCGCATCCGTGCCATGTCGGACTGGATATTGTGGGAAGTGGCGGGCCTGTTTGAAGCCATCGGCACGATACAGGATGGCATCAACACGATTGCCCGCCCGCGTACGATCACAGACGCGCCGGACGCGACACCTCTGCGCGTGAACAAGGGTGCAATCAGGTTCGAGAATATCTCCTTCCACTATGGCAAGGAGAGCGGCGTGATCGACGGGCTCAGCCTCGATATCGCGCCGGGGGAAAAAGTGGGACTGGTCGGCCGTTCAGGCGTCGGCAAGTCCACTCTCGTCAATCTGCTCTTGCGCTTTTACGAGCTTGAAGGCGGGCGCATCACCATTGACGGGCAGGACATATCAACGGTCACGCAAGACTCCCTGCGCCAGCAGATTGGCATGGTCACGCAAGACACCTCCCTGCTGCACCGCTCGATCCGCGAGAACATCGCCTATGGATCGGCCGATGCCGATGACACAGCGATCATGGAGGCGGCACGCCGGGCGCAGGCCGATGGCTTCATCCCGGAGCTCTCCGACATCGATGGCCGCACCGGCTATGACGCCCATGTCGGCGAGCGCGGCGTGAAGCTGTCCGGCGGTCAGCGCCAGCGCATCGCCATCGCCCGCATCTTGCTGAAGAACGCGCCGATACTGGTGCTGGATGAAGCCACGTCGGCGCTCGATTCCGAGGCCGAAGCCGCCATCCAGGAACAGCTATACCAGCTGATGGAAGGCAAGACGGTGATCGCCATCGCCCACCGGCTTTCCACCATTGCGATGCTGGACCGGCTAGTGGTGATGGAGGATGGCCGCATCATCGAACAGGGAAGCCACGAGGAGCTCCTGGCACGGGACGGCGTTTACGCGCAGCTCTGGAAGCGGCAGTCCGGCGGATTCCTGAATGTGGATGGGCCGGAGTTTGCGGTAGCGGCGAAGTGACAGGGTGAAGCTGCGCCCTCACCCGGTCACAGGTCCACGCATATCAGGTGTGTCCGGCCCGGCCTCGTCCAGACTGCCGGCCAGATAGGCGCGGATGGCGTCATCATCGGTCAGGGCTATGGCTTGCCGCAGAAAACCGGCTGCCTGCGGGCCCCGTCCGGCGAGCCGGGCACAATGGGCGCGCGCCACCCACCAGGGCTGATGAGCGGCTATGCGCTGACGGTCGATCGCCTCAAGATCGGCCAGCGCCGCGTCAGGATCACCCGCATCGGCCATTACGACCGCCCGGCCGATACGCGCCCCTATACTGTCGGTGCGCGTGACCAGCAGGTCATAGAGCGTGCGCAAGGCCTGCAGATTCAGTTGCCCGGTCGCCGCCCGTTGGACATGAACCGACTGGATAGCCGCCTCACACTGATAGCGGCCAAACCGGCCTGCGCGTGCAGCGGCAATCAGCAAGCCTTCCGCCTCGATGACCATGGTGCGGTCCCAGAGCTTCGGATTCTGTTCAGCCAACGGCACGAAGCGTCCCTCCTGGTCCCGCCGCGCCGCGCGCCGGGCGGCACAGTAAAGCATCAGTGCCAGCAGGCCTTTTGCTTCGGGTTCATCGGGCAACATCTCCACGATCAGCCGAGCGAGCCATATGGCTTCCCCGGTGAGAGCGCCGTGGGCGCCGGGCATTTCCAGCCTGTCATATCCGTCACCGAACGCGGCGTAGATCGCGTCCAGCACCGCGGCCAGCCGCTCGGGCATATCCTCCGGCCCGGGCAGCTCATAGCGCAGGCCGACATCACGAATGCGCGCCTTCGCCCGGACGAGACGCTGGGACATGGCGGACGGTTCGGTGAGGAAGGCGCGCGCTATGCGGGCTGCATCAATGCCCAGAATGACTTGCAGGATCAACGGCGCACGCGCCGCGGCGTCGATGGCCGGGTGGGCGCACGCCAGCATCAGTTGCAGGCGCCGGTCGGGGAAGTCCGACGTTTCTGGATCGGGCATTGCCCGGCGCATCAGTTCAGGTTCGGCTAGCAGACGCACGGCGCGGCTCCGCGCCGCGTTCTTCAGCCGGTTGCGCGCCACCGTGACGAGCCAGGCTTCCGGGCTTTGCGGGACGCCTTGCACGGGCCAGGCGTTCAGCGCGGCGACCAGGGCCTCGCCCAGCGCATCCTCGGCAGCCGCGATGTCCTGATCATGCGCGGCAAGGATTGCGACCAGCTTGCCATAGCCGTTCCGGGCCGCCTGTTCGGCGGCCCGGTAGGACGGATCAGCGTGGTTGTTCACGCGCTGGGCGCTGTCATCGGCGGCATGACCGGGCGGACCTCGACCGACGCTGTGTGCGCGCAAGGCGCCTTTGCAGCCCAGTCGATAGCCGTATCGAGGTCTGGCACCTCAATCACGACATAGCCACCCAGCTGTTCCTTGGTCTCGGCGAACGGGCCGTCATGCACGATGCGCTTGCCGTCGCGCACCTGCAGGATCGTCGCGGTCTGTGGTCCTTGCAGGCCATCCCCGTTCACAATCAGTCCGGCCTCTGACATGGCGCCGATGAACGCGCTCCAGCCTGCCCAGTAAGGTTGTGACTGGTGAGGGTCGGTGCGCGCCGCGAAATCGCCGGGAGTTTCTTTGAAGATGAGCATGAACTGCATGTCTGTGTCTCCTTGGTTTCCGGTTGGTCCGGAAGTAATGAAGACGCCGGAATGGCGGCTTCTGACAGGGTGACACGCCAGAGCGCCCTGTTTCGACAATCGGTAGCGCGGGAATTGCCGTCAGTCAGCAAAAAGCGCTTTGAAACAGGGTTCATCCGGACACAGGAAAGCAAACCCGGCCAACAAAAAAGCCCGGCGTGATGGCCGGGCTTTTTCAATTCAAAAACGAAGCGGTGACTAGCCCACCAGTTCCAGACCGGCAAAGAAATAGGCGATTTCCTCGGCAGCGGTTTCCGGCGCGTCAGAGCCATGTACGGAGTTGGCTTCGATGGATTCGGCAAACACCTTGCGGATCGTGCCCTCATCGGCATTGGCCGGGTTGGTGGCGCCCATGACGGTGCGGTATTTCGCGATCGCGTCTTCGCCTTCAAGCACCTGCACCACAACCGGGCCGGAAGTCATGAACGACACCAGGTCATTGAAGAAGGGACGTTCGCGGTGCACGCCATAGAAGGTCTCGGCCTGGGCTTTGGTCATCTGGATACGCTTTTGCGCGATGATGCGAAGCCCGGCATCCTCGATCAGGGCATTGATCTTGCCGGTCAGGTTACGCTTGGTGGCATCAGGCTTGATGATCGAGAACGTGCGTTGCAGCGCCATGGTTTGTGTATCCCTTTGGTGAAAGCTGGGGAGGAGTGGTTTGGCGCGGCTTATAGCGGCGCTTTTACCCGGTAACAAGGCGTGCTACGCGGCAGCTATGCTGCACATCAACGATCTCACCTACCGCATTGAAGGGCGTATCCTGTTCGAGCAGGCAACGCTGTTCCTGCCAGCCAAGACCAAGATGGGCCTTGTCGGGCGCAATGGCACCGGCAAATCGACGCTCCTGCGCCTGATCCGTGGCGAAACACATGCCGAAAGCGGCGATATCCGCATCCAGCCGGGCATGCGCATGGGCAGCGTGGAACAGGAGGCCCCCGGCGGGCCGGTTTCGATACGTGATTTCGTTCTGGCCGCCGATACCGAGCGGGCGTCTTTGCTTGCAGAGGCCGAAACAGCCACCGAGCCGAACCGTATCGCCGATATCCAGACACGCCTGGCCGATATTGATGCGCATTCGGCGGAAGCGCGCGCGGGCGCCATCCTGCACGGGCTGGGCTTTTCCAATGACGATCAGCAACGCCCCTGCTCGGCCTTCTCGGGTGGCTGGCGGATGCGCGCCGCACTGGCGGCGACCCTGTTCGCCCGGCCTGACCTCTTGTTGCTGGACGAACCGACCAACTATCTCGACCTGGAAGGCGCGGTCTGGCTGGAGAATTATCTGCAGAAATTTTCCGGTGCTGTGCTGCTGATTTCGCACGACAGGGGCCTTCTGAACGCCTCGCTGGACATGATCGCGCATCTCAAGGACGCAAAATTCACCGTCTGGGACGGCGGGTACGACCAGTTTGAAAAGCAACTCGCCGAACGCCAGCGTCTGACCATGAAGCTGGTCGAAAAGCAGGAGGATGAGCGCCGGCGCCTGCAGGCCTTCGTCGACCGGTTCAAAGCCAAGGCCAGCAAGGCCAAACAGGCACAGTCGCGCGTCAAACGGCTGGAGAAGATGCAGCCCGTGGCGACCTCGGTTGCGGATCCGGTTGCGCCCTTCGATCTGCCGTTTGCGCCGCGCCGCATGGCCAACCCGCTCGTGCGCCTGGACGGTGCCGCGACGGGCTATGATGCGGATACCGTGATCCTCAAGAACATGGATCTGCGCATCGACATTGATGACCGTATCGGCCTTCTGGGCCGCAATGGTGCCGGTAAATCCACCTTTGCCAAGCTGCTGACGGGGCAGATCCCCGTGCTCTCCGGATCCATGCGCATGCACAAGAAGCTGGAGATTGCGCATTTCGCGCAGCACCAGATCGACGCGCTGCATCCCAACACCTCGGCCTACCAGCATATTCTCGAACTGATGCCGGACGCCACCGAGGCACAGCGCAGGGCGCGTCTGGCCCGGTTCGGCTTGCCCGGCGACCGTCAGGAAACGCCCGCCAAGGACCTTTCCGGCGGCGAGAAGGCGCGATTGCTGATGAATCTGATCAGCTTTCACGGCGCGCATTTGCTGATACTCGACGAACCAACCAACCATCTGGACATGGACAGCCGCGCCGCCCTGATGGATGCGCTCAACACCTATGAGGGTGCGGTGATCCTGATCAGCCACGACCGCCACCTGATCGAGGCGTGTGTGGACCGGCTCTGGATCGCCGAGGGCGGGACCGTGAAGCCCTATCAGGGCGATATGGACGAGTACCGAAAGCAGCTATTGCGGCCCGAAACAGAGGGCAATGGACGCGGCAAGGCCAAACCGGACGCGAAGCTGGAACGGCGTAAGGACGCAGCCGAGGCGCGCTCCAGGCTCAAACCGCTCAAAGCCGAGGCCCTTAAATGGGAGCGGGAGGCTGAACGCCTCAAAGGCGTGCTGGCCACCATAGATACAGGGCTGGCCGTGCCGGGCCTGTGGGAGAAAGACCCCGGCCTTGCTACCGAGCTCACCAAAAAGCGGGCACGCGCCGAAGAGCTTATCGAGGCAGCCGAAATGAGCTGGCTCGAAGCTGACGAGGCCTATGAGCAGGCGCGCGAGGCGGCGGGGATTTGAATGCCGGGGCCCTTGACCGCCAAACCCTCGGCCCTAGTCGAACCGGCCTGCGACTGCTGTCGCGCCCGGACTCACCGGAGGATCGAATCTCTCGCCAGCCGGTACCACCGCGATGAATAGCGCGTATCCTTCGCGGCTGGCGCGTTGACCAAACGTGGCAGCTACCCGGTCCAACTCCCTGCGGGAGCTTATGAATGTATCGGACGGGAAGAAGTCCACGTTGGGATTATGTTTATGGAAGGTGTCGGTGGGGAAAAAGGTATCACTCGGAAAGGCCTGCGTGAACGCTCTCTCCAGCCCGCGCCGGTCAAGACGGACGTCTCCGCGCTCGGATATTTCGACCGGGACTTCGGCCTGAGCCGTCAACCGGCCCGATCCATCAACCGCCATGACCGACAGCTGAGCCGGCACGGATAGACCGCGAACACCGCGCTCGGCTCCAAAACGGGCATTCTCGCCAAACCAGTTCGCAAAATCTGCCGCCGCAATACCCCTGTCCCCGGCACGCTCCGCCAGCGCCGTAACGGCGCGCTCATCAAGGTGCAGGGTGTAGTTGTCGCCGCGCTGCGCGCCAGCAGCCCCCGATGCGGCAACCGTCAAACTGGCTGCCATAGCCAGTGCAAAAAGCGGTGCAAGCAACCGCACGTTCAATGCCGTAAATCTTCCGGATAGTTGGGCCATAGCCTGTCCTCCCTGATCGTTATCAATCGAACAGGACAGGCGACGGTGCCCGGCGAGAGCGGACGGACCGGCTGCCCGGTCTGTTCGTCTGTTCAGAGCGGTCAAACTAGACAGATGGACGCCGGGCTTCAACCCGGCGCCCGACTGGTTCAGTCATTACTGTTTGCCGGGTCCATGAACATGGACAGGATCAGCGCCGTCACCGCCACGATCGCCCGGTCTTCATCGCCCTCGTGCGGTACGTAGAGCATGGGCCGCATGATGCGGTAATCCATGCCGCCAATATCGCGTCCGTCCGGGGTGGTCAGGATATAGCCCGGCACGCGGCCTGTCGGCAGGCCGATGCCGCCGCTGAGACGCCGTGTTTCAAACTGCAAGGTTCGGCCATCAAGCGTGATCTGGCCCGCCCGCTCGGTGCGCGCGCGGGAGAAAAATCCGCCCGAGCGCGAGAAGGCCAGCTCGAAGCTGGCGTCCTCGAGAACCTCGCCATTGCGCGAGAAGCTGCACGAATAGGTGATGCGTTCGCGCTCCCATGTGATCACGAACGTGGTGCTGCTTTCGCGGCCCGCACAGTCTACGCTGAGCGGTCCATCTTCAAAGCCCGGCCCTTCGACCGTAAAGGCATTGCGGACCCGGTCCAGCGACCGGATTCCCATGACGCGCATACGCATGCCGCCGACGGTGAACTCACCGCTCCACGGACCGGCGCGGTAGACATTGCGGCCGTCCTCCCGCAAGGCACGCATTTCAACATGCTCGCTATTGGCCATCATGGCCTCAGCGCCCGCATCCTGCACCAGCAGCGCTGCGGCCATCATCAACACAGAAATCATCTTGTACTCCCCGGCCTCTTTTCCAGCCCGGCGAGGTTAGGACATAGGCGCGCCGTTGTCAGCCAACAGGCAAAAGGCGGCCCGTCCTGACATCATACACAAAGCCGTGAACCGGGATGTCTGGCGGGGTTAGCGGGTGGTTGCGGATACGCTCCACATCATCGCGAACGCTTTGCTCCAGTCCCTTGAACGCCAGCCATGCGACATGCCAGCCCTCCTTTGAGCCGCCGGACGCTTCGGTATTGCGCCATTGTTCGCCGTCAAATTCGGCCGTCGTCAGGCTGGTTTCCAGCAGGCCGGCAATCGTCGGCCCGTCAAACAGCTCCATGCCGCAATCGGTATGATGGATGACGAACCATTCGCGGGTGCCCAGCAGCTTGTGAGATATGACCAGAGACCGGATGGCATCATCGCTGGCCCGCCCGCCGGCGTTACGGATGACGTGGGCATCGCCCTCGGCAAGCCCGGCATATTTCGCGGGATCCAGACGGGCATCCATACACGTAAGGATGGCAAACGCGCGTGCCGGCGGCAGGGCCAGATCACCCTTGTCGAACGCGCTTGTATAGGCGGCATTGGCTGCCACCACCTCATCATAAACCGCGCTGGTCTGGCGTGACTCTTCGTTGCTCATTTTCGCACACTCCCTCGGTCAACATTGACTATGGGCAGAGCCTAAGGCGCGGCTGCGATGCAGCGCACACCAGCATTGCTAAATGATATGCGAGTTTTGCTTAAGGGCTGCCGGAATTAGCCGCAGGAGACGCGCTCCACGCGACCGTCATCGCCGACCACGATATTCATCCGGTCGGAGCGATAATCCATCGTCACCGCATCGCCGCGGCCGTAAATCCGGTGCGGAACCGGCAGGGTGGAGGTATCAATCTCGCCCCCGAGCTGGCCGACCAGCATCTGAAACTCGTCAGCCGGGCATTCGCGCCCGCCCGACGGATCGACAATATTGTCCTGCGGCGCGTCACTGACCGGCGTCGCGCAAGCGGCCAGCAAGGCGAAAGCCGCAAATGCGGCAGCGTGTCGGATCATCCCTGTTTCTCCCAGCGTCCCTGATCGGACTGTTTCCAGTAGGATACAGCCGTTCCGGACTTTTTCATGGCCGACCACAATGACCGCGCGCCCTGCTTGGCCGCCTGATCGCTGTCCTCGAACAGAAGGATAACGCGGCTCCACTCGTCCGGGTTTCCCGGATCAACACCGCCCAGACAGAACAACATGTCCGCTGCATTCACATTTCGGGTCTGCGTGGAAATCAGAACCGGCTGACGCGGGGCGTGCGGCTCGCTGTCGCGCCCGTGTGGCAGGAAGCTCTCGTCGCGGAACGTCCAGAGCTGTGCATCCAGCCTGGAGGCCGTTTCTTCATCTGGCGCGACGACCAGCGCGCGCGAACCGCGCTCCAGAACTTTCTGAAGCAGGCCGGGCAGAACATCGCCCACACCGGCCTTTTCCAGATGATAGAACCAGAGCTCGGCCATCAGCGCGCGCTATCAGCTCTCGTAGAAATCGCGCACCAGCCGGTCTAGCACCCGTACGCCATAACCTGTGCCGAAAGCAGGAAGGCGCGGATCCTTCGAGCCGGCATACATGGCCGTACCCGCAATATCCATATGCACCCACGGCTTGCCGTTGACAAAACGCTGCAGGAATACCGCGCCGGCAATCGAGCCGGCATTGCGGCCCTGACCGAGATTTTTCATATCGGCAATATCGCTGTCGATATGGCGGTCATATTCCGGCCCGATGGGCAGGCGCCACACGCCCTCATCAGAGGCCTTGCCGGCCGCGAAAAGCCGGTCGGCCAGCTTGTCGTCATTGGAGAAGATGGCGGCATGTTCGTGCCCGAGTGCAATGAGTACCGCGCCGGTCAGCGTCGCCAGATCAATGATAAAGGCCGGGTCGAAGCGCTCTTGCGTGTACCAGAGCGCATCGGCCAGGACCAGGCGGCCTTCTGCGTCGGTGTTGAGGATTTCGATGGTCTGGCCGGACATCGAGGTGACGACATCGCCAGGACGCTGGGCATTGCCGTCGGGCATGTTTTCCACCAACGCGACAACGCCGACCACATTGGCCTTCGCCTTGCGGCCCGCGAGCGCGCGCATCAGGCCGACAACGGCGGCCGAGCCGCCCATATCGCCCTTCATTTCTTCCATACCCGGTCCGGGCTTCAGCGAGATGCCGCCGGTATCAAAGGTCAGACCCTTGCCGACAAAGGCCAGCGGCTTGTCGCCATCCTTGCCGCCATTCCAGCGCATGATGACCAGCTTGGCTTCGCGGGCAGAGCCCTGGCTGACGCCCAGAAGCGAACCCATGCCCAGCTTCTTCATCTGCGATTCGCCAAGCACCTCGATCTCGAGGCCTTCTTTTTCCAGCTTGGCTATGCGCTTGGCATACTCTTCCGGGTAGAGAATGTTGGGCGGCTCCATCACGAAGTCGCGCGCCAGCTTCACGCCTTCGGCGACAGCTTCCCAGCTCTTCCAGGCCTTTTTGGCAGCCTTGTCGTCTGCCGCCACAATCTCGACGGTGGTCAGGGACGGTTTCTTGTCGGCTTTCAGCTTGGTGCGGTACTGATCAAAGCGGTAGGCGGCCATGGTCGCTCCCAGCGCCGCGCGCGAAGCCAGTTCGCCGTCTTCCGCATCGATATGAACCGACAGGGTGTGCGTGCCGCCCATGAGCAGCTGCTTGACCGTGCTGGCCAGAGCTTTTTCATAGACATTTCCGTCCGCTGCCTTCTTGGCGCCCAGTCCGAACAGAACGATCCTTGACGCCTTGCTTCCTGACGGCGCGGCAATTTCCAGCACCTGACCTGCTTCGCCGGTAAACCGCGACGCCTTGATCGCCCGCGTCAGCGCGCCGCCCGTGGCTTCCTCCAGCGCCTTTGCCGATACTGACAGGCTGGCTTTCTCGTAAACGGCCACGGCAAGCGCATCACCGGACGGTTTCGAGGCGAACTTGATATGCATGGAATTCCTTTCTTGCAGACGGATCGCGCAGCTAGTGGGCAGTACGCACCGGACACCCGATACAGTATTAGCCGCCGCACTGCGGGAATATGGCTGGACTTAGTGGTATCCGATCTGAAGCCGGGGTAGAAGTCTGTCGACACACCAAAGACCGCAAGGGGCGGGCCTGCTTTTCCATGAAACTGTTTCAGCGCTATGCCTTCCGGCAGGCATTATTGCCATTCCTGACAACGCTTGCCGCATTGACGGGGCTGGCGATTCTCACCCAGTCGCTCTCCAACCTCAATCTCGTTGCGGATCGCGGCGAGACCTTGCTGGTCTTTTTGTGGGTCACTGTTCTGGCCGTGCCCCAGATTGTTGCCCTCTTGCTGCCGATAGCGGTGTTTATCGCCTGCGCAGTCGCGCTGAACCGGATGATGAGCGAGTCCGAGCTGACGGTGGCTGCCGCGGCAGGCCTGAGCCGCCGTGAGCGGCTTTCGCCGTTCCTGCGTGTCGCGGTGTACGCGACCCTGATCAATCTGGCGGTCAATCTTTTCGTTCAGCCAACCGCCTATCGCGAGATGCGTGAGGCCATTTATGAAGTGCGCACAGATATCGCCGCCAGCGTGATGCGGCCGGGCGAATTCGTGAGCATGGGCGCTGATGTGACGTTCTACGCACGCGCGCTGGGTGATGGCGGCACCATGACCGACGTGTTTATCGAGGACGGCCGGGGACAATCCAGCACCGCCTACTCTGCACGCCACGGTCAGATCATCCGCGCCGGCCGCGGGCCTGTGATGCAGCTGCGCGACGGCGTGGTTTCCCAAATCGACGAGTCAGGCACGCTGTCGAGCCTGACCTTTGACAGCTATGAGTTTGACCTCACGGCCTTTATCGACCCGACCGACGCCTTCTTTTTCAAGGAAAGCGACCGCTATCTGCCTGAACTGTTCAATCCCAGCCCCGGCGATGTGGCCCGGGCACGCGGCCGCGCCAACCTCTTGTCGGAAGGCCATTACCGCCTGTCAGCACCCCTATATAATCTTGCCTTCGCCATGATCGCTCTTGCGGCATTCATGAGCGGGCCGCCACGGCGGACCGGCTATGCCCGTGCGGTAGCACTGGCCGGTGCCTGTGCCCTGCTGGTCCGGCTGATCGGGTTTGCCGTGCAGGCGGGCACCGCCAGTTCGCCGGAACTGAACTGGCTTCAATATGGCATCCCGCTGGCAGGCATTGCCGGCGCCTACATCGTGATCCACCGGCCGGCCCGCTTCGCCGCACGCCGCCTGTCGCCTCACGCAGCAGGGAGCGCCTGATGCGAGTTCTGACCCGCTATCTGCTCTGGCAGACCTTCACCGGAATTCTCGGCGCGGCGGTCATCGTTATAGCGGTAATCCTGCTGATTGATTTTGTCGAAACATCCCGCGACATCGCAACGCGTGTCGACATCTCACCCGCAGACACTGCCCTGTTCAGCCTTCTCAAGCTGCCGCTGCTGATTCAGGATACCCTGCCCTTCATTATCCTGTTCGGGGTGTTGTGGACGTTTTTCCGGCTGAACCGGCGCAGCGAGCTTATCGTGATGCGCGCTTCCGGCGTGTCCGTCTGGCGCATCATGGCGCCCGCGGTGGCGCTGGCCTTGGCTGTGGGGCTGGCCGGAAGCGTTCTGCTCAATCCGCTGGGTGCTGCAACCAATGCGCATTTTGAGGCACGCAGGTCGGCCCTGTTCGAGAACCGGCCTGTGGAAGAAGTCAGCGGCGCGCGGGTCTGGCTGCGTGAGGTCAGCGACGACCAGGTCGTCATCATTGCCGCGCGCGGCATTGACGATGCGCGTCTGGTCGATCCGGTATTCCGCTTTTACAGCCTGCAAGGCGCAAACGATGACAGACCGGTTCTGGAACAACAGATCGAGGCCGGTCAGGCGCGCCTTTCCGGCGGGTTCTGGCAGCTCAACGACGCGGTTGAATACCGCCCCGAAACCGGCGCTGCCTCACTTGGCGACGTTTCGCTCCCCACCCGCACCGGACCTGAAGCCCTGTTCGAGCGCACACGCTCCACACAAGGCGTGTCGTTCTGGCGATTGCCCGAAGTCATCGTTTCAGCGCGTGAAGCAGGGCTGTCGACACGCGCCTATGAGATCCGCTGGCAATCTTTGCTGGCGCAGCCGCTATTGCTGGCGGCCGCAGCTCTGATGGCCATTGCGGCAACCTTGCGTCTGTCGCGGCTGGGCGGAGCGGCCGGATTTGCACTGGCTGGCGGGCTGGGCGGATTCCTGCTTTATTTCCTTCAACGCATGCTGTCCGGGCTCGGGTCGGCAGGCAATCTCGACACGGTTAGCGCGGCGTGGTCAGCACCGGCCCTGTTCGCGCTTGCTGCGCTATTGTATATCGCCGTGACAGAGGACGGCTGAAAGCTGTCATGCGTCCTGTCCACATGATTGCCTCAAAGCTCGTGATCAGTATGGTCTGTGGGCAGACAACCGGGAACCGACACCTATGCCGATTTCGTCACTGAAGCGTCTGGCGTTGTGCCTCACAGCACCCTTCTGCCTGATGCTCGTGCCTGACGCACACGCCCAGCAGGTTGAAGGCATAGCCGCTATCGTCAACGACGAACCCATCACCACCTATGAGGTGCGTGACCGGATGCGCTTCATCCTCACCACGTCGGGTATCCAGCCCAATGAGGAGGTGCTGGCTCAGGTGCAGGAACAGGCTTTGCGGTCCCTGGTGGAAGAATCCCTGCAATTGCAGACCGCCGCGGAATTTGAAGTTCCGATCACCGAGGAAGAGGTCGACGACGCGATCGCTGATATCGCTGCGCGCAATGGCGTCACCGTCGCCGAGATCCAGGCCGATCTGGAGAGTGCCGGGGCCAGTATCGACACGATGCGCCAGCAACTTCGCGCCGAAATTGCCTGGTCTTATCTGGTCAGCGGGCGCTATCGCAGCCGCGTAAGGGTATCAGACGCCCAGATCGAACGCGCGCTGGAACGCTTGCTCGAGAGCGCCTCGCAGACCCAGCACCGGGTGGCCGAAATCATGGTGAACCTGCCCGCAAGCGGCGGCGAATCAGAGGCGGAAGAGCGCATCGCGGCCATCTATGGCGCGCTTGAGCGCGGTGCCCCGTTCCATGCCGTTGCCCAGCAAATGTCCGACGCTCCCACCGCTGCTTCGGGCGGTGATGCCGGCTGGCTGAGCTCCGACCAGTTGCGCCCGCAAGTAGCCCAGGTTGTCCAGCAAATGCCTGTCGGCAGTATTTCCAATCCGATCCGGGTGCCCGGCGGCTTCATGATCGTGGCCCTGGCCGACCAGCGCGAAGGACAGGTCATTGAGCAATTCACCCTGCAACAGGTGACGCTGGTGAACTCGCAGATCAATCCTGAAAGCCGCGCAGCCCTCGAACAGGCCGCCAGCGGGGTGGATGGCTGCTCCGATGTGGCGGGAGATTTTTCGTCGGTTCCACGCGCGATTGTCACTGACCTTGGCACGGTAGGCGCGAACGCACTGGTGCCGCAGATTCGCTCCGCTCTCTCCGGTCTCGATAATGGCCAGGCCAGCGATGTTCTGGAAACAGGCGCAGGCCTTCAGGTATTCATCCTGTGTGAACGCAACCTTGGCGGCCCTGGCGTTCCTCAGGCCGACGAGATCGAGAACCAGATCATCAACCAGCAGCTTTCGCTTCTGGCGCGCCGCTGGCTGCGCGATCTGCGCAATGGCGCGACGGTGGAGATGGTTGGCGATTTCTGATGTCAACGGCGCACGCGCCCCTGATCATCACGCTGGGCGATCCTGAAGGCATCGGCCCGGAAATCACGCTGAAAGCCTGGCATGCCCTGCACGCCACCGGACCGGCCTTTGCCGTGGCGGGCGGCTTTGACATTTTTGCCGGCCTGGCTGCGGCGCTCGGATTGCCGCCACCTGTCCAGGTCTCCTCCTGCGCCGATGCGCCCCGTGTGTTTTCGCGCGGCCTCCCGGTTCTGCCTGACACGCCCGGCATCCGCGCCGTAGCTTCGATAGAGGACGCCGTGGCACGTACGCGGACCGGCGAAGCGTCGGGTCTGGTGACGAACCCGATCGCCAAGTCAGCCCTGTACGGGCAGGGCTTCGCCTTCCCCGGCCATACCGAATTCCTCGCACACCTGACATCTGACATGTCTATGGCGGGTGAGCGCGGCCCCGTAATGATGCTGGCCAACACGCAACTGAAAACCGTTCTGGTGACGATCCATCAGCCCTTGCGTGACGCGATTTCGTCGCTGACGTCCGAGGCCGTCATACATACGGCGGGCATTGCCTTTGAGGCCCTGAAACGCGATTTCGCGATCGGCTCGCCGCGGCTGGCACTTGCAGGGCTGAACCCTCACGCCGGAGAAGAGGGCAGCATGGGACGCGAGGAGATCGACATCCTCGCGCCGGCACTCAAAACCCTGCGCGCCAAAGGCATCGCCATTTCAGGCCCGATGCCGCCTGACACGATGTTCCATGCCGAGGCGCGCGCGCATTATGACGCCGCGATCTGCCTGTATCACGATCAGGGGCTAATCCCCGTCAAAACGCTCGATTTTCATGGCGGAGTTAACGTCACGCTGGGCCTGCCCATCGTCCGGACGTCGCCGGATCACGGCACGGCAAAAGACATTGCAGGCAAAGGGATCGCCCGACCTGACAGCCTGATCGCTGCCATCCGGCTTGCCAGTGACATCGCCGCCAACAGACAGCTGGCCCCATGACCGCCCAGGCCCTGCCACCCTTGCGCGAGGTTATCGCAGCCCACGGCCTTGCCGCCGACAAGCGGCTTGGCCAGCACTTCCTGCTCGACCTGAACCTGACAGCCAAGATCGCCCGCCTGTGCGGAGACCTGCCGGGCAGCGTGGCGATAGAGGTGGGACCGGGTCCGGGTGGCCTGACGCGCGCCCTTCTGGCTGAGGGCGCGTCGCGCGTTGTCGCCATCGAGAAAGATCCGCGCTTTGCGCCCGCACTTGCAGAAATCAATGATGCGTTTGATGGCCGGCTCAGCATCATTGAGGCGGACGCGCTGAAAATAGGCCGCGAGGCGCTGGGCATCGAAGCCGGAGCACGCGCCGTCATCGCGGCCAACCTGCCTTATAATGTCGGCACGGCCCTTTATACCGGCTGGCTGGAGGCAGAACCTGTGTGGTGGTCGCGCGCTGTGCTGATGTTCCAGAAAGAGGTGGCAGAGCGCATCGTGGCGCGCACCGGCGAAAATGCCTATGGACGGCTCGCCATCCTGACCGCGGCGCGGGCAAAGGCAAGATATGCCTTTACCCTGCCCGCCCGCGCCTTCACCCCGCCGCCAAAAGTCGATAGCGCTGTTGTTGTGATCGACCCCCTGCCGGACGCGCAGCGATTTGGCGATGTCGAAGCGCTATCTGCCATAACGGCCAGCGCATTCGGCCAGCGGCGCAAGACTTTACGCAAATCGCTCGCCCAAGCTGCTTCGCAAACGCGTGCGAGCGCAGAGGAATTGCTGGCAAGTTGCGGTATTGATCCGGGGGCGCGTGCCGAGACGATCGCACCGGACGGCTTCATGGCGCTGGCCAAAGCATGGCGGGCCGCACGGAGCTGATCTCCGCACGGCCCGCCCTTACATGCATCCCGGCAAGGCTCTACTCGCCGTCACCCGACAGATAGGTGTCAAGGAAATCCACATAGGCATTCGACGCCGTAATGCGGTTTTCGCGGCGCAGGAACCCATGCCCCTCATCAGGGAAGATCACGTACTCGACGGTTGCGCCGTTGGCGCGCGCCGCCTCAACCAGCTCATCACTTTCCACCTGCAGGACACGTGGATCGTTCGCTCCCTGGATCACCAGCATGGGGCGCACGATATTGTCAGCGTGAAAGAGCGGAGAAATGGCACGATGACGCTCCGCATCCGTCGCCGGATCACCCATCTCGTCGTAGAGCGCTTCGCGGAAGCTTGCCCACCAGGGCGGAATGGATTCCAGCGTGCGAACCCAGTTGGTAACGCCGAAAATATTGATTCCGACATCGAACGCTTCCGGGTGGAAGGTCAGCGCAGCCGCCGTGATATAGCCCCCATAGGAGCCGCCGATCACGCCGACAGCATCATCACGTACCCAGTCCTGTTCGCGCAGCCAGTCACCTGCCGCCACAATATCGCGCAGGTCTTCCTCGCCATGACGCCGGTCGTCCAGATGGTAGAAGGTCTTTCCGTAACCTGATGAGCCACGATTATTGGCCGCGTAGACCGCATAGCCGTGATTGACCAGATGCTGGATCGCGGCCGAGTAGCCTGCCCGGCTCTGCCCGCCCGGCCCGCCATGGACCCAGACCAGTGCCGGAACCGGATTTTCTCCATCAGCGCCATGAGGCACATAAAGAATGCCGGGAATTTCAAGCCCGTCGAAGCTTTCAAAGCGTACAATCTGCGCTCCCACCAAGTGGGCTTCATCTATCGCAGGGTTGAGCGCACTGGTGAGCCGGGTCGTCTCGCCGCTTTCCAGATCAGCGGTGTAGATATCGGCCGGGGAAGTGGACGAGCTGACACCCAGCGCAATCGTCGTCTCATCACGCGAGAAGCGCACGCCGCCAAGATCACCGTCAGGAAGGCCGGAAAGTTCCACGGCATCGCCGGTCCGGGTGTCCAGCAAGGTGACCGCCGTCCGGCCATCCTCGTTTATCGCATGAACCCGGTAATTGCCTGAGGGTGAATAGCTCACATACATCACGTCCCAGTCAGCCTCGATCAACGCAGCCCTTTCTGACGTTTCAAGGTCATAGGTCCAAGCCTGATTGAACTCTCCATGCTCATTGGTGGCATACACCAGCGCAGAGCTGTCAGGTGTGAAGGTGTAGGCGCTGTAGGCGATGTTGCCTTCATGCTCCGTAATGAGCGCCGGCTCGGCATCAGCCTCGTTCAGATCGGCAAGGAAGATGTCGCTATCAGCGGACGTACGGTTGCGTACCAGCGCCAGATAACGGCCATCAGGGCTGATGGAGCCGGGCTCGAAGGCGGTTGTGTTCTCGAACACAAGCTCGCGTTCATAGCTGGTGGCATCATAGGCATACAGATCGAATGCCGCAGGATCGCGCTCATTCGTCATCAGCCAGAACTGGGATCCGTCAGCCGACCAGCCGGCAAAGCTGGCTTTGACGTTCTCGCCTGGCGTGAGGTCTTGCAACGAGCCATCGAGCTCGCGGACATAGACGTGGTTGAGCTCGTTGCCGCCCTGGTCAGCCGTCACCAGCGCGCGGCCGTCGGCGGGAAACCAGCTGACAGCGAAAGTCGCGTTGGCGTCAGATGAGGTGAGCGCGGTGCGCTCTCCTGTCGCCGGGTCCAGCGCATAGGCGTTGAACACGCCGGTCTCATCAGAGCTGATGAGCAGATGTCCGGTTTCTGCATTGAAGACATGGCCAGCGGCGCTGCCCAGCGAATAGCTGGTTGTCGCATAGAAGGCTTCCGCGTCGTAACGCGGCACAGCCTCTGTCTGCGCAATGGCAGCAGCCGGCATAAACGCCAGCACCAATGCTGCAACACCTGCGCCGACACCGGCGTGAAGCTCGCTCATAATGTTCATGGGATACCCCTCCAGTCTAGGATTGGAGGAGGTTAGGCCCTGTCAGGGGCAGCCCGCAAGCTGCGCCAATATTAACCTTCGTCCATCAAGGCGCTGACAAAGCCTTCCAGCCAGGGATGGCGCACGCGGCGCAGCCGCTCGGCGTGCAAAATCAGCGACAGGCGCTCCAGAGCCTCGGAAAAATCATCATTGAGGATGACATAGTCATACTCGTCCCAGTGCTCGATCTCGGCCTTGGCGCGCGCCATACGTCCCCGGATCACATCGTCGGAATCCTGGGCCCGTTTGGTCAGCCGGTCGCGCAGGAGGTTCAAAGAAGGCGGCAGGATGAAAACGCGCACGCAGTCCTGCGGCGCACCGGCGGCCAACGCCCGCCCGCCCTGCCAGTCGACGTCAAACACGACGTCGCGGCCCTCTTCGAGCGCCTCTTCCACGGCGCGCTTGGGCGTGCCGTAATAATGGCCGAACACGCGGGCGTACTCATAGAACTCGTCATTTTCCGCCTGCCGCTCGAACTCTTTTTCGGTCAGGAAGATATAGTCCTGCCCGTCCACCTCGCCGGGGCGGGGCGCCCGTGTGGTCGCTGATACAGACAGCACCAGATCGGGGTTCGACGCGATCAGGCGGCGTGACAGCGTGGTCTTGCCGGCACCCGACGGGCTGGACAACACCAGCATCAGGCCGCGCCTCTGCCCGCGGAAAACCGGCCCGGAAAGCGATCCAACAGGCATGCACTTACTCCAGATTCTGAACCTGCTCGCGGAACTGATCGACAACGTGCTTCATGGCAAGACCGATCTCGGTCAGACCGCGATCCGATGCCTTGGAACACAGCGTATTGACCTCCCGGTTAAACTCCTGCGCCAGAAAGTCGAGCTTGCGCCCGCAAGGGGAGCCACCCGCCAGAAGCGTCCGCGCCGCCTCCACATGACCGGTCAGCCGGTCAATTTCTTCACGTGTATCCGCCTTTACCGCCATCAGCGCGGCTTCCTGCGCCAGCCGGTCAGGATCAATTCCGCCCGGCAGGAGGTCGTCGATCTTTTGTTTCAGCCGGTCGCGAATAGCCTCGATGCTGGCGGCAGGATGATTTGCCGCTTGAATTTTCAGCGCCTCAATCTCGCTGATCTGGCTTTCCAGAATGGTTTTGAGCTGCGCGCCTTCGGCTTGCCGTGCCGCTTTCAGCGCAAGCGTCACCTCATCGAGAACAGCCAGCAGGGCTGTATCTGCTTCTTCAGTTGCCGCTGCATTGCCGGCCGCCGCATCCTCACTGATGAGGACGCCGCGCAATGCCAGAAGGCCATCAATTCGAGGGGCGGTTGCCAATCCTTCATCGACAAGATCGCGCCCGGCCAGCGCCAGAGCGCGTAGACGTGCCTGATCGACATGGATGGCGCTTTCAGCGCCTGAAACCTTGTCCACCGACACCGTCACGGACACCGAACCGCGGTCAAACGCCGCCTTGATGCGGGCTCGCGCCTCCGCCTCCAGATGGGCCATGCCGTCGGGCAGGCGCAAGCGGATGTCCAGCCCGCGTCCATTGACCGACCGCGCTTCAGCGCTCAGCTCCCCGCCGGCAGTGCCCGTGCTGGCGCGGGCAAATCCCGTCATGCCGGAGAGGGTGCCCATCTCCTAGCGGCCTCCCGAACGCGCGCGCTCGCGCTCGATCTGCCGCCATCGGGCAACATTTCGGTTGTGCTCGGCCAGCGTTGCGGCAAAGGCGTGACCGCCTGTGCCATCGGCCACGAAGAACAGATAATTGCTCTCTGGCGGGTTCAGCACCGCGGCAATCGACTCACGCCCGGGATTGGCAATCGGGGTCGGGGGCAGACCGTCAATATGATAGGTGTGATAGGGGTTGGTGGTGTCATCAAGCTCCGACCGGCGAATGCCGCGACCCAGCGGTTCACCCCCCGTAATGCCGTAGATTATCGTCGGATCGCTTTGCAGGCGAATGCCACGGCGAAGCCGGTTAACAAACACCGATGCCACCATCGGGCGTTCATGCGCGATGCCGGTCTCCTTCTCCACGATAGACGCCAGATTGATGGCCTCTTCGCGGGTGCCGAAGGGCAGGTCCGCGTCCCGGGTCTCCCACAGCTGGTCCAGCAAGCGGGTTTGCGCGGCTGCCATGCGGTCCAGAACAGCCTGGCGCGAGGTGCCCCGGTCAACAAGATAGGTGTCGGGCAACAGCGTGCCTTCGGCCGGCACGCGCTCGATCTCGCCGGTCAGCACGTCCGAGGCTTCGACGATCCGCACGATCATCGCGCTGGTCAGGCCCTCCGGCACGCTCACCGGATGCTGGATCACCTCGCCATGGGCCAGCACGTCGTGGATTTCCGCCATGGACGCGCCTGCCGGAATCGCGAACTCACCGGCACGCATCGGTGCGCGCTCGCGGCCCAGCTCCTCATCAAGGCGCAGCTGCGCCAGAAAGATGCGCTGATCGGAGATCAGGCCGCGGGCTTCAAGCTGCGCCGCAATGGCGCGCACGCTGGCGCCGCGTTCAAGCAGGATGGTGGTGTCTTCCTGACCCGGTCCCTCGGCATTGAACTGATAGCCCAGCCAGGCATAGCCGCCAATGACCGCGCCGCCCGCCACCAGGACAAGTGCGCCAATCAGGAAAATCGCAATAACAAGAAGACGCATTGGCCCCAGCCCCTCGCGGATGGTTTTGCTGGCAGGCGCACCGTCATTGCTCATGATGACAAGCCCCTGGCGCTGAACGCGTGCTCAGTCGACAGCCTTGAATATCACCGAGGCATTGGTACCGCCAAAGCCGAACGAGTTGGACAGGGCAACCCGGATATCCTTCTTCACCGCCTTGTGGGGTGCCAGATTGACCGGGCTTTCCACTGACGGATTATCCAGATTGAGGGTTGGCGGACACATACCGTCGCGTATCGCCAGAATCGAGAAGATGGCCTCGATGGCACCGGCCGCACCCAGCAAATGGCCGGTTGCCGATTTCGTCGACGACATCACCACCTTGCCCGCCGAATCGCCAAGCAGGCGCTCGACGGCTTTCAGCTCGATTTCGTCACCCTTGGGCGTCGAGGTACCGTGCGCATTCACATAATCGATGTCTGCCGCGCTCAGGCCAGCGCTTTTCAGCGCGGCGCTCATGGAGCGGTACCCGCCATCACCATCCTCGGCCGGCGCGGTGATGTGATAGGCATCACCTGACAGGCCATAGCCCGCCACTTCGGCGTAGATCGTGGCGCCGCGGGCTTTCGCGGCTTCGTATTCTTCCAGAACGACAACGCCGGCGCCCTCGCCCATGACAAAACCGTCCCGGTCCTTGTCATAAGGACGTGACCCGGCCTTGGGGTTGTCATTAAATCCGGTGGACATGGCGCGTGCCGCGCAGAAGCCGCCAAAGCCCAGCCGCGTGATCGCGCTTTCCGCGCCGCCAGCCACCATCACGTCCGCATCGCCATAGGCGATCAGCCGCGCCGCATCGCCGATGGCATGCGCCCCGGTTGAGCAGGCTGTCACAACGGAGTGGTTGGGACCTTTGAGACCATGACGGATCGACACCTGCCCGGAGGCCAGATTGATCAGCATGGCCGGGATCACGAACGGAGAGAGTTTGCGCGGACCGCGTTCGTGCAACGTGATCGATGCATCATACATCGTCTGCAGCCCGCCAATGCCTGATCCGATCAGGACACCGGCGCGTTCACGTGCTGCATCATCCTTTGGCTGCCAGCCCGAATGGGCAATCGCCTCGTCGGCGGCAGCAATGCCATAAAGGATGAAATCGTCAATGCGTTTGGCGTCGCGGGCGGGCATGACAGCGTCGGGATCAAACGATCCCGGCACATCCGGCCCGCCTTCATTGCGGCCGTCCACCCGGGGAATGATTCCTGCGATCTGGCAGGGCAGATCCCCAGTCTCGATATGGGTAACGCGGGCGAGCCCGGATTCCCCTGCGAGCAATTTCGCCCAGACATGGTCCACACCGCACCCAAGCGGAGAGACTATGCCGAGACCCGTGACGACAACACGACGCTTGGTCATGATTGCGAGGCCGGCCTAGCCGACTTTCTCGGAAATGAACTTCACCGCATCGCCGACGGTCTGGATGTGCTCGGCGGCATCATCGGGGATTTCGATGTCGAACTCTTCCTCGAAAGCCATGACCAGCTCGACATTGTCCAGCGAGTCCGCGCCAAGATCATCGATGAAGGAGGCTTTCTCCGTGACCTTGTCTTCTTCCACATCGAGGTGCTCGATGACGATCTTCTTAACGCGATCAAAAACGTCAGACATGACGGACCCTTTATCTAAAATTCCGGGCGAGGCCGTTTGACCCCTTGTGCCCCCTGACTGGATAGGGCCGGTGCGAATGCCCCGGCTCTCATAAGGTTGCGGCTGATAACACGCCGCTTCGCACAAGGCTAGCAACGTCAGCGGCTTGATGCCAGCGCGAAGACGCCGCTTGAAGGCAGACGACTCACATGACCCGTCAGATCATGGCCATGCCGCCATTCACGTGCAATGTCTGACCTGTAACGTAACCGGCCTCATCGCTCGCCAGATACACACACGCGGCAGCAATGTCAGATCCCTGTCCGAGGCCGCCTGCGGGGATTTTTGCGAGAATCGCGCTTTTTTGCTCATCATTGAGCGCGTCGGTCATCGGCGAGGCGATAAAGCCCGGGGCCACGCAGTTCACCGTCACACCGCGCGAGGCAATTTCCTGCGCCAGCGCCTTGGAGAACCCGATCATGCCTGCCTTGGAGGCGGCATAATTGGCCTGACCGGGATTACCCGTCACGCCGACAACCGAGGTGATGCCGATAATGCGGCCCCAGCGGTTTTTCATCATGCCGCGCATGGAGGCCCGGCAGAGGCGGAAATGGGCCTCCAGATTAACCTTGATGACCGTCTCCCAGTCCTCATCCTTCATGCGCATGAGAAGCTGGTCGCGCGTGACGCCTGCATTGGAGATAAGAATATCCAGCCCGCCGAGCGCCTCGGATGCCGCCTTGGGCAGGTTGTCGACGGCCTGCGCATCAGACAGATTGCAGGGCACTACAGCCGTGCGTTCGCCCAGCTCGGACGCCAGCGTTTCGAGCACTTCGGCGCGTGTGCCCGACAGCGCCACAGAAGCCCCTTGCGCGTGAAGTGCGCGGGCAATCTCGCTGCCCAGACCGCCGGTGGCGCCGGTCACCAGCGCCTTTTTTCCTTCCAGAGAGAACATCTAGCTGTTTCCTTTCAAAGATACGGCGAAGGCTTCCAGATCGGCAGGCGTGTTGAGCGGGATGCCTTCAGCGCCATCCACTGAGCGCTTGAGCATGCCTGACAGCACCTTGCCTGCACCCGCTTCGGCAAAGCGGGTAATCCCCCCCTCACCGGCCATCCAGATGACGCTCTCACGCCAGCGCACCCGGCCTGTCACCTGCTCGACCAGCTGGGCGCGGATGACTTCAGGATCGCTGACAGGCCCGGCCGACACATTGGTGACGATCGGCACGCGCGGCGTACGGATGGTTGCCGATGACAGTGCCGCCGCCATGGCGTCCGCAGCCGGGCGCATCAGCGCGCAATGGAAGGGCGCGGACACCGGTAATAGCATCGCCTTTCGAATACCGTCGGCCTTGGCGGCCTCTATGGCCGCTTCGACAGCGGCCTTGGCCCCGGAAATGACGATCTGGCCCGGCGCATTGTCATTGGCGATCTGGATCACACCGGCAGACGAACCGGCCTCGACGGCCTTGGCGACCTGGGCTTCATCGGCCCCGAGGATCGCCGCCATCGCACCTTCGCCTACCGGAACAGCCTTTTGCATGGACAGGCCACGCAGACGCAAAAGCCTTGCCGCGTCATCGAGCGCCAGCGCCCCCGACGCGGCCAGCGCCGAGTACTCGCCCAGCGAATGACCCGCAGCGTATTTCGCCAGATCAACCGAAATGCCGAACCCTTCTTCCAGTGCCGCCATCACCGCCAGCGATGTCGCCATCAGGGCAGGCTGCGCGTTCTGGGTCAGGGTGAGGCTCTCGATCGGGCCATCCCAGATGATCGCAGAGAGCTTCTCGCCCAGAGCATCATCGACAGCGTCATAAACCGCGCGGGCAGCCGGAAAGGTCTCGGCCAGTTCACGGCCCATGCCGACGGTCTGGCTGCCCTGACCGGGAAATACAAACGCAAGCGCCATGAAGGCGTCCTCCCTGTAATCTCATTCTTGCCTGCCCGGATAGACCGGGGCGGGCGGGGAAGGCAAGCCGTGGCGGCGCACCGGCGCGCTACAAGTGAAGCTGTGCGAGCATCTGGCCATGCAGAATACGAACGATCTCGACACCGAAATCCTGTGGCCGATAGAAGATCACGTGTGATCCGCATCGCTGCCGCCGGTATCCCAGCCGGATATCGTCTGCGGCTTTTCCCGCCAGCGGAAATTCGGCCATAGCCGCGAAGGCGTCAAACAGCTGGCCGATATAGGCATCGGCCTGCTGCTCCGACCAGTCGGAACACGTGTCATGCCAGATACCCTCAAGATCAGTGATGGCGGCCGGACTTAGCCGGAATTCAGCCATCGGCACCGGCCCGGACCTTCATGCCTTGGAGGAACTCAGCGCTCGTGATCGCCGTCGCCGGTCCGCTGCGTTCACCGTGTTCCAGGGCACCGCGCAGCGCCGCGAGCTGAGCGTCGCGCTCCTGCAGCAGGCGCAAGCCCGCCCGCACCACTTCGCTGGCAGAGCCGTACCGCCCGGTTGCGACCTGCTCATCGATATAGGCGGCCAGATGATCGTTCAGCGCGATGGAGGTGTTGCGGCTCATAAGGCGCTCCAGTTGGTGCGTGCTCCTGAACATAGAGAGCCCATATTACCAGAAGTTGGTAATTGCCACCAGCGGCGGGCCAACCCCGAACCACACCGCTTGCCCTTTAGCCGCTGATAGCGTATGTCCCGCGCCTTCACCGGCTGCGGTCTGGTGGGCGCAAACCGTTTTTCCACATGGTGTGGAGGCGGGCCTGTCCAGAGCCATCACGGGTTTTGCCTTCCCTGGCAGACATCCGTGCCGCATCCACAACAGACAGGGACCACACATGGCATACTACGAACACGTGTTCGTGGCCCGCCCGGATGTTTCTCCGGCGCAGGTCGAAAGCCTCCTTGAAGAGCTGAAGGGCCTCATTGAGGAAAAAGGCGGCAAGGTCGGCAAGACCGAATACTGGGGTCTGCGCACCCTGGCTTATCGCATGAACAAGAACCGCAAAGGCCATTACGGCCTGATCGACATGGACGCGAACGCCGATGCGCTCGAAGCCATCGATGCACGACAGCGCTATTCCGATGACGTGATCCGTTACATGACCGTGCGCATTGACGAGCTCTCCGAAGAGCCGTCTGCCGTTCTTCGCAAGAGCGAAGAGCGCAAGCGCCGCGACCGCCAGTAGGAGATCTGTCCATGGCTAGCGATATCCCCACAATCGGCGCGCCTGTGCGCCGTCCGTTTGCCCGCCGCCGCAAGGTCTGCCCGTTCTCGGGCGAGGGCGCCCCGGCCATTGACTACAAGGATGTGAAGCTGCTTCAGCGCTACATGTCCGAACGTGGCAAGATCGTCCCGTCACGCATCACCGCGGTTTCCGCGCGCAAGCAGCGTGAACTGGCCCGCGCCATCAAGCGCGCGCGCTATATGGGCCTTCTGCCCTACGCAGTCGAGTAGGAGAGAGCCCCATGAAAGTCGTTCTTCTTGAGCGTGTGGAAAAGCTCGGCACCATTGGCGATGTCGTCAATGTCCGCCCCGGCTTTGCCCGCAACTTCCTCCTGCCGCAGCAAAAAGCGCTGCGTGCGACGGAAGCCAATATGGTCCGCTTTGAACGTGAGCGGGAAATCCTTGAAAAGCGCAATGCGGAGCGTGCTTCCGAAGCGCGCGGCCAGGGCGAGCACCTTGACGGTGCCGAGTTTGTCCTGATCCGTCAGGCGTCTGAATCCGGCCAGCTCTACGGATCGGTGTCCACCCGTGACATCGCCGATGCGGCAACGAGCGACAGCCTGACTGTCACGCGCGGCATGGTTGACCTCAACACGCCGATCAAAGCGCTGGGCGTGCATACCGTGCGCATCGTCCTGCACCCGGAAGTGATCGTCGAGATCACCATCAACGTGGCGCGTACACCTGAAGAGGCAGAGCGTCAGGCCAAGGGTGAAGACGTTATCGCCTCGGCCGCCGAAGAAGATCGCGCCCTTGCCAATGCGCAAGCGGCCGAGCTTTTTGAAGCCTCCGCCGAAGGCGCTGAAGAGCGTGGCGGAGACCACGACGACGAGAACTAGTCCTCGCCGTTACGCCTTGCTTGACATAAAATCGGGCGGCTCCTGCGAAGGGGCCGCCCTTTTTTGCGCCTGCCCAAACCGGAAATGGTCAGATGCACATTCGTGATTACAGACCTGCCGATGCCAGCGCGCTGGCCGCCATATTTCGCGCCGCCGTTCTGGAAGGCAGCGCGCCGCATTATTGCGATGAACAGCGTAAGGCATGGGCAAGCCGGATCAATGACAGCACCACCGTCCACGCGCGGGTAACCGGCCAGACCTGCCTTGTGGCTGAAGACGAAAGCGGGCTTTCGGGCTTTGCCGCTCTGAAGAGTGACGGTCATCTGGACATGCTGTTCGTGCGGCCTGACCAGCGCCGCACCGGCACGGCCGGCCTGCTGCATGACGCGATCCTTCAACGGGCAAGGCAGGCGGGTCATCGGCGCCTTAGCGTCCATGCCAGCCATCTGGCCCGCAGATTTCTCGCAAAGCGGGGCTGGAATTTTGTGCGCACCGAGACGGTCAATATTCACGGCGTCAAGCTGGAGCATCACTACATGACGCTCTAGCTTGACTTGGCCGGCTAGCCTCAGCCGCGCTCGGCACGCATCCGCTCGATACGCAGCTCCAGCCTGCGGATTTCGGTCACAAGCCGGTTTTCAGTCATGAACGGTGTCATGCCGGTCTTCATCACCAGTGAGCCAAGCATGAGCACGGTTGAGGGAAGCCCGTATCGCAGCGCTTCCAGCACGTCTTCTGCCTGGAAGAACTCCCAGGCCAGCCAGACACCGGCAACGAACATGATGGTTTGGCTGACAAACATGACCCAGCGCGCCCACGCGCGCGGGCCTTTCAGCAAGCCAAGCGCGCTGGCGACAAACCCCGGCTCCCTGCCCAGCGCCTCGCGAAGAACGCGGTCTTCATCATCGAGTGCCTGTTCGATCAGGCGGTCCACATCACTCATTATTGCCTCCTTCGAGACTGTCACGCAGCTTGCGCCGCGCATGCATCAGGCGGGTCTTTACCGTGCCCGCCGGCACGTCCAGAGCGATGGCGGTTTCCGCCACGCTCAATCCTTGCAAGTGAAAAAGCGCCACGGCCGCGCGCTGATCGGGCGGCAATTGCCCCATGGCCCGTTTCAGCCGCGCCGCATCGCCCTCGTCGTGCGTATCCTCAAAGCTCGTCTCGCGAGGCTCGGCTTCCACTGCCTGCGCCAACCGCCGGTCTGACTGGCGCTGCCCGATCAGGCGCGCACAGCGCCGCGTCGTGATGCGATAGGCCCAGGCCGCGAAGGCGTGGTCATCGCGCAAACCTGGCAGACCGCGCACAATCTCGACCCAGGCCTCCTGCACGGCGTCCTGCGCGGTGTCGCTGTTGCCGGTGAGCCGCCAGGCATGAGCCGTCAGCAGCGGATACCAGCGCTTTGCCAGCTGGCGCATACCCTCGCGGTCACCCGACCGCGCAGAGGCCGCGAGGAAGGCATCCAGGGCATAATCGGCGGGCTTGCGCATCGTCATTCCTGTCATGCGTTCAGGATAAAGGTGCGCACCAATGACCGGCCGGTTCAATCGGACGTGCGTTTTCCACAGCACTGGTGATTCGTTCCACATGGCACGACGGCTGACGGCTCGCGCTTGCCTGCCCTATCGGCTATCACCACACCCATGACCGCAGAAACCGCCGATATGAGCCGCGCCAGTGAAGACGGGGACGGCACCAGCCCGCCGCACAACATCGAGGCTGAGCAGGCGTTTCTGGGCGGCCTGCTCTACGACAACGAGATATTCAACCGGGTCTCGGACTGGCTGCTGCCCGAGCATTTCTACGATCCCTTCCACGGGCGGCTCTATGCCAAGGCGCGCGAGCTGATCGGTTCGGGCGCTCTGGCCGATGCGGTCGTTCTGAAAAACCGTCTGGCCGATGATGACGGCCTCAAACAGCTGGGCGGGCCGGTCTATCTGGTCGATCTGATGCGTGAGGCGCCCGACAGTGTCAGCGCGCCCGAATACGCCCGGCTGGTCTATGAGCTGGCGCTGCGCCGGGAACTGATCACCATTGGCGAAACCATTTCCAGCCATGCACGTGATACCAGCGAGCAGGGTAATGCGACTAGCCTGATCGAAAACGCCGAACGCGAACTGTTCAGCCTTGCCGAGAAGGGCACGGCTCAGAAAAGCTTCCAGCCTTTCTCGGCCGCGCTGGCCCAATCGCTTGAAGTCGCAGCGGCGGCCTACAAGCGCGGTGGCAAGCTGTCGGGTATTGCGTCCGGCCTGAACACGCTCGACGACAAGCTGGGCGGGCTCCACCGGTCCGACCTCATCATCCTTGCGGGCCGACCTTCCATGGGCAAAACCGCGCTGGCTACCAATATCGCCTTTGCTGTGGCCCGCGCTGCCGAGTTCGAGGAAGCTCCGGACGGCAAAAGACGTGTCATCAAGGGCAAGGGCGGGGTTGTCGGTTTCTTCTCGCTGGAGATGAGCTCCGAACAGCTCGCAACGCGTCTGATCGCAGACTATACCGGCATTCCCGGCTATCTGATCCGCCAGGGCCGGATTGACCAGAACCAGTTTGGCGAGATCAATGACGGAGTTCGCGAGATCTCCGAAATTCCGCTCTATATCGACGATACTGGCGGCATCACGATTGGTGCGCTGGCAGCGCGTGCGCGGCGCCTTAAACGCACCGTGGGTCTGGACCTGCTGGTCATCGACTATCTGCAGCTGATTACCGGCGGATCACGCCGCAGCGAAAGCCGGGTACAGGAAATATCTGAGATTACCATGGCATTGAAATCGCTGGCAAAAGAACTGGATATCCCGGTCATTGCCTTGTCCCAGCTCTCCCGCCAGGTCGAACAGCGCGATGACAAGAAGCCGCAACTGTCAGACCTTCGCGAATCGGGCTCGATCGAGCAGGACGCCGACGTTGTGATGTTCGTCTACCGCGAAGCCTATTATCTTGAGCGTGCGGAGCCTAAAGAAGGCTCTGAGGAACATCTTCGCTGGGAAGATGAAATGCGCGAAATTCGCAATCGCGCCGAAGTGATCATTGGCAAGCAGCGCCATGGCCCGATTGGCGCGGTGAAGGTGGCGTTTGACCCTGAGCGGACCAAATTCTCCGATCTTGAAGATTCCGGACGCTATTCCAGCCTCGAATAGCACTGCGCCTGCGCGGCTGGTGGTCGATCTGGATGCGCTGCGCCACAACTACTCGGTCCTGCAATCACTGGCCCCGTCTGCGCGCTGCGCTGCGGTCGTCAAGGCTGACGCCTACGGTCTCGATGCCGGCCGGGTGACCGGCGCGCTTCGTGAGGCGGGCTGCACCCTGTTCTTCGTGGCAACCCCCGAGGAAGGTGCTTCGGTGCGCCAGTTGCTTGGACCTTCGCCGTCCATCTATGTCCTCAACGGCTTTCAGCCCGGCTTGTCGGAGATGTTCGCCCGCTCCGACCTCATCCCCGTCATCGGCTCGCTGGACAGCCTGAACGCGTTCGGGGAGGAAGGCGGCGGGGTCTATGCCCTGCATGTGGACACCGGCATGAACCGGCTGGGGCTGACGGTTGAAGAGGCGCGCTCACTCGCCCTCCCCCGCGGTGGCGAATTGCGGCTGGTGATGAGCCATCTGGCCTGCTCGGACGTTCCGGCCCATCCCATGAACGCACACCAGCTGGAGCGGTTCAGAACTGTGCTTGAACATTTTCCGGGCATTCCGGCGAGCCTTGCCAATACTGGCGGCGTATTGCTCGGACCGGACTATCATTTCGACATCATACGGCCCGGCGTCGGCCTTTACGGCGTCAATCCATCTGCAACGCGATCAGAACCCTTCCGGCCTGTCTTCCATGTCGACGCGCCGATCCTGCAGATCCGCCGTGTCGCGGCGGGCGAGACGGTCGGCTATGGCGCACGCTTCACCGCCGCCGGACAGCGCACCATCGCCATTGCCGGGTTCGGCTATGCCGACGGTTTGTTTCGCGCCGCCTCGCAGACGGGCAGCGCGCGCATCGGCGAAATCGCCGTGCCATTTGCCGGCATGGTGTCAATGGATTTGACGGCGCTGGACGTTACCGGCCATGAAGACCTTGCCCGAAAGGCTGGCCGCGTCCAGTTTTACGGCGCGGATCTGGGCGCGGCTGCCGACGCCGCGGGAACGATCGGATATGAATTGCTGGTCCGGCTGGGCGCCCGGCTGAAGCGCGAGTATCTGGGACGATGACAATTTTCAATCCATTCAGAGCCCTCGGGCGCGGCGTGCTGTCGCTTTTGCGCTCTATCGGTGCCATCGCGATATTTGCCGGCCTGACGGTTCGGGCAGTTATCGGGCCCTTCTTTGCCGGCCAGTTCGTCCAGCAGCTGGTGCGCATCGGCTTTTTGTCCCTCCCGGTCGTGGGGCTGACCGCCTTGTTCACCGGCGCGGCGCTGGCGCTCAATATTTATGTGGGCGGAGAACGCTTCAACGCGGAAAGCTTCGTGCCCAATATCGTGGCCCTTGGCATTGTGCGCGAGCTTGGTCCGGTCATTGCCGCCCTGATGCTGGCCGGGCGCGTATCGTCCGGGATTGCAGCGGAAATCGGCGCAATGCGCGCAACCGAGCAGATTGACGCGCTGCACACGCTGACCATTGACCCGATGCGCTATCTGGTCGTGCCGCGTGTTCTGGCGGGCATTGTCGTGTTGCCCATGCTGGTGCTGGTGGCCGACGTGATCGGCGTGTTCGGCGGGTTCCTGGTCGGCGTCACCACGCTGGAATTTGACCCCACCGTCTATGTGCGCAATTCGGCTGATATTCTGGAACGCTGGGATGTCGTGTCCGGCCTTATCAAGGCGGCGGTGTTCGGTTTTCTGCTGACCCTGATGGGCTGCTATCACGGCTACCGGGCGCAAGGCGGCGCGCAAGGCGTCGGCCGGGCCGCCACACACGCTGTCGTGTCGGCGGCGATGCTGATTTTCGCTGCCAACTTCATCCTGACCTCGTTGTTCGTGTAGGGAGGCGATGATGGCAGCACCTGTGAAAATCGCCTGGAAGAACGTCACCAAGCGCTTCGGAAGCAAGACTGTTCTCGACGGGCTGTCTCTTGATGCCCATGAAGGCAAATCGCTGGTCATTATCGGTGGTTCGGGTACCGGCAAGTCGGTGACGATCAAGACCGCGCTGGGACTAATCGCGCCTGACAAGGGTGTTGTGGAAATCGATGGCAGGGCGGTTCGCCCCGAAGATCCTTCCGATCCAGGCCTCGATCAGATCGGCATGCTGTTCCAGTCCGGTGCGCTGTTCGACTCGCTGACCATCTGGGAGAACATCGCCTTCAAACTGCTCAAGGCGGGCCGGATGAAACGGCCCGAGGCGCGCGCGCGCGCGATTGAGGCGCTCGAGCAGGTGGACCTCGAACCCGATGTGGCAAACCGCGCAACCCGGGAGCTCTCCGGCGGCATGCTCAAGCGCGCCAGCCTGGCGCGCGCGATCGTGACGAAGCCCGCCATCCTGTTCTTTGACGAGCCCACAACCGGCCTCGACCCGGTGACCGCCGATGTCATCAACCGCCTGATCTTGCGGCAGGTGAAATCGCTCGGTGCTACCGCTGTGACGATCACGCACGACATGGCCTCCATGCGCATGATCGCCGATGAAGTGGCGATGATCGAACATGGCAAGATCCGCTGGCGTGGCGGGCTGGACGGTATTGAAGACTGTGCCGACCCGGCCGTATGCGCCTTTGTCCATGGCCGGTCGGCAGACGAATAGCGCCCCGTTCAAACGAACCGGAGAGACGATTTGGCCCGATCCGACAGCGTCTATGTCTGCCAGTCCTGCGGGGCGGTCCATGCCAAATGGGCCGGGCGCTGTGATGATTGCGGGTCTTGGAACACGCTGCAGGAAGAAACACAGTCCGCGCCTCTGGGCACCCAGGCCAGCGCGCCCAAGCGCACTGCCGGACGCCGGGCCCGGCTGGAACTGGTCGATCTGGGCAGTGCCACGGACGACCCGCCCCGGTTTGAAACCGGCATGGCCGAATTTGACCGGGTGGCCGGCGGAGGACTGGTGCCGGGCTCTGCCGTGCTGGTGGGCGGTGATCCGGGTATAGGCAAATCGACCTTGCTTTTGCAGGCCGCCGCGCGCCTTGCCCGCGCCGGACAGCGCGCGGTCTATATCTCCGGTGAAGAGGCCGCTGATCAGGTGCGCCGCCGTGCCCGCCGTCTGGGACTTGCTGATGCGCCGGTGGAACTGGCCGCGGAGATCTCGCTTGAAAGCATTCTGGACGGGCTCAAAAGCAATCCGCCCGCCATCGCCATTCTCGATTCCATCCAGACCCTGTGGTCTGACCAGCTTGCGGCGGCTCCCGGCACCGTCGCGCAAGTGCGCGCCTGTGCGCAGGAGCTGGTGCGCTTTGCCAAGAAACGCGGCACGGTGGTGATTCTCGTCGGCCACGTCACCAAGGACGGCCAGATCGCCGGTCCGCGCGTCGTCGAACACATGGTCGATGCCGTGCTCTATTTCGAAGGCGAGCGCTCCCACCAGTTCCGCATATTGCGCGCGGTGAAGAACCGCTTCGGACCGACCGACGAGATCGGCGTGTTCGAGATGAGTGATGCCGGCCTTGGCGAGGTGGCAAACCCGTCTGCCCTGTTCCTCGACGGACGCGGCAGTTCAGCGCCCGGCGCCGCGGTATTTGCCGGCATGGAAGGAACACGTCCCGTCCTGACAGAGATACAGGCGCTCGTGGCGCCCGCCGCATTCGGCACGCCGAGGCGCGCGGTCGTCGGTTGGGATTCGGGGCGTCTGGCGATGGTGCTGGCCGTGCTGGAGGCACGCTGCGGCCTCGGGTTTGGCGGCAAGGATGTGTATCTCAATGTCGCGGGCGGATTGAAGATTGCCGAACCGGCGGCTGACCTGGCGGTTGCGGCGGCCCTGGTATCTTCGGCCTTTGACGTTGCCCTGCCCGCCGAGGGCGTTGTCTTCGGCGAAATCGCCCTTTCAGGAGAAGTGCGCAAGGTAGGCCGCGCCGAAGCACGCCTGAAAGAGGCGGCAAAGCTGGGCTTTTCACGCGCCATGGTCCCGGCAGGCATTGAGGGTGGCGGTCTGGAGGTGACGGGAATCGATACAGTGCATACACTGGTTTCCCGGCTCGACCCGGGACCGCAATAGGGGGTTGCGATGGAAGCCGGTCTTGCAGGTTTTGACCTGTTCGCACTTCTGGTGCTTTTCGTGTCAGGCATTCTGGCGCTCATGCGCGGTTTTGTGCGTGAGGCGCTGACGATTGCCGCCTTTGTTGCCGCCGCGCTGGCGGCGCTGTGGAGCCGTCCTGTCTTTGCCGGACTGCTCGAAGGCCTCGTCGGCTCGCCGCTGATCGCCAATGTCATCGCGCTGGCGGGCGTGTTCATCCTGGTTTATCTCGCCGTCAGCTTTGTGACCTCCTCGCTTCAGCCCAATGCCAAGGCCGGAGAGGATGTGAACGTGATCGACCGCTCACTCGGCTTCATCTTCGGGCTGGTGCGCGGTCTTGTCCTGGTGGGCCTGTTCGTTCTGGTATTTCGCAACACCCTGCCCGGTGCGCAGCCCGAATGGTTGCAGGGCGCCCGCATTTACCCGCTGGCCAACGCCACGGCCACCTTGCTGCAACGCCTTGCTCCGGAAGGGTCCTGGGCCGAAGGATCACAGCAAGGTGAGGCCGAAGATGAGCCGCCCACTGATGAAGACCTTGACCGCGAGGCTCTCGACAGGCTTATCCGGTCCACAAATCCCGATTAGCCGCTTCTATCGAGGTTCGGATGTCCGCTTCTGCCCCCTTGCCGACCCTCACCTATGATCCAAAGACCGACCGCCCCCGCGAGGAGTGCGGGGTGTTCGGGGTGCGCGGCGCAGAAAAGGCCGCGGTTCTGGCGGCATTCGGCCTGCAGGCCCTGCAACATCGCGGTCAGGAAGCGTGCGGCATTACCAGCTATGATAATGGCCGCTTCCATTCAGAGCGCCATCAGGGGCTGGTCGCAGATCATTTCACCGATCCGGCCCGGCTTGACCAGCTGGCCGGCTCGATGGCCATCGGTCATGTGCGCTATTCCACCCAGGGCGCGCCCGTACTGCGCAATGTCCAGCCGCTCTATGCCGATGTGCGCGGCGGCGGGCTGGCTATCGCCCATAACGGCAATCTGACCAATTCACGCATATTGCGCGAAGAGCTGGTGCAGGCCGGCGCGATCTTCCAGTCCACCTCTGATACCGAAGTCGTGCTGCAACTGGCCGCCCGGTCGCGCAAGACCAAATCGGCTGACAGGCTTCTGCACGCGCTAAAGCAGGTAGAGGGCGCGTTTGCGCTGGTAGCTATCTCCAATGACAAGCTGATTGGCGCACGTGACCCGTTCGGTATCCGTCCTCTGGTCATGGGTGAGCTGGAGGGCGCGGTGATCCTGGCCAGCGAAACCTGCGCGCTTGACATGATTGGCGCGCGCCTGATCCGCGAGATCGAACCGGGCGAAGCTGTCGTCATCAGCGAAAGCAGCATTGAAAGCGTCCGCTATGCACCGGTGCGGCCCGCCAGGCCGTGCGCGTTTGAATATATCTATTTCGCCCGGCCCGACTCGGTGATTGACGGCCGGTCCGTCTATGATGTGCGCAAGCGCATGGGCAAACGCCTCGCCGAGGAAACCCCCGCCGATATCGACGTCGTCGTGCCCGTGCCTGATAGCGGTATCGCTGCGGCGCTGGGCTATGCCGAAGCCATTGGCAAGCCGTTTGATCTGGGCATTATCCGGGCCCACTTCGTGGGGCGGACCTTCATCCAGCCGACACAGGCCAAGCGCGATCTGGGCGTCAAGCGAAAGCACGCCGCCAATGCGGCCGTCCTGAAAGGCAAGCGCGTCCTCCTGATTGATGATTCCATCGTACGCGGCACGACATCGAAGAAGATCGTGCGGATGGTGCGCGAGGCGGGCGCGACCGAAGTGCATTTCCGCTCCGCCTGCCCGCCCATCACCCACCCGGACTTTTACGGCATCGACATGCCGATGCGCGAGGAATTGATGGCTGCCAGCCACGACCCTGAGCGTATGCGCGCCCTGCTGGAATGCGATTCCCTGGGCTTTCTGTCTGTCGAGGGTCTCTACTGGGCGGTGTGCGATGCGCCGCGCAATGACGCACATCCCCAACTGGCAGACCATTATTTCACCGGCGAGTATCCCACCCGGCTTGCAGACCGCGACCGGGCAAGCTCCGCCAAGGACCAACAACTTTCCCTTCTCGTGGACGCATGACCGATAATTCTTCGCTTTCCGGGCGCGTGGCACTCGTCACCGGCGCCTCGCGCGGCCTTGGCTATGCCACGGCCAAGGCCCTTGCCGCTGCCGGCGCCCATGTTATCGCGACTGCCCGCACGCGCGGCGGGCTTGAAGCGCTGGACGATGAAATCAGCGCCGCTGGCGGGTCGGCCACGCTGGTACCGATGGACCTGACAGGGCCTGACGAAATTGAAAAGCTGGCCGAAGCGGTGAACGCGCGCTGGGGCAAGCTGGATATTCTGGTCGCCAATGCCGGCGCGCTGGGAAAGCTGATGCCCGCCCATCAGATCCCGTCAAAAATCTGGAACGAGGTGCTGGCGGTCAATCTGGTTGCGCCCGCCCGGCTGATCCGCGCGTTCGAGCCCTTGCTGCGCCAGTCCGCTGCGGGACGGGCCGTGTTCATCACCACCTCTGAAAGCGCCAAGACACGCGCCTACTGGGCCGCCTACGGCGCGTCGAAAGCCGGGCTGGAAGCTCTCGTGAAAAGCTGGGCGGCGGAGCTGGCCGGCAGCGCTATACGGGTCAATCTTCTTGATCCGGGCCGGATGCGTACCGCCATGCGCACCCGCGCCGTGCCCGGCGAGGACCCACAAAGCGTACCCCTGCCGGAGACAGTTGCGCCGTTGATCCTGGAGCTGTCTGCACCAGCCGAGAGCCGCCACGGCGAAACTGTAAAGGCAAGCTAAGCGGGCGCCGCCTATCCCTTGTCGGCGTAGGGGTTCTTGCCCGCTTTCACGATCAGGCGGATCGGCACACCGGGCAACTCAAACGCTTCGCGCAAGCCATTGACCAGATAGCGCTTGTAGCTGTCTGGCAGTTTGCCCGCGCGTGACGCCATCAGCACAAAAGTGGGCGGACGCGCCTTGGTCTGGGCCATGTATTTCGGACGGATACGCTTGCCGTCCACGGCAGGCGGCGGGTGACGCGCTACCATCTCGCCCAGCCAGTCATTGAGGTCGCGCGTCTTCACCTTCACCGACCAGTTCTTATGCAAGGCGGCAACTGCCGGCATGATCTTGTCGAGGCCAAAGCCGGTCAGCGCCGAGACAGGGATGAGCGGCGCGCCGCGCACCTGCGGCAGCATACGCTCGAACTTTTCGCGCAGCTCGGTCAGCGTGGAGGCCTTGTCCTGGACCAGATCCCATTTGGTCAGGAGCACAATGAGGCCGCGGCCTTCGCTTTCCACCCGGTCCGCAATGGTCAAATCCTGCTTTTCCAGCGGATGTTCGGCATCCACCAGCAACAGCACGATCTCGGCAAACTTGATGGCGCGCAGCGTATCGGCGGCGCTCATCCGCTCCAGCCTGTCATCCACCTTGCCGCGCTTTCGAAGCCCGGCCGTATCATGCAGGCGCACACGCTGCCCATCCCACAGCCAGTCGACCGCGATGGCATCACGGGTAAGCCCCGCTTCCGGCCCGGTAATCAGCCGCTCCTGACCTATCAGCGTGTTGATGAGGGTGGATTTGCCGACATTGGGCCGGCCCGCGACCGCAATGCGCAGCGGCGCCCCTTCGGCATTCTCCTCTTCAGGCGTCGGGCCGTCGTGAATGCCGGCCTCACCCAGTGCCGCCAGGACGGCCTGATAGAGGTCACTCATGCCCTCGCCATGCGAGGCCGAGATCGGGATAGGCTCGCCCAGTCCCAGATTCCAGGCTTCCAGTATGCCGTCATCGCCACGCCTGCCTTCGGCCTTGTTGACCAGAAGGATGACAGGTTTGGACGCGCGGCGCAGAAGTTCGCCAAAGCGCTGGTCCAGCGCCGTGACACCCTCGCGGCCGTCAATCAGGAACAGGCAGACATCGGCTTCGGCCAGCGCAATCTCGGTCTGCTGGCGCATGCGCACTTCAATGCCGGTTTCCTTGTCTTCATAACCGGCAGTGTCGACCAGGCGCAGGTCCAGATCACCCAGGCGGCCGCGGCCTTCGCGCCGGTCACGGGTCACGCCGGGGCGGTCATCCACCATGGCCAGCGGTTTGCCCGCCAGCCGGTTGAACAGCGTGGATTTGCCGACATTGGGCCTGCCGACTATTGCGAGGCTCGCAATGCGTTCACCGGACATGGTCTGTTCCTGGGGCCGCCGGGTTAGCGCAAGGCAATGAGGCGACCGCTATCGGTGACGATATACACGGTTTCATTGGCAATGACCGGCGCGATAAACACCTCGTCACCAAGGTCGCGCCGTTCCTGCACCTCACCGTCGGCGGGGTTGATGATGACCATTTCGCCCTGCGACGACACGGCCAGCAGACGGTTGCCCGCCAGAATCGGCCCGGCCCAAACGATACGGTCGCGGCGGCGGCGCTCATTGCGGAAGGCTTCCAGCTGGGTGATCCACGCGACATCGCCTGACTGGCGGTCAAATGCTGCCACTTGCGCGTCGCCTGTAACAACAAACAGGTAATTGCCTGCAAGCCAGGGCGCGTGAAGCGTGCTGGCCGGCTGCGTCCAGCTGCGCTCGCCCGAGCGCATGTCGAACGCGGCCATGATGCCGGAATGGCTGAGCGCGTAGACATTGGAGTCGCCAATCACCGGAGAGCCCGCAATATCATTGATGGACGACATCGGCGTCAGACCGCCCGCCCGGGTCAGAGAATCGCTCCACAGGACCGTTCCGTTCTGCGCACGCAAGGCGATCAGCTCGCCAGAACTGAACGGCGCAACCACCACATCACCCTGAACGGCCACGCTGGGCGCAGTGAGCAGACGCGCAGAATCGGCAATGGCAGCATGTGTCCACTGCACGCTTCCGGTGGAGGCATCAAACGCAATCAACTCATTCTCATGGGTGATGGAATAGACCCGGCCATCGGCCACCGTGGGCGCAGCTATAAGCGGGGTGAGTGACGTTTCGCGCCAGATTTCCTCGCCATTGGAAGCGTCCAGCGCCACGAGGAAGCGGCGTCCGGTATGAACAAATACACGTCCGCCGTCCACCGCAATACCGCCACCGAAGGCGTAGCGGTCGGGACCACCGCCTTCACGCCCGATAAACGGGAGAGGCAACGGAAGGCCGCCGCCATCTTCGCCTGCATCCCGGGGCTCGACGCGGACCTGCCAGCGCCGTTCACCTGTGTCGGCATTCGTAGCGGTCACGCGGCCATCAGCGGCGACGGTATAGACCGTGTCATCCAGCACGACCGGGCGCGCATTGATGCGCCGGTTACGGTTGGAGCCCGCCCCGATATCGACGCGCCAGAGGCGCTGCAAATCGCCCCGCGCCTGGGTGTGCTGCATCGAGTGGGTTGGAAAACCATCGGGCTGGGGCCAGCTATCATTGACATAGGCGGGCGGAAGATTGACGCGCGAACCGCCGCTGACTTCCAGACTGTCACCCACACCCAGAACCGGCACGCGCTGATCGCGCGGCGGTGCATCCGGGTCTTCCGCGGAGCCCCCCGAAAACGGATTGAGCTGGGCAATCCTGTCCGCTGCACTGCATCCGGCAAGCACAAAACTGCCGGTCAGAACGGCCAGCATGGCAATACGAAGCGTTGGGGTCATTCGACGGTATCCTCTTCCTCGGCCGAAGCGTCCACTGCCGTATCCGCCTCGGCAGGCGTATCGGCAATCCCTGCAGAATCTGCAGGCGTATCGGCAATCCCTGCAGAATCTGCAGGCGTTTCGCCAGCATCCTCGGCCGGGGCTGGTTCAGGCGCTTCACGCATGATCACCGCCATGGCGTCGCGGGCCCTGGCGCGCATGGCTTCCGACGCATCAATCGATAATTGTACAAATTCATACTGGCGGCGCGCTTCGTCCCAGCGCTCGTCACGCAGGGCCGCCGCGCCGATAAGCTCGCGTGACAGCAGCGCAAATCCGCTGCCTTCGGACACGAGCGGATCAAGGCGCAGCGCCAGATCATCGCTCGATAGCGTGTCGAAGCCGGCCACAGCTGCCTGATAGCTGGCCAGATCACGTATCAACGCCACGGGCGAGCGTTGCGCGGCCTCCTCATAGAGGCGCGCCGCCTCCTCATTGTCACCGGCCTCTCTTGCCAGAGCGGCCTGCTGGAGGAGGGCGAGCGTGGCGTAGCCTCGCGGTCCCTCGCTGGCCAGAAGCGCATAGGCCTCGTTTGCCTCCTCCAGCTCACCGCCCTCTTGCAGGGCGCCTGCTGCGGCAAACCGTTCGGATGCTGCTGCGGACTGTTCGTTCTGCCAGCCTTGCCAGCCCTGATAGCCCGCAACACCCGCAATAACGACCACTACCGCGCCCAGAACCCACGGGCCCCAGCTGCGCAGCATCTGCGTGTAGCGCTCTTTGCGCAGTTCTTCTTCAACTTCGTCGAATACGTCGACCAAGGCCCGCCTCGCAATTCATGCCGGTTTCATATCGCGCGGACCCTAGCGGCCCGGCCGGGCTGCCGCAATACGCGCGAGCCGCGTTACGCGCCTGTAATGCGGTAGACCTCATCAGGCCCGGGGAAGCGGCGGGCCCGGACATCCTCGGCATAGGCCCGCACGGCGTCTTCGGTCAGGGCCTTCAGGTCGGCATACCGCTTCACAAAACGCGGCGTCCAGTCGAACAGCCCGAGCATGTCCGGCGTCACCAGAATCTGGCCATCACACTCTGCCGAAGCACCAATGCCGATTGTAGGTGCCTTGACCGCCTGCGTCACCTGAGACGCCAGGTCCTCGGCCACACCCTCAACCACGATGGCAAAGGCGCCCGCTTCATCAGCGGCGCGCGCCTCGTCCAGCACGCGCGTGCGCTCGGCATCGCTGCGTCCCTTGGCCTTGAACCCGCCTTCAGCAAGCGCCGCCTGCGGACGCAAGCCGACATGGGCCATTACCGGCACACCGCGCTCGGCCAGAAAGCGGACCGTATCGGCGATATAGACCCCGCTTTCCACCTTCACGGCCTGCGCGCCTGTCTCGCGCAGAATGCGCGCAGCGTTGTCAAAGGCCTGGCCGGGCGAGGCTTCATAGCTTCCAAACGGCATGTCGATGACGACCATGGCGCGGTTGGCGCCGCGCATGACGGCCTGTCCGTGCAGGATCATCATGTCCAGCGTCACCGGGATAGTGTTGGCAAGACCGTGTACGACCATGCCCAGCGAGTCTCCGACCAGAAGGACATCGCAATGGGGATCAAGCAGACGCGCCGTTGGCGCATCATAGGCCGTCAGGCAGACAAGCGGTTCGCCGCCCTTGCGGGCGCGTATGTCGGGGACGCCGATACGTTTCACTGGGGCAGGGTTCTGGGCGGACATGGGGCTACTCCCGTTACGCAATCAGCCGCCACGCTAGCCCATGTTCGCAAATGCACAAATCGCGCGGCTCATATATTGAGAGTTCCGCGCCTTGTCAGGACCAGCGTTACCGCCGCAAGACCGATCGCTGTCAGGCCCATCGCCATAGCCTGCGGCCCCACCGCCTCCATGGCCAGCCCGCCAAATCCGCCCATCATCGCGTCCAGTGCCGACACCAGGTTGGGAAGCTGCCAGCCGGCAACCAGGGCGCCGGTCAGTCCTGCCAGCGTCAGGGCAACAGGGCGCGCCAGCGAAGGCCGGGGCAGTGCGTCCATCACGCGTCCGGTAAACAGCGGATCAGGCGCAGGCGCGTGAGCGCCGAACATGTCCGCCAGACGGGCATCAAAATCATCGTGACGACCAGTCATGCCGCATTCTCCTGCCTGTCGAACCAGTCTTTCAGCTTGGCTCGCCCGCGATTGACGTGGGATTTTACCGTACCGATAGCCAGCCCTGTCACTTCGGCGGCCTCCGAATGGCTGAGACCCGAAGCATAGCATAGCACCACGCAGGTGCGTTCGCCCTCTCCCAGAGCGGCCAGCGCCCGGTCCAGATCAAGCCCGGCTCCGGGCTGCCAGTGCGCTTGCTCAATCTGCATTCCTTCATCGCGTACAGCGCCCAGCATCCGGTTCCTCGCCTTGTCACGGCGCAGACTCATGAGGAACCGGCTATAGGCGATCTGGCAAAGCCAGGACTTGAACCGCCCTGGGCCGCGATAGGTATCAAGCCGCTGCCAGGCCTGAACGAATGTCTCCTGTGCCAGATCATCAGCGTCGGCAGGGCGGCCGGTCAGGCGCGCCAGCATACCGCGCACCAGCTTCTGGTGGCGGGTAACCAGCTCGCCAAAGGCGCGCCGGTCACCGGTTGCCACAACGCGGGCCACGAGCAGTTCATCGGTCCGGGACATGCGTGTCTGCCAGCACTGGCCGGGGCGTCAGTCGGTGCGTCGTTTTGAACTCATTGCCTGAGCCAACCCGAAACCTGCCAGAACTATGCCGATAAAGCCCGGGATCGCCGCTATCCCGGCGAAAATGAAGACGGGCGATGGTTCGTCACCGCGCATGGGTATGGTGGAACCAAAGGCGTAACCCATCACGACGAGACCGGCGGCCACTGCCATCAGAATGAAGCCGGCTTTAAGGTCGTTATTTTCATTCTTGCGCGCAGGCGCTCCCAGAGCCTTGATCGCATCGGCATCAAGCGTCTGCCCCTGACGCAGGGCTTCGCGCACCGTGGAGTGCAGGTTGAAGCGGTTGATGACAGCAGCGCCCACTGCAATCAGCACGACCATGACGCCGGCCAGGAAAAATGCGAGCGGGATGAGAATGTCTTCGTCCATGGGTAGTCTCCCGGGCTACGCCCGACCGCCGGGCGCCTGATGAAGACTAGATGCCCGGCGCGTATGGATCGGATGCAAACTCAACGACGGCAACGCCGAATAATTGCATATGGAACCAGGCGAGCAGGCCGGACGCCACAAGACCGATGACGATCGCGGCTGCGTCCGCCTTCCAGCTGCCCTCGGTCGCAAAGCTGCCACCGCGCGCATAGGCACCGAGAACGGTCAGCAAGGACCAAACCGCAAAACTGCCAAACAGGACGAAGCTGGCCACCTCGCCATTGGCAGCCAGGTGGGCAATCGACCAGAACAGCACACCCAGCGTCATCGGGTGGCGCACGCCTGAGCGGATATGCCCGGGCAAATAGGCCGACACCAGCAAGACCAGACTGACCGGGACCAGCACAAGCGCCAGCGTGCGCGTCCATTCGGGCGGCGCCCACACCGACGCAGACGGGTGTGCCAGCACATGCCCGTAGACTATCAGCGCGAGGCCGATGGCGCTGATCAGCGAGTAGACAATCGAATAGCCGCCTTGCCCCATCGCCGCGATCATCGGCGAACGCAAACCGACCAGGCGGACCGAGTGAATGCCCAGAAACAGCACCAGCCCGGCAATCAGAAACTCCATTTCGCGCTCCCCGCCAACCCGGCCTGCTATGCCTGCTTCAACTCAAGTCTAGGCGAACTGCGCGCAGTCTGGCAGGCATTATTCCGGCTCGCCCGCGCGAAGCAGGTCCGATGAGGCTTTCAGGTAACGCCGGATTTCACGCAAAGCTGCCCGCGCCGTAACAAAGCTGAGGAAGGCTGTCCCGGCCGCTGCCGAAATCGACACGAGCGACAGCCAGGCACCGGCCAGTTCCTCGGCTCTGGTCGTCAGTCCGGCATTACCGAAATAGACCGCGCCTGATGCCGGGTTTACCCAGATGCCAAAGGCGGGAACGAGAATGTCGATGACCGCGACGGTGACGAACACGGCAGCCAGAAGCGCCATGACAACGCTGCCCGCAACGCCTCCGGCGGCGGACCACATGCCGCGCTCGGTGGTGGCAGTCAAAGGAGCCCCTTCAAGAAACTGCAATGCATAGGACTGCGGCTTGCCGAAGGCGGCCAGTGTGGCATCGAGGCGCCCGGCCTGCGCGCTGGCCTCCAGATGGGTTCGCGCTTCCTGGACGATATCGGCCCGGTCGTCCGGCGCCAGCGCATGAAGTGCGGCGTCGAGCGCGTGTGCGTAAGCGGCGATTTCGTGCTGTCGATTGCCCATCATACCCTCACGATAAGGTTCAGTTGCGCTTCAAATTCGCTCCAGAATGCGGCCATTCCCTCAACCGCCTCCCGGCCTGTCCGGGTCAGTGAATAATACTTGCGTGGCGGCCCGTTGTCAGTGTCGTCCCACCGCGCAAGCAGGCGTCCGTCCGATTGCAGCCTGCGCAACAACGGATAGACCGTGCCTTCCGACAACCCCACGCTGCCGGCACCCGTCAGGCGCGCAACAAGCTCGACGCCATAGAGCTCGCCTCCCCGCAGGGCGGAGAGTACCGCAAATTCGGCTGCGCCCTTGCGCATCTGCGATTTCCACGAGTCGAGATTCATTTGATGCCCGCACGGCTAGCGCCCAGCCCCGCCGTTTGTAGCGGGCACAGGCCCGCTCTGGCAATCGCACACGCACAAAGCCCGGCGCTTTGTCACGCGTCCAACCGCGCTGATATTTTTTACTTGATGTTTTATATTTTTAACATCATGTTCGCTTCAATCGACAATTTGACCAATGGAAAGGCATGGTGATGAGCGAACGCGAACAGTTCTCATGGGTATGGTTGGGGTCTCTGGCTCTGTTTTATGGCGGCTATTTTGTGGTGATCTCCATTCTCGAAGCCGTTGGCGAAGTGGGCCTGTTCACACGTCTTGGCCTGTTGACCGCCGCGGCGGCGGCTTCCGGCCTCGCGATCGGCCTGAACGCCCTCTTGGCGCGCAGCCGGCGCGAACCGGACGAAGTGACGGCTCGTGATGAACGGGACCGCGCCATTGGCAGCCATGCCCGCTCGGTGGCTTATGGCGTGCTGCTCGTCGGGATGATTGTCGTTGGTTGCGTCATGCCCTTTGGCGCGACCGAATGGGAGATCGTCCAGTCGACGATATTTGTCATTGTCATCGCGGAGATCGTCAGTTGCGCGGTGGTCATTGCCAGCTATCGGAGGGGTTGGCGTGTCTGAACCCCGGCTTACCAACACCGTAAAGACATTGCGGTTTCTGGCAGGCGAAATGACCCAGTCCGAGCTGGGCAAGCGCGTCGGCGTTACCCGGCAGACGATAGCCGCCATAGAAACGGGCAAGTACTCGCCCACCCTCGAAACGGCCTACAAGATTGCCGATGTCTTCGGCAAACCCATCGACGAGGTATTCCCGTGGGAACTATAGGAGGCGCTAGCCGGGCCGGCCAAACTCGGCCAGCGCGGCATGGACGGCGCTGACAACCACTGATCCCTCGCCGACGGCGCTGGCCACACGTTTGACCGAGGCAGAACGGACATCACCCACGGCATAGACCCGCTCAAGGCTTGTTTCGTAAGCCGACGGCATACGGTCCGCTGCCCATCCTGCCCGCACCAGCTCACGCGGCTCGATCTGTGTGCCGGTCTTCACAAAACCTTTTGTGTCCCGGGCAAGACCCGGCGGCAGCCAGCCGGTGAACGGGACGGCGCCGATGAAAAGAAACACAAAACCTGCCTCTATTTCAAACTCGCCCTGCGGAGACTTCGCCTTTAGCGCACGCAAACGCTTCAGGTCGCCCTGACCCGTGCCGTCCAGCCCCGAAATTTGGGTTTCCGGGTGGAGTGTGATGTTGGGCTGTTCCTCCAGCCGCCGGACCAGATACTCGCTCATCGTGTCGCGGATATCGGCCCTGCGATAGAGCACGTGGACGTGTCGCGCCGTGCGGGCGAGGAAGACCGCGCCCTGCCCCGCCGAGTTGCCCGCGCCGACAATGACGACGTCAGCGTTGGCGCATAGCTGCGCCTCCAGCGGCGACGCGCCGTAATAAAGCCCCCGCCCCTCATAGATTTCCGCGTCCTCAACCGGCAGGCGCTGATATTGCGCGCCCGAGGCTATCACGACTGCACGGGCCTCCAGCTTGCGGCCATCCAGCGTGCTGACGCAGTGACACCCGCTGTCGAGACGTTCCAGCGCACTAACCTTCACCGGCGCGGCGAGGCGCACACCGAACTTCTGCGCCTGAATGGCCGCGCGGTCTGCCAGTTCACGGCCCGACACGCCCATGGGAAAGCCCAGATAATTCTCGATCTTCGAGCTGGTGCCGGCCTGTCCGCCGGGTGCCTCGGCGTCGAGCGTCACCACGGTCAGGCCTTCGGACGCCGCGTAGACCGCCGCCGCCAGACCCGCCGGCCCGGCCCCGACCACAATTACGTCCGCCGCCGCGCCATCGGGCAGAAGGTCTGACCCGAAATATTCGGCCAGCGCGCTGACCGTCGGCTGGATCATCACGCGCGAGGCGCTCAGCACCACAGCGGGCAGCGCGTCGCGGGCGAGCCCCTTGGCCTCCATGATCGGCGCGGCGAGCGGATTGGCGTCCGGGTCCAGCCAGGCATGGGGCAGGCCATGACGGGTCAGAAAATCGCGCAAGGCAAACACTGACCGGTCCAGCGCCGAGCCGATCACGATGACTGAATAGCCCTCGCGGGCCAGGGCAAACGCGCGCCGCGCCGAAAGCGTGCGCACGAACACATCGGACAGGGCGGAGTTTTCCACCAGCAGGCGCTGGAACGCGGCGAACGGGATATGCAAGACCTTGCCCGCCTTGCCCATGGTTGTGCGGGCCAGTGCTGCCTGCCCGGTCAGCACGCCGATATCGCCGGAAAACTGGCCGCGTTCCATCCAGCCGAGCCGCACCGGCCCGTCCATGTCATCGACAAAGATGTGGGTTTCGCCAGACAGGGTGACGAGGCAATCGCCGCCCCGCTCGCCTTCGCTGACCAGCACCTCGCCCTCCTCGTGCCAGCGCGCCTCGCCATAAGGCATCAGCGCTGCCAGCTCCGCGTCCGAGAAGGTGTAGTTCACATCGGCAGGCGCCCTGCTGGCGGTCGCGGTGCTCAAGGGGCGTCTCCGGCAAGAGGATCAGGCCGTTCAGACTAGCGCTGCGCTATCACCGGGCAAGTCTGCGATTTGTGACGGGGGCGGGAGCGATTGACGCCCCGCTCAGTAGTGCGGGGGCTTTTCGGCCGAGGCCGCGGGCAAGCCGGCTTCGAGCTCCGCGATCCGGTCGTCAGAGCGGTGGAGCCGGGCTTTGAGCCGCTCGATATCCTTCTGCTGCGACGCCAGCGCCTCGGACAGATCATCAATCGCGCGCTGCTGCTGGGCGATATGGATTTCGAGGGCATCGAGGCGGGATTCGGTCATGGGGGCTACTCTCGGTCATCAATCCCCGCCAGCTTGCGGGCAGTGTTCAGACTATACGGCTTCCATCGCGCTCTTCGCGGATGATCCGGGTTGTGGAGACCGGCAGCTCGACCGGCTCCATCGACGCCTGGCGCGCCCGGATCGATGCCCAGTCGGGCCGCTTCAAATCCTGCTCTATCAGGCGGCGCAGATAATCGCTCATGCTCATCCCTTCCGCCGCCGCACGCGCTTTGAGCGCCTGATGCGTCGCTTCGGGAATGTCACGGAGGTGGATTTGTTTGGGCATGTGGAAACCGTCAGAGCGGGGGTGGGGTCGATTTCAATTGGCTGCGAGTCCAGCTGACCAGCGAGCAATCTCACCATTGAAACCTAGGACAACAAGACTGGTATACGGTCGGAAATCTGGGGCTATGTTCGCAAAATCGTTAGCTGTGCAGCCCATCCGATCAACTAGAATCAACCAAGACTCTCTGCCCGAAACCTGATCGCTATGACTGACGGCTTTCGCGGACTTTCTAGCAACTGCAGCCTCGAGACTCTTGGGGGCATATTCACGCACCCACCCGCCTTCATCGTTGTCAATCCAGCAGCCTAAAACGAACGTCTGACCGAAGTGTTTGCTCGCCTCATAAACTTCGATCCAGATCTTAGACTTCAAGTGGATTCGTGTCCTGCCATCCGATCTCTTTATGCCTTCAGCCAGCGCTTTTTCTAGGGCTGCCTCAAATTCCCGCCGTGAGTCAAAAAGCGGCCGCTCGAAGACAAAATCGACGAAATAGGACGTAACCTCAGAACCCCGTCCCTTTTCCTCGAAAAATTTGATTACGGAATCCAATAATGGCTTTTCTTTTTCAACAAGCGGCTTTCTCGTCGTCGCTTCAGTTTGAAAAAGCCACGTCACTTCCGCCAACACGGAGTTATCGAGAAGGAAATCAGGAAAGGTGCTGCGTCCGTTTGGCTCGTGAATGATTTTCGAAAAACCTTGGCTCGCAAACCAGGCACGAGCGAGTTCCTCAGCCTTGTCCACACGCTACTCCCACTCAATCGTCCCCGGCGGTTTGCTGGTCACGTCGTAGACCACGCGGTTGACGCCGCGCACTTCATTGATGATGCGCGTGGCGACGCGGCCCAGAAAGTCGTGATCGAAGGGGAAATAGTCCGCCGTCATGCCGTCAACGGATGTGACGGCGCGCAAGGCCAGCACGGCATCATAGGTGCGCTCATCGCCCATCACGCCGACCGTGCGCACCGGCAACAGCACGGCAAAGGCCTGCCAGATCACGTCGTAGAGACCGGCCTTCTTGATTTCCTCGATATAGATGCGGTCTGCAGCGCGCAGAATATCGGCCTTTTCCTTCGTGACGGCGCCGGGAATGCGGATGCCGAGCCCCGGTCCGGGGAAGGGATGGCGGCCCACGAACGCCTCGGGCAGGCCAAGCTCGCGCCCCAGCGCCCTCACCTCGTCCTTGAAGAGCTCGCGAAGCGGCTCGACGAGCTTCATGTTCATGCGTGCGGGCAGGCCGCCGACATTATGGTGGGACTTGATGGTGACGGACGGGCCGCCATCAAAGCTGACACTTTCGATCACGTCCGGGTAGAGCGTGCCCTGTGCCAGGAAATCGGCGCCGCCGGCGAGCTTTGCCTTCTCCTCGAACACATCGATGAAGAGCTTGCCGATGGTCTTGCGTTTTTTTTCCGGGTCATCAATGCCGTCCAGCGCGGAGAGGAAACGATCCCCCTCATCGGCGGCGACCAGCGGAATATTGTAATGCTCGCGGAAGAGGGTGACGACCTCTTCGGCCTCGCCGTGGCGCATCAGGCCGGTATCGACAAAGACGCAGACCAGCTGGTCGCCAATCGCCTCATGGATCAGCACGGCGGCAACAGCCGAATCCACCCCGCCCGATAGCCCGCAGATCACCCGGCCCTTGCCGACCTGTTCGCGGATGCGGGCAATCGCCTCATCCTTAAAGGCGGCCATGGTCCAGTCGCCCTTCATGCCCGCGATCTCGTGGGTGAAATTCTTCAGGATCAGCGCGCCGCGCGGCGTGTGCACCACTTCGGGGTGGAACTGCACGCCGTAGAACTGGCGGGCTTCGTCCGCGATGGCCGCAAAGGGCGCGCCGGAGCTGGTGGCGATGACGTGAAAGCCTTCGGGCGCCGCCATTACCCGGTCGCCATGGCTCATCCAGACGCGCTCGGTGTCACCGATCCCGCCCAGCCCCGCCAGAAGCGGGCTTTCCAGTACGATCTGGATGTCGGCGCGGCCAAACTCGCGATGGTCGGAGGTTTCCACCCGCCCGCCAAGCTGGGCGCACATGATCTGTTCGCCATAGCAGATGCCCAGCACCGGCACCCCGGCCTGGAAGATATACGGATCAGCCTTCGGGCTGTCTTCCCAGCTGGTCGAGTGTGGGGAGCCGGACAGGATGATGGCCTTGGGGCCGTAATCCTTCACAAAATCCGCAGTGGCGCGGTTATAGGGATGAACCTCGCAATAGACGCCGCTTTCGCGCAGGCGCCGTGCGATGAGCTGTGTCACCTGAGAGCCGAAATCGACAATCAGGGCGCGTTCGTGTTCGAGCGAAGAGTTAATTGCTGTCATTCGGTCAAAAAGGCCTTCAGGTTTTTCAGGGCAGTATGAAAGTACGGCGTGTCATACGCATCGGCGTGGCTGCTGTCATGGTTTGCCATGCCCGGCTTGGTCAGCGTGCCCTTCGGCTGAACATAGCTGTCTATGGTGCGCTTGGGATTTTCCGACCAAGTTAGATTGAGCGCGCACAGCTTTGGAAAATAGTACTGACTCGAATAGGGCAAGTGATCGTGGATAAACCACGCCATAGAGCGCCAGTCGCCGGTCGACTCGAATTGGTCGACATAACTGTTGATCACGATTGTTGCAGTCGCTCCTAGCGCGCCGTCGCTATCGCGATAGTCATAGATATGACCACTGTAATTGGACGCATTGGACGCGCAGTTCAGCCCCTTACTGTTGCCAAGTTCATTGACTTCCGGCGAACGGTAGGCTGAACGGATCGAGATTTTGCCGAATGCTGCCGTTAGGGGTTCCAGCAAATTCACGCAAAGCCCGCGCGCGGCTTCTATAGCAATATCAGGAAAGTGCGGCAGATTGGACATGCGATAATAGTTCGCGATCTCGGAGTACAAAAAGTCGCGAAAGAAGAAGTTCGGGGAAAGTCTCTCCCTACCGAGCTTTTCAAGGACCGCGTAACTCATCGTACTTCTCATGGGCAGCGATTAGCCGAGATTCTTGTCCATGGCGAGAGGGGGAGTGGATTCGGGAACCGCCCTACCCCGCCTTCTCCAGCCCGCACACGTAAAATCCGTCCGTGCCGGTGCGCGCCGGGGTGAGTTGCAGCGCGCCGTGCGCGCCAGCGCAGGCGGCAAGGGTCAGCGCGCCTTCCTCGGTGAGCTGGCCTGACGCAACAAGGGCGTCCATCACCGGCACGGCGCGAAAATCGGGGTTGTTATTGAGGAAGACCTCCACCCGGTCGCCATTTTCCTCTGGCAGGACCGAGCAGGTGACATAGACCATGCGTCCGCCGGGGCGCACATATTTGGCGGCCTTGGCCAGCACCTCGTCCTGCTGGGTGATGCGCGTGGCGAGCGCCTTTTCCTTCAGGCGCCATTTGGTATCCGGCCTGCGCCGCCAGGTGCCGGAGCCCGTGCAGGGCGCATCGATAAAGACGAGGTCCATCTTGCCTTCCAGATCGTTCAAGGCTTCCGCTTCCTTGCCGGAGCGCACCTGCACATTGCGCACACCGGCCCGCTCAAGCCGCGGCCAGATGGCGCGCAAGCGCCGCCAGTCAAAATCCCACGCGTAAAGCTGGCCGGTATTGTTCATCAGCGCGGAGAGAGACAACGTCTTGCCGCCTGCGCCGGCGCAGAAATCAAGCACTTGCAGGCCCTCGACCGGCGCGGCGGCGAGCGCGGCGATCTGGCTGCCGATATCCTGCACCTCCACCCAACCCTTGCCATAGGCGGGGATGGAATCGGCGGGCGGGGATTTCGCGCGCGGATCGCTGCCGGGAATGCGGATGGCACTGGTGATGAGCACGGACGGCTCGGCATTGATCTGCGCGCGCACCGCCGATATGGCCTTTTCCGGATCGGTTTTGAGCGCATTGACGCGCAGATCCACCGGCGCACGATTGGCCATGGCCGCGCCTTCAAGCGCCGCATCATCGCCAAAGCCGCGTTCGAAGCTGGCAGCAAGCCAATCAGGGATTTCCGCGCGCGCAGGCAGTGGCGCATCACCGGGCAGGCTGGCTGTCATCCCGGCACGCTCTGCATCGGTCAGCGCTTCGGGCGCGTGCTCATCGCCGTCAAAGATCGCGGCGACCGCATCCGGCCCCGTTTCCCACTCATGAGCGAGCGTACCGAGTACCAGAGCGCGCGGAGTGTCTGCGCCCATCAGCAGGCTGAGCGACGCCCGGCGGCGCAGGGCGTCCAGCACGAGGCCGGAAATCCAGGCGCGGTCGCCAGAGCCTGCGTAGCGGTTGGCCTTGCCCCAGTCGCGCATCGCCTCCTTCACCGGCTGGTGCCGGTTCAGGACGGTATCGAGCACCTCGATGGCGGCGGCTATTCTGCCTGCATCACGCATCAGTTCGGACTGGGATAGTTCGGTGCTTCGCGGGTGATGGTCACGTCATGGACATGGCTCTCGCGCAGACCCGCATTGGTAATGCGCACGAAAACGGCATTCTTCTGGAAGTCCGCAATCGTCTTCGCACCCGTATAGCCCATGGCGGCGCGCAGCCCGCCGACCATCTGGTGCAGGATCGGGCCGACCGGGCCTTTATAGGGCACCTGACCTTCAATGCCTTCGGGCACCAGCTTCATACGGTCGGTGACTTCTTTCTGGAAATAGCGGTCTGCCGAACCGCGCGCCATGGCGCTGACCGAGCCCATGCCGCGATAGGATTTGTAGGAACGGCCTTTGTACAGGAAGACTTCGCCGGGCGCTTCTTCGGTGCCCGCCAGCATGGAGCCCATCATCACGCAGTCGGCCCCCGCCGCGATAGCCTTCGCCAGATCACCGGAATACTTGATGCCGCCATCAGCAATGATGGTCCCGTCAAAGCCTTCGGCCGCGCGGCGCGCTTCCATCACGGCGGTAAGCTGCGGCACGCCGACCCCGGCCACGATGCGCGTGGTGCAGATCGAGCCCGGCCCGATGCCGACCTTCACACAGTCCGCGCCGACATCGAACAGGCTGCGCGCGCCGTCATAGGTCGCGATATTGCCCGCCACGATCTGGGTGGTGTTGGACGCGCGCTTTATGCGTTTGACTTGCTCCAGCACGGCCGCGCTCATGCCATGGGCGGTGTCGATCACGATCACGTCCGCGCCGGCATCCATCAGCGCCTCGGCGCGCTCGAACCCGGCATCGCCTACAGTCGTGGCAGCGGCGACGCGAAGGCGCCCTTGCGCATCCTTCGCGGCGTTGGGATGGGCTTGCGCCTTCTCCATGTCCTTGACGGTCATCAGGCCGACACAGCGCCCGTCCTCGTCAACGACCAGCAGACGCTCAATGCGATGTTTGTGGAGCAGGCGCTTGGCTTCGGCCTGATCGGCGCCCGGGCGCACGGTGACGAGATGATCACGCGTCATCAGGCTGGCAACGGTGGCGTTAGGGTCATCGGCAAAACGCACATCACGATTGGTGACGATGCCGATCAGCTTGCCCGGCCTGGCACCGGCTGCGCCGCCCTTGCCTCCACCTTCGACCACAGGGATACCGGAAATGCGGTGATGATCCATCAAGGCCTTCAGGTCGGCCAGCGTGGCCTCCGGGCCGATTGTGACCGGGTTGACGACCATGCCGCTCTCATAGCGCTTGACGCGTCGCACTTCCTCGGCCTGCTCGCCATTGGTCAGATTGCGGTGAATAACGCCGAGCCCGCCCGCCTGTGCCATCGCGATCGCCAGCGGCGCTTCGGTAACGGTGTCCATCGCTGCCGAGAGGATCGGGATATTCAGTCCCACGTCGCGGGTGGCGCGGGTGCGCACATCGGCATCGGCAGGGATTATCTCGGATGCGCCGGGCTGCAAGAGCACATCGTCGAAGGTAAGACCTTCACGTATCTCCATGGCGGAGACCTCCTCTATCTCTTGCGGGGCCGCTCTAACGCTGAAACCGGCAAGAGGCAAGGCCAGTCTGCGCCTGATCAGCCAGCCGCGTCTTTCAGCCGCGATACATCACTTTTGTGCGCCATGGCAGCGCTGGCCCGTTCAATGATCTCGGCGGTCAGGCTTTTCGCCTCATGGCTGAGGTTCAGCCGGTCCAGCCTGGCTGCCAGCGAGCACAGCTCGATCAGCGCACGCAATACCTCCAGCTGGCTGGCCCCGTCGCGCGCCAGCGCAATAACCGGTTCGCGCAGCGCCTGCGCGGCGTCAATCGCCGGATAGACCACGCGCGATAGCGGCGCGCATTCCGGCGCGTCATTGACGGCGTCACTCCATTCGGCAAAGCAGCGCTCCAGAGCGCGAATCGCCGAGATGGCCGTTCCGGGATCGTTGACACCGGGCGACAGGGCGCGCGAGCCGATCTCGCTCAAGGCCGTCAGGCCAAAGCATGGATCAGCCTCCAGCGTGCGCCGTTCGCCGCGAACAAAGCAGGGCAGCAGCCGGGCAGCCGTTTCGGCGCTGTCGGCGCCGAACACTTTTGCCAGCTCGCGCGATGGCCCGCACCGCTCACCCGGCAGGGCCGTCACTTCCACGGTCACGTCCAGCTTTTCGGCTGCATCATCCAGCGCGCGGAAATCAACCATCTGCACATAGCCGGGCCGCTGTGCGTACAACAGATAGGGCTTGCCCTTGCCAAGGGCGCTGCGCTCTGCCGGTCCGGGCAGGCGAGCTTGGGCGCGGAATGCAGCCTGCGCGGCAACCTCCACCTTGGAGATGGCATCCTCGACATCACCCAGCGTCGACAACTGCCGGATCCACTGGATGAGCACGACGACCACCATCAGCGTTGCGATCACTGTCAGCGCGAACAGTACCGCCTCCGCGCCGGACCCCAGAAGCCCGCCATTGAGCGAAACCAGGCCGATGACGCTGAAGATGAAGGCGCCCAGAAAGGTGGCGATGGCATTTTGCGCACTGCCGCCGCGTATGAGAATCGGCCGGGCGCGCGGCGTGGCGGCGTCACTGACCGCTTTCAGCGAGGTCGCCATGGTCGTCAGTGAGAAAATCGTCACGGCCAGCAGGCTGGACGAGAGAATGTTCAGAACGGTGCGGACCGCCTCCACATCAAGCGCATCGGCCAGCCAGTCCGGCACCAGAAACTCGGTAAGCGGCGCCGCCAGAACCACGCCCATCGCACCCGCAGCGTACAACGCCGGTAAGAACCAGAGCGAGCTGGTGATCCGGCCGACAATCAACTTGATGCGTTCCATCAGAACCCCGCCATTACGCACCTCGCTTTAACCCGCCCAGCAGACAGGCGTTCCAACAGCCCTGCAAGCGCGAACAGACTTGCGGCCCGCCCGGTTTGCGCGCCAGTGTGCATCAACCACTCACTGACCAGGGATACAGCGAAAATGAGCACACGTCTGGACGGCAAGATCGCGGTTATTACCGGCGGCGCCAGCGGCATTGGCAAGGCGAGCGTGGAGCGCTTCATCGCCGAAGGTGCACATGTGGTGATGGGCGATCTGGAAACCGGACGCGGCGAGGCGATGGCCCAGTTTCACGGACCAAAGCTGGCCTTCCGCACTACGGACGTGAAAAGCGAATCCGATATCAAGGCCCTGATTGATCTGGCAATCGAGCGCCACGGCCGGCTCGATATCCTGTTCAATAATGCAGGGTCGGCTGAACCTGACTATCCGGTTGAAAAGATTGAGGCGGACGCTTTCGACCACGTGATGCATCTGCATCTGCGCGCCGCGCTGTTTGGCATCAAGCACGCCTTGCCGCACATGCAGGCGGCAGGCGGCGGATCCATCATCTCCACCTCCAGCGTGGCCGGTATCGGGGTGAATTACGGCCCTCTCCTGTATTCGGTGGCCAAGGCCGGGCTGATCCACCTGACCAAGACGGCCGCCGTGCGGCTGGCACCCCACAAAATCCGTGTGAACTGCATCAATCCGGGCATGATCGCGACGGCGGTATTCGGGCGCGCGTTTGGCCTTGATCAGGATGCCGCCGAGGCCGCCCAGCCCAAGCTTGAAGAGCTGGGGGCCTTTGCCCAGCCCTTGCCGGTGGGCGGCAACCCGGCCGACATTGCCAATGCGGCAGTGTATCTCGCCAGCGATGAATCGCGCTTCGTGACCGGACAGGCGCTGATTGTTGATGGCGGACTGACAACGGGCACCGTGCCCGACCCCAATGGCGGGACAGCCGCCATACTCGCTGACGTACTCGGCGTTGATCTGGCAGAATGGAAGGCCGGGCACGGCATCAGTTGATGCCATTAACCTCCTGCTAACCGTGCACGCAACACCCGCGCCCGGCATATCGCGTCTGGCACGATAAATGCGAGTCCCGGCACGACGTCTTTATGGAGGCATGTGCATGTTGCGCTGTGAGACAATCAAGGCCGATGCCCTGAGTGCGCGGGACCGCAAAGCATGGGCCGAAATGGCACTTGCGACCGGACTCGCCTCGCCATTGCTGGGCCCTGACTTCGCCATAGCCGTTTCAGCCGTGCGTCAGGACGTCGAAATTGCCCTCTTCCGTGACGAGCGCGGCCTTGCCGCCGTCTTTGCCTTTCACCGCCGTCCGGGCGGTTTTGCGCGCCCGATCGGATCGGCGTTTTCCGACATTCACGCAATTTTGCGCCGGGCTGACATCACCGCGCGCGACGAGGACTTGCTGGCACTGGCCGGTATTTCGCGGGCCCGCTTTACCGCCCTTGTCACACGCGACAAACCGCCGGCAGCCGGGCTGGACGCGGCCGGGCCATCGCTCGCGGCTGTAAAGCGCTCCACGGGCGAAGCGCTTGTCGCCGAATTGCAGGCGAACAACCCCCGCCGTTTCAAGGATCTGCGCCGCCGTCTGCGCAAGCTGGAAGCTGAGCACGGGCCGGTGCGCCTTGAGACATGTGATAATCCGGAAACTCTCGGCCAGCTTATAGGCTGGAAGCGGCGGCAATACCGCGAAACCGGCCGTCATGACGTACTGGCACCGCGCTGGACGACACGCATGATGCAAGTCCTGTTCACCCGGCGCGAGGGCGCGGTCTGTGGACGTCTGTACACGCTGACAGTCGGAGACAGGCTGATCGCTGCCGAATACGGGCCGGAGGGGCATGGCACCTTCCACCCTTGGCTGGCCGCCTACGACCCGGAAATGTCGGCCTATTCGCCCGGACATTTGCTGGTCTACCTGCTCTTGTCACAGATGGACCGGCTGGGCCTTGACCGCTACGAAATGGGCACCGGCCACGAGGACTACAAGACGCACTTCACCAATCACAGTACAGCGCTACACAATGGCCTCGTACGCGCGCCGCGCCTGGAAGAACAGGTGCGCGCGGCCGCTACGCACCTCGTCAGGGTCAGCCTGGCCCTGTGCGGTGAACGCGTGCGCGGGTTCGGCGAACGTCTGCACAGCCGGCTCGACCATATTGCCGCCGCGGAGACCAGCGTGGCTGGACGCTGCGCCGGGCTGACGCGCGCCGCCGGGTTCCTGCTGGCCGGTCAGCGCAGCCACTAGCTGGCTGGCGGGACGCACGGTCAGCGCTGCGACAGCCAGTCCAGCGCCGCTTGCGCATCTGGCACGCCATGACCGATCAAACGGTCAGGTGTGGACGCAGCGCTGGCGGTCCGACGCAAGGCCTCAGCAATCAGGGCACGTCCGGCCTCGGGATATTGCTCGCGCAGACACGCCACCAGCCCGGTCACTATTGCGGTAGCCACCGACGACGCCCCGCCCCCCGATCTCGCCACCAGGTCGGGGCTTGATGAACGCCATATCAGGATTGCCGATGCCGCTTGTCGGCCGTCGTTCGGGCTGCGCACCCCGTGCGCTGCCGACCGTGATGGCGTCCTCCACATCGCCCGGCGAGGTCACGAATTGCCAGTCCGAGCGCCCCTGATTGCCGGCACTGACGACCGCAACCAGCATCGGATCGGCCTCTCCAGCAATGCTGAGAGATGACGCGAAATACGCGCCGTGCGGCCATCCATCATGCCCGGAGCATACGGGCTGGCATCATCAAAACGGGTATATCCCAGCGAAATATTGACAAGCTTCACCCCTTCACTCACCAGCCAGTCCAGGGCAGCAATCACGCCGTCCTCATCCCTGCGCGGCTCGGTCGATTGGTCTTCACCGATGGCCAGCAGGTATTGCGCGCGGTGCGCCAGGCCGCGCAGACGGCGTCCATCGCGCCCGCCGATGAATTGCGCCATCTGCGTGCCGTGCCGGTCTGCGCTCTCGAACGGGGCTGGCCGTTCGCCGGGCACAAAATCGCGGATGGTTTCCACGTCCAGGGCGCGGGTGAACGGGTCTGACCGGAAATTACCGAAGCCGGCATCAATAATGCCGATCCGTATGCCGTTTCCCGAAAGCCCCTGATCGGGCCAGTCCGCACCGATAATACCGTCAAGCTCGCGGGCGATCCGCAAGTCGTTGGCGGTGCCGGCAGGCTGGGGCCCACAAGCGGTCAGGGCCAACGCGCTGGCCATAACGCTGCGGCGCGAAAGCGGGTGCTGCATCATCTCGGCTGTGCCTCTCGCGATGAGTTGGCCCAACGCTCAACCCCTGCGCACATGATGATGGCAGGCACCGCAGAGAGTGCACGTTAATTCATGTCCAGATTGCTGATGGCGCCACAGCCGCGGCCGCCTCCAAAATCGAGCTTAAAGAAAAACGCGGCCCCACCGGACCGCGCTTTTCATGTCACTTGGAGGCAAGTGGATTTACTCTTCCGCCTCGTCCTCCCAGCCCCACGGGGCGGGTGGAGCGTCGACCGGATTGGTCAGGTCAAACGTTACCTCGAACAGGCGGTTTGGCCGCGTGAGCGCGTAGGTGAAAGTGTCGTCGCCGAGCTCCATGATCCAGATATTGTCCATCGAGACCGCCATATCTTCGCGCTCGAACAGATCCCTGGAAAACTCATCGGCCGGGAATTCGGCCCGCGCTGAAATCGGCGGTGCCACCGTTTCGCCGCCATACTGGGTCAGCGTAGCTTCAGAGCCGTCCTCATGACGGTGATCATGCTTCAGGCGCAGGCGGCCGTCGTCCAGCCGGGTGATCAACCAGGTCCGTGAATGATCGTCGCCGACATGGAAGGGAATCTGGACTTCATCGTCGGAGCATTCACGCACATGCATGACAAGACGCTGGCCGGCAAAGTCGGCATCGGCGTCGGTTTCGGGGCTGGTGATCTCGCCCTCGAACGCCTGGCCGCAATACTGAGACAGTCCTTCGATCAGGCCATCGTCTGACACAAGTTCAGCCTCAGCCTCTGCTTCGGTCGCAGGCGCTTCCGTCACTGGTGGCGGAGCACCGGCAGGTTCGGCAGACATCCCATCCGGCGCACCGGCGGCATCTGTGTCGGCATCAGCAGAGGTTTCCGGTTCAGGCACCTCTTCCGGCGCGGGAACGGGCTCCGGCTGAGGCTCGGGAACGGGATCATTGGGGTCACACGCAGCAAGGAGTGCTGCGAGAGCTACAGCGCTCCCGAGCATAGCGAAGCGAAGCGAGGTCATTGGGCATTCTCCATCCGCGACTTCACGAGCTTCTGGACCTTCTTCACGGCCCGGTCGCGTTTCAGGCGCGAGAGATAATCGATGAACAGCACACCCTCGAGATGGTCCATTTCGTGCTGGATGCACACGGCAAACAGGTCTTCAGCGACCTCCTCGCGGGCGTTGCCATCATAGTCCAGATAACTAACGCTTACCCGGACAGGACGTTCCACTTCATCATAAACTTCGGGAATGGAAAGACAGCCCTCGCTATAGGGCCGGGTTTCCTCGGTCAGCGGCGTGACAACGGGATTGACGAAATAGCGCGGGGAATCGCGCTTTTCCGACAGGTCCATCACGATAACGCGGCTATCCACACCGATCTGGATGGCCGCCAGGCCGATGCCATCGGCATCGTACATGGTCTCCACCATGTCATCCATGAGGGTGCGAAGCGCATCATCCACCCGCTCTACCGGCTTTGAAACCAGTTTGAGGCGGGGGTCCGGGACGGTGAGAATTGGGTGTACGGTCATGCTGGCAGAGGTAATAGGCAAAGAGGCTTCAATCAAGCTTCACCGGTCTCTTCGCCACCTGACGGCGCAGCAAGCGAGCGCGGCGTTTCATCGACTTGTGCCGGGCCTTCGAGCGCCTTTGTGCCCGATGCAGAGTTGAGTTCGGCCATCTTGCGCGCCGAGACCAGAACCCGCCCCTCCAGCGAGGCTACCGCACTGTTGTAATTGGTGGTCGCAGACTTCAGACCGGAGCCGACACGGCCAAGATGGCCGGTAAATGTCTGCAGCCGGTCGTGGATCTCAGCGCCCAGCGCCGCGATCTGACGGGCATTCTCCTCCAGCGATTGCTGCCGCCAGCCATAAGCCACCGCTTTTGCCAGCGCCAGCAGGGTCGAGGGCGTCACGATGATGACATCCTGCGCGATGGCCTCGTCGAACAGACCGGGCTCCTCCTCCATCGCCGCAGAATAAAAGCTCTCGCCGGGGATGAAGAGCGCAACAAAATCAATCGCGCCCTCGACCGACTTTGCATACTCCTTGCCCGCAAGCTGGCGGATATGGGTCTTCACCTGCATGGCATGGCGGCGCAGATGCTGCTTGCGGGTGGCCTCGTCGGGCGCCTCTACCGCATCAAGATAGGCCGTGAGCGCTACCTTGGAATCAATGACGAAGCGCCCGCCGCCGGGCAGGCGTACCACGAAGTCCGGCCGCAGAGCCGCGCCCTCGCTGTCGCGCGTCTGGTACTGGCTTTCATAATCGATCCCCTTGGTCAGGCCCGCCAGTTCCAGCACGTTTTCGACGGTGCGCTCACCCCACTGTCCGCGCGTGGTAGACGAGCGCTGAAGCGCGTTGACGAGCTTTGATGTCTCCTGCTGCTGCCCGGCCAGGCCCTGCCGCAGCGCGTTTATTTGCTCTCCCAGCTCGCCGCGATGGGAGGCGCGCTCCTTTTCGATATTGTCGACCGTGGCCTTGAACTGGTCGAGCTTTTCGCGGATCGGCGTCACCAGCTCCTTTACACTGCCCTCGGCCTTTTCCTGATTGAGCTTGAAGGTCTCTGCCGCCCGCTCGAGAAACGCCTTCTGGGATTTGTCGAGCGCCTCATTGGCGAGAATCTGGAACTTCTCCTGCACGGCATTGGAGAGCTGGGTCAGGCTTTCGCGCTCGCGCCTTACCGCTTCGGCTTCGGTATCGAGGCGGGCTTTCAGCGCAGCGGCGGCCTGTTCGGCTTCCCGGCGCGCCGCCCGCTCACCCTCCAGCTCGGCCTGCCGCTGTGCGCGCTCTGTTTCGTGGCGGCGCTCGGTGTCAGCGAGACGCTCCTGCAGAGCCGCGGCGCCTGCGCCGGCATTGCGCATGAACAGCCAGGCCAGGACCAGACCGGCCACGAGGCCACCGCCTGCCATCAGTACGATATTGAGCATTTCCATAGCGTCACTCTGCCTGCCAGTACGCGAATCACAAGGGCAGCCTAGACCAGCACGGCTCGCTTGCCGCCCGGCGCGCTGCCGGTGTTCACAACTATGTCAGCCGGGCAACCATGACTGGCCAGCCGCGTTGCCATGACTATGTCTGCGTGTGAACGCCATTTCTGACTTATCGGGGAGATTTATCACATGATCCGCACCGCACTTGCCTCCAGCCTACTGCTCACCGCCAGCACCGGCGTTCTCGCCGCGCAGGAGGTCTACGAGACCGAGCAAGCCAATTTCAGCGTCGAAACGATAGCCGAAAATCTGAACTACCCCTGGTCCATCAGCTTCCTGCCGGACGGCGCGATGCTGGTCACCGAGCGCGATGCAGGCAGTGACGGCCTGCGTCTCATCGAGGCTGACGGGACCTTGCGGCAGGCGCCGGTCAGCGGCTTGCCTGGCGACATCGTCGTCAACCGCCAGAGCGGGCTGTTCGATGCCATCCCTCACCCCGATTTTGCCGAAAACCGGCTGGTCTATATCTCGTACGCGCAAGGCACGCGCGAGGCGCACCGCACAGCCCTGATCCGCGCCCGGCTGAGCGATGATCTGTCAGCGCTGGAAAATGTCGAGGAACTGTTCGCCGTCAATTTCGACATCGCCACCAACCGCCACCATGGGGCCAAAATCCTGTTGGACCGTGACGGCTATCTCTGGCTGAGCCTTGGCGATGGCGGAGACCATATGGACGAGGCACAAAACCCGTCCAGTCATCTGGGCTCGCTGATCCGGCTGAATGAAGATGGCTCTGTTCCGTCCGATAATCCGTTTGCCGGTGGTGATGGCGGTGCGCCGGAAGTGTGGAGCTATGGCCACCGCAATATTCAGGGGCTGGTCCAGCACCCTGAGACGGGCACGGTCTGGAGCCATGAGCACGGGCCGCGCGGCGGAGACGAGATCAATATCCACACCGAGAGCGGCCTGAACTATGGCTGGCCGGAAATCACCTACGGTATCAACTATAACGGCACGATCATCACCGAGGAGCGTGACCGCGAAGGGCTGGAACAGCCGCTCTGGTACTGGAATCCGTCCATCGCGTCATCGGGCATGACCTTCTACACCGGTGATGCCTTCCCGCACTGGCAAAACGATGTCTTCGTCGGCGCGCTGGCAGGCATGCACCTTGCCCGTCTGGAAACCGATGGTGACCGCGTAATCGGCCAGGAACGCCTTCTTGAAGATCTGGAAGAACGCATCCGCGATGTACGCACCGGACCGGATGGCTTCATCTATGTTCTGACGGACAGCGATGAAGGCCGTGTGCTGCGGCTGGTGCCGGCGGAGTAAGCCACATCACAGTCAAATCCCGGACGCTGCCATGCAGCGATCCGGGACCGCTCTCAGAATAAACATGACCAGACCCCGGACCGGCGATGCCGTCCGGGGTTTCAATTGTAACATTGCCACATCACGCAGGCCGTCGTGACCTGAACGCCGCCGCCAGCGTGCCGTCATCGAGATAATCCAGCTCGCCGCCCACCGGTACGCCGCGCGCCAGCGAGGTGATGGACACGCCGGTATGGGCCAACCTGTCGGCAATGACGTGGGCTGTGGTCTGGCCGTCCACGGTGGCGTTCAGGGCGAGGATGACTTCGTTGACCACACCGCTGGCTGCCCGCTCGGCGAGGCTGGCAAGGTTGAGATCGTCCGGGCCGACGCCATCAAGCGCGGACAAGACGCCGCCCAGAACGTGATATTTCCCGGCGAAAGCCCCTGCCCTTTCCAGCGCCCACAGATCGCCGACGGTCTCTACCACGCAGATCACGCCGTCGCCCCGCTTGGGGTCACGGCAAACCGTGCAAGGGTCAGACACATCCAGATTGCCGCAAGTACTGCAGGGGCGAATTTTCTGCGCCGCTTCTGACAAGGCCGCTGCCAGCGGCTCCATCAACGCCTCGCGCTTCTTCATCATGTGCAAGGCTGCCCGGCGCGCCGAACGCGGGCCGAGCCCCGGCAGCTTGGCCAGAAGCTGGATCAGGCGTTCAATTTCTGGTCCTGCCGTGCCTGCCATCTCATCCTCTGCGAACGCACGAATCAGGTGCGCGTGCCCGGATCGAGACTAGCGCCAGCCGCGCGCGGCAACAGTCCTGCCAGCGGGAGATGTCAGGACTTTATCCCGAACGGCATGTCAAAGCCGGGAGGCAGGCCCAGCCCGCCTGCCGCATCGCGCAAGACTTTCGCCTGCGCCTCATCGGCCTTGCGGCGCGCATCGGACATAGCAGCCAGTACGAGGTCTTCCAGGATTTCAGGTTCGGACGGGTCAATCAGCGAGGGGTCAATGGACACCTTGCGCGGCTCGCCCTTGGCGGTGGTGGTAATCTTCACCAGCCCGCCACCGGCCTCGCCCGTCACCTCCACCTCGTCGAGGCGGGCCTGCGCCTCGCCCATTTTCTTCTGCATTTCCTGGGCCTGCTTCATCAGCCCTGCGAGGTCTTTCATGGTTTGCGCTCCTGACGCTGGGTACCGGCATCCGTCATCTGGGCAGGCGGCGTGTCAGACTCAAGCGGCGTTACCGATTCAAGTTCCGCTCCGGGAAAGAGCGTCATCGCCCTGAGCACGGCCGGGTCACGCATGGCCGTCTCACGCAGCGCTTCGGCTTCGCGGCGGCGGCGTTCGCGCACCGTTTCGCCCCCTGACGCGCGTCCCTGACTGTCTACCAGCCAGCGTGCGCCGGTCTGGGCATGCAAAAAGCCCGCAAGGCGGCTTGCCAGATCCTCCGGCGCACCTTTTGCCGCTTCAAATACCAGCTTGCCCTGACCGATCGATACCAGACGCACATAGCGTTCCACATGGTCACGCAGCAGAACTTCACGCTCAGCGTCCAGCAGCGCAATCACATCATCGAGGCTTTCAAGGCTCGAGGGCGGCGCTGGATCGGGCTCGACAGCGTCTTCCACGGCCTGCGCTCCCGGCACATACGCTTCATCTTGAGCTGGCGCCGCCTGTGACGGCCCCTCTTGCAGTGACAGGGGAGCACCGGCCTCCAGCGCGGCAATCAGTTTTGCAGCGTCTTCAGGACCAGGCAGGCTTGCCGCTGCCATCAGCCGGATCACGCTCATCTCGACAGCCAACATGGGGTCCGGTGCCGAACGCACGTCATCAAGGCCGGAGAGCGCTGTCTTCCAGAGACGGGTAAGACTTGCCAGCGAGTGGGCATCTGCCAGTTCACGAATGCGCGCAGCCGTCTCCGGGGCTTCGGCTATATCGGCCTTCCCGCCGGTGGCTTTCACCCGGTTCATGGCGTGCAGATAATCGAGCAGGTCGCGCATCAGCACTTGCGGATCAGCGCCGGCGGCATACTGGCCTTCCAGCTCGGACAGCGCCGCCTCGCCTTTGCCGGACAGCGCGGCATCCAGCAGGTCGAGCACGCGCGAACGGTCGACAAGCCCCAGCATCTCGCGCACTCGCGAAGCGGGAACGGGCCCAGTCTCGCTACCCTGCACGATCGCCTGGTCGAGCAGGGAGAGCGCATCGCGCACCGAGCCTTCAGCCGCGCGGGCAATCGCATCAAGGCCTGCGGTCTCGACCTCCGCGCCTTCCTGATCACAGATATTCTTCAGATGGGCGCTGAGCGTATCGCGCGGCACGCGGCGAAGATCAAAGCGCTGGCACCGGCTCAGCACCGTCACCGGCACCTTGCGGATTTCGGTCGTGGCGAAGATGAATTTCACATGCGGCGGCGGCTCTTCGAGCGTCTTGAGCAACGCGTTGAACGCGTTGTTCGACAGCATGTGCACCTCGTCGATGATATAGACCTTGTAGCGGGCCGAGACGGGCGCATAGCGCACGCCATCGAGGATTTCGCGGATATCGCCAACGCCGGTGCGCGAGGCCGCATCCATTTCCAGCACGTCTACATGAGCCGAGCGGGCTATCGCATCGCAATGACGCCCCGGCGGATCGATCTCCACGCTGGGACCGGAGCGCTCATCGGACTCGTAGTTGAGGGCGCGCGCGATCAGCCGCGCGGTGGTGGTCTTCCCGACGCCGCGAACGCCGGTCAGCATATAGGCCTGGGCTATCCGGCCGGACTGAAACGCGTGGGACAGCGTGCGCACCATTGCGTCCTGCCCGATAAGATCGGAAAAGCGCTGCGGGCGGTATTTGCGCGCGAGAACCTGATAGCCGGGCGCAGCAGACGCCGCATCAAGGCCCGGCAAAGCCGGTCCCGGTTCACCGGCGTCCAGCGCAAGCGCACCGCTATCTGGATCTTGATCGTCCATGGACGGATGAGGCCCCTTCATGCGGTGTCCTGGCCAGAGCGCCCGGCTGGCACACCCGGGCACGTCAGGCGAAAGCGGATGGAAGGCGGCGGAAGACCGGACGGCGACCCGAACCGAAACTCGTTACGGCTGCTTCCTTCCGGACCTGACCGGGTTGGCGAGGGGCTCGTCCGCCGCCGGCCTTCCTGAACCTAGTATCGGGATCAAGACAGCGTTTCGCAAGCGCGGTGTCAGTCGCGGGCCGCCTCTCGCAGGAAAGCGGCGTGCTGGCACAAAAGCCCGACGAGGCGCTCATCGCCATTGGCAGCAACCAGCTGGTTCAGCCAGTCCTCGACCACCACTGACTGGGTTTCAAGCCAGTCGCGGACACGCGGCTCCAGCGCCCGGCCGGGGTCCAGCTCCGGCATGCGGTCGCGGCGCCTGTCAGCATATCTGACAATTTCACATACGGCGCGGTTCATGGAACGATTCTCCTGATGGCACCGGATAAACTTGCAAGTCATTCTCATTCGCGTCAACAGGCAAACGGTCTTTCCCCTATCTGCCTGCAGCGGTCATGACCGCACTTGCAAGAGCCGCCGCATCAGGGCGCAATGCGGCCAAGAAGAGAGGCGTCCGCTCATGCATCTGACATTCACCCGTTCCCCGCTGGACCATGGCGCGCTCCAGCGGGCCGATCCTGCCTTTGTCGAGGCCAGCCGGAATCACCCGGCAGCCCGCGTGATCCTGCTGACAAACGGTGATGTGGTGATGTCGCCCGACGCAGAGCCGCATATCGTCCATCCGGCAGAAACAGCAATGATGGCGTTGCAGCCTCCAGGATTGGTGTTTCTGGGACTGGAAGACGACGCGCCCTGGTTCGCCGCCAGCCTTCAACCCGATTCAGTTCCGCCGGGACTTGATTTCCGGCGCGCCACAATGGTCGCCGATCACGATACAGCCGCTATTCTGGGCCGGGCACGGGCCATACTGACCTGGCACGCAAGGCGCCGATACTGTTCGAACTGCGCCACACCGAACGTGCCGCATGACGGAGCGACCAAGCTGATCTGCCCGTCCTGCGCCACCGAGCATTTCCCCCGCACTGACCCGTCGGTGATCATGTTGCCGTTTTCCGGCGACCGATGTGTCATGGGGCGCCAGCCCGCCTGGCCACCCGGCCTTTTTGCCACGCTGGCTGGCTTCATGGAGCCGGGCGAAACGATCGAGGAGGCGTGCGCCCGCGAAGTACGCGAGGAGACCGGACTGAAGGTGATTTCCGCGCGCTATATCGCCAGCCAGCCATGGCCATTCCCGTCCACATTGATGATTGGACTGATGGCGGAAATCGAACCGGGCGAACCGGTAGCCGCTGACGACATCGAGGAGGCGCGCTGGTTCACCCGCGAGGAAGTGCGCGAATTATATGAAGGACCGATGATGCGCTGGGGTCCGCCGCACTATTCCATCTCACGCCTGCTCATCGATACCTGGTTGAAGAGCGGCTGACGGGCCGCGACGACCTGCCCCATGGCGAGCTGGCGCCAGACTGCTAGACGTTTGACAGCCCGGCCTGCTATTGGCAGGTGATGTAATCACGCGAAGCGGTTGCGCAGGGCGGGATAGCGTGCCAAACACCGGCACAAATACAGTCATGGCAGGGCGAGAGGACGTCGATGGGCGATCTGTTCTGGAACAAGGTAGCGGGCGCGGTTCTGGCCATCCTGCTTGTGGTTATGGGCCTGCGCGAAATCGGCGCTATTGCCTTTGACGTGGAAGGACCGGAAACGCTCGGCTTCCCGGTCGATCCGGCGCTGCTGGAAGGCCCGGCCACTGCCGAAGAGGAAGAATCAGGCCCGGTTGATTTCGGCGCTCTGCTGGCGACCGCCAGCGTCGAAGCGGGCGAGCGCGTCGCTCGCCGCTGCGTAGCCTGCCATACGTTCGACCAGGGTGGTGCCAACGGCACCGGACCGAATATGTGGGGCGTGCTTGGCCGCACAGTCGCGAGCGTTTCCGGGTTCAACTATTCCAGCGCCATGCGCGAGTACGGAGCCGACGGTACCGAGTGGCTCTACCAGAACATGTACGATTATCTCGAAGCGCCGCGCCGTTACGTGCCGGGCACGTCCATGGCCTTCGCCGGTCTGCGCAGCCAGGAAGACCGTATCAACCTGCTCGCCTACATGCGCTCGATGTCGGACAATCCACCTGCCCTGCCGGAGCCGCTTCCCGAGGAGCCGGAAGCTGAGGGTGAAGAGGGTGAGACCTCTCAGGTCGCGGCCACCGAAACGCCCGACGCACCCGAGACCGATACCCAGGCCGGCGATGATATGGGCGAACGGGCCGAGCCCGGCGAGGTCCAGCCCGATGAGGAGCTGGCCGAAGATGTCGAGGACACCGTCGAAGGCGAAGACGACGACGAAGAATAAGGTCCGCTCCGGCCACAAACACAAAAGAGCGCTTCAGCCGAAGCGCCCTTTTTCATGTGCGGTATCAGCAATCAGGCCTGAATCTGCCCTGTCAGGCTATGGCACCAGCCGCCCGGTATATCCCGCTGACGGGTGCGTGATTATGGGCAATGCGGCGCGCAGCGAGCGCCAGCGGCTCCAGCGCCGTTGCCATGTGGAACGCATTGGCGTGCAGGAGCTGAACGGCGTCGGTCATGATCCCGACATGGCCTGGCCAGAAAACCAGATCGCCGCGCTGGAGGCCTGAATACAGATCTGAAACCGGCACCGCACTCCAGCGCGCGCGCGCCCAGGCTTCCTGATCACCACTATCACGCGGAATTCGAGTGCCAGCCGCCTCCAGACTCATCTGGACAAGACCCGAGCAGTCCAGCCCCAGGCTCTCCTTGCCGCCCCATAGATAGGGAGAGTGCAGGAAACGTTCGGCGACCGCCACCCAGTCGGGTTCGATGGCCGCGAGCGGAGACAAATGGCCGGTAAATATCCATCCCTGACGCTGGCTCTCGGTAAACTTGCCCTCTCGCTTTCCAGCGGCAATCTTGGCATTGAGCGAGACCAGAAAGCGCGGCGCGGATTTCAGGTCAGGCTCGCTGAACACATAGGTCCGCATGGCACTGACCCGGTGCGTCGGTATGAGGACAGGGGCTGAAAGAGCGGCCATGTCGACATAGCCTTCATAGCTATCATGGCGAGACACGCCCCGCGCCCAGCCATCAGCCTCCTCCTCAACCGAGAAGACTTCGCCGCCGAGCAGCTGGCTGTCCATCATGGCATCGTCCTGCGGCGCGCGGCGGATGGCCGCGACGCCGGCACTGACCTGAAAATCCTCAGCCATGATGGCCTCCGTAACGGGCTTTCAACACTTCGTAGAGCGCACGCCCCGCGAGCATCTCACCGCCCAGCGGACGGCCCGGCCGCGCTTTCGGGTTCCAGCCATAGATATCGAGATGAACCCAGGCTTTGGTGTCGACAAACCGGCGCAGGAACAAAGCGGCCGTAATCGAACCGGCCATCGGTCCGGACCCTGTGTTGGACAGATCGGAAATTTCGCCCTCAATCTGGCTGTCATACCCATCCCAGAGCGGCATGCGCCAGACCGGATCGTCAACACGGCGGGCGGCCTCGGCAAGGTCAGCGGCAATCGACTCATCATCGGTATACGCAGGCGCCAGTTCCGGTCCCAGCGCGATGCGCGCCGCGCCGGTAAGCGTGGCCATGTCGATGATCAGTTCAGGCTTGTCCTCGCAGGCACGGGCCAATGCGTCACCGAGCACCAGACGCCCCTCGGCATCTGTATTGCCGATCTCGACGGTCAAACCCTTGCGCGAGGAAAGGATGTCGCCGGGCCGGAAGGCATTGCCGGAAATTGCATTTTCCACGGCGGGAATGAGAACATGCAGGTGAACAGGCAGACCGGCATCCATGATCATCGAGGCGAGGCCCAGCACGTTGGCTGCCCCGCCCATATCCTTTTTCATCAGCAGCATGCCGGCGCCGCCCTTGATGTTGAGGCCGCCGGAATCGAAACACACACCCTTGCCGACCAGCGCAATGCGCGGATGTGAGGTATCACCCCATGTCAGCTCGATCAGGCGGGGCGCATCGGTGGAAGCGCGTCCGACCGCGTGAATCATCGGATAGTTCTGCTTGAGCAGATCGTCACCGGCGATACTTGTCACGTTCGCGCCGCGCGGCTTTGCGATGGCTCGCACCGCTTCTTCAAGCTGGGTGGGCAACATGTCCGCAGCAGGCGTGTTGATGAGGTCGCGGCACACTGTCACGCCGGCAATGATCCGCAAGGCGTCTGCCTCATCCGCGCCGGCGGGAAGCTGGAACTGGGCAGGCGCACGCTGCGCCGCGCGGTAGCGGGTGAACTGGTAGCTGCCAAGGCCCAGTGCCGTCGCCAGGACCGTCGGGTCCCAGGATTGCGGCAGGCCGCCTGCGCGCCAGATACCTTCCGGCAAGCTTGAGGGCGCATTGCCAGCATCAAAAGGCGTCAGAGCCTCACCCACGCCAAAGAGCGCATCACCCTCACCGGGCAGGATGACCCATTCGCCTGCCCGCCCGGAAAATCCCGACGCGCGGGCATGGGCTGCCGCTGTCTCGCCCAGACCCGACAAGACCGAATCCAGATCGGCGCGCGCCGTGAAATGGACGGTCCGGGCGCTTTTGGCGGCATCTGCGAAGGTAAAACTCATAACTTTCTCTCCAGAACGCTGATCTGGCTGGCATTTGAAATGTTAACGGCTTCTTGACCGGCCCGGCTGATAGATAGTCGCCATAGCTGGCTAAGTTAACGGGGTTAGATCATGTCGAGGCGATTGTCCGCTGCCGCTCTCACCGCCGCAACTGCTCTGGCTTTGGGCGCATGCGCCACCACGGCGGCACCGCAGACCGAGCAGGAATCGGCGCTTATCATGGATATGGAGTCGCGCTCGCTGGTGCCGGCCACCGCAGACGAGCGCGAATCAATCGCCAACCAGGACTTGCTTACCCAGGCGGCCTTCTGGGCCGAGGCCTATGAACTCAACCCCGCTGACCGCGAGGCGGCTACAGCCTTGTCCAATGTGCTGCGTCAGATCGGCGGCGTGCCGCGCGCCATTGAGATTGCGCGCCAGGCACTGGCCCTGTTTCCCGACGATGCAGGCCTGCTTTCGGCCTACGGGCTCGCGCTGGCCGCCGAAGGGCGCGGCCCGCAGGCCATTGAACCGCTGACCCGCGCTGTGCAGGCCGAACCAGGCAACTGGCGTCTGATCAATGCGCTGGGCGTCTCGCTGGAGCAGGCCGGACGCACCAGCGCAGCGCGCGCACGTTTCCAGGAAGCGATGGCAATCGCGCCCGATGAACCGGCCATTCTCTCCAACCTGGCCCTGTCGCACGCTCTGGCGGGCGAACCGGACGCAGCTGAACCCCTTCTCCGGCGCGCGATGGACAATGATCTCGCCTCGGCTCAGGTACGGCAGAATCTGGCGCTGGTGCTGGCGCTGCAAGGCCGGTTTGATGAAGCCGAGCGCATTGCCTCCATCGATACAACTCCCGAAATGGCGGCAGCCAACATGGCCTATATCCGCACGCTGATGTCCAGCCCGCGCCGCTGGGACAGCCTGAACGAGGCCGCCTTGCGCGGAAGCCAGCAGCGATAAACACAATGGACGAGATAGCGCGCCACAATCAGGCCGCCTGGGACAAAGAGTCCCGTGCGGGCGGTCCATGGAGCATTCCTGTCAGCGCGAAGGACATTCAACGCGCCCGTGCAGGCGATTGGCACATTATCCTCACACCTCAAAGGCCGGTACCGTCAAGCTGGTTCGATGGCAATCTGGCCGGCCGCAGGATACTCGCGCTCGCGGGTTCCGGCGGGCAACAAGCGCCGATTCTGGCGGCGGCGGGCGCCGACATCACGGTGTTGGACCTGTCTGCCGAGCAATTGGCGCATGACCGCGCCGTTGCCGAACGTGAGGGACTGCGGATACGGCTCGAGCAAGGTGACATGCGCGATCTGTCACGCTTTGACGACGAGTGTTTCGACCTTGTCGTCAATCCCTGTTCGACCATGTTCGTTTCCGATGTCCGCGCCGTGTGGCGCGAGGTGGCGCGCGTGTTGCGCCCCGGTGGCCGTTTGATGACAGGGCTGGCCAACCCGGCGCTCTTCCTGTTTGGAGACACCCGGCTCGGTGATGACGGCCTTACCTTGCGCTATCCCCTGCCGGTGCGCGGCGATGAAGGCCGGTGCCGCGAAGATGCCCTGACTCTGGGCGAGCCCTTCCAGTTCAGTCATACCCTGACTGATTTGATTGCCGGTCAGCTGCAAGCTCACTTGCAGATTATCGATTTCTATGAAGACGGCTGGGATGATGCAGATTTGCCGCTGACGGCGTTTTTTCCGCCGTTCTTCGCAACACTGGCAAGCAAGATACGGTAATTCAGAACGGATCGTGCGAACCGGCACCGCCCGGGCGCGCCATGGGCGGCGGTGCGGTAACGGTGTCTTCGGTCTTCTTCAGCGGAAACCCGGTCTTCAGTTCGGGTGCGACCAGCGTGTGGTCAAAACGGAAATCATCAACCAGATCACGCAATTCCTGCGGAGCCTTGCCGTCCTTCGATGCCTCGATGGCCCGGTAAAGCGCAAAGAGGCGCAGATAGCCCTTGTCATCGCGTGACAGATCCGTCTCGTCGAGCCGCGAGCAGATGACGGTGAGGCGCGTGATTGCCGGCTTGCGCCGTCCCGCCGCCAGGTCAAGCACGGAGGCGACCAGTTCGACCTTCCAGCCTATATCGGCGAAGTCGATTTTCTTGGGAACAGCGGCCAGCTCTGCGCGGGCCTTGGCGATGTTATCCGCGCGCAGCGCCTCCAGCGCGTTATCACACGCTGACTGCGCCTGACGAATTTCGTCGCGCCGGCGTTCTTCCGCCTTGCGTCCACCGAACATTTCCAAAGCCCCTGCTGGCCTGAGCGCCAGCCTATACCATGCCAGGGACGGTAAGAACCCTGGCATCAACTGATGGCTGATTGCCCCACGGCCTGCATACTTGCGGTTTCGGCGTTTGCCAGAAAGCGCTTTTCGCAGCGTATGGGTTCAAATGCCAGTACAACACCGTGGCAAGGCATTTACACGCCCGTCCGGTGGTGAATAAATCGCGGTGCGGCATGGGAGCATCTTTATGATTGAATGGCTTGGTCCGAATGCCGGATGGCTGGCGCTTGCCTTTCTGGGCGTGATGCTCGCTGTGTTCGCATCGGAGCGCTTCCCGCCTGAAATGGTGGCGATCGGGGCTGTGGCGGTCTTCCTGCTGACAGGGCTGCTCGACAGCTCCAGCATGGTCGGGGCGCTGGCCAACGCCGCGCCGCTGACTATCGCCTGCATGTTCGTGATTTCGGCGGCACTGGTGCGTACAGGAGCCATCCTGGAGGTCAGCCGGTTCATTCAGCGCCGGGCCGGATCGAACAAGGCGCTGGTTATCGGTTCAACCTTCGTGCTGACCGTCATCGTCTCTGCGTTCATGAACAATATTCCTGTCGTGATGATCCTGATCCCGGTGATCACAGGGATCGCCCGCGACCTGAACATGGCACCCTCCAAGCTGCTTTTGCCCTTGTCCTACTGTGCGATCATGGGCGGCACCTGTACGCTGATCGGCACATCGACGAATCTGGTGGTTGACGGGGCCGCGCGCCAGGCCGGGCTGGAGCCTTTCGGCATTTTTGAAATCAGCGTGGTGGGTATCGCCGTATCACTGGCCGGAATGACCTATCTGGCGGTGATTGCGCCGCGCATTCTGCCCGACCGCAAGGATTTCTCGCTTCTCGATGGGGCCAGCGAATCGCGCTTCATCACTGACGCACGCATCCCCGAAGGATCATCCCTGATCGGTAAAGCACCCTCCGAGGTGCCTTTCCTCAAACTGCGCGATCTGCGGCTGCTGGATGTGGTGCGCAACTCCCAGACCTTGCGCCATGAGGCCGACCAGATTGAATTGCGGGCGGGCGACCGGCTGGTACTGGAATCGCCCATGAGCGAAGTGCTCTCCCTGCACCGTGATGGAGAGGTGCGCGTGGGTTCGGACGATCTTGATGATGTCAATGAAAGCCGCGCTGTGCTGGTTGAGGCGGTGGTCGGGCCGGGGAGCCGGCTGACCGGGGCGCCCCTGAAATCCTACCGCCTGCGCAGACGCTTCGGTGTCTATGTGGTGGCCGTCCACCGCCATGGCGGCGAGATCAACGAGCATATCGGCCGGATCCGGCTTAATCCGGGTGACAGCGTGCTGCTGGAAGGTACGCCCGAAGATATCGAGCGCCTCTCGCGCGAGCTGGGGCTGGTTGATCTGGCCCGGCCCGAAGATCAGGCCTATCGCCGCGAGCGGGCGCCCATCGCCATCGCGGCCCTGTTGGGTGTGGTGGTACTGGCGGCCCTGAACTTCATGCCGATTGTCGGCCTCGCTGTCATTGGCGTTGCCATTGTGCTCTTTTCCGGCTGCCTCGACCCGGAAGAAGCCTTTGACAGTATTGACTGGCGCATCCTTGCGCTGATCGTGGCCATGCTGGCCATTGGTGCCTCACTGCAAAATACTGGTGCCGTGCAGCTCGTGGCTTCGGCAGCCGCGCCCCTGCTGTCGATGGCCTCTCCGCTGGTCCTGTTGATACTTGTCTACGTAACGACATCCTTCATGACCGAGACCGTGACCAATAATGCGGTTGCCATTGTCATGACGCCGGTGGCCATCGCGCTGGCCATGGCGGCAGGGCTAGACCCGAGACCCTTTGTTATCGTGGTGATGATCGGGGCAAGCGCCGCCTTCGCCACACCAATCGGCTACCAGACCAACACGCTGGTTTATGGTCCAGGCCATTACCGCTTTATCGATTATGTGAAGCTGGGCTTGCCGCTCAACCTGATCGTGATGGCGGTTACCGTGACACTGGTGCCGATGATCTGGCCGCTCAACGGCGCAGGCTAGCCGGGTTTCGCTCCCGTGCGCGCCGCCGTGACACGATCATGCACGCGCGTCAGCAAGCGCGAAGCCGTCGTCTTGCACAGGAACGGAAACACGGCGTGGACGATGGCTGCCAGTCCGGCCAGTATAAGCTGAAATCCAACGCCGCTGGCGAAACGCAAATGCGTACAATAGGTCTCGCCACTCTCTGCCGGATGCCGGGTGAATATATTGGCGGTCATCGGTCTGCCTTGCTGCTGTTAGTGCCCGTCTGGACACCGATGAGGATACACGCTCCGGCACGTGTCAACCGGCGCCCGCCAAAAGGAACCCTGCCCTGACAACCCCGATCGCCAGGCCGCCCCGTCTTGCCACCCCGGATTCGTGCGTCGATCTCGCGCTGGAGCGCGTCGGCAAGCGCATCGTACTGGCGTTGCCGCTGGGCATTGGCAAAGCCAACCATATTGCCAATGCGTTTTACGCCCGCGCGAAAGCGGATCCCGGCATCGATCTGACCATTTTCACCGCCCTGACGCTGGAAGTGCCCAAAGCGCCAAACGCACTGGCAGCGCGCCTGCTCGATCCTGTTACACAGCGTCTTTATGAAGGCTATCCAGAGCTTGAATATGCCCGCGACCGGCGGCGCAATTCCCTGCCCGCCAATGTGCGGGTGAAGGAGTTCTTCCTGCCGCCCGGCGGGCTTCTGAACAACGCCGCCGCGCAGCGCGACTATGTCAGCGCCAACTACACCCATGCCGGCCGGGCGATCCTTGATGGTGGTGTCAATGTCACCGCCCAGATGGTCGCGGCCGGGCGGGACGGACGGGTAAGCCTGTCGTGCAATCCCGATCTGTCGCTGGATATCATCCCGGCCCTGCACGCGCGCCGCCGCAGCGGCGAACCAGCGGTCATACTGGGCGAAATCAATGGCGCGCTGCCCTTCATGGGCCAGGCCGCCGACATACCCGAAGACTGGTTTGACGCCCTGTATGATGCGGGCAGCTACACGCTCTTTGCGATACCGCGCGATGCGGTCACGCCTGCTGCCCACGCTATCGGCCTGCATGCCAGCACCCTGGTGCGTGATGGCGGCACATTGCAGACGGGTATCGGTGCCTTGTCGGACGCTGTCGCAGCGGCTTTGAAACTGCGCCATCTGGCCAACCCGGACTGGCGCGATGCCATCAACGCCTTGCAATGCGACGACACCTTTGCCGCCCGCTGCGGCGGGATGGAGCCTTTCCAGACGGGCCTGTACGGATGCAGCGAAATGCTCACACTCGGGCTTCTGGACCTGTTCCAGAGCGGCGTGATCACGCGGCGTGTCAGCGCGCGCGCCGAGCGTCAGCGCGAATTGCTGGACGCGCCTGACACGCTCAATGCCGATGAGGGCATCGCCCTCCATGCCGGGTTTTATGCCGGGCCGGGCGAGCTTTATGACCGGCTGCGCGCCTTGAGCCGCACCGAGCGGGCGCGTATCGACATGAACTCGGTGTCGCGGGTCAATGATCTTTACGGCCATGAGGAGCTGGCGCGGCTTCAACGACGCGACGCGCGCTTTATCAATACCGCGATGATGATAAACGGGCGCGGCGCGGCGATCTCTGACACGCTGGCCGATGGCCGCGTGGTCAGCGGGGTGGGCGGACAGTTCAACTTTGCTGCCATGGCGCACGAGCTGGACGGGGCCCGCTCCATCATCCTGGTCAGAGCGACGCGCCAGAGCGGCGGCGAAACACGCTCCAACATTGTCTGGACGGGCGGAGAGATAACCGTGCCGCGCCATTTGCGCGATATCGTTGTGACCGAGTATGGCGCGGCGGATTTGCGTGGCCTGACCGACCGCGAAGTCGCTGTTGCGCTTGCCGGCATCATGGACAGCCGCTTTCAGGACGCGTTTCTGGAAGAGGCCAAGTCTGCGGGGAAAGTGGAGGCGGACTATCAGTTGCCGGAGGCGGCCCGGCACAACACGCCGGAGAATCTGGCCGAAAAGCTGCAGCCGTTTGTGAAACGCGGCGTGCTGGTGAAATTCCCGTTCGGCAGCGACCTGACCGATACCGAGCAAGCCTTGCGCGAAGCGCTGGAATGGCTGGCGCAACGCAATTCCGGCTGGAAGCCGCGCATACGCCTCGTCCTGGCGGCGCTGTTTCGCGCGCCTGCTGCCGGCCGCTATACCGGCGAGTTGGAGCGTCTCGATCTGGCCAAGCCTGGCAGCCTTGCACAGAAGCTGGAGCAGAAACTCGTCTGTCTGGCGCTCAGCCGGACCGGCGCTCGCCGCTGATGATGTATCGCCGCCTGGCCGGTTTTATACAGATGTATAATTATTTGTTCTTGTTCCTCGCCCAGACTGGTCCTTCGATAGAGACAAGGGATTCTGACCGGGCGGGCAGATATGGATGAGCCGAAGATTTTCGCGTGCGACCCCGCACCGGGCTGCCGGTATGTGGCGGTGCTGGGGCCTACAAGTTTTGAAACGACCATGCGCAATGCGCAAAAGCTGGTCGACCGCCTTGCGGGCGCCGATTACGGTTCATTGGTGATCGATTATCGCGGGGCTGAACCCAGCCTGACGCCCGACCAGTACACGGCTTTCTTCAGGTTCATTCTGTCAGAGCTGGCCCGGCTCGACACCGTTGCCTATGTCTACGCGCCGGGCACGCTGATGCGGGCCGCTCATGCCACACGCCAGCTGACGGCGATGGGCGTGAAAGCGCGCGCCTTTGGCAACTGGGAGGAGGCAGCGGCCTTCATGGGTATCAAGGCCGATGACCCGTTCCTGAGGGTGGCCTGATCAGCCTGCCTGAGCGGGACGGCCACACCACATCAGCTTTATCGGTAAAAAGTGGTAGCGGGAGAGAGACCAGTCATCCCCGATACCACGGCTCCTGTATCCCTATAACTTTCTGAGACTTAGAGATGTGCCCGCGAACGGCCCTCGATTTCTTGTGGGACAGTTTGTGGGGCAGTTTGGGGCCTGTGGCAACTCAGTGGTCGCAGGTAGGCCTAAGCTGGGCCGTGCTTCGCCCATCCCTGCGTCATGCCACGGGTCCCGCAATGGTGGGTGTAGGTTCTCTCCACAGACATCGGGCCGTCCAGCATACAAAAACGACAGGTAGGCACCCTCAGGCCGCCTCCAGCCTCGCCACCACCCGGCTGACGGTGTTGGGATGCCAGCGCCCTCCGCCCCGCGTCTGGACGCCAGCGGCGTTAAGGGCCTCAGCGATCTCCCGCAGGGTAGCCCCGCGCTCCTTGAGCGGCTTCACGATCCCCTCGACGGTCTCCGCAAAGGCGTCCGCCTTGGCACGCTTGGCCGCGTTGATCTGTGCAATGTTGCCTCTGTCGCCCCCCAGCTTCACGCCACGGGCCTTGGCGGCGGCGAGGGCCTGTTTCGTGCGAAGGGAGATGAACTCGCGCTCTTGCTCTGCCAGCGCGGCGTAGATGTGCAGGGAGAACTTGTCAGCGTAGGGCATAGAGGCCACCCGGAGGTTCACCCGCTTATCGTCCATGATCGAGGCGATGAACGAGACCTTCCTACTCAGGCGGTCCAGCTTGGCCACTAGGAGCGTCGCCCCCCGGCTGCGCACTAGGTCCAGTGCGGCCTGTAGCTGAGGCCGGTCCGCCCCTTTGCCGGACAGGACGTCCGTGAACTCCCCTATGACCTCAAAGGGTGTCTCAGCGTAGGTCTCTAGGAACAGGGAGATGTCCCTGTCCTGTGCCTCCAGCCCCAGACCAGAGCGGCCCTGATCCTCTGTAGATACGCGGCGGTAGATGACGAACTGGAGCATGGCCCCTGCCTCCCTCACGGTTGACTGTGAGAGGGCTTCTAGCATCGTTTGTTACGAATTGCAATGAAGGTTGTGAGTGTAACAATACGACTAGCTAGGCCGTCTGGGCACGGTCGACCCGACGTTAGGTCAATGTTTACAGTGGGTTGACTGTTTCCCCCGGCGCTATAGCCTCCTTCCCGTCGATCACTGACCGTGGGGAAGGCTATGACACACACGCAAACCGACACCGCCCATCGTCTGGCAGAGGCCGGACAGGGCAACACAGCGGAGGCCGCCGCACTCGTAGCGGCCTTGGAGGCAGAGGCAGGCGCAATCGGCGCGGCGATGGAAATGCTGGAGGGTATCAAGGCAGGGGCAGAGGAGGCCCTAGCTTCCCTCGCTACGCGGCTCTTGCCCGTCGAGGCCGCCCTGATGGCGCTTGAGGATGTGGCCTAGGGGTGTCCGCCCCGAGACGTTCTGAGAGGCCCTCTAGGAGGCACCGGGGGGTATCGCGACCGTCCCTGTCTCTCAGAGAGCCTCGCAGATTTTTCTGCCATGAATGGACCCCTTCCCGCGTTGCTTCGTGTTGGGGTCCGCTCGCGTCTCTGCCTACCTGCGCTGGCCTTCCGGGCTATGCCGTTGACCTACAGTGTCCGATCCGGACAGTTTTTGACCTCCAGCCCTTTCCAGCAAGGCGGAGAGGTTGTCTCTCCGAAGCCATATCCGTCTGTCTCCGGTATCGCACGGGGCTTCTTGCCCGTCAGCTTCCAGTAGGCCTCCTCGGCCGCCGCGATGGCGTGGCCCTTCGTCTCCTCGGTTCCGCCTAGAGCGATGAGCTGGTCTCGCAGCTTCGCGGCCAGACGCTCCGCCTTGACCTCTTTCCAGTCCCGAAGTCCGCCGTTCCCTTCGTAGACATCATCGTTCCCCGCCATGGCGGCGGCGATGGAGGGGAAGTCCTGATGCATCCAATCGTGAAGTGTGGAGCGCTTGGCACCCGGCAGGTCAGCTTCAATTTCCCGGTAGCTCTTGAAGTTCCCCCGGCGCTTCTCTCCTTTGCGGTGCTGGTTTGCCTGCACATATCGCCGGAAGGCTTCACGCCGTTCTGCCTTCGTCAGGTTCTTGTGTGCCGTCCAGTTGGCCCGGCTGGCCCACCATCGAGCGGTCACGGCATCGGGGGCCTCTCCCATCGAGATGACGGGGAAACGTTCGCGCTCAAGAGCTTTTGGGTCTGTGGCCTGCGCGAAGGCCTCATAGCGGTGCAGCCCGTCGATCAGTGTCCATCGCCCGTTGAGCAAAGCCACCTTTGCAGGCTCCACATGGCCGCCGCTCTTGAATGCCTGGGCTATCACCTTCACCAGTCCCGGCTCTGTCTTGCCCTTCGCTCGGCAGGTGATCTCCGGGTCAACGTGAAGCCACTCTAGAGGCAGGTAGGACGGCTCGCCCGGTTTCAACTCGGGGGGCGACGGCGGCGGGGTGGAAATATCGTGTTCGTTCATCTCGCATACTCGCGTTCGTGGGGGTTGTTGATCCCCTCCGTGGTGATGCCTCCATAACGACGAAAGCCCCCACTGGGCTTGCCAGTGAGGGCCTCGCTCTGTCGCGCCCCGTCAGGCGCTGGATACCCCACGAAGGGTAGCTATCCGGCTCGCGCTCATGCGCGCTCGTGCCGGTCTGGGGAGGAGAACTCTCCTCATTGACGCTACCTTTTGGGTTTTCGTCCTTCGCCGCCCGGTCACAACAGACCTCTGGGTTGTCGACGGCGGCGGGGATGCCGTCCAGCGTCAAGCGGACAAGAGGGCGCTCGGTAGGCCCCTAGAAGGCCCTAGGAGCACCTTCACGATACGCGCTTGCAATCCACAGCCCAGCCCGTTCTCAGCGGGCCTCTGCGGCGTTTCTAGGGGGCGTCCTGAACGCTCTGGGTTCGCCGGGCGATGGCTTCCCTCTCCGCCTTCAATCTCGCGTCCCAGTCCAGCGAGTTGATGATGTCCCGGAGGCTCTCCACCGCCGTCTTGTTCCCGTAGACCCCATAGGTCATGCCAGTGTGCTTGTGGCCGGTAATTCGGGCCGCTGTGGCCTCCTGCACACCTAGCTCATGCAGGCGAGAAGCGAGAGTGTGCCGGAAGCTGTGGAGCACCTTGCTCCGGCCCTCGAAGCCAAGCCCCCGTTTCAGCTCTGAGAACCTGTTGGTGACGCTCTGGGTGCTCCACGGGTCCGCCACCCAAGCCTTGACGTCATCTCGGATTGCATCGGGACAGGGCAGTGCGCGTTCCCCTGCGTCCGTCTTGGTGGTCTCCCGGCGAATAACAAGCCAGTCATTCTCCGGGTCATACTCCATCCCGGCGATCTCCTTTGCCCGCGCGCCGGTGTGCAGGGCAATTCGGATCAGGCGTGGCATTCTGGCTCCCGCCTTGCCCCGTAGTGCCGTCGCCGCGTCGAGGAGGAGAATGGTCTCTTGCAGCGTCCAGATGTTACGCTTTACGGGTGCTTTGGCGGGTTCGAAGTCGATACCCTTCCAGATGGCCTTATCCAGCCCTATGTGGCCCCACAGGCGCGAGAGGGCGGAGAGGTGGTTGTTCACTGTCTTGCGTGAGAAACCAGAGCCGTCCGCTCCCCCCTCCTCTGCAAGCCATTGCGCGAACATGCGGGCATCCGTCCGGGTAACCTGAGCTGACCGGGGAAGGCGTTCCTGAGCCGTCTTGAAGAACCGGCGATACTCACGCTTCGTGCCCTCTGTGAGGTCCACCTTGGCCAGCCAGCGCTCCCCCGCTAGCGAGATCGGGATGTTGCCCCTCAACGCCTCCATCTGGTCGCGAAGGCGTGCGCCCTCTCTGGTCTCCGCTGTGAAGCGCTCTAGCAGCTCTTCCGGGTCCATCCCCGCGCCGAAGCGGTCAACGTGTCTCTTATGCCGCCCCCATTCCTGCGCCTTGGTGCTGAGTTCCTCTGAGAGCCGCTCCACCACCGAAGGGGCCGCTGGGTCCAGTTCTCCTCGGCTTGCCGCCCGGCGCTCTAGCTCCCCCTCAGCGAGGGCACTCTCTAGTGCGCTAGGGTCACCGACGCGGCGGATCAACTCCCATTCCCGCTCCAGCGTGGCCATACGAACGTCTCGCCGCCTGCGCGCCTCTCTGACGTCGCGCGTGCGTAGGCTCTCCTCGATCCACTCCCGGCCCACCTCCTCGCGAACGTCGAGGGGCACCCTCTTGCGGAGATACCAGACCTTCCCTCGCTGTCTCATGTCATGGTTCATTACGCGATACCTCGGCACCCTCACTCCTCGCCCTTGTGGGACAGTTTGTGGGACAGTCCGAGGGCGAAAAACGCTAAACTCTCAGTGATATAGGGCCTTAGATGAAGGTGGTAGCGGGAGAGAGACTTGAACTCTCGACCTCAGGATTATGAGTCCTGCGCTCTAACCAGCTGAGCTATCCCGCCATTGAAGGCCGTTGGCCGTGCAGCGCACGCATGGTCCGCCGCAGAGGCAGCGGATATACGCAAAGCCTGCCTGCGAGGCAAGCGCATGCACTCACCTCTGGCATCTCTGACTGATCAGGCTGCGCGCACACCCTCAAGGAAGCGGGCAACCGCGCTACGCAGCGTGCCGGCTTCCTGCGTCAGGCCGTGAGAGGCCTCATTGACCTGGGCTGCACACTGACCGGTTTCGGACGCTGCAGCGTCCACGCCCTGAATGGCCTGCGACACCCGGCGCGCGCCCCCTGCAGCTTCCTGGGCCGAGCGGGTGATTTCCTCTGCCGCTGCGCGCTGTTCTTCCATGGCGGCAGCAATGGCGGTGGAGATCTCGTTCATCTCGCGAATGACGGTACCGATGGCCGTGATCGCAGTAACGGCCTTGCCGGTCGCGTTCTGGATACCGTTGACCTGTTCGGATATAGAGCCGGTCGCGCGCGCTGTCTGCTCAGCGAGCGTCTTCACCTCGCTGGCGACGACCGCAAATCCGCGGCCCGCCTCGCCTGCGCGTGCGGCCTCGATCGTGGCATTGAGTGCCAGCAGATTGGTTTTCTCGGCAATCTCGTTGATCAGACGCACCACGCCATCAATGCGGCCTGCCGCCTCGCTGAGCGCGGTGACATCCGCGCTGGCACCTGACACCTCGTCAGCGGCGCTGCGCGCAATGGTGGAGGAGCGCGAAATCTGCTGGGCGATCTCGGCAATCGAGGAGGTCATTTCCTCGGCAGCGGCGGCAACAGTGTCGACATTCTGCGCGGCGAGCACGCCCGCCTCGTTCACTTCAGCGGTCTGGCCAGCAGCGCTGTGAGAGCTCTCGGTCAGCGCATTGGCGGCCATTTCCATCTCGCCGGCAGCGGTCGAGACCGCCTCGAGTGCCCGGCTGGAGGTTGATTCAAATTCCAGCACCAGCGCCTCGATGGCGCGGGTGCGTTGCTCGCGTGCAGCGCGCTCTTCAGCGCTTTGCGTTGACAGCCGGACGCGCTCGATTTCGTTGTCGCGCAAGACGGCAACAGCCCGGGCCATCTCCGCAATCTCGTCCTGACCGGATGCGTTCAGCTCCAGGCTGGTATCGCCGGACGCCAGCGCCGTGGTGGTGCGCGAAATACGCGTCAGGCGGCGCAAGAGATTGCCGTTGACATAGAGCCAGCCGATCACACCGGCGATGACGACCGCGCCGATCGCCATGACGACCAGCAGGATCTGGCCCGAAGCGACTGCGGTGAAGCCGTTGGAGCGAGCGGAGTCTGCCAGCGTGTTGGCTTGCGCAACCACCGCGCCCGCCTCTTCGGCCAGCAAGGCGTGCGCGATACGCGCATCCTCGACAGCATTGGCAGCGGCCACTTCCGCCTCGATTTCGGCGCGGCGCAGCGCGAAAACACCTTGGGGACCTTCCCCGCGCGAGATCAGTGCCTCGCTGGTCTCGGTGATCACCGGCGTGGCGGCGTCACCCAGAATGGCAAGGTTCACCAGAAGTTCGTCCATGGCGAGTTCGAAACGTCCCTCGACATCGGCCACTTCACCGGCAGACAGCGCGCCATCCAGCTCGGCGTACTGGGTCAGGATAAGGTTCAGATCAATGATGATGCGAAGGAAGGTTTCCAGCTCGGCCCGGCCTGCAGCCGTTTCCAAAGCCTCCTCCAATGCGGCAACGGCCTGAATTCGGTCCTGAATAGCCGAGGCGACGACATCAAGCCGGGCAGTACGCGCGTCCAGATTGGCCGCTGTGGGTGCCTGCGCCGCATCCACTCCTTCAGCCAGTTCGTCGAGCAAGGCGGTCAGGTTGGCGGTGCGCTCTGCATCCAGTCCCGCGCTGGTCAGCATTGCGACAGAGCTGCGGGCGTCACCCAGAAGCGCATTGAGACGGGTCTGCGATGCCGTCATGTCTACGGTGTCAATGGAGCGCGCAAACGCGGCAAGCTCGCCAGTGATCGCGCTGCTGGCGGCATCAAGCCCGTTGGCCGCGTTGGCCATGGGCGCGGCCTCGTCGACCACGGCGCTGAGCGCCCCGCGCGTGCTCTGCAGCGTCACCATGCCGGCGAGTGCCGCCGCCACCCCTACCAGTGCCACCAGGGCAAACGCCCCATTGAGCCGGGTCTGCACCGAGTGGAGGGTGAATTTCATGATTAGTCTCCCGTTAGGGTTAACGCGCGTGACGCGAATAAAGGCGGCCGGGAATCACCCCTGACGCCGCCTTTTTTGTCTTAGGCGCTAGCCTGCAAACGCAAAGTTAAAGACCTGCTCGACGCCTTCGGTCGTTTCTTCCGCTGGCGCATATTGCCATTGCTCAAGCGCACGCAGAACCGCACGGTCAAACACGCCAGCCGGTGACGCCTCAACGATTTCGACATCGGCAACGCTGCCCTCCGGGGTAACGTTATAGCGGACCGACACCGCACCTTCGAGATTGCGCCGTTCGGCGCCACGCGGATATTCCGGCGCGACCACCTGCACGGCCTCACGATCATTCATCGCCATAGCCGGAGCAACAAAAAGACCCGAAGCCAGCATCGCGGCAACGCATACAGATTTCACGATTTTCATGATTTCACCCAACCCGATTGTGAGCCGCCTGAATGCAGCTTCTGATGAACACCCAGCCGGGTCACCGCCCGGCAATGGCGTTATAGCAAGAAGGGGTTTCTGGCAGTTTAACCGCCCCGCCCATTGCAGGCTTAGGCGGCTCAGCGCGAGCCGTTATCCTGTGCTGCCTGACGGGCAGCCAGCGCCTCGCCATCCGTACGCGCGCTAGCCGCAGCGGTCTGGAACAGCTGGGCGGCGGCGGCAGTGTCGCCTTGCGCGGCGCGCAGGCGGGCCAGCCCCAGCGCGGCGCCATAATGGCCCGGTTCGAAGGCCAGCACGCGTTCGTAGATCACGGCGGCATCATCCTCATTGCCTGATCCGGCCAGACAATCGCCATGCGCCGACATTGCACCGAGATCCCACGGCGTATCTTCCAGCCGTTCGGCAGTCTGCACGCAGGCTCCGCCGCCGCTGGCCAGCGACACCGGACGCGCCGGGGAGTCAGACGAGGTGTTTTCAAGTGCCGGGGCGGAGGTGCCGGCTTCGGCATTGGCGGCCGGAGAGGCGCCCGGGTCGGGTCTTGCTACGGCCTGCGCTACGGGGCGCAGCGACATGGCGCCCATCTCGATACCGCCCAGCGAGACCAGAACGCCGCTGTCTCCCAGAATAGCGCTCGCATCGCCCCAGCGTCCTTCAAGACGTATGGTACACCCGCCCTCCTCATTCCCCGCCAAGGATACCCGGCTTACTGGCCGGGCGGCCGGAGGGATGATCTCTCTGGCGATGCAAGGAAACGCGTCAAGAACGAGGTCAAGAGCGCCGTCGCTGGCCGACACCGTGAGCGCGGAAGGTTGACCGTCCAGCGCCAGCCAGAGATCAGCCGATCCGTCTTCAACAGGGGTCAGCCATGCATCGCGCAGGGCGGAACCTGCCGGTTCAGCCTGTGTCAGGGCAATCGCGCTCAAAGTCATCATCAACATGACCGGCAAAATGATGTGAGTCGGCGCCGTTGTGCGAGTTTTCAGCCGACCGGCGTGACAGTGCAGCCATCATGGGCGAGTGCGCCGATAGTACGGCCCTGGGCGTCGCGCACGCTTTCGTAAAGAAAGCAGCCCTCTCCATCTTGCGGCAGCCTGCCGGGAATGAAGTAGGGATTGCCTTCGCCCGGCTGGCGCGGCTCCTGATCGGAAACCGTCTGCCAGCTTATGCCTGACGCATCGTATTCACAGTCAAACCGGCCGCCGCCTTGAACATCAAAGCGCACGACGGCCGAGCCGCCCCTGTGATAGGCGAGGCTGACCCGTTGGCCATTTCCCGCAGGCGCATCGTCATCGGCAAGACAGGCGTTTACCGCTGGCAGGAATTCACCGATCTCGCGGGTCCAGAGCGGGTGCGGCCCGGTTTCGCGCGCGCAGCCTTCATGCAGCCGTCCGCCCATATCGAGCGTGGCAAAATGACCATAGCGGACATCACCAATCGCGCATGGCCCGGCTTCGAGTATCAGGGCAATCTCGCCAATCCGGTCGATGCGGCCTTCATAGCGCTGAACGCCGTCAGCCAGCCAGGGCTCGGCCATGGCAAGGCGCGGCTGCCAGATCAGGGCGGCTCCGGTATCGATCAGGGAATCGATCTCGACACCGCCGTCAGGGGCCTCGTCGAACATCAGCTCTGCCGTGAAGCCCGGCCCTTCTGCGATATAGCCGGAGAGCTCCGGCCGCGACGGCTCGCGGGGTGCGAAATCCGGTCCGGCCTGCATGGGTGAGAACGCACTTTGCAGCCCGCCCGATGTGGTGGGGGCGCAGGCGGACAGTCCCGCCAGCAGGCACAGCATGCCTGCCATACATGAGATTATCCGCATACGCCCCTCCCGGTTTCCGGCAACTGCCTAGAAGACTTCGAAAAGCCCTGCTGCGCCCATGCCGCCACCGACACACATGGTCACGACGACAAATTTCGCGCCCCGGCGCTTGCCTTCGATCAGGGCATGGCCGGTCATGCGCGCGCCGCTCATGCCGTAGGGGTGGCCGATGGAGATGGCGCCGCCATTGACGTTCAGCCGGTCATCGGGAATGCCCAGCTTGTCACGGCAATAGATAACCTGCACGGCGAACGCCTCGTTCAGCTCCCACAGGCCGATATCGTCCATTTTCAGGCCGTTGGCTTTGAGAAGCTTCGGCACGGCATAGACCGGACCAATACCCATTTCGTCAGGATCAAGACCGGCCACCGCAATACCGCGATAGGCGCCGAGCGGAGTGAGGCCCCGGCGTTCGGCTTCTTTTGCTTCCATCAACAGGCTGGCCGAGGCGCCATCGGAAAGCTGGGAGGCATTCCCGGCGGTAATGAACTTGCCTTCTTTCACCTTCTGGCCGTTGGCATGAACGGTGCGAAGGCCCGACAGGCCTTCCAGCGTGGTGTCCGCGCGGTTGCCTTCATCCTTTTCCAGCTTGGTATCGACCACGGAGATCTGGCCCGTGGCCTTGTCCATCACGCCCATCTTGCTGGCCAGCGGAACAATCTCGTCATCGAACTTGCCGGCGGCTTGCGCGGCAGCGGTGCGCTGCTGGGACTGCAGGGCGTACGCATCCTGCGCATCGCGGGAGATGTTGTAGCGCTCGGCCACGATCTCGGCGGTTTCCAGCATGGACATGTAGAGATCGGGGCGGTGCTCATTGATCCACGGGTCAAAGGCGCGATGGATATTCATATGCTCGTTCTGGACCAGCGAGATCGATTCCAGACCGCCGCCGACCGTGACGGTCATGCCATCGGAAATGATCTGCTTGGCGGCAATCGAAATCGCCATCAGGCCGGAGGCGCACTGGCGGTCCACCGTCTGTCCGGAGACGCTTGTGGGCAGCCCGCCGCGGATCAGGCACTGGCGCGCCGTGTTCTGAAAAGTGGTCCCCTGCTGCATCGCAGCGCCCATCACCACATCATCGACTTCTTTGGGATCCACACCGGAACGCTTGACCGCCTCGGCAATCACGTGACCGCCCAGCTCCTGGGCCTGAGTGTTGTTGAACGCGCCCTTGTAGGCACGGCCAATGGGCGTGCGGGCGGTAGATACGATGACGGCTTCGCGCATGAGGTTTCTCCCTGAAATCCATTGCCATGCCTTGATAGGCGGCATTCGCGCCCAGTCTTAAACCGTCAGCGCCGCTGATCAAAGCATTCGATGGGCCGGGGTTACATTGCGAAGTTGTAAGGGCTTGCTGGCCTGGGGCATCATCCACTACCGCAAGCCGGGTCAGAGATTTCCAATCCATCAGGCTGAAACTCCGGACGCGCGGCGGCCCGGGCCTGAGCGCCTGCCCCACATTCGTCACCCCCGCGCAGGCGGGGGTCCAGGGATCAAAAGGCAAATGCCTTGCAACACGGCTCTGGGTTCCCGCCTTCGCGGGAACGACGAGGGTGAGATGGAAGCGGCGGAAAGAAATCCTGCCGCGTGATGCCTCCTACCCCAGCTTCACCCCGGCAGCAGCCGCCGCCTTGGCGATGAATTTCATCGTCTGCTGGCCGCCCTGCTCATAGGGCTCCTGCCCTTTCGGGTCGATGATCTGGTCAAAATGCTTCGCGATGTTTTCCGGCGTCTGCTCCGCGGGCGGCAGAAAAATGCCATCGGTCTCGTAAATGCGCGTCGCGGCATAGCCGCCCGCCCCGGCGCACAGGACCGTGCGGCTGGGCGCATCCTCGCTGACCAGATAGACCAGTCCCGCCGACACGCTTTCCACCGTCATCAGCGCCAGTGCCTCTTCGGGGATCAGGCCTTCGGTCATGCGGGTGCGGGCGGTCGGCGACAGCGCATTGACGCGGATATTGTTTTTCGCGCCTTCCAGATGCAGCACATTCATGAAACCAACCAGGCCCATCTTGGCAGCGCCATAGTTGGACTGGCCAAAATTGCCGTAAATCCCGGAGGAGGAGCTGGTCATCACCACGCGGCCATAATTGGCCTCGCGCATGATCTCCCACACCGCCTTGGTGCAGGTCGCCGCGCCCATGACGTGAACGTCCAGAACCGCCTTGAAATCCTCAAGGCTCATCTTGGCAAAGCTCTTGTCGCGCAGAATTCCGGCATTGTTCACAAGGATATCGACGCGGCCCCATTCCTTCAGTGTGGCAGCCACCATGTCAGCCACTTCGTCCGCCTTCGTCACATTGGCGCCATGGGCGATCGCTTCGCCGCCGGCTGCCTTGATCTCGTTGGCGACAGACTGCGCGGCGCTCATCGAGCCGCCGGTGCCATCAACGGCGCCCCCCAGATCATTGACAACGACCTTCGCGCCGCGCGCAGCCAGTGCCAGCGCATGAGAGCGGCCAAGACCTGCGCCCGCGCCCGTGATTATGGCCACACGGCCGTCAAACCGGATATCGCTCATGGATATTTCCCCTGATTGTTTTCATTGAGGCGGTCCGCCGGCAGGCCGGGACCGCGAAGCCGATGCGGTGATATACTCCGCCGCTTTGCTGGTGCGAAGCCCACCCTCTTTTGCGCTGCAATGCAACAAGGAATGGGCGTAGCGGGTTCAGCCCCTCCCGAATTGCGGGGCGCGCTTCTCCAGAAACGCGCGGTAGCCCTCCTGGAAGTCGGCGCTGGAGAAGGCTTCCAGAAACAGGGCGCGCGTTGCCTCATCGTCTTCAGCCTGGCCGGCTTCGACGAGCGCGATCAGTTGTTTGGTGACTTTCGCGGAGTTCGGTGAGGTTGCCGCCAGAAGGCCCGCATAGGCGTCTACTTCGCCCGCCAGCCGGTCCGGCGGGACGAGCCGGTTGACGAGGCCGATCGAGAGCGCTTCAGAACCGTCCATAAGGCGCCCGGAAAACAGCATGTCCTTGGCCGCCGGCGCGCCGACAGCGCGTATCAGGCGGGCGGTGTCGTTGAGCGTGTAAACCAGCCCCAGCTTGCCCGGCGTGATGCCAAACCGCGAGCCCTCAGCCGCAAAGCGCAAGTCACAGGCAAGCGCCAGACCGCACCCGCCGCCCACACACGCGCCCTCGATCATGGCCAGTGTCGGGCGCGCGAAAGCCGCCAGCGCGTCGAGCGCCGTGGCGATGCTGCGTGAATACGCTTCGGCGCGCTCACGCGTGGCATAGACCTGTTGGAACTCCGAAATATCGGCCCCGGCAGCAAAACTGCCGCCGGCCCCGCTGACGACCAGCAGGCGTACCGCGTCATGGCCCAGCGCCCGTTCCAGCAGGACCGGAATGGCTTCCCACATCGCGGCATTGAGCGCGTTGCGCTTGTCAGGCCGGTTGAGTATGAGATGGGCGGTAGCCCCGCGCACCTCCAGCCGGATCGGATCGTCACTCATGGTCAGGCCCCTGATTGCTGAAAGCCGGGATTAGCGGGCCGCTGCCGGGTCCGCAACCGCGATGGCGCGCCGCGCGCATTTTCACATACCGGCAATGCCGTGATGGCGGTACGCAAGGCTTGCACGCCAAGACGCGCACGCGTAGTGGCAGGCGCGCCAGTCACACCCAGTTGAAGGACCCGCCGGGGCCATGGAAATCGAATTCTTCAGCCGGTTCCTCGCCGCGCTTTTCGCGATGATCAACCCGCTTGCCGCGATGCCGGTCTTCCTGTCCCTTACGGCGGGCAGCGCGCCGGGCGACCAGCGCAAAATGGCAGTGCAGGCCGCCATTGCCACGCTGATTGCCTGTTTCGTCATCGCGATTGCAGGCAAGTTCGTGCTGGGCCTGTTCGGCATCGGTATCGACAGCTTCCGCATTGCCGGCGGCATCTTGCTGTTCACTATCGCCCTGACAATGATTTCCGGCGCGCGCCACACCTCCAGCGCCGGCACCGAGCGCGAGCGTGCCTCACAGGAAAATATCGACAATCCGGCGATCTATCCCTTCACCATCCCGATGACGGTCGGCCCCGGCACGATCACCACGCTGATCATCTTTTCCGAGCAGGCTTCTGCCAGCCCGGTGAAAATGGGCGTATTTGCCGCCGTGGTGCTGATCGTGGTTGCCCTGCTGCTGGCAGCCCTGCTGATCGCGCCTTTCCTGGACCGGATGGTGTCGCACAGCGCGCGCACCGTCTCCATCCGCATCATGGGCATCATCCTGGCGGCGCTGGCCGTAGAGTTCGTGATAAATGGCCTAAGGGGCACGGGCCTGCTGGCGCTTAACGCCGGTTAAGCCGCCGCCAGCCTACACCACCGCCTCACCTGCGGGATCGCGCAGATTGTAGTGCGAACTCATCACCACGCCGTAGGCGCCCGCCTCGGCGATCAGAATGACATCACCCTCGCGCGTGTCAGGCAACAGCCGGTCTGCGCCCAGAAGGTCCGCGCTTTCGCAGATTGGCCCGACAATCGAGGCCAGGCCAGAAGGCGCTTCGCCCAGCCGGGTGAGGTTCACGATTTCGTGGCGCGCGCCGTAAAGCGCGGGGCGGATCAGCGAGTTCATGCCCGTGCTGATACCGATAAAACGGGTGCCGTAGCTCATCTTCACCTGCGTGACGCGCGCCAGAAGCACGCCCGCCTCGGCGACCAGATAGCGGCCCGGCTCCATCCACAGCTCGATCCCGTCGAGCGCGCGCTTCACCCCGACAAGCTCCCGGTCCACCTCGGCAAGGTCGAGAATCGGCGCATCGGGACTGTCAGGCACACCCAGCCCGCCGCCCACATTGATGATCTTCACGCCGCCAATACCCGCAGCGGCTTCGCCCAGGATGCGGCCGATCTCACGCCAGTGCCCGGCCTCGGTAATGCCGGAGCCGGCATGGGCGTGCAGGCCCTGAATGGTAGCTCCCGCCGCTTTGGCCAGCTCTGCTGCATGACCCAGCTGCTCGAGCGGAATGCCAAATTTCGCTTTCGGCCCGGCGGTGCGCACATGCTCGTGATGGCCCCGCGGACGATCCGGATTGACCCGCAATATGATCTTGCGGCCCTTGAACAGCTCGGGCCATTCGCGAAGCGGGTGCAGCCCGTCAATCGTCAGATGCGTCCCCAGCGCCAGTGCGGCCTCGTACTCGGCTCGCGGAGCAAAGTTCGGTGTGAAGAGTATGCGTTCTGGCGGCAGACCGGGCAGGGTTTCGCGAACCCGCTCCACCTCGCCCATCGACACGCACTCAAACCCGATGCCAGAGGCCTCTACGGCTCGCAACAATTCGCGGTGAGGGTTTGCCTTCATGGCAAACCAGGCCGCATCCACCTGCGCCAGACCCGCAATCGCGGCGGCGCGGGCCGCCACGGTATCGCGGTCATAGACGTAAAGCCCGCCCGTTTGGGGGGCGATGTCCAGCAAGGCCTTGCGCTTTTCCACCCACCATGGCGACGGGCGCGGCGAAACGGCCGGTTTGCCAGCCGGCGCATTGATCTCTGCCCAGCTTGGTCCGAACACGCGGTCTTCAGCCACCTGCCCGATCAGGCTCTCATGCAGGCTCTTGGCGAGCGCCGCCCCGTCAGTCTCGTCAACCACCACCGTGAAGTTGAGGTCATTGGCGGCCTGACTGACCAGATGGACGGGCTTTTGCTGGAACGCCTCAAAGGCGGGCGCAAGCTGGTGCAGGATTCGCCTTATGCCATAGCCCACCATCGACACCGCCGCCTTGCCCTCCTCGATCCGTACACGGCAGAGCGGGGCCAGCGCGGCGCGCAACATGTCCAGACGCGCGGCATCAAGGCCGGGGTCGGGGTCCAGCGACACGGTGACATTGGTCTCCGAGGTCGACACCTGATCGACGGATATGCCGCACTGTTTGAAGGCGGCGAAAATATCGGCCAGGAAGCCCGCCTGGCGCCACATGCCCGAGCCTTCCATCACCACAAGGCGCACGCCGCTCTTCACTGAGACGGCTTTCAGGCGCGGCGCATCATCGCCGGGCTGGCCGGTGATGAGCGTGCCCGGCAAGTCGGGGCGGAACGTATCTTTCACGCGCATCGCAATGCCCGCGCGGCGCGCCGGGCCCACCGAGCGCGGGTGCAGAACCTTGCCGCCCATGGTGGCGATTTCCTGCGCTTCCTCATAGCTCAGCGCGGTGAGCATGCGCGCGCCATCGGTCAGGCGCGGATCAGCACTGAACAGGCCGGGCACATCGGTCCAGATTTCCAGCCGGTTTGCTCCCGCCCGTGCAGCGAAATACGCCGCCGAAGTGTCGGACCCGCCCCGGCCCAGCAGTACCGTGCCGCCACCGGCCCGCGACGCGATAAAGCCTTGGGTGAGGACAACATCATGGGGCGCAAGCCGGTTGATGAGAGCCTCGTCGCGCTCCTCGCTGACGGCATTGTCGAGCCAGCTGCGTGTCTCATCATTCGTGTTGAGACCCGTCAGCACGTCGCGCGCATCGAGACCCTCGGCCTCCACGCCCAGCCTTTTCAACAGGGCCAGCCCCAGCGCGGACGCCATCAGCTCTCCCAGCGCCATGGTCTCGGCGCGCACGCGCGCGCTGGCCTCACCCACCAGAGCCATCCCCGCAGCAAGGGCATCAAGGCGGGCAAACCACGGGGCCAGAAGGGCCGGGCCGTCAAGCCCGGCCTCGTGCGCAAAATCGAGATGGCGCTGACGGATGGCAGCAGCGGCAGCTTCACCCTCACCGGCCAGTGCCAGACCGGGCAGCGCCTCCAGCAGATTGGAAATGCCTGACAGTGCCGAATGCACAATCAGCACCCGCTCTCCATCTGCGAGGCGCTTTCGGGTCAGGCGCGCAATGATTTCCCAGTTTTTCGGGCGCGCAACCGAGGTGCCGCCAAACTTCATCACAATCAGGGGACGCGCCGTCATGGCCATAGCCTTGTCATTCAGGGTCCGCAAAAGGGACAGAAACCCCTTCCTTTACTGTTTATGCTGCGCTGCGCAACGGGTGTGGCGATTTGATCGTCACACATTGTCATGTCACTGACACGCGGCCACGCTATCGCAAATCCAGCCAGAGACCCGCACAGGGGGAGATACGATGAAACCGATTCAGCTGCTTCTGGCCGCCGCTGCCGCCGCAGCGCTGTCTGCCTGCGCCAGCATGGAGCGGCCCGCCGATATGGACGCTGCGGCCATTGACGAACCCATCGTCCTGATGATCGGGGTGGACGGGCTGACCGCCGATGCGCTGGACCGCTTCGAGGCCCCCAATCTGCAAGCCCTGGCGAACCGGGGCGTGCGCCCCGACGGCATGGTGCCGGTCATGCCGAGTGTCACCTTCACCAATTTCTACTCGCTGGCGACAGGGCTCTACCCGGAAGATCACGGCATGATCAACAACGCGCCGTTCGACCGCGAACTCAACGAGGGCTTCGTCAACCCGATGAGCGCGCAGGACAGCCGCTGGTGGAATGGCGAGCCGATCTGGATCACGGCAGAACGCCAGGGCCTGCCCACCGCCATCATGTTCTGGCTGGGCTCGGAGGTGGAGTTTGCCGGCGACCGTCCCACCCGCTGGACGCCCTATGAGCACAACAAGCCGTATGAAGAGCGTGTGGCCGAAGTACTGGCCTGGTTTGACGGACCGCAAAATGAACGCCCGCGCTTCGCGGCGGTCTACTTTGATCTCGTCGATACAATCGGCCACCGCACCGGGGCGAACACGCCCGAAGTCGGCGAAGCCATTGCCAGTGTCGACGGACATATCGGCGATCTTATTGCCGGACTGGAGGCACGCGGGCTTCTGGATCGCACCAACATCATTGTGGTCTCTGACCATGGTATGGTGACCAATCCGGAAGATCAGGCGATCCAGTTCGATGACTGGATTGATCTCGACACCGTCTACATCCCCGAGATCGAAGGGCGTGGCGGCAATGGTTTTCGTCCCTTCCTGAATGTCTATGGCGAGCCCGCCGATATTGATGCGGCCTATGAGGCCCTGCAGGACGCCCACCCGCATGTGCGGGCATGGAGGCGCGGCGAGACGCCCGGGCATTTCCGCTTCAACCATCCCACGCGCGGGCCGGACCTGTTCGTGCTCGCCGATTCAGGCTGGACGCTGACGGCCCGTGATCTGCCGCCGGGGCCCTACCGTTCTTTGGGGGTACACGGCTATGACGTGGCCGATCCGGCCATGCACGCAGGCTTTGTCGCCGCCGGCCCGGCCTTCCCCGAAGGCACCCGCCCTGCCGCCTTCGAGAACGTGAATGTCTATCTTCTGATCGCGTGTATTCTGGGGCTCGACCCTGCCGAAACCGAAGGCGACCCGGCAGTCGTATCGGAGCTGACGGGCGGGCGCTGCACGGTGGAGTAGACGGCACCGACAGGGTTTCCCACCATCCCGGCTTGGCCTGCGCAGTAGGACGGGCTATCGAGGGGAAGACGAGTCTGTTCGCCACAGCAAAGGAAACCCTCCATGTCCAACGCGCCGCACCGCATCACCTTCATCGCCTCGACTTTTTCGGCCGCCGCGCTGGAATTTCACCGTGGCCGCATGTCCGAGCGCGGCTACCGGATGGAAGGACGCATTGAGCCGACCGTGTTCCAGCGCATCAATGATGACGGCTCGACCAGCGACGAGTTTGGCGGTGAGCCGGTGTTCACGGTGACCTTCATCAAGCGTGAAGAGTAACAAGGCTGGCTGACATGGTGCCGCCCAGTTCTGTCCGGCCGGAGGCCGTTGCCGATACATTCGAGCCTGCATCCAGCGCCGCTGAAGCGGTTGTGCGCCTGGACGCTCTCTACGCACGCTCGGTCGAGGCACTGCGCGCGGCGCTGAAAACCTATCTCGACGGCGGATCGCCGCCGGGCGGAGCCGACCGGGCATCGGGGATGTTCGCCTATCCGGAGCTGCGCATCACCTATCGGCCGGACGGGCCGGTGCCCCCGCTCAGCCGGGCCTTCGGCAAGTTCTCCGAAAGTGGCATCTACACGCAGACCATCACCCATCCGGAGCTGTTCCGCGCCTATCTGACCGAGCAGATTTCCCTGCTTCAGGGCGAATATGATGTGCTGGTGGAGACCGGGCTTTCGACGCAGGAAATCCCGTTCTCCTACGTGCTGGACGGCGCGCAAGATCTCGATATGGACGGAGCGGCGCCCGCCGAGCTGGTGCGCCATTTTCCCTATGCGGACCTGTCGCTGATCGACGATGCGCTGCCCAATGGCGAGCGGCCATCGCTGCCCGGCATACCGCGTCCGCTATCGCTGTTTGACGGCGCGCGCACCGATTACTCCCTGCAACGCATCAAGCACTATACGGGCACGCCGTTTGAAGATGTGCAGGACTTCATCCTGTTCACCAATTATCACCGCTATGTGGATGCGTTCGTGGCCTGGGGTGCCGAACAGCTCAAAGCCGATAACGAGTATGAATCGCTGTCGGCTGCCGGTTTCGTCCATGTCAATGCCAATACGCAAGACCCGGTCGGCGTGGTCGAAAGTGCGCCCTGGCGGCGCTTCCAGATGCCCGCCTATCACCTCAAGGCACCCGGACGGCGCGGGATCACGCTGGTCAATATTGGTGTTGGCCCGTCCAACGCGAAGAACATCACCGACCATCTGGCCGTGCTGCGCCCCGAATGCTGGCTGATGATCGGCCATTGCGGCGGGCTTCGCCATTCCCAGCGCCTGGGCGATTATGTGCTGGCACACGCCTATCTGCGCTATGACGCCGTGCTGGACCGCGACCTCCCCGTAGAGATACCGATCCCGCCCATTGCCGAGATACAGATCGCGCTGCAGGACGCGGTGAAACGCGTCAGCGGTGACAAGGGCGAGGCGCTCAAACGCCGCCTGCGCACCGGCACGGTGGTCACCCATGCGGACCGCAACTGGGAGCTGCGCTATCTGCAGGAAGCCCGGCGCATCAACCAGTCGCGCTCCATCGCAGTGGACATGGAAAGCGCCACCATCGCCGCCAATGGCTTCAGGCTGCGTGTGCCATATGGAACGCTATTGTGCGTGTCCGACAAGCCGCTGCACGGCGAGCTGAAACTGCCGGGCGCGGCGAACCGGTTCTACAACAAGTCGGTATCCGAACACCTTCTGGCGGGCATCGAGACGGTACACATTCTCAAGGCTGCCGGGTCTGAGGCCCTGCATTCGCGCAAGCTGAGAAGCTTTGACGAGCCGCCCTTCCGCTAGGCGCGCCGGGCCGTCGTGGCGGCCAGCGGCGGGCGAGCGTTCTCTCCGCTGATCAGGATGCGCGTGCCCAGCCGGGCGACAATGCCGATCGGTGCAGGCCGGCCCAGAAGGAAGCCCTGCCCCTCATCGCAGCTTTCCGAATGAAGCAGCGCAAGCTGCTCTTCTGTTTCGATACCTTCAGCCAGAACCGGGATGGACAGGCTCTTGGCCAGTGCCAGCACCGCGCGGACAACGGCCAGAGAGCGCGCGTCGGTTTTCAGCTCGTCGGTGAAGGACTTGTCCAGCTTGATCTTGTCGAAAGGGAAAGTGCGCAGCGTATCGAGCGAGGAATAGCCGGTGCCGAAATCGTCCAGCGCGATGGAGACGCCCAGCGCCTTGATCTGGCGCATGATGTGCAGCGACTGGACCTTGTCCTTGATCAGCGCCGTTTCGGTCAGCTCGATCTCCAGCCTCGCGGGCGGCAGGCCGGTTTCGATCATGACCTGATGAATCTGCTGGGGCAGGCCGGAATGGGTCAGCTGGATCGCTGACAGATTGACGGCCACCTTGTGCGGGTGCGGCCAGGAAACGGCATCTTCGCACGCCTTGCGCAACACCCAGTCTCCCAGCGGCAGGATCAGACCATTGGCTTCGGCCAGCGGAATGAAGTCCGCAGGCGATATCGCCCCCAGCTTGGGATGGGTCCAGCGCAGAAGCGCCTCATAGCCGCGTACTTCGCCGGTGCCGATGGCGGTCTGGACCTGATAGTGCAGGGCCAGCTCGTCATTATCGATCGCGTGGCGAAGATCATTGGCCAGCTGGCGCCGCTCGCGCACAATTTCGCCAATCTCGGCGTTGTAGAAGCAGACTTTCTGCAAGGGATCACTCTTGGCGCGATACATCGCCAGGTCGGCATTGCGCACCAGCGTCTCGCGATCTTTGCCATCCTGCGGGAAAACCGCCACGCCGATACTGCCGCCGGTCGTGGTCTCAAGCGCGCCGTAGGCGATTGGCAGGGACAGCAATGTTTCAAGCTGCTGGACGAGTTGTTGCAGCTCGGCCTCATCGCCCGTTTTCAGGATAATGCAGAACTCGTCACCGCCAAGCCGGGCGGCAAAGTGGCGCGCGCCGTCAAACTTGCGCAGCCGTTCGGCCAGCTCGCACAGAACATGATCTCCGGCGGCATGGCCCCAGCTATCATTGATTTCCTTGAAGCGGTTCAGATCAATCGCGGCCACCGCAGTCTGGCCCGCCACCTGTCCGGCTAGCCGGGCGTCAAGGCGCGCGTAAAAGCTGGTGCGATTGGGCAGACCGGTCAGCGGATCGTGCAGGGCCATGTGGCGCAGCTGCTCCTCAGACGTCTCGCGCATCCGCTTTTCGATGTAAAATGTCGCAAGGCCGGTACCCAGTATGAGCGCACCGGCAATCGCGACCGCAACCGCCATAACACTGAACGCCTCGGAGCTGGCACCGGGCTGATACCCGTTGATCGGCTCGACCATGAAGGCGGCCATGCCGGTAAAGTGCAACAGCACGATACCCGTCACCAGCGTCAGCGACGGCACCATGCAGCACCAGCCGCCATGCCAGCGCGGCGTCAGGTGCATCGCAGCAGCGCCAAACCCCACCGCCAGCACAATGGCGGCAATGATGTAGCCCATGTCCCATGTGACGATGCCATCGACACGGTAGGCGAACATGCCTGTGAAATGCATGGCGGTGATCGTCAGGCCCAGAAGGGCACCGCCCAGCATGGGCGCGAATTTCACCCGGCGGATGCCTGCCACCAGGAAGGCAATCGCCGATCCGGCTATGGCGATGACACCCGAAGAGATCGTCAGCCAGGAATCCAGCGTTACGGCTGTTCCTGGCTGATAACCCAGCATCGCGATGAAATGGGTTGTCCAGATGGCGGAGCCGGCACAGATCGCGGCCAGGAACGCCCAGCCCAGCCGGGACATCCCCTCGGTCCGCACAACCTGCCTGTAGAGCCGGATGGTGATTGTCGCCCCGACCACGCACATGATCGCGGCCAGCAACACAAACCACAGATTATGCTCTGTGAAGAGGCATGTGAAAACGCGCATCCGATAACCCCACCTAATGACGCATTGCTATGCGTTTTGACCGTTTGATAGATCGGAGAAGTTAAATTTCCCTGTTCCGGCGTGCGGAAGGCTTGCTGGCCAAGGGCGGGCGGGCTAGGTGAACACTATGAGCGATCGCGTCCTGCGCCTCGAAGGCGTCCACAATTTTCGCAAGTTTGGCAGCTACGCCCTCGCCGAAGGCGGCAGGGTGCGCGAGGGGTTGTACCGGTCCGGGCAGTTCTCCCGCGCCACGCCTGCCGATCTGGAAACCATGGACAGCCTGTCGATACGGCTGGTGGCTGATCTGCGCCGCCCGCGCGAACGCGAGGCGGAGCCCTCCCACTGGCCCGAGCGCGAGGGTGTCACCGTGCTGGCCAGCGACCATGCGGGATCGGACGAGCCGCCCCATCTGGTCTTCCTGCGCGAGAGCGACATGTCGAAGGAATCGATCCGCGGCTTCATGATCGAGACCTATCGCCGCCTGCCCTTCGATCCGGGCAATCAATGGGTGTTTGCCAACGGGCTGCGCCAGCTGGCCGACAGCAAGCCGGAGGACGGCTTCATCGTGCATTGCGCCGCAGGCAAGGACCGTACGGGCCTTTTCTGCGCCTTCCTGCTGACCGCTCTGGGCGTGGACGAGGAAGAGGTGCGCGAAGACTATCTGATGACCAATACGGCGGTGGATTTCGACCGCCTCGTCCCGCTCATCGGCAAACGTCTGGAAGAAACACTGGGCAAAAAGGCCGGCCACGAGGAATTGCGCGCCTTTCTGGGCGTTGAGGCGGCCTATTACGATGCCGCGATGGAAGCGGTTGGCGACCAGCGCGCCTATCTTCGCGACGTACTGGGGCTGGAGGATGCGGTCATCGAGCGCCTGCGCGAGAACCTGACCGGATAATGTGTCATGGCTGAACCGGCGGCCCCTGACGGCCTTGGCCTGCCGCTGGCCTGGCGTGCGCCGGTCGCCTGCCTCGCCCATATCGCCGATGAGCCCGGCGCGCTGCTCCTGTCAGGCGGCGATGCCTCGTCACGCGGACGCTTCAGCTATCTGACGGGCTTCCCCCGGGAGATCATCAACGCGCCCGGCGATGATGATCCACTTCCACCTCTAAGGGCAGCGCGCGCACGCTGCCCGCAAGCATGGATCGGCGGGCTGTTCGGCTATGATCTGGCCCGCCGGTTCGAGAATCTGCCTGCGCCGGACCATCCCGTAACCCGCTGGCCGGACATGACGCTGGGCGTGTACCCGGCGATAGCCGTCTTCGATCACTCGGAACGCACCATCACGATAAAAGGCGAGGCGAGCGCTGCGGCCCGCCTGCACGAGGCACTATCATCAACGCCCGCCCCTGCACCGCAATCCATCCTGCTTGCGCCACTCGCCCCGGTCTGGGACGAAGCGCGCTATCTGGATGCTGCCCGCCGCGCGCGCGGCTATGTGCAGGCAGGCGATGTGTTTCAGGTCAATCTTTCCCATCGCTTCGGCGCGCGCATTCAGGGCAGGCAGGCACCGCTGGCGGTAATGCAGTCTCTGGCCAGCACCAGCCTGGCGCCGTTCGCCGTCTATATGCGCCTCGACGAGAGCCGCGCGGTCATTTCCAACTCGCCGGAGCGCTTCTGGTCACTGGACAGCCAGGGCCGCGTCGAGACACGGCCCATCAAGGGCACGCGCCCGCGCGGCACCGACCCCGCAAGCGATACGGCGCTGGCCGCCGAGCTGAGCGCGTCGGCCAAGGACCGGGCGGAAAACCTCATGATCGTGGACCTGATGCGCAATGATCTGTCGCGCGTGTGCGTGGCGGGCAGTGTTGGCGTGCCTGAGCTGTTCTCGGTCGAGAGTTTTGCCAATGTGCATCATCTGGTCTCGGCGGTAACCGGACAGCTCGAAGAGGGCCGGGATGTGTGCGATTTACTCGCCGCGACCTTCCCGCCGGGCTCCATCACCGGGGCCCCCAAAGTACGCGCCATGGAGATCATATCGCAGCTTGAGGGCGAGGCGCGCGGACCCTATTGCGGGTCAGCGGGGCTGATTGCGCCCGATGGCAGCGCCCAGTTCAACGTGATGATCCGCACGGCGGGCTTTGTCGCCGAAGGCGATAGCTGGCAGGTAGAGGCGCGCTCGGGCGGTGCCATCACCATCGACAGCGTTGCTGAGGCCGAACTGGCCGAGACTCATGCAAAGATCGCCATGCTGAAGCGGGCGATCGGCGAGGCGGGGCGAAAATGATCTGGCTCAATGGCACGATCATGGCACAGGCAGACGCGCGCATCGGCCCGGCGGACCGGGGCGTGCTGCTGGGTGACGGGTTGTTTGAAACCATGCGGTTTGAAGGAGGCGTCTTGCGCCGCTGGAACCGGCACAAGGCGCGCCTGACTGACGGGCTGAACACGCTGGCTATCGCGTTCGACGCGGCGCTGGATATCCCTGCCATCGCTGCTGAGCTGGCGCGCCGCGAAGGGCTGGACGCAGCGATCATCCGGCTGACCGTCACGCGCGGGGAAGGCGGGCGGGGGCTGGACCCGGCCGAAGCGCCACCGACCGTAATGATAACGGCAAGCGCGCTGGCTGAACCCTCTGACGGACTGCGCCTTGCGACGATACAGGCACCGCGGCGCGCGCCATTATCGCTGGCAGCGCATTTCAAGATCATCGGTTATGGCGACAACATTCTCGCCCGCCGTCTGGCACGCGGGCAAGGCGCGGACATGGCCGTCATGCTGTCACCGGACGGACGCATCGCCTGCGCCGACAGCGCCAACCTCTTCTGGGTGACGGGGCGCACCGTCTACACGCCGTCGCTGGACACCGGGGCGCTGGCAGGCACTACCCGCGCGGCGATCCTTGATGCTTTCGCCAGCAAGGGCTTGCACATCGAACAGGACCATTTCCGACAAGAATCCCTGGCCTCGGCGCAAGCCGTCATCGTCACCAATGCGAGCATCGGGGCGGTGGCAGCAACCACGCTGGACGGCCGGCCACTGGAAACGGGTTTGCCCCTCGTCAAGCTGATCTGCGATATCGAGCGCGACGCACCCTAGGCCGATACAGCCTAGCGTCCGGCCCGGTTGAGATCCCAGTCATAGGCGTGACCCGTGATACGCGGGTTAGCTTCGATCTGCTCTGCCAGTTCCGGCTCTGCAAAGCGCAGCAAATGCGCAATGACGCCTTCATCATTGCCGCCGAAATCTTCCTCATACCATTTGTAGATACGCGAGATCACAAGGCCGCGCGGTGTGACAGCGACACCACGCGGATGGTTCACATAGGCGCGCGCCGCCGCTTCAAGGTTTTCCTGCAGGCGCTCTGCCCGCCAGGCGCGAAGCCCGATATTGGGACAGCCGATGGAGGCGCAATTTACGGCGTAATGAACCAGCGCCGCCTCGAACTCCTCGCGCATGATGTCATGCTCGATATTGTCGAGCGACAGGGCGCCCCCTTCATTGCGCGTCAGCTCCATACCCCAGGGGCCTATCGAGAACAGGGTGGGCCGTATCTGGCGGATCGAATCCTCGGGCGCCTCATCAAGGATCAGACGCACCGTCACCGCATTGTAGAGATTGGCCCAGAAGGCAAAGCGCTCATCATCCGGCAGGCCAGAGGCAGGTATATCCTCAAGCGCCGAAATATAGGCTTCCAGCGCTGCGCGGTCTCCGGCGTCCGACCTCCAGCGAGCATAATCGACAAGATCGATCCCGCTGGCTGACCGGGTGACGTAACGCTCCAGCAGCGTGTCCCATGGGGCATGGATATCAGATTGCCCGTATCCGGCAGGACCGGCGGCCAGCATCAGCGCCAGAGCGGCAAGCAATGAACGCCACATGATATGCACTCCTGTTATTGCTACCCGGATATACGATAATCTGGCGCCTGCGGATGGCGGTGCCATGCACCTGCGCCTTGATCAACGGGCAAACACGCGCATCTTCGCAAGCGCAACACTATCCGGAAGGGGCCAGCTTGCCAGACACCGCAACCGATACGCGCCGGTTTGCCTTGCCCGATGGCGAGATCGCCGCACTGATCTGGCCGCACCCGGACGCCACCCGCATCGTCTATCTGCATGGCAACAGCTTCAATGCGCTGTCAGGGCGCAAGCTGCTGGAACGTCTGGCCGGACGCTATGAGATTATCGCGCCGGATTTGCGCGGTCATGGGGCGACGACCCTGCCTGCGGACCCGTCGCGCCATCGCGACTGGCATGTCTATGCGCGCGACCTCATCGCCCTGCTGGACCAGCTTGATGACCGCCCGCTCGTGCTGGCGGGGCATTCCATGGGCGCGGTGACAGCCCTGTTTGCGTCGCAAATGCTGGAGAGGAAGCCGCAGGGCCTCGCGCTGATTGATCCCGTTATCCTGCCGGGTAGCTTTTATGCCCTCAACCATACCCCGCTCTGGCATTTGATGTGGCAGCGCTTCCCGCTTGTGCAAAGCGCGCTGCGGCGCAGTAATTTCTGGCCGGATGCGGACGCTGTGAGGGAGCGCTATGGCGCCCGGCCGCCCTTTGCCCGCTGGGCCAACGGTGTGCTGGATGATTATCTCGCAGGCGGGCTGGTGGAACGTGGCGGCGGCGTTGCGCTCGCATGCGATCCAGCCTGGGAAGCGGCCAACTACGCCTCTCATCGGCATAATCCGGTGAGGGCCGCACACAATGCAGGCGCTCCGATCCGGATTCTCAAAGCCGGAAGCGGCTCCACCGTCCGCGATGTCAGGAGCCTCTCGCGTGCGGGCGCGGTGATAACCGAGCTGCCCGGCCATTCGCATCTGGCACCGCTGGAAAACCCGGTTGCGTGCGCCGACTGGCTTGCTGAGCAGGTGGAGGGGTTTGTTTCATCTTAGCTGAACTCCCGGCCAAGCGCAGCGCAGAGCCGGGATCAGGTGCAGGTCAATCGGGACAAGGCCCCGGATCGCTTCGCGTCCGGGGTTTCATCACGCGGCAAATATCATCTCACCTTCGCCTCATAGGCCGCGCGCCGCTCATCAAGCACGGGTTTCACCGCTTCGCGCTCGGCATCGCTCATCTTCGCCCACCGGCCCAGTTCCTCCATCGTGCGGAAACAGCCCACGCAGATTTCCTCGCGCGGATCGACGAAACAGACTTTGATGCATGGTGACCAGACAGGTGTGTTCATCATTCTCACATAGGCCGTGCAGCCCCATGCCCGCAAGCGCTTCCCCTTTGCGTGCACCCTGCCTATTGTGCGTTAACGCATTGCGGGCTAGCACCCGCCGCGACCTTGTCTAACGGCTGTGCCGCCCCGGGGGATATTCATGGAAGATTTGGGCCTGCAGGTGCGCAGCCTTCTGGGCGTGTTTGCCTTTGTTGCCATCGCCTGGCTGCTTGGCCCGCGCAAGATGCCGCCCTGGCTCCTGATCCTGGGCGCGGTCATCGTACAGTTCGCCATTGCGTTTGCGCTCTACAGCTTTGAACCCACACGCTCCTTCCTGGCCTCATTGACCGGCGTGGTGGAAGTGCTGCAAGCGGCAACCACGATGGGCACGAGCTTCGTATTCGGCTATGTCGGCGGCGCAGAAAGCCCCTTCCTGCTCAATCCCGAGGCGGATGCCTCGACCTTTATTTTCGCCTTTCAGGCATTACCGATGGTGATTGTGCTGTCGGCGATCTCCGCCCTGCTCTGGCGCTGGCGGGTGCTGGAATTTGCCGTGCGCGGCTTTGCGCTCCTGTTCCGGCGTATACTGAACCTGTCCGGCGCGGCCAGCCTTGGCGCGGCGGCCAACATCTTCCTTGGCATGACCGAGAGCCCCGTGCTCATCCGTCCGCGCCTGCCCACGATGAGCCGGTCTGACCTGTTCCTGATCATGACGGTCGGCTTCTCCACTGTCGCCGGTTCGGTGATGGCGATCTATGTCAGCCAGCTTTCGGGCATCGTCGCCGATGCCGCTGGCCACATCCTCACCGCCTCCTTGATCTCGGTGCCGGCCGCCGTGCTGCTGGCGCGCCTCATGCACCCGCAGGACGAAACCGAAGAACAGGCGAACAAGGAAAAGGTGCCGGTCAATCTCTACCACTCGTCCATGGACGCGCTGACGACGGGCGTTTCGGACGGGGTGCGCCTGTTCGTGAACATTATCGCCATGCTGCTGGTCTTCACAGCCATTGTTGCGCTGATCAATTTCTCGCTGGCGGCAGCGGGCGAGATTAATGGCGCGGCGCTCTCGGTGGAACGGGTGCTGGGCTGGCTGTTTGCGCCGCTGGTCTGGCTGGCCGGCATTCCCTGGGCGGAGGCCCAGACCGCCGGATCGATCATGGGGCTGAAAACCGCGCTGAACGAGATATTCGCCTATGACGCGCTGGCGGACACCGGTGATGCGCTATCTGCGCGCTCGCGCCTGATCATGACCTATGCGGTGTGCGGGTTCGCCAATTTCTCCTCCGTCGGCATCCTGATTGGCGGTCTCATTGCGGTGGCACCCTCGCGCCGGGCGGACATTCTGTCTCTGGCACCGCGCGCGCTGATCTCGGGCACTTTGGCGACCCTGATGACCGGCGCGGTCATCGGTGCCCTGCCGGCCGGCCTATTCGGGCTATAAACCAACCGGCGGCATGTGAAACGCCTTGGTAACCGCAAAGTCCATACTTATGTTATGGGTTTCGCGGGAGTCTTCATGAGCTATTCCAGACGGGCGTTGCAAAAGGTCAGATTACCAACGCAAACCGGACTTGCGCGGCGCGAGTTCCTACAGCTTGGAGCTGCAGGGCTTGCGGGCGCAGGCTTATTGTCCGCCTGTTCGCCCCGGCCTGACCGCGTCCAGACCAGCGCCCATATCGTCATTGCAGGGGCTGGCGCCGCCGGGCTGACAGCAGCCTCGCGCCTCGCCCAGCGGCTGGATGGCGCGCGCATCACCATTATCGACCCGCGCGTGCGCCATCTCTATCAGCCGGGCTTCACCTTGATCGCCGCCGGCCTGCAGCCCGCGCGCTACGCCGTCAGCAACACCGGCTCCTATCTGCCGCGCGATGTGAACTGGATCGAGGCGGGCGTCGCCGAGTTCGATCCGGAAGCCAATGCGGTGGTTACGAGTACCGGCCAGCGGGTGGAATACGACTATCTTTTTGCCGCCGTCGGCATCGATCTCGACTACGACGCCATCGAAGGCATGGATACCAGCCTGATCGGGCAGAACGGCCTGGGCAGCGTCTATCACAGCCCGGAAGCGGCCGCGGCCACCTGGCGCGAGCTGGACCGGTTTGCCGAAACCGGCGGCGATGCCCTCTTCCTGCGGCCCGCGACGGAAATGAAATGCGCCGGCGCGCCGCTGAAATACACCTTCATCGTTGACGACATATTGCGCCGGCGCGGCACGCGCGGCCGGTCCGAGCTGACCTATGCGGCCCACAATAACGTGCTGTTCAGCGTGCCTATCGTGTCTGAAAAGGTGCGGATGCTCTATCAGGACCGCGAGGTCGACACGCTCTACAGCCATGTCCTTAAGTCGATCGATCCGGGCGCGCGCCGCGCCGTGTTCGACACGCCCGGCGGCGAGGTGGAGCGCCCCTATGACTTCATCAACGTGATCCCGCCCATGCGCGCGGCGACGGCGCTGCGCAACAGCCCGCTGGCCTGGACCAGCGGCCCCTACGCCTTCGATGGCTGGGCGGAGGTGGACCGCCACACCCTGCGCCATGCCCGCTTCCCGAACGTATTCGTTGTCGGCGATGCGGCCGGTGTGCCCAAGGGCAAGACAGCCGCCAGCGTGAAATGGCAGGTGCCGGTCGCCATCGATCATCTGGCCGCAGAGTTAGCCGGCACGCAGAGCGGGAGCCGCTATGACGGTTACACCTCCTGCCCGCTCATCACACGGCTGGGCCGGGCGATGCTGGTGGAGTTCGACTATCAGGACAATCTCACCCCGTCCTTCCCCGGCGTGATCGCGCCGCTGGAAGAATTGTGGATTTCCTGGGTCATGAAGACGATCGCACTGAAGCCGACCTATGTGTCGATGCTGCGCGGCGAGGCGTGAGGAGGCTCTGCCATGCAGGAACTTGATCCGGGCGTCATGCTCGCCGTGCTGCTGGAAATGATGGGGATATGGTTCTGGCTGCTGGGATTGCTGGCGGTCATCGGCCTCGTCAGCTTCGGCTGGCTGCTGGTGCGCGAGCGTGCGCTGGTCGCCTCGCGGCTGGTACGCGCCCAGGCCTTTGCCCTGCTGGCAGGTGCCGGAGCCTTGGTGCTGATGGCGCATGTCACCAAGTCGGGTTTTACCGATGCGGGCGGGCCGGTGGACTGGCTGTTGATCGTGGCCATCTTCGCCGGTGGCTGGATTGGCGGCACCATCCTGATCTACGCGCTGATGGGCTGGTGGCCACATATTCCGGGCCATGAACGCCTTGCCGCGCTGTTCGCGCGCCCGCCACCCGGCAGCTTGAAGCGGTCTAGTCGCCTGCCCTCGGGAAGAGCCGGCTCCTGAACCAGCCAAGTGTGGAATTGCCTTTCAGAGCGTCCTTGTACGCATTCTCCATGAAAGCATTGAGGCTTGACGGATCGCCGAGCATGTCCATGCGGGTCTTGTAAGGCCCGTCCGGGTCTAGCGCCTTGACGGGCTTTGCCGGATTACCAGCCACCACCGTGTTGGCCGGCACATCGCGCGTCACCACGCTGCGCGCGCCGATGACGGCATTGTCACCGACAGTAATGCCCTTGCCGATGAAGGCTCCGTCGCCGACCCAGACATTCCTGCCCAGCACGACCGGCTTGCTCTCGGGCCGGGGGTCAATACGGTCATAAAGACCATGCCAGTCAGAATCGGTGATGGTCACCGATTTCGCGATCAGTGCGCCATCGCCAATGGTGATCGAGCCGCCTGCCAGCAGGCGCACCCCGCCTGCAAAAAAGCAGCAATCGCCAATCGTGATCTGGCCGGGCACATCGCCAGGAGACCAGACCGTGAAGCTGACCGGCTGGTCGAGGCGCGAGACCACGTGCAGGGCGCGCCCGGCGCGGATGTTCGGGCCGAACACTTCCATATTCCAGGGCCGTACGATCTTGGCATGCTCGCCCAGCGCCTCGAAATGGGGCCTGACGAAATGGGTGAGCCAGGCGTTCTCATACGCCTCCCAAAAGCGGTGCATCCAGTAAGGGCGGTGGTCACGGCGCATGTTCGGCGCTATCTCCAGTCCATGAGCAAGGACACGATAGAAAGCGCGATTCTCGCCCTCGTCGAGCAAAGGGGTGCGGGCAAATCCATCTGCCCGTCAGAAGCCGCACGCGCCGTATGGCCGGAAGTCTGGCAAAACCGCATGCGTCAGGTGCGCAATGTGGCGGTCGGCATGGCCCGCAAGGGCGAGATTGCCATATTGCGCAAGGGCAAGCCAGTGGATCCCGATGACTTCAAGGGCGTTTACCGCCTGTCCCTGCCTGCAACGCGGGATGCCGGACCTGACGCCACACCCGAGGCCGATGCCTGAGGATTTCGACACGCTGGCCGGACACATCTGCGCCTGCAGGGTTTGCCAGCCCTGCCTGTCCCACCCCTGCCGCCCGGTATTGCAGGGCAGCTCTGCTGCCCGCATCCGCATTATCGGCCAGGCGCCGGGCACGCGGGTGCAGGCCTCCGGCCAACCCTTCACCGATCCGTCCGGTGACCGCTTGCGCAGCTGGATGGGGATAAGCAAGGCGCAGTTCTATGACCCGCGCCTGTTTGCCATCACGCCGATGGGTTTCTGCTTTCCCGGCCTGGACGCAAAGGGGGCAGACCTGCCGCCCCGGCGCGAGTGCGCCGAGCTCTGGCAGGACCGGGTGACGGCGGCACTTCCAGATGTGGAAATGACACTTCTGGTCGGACTTCATGCCCAGCGCCGCTATCTCGCCTTGCCGTCATCAGCCAGCCTCACCGCCACTGTGCTGCGCTGGCGAGAATTCTTTCCGCATTTTGTTGCGCTGCCGCATCCCAGCTGGCGCAATTCGGGATGGTTAAAGCGGAACCCATGGTTTGAAAACGAGGTTTTGCCCGCCCTGCGCCTTCGCATCCGCGAAATTCTTGGTCCTGCACTTTGACCGGACAAACTGCGTTATATTTCCGCGACTTGCCTTAGGCCCGCGCGCCGAGTAAACGGCAGCGGCGAAACAGGCGTATCCGGACTGAAGGCATCTATCGGGCACCAGACCCGGCCCCGCCGTTAATGCGGCCAGCGCGCCGGGCGTCCGGCGCGTTTTCAAGGAAAAGGAACTCCCCCATGAGCGTGCCTGCCAGCGTGTTTGAACACCCCGCTTTCGACGACCACGAGAAGGTGCTGTTTGCCAGCGATCCGGCCACCGGGCTGCAGGCCATTCTGGCTGTCCACTCCACGGTGCGCGGCCCGGCTGTCGGCGGGTGCCGCATGTGGGCATATGAAAGCCCGTCGGACGCCGTGACGGACGTGCTGCGCCTGTCACAGGGCATGAGCTACAAGAATATCATGGCCGATCTGCCGATTGGCGGCGGCAAGAGCGTCATCATCAGACCGAAAGGCGATTTTGACCGCGACGCGCTGTTCCAGGCGTTCGGCCGTGCCATCGATTCCCTGAATGGCCATTATATTTCGGCTGAGGATGTGGGTGTAAGCCCTGAAGACATGCTCAGCGCGCGGCGCGCCACCCGCCACGTTGTCGGCCTGCCCGACGGAACGGGCGACCCCTCCCCCACCACTGCCAAGGGCGTATTCCTGGGCATTGAGCTTGTGGCGCAGAAGGCACTGGGCAAATCATCTCTCGCCGGCGTGAAAATCGCGGTGCAGGGCGCCACCGGCCATGTCGGCTCCTACCTTTGCGAACACCTCGCCAACGCCGGCGCAGAGCTGATCCTGACCGACATCAACGAAGAGGCCTTGCAGGCGCTGGCCAAAAAGCTCGGCGCGAAAACCATCGGCAAGGATGACATCTACGATGCCGAAGCTGACATCTTCACGCCCTGCGCGCTCGGATCGGTCATCAATGAGAAGACCATCGACCGTCTCAAAGTGCGCGCAGTTGCCGGTGCAGCCAACAACCAGCTTGCCAAGCGCGAGATGGGTGCCGAGCTGATGAAGCGCGGTATCGCCTACGCCCCCGACTACGTCATCAATGCCGGCGGCATCATCAATATCATGGGCGAGATTGACAGCCGCTTCGACAAGAAGTGGGTTGAAGGCAAGCTGCAGGGCCTCAAATCCACCCTCGGCGAAATCCTCGAGACCGCCGAGAATGAAGGCCGCCCGGCCAATCTGGTCGCTGACGAGATCGCCCGCCAGCGCATCGAGGACGCCCGGACGGGCAAGCAACACGCGGCAGAGTAGAGGTTGTTCCTTTTCCTCCCCCGTTCACGGGGGAGGAGGCCTGAAAGGCCGGAGGGGGGAGTGTGTTCAATCCCCCCCTCGCCCCCTGCGGGGGCACTCCCCCCGTGAACGGGGCGGAAAAAAGGGTAGGCCTACTTCGCCGCCTACCCCCCGATCAGCGCCAGCCACTCATCCTCGGTCAGCGTGGTCACGCCAAGCTCGGTAGCTTTTTTCAGCTTTGACCCCGCACCGGGCCCCGCGACGAGATAATCGGTTTTCGCGGACACCGATCCCGCCACTTTTGCCCCCAGGCTCTGCGCGCGGGCCTTGGCCTCGTCACGGGTGAAACGTTCCAGCGCGCCGGTGAAGACGACGGTTTTTCCGGCAACCGGGCTGTCGGTGGCGACCGCTTCAGCATCCTCCACCTTCACCTGATCAAGCAGGCGTTTGAGGGCGGCGCGGTTATGGTCCTCGGCGAAGAAGCGGCCAATCGCATCGACAGCCGTGTCGCCCAGCCCGTCAATACCGAGCATGGCTTCGCGCGCTTCTCCTTCATCAGCCGCCTTTACCGCCGCAGCTTCGAACGTTGTCCAGTCGCCATAGGTGCGGGCAAGCAGCCGCGACGTTTCCTCGCCGACATGGCGGATACCCAGCGCGTTGATGAAGCGGGCGAGCGCGATGGACCGGCGAGCCTCGATGGAATCAAAGAGGTTTGCAGCGGACTTCGCGCCCCAGCCCTCACGCTCGGCAATCGGCGGCGTGATTGCGCCATCCGCATTGCGCGCGGCAAGCGTGAAGATGTCGGCAGGCTCCTTCACGATGCCTTCCTCGTAGAAAGCCTCGACCTGCTTCTCGCCCAGCCCCTCAATGTCGAATGCCTTGCGCGCAACAAAGTGCTTCAAATGCTCCTTGCGCTGGTACGGACAGGCAAACTCGCCAGTGCAGCGGGTGACGGCGTTGACCTCGCCGGTGCGCGGATTGACCTCGCGCTCGGCGGGCGTTTTCAACGGACACGGACAGACCCTGGGAAACTCGAACACGGTCTCGCTGCCGTCGCGGCGGTCTTTGAGAACTTCCACGATTTGCGGGATCACATCGCCTGCGCGCTGGACAGTGACGAAATCGCCGACGCGCACGTCCTTGCGGGCGATCTCGTCCTCATTGTGCAAGGTGGCGTTGGAGACAACGACGCCGCCCACGGTGACGGGTTCCAGCTTGGCGACCGGCGTCAGCGCGCCGGTCCTGCCCACCTGTATTTCGATGGTATTGAGTTTCGTCACGGCCTGTTCCGGCGAGAATTTATGCGCAATGGCCCAGCGCGGCGCGCGCGCAACAAAGCCCAGACGCTCCTGCCAGTCGAGCCGGTTGACCTTGTAGACGACGCCGTCAATGTCATAGCCGAGCTCGGCCCGGCGCGCCTCCAGATCACGATAATGGGCCAGAAGCGCCTCCACGCCCTCGCACAGCTTCATGTCGGCATTGGTCGTGAAGCCCAGCGCTTTCAGGCGCTCAACCGCGCCAAACTGCGTATCGGATAGCGGCTCGGACAGCTCACCCCAAGTATAGGCGAAAAAGCGCAAGGGCCGCGTCTTCGTGACGTGCGGGTCGATCTGGCGCAGCGAACCTGCGGCGGCGTTGCGCGGGTTCTTGTAGGCAGGCTTGCCCGCCTTCTCCTGCGCGTCGTTCAGCGCCGCGAAATCGGCATGGCTCAAATAGACCTCGCCGCGCACTTCCAGCACGTCCGGCACATTGCCGGCCAGGCGCCTTGGTATTTCATCGAGGGTTTTGAGATTTTCGGTGACGTTCTCGCCAGTCTGGCCGTCGCCGCGCGTTGCGCCGGTAACCAGCACGCCCTTTTCATAGCGCAGGGCCGCCGACAGACCGTCAATCTTCGGCTCGGCGGTGAAGGCCAGCGCCTCATCATCCTTCAGGTTCAAAAAGCGGCGGATACGCGTCTCGAACGCCGCCACATCCTCGTCAGTGAACGCATTGCCCAATGACAGCATCGGCACGGCGTGGCGCACCTCGGCAAACTTGCCAGAGGGTTTCGCGCCGACGCGCTGTGTTGGACTGGCCTCATGCTTCAGGTCGGGAAAGGCCGCTTCCAGTGCCTCCAGACGCGCGCGCAGGGCGTCATATTCGGCGTCAGAGATACGCGGCGCGTCATCATCATAATAGGCGCGGTCATGGGCGGCGATCTCTTCAGCGAGACGCGCGTGTTCAGCCGCTGCTGCGTCGGGCGACAGGTTTTCGATTTCCGCTTTCATGACGCCATCAGCTCGTCTGCGGCGGCGCGGGCGGCCTCGGTCACTTCCGCGCCCGACAGCATGCGCGCGATTTCCTCGCGCCGCTCCTTGCCGTCCAGCGCCACGACGCGCGTGCGCATTTCCTCGCCCTCGGCTGCCTTGGCGATTTTCCAGTGATGACCGGCGCGCGCGGCAACTTGCGGAGAGTGCGTGACGACCAGCGCCTGCCCGCCTTCAGCCAGGCGCGCCAGACGATGCCCCACCGCATCGGCGACCGCGCCGCCAACGCCCTGATCAACCTCGTCAAACACCATCACGATGCCGCTGTCTGGCCCCGCCAGACAGACTTTCAGTGCCAGCGCAAAGCGCGACAGCTCACCGCCCGAGGCAATCCGGTCGAGTGGACCAAAGGGCGCGCCCGGGTTGGTGGACACTTCGAACGCTATTGCGTCCCAGCCTGACGGCCCGGCGCGGGCTTCGTCGCTGGTAACGGCCACGCGAAACCGGGCCTTGTCCAGCTTCAACGGAGCCAGCTCTGCCATCACGGCCTCGGCAAGTTTCGCACCCGCCTGCGAGCGCGCATCACTCAAGGCGCTGGCAGCGCGGGCATAGTCGGACTGCGCCGCCTTCAGCGCCGCTTCGGCCTCACGTGCGCGTCCTTCCCCGTCCGCCACAGCGTCCAGCCGGTCAGCCAGTTCGGCGCGCAAGGCGGGCAGCGCGTCCACCTCCACCTGATGCTTGCGGGCAAGCGCGCGCAAGGCGAACAGGCGCTCTTCGGCCCGCTCCAGCGCGCCGGGCTCCACTTCGAAGGCAGAGGCCGCATCGCCGAGCGCGCTTTCCGCCTCGTCAAACTCGATCAGCGCGCGCTCCAGCGCACCGCTGGCCCGGCCCAGAGCTGCGAGCGCATTCGCCTGCGCGCCGTCTTCAGAGACCGATGCGCCCAGGCTTGCCTTGACCCGTTCGAGGCCTTTCAGGGCGTGGTTCAACCGGCTGGCGACCGCATCAGAGCCGCTAAAGGCTTCCGAGGCTGCCTGCAGATCGGACAGGGCCGTCTCGGCCTGTTGCAGGAAGCGCCGCTCAGCGGCCAGCACCTCTTCCTCGCCCGCCCTTGGTGACAGCGCATCAAGCGCGTCCACCGCATCACGCAGAAATGTTTCTTCCTCGGCGGCGCGGGCCTTGTCAGCATGCAGCTTTTCGACGTGCTTGCGCGCCGCGCTCAGCGTCTCCCACGCCCGCGAAACCGCCCCCAGCCGCTCACCATTGCGGGCAAAATCATCGAGCAGATGTTTATGGGATTTGGGGTCGAGCAGGCCACGTCCGTCATGCTGGCCATGGATCTCCACCATGACATCACCCAGTGCGCGCAACAGGCCAACGCTCGCAGGCTGGTCGTTCACATGCGCACGGGAGCGGCCATCGGCGGTGATGATCCGGCGAAGGATGACTGGCTCGCCGGGATCGAAGCTGATACCTGCCTCGGCCAGCAAGGCAAAAGCGCCATGACCCTCGGGCGGTTCAAACACGGCAATCGCGCTGCCCTGATCGGCGCCGGCCCGCACCAGAGCGCGGTCGGCACGCTCTCCGCAGGCCAGTCCCAGCGCACCCAGAAGAATGGATTTACCCGCCCCGGTTTCGCCGGTCAGCGCAGAAAGGCCGGGCTGGAAGACAAGGTCCAGCCGGTCGATAAGAACAATGTCGCGTATGGAGAGGGATGCGAGCATGGGCCCCCGCGTCTCCCGTCCGGTACTAGCCGAATATCCGGCTCATCGCGCGGCGCAGAACGCCCGGATCTTCCTCTTCCAAACCTTCGCCGGGCACATCGATGCCACGCGAGGTCAGAAGGGTGTAGCTGTCCTCATACCAGTCCGAGCCGGGGAAGTTATGGCCCAGCACGGCCGCGACCTGACGGGCTTCTTCCGCCACGCCCATAGCCACATAGGCCTCGACCAGACGATGCAGCGCCTCGGGCACATGGCTCGTCGTGCCATAGTCGCGGATCACGCTCTGGAAACGGCCAATGGCGGCGAGGTGGAAACCGCTGCGCAGATACCACCGCCCGACATCCATGTCCTTCCCGGCGAGGTGGTCACGCGTCATGTCGATCTTCAGGCGGGCGTCGCGCGCATAGGGGCTGTCGGGATAGCGCTGAACGACCTGCTGCAGGGCATCGTAGGCCGCCTGCGTGGTCGACTGGTCCCGGCCGACATCATAGATGCGCTCGTAATGGCAGATAGCGATGAGATAATAGGCGTAAGGCGCGCTGGAACTGCCCGGATGCAAGGCGATGAAGCGCTCGGCGCTGGCAATCGCTTCTTCATAACGGGTTGCCTGATAGTTGGCGAAGGACGCCATCAGCATGGAGCGGCGGGCCCATTCGGAGAAGGGGTGCTGGCGCTCCACCTCGTCAAACAGTTCGGCAGCCTGGGTGAAGCGGCGGCGCTCCAGCTCGCGGAAAGCCTCGTTGTAAAGCGTCTCCACAGGACGGGCGACATAGGCCAGCTCGGCTCGGTTACCCCTGCCCTGGCACGCGGAAAGCACCATGGCCGAGAGGGAAATGACGAGAATAAGACGCGCGGCGTTCAACAATTCCTGGCCCCTTGGCGTGGCGTGAAAACAATCAGCCAGAGTCTTCTAGCCGATCAGGGCGCGCGGAAAAAGCATTGTGTCAGCCAGACGCAGGCAGACCTTGTGATCTAGCCGCGCAAAGCCCGGCTTGCATCTCCGGCTTCGGCCATCTCGCTCATCGTGACCCACTTCCACGCCGACACATCGGCCATCAGTGCGCGTACGGCGACATTATTGATGCCATGACCCGGGCGCGAAGCCTGGTAGAGGCCCAGAATGGGCGCTCCGGCGAGGTAAAGATCGCCCAGAGCATCGAGAATCTTGTGGCGGACAAACTCGTCGGCAAAACGCAGGCCTTCAGGATTGGCCACGCCTTCATCGTCAAGCACAACAGCATTTTCCAGCGAGCCGCCACGAGCCAGCCCCGCCTTGAGCAGAGTTTCGTATTCCCGGCGGAAACCGAACGTGCGCGCTGCGGCAATTTCCGTGCGGAAACCTTCAGGGCTCGTCTCGAACCGGTATTGCTGACGGCCGATAATCGCATTGTCAAAATCAATGCTGACATCAATCGCGGGTTTGAGCGCGGGCAGGAACACCGCGGTGCGGCCACCGAGCGCCACTTCGACCGGCTTCATCACACGGATCGCACGGCGCGGCGCTGGTTGGGTTTTCAGTCCAGCATGTTCAAGAAGCTCAATGAACGGCATGGAAGAGCCGTCCATGGCCGGTATTTCCGGGCCATGCAGCTCAACCAGGACATCATCCACACCTAGCCCGGCAAAGGCCGCCATCAGGTGCTCTACAGTTGCGACCGAAGCCCCGTCATCATTGATGATCGTGGTGCCCAGATCCGTGGACCGGACCAGGTCAAAGCGGGCAGGAATACGCCGGTTGGCGCAATCGAGATCGGTGCGCTCGAACACAATGCCGGATCCAGCCGCCGCCGGTTTCAGAACCATCCGCACCCGCGCGCCGGTGTGCAGGCCAATGCCCGCACTCACAGCCGCCTGGGCCAGAGTAGTCCGCTCGGTCATGAAAGCCGCCCGCACCATGGTGTTGTCTTTCTTCACTTGAAGCCCGGCTTCGCCCCTCGCGCGGCCCGGCTGCCCCTCTTCTTCGCACTTGCACACTAGAGAGGCCGCGTGAAGGGGGAAATTAAACGATTGTTTCGGGATGAAACAAATCCGCCCGCGATGTCAGTCAGCGCAACGCAAAGCCCCGGACCGTTGCCGGTCCGGGGCCGAAATCGTGCCTTGCCAGGAAACTCTAGTTGGCCTGACGGCGCAGGAAGGCGGGGATGTCCAGATCGGTGTCGTCAAACTCCTCGCTGAACAGATCACCGCCCGGCGCGTTGCGCTGTACCGGCTCGGCCGCATGGCGGGTGCGCTGCGTCTCGGCAGGCGGGCGCGGCGCTGTGCGCGTCTCTGCCTGGGCTGGCGGGGTCTTGGCCCGGCGGCCAAAGAGGGAAAGCCCGCGCCGGGCCGGTGCCTGTTCACGCGCCTCAGGCTCGGCGGCCGGCCGGCCGGCAGGTTCCGGCGCTGGTTCGCGGCGAAGGGTCTGTGCCATCTCCGCGAGGCGTTCCTGATGGCGCACGACTTCCGGGCGGGTGTCTTCGGGCATTTCGTCCGCAGCCGCCGTGTAGGCGTCCGGCGCGGCCAGCGCATCATCGATAACGCCCCGATTACCGGGAACGGGCGATGTATCCTCTGGCGCGTTGACGGGCTGGCTGTCCTGGGCCGCGCGCCAAGCCGCCGCCTTGGCATGAATACCACCGTCAGCGGCCGCCCGCGCGGCGCGTGCCGCCTCGCTGTCTTCGTTGAGGCGGCGCACTAGCGGCTGGGCCGGACGGTTTGACTCGCGCGATTTCATGACGCTGACGACACCGGATGAATCACTGCGGCGGCGCGGATCTGAAACCTGCATCGATTCCGCTTCAATGCCGGTAGCCACGACCGAAACGCGCACCGTGCCGTTCAGGCTTTCGTCGAAGGTGGAGCCGACAATGATATTGGCGTCCGGATCGACCTGCTCGCGGATTTCGTTCGCGGCCTCGTCAACCTCATAGAGCGTCATGTCCATGCCGCCGGTGATATTGATGAGCACGCCGCGCGCGCCCTTCATCGACACATCATCGAGCAGCGGATTATTGATGGCAGCATGGGCAGCCTCGATGGCGCGTTTCTCGCCGGAGGCTTCGCCCGTACCCATCATCGCCTTGCCCATCTCGTTCATCACGGTGCGCACATCGGCGAAGTCCAGATTGATCAGGCCCGGCATGACCATCAGATCGGTGATGCCGCGTACACCCGAATGAAGCACCTGGTCGGCCATCGAGAAGGCCTCGGCAAACGTCGTCTTTTCCGTCGCGATACGGAACAGGTTCTGGTTAGGAATGACGATGAGCGTATCGACATGGCCCTGCAGCTGCTCGATCCCGGCTTCGGCCAGGCGCATGCGCTTGGAGCCTTCAAAATGGAAAGGCTTGGTCACGACGCCGACGGTCAGAATGCCCTGCTCGCGCGCGGCCCGGGCGATGACCGGCGCAGCGCCGGTGCCGGTACCGCCGCCCATGCCGGCGGTGATGAATACCATGTGGGTGCCTTGCAGGTACTCGATGATTTCGGAGATGGAATCCTCGGCCGCCTGCATCCCGATCTCGGGGCGCGCCCCTGCGCCAAGCCCTTGCGTGATCTGGTGGCCGATCTGGATGCGGTTGCGCGAGCCGGAACGCTGCAGCGACTGCGCATCGGTATTGGCCACAACGAAATCAACGCCTTCCAGATTTGCGTCAATCATGTTGTTGACCGCATTGCCGCCGGCACCACCCACGCCGAAGACGAGAATTCTGGGTTTAAGTTCAGTGGCTTCGGGGGCAGAAATGTTCAGCGCCATGGGAAAGGGCTCCGTCACGCGGGCTAAGGTTAACGCGATTTACCGGTCAGTGTGGGTGCGTCATGCTTAAGCGAGCGTTAAACGCGATGAGCGCGGTTGGTGGATTTTTAGCTTTGACTACAGGAACATAGAGCGAACGTATATGTCCCGCTCAGAAGCTCTCGGCAAACCAGCGCCAGACAGCAGCCGGACCGCGATCAGAGGCGGGCCTGGCCACACGGCGGGCCGCTGCATCGGTGACAAAGCGTGGCGGGCCTGAGAGGATTTCGGCGGGTGCGCGGGCGTGGCGGGCAAGCGCGCCTGTGCTGGCCGCAAATCCGGCACCGGCAAGGGCATCGCCGAGCCCGGCTATTGCAGCCGGGCGGCCAAGCCGGGTCTGGCGGCGCAGGACGCGTCCGGCCAGCTCCACCATGCCGGGAAGCTGGCTGGCACCGCCGGTCAGCACGAGTATCCGCCCGGAGGCTTCATTCATTCCTGCAGCATCCAGCCGGTCACGCACCAGCTCGAATATCTCTTCCAGCCGCGGGCGGATGATCGCGTTCAGCAGCGCGCGCGGATACTGGTTCATTCCGGCATCTGGCGCGTTGGCCACGGGCGGCGCCTCGATCATGGTGCGGTCATCGTCTGGACTGTCCAGCGCGGAGCCGTAAAGCGCCTTGATACGCTCTGCGGCGTGGACCGGCGTAGAGAGCCCGCGCGCGATATCACGCGTCACATGGTTGCCGCCGACCGGCACCATATCCACATGGATAGGCACGCCGTCAGCGAAGACGGCAAGACTGGTCGTATCCGCGCCCATATCGAGCACGGTCGCGCCCAGCAGCGCCTCGTCGCCTGCCAGCACTGACAGGGCAGCAGCGTAAGGCGAGGCAATCACTTCACTGACTTCCAGATGGCACTGCGCGACGGCATTCATCAGATTGCGCAGCGGATCTGCCTGCGCAGAGACGACATGCAGGTCAACGGCCAGGGCCCGCCCGGCCATGCCGCGCGGATCCTTGACTCCGCGATGATCATCCACCCGCCAGGACACCGGCATGGCGTGGAGGAGCGCCCGGCCCGGACGCGCGCAACGCTGCAATCCGGCGGCCAGGACGCGGCTGCGATCGCGCTCGCTGACGGCGTGACCGGAAACCGGCGCTTCCACCGAAACCCGCTCGGACGCCGGGCTGCCCGCGGTTGTGACAAGGCTGACTTCGCTGATGGCCTGACGGGCCATACGCTCGGCGCTGTCCACCACGGCGCGGATAACCCCGGCGGCAGCGTCTATATCCACTACCGCGCCCGCGCGTATTCCCGCGCTGGAATGATGGCCCACACCAACGACACGCGGGCGCGTGCCGGTCAGCGTCGCTTCGGACTTGACGATAAAGCAGACCGTTTTGGCTGCACCCACTTCAAGAGCGGCATAGACGCCGGACTTGCCGCTGGCCTGATCGCCGCCCTTGCCGGTGAACAGTCCCATGGATGTCAGGCTCCCCGCTCAGGCGTGGCGGACCCGCCCGCACGCTCTGGCCATGCACGAACGGCCATTTCCCCTTCGCCGCGCAAATCAAAGGACTGCGCATCCAGCTCCAGAACCCGCTGGTCAGCGTGAAGCGCCGCAATCAGCGCAACGGCGCTCGCCACATCATTTTCGGGCAGGAGAATGTCACTGCCGGAATTGAGCCGCAAATTCCACCGCCGCTCGCTCACACGTACCGCGTGGGTGACAAGGCTTGCCAGTTCAGGCTGCCGGGCAAGGATTGTGATGATTTCTTCGGCTGCGCCATTGGCACCGTTGCCCACGACGCGTGGCAGGCCGGGATAGTCGCCGGGAGATTCTCCGTCGAGCACCGTGCCGCTGCGGTCGATCACATAGTGCACGCCGCCGGTCTGCCAGAGTGCATAGGGCGCCCGTTCGGTAATGATGACACTGATGCGGTCAGGCCAGAGGCGCACTACTTGCGCACTTTCCACCCGGGTCATGGCTTCGATGGCGGCGCGCGCCTGCGCGGGATCAATATCGATAAGCCCGGTTCCGGGCTCGGCTCCGATGACGGCAGCAATTTCAGCGGCGGTCACATCGTGTCCGCCCACCACATCAACTGCGCGGACCACATAGCCTGAGCGGGTGAGATGGCTGGCAAAAGCCGAACTGGCCGCCTGCCCGGCTGCACCCAGTCCACCGGTGAGCGTCAGCGCGAGGACAGCGAGCGCACCAAGACCGGCGATTGCAAAAAAGGCGAGGCGCAAGGCGTTGACCGTGCGGTAGCGCGCGGTGCGCAACTGTGCGCTAGCCCAGTTTTTGAAAGGGCGCTGGGCGTGGGACTGGCGGGGTGCGCGCGTTGTCTTGCCCGCTGCGCCGGATCGTCCGGCACGGGTGGGAGCTGTTCGAGAGCGCCTCACCTCTGACAACTGGCATCCTCCGCTATCCATTCGACAAGGTCGGGAAATCCGATACCGCAATGCGCAGCCTGTTCGGGCGCAAGCGATGTGGGAGTCATGCCCGGCTGGGTATTAATTTCGAGTAACCAAAGTCTCCCGTCGCCGGATTCATCCCAGCGAAAATCGGATCGCGTCAGCCCCCGGCATCCCAGCTCACGGTGGGCGGTCACAGCTGCTTGCATCGCCTGATCAAAGACATGCCCCGGAATGTCGGCCGGAACCTGATGGACCGAACCCCCATCGGCATATTTCGCCTCATAGTCATAAAAGGCGGTTCTGGAGACGATCTCGGTCACCGTCAGTGCGCGGTCACCCATCACGGCAACCGTCAGCTCCCGGCCGGGAATGAAGCGCTCGATCAGGATTTCATCGCCATAGGGCCAGCTGTCAGCGGCCAGCTCTGCCGGCGGGCGGTTTGCCCCTTCGCGCACAATGAGCACACCCACGGACGAGCCCTGATCGTTGGGCTTGGCCACATAAGGCGCAGGCATGAGGTGCGCGCGCGCAGCGTCAAACCGGCTGGCGATCAGTCCTTCAGGGCAATCAAGTCCGGCCAGGCGCAGCACGGCCTTTGTCTTCTGCTTGTCCATCGCCAGCGCCGAGGCCAGAACGCCCGAATGCGTGTAAGGGATGCGCAGATATTCCAGCACGCCCTGGACCCGCCCGTCCTCGCCCCACAGACCATGCAGCGCGTTGAAGACAAGGTCGGCCTTGACACTTTTCAGCGTCTCGACCCAATGCTCGTCCGCCGGATCAATTTCGTGCACCTCATGGCCTTTGGCGCGCAGGCCCCTGGCGCATTCGCGCCCTGAAACCAGCGACACATCGCGCTCCGGGCTCAGTCCGCCTTGCAACAGGGCGATGCGCTTGCTCATTCTGTCCCTCCGGCGGGCAGGCCAATCCGTTTGACCTCCCAGTGCATGTCGACCCCCTCACGGGCCGCGATCTCGGCGCGGATGTCCTCGACCAGCCCTTCAAGATCAGCCGCGCTGGCGCTGCCATCATTGATCAGGAAGTTGGCGTGCATCTCGGAAAACCGTGCCCCGCCCTTGCGCCGCCCGCGCCCGCCAACCGCATCGACAAGCTGCCAGGCCGAGCGGCCCTTGCTGGCCGTCTGGTCGGGATTTTTGAAGGTGGAGCCGGACGTTTTCTCGCGTATGGGCTGGGTCTCGGAGCGCTTTTTCGTGATCGCGTCCATACGTTCAAGGATGGCCGCGGGTTCATCGGCGCGCCCTTCAAACACGGCCTCGGTGAAGATCCAGTCCTCGGGCGCCGCGCAATGTCGATAGGCATGGCCCAGCTCGTCAGGTTTGACGATCAGGCGGCGGCCGCGGCGGTCGAGCGCGATGGCCTCAACCAGCACGTCCTTCGTCTCTGATCCGTAGCAGCCCGCATTCATGCGGATTGCGCCGCCAATCGTGCCGGGCACGCCGACAAAGAACTCAAGGCCCGCAATACCCGCCTTCGCCGCTGCTTTGGCCGCCATCTTGTCGGGCAAGGCCGTGCCGATGCGGATGCGGTTACCGTCCAGAATGTCAGTGCGGGCAAAGGCCGGGGTCAGACGGACGACCACGCCCGGCACCCCGCCATCGCGCACCAGCGTGTTGGAACCCGCGCCGAGCACATGAACGGGAATGTCGTCAGCCGTTTCGGCCAGAAAGCGCGCCAGATCGGCCTCGTCAGCCGGAAGGTAGAGCACTTGTGCCTGCCCACCCACGCGCAGCCAGGTGATGTCGGCTAGCGGCGCGTTTTCTATGTATTGCCCGCGCAGCTCGGGGAGCGCCGCAAGGAGGGACGGGAAGGTCACAACACCGCCTCCAGACGCTCCGGCAGCTCGGCGGCCCACGCCGTAATGTCGCCTGCGCCAAGGCAGACCACGAGATCACCGGCGGCCACGCGCGACGCGAGGTCCTCCGGCAGGGTTTCGCGGGCAGTAGCGGCAGCATCACGGTGACCGTGGGCTTGCAGGCCGGCAATCAGCGAGGCCTGATCGGCGCCCTCGATCGGGCTTTCGCCAGCCGAATAGACATCTGTGACCAGCACGCTGTCAGCATCATTGAAGCAGGTGCAGAACTCCTCGAACAGATCATTGAGGCGCGTATAGCGGTGCGGCTGGACCACCGCGATCACCTTGCCCTCACCTGCGCGCTGGCGCGCGGCTTTCAGGACGGCGGCGATCTCGACCGGGTGATGGCCATAATCATCGACCACCGTAACGCCGTTGGCGCTGCCAGTGATCGTGAAGCGGCGTTTTACCCCGGCAAACCCGGCCAGCGCCTGACGCGCGGCCTCTTCGGTGCAGCCCAGCGCCTGCGCTACGGCCACCGCGCCGGTGGTGTTCTGGACATTGTGGTCGCCCATCATCGGCAAGGCGATGTCCTTCCAGACGACGCGTTCAGCGCCCGGCGGCTGAAAGGCGATATCAAACACGGCCCCTTGCGGGCTGGTTCTGAGATTGATGCAGCGCACATCGGCCTGCGGGTTGAAGCCGTAGGTTATGACCCGGCGGTCCTCGATACGCGCGGCCAGTGCCTGCACTTCGGGGTGATCGGTGCACAGCGCCGCAAAGCCGTAAAAGGGCAGGTTCTCGACGAACTGGGCAAACGCATCGCGCAGCACGTCGAAATCGCCGTAATGCTCCATGTGTTCAGGGTCGATATTGGTGATGAGCGCGACCGTGCCGCGCAGTTTGAGGAACGAGCCGTCGCTTTCATCAGCCTCGACGACCATCCATTCGCCTTCACCCATCTTGGCGTTGGAGCCGTAGGCAGAAATGATGCCGCCATTGATGACGGTCGGGTCAAAGCCCGCCCCGTCCATCAGGGCCGCGATCAGCGATGTGGTTGTCGTCTTGCCATGCGTGCCGCCCACCGCCACGGCGTATTTCAGGCGCATCAGCTCGGCGAGCATTTCCGCCCGGCGCACGACCGGAACACGCTTCGCTCTGGCCGCTGTCAGTTCGGGATTGTCACGCTTGACGGCCGACGAAACCACAAGTGCGCCAGCACCTTCCACGTTCTCGCCGCGATGGCCGATATGCACGACCGCGCCTTTCGCGCGCAGGCGCTCCACATTGGCACTGTCCTTGATGTCGGACCCGGTGACCTGATAGCCCAGATTGAGCATGACCTCGGCGATGCCGCTCATCCCGATCCCGCCAATGCCAACGAAGTGTACCGGGCCGGAAGCGGCGGGCAGGTCAATCAGAGCCATGAATGCTATATCCTTGAAAACGGGACTTGAAACGGGTCGGTCAGGTGCGCGGCTTTAGCGCGTCCTGCAGGAGCGATGCCAGACGCAAGTGTGCATCGGGTTTGCCGGCCTGCAGGGCTGCCTCGGCCATGGAGCCGAGAGCTTCGCCGTCACCCAGCAGCGTTTCAAGCCGCGCCCGCAGCGCACCGGCTGCGATCTCGTCCTCGGTGATTATCTGGGCAGCGCCCGTCGCCGCAAGACCTTGCGCATTGGCGCGTTGATGGTCGTCGGCAGCAATCTCCAGCGGCACCAGGAGCGAGGGCCGCCCCAGCGCCGCAATCTCCGACACGCTGGACGCACCGGAGCGCGAAATGACGAGATGCGCGCGCGCATAGAGCGGGCCCATATCTTCAAAAAACGGTTCGCACACGGCTTCGACGCCTGCCTGGGCATATATCCGGCGTGCCGCATCCACCTGTTCGGCGCGGGTCTGCTGGGTCACTTCAAGGCGGGCGCGCAAGGCCTCCGGCAGCTGTGCAATCGCTTCGGGCACACCTGCTGACAGAATACGCGCACCCAGCGAACCGCCGATGACCAATAGCCGGATCGGCCCGTCTGCTTGGGGCGCATCATAGGGCGCGCGCCCGCCCGCCAGAATGGCGCTGCGCACAGGATTGCCCGTCACAACGTGACGCGACCGGGCGGGCAGGCGGTCGAGGCGGTCAAACCCCGACGCGACGGCAACCGCCTTGCGTGCGAACACACGGTTCACCCGGCCGAGCACCGCGTTTTGTTCATGGATGACAAAGGGTATGCGCTTGAGCTGGGCGTGAGCCAGAGCCGGAAAGGCCGGATAACCGCCAAATCCGGCTACCATGTCGGGCCGGAAGCGGGCGTTGATGCCGCCTGCCGTTGCAAATCCTCTTGCCAGACGCAGCGTGTTACCCGCTGCCTTTGCCGGGTTTTTCACAAACGGCGTAGCCGCCTCGATCTGGTCCACGCCTTCGCCTGGAAAGCCGGCGGCATGGCGCATCCCGCGCTGATCAGTGATCAGGCGTATCTGCCAGCCCGCTTCGCGCAAGGTCTCGGCTACCGCGCGTGCCGGGAATATATGCCCGCCCGTGCCGCCTGCTGCGATCAGAAGCCGGGGCGCATTCATGCCGGCACCATGGCCGCGCGTGACCGTTCAGGCAGATACGCGCCCGGCGTCCGCTTGGTCAGCGCCAGCAACAGGCCGGCGGCCAAGCCCAGCGACAGCATGGAAGAGCCGCCATAGGACACGAAGGGCAGCGTCATGCCCTTGGCCGGTGCCAGCTCCAGATTGACCAGAATGTTGATCAGCGCCTGACCGCCAAACATCAGCGCGAGCCCGGCAACAGCCAGCTGAGCGAAATGATCGGAAAGGCGCATCGAGCAGGACCATGCTCTGGCGAACAGGATCGCGAACAGGCCGATAATCGCCAGCGATGCCACCAGCCCGAACTCTTCAGCGGCGACCGAGAAGACGAAATCGGTATGGGCTTCCGGCAAATAGCGCTTCACTTCGCCCTCACCGGGGCCGACGCCGGTAAATCCGCCGCGCGTGATTGCATTGACCGCCATATCCGTCTGGGTCGGACCACCCGCGGACGCAGGCTCAAGGAATCTGGCGACGCGGTCACGCACATGGCCCAGGAAGGCATAGGCGGCCACCCCGCCACTGATCGCCACACTGCCCAGCAGCGCTGTATGAAGAACCGACAGGCCGGCCACCCACAGCATGGCGGCAAAAATGCCGGTCAACAGGATGGTTTGCCCGAAATCGGGCTGGTCGATGAACAGGCAAACCGCCAGCACGTAGATTCCAGCGGCCGCGAGGCGGCCGGGCACTGGCGCGCCCTTGCTCTCTTCAGCAAACAGCCAGGCGGCAATCACGATGAAAGCGGGTTTGAAGAATTCCGATGGCTGGAGCGAGAAGCTGCCAAACCGCAGCCAGCGGGTTGCCCCGTTCACCTCGTGCCCGGCGAACGCCACCACGATGAGGCCAAGCAGGCTGCCCACCAGCATCAGCCCGGCGAAGCGTCTGGCGCCTTTGGGGCTGAGCGCGGCAACCGCCATCATCAACACCACCGAGAGCGCTGCGAACATCGTATGGCGGACCAGATAGTGGAACGGGTCTCCCGGACTGACGCGCTCTGCGGCGGAGGGGCTGGCCGCCATCGACAGTGTCAGCCCGACGACGATCAGGCCCGACAGGGTAAACAGCAATGTCCGGTCAAGACCAAACCAGACCCGCGCAAATCCCGAACGGCTCGCCGCTTTCATGACGCTTCCCCTTGCAGTGCCCGCTCCAGAAGATCTTTGACCAGCGCGCGGAACGTGTCGCCCCGGTGCTCGTAGCTCTTGAACTGATCAAACGAGGCGCAGGCCGGCGAGAGCAACACCACCGGGCGGCGATACCCGCTTTCAGCGGCATCTATGGCGGCGTGCTGCAAGGCCTGCTCAAGCGAGCCGCAGATTTCAGCCGGAACGGCATTGCCCAGTTGCTTGCGCAAGAGTTCGCTGTCGCGTCCGATGAGGTAGGCTTTGCGGATACGCCGGAAATGCGGCTGCAGGCTGGCAATGCCGCCCTCCTTGGCCTCACCCCCCGCTATCCAGAAAATATCGTGATAACAGCCGAGCGCCTGGGCAGCAGCTTCGGCGTTGGTCGCCTTGGAATCGTTGATGAAAAGCAGCGAGCCTGCCTCGCCCACCCTTTCCTGCCGGTGGGGCAGTCCGGGAAAGCTGGCAATGGCCGATACCGCGTCGTGAACGCTGACGCCGAGCGCGCGCACCGCCGCATAGGCGGCCGCGGCGTTCTGGGCATTGTGCGAACCGGGCAGCGCCGGGGCACGGGCGAGCTCCATGATCGCGCGCGCGCCACCCTTGGCGGTGTCATCATAGAGCTTCCCGGCCAGCGCATAGACGCCGAACGAAACAAGGCGCTGGCAGGATATGGGCGTCACCGTGATACCGGAGCGCGATTTCAGGCGCATGCAGACGCTGCGGCTGGGCTCGTCATCGACACCGACAATCGCGGTATCACCATCGGCCTGATTGGCGAAGATGCGCTCCTTGGCCTTGCGATAGCCATCAATATCGCCGTGCCGGTCGATATGATCGGGTGTCAGGTTCAGGAATACCGCCACGTGACAGCGCAGGCTCTCCACCAGATCGAGCTGATAGGACGACAGTTCCAGCACATAAATCGCGCCGGGGCGCGGCGGCTCCAGCCCCAGAACGGCGTCGCCAATATTCCCGCCAACACGCACATCGCGGCCGGCGGATTTGAGAATGTGGCCGATGAGAGCCGTCGTGGTCGACTTGCCATTCGTGCCGGTAATGCCAACGATTGTAACGTCCGGCACGTTTGCCACGGCCTGTGCAAACAGCTCCATATCGCCAATCACCGGCGCGCCGACCGCGCGGGCCAGCGACACAACCCGGTGCGGCGCGGGGTGGCTTAGCGGAATGCCGGGCGACAGCACCAGCGCGGCTATGTCGCCCCAGTCGCGCCGGTTGAGATCATCAAGCTCCAGCCCGGCGGCCATCGCGGCGTCGCGGGCCGCGGCGTTGTCATCCCATGCGGACACCTGCGCGCCGCCCGCCAGAAGCGCGCGGACAGCCGCGATCCCGGTACGGCCAAGGCCGAACACCGCCACGCGGCGTCCCTTATAGGCGCTAACCGGGATCATTGCAGGAACGCTACCTCAGCTTGAGTGTGGACAGGCCGATCAAAGCCAGCACCACCGCAATGATCCAGAAGCGGATCACGATGGTAGGCTCTGCCCAGCCCATTTTTTCAAAATGGTGGTGGATCGGCGCCATGCGGAAGACGCGCTTGCCGGTCAGCTTGAAGCTGGCGACCTGGATCATCACCGACAGGGCCTCGAGAACGAACAGGCCACCGACAATGGCCAGCACGATCTCGTGCTTCACCGCCACTGCAATCGTGCCCAGGGCACCGCCCAGGGACAATGAGCCTGTATCGCCCATGAACACCATCGCAGGGGGCGCATTGTACCAGAGAAAGCCCAGCCCCGAACCGATGATGGCGCCGCATATGACGGCCAGTTCGCCTGTTCCGGGCGTGAAATTCAGGAACAGATAGTTGGAATAGACCGCCGAACCGACGAAATAGGCAATGAAGCCGAACGAGCCTGCCGCGATCATCACCGGCACGATGGCCAGGCCATCAAGACCGTCCGTGATGTTGACGGCGTTGGACGCGCCGACAATCACGATCAGGCCGAACAGGAAGAACCCGTAGCTGAGCGGTATCAGCACATCCTTGAAGAAAGGCACCGCGATGGAGGTGGCAAACCCTTCGGGCACGTTGGGGGCCGAGGAAAGCAGCTCTGTCATCCAGAACACGGCCACCAGCGCCACGACCGATTGCAGGGCCAGCTTCATCTTGCCCGAAATACCCGCCGAGGAGCGCTTGGTCACCTTGCGCCAGTCATCGAGAAAGCCGATCGCGCCGAAGCCGGCGGTCACCAGTATCACGACCCAGATATAGGCGTTGGACAGATCGGCCCAGAGCAGTGTGCCGGCCAGAATGCCTATCAGGATTATGAAGCCCCCCATGGTGGGCGTGCCCGCCTTGGTGAGCACATGGGATTCCGGGCCGTCATCACGGATCGGCTGGGAGCCTTTTGTTCTGAGCCAGCCGATGAAAGGCTTGCCGATAATGAGCGCTACCGCAAACGCCGTGATCAGGCCTGCGCCTGTACGAAATGTCAGATAGTTCACCACGTTGAACAGGGCGATGTCGGCAGCAAGTTGGGAAAGCAGGAAATAGAGCATGAAAATCAGCCTTTGATGACCGCGTCGACGGCACCGTTGTGCAAACTTGCGACTACTTTATGAACGCCGGAACCATTCGACCCCTTGATCAGCACAACATCATCCGGACGCAGCATCTCAATAAGGCGTTGCGTGGCATCGGCGGGCGACGCCGCCATCGTGCCTTTGACTGAAGACGGCAAGGCAGAGACCATGTGCTCCATCATCGCGCCCACGCCGATCACCTCGCTGACCCCTGCACTGGAAAGCCGGGCAGCCAGTTCGCGATGACGCTCCGGCGCGGTCTCGCCGATCTCCAGCATCTCACCAAGGACAGCCAGGCGGCGGCCTTTGCCCTCGGGCGTATGGCGGGCGAGCGTTGAAATCGCCGATGCCATCGAGGCCGGGTTGGCATTATAGCTGTCATCGATGATACGCGCGCTGCCGCCTTCAAGATTGACGGTAAAGCTGGCGCCACGCCCGGCCTGCGCTTCCAACCCGGCCAGCACATCAGCGACCTGCGCAGAATCGATCCCGGCGGTGACGCATGCTGCCATGACGGCGGCGGCATTATGGGCCTGATGCTCTCCGGGTGCCGGGATCGCTATATCGACCACACGGCCCAGCACGTCGAGCCGCCCGCGCCCGCCTGTGGCCTCCTGCTCCCAGGAGAGAATGCGCACGGCAGCGCCTCTTGCCTTGCCGAACTCGAACATGAACGCCGCAGAGCTTTCACCGATGCGCGCGGCAAGCCGGGGCGCGTATTCGCAGTCCGCCGGGATGATCGCCACACCATCCCCTGCCAGCCCGGTGAATATCTCCGCCTTGGCGTCGGCGATGGCTTCCATCGAGCCGAGATTTTCCAGATGCGCGGGCGCGATGCGCGTGATCAGCGCGACCTGCGGCCGGACCTGTGTGGCCAAGGCAGCGATCTCGCCGGCATGGTTCATGCCCATTTCGAAAACCCCGCGCGCCGTTTCGCGCGGCATCCGGGCAAGTGTCAGCGGCACACCCCAGTGGTTATTGTAGGATTTAACGCTCCAGTGCGCCGTGCCGCCGCTACGGAAAACCGCCGCGATCGCTTCCTTGACGGAGGTTTTACCCACCGATCCCGTGACCCCAACCCGGACAGCCGGACAACGGTCACGCGCGGCAATGCCGAGGCGTTGCAGCGCTTCGAGCACATCGGGCACGACAAGGCGCGGGCCTGAACCGGCATCCTCGCGGCTGACAATCGAGGCTGCAGCGCCTGCCTTTTCTGCAGCAGGCACAAAATCATGGCCATCGCGCTGATCAGCGAGCGCCACGAACAGATCACCGGCCTCCAGCGAGCGTGTGTCGATGGAGACCCCTTGCGCCTGCCAGTTGTCTGCACCTACAAGCCGTCCGCCGGTGGCGCTGGCGGCTTCTGCCGCTGTCCATAAAGGCCCGGTCATTGCCCCCGCTCCCCGGTCTTGCCTGCTCTTTGTGCCAGCGCCCGCCGCGCCACTTCGCCGTCGTCAAAGGGGTGTACGACACCCTTGATGGTCTGGCCGGTCTCGTGGCCCTTGCCCGCGATCAGCAAGGTGTCACCGGCGCCGAGCGCGTTGACGCCTGTGAAGATGGCTTTCTCCCGGTCACCAATTTCCTCGGCACCCGGCGCGCCTTTGAGTATCGCAGCGCGGATCATGGCGGGGTCTTCAGAGCGCGGATTATCGTCGGTCACAATCACGCGGTCAGCGAGTTTTGCTGCCATCGCGCCCATCTTTTCGCGCTTCGTCGGGTCCCGGTCCCCGCCTGCACCGAACACCACGATCACCTTGCCAGCCGTATGCGGACGGGCGGCACGCAACAGCTTGTCGAGGCCATCAGGCGTATGGGCATAATCGATCAGCACCGGCGCGCCATCGGACGTCGAACCGACATGCTCAAGCCGCCCGGGCACGCCTTTGAGGCTTTCCAGCGCAGCAAACACTGTCCCGGCATCAACGCCGCTGACTAGCGCCATCGCGGCAGCCTGAAAGGCATTGCTGGCCTGAAACTCGCCCATCAGGGGCAAGGTCAGCGTGCGCTCCACGCCTGCATGGACGAAGCGCACATGCTGGAACGCCGCGTGCGGTGTGATTTCCTTCAGCTGAAGACCGCGTCCGTTCCAGCCGACGGTGAATATCTCCTGATGACGGGCCTCTGCCCGCCGGACAACCGCTTCGCCCCATTCGCTATCGACCGTGATGACGGCGGGTGCGCCTTCAGGCAGCAGCTCGTCGAACAGGCGCATCTTGGAGGCGAAATAATCCTCAAAGTCCGGGTGATAGTCGAGATGGTCCTGGGTAAGGTTGGAAAAGCCTGCCAGCGCGATTTTCGCCCCGTCCATGCGGCGCTGTTTCAGCCCGTGACTGGAGGCTTCCATGGCCAGATGGGTCACGCCTTCGCCAGCGAGGCCATCCAGCGCCTCATGCAGCGCTACGGCGTCCGGCGTCGTATAGCCCACGTCGGTTCGGCCTGATCCCCGCGTCACGCCCAGAGTGCCCAAGGCCGCCGCTTCACGCCCGGCATGGGCCCAGATCTGGCGCAGGAATTCCACGGTCGAGCTTTTGCCATTGGTGCCGGTAATGGCGGCGATATAGTCCGGCTGGCGGGGTGAAAACCGCGCCGCAATCTGCGCCAGCGCCAGACGCGGATCGTCCGCCTCGATCACCGGCACTGCGGCCGTGGTGCCGCGCTCAGCCAGAACAACCGCCGCGCCCGCCTCGACAGCTGCCTTGATGAAGGCATTGCCGTGGGTCGTTACGCCCGGTAGGGCGGCAAAGAGGAAGCCGGGACGAACTGCCCGGCTGTCCAGCGCCAACCCTTTGATGACAAGATCATGCGACCCGTCTGGAAGGTTCAGACCGGCAGGGACGAGATCGCCTAGCAGACGCGGCGCGCTCATGGTTCCTCTCCGCTGGCTGCCAGCGCGACAGGTTCTTCCGGTCCTTCGCGGACGGGCGTGCGCGGCACGAACAGGCGGGCCACCTGCTGAACACGCGCGCCGGGATCCGCGTCACGGCGCCCTACACCCAGGACGGGCGCAACACGCTCAATAATGTCGCCGCCGGTGGGCGCGGCATTCCAGCCTGCGGTGTTGAAGCCATGGGTCTCGCGGATCGGACGGGGTTGATCGAGGCTTACCACCAGCACGTATTGCGGATCATCAAAGGGAAAGACGCCAACAAAGCTGGTCAGCACATTGCCTGCCTGATAGCGGCCATTGACGATGCGTTGCGCGGTGCCGGTCTTGCCCGCAATGGCGAGCCCGTCGCGGTCGGCCTGCCCGCCGGCAACGGCGGCTCGCATCACGCCCAGAACTTGCGCCGCCGTCGCCGAGCTCATCACCGGGATTTGCGGCACGATGTCGGTCGGCCCGACCGGGCGAAGGGTGGGCGGGGTATAAATTCCGTCATTGGCCATCGCTGCATAGGCGGCTGCCAGAGCGACAGGCGACACATTGAAGCCATGCCCGAACGAGGCCGTCATCAGCTCGGCGCGGCCCCAGCGGGCCGGAATAATGGGATCCTCGCCCTCTACCAGTTCCAGTGGCGGACGCTCCCACAGCCCAAGCTCGCCGAAGAATCCCGTGAGGGTTTCCTCGCCGATCTGTTCGGCCATGATAGCCGCACCGATATTGGACGAATGCAGGATCACCTCCCGGGCGGTCAGAGTGCGCGCTTGCGGGCGGAAATCGCGAATGCGGTGAGAGCCGATGGCAATCGGCTCGCGTGCGTCAAACGTATCGTCAAGCTGCACGAGCCCCGCCTCGATACCCGCCGCAAGGGTGAGCGGCTTGAAGACCGAGCCCAGCTCGTAGACACCCTGAACCGTCCGGTTGAAGCGGTTTTCAGCCGGCTCCGAACCGGCAAGATTGGGATCATAATCAGGCAGGGAGGCCATCGCGATGATCTCGCCAGTGCCCACCCGCATAAGCACAGCCATCGCCCCTTGTGCTGAATAGAGCGCCATGCGCTCGCGCAGCACGGTTTCCATCGCGTCTTGCGCGCCCAGATGAATGGACAGGCTTACCGGACGGCCAGACCCGTCATTGAGCTCGTCATTGAAAGCGCGCTCGGCACCGGCGAGCCCTGACAGATCCCGGTCGGTAAACCCGACAAGGTGAGCGGCCAGACGGCGGCGCGGATAGACGCGGCCCGGCTCCACGCGAAATCCGATGCCTGGAAGGCCAAGCAGATGGATCGCCTGACGCTCACGCGGGCCGAGACCGCGCTCAATCCAGACAAAGCTGCGATTGGATGAGAGATCACGCAGCAGGTCATCAGGATCGAGATGTGGGAGCACGGTGCGCAAGCGCTGAACGGTTTCCGACGGAGACCAGACCTGACGCGGGTCGGCGTAGACGGAATGGAAATCGAGATTGCTGGCCAGCATCTGGCCATTGCGGTCAACAATTTCGCCGCGCCGGACAGGGGCCTCGGTCACGCGCACCGGCGCGGCTTCTGCAAACTCCCCGGTAAATGCCAGTTCGACGGCGCGGCCGGCGGCCAGCAGGAAACCGGCCCCCACCAGCAGGCCAACCAGCCCCAGGCGCATACGCGAACGGCCGAGCGCCTGCCCGGCCTCGTCTTCAAGCCGGATAACGGCATTGGGATCAAAACCGGCAGAGTCCTGACCGCGCACAGGCTTGAGCCCGGCGCGCGAACGGCTGACACGAACCTTGCCAAAAAGGCGCGCCAGCCACGCCGTCATGGACGTCCCCTCACACCTGATGGAGCAGCCTGCCAGCTGGCCTGGGCCGTTTGCGGCGCCATGCGCTCGGCCTCGGCGCGCACCTGCGCCAGCTCGGCCAGCGACAATTCCTGCGCGGAGTGAATTGGCTCAAATCCCAGATGGGTGCGGGCCAGCGCGCGCAACTGCTCAGGGTCTTCCAGATGGGCGATATTGGCTTCAAGCGTGTTTATGCGCGCACGCTCCTGCGCCAGCTCTGCCTGCAGGCTGGCCAGATGGGCTTGCGCCGCATCGGTTTCTGCCTTGGCAACATACAGTGCGCAAAGAAGGATGATGCTGCCAAGAATGCCGAAAAAGAAGAACAGGCGGATCATCGGACACACTCCAGAAGGCGGCTGTAGGGCGGAACGCCGGGCAGGCCGTCATCGTCGGCGGGCCAGGCGGGATGGGTTGAGCGCACAGCGGCGCGAAGGCGTGAGGACCGCGCACGCGGATTGGCGGCAATCTCGGCCTCGGACGGCTCTATGGCCTTGCGGGTGAGCAGCGAAAAGCTGGGCGCAGGACCGGTGTGAACTTCCGGCGCGTGGCGTGAGCCTTGCCCCGTCAGCCCGGCGCGCGACCGCAGGAACGTCTTCACGATGCGGTCTTCGAGCGAATGGAAGGTGACAACCGCCAGCACGCCGGCGGGTTTGAGAATCCGCTCTGCGGCATCCAGCGCGCGCACCAGCTCGCCCAGCTCGTCATTGACATAAATGCGCAAGGCCTGAAACACGCGGGTAGCGGGATGGATGCGGCCCGGCTTGCCGCCAATGACGCGCGCCAGCATGCCGGCGAGCTGCAAGGTGCTCTCGAACGGCGTTTCTGCGCGGTCCTCGACAATGGCGCGCGCAGCGCGGCGGGCATGACGCTCCTCGCCATAGACTTTGAAAATGGCTGCGAGTTCATCGCCATCGAGATGATTGACCGCGTCCGCAGCGCTGGGACCTGACCGCGCCATGCGCATGTCCAGCGGACCGTCTTTCTGGAACGAAAACCCGCGATCGGCTTCATCAATCTGCATGGAGGAGACGCCCAGATCGAGCATGACCCCGTCAACACCGTCGCTGCCGGACAACTCGACGATCTGCTCCATCAGCGAGAACGCACCTTGCTGGAACGCGAACGTGTCCGGGTAGAGGCGGCGCAGCTGTGCGGCCACGTCGGCGGCGGCCGGATCGCGGTCAATGCCGACAAGGCGCGCACCCTCGACAGCGAGCACGGCGCGGGCATACCCACCGCCGCCCAGCGTGCCATCCACATACAGCCCGCCCGCACGCGGACGGATGGCCGTCATCACCTCGTCGAGAAGAACCGGGATATGCGCCATTACGCCCCCTCCCCGGTGCGGGCAGGGCGGCGCAGCGCGCCCTTGTTGTCACGGGCGAAGGTGAGGTCACGGGCGTGGCGCTCGGCATGAGCTTCCGGCGACCAGACCTCGAACCGGCGGCCCATGCCGACAAAGGTGGCCTTGGCTTCAAGTCCGGCGTGCTCAATGAACTCACGCGGCAGCGAGATGCGGCCCGTCTGGTCGAAGGAGAGCGGGCGGGCGCCGCCGAAAATCACGCGCTCGAACGCGGTGCGGGCATCGTCATAGGGATCCATGGCGTCGATGGCGGCGGCCATGTCGCCCATCAGCGCCTCGCCGCCGCCTTCCAGAAACGGTCCATTAAACGAGCACCAGACATAAATGCCGCCGAAGCGCTCAGCCGACACCACGGCGCGGAAGTCGGCCGGGACGGAAACACGCCCCTTGCCATCTATCCCATTGGTGGTGGTGGAGAAAAACATCTCCGCTCTGGCTCCCCGGCAGGCCGCACACTGAAAACACCCCGATGCGGTTAACTATGGGATACCATGGGAATTGATGGGAAACAATGCCCACGCCAGTCTCCAGCACTGTTTTTACAGGCATGAACAAGTAAAAGCGCAGCATGTTGCAGCGCGTCATTATAGAACATACAAAGAACAATAAGTTAACGCCGCGTCGTGCGGCAGGCATTTGGCGGGAAAATGAAGGGTCAGGCGGCCTGTAAGCCGGGTTCTGTGCCATTCTTTCCGTAATGGAAAGAAGCGGCAGCCATTCCTCTTGGATGACGCTTGCGCGCCACCTCGTGCGACCTACCCGGACGGAATGCGGAGGCGCACCTGCCCGCGCGAAGCGGACGCCCGTCCCTATTCGGTCTTGCTCCGGATGGGGCTTGCCGTGCCCCCTTCCTTGCGGTCGGGGCGGTGGGCTCTTACCCCACCGTTTCACCCTTACCGGACATAACATCCGGCGGTCTGATTTCTGCGGCGCTATCCCTGAACCGGGGCTTGACCCCCGGCCCGCCGGGATTTCCCCGGCACCCTGCCTCCATGGAGCCCGGACTTTCCTCTCCCGCCCGCCTTTCGGCACTGGACGAAAGCGGCTGCCCGGCCGCCTGACGGACTTTAAGTCGGCCTTTGGCGGGTAAAGGTCAAGCGTGGTGGTTCTACAAACGCAAAGCTCTGAAAAACTGTCATGGCCCGGTTCATCCGGGCCACCCATGCCTGAGAGCTCCAGGGTGCCCGATCCTTGCAGGCATGGGTCACCCGCATAAAGCGGGTGATGACATCTATTCGCCACCTGTGGATATAAGCGAGAACCTTCACGCTGCAGTGGCCTTCCCCGCCACGGCCTCGGCCAGCCCCATCGTCTCTTCATCCAGCACACCATCAAGGCGCGAAGGCCGGTAACGGCGCTGAAACTCTGTCAGCGTGACCGGCAGGGCGAGCGCGGGATTATAGCCGATAGCGGCCAGCAGGGCGGCAGCGCGCGCCTCGTCTGGCGCCATGGCAGCTGTCACTTCAGGCCAGGCGCCCACGCCTTCACGGGCCAGCCGCTCCCAGGGAAATTTCTCACCGGGATCAATCTTGCGGCCCGGCGCGATGTCGCTGTGGCCGACGACATTCTGTGCGGTAATCGCGTGCCGGGCGATAATCGCCCGCGAGAGCGCGATCACGGCTGCGATCTGCACATCGGGAAAGTCCGGCAAGCCGAAATCATGCCCGCCATTGACAATCTCGATGCCGATGGACGCCGAGTTCACGTCCGTAATCGCGCGCCAATGGCTGAGCCCCGCATGCCAGGCGCGCTTTGCTTCATCGACCATGGCGATGATGGTGCCGTCTTCTTCGACCACATAGTGGGCGCTGACCTTCGAAGCCGGATCAGCGAGCCTTGCAATAGCGGCCTCACCCGTTTCCATCCCCGTATAGTGCAGCACCAGCATGGAGACCGGCAAGGAACGGTCATCGAAACTGGGTGAGGGGCGTCGGATCAGCGTCATCTTGGCTTTTGTATCACGGTTTCCGGCGGCAATGTGGTGGAGCGGCGTGCTGCCACCACCGCCACACCGGCAATGGCCAGAATACCGCCCGCGATCAGCTGCCAGCTTACCGGATCACCCAGCAGCACGACGCCGGAAATGACCCCGATCAGTGGTCCCATCAGCGTCATCGGCGCAATCAGCGACGCATCATAGCGCTTGAGCAGCCAGTAGAACGCGCCGTGGCCGAAAATATTGACCAGCAGCACGGTGAAGAAAATGCTCGCCAGCAAGAGCCAGCCGCCCGCCAGCATGGCTTCGATCTGGCCGCGCTCGAATATCAGGCTGGCAATCAGCAAAGGCGGCCAGGAGAACAGGCCTATCCACGCCTGCAAGGGGATGGTGGTGAGCTCCACTCTTTTGACGAAGATCGAGCCTGCCGCCGCCGCCATGGCCGCACCGACACCCGCCAGCAGTCCGGCTGTGAAGCTGAATTCGGCCGGTTTGAGCACCACCATTGATGCGCCGGCGAACGCCATAACCATGCCTGATGCACGTACCCAGCCCACCTTTTCCTTGAGGAACATGATCGAAAGAATGGTGGTGAACGGCACCGAGAGCTGGACCACGATGGCGATGCCCGACGGGGTGGCATAATGCAGCCCGACAAAAAGAAGCGCGAACTGGATCGCGCCCATGCCAAGCCCTGCCCCGATTACCGGCCCCAGCTTTTTGGGCACGGGCAACAGCCAGGGTGCCAGCATCGCGTAAAGCAGCACAAAGCGGATGAATGCAAAGAAGAGCGGCGGAACGCCCTCAAATCCGGGCAGGATATCGGGCGTGCCCGAAACCGACCATTTCGCGACCACGAAATTGATGCCCCAGACGAGGCAAACTGCGAACAGAAGGGCAAAGTGGCGCGGGCTCATAAGCGCGCTCTAGCGGCGGCCGCGACGTGTATCAAGTCACGAAACGGCGCGCGATGTTACGGCGCAGCGCCGGCCAGGCATTCTAGCTGGTGCCGTCCACCGTCCAGCCATGAGGGCCGCGCCGGGCCACGAGCACGGACGGGTCAGCGGGTTTGCGGCCCCGCACCTTGCGGTAGATCCAGTATGCACCGGCGCCCAGAACCGCCAGACCGGCAACCACAAAAGCGGCGGCGGTCAAAACGGCGGCGAGCAGCACCACGAGACCGATGAAAGCCGCGGCGATGATGGCTGCCAGCACGGCGCGCAGAACCTGAACGGCTGCGTCCGGATTGAAGGCTTGCTGCTGCGTCATCGAAAACTCCTGTGTGCGAGGCTGAACCCGAGCCAGCCCGAGCCTCATAGAGTTGGGCGTTTAATCGCCTGCGTCAATGCCAGGCACAGGCGTCTGACACAGAATTAATGCAGACTGCCCGATCGTAGCTGCATCGTGCGCGGCCGGGAAACAGGAAGCAGGCGTCAGGCCGACGCGAGCACCGGCTTCAGTCCGCGCTCGGCCAGGATGGTCTGATAAGCCGCATTGATCACGGCCATCTTTTCATCGGCCAGACGCTGCAATTCAACCGGCGCACCGCGTGCGATCAGCCGGTCTGGATGATTCTGCGACGCGATTCGCCGGTAGGCGCGTTTGAGGTCGGCATCGGCAATCGTGCGGTCAACGCCAAGAACCAGATAGGGGTCCTGGCCCTCCAGCGCGCCATGACCAGCCCGGATCCGGTCAAACTCGTTGTCGGAAAATCCGAAAATTCCCGAGACCGAACCCAGATACTCCATCTCTTCTACCGTCAGGCGGCCATCGGCCTTGGCTATGTGAAAGAGCCCGTCGAGCACATCTTCGAGAATCGCCGGGTGCGCGCGGAAGCGCCGCGCCAGGCGCCGGGCATAGCCCTCAAACCCCAGCGTGGTCTGCTTGGCAAGGTTGAACGCGCGCATCAGCGAAGCGTCAAAGCCCTCCGGCGCGCGCAGGACCTGACGGAACGCGGCCACCTCATCATGGGTAACGGTGCCATCGGCCTTGGCCAGCTTGGCACCCAGCCCGATCAGGGCCATCGCAAACTCGGCATCGTCCACCTTGTGCCCCGGCGGACAATCGCCTTCCGGGCATGCAAACGGGTCGGACGGGCCGGTGATCAGCTCTACGAGTTTGCGCCAGACACTCATGCGCGCTTATCTGCACCGCAAAACTCGCGAACGGAAGAGGCAAATGGGCGCAGACAGCATGACAGCCTGGGAAGTCTGGATTGATCGCGGCGGCACGTTTACCGACGTGCTAGGCCTGTCGCCCGACGGTTCTCTTCATGCCATGAAGCTATTATCGGAAAGCGCCGCCTACACCGATGCCGCCAGCGAAGGCGTGCGCCGCATCACCCAGCTCGCAGGCAAAGGCACAGCGCAGCGCGCGCGCATACGCAGCGTCAAGATGGGGACAACGGTCGCCACCAATGCCCTGCTGGAGGAGAATGGCGCACCCACGCTTTTGATTGTCAATGCCGGGTTTGAAGACAGCCTGCTGATCCAGGACCAGACGCGCCCTGACATTTTCGCGCTGCGCATCGACCGGCCCCGCCCCCTGCCCGCCCGCATTGCCGGCATTGCCGGACGGCTGGATGTGGAGGGACGCGAGATTGCGCCGCTTGACCGTGGCGAACTGCGCGGTCTCCTCACCGCAGCGCATGCCGACCGGATCCAATCGGTTGCCGTCGCCCTAATTAATTCGTATGTGAATGATATTCACGAACAGGAAATTGCCGCACTTGCCCGCGAGGCGGGCTTTACCCGTATCAGCCTGTCAAGCGAGGTCAGCCCGCTGATCCGGCTGGTGCCACGCGCCTCTACCACCGTCATTGACGCCTATCTGGAACCCGTCCTGCAGGACTATGCCGCGCGGGTCAGTGCCGGGCTGGAGGGCACACCGCTTTATTTCATGCAGTCCTCGGGCGGGCTTGCCCGATCCGGCCATTTTCGCGCGCGTGACGCGGTTCTCTCCGGCCCCGCCGGCGGGGTTGTCGGCATGGCCGAGAGCGCAAAAGCCGAAGGGCTGGACAAGGTTATCGGCTTTGACATGGGCGGCACGTCCACCGATGTGTCCCGCTTTGACGGCGAAGCCTATGAGCGGCGCGAGCAGGTGCATATTGGCGGGCGTCTGCTGCGCGCGCCCATGCTGGGCATCCATACGGTGGCAGCAGGCGGCGGCTCCATCCTGCATTTTGACGGGGAACGCGCCCGCTGCGGGCCAATGAGCGCCGGCGCCCGCCCCGGCCCGGCGGCCTATGGCCTGGGCGGACCGGCAACCATTACGGACGCAAACCTTGTTCTCGGCCGGGTGCATCCTGACTGGTTTCCGCATGTCTTCGGACCGGATGGCGATGCCCATCTGAGCCGTAATGCCGCCCGTAAGGCGATTGAACCGCTCGCCGCCGCCATGGGCGCTGACAGCGTCGAGGCGGCGGCGGAAGGCTTTCTTGTCATCGCCGCCGAGGCCATGGCCGGAGCCATCCGCCAGATCACCACGGCGCAAGGCATTGATCCGCGCGGCTATGCTCTCAATGCGTTTGGCGGGGCGGGCGGGCAGCACGCCTGTCAGGTGGCCGCAGCGCTGGGCATGACGCGCGCCATCATCCACCCCAAGGCGGGGCTGCTATCGGCGCTCGGCATCGGCATGGCCGCCTTGCTGGAAACCCGTCAGGCATCACTGGAGGCACCCCTGGACGCCGCCGGGCTGGAGCTGGCGAGGCAGAAGCTGGCCGCGCTGGAAGCTGCGGCGCGAAAAGCGCTCCGATCGCAGGGCGCGGAGACAATCGAAACCGAACACGTGCTGCACATACGCGTCGCCGGATCGGACACGGCGCTGGCGGTGCCCGCCGGTGACATCAAGGCGGTGCAGGCCGCACATGCCGACGCGCACACACGCCTTTTCGGCTTTTGCGCCGATTCGGCAAACCTCATCATCGAGGCGGTTTCGGTAAAGGCGTCCGCGCCGTCTGCTGCGGCACTGCCTGTAACGCCCCACACCCGGGGACGCGATGGCGAGCCTGAGGGACAGACGCGTATTTTCTCCGGTGGACGCTGGCATGACGCGCCCGTCTGGTCACTGGCAAAGCTGGGCGCAGAACAGACCATTGCCGGCCCCGCACTGATCATGGAACCGGGACAGACCATCACGCTGGATGCGGGCTGGACAGCACGGCCGGGCCGCACGGGCGCCCTGTTGCTGGAACACAATGATGGCGCGGCCCGCAGCGCGGGATCAACCGCGCTTGATCCGGTCACGCTGGAGCTGTTCAACCGGCGCTTCATGGGTATCGCCGAAGAAATGGGTGTCGTGCTGGAACGCACCGCCCATTCGGTCAACATGAAGGAAAGAATGGACTTTTCCTGCGCCGTCTTTGACGCTGATGGCGGGCTGGTGGCGAACGCGCCGCACATGCCGGTTCACCTTGGCTCAATGTCGGCCAGCGTGCGCGCCGCATTGGCGGCTCATCCCGGTCTTGGGGCAGGCGAAGCTGTCGCGCTCAATGCGCCTTATAATGGCGGCACGCACCTGCCTGATATTACCGTGATCCAGCCGGTCTGCAGCGATGACGGGGAGAGGCTTTTCTTTGTCGCCTCGCGCGGACACCATGCCGATATAGGCGGTATCGCGCCCGGCTCCATGCCGCCCTTCTCGACATCCATCGAGGAAGAGGGCGTTGTCTTCGACAGCATCAAGATTCTTTCGGATACAAAATTTACCGATGAGGCGGTGCGGCGCGTTCTGGCATCAGGGCCCTACCCGGCGCGCAGTCCGGATCGCAATATTGCCGACCTCAAGGCCCAGCTCGCCGCGTGCGCGCGCGGCAGCCAGGAGCTGCACCGGCTAATCCGGGAACAGGGGCTCGACGTGGTGCGCGCCTATATGGGCCACGTACAGGACAATGCCGAGCGCGCGGCCCGGCGCGTGATCGGCTCCCTGAAAAGCGGCTCTGCCATCATGGAACTGGAAGGCGGGGAGCGCATCTGCGTTGCCATCACCACAAGGCCCGATGAGGGCACGGCGACGGTAGACTTCACCGGCACAAGCGCCCAGCTCTCCAGCAATTTCAACGCACCCAGCGCGGTGGCCAGAGCGGCCATACTCTACGTGCTGCGATGCCTGGTCGAAGATCAGATCCCGCTGAACGAAGGCTGCCTCAAACCCGTCGAGATCATCATCCCCGAAGGCTCGCTGATTTCGCCTGAGCCGCCCGGCGCGGTGGTAGCCGGTAATGTGGAGACCAGTCAGCTCATCGTGGACGCGCTCTTCGCCGCTACGGGCCGCATGGCGGCCGCGCAGGGCACGATGAACAATTTTACCTTCGGAAACGAAACATATCAGTATTACGAGACGGTCTGCGGCGGCTCCGGCGCAGGCCTGCTCGCCGATGGCAGCGGGTTTGACGGGGCGGACGCGGTCCACACCCATATGACCAATTCGCGAATGACGGATCCGGAAGTTCTTGAACTGCGCTATCCCGTCCGCGTGCTCTGCCACCGGGTCCGCGAAGGCTCTGGCGGGACGGGCCAATGGCGCGGCGGACATGGCTCGGTGCGCCGGATCGAGTTTCTGGAGGCCATGGAGGCGAGCCTGCTCTCGGGACGCAGGCGCGTTGCTCCGCCGGGCCTTAAAGGCGGCGGCGACGGCCAGCCCGGCAAGGCCCGTATTATCCGCGCAGACGGAGCAGTAGAGGAGCAGCCCGCCCTGTTCTCGGTGAGGCTGTCACCCGGCGATGCGATCGAGATCGAAACGCCGGGCGGGGGCGGGTTTGGCGCGGACTAACGCTCGAACTTCTGGAATTTCACCCGCGTAGGCACCAGAGCATCCGTGCCAAGGCGGCGCTTTTTATCTTCCAGATAGTCGGAGAACGCGCCTTCGAACCATTCCACATGGCTGTCGCCTTCAAAGGCGAGGATGTGGGTGGCGATCCGGTCGAGGAAGAAGCGGTCGTGCGAGATGACCACGGCGCAGCCCGGAAAATCTTCCAGCGCCGCTTCAAGTGCGGCAAGCGTTTCCACGTCGAGATCGTTGGTCGGTTCATCGAGCAGCAAGAGGTTGCCGCCTTCTTTCAGCATTTTGGCGAGGTGAACGCGGTTGCGTTCACCGCCGGAGAGGATGCCGACTTTCTTTTGCTGGTCACCGCCCTTGAAGTTGAACGCGCCGACATAGGCGCGGCTGGGCACTTCGTGTTCGCCCAGCGTGATCATGTCGTGGCCGCCTGAAATCTCTTCCCAGACATTCTTCTTCGCATCCAGAGCGTCGCGTGACTGGTTCACATAGCCGAGCTGGACGGTCTCGCCGAGCTTGACCGTACCGGAATCGGGCTGTTCCTCACCGACAATCATCTTGAACAGGGTGGTTTTACCTGCGCCGTTCGGGCCGATCACGCCGACCACGCCGCCCGGCGGCAGTTTGAAAGTGAGATCCTTGATCAGCAGCTGATCACCAAAGCCTTTGGAGACATTGTCAAATTCCACCACATTGCCACCCAGGCGCGGACCCGGCGGTATGCGGATGGTGGCCGTAGAGATCTTCTCGCGGTCAGCCGCGTCGCGCATTTCCTCGTAGGATTTGATACGCGCCTTGGATTTGGCCTGGCGGGCTTTCGGACTGGAGCGGATCCATTCCAGTTCGCGGGTCAATGCGCGCTGCTTGGCGCTTTCCTCGCGCGATTCCTGGCTCAGTCGCTTGGCTTTTTGCTCAAGCCAGGCCGAATACCCGCCCTGATAGGGAATGCCCTGCCCGCGGTCGAGCTCCAGCGTCCAGGTGGTGATGGAATCCAGGAAATAACGGTCGTGGGTGACGATCAGCACGGCGCCATCATAGTTTTCAAGGTGATGCTGGAGCCACGCAACGCTTTCAGCGTCCAGATGGTTGGTCGGCTCATCGAGCAGAAGCATGTGTGGTTTGGACAGGAGAAGCTGGCAGATGGCGACGCGGCGGCGCTCGCCACCAGAAAGGTTCACAACCGAAGCATCTCCCGGCGGACAGCGCAGGGCTTCCATCGCCATCTCGATCTTGGAATCGATATCCCAGGCATCGCGCGCATCGACGTCTTCCTGCAGCGCGGTCATCTTTTCCATCAGCTCGTCGGAATAGTCCTCGGCGAGCTCCATGGCGATGGCGTTGTAGGCGTCGTAGATCTTCTTGTCTTCCGACCCCTCGATCACGTTTTCCCAGACGGTCTTGGACTCGTCCAGTTTCGGTTCCTGCGGCAGATAGCCGACGCGCACGCCCTTTTCGGCCCAGGCCTCGCCGGTGAAATCACTGTCATAGCCGGCCATGATCTTCAAAAGCGTGGATTTACCCGCGCCATTGACACCGACAACGCCAATCTTGGCATCAGGCAGGAAGTGCAACGAAATGCCCGAGAACACCTGCTTGCCGCCCGGATAGGTCTTGGCCAGCTTGTCCATGTGGTAAACATATTGATAGGACGACATGCGCCGGGCTCCTTGAGGGCAAAGCGGGGGAGATAATCAGGCCGCGCTATAGCGCAAGGATGCGCGCACTGGCAATGGAAGGAGTGAGCGCCCTATTTCGTCGTTCCCGCGCACGGCCTGAACCCAGAGCGGCTTGGCACCGCTGCGGCCCTTGATCTCCGGAGCGAGGCTGGTGGGGCTCGCTCACGCTCGGCACCTCCCCAGCAGGCGGGGGAGGACATCTCCCTCTCAGGCACAGGCCCCCCGGCCTGCTACGCGGCCGGAGGAAGACAGGGGGGCGCGCCTGGTGCGCCAGCCCTACCGCCCGTCGGCCACGTGCACATCCGGGCCCAGCGGCACGATGCCGGACGGATTGATCATGTCATGGCTCTCATAATAATGGCGCTTGGCGTGATCGAGATTGAAGATATCCGCAATACCCGGAATTGCGTGGAGCCGGCGCGCATAGGCGGCCAGATGCGGGAAATCGATCAGGCGTTTGAGATTGCATTTGAAATGGCCGTGATAGACCGGATCAAAGCGCACCAGCGTGGTGTAGAGCCGCCAATCGGCCTCGGTCAGCTGCGCGCCGGTCAGGTATTCGCGCCCGTCTGACAGAAGACTTTCAAGCCAGTCCAGACTGTCGAAGAGTGCGGTGACGGCCTCTTCATAGGCGCTGGCCGATGTCGCGAACCCGGATTTATAGACCCCGTTATTGACCGTGTGATAGATGCGGTCGTTAAGGGCATCGATCTCGCCACGCAGGTGTTCAGGGTAGTAATCGCCCGGCGTTGCGCCCACGCCATCGAACGCGGAATTGAACATGCGGATAATGTCGGCGCTCTCATTGGAGACGATGGTGCGGGTGTGCTTGTCCCACAGAACGGGCACGGTCACACGGCCGGTATAGTCGCTCTTGGCGGCGGTATAGACCTGATACATGTAGTCCGCGCCGTGCAGCGGATCGGGTATCACACCGGGACCATCATTAAACGTCCAGCCCTTCTCCTTCATGCGCCAGTGAACGACCGAGAGGGAGATCATGTCCTCCAGCCCTTTGAGATGGCGGAAGATCAGCGTGCGGTGCGCCCACGGGCAGGCCAGCGACACATAGAGGTGATAGCGCCCGGCCTCGCCCTTGAAGCCGGCGTCACCGGTCGGTCCGGCAGAGCCGTCAGATGTGACCCAGTTGCGGAACACGCTGTCCTGGCGCTCGAATTTTCCGCCAGAGCTTTTCGTATCATACCATTCGTCGTTCCAGACGCCGTCGACGAGCCGTCCCATGGGGCGGTCTCCTTCATTCTGCTTCTATTGTTTGCGGCTCAGCGCAGTTCAGAACCGGCCCATCTGATAATCCAGCATGGCCTGGCGCACCTCGCCCTCGGTATTCATCACGAACGGCCCGCCCCAGGCGATCGGCTCTCCAATCGGGTTCGCCGCCGCCAGGATGGCCCGCGCGCCCTGGTCGCCCGCCTCGATGCGCACCGTGTCACCGGGGCCGAACACGCCCAGATGGGCTTCCGCCAGCGCGATGCCCGATACATTCACCGATCCTGTGTGGATCGCCACGATGGTGGTCTTCTCTGCCGGAATGGCCTCCTCGAACACAGCGCCCGGTTCCATAACCAGTTCAGCGTAGAAAGGCTGCGTCGTGACATTCCTCACCGGGCCTTCAACACCCGTCGATGTACGCCCCGCGACGATGCGCGCGGTCACGCCTTCGCGTTTGTCCTCGGCCACTTGTGCAGCGCTGTACTCCTGATACCCCGCCGGCTTCATCTTTTCGGCGGCTGGCAGGTTGATCCAGAGCTGGAAACCGCTCATCAGCCCGTCTTCCTGCTGGGGCATTTCCGAATGAATGATGCCGCCTGCGGCCGTCATCCATTGTACGCCGCCAGGCTCGATCACGCCTTCATGGCCTTTATTGTCGCGGTGCTGCATCCGCCCGGCGACCATGTAGGTTACCGTTTCAAAGCCCCGGTGGGGGTGTTCGGGAAAGCCCGCGATATAGTCGTCCGGGTTATCGGAGTGGAATTTGTCCAGCATCAGGAACGGGTCGAGCACGCGCAATTCGGGCGTACCCAGAAGGCGCGTCATCTTCACGCCCGCCCCGTCAGAGGCGGCCATGCCACGCGTCACTTTCACCAGCGGTCGATAGAAACCAGCCATGTCCAGGATCTCCTGTAATCGATTGTCGGGTCCACATATGGAGCCTGGAAGCACCCGCGTCGAGGCGGCGTGCCTGCAGATATATCTTTCCGCGCGGGAAGAAATTGACATCCCGCACCGGAGCAGGCCCGATGGACGCCAGATGATTTGCGCGCTAAGGCACGCCCCAGACGGGCGGACGCTCACGAACGAAGCAGGCCGCCGCGGGCTATTGAGGATTTGATGGATCAGCCATTCACACTGGGTTGGGAGGAGTGGGCATCTTTCCCCGGACTGGGCATCCCTGCGGTCAAGGCCAAGGTGGATACCGGCGCGCGCACCTCGGCGCTGCATGCGGTATCGGTGGAGCCGTTCGGGCCGGATGATGCGCCCCAGGTGCGCTTTGTCATCCACCCCATTCCCAGCCAGCCTGATCTGGAGATCACCTGCTCGGCCCCTGCGGTTGACCGGCGAGAGGTCACCTCGTCGAACGGCGAGTCCGAGCTGCGCTGGGTGATCGAGGCGATGGTGAAGGTCGGCACGCGCGAATGGCCGATCGAGCTGACGCTGACCAACCGCGAAAGCATGAATTACCGCATGTTGCTGGGGCGCACCGCGATCCGGGACGGCATCGTGGTCAACCCGGCCGATTCCTATGTTCAGGGCAAGATCGGCTACAAGGTCTATTCCGACTATCCGCGCCAGAAGCCGGTCAAACGGCCCTTACGCATCGCCATCCTGACGCGCGAACCGACAAACTATTCCTCCAAACGCCTGAAAAAGGCCGCGGAGGACCGGGGTCATGTCGCGGAAATGATCAATACGGCGCGCTGCTCCATGGGCATCAACACGCTGTCGCCCGCCATCTATTATGATGGCCGCCGTCTGCCGCGCTTTGACGCCGTGATCCCGCGCATCGGCGCGTCGATGACCAATTACGGCATGGCCGTGATCCGCCAGTTTGCCATGACCGGCGCCTACATCCTCAATCCGGCCGCGGCCATCGGGGCTAGCCGGGACAAGCTCTACGCCCACCAGCTTCTGGCGCGCGCCGGGATCGGCATGCCCTCGACCGCCTTTGCCCACTCGCCCAAGGACACGAAAACGCTGGTCGAGCTGGTTGGCGGTGCCCCGCTGGTCGTCAAGCTGCTGGAAAGCACGCAGGGGCGCGGCGTTGTGCTGGCCGATACCAAGAAGGCTGCCGAAAGCGTCATTGACGCGTTCCGGGGCCTTGAAGCCAACTTCATCGTGCAGGAATTCATCAAGGAGGCAGGCGGCGCCGACATTCGCTGCTTCGTGGTGGGAGGCAAGGTCGTCGCCGCGATGAAACGTCAGGCCTCTGCGGACGAGTTCCGTTCCAATTTGCATCGCGGCGGCACGGCCGAAGGTGTGAAAATCACGCCTGAAGAACGTTCTGTCGCCGTGCGTGCGGCCAAGGCGATGGGTCTGGCGGTTGCAGGCGTGGATCTCTTGCGCTCGAACTCCGGCCCGAAAATCCTGGAGGTCAATTCCTCGCCGGGGCTTGAAGGTATTGAGCGCACCAGCGAAAAGGACGTCGCGGGCATCATCATCGAATTCATGGAAAGCCAAGTGCAGACCGTAACCCTGCCCCGCGCATCCCGCCGCAAGGGCGTGCTGAAAGCGTCAGACGCGCCTGAAAACACCGAGCTGAAAATCATCGAGGCAAGCGGCAAGGCCAGCGAAGAAGCCGGCGACTGACACGCCTTTGCGACGCCATAAAAAGGGCCCGCCGGAGGGGATATCGGCGGGCCCATTAAAAATGCTGTCTAACTAAGATTAGTTAGGCAGGATAACGGCGTCGATCACATGGATCACACCGTTGGACGCTTCGATGTCCGCGGTGACGACATTGGCGCCATCAACCGTGACAGAACCATCTTCACCGACTACGACATTGACGGTCGTGCCTTGCAGGGTTTCCAGGTCATAGGTGCCCGGATCAACGCTGTCGGACATATAGCTGCCCGGAACCACATGGTAGGTCAGAACGGCCTGGAGCTGGGCCTGGTTTTCCGGCATCAGCAGCGTGTCAACCGTGCCTTCCGGCAGGGCAGCAAAGGCTTCGTCGGTCGGCGCGAACACCGTGAACGGGCCTTCGCCTTTGAGCGCATCCACCAGATCGGCGGCCTGAACGGCGGCGACCAGCGTGTTGAAATCGTCAGCGGCAACAGCCGTGTCGACAATGTCGGCCGGCTCGTTGTGATGGTCGGCGAGCACCGGGGCAGCCAGAAGAGCAGCAGCAGCAGCGGTGGAAGAAATCATTGCAGTCAGACGCATGGATCGTGTCTCCGTTTCGGTTGACGAAACGAGGCAGCGTGTCCGGGGGAAGCCAGCCTGCCTCGCGATACCGGATCGCGGTATCTGGTATCCAATACGCGATAGAGCGAGGGCTGGATCACCGGGTATTAAGGATTTTGCTTTGCGCCAGACAGACGGGCATCGGAACATGGAGCGGGTGAAGGGAATCGAACCCTCGTCTTAAGCTTGGGAAGCTTCTGCTCTACCATTGAGCTACACCCGCGACTGGCTCGCGCCAGACCGATGTACGGCGAAGGCCGGGTGCGTGCAAGGGGCGGATGCCGGACAGGCAGGCGCACACCAGCCCACTGGCATCGCGGCGTGTTCGCGCCTAGATGAAACGCCTTAGCCAGTTAACGAGGAACGCCCATGGCCGAAGCCCTGTCCACCGCGCCCGCAGGCGAAACGCTTGAACAAGCCTACGCCCGTGTGCGCGAGGAGATCGCCGCCATCGTGGCTGGCGAGACCAGCGAGACGGCGCGCTTTGCTACCGCCGCCTGCGTGCTGGCACAGAATTTCGCGCCCCGCTTTTTCTGGACCGGGTTTTACATGGTTGACCCGCTAAAGCCCGGAGAGCTGGTGGTTGGTCCCTATCAGGGCACACTTGGGTGCCTGCGCATCGCGTTTGGCAAAGGCGTATGCGGCGCTGCTGCGGCGAGCGGAAAGACACAGATGGTCGACGATGTTCACGCCTTCCCGGGCCATATTGCCTGCGACAGCCGTTCCAATTCAGAGATTGTCGTGCCGGTATTTCGTCAAGACGGCTCGCTGGCGGCGGTGCTGGACGTGGACTCTGAAAGCCTTGGCGCCTTCGGCCCGCAGGACCAAGACGGGCTTGAATCGATCTGTGAAATTCTTTTGACGGCATAACTCAAGCGATGAAACCCCGGGCGAGCCATGCGGGACCCGGGGGGCGGTTGCCGCTTTAACCCGAAATCAGATCCCGGATCGGCTTCGCCCTCCGGGATTTCCGCTCTGCGTCCCGACGAGTCCGCTAGAACAGCCCCAGGAATTTCTGGCGCTTGCGCGGAGCCTGCGGTGCGGCGGCCTCATCGCGCTCACCGGCATCTGATTGGGGCAAAGCAGACGCAGCCGCCTGTGCTTCTCCGGCGAAGCCCGCACCCGAATGATCGCCTGAAATCGCCGGAGCCGGATCGGCTTTCGGGCGCTCGGGTGCTGCCGCCATGGGCGGTTCGGGCGTACAGATATCGGCATCGCACAAGGCATGGCCGATCACGCCGGACGTGTTCAGCGGCAGTGGTGAATATGGCCCTTGCGTATCGGCAAGGCCAAGCCGGGTGCGCAATTCCATACGGAAAGCCCCCGCGCGGGTTTCGATGCGGCGGCGGCGGTCAGCCTCCTCGCGCAGCCGCGACAGATCGGCCGGACGCGGCGCGCGTACGGCAATCGCGCATTCATCACGCACCTTGACCAGCGCGGCGCGGGCGCGGTCCAGATCAAGCCGGGACGGGTTGTCGTTCGTATCATTGCTCATGATCATAGCTCCTTGCCCGCCAGCCCTCAGGCCTTGCGAGCATACCATTCAACGCCGCCGGTTTGCGAGATCATCACCACATCCACATCGCCGCCGACGCCGGTCTGGGTCTGGTGCAGGCTGCTTTTGAGGATATTGAGTTCCACCAGCGCCTTGGATGTCTCGGCAATCTGACGCTTGCCCGACGCCGACACCACCTGGATGAAGGGCTTGATAAATTCTTCCTGGCTGACGGCATGGGACGCCTTGATGAAATGGCCGGTGAGCGCGGGCAGTGTGCCCTGCCCGATCCGCTCCATCACATTGGCGGCTGCCTCGCCTTCCATGCCCGCCTCACGCAGCGCGGCCTCGGCCGCCGCTTCATTGGTGATCATGTTCATGGAGATCATCATGTCGAACATGAGCGGGTGGATGCCGCGCAGGAAGGCATGGGTCATGTCGGCCTGGGCAAACGTGCGCACAAAGGCGTTGGGTCCGTCATCGACGCCCACAGCCGTCGTCTCGTCATGCGCACGCTTCATCACCCCGTCGACCAGGATGGAGGCATAGTGGTGCTCAAAGACCGGGAAAATGTCATTTGATCCCAGACCGGCAAACACCAGACCGGCATAGGGCTCCAGAAAGGCCGGCTTGGTGACGATCATGTAGGCAAAGTCGAACAGGCGGGCGCGCATCGCCTCTTCCTGCCCGAACGGTCCGAGCGCATCTGCGATCAGCTGGTCGAGCATCTCGCCGAAAATCTCGTAGAAGCGCTCGCGGGTCAGGTGCTCAAACACCTCCAGATCGGCGCGCGGACGCCCGCTCTCATCATTGGCCAGATGGCTGCGGTAAAGCTCAAGCGTGGCCTCGAAGGCTTGCGCATCATCCTCATAACCGGCGCCGGGATAGCTGGCCATGGCGCGGGCGTGATTCATCAGCGTAAGAAAGGCTGCCCGCATCAGCTCTTCAAATTCCTCGCGCTCCTCGCGCTCGGGGAAGAGCTTGCGATTGCCATCCACGAAAGCGAAGAAGGCCTTCGCACACTCGGCCACGCTTTCGAACGCCGTGCTCCCGTGCTGCTGGCGGAAGGCGTGGGCAATCTGCGACCATGACCGGCCCAGCACATCGCCGCGCGAATAGACCATCAGCGCGACCGAGCCGCTGAGCGGCAGGATTTTCTCTGCTTCCAGCGTGACAACCGGCTCCGGCCCGCCGCCATAGGTGACAGCGCTATCAGCAGCCAGCGCCACCGCCTGCCGGTTCATGATCATCACTTCTGACGTCATCGGCCCATTTCCCCTCACCGGTGTCCTTTTGAAGGCCACCAGCCTCTTCGTTGCCGCGGCCCCTCTATTGCCCGCAAGGCAACCCGTTAACGGAAGGTTACCGCGAAAAATCCGGCAATGTTAAGGACAAAACGGGCCGTTAACCGCGATTGGACCGATACCGTGTGCGCAAAATGCCACGTTGCGCCGTCTGACCGCGCCGGTGGGTTATGGCCCGGCAGGCTGCAAATGCCGGTCGAAAAAGCCCATCTGCGTGCGCAGCAAATGCGTCTGCAGGGGCGGCGGGCGGATGCCGTGCCGCTGGCCGGGATAGGTCATGATGTCGAACACCTCGCCGCGCTCCTGCAGCTCGGCAAACAGGCGCGTGGAGTGGTCGAAGGTGACATTGTCATCGGCCATCCCGTGAATGATCAGCAGCGGCGTCTCATACCCGTCCAGATGGGCGAAGACCGATCCGGCCTCGTAGCCGTCCGCATTATCCTGCGGGGTCGACATGAAACGCTCGGTATAGTGGGTGTCATAGAGCGACCAGTCGGTGACCGGTGCTCCGGCGATACCGGCGGCAAACCGGCCCGGTGCCTGCAGCGTGGTCATCAGCGTCATGTAGCCACCATAGGACCAGCCCCACAGGCCGACACGCTCGCCATCCACGAAATCGCGCGCCTGCAGCCAGTCGAGCCCGGCCAGCTGGTCTTCCACTTCCAGAATGCCCATGCGCCTGTGCAGCGCACCTTCAAAGGCGTGACCGCGGTTTGAACTGCCCCGGTTGTCGACCTTGAACAGGACATAGCCCGACTGGACGAGAATCTGGTCACGCAAGCTCTGCCAGCCACCCGTGACGGTCTGAACACCCGGTCCGCCATAAACCTGCACGATGGCCGGACAGGGCGTGGCGGCGGTACAATGGTCCGGGCGGTACATCTGCCAGTGCAGGTCCGTCTGGCCGTCAGCGGCCGTCAGGGTGCCATATTCAGGATAGACATGACGGGCGAGATAGGGCGCGTAGGGATGATCCTCATTGAGCGGGTTCTCCTCCAACCAGGCAATACGGCCGCCATCCATCGCATAAAGGGCAGTGCTGGGCGGCGTTTCGATATCAGAATAGGTACCGATAAAGCCTGAGCCGCCAGACCCGGCGGTGACACTCCAGCGGCCGTCTCCGCTGGTGATGCGCTCCGGCTCCCCGCCATCCAGGCTCACCGAATAGAGATGGCGCTCCAGCGGCGTCTCCATCCAGCCGGTAAACCAGACAATGCCGCTCTCCTCATCGACCGCAGCAATACCATCAACCACCCATTCGCCAGACGTGATGTCCTCAGCCGTGCCATCGGCATGAACGCGGCGGATATGGCGAAAGCCCGACTGTTCGGAAAGATACAGCAAGCCGCCGCCGCTGACCGGGCGAAGATCGTGATCGAGATTGATCCAGGTGTCTGCGGTCTCGGTGATGCGCCGGCTTTCATCCTCGTCTCCGGTTGACGGATTCAGCGCCAGCAAATCCCATTGCGTCTGGGCCCGGTTCTGGCGCTGCACCCACAGCGTGCCGCCAGACCGGCTCCAATTGACCCGGTTGAGATAGGTATCCGTCTCATTGCCCATATCCATGTCGGTTACCTCGCCGGTCGCCAGGTCGATGACATGCAGGGTAACGATGGCATTGGGCGTGCCGGCGCGCGGATAGCGCTGCTCGGATACGGACACGCCTTCGGCCGAGATGCCGAAGCGTTCCACCACCATGACGGGGGTTTCATCGACGCGCGCAACCGCGATGCGGCTATCGTCGGGCGACCACCAGTATCCGGTATAGCGGCTCATTTCTTCCTGGGCGACGAACTCGGCCATGCCCCAGCTGATCAACCCGCCACCCTCACGCGTCAGGGCGCGCTCCTCGCCCGTGGCAAGGTCATACACCCAGAGATTCTGGTCACGGATGAAAGAGACATAGCCGCCGCGCGGGCTGACCTTGGCGTCGGTCTCGAATTCTTCGGTCTCGGTCAGACGCCGGGCCTCACCGCTTTCCACATCAACGTAGAAAACATCGCCATCCAGCGGCACAAGCACGGCTTCTCCCGCCTCATCCCAGTCATAACTCACCACACCGGACGCCGTTATCCGTGCGCGTTCACGAAACTGGATTTCGGCCTCTGTCAGTTCGCGCTCTTCAGGGGCGAGTTGATGCGCATCGACCAGCACATAGGTGCGCCCGGTCTCCACATCCATCGCCCACAAATCCTGTACCGTGCGGTCGTCTTCCTTGGCACGCAGGAAACTGATCCGGCTGCCATCGGGCGAGAAGCGCACCGAGCGTGCTGTCGGTCCGGTCAGATCCGGCGAGGCGTAGAGCCGCTCGATGGTCAGGCGTTCGCCCTCCTGATCAAGGACCGGGGTGGCGGCTTGGTCACACGAAGACAGGGCCAGGGCAGCAGGCAGACAGGCGAGAAGGGCAGCGCGCATGAGAAAGAACGTCCGGACAGTTAATACCTGTCCGGACGCTACAAGGCTGATCGATGTATGACCAGAGGGCTTAACCCTCACCCCGCCTCACGGAAATTATCCACTTCGAGATCGTATTCACGCACCTTGCGGTAGAGCGTGGAGCGGCCAAGGCCCAGTCGGCGCGCCACTTCGGCCATGCGGCCCGAATAGGTCTCGATGGCAAAGGCGATGAGATCACGCTCGATGGATTCCAGAGGGCGCAAATGCCCGCCTGCATCAGTGATATCAACCGGGAAACCACTGGAGTGAACGCCGGCTTCGCCTTGCCCGTCATCAACCGGCTCAGCAGGCGCTGCCGTTTCGGCAACCGGAGCCGGACGTTCGGCGTCAGACTGGCGCAAGGTCGGGGTCAGCCCGGATATTTGAGGGAAATCCTCTGGCGTCAGATAATCACCGTCACACAGCACCACCGCGCGGAAGATCGCGTTTTCAAGCTGGCGCACATTGCCCTTCCAGTGATGGCGGGCGAGCATGTCCATCGTTTCGGACGTGGCATCCAGTACGGCTTTGCCCTCTTGCGCGTTGAAGCGCGCAATGAAGTGACGCACCAGCGCAGGGATATCGTCCGAACGCTCAGCCAAGCTTGGCACTTCAATCGGGAAGACATTGAGACGGTAGAACAAGTCCTCGCGGAAGCCCCCGCATTTGACCTGCTCGGCCAGATCGCGGTTCGTCGCCGAGATAATGCGCACATCAACCTTGACCGGCTTCTTGCCACCGACCGGGTCGACTTCGCCTTCCTGCAGGGCACGCAGGAGTTTCACCTGCATGTCGAGGGGCAACTCGCCGATCTCGTCAAGGAAAAGCGTGCCGCCATCGGCTTCCTGGAACTTGCCCATATGCTTGGCGACCGCGCCGGTGAAGGCCCCCTTCTCGTGGCCAAACAGGGTCGATTCCACGAGATTTTCCGGAATGGCCCCGCAGTTTACGGCCACGAAAGGCCGTCCTGCCCTGTCTGATGCGGCCATGATGGAGCGGGCCACCAGCTCCTTGCCGACGCCGCTTTCGCCGGTGACAAGGATCGGAATATTGGACTTTGCCGCCCGCTCGCCCAGACGCACCACCTGACGCATGGCCGGTGCCGCTGCGATCATGTCCTTGAAGCCAAGCTGGCCGGACTGGGTACGCTTCAGGCGCGTCACCTCGCCGGTCAGGTCCTTGACCTTGAAGGCATTGCGGATGGACACCGCGATACGCTCCGGGCTGGCGGGCTTCACGAAGAAGTCTACCGCACCGGCCCGCATGGCCTTGACCACAGTCTCGATGCCGCCATGCGCCGTCAGCACGATGACCGGCAGGTCCGGCTCGCGCGCCTTGATGACTTCGAGTGTCTCCTGACCGTCCATGCCCGGCATGACCATGTCCAGCAGCACAACATCGATACCGCCGCGCCGGATCCGCTCCAGCCCCGCCTCGCCGCTTTCGGCCGTTTCGGGGTGATGCCCCTGCTTTTCGAGAACCGCCTGCATCAACCGGCGTTGCGTCGGATCGTCATCGACGATCAGAATTGTCTTGGCCATCTCACCCACACCCTTCTGGTCCCACCTGTTTTAAAGTGCGCCCTGGCCCTTGTGGCCGCCCCGCAGTTTTCTGCGTAAGCGGCCGGGCTCTTGGTGAGCGCACCCCTTGATGCGCACCGTTATGGGACACCTCCTGTTAAGGTCACGTGTAGAGCACGGTGAGAATTGGTTAGGGTAAATAGAGGGTTAGCAATGTGTTGACGCGCGCCTGACCAGCGTTGATTGACGCGACACTGCCTGCAGCCTACCCAGTGCCGGGCTTGTTGCCGCCAGGGGCCATGCTCCCTGTCCTTGCCTTGTGATGGATATTGAAACCATGGCCGACACTGATCGCCCGCCCTCACCGCTCGCAGCCCTGAAGGGCCAGCCGCTCGCCGGTCCGGACTGGTTTGCCGGAGCGCAGGAGGAGATGTGTGAAACGGGAACCGCAGACCATCTGGGCACCACATTGTCCTGGAAGGCGTGGGGGACGCGCGGCGCACCGGGCCTGATCCTGGTCCATGGCGGCACAGCCCACAAAGGCTGGTGGGACGCTATCGGTCCGTTCCTGGCCGCTGAGGGCTACCGGGTAGTGACTCCCGATCTGGCCGGCATGGGTGATAGCGGCTGGCGCGACACCTACTCCATGGACGAACATGCCGCCGACATGCTGGCAGCCGCACGCGCGGGCGGTGCGTTCGAAGCAGGCAAACCCATTCTCGCGGGACATTCCTTTGGCGGTTTCGTCACGCTGTCAGCAGCCATTTCTCTGGGTGACCAGCTGCGCGCCGGCATTATTCTGGACAGCCCCATCCGCCCGCGAACCGAACAGCGCGATGGTTCGCCCCCGCGCCGGGGCGGGCGGGTCTATGCCGACACACCTGCCGCGCTGGCGCGGTTCCGACTGCTGCCGGACCAGCCGTGTGACAATCTCTGGCTTGTCGATCACATCGCGCGCGGCTCGCTGAAAGACATCCAAGGCGGGGTGACCTGGAAGTTCGATCCCGACCTGTGGGCGAAGCTCGCCTGGGAGCGGCGTGATCCGGCCAACGCGGCCGCCAGTCTGAAATGTCCGCTGGCATTCGTGCGCGGCGCGCAATCGCGCCTGATGAACGCAGAAACCTGGGACTATATGCGCTCTGTTTTTACTGCCTCACCCTTCATCAGCGTGCCCGACGCCCAGCACCATCTGATACTCGACCAGCCGCTGGCGGTTGTGAGCGTGCTTCAGGCCCTCGCCGAGGGCTGGGCACCGCGCGCGTGATGCGCCTTGTGCTATGGTCTTGGCCGCCGGCAAAACCCATGCTAGGTGCCAGATCAACAACCCTGTTTGACCAAGCGGAGTCCTGACATGGCATCTCAATACACGCGCGGCGGCATGGAAATCGACGGGCAGCAATCCACGTTCTCAAGCGTGATAAAAGCTGGTGTCTCCTCCTCGCTGGTGCTGGCCTACTCAATCGTGTTCCTCACCTTCGCTTTTGCCACCGGATCAGGCTGGTTCACCGCGATTGGCGTGGCTCTGGCTGTCGGTATTGTTGGCGGCGTCGTCATGAAGCAGGGGCCGTGGTACTGGCTTTTTACCGCGTTTCTGACCGTGTTTGCGGGGGTTATCGGTCTGGCCATTTCGGTCTTTGCCGGTTAGCGCGCAGGCGATTAACCAATTTCATCTTTGCGCATCTTCGAGATTCGCGCATTGTGACAGTCTGACTACTCCCCGATGCGGGCTGAACAGGATGTCACGATGCGCATAGCCGTTCTCACCGAAAGTTTTCCCGGCGAGGCCCGTGTGGCTGCCACACCGGATTCGGTCAAAGCATTCGTGAAGGCCGGGGCCAGTGTTTCAGTGGAAAAGGGCGCGGGGCTGTCAGCCAGCGTCACCGATGCGGCCTATGAAGCGGCCGGCGCGAAATGCGTCACCCGCGCCGCCGCCATCAAGGATGGCGAACTTTTCCTGACCGTTCGCAGGCCCGATGCAGCAACGCTGGCCAAGCTGCCCAAGGGCGCCGTGCTGGTGGGACTGCTTGACCCGCACGGCGACACCGCGTTCGCCAAGGCGTGCGCCGATGCCGGCGTCAATGCGCTGGCCATGGAATACACGCCGCGCATCACGCGTGCCCAGTCCATGGACGCGCTTTCCTCGCAGTCAAACCTTGCCGGCTACCGCGCCGTTATCGAAGCCGCTTCGCTCTACGGGCGCGCCTTCCCGATGATGATGACAGCCGCGGGCACAGTCGCCGCTGCCAAGGCCTTCATCATGGGCGCAGGCGTCGCCGGATTGCAGGCTATCGCCACCGCACGGCGCCTTGGTGCCATCGTATCGGCCAATGATGTGCGCCCCGCCGCCAAGGAACAGGTCGCCTCGCTGGGTGCCAAGTTCATCGCGGTGGAGGACGAGGAGTTCAAAGCCGCCGAAACCGCTGGCGGCTATGCCAAGGAAATGAGTGACGACTACAAGGCCAAGCAGGCGGAGCTGGTCGCGGCCCACATCGCCAAGCAGGACATAGTCGTCACCACCGCGCTAATTCCGGGCCGGCCTGCGCCGCGCCTGATCACGAAAGCCATGGTCGAAAGCATGAAGCCCGGCTCTGTGATCATCGATATTGCGGCTGCCGCCGGTGGAAACTGCGAGCTGACCAGGGCAGATGAGATCGTCGATCGTGGCGGCGTCAAAATCGCGGGCTATACCAATCTGCCCGCGCGGCTGGCCGCTGACACCTCGCAGCTTCTTGCCAAGAATTTTGTCAATCTCGCTCCGCTTTTGCGCGGTGAGGATGGCGCACTCTCGCCTCAATGGGAGGACGAGATCATCAAGGGGATGACGCTGACGCGCGATGGCGCCATCGTCCATCCTTCCCTCGGAGGATAATCCATGAAACGGCGTATCACGCAGATCATCTTTGCCGGTGTTGCCATCATCACGCTGAGCGCTTTCGCGGCTGCAGCGGCACTTCTCGGCTAGCAGACAGAGCCTCTCTGACGGGGCGGAGTGGGACTGATATGGAAGCCATTGATCCGAACATTTACCGGCTGGCGATCTTCGTGCTCGCCATCTTCGTGGGCTATTATGTGGTCTGGTCGGTGACCCCGGCCCTGCACACGCCCCTGATGAGTGTGACCAACGCCATCTCCTCGGTAATCATCGTCGGCGCGCTGCTGGCCGCCGGTGCGGCGGTTACGGGAATGGACAGCCGTTTTGCACAAGGCACAGGGCTGCTCGCCGTGATACTCGCCTCGATCAACATATTCGGTGGCTTCCTCGTCACCCAGCGAATGCTGGCCATGTACAAGAAGAAAGAACGGCCTGCGGCAGCGGCCAAGGAGTCCCGTGAATGACCCCCAATCTTGCCGCCCTGTTCTATCTCGGCTCGGGCATTCTCTTCATTCTGGCGCTGCGCGGTCTGTCCAATCCCGAGACCGCGCGCCAGGGTAATTATTTGGGTATGGCGGGTATGGCGATTGCCATTACCACCACGCTGCTCCTGCTCGATATCGGCTTTGTTGGCTTCATCTTCATCGCCGGTGCGATTGCCGTCGGCGGCACAATCGGCGCCGTCATCGCGCGCCGCATTGCCATGACCGACATGCCCCAGCTGGTCGCCGGCTTTCACTCCCTGGTGGGCTTGTGCGCCGTACTGGTCGCCGCCGCTGCGCTCTATGCACCTGCCGCGTTCGGTATTGCCGATGAGCTGGGCGGCCTCAAGGCGCTCTCCCTGATCGAGCTGGGCGTCGGCACAGCGATTGGCGCGATCACCTTCTCCGGCTCGATCATCGCCTTCATGAAGCTGCAGGGCACGATGTCCGGCGCGCCTCTGGTCTTCAACGGTCAGCACTGGCTCAATCTCGGCCTTGGCATTGCGACCGCCGTTTTCATCGCATTCCTGGTGGCCTCCGGCGGGGAAGCAAAAATCGCCTTCTGGATCGTGGCCGTGCTGGCACTGGTGCTCGGCGTGTTGCTGATCGTGCCCATTGGCGGCGCCGACATGCCCGTCGTGGTCTCCATGCTCAACTCCTATTCGGGCTGGGCCGCCGCGGCGCTGGGCTTTACGCTGGAAAACACAGCCCTTCTGGTTACCGGCGCGCTGGTCGGTTCGTCCGGCGCCATCCTCTCCTACATCATGTGCAAGGGGATGAACCGCTCCTTCATCTCCGTCCTGCTCGGCGGTTTTGGCGGGGAAAGCGTGGCCTCGGCAGCAGCTGATGCAGGCGGGCGCATCGTCAAGCAGGGCTCGGCCGATGACGCCGCCTTCATCCTGAAAAATGCCGGCAAGGTCATCATTGTGCCGGGCTACGGCATGGCGGTGGCGCAGGCCCAGCATGCGCTCAAGGAGATGGGCGATGCGCTCAAAGCCGAAGGGGTGGACGTCTCCTACGCCATCCACCCGGTGGCGGGCCGGATGCCCGGCCATATGAACGTTCTGCTGGCCGAAGCCCAAGTGCCCTATGACGAGGTGTTCGAGCTGGAAGATATCAATTCTGCCTTCTCGCAGGCCGATGTGGCCTTCGTGATCGGTGCCAATGACGTGACCAATCCGGCCGCCGAGGATGACCCATCCAGCCCCATTTACGGCATGCCTGTCCTGCAGGTGTGGAAGGCAGGCACGGTGATGTTCGTCAAGCGCTCGCTCGGGTCTGGCTATGCCGGGGTCGATAATCCCGTCTTCTTCCGCGACAACACGATGATGCTTCTGGGTGACGCGAAGAAAATGGCGGAAAGCATAGCCAAGGCGATGCATTAGGAGCCAGCGGCCCCTTCACCGCACGTTCATCACCGTCTTGAAAGGCTCTCCCGCAAGGGAGGGCCTTTTGTCATGGGAATCGCTGCTTCGCCGCTCGTCATTGCCGCGCTGGCCGCCAGCCCTGCCGTTGGCGAGGACTGCACCTTCGACGGCATACCGCTGCACGGCCGGGTTCAGATCGTGACCACCTTTCCGGACGTGAAAGTGGAAATTGTCACGAGCTTTCCGGACCTGCGGGTGCAACAGGTAACAAGTTTTCCCGACGAGTGCGGCGAGTGGGAGTTCGTCGACAGCTTCCCGGATTTCACCGTTCAGTTCGTGACCAGCTTTCCCGATATCCGCGTGGAATACGTCACGAGCTTCCCGGGAGTGAGGTGAAGTCTGGTCAACAAAGTGAAACCCCGGAAGCGCGCAGCGCTATCCGGGGTCCTTGTCCGCTAATCCTGCACGCAGGTCCCGGCTCTCGCCTTGCTCGACCGGGAGTTCAACCGCTCAGGCAGGTTGATCCGCCCGCGTGTTGATCTCTTGCGTGATGCGCGCGATCACATCCTCCACGCTCACCGTACCCAGATCGCCATGATCGCGGTGTCGCAAGGCGACGGTCCCGGCTTCGGCCTCGGCATCACCGACGACGAGCATGTAGGGAATCTTGCGGTTCTGCGCGTTGCGGATCTTCTTCTGCATGCGCTCGCCAGCCAGATCGGCTTCGGCGCGGATGCCCGAATGCACCGATTTCGTCTCGGCATCGAACAGGCGCTTTTGCACTTGCCGCGCATAGTCCTCATGCCGGTCGGCGATCGGGATCACCATGGCCTGAACGGGCGACAGCCAGACCGGGAACTTGCCAGCATAATGCTCAATCAGGAAGGCGACGAAACGCTCATGCGAGCCCAGCGGCGCCCGGTGGATCACGTAAACCGGCTTCTTCGAACCATCTTCTGACGTGTATTCCAGATCAAACCGCTTGGTGGCCATGAAGTCGAGCTGATTGGTCGAAATGGCGTACTCGGTTCCAACCACAGACTTCGCCATGAAATCCACTTTCGGGCCGTAGAAGGCCGCCTCGCCATCAACCTCCTTATACGGATAACCGGATTCGTCCATCGCCTCTTTAAGGATGCCCAGCGCCTTCATCCAGCCTTGCGTATCGTCGACATATTTGTCGAGATTGTCGAAGTCCGGCAGCGAGAGGCGCATCCAGAAATCCTCGATGCCGAACATGCGGTAGTATTTCGCGTGCATGTGCATCACGGCCAGGAACTCGTCCTTGGCCTGGTCTTCTCGGCAGTAGATATGCGCATCGTTCTGGCAGAAACCGCGCACGCGCATCAGGCCGGACAACCCGCCCGACGCCTCATAGCGGTAAACCTGTCCGTACTCGGAGAGCCGCACCGGAAGATCGCGATAGCTCCACTGGTCGTGGGCGTAGATCATGTGGTGGTGAGGGCAATTCATGGGCCGCAGATAATATTCCTGCTCATCAATGATGATCGGCGCGTACATGTCCTCGGCGTAGTAAGGCAGATGCCCGGACTTGTGATACAGCTCGCCCTTGGTGATGTGCGGCGTGGAAACACGTTGATAGCCAGCGGCACGCTCTTCATGGCGGGCCAGATGCTCCAGCTCGTCACGGATCACATTGCCGGCCGGCAGCCAGAGCGGCAGGCCCGCGCCGACTTCTTCAACAATGGTGAAAAGCCCCAGCTCCTTGCCGATCTTGCGGTGATCGCGCTTGGCCTGCTCCTCAAGGCGCAGGATTTCCGCATCCAGCTCCTCCTTTGTGTCAAAGCACAAAGCGTGGATGCGCTGAAGCTGCGGGTTTTTCGCGTCCCCGCGCCAGTAGGCGCCGGCGATGGAGCGCAGCTTGAAATGGCCAACCTGCCCCGAATGATCGACATGGGGTCCGCGGCACAGATCAACGAAATCGCCCAGCTTGTAGAAGCTGACAGAATCCAGCCCGTCACCGGCGACGCTTTCATCGCCGGTTTCCTTGGCAATCGCGGTCGAGCCCTTGTCGCGCAGGAGCTCCAACAGCTCGACTTTGAAATCCTGCCCTTCGCGGCGCATGTATTCGATGGCGCTGTCAATCGGCAGCTCCTCGCGCACCATGGGAACGCGCTCTTTGCGCATTTCCTTCATCCGCTTTTCGATGGCGGTCAGGTCTTCGGGCGTCAACGTGTTGGGCAGGTTGATGTCATAGTAGAAGCCGGTCGCGGTTGCAGGTCCCACACCGAACCGGGCCTCGGGCCAGATTTCCTTCACGGCAGCGGCCATCAGATGGGCCGCCGTGTGGCGCTTGGTATCAACGGGGAAGTCTTGCTGTGACATGGGCTTCTTGACGATAAGGGGTGAACGGTAAGGCTCCGGATTTAAGCGCGTGCGCTGCACAAGTCCATGACCGGATTCCACGTAGATGTAATATTATTACATTGTAGTACGGCGCAGCGCATCCGCCCACCCTGCCAGATGCCGCTTGCGCCAGCCCTGATCCGCCGCCGGCACAAAGCGCTGGTCGGCCTGCCACAGGCTTGCCGCCTCATTGATGGACGCAAAATGCCCCGCCCCCAGCCCAGCCAGAAACGCCGCGCCCCAGGCGGTGGTTTCGGTATTGGCCGGGCGCACCACTTCGAGATCGCAGATATCAGCCAGGCGCTGCAGAAAGGCATTATTAGCGACCATGCCGCCATCAACCTTCAGGCTGAGCGTCTGCGCACCGTCGGCGCGCATGGCGGTCAGCAGGTCATGGGTCTGGAAAGCGGTCGACTCCAGCGCTGCGCGGGCAATCTCCGCCCGCCCGGCCCCGCGCGTCAGCCCGGTGATGAGCCCGCGTGCCTGCGGCTGCCAGTGCGGCGCGCCCAGCCCGGTAAAGGCGGGCACCAGATAGACCGGCGCGTCCGGGTCTGCGCTCGCTGCCAGCGCCTCTACTTCGGAGGCTTTCGAGATCAGGCCCAGCCCGTCGCGCAGCCATTGAATCGTCGCACCCGCCGAAAGCACTGACCCCTCCAGCGCAAAAGCCGATTTTCCCTCCAGCCGCCAGGCGGTGGTCGCCAGCAGGCGATTTTGTGACGTCAGCCGGGTGTCACCGGTATTGAGGATCATGAACGCGCCGGTGCCATAGGTCGATTTCATCTCACCGGCTGACAGACAGGCCTGACCGATAGCCGCGGCTTGCTGGTCGCCCGCTGCCCCGGTAATGGGTATCGCCCGGCCCAGCACAGACTTGTCAGCGAGGCCGAGTTCCCCGGCGCAATCCACCACCTCCGGCAAGACGGCGCGCGGAATGTTGAACAGGCGTAAAAGCTCCTCGTCCCAGCCCTGGGCTTCCAGATTATAAAGGCTGGTCCGGCTGGCATTGGTGGCGTCGGTGATGTTGCGCTTGCCCTTGGTCAGCCGCCAGATGAGGAAGCTCTCCACAGTGCCGAAGGCGAGCTTTCCGGCTTCAGCCCTTTTGCGGGCACCGGGAACCGCATCGAGTATCCAGCCAATCTTGGTGGCAGAGAAATAGGGATCGAGCACCAGCCCGGTCTTGCCGGCGACCATCGGCCCGGCGCCATCAGCTTCCAGCTTCGCGCAGGCCTCGCCGGTGCGCCGGTCCTGCCAGACAATCGCATTATGGATCGGTTCGCCCGTTTGCCGGTCCCAGACCAAGGTCGTCTCGCGCTGATTGGTGACGCCCAGGCACGTGATCTCGAAGCCTTTGGCCTCCCCCGCCTTGATCGCCTTTCGGGCGGTAGAGATTACGGTGGCCCAGATCACTTCCGGGTCATGCTCCACCCAGCCGGGTTTGGGATAGACTTGCGTGAATTCTTCCTGCGCCAGCGCGATCACCTGGCCGTCCAGATCAAACACTATGGCCCGGCTGGAGGTCGTGCCCTGATCGAGCGCGAGGATGGCAGGCGCTTTGCGCGAAAGGCTGAGCATGTATGTCCCCCTGATGCCAAGGCGGTGGCAGGGATGCAAGAATGCAGGCTAAACTCATCAAAGCAAAGCGGAAGGGGGCGTAGATGAGCCAGTTCCAGACCGAGTTCGTCGAAAGCGCCACGGGCGCACGGCTGGCCCTGCGGGTGATGGAAGCACAAGGCACCGCCGTGGGCATTATCATCATCCACCACGGCCTTGCAGAACATGGCGGGCGCTATGAGCGCTTTGCCCGCTATCTGGCCACACGCGGCTTTCATGTCAGCGCGCACGATCATCGCGGTCATGGCAAGACCACAGCGCCGGATGCACCGCCACGCGTCTACGCGCTCAAAGACGGCTGGACCAAAGTCATGGGCGATGCGCGCTTTGTGCGCGAGCACATGCAGACGCGCTTTCCCGGTCTGCCGGTGATTGTGTTCGGCCATTCCATGGGCGGCGTGATCGCCATGAACCAGGCCATGGACGAGCATGACCATCTGGCCGGCGTGGCAGTATGGAACGCCAATCTGGCGCTGGGCAGCCTGGCCGGGCTGATGCGCGCCGTCCTTTGGCTGGAAGGCTTTGTACGCAAGCAGACCGGGCCCAGCCTCTGGCTCGACAATCTGACGTTCAAGACCTGGGGACGGCAGATCAAAAAGGCGCGCACCGACTGCGACTGGCTGTCACGTATCCCTGAAGAAGTCGATGCCTACATCGCCGACCCCTTGTGCGGCTGGCCGGCCTCGCGCCTGCTCTGGCGCGACTTTGTCACTGGCGCGGAACGCGGCGAAGACGGCGCCCGGCTGGAAAACATGGCACGCGACCTGCCCTTCCATCTGGCGGGCGGCGGCGCGGACCCGGCAACCTACAAGGGCAAGGCGGTCAAGACACTGGCCGGGCGGTTATACAATAACCGCTTTACCCGCGTAACGATGCGCCACGATCCCAAAGCCCGCCACGAAACCCTCAACGATATCGGCTATGAGCAGGCCATGAGCGATTTTGCCGACTGGGCGACCCGCATCATCGCAGAAGGACGCGAACCGGCATGACCATCGAGACGATTCCAGCCCGCAAAGGCCTGCGCCTGCGCTCATTCCTGGGGCGGCGCATGGCGCGAAAGGCGGGCCGCTCCAGCCTGTCGCCGGCCACCAGCGCCGAGCACGCCCGCGCGCGCATGGACAAGGCAGGACGCCAATTGCCCATGCCTAAGGACGTGGAGGTTGCCCGCACCGAAATTGGCGGCTGTGACGCGCTGGCGTTTGCGCCGGAAAACGCCCGCAAGGGCGTACTCATATATCTGCATGGCGGCGGCTATTCGCGCGGCTCGGCGCTCAGCCATCGTGCGCTGGTAGCCCGGATGGCGGCCGCATTTTCTCTCAACGCCATTTCGGTCAATTACCGCATGGCGCCCGAGCACCCCTGCCCGGCGGCGATTGATGATGCGGTGTCCGCCCTGGAAGCGATCATGGCCAATGAAAGTGGCCCGGTTATTCTGGGCGGGGATTCGGCCGGTGGCGGTCTGGCGCTCAGCGCCACCATCCGTCTCAGGGATGCGGGCAAGCGCGTTCCCGACGCCCTCTACTTGCTCTCACCCTGGACCGATTTGTCGATGAGCGGGGAGAGCGTACAGACAAAAGCCATGCACGACCCGATGCTGAACCCGGACTATCTGGGCGCGGGCGGGCAGCTCTATCTGGGCGGACGCCCCGGCACCGACCCGCAAGCCTCTCCGCTGTTTGCCGAGCTGAAAGGCCTGCCGCCGACGCTGATCCAGGTCGGATCTGACGAAATTCTCTTAAGCGATTCCACGCGGCTGGCCGAGAAGCTGGAGGCGGCCGGCGTGCCGGTCGAGTGCGAGATCTGGGAAGGCATGTGGCACGACTTCCAGATTTTCGCCCCGCTCATCCCGGAAGCCGACTGGGCGATTGACCGGGCGCGGGTCTGGGTGGAATTTCAGCTGGCTTAACGGACGCCAGAGTGTTTTCGCCAGCCCTCATCTGTGAGGGCGAACGACGAGGGCTGTTACCTAAACCGCCGCCCAGTCGGCATCGTCCTTGCCGGCCAGCGTGTGCGCAAAACCGGCGGCGAGGCCTTCCCAGTTCTGGGTGATGATCCCGTCTTCGGTCTTGTACCAGGAGGGACAGTCCCCCGCCCAGACGGTCCCGGAGAGGCGTTTCTGGAGCGCTGCATTATAGCGCGCCTCGGCCTCCGGCTTGACCGAGAGTGCGTTGAGCCCGCCATCGAGAACCAGGCTCACCTTGTCGGCGACATATTCGGCCTGGCGCTCCACCATGAAAATAATGGAGTTGTGGCCAAGATTTGTGTTCGGCCCGTAGAGCATGAAGAGGTTTGGGAATCCCGCCACCGCCACGCCTTTATAGGCGCGCGGGGAAGCGCCCCAGACCTCGCGCAAGGTACGGCCATCCGCTGCGGTCACTTCAAGCGTCGGCAGAAATTCGGTCGTCACGAACCCGGTTGCCAGGATCAGCGTATCGGCGGGCACGACTTCGCCGGAGACAGTTTGGGCGCCATCAGCATTGATGCGCGCGATCCCTTCGGTGACGAGGCGGACATTGACGCGCTGCATCACCTCGAAATAGTCATTGGACAGCAGGATGCGCTTGCAGCCGGGCGGATAATCGGGCGTCAGCTTTTCCTGCAATGCGCGATCGGCGATGCTCTTGGCGATCTTGCGCCGCGCGGTCCAGCGGGCGAACGCGCTGGCCAGCGAATTGCGCTTCAGGGCCGCATAGCGCGTTTCATGAATGACAAAACTGCCCCAGCGATACAGGCGCTGCCAGCCGGGAATATGGGCAAAAGCCCATTTTTCAAAAGCGGTGAAGGCCCGGTCAGGCTTGGAAATTATCCAGTTCGGGGTGCGCTGGAAAACCGTCAGCTCACGCGCGCGCTCGCTCACCTCTGGCAAGAGCTGGATCGCGCTCGCCGCATTGCCGATCAGCGCCACACGCTGACCGTCGAGCTTCACCGAAGAATCCCAGCGCGCGGTGTGCATGACGGGGCCAGCAAAGTCTGAAAGACCATCGATCTGCGGCGTGAACGGTTCGGACAGCTGGCCGACTGCACTGATGACCACGCGCGCAAGGGTCTGGCGTCCATCGGCAAAGCGGACCTGCCAGCACCCCTCCTCTGCCTTGAAGGCGAGCGACCTGATCACCAGCCCGGTGCGCAGATGGGGTGTCAGGCCGAAGCGCTCTGCACAGCCTTCAAAATAGTCGAGGATTTCGTCGCGCAGCGCGTATTTGCGGCTCCAGTCAGGTTTCAGCGCAAAGGAGAAGGAATAGAGATGACTGGGCACATCGCAGCCCGCGCCGGGATAGCGATTATCACGCCAGACCCCGCCAAACCCGTCCGACTTCTCCGCGATCAGGAAATCGTCCAGCCCGCGCCTTTTGAGATGATAGCCCATGGCGATGCCGGACATGCCCGCCCCGATGAGAAGCGTGTCCACGCGCTCCGGCAAGGGCGTCTCACTTGGCATAGAGGCTTTCGACAATCGCCCGGTTGCGCTCGATGACCACCTTGCGTTTGACCTTCATGGTCGGGGTCAGCTCGCCGCCTTCCACGCTGAACGCGCCCGGCAGAACCGCAAACTTGCGGATATTCTCCACGCGGGCATGACGGGTGTTGAGCTGGTCCACGCCCTCCTGCAGCGCTTCGAGCACGGCTGGGTGGTTTCGGATATCGCCCTCAAGACCTTGTTTTTTGGCAAAGGCGGCAAGGCCATCGGCGCTCAGTGTCAGGAGGGCAGCCAGATAGGGCTTGGCATCGCCCACCACCACGGCATGTTCCACCAGCGCAATATTCATCAGGTCGGTTTCCAGATTGGCCGGCGTGATATTCTTGCCGCCCGCCGTGATGATGATGTCCTTGATCCGGCCGGTGATGAAGATGAAGCCGTCCTCATCGACATTCACCACATCGCCGGTGCGCATCCAGCCATCGCTGGTGAAGCTGTCCGCAGTGGCATCATTATTCTTCATATAGCCCTTGAAGATGTTCGGGCCTTTGACGAGCAACTCGCCCTCTTCGGTAACGCGGCTTTCCATGCCCGGCACCAGCTTGCCGACCGAGCCGAGGCGTATCGCGCCCGGCGCATTGAAGGTGGAGGGGGCGGAGGTTTCCGACTGGCCGTAGCCCTCATAGATGACCAGATCGAGCCCGGCGAAAAAGCGCAGGACTTCAGGCGAGATCGGCGCCGCGCCGGAGATCAGCATGCGTGATTTGTCGAGGCCAAGCGCCTCCTTGACCTTGGAGAGGACGAGCTTGTCTGCAATGGATTTCTGCAAGGCCAGAAGGGGGGAAACGGATTTGCCGTCAATCTTCGCCAGATTGACCTTGCGGGCCGTATCCATGGCCCATTTCGCCATCTTCGCCTTGGTGCCTGTGGCTTCGGCCAGACGGCCCTGAATGGTCTCGGCCATCTTTTCCCAGACGCGCGGCACCCCGAAGAAAATCGTCGGCCGGCAGGCTTTCAGATCGTCGGCCAGCGTCTCCATGGAGCGCGCAAACCACAGCGTGCCACCCGCAGCCGCGTGATTGTGCACCGAGGCCTGCTGCTCGGCGATATGGGCAATCGGCAGATAGGAAAGCGAGCGGTCGCCTTGCTTGCGCCCGAACATCTCGATGAGCACAGACGCGCTCCAGGCGATATTGCCATGGCTGAGCATCACCGCCTTGGGCGGACCAGTGGTGCCGGAGGTATAGATCAGGCTCGCGACGCCATGTTCTTCAAGTGCATCGAGCCGGGCCAGCAATTCGGCCTCATGGTCCTCGGTGCCAAGCGCCATGAAGGCATCCCAGCTCATCGCGCCGTCGGGCGCATCCGCGCCGCGCATGACGATGATGTGCTTCAGGCTTTCACACTCGGCCTTCAGGTCGAGCGCCTGACGGGCCTGCTCGGCGTCTTCCACCAGATAGACCGGGCTTTGCGAGTGCTGGAGGATATAGGTGATTTCGGGCGGCGCACTGGTCCAGTAAATACCGGCCGGATTGCCCCCTGCCATCATCGCGGCATTGGCCATAATCGTCCATTCGGGGCGGTTGAAGCCCAGAATGGCGACAGACTGATCTTTTTCAAATCCCAGTGCAATCAGCGCACGGCCTGCGCGTTGTGCCTCCCCGGCATAATCGCGCCAGTTGCACGTCACCCAGCCCAATCCGTCATGGAAGACATAGGCGGGCGAATCCGGCCGGGTTTCGCCATTGTCCAGAAGGCGAGCCGGTGTGGAGGCAAAGCGTTTGCCTCCCGCAAGACGTGGCAGATCAGCGGCGGTGGCGGCTACCATGATTATCCTTCCCCGAGATGCATCAATGCACGGGCTTCTGACGGAGAGGCAATCTCCCGGCCCGCATTCCTCGCACATTCAACCAGAGCTTCGATGAGTGCGCCATTGCCAGATGCGCGTTCCCCGTCCGGCAGGTAGAATGTATCTTCCAGTCCGGTGCGCAGCATCCCGCCCAGCTCTGCAGCACGCTGGTGGACAGGCCAGATTTCGGTGCGGCCGATCAGCGTCGTCTGCCAGGGATCGCCTTCGCGCTTGTATCCGGTCAAAAGCTCCAGAAGGCGCGCATCGCACGGCATGCCAGACGCCACCCCCATGACGAAATTATAGTGGGCCGACGGGGCCATGCCGTTCTCGATATACATGTTGACCGAGCGGACAATGCCGACGTCGAAGCATTCAAACTCCGGGTGGGCACCGGTTTCGGCCATGGCATCGATCATGGTCTGGATCTTCTCCACCGGATTATCGAACATCATGGGCGGCCAGGCCCACGACCCGTCACTCCTCAGTTTGAGATAGTTCAGCGAGCCGGCATTGCAGGCGGCGATTTCCGGCTTCACCTTGCGGATGCAGGCCACCGGCCCGGACACATCCGAACCGACAATGCCGGTGGTCTGGTTGATGATCACGCCAGGGCAGGCATCGCGGATTGCCTCGCACATCTCCAGCGCCAGATCCGGGTCCCAGCTTGGAAAGCCCCCCATCCCGTCTTCCTGCATGCGAAAATGCACGTGCATGACGGCCGCGCCCGCGTCATACGCCTCACGCGCGCTCGCCGCCATTTCGGCCGGCGTCACCGGCACGGGGTGCTGTTTGGGGTTGGTCAGCACGCCATTGATCGCGCAGGTGATGACGGCCTTGCTCATGGCTTTGATCCTTCCAGTTCCAGTTCGATCAGCAGTGTACCGCCAGCGGCCTGCTGGCCGGCATTGGCATGTACCGCTTTCACCACGCCATTGGCCGCAGCCGTCAGGCGCATTTCCATCTTCATCGCTTCCATCAGCGCCAGCACATCGCCTGCTTTCACCGCATCGCCTGGCTTGACGTTCACCGCCACCAGCGCGCCGGACACCGGCGCTATGAGGCGGGCCGGATCGGCGGCGCTGGCATCACGGAAAGCCGACGGCTCACGCACCGCCACAATGCGGCGTGCAAGCGCGATATGGAGTGTCCCGTCCGCCCCTTCGGCCACACAGGCCTGCCGGTCGGTGCCATCGAGCTGGTAGCGCAGGTTCGGCGCGTCTTCGTCCAGCACGGTGATGGAATGACGGGCCTCGCCGAAGCTGACCGTGACGGCGTGCGCGCCGTCCTGCTCCACGAATACATCGACCGCTTCACCATCGGCCTCGAGAGGCAGGGTAAAGCGCTTCACCGACCCGCCGCGTACGGCGCCCGCATCCGGGGCGGCCAGCAGGACGGCCGCGACCGCAATGGCTTCGCCCGGTACGGGCTCCGGCGCGAACGGGCCTTCGCCCCCCGCCGACCATTGATCGAGATCGGCAATGGTCACCGCGCCGGCGCGGAAGGCTTCGCTGTCGAGTAGCCTGATCAGAAAATCGCGATTGGTCTTCACACCCAGCATGGGCGCTTTCGCCAGCCCGGCGATCAGCAGATCAATGGCCTCGTTCCGGTTGGGCGCATAGCTGATGATTTTTGCCACCATGGCGTCATAGGCCGTGCTTACCACATCGCCGGTGACAAACCCGGTATCGATGCGCGACTCGCGCATCGCCGCTTCGGGATCGAAATGGGCGATGGTGCCCGATTGCGGCTTGAACCCGTCCAGCGGGTCCTCGGCATAGAGGCGCACCTCGATGGCATGGCCCCAGGGCGAAATACTAGCCTGCTCGACCGGCAGCGTGCCGCCCATGGCAACGATAAACTGCCACTCGACCAGGTTCATCCCGAAGACCTCTTCGGTCACGGGGTGTTCGACCTGCAGGCGGGTGTTCATTTCAAGGAAGTAGAATTTCCCGTCCGCATCCAGCAGGAACTCCACCGTGCCCGCGCCGACATAGCCGACAGCCTGCGCCACACGCACCGCTTCGGCGCCCATGGCGGCGCGCAAGGTGTCGTCGACGGCAGGCGACGGCGCTTCCTCGATCACTTTCTGGCGGCGGCGCTGGGCCGAGCAGTCCCGCTCGCCGATATGGATCGTGTTGCCATGGGTGTCGGCAAAGACCTGCACTTCCACGTGCCGGCCATGCTCGATGAGCTTTTCCAACAGCACCGTCTCGTCACCAAAGGCCGATTTCGCTTCGCGGCGGGCCGATTTCAGTGCCTCGGCAAACTCTGCGCGGGAATTGACCGCGCGCATGCCGCGCCCCCCTCCGCCGGCTACCGCCTTGATCAGCAGCGGATAGCCGATCTGCTCGGCCTGGCTGGCCAGATTGGCGTCAGACTGGTCCTCGCCCTGCCAGCCCGGCACCATCGAAATGCCCGATGCCGCCAGTAGCGCCTTGGCGCGCGCCTTGTCGCCCATCGCCTCGATGGCCTCGGGCGGCGGGCCGATGAAGATGATGTTTTCAGCAGCGCAGGCCCGCGCGAACGCGGCATTCTCCGACAGGAAGCCATAGCCCGGATGAATGGCGTCTGCGCCAGTGGCCTTCGCCGCAGCGATAATCGCCTCGATATTGAGATAGCTTTCCGATGCCGCTGCCGGCCCGATGCGCACCGCCATATCGGCTTCGCGCACATGCATCGCCGCTGAATCCGCATCGGAATAGACCGCGATGGCGCGGAGATTGCGGTTCTTCGCATAGCGCAGGACGCGCACCGCGATCTCGCCGCGATTGGCCACCAGAACAGACTTGATGGGTCTCGTCATGCCAAGGCCCTCATCCGGGCGACGTCGGTTTCCTCCCCCGCCTGCGGGGGAGGTGTCAGCGAAGCTGACGGAGGGGGGAGGGTTCTTCTGTCAGAATCCCCCCCTCGGCCCTTCGGGCCACTCCCCCCGTGAACGGGGGGAGACACCGTCGCAGTGTCCTTCAAGAGCCTCATCCCTGCACCCATTTTGCCGGGCGTTTCTCGATGAAGGCAGAGAGCCCTTCTGCCCCTTCCTCGCTGCGCACGGCGGCAGCAAACACCTTGGCCGCGTCGTCGATCAGGGAGCCCGCATCATGCAGGCGCGCCCGGCGCATCAGACGCTTGGTCTCGGCTATGGCATTGGGAGCACCTTTGCGGATATCCGCAAGAACCGCTTCAAGCGCGGTGTTCATCGTCTCTTCGCCCTCATGCACGCCGTGAACGAGGCGCAAGGACAGCGCAGTGCGCGCATCAATCTTGCCGCCTGTGACGGCGAGCCTCCGCGCCTCGGAATAGCCGAGGCGCTCTACCAGAAACGGCGCGATCTGCGCCGGCACAAGACCAAGCCCGGTTTCGGGCAGGCGGAACAGCGCCGTCTCGCGCGCCAGCGCCACATCGGCCACGCACGCCAGGCCAAACCCGCCGCCCAGCACCGCCCCTTCCAGCACCACGATCACCGGCAGGCCGGTTTCTGCGTACGCTTTGCACAAATGCCCGAACTGCGCGTTGACCTTCGCTGCCGGGTCCTGGCCGTCAGGGGCAACCCCGCCATAGGCCGCACCCATATCCTTCACATCGCCGCCAGAGCAGAAATGCCCGCCTGCGCCTTTCAGCACAATCGCGCGCACGCCATTGGTCTCAGCGCTTTTCAGAGCGGCGAGAAGCTCGTCCACCATGGCCAGTGACATGGCGTTGCGGGTCTCGGGCCGGTTCAGCGTGACATGGCGCACGCCGTCACGGGTTTCGACAAGAAGGGTTTGCGGCGCACTCATCAGTCTTTCCGGCGCTTGGGCAGCGTGCCCTCCAGCTTGCAGATAATGCCCAGCATGATCTCGTCCGTGCCGCCGCCGATGGAGATCAGCCGGCCATCACGGAAGGAGCGCGCAATCGGATTGTCGGATGTGTAGCCCATCCCGCCCCAGTATTGCAGGCAGCTATCGGCCACCTCGCGTGTCAGGCGTCCACATTTGAGCTTGGCCATGGAGGCAAGGCGGGTCACGTCCTTGCCCTCCATGAAGTCGGCCACCGCGCGGTAAGTCAGCGCGCGCAGCGCCTCAACCTCGGTGCGCAATTCGGCCAGGCGGAAATGGACCACCTGATTGTCCAGCACGGAATGACCAAACGCCTTGCGGTCGCGGGTGTATTCGATGGTCAGGTCAATCGCCCGGTCGAGGCTTTTCAGCGATGAAGCCGCACCGAACAGGCGCTCCTCCTGAAACTGCAGCATCTGGTAGAGAAAGCCCGCGCCCTCATCACCGATCCGGTTGCGCTTGGGCACGCGTACCTCGTCAAAGAAGAGCTGGGCGGTGTCAGAGCAATGCATGCCGATCTTGTGGATTTTCTGCCGGGTGATCCCCTTTGAGTTCATCGGCACGATGATGAGCGATTTATTGCCATGGGCCGGACCGTCAGACGTGTTGGCCAGCAGGCAGCACCAGTCGGCCTTCATGCCATTGGTGATCCACATCTTGGTGCCCGTGATGACGTAGTCATCGCCGTCCGATTTCGCGGTGGTTTTCAGCGCCGCCACGTCCGATCCGCCGCCCGGCTCCGACACGCCCAGACAGACCACCGCGTCACCGGAAATGGCAGGCGCAAGGAACTCCGCGCGCAGCTCGTCCGAGCCGAAATTGGCCAGCGCAGGCGTTGCCATATCGGTCTGCACGCCGATCGCCATCGGCACGCCGCCGCAATTGACCAGGCCCAGCTCCTCGGCCAGCACCAGCGCATAGGAAAAATCGAGCCCGGCCCCGCCATATTGCTCCGGCCAGCGCAGGCCCAGCAGGCCCAGATCACCCATCTTCTTGAAGAGCTCATGGGAGGGAAATTGCTCGGCCTTCTCCCATTCCTCGACATGCGGGTTGATCTCGGTGGCGACGAATTTGGCAATCGTGTCGCGAAGCTGGTTGTGTTCGGTCGTAAACTGCATGGGAGCGTTCCTTCAGCGGTCGTGTGAAACCCCGGACGGCGCACAGCGCCGATCCGGGGCCGGGTTGCCATATCGCGCCAGCCTTTGAGCCAGGTCCCGGCCCGCCCCTGCCGGGGCGTCCGGGAATTCAGCCGGAGTGAGGGAGTGTCTGAGCATCAGAACCTTGCCACCCCGAAGCTATTGGCATTCAGCGAGCGGGCGTCGGCTTCGGCACAGATATTCAGACACTCGGTGACGATGGCGCGGGTGTCGCGCGGATCAATGATGCCGTCATCCCAAAGGCGCGCCGTGCCGAAAAGGGCGTAGGACTGCTCCTCCAGCCCGGTGCGGATCATGTCACCCATGGCCTTGAGGCCGTCCTCATCGGTCGGCTGGCCGGCGCGCTCATTCTTGGCGCGGGTGATGATCTCCATCACCTTGGCAGCCTGCGCTCCGCCCATGACGGCGGTGCGGGCCGTCGGCCAGGCAAAGATGAAACGCGGATCAAATCCGCGCCCGCACATTCCGTAATTGCCCGCGCCATAGGAGCCACCCAGCACGATGGTCAGCTTGGGCACACGCGCATTGGCGACGGCCTGGATCATTTTTGAGCCATGCTTGATCGCGCCGTCGGCTTCAGCCTTGGAGCCGACCATGTAGCCGGTCGTGTTCTGCAGGAAGATGAGCGGCGTGCCCGACTGGTCGCAGGCCTGAATGAACTGGCCAGCCTTGGTGGAGCCTTCAGGCTGGATCGGGCCGTTATTGCCCAGAATGCCCACCAGATGCCCGCCAATGCGGGCATGGCCGCACACGGTCTCCACACCATAGCGCGCCTTGAACTCCAGAAAGTCCGATCCGTCGACAAGGCGCGCGATCACCTCTTTCACGTCATAGGGCGTGCGCTCATCGGCCGGTACGACGCCCAGCAATTCTTCGCTGGCAAATTTTGGCGGCTCACCCTGACCGGTTGGCGTGGCCTCATCCCAGTTCAGCTTGTCCATGATCTCGCGCGTATAGGCGATAGCCTGCGCGTCATCGTCGGCGACATATTCGCCAAGCCCGGTCACCTCGCCATGCAGCTTCGCCCCGCCCAGGCTTTCATCATCGGCGTCCTCGCCAATGGCCGCCTTGACCAGCGGTGGACCTGCCAGAAAGATTTTCGAGCGGTCCTTCACCAGCACCACATAGTCAGACAGGCCAGGCAGATACGCACCCCCCGCCGTGGACGAGCCATGGACCACTGCGATCTGCGGGATGCCCGCCGCCGACAGCCGCGCCTGATTGGCAAAGCTCCTGCCGCCATCGACAAAAATCTCGGCCTGATAGAGCAGATTCGCGCCGCCTGATTCCACCAGATGGATCATGGGCAGCCTGTTCTCAAAGGCGATCTCTTGCGCGCGCAGGGCCTTTTTCAGGCCCATAGGCGCGACCGTGCCGCCCTTGATGGCGCTGTCGGAGGCACCGATGATGACGCGCTTTCCGCAGACCTGTCCGATACCGACGATAGAGCCGCCGCCCGAGGCGCCCTTGTCGCCGTCATCATCGTGCATTTTCAGGCCCGCCAGCGGCGACAGCTCGATGAAGGATGCATCACGGTCGAGCAGCCTTGCCACCCGCTCGCGGGGAAGAAGCTGGCCTCGCTTTTCAAAATCGGCGCGCTTGCGCTCAGAATTGGCGCGCACCTTGTCTTCGAGGGCGCGCACTTCGGCCAGGCGCTCCGCCATGCGGTCCGCATTGGCGCGGAAATCATCACTGGCAGCGTTCAGGCGCGACGAAAGAACAGGCATCAGCTTGCCCCTCCGCGCAGGACGTCCGGATCCACCGCCCGGTGGAAGCCGTTATAGGCGGTGCTTTTCTCATGGTCAGGCAGCGGGAAGACGGCGCTGCCCAGCGGCGCGCCGCCATCAATGGCCAGCGTCACCCCGGTGATAAAGCTCGCGCCTTCGCTCAACAGAAACACGATGGCCGACGACACTTCCGCCTCCGTTCCCATGCGTTTTGCGGGCAGGTGCTGGCGCAGATGCGGGATCATGGCGCGCACCGCGCCGCCATAGGTGTCCATGCCCGACGAGGCGACCCAGCCGGGCGCCACCGCGTTCACGCGCACGCCGTATTGCGCCCACTCGAAAGCGGCCGTCTTGGTCAGATTGGACATGCCCGCGCGCGCCGCGCCCGAATGGGCCATGCCCGGCATGCCATTCCACATATCAGCGGTCATGTTGACGATAGCCCCGCCATGCTCGGCCATCGAAGCCTCGAACACGGCCCGCATCATTAGAAAGCCACCGGAGAGATTGGTCGCGATCACCGCGTCCCAGCCCTTTTTGGAAATGTCCTGAAGGCTCGCCGGGAACTGTCCGCCCGCATTATTGACCAGGCCATGGATGGGGCCATGTCCGGCAACCAGGCCAGTGACCGCCGCCTTGACGGCCTCCTCATCGCGAATGTCAAAGCTCGCCGTGTGGCAGGTGCCGCCATCTTCGGCAATTTCGGCGGCAACGCTGTCGAGCTTTTCTGTCTTGCGCCCGGTAATGATGACAGTCGCGCCAAGGCTCGCCAGCTCATGGGCTGTGCAGCGGCCAATGCCCGACCCGCCGCCAGTGACCAGAATGGTCTTTCCGGCAAACAGGCCCTGGCGGAATACGCTGTCATACCCCTTGGCGCTCAAACCTGCGTCTCCTCCCTGAATGGCCGGTTTGCTACCGGCTCTTGTCATGTCTTTCAGGCTGGCGCATGCTTACGTATACGTCAAGCAGTTCTTGTAAGCGTCAGGCAGCGTCAAAATGGCTCAGACATCAGCGCGCACCAAAGCCGGTGAGGCAAGCGAAACCCTCTACGGGATCGCCGATCTGGCCGCGCATTTTGACATCAGCCAGCGCACCATACGCTTTTACGAAGACAAGGGCCTTATCAGCCCGAAACGCGTCGGCACACAGCGTATCTATACCGAAACCGACCGCCAGCGCCTCTCGCTCATCCTGCGGGCCAAGGCGATTGGATCCAAGCTGTCAGAGATCCGCACCTTCTTGGAGCTGTTCGGGCGCGAGGGTGAGGGCCGCGAGCGCCAGCTGCGCTATGTGATCGAGCGCACCGGCGAGAAGATCGCCGAGCTGGAAGACAAGCGCCGTCAGATCGACGAGACGCTCGACGAGTTGCGCATCATCCATGAGGGATCAAAAGAGCGATTGCGGAAGCTGAAGGGGTAGGCCGCTATCCTTTTCTCGTCACCCCAACGCAGGTGGGGGTCCAGAGATCGTAGGGCTCAGGCGGTGGATTTGGCTCTGGGTTCCCGCCGGAGTTTATGCCCGCGCAGGCGGGGACCTGAACGACGAAGGGGTAGGCACACCCCCTACTCCCGCACGGCCCGGCCCGCCTCCACACCGACATACTGCACCGCGTCCCCGAACGCGGTGAAAAGACCCTTCTCCACACCGGTCAGCCAGGCCTGGCAGCCAATGGCAGCAATCGCGCCGGCAAGGCCTTCGCGCCGGTCGGCGTCCAGATGCGCGCAGGCCTCGTCAAAAATCATCACTGGCGCTGCGCCGCGTTCGCGCGCCAGCGCTGCGCCATGAGCGAGAGCCAATCCCAGCAGCAGGGCTTTCTGCTCGCCCGTTGAACAGTCCGCCGCCGCCTGATCCTTCTCGCGATGGCGCGCTTCCAGCTCGGTGCGATGCGGGCCTGTCAGCGCACGCCCCGCCGCCCCATCCTTGCGGCGAGTCTCTTTCAGGCGTTCGGCAAAGCGGTGTTCGGCCGCCGCCTCATCCTCGACCAGAAGCCCCTCCAGATAACCAGACAGCGCCAGGTCCGCCTTGGGGAAGGAGGATGCCGGGCGATCATTAATCTCGCCCTGAAGGGCGGTAAGGGCCGCCAGGCGCGCCCGCGCCATGAGGCTCCCGGCCTCGGCCATTTTGGTTTCCAGCGCGTCCAGCCAGGACAGATCAACACGGAGGCCCTCATCCATGCGCTCCAGCAGGCGCTGGCGCTCGCGCATCGCCTTCTCGTAGATATTGGCCTGAGTGCCGTGACCGGGCTCACCGGCCAGCACCAGCCGGTCGAAGAAGCGCAGCCGGTCGGCGCGCGGTCCCGCCCAGAGCCGGTCCTCGCGCGGGGTCAGCCAGATCATCGGAAACAGGCGCGCAAGCTGGGTCTGGGTGGTGGCCACCCCTTCCAGGCGCGTCTTGCGCCGGGCCGGATTGTCAGGGTCGGCGCCAGTGGCCAGCGTTACCGGTCCGTCGGTGGTCTGTGCCTCGGCATGGACGGCCCAGACCGGCGCCTCGCCGCTGGCGCCGCGCTGGCGCACGGCATCGGACCCGGCGGCGCGAAGCCCCCTGCCCGGACCCAGAAAGGATACGGCTTCGACCAGATTGGTCTTGCCCGCGCCGTTGGGGCCGAACAGGCAGACCGGGCGCGCATCCAGGATGAGGTCCAGCCAGGCGTAATTGCGAAAGCCGGTCAGCTTCAGCCGGGTGACGGCGGCGGTCCTGTTCATGATCGCAGCATCCGGCAAACAGCCGGGGTCCCCGCCCCCGAGCGGGGACCCGGAAACGAAGGGACTATCTCAATCGGCAAACGGACAAGCACTTGCGTCAAAAACACTGGGTCCCCGCTCGGGGGCGGGGACCCCGGTGATGAACTCACTGGCGAAGCATGAACTGACACGCCATCGAGCATGGAGGGGCATCGTGTGGCAAGCGAACAGATCGGCCCGGCCCTACACCCGCAGCGGCATCAGCACGTATTCGGCGTCCGGATCGCCAGAATCGGTCACGCGCGTGGGCGAACCGGAATCGGCAAATTCGAACATGGCCTCGTCGCCCGCAATCTGGGCGGCCACATCGAGCAGATATCGCGCGTTGAAGCCGATGACGATTTCATCAGACGAATAGTCGGCGTGCAATTCCTCGCTGGCCGTGCCGCTTTCCGGGTTATTCACGGCAAGAGTCAGCGTGGAATCGGCAACCGTCAGCTTGATCGAGCGCGATTTCTCCTGGCTGATCGTGGCCACCCGGTCGACCGCCTGCGCAAACGGCGCCCGGTCCACTTTCATGATCTTGTCATTGCCGCGCGGGATGACGCGCTCATAGTCGGGGAAGGTCCCGTCGATCAGCTTGGAGGTCAGCACAGCTGCGCCCAGCTCGAAGCGGATCTTGCCTTCCGAGACCTGCACGGTGATCTCGTCGTCAACATCTTCCAGAAGGCGGCGCAATTCCTGAATGGGTTTGCGCGGCACGATGACGGCGGGCATGCCCTCGGCTCCGGCCGGCAGATCGCATTCGGCCAGCGCCAGACGGTGACCATCGGTGGCCACGGCGCGCAGCGTCTTGCGGCCATCGCGCTCGGCGGCATGCAGATGGATTCCGTTAAGATAATAGCGCGTCTCTTCTGTCGAGATCGCAAAGCGGGTCTTGTCGATCAGGCGGGCAAAGGCAGCGGCCGGCAGCGAGAAGCTGGTGGCGAGATCCTCGGTCGGCATGACGGGAAAGTCGCCAGCCGGAAGGGCGGGAAGGTTGAAGCGTGAGCGCCCGGCGGAGAGTTGCAGGCGCGGGTCGTCCCCGGCCATCTGCAGCGTTACATCGGCGCCTTCAGGCAGCTTGCGGGCAATTTCATACAAGGTGTGGGCGGGCGCCGTGACGATGCCGGGCCGTTCCACATGGGCCGCGGCCTCCTCGACGATCTCGGTGTCCAGATCGGTCGCCGTCAGCCGCATATGCTGGCCATTGGCGTTGATCAGCACGTTGGACAGGATCGGGATGGTATTGCGCCGCTCGACAACCGCCTGGACGTGACCAAGCGCCTTTAGAAGGGCAGCGCGCTCTATCGTGAGCTTCATCTCTATCGCCTTTTGACCAGATATGGCGGAAAGCCCCGTTTGCGTAGCCTCCCGCCTGACAGAATCGCAAGTAAACCGGGTTGTTCACCATAGACCAAAAAAAACGACCGCAAGAAGGGGTCTCTTGCGGTCGCGGGGGGCTTTGCGGAGCTGTCAGCCGCGAAGGCGCTTGCGGATCGCCTCGATATCTTCGGCCAGCAGCGGGTCGGCACCGAGCTGGGCCGTGATTTTCGCCACAGCATGAATGACCGTCGAATGATCACGCCCGCCAAACCGGCGGCCAATATCGGGCAGCGAACGCGTGGTCATGGTCTTGGCCAGATACATCGCGATATGGCGCGGGCGCACCACCGACTGGGTCCGGCGTTTTGAATTGATGTCCGACGGGCTCATGGAGAAATAGGCCGCAACGGTTTTCTGTATCTCGTCAACCGTCACCCGTTTCTCGGCCTTCATCGGCAGATCGCCGAGCACTTCCTCGACCGCTTCCATCGTTACCGGGCGCTCCATATAGGCCGTGCGCACGATGACATTGTTCAGGACGCCTTCCAGCTCACGCGCCGAACTGGTCACTCGCGCGGCGAGAAAATCACGCACTTGCTCCGGCACTTCCAGATTGGGGCAATGCGAGCGCGCCTGGGCCACTTTGCAGTCGACAATCTTGCGGCGCAGGTCGAGATCCGGGCCGAACAGCTCGCAGGCAAATCCGCCGCGCAGGAGGGAGCGCAGGCGCTCATCACCAACGCCCAGCTCGGACGGCGCGCAGTGCGATGCCAGTACGACCTGACGGTTCTCTGCGATCAGCGCAGCAACCGTATGGAGGAACTCGTCCTCGGTGCGCGGCTTGCCGGCAATGAAGTGCACATCATCAATCAGCAGCACGTCACAGGCGCGCACCTGATCCTTGAAGGGCTGCACATCGCGCGCCCGCAGCGCGGACTGGAAGCCGTTGAGAAATTCCTCCGCCGTCAGGTAGAGCACCTTGCGGCCTGACTCTCCAAGGTTCACCGCGTGGGCAATGGCGTTGAGAAGGTGGGTTTTGCCAACCCCGTAGCCACCATGAAAGAAGGCCGGATTGAACGGGGGATTGGCGGCGCTTGCGATTGCCTTGGCAGCGGTCGAGGCCATGGCATTGGCCGACCCGACCATGAAGGTGTTGAACGTGAAGCGGCCATCACCGCGAGCCGCCCGGTCCTGACCCGCCAGAGCGGCGGGCGAGGCGGAGCTCGCCAGCGTGGTGCGTGCGGGCAGCTCTGCTGTGCTGCCAGCCGGCTGCGCGCCGGCCGGGCTTCCAGCTGTCACAGGGGCCGGGCGTGCGTCACGCATCGCAGCGCGCACAACCGGTGATCCTTCGCAGCAGATCACGATGTCGCGCGGCCCGGTGTCAAAAACCGCCCACAGGGCGCGCAACCGGGTGCCGAGATTGTCTTCTACCCAGGCGCGGCCGAAATCGTTGGCGCAGATAATCTGGATGGCCCCGCCCGCATCCTCGGCGACGCGCAATCGCGCAATCTCCGAGACATAGATCACATCACCATATTCCTGGCGTAGCCGGGCGCGTACATCGCGCCAGACTTCGCTGACGGTCGGCATCCCCGGCATGTCGCCCCGCTGCTGTGTTCTGGCGTTAGAAACTGAGTTGTTCAGCCCCATAAGTCCCCAACCTCAAACCTGGTGCCTGCAGGTTCGGTCCCGCAGATAATACGTTGATTTAAGACAAGACTTTCTCCACCGGCGGCCAGCACAAAGCTCGCCCCCGCAACCCGCTCTTGGTCCGTATGGAGATCAGTCGCGTCAGTTCTGACAGGTTAGCCAGAGCGGGGAGGGAATCAACTCCATTAACCGTGATTCCGGAGCGATTCGCGGCTTGACAAGGAGATTTCCCTGATCGCGCCGCACGTTGCACAATGAAAAAAATTTCAGTGCAGGTTTGCGTTCCGCTAGCGTTCTCCACTGCGGCTGCGTCCAGCCCGATTCAGTGCAGAAAATTACAGTTGCATGACCACCGTAGTCGCCTTGCGAGACAGGCGTCGAGGCCAAGTACGACCACATCGCGGAAACAAAAAAAGCGTGCCCGCAGAAGCTCTGCTGGCACGCCTTTAACTTGTCCGGCTAAGGACGAGTTTTTACTAAGCTGTCATCGCTTTCACGCGCGACGAAAGACGCGAAACCTTACGAGAGCCGGTGTTCTTGTGGATGACACCCTTGGAGACCGCCGTCATCAGCTCGGATTCGGCTGCACGCAGCGCATCACGGGCCTCGGTCTGGTTGCCGGCTGCGATCGCCAGCTCAACCTTCTTCACGAAGGTGCGCATGCGCGAGCGGCGGGTCTTGTTGATGGCGGTGCGGCGCGCAATCTTGCGTACCATCTTTTTCGCCGAACTCGTATTCGCCATGGATGCTCCAGGGGCCTGTATCAGTCGTTGAACATGTTGGTTTCACTGTCGCGCCGCGCCCTTGAAAAGGCAAGCGTTGTGCGATGTGAGGCGCGGCGTATACCCCCGCACCCCGCCTTCGTCAACCGCGCAGCGTGCTAATTCAGCGATGGCGGAAGTGCGCAGCGCGCTTGCTGGCGAAGGCGGCCATGCCTTCTTTCTGGTCTTCGGTGGCAAACTGGGACTGGAACACGCGGCGTTCAAAGCGGATGCCTTCGGTGAGGCCCATCTCATAGGCCATGTTCACAGCCTCTTTGGTCATCATGGCGATGGGCAGTGACTTGGCAGCGATGGCCTCGGCGGCCTCCATGGCCGTATCGATGAGATCATCGGCCGGCACGATGCGCGATACCAGTCCGGCGCGCTCTGCTTCCTCGGCATTCATCATGCGCCCGGTGAGGCACATATCCATCGCCTTGGCCTTGCCGACTGCGCGCGGCAGGCGCTGTGTTCCGCCAGCACCGGGCATGACACCCAGATTGATTTCCGGCTGGCCGAACTTGGCAGTTTCGGCCGCGATGATGAAATCGCACATCATTGCGATCTCGCACCCGCCGCCCAGCGCATAGCCGGCAACAGCCGCGATGACGGGCTTGCGGAAGCGCGCCACCGACTCCCAGCTCTTTGCAAACGGGTCGTGCATGTAGAGCGAGACAAAATCGCGGTCCTGCAATTCCTTGATGTCGGCGCCCGCCGCAAAGGCCTTCGCCGAGCCGGTGAGGACGACACAGCCAATATCTTCGTCGGCCTCGAACGCCTCCAGGGCAGAGGCCAGCTCCGATGTCAGCTCGTCGCACAGCGCATTGAGCGCAGCCGGACGGTCAAACGTGATGACCCCTACCCGGCCTTCGGTTTTTGTCTGTATCGTCTTGTAGGCCATCTGAAAGCCTCCTTGGGGATGACACCGTCTTCACGGCACCTTCACGGTTCGATGCGGCGGCTTCCATACAGGAAGCCCGCCCCGCGGTCGACACCCCGGGGCGGGCCTTGTCTGCAGTTGGCCGTCTGGCTACTAGCGGCGAGTGACCGTGTAGCCTCGCGCACGCAAGAGTTCCACGACCCCTTCATCGCCGGGCATGTGGCCTGCGCCGACGGCCACGAAATGCGTGCCGCCCGCCTCGATCATGGCCTCGATCTGGGGAATCCAGTCGCGGTTGCGGGCGACCATGATGGCCTCATAAAGCTCCTCGCTGGCATCGCGGATCGACCCGTTCACCTGGCTGTCGAGCGTATCCATGTCGCCGGTCGCCCACGCGGTGACCATGCGGTCCATCTCCGAGTCGAGATCACTCATTTCAGCAAGACTGACACGCAGCCACTCGATCTGTGTGTCCATCGACAGGCCGGACAGCATCCGCAGCTGATCTTCGGCGGTTTCAAGATAATCGAGCTGTTTGCCGGCGGCATCGGCCTCGGCGCTGAGCACCGCCTCGACGCCCGTGGCCGGATTGAAGCCCAGAGACTGGAGCTGGAGCGCGCCCAGCGTAACGCCGGCAAGCCAGGGCTGCACAGGCTCGAAATTGCCAGCCGGAATGCCCAGCTCGGCCGTCTGCGCCTCGAACGCGGCATAGGTATCATCGCCCAGCAGGGACGACAGGGTAACACCTTGCGGATTTAACCCCAGTTGCGGGATCAGGGCTTGCATCTGCGCCTGCGCGTCCGGGCTCAGGACATCGGCCTCGAACCAGGCAGTGCCGGCCTCTGCAAACGCGGCTTCAACCGCGTCCGAGCGCCAGTCGAGCGCATCAGGCAAGAGGTGGAACGTGCCGAACAGATGGACCGTGGCGCCGTCGGCCTCGATCGTCCAGAGGGCCGGCGATGCCTCGAGAGCGGCATAATCTTGTGCGTAGCTTCGCTCCAGGGAGGAAAGACCAACCCCGGCCAGGAAGCCCAGCGCAGCGATGGCCGCAGTCTTGACGAGTCTCTTCATCATGGGTCTGACCTTCATATTAGTTGTACGGCCATCCGTTATGAATGACCTTGAGAGCTTGGTATCAAACTTAATGTTATATGTCTACAACAAATAAGATGACATGTTTGTAACGTGCCCCGGACGTCACCGCTGGCATTTCGGACAGTGGAAGGTTGAGCGGCCCTGCTGGACAATGCGGATGATCGGCTTGCCACACCTGCTGCCGGCCACAGCGCCGCGGCAGGGCTGCCCCTCGCGCCCATAGGCATCAAACCGGTGCTGGAAATAGCCCAGCGCTCCATCCGCTCCGGCATAGTCGCGCAACGTGGAGCCGCCCGCCTCAATGGCTTCGGCGATCACATTCCTGACGGCAGATGCCAGCCTTTCGGCGCGCTCGCCCTTGATAGTGCCTGCCTGGCGTCTGGGGCTGATACGCGCGCGCCACAGCGCCTCGCAGACATAGATATTACCAAGACCGGCCACGACGCGCTGATCCAGCAGGGCAGCCTTGGCAGAGGTTTTGCGCCCGCTGAACACCTCGGCGAGATAGGCACCGGAAAAGCGGTTTGAGTCCGGTTCGGGGCACCATCCTGTTTTCTAGGGTCGAAAAATCCCCTAAGAGCTTGAAGGGTAAGGAAAAATTAGCGGTTCGAAACCCTTCGTTCCTTTTGTATTTTAGCTGGTCTGCAAACGTCAATCTTAGCACCGCACGCTTGTCCTCAAAACGCGGAGAACTCCATAATTTCAGCGGGTTAGATAGGAACTCCATAGCGGTTCGATAGGTCCGCTTAAGGGTATCCCTTGGCTCAGCTGGCAGATTCGATTCTTCGAGCAAGGCGGCCTTTTCCAGCTCCAGATCGCGGAGGCGCTCCTCATACCGCTTTATCAGGGTCTCGCTTGTAGCTTCGAGGGTACGATCGACCAGGGTGTCGATTTTAGCCTCTACGTCGCGGACCTGCTGGCGCAGGGCACGGCGCTTCTCAGTAAGACGTTCACCATGGCGCTCCCAGATGTCCGTGAGCATCGCATGAACAAGGTCGAAAAGCTTTTGCGTCGGCTTGGCCGTCGCAAGCAGCATTTCAAATTCCTTTTCGATATCTGCCTTGCGGATCGACTTCCGGTGACTCACGCATTCTTTGTTGTGGCACTCATAGTAGATGTAATATTTGTTGCGGCCTTTGGACTTACCGCCGGTTAGCGGTCGTTCGCAGTCGCCACACAGCACGAAGCCGCGCAGTGGCATTTCCTCGCGCAGGTCTTTGCGCACAGCAGCTTTAGCCATGTTGGTTTTCCGGCCCGAGAGACGGTCCTGAATTCTCCGATACGTGTGTAGGCTGATGATCCCATCATGCTGCCCTTCACGCAGATCGATGTTCCAATCCGGACGCTCGATATATCCGGCATAGAGCACCTGCGTCAGCCATTCCCGGACACGCTGGATGCGCACTTCGCCTTGCTTTGTGTCTTTCGGAAAGTCCGGCTGGGCTTCCAGGAAGCGCTTTACCTCGCTCAGCGTCTGCAAACGCCCGTCAGCATAGCGTTCAAGCGCCTCTTGAAGGATTGAAGCGACAGGTTCATCGCGAACAAGGAGCTTGCCGTGCGCGCCAACCTTTTCGTATTTCAATCCGATGGGCGCTTTGAAGACCCAATAGCCGTTCATCATCCGGCCCCACATGCGGTTGCGGGTCTGCTCGGCATTCTTGAGGCGATGATATTCGGCAAAGTTCACCGACATCATCTCCATCAACCAGGCTTCGGAGGTGTCGCCAAACTGGAATGACGGGCATTCCAGTATCGAGTTGGTTTTGGCCAGTTCGTCGCGGAACCACATCCAGATGCGGGTGTCACGCGCCAAGCGGCTGATATCTTCAATGATAATGACATGAGGAACGCGGCGGTTGGCGCGCAGAAATTTCAGCATTTCCTCGCTTTGAGGACGCTTCAGATCGCCGCCGGATGCATCGTCCTTGTAGGTCGCAACGACCTCATAACCCTTGCTTTTCGCGTATTCGACGCACCGCACTTCCTGGCTTTCCAGGCCGTGGCCTTCCGTTTTCTGCTTTGTATCAGAAACGCGGCAATAGATGACGGCAGGTTGTTTCTTCTCAGTCATTGTTCAGCTCTGTAATCATTATCGTTTCATCGGATTTTACCTCATCCGAATCAGCCTTGCCAGAACTACGTCGCTGTTTATCAACGACTTTCTGGACAGCATCTGTGCCGTAAGCACGGGCAACGAAGCTGTCGAGCAGGGCCCACATAACATCGATGAACTCGTCTCTTTTGTCATCCGCGAGGTTAAATTCATCCAGCAGGGGCCGGTATTTTTCATAGTCCGGTCCCATCTATTCCAACAAGCTGGCTTTAAGAAAAAGCCAGTCCTCTATCTTCAGTATACCACTATGAGTTGTATACTTGCAAATAAATCCCGGATTTACGCGGGTTACAGAGTTTTTCATTTTGTTATTCATCTGTATTCTCCGCATCAATATTTCGGGAAAGCTTCGAAGAGCGCCCCGGCTTGATCAGCCCAGACTGTCCAGGCATCGATCAGGTTTTGGGTGCGGGCGCGCTCAGCGCCGCCGGTTGTCTCACCAATTCCGTAGAGGCTGACCCCGCAGCCCTGGAGCAGATCGCCGTTCGGCGCAGGCAACGGGGTTTCACCGCTGGCCAAACGTTCCGGGCTTGTGCCAGGCGATGCCTCAATCCCGTCGGTGAAGAGAACAAGCGCGGTCAGGCGTGTGCCGCAGGACAGCAGCGCCGCTTCCTCTTCAAGAAAGGCCGTGATGTGCGTTGTGCCGCCCGCAGGCAGGCGTCCGCTCGCCACCAGTTCCGGGAGGCTGGCGATAAGCCGTTCCACACTTGCCGCGACGCGGGCCGCAGGCATTCGCCGCGACACCGTGATATCAAGGCGCAGCGGGTTATCGCTTTGGCTGTAGGAGCCAAAGGTGCGGATACGCAGCCGATCGCCATTGCCAAGGGTACGGATCATCTCCGCCGCCTTGCGACCGGCCTTGGCCGCCATGACGTCGCTTTCGACGATGACATTCGAGGTCGAGACATCGAGCGCAATCATCAGATCGCGCGGGGTGCGCTGATCATCCGCGAAGGCGGATTGGCCGAAAAGGCTCAGCATGGCGCAGCCAGCAAGGAAAGCAGCCTTAGTCATCGAACATCTCCAGATCATTATCGGTGAGGCCGAACTCGGTGATCGCCACCGACACGGCGATGTCGAAGAGCACGTCTTCGCTGATCACCTGGTCGAGATCGGCCAGAAGGGTTTTGAGGGCGGGCACATCGAGCGTGCCGACTTCATCGGGCAGGCCGAGGAGCTTGGAGCCGAGTCCGGCCAGCGGATCGCCATCTTCATCGGGCTTCATCAACGCCGACGCCTGGACCACACGGCGCGGATAGCTCAGCGCGCTATCGGCTTTCGCCGTAAGAGTGGCCACGGCCTCGCGCACCGCCGTCACCGGCGACACAGCGTCATGGCCCGTAACCTTGTGCGCCGCCGCCCCAAGGGCCGCATCAGCGGCAAGCATCGCCGCTTTCAGCCTGGCAGACTCCCGCATCCGCGTGAGTGCAGTGACAAACTCGCCAGCGAGCTTGAGCGCCACGCCGATCAGGAAATGACTCACCAGCACGGTCAGGAAAAACACACCGCCCAGGCCAAGGGTCGCGAACAGGAGGGCAATCAGCCCGCCATAGTCCGCGAACAGATCGCGAAGGAACTCGACAAGGCTTTCATCGTCCGGCGCGCCATCGGTATTGGCGAGCCAGCTATCGAGCCCATCGATGCCGGTGGCCGGATCGAACAGCATGGAGGCTGCGACCTCAAAGCTCGTCATTGCGACGATCAGGCCGAAACCCAGAAGGAAGAGCACAAGCGCAACCAGGCCGAGACGCATCATCCAGCGATGGATCGCTTCGCTCCCCGGCTGACGGGTGAGCACATGCAACGCGACGATCGCGATCAGGGAAGCAAGCGCGAGAAGGGTGATCGGCTGATTGCCGGTCCCGTCATCCAGGAGCGTTACCATGGTGTGGAGCATCAGTTGAAACTCCACCGCCAGCGCCGCCCCGAGCACGATAAGGACGAGCGGAAGCGCCGAAAGCCCCGCCGCCGCCAGCAGGAAGGCTTTGCGCGCAGCGCCGTGCAGCGCGCCGATCATTTCAATCTGATGCGGGCGTAGCCGAGTAATTTGGCGAGTTGCTGGACGGGTGTTTGCCTTAGTCATGGTCGGCCCCTTTCGCGCTGGCGAGACGGAGCAGACGCCCATGGTCGGCCTTCAGCCTCGCGAAGCCGGGCGTGTCTTCATGAAGGGTCAGGAAGGCATGGAAGGCGTCGCTCAGCTCCGCTTGGAGCTGATCCGCCGTTGCTTGTGCCGCGTCCGCCTCATTGCGGGTAAGCCCGAACAGCTCGCGCACCGCCTCAGCGGTGACCGCTTTCGAGGGCGGCTGCATCTCGCGCAGGGCCGCTTCGAAAGCATTGAGAGCTTTCATCTCGCTGACCTCTGGCGGCGTCGTATTGAAAATCCGGCTGTTCATAGTGATGTTTGATAAGGGCAACCCGCGCCGGGACGGGTTGTCGAAAGTTGTCGAATGAGGGAGAGCGAGGTGCCAAGTTTCGGAATTCGCTTAGGAAAAATGGTCGCCGAATTCCGGGCGGCGAACGAAATGAGCCAGAAAGACCTGGCGATCGCCGCCTTTAACGACGAGGCACAACGCTATTGGGTCTCGAAACTTGAAGGCGGGAGAGTTCATCGTCCGCATGAGCG